>NZ_CP144555.1:0-2400000 GCF_036607905.1 Streptomyces sp. SCSIO 75703
GGCGGTACGCGGGGCGGTACGCGGGGCGGTACGCAGGAGCCGGGCCGGGACGGTGACCGTGCCCGTACCGGGTGCTGGTGCTGCCGGCCGGGAGGACCCGGCGCCCCGGGGGCGAGCCGGTGCGGGTGGTCGTCCGCCGGTACCTGGGCGGCTTCCGCCGCGCGTTCGGGAACACGCCGGGGACGTACTCCCGTTGATGCGGGGATCGCCGGTGCCGTCCGGACGGTGCCGGTAGGGTCGAGGGCGCCACGGCCGGCCGGGGAGCAACAAAAAAGAGGGGCGGGAGGACAGGCGTGTTGGACAGCGGGAGCGGCACGGACCGGACCGAGGACGTGCGGCGGTGGCTGCGGGGGCTGGAGGTGTTCGCGGGGCCGCTGGCCGACTTCGACCCCGCCCGTGTTCCGGACGACCCCGTCGACCTGTTCCTGCACTGGCTGCGGGAGGCGGTCGCGGCGGGAGTGCCCGACGCGCACGCGATGACCTTGTCGACCGTGGGCGAGGACGGCTGTCCCGACGCACGGGTCCTCCTGCTCAAGAACGTCGACGGCGACGGCTGGCAGTTCGCCGCCCACGCCCACAGCCCCAAGGGCCGCCAGCTCGCCGCACGCCCCCGCGCCGCCCTCACCTTCTACTGGCCCCTCCAGGGACGCCAGGTACGCCTGCGCGGCACCGTGGAGGCCGCCGGGGCCGAGCCGAGCGCCGCCGACCTGCTGGCCCGGTCACCGACGGCGCGGGCCGAGGCGCTGCTGGGCCGCCAGAGCGACCCTCTGACGGATGTACGCGACCGCGAGCGGGCCCTGCGGGAGGCGGTGGCCCGCCTCGATGCGGACCCCGCCCTGATCAGCCCCGCCTGGACGCTCTACACCCTCGCCCCGCTCCAGGCCGAGTTCTGGCAGGCGGACCGGGGACGCCTGCACGACCGGCTGCGCTACGAACGCCCCGACACCACGAGCGGAAAGTGGCAGCACCACCGGCTGTGGCCGTGAGCGCGCGGCACCCACTCCCCCGGCGCGTGGGGGCTGCCCCGGCGGTCAGCGCAGGGGGATGTCGCTGCCGTGGTCGGCTTCGGGGCGGGGACCGAGGATCCTGCGGTCGCTCTCGGCGATCGGGACGTCGTTGATGCTGGCCTCGCGGCGTTCCATCAGCCCGTGCGCGTCGAACTGCCAGAGTTCGTTGCCGTAGCTGCGCCACCACTGGCCGGCCGCGTCGTGCCACTCGTACTGGAAACGGACCGCGATACGGTTTCCGTCGAAGGACCACAGGCTCTTGCGCAGGGCGTAGTCGAGTTCCCGTTCCCACTTGGCGGTCAGGAAGCGGACGATCTCCTCACGGCCCGTCACGAACAGGTCCCGGTTACGCCAGACCGAATCGGGTGTGTAGGCGCAGGCCACACGGTGGGGGTCCCGGGTGTTCCACGCGTCCTCGGCCGCTTGCACCTTGCGGCGTGCGCTCTCTTCGGTGAACGGTGGAAACGGCGGTCGCGGCTCGCTCACGGGCACCCTTCCCCCTCCAGGAGAACGGTCGTTCTCGAATGGTGTCGACTACCGTAGGCAACGATCGTTCTCAACGTCAAGGAGACCCCCGCGTGCCGGCCCCGATCAGCGAAGAGCGGATCTCCCGTGACCGTGAAGCACTCCTTCAGGCCGCCGAGGCGCTCTTCTACGAGCGGGGCATCCAGGCGGTCGGCATGGACGCCGTCCGCGCGGCCTCGGGCGTGCCGCTGAAGCGGATCTACGCGCTCTTCGCGTCGAAGGAGGACCTGGTGGTCGCGGTGCTGCGGCACCGCGACCACCGGTGGCTGGCGAGCCTCGTGGAGTTCGTGGAACGGCACGAGGACCCCCGCGAACGGGTCCTGGCCCTCTTCGACTGGCTGGAACGGTGGTTCGCGCAGCCCGGTTTCCGCGGCTGCGCCTGGATCAACGCCTACGGCGAACTGGGTACCGCCTCCCCCGCGGTCCTCGCCGAAGTACGCTCACACAAAAGGGCCTTCCACCACCTGATCACCCGCTGGGTCGGCGCCGTCACCGACGCCCCAGCCGGCCCGGTGTGCCTCCTGGCCGAGGGGGCCATCGTCACAGCATCCCTGACAGGAGACACCGAAGCCGCCCGGACCGGCCGAGCAGCCGCCGAGACACTCATCAACTGACCCCCCTCCCCCCACAACCGCACACGACGACGGTGCGCAACTCCCCACACAACAGCACCCAACAGCACCCGGCGACACCCGGCGACGCCCGGCAGCACCCGGCGACGCTCGGCAGCACCCGGCGGCACCCGGCGGCACCCGGCGACGCTCGGTGGGCTCGGCGGCGCCCGGCGACGGTGTACAGCGGCGCGCCGCAGCCATGTTCGGCGGGGCCCGGCAACGCCCCGCGGCGCCCGGCGGGGCGCGGCGACGCCCGGCGGGGCGCGGCGACGCCCGGCGGGCTCGGTGGGCTCGGCGGCGTTCCGTGGGGCCCGGCGGCAGCCGGCGACGCTCGACAGCGGCCGGTGGCGGTGTACAGCGGCGCGCCGCAGCGGGGCTCGGCGGGGCCCGGTGGGGCGCGGCGACGCCCGGTGGGGCTCGGTGGGCTCGGCGACGCTCGACAGCGCCCGGCGGCGTTCGGTGGGGCCCGGCGGCGCCCGGCGGGGCGCGGCGGCACCCGGCGGGGCTCGGTGGGGCTCGGTGGGGCTCGGTGGGGCCCGGCGACGCTCGACAGCGCCCGGCGACGCTCGGTGGGCTCGGCGGCGTTCCGTGGGGCCCGGCGGCAGCCGGCGACGCTCGACAGCGGCCGGTGGCGGTGTACAGCGGCGCGCAGCAGCGGGGCGCGGCGGGCGCGGCGACGCCCGGCGGGGCTCGGTAGGGCTCGGTGGCGTTCGACAGCGGCCGGCGACGGTGTGCAGCGGCACGCAGCAGCGATGTTCGGCGGGGCTCGGCGACGCTCGACAGCGCCCGGCGGCGTTCGGCGGTGCCCGGAGGGGCGCGGCGACGCCCGGAGGGGCGCGGCGGCACCCGGCGACGCTCGACAGCGGCCGGCGGCGGCGCCCGGTGGCGTTCGGTGGGGCTCGGTGGCGCGCAGCAGCGGTGTTCGGCGGCGCCTTGGACCAGGAGACGGGGGCGGCCGGGGCCCGCGGCGGTCTTCAGGCCCCGGCCGGTCCCGGTCCCGGTCCCGGCTTCGGCTTCGGAACCGGTTCCGGTTCCGGTTCCGGTTTTGCGGGCGGGTTTCTTCGCGGTTCGGTCAGCAGCCGCTGCCGATACGCAGGGAGGTCATCTTGTCGTTGAAGTGCGAGGCCACGGCCGCTTCGGACTTGCCCGCCGCGATGGTGAACATGCAGCCGACGTAGTTGGAGTGCTCGTACACGCTGACCGTTTTGCCGGTACGGTTCCAGTACGAGGTCATGCGGTCGTTCATGTAGTCACCGACGTTGGGATTCGACGAGGTGTAGTGCCGGAAGTCACCCCGGTAACTGGACTGCTCCCAGACACAGAAGGACCCGGACGGACACTGCCCGGAGTCAGCCGCCACCGGATGCGCAGTCATGGTGGCGGTGGCGGCAGTGAACGCCAGAACGGCCGCGGCGGCCCGCAGACGCGTGGAGAAACCCCTGAATCGGACCATGCTTTTCTCCGTTTCGTTTTCCGTGGTCGACCACATGAAGCCAACCGGGAGCAGCGTAGGAATACCGCCGGCCGACCGGCAATACGCCCTCGGAACGACCCATTCGACGCACAAAGGTTTCCCCCCTTGATTTCCGGGGCCCCTTCACATTCCCGGAAAGCAGAGGCAGTCAACACGAACAGGTGACACCCCAGCGCCCGACGGCGCCCCCCAGTACCTCCCAGTACCTGGCGAGGCCTCACGGTGCCTCCCGGTGCCTGGCGAGGCCTGGCGGTGCCTCCCGGTGCCTGGCGAGGCCCGGCGGTGCCTAGGAACTGTCCGGCCGATCATGAGACTTGCTAATCTCCCAGTCGCCTGGAAGGGGTTGCTGCAGTGGTGATGGCTCGTGAGGCTGCCGTGGCAATGGTGCAGAAGATCATGGACGCGGACTACGCCGACGATGCCGAGGCCGCCGACGCGCTGGAGGCGTTGGGCAGGCTCCTCGGCTGTCCAAGTGGCCGTATCGGCGACTTGATCTTCTGGCCGAGTGGGCCGGAGCCCACAGCCGCTGAAGTGGTCGAACAGGCTCTGGAGCACCGGCCTTTCATGCTGTGACGGCATCAAACCCGTAGCCAGATGATCACCGCTGCCACGGTGACCGTGCCGAGGAAGACATAGCCGCGCTTGTCATACCGGGTCGCGACGGCACGGGAAATCTTCAGCCTGTTGATGGCCCGCTCGACGGTGTTGCGCTTCTTGTACCGCTCTTCGTCGAAGCCTGGGGCAGTCCGCCTCGTGATCCTTTGCGAGGCGGGCGGCCCGGCTGTCGGTCTTCTCCGGGATGGCGTGCCGGACGCCGCACCGCCGCAGGTACTCACGACAGGGACTGTTGCTGTAGGCCTTGTCGGCCGCGACGCTGTCGGGTTTCTTGCGGGGCCTGCCCGGTCCGAGCCGCGGGACCCGGATCTTCCCCAGCACCGGGATGAACTGTGTGCAGTCGGCCCGCTGCCCCGGCGTGACGATCAGGGAAAACGGACGGCAGCGGCTGTCCGCGCTCAGATGGGCCTTGCCGGTGAAACCGCCGCGCGAACGACCCAGGCCTTCGCCTCCCGCGCCACCTCCGCCAGCCGGCCGACAGGCTCTGCCACGGAATTTCGTCCTGATGTTCCAGCCCCTCGCCCCCCTTTGAGGCGGCGAGGGCCGGCGGCGGGTCGGTGCGGGCACCAGCCGCATGCTGATGCGCTCGGACGATGGTGGAGTCCACCGAGATGTCCCAGTCGATCTCCCCTGCCGCGTCGACCGCGGCTTGAACCTGCTGCAGCAGCCGTTCCCAGGTTCCGTCAGCGGACCAGAGCCGATGGCGCTCGTAGACCGTCTTCCACGGACCGAACCACTCCGGCAAATCACGCCAGTGCACCCCGGTCCGTACCCGGTACAGAATCCCGTTGATCACCTGCCGGTGATCACGCCACCGCCCACACCGCCCGTTGCTCACCGGCAGGAACGGCCGCAGCCGCTCCCACTCGGCATCCGAAAGACCGCCTCGCTCACCCTGCCCCACACACAGGGCAACGATCCGATCAGGCGACCGTCACATGATCGGCCGGACAGCTCCTAGTGACCTGAGTCGGAGATTCGTCGTTGGTTCGGTATGAGTCGTCCGGGTCCGAAGATTCCGCCGCTGTCGGTGACTGATGCCCAACGAGCCGCGCTGGAGGGCTGGGTCCGTCGTCGCACGACGGCCCAGGCTCTGGCCTTGCGGTCGCGGATCGTGCTGGAGTGCGCCGAGGGGTACTCGATCATGGAGGTGTCCCGCCGGCTGAGGGTCAGTCCGGACACGGTCCGCACCTGGCGGCGCCGCTTCCTCGAACGAGGCCTGGACGGCCTGTGTGACGACCCGCGTCCGGGCGTCCCGCGCAAGATCACTGACGCGGACGCCGAGCGGGTCATCGTCAAGACGCTTGAGGAGAAGCCGAAGAACGCCACCCATTGGTCGACCAGATCGATGGCGGCCGCCACCGGGATGTCGCAGTCGACGATCTCGCGGATCTGGCGGGCGTTCGCCCTGGCCCCGCACCGCTCACAGACCTTCAAGCTGTCCACCGACCCGCTGTTCGTCGACAAGGTCCGCGACGTCGTCGGCCTCTACCTCGACCCGCCGGAGAAGGCCCTGGTCCTCTGCGTGGACGAGAAGTCCCAGATCCAGGCCCTGGACCGCTCCCAGCCCGTCCTGCCGATGATGCCCGGCGTCCCTGAACGCCGCAGCCACGACTACGTCCGAGCGGGCACGACCACCCTGTTCGCCGCCTTGGAAGTGGCGACCGGAAAAGTCATCGGCTCGCTCCACCGCCGCCACCGGTCCGTCGAGTTCAAGAAGTTCCTCACCAAACTCGACAAGGAAGTCCCCGCCGGCCTTCAGGTCCACCTGATCCTCGACAACTACGCGACGCACAAGACGCCCGAGATCAAGAAGTGGCTGCTGGCCCACCCGCGCTTCCACCTGCACTTCACACCTACCAGCGCGTCGTGGCTGAACCTGGTCGAGCGGTGGTTCGCCGAACTCACACAGAAGAAGCTCAAGCGCGGAGTACACCGCTCCGTCCAGGCTCTCGAACGCGACATCCGGGCCTGGCTGGCCGACTGGAACGACCAACCCAGGCCCTTCATCTGGACCAAAACGGCCGACGAAATCCTCGACAAAGTCGCCGCCTACTGCCACCGAATCTCTGACTCAGGTCACTAGGTGTATTGACCCGCAGCGTTGTTGACACGGCTGATGGGCGGGTGTCCGTCCAGTGCGGTGTGGCAGCGGTGGTGGTTGTAGGTGTGGAGGAAGTCTGCCAGGGCTTCGGTCCGTTCGGTGTTTGAGGTGTAGGGCCGCAGGTAGGCCCATTCGTCGAGCAGGGTGCGGTTGAAGCGTTCGACCTTGCCGTTGGTCTGCGGCCGGTAGGCCCGGGTCAGCTTGCCGGTCGCGCCGAGCTCGGCCAGGACTGCCTTCCAGGCCAGGCCCTTGCGGTAGGCCCAGGCGTTGTCGGTCAGCACCCGCTCGATCCGGGTGATGCCCTGGCTGTGGAAGAACGTGGCCGCGCGGGTGAGGAAGCCCGCGCAGGTCGCGGTCTTCTCGTCGCCGTGGATCTCGCTGTAGGCGAGGCGGGTGTGGTCGTCGACGGCGGAGTGGACGTAGTCGAAGCCCATGTTGTTGCGGGTGGCCCGGCCGGCCTGGCGGCCCAGCGCTTTGTGACCGCCGCCGTCGGGGATCCGGCCGAGTTTCTTCACGTCGACGTGGATGAGTTCCCCGGGACGCTCGCGTTCGTAGCGGCGGATCAGCGTGCCGGTGGGGCGGTCGAGCCAGGCCAGGCGGTTGAGCCGGTGGCGGGTCAGGATCCGGTGGACGGTCGAGGCGGGCAGGCCCAGGATCGGGCCGATCCTGGCCGGCCCGAGCTTGCGGCTCTGTCGCAGGTCGCAGACGCGGGTTTCGACCGAGGCCGCGGTCCGGTGCGGCGTCGTGTGAGGCCGGCTCGACCGGTCGTGCAGGCCCGCCTCGCCTTCAGCCCGCCACCTGCGGATCCATTTGTGAGCCGTGGCCCGGGAGATACCCATCTCGGCGGCCACGTGAGCGACCGGACGGCCTGAGCAGACACGTTCGACCAGCAGTCTTCTACCGAAGACGGTCAGCCGGGCATTACGGTGGGGCACGAAGACCTCCGTGCGGTGAGTTCCTAGACAGCTCCCACCACACCGGAGGTCTTCGCCATGTTCAAGATCCAGCAGTGTCAACAACGCTCGTGATCAATACACCTAGCGGGGCCAGTCGTCGCCCCGGAGCCGGACCCGCACCGGGTACGAGACCGGTGCGGACGAATCCCCGGCCCGAGCCCAGACGCGGAGCCGGGTGTGGACGGGCCCCCGGTCCAGGCAGCGGGTCCAGGCGCGCGGGCGCTGCGAGTGCGGGTCTGGGCGCGGGACCGGATACGGGGTCTGGGCCGGGTGCGGGTGCGGGGTCGGGGGTGGCCGGTGGCTTCGCGCGCACCGCCATGCGGAGTACACCGGCCGGGTCTTCGGAGTGTTCTTCGCCGGGCGGGCGGCGCCGTGACGCCGTCGGGGCGAGGCGCGGGGTTTTCTCGGCTCATGAACGAGCTGATGCTGGCGGCCCAAGACGGTCTGAAGATCGACTGGACCCGGATGCCGACCTACAACACCATCATGTCCGTCGCCGCCGGAGCCGGGCTGCTGCTGGTCGTGGCCCTCGGATACCGGCTGCTGAACGGCCACGGCATCGTCTCCGAGAGCTGGGCACTCGCCTTCGGCGTGCTCGGGATCATCCTCTTCGCCACCGGCCTGCACATGACCCTCACCTGGCCCCTGGCCGGCCAGGGCTTCCCCTTCGACAACATCATCTTCGGCGAGCCCTCCCTCGCCTTCGGCACCCTGCTGCTGGCCGCGGCGTTCTACCTCTGGAAACGGGGCCGGCAATGGGAGGAAACACCCGACCGGCCCCGGACCACCGCCATGCTCAGCGGCCCCGTCTCCCTGTTCGTCTTCGCCATGGGCCTGGCCTGCCTCGCCATCGCCGCAGCCGGCTGGAAGTACACCCTCTTCGCCGCCCCGCCCGAGGAACCCATCTCCGGGGAATTCGCCGACCACCCCCAGCTCGAAGCCAGCTTCATCTCGGGCCTCTACGTACTGGTCGGCCTCGGCGCACTCTTCTACCCCGCCCTGCTCCGACGCCGTAGCAACACCACCGCCTGGATCGTAGGCACCTGCTGGACCCTCAGCGGACTGGCATTCCTCGCCTTCGGCGCACTCAACTACTTCACCCACATCGGACTCATCATCAACACCATGTGAAACCCCGGAGGAAAACACAAAACAGACCACAACTCCACAGGCCAGCCCAGCCAGTCGGGTCAGCGGGCCACCCGGCCACCCGGTCGAGCCAGCCAGTCGGGTCAGCGGGCCACCCGGCCACCCGGTCGAGCCAGCCGGTCGGGTAAGCGGGTCAGCCGGTCAGCCGGTCAGCCGGTCAGCCGGTCAGCCGGTCAGCCGGTCAGCCGGTCAGCCGGTCAGCCGGTCAGCCGGTCAGCCGGTCAGCGGAGGGTAGTCGGTCAGCCGAGGGTAGTCGGTCAGCCGAGGGTAGTCGGGGTCCTGCCGCGGGAATGACCCGCCCCCAGGCAGCGCCTGGCCCCGGCCCTACCGGCCGACGGACAGGTACGGCCGACGACGAGGAGACCTCGCCCGTATCGACAGGCACGGTCACAGTGCGCAGGCCCACACAGGCCGGACCCTCCAGGGCCACCGGCACAACCAGACACAGACACCGCCGGAAGAACGCGCCGAGCCCAGCCACCCGCCACATACAACCGACCACCCCGAACACCCGGCCACGCGAACCGCCGCCACAGCCCACCAGACCCCCACCCAGCCTCAGCACCCACCACACCCCAAACCCGGCACATCAATGAGTGAGTGGACGAGTGCGCGCCTACCTTGCCCAGAACCACAACACGGCAGGCACGAGCATCGCTGAAACACACCGACGACACCCCCGGGCCTGGACAGCAAGAGAGCGGGCAGTACGGCAGAACCACGTGACCGACGAAAACGCGGGCGAACGCACCGCGCACGACAACAACGTCGACAGGTCCCCCACATGAAGCCGGAACCGGCCCACCCATCACGACACCACAGCCCACGGCAAACCGAGCCAGACACAGCATCAACACCCTCACCGACCACCAGCACCCGCCACCCCGGGACCTCCCCCACCCTCACAGCGTCAGTCCCGCCCAGCTCCCAGCCGCCGGTGACATACGTGAAAGCAGACCGGATGCCCCACAACCACACCAGACCCTCCAGCAGGCACACCGGCGGAACAGGCAACAACCACACCAGCACCACAAGCACCCCACGGGCCTCCGGCACTGCGAGCAGACGAGTCCGGTCCAGGCGCGGCAGGGTGGCAAAGCCGGCGGGCAAGACGAGGTCGTGTCCGAGAACCGGCCGCTGTCCCCCTCCCTCCCCCGCTCCGGCACTGCCCTCAGCCCCTTCCACCCGTTCCAGAAGCGCGGGGACGCCATCGGCATCCCCGTAACAGTCGTGCGTCTGCGTCCGATTCACCACCCGGGCATGGAAGCGCCCCATGGCAGCCGGGGTGGACGCCTCTGTTCCCGACCCACCGGACAGGCCCTGGCTAGTCGTGGTGGGTGGCCGTGCGGCGGAGGGTGTGGACGGCGGCGCCGGCGAGCAGGACGGCGGTACCGCCCAGGAGGGCGGGGACGGGCAGGGCGAAGGCCAGGGCGAGGCAGCCTGTCAGACCCAGGGCGGGAACGACGCGGGGCGGGCGGCCTTCGGCGGGAGTCAGGGTCCAGGCGGCGGCGTTGGCGATGGCGTAGTAGACGAGCACGCCGAAGGAGGAGAAACCGATGGCCGCGTGCACGTCGGTGGTCGCGGCCACGACGGCGACGACGGCGCCGACGAGGAGTTCGGCCCGGTGCGGCACCTTGTACCTCGGGTGGACGGCGGCCAGCGCGTGCGGCAGGTGACGGTCGCGGGCCATGGCCAGGACGGTGCGGGAGACGCCCAGGACCAGCGTGAGCAGGGCACCGAGCGCGGCGAGAGCTGCACCGGCACGGACGACGGGGACGAGCGGGCCGGCGCCGGCCGCTCTCGCCACCTCCGTCAGCGGCGCCGGGGCGGCGGCGAGGCCGTGCGGGCCGAGGACCAGCAGGGCGCAGACGGCGACCAGGGCGTAGACGGCGAGGGTGATGCCGAGGGCGAGGGGGATGGCGCGCGGGATGGTCACGGCCGGGTCGCGGACCTCTTCGCCGAGAGTGGCGATCCGGGCGTAGCCGGCGAAGGCGAAGAAGAGCAGGGCCGCCGCCTGCAGGACGCCCTTGGCGGTGGTGTCGGCGGTCAGGGCGAGGCGGGCCGGGTCGGCGGTGGCGGAGGTGAGACAGACGGCCGCGACGGCGGCGAGGACCGCGAGGACGCACGCCACGATGATGCGAGTGAGCAGCGCGGACTTCTGAACGCCGGTGTAGTTGAGGGCGGTGAGGGCCACGACGGCGGCGACGGCGAGCACGTGGGCATGGCCGGGCAGAAGGTAGGCGCCGACGGTCAGGGCCATGGCCGCGCAGGAAGCGGTCTTGCCGACGATGAACGCCCAGCCGGCCAGGTACCCCCAGAAATCGCCCAGGCGTTCGCGGCCGTAGACGTAGGTGCCGCCGGAGGCCGGGTGGCGGGCGGCGAGACGGGCGGAGGAGGTGGCGTTGCAGTAGGCGATGACAGCGGCGAGGGCAAGGGCGGGAAGAAGGCCGGAACCGGCGGCACGGGCGGCCGGGGCGAGGGAAGCGAAAATACCGGCGCCGAGCATCGACCCGAGCCCGATCAGAACCGCGTCCGGCACGCCCAGGCGCCGCCGGAGCACGTCCGGTGTCCCCAAGGGCGGTGTCCCGGGATGCGGCGTCCCGGAAGGGGGTGTGGTACTCACGGTCGGTTCTCCTCACGGGCCGTGCACGCGGACACATTCCGCAGGCTGCGCGCAGGGAGGATAGGCGCTCCGGGTGAACATCAGGAGGGACACGCCCCCTGGAGGGTGAGGGAGAGAGCATCCCGCCCCCAGCGGGGGATACCCGGGGAAGACCGGTCCCGCCACACCACCACAGCACCACACCGTCACACCGGCCCGGCTGCTACGGGGCCGGCGGCTGCGGGGCCGGACGCCCCTCTCACTCCCCAACGAGGCACGGCCAGTCGGGCCGCAGACGACAGACACACAGCCCCGCACACGCACCAGCGGCAGGCCACAGCCGCGGGCAGACAGCAGACGACAGGCCGCAGCTACGGGCAGGCGGACGGCGGGCCCGCGGGCAGCAGACACAGGCAGCAGGTAGCCCTCGCGTTCCCCGAAGAGGCGGGGCCGGTCGGGTGAAGGCGGGTCCGTAGGAGCACAGGTCAGCCGGACCTACCCTTCCCAGCCGCCCCACACCAGGCCCCACTCCCCTGCCCCGTAAGGAGTCCGGGCCCGAGGACAGCCGGGACCGAGGACGGCCGGACGCGAGGACAGCCGGACGCGAGGGCTGTTGTCCGGCCAGTGGCCGGTGCGGTGTCCCCCTGTGGGTGGACCCGGGCGGGGGTGAGCGGCACCTGAGGATGACGGGCCGCCCGCTTGCCGGAGGACATCGCGCCGTTTACGCAACCCCCGCCCCCGGGCGCCGTCTTGGGGATTGTCGTGATCAACGGTGAGCGGTACGGAGGTGGACGTATGCCGGGCCGGGCGGACCAGACGGCAGACAAGTCGGAAGCCGGACAGGCCAACCGACTGGAAACGGGACAGGCCAGTCGAGCGGAAACAGGGCAGGAGGGCCAGGCAGGAGCAAGGCAGGAGAACCAGGCGGCGGACATGGCGGAGGCCGGACAGGCCGGCCGGGTGGAAGCGGGGCCGGGGGGCAGGGGGAAGGCGTCGGCCGCGGAGTACCAGGGGGCGCTGGGGTCGCTGTCGGTCAACGCGCCGCTGCCGGAGGTCCTGGCCCGGGGGCTCAAAGAGCTGCGGGCGGCGGAGGAGGCCGGAGACCTGCGGGAGACCGCGCGGTGCGGCCTCGCGGTCGCCGAGGCGTACCGGCGCCTGGGCCGGACGGAACAGGCCGACCGGGCGTGGAAGGCCAGTTACCGTGCCGCCCGCGCGGCGCGGCACGCCGGTGCGATGGCGTGGGCGTTGTGGAGCGGCGGGACGCTGGCGCGGCAGCGGGGGGCGTTCCGGCTGGCGTACCGGCTGCTGCGGCTGGCGGCCCAGTGGGGTGAGCGCGGCGGGGACGTCGTGGTGCGGGGGTATGCGCTGGCCGGGCTCGCGGAGACGGGGCGGATCCAGGGGGATTACGCGGCGGTGGAGGAGTTGCACGAGCAGTTGCTGGCGGAGGCGCGGCGCCGGGGAGAGGCCCGGCACACCGTGTGGGCGCTGGAGGGGATCGCCCAGATGCACCGCAACACGGGTGACTACGACCGGGCGCTGACCTTGTTCGAGGAGGCGGCGCAGATCGCCGAGCGGGCGGAGGACCTGCGGGGCTGGGCATGGGCGTTGCGGGGGGTGGCCGACGTGGTGTCGGTGCGGGACGGGGAGGTGGAGCGTGCGCTGTCGCTGTTGTCACGAGCGGAGGAGGCGTGTCGTTCCATGAATCTGCGGGGGGCTCTCGCCTTCAATCACAAGATGCGCGGCAATGTCCTGTACCGGGCGGGCCGGTACGAGGAGGCCCGTGGATGGTACGAGCGGGCGTGGGAGGAGTTCGAGGACATGGCGGAGCCGCGCGGTACGGCGTTGTCCCGGCTCGGTCTGGTCAAATCGCTGTCCCGGCTCGGGCGTGAGCGGGCGCGGACAGCGGCGGACCTGGTGGAACTGGGCGGCGTACTGGAGAGAATCGGACTACGGCACGCAGGGGAAATGGTGCAAAAAGCGGCAGCCGAGCTGGGAGTGGACCCGTTACCGCAGACACGGCCACGCCCACGGGAGCGGGCGCGGGCAGAGAAGCTCTCAGGACCGCAGGCACCAGCACCAACGGTGGCGGATGCGGCGGGGCTGCTGTGAACAAAACAGTGAAGGCATCCACGGTGCCGCCCACACCCCCAGACCCGAAAGCCACGGACACGGCAACTATGGCAGGCCCGACCGCAGACGCTGCGGCCGCAGGAACCGTAGCGAGCGCCGCCCCGGGCACGGCATCGGGAACGGTGACGGGGCCGGCCCCGGATACAGCGGACGCGGCCCCGGATACTACGGTCGCGGGCACGGCGCCGGGGGTGGCCTCGGGGACGGTGGCAGGCGCAGCCCCGGATGCTGCGGGGGCAACCCCGGGAGCTGCGGGCACGGTGGCGGGGCCGGGTGGTGCGGTGGGGGTTCTGGCCCGGTGCCGGGAGGTGGCGCGTCCGGGGCTGGTGGAAGCGGTGGGGCAACTGGATCCGTGGACCGGTGAGATGGCGGCGTATGCCCTGGGCTGGCGCGACACGAGCGGGGCCGCCGACCCCTCCGCGTCGGAGGGCAAAGGTCTGCGGCAGGCGCTGGCGGTGCTGTCGGCCGAGGCCGTGGGTGCGCGAGGCCGGGTGGCCATCCCGGCAGCGGTCGCAGTGGAACTGGTCCACGCCTTCTCCCTGGTACACGACGACATCATGGACGGTGACCCCGTACGCCGGCGGCGGGCAGCGGTGTGGTGTTCCTACGGTGTGGGGCCGGCGGTACTGGCCGGGGACGCGCTGCACGCGCTGGCGGTCCGCACTCTCGCCGAAACACCGGGAGAGCGGGCATCCGCCGCGGTACGGCGGCTGTCCGTGGCACTGACCTCGCTCGTACGGGGCCAGGCAGACGATCTGCGGTTCGCATGCCTGCCATGGCAGGGACCCGGCGCGGTGGGACCGGCCGCCTACCGGGTGATGGCCGAGCAGAAAACCGGTTCACTCCTCGGATGTGCCGCGGCACTCGGTGCCGAACTGGGCGGAGCCCCCACGGCGACGGTAGAGGCGTTCGACCGTGCCGGACGCCATCTGGGAGTGGCGTTCCAAGTCGTGGACGACCTGCTGGGAGTGTGGGGAGACCCAAAGGTCACCGGCAAACCGGTGCACGGAGACCTACGGCACCGCAAGAAGACCTACCCGGTACTCGCCGCACTCACCGGCGACAGCCCCGCCGCCCGGGAACTGGCAGCACTGCTGGACAGTACGGAACCCCTGCAAGGAGAGAACGCCTCACGCGCGGCAGCCCTGACAGAAGAAGCAGGAGGGCGAGCCGCCGCCCGCAAACAGACACGGAAACAACTCCAAGCAGCCCGTACCTGTCTGACCGGGATCCGACTGGCCCCCATACCGGCAACACAATGGGAAACCCTCATCACGTACCTCCTCGACCGCACCTCATGAACAAACAGACCCACAAACAGCACGACCAAAGAGACCGCCCGACAACGAAACACGCACCCGCATCACAAACAACAGGACACCACCAAAAAAAGGGGAGGTACGGGCGAGAGCACACCAATAAAAAGTCCGAAGAAGGGAATACGGACGACAGGGCACGGAAGAAGGGATACTGAGGACAAGGCCCCGACGAGAAGGCGGACGGGGTGCGCATGCAGAAACACAGAGGAAAAACAGGGAGATCCGGAAGAGGGAAGAAAAGGGGCCCCGGTCCGACTCCGACACCACCGGTCGCCCCCTCCACGGCTCTGACACTGAGCTTTTCCAACCTGCCGCCCAGGTTGTTCAGTTGGGCTGACAGACAGGTGAAGCCCCTGGTAGATGGGTTTTCGACCAAGAAGTCCGTCTCCATCAGAGGGTTTCGTGTGCTTGTCCACCCGCCCGGCATCGACGTGTCCCGCTCTGCCCTGCGCTGCCTGTCCGCCAAGCTCCGCCAACACCGCCGGGAGCCCGGTACCCGCTCTGCGGCGCCTGAGCTCCGGCCGACAGGCCCTGCTCACTCTCGCCCACCTTCGCCACGGCCACCCGTATGCCCAGCTCGTGGCCGAGTTCGGCGACGTCGGAACCACGCATGACCCACGAGGCATCTCGCGCCGCTGCGGCGCTCACTTGCCGGTTCGGCGCAGTGGATCTGACCGCTGAGGCGGAACTGTCCCGGAGCCCTGGGGCGCTGTCGCCCGACTGCGTGATGCACGGGGCCGGTAGCCTGTGGACGGACAGGACGCTATCTGACACTACATCAGGGAAACTCGAGGCTTTGGACGAATTCACATATCGCGTGGCAGAAAGCGAGAGGGACAAGTCCGCCGTCATCAGGGGGGAGTTCGTCTCGGACACCGTCTTCGAGGTGGTCAGCTCCGGAAGCGGGTTCACCTTGCGGCCTGTCAAGCTGGACCCGCCGGTTCACAAGGTCTTCCCCGCCGACGAGCCCGAGCGCGATGAGGTCTCGCAGGGCAATCGCCGGTTTGTCGCGCTGGATCGTGATCGCGTGTGCGGCTATGTCGACACGGAGTACGAGCCCTGGAACCGTCGCCTGACCATTGCCGATATCGAGGTGGCGAGACCGTACCAGGGCCGGGGAATCGGACGCACCCTGATGAGCCACGCCATCGACTGGGCCCGGGAACGCGGCGCCGGGCATGTCTGGCTGGAAGTGACGAACACCAACGCTCCGGCCATCCGCGTCTACCAGCGGATGGGTTTCACCTTCTGCGGCCTCGACACTTCTCTTTACAGCGGTACCACGTCCAATGGGGAGACGGCCCTGTACATGAGCCTCTTCCTGGACTGATCCACCGGCCAGCAGCGCGTCCAGGGCTTGAACATCAAGACACGGAATCCCTCTGAACTGGGACGATGTGAACCGTCCCGTGTCGATCCACCCGGGGTGGCCAACTCGACCTGGGAGAATATCTTCTTGGGCCGCTACGGCTTGCTCAACTCGGTTTTGAACAGACCGACCGCGCTCACCATCAGAGCATTGCCATACGCCTCGCCGACCGAGGCCGCGATCGGCCTCGATCACGGCCAGGTATGCCTCGGCTCGGCGGATCGGCGTCATGCCCTACCGGACCACGACAACAGCCCGTGGCCAGGGCACCGCATCCCACGCCTGCAACGCTGTGACGCGCTGGTCTCTCGACAACGCCGAACTCTTCCCCTGCAGATTGGGCACCGGGTGAACAAACCCGCCTCAACGGTAAGGCTCACACTGCCGGCCACACGATGGAAGGACACCAGCAACAGAAGCACGAACACGACGGCCTGCGCCCCGACGTGCAACACCACCACGTCTCGCAACGGACAGGGAACCTGTCTCATGATGAAAAGCCAGTACAGGCCAGGGCCGAGCGGCAGGCAGGGGTTCAGGTTCAGGGGCTCGCCGGGAGCGGCCTCCCCTGGACAGCGCGGCGCCGGGTGACGGGTGACGGGTGACGGGTGACGGGTGACGGGTGACGGGTGACGGGTGACGGGTGAGCATGCCGCCGGCGCCGGACCCGCAAAAGAGCCCGGACACCGCCATCCCCCGGCCGGGCACACCCCCCGACACCACCACCGGCACCCTCCACCCCCACCCCCGCCCCCGCCCCCGCCCCCGCGGGCAGCACCGCACGAGGCGGACAGCCGTCCGCGAACACACCCCGGGGCCCCCGCCACCATCGGGCGAGGGCCCCGGCACGCCGGACGAAGAGGCGCTCAGACCCCGGCGACGGACTGGATCCAGGACCGGTACGCGGTCACGTTGGTGTAGGCGGTGGTCGTCTGCCGGTCACTGGTGGAAGCGACACCGACCTGCACCCCGCCCGCCATCATCGGACCGCCGGAATCACCCCCGGCCGTGATGCCGTTACCTCGGTAGGCACAGATCGCCGAACCCCCGTAGGCATCCGCACAGCCGCTGGTCACCGTCACATCGGCTACCTTCAAATAGCGCGACTGGCAATTGATCTCGGAACCACACCGCGACGTGGCACCCCAGCCGTAGACCTGGACACTCTGCCCCACCCGCACCGTGCCCGGCTGCCCCAGACTCGCATACGTCCCCGGCACCGAACGGTCCAGGCGCACCAGGGCCAGGTCCGCACTGTGCGTATAGACCTGCACCCCGCTGGCAACCGTGCCGCCACTGTACTGATCCAGACTGCCGATACGGAAAGACAGCCCACCACCCGACACACAGTGCTTCGCGGTCAGGACCCATACCGGCGCGATAATCGTCGCCGAACACGTCTCCTGACCGTTCGAATACAACCGGGCCGCCCACGGACCACTGGAGGCGTAACCCCCACCAATGATCGGCTCCGGACCGGCCCCGCCTGGAGGCACCGGCGCCGCGACCGCAGCCGGAGTGAACAAGGCCAGCACGGACACCACTGCCGCCACGAAAACGGACACGACTCTCGACATACGCAAGGGCTCCTCGATCCGGGAAACACGTCACTCAGACGCGGACACCAACAACACGGAGAAACGCCCCGGCCCACAAAGGCCACGGCCACAACGAAAGCCAGGACAGGACACCACCCACCCGGACCCCGTCATGAACATGACCATACGAGAAAGACCCGTCCCCCAACCCCTACCAACCAACCCCCACCACCGTGCTATCCCCCACCCACCAGCCACCACACACACCAAAACAAGCCACCCCCAAAACCAACACCCACGACAACACCCCACCCCGCACCCCACCCTTGCCGGCCCCTTCGGCCGCCTGATGCGGGCCGTGCCCCCCGCGCGTATCGTGGGCGACGAGGTCGCGTTGTGCCGAGGTCCGCGGCATTCATCCCCTCGCTCATGCCGCGGAGCCGTACACGCGGTGCGGTCGCGTACCGGCGCCGACCGCGTCAGGGACCCCAGGATGTCGATGCGCGCGTCCGGCCCGCCCTGCCGAATCGTCAACGTATTCGCCGACGGGCTGTCGACGCGCTCCACGGGGCGGCTCGAAGCACGAGGTGAGCAGAAGACAGGCGAAGGAGCCACCGCACATGAAGGCTGCACGCTACTACGACCGGGGCGACATCAGGATCGAGAACATCGCCGAGCCCGTGGTCCGGCCGGGCACGGTGGGTATCGATGTCGCCTACTGCGGAATCTGCGGCACAGACCTGCACGAATACCTCGACGGGCCGATCTTCGTCCCGGCGGCCGGTCACCCTCACCCGGTCTCGGGTGAGGCGGCACCCGTGACCCTCGGCCACGAGATGTCCGGCGTCGTGTACGCGGTGGGCGACGGCGTCGAGGGCCTGAAGCCGGGCGACCACGTCGTCGTCGAGCCCTACATCCTGCATGACGACGTCGACACCAGTGAGAACAATCCGACGTACCACATGTCACCCGACATGAACTTCATCGGACTGGGCGGTCGCGGCGGCGGTCTCGCGGAGAAGATCGTCGTCGAGCGACGCTGGGTTCACCCGGTCGGAGACATTCCGCTGGACCAGGCGGCCCTCATCGAGCCGCTGTCGGTGGGCTACCACGCGTTCCAGCGGTCGGGAGCGAAGGCGGGCGACTTCGCCCTGGTCGGCGGCGCCGGCCCCATCGGGCTGCTCACCTGTGCGGTGCTCAAGGCCATGGGCATCAAGGTCGCGGTCTCCGAACTCAGTTCGTTGCGCCGGCAGAAGGCGCTGGACTCCAAGGTCGCCGACCATGCCATCGATCCCGCCGTCACCGATGTCGCCGAGGAGGTACGCCGCCTGACCGGTGGCAAGGGGGCGGACGTCGCGTTCGAGGCGACATCCGTCAACGCGGTTCTCGACACGTTGTTCGACGCCGTGAAGCCGGGTGGTGTCATCACCGTGATCTCGATCTGGGGCAAGCCCGCTTCGCTCGACATGCAGAAGCTCGTCCTCAAGGAGGTCGACCTGCGCGGCACGATCGCCTACGTCAATTCCCACCCGCAGACCATCAAGCTGGTCCAGGAGGGACGTATCGATCTGTCGCAGTTCATCACCAAGACCATCAAGCTGGACGACCTCGTCAGCGAGGGCTTCGAAACCCTGATCCATCGCAATGAGACGGCCGTCAAGATCCTTGTGGACCCCCACGCCTGAGAACCGGCGAAGCCGGCCCGCCCGGTGACGCCGCACGCCGCTGGTGGCCGGCCCCGCCCTCTCGTTCGCCCCGAATCCGCCGGATGGCGTCAGGGCCGCGCCCGATTGCCGCGTGGTTTGAGGGTGCTGTGGGGAAGCTCGGGCGCGGGCAGGCGCGCACCGGGGTAGCCGGAGACGACGCCGAAGCGGTCCGAGCCGCGCTGCCATTCCTCACGGGCCGCGACGATCTCCTCGTGGCTGCGGCCGATCAGGTTCCACCACATGACGATCTCCTCGCCGAAGGGTGTGCCGCCCAGGAGAAGCAGCCGGGCCGGGGCGTCGGCGCTGTTGGTGAGGGTGAGGGAAGCGGCGCCGGGGGCGAGGTACCCGAGTTCGCTCCAGGGCACAGCGGTGCCCTGGAGACGGACGGTGCCCTGGTCGACGAGGACGCCGTGCTCGAAGGCGACGTCGACGTCGAGGGTCACGGTCGCGTGCGGTGCCAGGCGCAGTTCGGCGCCGAGCAGCGGACTGTACGTGGGCACCGGGGAGGACGTCCCGGCGAGGGTGCCGAGGAACACGCGGGCTTCGCCGCCCGCCAGAGTGACGGGCTCGGGCACGTGGTGCCGAAAGTCGCGGTCCGTGTGCCGGTGCCGTTCCGGCAGGGCGATCCACAGCTGCACGCCGTGCAGCACGGTGGTGCCTTCGGTGGAGACCTCGGTGTGGCTGATGCCGTGCCCTGCGGTCATCAGGTTCAGTTCACCAGGTCGGACCATGGTGTGACTGCCAAGGCTGTCTCGGTGCTCGATCTCTCCGCTGAACAGCCAGCTCGCGGTCTGCAGCCCGGTGTGCGGGTGGGGTGCGACGTCCATGCCGCCGGTCGTGGAGACGTCGTCGGGGCCGTAGTGGTCCACGAAGCACCAGGCGCCGATCAGCGTCCGTTCCCGCTGCGGCAGGGTACGGCGCACCGTCATCGCCCGGGGGCCACCGAGCGGCACCTCGCGAGCGGGCAGCACTCGCACGGCGCCCTGGACGGGTACGCGGCCGCCGCTCGCCCCCTCACCCGTTCCGCCGCCCGTCTCCGCGCTCGTCTCGTCACTCATCACAGCCCCCTCCGGGATCTGACTTGGGATCTCCAGCCAAATATGATTGAATCTTAAACTACATGAGTTCCGGGTAGCCGTTCCGGTCAGGTCGGCGACCTTCAGCGAAGGAGGGGCAGATCGGTGAGTGACACGACAACCCAGGGGCAGGATGCCCGGCGGGTCTACATCGACAAGGCGTCGCCCGCGTCGTACCGGGCGTTCCGGAAGGCCGCGGAGGCGGTGCACACGGAAGCCGTCGCAGCCGGCCTGGAACCCGTCCTGCTGGAGCTGGTCAACATCCGCGTCTCCCAGCTCAACGGCTGCGCCTTCTGCCTCAACGCCCATACCCGGGCGGCTCTGCGCGCCGGGGAGTCCCCGATGCGCCTGGGAGTCCTGCCGGGCTGGCGCGACACGGAAGTGTTCACCGTACGGGAGCGAGCGGCGCTCGACCTGGCCGAGGCGGTCACACACGTGCAGGACGCCACCGCGCAGGAGTCGGCGTACGCGGCGGCCCGCGAGACCTTCACCGAAGCGGAGATCTCGGCCGTACTCTGGGCCGCGATCACCATCAACGCCTTCAACCGCGTCTCCGTCCTCAGCAAGCACCCCGTACGCCCGACCGCCACGCCGCCGTCGGCGTCCCGCTGACCACACGCGCCTCTCCGGACATACCTTACGCAGGGTCCGGCGCCGGCCCCCATGCCCGAAAGGCTCACGATGACCATCGAGATCACCGACTCCCCCGACACCCGTCGCTACGAGGCCCGCGTGGACGGGCGGCTCGCCGGGTTCGCCGAGTACCTGCGGACCAACGAGAGCGGGCTCGTCGTCTTCACCCACACCGAGGTCGCCCCGGAGTTCAACGGACAGGGCGTCGGCTCGGCGCTTGCCCGTGCGGGCCTGGACGCCGCGCGGGCGGACGGCCTGCGCGTGCTCGCCGTGTGCCCGTTCATCACCGCCTGGATGGCCCGGCACCCCGACTACCAGGACCTGGCCTACCAGAGCCGCAGCAAGGTCGAGGACTGAATTCCGTACCGGATCCGGACCGGTCCGCGGCCTTTCGAGGTCTCCGGACCGGATCCGGGTTCCCGGACTGCTCCGCTGATGCCCCTGGATACGGCCGGGCCGTGCCAGTGGCGACCAGGCATACGGCTCCGGCTCCGGCTCCGGCTCCGGCTCCGGCCAGGAGTACGCCGGACAGGGCCTCAGACGCCGTAGCAGTTGGCGTGGTCGTGCAACAGGCTGAGGGCCGTCGGCGCCGGTTCACCCTTCAGCCTGGTCACTGGCCCCTTTGGGTGTGAGGCAGGCTGCGTATCAGCGGAAGACGCCCATCTGGGGCTTCTCGGCGGATCGTGCGTCGCGTCCGCCGTTTCCGGCCACGGTGTCGGTGATACTCCGTTGCCGACCGACCAGCAGTGGCCTACGGTCCCGGAAATGCTGCCTGTGGTCGAAACGGCCGATGAGTGGGACGCCGTCGTCCCCGATGAGAGCCTGATGCGTCCTGGGGCGGAAGACCTCTGTGCACGTCTCGGGCTCTCCGGCGCCTCACTGGTTCGCTTCCCCGATGGGTCCCAGCCGGTCTACGCGGTCGGGGACGACCACGTGCTCAAGCTCTTCCCCGGATTCGCTGCTCGGCGCGGAATCGCCGAGGGCCGTGTCCTTGCCCATGTTCAGGGGCGACTGCCGGTGCCCACACCCGTGGTGCGGGCATCCGGCTCGTACGAGAACGGCTGGCAGTACGTTCTGATGTCCAGGCTCCCCGGCGAGAACCTCGCCCACTCCTGGGGGCACGTGCCCGGGAGTCATCGTGACCGGCTCGTAGCCGAGATCGGTGAGTCCCTCGCGTCGTTGCACTCCCTCAGCACCGATCCGCTGCGGGACGTCCTCGGGCCCGAGGACTGGGGCAGCTTTCTCGACCGCCAGAGAGCCGGTGCGGTGGAACGGCAGCGCGCCCATGGACTGCCGGCGGCCTGGCTGGAGCAGATCCCGGACTTCCTCGCGTCGGTTCCCTTGCCACGAGCCCCGCAGCCTTCCCTGTTGCACACCGAGGTCATGCAGCAGCACTTCCTGGTCGACCCCGACGGCTGGCGTCTGACCGGTCTGTTCGACTTCGAACCGGCGATGATCGGTGACCGCGCCTACGACTTCGTCGGTGTCGGCCTGTTCGTCACCCGCGGTGATCCGGCCCTGTTGTCTCGGCTCACCGAGGCATACGGCTACGGCTTCGAGCCGCGTGAACTCATGGCCTTCACGTTGCTCCACGTATACAGCCACCTTCCCTGGTACCTGAGAGAACTGCCCTCACCTGCCGAAGGGGCTCTGCCCTCGCTCGCGGACGCCTGGTTCGGCACGGTGTGAGAGACGAGGCGGGCCCACTCGTTCCCGGGGGCCCGCCTCGACGACCTTGCGGGCCAGGCGGTGCCGGATCCGTGGGCAACGACCATCGGCGCAGGTGGCGGTAGTCGTGGCCCTCGCCCCCGTGCAGCTTGCCGGGCCGTCGGTCTCGGGGCCGCGTCGGGACCGGATGAGCGGGATGCCGCGAGCCGGCGGGATGAGGGCCTGGCCGGCATGCACGCCGGCCGCGGAGAGGCCGACAGACAGAACCGGCCCCGGCGGTCGACGATGCGGTGGATTTTCGCTGGGTGAACCGCCGGAAGGCGGTCACCCCCGACGAGCCGAAGCCCGACGGCAGTTGGTTCCCTGTGCAGCCCGACATGACCACAAGGGTGATCGCGGCCCGCGTCTCTCGGTTCCCTCTCCGACGATGCCCTCCACCCTGCGGGCGGACCGGCAGCGGCGGCACCACCCGCTGGAACCTTGTCCACAGGTCGTCCGGCACCATCCGCTCGACAGTGCGGCACTCATCGCCCGAGACTCCCGCAAGGTCATGCCCAGTGAAATGGCGTCTAAAAGCGTCCCGTGATGCCTCGGGCCGCGAGGTTCTCCGTTGCTCCCGGGCACATGTGCTCCAAGGCCCGTGCCCCCGTGACGAGTTCGAGGTTCGGCAGCAGATCCAGGTCGACCAGGGAGCGCACGTCGAACAGGTCGTCCTCGCCGTCCCATACCGGAGCGCACTCCATGTACACCCGGAGCCCGCCGTCGAACGTCAACTCGTCCACTGTGGCAAGGAGTTCCTCTGGTATGTCCAGCGCCTCGAAGTAAGCCCTGGCCTCGTCGAGGATCGTGAACTCGAGTTCGTTCTCGCCCACGTAGTCGTCCAGGTCCTCGACACCGCGTTCTCGCATGTGGTGCTCAAGGCTGAACGCGGGGGTCAGTGTCCGGTCCTGGTACATGAGCTTCTCGACGACAACGAGCTTGAGGAAGAAGTCTTGGAAGGTGGCCATGGCCCACGTATATCAGCGGGGTCCGACATCGATACGCGTAGCCGGTTCCGGCGATCGTGGCTCAGGCTCTGGCCGGCGTCGGGGCGAACCGGCCCGACGCAGCCGGAAGGTGACGGGTCGGCAAGTCCGATCCGGTCGACGCCTACGCAACCGCCCGCGCCCTGCTGCCGGTCGGCCGGGCATCGGTCATATCCAGGGACGACGCCGTCAGCGGCATGCGTGCTCTCCACAACACCGCCTGTTCCGCCGTCAAGGCCCGCACCGCCACCCTGGACCAGATCGCGCACACCCTCGTCAGCACCCGGGACGACGACCGAGTCAAGGGGCCGGGCGCTGACTCGACAGACCGCCGGCGAGCGGACGGACAAGGAGATCATCCGCCTGCGCGAGCGGGGCATCGCCCTGGGAGATCTTCCACTGCCTCGCCACACCGGTCAGGATCCCGGATGTCTCCGGCCTCTGGCCTGCGGGCCCGGCCAAGAGCTCGCCCTCACCACCGTCGCCGAGCGCTTCGACGTCTGGCCGGCGGTGATCTGCTGCTTCGAAGACGGCACACGCCGCGACGACGGCCTCGCCGGCGCCTGCCGGGACTGCCTCACCGCGCCCTGAACGGTTCGGGAGCGGGTTCGCTCCTACATGGCGGTGACTTGAAGGCCCCGGCCAGGAAAGCCCGATCTCCTCCCTCTGGAAGCCCCTGATGCTCTCCTGGCCAGCCGCCCCTCACGCGGCGGGCACCTCCTGGTACCGGTCCCATCTCGCCGCGCGGCGCCTCGGCGCCCGGATCGTGCCGCGCGGCGTAGAACCGGCTGGCCGGGACGCCCGTACCCCGCTGACCTGCATGTTCACCGCGATCGGCGCGGCGCCGTGGTCCGGTGCGACGCGCGGGGAAAATGAGTCGAGCGCGGAGAGCGTGCCTGTTACGGTGGTCCGCATGAGCATCTGAGCGCCCTTTTCCGCCTGCGTCCGAGGCCGTGCCCGGCAGGTTCCTTCGTGGTGATGGGGTATGCATGCTCGCTGCTCACTCTTCGTCGTTCGCCGACTCCTCGGCCCATCTGCGCGTCGACGGCGTGTCCAAGTCGTTCGGGATCCATCGGGTGCTCACCGACATCTCCTTCGTGGTCGCCGCGGGCGACCGGGTGGGGCTGATCGGGGAGAACGGCTCCGGGAAGTCCACGCTGCTGCACATCGTCGCCGGGCGTACGCCCGCGGACGCCGGTGGGGTGCAGGCCGTCGCCCCGGGCGGGGGCGTGCCGCGGATCGGGCTGCTGCACCAGGAGCCGCCCTTCGCCGCCTCCGCTTCGGTCGCCGAGGCGCTCGAGTCGGCGATCGCGCCGGCCCGCGCGGCCACGGACGCCGTGGACCGGCAGGCGCGTGCCCTGGCGAAGGCGCCGGACGATCCGGAGGTCGCCGACGCCTACGCGTGGGCGCTGGACGCCGCCGAACGGCTGGGGGCGTGGGAGATCGATGCCCGGGTGGACTCCATGCTGTCCGGGCTCGGGCTGGGCGGTCTCTCCCCCGAGCGGGCGACGGGCGCCCTCTCCGGCGGGCAGCGGGCCCGGCTGTCGCTCGCGTGGGTGCTGCTGAACGCTCCGGACGTGCTGCTGCTCGACGAGCCGACGAACCACCTCGACGACCAGGCCACGGATCACCTGCACCGGGTGCTCAGGGCGTGGCGCGGGCCGGTGCTGTTCGCCAGCCATGACCGGGACTTCCTCGACGAGACCGTCACGTCCTTGATCGACCTCGATCCGGCTCCGCGGCCTCACGCCGCGACGGGCGCCCTCGTCCAGGACGGCACGGGTACCGGGATCGGGGTGACCCGGTACACCGGCAGCTACACGGAGTACCTGGCCTCGCGGGCCATGGCGCGCTCCCGGTGGGAGCAGCAGTACCGGGACGAGCAGGCGGAGTTGTCACGGCTGCGTGCCGCCGTGCGGGACAACCAGAGCGTGGGGCACGTGGACTGGAAGCCGCGTACGGAAGTGCGGATGGCGCAGAAGTTCTACGCGGACCGCAACGCGAAGGTCGTGTCCCGACGGGTGAACGACGCCCGTGCCCGGCTGGACGGCCTGGAGCGGCGGCAGGTCCGCAGGCCCCCGGCCGAGTTGCGCTTCGCCGGACTTCCCGAGCGCGCCGCCGGGGCGGGCCCGGACGACCCGTCCGGACCCGTGCTGACGGCGACGCGACTGGAGGTCGCCGGGCGGTTGTCGCCGGTGGACCTGGCGGTGAGCCATGGGGAGAAGTGGCTGGTCACCGGCCCCAACGGGGTCGGTAAATCCACGCTCTTGCATGTGCTCGCGGGGCGGGCGGAGCCGACGCGCGGTCGGGTGCACATCCACCCGTCGATGCGGGTCGGTCTGCTGGACCAGATGGTCGTGCTGCCCGATCCGCACGGGCGCGGACCGGATCGCACCGCGTCCGAGGTCTACGTCGACACCGTGGGCAGCGGGCGGGCCGAGGCCGTGCCGCTGTCGGCCTTCGGGCTGCTCGCCGGGCGGGACGAGAACCGGCCCGTCGCCCGGCTCAGCGTCGGGCAGCAGCGTCGCCTCGCCCTGGCCATCCTGCTCGCCGACCCGCCCGAGGTTCTGCTGCTGGACGAACCGACGAACCACCTCTCCCTGGTGCTGGTGAACGCCCTCGAGGACGCTCTCGCGGACTATCCCGGGACCGTCGTCATCGCCTCTCACGACCGCTGGCTCCGCCGTGGCTGGCAGGGCCGTCGGCTCGCTCTCGCCACGCGGTGAGGAGGCGGCTTCCCCGGCGGACGTGCGGTTCAGAAGGGCAGGCCCCGCAGGTCGATGCCGAGGGCGGGTGGGGGTGCTTCGGTCAGGTCGTAGGTCAGGGTGTCCAACGGCCGGAGCCGGGGGCCGTCGGGCTGCCGGAAGGTGACCGGCACGGTCATCCGGCGCCAGCCGGGCCTGGTGGCGGGCGGGGTCCGTTCGGAGCGGCACAGGAGCAGCGCCGTCTCGGTCCCGGCGGCCCGCGCGTGTTCGACCGCGACGCTGAGCATGGTGCTCGCGATGCCCCCACCCCTGTGAGCGGGGTGCACCCGGGGTGCCCCCAGTCCGGCGACCAGGCGTCGCGCGCCGTCGAAGGTCATCTCCCGGAGCAGCCACCCCATGGACGCCACCGGCGGGCTCCCGGAAGGCCGCCTGCTGCCCGCTGAGCAGTCCGGCCTCTCTGTCCGGCGCCAGATGCCAGACGGGATCGTCGGCGACGGCCGTCGCCTCGCCGATGCCAGGGCGCTGAGGCCGTCCCCCGCCGGCGATCTCCTCCCTCGTCGGGTGAACAACGCCCGGCGGCGTCGAGGGCGGGCTCAGGCCGAGGGCGAGGCCGGGGGCCGTGTGCCGAGCCACTGCTCGGCGTCCCAGGCCCGGAACCGCTCCACCTCGGTGAATCCCAGCTTGGCGGCGAGGCGCATCGAGCGGGCGTTCGCGGTCTGGGTGGTGAGTACCACCGACTCACCGGGAAGGACGCCGTCGAACCAGTCCAGTGCCGCCCCGCACGATTCGGCGGCGTACCCGTGTCCCCAGGCCCGTGGCAGGAACAGGTATCCGAGGTCGGCTTTCCCCACGGCGGCCGGGTGATGGTGCTGGGACGCTCTCCGGAGCAGTATGTGGCCGATCATCGCTCCGTCGAGTTCGACGACGAAACTCCCGGGCCACAGTTCGGGCACCTCGGGCACCTCGCGCTCCACTTCGGCACGCCGCCGGGGACCACCGAGGTAGGTGTGCGCCTCCGGCGAAGTCAGCAACTCGACGAACGCCGGACGGTCCCGGGCCTCGGGCTCACGGAGCAGGAGCCGCTCGGTCCCGACGGGGACGGGCGGCCAGGCGACGGGTCCGAGTGCGTCCATGAAGCAAGCCAACCAGCGGGGGCGGCAGTGATCAAGGCGGCCCGGGGCATCACCGGCCCTGTCCTGACCTGATGCCCGACAGTGGTCCCGGGTGCCCTCCGGCGCACCGCTCGGGCGTCACGCCTCCCCGTCCCGTCGGGGCGTCAGGGCGTTTCCCTCGCCAACGTGTCCAGCAGGGAGGCGAGTTGTCCCGGGGCCTGGAGGTGGGCCATGTGGGACTGGCCGGGGAGGGTGTGGATCGTGGCGTGGCGCGGGGTGTGGTGGCGGACGGTGTCGAAGGAGGTGCCGTAGGGGGCCGTGCCCTGGCTGTGCTCGCCGATGACGAGGTCGACGTGCCCCGCCCGCCGCGCCAGGGCCACGCCCTGCGGCAGCACGGCCGCGTTGAGCGCGACCAGTTCGGCGTACGCCGGCCGGCTCAGGTCACGCAGCGCGGACCAGCCTCGCGGGTCGGCGCGCATCGCCTCGACGTGCGCCGCGTCGAGGCCCGCGACCTTCCGGCTGACGATCTCGACGGTGGCGTCCCGGTCCCCCGACTCCTCGGCGGCCTTCAGCTCGGGCAGCGCGTGACTGCCGAAGGGCGGCATGACCGGTTCGTAGGCCATCACTTGGCGCAGGGGGCGTGCGTCGGCGGCGAGCAGGGCGATCAGGCCGCCGTAGCTCCAGCCGAAGAGCGCCGGAGCGCCGGGGAAGGCGTCGAGGACCGTACCGAGGTCGTCGACCTCCGTGCGCAGCGAGTACGTGCCGGTCAGGGGCCCCGAGGGGACGCGGCCCCGGCGGTTGACGACCGCCACCGAGGGCCAGGCGGTGATCGCGGAGGCGACGCGGCGCCAGGCGTGTGCGTCGCTCATCGCCCCGGGCACGATGACCAGACCGGGTGCGCCCGGGTCTCCGTAGACGTCGACGGTGACCCAGCTGTCGCCGCCGACCGGCAGCTTCTTCCGTGTCGTGCGTTCCATCGGACCCATTGTGGAGCAAGCGCTCGGCGAGGCAAGCGTGCCTCTCAGGCGGGCGGTGCCCAGGACCGCACGGTCACCATCCGCCCACGAGGACGTTCACGCTGCCGCATGAGGTGGCTGCCCCGGGACGTCGATCCGTGTCCTCACTCGGGACCGGGCCTCCCCCCTCCAGCCTCTTCCCCTCCGGTCCCTTCCTTCCCGTCACTCCCCCTCCGGCCTCTGCGTGGTCCTCGGCAGCGAGGCGGGTTCTTCGAGGAGGCGGTGCGCAGTGTGCCGGGCCCTGCCGGCGGGGAGTCACCGGCGGGCTGTCGCCGGCTTCGCGGAACCGCGCGGCTGGAGCGAGCTGCGCTGTCCGTCCGGCTCGGCGGGGCGGCCCGGGGCCGGGAGCCGGCCGCCGGGGCCGACGCGGCGGCGTGGTGCGCGCTGGTGCGGTCCGTCGTGCACGGGCCGGCGGTGCGGGGCGGCCTCGGTCGTCGCGCGGGGAGTTGCCTTCATCGGCGCGGCTCGCGCACGCGTCGGTCCGCCGGTGCCTCGCCCCTGCGGGCTGCTGGCGGGTGGTCCGGCGATGGCAGGGCGCCCGACCCCTGGGGTTCTCGTCAGGGGCCGGGCGCCTCGTCTCGGGTGGGCTCGGGTCAGATCAGGTCCTGCCCGTTACGGCGGGCCTCCGCCCACTCGCGGAAGAAGCCGCGGCTGATCACGAACAGCACGACCGCCACCAGTACGGGCCACATCAGGATGTAGACGCTCAGGAGTACGGTGTTCACGATTCCTCCTCGGGGTTCACTTGGTTCCGGCGGGTTCGGGGTCGTTTCCGGTGCCTCCCGGCCGGCCGGGGACACCGGCGTCGCCGTCGTCACCCGGTTCGGCAGCGGCGGCCGGCGCCGTGTCGTCGTCGAAGTCGCCGGTGCGCTGGGCGATGACGGCGAAGTCGAACTCCTCGCGCCGGCGCACCGACATGGCCCAGCACAGGATGGTGGAGACCGAGTAGGCGACCAGCGAGCCGCTGAGCGTCGCGTACTCGTGGAGCGAGCCGATGGCGAAGGGCGCGGTGACCACGGCCGCCGCGACACCCGCGATCTTCGCCGGGCGGGGGCCGAAGAAGCCGAAGATCATCAGGCCGATGACGACACCGACACCGACGATCGACAGCAGGTCCACGACGAAGCCGAGCACGCCGTCCAGGGGCAGCCAGCCGAAGCGGACCGGCAGGAACACCGAGAGCGCCGCGAGCACCGAGGTGGTGAACGCGCGGCCGGTGACCTTCCCCCAGTAGAAGCTGGCGAGGACGGGGAAGACGAGCGCGCCCCAGAGCGCGCCGACGAAGACCAGCAGGTCGAGGATGTTCAACTGAAGGCTGGCGAAGGCCACGGCCACCGCGGTGGCCAGCACCATGGTGATGCGGCCGACGAGCAGCATGGTCTTCGGGTTCGCCTTCTCCTTGCCGGCGACGTTCTGGCCGTAGACGTCGGCCATCATGATCGAGGAGAGGGCCGCGAGGTCCGAGTCGGCGGTGGAGGAGAGCGCGCCGATGATCATGATGAAGAACAGGGCGAGCAGGACGGGCGGCAGGTACTCGGAGGCCATGCCCGGGATGATGTTGTTCGGGTCGCCGCCGGTCGGCTCGAAGCCGAGGTAGAGGGCGAGGACGCCGAGCATGCCGACGCCGATGACCATGGCGCCGTAGCCGACGGTCGCGGTGATGAAGGTCGGCTTGATGAGGCTCTCCTTCACCGCGAAGAGCCGCTGGGCGATGGTCTGGTTGCCGATCGCGTAGGCGAGGACGGCCGCGATGTAGGGGGCGCCCTGCTCCATGAAGGCGACGCTGGAGAAGAAGTTGCCCTGCTCGGCGGTGAGGTTGCTCGCTCCGGTCTCGAAGGCCGCGGGGAAGTCGGCGGCGAAGAAGATGAACGGGACGATGATGGCCACCGCGCCGAGCATCGCCACGACCTGGACGAAGTCGGTGAGCACGGAGGCGCGGAAGCCGGACCACAGGGTGTAGAGCAGCACGCCCGCCGCGACGGCGAAGACGCCCTGGGTGAAGTTGAAGGGTGACAACAGGGAGATCAGCACGCCGCCGGCGATGAAGTTGGACATCAGGCTGATCAGGCTGCCGACGATGTTGGAGCCGGCGAGCATCAACTGGCTGGAGCGGCCGTGGCGGACGTAGAGGACTTCGGCCAGGGTGTGTGCCTTGGGGGCGATGGCCCGGATGCGTTTGCCGAAGGGGTAGATGAAGAGGATCATCAACGCGCCCCACAGTCCGTAATGGATGGGGCCGGAGATCCCGTAGGTGTAACCGGACGTCGCGGAGGCGTACATCGAGGCCGCCCAGATCCACGTCGCCGTCATGCTGGCCGCGGAGATTCCGAAGCCCAGGTTGTTGCCGGCGGTCATGTAGCCGTCGGCGTTCTCCTCCTTCTTGCCGATACGGGTCGAGATGAGGAAGGTTCCTCCATAGAAGAGGACCAGCAGACCCACTACCACCAGAACGTTGAATTGCGCTGTGTCCATTTCGACCACACACGCCACCTCCTTCCGACTCGTGGAGCCCGGCACCAGCCGCGACGCTGCGTGTCGACCGACAGGCGGGCGGATCGTCCCGCGCGGCGCGCTGCGGGAAGGGCTCCGGCCTGACAGCTCTTCGCTGCACAGGGGACGTTCACAAAGAGGCGGGCTCTTTGAGCCCGCAAACATTTGGCACCGTAACAGCACTTTCACGCCAGGATGCCGGATGGCGATCAGGATGACCTGAGGCTGTCACCTGGATTTTCGTCTGGGTTGCGCAATTTGACGACTATCTGGTGGAACGGTTTGCCCGGATTGCAGCCTTTCGCACGGCCTCTTCACCAAATCTCTTTACTCGTTGCGATTGCGACGCAACACGTTTTGTTACGGCAAAGAGATCAAGAAAGTGCCGCAATATGCCGTAAAACCGGCCTCACGCGCGATTTCGATGCCTACCGGGACGAAAGGCCGGACCCGGGCGCCGTCCCGGAGGAGCGGGGCACCGGGTCCCGCGGCCTTGAGGTCAGCCCGTCACCTACGGAGCGTCATCGGGTCCGGCACGGCGGCGAGGACGCGCCGCGCCCCGCGCACCACCGCCTCGTCGATCATGCGGCCGGACTCGTCCAGGGTCGCGCCCGCGCCCGCCGCCTCGAACCGTGCCACCAGCGCGCGGGCCCGCTCGATCTCCGCGGGGCTCGGGGTGAACACCTCCTCGACGACCGGGATCTGTGCCGGATGAATGCAGGAACGGCCGCCGAATCCCAGGCGTTTGAGCGCCCGGGTCGAGGTGCGCAGCCCGTCGAGGTCGTGGAAGTCGGTGCTGACGGGGGCGAGGGGCGGGTCCAGTCCGGCCGCGGCACAGGCCAGGACGAGCTGGGTCCGCGGCCAGAGCAGTTCCCGTTCGTCGGCCCCGGGGGCGATGCCGGTGTCGGCGCACAGGTCGGCCTCGCCCAGGTGCATGCGGCTCACCCGGGGCCCGCGAGCGATCAGGGGCGCGGACAGCAGGGCGGACGCGCTCTCCAGGAGGGGGCACAGGGCGATCCACGGGGCCGCCGTCAGCTCCCCGGCGACGGCGGCGAGGTCGCCGACGCGTTCCGTCTTGGCGACCATCAGCCCGCTCACCGCCGGGAGCGCCACCGCCCGCGCGTCGGCGAGTCCGGGCCTGCCCGGGTTGATCCGGACCCAGACCCTCGGTCCCGGGCGCTCCCCGGCGGGCGCGAGGCCCGCCAGCCACTCGGCGCAGATGCCCCGGGCGCGTTCCTTGGCGGCCGGGGCGACCGCGTCCTCCAGGTCGACGATCACCCCGTCGGCTCCCCGGTTTAGCGCCTTCGCCAGCATGTCCGGGCGGTCGGCCGGCACGTAGAGGGCGGATCTCACGTGAGTTCTCCTTCCTCGCGCGGCGGCCGGGCCGGGACGTCCCGGCCCGGCCGCCGCGGTGGGTGTGGGCGCCCGCTCAGCCGCCGGTCGGGCGGTGCAGGTAGGAGCCGAGGGGGTCACCGCAGACCTTGCCGTCGGCGTAGATGTGGTGGCCGCGCAGGAAGGTGTCGGTGACGCGGGCGGTGAGTTCGAAGCCCTCGAAGGGCGTGTACTCCTGCGTGGACTCCGAGTCGGCCGCCCGTACGGTCCAGGTGTGGCCGGGGTCGACGAGGGCGATGTCCGCGTCGTAGCCGGCGGCGATGCGGCCCTTGGTGGGCAGGCCGTAGCGCCGGGCCGGGTTCCAGGCGGTCAGCGCGGCGACGCGGCCGAGGGAGAGTCCGCGCCGGGTGCCCTCGGTCACCATCCCCGCGAGAAGGTACTCGGCGCCGCCGAAGCCGGACTTGGCGAGGAACACGTCGTCCGCGGGGTCGCCGAACTTGGCCTCCTCGCGGCAGCAGGCGTGGTCGGAGACGACCCAGTCGACGGTGCCGTCCAGGACGTACTCCCACAACGCCTCGACGTCCTCGCGCGGGCGCAGCGGCGGGTTGACCTTGCCGCCGATCCCGTGGGCGGTGTCGATGTCGGCGAGGAGGTGGCCGACGGTGACCTCGCGGCGGAAGTCGATGTGCGGGAAGGCCCGGCCCATGCGCACGGCCGCGTCGACGGCCTTGCGGGAGGTGAGGTGGAGCAGGTTGATGGTGGGCAGGCCGGTCTCGTGGGCGAGGTAGGAGGCGATGGAGACGGCGAGGCCCTCGGAGTGCTGGGGGCGGGAGGCGCTGTAGGCGGCGAGGCCGCTCAGTTCACCGGCCTCCTCGACGAGCCTGGTGTACGCGGTCATGATCTCGGCGGTCTCGCAGTGCAGGGAGAGGGAGATCTGGTCCGCGAGGGCGGGGAACTCCTCGCGGGCCGCCTGGACGCCGCGCATCACGAACTCGAAGTGGGCGTAGTCGTAGCGTTCGCCCTCGGGGGTCATGAGGAAGGAGCTCTGGTCGGCGGAGCGGCCGTGCAGTCCGTGGCCGCCGTAGAACATGAACACCTTGAACGAGGTGACGCCGTGGTCGCGGACGAGCGCGGGTATCTCGTCGATGTGCGCCGTGGACATGGGGGCGAGGTGGTAGGCGTAGTCGACGTGGGCGCGGCCCGCGGTGCGTTCGCGTACCTCGGGGAAGAAGTCGGCGTAGGAGCCGCCCTTGTTGAGGTAGTAGCGGCCGGTGCGCATGTAGCTGAGGACCGAGGTGACGCCGCCCTGGGCGCAGGCGCGGCTCTCGGTGGCGGCGTCCTCGTCGAGGGGGTTGTAGATGCCCCAGTGCTGGTGGGCGTCGACGACGCCGGGGAAGGCGAGCTTTCCGCCGCCGTCGACGACGCGGGCGGCGCGGGCGAGGTCGGCTCCGGGCGCGACGAGGACGATCCTGCCGTCGCGTACGGCGATGTCGGCGTCCCGCGGTTCGTCGTGTTCGTCGGTGACGACACGGACGTTGGTCAGCACGAGGTCGTAGTCAGTCACGGGGGCCTCCAGCGGTGTTCGTCAGCTCGGCCAGGGGGCGGAGCAGGTCGGGGATGCGGTCGCTCTCGCCGAGGCGCAGGGCACGGTCCATGACCAGGGTGGCGTCGGCGTCGGCCAGGCGTCCCGCGGTGTTGTCGCGGAACTTGAGTTCCAGTTCGGCGTCGGACAGGGGGCGTTCGCTGCCGCCGCGGTTGGCGAGCACCTCCTGCCGCCAGACGCGGCCGTCGGTGTCGTGGGCGGTGAGCACGGCGGGGAACTGCTCGGGGAAGACGGCGGTCGCCGTCTCGTCGGCCACCACCTCGACCTTGGCCATCAGCGCGCGGCGGGCCGGGTCGTGGGCCAGCTCGTCGGTGAAGTCGTCCAGTCCGAGGCCGAGTCCCCCGCCGCCGAGGAGTCCGGCGGCCACCATGTAGGGGCCGGAGAACTGGGCCTGGTAGCCGGTCTCGGGGGCGCGTTTGTGCTCGATGGGCTGTCCGATGGTGCGGATCACGGGGGCGGGCACGCCGAGTACGAGACGTTCCACCCGGCCGGGGTCCAGGCCCTGTTCGCGCAGGGCCATGGCGGCGTCGGCGGCGGTGTGGGTGAAGTGGTTGGCCGGATAGGGCTTGAAGAAGATGCCGGGGACGGCCCATGTGGTGCCCAGTCCCCCGGTGACGGCCGCCGGGTCGTACACGCCGTGCAGGAACGCCTCGAAGAAGCCGAAGCGCCCTTCCAGGACGGTGGGCGGTCCGGTGAAGCCGCGGCGCACCAACTGGGCGGCGGTGACGGCCGACTGGGCGGCGAGTCCGCAGTGCAGGCGTTTGACGGTGCCGCCGGTCCGGTTGGCCTCGATGATGCCGCCGGCCATGGAGGCGGCGATGCCGAGCACGCTCTCCACCCCGTCCTCGTCGAGGCCGAGGAGGAGTCCGGCGGCGACGGCGCCGCCGAGGGCGCCGCAGATCGAGGTGGCGTGCTGGCCGTGTTCGAAGAAGGTGGAGTTGCCGGCGGCGCGGTCGTAGCCGGCCATGCCGAGCCGTACGCACACCTCCAGTCCGACGGCGACGGCGTGGACGGTGCGGGCGCCGTCGGCTCCGGACGTCTCGGCGGCGGCGAGCACGGCGGGGACGACGCAGGCGCTGGGGTGCAGGACGGAGGGCAGGTGGGTGTCGTCGTAGTCGAGGGAGTGGGCGAGCACCCCGTTGGCGAGGGCGGCGAGGGGTGCGGGGACGGGCGGGCCGCCGCCGATCACGGTGGCCTGGGCCGCCCCGCCCTGTTCCCGTACGTGCGCGACGATGGCCGCGGAGGTGGGCAGGCGGTGGGCGGCCACGCACAGGCCCAGGATGTCGGCGATCCGCCGGCGGACGCTGTCGGCGACCTCGGCGGGGAGCGTGTCGTACCCGGTGCCGGTGGCGAACGCGGCGAGCTGCCGGGCGAGGGTGTGCTCAGCCATGGTCCTCGACCTCCGCCGGGGTGCCGGTGACGGCGAGGGGGCGGACCGGGGAGCCGGTCGCGCCGAAGAGGGGCAGCGGGGAGAGGACGAAGGTGAACTCGTGGACACGTTCGGCGGCGATCTCCTCCAGGTCCAGCGTCTCGATGATGTAGATGCCGGCTTCGACGAGCAGCACGCGGTGGGCGGGGAGGGTGGCGTGTCCGGCGCCGGGGGCGAGGCGTTCGAAGGCGATGGTGTCGGCCCCGGCGGCGTGCACCCCGCGGGCGGCGAGCCACCGGGCGCCGGCCTCGCCGACGCCGGGGACGCCGCTGTCGTGGCCGATGTAGGTGTCGCGGTCGGGGGCGTCGAAGCGGCGGCCCCAGCCGCTGCGGACGAGGACGACGTCGCCGCGTCCGACCGGGGTGCCCTGGAGCCGTTCGGTGGCCTCCAGGTCGGCGACGGTGATCTCGTAGCCGGGTTCGCAGACCTCGGTGCCGAGGGCGGCGGGCACGTCGAGGAGGACGCCGCGGCAGACCATGGGGGCGATGGTGTGCACGCCGTGGTCGGGGTAGACCCCGCCGCGCACCGCGGCGCGGGCGTCCGCCCCGCCGTGCAGCTTGCCGTCGTGGGAGACGTGGGCGAGGGCGTCGATGTGGGTGCCGACGTGGGTGCCCATGACGAGCATGTCGTTGGCGGCGGAGCCGCCGTCGGCGCGGATGCGGTCGCCGTGGCGGCGCGGCAGGGTGTGCCAGTAGGCGGGGTGGTTGGGCGACTGGGGCATGCCGGTGTAGAGGCGCCGGCCGAGGTCCAGGACGCGCACCCCGCGGCGTACCTCCGCCAGGAGCGGGTCCCGGGCCCGGGTCGGGGAGGGGCCGGTGATCGATGCGGTGCTGCTCATGTGGGTGCCGTCCTTCGCTGGGTGGTTCGGTGCGCTGGGTGCCGCTCGGGGGGTCAGGAGACGACCCGGTCCTCCCGGAGTCCGGCCAGCTCGCGGGGGTCGACGCCCAGTTCGCCGACGAGGATGTCGTCGGTGTCGGCGCCGCGGGCGCGGCCGGTGAACCGGATGCGGCCGGGGGTGTGGGACATCCGCCACATGACGTTGTGCATGAGCAGCGGTCCGAAGTCCTCGTCGTCGACGGTGACGAGCATGTCGGTGGCCCGGATGTGCGGGTCCTCGACGATGTCGCGGGCGTCGTAGACGGGCGCCACCGCGGCGCCGGCCTCGGTGAACTCGGCGATGACCTTCTCGCGGGTGCGCTCGGCGATCCAGCCGCCGACGAGGTCGTCGAGGAGGTCGGCGTGGGCGGCGCGGCCCTGGCCGGTGGCGAACCACTCCTCCTCGGTGATCTCGGGGTGTCCCACGAGGTGCAGGACGCGTTCGGCGATGCGCTGGGCGCTGGTGGAGACGGCCACCCAGTGGCCGTCTCCGGTGCGGTAGGTGTTGCGGGGGGCGTTGTTGGTGGAGCGGTTGCCGTGGCGGCGGCCGACGGTGCCGAGCTGGTCGTAGACGGTCGGCGAGGGGCCGACGGCGGCCATGATCGGTTCGATGAGGCTCATGTCGACGACCTGGCCGCGGCGTCGCGGGTCGCGGTCGCGGTGGTAGAGGGCCATGACCGTGGCCGAGGAGGCGGCGATGCCGCAGATGGTGTCGGCGAGGCCGAAGGCGGGGAGGGTGGGCGGGCCGTCCGGTTCGCCGGTCAGGTGGGCGAAGCCGCTCATCGCCTCGGCGAGGGTGCCGAAGCCGGCGCGGGAGGCGTACGGGCCGCTCTGGCCGAAGCCGGTGACGCGGACGAGGACGAGTCCCGGGTTGATCTCGTGGAGGACGTCGGGGCCCAGGCCCCAGCGTTCCAGGGTGCCGGGGCGGAAGTTCTCGATCAGGACGTCGGCCCCGCGCACCATCCGGCGCAGGAGACCGGCTCCGCGCGGGTCGGAGAGACTGAGGCCGACGGTGCGCTTGTTGCGGGAGAGTTCCTTCCACCAGAGGGGGATGCCGTTCTTGGACTCGCCGTGGCCGCGCATCCCGTCCCCGGCGACGGGATGCTCGATCTTGACGACGTCGGCGCCGAAGTCGCCGAGGAGCTGGGCGCACAGCGGTCCGGCGAGGATGGTGGAGGCGTCGATGACACGGAGCCCTTCGAGGGGGCCGGGGGCGGGGTCGGGGGCCTGCGGCGCCGGTGGTGTCATGGCGTGTCCTTTCGTTTCGGGGCGGGGTCGCGCACCGCCCCGAGGTCGGCGGAGATGTCGGCGGCGGCCGCGGCCACCTGTTCGCCGAGCCGGCCGCTGCTGGTCTCGTCGAACATCGCCTTCGTCCCGCAGATGGAGACCGATCCGATGACCTGGCCCATCGGGCCGTGCACGCAGGCCGCCACGCTGGCCGCCTCGACCTGCCGTTCGCCGACGCTGACCGCGTAGCCCGCCTTGCGGATGGCGCCGATCTCGTCGCGCAGGGTCGTCGCCGAGGTGATGGTGGCGTCGGTGACGCCGTCCAGGCGGTGGTGGGCGATGTAGTCCTCCACCTCGGTGTCGGGCAGGGCGGCGAGGATCGCCTTGGAGGAGGAGCCGGCGTGCAGGGGGTGGCTGGTGCCGAGGGCCACCGACATCCGGATCTCCTGGCGGGAGAGGACCTGGTCGATGTAGACGCGGGACCAGCCCTGGCGCAGGGAGAGGGTCGTGGTCTGGCCGGTCAGCTCGGACAGGGCCACCAGGTGGCGGTGGGCGATGGCGGGCACGTCCAGTTCGCGCATGGCCGCCAGTCCGATGCCGAGGGCGCCGGGGCCCATCCGGTACGCCTTGGTGGCGTCGTCGAAGGCGAGGAAGTTCTCCGCGACGAGTTCGCGCAGGATGCGGTGGACCACGGCCTTGGGCAGTCCGGTCTCCCGGGCGATCACGGAGACTCCCTGGGCGTGCGGGCCGCGCGCGATGGCGTCGATCACGCAGAGCGCCCTGGAGATCCCGGAGCGGCTGGGAGTGGCGGTGTCGGCGGGGTCGATGGTCATGGAAACCTCGGTCGGTCGGCCGGCCCGGGTGTGGGCCGGCGGGATGGGGTCGTTCACCGGGCGCCGGCGGCGTCAAGTGCCGCCGTGTGTCTCGGTGATGACCTCGATGTTGCCCCGGACGGCGTTGGAGTAGGGGCAGAGGGTGTGGGTGGTCTCCACGAGTTCCTCCAGGAGGGGCTGCGGGCACTCGGGTGCCTTGACGACGAGGCGGGCGGCGATGCCGTAGGTGCCGCCGGGCAGGGTGCCGAGGGTGACGGAGGCGGTGACCGCGAGGGGGCCGACGGTGGCGCGGCGGCGGCGTGCGGCGACGGTGAGGGCGCTGCTGAAGCAGGCCGCGTATCCGGCGGCGAAGAGTTCCTCGGGGTCGGTGCCGGTGCTGTCCCCGGCGCGTTCGGCGGGGCGGGTCAGCGGCAGGTCGAGGGTGCCGGTGCGGGAGGTGGCGTGTCCGGCGCGTCCGCCGCTCACGTCGACGGTGGCGGTGTAGAGCGGTGTGAAGACGGCCGGGGTGGGCGTGGTGTGGGCCAGGACGTGGGCGGCCACGGCGTCGGCGAACGCGTCCGGCTGTTCCTGGGCGACGAAGTCGGTGCCGCCGTCGATGCGGACGAGGGGCGCGTCGGGGAAGGCGGCGGTGACGACGTCGTTCATGCGGTCGAGGACGTCTTCGCTGCCGTGCAGCAGCAGGGTGGGCAGTCCGGCGAGGGGCGCGGTGTCGAGGTGGTGGGCGAAGACGGCGCGGTAGGCGACGCCGTAGTCGGGGCCGACGCTGAGGTATTCGGTGACCTGGCGGGTGCAGGAGGCGGCGGGAATGGTGGGGTAGAGGCCGCGGACGCGGTCCCAGACGACCCTGAGGTGGCTGCCGTCCAGGGCGGGGGTGTAGCCGGGGGCGTAGCCCTCGGCCTTCTCCCGGCGTTCGTGCGCGGAGTAGAGCGGGATGCCCTGGAAGGTCAGGCTCCGCACGCGCTCGCGCCGGCGCAGGGCGGCCTCGGCGCAGATGATCGCGCCTGTGTGCTGGCCGAGGAGGTGGACCGCGCCGAGGCCGAGGGCGTCGACGGTCTGCCAGAGGGCGTCGGCGTACTGGGGGATGGTCCACGGCTCGGGTGCGGGGTCGGACATGCCGAAGCCGGGGATGTCGAGGGCGACGGTGTGCAGTCCGTGGGCCGCGAGCGCGGCCAGGGCCTCCTCGTAGGTGGCGGAGGAGAGCGGCGACTGGTGGACGACGACCAGGGCGGGGCCCGCGGGGTCGCCGGAGCGGCGGTAATGGACCTGGCCCCAGGGCAGGTCGAGGTAGCCGCGCCGGGAGGTGCCCCTGAGGTGGGTGGCGGGGGTGGTCACTCGGCCACCGCCAGGGCGGCCATGACGGCGACCACGTGTTTGATGCCCATGCGGTAGTCCTCCAGGCGGATGTGTTCGTTGGGGCCGTCGATGCCGGCGTCGGCCCGGGAGACGCCGACGCCGACGATGGGTATCCCGGTGAGGACGCCCTGGTTGCCGATCCACTGGGTGTACGGCTCGACGAGCGGTTCGGCGCCGTAGGCGGTGCGGGCGGTGTCGGCGACGAGGGCCACGAACGGGTCGGTGTGGTCGGTGTGGTGGGGGCGGCTCATGGCCATCACGTCGACGGTGATGTCCTCGAAGCCCTTCTCCGCCAGGTGGGCGCGGACCGCCGCGAGCACCCGTTCGGGGTCCTGGCCGGGGACGAGGCGGATCTCGACCTTGGCGACGGCCGTGGCGGGGATGCCGAGGGTCACGTCGTCGGTGGTGTCGCCGCCCTCGATGCCGGCGAGGGTGAGGGTGGGGACGGTGCGCAGCGCGACGGCGGCCTCGGTGTCGGTGAGTCCGCCGGTGAAGGCGTCGACGCCGGCGCGCCGTCTGAGGAAGTCCCCGTCGAACGGCATCCGCTCCAGCAGGGCGCGTTCGGCGTCGGTGGGGACGCGGGCGTCGTCGGCGAATCCGTCGACGGCGGGGGTGCCGTCGGGGTGCGTGAGGGTGGCCAGGGCCGCGGTGAGCCGGGTCGTGGCGGAGGGCAGCAGTACCGTGTTCTGGCTGGTCAGGTCGCGGGTGAGGGTGCGGGAGGTGAGCCGGAGGTACAGGACGCCCTTCTCGCCGAGCTTGAGCAGGGGGCGGCCGTCGCCGTCGGTCCAGGAGTTCTCCCACAGGGCGGCGTCCGCGGCCAGCCGCTCGGCGTGCGCCGCGACGACGCCGCCCAGGCCGGGGCTGTGCAGCCACTGCTTGCCCTCCATGATGTACCGGCTGGTGACCGGGGGTTGCTGGCCCGACAGGCGCCAGGCCGCCGCGGCGTGCAAGCGGGACATGAGGGCGCCCTTGTCGTCGGCGACGCCGCGGGCGTAGAGGCGGCCGTCGTGGATCTCGGCCGCGTAGGGCGGGCTGATCCACTCGGCGTCGTCGCCGGTCGGTTCGACCTCGACGTCGTAGTGGTTGAAGTGGAGCAGGCGCCGTTCGCCGCCGGGGATCTCGGCGAGGACGTAGGGGTGGGACTGTTCCCAGGGGACGATGTCGGCGGTGCCACCCCAGCGTTCGACGGAGTGCTTGAGGAAGTCGGCGGTGGCGGCCATCCGTTCGGGTTCCTGGCGTCTGCTGCGCAGCCGGCACAGTTCCTGGAGTTCGGTGACGAAGGTGTCGAAGTGCTGGTCGACCGCGTCGAGGGCGGCTTGCAGGTCGGGCTGGGGCACGGGGTGCTCCCCTCTCGCGTGGACGGGACGGCTGGGGGACGGGGGGTGGCCTGGGCGGTCAGTGGATGACGACCCCGCCGTCGACGAAGACGGTCTGGCCGGTCGTCATGGCGGCGGCCGGGCTGAGCAGGTGGGCGACGGTCAGGGCGACGTCGCGCGGGCCGGCCATCCGGCCGAGCGGGATGCTCGCCATCTTGTCGGTCATGTACGCGTCGTCGGCGCGGACGTCCCGGGTCATGTCGGTCGGCACGATGGTGGGGCCGACGGCGTTGACGCGGATGCCGTCCGGCGCCCACTCCAGTGCGAGCACGCGGGCCATGTGCATGACGCCGGCCTTGCTGACGCAGTAGGCGAGGGTGTCGAGGACGGCGATGTGGCCGTTGGTCGAGCCGATGTTGACGACGCTGGCGGCCTCGGCGGAGCGCAGGGCGGGGTAGGCGGCCTGGGACATGCGGAAGGTGCCGGTGAGGTTGACGTCGATGACGCGGCGGAAGTCCTCCTCGCTGGTGGTGGCCGCCGGTCCCCTGGCGACGACGCCGGCGTTGTTGACGAGGTGGTCCAGGCGTCCGTGGACCGCGAGGACCTCCTCGACGGTGCGCCGGCAGGAGTCGCCGGAGGTGATGTCGAGGTGGTGGCGGGTGTGCGGGCCGCCGGCGGGCGGGGCGTCGGCGTCCCAGCGGTCGTGGGGCAGCAGGTCGGCGGCGGCGACGGTGGCGCCGAGTTCGGCCAGGCGGGCGGCGATGGCGGCGCCGATGCCGCGGGCGGCCCCGGTCACCAGGGCCACCCTGCCGTCGAACCGTACGGGGTCGGTGGTGTGGGTGCTCATGCGCCGATCACCGTGTTGTCCTCGGCCCAGAAGGCGAAGCGCTTCTGGGCGGCGCGGATGATGAAGTGGGCGATGAGTCCGAGCACCGACAGGACGACGAGCACCGCGAACATGCCGGCGATGTCGAAGTTGTAGTTGGTCTGGAGCAGCAGGTAGCCCAGTCCCTCCTTGGCGCCGATGAACTCGCCGACGACCGCGCCGAGGATGGCGAAGACGATGCCGATGTCGAGGCCGGCGAAGACGAACGGCAGGGCGCTGGGCAGCCGTACCCGGCGGAAGACGTCGAACTTGCCGGCGCCGAAGACGGTGAGCATCTGCACGCGGTCGGCGTCGGCGGAGCGCAGGCCCTCGATCACGTTGACCAGCATCGGGAAGAAGGAGATGACCGCGGCCATCACGACCTTGCTGGTCATGCCGAAGCCGAACCACACCACGAAGAGCGGGGCGAGGGCCACCTTCGGGACGGTCTGGAAGGCCACGATGTACGGCATGAGCGTCTTCTCGACCAGCCGGATCTGGGAGATCAGGGTGCCGAGCAGCAGCGCCGCGCCGACGCCGAGGACGAAGCCGTACAGCGACTCCAGCAGGGTCACCTTCATATGGGTCCAGAACAGCGCGTCCGACAACTGCGTCATCAGCGCCTCGGCGATCCTGGAGGGCCGCGGCAGTACGTACTCGTCGACGCCGAGGACGGGGACGAGGTACTGCCACAGCAGCAGGACGACCACGAACACCCCGGGGACGAGCACCCACTCGGGGTGGTCGCGCAGGTCCCGGCGGCGGGCGGGCCCGGCCTTCGGGGGTGCGGGCGGGGCGGTGCCGGGAGGGGTGCCGTCCGGCTCGGTGCCGGCTTCCTCCGGGCCCTTCTCGGTCGGCGTCATGAGCGGCCCCATCAGTCGATCACGCCTTGGGCGTTGAAGAAGGTGCGGATCCGTTCCACGTGGACGCCGGCCCGGTCGGAGGCCATGACGCTCAGGTCGCGGGGGCGGTCCAGGTCGATGTCGATCACCTCGGCGATGCGGCCGGGGCGGGGGCTGAGCACGACGACCCGGTCGGAGAGGAACACCGCCTCGGGGATGGAGTGGGTGACGAGGACGACGGTCTTGCCGCTCTCCCGCCAGATGCGCAGCAGTTCCAGGTTCATGTACTCGCGTGTCATGGCGTCCAGCGCGCCGAACGGCTCGTCCATGAGGAGGACCGCCGGGTCGTGGACCAGGGCCCGGCAGATGCCGGCCCGTTGCTGCATCCCGCCGCTCAGCTCGTCGGGGTACTTCTCCTCGAACCCGCCGAGCCCGACCATCTGGAGGAGCTGGTCGGCCCGTTCGCGGTAGACGGTCCGGTCCAGGCGCTGGACCTCGACCGGGACCATCACGTTCTGGCGGATGGTGCGCCAGGGCAGGAGGGTGGCGGCCTGGAAGACCATGCCGATCTCGGGCAGCGGACCGTCCACGTCGCGGCCGGCGACCCGGACGGTGCCCTCGCTGCGCGGGATGAGCCCGGCGAGGATCTTCAGCAGGGTGGTCTTGCCGCACCCGGAGGGCCCGACGACGGAGACGAACTCGCCGCGTCTGACCTTGAGGTTGATGTCGCAGAGCGCGTGGGTCGGTGCGGACTTGCGCGGGCGGTAGACCTTGTGCAGCCCGCTCAGCTCGATCCAGCTCTCGTCGTCGGCTTCCGCGGCGGCCGTCGCGCGGGGGCGGCGCCCGAGGGTCTTGATGGCCATCGTGGCCTCCTTGCCTTCCTGCTCCTGGCGTCGCCGCCGGTTACTTGGTGGCGCTCTCGGCCTTGCCGATGACGGCGGCGGCGTCGAAGTCGTTGGCGTCCTTCAGCAGGCTGTCGTTCCACAGGGCGTCGAGGTCGGGGTCCTTGGTGATGGTCCCGGCGGACTTCATGTAGTCGGCCGTCTTCGTCCACGCCTCGTCGCCGATGGCGCCCCAGTCCGTGAAGGAGGCGGGTTCGCCGGTGGCGGGGGTGGCCGTCGCGACCCAGGTCTTGAGGATCTCGGTGTCGTTCTCGATCCGGTCCTCGGCCTTCTGGCCGGAGAGGATGGCCGGGAAGACGGCGTACCCGTCGCGCATGGCCGCCTCCGGGTTGACGGCGGAGAAGAGCATCCCCTTGTAGGAGGCCCGCAGGAAGCGGGTGATCTCGTCCTTCTTGCTGCGCAGGGTGTCCTCGCGGACCACGTAGGTCAGGGAGCGGATGCCGTCGAAGCGCTCCCCGTTCTCCAGGTAGGAGAAGGTCTTCCCGGTGAGTTCGAGGGTGGTGTACGCCTGGGTGTAGAGGGCCAGGGCGTCCACCTTGCCGCTCTCCAGCGCAGACAGGGCCTGGCTGCCGACGCCGACCGGGACCAGGTCGACGTCCTTGTCGGGGTCGAGTCCGGCGTCCTCGGCGAAGGCGCGGGCGTACGGGGCGGAGCCGGACGCCAGGCTGATGACGCCGATCTTCCTGCCCTTGAGGTCCGCGGCGGTCTTGACCGCGCTGTCCGGCTTGGTGGCGATACGCCAGGGCCAGTTCTGCACGAGGCCGCCGACGGCGACGACGGGTACGCCCTTCTCGCGGGCGGCGAGGATGGCGCTGGCGTCGGAGGGGCTGATGTCGGCGCTGCCGGACGCGACCGCCTGGACCGCGGCGACCGAGCCGTCGGCGTTGATGGTCTCGACCTTGAGGTTCTCCTCTTCGAGGAAGCCTTCCCGTTTGGCGACGGAGTAGGTGGCGACCTCCTCTTTGGGGCCGGTGACGGCGGAGGCGATGGCCAGTTGGATCGTGGCGGCCTTCTTCCCCGAGCCGGAGTCGGCCGACCCCGCGGAGTCGGAGGAGCCGCCGCAGGCGGAGAGGGCGATCATGGCGGACAGCGTCAGGGTGCCTGCGCCGGCTCTCAGGGCGTGCTTCATGGTGCGTACCTCTGCTGTTCGGTGGGAGGCGGTCAGCCGCTGACGGGGGTGCTGACCCCGCTGTCCGCGAGGTCGTTGTAGACGTGCTGTTCGGTGATGAGGCCGTCGCGCAGGACGAAGACGTCGGCGTAGCGCACGCCCTCGAAGGGACGGCCGTTCGGGTCCTCGCCGTAGAGGGTGCCGAGCGAGGTGACGGTGGCGTGGCCGTCGGGGGTGGTGCCGACGTGGTAGTGGTCGCGGCGTTTGCGCACCCACCGGTACCGGCCTCGCTGGCCGGCGGCCATCTCGGGCAGCGAGCCGTAGACGGCGCCGCCGGGGAAGACGATGCGGGCGTGGGGCGAGAGCATGCGCTGGGCCTCGTCGAGCCGTCGGTCCTCGCAGAGCTGGAGGAAGAGGTCGACGGTGTCGGCGTGCGGGAGCCGGGGGGTGGTCATCGGGCGGTCTCCCGCAGGGTGGACTCCCACTGGTCGCGCAGCGGGTGCTCGGCGGGCCCGCTCTCGGTGATGACGCGGACGAGGCGGGCGAGGACGGCGTCGCGCTGGTGGTCGAGGACGCGCTGTTCCTCCTCGGTGGGCTCCAGCGCGTCGAGTTCGCCGGCGGTCAGGACGCCGTGGCGGACCAGGAGCGCCTCCATGGCGTGCAGCCGCTGGTGGGTGACGTGCAGTTCGGTGCTGGTCTGGAGCACGAGGTCGAACAGCTTGCCGATGTTGCGGTCGCGGAAGTAGTCGAACTCTTCGGACACGGCGGGCCTCAGTTCTGCGGCTTGGTGGCGGTCAGGACGGCCCAGGGGAAGTGCCATTCGCGGCGTTCCCCCCAGCCGTCGGGACGGACGCCGTCGCGGCGTTCGTCGAACGGGGTCCAGCCGGCGCCGGTCAGGCCGGCCTCGGCGCAGACCGCCGGGAGGTCGGTGGCGAACAGGTCGCGGAAGAACGGTTCGTTGTTGCGTTCGGCGTGCTCGTGGATGGTGGCGTCGCGGAAGGCGTCGCCGGTGGGATGGAACTCCAGGAAGCTCATGGTGCCGCCGGGCTTGAGCAGCCGGGCCGCCTCGGCGACGGTCTCGCGGACCGCTTCGGCGGGCATCTCGTGCAGCACCATGGTGCCGGTGACGACGTCGCAGGAGCCGGCCTCCAGTCCGGTGTCGCGGCCGTCGCCCTGGACGTAGCGGATGGCGGCGCCGTCGGCCTCGGCCTCGGCGTGCGCGAGGCGCAGCCCGGGGGCGGCGAGGTCGATGCCGATGATCTCGGCCGCCGGGTACCGGTCGGCGAGCGGGCGGGTGCTCTTGCCGAAGCCGCAGCCGATGTCGACGACGCGGGACGCCTCGGGGACCTCGGGCAGCGCGGTCTCGGTGAAGAGCCGGTGGAACTTGTAGCCGTCGTTGTCGCGGAGCATCACGATCCGCGCGCCCAGCTCGTACACGTAGGCGCTCAGGTCGTCGGAGTGGAAGCTGCCGGGCTGGATGTGGATGTCGTAGTCGGTGTACCAGCCGGGCAGTGCGGTCTCGGGGGCGAGCCGCAGGTCGCCCCGGGGATGGTCCGGGAGGTCGTCGAGCTGGCGGCGCAGGGTCTCGGCGCGGCCGAGGACGGCCTCGCCGACGGTCTTCCACAGCATCTTCTGCTGGACGCGCTCCAGGTGGCTGTACCAGGGGTACAGGCTGAGCCGGTGGAGTCGTTCCACGGCGTCGTCGATGTCGTCGGCGGCGGGGCCGGTGGCGTGGTACTCGTCGGCGAGGGCCGGGTAGACGGTGTCGGACCAGCGCTTGCGCAGGGTGAGGACGAAGTCCACGGCGGAGCGTTCGTCGAGCGTGAGCCGCTTCTCGATGTCGATCACGTGTCTCTCCTGTTCGGGCAGGTCTGCGGTCGTGCGGGAGCGGGGCCCCGGGGCGGGGACGGGTGCGTGTCCGGGCGGTGGGGGCCGGTGCGGGGTACGACCGGAGGCGCCGGGGGCGGTGCCGCGGGGGCGGGGCGGCGGCGCCGGGCGGACGAGCGGTCCTGGGGACGGGGGTGCGTCGAGGAACGCCCGGGTGGGGAGAGGGGCCGGCGGACCGGCGGGCCCGTCGCCCTGCCGGGGAGTGGGGCGTACGGCGGACGGGCGGGGTGACGGTGTGGTGGGGCCCGGCCCTTGACGGCCGGCGGGTGGCGCGGGGTGGCGCGGGTCAGAGGGTGCGGGCGAGGAGTTCGGCGCCGGTGACGGCGTCGGTCAGGAAGGTTCCGGCGAGCCGGCCTTCGTACACGGCCTCCAGCGCGGTGCGCGGGGCGTTGGCGTCGCCGACGACGTGGACGCGCGGGGCGCCGTCCACGGCGTCCAGCTCTCGGTAGAGCCGGTCGTCGGCCACCGGCAGTGCCACGTCCACGACGGCCGTGACGCCGGTGAGTTCTTCGGTGTGGCCGCCGAGCGCGTCCCGCAGGACGACGGTGGCCCCGTGTGCGGTGTGCACGTCCCGCATGAGGTGGGAGCGGGTCCCCAGTTCGCCGAGGCGCCGGGTGAGCGCCAGCCGGGAGTACGTGGTGATCTTGGCGGCGAAGGAGGCGGTCGGCGACAGGACGTGGACGCGGGCACCGGCGTGGGCGAGGGCCTCGGCGAGGGAGGCGGCGGTCCACGTGCCCTGGTCGTCACGGACGAGGACCGTGCCGCGCAGCGGGGAGGCCTCGTCGCCGAGTGCTGCGACCGTCTCCAGGACGTCGAACACGGGTGGTCCGCCCGGCAGTTCGCGCTTGCGAGGTCGGGCGCCGGTCGCCACGACGACGTCGTCGTAACCGTCGAGCCGGCCGCCGGGCAGCAGGTCGGCCGCGCCGACCCGCTCGCCGAGCCGCAGGTCGACGGTGCTGTCGGCGAGTTCGCGGGCCAGGTCGGTGATCATCAGGGCGAGCCGTTCCCGGCCGGGCACGGTGGCGGCGACGGCGATCCCTCCGCCGAGGGCCGCTCCGGCCTCCGCGAGGGTGACCTCGTGTCCGGCGCGGCGGGCGGAGAGGGCGGCTTCCATGCCGGCGGGTCCGGCGCCGACGACCAGGACACGCCGGGTGGCGGCGGGGCGGGCCGAGCGGAGCCGTGCCCAGGCGCCTTCGTCGCCGACCTCCGGGTTGACGACGCAGGCGATCGGCAGGCTGGCCTCCAGGCGTCCGACGCATCCCTGGTTGCAGGCGACGCAGGCGCGGACCTCGTGGGCGCGTCCTTCCTCGGCGCGGCGGACCAGGTGGGGGTCGGCGATGTGCGGGCGGGCGAGCCCGACGAGGTCCGCCTCGCCGGAGGCGACGAGGCCGGCGGCCTCGGGGAGGCTGTCCAGCCGGCACACGGCGAGCACGGGGAGGCCGGGGACCTCCTTCTTGAACAGGGCGGCGTGGTGCCGGAACGGGGCGTGCCGGAAGCTCATGTCCGCCATCTGCGTGGCGAGGGAGTAGCTGCCGTGGTAGGCGGCGTGGCTGGCGTGGACGTAGAGCAGGGGGAACTCCTGCCGCAGCCGGTCGACGATCTCGACCATGTCGGGCGGGGTGAGTCCGCCGGGCAGGAACTCGTCGGTGCTGACGCGGATGCCGAGGGGCAGACCGGGCGCCTGGGCCACGACCTCGGCCAGTACCTCGCGGGCGAGGCGGAGCCGTGCGTCGGCGCTGCCGCCGTAGGCGTCGGCGCGGGTGTTGGTGAAGGGGGACAGGAACTGTTCGATCAGGTGGCCGTGGCCGAGGTGGATCTCGACGCCGTCGTAGCCGGCCTGGCGCATGCGCCGTGCCGCGGCGCCGAAGGAGCGGACGACCAGGGCGATGTCCGAGCGGCCCATGGCGTGCGGGATGTGGGTGCCGGCGGCCCACGGCGTGGTCCCGGGCGACCAGGCGGCGGTGCGGGTGGCGTCGCCGTTGGCCTGGCGTCCGGTGTGCAGCAGTTGGGCGAAGAGCCGGGTGCCGTGGGCCTGGACGGCGTCGGCGACGGCCGCGTAGGCGGGGATGGAGTCGTCGTCGAAGCTGCCGAGGCTGATGTGGCGGCCGGCGCTGGTGGGGTGGACGCGGATGCCCTCGGTGATGATGAGGCCCACCCCGCCCCTGGCCCGCTCGGCGTGGTAGGCGGCGTGACGTTCCGTCGGATGGTTCTCGTGGCCGAAATTCGTGGTGTGGCCGGGGACGAAGACCCGGTTCCGCAGGCGGACGGGGCCGAGGTCGACCGGCGAGAGCAGGACCGTGATGTCCGAGCTTGTCACGTGTGTTCCCCCCATTCGAGGGCCTGAGCCCGGCACGGCGTTCCGTTGGCCGGTACGCCGTTCGATTGGCTGGAACAGTAGGAAGGCCGCGCGAGCCCGTCAATCATTACTTCACAGTAACTTCGAATCTCGACATCCTGCCGATTCCCGGCACCCCACCCACCACGTTCCGGCCAGGGAAAACGGGGGGGCAGCGTTCCGTGCAACGGGCGCCCGGAGGCGCGGCATGCCCGGGGCCGGGGGCCGTGCGAGGCGGCCTGCGGGGGCGGGGCGGGCCGGGGGCGTGAACCGGCCCCGGCGGGCGGGTGTTGACCTTCGGGCAGGCCGAAGGCCCACGATGGCCGGGTGCCGACATCCGAACTGATGCCGATCGGGGTCGTCGCCCGGCAGACCGGGCTGACCGCCGGAGCGCTGCGCTTCTACGCCGACTCGGGACCTCTCCCTCACGGACGCCGGGGCGGTCCGGGCGAGGGCCGCCGTGGTCACGTCGTCCCTGGTCGGCGCGGTGTCGCCGCCGGTCGCGGTGCTGAAGGGGCCCGCACTGGCCGACGCCGTCGAGCAGGTGCTCACCGCGACGGCGCGCGAGCCCGGCATGCCGGTGCTCGGGGGCCTGCGCATCGAGGCGTCCGGGGAGGCGGTCACGCCGACGGCGACGGACCGCTACCGGCTCTCCACCCGGAGCCTGGTACCGGTGGAGGCGGCGGCCGTCTCCTGGGGAGCCGCCGTCGACGGCGGCACGGGAGGCGGGAGGCTGACCGCGGGGTCGTGGCGTCACGCCGGGGCCGTCCCCGGTCTCCGCCGGGGCGGACGGCGCGCAGACCGGTGGTCCCCTCCCCGCTCGGCGGGGACCACCGGCGACCGGGAGCGGTGTCGGCTCAGTTGACCTTCAGGACCGCCGTGTTGTTCGAGGCGTCCGGATCATAGGTGAAGTCGCCGAACTCGGGGTGGATGCTCACCGCGCCGGTCACGCCGGGGATCACGGAATCGATGCGCAGCGAGAAGTCGTACGAGCGCTCCGTGTCCTCCAGCACCCAGTAGCGCAGGGAGCAGTCGTAGCGCGGGGCGCCCGTCTGCCGGGGATGGTAGGCGCCGGAGAGGGTGCGCGGGGAGCAGCCGGCCGGGACACCGGTGACCGTGGTGCCCTCGGGGACGATCAGCCGGACGTGGGCGACCGGGTCGCCGGAGCCGAGGTGGCCGAGCCAGCCGGGGCCGTTGTTCTTGAAGGTGAGCCGGGCCCTGACGGTCTCGCCCGCCTGTCCGGAGACCGCGTCACCGGTGACCGAGAAGTCGGCGGTGTTGTCGGCCGCGATCAGCAGCGCCAGGTAGTTGTCCTCGCCGCGCAGGTCCTCGGCGCCGTCGGCCGGGTCGACGCTGATGTCGATGCGCTCCTGGAGGGCGTGCCGGGCGAGGGTCACCTTCAGCGGCTCGGGCAGTTCGAAGGTGTCGCCCGGCGCGAGTTCCCGGTCGAAGGCGCACTCGGCGCGGGTCATCGGCGCGTAGTCGTCGTCGCTCGTGCGGGAGTACGTGCAGGCGTCGTACCGGGTCAGTTCCTCCAGCCCGTAGGAGGCCATCATGGTCACGGTGAAGCCGTGCGCGGTCGTGTCGCCGTGGTTGGCCAGTGCGAAGGGGAGGGTCTTCTCCTCGCCGGGCTGGGCGTGCCGGATCGGGGCGATGTCGGTGATCGCCAGGTCGGGTCCGCTGGCGACGGTGAGCGTGGTGTCGAAGCTGCCGTGCGGTGCGACGAGCGTGCCGGAGGGGCCGCCGGTGGCCGTCGCCTCGTAGGTGATGCGGCCCTGTGCCCCGGCCGTCGCGCCGTCGGCCGCGCGGACCATGAGGCGGATCTGCTCGGTGTAGTCGGGCCCGATGACGGGCACCTCGGGCACGTCGCACACGGCGGTCGTCCCGCTCGGCGCGCAGTTCTCCGGCCAGGTCACCTCGGCGACGCCGGCGAGGCCGGAGATGTCGACGGTGACCTGGCCGTCGGTGACCGTGAAGTTGTCGTTGTCGTGGTAGAGGCCGATGTCGAGCGGGCGGGTCTGCGGTCCGCCCCCGTCCGCGCCGAGCGGCAGGGTCTGCTGGTAGGGCGGGTTGATCCACAACTGGTCGGTCTGCGGCTCGTCCGCGAACGCGGGTTGGGCGAGCGAGGCCGTGAGCAGTGCGGCCACGGCGACGACACCGGCTCCGCGGCGCGGCGAACGCCCGGCAGAGGCAGGTCTCATGGTTCCCCCCAGGGGTGTGAGCGGATGGTGGGCGCACCGGGGTTCCCGAGTGCCCCGGTTACATGATCGACGAGAGGTCCGGAAGGTTGTACTGCCTTTTCCGGCAAGGGAGTTGCCGCCCGTGACCCGATGGCGCGGGCTCTGCGGGCGCGGGGGTCGACCTCGGCCGGGTGTGTGCGGGATCATGCGGCATGCGAGCCGGCGGATGGCACCAGGACGATGACGTCGACGTGTTCCTCGGCAGGGCCGAGGGGTTCCTGCGGGCGCGGCCGGTGTGGCACATCCCGCAGTTGACGGCGCTGGCGCGGCTGCGCTCACCTCTGGCGGCCCTGTACGGCGACGGCCCGCACGTCTTCGGCCGGCTGGAGCGGGCGGGCGAGGTCCGGGCGACGTTCCACCGGCTCTCGTCGAGGGGGCTCGCGCTCACGCCGCTGGGCGCCCGGGAGGCCGACGGCCTCGCCGCCCACCTCGTGACCCGGGGACAGGCCCCGCCCTATGTCAGCGCCGACCAGGACACCGCCCTGGCCTTCGCCGACGCCTGGCGGCGGCACACGGGCGCGAGGGCCACGCTCCGGGTCCGGCTGCGGCTGCACCGTCTCGGCACGCTCACCCCGCCCGAGCCCTTCCCCGCGGGCTGGGCGCGTCCGGCGGAGGACGGCGACCTCCAGCGGGTCGTGCGCTGGTGCCGGGAGTTCGCGGCCGACGTCGGGGAGTCCGAGGCGTTCACCACGGCGTCGTGGGCCCGCACCCGGTTCGCCGACAAGCGGTACACCTTCTGGGAGACGCCGGAGGGGACGCCCGCCTCCATGGCGGGCCGGAACCCGACGGTTGCCGGGCAGGCCCAGGTGGACCCCGTCTACACCCCGGCCGGCCGGCGCGGGCACGGATACGCGGCCGCCGTGACCGTCGAGGTGAGCCGCGCCGCGCTGGCCTCGGGCGCCCAAGGGGTCGTGCTGTTCGCCGACGCGGCGAACCCGACGAGCAACGCCCTCTACCAGCGCGTCGGGTTCCGTCCCGTCACCGACTGGGCCGTGTACGACTTCACGTAGGCCACACCGAGCGCACGGGGGCCGCGGCTCCCGGGTCCGTCACCGCTCCCCCGCCCTCGCCCCGCCCTCACCCGGCCGTCGACCGGGAAAAGCCCGCCCAGGTGGCGATGGCGAATCCGTCGCCCTGGCGCCGGACTTCGGCACCCGCGTGGCCGGGCCAGTGGGCCGGGATGACGAGTTCGCGCTGCTCGGCGGCGCGGGAGAGGTAGGCGCGGCGGGTCCGGGCCGCGAGGGCGGGGTCCTCGCAGAAGCGACTGCTCCACTCGGGGTGGAGCACCTGGACGGGGCTGTGCAGCATGTCGCCGACGAAGACGGCGCGGTCGGTGCCGGAGCGGAGCGTGAGGACGCAGGATCCTGGGGTGTGGCCCGGTGCCGCCTCCAGTGTGAGGTTGCGGTCGATGCGGTGGCTGCCCTCCCACACCACCGCCTGCCCCGACCGGTGCACGGGCTCGACGCTCTCGCGGAACGCCAGCTCGGCCTCCTCCCGGCGCAGCCGCTCGGACGCGTCGCGCGGTGGCCTGCGCAGGCCGCCCTTGGCCGGGTCGAAGTACACGTCGTCGAGGCGCGGGAGGAGGTACGTGGCCTGGGGGAAGGTCGGCATCCAACGGCCGTCGCGCCACCGGGTGTTCCAGCCGACGTGGTCGTGGTGGAGGTGGGTGTTCACCACGATGTCGACGTCCTCGGGGGCCACACCGGCCGCGCGCAGCCGGTCGAGGAAGGGGGTGTCCAGCCCGGCGAACCCGGGGAGTCGCGGCCGGTCGCGGCCGTTGCCGATGCCGGTGTCGACCAGGACGGTCTGGCCCTCGCTGCGCAGTACCCAGGTCTGGACGCGGCAGCGGCAGGCGTCGTCGTCCGGTGTCCAGAAGTCGGGGGCGAGCCACCACTCGTTGCGCCGCCAGGTCTCCTCGTCGCTGTCCGGGACGACGCGGCGGGCGGTGCGGACGGGGCCCGCCCACTCGACGACGCGGGTGATCTCGACGTCGCCGAGGACGATGGTGTCCGGGTGCACTGCGGGGTCCTCCTGTCGGTACGGGCTCGGTACGGCTTCGGTACGGACGCGGCGCGGCCGGCTCGGCGAGGACTCCTCGCTGTCCCGCCGAGTCGGTGCGGGCCCCGCCGGACCGGCGCGGTACGGGTGCGCGCGGCGGATGCTCCCGCGGACGCCCGGTGCGCGCCGTTTTCTGTCAACTCTCCCTCACGGGCGCCGGACGCGGGGCGGCGTGCGGCCGCAGCGCGTCGACCACGAGGTCGAGAAGCCGTCCGGTCCGCTCCGGTGTGCCACGGCGGGCCGGGACCGCGAACACGGCCAGGAGCAGGGCGACCGCGTCGTCGGCGTCGGCGTCCCGGCGGAAGGAGCCGGTCCGCGCGCCGGCGGCCAGGAATGCCGCGACGGTGCCGGTGACCCGTACCCGGCCGGCCTCGGTGACGGCGCCGCCGGGCACGGTACCGGCCGGGCCGCTCCCGGCGGCCGTGAACTGCGCGTACCGGTCCAGCCAGGCGCGCAGGGCGGCGTCGGGCGGCAGGGTGGCGAGCAGCGCGGGCGCCTCGGCGGTGACCTCGTCCAGTTCGGCGGCGTACACGGCCTCGACGAGCGCCCGGCGGTGGGGGAAGTGCCGGTAGAGGGTGCCGATCCCGACGCCCGCCGCCCGGGCGATGGTTTCGAGGGGCACGACGGTGTCCGTGGGGGCGGTGAAGGCGGAGCGGGCGGCGGCGAGGAGTTTCCGGCGGTTGCGCCGGGCGTCGGCTCTGGCGGGAAGGCGGGCGGGGCCGAAAAGGTCCGGACACCGGGGAGCACCGGGCACGGGGAACGTGGGGTGTGCGGTGGATTCGGGGGTGGGCGCGATCACAGCGGAGGGACCTCCGTCGAAAGGACGCTGATATGACGGCCGCCCGGAAGAATGGGCCTCCGTTTCCGTCATCGTCCCACGTCACAGCCGCTCTCCCCGGAGCCGCGCCCGGTGCCGGAAAGCCCGGCGGAGCCGGAGACCCGGAATGCGGTGGGGGAAACAAAAAAGGGAAAGGACGGTGTCACCGTTCCTTTCCACTCTCAACGTATAGCGCACCGGGGGGCTTGCCACAAGGCCCCCTTCGTGCCACAGAATCACCGGCCTACGACGGACCCGAGGGGGGACATCAGGTGGGGACATTGACGAGGTACGACGTGATCGTCGCGGGCGGCGGGCCGACCGGACTGATGCTGGCCGCGGAGCTGAGGCTCGCCGGTGTGCGGACGGTCGTGCTGGAGAAGGCGGCGGAGCCGGCCACGCACTCCCGTGCGCTCGGCCTGCACGTGCGCAGTGTAGAGGTGATGGACCAGCGGGGGCTGCTGGAGCGGTTCCTCGCGGCCGGTGAGCGGTTCCGCGTCGGCGGGCCGTTCGCCGGGGTGGCGCTGCCCTGGCCGGAGGGGGTGGACACGGCGCACCCGTACGGGCTGGCCATTCCGCAGGTGGTCACGGAGCGGCTGCTCACCGAGCACGCCGTCGCGCTGGGTGCCGAGATCCGGCGCGGCTGCGAGGTGACCGGTCTGCGGCAGGACGCGCGGGGGGTGGACGTCGAGGTGGCGGACGGGACGCGGCTGCGGGCCCGGTACCTCGTCGGCTGCGACGGCGGGCGCAGTACGGTGCGCCGGCTGCTCGGGGTGGGGTTTCCCGGCGAGGACGCCCGGGTCGAGACGCTCCTCGGCGACATGGAGCTGACGGCGTCCCCCGAGACGCTGGCCGAGGTGGTGACGCGGGTGCGCCGGACGCAGTTGCGGTTCGGCACCGTGCCGCTCGGCGACGGCGTGTACCGGGTCATCGTGCCCGCCCGCGGCCCGGCCGGGAGCGGGGCGCCCGCGCCGACGCTGGAGGAGTTCGGGCAGCGGCTGCGGGAGCTGGCGGGGACCGACTTCGGCGTGCACACACCGCGATGGCTCTCCCGTTTCGGCGATGCCACCCGGCAGGCGGAGCGGTACCGGACGGGACGGGTGCTGCTGGCAGGCGACGCGGCGCACATCCACCCGCCGACCGGCGGACAGGGGCTCAACCTCGGTATCCAGGACGCGTTCAATCTGGGCTGGAAGCTCGCCGCCCAGGTACGCGGGCACGCCCCCGGGGGCCTGCTGGACACTTACCACGGCGAACGGCACCCGGTGGGGGCGCGGGTGCTGGCCAACACACGGGCGCAGATGGCGCTGCTGGGGACCGATCCGGGCGCGGTGGCCCTGCGGGAGCTGTTCGCGGAGCTGGCGGCCTTCCCGGACGTGAACCGGCACCTGACGGAGACGATCACCGCGGTGGGGGTCCGCTACGACGTCGGCGACGACCGCGAGCCGCTCGGCCGGCGGATGCGGGACCTCCCGCTGGAGCGGGGCCGTCTGTACGGGCAGATGCACGGCGGGCGGGGGCTGCTCCTCGACCGGACCGGCCGGCTCTCGGCGGCCGGGTGGGAGGGCCGGGTGGACCGTGTCGCGGGCGTGAGCGAGGACCTGGGCCTCCCCGCGGCGCTGCTGCGCCCGGACGGCCACGTGGTGTGGACGGGCGAGGACCAGGAGGGCCTGGCCCGGTGCCTGCGCCGGTGGTTCGGGGCGGCCGGGTAGGGCAGCCTGGGCGGCACGGCCCCGTCAGGTCACCAGTCCGCGCCGGGAGGCGTAGTCGTAGGCGGCGGCCCGGACACGGTCACGGTCGCGCGGGCCCGGTTCGGCGAGCGCGCGGCCCGGTTCGGCGAGCGCGCGGGAGACGAGCGCCTTCACGTTCTCCTGGCCGAGGAACAGGGTCGCGGCGATCTCGCTGTGGGCGAGGCCGGCCGCGAAGGGCGCAGGGCCTTCGTTCGCGCGGGGTCGGCGGCACGACACCGATGGTGTCCTGCGCCGGTCCGGGGGCGGAATGGCGGTGGTTTGCCGGGTGGTTCGGGGGTCGGTTAGGTTGCCCCGGTCGGTCCGCGTCCGGTCCGGCCGCCCGACTCCCCCGTGCCCGTCGCGGGGTGGGCCCGTCCCTGGGAGCCGCCTGACATGTCCGCCGACCGGTCCCCCGTCCGCCGGTCCGCCGCACTGCTCGCGGTCGCCGTCGTCCTGACCGGGTGCACGGCCGCCGGGGGGTCGTCCGGCGCCGCCGACGGCACCCCCCGGGGCGCGTCCGGGGTGACGCCCCCGCCGGCGCACGCCGGGTTCGACTACCAGCTCGGCGGCGCCTATCCCCCGCCCGAGGGCGTGGAGGTCGTGGTGCGCGACCACACGGCCTCGCCCGCGCCCGGTCTGTACAACGTCTGTTACGTCAACGCCTTCCAGGCCCAGCCGGGCGCGGCGGACACCTGGGAGCCCGACCTGCTGCTCCGCGAGGGCGGCGAGGGCGGCAGGGTCGTGATGGACGAGGACTGGGACGAGGCGCTGCTCGACATCGGCGACGCGGGCAAGCGCGAGCGGATCGCCGAAAGGGTCGGCGGCTGGATCGACGCGTGCGCCGACAAGGGCTTCGACGCGGTGGAGCCCGACAACTACGACAGCTACACCCGCGCCCCGAAGGGGCTCCTCGGCGCGGGCGACGCGAAGGCGTTCCTCACCCTGCTCGCCGCCCGCGCCCACGGCCGCGGGCTGGCGATCGCCCAGAAGAACACCGTCGAACTCGCCCCCGTCCGTGAGGAGGTGGGCGTCGACTTCGCCGTGGCGGAGGAGTGCGGCCGCCACGACGAATGCGGCGACTACACCGACGCGTTCGGCGACCGCGTCCTGGTCGTCGAGTACGACGCGGCCGGACTGGAGCGGGCCTGCGGCCGGTGGGGCCACGAACTGTCCGTCGTACGGCGGGACGTGGGCGTGACGCCCGAGGGCGCGCCGGGCCACGTACGGGAGACGTGCGGGGGCCCGGGTCCGCTTCCGCCGGCGGGCGGGTGACCTGGCGTTCCGGGACAACCGGGTCACCCGGCACGACGCGGTGCGCGACCACCGCGCGCACCGCCGGGTCGCCGAACGCGTCGCCACCGCGGGCGACCGCCCCTTGCGAGCCCTCCGGCCCGCGGCCGCAGCCGTCCGGCGCGTGGCCGTGCGGGGTCCGTCACCCACGCGGCCACGCGCCGGGGCGTCCCCGCTACAGGGTGCGCTCCAGCCGGTCGGCGACCAGCGACACGAACCGGGCCGGCTCCTTGGGCCGGCCGCCCTCGGCGAGCACGGCGAGGGTGTGCAGGAGGTCGGCGGTCTCGGTCAGCTCGGCGCGGTCCTCGCGTTCGGCGTAGGCGCGGTTGAGAGCCTTCACGAGCTGGTGCTCGGGGTTGAGTTCCAGGATGCGCTTGGCGTGCGGCACCTCCTGGCCCATCGCGCGGTACATGTTCTCCAGCGCGGGCGTGAGTTCGTCGGCGTCGGAGACGACACAGGCCGGGGAGACCGTGAGACGGGAGGAGAGACGGACCTCCTTGACCTCGTCGGCGAGGTGCTCCGTCATCCAGCCGAGCAGGGCCGCGTACGCCTCGCCCTGCTTGCCCTTCTCCTCGTCGGCCGCGCCGTCGTCGCCGCCGTCGCCGAGGTCGATCTCGCCCTTGGCGATGGACCGCAGCCGCTTTCCCTCGTACTCGCCGACCGCGTCGACCCACACCTCGTCGACGGGGTCGGTGAGCAGCAGGACCTCGACGCCCTTGGCGCGGAAGGTCTCCATGTGGGGGGAGTTCTCGATGGCCTCGCGGGACTCGCCGGTCATGAAGTAGACGGCGTCCTGGCCCTCCTTCATCCGCTCCGTGTAGGCGCGCAGTCCGGTCGGCGCCTCGAGGTCGTGGGTACTGGCGAAGGAGGCGGCGGCGAGCAGGGCGTCGCGGTTCTCCGGGTCGGTGACCAGGCCCTCCTTGAGGACCGCGCCGAACTCGCGCCAGAAGGTGGCGTAGCGCTCGGGGGCGGTCTCCCTCATCTCCTTGACGGTGGAGAGGACCTTCTTCGTCAGCCGCCGCCGCATCATGCGGATGTGCCGGTCCTGCTGGAGGATCTCGCGGGAGACGTTGAGGGAGAGGTCCTGCGCGTCGACGACGCCCTTGACGAAGCGCAGGTAGGGCGGGAGCAGTTCCTCGCAGTCGTCCATGATCAAGACGCGCTTGACGTAGAGCTGCACGCCGCGCTGGTGGCCCTGGGTGAAGAGGTCGTGCGGCGCGTGCGAGGGCAGGAACAGCAGCGCCTGGTACTCGAAGGTGCCCTCCGCCTGGAGGCGGATCGTCTCCAGCGGTTCGCGCCAGTCGTGCCCGATGTGCTGGTACAGCTCGCGGTACTCGTCCTCGGACACCTCCTCGCGCGGGCGGGCCCACAGCGCCTTCATCGAGTTGAGCGTCTCGGGCTCGGGCGTGTCCTCGCCGTCGCGCGGCTCGGGGACGAGGCGGATGGGCCAGGTGATGAAGTCCGAGTACCGCTTGACGATCTCCCGCACCGTCCGGGGAGCGGCGTAGTCGTGGAGCTGGTTCTCGGCGTCGGCCGGCTTGAGGTGCAGGGTGACGGCGGTGCCCTGGGGCGCGTCGGCGACGGTCTCCAGGGTGTACGTGCCCTCGCCGCGCGAGGACCAGCGGGTGCCCTCGCTCTCGCCCGCGCGCCGGGTGAGGAGGGTGACCTCGTCCGCCACCATGAACCCGGAGTAGAAGCCGACGCCGAACTGGCCGATGAGCCCGTCGGCCCCGGCGGCGTCGTCGGCCTCGCGCAGTTCCCGCAGGAAGGCGGCGGTGCCCGAGTTGGCGATGGTGCCGATGAGCCGCCTGACCTCTTCCTGCGACATGCCGATGCCGTTGTCCCGCACGGTGAGCGTACGGGCCTCGGCGTCGAGGTCGATCTCGATGTGGAGGTCGCTCGTGTCGGCGTCGAGGGTGTCGTCGCGGAGCACGGCCAGACGCAGCTTGTCGAGCGCGTCGGAGGCGTTGGAGACGAGCTCCCTGAGGAAGACGTCCTTGTTCGAGTAGACCGAATGGATCATCAGCTGGAGGAGCTGACGGGCCTCTACCTGGAACTCAAACGTTTCGGTCGGCATGGTGGGTGATTACCTCACAGGTCCACGGCTTCTGCACTGGCCAGGTCACTCTAGGACAGGCCGGGCGCGCGGCGGAGGCGATCGGGGATCTGCCGCCCCGGGCGGGGCCGGGACGGCGCGGGGCGCGGGTCCGACGCGGCGCGGGGCGCGGGTCCGAGGAAGCGCGGGGCGCGGGTCCGAGGAAGCGCGGGGCGCGGGTCCGAGGAGGCGCGGGAGACTCAGTACGTCCACTCGTGCGGGCCTCCGCCACGCCATTCGATCCAGGGTGCCGACTCGACGTCGGAGGTCTCGACGTCCTCCAGTCCGGCGCGGCGCAGGAACTCGGCGATGTCGAGGAGCGTGTAGGCCAGGCCGACGAAGGAGCCGTCGAACCGGATGCGGCGTCCTCCGTCCTCGCCGGGCGGGTAGACGACGACGGGCTGGTCTTGGAGCATGTCCTCAGGATGTGGGGCGGGAGCGCCGGGCGCACGCCGTGCCACCCGCGGGGCGTGCTCGCGCGCGGTGGTTCAGTCGCCGTCCTGGCCGGGCTGTCGGCGCCCGGAGCCGGCGGAGAGGTGTTCCAGTGCCTCGACCAGTTCCTGGCAGGCGCGTTCGACGGAGCGCCGGGTGTTGTGCTGTTCGGTGATGACGGCGGAGAGCAGGAGCGCCGTCAGGCCGATGGCCCCGTTGAACGCCTGGAGCTTGAGCATCACCTGGTCCGGGGAGAGCCGCCCGAAGGCCCCGGCGCCGTCGCTGGCGGTGACGGTCACCAGGACGGAGGCGAGCAGGGCGCAGGGCATGCTGCCGGCGAGTTCGAAGCGCAACGCGGCCCAGATGAGCAGCGGGAACACCAGGAACATCAGACCGATGGAGCTGCGGGTGACCAGGGGTATGAGGACACACAGGACGAGCGCGAGGCCGACCGCCTCCCGCCAGCGCCGGGTCGGCGGCGGCCAGCGTGCCCGGTACAGCAGGAGCAGCATCGGCGTGACGATGACGACGCCCATGGCGTCCCCCGCCCACCAGGCGAGCCACACGGTCCAGAAGTGGGCGGTGTCGAGGTGGTCGGTGGAGTGGATGACGCCGACGCCGACGGCGGAGCTGATCACCATGGCGGTGAGCGCACCGAGGAAGACCAGGGCCAGTCCGTCGCGGACGCGGCTGAGGTCGAGCCGGAAGCCGACGGCGCGCAGCAGGACGTAGGCGCAGGCGGGGGCGGCCGTGTTCCCGGCGACGATGCCGACGGCCGTGGGGCGCAGTGTGGTGAGGGACATGACGACCAGGAGGGAGCCGAGGGCGATGCCGGGCAGGCAGCGGGGGCCGCGCAGGAGCAGGCAGGCGACGGCGACGCCGGTGGGCGGCCACAGCGGGGTGACCACGGCCCCCTCCACGACGAGCCGGAGCAACAGGCCGAGGCGTCCCGCCCCGTAGTAGCAGCCCGCGACGAGCAGCGTCTCCACGAGGAGAGCGACCGGCCGCGGCCAACCGTGTATGCGCACCACAGCAGCCATGAGACACCGGTACGGTCCGGTCGGCCACGCGAGAAGGGATGCGGGCCGCCCTCCGGGCTACTGCGCGTCCCCCGAAGCGGTGTCGTCCGGTGCGGTGCCGTCCGGCCGGCGGGCGGGCGCGGAGGGGCCTGACGGCCCCTGGCCGGCAGGGGCCGGGTGGCGGCAGTCGCCGCCGTCGTGGCCGTCGTGGCCGATGACGAGGACGGCGGCGTCGTCCTCGTGACCGACCGTCGTGGCGTTCTCGATGACGGAGGACGCGAGGGTGCCCGCCTCCACGCCGGCGACGGCGGCGGCGCCGGCGAGCCGCACGACGCGGTCGAGGCCGTCGTCGATGTTCAGTGACGGTCCCTCGACCACGCCGTCGGTGAGCAGGACGATGACGCCGCCGGTGGTCAGCCGGTGCCGTGTCACGGGGTACTCGGCGCCTTCCATGACGCCGAGGGGAGGCCCGCCCTCGTCGCCGGAGACGCCGGCCGCGCCGTCGGCGGTGGCCCAGACACAGGGGACGTGTCCGGCACGGGCGCCGTGCAGGATGCCGGTGGCGGGGTCGAAGCGCAGGAAGGTGCAGGTGGCGAACAAGTCACCGCCGAGGGCGAGCAGCAGGTCGTTGGTGCGGGCGAGGAGGTCGCCGGGCTCGCTGGTGACCGAGGCGAGGGCGCGCAGGCCGACCCGGATCTGCCCCATGAAGGCGGCGGCGTCGATGGTGTGCCCCTGGACGTCGCCGACGGAGAGCCCGAGGGAGCCGTCGGCCAGGGTGAAGGCGTCGTACCAGTCGCCGCCGACGTTGAGGCCGGCGCAGGCGGGCGAGTAGCGGGCGGCCAGCCGGAAGCCGGGCACGCAGGGCAGGGCGGCGGGGAGCATGCCGCGTTGCAGGGCGATGGCCAGCTCCACCTGGGTCCGTTGCAGCTCCGCCAGCTCGCGCGCCTCGGCCGTCAGCGAGGCGAGCCTGGCCAGCAGCTCGTCGGCTTCTTGTACGGGGTGCTTGCGGAACATGCGACCGCTCCCGGGGGGTCGGCCGCGCCTCGGGCGGTCGGCCGGCGCAGGATGCCTGGCGGGGTTCTGGGCGGGGTGGGGCAGGGGTGCGGGGCCCGGCGGGCCGGTGCCGCCGGGCCCGTCTCGCCGGCCCCTTGTCGCCGGTCCCTCCGGCGACGCGGGCAGGGGCGGTGACGACAGGGGGCGGCCCCTGGTTCAGCCATGTGGGGCGGGCTTCCGCGCGCGGGCCCGGGACGCCTCGATCTCCGCGTACGCCCCGTCGCGGCCCTCCCAGTGGGAGCCCTCGACGGACTTGCCGGGTTCGAGGTCCTTGTAGACGTCGAAGAAGTGCGTGATCTCCAGACGGTCGAAGTCCGGGATGTCGTCGATGTCCTGCACGGCCGCGTGACGCGGGTCGCCCGCGGGCACGCACAGCACCTTCTCGTCCGGGCCGTTCTCGTCGCGCATGAGGTACATGCCGACCGCCCTGCACCGGATGACGCAGCCGGGAAAGGTCGGCTCGCCGGTCAGCACCATCGCGTCCAGGGGTTCGCCGTCGCGGCCGAGGGTGCCGTCGACGTAGCCGTAGTCCGCCGGGTACTGGGTGGACGTGAAGAGCATCCGGTCCAGCCGGATGCGGTGCCGGGTGTGGTCCATCTCGTACTTGTTGCGGGACCCCTGGGGGATCTCCACGATCACGTCGAACTCCACCGTGTGCTCCTCGTCCGGTCGCGTCGGCCGCGCCGGGGACCGGCGCTGCGGGCCGCGGTGGCGGCATTCCGTCGGCGGCGCGTCCGGCGCCCTCACAGTCTCGCCCCCGTGCCGCCGTACCGGCGGCCCGACCGGGGGCCCGGCTCGGCCGTCCGGGTGAACGGATGCCCTGGCGCCCGGCGCGGCGCAGGGCCGGCGCCGGGTGGGGCCGGGGGCCGGGCGGCGTGGTTGGGCCGGTCCGGGGAAGGGCACACTGGGAGTGACGAGGGCGATGGGGCCCGCCGCGACCGCACGAGCGAGACGGCACCGTGCTGATGGCCTCTGCGTGGATGACGGACGACCACGGGAGGTGCCCGCGGTGGAGGTGACGGTGGTGGTGGGGGCGACGGTCGGAGCGCCCTTCGCCCCGGCGGACGGATCGGACGGCTACACCCAGGTGTCGGCGGGATCGACCCGGGTGACGGGGTACCCGGTCGGCGCCGGCCACATAGACGACACGCTCACCGAGGACGGCGAGCCGACGGCCGCCCTGGTGCTGATGGAGGAGCCCGCGCTGCCGGGCCGCACGGTGCGCGCCCGGCCGGTCGCGCTGGTCCACGCCCTGGTGGACGGACGGCCGCGGGCCGAGGTGATGTGCGTGCCTGCGCACGATCCCAACTTCGCCGAGCTGACCGGTCCGGTGGCGCTGCGCGAGTGGCACGCGGACGAGGAGACCCTCGCCGTCGTCCTGCACCGGCTGGACCCCGACCACCATTGGCGGGTGGCGCACTGCGAGGGCCCGGTGGCGGCCGAGGAGTTCCTCGACGAGGCCCGGGACGCCTACGAGCGGCTGACCGGCCGCCCGGAGTGACCGCCGCCGGTGCGGCCGGGCCCGGTGGCCGGGTTCCGGGCGCGGTCGGCGACGCACACGGCGAGGGTGTAGCCCGTACCGGTGTGGGTGACCGTCCCCGGCCCCGGTCCCGGGCGCGTGCCCGGACGGCGGCACGCCGCCCGGGATTGCACGTGTCGCGCACCGGGGAACAATGGGCGTACGGCGGTGCCGCGGCTCGCCGGGACACACCGCGCGGACCGCGCGACACGCGGGCGGTGCCCTCACCGGCGTCGACCGAACCGGGCGACACGCCGCGGGACACGCCGGGCGAGTCCGTGGTGCGGTGCCGTACGGCGGTCGGCGTGGCGCGCGGCCCGGGAGACCGTCCCGGGTGTGCCTGGTCGGGTGGACGCCGCGGCGCGGCCGAGAGGGCCCGGCCCGGCGTCGACGCCGACGCGGGTTCCCCGGCACCGGGCGACGCGGCGACACGTAGGGCGAGGACGACGTATGACGAAGAGGGAGTCCGGGCAGCCGGAGGGGCCGGTGTCACCGTCCTCGCCGGAGGTCGCCGCGGCCCGTCTGCGCCTGCTCGCCGAGGCGACCCGGGCGCTCGCGTCGAGCCTGGACGCGGCTCAGTCGCTGCGCCGGCTGGCCCGCCTGGTCGTACCGCACCTGGCCGACGCCTGCGTCGTCGACGTCATCGAGGGCGACGGACTGCGGCGGCTCACCGTCACGGACCGCGATCCGGAGCGGGCGCTGCGCGTGCTGCCGGGCGGCTTCCTCCCCGGCCCGGACGACTCCTCCGCCCCGCTGGCGCGGGTGCTGCGGGGCGGGGGGCCGCTCGTGGTGAGCGACTTCCCCGCCCCCGATCCGGCCGACTCGCTCCAGGCCGCGCAGTGGGCGCTGTACCGCACGCTGGGCGCCGGGTCCGCGCTGATCGTGCCCATGCGCGTGCGGCAGCAGACGCTCGGCGCGCTCACCTTCGTGCGGCACGCCCCGGCGGCGCCCTTCGACGAGCAGGAACAGGCGCTCGCCGCCGACCTGGGGCACCGGGCGGGCCTCGCGCTGGACAACGCGCGGCTGTACGCGCTCCAGCAGTACACGGCGGAACAGCTCCAGCTCTCGCTGCTGCCGGACATGACCGGCTTGGGTCACCTCCAGCTCGCCGCGAGCTACGTGGCGGCGCGGGAGCGGGCCGAGGTGGGCGGCGACTGGTACGACGCGTTCCCGCTGCCGGACGGTTCGGCGATCCTGGCCATCGGGGACGTGATCGGGCACGATCTGGCGGCGGCCGTCCGCATGGGCCAGTTGCGGAACATGCTGCGCGCCCTCGCCTACGACAGCGGAGACGACCCGGCCGGGGTGATGAGCCGCCTGGACAACGTGATGCAGGGCTTGACCACCATCGAACTGGTCACCGCGGTCATCGCCCGGCTGGAGACGCCCGGGACCGGGCCCTGGCGGCTGCGCTGGACCAACGCGGGCCACCTGCCTCCCCTGCTGGCCCAGCCGAACGGACGGACCCTCCTGCTGGAGGAGGGGCACGCGCCCGTCCTGGGCGTCGACCCCGCTCTCGGCCGGACGACGGCGTGCGTGACGCTGCCGGCCGGGTCGACGCTGCTGTTCTACACGGACGGGCTGATCGAGCGGCCCGGCGAGGACATCGGGCGGGGGCTGACCCGGCTGCGGCAGCAGGCCGCCTCGCTGGCCCGGCAGCCGCTGGCCGTCTTCCGCGACGAGTTGCTGAACCGGTTCAGCGACGACCAGCACGACGACATCGCGGTCCTCGCCCTGCGCGTGCCCTGACGGCCGCGGCCACACCGGAGGACCGGGTCGTCCTGCTCCGCCGAGCGCTGCCGCCCGGCTTCCACCCCGCCGGACGGGACGGCGGGCGGCTACCGGTGCTCGTGCTGGACCACGATGCGGGGCCGGTCACCCTCCCGGACCTGCTCGTCCTGACCGAGCGAGGCGAGGCGGGCGTCGCCGTCGTCACCGCCGTCTGACGCGTCCCCTCCACCGGTCCGGCCCGGACGGGCCGGCCGCCCCAGCGACCAGGTGGGGCGCTCCGGGGCACATCGTCGGCGTTTCGGCCATGCCGGGACATGACGACGCCTGTGGGGCACAAGGGCCGACTCGGCCGCGGTCCGCGCGATGCGCTCTGTCCCGGGGATCGGCACACGGCCGAAACACATGTGTTCGAAACCTGGCACGGCTCGTTGAGCCGCACGAAGGAGAAGGAGCCCCGCCCCGCGGGAGTCCCCTCGGACCTCGGACCGGATCGGACCGTCTCCCGGACCGGACGGCCCCAGGCCGCCGCGGACCCCCGGGCCGCCGCGGGCTCTCGTGCCAGGAAGGACACCACTGTGAAGCGACCCCCCGGCGCACCGCGCGCCCCGCTGACCCGCACCCGCCCCCCGTCCCGCCGGCGCCGGGACCGCTCCCGTACCGCCCCCGCGCCGTGCCCCGCCGCGCACGACCCGTACGACCGCGCCGAGCACACGGCGCCGGGGCGGTGTCGCCCGTGAGGCCGCGCGGGAGGCGCCAGGAGCCGGAGGGCGCCGTCTCCCAGGCCGAACAGGAGCTGTACGGGGGCCGGCTGCGCTGGGACCAGTCCTTCGTGCACCACGCCGGGGCACTGACCCGGATGGGGTTCGGGCAGATGGCCGCCGCCCTGCCCCGGATGGCGAACATGGTGCTGCGCACCGGATGGCAGGCCGACCCGCGGGCGCTCACGGGGGTCGTGCTCGCGCAGATCGGGCAGGGCGTCACCGCGGCCTGGGGCCTGGTCGCGGTCAACGGCATCCTGACCCGCCTGTTCGCCGACGGCCCCACCGCCGACAAACTGCGGGAGGCGCTGCCCTCCCTGACCGTCCTGGCGGCGGTGTCGGTGGCGGCGGCCGTCCTGGCGGCCTGGTCCACGGCGATGTCCGGCCGGCTGGAACCGCAGGTGGAGCGCGCCATCTCCGCCCGCTACTACGAGGCCGTCACCCGCGTGGAGGTGGCCGCGACCGAACGCCCGGAGGTCCAGCGCGTCCTGGAGGCCGGGAAGTTCGGCACCGACTCGGCCCGGCACATGCTGCGGCTGTCGGTGGGCGTGGGCAACGTCCTGATCGGCATGGTCGCCGCCGCCGTGGTGCTCGCCACCCTGCACTGGACGTTGCTGCCGATGCTGCTGACCATCGCGCTGCCCAAGGGCTGGGGCGCGGTCCGCTCGGCCCGCCGCGAGTACTCCTCGCGGCTGCACTGGGTCGACCACCGGCGCGCGGTCGCCTCACTGCTCGCGTACCTCACCCGGCCGCACGCCGCCGGGGAGATCCGGGCGCACGGCGCCGGGGCGAAACTCCTGCGCGGCTACGAGGAGATGTCCCGCCAGATGGAAGGCGAGCAGCGCCGCCTCGCGCGGGCGCAGGCCCACACCGACCTGGTCGCCGGCGCCTTCTCCGGAATCGCCTCGCTCGGCTGCTACGGCATGCTGTGGTGGCTGCTGACCACCGGCGGGCTGCCGCTCGCCGTCGGCGGCACGGCCGTCATCGCCATCCGCACCTCCACCGCCCGGCTCACCTCCCTGGTCCAGCAGGTCAACCGGCTGTACGAGGAGATGCTGTTCCTCACCGACACGAGGAACGCGACCGACCTGGCGGCACGGCACGCCATCCCCCGCACCGGACGGGACCTGCCCGAAGCGGTGCGCTCCGTCGTCGTCGAGGACGTGTCCTTCACCTACCCCGGCGCCGTCTCCCCCTCACTGAAGGGCGTCAGCCTCCGGGTGCGCCGCGGCGAGGTGACCGCCCTGGTCGGTGCCAACGGCTCGGGCAAGACCACCCTCACCAAGGTCCTCGCCGGACTGCTGCTGCCGACCGGGGGACGGGTGTGGTGGCAGGGGGCCGGCGGCGAGCGGGTGGAACTGCGGGAGGCCGACCGCGCCCAGGTGTTCGGCTGCGTGGGGCTGCTCTCCCAGGACTTCCCGCACTGGGAGATGACCGCCGCGACCAACGTGGCGATCGGCGCCGGCGACCGCCCCCGCGACATGGACCGGGTCAAGGCCGCCGCCGAGGCGGCCGACGTGCGCACCCTCGTCGAAGGGCTGCCGCACGCCTGGGACTCGATCGTCTTCAAGGGGTACGAGCGGGGCGTCCAGCTCAGCGGCGGACAGTGGCAGAAACTGGGCAACGCCCGCAGCCGCTACCGCGACGCGCCCTTCTTCCTCGTGGACGAACCCACCTCCGCCCTCGATCCGCGCGCCGAGATCGAGGCGTTCGACGGGCTGTGGGCCCTCGCCGCCGAGGACCACGCCGTCGTCCTCGTCACCCACCGGCTCGCGGCGACCGCGAAGGCCGACCACATCTACGTCCTCGACGGCGGGAGCATCGTCGAGGAGGGCGACCACACGCAGCTCATGGCGCGCCCCGGCGGGCTGTACCGGGAGATGTTCGAGGCCCAGGCGGCACAGTACGGGCTGGCCGGACCGGCCGCGGACGGCATCCCGTCCCCGCGCCGCGGCGCGGGGCCCCGGCGCGAGGAGAGCCGGTGACGGGCGCCCGGCCGCTGCGCGCGGGCCCGCTCCCCCGCCCGGCCGGGCCCGCCTGCCCTCCACCGGCCACAGGGAAGGGACACGAGGACGGCTGGCTGCCGCCCGAGGAGTACGCCGAAACCCTGATGAAGGCCACCGGCTTCGCCTGTGTCTACTTCACCGACGAACGGGACCGCCCGCTGCAACTCCACTCGGTCTACAGCCCGGCGCACCCGTGGCAGCCGGCGGGCGGAACCATGGAGCCCGGCGAGCGGCCCTGGCAGACCGCGGTCCGGGAGTGCCGCGAGGAGACCGGCATCACGGTCGCCGGCCCGCCCCGGCTGCTGGCGGCGGTGTACGGACTGCCCGGCGACGAGTGGCCGTACAGCACCATGGGGCTGGTGTTCGACGGGGGCCGGCTCGGCGAGGACCGGATCCGGGACATCGTCCTGGACCCGGAGGAGCACGACGAGGTCCGCGTCCTCGCCGTGGAGGAGTGGCGGCCGCTGATGCCTGCGCGGGACTTCGCCCGGCTCCGCGCGATCGCGGACGCCCGCCGCACCGGCGTGGCCGCCTACTTCGACACGTGGGACTGGGGCGCCGGATGAGGACGCAGCCCGAGGCCGCCCGCGACCGACAGCTCCTGTTTGGTGAAGTCCCCCGTCAGCATCGGCATCGCCCGGCCGATGGCGGTCCTGGCGTCGGTACGGGTCAGCGAGGCGTCGTGGTGTTCCTTGGACCGCCACACCTCGGTCACCCAGATGGTCACGTCGTCATCGTCGGCGAGGCCCACGAGGTAGAGGTCGCAGCCGGCCGCGCTCAGGCCGTCGGCGGCGTCCAGGAGCAGGGTGGCCACCTCGTCGCGGGAACCGGGCTTGGTCTTCATCGACGCGATGCAGCCGTACGTCATCAGGTTCGCTCCTCCCAGGGCGCGCGGGGCGGGATGCCCGCACGGCGCAGTACCCTGCCACCCCCCGCGTCCGGACTCAACGGCTCCGCGCGCACCGGACCCGCCGCGCCGGGGGCCCGGACGAAGCCCCGGCGGTCCCCGCCCGGCGGAGCGCCCCGCGGGCCCGCCGCGGCCGGCCCGGCGCGGGCCGCCCGGCGGCGGGCCGGGTCTCAGGCGGGGTCGGCGGCGGCGCTCTCGCGCAGGCTGCGGGGACGCAGGTCGGTCCAGTTCCTCTCGACGTACTCCAGGCAGGCGGCGCGGGTGTCCTCGCCGTGGACGACGGTCCATCCGGCGGGGACGTCCGCGAAGGCGGGCCACAGGGAGTGCTGGTCCTCGTCGTTGGCGAGGACCAGGTAGACGCCGTCCTCGTCCTCGAAGGGGTTGGTCACGGGGCCTCCTCGGTCGGCTCGGCGGGCCCGCGACGGGCGGGCCCGCCATGGGCGGGGGGTGGGGGCGGGCCGCCGCCCCGGTCTCCGGGGCGGGGCGCGCGGGGGTGCGGACGGTTCAGGGGTGCTGGGTGAGGTAGCCGCCCATGGTGGTGAAGTAGTCGGCGGCGGCCAACTCACGGCCGTCCTCGGTGCGGACCCGGGTGAGGGCGAGGCCGTGGTTGCGGCCGGTGCGGGCGTCGGCCCCGGCGACGATGACGACGCCGTCGCCCTCGCGGTAGAAGACGCGGCCGGGGGTGCCGCCGTAGCGGCCCTCGGAGACGCGGGCGGCGAGGACCTCCAGCCGTTTGCCACGGTGGTGGGTGTAGGCGCTGGGGTAGGGCTCGGACTGGGCGCGGACCAGGCGTTCGAGGTCGGCGGCGGGCCAGTTCCAGTCGATGCGGCTGTCCTCGTCGGACCGCTTGTGGAAGAAGCTCGCCCGGGAGCGGTCCTGCCGGGTGAACTCGCTGCGGCCGGCGGCGATGAGGCCGAGGGCGCCGAGGGTGACCGGGGCGATGAGGTCGACGGTCTTGTGGAAGAGGTCGGTGGCGGTGTCCGACGGGCCGACGGGCACCGCCTCCTGACGGACGATGTCCCCGGCGTCCAGCTCGTCGTTCATCAGGTGGGCGGTGACGCCCACCTCGCTCTCGCCGTTGATGAGCGCCCAGATCAGGGGGGAGAAGCCGGCGTACTTCGGCAGCAGGGAGTCGTGCACGTTGAGCGTGCCGTGGCGCGGCAGGCGGAAGACGCGCGGCGGGATCCAGGTGCGCCAGTTGTTGGCCACGATGATGTCCGGGTCGGCCTCGGTGAGCCGGGCGAACAGCTCCTCGTCGTCGGGGCGCCGGCGCAGCAGGACGGGGATGCCGTGTTCCTCGGCGAGGCCGGCGACCGAGTCGTCCCAGATCTTCTCGTAGGCGTGGTCGCTTCCGGGGTGGGTCACGACCAGCACCACGTCGTGTTCGGAGTCCAGCAGGGCCCGCAGGGTGCGGTGACCCCAGGTCTGGTAACCGAACATGACGACCCGCATACGGGTTCCTCCTCGGGGCGGACGGCCTCGGACGGACAGCGACGCCAGTAAAGCAAGCCTTACCTAAGCGTGCAATGCCCTCCGGCCCGCGCCCTGTTGGGGAGCGCCGTCGCCGGGCCGCGGCGGACGGGGCCCGGCCGGGCGAGGACGCCGGCCGGGCGTGCGCCGTGCGGCGTCCCGTCGGGCGTCAGCCGGCCCCGGCGGTCACCCGCTGCGGGACCCCGTCCAGCAGCTCGCGCACCAGCGCGGAGACCTCGCCGGTCTCGACGAGGAACCCGTCGTGCCCGAACGGCGAGGCGATCATGCGCGCCGCGTCGGCGGTGGGGATGCCGGCGGCCAGCTCCCGCTGCTGCTCGGGCGGGTAGAGGCGGTCGGTGTCGATGCCCGCGACCAGCGTCCGGGCGCGCACCCGGCCCAGGGCGGCGCGGATGCCACCGCGGCCCCGGCCGACGTCGTGGGCGTTCATCGCCTGGGCGAGGACCACGTAGCTCGCCGCGTCGAAGCGCCGGATCAGCTTGGCCGCGTGGTGGTCGAGGTACGACTCGACCTGGTAGCGGCCGCCCCGCCAGGGGTCCTCGCCCTCCTGGGGGCGGTTGCCGAAGCGGGTCTCCAGCTCCTCGGCGCCCCGGTAGGTGATGTGGGCCATGCGGCGGGCGATGCCGAGCCCGGCGTGGGGCCCCTGGCCCGGCCCGGCGTCGTGGTAGTCGCCGCCGCGCCAGTTCGGGTCGGCGCGGATCGCGTGGATCTGCGCCGTGGCCCAGGCGATCTGGTCCGCGCTCGCCGCGGCCGGACAGGCGAGCAGCAGCAGCGCCTCCACCCGGTCCGGGAGGGACACGGCCCACTCCAGGGCGCGCATCCCGCCCATGGAACCCCCGACCACCAGCGCCCAGCGGTCGATGCCGAGCGCGTCGGCGAGCCCCGCCTCCGCGCGCACCTGGTCGCGCTGGGTCAGCCGCGGAAACGATCCACCCCAGAAACGGCCGTCGGGACGCGGCGAGGCCGGTCCCGTACTGCCCTGGCAGCCGCCGAGCACGTTCGGCGCGACCACGAACCAGCGGTCGGTGTCCAGGGCGCGGCCGGGCCCGATCAGCGCGTCCCACCAGCCGGCGGTGGGGTGCCCGGGAGCGGCCGGACCGGCGACGTGGCTGTCGCCGGTCAGGGCGTGCAGGACGAGGACCGCGTTGGAGCCGTCGGGCGCCAGGCGCCCCCAGGTCTCGTACGCGATCCGCACGTCCGGGAGTGTTCCGCCCGCCTCCATCGGCAGGGCGCCGGCCTGGTGGTACCAGAGCCGGCGCCCTGGGGGGTCCCCCTCCCGCCACGCACCGGTGGCGGGAGGGAGGAGAGCCTCCGGAGTGGGCGCTCCGGTGATGTTCAGGACGCCTCCTTAGCCGCGCGGAAGCCGGCCTCGAGGTCCGCCTTGAGGTCGGCCAGGTTCTCGATGCCGACGGAGAGCCGCACCATGCCCGGGGAGGCGCCGGTGGCGGCGAGCTGCTCCTCGTCGAGCTGGCTGTGGGTGGTGGAGGCCGGGTGGATGATGAGGCTGCGCACGTCGCCGATGTTGGCCAGGTGGCTGAACAGCTCCACCGCGTCCACGAAGCGCTTGCCGGCCTCGGCGCCGCCGCGCAGTTCGAAGGAGAGCACCGCGCCGGCGCCGCGGGGCAGGTAGCGGCGCCCGGCCTCGTGCCAGCGGTTGGAGGGCAGCCCCGGGTAGTGCACGGCGGCGACCTCGTCGCGCTGCTCCAGCCACTCGGCGAGGGCCTGGGCGTTGGCGGAGTGCCGCTCCATGCGCAGGCTCAGCGTCTCCACGCCCTGGAGGAGCAGGAAGGCGGAGTTGGGCGAGATGGCGGGGCCGAGGTCGCGCAGGAGCTGCACGCGCAGCTTGACGGCGTACGCGCCGGGGCCGAGCGCCGGCCAGTAGCGCAGGCCGTGGTAGCTGGGGTCGGGCTCGCTGAAGTCGGGGAACCGCTCGGGGTGGGCGCCGAAGTCGAAGGTGCCCGCGTCCACGACGACACCGCCCAGGGTGGTGCCGTGGCCGCCGAGGAACTTGGTCGCCGAGTGGACGACGACGTCCGCGCCGTGCTCGATGGGCCGCAGCAGGTACGGGGTGGGCACGGTGTTGTCGACGATCAGCGGGACGCCGGCCTCGTGGGCGACGTCGGCGATGGAGCGGATGTCGAGGACGTTGCCGCGCGGGTTGCCGAGGGTCTCGGCGAACAGGGCCTTGGTGTTCGGCCGGACGGCGGCCCGCCAGGCGTCCAGGTCGTCCGGGTCGTCGACGAAGGTCACCTCCAGGCCGAACTTCGGCAGGGTGTGGCGCAGCAGGTTGTACGTGCCGCCGTACAGGGAGGAGCTGGAGACGATGTGGTCGCCGGCGCTCGCCACGGTGAGCAGGGCGAGGGTCTCGGCGGCCTGTCCGGAGGCCAGGGCGACGGCGGCCACACCGCCCTCCAGGGCGGCGACGCGCTGCTCGAAGGCGTCCTGGGTGGGGTTGTGGATGCGGGTGTAGATGTTCCCGGGCTCGGCCAGCGAGAAGAGGTCGGCGGCGTGCTGGGTGTCGCGGAAGACGAACGAGGTGGTCTGGTAGATCGGCACCGCCCGCGCGCCGGTGGCCGTGTCGGGAGCGCTGCCGGCGTGGAGCTGCTTCGTCTCGAAGGACCAGGCCGAGGTGTCGGGCGCGGCGCCCTCGTCCTCGGGGGTGTGGCCGGCGGTGACGGCGTCGATCGGCTGGCTCATGCTTCTCCTTGGTACGCGTGCGTTGCCCGGGTGGGGCGGGTGGGGTGGTCCGGTGAGCGGGCGTGGAAAAGCGGCGTACGGCTGGCTCCCGGGGAGCGGGTACGCCGCGGTCGTCGCGCAGCGGGCGGGGTCCTGGGGGCCGGAGCGTCCCGTCGGCGGACGGGGCGGGCCGGCGCGGCGCGCGCCGGAGCGCGCGAGGAGGGCCGGGACCGTGGCGCCGGGTCAGCGGGCGGCGGGACACCCCATGGTCGTGACACGCAGGTAGTCCACGTGGCGACGGGTCACGAGAACAATCATGACCTCAGGTAACCACAAGCGACCGACGATCACCAGGCTTTCTCGACCAGTGAGAAACCGGGCACCCCCGGTCGCCGCCGGGGCCGGTTCGCGAGGCCCGCGCGCCGGTTCCGGCGGGCCCGCGCAGACGGTGTCCGCGCTGGTCACCGGCGTGGGCGCGGCCGGCCGGGGCGCCGCCGGGCGCGTCGGGGGCGCACGTAGGCTGGGCGGGTGTCGTCCGAGCCTTCCGCGCCCGCTTCGGCGGGCCCCCGACCGCGCCGGGTCGCCGTCCTCGTCCTGGAGGGCGCCAAGCCCCTGGACGTGGGCATCCCCGCACAGGTGTTCACCACCCGGGCGAGCATGCCGTACGAGGTGCGGATGTGCGGGTCGTCCCCCGGACTGGTGACGGGGGGTGACGGGCTCTCGTACCACGTGGCCCACGGGCTGGACGCGCTCGACTGGGCCGATCTGGTCTTCGTGCCCGGCTACCGCTTCCCGGACCGGGAGAGCCCGCCGGCCGGCGTGGTCGCGGCGCTGGTCGCCGCCCGGAGCCGGGGCGCGCGGCTCGCGGCCATCTCGACGGGGGCGTTCGCGCTGGCGGCCACGGGCCTGCTCGACGGGCGGCGGGCCACCACGCACTGGCACTACGCCCGCGCGCTGGCGGCGCGTCACCCGCGGGTGCGGGTCGACGAGAACGTGCTCTTCGTCGACGAGGGCGGGGTGCTGACGTCGGCGGGCGCGGCCTCGGGCATCGACCTGTGCCTGCACATCCTGCGCGGCGACCTCGGTGTGGCCGCCTCCAACCACGCCGCCCGGCGACTGGTCGCCGCCCCCTACCGCAGCGGCGGCCAGGCCCAGTACGTGCCGCGCAGCGTGCCGGAGCCACTGGGCGAACGGTTCGCGGCGACCCGCGAGTGGGCGCTGCACCGGCTCGGCGAACACCTCACCCTGGAGGTCCTGGCCCGGCACGCCGCGGTGTCGCCGCGCACCCTGTCCCGGCGGTTCGTGGAGGACACCGGGTACACGCCGATGCAGTGGGTGATGCGCGCCCGGGTCGACGTGGCCCGCGAAATGCTGGAGCGCTCCGGTCGCGGCGTCGAGCAGATCGCCGCCGACGTGGGTCTCGGCACCGGCGCGAACCTGCGGCTGCACTTCCAGCGCATCCTGGGCACCACGCCGAGCGAGTACCGGCGCACCTTCGCTCGGGGCGAGTAGCGCGCCCGGCGCGGGCCGGGCGAAGAAGCCGGCGCGCGCGTGGCGTGATCCTTGCGAACCGTGGCACTCGCGCCGCTGCCGCCCGCGTACGGGACGCGGGAGCCTGGTGGCGAACCGAAGGGACACCACTCATGACTCGCATCGCCGTCAACGGATTCGGCCGCATCGGACGCAACGTGCTGCGCGCCCTGCTGGAGCGCGACAGCGAACTGGAGGTCGTCGCCGTCAACGACCTCACGGAGCCCGCCACCCTCGCGCGGCTGCTCGCCTACGACACGACCGCCGGCCGTCTCGGCCGCCCGGTGACCGTCGACGGGGACACCCTGATCGTCGACGGCCGCCGCATCCGGGTGCTCGCCGAGCGCGAGCCGGCCCGGCTGCCGTGGGCCGAGTTGGAGGTCGACATCGTCCTGGAGGCGACCGGCCGGTTCACCGCCGCCAGGGCCGCCGCCGTCCACCTGGACGCGGGCGCCAAGAAGGTCCTGGTCAGCGCGCCCTCCGACGGCGCGGACGTCACCTTGGCCTACGGCGTGAACACCGCCGCCTACGACCCGGCCGCGCACACGATCGTCTCGAACGCCTCGTGCACGACGAACGCCCTGGCGCCGCTGGCCTCGGTCCTGGACGACCTGGCCGGCATCGAGCACGGCTTCATGACCACGGTGCACGCCTACACCCAGGAGCAGAACCTCCAGGACGGCCCGCACCGCGACGCCCGCCGCGCCCGCGCCGCCGCGGTGAACATCGTGCCGACCACCACGGGCGCCGCCAAGGCGATCGGCCTGGTGCTGCCGCGCCTGGACGGCCGGCTCTCCGGCGACTCGATCCGCGTACCGGTGCCGGTGGGCTCGATCGTCGAGCTGAACACGACGGTCGAGCGGGACGTGACCCGCGAGGACGTGCTGGCCGCCTACCGGGCCGCGGCCGAGGGCCCGCTCGCCGGTGTCCTGGAGTACTCGGAGGACCCCCTGGTCTCCTCGGACATCACCGGCAACCCGGCCTCGTCGGTCTTCGACGCGGCACTCACCCGGGTCGACGGCCGGCACGTCAAGGTCGTCGCCTGGTACGACAACGAGTGGGGCTTCTCGCACCGGGTGATCGACACCCTGGAGCTGCTCGCGGCCGGCTGACCGGCCGCGGCCCGTCCCGGCCCGTGTCACCCCGCATCACCCCGATGGCGCAGCGGGCGCCGGCGGTGCCGCTCCGGCGCCCGTCGGCGCCCGCCGCCGTGTCCGCCCGCGCGGGCCCGTCCCGTCCCGCCTGGTCGCCCGCGCCCGGTGGTGCGACGCTGGGAGGGAGTGTGGCCGCGGAGGCAGACCCCGGGAGGGCCGATGGGACGAGACGTCCCGGAGCTGGTCTTCACCCGCGAGGACCGGCGCCGGTACCGGATCAAGATGCAGGAGTGCCTCGACGCGTTCGCCCAGATGCTGCGCGAGTCCCGCTTCGAGACCGAGCGTCCCCAGGTGGGCATGGAGATCGAACTCAACCTGGTCGACGGGCGGGCCGAGCCGGCCATGCGCAACGCGGACGCCCTGGAGGCCATCGCCGATCCGGCCTGGTCCACCGAGCTGGGCCGTTTCAACCTGGAGATCGACATCCCGCCGCGGCGGCTGACCGCGGGCGGCCCCGACGCCTGGGAGAGCGAGATCCGCGCCGCGCTGAACCACGCGGAGGACCGCGCCCGCTCGGTCGGCGCCCACCTGATCATGATCGGCATCCTGCCCACGCTGCGCCGGGCCGACGTCGACGAGGCCGGACTGTCGGAGAACCCCCGCTACCGGCTCCTCAACGACCAGGTGTTCGCGGCGCGGGGCGAGGACCTGCGCATCGAGGTGGACGGCGTGGACCGGCTGCGGACCTACGCGGACACCATCACCCCGGAGGCGGCGTGCACCAGCACGCAGTTCCACCTCCAGGTGTCGCCGGAGGACTTCGCCGGGTACTGGAACGCGGCGCAGGCGATCGCCGGGGTGCAGGTGGCGCTGGCCGCCAACGCGCCCTTCGTGCTGGGCAAGGAGTTGTGGCACGAGAGCCGGGTGCCGCTGTTCGAGCAGGCCACGGACACCCGGCCGCAGGAGATCAAGGCGCAGGGGGTGCGTCCCCGGGTGTGGTTCGGGGAGCGGTGGATCAACAGCGTCTTCGATCTCTTCGAGGAGAACCTGCGCTACTTCCCGGCGCTGCTGCCGCTCTGCGACGAGCAGGACCCGGCCGAGACCCTGGACCGCGGCGACATCCCCGACCTCGGCGAACTCACCCTGCACAACGGGACGATCTACCGCTGGAACCGGCCGGTGTACGCCGTCTCCCACGACAAGCCGCACGTGCGGGTGGAGAACCGGGTGCTGCCCGCCGGCCCCACGGTGGCCGACACCCTCGCCAACGGCGCCTTCTACTACGGGCTCACCCGCGCCCTGGTGGAGGAGGACCGGCCGGTGTGGTCGCGGATGTCGTTCTCGGTGGCCGAGGACAACCTGCACACGGCGGCCCGGCACGGCATCGAGGCGCGGCTGTACTGGCCCGGCGTGGGCGAGGTGCCGGTGGCCGAGCTGGTGCTGCGGCGGCTGCTGCCGCTGGCCCACCGGGGGCTGGAACTGTCCGGGATGGACGCGGCCTGGCGGGAACCCCTGCTCGGTGTCATCGAGCAGCGCTGCGTCACGGGCCGCAACGGCGCGGTGTGGCAGAAGGAGATGTTCCACCACATCGACGCGACGACGCACGCGGGACGGCACGAGTGCCTGCGGCGGATGACGCAGCAGTACATGGAGTACATGCACCTGAACGCCCCGGTCCACACCTGGCCGGTCGACTGACACGCAACGCCCCGCGCCGCCCGGCGTGGGGCCGGGGAGGCGGCGGACGATGTGCCGATGGCTTGCCTACTCGGGGACACCGGTCCTCCTGGAATCGCTGCTCTACGAGCCGGAGCACTCGCTGATCGACCAGAGCCTGCACGCCAGGATGGGCGTGGAGACGACCAACGGGGACGGGTTCGGCGTCGGCTGGTTCGGGCCGGAGATGCGCACGCCCGCGGTGGTCCGGGAGATCGGCCCGGCGTGGAGCAACCGTTCGCTGCGCGAGATCGCCGGGCACGTCCGCTCGCCGCTCTTCTTCGCGCACATCCGCGCCTCGACGGGCAGCGCCGTGCAGCAGACCAACTGCCACCCCTTCCGGCACGGCCGCTGGATGTGGATGCACAACGGGGCCGTGGAGGACTTCGACCGGGTCCGGCGGGATCTGGCGCTGGCGGTCGATCCCGCGCTCTTCACCCGCATCGAGGGGTCGACCGACTCGGAGCTGATGTTCTTCCTGGCCCTCACCTTCGGGCTGGAGGAGGACCCGCCGGGGGCCGTGGCGCGGATGGCGTGGCTGGTGGAGCGGGCCGGGCGGGAGCGCGGGGTGCGTCATCCGCTGCAGATGACCGTGGCGGTGACGGACGGGGTGCGGCTGTGGACGTTCCGCTACTCCAGCCGGGGCGCCTCGCGTTCGCTGTACTACAGCAGCCGGGTGGAGACGCTGCGGGCGCTGCACCCCGGCACGGCGTTCCTGCGGGAGGCGTCGGCCCGGACCCGGCTCGTCGTCTCGGAGCCGCTGGGTGATCTGCCCGGCGTGTGGAACGAGGTGCCGGAGGGCAGTTGCGGCATCGTCCGGCCGGAGGGCGACGCCCTGCTGCCCTTCGCCCCGCTGCCCGTCTGAGCCGGCCGGCGGGGCACGCCAGGGCCGGTCACCAGGTCCGGAACTGCCCGATGAGGAAGAGCGCGACGGCCAGCGGGACCGCCCAGCGGGCGAACCCGGGTACGGTCGGGGCCTGTTCGGCGGGGCGCAGGTGAGGGTGTTCGGCCATGACGGTGAGCAGGTCGGCGGCGTCCGCGCCGGTGCCCCGCCCGGTGCGGCGGACCAGCCAGGCCGGGGCGAAGGAGCCCGCCATCGGCTCCGGGCTGCTCGGGCCGAAGAACTCCAGGCTGCCGTCGTGCCGCAGTTCCACGTGCCGGATCACGGACCACGCCAGGAACCGGGTGCGCCACATCCGCCGCACGTGGACCCCGTCGCGGTCCGCGGTGATCCGCCAGACGCCCACGCGGCAGCAGTACCAGGCGAGGGCGAGGGGCGTCCACAGCGCGAAGACCAGGGCGCTGGGCCGCGGGTGGGCGAGGCTCGCGCCGTCGGGGTATTCCAGCAGGGTGACGAAGACGAGGCACAGCACGGCCCCGAGCGCCTTGCCGCGCCATCCGGCCCGCCAGGTCAGGGGGGCCTGCGGCGCGTCCAGTACGGCGGCCAGTTCCTGCCTGCGTGCCCGGCGCTCCCTGCGCACCAGACGTCGTCTCTCGCCGGCCCTCGCCGTCGGCATCGCGCCCCCGCCTCTTCCTCGTGTCCTGCCGCCGACGTGCCGGCGGTACCGGGGTGGCGGGCCGGGTGCCGCTCCCCGCGGCACCGCACGCACGTACAGACTGCAGGAAGAGGGCCCGGCGGCGCACTGCCGCTTTCCGGCAGTGATGGCCGCCCGTCGGTGCCGGAAACGCACCACGGCACGGTGTCCGGGAAGCGTTGCTTCCGCGGGCACCGTGCCGCGTTCGGCGGATCGCCGGGTCAGGCGGGGGTGATGTTCTCCGCCTGCGGGCCCTTCTGGCCCTGCGTGACGTCGAACGTGACGGCCTGGCCTTCCTGGAGCTCGCGGTAACCGCTGGCGTTGATGTTGGAGTAGTGCGCGAAGACGTCCGGACCGCCGCCGTCCTGCGCGATGAAGCCGAAGCCCTTTTCCGAGTTGAACCACTTCACGGTTCCGCTGGCCATGCCTTTTGCCTTTCAGCCGTAGTCGGACCCGCACCGTGCGGGTCCGGAGGTGGTCGTCCTGGTCCTCAGGCAGTGCACAGCGGAACCGCCCGCACCACGGCGCGGGCGGGTCCGGTCGAACCACGACATCTGCCGCTGACGCTACACGGCATCACCGCACCCCACCAGTGAGTAAGGGGTGTCGATGGGAACGGTGTTGCGACCGGGCGAACGCACGGACACCCGAATACGCGCCTTTCCGGGCGCCCGCGCGCCGTCGTGACCGCCCCCTTCTGCGCCATCCGGGCGAGAGGTGCCGGGCGGCGCACAAGCGGTTCCGGAAGCGGTCAAGCAATGAGTAGTCGACGCAGCGAGCCGGAGGATGAGATGACCGTCAGCAAGGCCCTGGCCCTGGCGATCGGCGCCGTGGTGTGCGCCGGCGCGCTCGGCACCGGTTGCGCCCCGGGGCAGCCGGCCGCCGCGCCGCCGTCGTCGTCGGTGGCGTCCGCGCGTCCGGGGCCCTCGGCGGCGCCGGCTCCGCTTCCGGGGCTGGGCCCGGTCACCCGGGCCCGGGTGCCGGACGAGTCCCGGCAGGCCCTGGTGGTGACGGGCCCGGGCGAGAACACGTTCCGGGCGCGGGCGGTGCTCTACGAGCGGTCCCCCGAGGAGGGCTGGCGGGCCGTGGCCGGGCCCTGGCCCGCGCACAACGGGCTGCGGGGCTGGTCGGACGACCACCGGGCGGGTGATCTGCGCACGCCCGTCGGGGTGTTCGGGCTGAGCGACGCGGGCGGGCGGCTGCCCGACCCGGGAACCCGGATGCCCTACGACCAGGACCCGGACTTCGAGGCGACGGGCACCGGGCACCTCGGCGAGGACCTGGCGGGCTCCTTCGACTACGTGGTGGCGATCGACTACAACCGGGTGCCCGGCACCACCCCGCTCGACAACACCCGGCCGATGGGCGAGGAACTGGGCGGCGGGGTGTGGCTGCACGTCGACCACGAGGGGCCCACCAACGCCTGTGTCTCCCTGCGCGGGGAGCACATGCGCGAACTGCTGCTGGCGCTGGACCCGGAGCGGTCCCCGGTGGTGGTGATGGGTCCGCAGCCGGTGCTGGCGAGCTGAGCCCGGGGCGCCCGCGGTCCCGGCACCCGGTCGGCCGCCGCTGCGGCACCCCGCGTCCGGCGCTCCCCCAGGGTCCGGGGAGGCGTCTCCTACCCCGGCCGGCACCCGGCGGTCCGTCCCCGCCTCCGGGCGCGTGCCGGGCCGCCGGCCGCGCGCGGCGGCCGGCGCCAGGGCGGCGACGAAGAGGGGAGGCCCCCACGACCGGGTGCGCCACGGCGGGAGGAGCACCCCGGCCAGGAGGGTGGCCGGGGCGAGGCCGCCGAGCCCCGGTACCGGCTCCCGGTCGGCGGGCGGCAGTGCGGTCACGTCCCCGCCGTGGAAGGCTCGGGCGCGGTTCCGGAAAGGGTTCGGGAGGCGCACGACGGGGCACCGGGGCGACACCGCACCGCCGGCCGGGCGGGGCGGCGAAGCGCGCTCCGAGGGCCGGTCGTGCCCGTCACCGGCGCCCGTGAGCGACGGCGGACACCGTGACCGGTCACGCCGTGACCCGATGACGCCGTGACCCGATGACGCCGTGACCCGGTGACGCCTGGTCAGAAAAGCCGCTGCTGGGCCGTCGTGGGGGCGCTCACCCGGGGCCTGCGGTCACGGCGCGGCGCCGGCCGGGCGGGGGTCGTGTCCCCGAACAGGGGCGCGGTGCCGTACTCGTCGGGCTCGGCGGGGACGGCGGTCGGGCCGGTCCCCACGTTCAGCCGCAGCGGGGCCTCCCGGTCGAAGTCGCCCGGTGTCATCGCCACCCAGTCACGGTCCTGACGTCCGCCCAACGCTCCGACACCTCTCTCGCGCCGCACCTCGCGGCCAGGCGACGCTACCAGCCGCGTGATCACGGCTGCCGGCCCGCCTCGCCCCGGCGCCCGAGGACCGCACTGGTGTGGCCCCGCGCACGGGGGAGAACGCGGGGCCACGCAGGCAAGCTATCGAAGTAATCCCCCGCCTGCCAGCCCTCGGGCCCCCGCGGGCCCCGCGCGTCCGTCCCAAGCTCACCCGGTCGGGGGACCTCACTCGTCCTTCCGTACGACCGCGCCCGCGACCGTGCGCGGGCCCGGGAAGCCCGCGTCCGGTCCGTGGCGGTTTGCCCGGGGGGTGCCACGGGCACTCGGCGCGACATGATCCGTAGCTTCCTGCGCGGCTGCGCGGCGGGGGCCGCCGGTACGACCGCGCTGAACGCCATGACCTACGCCGACATGGCGCTGCGGGGCAGATCCGCCAGCAGCGCCCCCGAGACCGTGGTGGACACCCTCACCGAGCGGACCGGGCGCCCCCTCCCGTACACGGAGGACCGCGACAACCGGCTCTCCGGGCTCGGGGCGCTGTCCGGCATCGCCGTCGGGACCGGCACGGGCGTCGCCGTGTCGCTGCTGCGCCGGACGGGGGTGCGGATGCCCCTGTGGCTGGGCGCCGCCGTCACCGGTCTCCTCGCCATGGCCGCGACCGACGCGCCCATGGCCCGTCTCGGGGTCAGCGACCCCCGTTCCTGGTCGCCGGCCGACTGGGTCTCCGACGCACTCCCGCACCTCGCCTACGGGCTGGTCACCTATGGTGTCGTCGCGGCCGACGCGGACCGGGAGCGTGCGTCGTGAGCCGCCCGGTGCGCGCGCTGTCCGGCGCCGCGCTGATCGGAGCCGCGGGAGGTCTGCGCAGTACGTGGGGTGCGGCGGCCCTCTCCTGGACGGCCGGGGCCGCCGCCGGGCCGCCGGGGGAACCGCCCTGGCTCGCGCGGCCCGCAGCGCGGGGGCTGCTGCTGGCCGCCGCGGCGGGCGAGTTCGTGGCGGACAAGAACCCTGCCACCCCGAGCCGCCTCCAACCCGCCGGGCTGGTCCCGCGCCTCGTCTTCGGGGCACTCACCGGGGCCGCCGTCGCCCTGCGGCACGGCCCGCCGGCGACCCCGACGGACCCGGAGCCGCCGCTGTCCCCGGTCGCCGGGGCGGTGGGGGCGGGCGCGGCGCTGGCGGCGGCGCTGGCGGGAGCCCGCTGGCGCACCACGGGTCCCCGGCGCCGGCGCTCGGCCGCTCCGGTGGCCGCCGCCGTCGAGGACGTGGTCGCCGCGGCCCTGGCGCTGGCCGCCTGTGCCCTGTGCACCCCCGGCACCCCCGCGCGCCACTTCGGGCCCGACGAGGAGACGGCCCGGCCGCCGAGCGGGGACGGCGCTCCCGGCGACATGGCGGACTGACGGCCGGCGCACCGCTCCCCCGAGGAAGGACGATGTCCCCATGCGGCACGACGAGATGATCGGGAAGGTCCAGTCGCTGGCCCGGCTGCCGGGCCGGGGCCCGGCCGAACGGGCAACACTGGCCGTGCTGACGACACTCTCGGAGCGGCTCCCCTCGGGGCTCGCCGGTCACGTGGCGGCTCAACTGCCGCCGGAACTGGCCGCGCCGATGCGGCAGGCGGCGGACTCCCCCGGCGACGGGCACGATCGGCCCGCCTCGGGCCGGTTCGGGCTGACCACGTTCGCCGGACGGGTGGCCGGCCGGGCCGGCACGGACGAGGACGCGGCCGTGCGCGAGTCCGCCGCCGTCCTGGAGGTACTCGACGCCGCGGTCTCCCCGGAGTTGATGGAGAAGGTGGCCGGGGCCCTGCCCACCGACATCCGCGAGTTGCTGCCCGTGGGCCGCGCGAGGGACGACACGGGCTGAGCGGCGCGGGCGCCGCGCGGAGGTCCGACCGGGCCCCGTGCTCCCGCCCGCGCCGTGAGCCGGTACGCTCCCCGCGCCCGCGCGGTGCCCGGCGGCGGCGCCGGGGCAGGGCGGAGCCGGGCCGCGGGCTGCGCCCCCCGCGCCCCCTCCGCCGGCACGCCGAGGACCGGCCGGTCCTCCGGACATGCCGGAACCGGCCGTACAGGCCAGGCCGTCGCTCCGCACCGACCGTCCCGCTCCGCCCCTTTCCGGCGTGTCGTCGTCCGTCCCGCGCCCGCCGTGGCGCCCGCTCCCGTCGGCGGCGTCTCAGGCCGCGTGGGCCCACCGCTGGGCCGCGCGCGCGGACGCCGCCGTGGGTATCTCGGTGGCCCGCACCCGGTAGGTCGTCCTGGAGGGATCGGTGACCGGTTCGCCCAGCTCTATCCGCCCGGTGGCGTACAGCGCGTCGCACTCGGCGGTGGGCAGGGCGACGTAGCAGCCGCCCCGGCCGGTGGCCGAGTCCAGGGGGCGCCAGTACCCGTACCGCCGCCGGCCACTGGTGTGGACGGTGGCGAAGACCGGGGTGCGGCGGTCGGCGACTATCTGCAACACGGCGGTGGCGACCGGACCGAGCGGCGGGTACGGGCGCGCGCCGGACACACGCGGGGGAAGCTCTGCGGTGAGGGGCATCAGCGGGGCCTTTCCAGGGACAGGGACATGAGAGCACCTACCCGGTCCGCCCGGGAATGATCTCTCGTCACGGCATTCTTCCGTACGGCAGGGACAACCGGCTACGTCCGAGGTCTTGCCGAGAAGAAGCCTCATCACTTAAATCACACCTTGAACTAAGCCACACCGCAGTCGCGTTGGGGTTTCGGATCATCCGTCACCCCATCATCCCACCCCACCTGGCAGAAAGCCGGTCGCATGAGACATCGCATGAGACTCAGAGCCCTGGGTGTCGCGCTCGCCGCCACGGCGGCGCTCGTCGCCCTCCCCTCCCCGTCCCCGGCCACCGCCGCCGAGACCCCGCTGTCGCAGGGCCGTCCGGCGACCTCCTCGTCGGCCGAGAACGCCGGCACCCCCGCCTCCGCCGCCGTCGACGGCGACCTGTCCACCCGCTGGTCCTCCGCCCCGTTAGACGACCAGTGGCTCCAGGTCGACCTGGGCGCGACAGCCTCCGTCACCCGGGTCGTCCTGGAGTGGGAGGCCGCGTACGGCAAGGACTACACGATCCAGCTCTCGCCGGACGGGAGCACCTGGAGCGACGCCCGCACCGTCACCGGCGGCGACGGCGGCACCGACACCCTGGACGTCTCCGGACAGGGCCGGTACGTGCGGATGCTGGGCGTCCACCGGGCCACCTCATGGGGTTACTCGCTCTGGGAGTTCCAGGTCTTCGGCAGCTTCGGCGGCACCGCGCCCGACGGCTGCGACGCGGCCGACGCCGCGCGCGGCCGGCCCGCCTCCGCCTCCTCCACCGAGAACGCCGGCACCCCGGCCTCCGCCGCCTTCGACGGCGACCCGGCGACCCGCTGGTCCAGCCGGGCATCCGACCCGCAGTGGCTGCGCGTCGACCTCGGCTCGGTACGGGACCTGTGCCGGGTGGACCTCGACTGGGAGGCGGCGTACGGCAAGGACTTCCGGATCGAGGCGTCCTCGGACGGGAACTCCTGGCAGACCCTGCGCGCCGTCACCGGCGCCACCGGCGGCAAGGCCTCCTACGACGTGAGCGGTTCGGGCCGCTACGTGCGGATCCACGGCACCGCGCGCGGCACCGCCTACGGCTACTCGCTCTGGGAGATGGCCGTCCGCACCGGAACCACCGGGACTCCCCCGGTGCAGGGCGGCGGCGACCTGGGGCCGAACGTCATCGTGGTGGACCCCTCGACGCCGGGACTCCAGCAGAAGTTCGACCAGGTCTTCGCCCGGCAGGAGGCGGCCCACTTCGGCTCCGGGCGCTACCAGTTCCTGCTGAAGCCGGGAACCTACCACGACATCAACGCCCAACTCGGCTTCTACACCTCCGTCTCGGGCCTCGGGCTCAACCCGGACGACACGCAGATCAACGGTGACATCACGGTGGACGCGGGCTGGTTCAACGGCAACGCGACCCAGAACTTCTGGCGTTCGGCCGAGAACCTCGCCATCCGGCCGGTCAACGGCACCGACCGCTGGGCGGTGGCGCAGGCCGCGCCCTTCCGCCGCATGCACGTCCAGGGCGGCCTCAACCTGGCGCCCGACGGCTACGGCTGGGCCTCCGGCGGCTACATCGCCGACTCGAAGATCGACGGCACCGTGGGCCCGTACTCGCAACAGCAGTGGTACACGCGCGACAGTGCGGTCGGCGGCTGGACCAACGGCGTCTGGAACATGACCTTCACCGGGGTCCAGGGGGCGCCCGCGACCGACTTCGACACCGGCCCGTACACCACCCTCGACACCACGCCGATCTCGCGCGAGAAGCCGTTCCTGTACCTGGACGGCAGCGAGTACAAGGTGTTCGTGCCCGCCAAGCGGACCCACGCGCGGGGCGTGTCCTGGCCCGCCAACGCGGGCGGCCACTCGCTGCCGCTCAGCCAGTTCTACGTGGTCAAGCCGGGCGCGACGGCGACCACCATCAACGCGGCGCTCGCCCAGGGCCTGCACCTGCTCTTCACCCCGGGCGTCTACCACCTGGACCGCACCATCGAGGTGAACCGGGCCGACACGGTCGTCCTCGGTCTGGGGCTGGCGACGATCGTCCCGGACGGCGGCGTCGACGCCATGCACGTGGCCGACGTCGACGGCGTGCGGCTGGCCGGCTTCCTCATCGACGCCGGACCGGTCAACTCCGACACCCTGCTGCGCATCGGCACGCCCGGCGCGAGCGCCGACCACTCGGCCAACCCGACGAGCATGCAGGACGTGTTCGTCCGGATCGGCGGCGCGGGCCCCGGCCGCGCCACCCACTCCGTCGTGATCGAGAGCGACGACGTGCTCGTCGACCACACCTGGATCTGGCGCGCGGACCACGGCGCGGGCGTCGGCTGGGACACCAACCGGGCCGACTACGGGATGCTCGTCAAGGGCGACGACGTGCTCGTCACGGGGCTGTTCGTGGAGCACTTCAACAAGTACGACGTGGTGTGGAGCGGCGAGCGCGGGCGGACCATCTTCTTCCAGAACGAGAAGGCCTACGACGTCCCGAACGCCGCCGCCGTCACCCACGACGGCATCGTCGGGTACGCGGCCTACAAGGTCGCCGACTCGGTGCAGCGGCACGAGGCGTGGGCGCTGGGCAGCTACTGCAACTTCACCTCGGACCCGTCGATCGTCCAGCACCACGGCTTCCAGGTGCCGGTGAGACCGGGGATCACCATGCGCCACCTGATGGTGATCTCCCTGGGCGGCATGGGCCAGTACGCGCACGTGATCAACGACACGGGCGCCCCCACCTCGGGGCCGGACACCATCCCGTCCAAGGTCACCCGCTTCCCCTGACCTGTCCGTCCGGCGGTAGCGGGCCCGCGCCACGCCCCCGGCCGCCGGACGGGCACCACGGCCGCGTGCGCCCCGGACGGTCCACGGACCTCCCGGGCCCACGGCGCCTCCCCGGGCGCACGCGGGCGGAATCCGCCATTGCCGCCCGGGGCGCACCGGCCGTGCGGCGGGGCACCGCGGTCCGGCGGCCGTGGCGGCGCACCCGCGCCCTGCGGTGCGGGAACGAGCCCCACGCACCGGTTCGTGAACACCCGGTCACACTTCCTCCACAGGGCGGGCACTTCCGGCCGAACCGTTCTCCGGCCCCGCCCGGCGGTGCAGACGGGGTGCCGGGGGCGTGCCTAGTCTCCCGGGCCATGCGATCCTCACGAACGAGACGTCTCGGTCTCGCCACGCTCATCGCGCTCGCCCTCGCCCTGTTCGGCCTGGCGCCCTCCGCGAGCGCCGCCGACCCGGAGCGGGCCGAGCTGACCTTCGCCACCGACACGGCCACGACGCGGCCGGGCGGCACGGTGAACCTGTCGATGACGCTGACCAACCACCACACCTACGACGTCTGGTTCGTGTACCAGACGATCGACCCGACCTGGCTGACCGCCCAGCGCCCCGATCTGTCCTACGCGTTCACCGGGTGCGCGCTGACCACGGCCGGCGGCGCCGTCCCGTGCTCGGGCACCGGGCCCGCCGACCTCGGGGCCAACTACGGCACCACGGTCCCGCCCGGCCAGAGCCGCACCGTGACCCTGACACTGGAGGTCGCCGAGGACTCCGGCTGCAACGGGAGCATCGGCTTCTACTCGTACTACTACGCCGAGTTCAGTGACGGCACGAGTGTGGGCGCCGGGCCGGTGCACACGCCCGAGATCCGCGTGGCCTGCGCCTGACGGCCCCGCCCCGCCCCCCGGGGCGGCCCCGGTGACCTGATCTCGCGCCGGGGCCGGGCGCGCGGGCGAAGCGGTCCGCGCGGGCGGGTCCCCGTGCGGACCGCGGAGTTCCGCGCGCCGCGCCGGCAGACCTCCGCAGGACACGGGCGTACCGGCGGTTTCCGCCCGCGTACACCCGTGGTCCGCGGCCGACCGGAACGGTGCGCTTCGGGCCCGGCCGGACACCTGTGCTTTTTCGTCAAGTTCCGCAGCAGGCACACGAAAGCTCCACACAGACCTCACCATGTGACACGACGAATTCGTCGGCGGCCGCGCGTCTTTGGGGGGCGGCGGGGCCGGCGAGGGGGTGGGCTCCCAGGGGGGCCGGTCCACCCCTGCCCTGGGGGAGGAATCCGACCGCATGAAGCGGACCATGCGCACCGCGGCGCTCACCGCCGCCGCCCTGCTCACCACGCTCGCGGCGCCGGCCGGAACGGCCCACGCCGACGTCCCGGAGCCCCGCGTCGACCTGCGGGTCCTGGTCGTGAGCGACGGCGGGCCCGCCACGGCGGCGATCGCCGCCGAGCTGGAGACCGCGGGTACGCCCTACACGCGGGTCGACCTGGCGGACGCCCGACGGCCCGTGATCGACGCCGGATTCCTCGCCGGCACGACGGAGGGCCGGCCGCACGCCCGGTTCCAGGCCGTCGTCCTGCCCGACGACAACCCGTTCCCGGCGGGCTCCGCCGAGATGGCGGCCCTCGCCGACTACGAACGGACCTTCGCGGTGCCGCAGGTCGACGCCTACACGTACGCCCGTCCCGAGGTCGGGCTCCAGTACGCGGTCGGCGCCGGCTGGGCCGGCAGCGTGGACGGCGTGCGCGCCGAGGTGACGCCGGCCGGGCTCGCGGGCCCCTTCGGCTACCTGGCCGGGGAGGTCCCCTTCGAGGACAACTCCCCCACCGTGGACGAGTCCTACGCCTACCTGTCGGCGCCCGCGCCGGGCGCCGACTTCGTGCCGTACGTGGAGGCGTCCATACCCGGGCGGTCGTCGAAGGGCTCGCTGGTGGGCGAGTACCGGCACGACGGCCGCCGCGAACTCGTGGTCACCTTCGTCTACAACCGGCACCAGCAGCAGTTCCGGCTGCTGGCCCGCGGCATCGTGGAGTGGATGACCGACGGGGTGCACCTGGGGACGGACCGCAACCACTTCGCGGTGCACGTCGACGACGTCCTCGCCGCCGACGACCGCTGGGACACCGAGCTGAACTGCACCCCCGGCGACGTGGACTGCCCGCCGGGCGAGGGCACGCCGGACCCGATCCGCATGGTCCCGGCCGACGTCGACCACGCCGTCGGCTGGCAGGACCGGCGCGGTTTCACCCTGGACCTGGCCTACAACGCCTTCGGCAGCGTCGACCACCAGGAGGCGAACGGCGGCGCGGACGCGCTCGCCGACCGGTTCGTCGCCGCACGCGACCGGTTCCGCTGGATCAACCACACCTACACGCACGCCTTCCTCGGCTGCCGCCAGGACACCAGCGTGATCCCGTGGACCTGCGCGACCCTCCCCGGCGGCGGCACCGACTGGGTCGGCGAGGACGAGATCTCCGAGGAGATCACCGCCAACCTCGCCTGGGGCGAGGCGGCCCGGCTGCCCCTGCGCGACGACGAACTGGTCACCGGCGAGCACTCCGGTCTGCGGGTCTCCCCGCAGCAGCCCGAGGACAACCCCCACCTGGGTCCCGCCCTCACCGGCAACGGCATCGCCTGGCTCGCCTCGGACCACTCGCGCGACCCCGCCCAGCGCCGGGTCGGCAGCGCCACCACGGTCTCCCGCTATCCGATGAACGTCTTCTACAACGCCGGGCGCGCCGCCGAGCAGGTCGACGAGTACAACTGGATCTACACCAGCCGTGCCCAGGGCGGCAGCGGCATCTGCGAGGACAACCCGGCCACCACCACCTGCCTGCCCGAGCCGCTGGACACCGCGACCGGCTACGCGGAGCACATCGTGCCGCTGGAGACCCGCATCGCGCTCGGGCACGTGCTCTCCAACGATCCGCGGCCCCACTTCATCCACCAGTCGAACCTGGCCGAGGAGCGCATCGCCTACCCGGTCCTCGACGGCGTCCTCGACTCCTACGAGGAACTGTTCGCCGCCGACACCCCCGTGGTGAACCTGCGCATGGCCGACATCGGCACCGAGCTGAGCCGCCGCGCCGCCTGGCGCACCGCGCTCGACGCCGGGCAGGTCACCGCGTACCGGACCGGCGCCTCGGTCACCGTCGAGGCGCCCGGTGGCCTCGCCGTCCCGGCGACCGTGCCCACGGGCACCCTGCACGGCGGCACCGCTTTCGGGAGCGCCTACGCGGGCGCCCGCACCGGCTGGAGCACGGCGGGCGGCACGCCGCTCACGCTGGCGCTGCCCGCTCCGGCCCCGGCGCCGGAGACGGCCGCGCCGGGCGCTGCGGACACGCCGGCGCTCCCCGCGCCGCGCACCCGCGTCCCGCGTGCGGTGAGCGCCCCGGTGCCGTACGGCCCGGCGGGCTGAGCCGCCCCGGCGATCCCGCACACCGGCCGGGCCCGTCGGGGTCCGGCCACCCCTCCCTCGGCCGTGGAGCCCATCGATGCACCCTCCCCACGGCGCGCGGCACCGCGACGCGCCGCGTGTCACCCTGCTCACCGAAGGCACCTATCCGCACAGTCACGGCGGCGTCAGCGTCTGGTGCGACCAGCTCGTGCGCGGCATGCCCGACGTCGGCTTCTCCGTGCTCGCGGTCACCGGTACCGGCCGCGAGCCCCTCGCCTGGGACCTTCCGCCGCACGTCTCCCACGTCACCACGGTGCCGCTGTGGGGGCCCGCGCCGCAGGGCCGTGCGCCCCGGGGCCGCGAGCGGCGCCGGCTCGCCGCGGCCTACGAGCGTTTCCTCGCGGCCCTGCTCGATCCGCGCGCCGAGGACGGGTTCGCACCGGCGCTGTACCGGCTGGCGCACGCCGCGGCGGACGGCCGGCTCGGTCCGTTCCTGCGCGGGGACCGGGCGATCACCGTCCTGACCTCGGTGTGGAACCGGCCCGGCCCGGTCCGCGAGGCCCGGCCCACCCTGCACGACGCGGTCACCGCGACCGGGCTGCTGGAACACGCCCTGCGCCCGCTGGCCGCGCCGGGTCCCCGCGACGGCGTCGCGCACGCGGTCAGCGGCGGGCTCGCGGCCCTGCCGGGGCTGGTGGCCCGGGAGCGGTACGGGGTGCCGCTGCTCCTCACCGAGCACGGCGTCTACCTGCGCGAGCGCTACCTCGGCTACCGCACGGCCGCCTACCGCTGGCCGGTGAAGGCGCTGATGCTGGGCTTCTTCCGGCTGCTGGCCGAGGAGACCTACCGGCGGGCCGCCCTCATCACCCCGGGCAACCGCTACAACCGGCTGTGGGAGGAGCGCGGCGGCGCGGCCCCGGAGGCGATCCGCACCGTCTACAACGGGGTGGACCCGGCCGCGTTCCCGCCCGCCGGGCCCGAACCGGACGCGCCGGTGCTGAGCTGGGCCGGACGGGTCGACCCGATCAAGGACCTGGAGACCCTGATCCGCGCCTTCGCCCTGGTCCGGGCCGAACTCCCCGCGGCCCGGCTGCGGTTGTTCGGCGGTACCCCGCGCGGCGGGGAGGCGTACCGGGAGCGGTGCGAGGCGCTGGCGGCGGAGCTGGGGCACGGCGACGCGGTCGTCTTCGAGGGCCGCGTGGAGGACATCCGGGACGCCTACGCCGCCGGCCGCGTGGTGGTGCTCTCCAGCATCAGCGAGGGCTTCCCCTTCACCCTGATCGAGGCCATGTCCTGCGGCCGGGCGACCGTCTCCACGGACGTGGGCGGGGTCCGCGAGGCGGTCGGCGACACCGGGCTGGTGGTGCCGCCGCGCGATCCGGCAGCGATGGCCGCGGCGGCGCTGGAAGTGCTGCGCGACGCCGGGCGGCGCCGGGCGATGGGCGAGGCGGCCCGGCTGCGGGTCATCGAGCAGTTCACGCTGCGCCACACCATCGACACCTTCCGCGCCGTCTACCTGGAGCTGTCGGCCCCCGCCCCGCCGGCCGCCCCGGGCGCGCGGGTGCCCGGCGTACGGTCGGCGGGCGGCACGCGGGTGGGGAGCGCGGCCGGATGAGCGGACCCATGGCCCTGGAGCCCGGCGGGCCCGGCGGGCCCGGCGGCACCCGGGAGGACGCCCTCTCGCCGCGGCTCGCCGACGCGCGCACCCTCACCCTGGCGCTGCCCGGCGGCGGTCCGCGACGCGAGGCGGTGGACCGGCTGGCCGCCGAGCTGTCCGACCGGATCGCGCCCGCCGTTCACCCCTACGAGGTGGCCGCGCTGCTGGAGTCGGAGGGGCTGACCGGGGAGACGGTCCGGGACCGCTACGGTCACCCCGACCTCTTCTCCCTCGCCGCGGCGCTCTTCGCCTCCGTGCCGCGCGCCCACCCCGAGCCGCCGCGCCCCGCCGACCCGTGGCGGCCCGACCACGTGCGCTGCGCGCTGCGCGGCGCGCTGTTCGCGCTCCCCGGACTGGCCTACGCGCTGGCGGGCCGGCTGCTGCCCTCCGACGGCGCGCTGCGGGCGCTGGTGGTGGCCGGGCTCGTCTCCTGGGCGTGGAACCAGGCACTGGGCCACCGCGCGTACCTGCGTCTGGCGGCCGGGAGCCGGGAGGCGGGCCGCACGCTGCTGAAGGGGGCGCCGCTCGGTGCCGCCGCGGCCTGTTCCGCCGGGGCCCTGCTCGCCGGGCCGGGACGGGTCGCGGGGGCGGTGGCGGTCCAGTCGGCGTACCTCGCGGCGGCCGGGGTGCTGCTGGTGCTGGGCCGGGAGCGGCTGCTGCTGGCGGCGCTGCTCCCGGTGGCGGCCGGTGCCGCCGCCCTGCCCTGGTGGGAGCCGGGGGACCCGGTGCGGGCGGGGCTGCCGCTGCTGTCGCTGGCCGGGGCGGTGGCCGCCGCGGGCCGGGCGCTGCGCGGCGCGCTCGCGGCGCCGCCGGTGCCGGGTGCGGACCGGCCGCGTCCGCTGACGTCGCTGCCGTACGGGCTGTTCGGGCTGGCCGCCGGGGTGCTGGTGCTGCTGGCGGGGCGTCACCAGCCCTGGTGGGTGGTGGTCCTGACGGTGAGCATGGGCCCGGCCGAGTGGCTGCTGTACCGGTGCCGGGGACTGACCGTGGCCGCGTTGCGGGCCGCCCGGACCGTCGCCGGGTTCCGGCTGCGCGCGGGCGCCGTCCTCGCCGGCTGCCTGCTCTGCTACGTCGGCCCGCTGGTGCCGGCCGCGCTGCTGACCGGCGCCGATCCGCTCCTGTCGGCGGCGCTCGCGGCGACCCTGTGGACCGCGCTGCTGCTCCAGGCGTTCGGCGTGGCCTGGCCGCCGGCCCTGCTCTGCCTGGCGGCGGCCGGCGCCGCCGCCCCGACGGGCCCCGGTCCGCACGCGCTCGCCGCCGGCTGCGCGGTGGCCGCGCTCTGCCTCACCGGGGGCGCGCTGTGGCTGCTGGGGCGGCCCGCCGCCCATGCCTGACCCCGCCGGCGCCGGCCGTCCGGCGACCCGTCACCGTCCCGCGCGGACCGCCGCGCACCCGACCGGAAGGACCCCCGCGTGACCACCGCACCGCTCGCCGCCGTCACCGGAGCCGAGGGCTTCATCGGCTCCCACCTCACCGAGGCGCTGGTCGCCTCGGGGCACCGGGTGAGGGCCATGGCCCAGTACAACTCCTTCTCCTCCTACGGCTGGCTGGAGACGCTCCCCGGCGACGTCCTGGACCAGGTCGAGATCGTCCTCGGGGACGTCCGCGACGCCGGGTCGGTCCGGCGGTTCGCCGAGGGCGCCGACTGCGTCTACCACCTGGCCGCCCTCATCGCCATCCCGTACTCCTACCGGGCCCCGCACAGCTACGTGGACACGAACGTCACCGGCACGCTGAACGTGCTGGAGGCCGTGCGCGCCCTCGGCACGCCCCGGCTGGTGCACACCTCGACCAGCGAGACCTACGGCACCGCGCGGACCGTGCCGATCACCGAGGAGCACCCGGTCCAGACCCAGTCGCCGTACGCGGCGTCCAAGGCGGGCGGGGACCGGCTCGCCGACTCCTACCACGCCAGCTTCGGCACCCCCGTGGTGACGCTGCGCCCCTTCAACACCTACGGCCCCCGGCAGTCGATGCGGGCCGTGATCCCCACCGTGATCGGGCAGGTCGCCGCCGGGGAACGGGTCCTGACCCTGGGGGACCTGCGCCCCACCCGCGACTTCACCTACGCCGCCGACACCGTGCGGGCGTTCCTCGCGGTCGGCACCGCGCCGGCCGAGCGGGTGGTGGGCCGCGCCTTCAACGCCGGGACCGGCGGCGAGATCTCCGTCGGGGACCTGGTGGCGCTGATCGGCAAGGTGATGGGCACCGCGCTCGACGTCCGGGAGGACCCGGAACGGCTGCGGCCCGCCGCCTCCGAGGTGATGCGGCTGGTCGCGGACGCGAGCCGGCTGCGGGAGGCGACCGGGTGGCGTCCGGAGCACGATCTGGAGGAGGGCCTCGCCCACACGGTGGAGTTCTTCCGCGACCCGGCCCACCTCGCCCGGTACAAGACCGGCATCTACAACATCTGACCACGACCGGCACGTCCACCGAGGGGAAACCCATGCACGCAGTGATCCTGGCCGGAGGCAAGGGCGTCCGGCTGCGGCCCTACACCACCGCGCTGCCCAAGCCGCTGGTGCCCATCGGCGACCAGCACGCGATCCTGGAGATCGTGCTGCGCCAGCTCGCCGGGGCCGGATTCACCGGCTGCACGCTCGCCATCGGCCATCTCGGGGAGATCATCCGCGCCTACGTCGGCGACGGCTCCCAGTGGGGGCTGCACGTCGACTACGCCACGGAGGAGAGCCCGCTCGGCACGATGGGGCCGCTGCTGACGATGCGCGAGCGGCTGCCGGAGTCCTTCCTGGTGATGAACGGCGACATCCTCACCGACCTCGACTACGCCGACGTGCTGCGCCGGCACCGGGCGGTCGGCGCCCCGCTGACCATCGCCACCTACGCGCGCCGGGTGGACATCGACTTCGGGGTGCTCACCACCGACGCGAACCGGGTGGTGGACTTCACCGAGAAGCCCAGCCTGGACTACCGGGTCTCGATGGGCGTCTACGGGCTGTCCCGGGCGACCCTGGAGGGGTACACCGCCGGGCTCCCGCTCGGCTTCGACGAACTCGTGCTGGACCTGCTGCGCGCGGGTGATCCGCCGTACGCCTACGCCTTCGACGGGTACTGGCTCGACATCGGCCGGCCCGACGACTACGACCGGGCCAACGCCGAGTTCACCAGCCGCAAGTCCCTGCTGCTCAAGGGAGCCTGAGCCGGTATGCGCATCCTCGTCCTGGGCGCCGGCGGCCATCTCGGCGGCCACGTCGCCGCGCGGCTCGGCTCCCTGCCGGGCACCCGGGTCCTCACCGGGGGCCGCTCCGCGGGCTGCGACGTCCGCGCCGACCTCGCGGCCGACTCCCCGGACCGGCTCGCGCGGGCGCTGGCGACGGCGGCGCCGGACGCCGTCGTCAACTGCGCGGGCGCCACGGGCGGCGACCCGGTGACGCTCGCGGAGGCCAACGCCCGCGGCCCGGCCGCGCTGTGCGCGGCCCTCGGCCGGGCGCTGCCCGCGGCCCGGCTGGTGCACCTCGGGTCCGCCGCCGAGTACGGTCCGGGCGCCCCGGGGGACCGCACCCCCGAGTCGGCGCCCACCCGCCCGCTCGCCCCGTACGGGGCGACGAAGCTGGCCGGGACGGTCGCGGTGACCTCCTCGGGCCTGGACGCCGTCGTCCTGCGGGTGGGCAACCCGGTGGGGCCGGGCGCCCCGCGCACCGGGCTGCCGGGCCGGGTCGCGGCGCTGCTGCGGGAGGCGGGCGACGGGCCGGACGCGGTGGTGCGGCTCGGCGACCTGTCCGCGTACCGGGACTTCGTCGACGTACGGGACGTGGCCCGCGCGGTGGAGGCCGCGGTGACGGCGCCCCGCCCGCTGCCGCCCGTCCTCAACGTCGGCGGCGGGCGGGCCGTACGGGTGCGCACCCTGGTCCGGGCGCTGGCGGACACCGCGGGCTTCGCCGGGCGCGTCGAGGAGAGCGCGTCCGGCTCCGCCCGTTCGGAGCGGGTCTCCTGGCAGTGCTCCGACATCCGGGCCGCCCGGGACGCCCTCGGCTGGCGGCCCGCGTACGGACTGCACGACTCGCTGGCCGCCCTGTGGGCCGCCGGCCCGCCCGAACCGACCCCCGCGCCCCGAAGCGAGGCCGCGCCGTGAGCCTGCTGATCCCGCTCTACGTCCACCCGGCCGAGGACCCCGGCGCCTGGCACCGGCTGATCCGGGCCGCCGACCGCACCTACGCCGTGGTGCTCAACCCGGCGAGCGGACCCGGTCCGCGGCCCGATCCGGCGTTCGCCGCGGCGGCCGGGGCGCTGCGCTCGGCCGGCGCCCGGCTGCTCGGCTACGTCGACACGGACTACGGCACCCGCCCGGCGGCGGACATCGCGGAGGACGCCCGCCGGCACCGGGACTGGTACGCGGCCGACGGCTGCTTCCTGGACCGGGTCAGCGCCGCGGCGGCCGGACTGCCCGCGTGCCGGGCGCTGGTGCGGGCGCTGCGCCGGCGGGGCGCGGCGCCCGTGGTGCTGAACCCGGGCGTGCATCCCGCGCCGGGGTACGCCCGGATCGCCGACCTCCTCGTCACCTTCGAGGGCCCGTGGTCCGCGTACGTGTCGGCGTTCAGCAGACCGGCGTGGACCCTGCGTCATCCGCCGGAGCGGTTCTGCCACCTGGTGTACGGGGTGCCCGCGGCGCTGACCCCGCTCGCGGTGCGCACGGCGCGCGAGCGGGGCGCCGCGGTGTCGGGCCCGGTGACCGGTGAGCCGCCCAATCCGTGGGCGGCCCTGTCCCCCGCGCTGGCCGGGGAGCGGTGATGGCGCGCGCGAGGTGGGCCGCGGCGGCCGTGGTGGCGGCCGTGGTGGCGGCCGTGGTGGCGGCCGTGGTGGCGGCCGGGTGCTCGGGCCCCGGCGACGGTGCGCGGGAGGCGGGCGCCGGCGGCGACGAGGGGCGGTGGCGGCCCCGTCCCGGCTCGGCGTGGCAGTGGCAGCTCGACGGCAGGGTCGACCCCTCCGCCGACGTGCCGGTCTACGACATCGACGGCTTCGAGAACAGCGCGGCGGACGTGGCCCGGCTGCACCGCGACGGCCGCAAGGTCATCTGCTACGTCAACGTCGGCGCCTGGGAGGAGTTCCGGCCGGACCGGGACGACTTCCCCCGCGCGGTGCTGGGCCGGCCCAACGGCTGGGACGGGGAGCGCTGGCTCGACATCCGCCGGACCGACGTCCTGCGGCCGATCATGGAGCGGCGTTTCGACATGTGCCGGGACAAGGGCTTCGACGCGGTGGAACCGGACCTCGTGGACGCCTACGACGAGGACACCGGCTTCCCGCTGACCGCCGGCGACCAGCTCGTCTACAACCGGATGATCGCCCGGATCGCGCACGAGCGGGGGCTCGCGGTGGGCCTCAAGAACGACCTGCCGCAGATCCCCGAGCTGGTCGCCGACTTCGACTTCGCCGTCAACGAGCAGTGCGCCGAGTTCGGCGAGTGCGAACTGCTCACCCCGTTCGTCGAGGCCGGCAAGGCGGTCTTCCACGTGGAGTACAGCGAGCGCACCGCCGACTTCTGCGCCCAGTCGCGGCGGCTGCGGCTCTCCTCCATGGTGAAGGAACCGGAGCTGGGGGTGTGGCGCGAGCCGTGCTGAGCGCGGGGCGCGGGCGGGCCGCCGCGGGCGGTGGGGCAGGATGGGCGCATGAGCGTAGTCAAGATCAACGTACTGACCGTTCCGGCCGAGCAGCGCGAGACGCTGGAGAAGCGCTTCGCCTCCCGCGCCCACGCGGTGGAGAACTCCGACGGCTTCGAGTGGTTCGAGCTGCTGCGCCCGCTGGAGGGCACCGACACCTACCTCGTCTACACCCGCTGGCGCGACGAGGAGTCCTTCACCGCGTGGATGGAGGGCCCGATGCGGTCCTCGCACCAGGGCGGCGACGAGGGCGCCGAGCGGCCGAAGCCGGCGGCGAGCGGATCGACGCTGTGGTCCTTCGAGGTCGTGCAGCAGGCGGGCCCGGCGGCGGGCTGAGCGGAGCCCGGCCCGGACCCGGGCGGACGGTGCGGGGAGGAGCGCCCCTCCCCGCACCTCCGTGCCCGGCCGGGCTCGGCCGGGCCGTCTGTGCGCGGCGGCCGGGCCGGGCCCGGCGACCGCCCGGCCGCCGCCCGTGTCCGGCCGGGCCGCCGCGCGCGTGCCGGGGTCTTCCGTTTGGATCAGGCCGGACGCCGCGAGCCCGGCGTGATCGAAACGCGAGGGCCTAGTCGAGCCGGACCAGGAGGTCGCCGCCCTCCACCTGCTGGACGCGGTTGATGGCGAGCCGGGCCACCGTGCCGGCCTTGGGCGCGGTGATCGCGGCCTCCATCTTCATCGCCTCGATGGTGGCCACCGTGGCGCCCGCCTCGACCCGGTCGCCCTCGGCGACGGCGAGGGTGACCACGCCCGCGAAGGGCGCCGCGACCTGTCCGGGGTCGGACCGGTCCGCCTTCTCGGTGGCCGGCACCTCGGAGGCCGCCGCCCGGTCGCGGACCTGGATGGGCCGCAGTTGGCCGTTCAGGGACGACATCACCGTGCGCATGCCGCGCTCGTCGGCGTCGCCGACGGCCTGCAGTTCGATCAGCAGCCGCACGCCCTGCTCGAGGTCGACGGTGTACTCGGTGCCGGGGCGCAGTCCGTAGAAGAAGTCCTTGCTGTCCAGGACGCTGGTGTCGCCGTAGCTGCCCCGGTGGGACTCGAACTCGCGGGCCGGGCCGGGGAAGAGCAGCCGGTTGAGGGTGGCCCGGCGGTCCTTGGCGAGCCCGGCGCGGTCGTCGGCGCTCAGCTCCCGCACCGGCTTGGCCTCCCCGCGCCCGCGCAGCGCCTTGGTGCGGAACGGCTCGGGCCAGCCGCCCGGCGGGGTGCCCAGTTCGCCGCGGAGGAAGCCGACCACCGAGTCCGGGACGTCGAACCGGTCCGGCGACTCCTCGAAGTCCGCGGGCGCCACGCCGGCGCCGACCAGGTGCAGCGCGAGGTCGCCGACGACCTTCGAGGAGGGCGTGACCTTGACCAGCCGGCCGAGCATGCGGTCGGCGGCGGCGTACATCGCCTCGATCTCCTCGAAGCGGTCGCCGAGGCCGAGGGCGATCGCCTGGGTGCGCAGGTTGGAGAGCTGACCGCCGGGGATCTCGTGGTGGTAGACGCGGCCGGTGGGCGAGGCGAGTCCGGCCTCGAAGGGGGCGTAGACCTTGCGGACGCTCTCCCAGTAGGGCTCCAGGTCGCCGACGGCCTGGAGGTCGAGCCCGGTGGGCCGGTCGGTGTGGTCGGTGGCGGCCACGATCGCCGACAGGGACGGCTGGGAGGTGGTGCCCGCCATGGAGGCGACGGCACCGTCGACGGCGTCCGCGCCGGCCTGCACGGCGGCGAGGTAGGTGGCGAGCTGTCCGCCGGTGGTGTCGTGGGTGTGCAGGTGCACCGGGAGGTCGAACTCGCGGCGCAGCGCCGACACGAGCGTCGCGGCGGCCGGTGCCCGCAGCAGGCCGGCCATGTCCTTCACGGCGAGGACGTGCGCGCCCGCCTCGACGATCCGCTCGGCCAGGCGCAGGTAGTAGTCGAGGGTGTAGAGCCGCTCGCCGGGGTCGGAGAGGTCGGCCGTGTAGCACAGGGCCACCTCGGCGACGGCGGTCCCGGTCTGCCGTACGGCGTCGATGGCGGGCCGCATCTGGTCGACGTCGTTGAGGGCGTCGAAGATGCGGAAGATGTCGATACCGGTGGCCGCCGCCTCCTCGACGAAGGCGTCGGTGACCTCGGTGGGGTAGGGGGTGTAGCCCACGGTGTTCCGGCCGCGCAGCAGCATCTGGAGGCAGATGTTGGGCACCGCCTCACGCAGGGCGGCCAGCCGCTCCCACGGGTCCTCCGCGAGGAAGCGCAGGGCGACGTCGTAGGTGGCGCCGCCCCAGCACTCCAGTGAGAGGAGCTGGGGCAGGGTGTGGGCGACCGTGGGGGCGACGGCGAGCAGGTCCTTGGTGCGCACCCGGGTGGCGAGCAGCGACTGGTGGGCGTCGCGGAAGGTGGTGTCGGTGACGCCGATGGCCGGCGACTCGCGCAGCAGGCGGGCGAAGCCCTCGGGGCCGAGTTCGGCCAGCCGCTGCCGGGAGCCGGCGGGCGGGGCGCCCTCCGGCGGGGCGGCCAGCTTGGTCAGCGGGTCGAGCAGCGCGGGCCGCTCGCCGTGCGGCTTGTTGACGGTGACGTCGGCGAGGTAGGTCAGGAGCTTGGTGCCGCGGTCGGCGGAGTGCCGGGCGGTCAGCAGGTGCGGGCGCCGCTCGATGAACGAGGTGGTGACCTGGCCGGCCCGGAAGTCGGGGTCGTCCAGCACGGCCTGGAGGAACGGGATGTTGGTGGCGACGCCGCGGATGCGGAACTCGGCGACCGCGCGCCGGGCGCGGCCCACCGCGGTGGCGAAGTCCCGGCCCCGGCAGGTGAGCTTGACCAGCATCGAGTCGAAGTGGGCGCTGATCTCGGTGCCGGCGTGGGTGGTGCCGCCGTCCAGCCGGATGCCGGAGCCGCCCGGGGAGCGGTAGGCGCTGATGCGGCCGGTGTCGGGGCGGAAGCCGTTGGCGGGGTCCTCGGTGGTGATGCGGCACTGGAGGGCGGCGCCGCGCAGGGTGATGTTCTCCTGGACGAGGCCGAGGTCCGCGAGGCTCTCCCCGGCGGCGATGCGCAGTTGGGCCTGGACGAGGTCGACGTCGGTGACCTCCTCGGTGACCGTGTGCTCGACCTGGATGCGGGGGTTCATCTCGATGAAGACGTGCCGGCCCGAGCGGTCGACGAGGAACTCGACGGTGCCGGCGTTGCGGTAGCCGATCTGCCGGGCGAAGCGGACCGCGTCGGCGCAGATCCGGTCGCGCAGCTCCGGGTCGAGGTTGGGGGCGGGCGCCAGCTCGATCACCTTCTGGTGCCGGCGCTGCACCGAGCAGTCCCGCTCGTAGAGGTGGATCACGTCGCCCTGGCCGTCGGCGAGGATCTGCACCTCGATGTGGCGGGGCTCGACGACGGCCTTCTCCAGGAAGACGGTCGGGTCGCCGAAGGCGGACGCCGCCTCCCTCGACGCGGCCTCGACGGCCTCCCGGAGCTGGGCGGGCTCCTCGACGCGGCGCATGCCGCGCCCGCCGCCGCCCGCGACCGCCTTGACGAAGACGGGGAAGCCGATGTCGTCGGCGGCGCGGACGAGTTCGTCGACGTCGGTGGAGGGCGCCGAGGAGCCGAGGACGGGGACGCCGGCCTCGCGGGCGGCGGCGACGGCACGGGCCTTGTTGCCGGTCAGTTCCAGGATCTGGGCGCTGGGGCCGACGAAGGTGATGCCGGCCGCCTCGCAGGCGCGCGCCAGTTCGGGGTTCTCGGAGAGGAATCCGTAGCCGGGGTAGACGGCGTCCGCTCCCGCGCGCCGGGCCGCCGCGATGATCTCGTCCACCGAGAGGTAGGCGCGCACGGGGTGCCCGGGTTCGCCGATCTCGTACGCCTCGTCGGCCTTGAGCCGGTGCAGCGAGTTGCGGTCCTCGTGCGGGAAGACGGCGACGGTTCGGGCGCCGAGTTCGTAACCCGCCCGGAACGCCCGGATCGCGATCTCGCCGCGGTTGGCGACGAGCACCTTGCGGAACATTGATTGATCCCTTCAGCCCTGCCGGTGACGAAGACCATGGTGTCGGTGGTGTCCCCGGTACGCCATGTGAGCCGGACCACTCCCGGCCCGCCGGGTCCGCCGTCCTGCGGTTACCCGGCGGGCGCCCTTCCGACCCCTCCCGGCCGCCTGCCGGCCACCGGGGAAGCGGCCGGGGCGCCGGGAAGGGGGCGGGGCGCCTGGGAAGGGGGCGGGGTGACGCCGCGCAGGACGACGGGTGCTACGGGAGGTCGCCGCGCCAGTCGAAGCGGTGGGCGTCGCCCGGCCGGGGCGCGTAGAGCGCGGAGCCGCCGGGCCCGTAACGGCCCAGTTCCGTCGCCAGGGCCACCCCCCGCCCGGGGCCCCGGGCGGGCCCGTCGCCGCCGAGGTCCAGGAGCAGGCCGTCCAGTGGTCCGCCGACCAACTGCGCGTAGACGCGCCCGGCACGCGGGCCCGGGTCCTCGTGGTCGGCGCCGTAGACGCGCCCCCGCATGAACTCCTCCTCATCCATGTCCCGCACTCTGGCACCCGCCACTGACAAACGGGCCCCGCCGGCCGCCCCCGTCGGGCGGGCCGGACGGGGGCGGCCGGCGGCGCGGCCGTCCCGTGCCGCGCCGCCGGCCGCCGTACCATCCTGCCCGGGTCCCGGTTACCCGCGCGGGGCTCCGGCACGCGTCCGGAAAGCGCCGCGCGAGGGTGCGGCCCGGCCGTACGGGCGTGATAGACAACGGTGGTGGGCCCCCGCCCGAGGGCTCGCGCGGCCGACGTGACGACAGGATGGGGCTGCCCGTGCTGCTGAGGACGTTCCGCTGGGCCTTCGCCGTCACCGCGCTCGGTCTGGTCGCTGCGGTCTTCTACGGGGGGTGGACCGCGCTCGGCGTGGTGGCGATCCTCTCCGTACTGGAGATCTCGCTGTCGTTCGACAACGCGGTGGTCAACGCCGGGATCCTGAAGAAGATGAACGCCTTCTGGCAGCAGATCTTCCTCACCGTCGGCATCCTGATCGCCGTCTTCGGCATGCGGCTGGTCTTCCCGGTCGTCATCGTGGCGGTCACGGCCCGGCTCGGCCCCTGGGAGGCGGTGCACCTCGCGCTGACCGACAAGGACCGCTACCAGGAGCTGGTGACCGACGCGCATCCGGCGATCGCGGCGTTCGGCGGCATGTTCCTGCTGATGATCTTCCTGGACTTCGTCTTCGAGGACCGGGACATCACGTGGCTGTCCTGGCTGGAGCGTCCGCTGGCCAGGCTGGGCAAGGTCGACATGCTGTCGGTCTGCGTGGCGCTGGTCGTGCTGCTGGTCTCGGCGATGACCTTCGCCACCCACGCCCACCAGCACGGCGGGGCCACGGTCGACAAGGCCGAGACCGTCCTGATCGCGGGGGTGGCCGGCCTGATCACCTACATGATCGTCGGCGGGCTCTCCGGGTACTTCGAGGACAAGCTCGAAGAGGAGGAGGAACGCGAGCACGAGGCCGAGGAGGCGGCCGAGCGCGCGGGCAGGCCGCGCTCGGCGACGGCCCTGGCCGGCAAGGCGGCCTTCTTCATGTTCCTGTACCTGGAGGTGCTGGACGCCTCGTTCTCCTTCGACGGCGTGATCGGCGCCTTCGCCATCACCAACGACATCGTCCTGATGGCGCTCGGCCTGGGCGTCGGCGCGATGTACGTGCGGTCGCTCACGGTCTACCTGGTCCGCCAGGGCACCCTGGACGACTACGTCTACCTGGAGCACGGCGCCCACTACGCGATCGGCGCCCTCGCCGTGATCCTCCTGGTCACCATCCAGTACCAGATCAACGAGATCATCACCGGCCTGGTCGGCGTCGTCCTCATCGGCTGGTCCTTCTGGTCCTCCGTACGCCGCAACCGCGCCCTCGCCGCCACCGAGCGAGCGGACGACCGCGGCGGCGGACGGGCGTAGGGCCCACCGGTCCGGCGGACGGACGGCGGGGCGACCGGCGGGAACGGCCCCTCCGGGACGGCCCCGCCGCCCCCGGCCGGCCGGGGCGCCCCGGCCGTGGCCCCGCGCGGCACGGCCCGCCTCCTCGCACACCCGGCCGGCCGGGGAACGCAAGGACGCACATCCGGCCGTCGGCACGGCGTGCCGCGACGGCCGCGGACACCGGACGCCGCCGTCTGCGCGCCACCGCGTACCGGCCCTTCCCGGGGCAAACCACCGCACATCACCCTGGCCCCCCACCCGTTGATTGCGTGTTCATGTCATACTTGTTGACGGCCATTCAACTCCCTTGTCTGACACGACATTTGCCCTGACGCTGGTCCACGACCGCGGACGCAAAGGCGTCCGCGGCCGTGTGCGCGGGCCCCGCGCACATCCCCACAGTCGCGCGCCCCACCCCGGCGCGCGCCGCCAGGAGGAGGACCCCTCGTCATGGCACCACTGCGCAGCAAGAGATTCCGGCTCGGCACCCTCGCCGGCGCGGCCGTCCTGGCCCTCGGCGGCGGGCTCACCGCCCTGCCCGCCCACGCCGCCCCCGCCGAGGGCACCGTCCTCGCCGCCGACTCGCCCACGGCGGTCAAGGACAGCTACATCGTCACGCTCCGCTCGGACGCCGGGCTGAAGGCGTCGTCGACGGCCGGCCGGCATCTGGTCGAGCGGTACGGCGGCACGGTGCGCAAGGCGTTCGGCAGCGCGCTCAACGGCTACACCGCCACCCTCTCCGCGACCGAGGCCCGGCGGCTCGCCGCCGACCCGGCCGTGGCCTCCGTCGAGCAGGACCAGCGTGTCCGCCTCGCCGACACCACCCAGTCCAACGCCCCCTGGGGGCTGGACCGCATCGACCAGACCTCCCTGCCGCTGTCCGGTACCTACACCTACCCGGACAGTGCCGGCGGCGGCGTGACGGCGTACGTCATCGACACCGGTGTGCGCATCACCCACCAGCAGATCAGCGGCCGTGCCTCGTACGGGTACGACGCCGTCGACGGCGACACCATCGCCTCCGACGGCAACGGCCACGGCACCCACGTGGCCACCACCATCGCGGGTTCGACCTACGGCGTCGCCAAGAAGGCCAAGGTCGTGGCCGTGCGCGTGCTCGACAACAACGGCTCGGGCACCACCTCCGGAGTCATCGCGGGCATCGACTGGGTGACCGCCAACCACTCCGGCCCCTCGGTCGCCAACCTCTCGCTCGGCGGCGGCGCGTCCACCACCCTGGACAACGCCGTGCGCAAATCCATCGCCAGCGGCGTGACCTACGCCGTCGCCGCCGGCAACAGCAACGCCAACGCCTCCTCCTACTCCCCCGCCCGGGTCACCGAGGCCCTCACCGTCGGCGCCACCACCAGCACGGACGCGCGGGCGAGCTACTCGAACTACGGGACCGTCCTGGACCTGTTCGCCCCGGGCTCCTCCATCAAGGCCGGCTGGCACACCAGCGACACGGCGACCAACACCATCTCCGGCACCTCGATGGCGACCCCGCACGTCGCCGGAGCCGCCGCCGTCTACCTCGCCAACCACACCTCCGCCACCCCGGCTCAGGTCGCCACCGCCCTCGTGAACGGATCGACCGCCGGCAAGGTGACGAACCCCGGCACCGGATCGCCCAACCGGCTGCTCAAGCTCGTGCCCTGACCCACTGACGGCAGGCACACCCCGTACCCGCTCCCCCGTGCCCCGGGACCCCGCGTCCCGGGGCACGCCCCTGTGCCCGGCACCACGCCCCCCGTGTGGCGCAACAGCACGAGCGGCAGCACGCACCGCGTGCCACGGTGAGACCCGGACACCGGAATGCGGCCGGTCAGCGCCGACCGGCCCCGGAGAGAGCGGGGAGACAGCGATGCTGCTCAGCCTTCAGGAGCGCGAGCGCCTGATGATCTACACGGCGGCCAGACTCGCCCAGGAGCGCCGGGAGCGCGGCCTGAAACTCAACCTTCCGGAGGCCACGGCGCTCATCTCTGCCTTCCTCCTCGAAGGGGCCCGCGACGGGCGCACCAAGGCCGACCTCCAGGACGCCGGACGCGGGGTGCTGCGCCGGGACGAGGTGATGGACGGGGTCGCCGACATGCTCTCGCAGGTGCAGGTCGAGGCCACCTTCCTGGACGGGACTAAGCTCATCGCGGTGCAGGGGCCGATCCAGTGAGCGAGCGCCAGCAGCGGCCGGGGAGCGGCAGGTCACTGGTGCCCGGCTCGGGCAAGGGCGAGGCGACCGGGCTGGTGCAGCCCGGCGCCGACTCGACGGTGCTGCCCGGTTCCCCGGGGCAGATCATCCACGGCAGCGGCACGGTCACCATCAACGCGGGGCGGCCGGTGACCCGGCTCTCGGTGGTCAACACCGCGGACCGCCCGGTCAGCGTCGGCTCGCACTACCACTTCGCCGAGGTCAACCCGGCGCTGCGGTTCGACCGGGAGCGGGCCTGGGGACAGCGGCTGAACATCCTGGCCGGCGGCATGGTGCGCTTCGACCCGGGCGCCACCGTGGAGATCGAACTCGTCCCGCTCGGCGGACGGCGCGTCGTGCGCGGACTGCGCGGCGAGTGCGGGGGGCCGCTCGATGGCTGAGATCGACCGCCGCACCTACGTGGCCTCGCTGGGCCCGACCACGGGCGACCGGATCCGGCTCGCGGACACCGACATCCTGATCGAGGTGGAGGAGGACCGGTGCGCCGGCGGGGACGAGACGGTCTTCGGCGGCGGCAAGTCGGGACGGGAGTCGCAGGGCCAGTCCCACGCCACCCGCGCCGAGGGGACCCCCGACCTCGTGATCGGCGGGGTGGTGGTGCTGGACCACTGGGGTGTGGTCAAGGCCGACGTGGGCATCCGCGACGGGCGCATCGTGGCGCTCGGCAAGTGCGGCAACCCCGACATCATGGACGGTGTCCACCCGGACCTGGTGATCGGCCCGTCCACGGAGATGGTCAACGGCAGCGGGCTGATCATGACAGCCGGCACCGTGGACACCCATGTGCACTTCGTCTCCCCCGACATGTCGGTGGTGGCGCTGGAGGCCGGCACCACCACCCTGGTCGGCGGCGGCACCGGGCCCACCGACGGGTCGAAGGCGGCGCTTGCCACACCGGGCGGCTGGTGGATGGAGCGGATGCTGGAGGGGTTCGAGCCCTGGCCGGTCAACCTGCTCTTCCTCGGCCGCGGCAGCACCGTCTCCGAGGAGTCCTTGTGGGAGCAACTGCGCTCCGGCATGGGCGGTTTCAAGTGCCACGAGGACTGGGGCGCCACCCCGGCCGTCATCGACACGGCGCTGCGGGTCGCGGACGCGGCCGGGGTGCAGGTGGCGATCCACAGCGACACCCTGAACGAGGCCGGGTTCGTGGAGGACCTGCTGCGCACCGTCGGCGGCCGTACCTTCCACGCCTTCCACACCGAGGGCGCGGGCGGCGGGCACGCCCCCGACATCATCCGGATCGCGGGCGAACCGTGCGTCCTGCCGTCGTCGACGACGCCGACCCGCCCGTTCACCGTCAACACGGCCGACGAGCAGCTCGACATCTGCCTGATCGCCCATCACCTCAATCCGCACGTGCCCGCCGAACTGGCCTTCGCGGAGAGCCGGGTGCGGGCCTCGACGATGGCGGCGGAGGACATCCTCCAGGACATGGGCGCGATCTCCGCGATGACCTCCGACGCCCAGGCGATGGGCCGGCTCGGCGAGGTGGTGCGGCGCACCTGGCAGACCGCGCACGTGATGAAGCGGCTGCGCGGTTCCCTGCCCGGCGACGGTCCGGCGGACAACCGGCGGGCCCGCCGCTACGTCGCCAAGTACACGATCGTCCCCGCCACGATCCACGGCCTGGAGCGCGAGATCGGCTCGGTGGAGCCGGGCAAGCTCGCCGACCTGGTGCTGTGGGAGCCCGCGCTGTTCGGGGTGCGTCCGACGGCGGTCTACAAGTCGGGCATGGCGGCGATGGCCCTCCTCGGCGACCCCAACGCGGCCGTGCCCACGCCGCAGCCGGTGCTGCCGAGGCTCGGCTACAACGTGCACACCAAGGCCGCCGCGGCGACCAGCGTGGCGTTCGTCGCGCCCGCCGCGATCGAGGACGGGCTCGCCGACCGGCTGGGCATCGAACGGCGGCTGGTGCCGGTGGAGAGCGTGCGCGGGCGGACCAAGGCGGATCTGCCGGAGAACGACGCGCTGCCGCACATCGAGGTCGACCCCGACACGTACACCGTCCGCATCGACGGGGAGGTCGTCGACCACGAGCCGGCCACCGAACTGCCCATGAACCACCGGTACTTCCTCTTTTGAGCGGCACCCGGCCCCCGGCCGTCGGCGCGGCGGGGCTCCTGATGCTGGCGGACGGCCGTTTCCCGGCGGGCGGCCACGCCCACTCCGGCGGCCTGGAGGCGGCCGTGGCGGCCGGCCGGGTGCGGGACACGGGCGGTCTGGAGGCGTTCCTGCGGGGCAGGGTCGCCACCACCGGGGCCACCACGGCCGCCTTCGCCGCCGCCGCGTGCGCCGCGTTCGACGACGGCGCGGAGCGGGGCGGCGACGATCCGGCGGGGGCCGGTGACGGCCCGGTGAAGGGCGGCGACGATCCGGCGGGGGGCGGGCGCGGCCGGATCGCGGCACTGGACCGGGAGTTCGAGGCCCGTACCCCCTCGCCCGCGCTGCGCGAGACCTCCCGCCGGCTCGGCCGCCAGATGCTGCGCGCCGCCCGCGCGGTCCGTCCGCACCCGGGACTCACCGCGCTCGCCGACGCGCTGCCCGGCGGCTGGCACCAGCCGGTCGCGCTCGGCGCGGCGGCCCGCGCCCTCGGACTCGGGCCGGGCGAGGCGGCCTCGGCCGCCCTGCACGACGCGGCGACGGGCCCCGCGACGGCGGCGGTCCGCCTGCTGGGCCTCGACCCGTTCGCCGTGCACGCGGTCCTCGCCCGGCTGGCGCCGGAACTGGACCGGCTCGCCGTCCGGGCCGCCGGCGAGGCGGACACGCCCGCCGGGCGGCTCCCCTCGTACGGCGCTCCACTGCTCGACATCGCCGCCGAACTGCACGCCACCTGGGAGGTGCGTCTCTTTGCGTCCTGACCCGCACGAGAGCGAGGGAGTGTCCGCCGCCGGCGGGCCCCCGCACGACCACTCGGAGCCCACCGCCGCCGGCCGGCTGCCGCGGACCCCGGGGCGCCCGCTGCGCATCGGCCTGGGCGGGCCGGTCGGCTCCGGCAAGACCGCGCTGGTGGCGGCGCTGTGCCGGTCCCTGGCCGGCGAGGCCGAACTGGCCGTGGTCACCAACGACATCTACACCACCGAGGACGCCGACTTCCTGCTGCGCAACGGCGTGCTGCCCGCCGAGCGGGTCCGGGCGGTGGAGACCGGCTGCTGTCCGCACACCGCGATCCGCGACGACATCTCCGCCAACCTGGAGGCCGTGGAGGACCTGGAGCGGAGCCTGCCGCCGCTGGACCTGGTGCTGGTGGAGAGCGGCGGCGACAACCTCACCGCCACCTTCAGCCACGGGCTGGTGCACCACCAGATCTTCGTGGTGGACGTCTCCGGGGGCGACAAGGTGCCCCGCAAGGGCGGCCCCGGTGTCACCGCCTCCGATCTGCTCGTCGTCAACAAGACCGACCTCGCCGGGCAGGTGGGCGCCGACCTGTCGGTGATGGCGCGGGACGCCAAGGAGAAGCGGGGCGAGCGGCCCGTGCGCTTCCTCTCCCTCGTCGAGGACCCCGCCGCGCGGGAGGTCACCTCCTGGGTGCGGGAACGCCTGGCCGAGGGCGGCTGAGGGGACGGCCGTGACCGCCGCGACGGCCCTGCTGGCCACCGAACGCGCCCCCGGCCCGGCGTCGGGCCGGGCGGCCACCCGCGTCTGCGTGCTGCGCTCGGGCTGGCCGCTGATGCTGCGCAGCACGGCCGCGCTCGCCCCCACGCCGGTCACCGACTGGGCCGGCCGGTCCGCCGAGCCGGCCCGGGTCCATCTGGCGGCCGGGGCGGCCGGCCCGCTCGGCGGCGACCTGCTCCGCCTGGAGGTGCGGGTCGGCGAGGGCAGCGCGCTGGTGCTGGGCGAGATCGCGCCGACCCTGCTGCTGCCGGGGACGTACGGGGAGGAGTCCCGGCTCGACGTGCGGGTGCGGGTCGACGCCGGGGGGTGCCTGGCCTGGCTGCCCGAGCTGGTGATCGCCGGACGGGACTGCCGGCACCGCACCGACGTGCGGATCACGCTGGCGCGGGACGCCCGGCTGGTGATGCGCGAGGAGGTGCTGTTCGGCCGGCACGGGGAGACGCCGGGCCGCTTCCGGCAGCGGATCCGGGTGGAGACCCCGGCCGGACCGCTCCACGACCAGGAACTGGCGGTGGGTCCCGGGGCGCCGGGCTGGGACGGGCCGGCGGTCACCGGCGGTCACCGTACGGCCGGGACCCTGCTGGTCGTCGACCCGGGCGCGGTGTCCGCGGAGCGGGCGCGCGGCGCGCTCGCCGGTCCGGGCACCGCCGTGATGGACCTCGGCGGCGGGGTGCTGGTGGGTGCCCTCGCGCCGGACACGGCGGACCTGCGGCGGCGGCTGGAGGGGGCGGCGGCCCTGCTCACCGGCGCGGACGCGCCCGTACCGGCCGCCGCCGGGTGAGGCACCGGGTCAGCGGGTGCGTTCGACGCTCCACAGCGGGACGTCCTCGAAGAAGGCGACGGCGTCCGCGCGCCAGCGCGGGCGCCAGCCGGCGGCGAGGGCGCGGGCCCGCTCGGCGTGGCGGCGCATCTCCCGTTCCATCGCGGCGTCGACCCCGAGGCGTTCGCCGATCTCGCGGACGGCGGCGACCGTCTCCGGGGTGCAGTGCGGGTCGCCGAGGGCGTCCTCGACCACCCGGCGTTCGGTGCCGCGCGCGGCCTCCAGGAGGCGGACGACGGTGTAGCTGCGCCGGCCCTCGCGGAGGTCGGCGCCGGTCGGTTTGCCGAGCCGGGCCGCGTCCCCGAAGAGGTCGAGGTGGTCGTCGCGCATCTGGCCGCAGATGCCGACCAGGCGCGCGTAGGCCCGCAGTTCCCCGTCGTGGGGGGCCGGGTCGGTGCCCGCGGCGAGGAGGCCGAGGCGCAGCGGGGCGAGGACGGAGTAGCGGGCGGTCTTGTGGTCGGCCACCTGGTGCAGGACCTCCTCGTCGACGGGGCCGGCGAAGTCCCGTTCGAGGTCGGTGATCTGGCCGACGAAGGTGTCGGCGGCGGCGCGGGTCTGCACCTCGGCCATGGCCCGGCGCAGTGCGGCGGGCAGATCGGCGTCGAGGAGGACGCGCAGGGAGAGGGCGAGGGCGAGGTCCCCGGCGAGGACGGTGAGGCCCAGCGCGGCGCGGGGGTGGTCGGGGTGGCGGGCGCGGTAGGCGTGGTAGGTGGAGGGGCCGCCGCGTCGGGTGGCGCCGTCGTCGATGAGGTCGTCGTGGACGAGGCCGTGGGTCTGGAGCAGTTCGATGCTGAGCGCGGCGGCGTCGAGCCCGTCGACGGGGGCGTCGGTGACCAGGCGGGCGGCCTCGTGCAGCAGGACGACGCGCATCCGCTTGCCGCCGCGCAGGGAGAGGTCGCGCAGCAGCTCCAGGCACTCCGGGGTGAAGCGGCTGAAGGCGGGCGCCTCCAGGGTGGTGCCGAGGGTGGCGAAGAACTCCTCGAAGACCGCGCGGAAGTGCCGCTCGTACCCGGCGGCGCGGGCCGCGAACTGCTCGGACATGGCGGTGCCTCCTGCTCCGGGGTGCGGTGCGCCCGAGCAGTGTGCCAGGCCGCGCCCCCGGTCCGGGGCGCGGGTCCCCGCGGACGGCGCCGGCCCGGCCCCGGGGTCACGGGGCCGGGCCGGTGCGCGGGGCGGGCGGCGCGGGTCAGCGTTCCTCGCGGAACGGGACGTGCGCGTCGGCCACCGGGTCGTACTTGGTGAGGATCAGCCGGTCGGGGTGGGTGAGCCGGTTCTTGCGCGTCACGTAGGTGACGCCGGTCCCGGCGGTCGACCTCAGCCGGACCACCGGGCGTGCGGTGCTGCGGGCCACGGGTACTCCTTCCCGCCCGGTGCGCGGGACCCGGGTGCCGGTCCGCGCGGGCCGGACGGGGTGGTCAACACCGGCGGCCGGTCCCGCATTCCCGGGCCGGGGCGGACCGCCGTCCCTGGTCAGCAACTCTGCCAGAGCCTGGTCATGACCCGTACGCCGAAGCGCAGTCCCTCCAGCGGGACCCGCTCGTCGACACCGTGGAAGAGCCGGCCGTAGTCCAGGTCGTGCGGGAGCTTGAGGCCCTTGAAGCCGAAGCAGCGGATGCCGAGCTTGGTGAACGCCTTGGCGTCGGTGCCGCCCGGGTTGCAGTAGGGCACCGGGTGCCCGTCCGGGTCCTCGGCGCGCACCGCGTCGCACATGGCGTCGACGAGGGGGCCCTCGAAGGCGGTCTCCATGGCGATGTCGTGGTTGACCCAGCGGCGGGTGACGGAGGGGGCGAGCAGGGCGTCGATCGTGTCGGTCAGCTCCTGCTCGTGTCCGGGCAGGAAGCGGCCGTCGACGCGGGCGGTGGCCTTGCCGGGGATGACGTTGGTCTGGTAGCCGGCCGAGAACATGGTCGGGTTGGCCGAGTTGCGCAGCACGACCTGCATGAAGTCGGCGACGTGGCCGAGCTTGGCCAGTTCGGCGTCGAGGGCGTCGGGGTCCTCGGTGTCCAGGTCGAGGTCGACGCCCTGGAGGCGGGCGGCCTCCGTGAGCAGGGCGCGTACGGGTGCGATCAGGCGGACGGGGAAGGTGTGGCGGCCGATGCGGGTGAGGGACTCGGCGAGGTCGGTGACGGCGTTCTCGTCGTTCGGGGAGGAGCCGTGCCCGGCCCGGCCGGTGGCCGTCAGCTCCATCCAGGCCATCCCGCGCTGGGCGTTCTCGATGGGGTAGAGGCGGCGGCTGTCGTCGAGGGCGTAGCTGAAGCCGCCGCCCTCGCCGATGGCCTCGGTGACCCCGGCGAAGAGGTCGGGCCGGTGCTCGACCAGCCAGTGGGCGCCGTACGCGCCGCCCGCCTCCTCGTCGGCGAGGAAGGCGAGGACGAGGTCGCGCGTGGGCCGGGTGCCGGTGCGGGCGAAGTGGCGGGCGGTGGCCAGCATGACGGCCACCGTGTCCTTCATGTCGATGGCGCCCCTGCCCCAGAGGTAGCCGTCGCGGATCTCGCCGGAGAAGGGCGGGACCCGCCATTCGGCGGCGTCGGCGGGGACCACGTCGAGGTGGCCGTGGACCAGCAGGGCGCCGCGGTCCGGGTCGGCGCCCGCGATGCGGGCGACGACGTTGGCGCGGCCGGGGGCGCTCTCGACCAGTTCGGAGGCGATACCGGCCTCGGCGAGGCGGGCCACGACCCAGTCGGCGCAGGCCCGCTCGTCGCTGGTGGGGTTGGAGGTGTCGAAGCGGATCAGTTCGGCGCACAGGTCGACGACCTCGCGCTGTGCCTCCTCGGAGGCGGCGACGGGGGCGGGGGCGGTGGTGCTCATGATGCTCCTACGGTGGCCGTGCCGGGGGCGGCGGCCGGGTCCGGGCCGACCGTGCCGTCGTCGTCGAGGGTCGAGGTGCCGTAGGTCTTGACCAGGCCCGTGAGACCGAGGACGCAGTAGAGGACGAAGGCGGTCAGCAGGGAGTTCAGGGCCGGGATGCCGCCGTCGTAGAACTTGCCGACGCAGAAGGCGGCGGCCCAGATGACCAGGGACATCGGCACCCAGGTCGGCGAGGTGGCGGGCAGGGTGCCGGCCTCTCGGGTGGCGTCCAGCGGGGCGCGCATGCGGCGCACCACCCAGTACTCGGCGACGATGATGCCGCCGATCGGCGGGATGGCGACGCCCAGCACCGACAGGAAGTCGGTGAAGTGGGTCATGATGCCGACCGCGGAGAGCAGGGTGCCGGCGATGCCGAGGACGATGGTGACGGCGCCGCGGTGCAGCCGCTTGCGGAAGACGACCTGGAAGAAGTTGACGACGCCGAGGGAGGAGCCGTACAGGTTCCAGTCGTTGATCTTCGCGGTGGACATCAGGACGACGAGGACGCCGAAGACGCCGGAGGTGGACAGGACGATCTGGGAGACCTGGCCGCTGCCGACCATGTGGCCGAGCAGGACGCCGGTGAGGCCGACGATGTACTCGGAGAGGATCATCGACGAGGCGCTCTGCAGGAAGACGTGGCTGCTCTTGCTGTTGTAGCGGGTCATCTCCGGGGAGACGATCGCGCCGGTCATGTAGCCGCCGGCGATGGCGGTGGCGGCGACCGAGAGCGGGATGGCCTGGCCGGGGGCCGGGGAGTGGATCAGCTCGGACAGCGAGTGGTCGCTCAGCGCGTCGGTGACCGACCAGGCGACCATGGCGAAGAACAGCGGGGTGACGATCTTGGCGAAGACGGCCATGTAGCGGAAGCCGAAGATGACCAGGACCGTGATGCCGAAGCCCGCGATGGCGCACCACATCCAGGACGGGCCGCCGACCAGCGCGGAGACGCTGTCCCCGAAGATCGTGTTCTGGACACCGAACCAGCCGACGAGGCTGATGGCGATGACCAGGCTGACCAGGGCCGATCCGTTGCGGCCGAAGCCGACCCAGCGGGTGAGCAGCGGGGTCGCCAGGCCCTCGCGCATACCGGCCAGGCCGATGGCGAAGATCACGACCTCGAGGATCACCGCGCCGAGGGTGAAGGCGAGGAAGGCGTCCCCGAAGGACATGCCGACGCCGATGGTGGCGCCCAGGGTGAACTGGGAGATCGAGCCGGACTGGGCGAGCCACTGCAGCAGCATGGTCCAGAAGCCGAGGCGCTGGTCGCGCGGGACCCGGGAGAGGGCGTAGTCGTCGCTGCCGACGGCTCTCGCGCCGCCCTCGGCCGCGGTGGTGTTCTTGTGCTGGGCCACGATCACGACTCCTTGGGGGCGCGGCCGAAGGTCTGCAGGTGGGCCAGTGAGCCGTAGCGGCTCACGAGCGCGTCGAACTCCACGGCGTCGTGGAAGTCGAGGAGCCCGCCGCCGTACGCCTTGGCGGTCTCGACGGCGAACCGGGCCGCCGCCGCGATGTCCGTCTCGTGGCTCGCGCCCGTCTGACAGCCGGGGACCGCCGCCGCTGAGGTGATCGCGAGGCCGACGACCGGTGACGCGGTCGCCGTGGCCGGCTGGAGGATCGAATTGATGTGGTGTACACCGTTACCGTACGGGGTGATGTCCTGGGTGGTCACCGGGTACGTGACCAACGGCTCACCGGTCACCACGGCGAGCAGCTCCCCCAGCCGCTCGCTGACCTTGAGCACCCAGCCCTCCTTGACGGTGGGCGACAGGGCGAGGCCCTTGTGGTTGATGATCCGGTTGCCCTTGGTGGTGTCGATGGAGAGCACCGCCTCCATGTCGGCGGTGACCTCGTGCCGGTTCATGGTGGCGATGTCGACCGGGGAGTCCATGAAGGGCACCGGGTCGTGCGGCGCGGTGGGGGCGTCCGGGCAGATGTGCGTGGCGACGACCACGTCGCCGTCCAGGACGTCGCCGCGCCGGCGCATGTCGAGCAGCTTGGCGGCGGTGGCGAGCGCCGCGACGGCGCCGTCGGCGTCGGAGACCAGACCGACCGCCTCCGGGCGGGCCCCGATGCCGCCGAGGCGGCCGACCACGCCGAGGGTGCGGGCGGTGCCGCCGCTCGCGCGCCCGTGGCGGCCCGGGACGCGCACCAGCACGAAGTCCGTGGAGCCGCGCTCGCCGGTGACGGTGGTGACCTGGGCACCGGAGCCCTCCGGCCCCGCCAGGGTGTCGAGGTGGGCGGCGACACGCTTGCCGTCGACATCGGGATCGTCGAGCAGATCCACGAGGTCCAGGACGTACTTCAACATGGGGCAGTTCTCCTGATCCGCACCGGGGGCGGTGCTGACAGCAGGTTCGGGACCCGTTAAGGTGCAGCGCAACTGTTTCCCGCTATCTGCAATTCATGTCTGCATGGCGAGATGGACGGGGCAGTGGTGTACGTCCGGGACGGAAGGAGCCACCATGACCGCGCATCCCGCGGACCGCAGGACCCCGGCGGGGGCCCTGCAGACCGTCGACCGCGCCCTGCTGGTCCTGCTGGCGTTCGAGCGCTCGCGGCCCGACTGGGGCGTGACGGAGATCGCCGGCGAGTTCGGCTGGGACACCTCGGTCGCCCAGCGGCTGCTGTCGACCCTCGCGGGCCGCGGCTTCCTGGTCTCCGACCCGGCGACCCGCCGGTACCGCATCGGCCCGGCCGCGCTGCGCCTGGGCCGGCTCTGGGAGCGCTCCGGCACCCTGGAGATGCTGGCCGAACCGGTCCTCCAGGAACTGCGCGCGGCCACCGGCGACACGGTGCTGTTCTGCCTGCCCGACAGCTTCCACATGCGCTGCGTGGCGGCGGTCGAGGGCGAGGAGGGGCCCCTGCGGTACTACCCCCTGGTCGGCGAGCTGTACCCGGCGCACGCCGGGGCGACCAGCAAGTCGTTCTACGCCTTCCTCCCCGACGACCAGCGGCACCGGCTCTTCCGCGGCCGGCCGATGGCCCGCTTCACCGAGCGGACCGTCACCGACCCCGACGAGCTGGAGCGCGAGTTCCGCACGGTGCGGGCGCGCGGCTACGCCTGGACGGTCGGCGAGTACGACGCCGGGATCGGCACCGTGGCGATGCCCGTCTTCCTCGGCTCCGAGCCGTACGGCAGCCTCAGCCTGGGCGGGCCCGGGGAGCGCTTCCCCCAGGGCGCCGAGGACCGGCTGGACGTGCTGCGCCGCGCCGTCCGCCTGCTGGAGCAGCGCCTGACCCAGCCGCCGCAGCACCACCGCCGCCCCCGCTCCCGCACGGCCTGACGCACCGACCCACCGAAGAGGACCACCCCGTGAGACTGCTGCTCCTGTCCAACTCCACCCAGTACGGCCGCGGCTACCTGGCACACGCCCTCGACACCGTGACCGGCTTCCTGCCCGAGGGGGCGCGGCTGGCCTTCGTGCCGTACGCGCTCGCCGACCACGACACCTACACGGCCCGGGTGCGCGGGGCGCTCGCCGCCGCCGGCATCGAGGTGCGGGGCGTGCACGAGGGCGGCGACCCGCTCGCCGCGCTCGGCGCGGCGGACGCCGTGTTCGTCGGCGGCGGCAACTCCTTCCGGCTGCTCTCCGCGCTGTACCGCACCGGCCTGCGGGAGGCGCTGGCCGAGGCGGTGCGGGGCGGACTGCCGTACATGGGCGCGAGCGCGGGCACCAACATGGCGGCTCCCTCCCTGCGCACCACCAACGACATGCCGATCGTGCAGCCGCCGTCCTTCGCGGCGCTCGGGCTGGTCCCCTTCCAGATCAACCCGCACTACCTCGACCCGGACCCCGACTCCACCCACAAGGGAGAGACGCGCGAGGAGCGGCTGACGGAGTTCCTGGAGGAGAACGACGTGCCCGTGCTCGGTCTGCGCGAGGGGACCTGGCTGCGGGTCGCCGACGGCCGCGCCGGACTCGGCGGGGAGCTGCCGGCCCGGCTGTTCCGCCGGGGCGAGGAGCCGCGCGAGCTGGCCCCCGGCGCGGACGTCTCGGAGCTGCTCACGGTGCGGGCGGAGTTCGACAGCCGCGGCTGAGCGCCCTCGGGGGCGGGGTCTGTCGGGTTCGACGGATCGTCAATAGCCTTGGCCGGAAAGGACGTTGCCGACCGAGGAGCCCCATGTCCACTGCGCAGCAGGTCCCCGACATCCTCTCCCCCGAGTTCGCCGCCGACCCCTACCCGGCCTACCGGCTGATGCGGGAGACCGCCCCGCTCTTCTGGCACGAGGCCACGCGGAGCTGGATCGTCTCCCGCTACGAGGACGTGGAGCGCGTCTTCAAGGACCGGGAGGGGCAGTTCACCACCGACAACTACGACTGGCAGATCGAGCCGGTGCACGGCCGGACGATCCTCCAGATGAGCGGGCGGGAGCACGCGGTGCGGCGGGCGCTGGTCGCCCCCGCCTTCCGCGGCGCGGACCTGCGGGAGAAGTTCCTCCCGGTGATCGAGCGCAACGCGCGGGAGCTGATCGACGCGTTCCGGCACACCGGCCGCGCCGAGCTGGTGGCCGACTTCGCCACCCGCCTCCCGGTCGACGTCATCGCGGACATGCTGGGCCTGGACAAGGCCGACCACGACCGCTTCCACCGCTGGTACACGTCGGTAATCGCCTTCCTCGGCAACCTCTCGGGCGATCCGGTGGTCGCCGAGGACGGTGCGCGCACCCGGGAGGAGTTCGCCGCGTACATGATCCCGATCATCCGGGAACGCCGGGAGAACCCGGGCGACGACCTGCTGTCCACGCTCTGCGCCGCCGAGGTGGACGGGGTGCGGATGAGCGACGAGGACATCAAGGCGTTCTGCAGTCTGCTGCTCGCGGCGGGCGGCGAGACCACCGACAAGGCCATCGCCGGCATCTTCGCCAACCTGCTGGCCCACCCGGGGCAACTGGCGGCCGTGCGGGAGGACCGCTCGCTGATCGCCCGCGCCTTCGCCGAGACCCTGCGGTACACGCCGCCGGTCCACATGATCATGCGTCAGTCGGCCGTCGACGTGCCGCTGAGCGGCGGCACGATACCCGCCGGTGCCACCGTCACCTGCCTGATCGGGGCGGCCAACCGGGACGAGAACCGCTACCGGGACCCGGACCGCTTCGACATCTTCCGTGACGACCTGACCACGGCGACCGCCTTCTCGGCCGCCGCCGACCACCTGGCCTTCGCGCTCGGCCGCCACTTCTGCGTCGGCGCGCTGCTGGCCAAGGCGGAGGTGGAGATCGGTGTCGGACAGCTCCTGGACGCCATGCCCGGCCTGCGGCCCGCCGACGGCTTCGACCCGGTGGAGGAGGGCGTGTTCACCCGGGGACCGCGGTCCCTGCCGGTGCGCTTCACCCCGGTCGCCTGATCCGGCGCGCGGCGGCCGTCAGGGCGCCACCGGGGTGAAGAGGACCGGCAGGTCGTTCAGTCCGCGCATCCAGATGGAGGGCCGCCAGGTCAGCTCGCCGGGCTCCCCCTCCAGGACCAGGTCGGGCAGCCGCTCCAGCAGCGTCTCGACGGCGGTGCGGGCGATGACGTCGGCGAGCAGCGGCGCCGGGTACGGGCAGCGGTGCTCGCCGTTACTGAAGGAGAGGTGGGCCGAGTTCTCGGCGCCGACGTGTGCCTCGGGCCAGATCTGCGGGTCGGTGTTGGCCGCGGCCAGGCCGAGGACCAGGCAGTCGCCGGCCCGGATCTGACGGCCGCCGAGCTGGGTGTCGTGCACGGCCCAGCGTCCGATGAAGTTCTGGGTGGGGGTGTCGAGCCACAGCACCTCGTTCAGGGCCTCGCCGACGCTGAGCCGTCCGCCGGAGACGTTCACGGCGAAGCGTTCGTCGGTGAGCAGGAGCCGCAGCGTGTTGCCGATCCAGTTCGCGGTCGGCTGCTGGGCGGCGGCGATGACGGAGATGAGGTCCTGGACGGTCTCCTCGTCGGTCAGTCCGGCCGGGTGGGTGAGCATGTGCGAGGTGACGTCCGGTCCGGGCCGCTCCCGCTTCTCCCGGACCAGCCGGTGGATGCGCTCGCCGACCCGGGTGTACGCGGCGACCGGGTCGTCGCCCTCCGCCGCGTCGAGGGAGATCCGCAGGTCCTCGACGAGGCCCTGGGTCTCGGGGCTGCCGTCCGGCATGCCGCAGAAGCGGACCGCGGCGCGCATCGGCAGGGCGTGCGCGTACCCGCTCATCAGCTCGGCCCGGCCGCTGCCGGCGAAGCCGGCGATGAGCCGGCCGGCGAGCCGGCGGCAGTCCCGGGCCAGTTCGAACTGGTCGACGCCGGCGAGCGCCTGGGTGATGACCCCGGCCCGGCGCCGGTGCTCCTCGCCCTCGGCGAACAGGACGGAGGGCTGGTACCCGACGTAGGGCAGGAGCGGCCAGTCGGCGGGGATGGCGTGCCACTGGTTCCAGCGCCGGGAGTCCCGGGCGAAGAGGTCGTCGTGGCTGGTGACGTAGGTGACCTCGGTGTAGCCGAGGACCAGCCAGGCCGGGATGTCCCCGTCGAGCAGTACCGGGGCGACGGGGCCGTGCCGCCGGCGCAGGCTGCGGTACAGCTCGGACGGTGTCTGCTGGTACTCCAGTCCGGCCAGCGGCACGGCGTCGGGGTCCACGGGGCAGCCCGGCGCGGCGAGGGTGCCCGGGGCGGGGTCGATGTCGGTCACGATGCGCTCTCCTGGGCCAGAGCCATTTGGTAGAGGTGGTCCACGAGGGTGACCAGGACCTGCTTGCCCGAAGTCCGCACCCGGGCGTCGCAGTCGATCAGCGGGACCCGTTCGGGCAGCGCGAGCGCCTGGCGGATCTCGTCCAGGGAGTGGGCGGCGGTGTCCTCGTCGAACCGGTTGACGGCGACCACGAACGGCGTGCCGTGGTGTTCGAGGCGGTCTATCGCGTACCAGGAGTCGTCCATGCGCCGGGTGTCGACGAGGACGACGGCGCCGAGCGTGCCGGTGAAGAGCCGGTCCCACAGGAACCAGAACCGCTCCTGGCCGGGGGCGCCGAACAGGTAGAGCACCAGGCGCTCGTTGAGGCTGATCCGCCCGAAGTCGAAGGCGACGGTGGTGGTGGTCTTCGCGGCGACCCCGCCGGTGTCGTCGACGCCGATGCCGGCCTGCGTCATCACCTCTTCGGTGTTGAGCGGCCGGATCTCGCTGACCGAGCGGACCAGGGTGGTCTTGCCGACGCCGAAGCCGCCCACGACGACGATCTTGAGTCCGGTCTCGGCGGTGTCGCCCAAGGGCGTGCGGGTGGCGGGCAGCGCGGAGGCTTCAGAGGTTGCGGAGCCCATGGAGCACCTCCTGGAGAAGGGCGGTATCGGGGTGCGCGGCGGCGGACTGCCCGAGCTGGGGGTGGCGGGCGGTGATCCTGCCGGTGGCGTGCAGGTCGCCGAGGAGGATGCGGACCACGGTGATGGGCAGGGCCAGCTCCGCGGCGAGTTCGACGACGGCCGTGGGGTGGCGGCACAGGTCGAGGATCCTGACGTGTTCCGACTGCATCCCGGTTGTCGGCTCGCACTCGCTGACCACGAGGGTGACCAGGTCGAACGCGTCGTCGGCGCGACTGCGTCCGCCCGTGACGGTGTAGAGCCGGTCGGGGGCGCCGGTGTCCACGGGCTTGCGTGTCACGACGTGGTGCTCCCGGGGGCGGCGGCGTGGCGAGGTTCGGCCCGCAGGTGTTCGCCGATCTGCTCGACCATCTCGGTCATCTGGTGGCCGACGACGCCGGGGTCGGAGTCCTCGGCGGCCACGACGGCGAGGTGGGCGCCCTGGCCGGCCTCGATGATGAAGAGGAGTCCGCCGTGGAACTCGGTCATCGAGTGCCGCACGCCCCCGGAGCCGTTGCCGAACTCGACGGAGGCGCCCTGGGCGAGGGCCTGGATGCCGGAGCAGATGGCGGAGAGCTGGTCGGCCCGGTCCAGGGTGAGGTGTTCGGTCCAGCACAGTTTGAGGCCGTCGCGGGAGAGGACCAGGGCGTGGCGGGTGCCGGGGGTGCGGTCCAGGAGGTTCTGCAGGAGCCAGGTGAGGCTGTTGTCGGTGGTCTGCATGGCGGGTGGTGGGCCGGTGGCTCCCGGGTCTGTGGTCACCGGCCCATTCCTCCAATCTCACGAGCGGGAAGGGCGAGGGGCGCCGGGGCACGGGCGCCGTGGGGGATGCGTCGTGCCGGCGGTGCCCTACGCGGGGGCCGGCGGATCGGTGTCCGCGGCCCCGCCGGCGCCGGGGCCGGCCGCTCCGGTGCGGCGGCCGCGGTGGAAGGCCCCGAAGCTGGCTCCGGCGTCGCGGGGCGCGGCGGGCTCCTGTGTCGTCGGCCCGTCGGTGCGGGAGAGGTGCTGGTCGTGGCGTTCGCGTTCGGCCTGGGCCATGGTGCGGCCGGGGGCGCGGACGGGCAGGCCGTTCGCGGTGGCCGCCGCCGCGCGCCGGACGGGGCGCTCGGCCGGTTCGGGGCGCGGGGCGTGCCGGGCCTCCGGGATGCGCCGGGAGAGGGCGGGGGGCTCGGCGGCGGGCTCGGCGGGCCCGGCGACGGGCGCGGCGGGGACCGTCGCGGGGCGCAGGGCTCCGGTGTGCGGGACCGGTTCGCGCTGCTGGGCGAGGAGTTGGGGCGGCAGCAGGACGACGACGCCGGTGCCGCCGCGGGAGGAGGGCCGGTAGCTCACGCCGATGCGGTACTTGGCGGCCAGGCGTCCGACCACGGCGAGGCCGAGGCGGGTGCCCTGGAGGAGGGCGAGGTCGGTGCTGCGTCCGGAGACGGCCTCCTCGGCGTGGCGCATGGCGGCGTCGGCCATCTTGAGTCCGCTGTCCTCGATGGTGACGACGATCCCGGCGGTACGTTCCTCCACGTACACGTGGACCTCGTCGATCGGGGGCGAGAAGTTGGCGGCGTTGTCCATGAGTTCGGCGAGCAGGTGCATGACGCCCTCGGCCGCGTAGCCGGAGATGGCGGCGGTGGTGGAGCAGTGCATGCGCACCCGCTGGTAGGCGGCGATGCGGCCGACCGCGCCGCGCAGGATGCTCTCCATGACGATCGGCTTGTTCCAGGCGCGGCTGGAGCGTCCGCCCATGAGGAGGGCGAGCCGGTCGGTGATGAGGCCGAGCTGGGAGGTGGCGTGGTCCAGGCGCAGCAGGTCGCCGAGGACGTCCTCGCCGTGGCGGTCCTGCATCTCCCGCAGGTCGGCGAGCATCCGCACGGCCTTGGCCTGGACGCGGCTGAGGGATTTGGCGGAGGCGGCCTGGGCGGCGGCGGTGCGGCGCTCGCTGTGGGCGAGTTCGCGGACGAAGCGTTCTCCGAGGGCGCGCAGCGGCGGGCTCTCGGGCCACTCCAGTTCGGCGAGGACGAGGTCGGCGGAGGTGCCCTCGCCCAGGCGGCCGACGGCGGTGGGCAGGACGGTGCCGCCGAGCTGGTCCAGGCCGGTGTGGAGGAGGTGCAGTTCGCGCTGGCCGCGCTGGTGGCGGGCCTCGGCGTCGGCGGCGTGGCGTACGGCCTCGTCGAGCTGGGCGGCGAAGCCGCGGGCGGCCTGGTGCAGGTGGGAGCCGGCGACGGGGGCGGCGTCGGCCACCGCCTCCTCGACGCCGGCGCCGTCGCGCAGCCGGCGGGCGATGTCGGGGAGGACGACGTTGACCAGGTGGAGGCAGGCGGCGTTCTCGTGGGCCAGGCGGGCGCGCAGGGCGCCGGTCTCGGCGGCCTGTTCGGCGGCGGCGCGGCGGGCCCGGCGGACCAGGAGGTGGCCGGTGACGACGGCGGTGGTGACGCAGACCCAGGCGGTCAGGGCGACGGCCGCGGTCCAGCCCCGGGCCGGCTCGGGCGCCACCGCCCAGGCGGCGCCGGCCGCCGCGGCGGCGATGACCGGCACGGCGAGCGGGAGCGCCGGGGCCGGCCGGCGCGGCCGGGTGGTCCGGGGTGGGCTGGGCGGTGCAGAGACTGACATTCCGCGGTCCCTCTGGGTCCTTGAGAGCGGGAAAGGGGGCCGGCCGACGGACGTCGGCCGCGGGTCGGAGCCGTCCGCCGGGCGTGTGGTGATCACTCCGGCGGGGGGATGCGGCTCATGCTAGTTCTCGCTCCCAGCCTGGAGGCCGGACCAGCCGGAGACCCCGCGCAGGAGCGAATTTCCCTCGAATTCGACTACTCGAACTCACCGATGTGATACAGGCGTTCTGGCATCGACGCGGCGGTGCGCGCCTACGGCGGGCGCGATGCGGAACATCCCGTTCGGGGTGTTCTCCTCCCCCTTTCGGGCAGACGTGTGCGTCCGTCCGGGGGACCGGGCGGTGCGCGGGTGCCGGGCGGCGGCATGCATGAGGGCATGCGCAGACCCATAGCCGTGGCCAAGAGCCACTCACGCCTGCTCAGGGCAGGCATCGTTCTCGCCGCGTCGCTGCTCCTGCCGTCCCTGGCCGCCGCTCCGGTGTCGGCCGCCGGTGACGACGGGCCGTCGGTACGCGGTACCGCCTCGATGGGCGGGGGTGTCCTGGCCCACGAGGGCGAGCGGGACCGCCCCGCCGCCGGCACCCGGGTGGCCCAGACCGAGGGTGTCGACGTCTCCAGCCACCAGGGCAACGTCGCCTGGCCGACCCTGTGGAACAGCGGGGTCAAGTGGGCCTATGTGAAGGCCACCGAGGGGACGTCCTACCGCAATCCCTACTACGCCCAGCAGTACAACGGCTCGTACGACGTCGGCATGATCCGGGGTGCGTACCACTTCGCCACCCCGGACACCGCCGGCGGCGCCGCCCAGGCCGACTACTTCGTCGACAACGGCGGCGGCTGGTCCAAGGACGGCAGGACCCTGCCGGGTGTCCTGGACATCGAGTACAACCCGTACGGCGCGACCTGCTACGGACGCACGACCGGTCAGATGGTGGACTGGATCCGCGCGTTCCTCGACCGGTACAAGGCGCGTACCGGCCGGGACGCGGTGATCTACACCTCCACCAACTGGTGGCAGCAGTGCACCGGGGACTACAGCGGCTTCGGCGACAAGAACCCGCTGTGGATCGCCCGGTACGCCTCGACGGTGGGCCCGCTGCCCGCGGGCTGGTCCTTCCACACGATGTGGCAGTACACCTCGTCGGGCCCCACGGTCGGGGACCACGACCGGTTCAACGGGGCGCTGGACCGAGTGGTCCAGTTGGCGAACGGCTGACCGGAGGCCTCCTGGCGGGGCTCACCGGCCGGTGTGTCAGCGGCCGGTGAGCCCCGCCAGGACGTCGCGGACCTGTCCGCGGACCACGTCCCGGGCGGCGGCGGGCAGCGCGCCGACGTCGGTGCGCGCGAGGGCGTCGAGGGCCTGGTCCGCGCCCTCCTCGCACGGGGCGGCGCCGCCGACGACGTCGTAGCCCTCGCGCACGGCGACCCTCAGTTCCCGCTCCCCTCCGGGGCCCTCGCGCACGGCGGTGGCGACGACCAGGGGCGGCGGCCCGCCGGCCTCTGCGGGCTCCTTGCGGTAGCCGCTGGCCAGGGGGGTGCGCCAGCGCAGGCCGAGCAACAGATGGCGTTTCGCGAGGAGTTCGGCCAGGTCGGTCTCGTAGGCGCGGTCCTGGGCGAGGACGGTGGGGCGGGCGTCCAGCACGAGGGCGGCGGGGAGCAGGCAGCGCAGGGTGCTGCCGACGATGTTGCCGCCGACGGTCGCGGTCCGGCGCACGGCGCCGGTGCCGACGGAGGCCGCCGCGCGCCGCAGCACCTCCGGTACGCGGTCGTCGACGCGGTGCAGGACGACGGCGCCGCCGAGCGAGTCCGCCTCGACGACGGTGGCCTCGGGGACGCCGCGCAGGGAAACGGCCCGCTCCGGGAAGCCGTCGCGTTGCCACGTGGCCCACACCAGGGTGGCTCCGCCGATGGGCACCGCGCCCTCGGCCAGGCACTCCTGAGCCTCCGTCACGGACGTGGGCAGACGCAACAGCACGGCGATCGACCTGCTTTCCCCCGGAGCCGGCGGGTGGACGACGACGAGTCCCGCCTGGTGATCTCGGTCTCGACGCATTGTCCGTACCGCCGAGGGGGCGCGTACAGGGCTCACTTACTTGTCATGTGCGCCCCTCGCGCGCTGGTCCCCTCCCTGGTCGGAGCCGTTCCCGGCGGGCCCGGCGGCTTCGACGGGCCCGGCCGCTCCGGCGGCCCCGGCGGCGGCCTCGGGGACGAGTCCGTCGGCGATGTCGGCGCGGAGCCGCGCGGCGTCCCGCCGGACCAGTGCGGGCACCTGTGCGTTCCACTCCCGGGCGGCGTCGTCGAGCCGGGCGGCGAAGGCCGTGCGCAGGCGGCGGCCGAGGAAGAGCATGCCGAGCGGCAGCAGCGGGCGGGCGAAGGAGCGGCCCCGGAAGCGGACCCGGACGGTGACGTTCCAGTCCCCGTCGGCGGCCGGGCGCGGCACGGCGGTGACGGTGGCGCGGGCGAGCGCGTGGGTGAGGGTCCCGCGCAGCGGCGGGCCGCCGGGGAGCAGGCCGCGGCCGGCCGCCGCCGACCACCACCGGTCGAGGTCGACGCGCGCCTCTCCCCCGCCGCCCAGGTACCGGGCTCCCCTGCCGCTCGACCGGAGGGTCCCGGAGCACCACAGTTCCCGGGGCCGGTCGGCGGCGCGGAGCCCGGCCGCCACGGCGATCACGGTGCGGCGCCCGCCCTCTTCCTCCACGGCGACGGCCTCCACCGCGGTCGCGCGGCGGCGGTCCCAGGCGGTCAGGGTGACGACCGGGTCGCCGCCGTCCGGGCGGGCGCCCTCCTCGCCCGGGGCCCGGTACCGGGCGCCGGGGATCAGGTGCCGGCCCTCGGTCAGCAGCAGGTCGGCCGGACGCCCGTCGGGCAGCCGCAGTCGGCCCCCGTCCGCGTCGAGGGTCTCGGCGACGTCGTGGAAGGCGGCCACCAGCGAGGCGAACCAGGGCCGGGGCAGGGACGCGAGCGTGACGGTGTGCTGGAGGCGGGCCATGCCGTCCAGGATGCCCGTCGCACGGCGCCGGGTCAGGGGCGGCGTGTGGCAGCGACGGGGCGCTGGTCGTTGCCGGGGTGTGACGGGCGGGGCGGCCCGGGTCGGTCGTTTGCCGTCGGCGCACACGGGTCCGCACGGGCCTGACCTCGGTGAACCGGGGCACGCGTGAGGGTGCGAGACCGTACGCGGCCTTCGGGAGCCGAGTCGGCGATGACGCGGGGTCCGGCCCCGGCCCACACGGTGCCCGGCCTCGAGCGCGAGGCCGCCGGGCGGCTGATCGGCGTGCCGCGCCTGCGCCCGCACGCCCTCAACGGCCCGCGCCTCGCCCTCGAGCACGTCCACGGGAGCGTGGTGGGACCGTACTTCGCCGCGGTGCACGCGATGATCGGCCCCCGGGTCGGCCGGGTGCGCGAGAGGGCCGACGACGTCGCCGAGCGCATCGCGGCGCCGGGCGGGATGGCGCCGGGCACGCCCGGCGCCGGGCGCGGAGCGGCCCTGGGACGGCTCCTCCGCCGGCCGGGCCGACGCCGTCGCCCACCGGGGCGCGCTGGACCTGGTGTACACCGGGGTCGTCCGGGGCGTGCGGGACGCGGTGAAGGACGCTGGGCGAGATCGCCCCGGCGCCGGAGGACCTGCCGGTCGGGCAGCCCGGGCGCTGGAGCGGGTCGCGCGCCGGGACGCGAAGGTGGCGTAGGCCGCAGGCCGGCGGGTCCGCGGGTGTCCGCGGGTCCGCCTTTCCTGCCGGGCGGTGGGTGTACCGCCCGGCGGGGCGGTGCGGCCGGGGTCAGCGGCGGGCGAGCCGTCGTTCGCCCCGGCTGCCCTGCTCGTAGGGCAGGTCGTAGTGGGTGAAGACGTCCCGCTCGGCCTCGGCGAAGAGTTCTCCGTCGATGTCGATGCCGGGGGCGTCCTTGACCCGGGACCGGTCATAGGTCACCTTCAGGTAGCCCGGTCCGACGGTGGACCGGTCCAGGGGGACGAAGACCAGCCGGCGGCGGGTCGGCATACCGATGGTGACCGCGGCGAACGCGGGCCGGTCGGTCACCGTGTCGACGTAGATGGACTCCAGGCTGCCGATCTTCTTGCCCTCGCTGTCGACGACGTCGTGTCCACGCCACTCGCGGATGTTGTCAGCCTCGAACATGTCTCGTCTTCCCTTCTCGGAACGCGCGCTCCCTCTTAAGGTTCCCCCTTTTGCCCGAATTTCGTCCCTCTATCCCCCGCTTTGCCCCTCACTTCGGTGGGTCCGCACCGGCCCGGGGCGGAATGGGGCCGGGCATGTCCGGGGCGAGCCGGGGTAGACGCCGTCTCGTCGGCGGCCAGTGACAGCGACAGCGCCGACGGGATCGGGAGGGAAGACGATGGCGACGACCGTGCAGGCCCACACCGAGGTGACCGCCCCGGAGACCACCGCAGTACCCGAGATCGCCGATCCGTCGAAGGTGGCGCCCGCGGACGCCCGCGCGCTGTCCCGGCGGTTCTTCGACCGGCTGGCGGTGCTGGAGGAGGGCACGGCCGAGTACCAGTACGTGCGCAACACGCTGATCGAGATGAACATGTCCCTGGTCCGCTTCGCAGCCGGCCGCTTCCGCAGCCGCGGCCCGGAGGAGATGGAGGACATCGTCCAGGTCGGCATGATCGGCCTGATCAAGGCCATCGACCGGTTCGAGCTGTCCCGCGAGGTGGAGTTCACCTCCTTCGCGGTGCCGTACATCGTGGGCGAGATCAAGCGGTTCTTCCGGGACACCTCCTGGGCGGTGCACGTGCCGCGCCGGCTCCAGGAGGCCCGGGTGCAGCTCGCCCGCGCCACCGAGGAGCTCCGCTCCCGGCTGGGCCGCAACCCCACCACCCGGGAGCTCTCCGAGCTGATGAGCCTGCCGGAGGACGAGGTCGTGGAGGCCCGGCTGGCGGCCAACGGCTACAACTCCTCGTCGCTGGACGCGGCCATCGGCGGAAGCGAGGACGGCGAGTCGGTCCTCGCGGACTTCATCGGCGCCGACGACGCCGCGCTCGCGCTGGTCGACGACTTCCACGCGCTCGCCCCGATGATCGCCGAACTGGGTGAACGGGACCGGCGGATCATCCACTGGCGGTTCGTCGAGGAACTCACCCAGAAGGAGATCGGCGAACGGCTCGGCGTCTCCCAGATGCACGTGTCCCGGCTGATCTCGCGGCTGCTGCGCCGCCTGCGCGAGGGCATGCTCGACGCCCGCTGACCCGGTGCGGGTCCCTCTCGCCCGCCGTCGAGGGGGCCGTCCGGGGGCCTTCGGCCGGACGGCCCCCTCGAACAGCCGGTAGCCCGCGCGGTTTCGCCGCGGCCGGTATTCCCTGGTGGGGGTGCGGGGCGGTGGGTCCGTCCCGGCCATCAGGCGGATCGGGCGGCACCGGACACGGAGGGCACCACGTATGAGCCACGAGCTGAAGGCGATCACCCGCGAGGAGCACCTGCGCTTCGTCGCGGACCGGCCCTCCGTCAGCCCCCTCCAGGTCCCGGCCTGGGGCGAGGTCAAACCGGAGTGGCAGGCGGAGAGCCTCGGCTGGTTCGACCGTGCGGGCCGCCTCACCGGCGCCGGACTGGTGCTGCTGCGCCCGCTGCCGCTGCCCGGCCCGAAGCGGTACCTCGCCTACCTGCCCGAGGGGCCGGACCTCGACTGGAACACGGTGGACCTGGCCGGCCTGCTGCGGCCGATGCTCGCGTACCTGAGGACGCGGGGGGCGTTCGCGGTGCGGATGGGGCCCCCGGTGGTGGCGCGGTGCTGGCGCGCCGAGACGGTCAAGGCGGCCATCGCCGATCCGCGGGTCCGCCGGCTGGGCGACGTCGTTCCCACGGCGAAGGACCCGGGCGCGGCCCGGATCGCCGGCCGGCTGCGGGCCCTGGGCTGGCGCCGGCCGGGGGACGGCGGCGGGGACGGCTTCGCGTCCGGCCAGCCCCGTTACGTGTGCCGGGTGCCGCTGGCCGGACGGTCGCTGGAGGACGTGCAGGGCGGCTTCAACCAGCAGTGGCGGCGCAACATCAAGAAGGCCGAGCGGGCCGGGGTCAAGGTGGTGCGCGGCGACCGGGAGGACCTGCGCGTCTTCCACGAGCTGTACGTCGAGACCGCGGAGCGGGACCGCTTCACAGCGCGTCCGCTCTCGTACTTCCGGCGGATGTGGACGGCGCTGACGGCCGAGCACCCGGACCGCATGCGCCTCTACCTCGCCCACCACGACGGGGACGTGCTGGCCGCGGCGACGATGCTGACCGTCGGCGACCACGTCTGGTACTCCTACGGGGCCTCCACGAGCCGGGGACGCGAGGTGCGGCCGAGCAACGCCCTGCAGTGGCGGATGATGTCCGACGCGCACGAACTGGGTGCGTCCGTCTACGACTTCCGCGGCGTCGGGGACGGGCTCGACGCGGACGACCCGCTGCTGGGGCTGCTCCGCTTCAAGATCGGGGCGGGCGGCGAGGCCGTCGAGTACCTGGGCGAGTGGGAGTACCCGCTCAACCGGCTGCTGCACCGCGCGCTCGGCGTGTACCTCTCCCGCCGCTGAGCCGGGCCGCCCCTCCGGTCCGGGCCCGGCCGGCCGGTTCCCCCCGGACCCGGGGTCCGGCGCCCGGTCGTGGCCCGGGACGGGTCGACACCGCGCACCGGGACACCCCGGAGGCCGGCGGCGGTGCGGTGCGGCCGGTGCCGACGCCCGGTTCGAGCGCGGGCCGTCACCGGCCGGCGCGGCGGGCGGGTCGGTCGCCGGGCCCACCGCCGCCGGCCCCGGCCGGTCCGCGTGCGTCTCGTCGTGGTGTGCGGCGACGCTCTCTCCGAAGTACCCGTCCTCGTCCGGCGGGCGGAGGACCGTAGCGGCCGGAGGGCGGGCCGGGCGCGGGCGTGAGCGGGGCGGGGCGGGGCCGGCTCCGGACGGCTCCGGACCGGATCCGGACCGGGCTCAGGCCGCGAAGGCTCCCTCGCCGGTGAAGGCCAGCCGGGCGAAGCGCTCGCCGATGCGGCGGTGGGTGGCGGCGTCCGGGTGGAGGCCGTCGGGCAGGGGGAGTTCGGCGGCGTCGTCCGGGCCGTACAGTGCGCGGCCGTCGAGGTGGTGCAGGTGGGGGTCGTCGGCGCGGCGCCGCTCGACGATGCGGGCCAGTTCCTCCCGGATGACGTTCAGGGTGAGCTTTCCGCTCGCGCGTTCCGCGGGGTCGCCGAGGGCCACGAAGCGCAGCCTTCCGTCGGCGAGACCGTCGAGGTCGGGGGCGCTGGGACCGGGCGTGTCCTCGTGCAGGGGGCACAGGATCGGGGAGACGACCAGCAGCGGTGTGGTCGGGTGGCCCTCCCTGATCGTGTCGAGGAAGCCGTGCACGGCGGGCCCGAAGGCGCGCAGGCGCATCACGTCGGCGTTGACCAGGTTGATGCCCAGCTTGACGCTGATCAGGTCGGCGGGGGTGTCGCGCAGGGCGCGGGCGGTGAACGGGTCCAGCAGGGCGCCGCCGCCGAAGCCGAGGTTGACGAGGCCGACGCCGCCGCGCGAGGCGGCGAGGGCGGGCCAGATGGTGGTGGGGGTCGCGGCGTCGGAGCCGTGGCTGATGGAGCTGCCGTGGTGCAGCCAGACCCGCGCGCCGCGGTCGGGGGCGGGTTCGACGGGGGCGTCGGTGCGCAGGGCGACGAGTTCGGTGGTCTCGTTGTGCGGCAGCCAGATCTCGACGTCCTTGTCGCGCCCGGGGAGGCCGTCGAAGCGCAGGGTGCCGACCGGTCCGGGGGTGACGGTGGCGCTGCCGGTGGCCAGGTCCAGGGTGAGGGTGTCGCCGCCCGTCACGCTGCCCCGGCCGGCCGGGCGGCCGTCGACGAGCAGTTCGTAGACGCCGTCGGGGCGGGGCGGGGCACCGGGGTAGACCCGCTTGGTGGGCAGGGTGTCCAGCGCGAGGGCGGTGGCCCGGGTGCGGAAGGCCAGGCGTACGCCGCTGGGCTGGGACTCGGCCATGGCGAGCTGTCCGTCGGTGTTCTGGGCGCGGGCGCGGGCGGGCAGCCGGTGCGGGAGGACACCGCGTGCGGTGACCTCCAGGTCGAGGGCGCCGCGCAGCAGCCCGGCGGTGAGGGGGGTGGTGGTCCAGTGGTCGTCGTCGCGCATGGCGTCTCCGTGCGGGGTGCGGGGTGCGGGGTGTCGGTCGGGGGGGGAGCGCCGTCGTCAGGGTGCGGGCCAGTTGCGCAGGAGGGCGTCCAGGGCGTCGACGACGCGGGCCCAACTGGTGTCGCTGTCGGGGGCGCTGTGGTCGAAGCCGCCGGACAGTTCGAGGCTCGCGTAGCCGTGGAAGACGCTGCCGAGGAGCCGTACGGCGTGGGTCTGGTCGGGTTCGGCCAGGTCGTAGCCGCGCAGGAGGGCGCGGGTCATCCGCGCGTGCCGGACGCCGGCGCTGGCGGCGGCGGTGGCGGGGTCGAGCCGGTGCCGGGCGGCGGCGTAACGGCCCGGGTGCTCGCGCGCGTAGTCACGGTGGACGTCGGCGAAGGCGGCGAGGGCGTCCTTGCCGGAGCGGCCGGCGAGCGCGAGGGCGCCCCGGTCGGCGAGTTCGGCGAGGGCGAGCAGGGCGATGCGGGTCTTGAGGTCCTCGGAGCCACGCAGGTGGGAGTAGAGGCTGGCGGGCTTGACGTCGAAGCGCCGGGCCAGCGCGGAGACGGTCACCTGGTCGAAGCCGACCTCGTCGGCCAGTTCCGCGCCCGCCCGGACCAGACGTTCGGGGGTCAGTCCCACACGCGCCATCGTCGTCCTCCCTCGTTTCCCTACCGACACCGATGATGCGCACCCCTACACCCTTTAGGCAAATGCCTTTTTCCTGTTGGCGTGTTTCGGGCGCGCGGGGACTCAGCGTGCGTGACGCGATCGCCGGAGAACGACGAGATCCCGCCACACCCGTGCCGTACGGGCCCTGTGACCAGCTGCTCCAGAGACCCCGCGGCCCGGACCCGGCGCGGCGCCGGGCGGCGGGCCGGCGTCCCCGCCGCGCGGCGCCCCCGGGGCATGGGCCGGGCCGGCGCGGGGACCTGGACGGCATGGCCCAGCCCCCTCTGGTCACCGTCGGGCACGGCAGCGCGGACCGCGCGGCCCTGGCCGCGCTGCTGCGCGAGGCCGGTGTCGCGGCCGTGACCGACGTGCGCACCGCGCCCGGCAGCCGCCGCGACGCCGATCTGCTGCGGGACCGGCTCGCCCGGTGGATGCCGGACGAGGGCATCGCCTACCGGTGGGAGCCGCGACTGGGCGGATTCCGGCGGACGCCGCCGGACTCCCCGGACACCGTGTGGCGCAACGCCTCCTTCCGGGCCTACGCCGCCCACACCCGCACCCCCGAGTTCCTGGCCGCGATGGACGAGCTGCTGGAGCGGGCGGCGGGCGAACGCACGGCGGTGATGTGCGCGGAGTCGCTGTGGTGGCGCTGCCACCGCCGCATCATCGCGGATTTCGCCGTCGTCGCCCGCGGGGTACCCGCCGTGCACCTCTGGCACGACGGCCGGCTCACGCCCCACTCCCCCACCCCGGGGCTGCGGCTGCGGCCGGACGGCCTCCTCGTCTACGACGACGAGGGCGGCGCGCGGGCGGCCGGGCCCGGGGGGACGATCGGCTCATGACCGTCCTGCTGCCGGTGCTCTTCGCCCTCCTCGCCGCGTTCAGCAACGCCCTGGCCACGGTGCTGCAACGGCGGGCCGCGCTGACCGTCCCCCAGGCGCGGGGGTTCCGCCCCGGCATCATCCTCGACCTGCTGCGGCGTCCGGTCTGGCTCGGCGGCATGCTGGCGGTCGTCGTCGCGGGGGTCGGGCAGGCGGCGGCGCTGGCCACCGGTCCGCTCTCGCTCGTCCAGCCGCTGTTCGTGCTGGAACTCCCCCTCGCCCTGCTGCTGGCCTCCCTCTTCACCGGCAACCGGATGCCCGAGGGCCTGTGGCTCGCCGTGGCCGGCGTGGTGGTGGGGCTCGGGATCGCGCTGGCGGCGGCCTCGCCGAGCAGCGGGCACGCCCAGGTCTCCATGGACCGCTGGCTGCCCGCGCTCGGCGCCTGCGGCGGAGCCGCCGTGCTGCTGGCCGCGGCCGGCCTGAGACGCCCCGTGGGCAAGGCCCGCGCCGGCTGCCTGGGCGCGGCCACCGCGGTGTGCTTCGCGCTGACCGCCGGGCTGATGAAGGACACGATGCGCGTCCTCGGCGAGGACGGGGTGACCGGCTTCCTCACCACCTGGCAGACGTACGGGTTCGCGGCGGCCGGGGTCTGCGCGGTGCTCCTGCTGGAGCACGCGATGCAGGGCGGTCCGCTGGTCGCCTCCCAACCCGCCCTCACCCTCGGCGACGCGACGGTGAGCCTGCTGCTCGGCGTGGTCCTCTACCAGGAGCGCGTCCGGACCGACTGGTGGGTGCTGCCCCAGTTGCTCGGCGTGGTGCTGGTCGTCGTCGGGGTGCTCGCCCTGGCCCGGCGCGGCGTCGACCTGCGCACCGGCGCCTGAGACCGTTCGGCGGGGCGGGGGTGGCGCAGCTCCCGCACCCGCGTACGACCCCGCAGGTCAGGCGTTTTGGCAGGTCAGCGAGGGTGGCGTAACACCGGCGAAACCTGGGGCGCACTACCGTGTGCGGCATGGAGCACGAGGCGGGGCGTCCCCGCGCCGAGCGGGCCCGGCGGATGGCCGACGTCCTGCGGCAGCAGATCACCGACGGCCGGTACGACGGGGGCCGGCTGCCCGACGAGCGCGATCTCGGCCGGCAGTTCGGCGCCTCCCGCAACGCGGTCCGCGAGGCGCTGGCGCTGCTCGGCCGGGAGGGCCTCCTCATCCGGCGGCGCGGGGTGGGGACCACGGTGGTGCTGGCGAAGTACGGGCACGGCCTGGACCGGCTGACCGGGCTCGCCGAGGAGCTGACCGGCCACGGCACCGTGACCAACGAGGTCCGGGCCGCCGAGGAGGTGGCGGTGCTGCCCACCGCCATCGCCGCCCGGCTGGGGGTGCCCGCCGCGGCGGGCGGCGTGTACGTGGAGCGGCTGCGGTGGCTCGACGGGCTGCCGCTGTCGCTGGACACCAGCTACCTGACGCTCCCCCTCGGCCGGGCGGTGATCGCCGGCGACCTGGTGGGCCGGGACGTCTTCGCGCTGATCGAGGAGGCGGCGGGCGGGCCGCTCGGCCGGGCGGAGGTGGCCGTGCACGCGGTGGGCGCCGACCCGGACACGGCGGCGCTGCTGGGCGTCGAGGCGGGGGCGGCGGTCTTCGCGCTGGAGCGGCTGACCCGGCTGCCGGACGGACGTCCGGTGGACGTCGAGTCGATCCGGATCCGCGCCGACCGGATGACCCTGCGCGCCACCCTGTACCGCGGCGCCGCGCCGTCCCCCGGCGCCTGAGCCCTCAGGGGGCGCCGCACGAGTCGTCCCCACGAGCCGTCCCCCATCGAGCCGTCCCCCACGAGCCGTTTTCCCGCGAGCAGTTCCCCGACGAGACAGCCACCTCAGCGAAGGAGTCCGCCGATGTCCGGCCTCGGCCTGCCCGTCCTGTTCGCCCTGGGCCTGCTGGGGCTCGCCGGCGGCATCGGCATCACCGCGGTCGGGCCGGGCGGGGTGCTGCCGACGATCGGCCTGTTCGCCCTGACCGGGCTGACCCCGGCGGAGGTGGCGGGGACGGCGATCGTCACCCACGTCGCCACCGGGGCGCTGGGCACCGCCGCCTACACCCGGTCGGGGCAGTTGCGGGAGCCCGCCACCCGGCGTACGGCGCTCGTCCTGGCCGCGACCGCGGTCGTCGGCACGCCGCTGGGCGTCCTCGTCAACTCGGCCGTGTCCCAGCGGGCGTTCGGGCTGGTGCTGGGGGTGTTCGTCGCGGGGGTGGCGGCGCTGGTCTGGCACCGCGAGCGGCGGCGCACGCCCGCGGCGCGGTCGCATCCGCCGGTGCCGGTGGTGGCCGTCCTGGGGTTCGCGGTGGCCGTCGCCTCGGGGCTGGTCGGCATCGGCGGGCCGATGCTCACCGTGCCGCTGCTGGTCGCGCTGGGCGTGCCGGTGCTGGAGTCGCTGGCCGCGGCGCAGGCGCAGTCCGTGGTGGTGTCCGCCGTGGGGACGCTCGGCTACGTGGCCCAGGGCGCCGTCGACTGGCCGCTGGCCGCCCTGGTCGGCGTGCCCGAACTGGCCGGGGTGCTGCTCGGCTGGCGGCTCGCGCACGCCCTGCCGGCCCGGCATCTCACCTGGGCGCTGATCGTGACCCTGCTGGCGGTCGCGCCCTACCTCGCCCTGAGCGGCTGAGCCCCGGGCCGGGCGTCGGCACCGGGGGCGGGGCGGTGCGACCGCCGGATCAGGTGAGGCCCGGTCCCTCGCAGGCCTGTTCCAGCCAGCGGCGCAGGGCCGCGTGGACGTTCCCGGGCAGCCGGCTGATCTGCTCGATGGCCTCCAGATCGCCCGGGGAGGGTGCGATGCCCGCCGCGGTCAGCAGCGCGTGCAGGTCCAGTCTGCGCAGGTCGACGGGGTCGATCCGGCAGGGGACGCGTTCGACCGGATGGGGCGGCCGGAGCAGGAAGTCGCCGTCGGTGTCGGGTTCGTACGGGTGGTACGGGTTGTACGGTCCGTACCCGCCGCCGGGGAGGGCGGCCGAGGGGACGCTCGGGGTCGTCATGGTGTGCATACCGCTGTCCTTCGCTCGGGGGGAGCGGTTCCTGGCGCTTATGAGACACCCGCCCGGGGGTCGGAGTTGCGGCCTGGACGGCAGGACCACACGGTGGATGCAATCGGCGCGTTATCGGACGAACCGCCGTACGTGGCAACGGTGATGGACCGCTTACCCACATCGGGGCACGGCATCCGGCCGCCCGCGGGGCACGCGAAGGGCCCCGTCTCCGCTTCCGCGGGGACGGGGCCCTTCTTCCGAGCGCTGGGCAGGCCTCGCACCTGCATCTCCCCGCAGGAAGCGGGGCGTCTTGCCTTGGACCACCAACGCGTGGGGCCGGACCCGGTACCGGGCGGCTCCTTGCATGATGATCATAACGCAGTCCGCGGACGTCCCGCCACCACCGTCGGTGACCAGGGGGACACTCCGTACGAGTGGTGCGATCCGGGACACGGTCGTACGGTCGGTACGTCAAAGGACGGCACAGACGGATGTTCTCGAGACGGCTGGGAGCAGACATGGTCGGACACCTGGCGAGGACGGCGGTCACCCTGTGCGCCGCCGCCGCGCTCGCAGCGCCCCTGGGCACCGCGTCCGCCGCCCCGTCGGCGGACCGGGACCACACCCCCCGACACCGCGCCCCACAACCCGTGCTGATCGACTGCGCGCAGCAGCCCGAGGTCCGCCCCGGGTCGTTCATCGTCGCCTGCGGCGACGCCAACAGCGTCCTGACCTCGCTGCAGTGGTCGCGCTGGGACGCGCGCGCGGCGGTGGCCACCGGCATCAACGACGTCAACGACTGCGTCCCCGACTGCGCGGCGGGCACCTTCCGCCCGTACCCCGTCGTCGTGCGGCTGGACCGGGCGCGCGCCGCGGAACAGGACGCGGGCCAGGTCCGGTTCACCCGGCTGAGCCTCACGTACACCGACGGCCGCCCGGACGGCTCCCCACCCGTGGTGACCTTCCCCCTGCCCGGCTGAGGCGCCTCGCCCCCGTCGGCCTCCGCCCCCGGCCCCGGCCGGGGGCGGACCGCTGTCCGGCCCCGGCGGTCCGCTCACTCCGGGAGGACCAGCCGGCAGGTGTCGCCGGGCTGGAGGGCCAGGGTGCGGTCGGGCAGCCGCACCTCGATCGGCGGCAGGTCGGAGGCGGGCACGGCGATCTCCAGCCGCCCGTGTTCCAGCCGGAACCGCACGCCCCAGTGGCCCTGGTAGCGGATGGAGAAGCCGTACGAGGACAGCTCCGGCAGTGGTACCGGGTCGAGCCACAGGGCGCCCTCGCGGGTCTCCAGCCCGGTCAGCCCGCGCTGGACCAGGTCGAGGGTGCCCGCCATCGCGCCGAGGTGGATGCCCTCCCCCGTGGTGCCGCCCTGGAGGTCGGCGACGTCGCCCTTCAGGGCCTCCTGGCAGTACGCCCACGCCTCGGCGCGGCGGGCGCGGGCCAGGATGCGGCCGTGGACGAGTCCGCTGAGCGTGGAGCCGTGGCTGGTGCGGGCGAGGTAGTAGTCGACGGTGCGGCGCCAGGTGTCCTCGTCCAGCCGGTACCCGAGCCTCTCGAAGAGGCGGCGCAGTTCCGCGGGCGAGAAGAGGTGGCCGAGCATGAGGACGTCGGCCTGCTTGGACGCCTGGTAGTCGTTGACGCTGTCGCCCTCGGCCTCCAGGATGCGGTCGAGCCGCCGGATGTCGTCGTAGCGGGCGCGGTAGCCCTCCCAGTCCAGCTCGGCGAGGTCCCCGTACCCCTCGAACTGGCTGATCACGCCCGCGTGGAAGGGCACGTGCAGGGTGCGGGAGACGTCCTCCCACTGTTCGAGTTCGCTGTCGTCCAGGGCGGTGCGCTCGACGAGTTCGCGGCGGCGGGGGCCGGGCAGGGCGCGCAGCACCTCCAGGGTGCGCTGGAGCACCCAGGCGGCGGTGACGTTGGTGTACGCGTTGTCGTCGAGGCCGGGGGCGGCGGCGCCCGGGTAGGCGTCGTGGTACTCGTCGGGGCCGACCACGCCGCGGATGCGGTGGCGGCCCAGGCGCTCGTCCCAGGTGGCCGCGTCGGCCCAGAAGCGGGCGATCTGGAGCAGCATCTCGGCGCCCTTGGTGTGCAGGAACTCGGCGTCGCCGCCGGCCTCGCAGTACTGCACCACGTTGTAGGCGACGGCCGAGCCGACGTGCCACTGGAGGTGGGTGTGGTCGGGCAGCCAGCGGCCGGAGCGGGGGTTGAGGTGGAGCCGCTGGCTCTCCTCGCGGCCGTCGCTGCCGCTCTGCCACGGGTACAGGGCGCCGCGCCGGCCGATCGCGCGGGCGGAGGCGCGGGCCCGTTCCAGCCGGCGGTGGCGGTAGTGCAGCAGGGCCCGGGACACCTCGGGGAAGTGCAGGTTGAGGTACGGCAGGACGAACAGCTCGTCCCAGAAGACGTGGCCCCGGTACGCCTCGCCGTGCAGGCCGCGGGCGGGTACGCCCACGTCGAGTTCGGCGGTGTGCGGGGAGAGGGTCTGCAGGACGTGGAAGAGGTGCAGGCGCAGGATGGCGCCGGCCTCGCCGGGCACCTCCAGTCCGGCCCGGCGCCAGAGCTGGCCCCAGGCGGTGCGGTGGCCGGCGAGCAGTTCCCCGAAGCCGGGTGCGGCGGCCACCCGGTCGACGGCGGCCTGGAGGGGGTCGCTGATCGCCGGGTCGTGGGAGGTGTGCAGGGCCACGATCTTGTCGAGGGTGGTGGTGCGGCCCGGCTCCAGGCGCAGGGTGGTGTGCTGGGAGACGCGGCGGGGCTCGCGGCGCGGGGTGAGGGGCGCGCCGTCGCCGGTGGTGCGGGAGGCCATGCCGACGCGGATGTCGGAGGTGCGGGTGCGGCAGCGCAGCCACACCGTCCCGTCGCCGTCGCCGCCGGTGTGCACGTGGGTCAGGTGGCGGCCCGCCAGCTCCCGGTAGCGGGGCACGCCGGAGTTGGTGACCGCGCCGTCCAGGGCGGCCTCCACGTCGAGGTCGACGACGCCCTCGGAGACGGTGAACTCGGTGCGCAGGGCGGCGAGGTGGGGGTCGCCCATGTGGACGAGGCGGAGCTGGCGCACGGACAGCACCCGGCCGGCGCTCAGTCCGTAGCGGGTGCGGCGCTCCAGTACGCCCGCGTCGAGGTGCACGGTCTGGCGGTGGTCGAGGACCTTGCCGGTGTCGGGGGTGAGCCACTCCTCGCCGGGCAGGCAAAAGCGCAGCGGCAGCCAGTTGGGCAGGTTGACCATGTCCTCGTTCTCCACCTCGCGCCCGGCGACGGCGGAGGTGAGCCGGTTGTAGCAGCCGGCGGCGTAGGTGCCCGGGTAGTGGATGTCGTCGGCGGCGCACTCGGGCAGGGCGCCGCGGGTGGCGAAGTAGCCGTTGCCCAGGGTGCACAGGGACTCGCGCAGCCGTTCCTCCGCGGGGTCGTAGTGGACGTAGTCCCAGGTCGAGGCGGTTGCGGTCACGAGTCTCCCTCCGCGGGCCGGGCGGGGTGCGGCGGGTCAGCCGTCCCAGGACCAGTCGGCCACCTCGGGCAGGTCCACCCCGTGTGCGCGGACCCAGTCGTGGTGGCGCAGCCGGGTGTCCTCCATCCGCTGTCGTACGGCGGCGGCGCGCACGGCGAGTCCGGGCACCCGGTCGATGACGTCCATGACCAGGCGGTAGCGGTCCATGTCGTTGCCGACGACCATGTCGAAGGGCGTGGTCGTGGTGCCGATCTCCTTGTAGCCGCGGACGTGCAGGTGGGGGTGGCCGGTGCGGCGGTAGGCGAGGCGGTGGATGAGCCAGGGATAGCCGTGGTAGGCGAAGATCACCGGTTTGTCGGTGGTGAACAGGCCGTCGTACTCGAAGTCGCTCATGCCGTGCGGGTGTTCGCCGCTGGGCAGCAGGCGGGCGATGTCGACGACGTTGACGACGCGGACGGCGAGCGCGGGCAGGTGGCGCCGGAGCAACCGGGCCGCGGCCAGCACCTCCTGGGTGGGGACGTCGCCGGCGCAGGCGAGGACCACGTCGGGCTCGCGGGTGCCGTCCTCGGTGCCTGCCCAGTCCCAGACGCCGGCGCCGCGCGCGCAGTGGGTGCGGGCCTCCTCCAGGGTGAGCCAGTCGAAGCAGGGCTGTTTGCCGGCGACGACGACGTTGACGTAGTCGCGGCTGCGCAGGGTGTGGTCGGCGACGCAGAGCAGGGTGTTGGCGTCCGGCGGCAGGTAGACGCGGACCGCCTCGGGGCTCTTGTTGAGGATGTGGTCGACGAAGCCGGGGTCCTGGTGGGAGAAGCCGTTGTGGTCCTGGCGCCAGACGTGTGAGGTGAGCAGGTAGTTGAGGGAGGCGATGGGGGCCCGCCAGGGCAGCCGGCGGGTGACGCGCAGCCACTTGATGTGCTGGTTGACCATCGAGTCGACGATGTGGACGAACGCCTCGTAGCAGGAGAAGAGTCCGTGGCGGCCGGTGAGGAGGTAGCCCTCCAGCCAGCCCTGGCAGGTGTGTTCGGAGAGGATCTCCATGACGCGGCCGTGCCGGTCGAGGTCCTCGTCGACGGGGAGGGTGCGCTCCTGCCACGCCTTGCCGCTGGCGGCGTAGACGGCCTGGAGCCGGTTGGAGGCGGTCTCGTCGGGGCCGACGAGGCGGAAGTCGCGGCGGTCCGCGGTGGCGGCCATGACGTCGCGCAGCAGGCCGCCGAGGACGCGGGTCGGTTCGTGCAGGGTGGTGCCGGGGCGTTCGACGGGGACGGCGTACTCCTCCAGCGGCGGCAGGGGCAGTTCGCGGAGCAGGAGGCCGCCGTTGGCGTAGGGGGTGGCGCCGAGGCGGCGGTCGCCCTCGGGGACGCACTCCAGGACGGCGGGGCGCGGGGCGCCCTGGGCGTCGAACAGTTCGGCGGGCCGGTAGGAGCGCAGCCACTCCTCCAGCCGTCGCAGGTGGGCGGGGTCGGTCCGGACGCCGGACAGGGGCACCTGGTGGGCTCGCCAGGTGCCCTCGACGGGGACGCCGTCGACCTCGTCGGGGCCGGTCCAGCCCTTGGGGGTGCGCAGCACGATCGCGGGCCAGCGGGGCCGGCCGTCGGCGCCCTCCTCGCGGGCGGCGCGCTGGATCGCCGCGATCCGGTCGAGGGCGGTGTCCAGGGCGTACGCCATGGCGCGGTGCACGGCCGGGGGGTCGTCGCCGGCGACGTGGATCGGGTCGTGTCCGTAGCCGCGCAGCAGGTCGTCGAGTTCGGTCTCGGGGAGCCGGGCTAGGACCGCCGGGTTGGCGATCTTGTACCCGTTGAGGTGCAGGACGGGCAGGACGGCGCCGTCGTGGACGGGGTCGAGGAACTTGTTGGAGTGCCAGGAGGCGGCCAGCGGGCCGGTCTCCGCCTCCCCGTCGCCGATCACGCAGGCGACCAGCAGGTCCGGGTGGTCGAAGGCGGCGCCGTAGGCGTGGGCGAGGGAGTAGCCGAGTTCGCCGCCCTCGTGGACGGACCCCGGCGTCTCGGGGGCCACGTGGCTCGGCACACCGCCGGGGAACGAGAACTGCCCAAAGAGCCGGGCCATGCCGGCCGCGTCCCGGGTGATGTCCGGATAGGTGCGCGTGTACGAGCCGTCGAGCCAGGAGTTGGCGAGGACGGCGGGTCCGCCGTGGCCGGGTCCCCACACGCACAGCGCGTCCAGGTCACGGGCCTTGATCACCCGGTTGAGGTGGGTGTGGACCAGGTTGAGGCCGGGCACCGTGCCCCAGTGGCCGAGCAGCCGGGGTTTGACGTGCTCGGGGCGGAGCGGTTCCGTCAGCAGCGGGTTGGCCAGGAGGTAGATCTGCCCGGCGGAGAGGTAGTTCGCCGCGCGCCAGTGGGCGTCCAGGCCGGCCAGTTCCTCGTCGGTGAGACCGGGGGGCGCCTGCTGCGTGTCGACGGACATCTCGGTCCTTTCCGGGTCGGTGCCGGGGCGGGACGGCTCCCGGTGGCCATCCCACCACCCTGCGCGGCCCTGCCGGGTACCCGGCAGGGCCGTTCGGGTCACCCGCGGTGCCGAAAGGGGGCGGGTTGCCCGGGGCCCGCTCCCCCGCGCGTCGGGCGGGTGGGTTCCCCCCGGGGCCCGCTCCCCCGCGCGTCGGGCGCCGCCGCGCCGCGGCTCGCGCTCCGTGCGCCCGCGCCGCCGCCCCGCGACCCGGGGCCGGTTCCGGGGTGCCGGCCAGGCGCCGTGATACCCCCCTGGGTATCTTTGCTACGCTGACCACAGAGATACCCCCGGGCGTAATTCCGAGAGGAGAGTGATCCGTGTTCTTTGTCGACGTCCTGGAGACCGCGGGGCTGGGCAACCGCAGCCACCCGGCCGGAGGCGCCCGCTCGGCCGTCGTGGTGGACCCGCCTCGGGACATCGACCGCGTGATCGCCGCCGCCGGGCACGTCGCCGGGTCGCTGAACTTCGAGGTCGAGGGGCAGCTCGCCACCTACCTGGCCCGGATGATCCCGTGGGACAGGCCGGTGACGCTGCTCGCGGGCAGCGCCGAGGACCTCCCCCGCGCCCAGCGGGAGGACCGGCCGGCCGCGGCGTCGGTGGGCTCCCCGGCCGACTGGCTCCCCGAGGGGACCGCGCCCGCCTCCTTCCCGCGGGCCGCCTTCGCCGACCTGGCCGCGGCGCGGGCGCGCGGCGAGGACGTGGTCGTGGTCGACGTGCGCCGGGAGAACGAGCGCGTGTCCGACGGCTGGGCCGAGGGCAGCGTGCACCTGCCGGTGCACGAGATCCGCGGCCGCCTGGACGAGGTGCCGCCGGGCAGGGTGTGGGTGCACTGCGCCGGCGGGATGCGGGCGGCGATCGCCGCCTCCGTGCTGGACGCCGCCGGGCGGGACGTGGTGGCCGTGGACGACGGCTTCGCGGCGGCGTCCGGGGCCGGTCTCACGGCCGTCCTCCCGGGCGTCGCCGAGGAGAGGGACCCCCGGACCGGCCGTCCGGCGGGCTCGCGGGCGGGCGTCGGCGCCGTATGACCGCCCTCCTTCTCGCCCTGGCGGCCGGCGCGGTGGCCGGGGTGGCCCTCGGCGCGCTGGGCGCCGGCGGCAGCATCCTCACCGTGCCGGCACTGATCTACCTGCTCGGCTTCACCCCGGCCGCGGCGACCACCGCGAGCCTGGTCGTGGTGATCGTCACCTCGGTCACCGCGCTGGTGGGCCACGCCCGCGCGGGCACGGTGCGCTGGCGGTCCGGACTGCTGTTCGCGGCGGCCGGGCTGGTGCCCGCCGCCGTGGCCGGCGTCCTGTCGGCCCGGGTCCCGGACCGGGTGCTGACGCTGATGTTCGCGGTGCTGGCGGGGGCCGCCGCCCTCGCCATGCTGCGCCGGCGCGCGCCCCGCGAGGGCACCACGGTGTCGGCCCCACGGGCCGCGGGCGCCGGGGCCGGGCTCGGCGCGGTGACCGGTTTCCTCGGGGTCGGCGGCGGTTTCCTGGCGGTACCGGCGCTGGTGTCGGTCCTGGCCGTGCCGATGGGCGCGGCGGTCGGCACCAGTCTGCTGGTGGTCCTCGCCAACGCCCTGGTGGCGCTCGGGGCACGGGCGGGCACCGCCGCGCACGTGGACCTGGCGCTGCTGCTGCCGTTCCTCGCGGCGGCGGTCCTCGGCGCCTGGGACGGGCGCAGGCTGGCGGCGAAGGTCTCCGCCGCCACGCTGCGGCGGATCTTCGGCTCCCTGCTGCTGGCCGTCGCCGTGGCGATGGCCGCCACGGCGCTGCCGTGACCGGCCGGGCGGGTCAGGCCAGGGAAAGGAAGAGCTTCTCCAGCCGGGCCCGCATCTGCGCCGAGTCCCGCATCTCGGGGTCCTCGCTGGTCATGCACTGTTGCAGGCCGGTGGCGATGATCGAGAACCCGGCGCGGTCCAGGGCCCGGGAGACGGCGGCGAGCTGGGTGACCACCTCTTCGCAGTCCCGCCCCTCCTCGATCATCCGGACGACCCCCGCGAGCTGCCCCTGAGCACGCCGCAACCGGTTGAGCGCCGACTTCAGCTCGGCGGCCGACATGTCGAGTTCCACACATCCTCCTCCATATACCCCCGCGGGTATCATACCGTGCGGGGGTGACCCGTACTGAGCATCCCTGAGAAAGGTTCGGTTCCGTGACCAGCACCACCGCAACGCCCGCCGCCCTGACCGCCGACGAGGCCGCGGCCCGGCTCGGCGAGTTCACCGTCGTGGACGTGCGCTCCCCCGGCGAGTACGCCGGCGGCCACCTCCCCGGCGCCCACAACGTGCCGCTGGACCGGCTGGACGAGGCCGCCGTGGCCCTGACGGCCGCCGCCGCGCGCCGTCCGCTGCTCCTCGTCTGCGCCTCCGGCAACCGCTCCGCCACGGGCTGCGACCGGCTCGCCGCCCTCGGGATCGAGGCCGCCGGGCTGGAGGGCGGCACCGGCGCCTGGGCCGGGGCCGGGCACCCGGTCGAGCGCGAGCGGCAGGGCCGCACGGTCTGGCCCATGGACCGCCAGGTCCGGTTCGCGGCCGGCTCGCTGGTCGCCGCGGGCTTCGTGGCCGGCCGGTTCTGGCGTCCGGCGCACTGGCTCTCCGCCGCGATCGGCGGGGGCCTGATCTTCTCCGGCGTCACCGGCCACTGCGGCATGGCGGTCGCCCTGGCCAAGCTGCCGCACAACAACCGGCCCGCCCAGGGCGCGCCCTCCTTCGAGGAGACCCTGGTCCGGCTCGCGGCCTGACCCCCGGCGCACGGCGCCCACGTACGGCGGACACCCCCCTGTCCCGGCCACCCGCCCACCGGCGGGTGGCCGGGATATTTCATTTTGCAGGGCGTGCATCTTTGCATACCATGCAACCCATGTCGGAGAACGGTGTCGCGCGGGGTGGCCTGCGCGAGCGGAAGAAGCGCGCCACCAGGGCCGCTCTCGCCGAATCCGCGATCAGGCTCGCCGCCGAGCACGGGGCGGAGAAGGTCACCGTCGAGGCCATCAGCGCCGCGGCCGGTGTCTCCGTCCGCACCTTCTTCAACTACTTCGACAGCCGCGACGACGCCTTCGTGGTGATCGACGCGGACGCGGGCGCCCGCATCCGGCAGGCCCTGCTCGACGCCCCCGCGCGGCTCTCCCCGACGGAGGCGCTGTGCGAGGCGATCATCGTCGAGCTGGCCGAGGCGGAGCAGCAACAGGAGCTGTGGCGGCTGCACGCCGACGTGCTGAACGCCTCCCCGCACCTCCTGGTCCGCAACCTCGGCGCCCACATGGCCGACGAGACCGCGCTCGCCGAGGCCGTCGCCGCGCGCCTGCGCCCCGGCGAACCGGCCACCGCGCCGGACGCGAGCGACGAGGAGCGGCGCCGGGCCCTGGAGCTGTACCCGCGGCTGCTGGCCGCGCTGGCGGGCACCGCGGTGCGGGTCAGCGTCGAACACTGGTGCGCCCGTCAGGAGGAGACGGCCTTCCCGGACGTCTTCCGGGAGGTGTTCGCCCTCCTGGCCGCCGGCCTCCCGGCGCCCTCCGCCTGACCCCGCCCCGGACCGGCCGCCCGGCCCCGCGGTCCCCGCTCCACCGGCACCACCCGCCCCACCCCTCGCCTGCCCCGCCCCGGGCCCGCCGACGCCGGTCGGCGCCCAGGACGCGCGCACCAGCCGACCATCACCGAGAGAGACGAAGAACGCCCGTGACCGCAGCCCAGGCGCCCGCCGACGCGCCTCCCACCTCCATGACCCATCGGCAGATACTCCAGGCCATGTCCGGCCTGATGGCCGGCATGTTCGTCGCGATCCTGGCCGGCACGGTGGTCTCCAACGCCCTGCCGACGATCATCGCCGACCTGGGCGCCAGCCAGTCGTCCTACACGTGGGTCGTCACCTCCGAACTGCTGGCCATGACCGCGACGGTGCCCCTGTGGGGCAAGCTGTCCGACCTCTTCAACAAGAAGCTGCTGCTCCAACTCTCGCTGGGCCTCTTCGTGGTCGGCTCGCTGCTGGCGGGTTTCTCGCACGGCGTCGAACTGCTGATCTTCAGCCGGGTCGTGCAGGGCATCGGCGCGGGTGGTCTCACCGCCCTCGCACAGGTCGTGATGGCCTCCGTGATCCCGCCCCGCCGGCTCGGCAAGTACGCCGGCATCTTCGGCGCCGTCTTCGCCGTGGGCACCGTGGCCGGCCCGCTGGTGGGCGGCGTGCTCGTCGACACCTCGTGGCTGGGCTGGCGCTGGTGCTTCTTCATCGGCGTGCCGTTCGCGCTGCTGGCCATCGCGCTGCTCCAGCGCACGCTGCGGCTGCCCACGGTCAAGCGCGAGGTGCGCATCGACTGGCTCGGCGCCTTCCTGATCGTGGCCGGCGTCTGCGCGCTGCTCATCTGGGTCTCGCTGGCCGGCAACGAGTTCGACTGGATGTCCTGGCAGACCTCGGCCCTCGCCGGGGGCGGTGTCGTGCTGCTGGCCGGCGCGGTCTTCGTCGAGTCGCGGGCCGCGGAGCCGGTCATCCCGCTCGGCATCTTCCGCAACCGCACGGTGACGCTGACCACCGTGGCGAGCCTCTTCGTCGGTGTCGCCATGTTCGGCGGGACCGTCTTCCTCTCGCAGTACTTCCAGATCTCCCTGGGCAAGTCGCCGACCGTGGCGGGTCTGATGAGCCTGCCGATGATCCTCGGCCTGCTGGTCTCCTCCACCGTCGCCGGGCAGGTCATCAGCCGGACCGGCCGGTGGAAGCGGTACCTCGTGGCGGGCGCGGTCGTCATGGCCGTCGGCCTGGGGCTGCTCTCCACCATCGACGCCGGTACGGACTTCGCCGTGCTGAGCCTGTTCATGGCCATCCTCGGCATCGGCGTCGGCATGCTGATGCAGAACCTGGTGCTGGCCGCGCAGAACGACGTGCCGGCCGCCGAACTGGGCACCGCGACCTCGGTGCTGTCCTTCTTCCGCAGCATGGGCGGCACCATCGGCACCAGCGTCCTCGGCGCGATCCTCGCCAACCGGGTCGCCGACGAGATGGCCCGCGGCCTGCGGGAGGCCGGCATCACCGCCCCGGACGGGGCCGGGGAGACACGGGTGCCCGACATGTCGACGCTGCCCGCGCCGATGCGGGCCCTGGTCGAGCACGCCTACGGGGTCGCCACCGCCGACCTCTTCCTGATCGCCACGCCGTTCGCGCTGCTCGCGCTCGTCGCCGTGGTGTTCCTCAAGGAGAAGCCGCTGAAGACCACCAGCGGCATGGAACGCCTCGCCGAGGAGTCGGCCGCCGCGCAGGTGGCCGACGGCGCCGGCCCGGCCGCCGGCCGGGACTCGGTGGCACCGGTCGCCTGACGGCGCCACGGCGTCCCACGGCGTGGTCACAAGGGGCCGCCCCCCGTTTCGGGGGCGGTCCCTTCGCCGTGTCCGCGTCCTCGCGGCCCGCCGCTTGGTTGCGGCCGGCGGGAGCGGACGGCAGGCTCTTCGGTGTGGCCACTTTGCTGATCGTGCATCACACCCCGTCCCCGAACTGCCAGGCGCTGCTCGAAGCCGTCGTGGACGGGGCCACCACGCCCGAGATCGAGGGCGTACGGGTGGTGCGGCGGGCGGCGCTCGCCGCGACCGCCGTCGACGTGCTGGAGGCCGACGGCTACCTCCTCGGCACCCCCGCCAACCTGGGCTACATGTCCGGCGCCCTCAAGCACTTCTTCGACCAGGTCTACTACCCGTGTCTGGACGAGACGCGCGGGCGGCCCTTCGGCTCCTGGGTGCACGGGGGCAACGACACGACCGGCGCGCTGCGGGCCGTGGAGACGGTCACCACCGGGCTCGGCTGGCAGCGGGCGGCCCCCGCGGTGAGCGTCACCGGGGAGCCCGCCAAGGCGGACCTGGAGGCGTGCTGGGAGCTGGGGGCGACCCTCGCGGCCGGGCTGACGGCGTGACCGGCGGCGCCGCACCGGAGCCGTACGGCACCCCGGAGCGAACTTCTACAGTGTTGTAGATTGTGAAGGGGTCCGCGAGGGGCGGGCCCGCAGCGCAGTCCCGACGAAGGAGTACGCAGTGGGAGTTTCCCTGTCCAAGGGCGGCAACGTCTCGCTCAGCAAGGCGGCGCCCGGTCTGACCGCGGTGCTGATCGGCCTCGGCTGGGACGTGCGCACCACCACCGGCACCGACTACGACCTGGACGCCTCCGCGCTGCTCCTGAACGCCGGCGGCAAGGTGCCCGGCGACAGCCACTTCGTCTTCTACAACAACCTCACCAGCCCGGACGGCTCGGTCCACCACACCGGTGACAACCTCACCGGCGAGGGCGAGGGTGACGACGAGTCCATCAAGGTCGACCTGTCCGCCGTCCCCGCCGACATCGACAAGATCGTCTTCCCGGTGTCGATCCACGACGCGGAGAACCGGGGCCAGAGCTTCGGCCAGGTCCGCAACGCCTTCATCCGGGTCGTCAACCAGGCGGACAACCAGGAGATCGCCCGCTACGACCTCTCCGAGGACGCGGCCACCGAGACCGCCATGATCTTCGGCGAGCTGTACCGGCACGGCGCCGAGTGGAAGTTCCGCGCGGTCGGCCAGGGGTACGCCTCCGGCCTCGCCGGGATCGCCGCCGAGTTCGGCGTCAACGTCTGAGCGGCGCTTCGCGCACGCGAACGGGCGGGCGGGAACCTCGGGTTCCCGCCCGCCCGTCGTCGTACCGGTACCGGGCCACGCGCCGGCCTCAGCCGGCCTGCCGCCTGGTGCGGATCAGCAGCGCGCATCCGGCGGCGAAGAGGACGCCGCCCGCCGCCGCGGGCCACAGGCCGAGGCCCGCGCCGGTCTCGGCGAGGCCGCCCCGCGCGCCCTGTGCCCGGGGCGCCGTGCCGGCGGCGACGGCGCCCGGGGCGGTGCGGTCCGCCTCGGGCGTGGCGACGGCGCTGCCGACGGCGCCGGAGGCGTCCGGCGCCGTGGTGGCGGCGCGGGGCTCGGCCTCCGGGGAGACGGGGGCACCGTCCCGGCCGGCGGGTGCGGTGGCCTCGGCGTCCCGCTTCCCGCCGTCCCGGTCCTGTTCGGCGGGTGCGGAGGCGGCGTCGGAGGGCGCGGCCGTGGCGTCGCCACCCGGGTCCTTGCCGTCCTGGCCCTTGCCGTCCTGGCCCTTGCCGTCCTTGCCGTCCTCGCCGCCGTCGGCCGGGGGCGGGGTGGTCCCGGGCCGCTCGGTCGGCTGCTCCTTCGGGCCCCCGTCACCGCCCTGGCCCGGCTCCCCGGCGGGCGGGGCGCCGGCGCCGCAGGTGCGGCCGCTGTTGATGCAGTCGACCACCTCGCGCATCAGACCCTCGTCGAAGAGGTTGATGAAGTCGCCGTGGTCGGTGACCGGCTTGTGGAGCTGCTCGGGGAAGGAGTCCACCGCGAACAGCGGCGTGGTCTTGCCCCCGTCGGCCAGGCTCGGCGCGTCGACGTCGTAGACGATGCGCTGCACGAGGCGCGGGATGGGCTGGAAGCCGTCGGGACAGGTGCCGTCGGCGCCGGGGAAGGCCACGTGGGTGCGGTGGTTGGCGCTGTCGGTGTTCCGGCCGTCCCAGCAGCTCTGGAACGTGAAGGTGCGCACCACGTCGCTGCCCCGCGGGCAGAGCGGATACCGGTCCGCGAGCCGGCGGTCCTCCAGGCCGGTGCAGCTCCAGGAGGCGTTGGCGTTGGTGTCGCCGTTGACGAACGCCTTGGCGTCGCCGGTGATGATGCGCAGCAGCCGGGGCATCTCGGTGACCTTGCCGCGCTCGTTGCCGACGAAGGTCAGGGTGACCTCCTTGGCGGTGACGATCCGGCCGGCGTTGCCCTCGATGCCGCCGCCGGGGGATGCGGCGTCCCGCTCGGTGGTGCCGTCCTGCAGGCGCAGCACGGGCCAGTAGTAGGAGGACTTGTCGCCCTGGTCGGCGCAGCTCGTGGCGGCGGCGGCCAGGTCGTCGTCGCCGGCGAAGGCGTTGTTGGCCTGGTTGCCGATGTAGTCGTGGAAGTGGTGGGCACCGTTGCCGACACCGGGGGCGACGATGATGTTGTCCGAGTTGTAGAGCCCCTCGGCGTTGACGCCGCAACTGCCGGCGAAGGTGCCGCGCGAGGCGTTCTCGCCCGGGGCCGCCTTGACGGTGGGCTCGACGGACATGATGTCGGCGAAGTCGGCGGCGACCGGGCCGTTGCCCGCCTGGCCGCCGTTGCCGGGCTCCTGCGGGGCGCCCTCGCCCTGTCCGGCACCGTCCTGGCCGGCGTCCCGGCCGCCGTCCGCGCCGTCGCTCGCCGCCGGGGTGACCTCGGTGCGCAGCAGGGTGCACCGCGCCAGTGCCTCCAGCCCCTCGGGACGTTCCCCGGCCGCGTCCATGGCGGCGGTGACACGTGCGATGGCGGCGGTGCGCTCCTCGTTCAGCGGGCCGAGCACGGCGGCCTCGTCGAGGGTGCCGTCGTCCGCGGTGCGGGCGGCTTCCTGCAGCCCTCGGTAGGCGGCGGCGATCTGCTCGTCCATGCGGGCGAGTTCGGTGTCCACGTCGGCCCTGGCCCCGTCGGGCACCGTCGTCAGCCGCTCGCCGAGGTCGGGGCAGTCGACGGTGGCGGCGATGCCGGAACCGCCCAGGGGTACGGCCGCGTTCGAGGTCTCGGTCGCGGAGGCGATGACGTTCGCGGCGACCAGGCCGCCGCCTCCCAGGATGAGGGCGAACGCTCCGAAGGTCGCGCGCCGCGCCCCGGTCGGGCGTCTGCGCCGGTTGTGTCCCAAGGCGTGCTCCTACGTCGTGACGGACTCGGGGCACGGAATGCCCCCGGCTCCATACGGGCGCGGCGGCGTGTGTGTTCAACAGGCCCGGGAACTCCCCTCGTTCACTTTGGCCCAGGGTCCGGCCGCGGGCCCCGGTCCGTCGTCACCACGCCCCGGACGCCGCCCGCGCCGTGCTCGGCGGCCCGGCGCCGGAGGACTTCCGCCCGAGTCGCGGCCTGGCCCCGCTCCCGGCGCTGGGCGGCCTCTCCGCACCACGCGCCCGGTCGCTGCCGGCAGGTGCCGGCTGGTCGCCGACCGGGGCCGCCCGCCGCCGACGGCCGACGCGGCGGCGCCCCGGCAGCGTGCGGTGGTGCACGGCGGGCAGCGTCCGCGGCCCTGTCGCCGACGCCTGCGGGGACCGGGGCGCCGAGGCGTCCGCCGCCGCGGCGGCCGACACCCTCTCCCGGCCGAGGCCGCGCCGGTCGGCGAGCAGGCCCTCGCCGTGAGCCCGCTGACCGGCACACGGGTCCGGTGGAGGGCGCCCGCTCCCGTCGTCCCGCCCGCGCCGGCCCCCGCCGGCAGCGCACGCCGCGCGGCGTGGCGGGCCGGGTCCGTACCGTGCCGGACGTGACCGGCCCCGAGGTGCCGCCGCCGAGCCGTCCGCGGTGGCCGGACCCCCGGCTGGCGGAAGTGCGAGAACGTGTTGCTCACCCCGCACCCGGCCGGCACGCGGGGCAACGACGGGCGCCGGCCTGCCTCGCGCTCCCCGAGACCGCGCGCCGGGCCCCGGCTTCCGGCGTCCGGCACGACGCGAGGGTCCGGCCCTCCGCGGCGGAGCGACCGCGGGTGGTCCGGGGGCCCGAAGGGCCCCGGCGCCGGTCGCCGTGCCCCGGCGTGCCCTGCGACCGGGCGCTCCCCCGTGCGCCCTTCTCCGGTGGCGTCCCGTTCCCGGCCCGGTGAGGCTGGTACCGCACCCGTGAGAAGGAGCCCGGTCATGCCCCTGCCGCCGCGCGCCGCGGCCCCGGCCGGCCCCGCCCGCCCCGGGGGCGCCCTCGCGGCGCCCCGCCCGCAACCGGCCCCCGACGGAGGGACGGCCTGCTGAAGCACCCCCGCCGGCACGCCCGCCCCGCCCCCGACCTCCCGGCTGCCCGTCCCCGCCGACGCCGGCCCGCTCGCGCATGCCTCGACGTCCGGCACCCGGGTACGCGGACACGGCCCGGACGACGGCAGCCGGTACCCGACCCCATCCGGCCGCGCGCAGCGGCCCGCGCAGAACGGAGACAAGGCAGATGAGCGAGGACAATCCCCTCAAGCGGGCGGCCCGCAAGGTCGCCGAGGAACTGCGAGGCGGCGACGCCGGACCGGCGGAGGGCATCCCCGGCAAGCCCTCCCCCGAGTCCCCGCCGGTGGCCGAACCCACCGACCCCCGGGAACCGCTGCCCCCGAAGCCCGACCAGACCGGCCCGGCCACCGTGTCGCCGACCGGGCAGCCGACCGGGGCCGAGCAGGCCCGGGTGGCCCAGTCCGGGAGCTATCTGACGACCGCGCAGGGCGTCCGCCTGTACGACACCGACCACTCGCTGAAGGCCGGGCCGCGCGGGCCGGTACTGCTCCAGGACCACCATCTGCGCGAGAAGGTCATGCACTTCGACCACGAGCGCATCCCCGAGCGGGTCGTCCACGCGCGCGGCGCGGCGGCGCACGGGGTGTTCCGCAGCTACGGCACGGCGGCCTCGGTGACCAAGGCGGCCTTCCTCGCGGAGGACGAGGAGACGCCGGTCTTCGTGCGGTTCTCCACGGTGCTGGGGTCGCGCGGCTCCTCGGACACGGTGCGCGACACCCGCGGTTTCGCCACCAAGTTCTACACCAGCGAGGGCGTCTTCGACCTGGTGGGCAACAACATCCCGGTCTTCTTCATCCAGGACGCGATCAAGTTCCCGGACGTGATCCACGCCGGGAAGCCGCATCCGGACCGGGAGATCCCGCAGGCGCAGAGCGCGCACGACACCTTCTGGGACTTCGTGACGCTCCACACGGAGGCGACCCACCACACCCTGTGGAACATGTCCGACCGGGGCATCCCGCGCTCCTACCGGATGATGGAGGGCTTCGGCGTCCACACCTTCCGGCTGGTCGACGCCGGGGGCGGGACGACGCTGGTGAAGTTCCACTGGAAGCCCCGGCTGGGCGTGCACTCGCTGGTCTGGGAGGAGGCGCAGATCATCAACGGCGTCGACCCCGACTTCCACCGCCGGGACCTCGCGGACGCCATCGAGGCGGGCGCGTACCCGCAGTGGGAGCTGGGCATCCAGACCTTCCCCGACACCCCGGAGCAGACCTTCGAGGGCATCGACCTGCTGGACCCGACCAACATCGTGCCGGAGGAACTGGCGCCGGTGCAGCCGGTCGGCCTGCTGACGCTGAACCGGAACCCGTCGAACTACTTCGCCGAGACCGAGCAGGTCGCCTTCCACGCCGGGCACCTGGTGCCGGGCGTCGACATCACCGACGACCCACTGCTCGCCGGGCGGCTCTTCTCCTACCTGGACACGCAGATCACGCGACTGGGCGGGCCCAACTTCCCGCAGTTGCCGATCAACCGGCCGCACGCGCCGGTCAACGACATGCTGCGGGACGGCATGCACCAGACGGCCGTGCACCGCGGCGTCGCGCCGTACCGGCCCAACTCGCTGGACGGGGGCTGCCCGTTCACGGCGGGCGCGGACACCGGTGCGTTCGTCGAGACGCCGGTGCGGGTGCCGGAGGCGCCCAAGGTCCGTGAGGCGCCGGAGTCGTTCGCGGACCACTTCAGCCAGCCGCGCCGGTTCTGGCTGAGCATGACCCGGGTGGAGCGCGAGCACATCATCGGCGCGTACACCTTCGAGCTGGGCAAGTGCTACGAACAGGCCGTCAAGGAGCGCGGGCTGCAGGTGCTGGCCAACATCGACCCCGAGTTGTGCGCGGCCGTCGCCGAGGGGCTGGGCCTGCCCGCCCCGGGACCGACCGAGCCGCTCGCCGACGTCACGCCGAGCCCGGCCCTGTCCCAGCTCGGCCGCTCCTGGCCCGCCGACGGGCGCGTGGTCGGCATCGTCACCGGCGCGGACGGCGACCTGGCCGGGGTGCGGGCGGTACGGGAGGCGGTGCTCGACGCGGGCATGGTCCCGCTGGTCGTCGCCCCCGCCGGCGGCACCCTGGGCGCGGGCGCGGAGGCGCTGACGGTGCAGCGGACCTACGCCACCGCGCGGTCCGTGGAGTTCGACGCGGTCCTGCTGGCCGGCACGCCGGGCCCGGGGGCCGACGCGTACACGGCGCGGGACGCCAAGTCGACGCCGGGGCCGACCGGTACGGCGGAGGTCGACCCGCGGGTGGGGCTGCTGGTGTCGGAGGCGTTCCGGCACGGCAAGGCGATCGGCGTCTGGGCGGGCGGCGAGGCGGCCCTCGCCGGGGCGGCAGTCCCCGCCGACGCTCCCGGGGTGGTCGTCGCCGACTCCGGCACCTCGGCGCTGAGCCGGGTCGCGGAGCTGATGAGCGTGCACCGGGTGTGGGAGCGGTTCACGGCCTGACTCCGGCGCCGCCCGGACCGGACGCCACGAGGCGGTGGTGTCCGGTCCGGCGGTGTGTCCGGCTCCCGTGCGCGGGCGGCGCGGTGCTCAGTACAGGACGCGCAGCGCCCCGGGCAGGATCCGCGCCGTGACGGGGACGGCGGCCTCGACCTCGCCGTCGGCGCCGTACGGTATCGGCCGGTCGGCCTCGATCCGCACCCGTCGTCCGCGCACCACCCGCACCTGCGGCCGGTTCACGTGGGCGCCGGTGCCCAGTTCGTTCATCAGGGCGAAGAACAGCCGGCGCGGGGCGTGGTGGATCATCACGACCTCCAGCAGCCCGTCGTCGACCCGGGCGGCGGGGGCGATGTGGCGGTCGGAGCCGTAGTAGCCGGAGTTGGCGGCCACGACGGTGTAGCCGGCGAAGGCGTGCTCCTCCCCGTCGACGGTGACCCGGTAGCGGGTGGTGCGCCAGGTGGTGACCGCGCGCAGCGCGCCGGCGTAGTAGGAGGCGGTGCCGCGCAGCAGGCGGGACCGGTTGGCGTGGTGGTTGGCGAGCGCGTCGACTCCGGCGTAGACGCTGCCGAGGACGACGGTGCGGTCGTGGACGGCCGAGGTGACCTCGATGGTGTCGACGGGGCGCGGTTCGGCGCGCAGCAGGACCGCGGCGAGGCCGGCCGGGTCGGCGGGGAGTCCGAGGGCGCGGGCGAAGTCGTTGCCCCGGCCGGCGGGGACGAGGCCGAGCGGGGTGCCGGTGCCGCTGAGGGCGCCGCCGATCCCGCCGGCCATGCCGTCCCCGCCGACGGCGAGCACGATCCGGCCGCGGGCGCCGGCCCGCCGGGCGATGTCCCGGGCGTGGTCGAGGCTGCGGCTGTACTCGGTCTCCAGTCCGGCGCCGGCCTCGCGCAGCGGCCGGGCCACGCGGAGCAGGGCGGCGGCCGCGGTGGCGCCGCCCGCGGTGGGGTTGACGACGGCGGTGAACTGTCGCATCGGGGTGCCTCCGGGCTGGCGGGCGGTGCCGGGCTGGGGTCTCACGGGGCGGGGGGACGCCGGTCGGCCAGGTCGCCAAAGCCGGCGTCCTCCCCGGCCGCGGGGGCCGGTGCCTCGCCCGGCGGGCCGTCGGCGGGGGCGCTGTCGGCGACCGGGACCTCGCCGGCCGGCAGGAGGACGCCCGGGTTGAGGAGGCCGGCCGGGTCGAGTCGGCGCTTGACGGCGCGCAGGGCCTCGATGCCGAGGGCGCCGGCCTCGCGGACGTACCAGTCGCGGTGGTCGGTGCCGACGGCGTGGTGGTGGGTGATGGTGCCGCCGGCGGTGAGGATGGCCTCGTTGGCGGCGTGCTTGGCCCGCGTCCAGTGGGCGACGGGGTCCTCGCCCTGGGCGCTGACGACGGTGAAGTAGAGGGAGGCGCCGTTCTCGTAGACGTGCGAGATGTGGCACATGACCAGCGGCGGGGTGCCCGCCTCGGTGAGCGTGCGGGTGAGCGCGTCGCGGACGGCCGCGTACAGGCCGGGCAGCCGGGACCAGTAGGCGGCGGTCTCCAGCGTCTCGGCGAGCGCCCCGGCGTCGAGCAGCGCGTCCCGCAGGTAGGGCGCGTCGAAGCGGCCCCGTGCCCAGCGCTCCCCCGGTTCGTCCCCGGCCGAGGTGCCGCCCGCCTCGCGGAGCACGGCGGCGGCGTCCTCGCGGCGCCGGGCGGTGCCCTCCTCGGTGCCCTCGAAGCCGACGACGGCCAGGCAGCCGGCGTCGGGCCGGTCGAGGGAGGCGCCGATGGCGTCGGGCTGGGCGAGGCCGACGAGCGTCTCGGTCTCGTCGGACAGCCGCAGCACGGTCGGCCGGGGTCCGTCCTGGGCGAGCCGGCGCAGCGCGGCGGCGCCGGCCTCGAAGGAGTCGAAGCGCCAGCCCTCGTATCGGCGGACGCGGGGGCGGGGCCGGACGCGGACGGTGACGGAGGTGATGACACCGAAGGCGCCCTCCGAGCCGAGCAGGAGCTGGCGCAGGTCCGGGCCGGCGGCGGAGCGGGGCGCGCGGCCGGTGTCCAGGGTGCCCTCGGGGGTGGCGAGGGTGAGGCCGAGGACCATCTCGTCGAAGCGGCCGTACCCGGCGGACGCCTGTCCGCTGGAGCGGGTCGCGGCGAATCCGCCGAGGGTGGCCCACTCGTAGGACTGCGGGAAGTGCCCGAGGGTGTACCCCTCGGCGGCGAGCAGCGCCTCGGCGTCGGGGGCCCGCAGGCCCGCCTGCAGGGTGGCGGTGCGGGAGACGGGGTCGAGCGCCAGCAGGCGGTTCATGTGCCGCAGGTCCAGGGCGGCGAAGGGGCGGCGGTCCTCGGGGGCGAGTCCGCCGACGACGGAGGTGCCGCCGCCGAAGGGCACGAGGGCCACGCCGTGTGCGGCGCAGGCGCGCAGGACGGCCAGGACCTCGTCGTGGCTCTCCGGCAGGACGACGGCGGCCGGGGCGTCGGCCGTGTCGCCGGCCCGCATCCGCAGCAGGTCGGGGGTGGACTTGCCCCGGGTGTGGCGCAGCCGGGCGTCGGCGTCGGTGCGCACCCGGTCCGCGCGGTCGCCGACGGCGGAGCGCAGCGCGCTCAGGGCCGGTGCGGCGAGGGGGGAGGCGGGCGGGGCGGCGTCGTCCGGGCGGACGGAGGGGGTCTCGCGGGGGGTGACGCCGAGCAGGTCGCGCAGCAGTCCGGTCACCGTGTCGGGCAGCGGTGCCGCCCGGTCCGGGTCGCCCCAGCCGTTCCACAGCATGTCCATGGCCTGTCGTCCTCACCGTCGCCGCGGGCGGTGCCGTCTGCACGGCCTCACGGGCGTTACACTGTTACACATGACGCCTAACCGTCACAACTACAGTGGCCGCCCCGGGCCCGCCGACAACGACACGGTCCTCGACGCCGTACGCGACTGCGTCCTCGCCGTCGGCGTCCGCCGCACGACCCTGACCGACGTGGCCCGCCGCGCGGGCGTCTCGCGCATGACGCTGTACCGGCGCTGGCCGGACGTGCGGTCGCTGGTCGGCGACCTCATGACCCGGGAGTGGATCGCGGTGGCCACCGGGGCCGTTCCCGGCCCCCGGCCGGGCACCGCCACCCGCACGCGGATCGTCGAGGGGCTGACCCGGGGGGTGGAGGCGTTCCGCGCCCACCCGCTGTTCCGGAAGATCGTCGACGTCGACCCCGAACTGCTCCTGCCCTACGTGCTCGACCGGCGCGGGGCCAGCCAGGACGCGGTGCTGGCGCTGCTGGCCGACACGCTGCGGGAGGGCCACGCCGACGGGTCGGTGCGCGCCGCGCACCCCGAGCGGCAGGCGCGGTCCGTGCTGCTGGTCGTCCAGTCCTTCGCCCTGTCGCTGCGGACCATGGCCGACGAGGACGACACCGACCTGACCTCCGCGGCCCTCCTCGGGGAACTGCGGACCATCCTGGAGAGGACCCTCGCCCCATGAGCCCCGCCTCCACCGCCCCCGGACGCTTCTCCCTCTCGGCCGCCCGGCGCGCGCGCGAGCTGTCCCGGACCGTCGGCGGCCCCGTCGTGGACGTCCTGGTGGTGGGCCTCGGCGCGACCGGCGCGGGCGCCGCCCTGGACGCCGCCGCGCGCGGGCTGGACGTCGTCGCCGTGGACGCCCACGACCTCGCCTTCGGCACCTCGCGCTGGAGTTCCAAACTGGTCCACGGCGGGCTGCGCTACCTGGCCTCCGCCCAGTTCGACGTCGCCCACGAGAGCGCGGTGGAGCGCGGGGTGCTGATGGGGCGCACCGCGCCGCACCTGGTGCGCGCCCAGCCGTTCGTGCTGCCGCTGACGCCGCTCGTCTCGCGAGGGCAGGCCGCGCTGGCCTGGGCCGGCTTCCGGGCCGGGGACGCGCTGCGGCTCGCGGCGCGCACGCCCCGGAGCACGCTGCCCGCGCCGCGCCGGCTCTCCGCGGTGGAGGCCCGCCACCTCGCCCCGGCGCTGCGCCCGGACCGGCTGCGCGGCGGGCTGCTCTCCTGGGACGGGCGGCTCACCGACGACGCCCGCCTGGTGACCGCGCTGGCCCGCACGGCCGCCGGGCACGGGGCGCGGGTGCTGACCCGGGTGCGGGCGCTGGAGCTGACCGGGTCGGGCGCGCGGGTGCGGGACGAGCTGACCGGGGAGGAGGGCGAGATCCGGGCCCGCGCGGTGATCAACGCCTCCGGGGTGTGGGCGGGCGGCCTGGTGGACGGCATCCGGGTCCGCCCCTCGCGCGGCACCCACCTGGTGCTGCGCTCCGAGTCCCTGGGCCGGCTGCCCGCGGGAGTGCACGTGCCGGTCCCCGGGGAGACCAACCGCTTCGTCCTGGTGCTGCCCCAGGGCGACGGCCGGGTCTACGTGGGGCTCACCGACGAGCCGGTGGACGAGGTTCCGGACGTGCCCGAAGCACCCGAGACGGACATCGGCTTCCTCCTCGACGTCCTCGGCTCGGTGCTGGACGCGGCGCCGCGCCGGGAGGACGTGGTGGGCGCCTTCGCCGGACTGCGCCCCCTGCTGGACACCTCCGGGGCCGAGGACGGGGGCACCGCGCCGCGCACGGCCGACGTCTCCCGGCGGCACGCCGTGCTCACCTCGTCCCAGGGGGTGGTCACGGTGGTCGGCGGCAAGCTCACCACCTACCGCCGGATGGCCGAGGACGCCGTGGACGCCGCCGTCGCCGCCCGCGCGCTGGCGGCCGGCCCCTCCCGCACCGCCGCGCTGCCCCTGGTCGGCGCCGCCGCCCCGCGCGCGCTGGCCGCGCTGCGGGCACCGCGCCGGCTGGTGGGCCGCTACGGCACCGAGGCGCCCGCCGTGCACGCGCCGGCGGTCCGCGACCCCCGGCTCGCCGAGCCGGTGCTGCCGGGCCACCCGGTGACCGGGGCGGAGGTGCTGTGGGCACTGCGCCACGAAGGGGCGCTGGACGAGGCCGACCTGCTGGACCGGCGGACCCGGATCGGGCTGGTGCCCGAGGACCGGGCCGCCGCGCTGGACGGGGTGCGCGCGCTGATGGACGAGGCCGCGGCCCTCGGCGGGGCCTGAACCCCGACGCCCGGGGCCGGGCCCCGGAGCCAACCGGCATCTCGCCGGACGGGCCCGGGGCGGGCGCCCGGGGGCGGTGCCTCGCGGCCGGGGGCACGGGCGGGGACCGGGCCGCGTGCTCGCACCCGTACCCGCCCGCCCTCGTGACCGTCCTCGCCCTCGTCCGGGGCGGGAACCGACGGGTCAGGCGCCCGGTCCGGTACCCCCGGCGGCCCTGCCGACCTCCTGCTCGATCGACTCGATGCTCTGGCGGGAGCCGTCCTCCTCCTCTTCCTTCACGTACTCGGTCATCGCCGTCCGCACGTCCCGGTCCAGGTCGCGCCAGGCCCGGAGGGCGGTCTCGTACGTGTGCGACTGCCGTGCGGTCCACTGCTGCTGGGTGGGGGGCCCGTAGGAGTCGCGCAGCTCCTCGACCCGGTGGTACGCCTGGTCCGCCGCGCGACGCTTGTGCACGAGCTCCTCGAATGTGTGTGCCACACAAAACGAGACTAGACAGCCCTCGGCGATCCCGCGCGTCGAGCCGTCCCGGGCCGTGCCGGCGCCTTGTCCACAGGGGCCCCGGCGGGCCCGCAGGTCCGTACGCTGTCGACCCGGCGGCGCGCGGGCCCGGCGGGCGGCGGGGGCGGGGGAAGCGGGGCGGGCTCGGGGCGGGCGGCGTCGCCGGAGCGGCTGCCGGTCACCCGCGGCACGACGGACGACGGCTTCCGCCCGGTCGTCCCGCCGGGGAGGCCGGCCTCGACGGCTGCGGCCGGCTCCGGGACGTGCCGCTCCCCTCGGTGGGCTCGGCGCCGGGCACGGTGATCGACTGCGGCGAGGCGTTCTTCCTCGACTCCCGCGGGATCGACGTGCCGCCATCCGCTCACCGGGCCGCGACGGAGCGCGGTGTCCGGTTGCGGCCGGCCGCGCTCCGTGAGCCGGTGCGGCGTGTCCTCGCCCTGGTGGACCCGGACGGCGCCGATCTCCCGCCACCCCGGATCACCGTCCTACCTCCACCGGACTCCACCACCGTGGTCACGGTGGTGTCCGTGGCGCCGGGTCCGTGCGCCGGAGTCGTACGCCGGAGTCGTACAGAGCCTCACCGTCCGGTACGGGGCCGGGTGTGCGAGGGCCGCCCCGCGGCACCTCGCCCTGCGCACCGCGGCGGCCCCCGCCCCGGCCCTGCCCCGACGTCCGCCGGGCAGCGCCCCGTTCGGACACCGCGGACCGCCCGGCCCGGACGCCCGGCCCGGACCGCGAGGACGTTTCGGACGCCATGGACCCGGCCCCGTGCCCGTGCCTTGGGGGCGGACGGACGCGGGGCCGGGAGCCTCGCACGGGTCCGGCCGGCAGCGCGCGCGTCGGGAGCGCGGGCCGGCCGGACGGCGGGCGGGTCAGGAGGCGGTGCAGGCCCCGACGACGGGGGCGGCGTTGCTGCCGTTCTTGCCGACGGTGAACCCGAAGCTGGTCGAGGCCCCGGCGGCGAGGGAGCCGTTCCAGGCCGGCCGGACCGTCATGACGTCGCCGCCGGCGTCCCAGGCGGGCGAGCCGTTCCAGACGGACTGGGTCTTCTGCGGCGGGGTCAGGGTGACGGTGGTCTGCCAGGAGCTGATCGCGCGGTCGCCGGCGGTGATGGTGACCTCGCCGTTGTAGCCGCCGTCCCAGTCCGCGGTCCGGGTGTACGTGGCCTTGCAGGTGGCCGTACCGTCGCCCGGGGTGCCGCCGTCACCGCCGCCGGGGGCGCCGCCGAGGGCGGCGAGTACGGCGTCGTAGGCGGGCTTCTTCGTGTAGTTGCCGTCGAAGAGGAGCGGGGTGCCGCCGCTGCGCCAGGAGTACTTGTCGGTGACGCCCCACACCGTCAGGCCCGTGCAGCGGCTGACGGCCATGCACGCCTTGACCACGGTGGCGTAGTTGGCGGCCTGGGCGCTGCCGGAGCCCTCGATGTCCAGCTCGGTGATCTGCACGTCGACGCCGAGGTCGGCGAAGCGCTGGAGGTTGGCCTGGTAGTCCGCCGGGACCGGGGAGGCGGGGTTGAAGTGGGACTGGAAGCCGACGCAGTCGATGGGCACGCCGCGGGCCTTGAAGTCCTTGACCATGGCGTAGACGGCGTTGCTCTTCGCGTTGACGCCGTCGGTGTTGTAGTCGTTGTAGCAGAGCTTGGCCGCCGGGTCGGCGGTGCGGGCGGCGCGGAACGCCTCCTCGATGAAGCCGTCGCCCAGCTTGTCCTGGAAGGGCGAGCTGCGGCGGGCGCCGCTCCCGCCGTCCTGGAACGCCTCGTTGACGACGTCCCAACTGTGGATCCGGCCCTTGTAGTGGTCCATGAGCCGGGCGATGTGGTTGTTCATCGCCGAGCGCAGCTCGGAGGCTCCCAGGCCGCCCACCCAGGAGGGCAGTTGGGAGTGCCAGACCAGGGTGTGGCCGCGCACCTGCATGCCCTGGCCACGGGCGTGGGTGACGATCTGGTCGGCGGAGCCGAAGGTGAAGGTGTTCCGGCTCGGCTCGATCGCGTCCCACTTCATCTCGTTCTCCGGCGTCACGGAGGAGAACTCGCGGTCCAGGGTGGCCGCGTACGCGGACTCGCCGAGGTGGTTCGCGGCGACGGCGGTGCCGAAGTAGAGCCCCTTGCCGGCCGCCGCCGAGCCGAGCGTGTCGGCGGCCTCGGCGCTGTGCGCGGCGGCCGTCAGCGCGGTCGCGGCGACGAAGCCGGCCGTGACGGCCCTCGCCAGCCGCCTCCGGACCATTCCAGTCATGCCCATGTCATTCCTTTCCTCGTTGTACCCCACGGGGTGCTATGGAAGGACGGGGAGCGCGAAACTTTCGGGGATGTTTCGGAATGTCGCGGAGGAGGTTACGGACTCCCACCTCGGAGGTCAACGGCCGTGACAGCGTGGCCGATAATGCCCGTCCGGCGGGCGACCACGGTGACGAAGGAGGGAAGATCGCGGGGAGCGGTGGCGAAACTTTCGAGCCGGGCGGCCGGCCAGGAAACACGAGATGCGGGAGCATCCGGCACCTCCGTGACACGACAACCCACCACTCGAACGGACGCACACCGGTACGGAAACCGGCCCGCCCGACACCGCGCGGACGCCCGCCGGACACCGCGCGGGGGCCGGACGGGCCTCCGCGGCAGGGGCTCCCCCGCGGCACCCCCTTCCCGTGAGCGCCTCTCGCCCCACGCGGCGCGGCGGTGTAGACATGTGCTCATGGTCCGACTGAGGGGTCGATCGGGAGATCGGTCGTCCCGTCGTCCCAGCGGTTCGCGCGCTCGGGAGCGGTGGGATGAGGACCGGCCACGGCGGACTGGGACCGCGGGGCGGCCGGGACGTGCCGCCGCACTGCGCCGGGTGCTCGGCAGACGCAGCGTGGCCGGGCAGGTCTTCGTACTCAACATCGCCATCGTGCTGCTGCTCGTCGTCGCGGCGGCCGTGTCCCTGCTGCTCCAGGTGCGCCGCGACAGCACCGCCGACGCCCGCAACCGGTCCCTCGCCGTCGCCTCGTCCTTGGCCAACTCCCCCGGCCTGCGGGAGGCGCTCGACGCCCCCGACCCCTCGTCGGTGCTCCAGCCGCGCGCCGAGGCGGTGCGCAAGGCCACCGACGTGGACTTCGTCGTCGTCCTCGATCCGCGGGGCATCCGCTACACCCACCCCAAGCCCGACCGCATCGGCAAACGCTTCGTGGGCGACATCGGGCCCGCGCTCGCCGGGCGGACCGTCACCGAGGAGGTCGACGGGACCATCGGACGGCTCGTGCAGGCCATCGTGCCCGTGCAGGCGCCCGACGGCAGGGTGGTCGCCATGGTGTCGGCCGGCATCACCACGGAGAACGTCGGCGGCGCCGCCGAGCGGCAACTGCCCCTGGTGCTGATCGCCGCCGGCGTCGGCCTCGTCCTGGCCACCGCCGGGACCGCCCTGGTCAGCCGGCGCCTGCTCCGCCAGACGCACGGGCTCGGTCCGCACGAGATGACCCGGATGTACGAGCACCACGACGCGGTCCTGCACGCCGTCCGCGAAGGCGTCCTCATCGTCGGCGGCGAGGGCCGGCTGCTGCTCGCCAACGACGAGGCCCGCCGCCTGCTGGACCTGCCCGAGGACGCCGAGGGCCGCCACGTGCGCGAACTGGGCCTGCCGGAGGACATCGCCGGACTGCTGGAGTCCGGGCGGGCCGCCACCGACGAGGTGCACCTGGTCCGGGAGCGGCTGCTCGCCGTCAACCAGCGCTCCACCGGCGCCCGCGGCGGGCCGCCCGGCAGCGTCGCCACCCTGCGCGACTCCACGGAACTGCGCGCCCTCTCCGGCCGGGCCGACACCGCACGGGAACGCCTCGACATGCTGTACGACGCGGGCGTGGGCATCGGCACCAGCCTCGACGTGACCCGCACCGCCGAGGAGCTGACCCGGCTCACCACCCCCCGGTTCGCGGACTACACCACCGTCGACCTCTACGACTCCGTCCTCGACGGCGGCCGGCCCGAGTCGGTCACGCCGCTGCGCCGCACCGCGCGCGACGGCGTCCACCGCGACGCGCCCCTCTACCCGGTGGGCCGGCAGATCCGCTTCGTGGACGTCTCCCCGCAGGGCGAGTCGCTGCGCACCGGCCGTGCCGTCCTCGAACCCCGCCTCGACCTGGCCCCCGGCTGGCACGAGCAGGACGCGGAGCGGGCCGCGCGGGTGGTGGGGTACGGCGTCCACTCGCTGATCACGGTGCCGCTGCGGGCGGGCTCCCTGATACTCGGGGTGGTGAGTTTCTGGCGGTCGCGCCAACCCGAGCCGTTCGACACCGACGACCTGGCCCTCGCCGAGGAACTGGTCGCGCGGGCCGCCGTCTCCATCGACAACGCGCGCCGCTACACCCGCGAGCACAGCATGGCGGTCGCCCTCCAGCGCAGCCTGCTGCCGCGCAGCCTGCCCGAGCAGAACGCGCTGGACATCGCCTACCGGTACCTGCCGGCGCAGGCGGGGGTGGGCGGCGACTGGTTTGACGTGCTGCCGCTGTCCGGCGCGCGCGTCGCCCTGGTGGTGGGCGACGTGGTGGGGCACGGGCTGCACGCCGCGGCCACCATGGGGCGGCTGCGGACCGCGGTGCACAACTTCTCCGCGCTGGACCTGCCCCCCGACGAGTTGCTCGGCCTCCTCGACGAACTCGTCGCCCGCATCGACCAGCAGGAGAACGGCGACCCCACCGGCTCCCCGGTCACCGGGGCGACCTGCCTGTACGCGGTCTACGATCCGGTCGCCGGGACCTGCGAGGTGGCACGGGCCGGGCATCCGCCGCCGGTCGTGGTCGGGCCCGACGGCGTCGTGGACTTCCCCGAGGTGCCGGCCGGCGTGCCGCTGGGCGTGGGCGGCCTGCCGTTCGAGTCCGCCGAGCTGCGGCTCGCGGCGGGCAGCCGGCTGGTGCTCTACACGGACGGGCTGCTGGAGGACCGGGAGCACGACCTCGACGTGGGTCTGGCGCGGGTGCGCCGGGCCCTGGAGGAGTCCGGCGACTCGCCCGAGGAGACCTGCCGGGCCGTCCTGGAGGCACAGTTGCCGGAGCGGCCGACGGACGACATCGCCCTGCTGGTCGCCCGGACCCGGGTGCTCGGCGCCGACCGGGTCGCCGAGTGGGGCGTGCCGTCCGATCCGGCGGCGGTCGCCGAGGTGCGTTCCCGGGTGACGCGGCGGCTGACCGCGTGGGGGCTGGACGAGCTGGTGTTCACCACGGAGCTGATCCTGAGCGAGCTGGTCACCAACGCGATCCGGTACGGCGGGGAGTCGGTGCACGTCCGGGTGGTGCGGGACACGAGCCTCATCTGTGAGGTGTTCGACAGCAGCAGCACCTCGCCGCACCTGCGGTACGCGGCGATGACCGACGAGGGCGGGCGCGGGCTGTTCCTGGTCGCGCAGCTCTCCGAGCGCTGGGGCACCCGTTACACGCCGGCCGGCAAGGTCATCTGGGCCGAGCAGCCGCTGCCCTGAGCGGGTGCGGGGTCCCGTACGCCGGGGGCTCGCGGGCGGGGCGGGGCCCGTGCGGTCGGCCGGCTCCGGCGCGCGTACGCCTCCAGGCCCGCGGCGGAGCCTGCGATATCCGCACGTGTCCGACCTCGCCCGGATTGCCCGCGGCGCGGTCGGGTAGCCCCTCTCCCACGGGGCGCCCCTCCCGTCCGCCCCCGGCACCTCGCCCGCCCGGCAGCTTGGAGACCCCGTGCGCCACCCGTCCCCCGGTCCGGCACGCCCCGCGGACGGCCCGCGCCGCGCCCTGCTCACCCTGGTCTGCGCGGGTCTACGGCGACAGGTACCGCATCGGCTGACCGGCCTGGCGGCACCCCGGACGGCGCCCCCCGCCGCGGCTCCCGGCCGGCGTGCGCCGACACGGCACGGGCCCGCACGGCACGGGCCCACACGGCGCGGGGCGACACGGCGCGGGCCGCGGACCGGTCGCCTGCCGGTCCCGCGGCCCGCGGGCGTGTTCCGTCGCCCCTCTCCGGGGGAGGGTCAGTGCCGGAACGTGTCCTTGCCCTTCTCCTTGGCCTGGCGGGCGTCGCCCTTCGCCTGCTCGGCGCGGCCCTCGGCCTCCATGCGCTCGTTGCCGACGGCACGGCCGGCGGCTTCCTTGGCCTTGCCCTTGGCCTGTTCCATCCGGGACTTGGACTTCTCGTTGCCGGCCACAGTCGCTCACCTCTCGGTGTTGGCTTCGTTTGACGGCGTGCGGGTCACCAGCTCCGGCCCGCTCAAACATGCCGGGCCCCGCGAGCCCGGCGTGATCCCGACGAAAGGGCCTAGCCGTGACCGGCGTGGGTGTGGCTGTGGGAGGTCTCCGGCGGGCAGTGCCGGTGGCCGGCGGCGCGGTCCCGGCGCCAGTCGAGGACGGCGACGGCGAACGCGCACCCCATGGCCGCCAGCCCGCAGCCGATGGCCAGCGCCACGGCCCCGTGGTAGTCGTCGCTCGTCGCGCTCAGCGTCAGGTAGAAGAGCCCCGGCAGGGCCGCCGTGCCCACGGCGCCGCCGAGCCGCTGCCCCGTCTGGAGCGCGCCGCCCGCCGCGCCCGCCATGCGTACCGGCACGTCGCGCAGGGTCATGGTGACGTTCGGGGAGATCACGCAGCCGCTGCCGAGGCCGCCGACGAGCAGGGCCGGGGCGGCGTACCAGGCGGCCCGGTCCGCGGGGGCGAGCCAGAGCACCACGGCGGTGGCGCCGAGCCCGGCCATGACGGCGACGAGTCCGCACACCGTGAGGAGCCGCCCGAAGCGCTCCACCAGCCGCCCGGCGACGGCGGCGGCGACGGCGGAGCCGACGGCGAAGGGCGTCACCGCGAGGCCCGACATGAGCGGCGAGAAGCCCAGCCCGTTCTGGAAGAAGAGGGCGAAGACCAGCCAGACGCCGCTGAAGCCGACGAAGTAGAGGGCGCCCAGTCCCGCGCCGGTCGCGTAGCCGCGGGTCTCGGTCAGGAGTCCGGGGTCCAGCAGGGGCGCTCCGCCGCGCCGCACGGTCCGCCGCTCCCAGCCGGCGAAGAGGAACAGCACCAGCACTCCGGCCGGGAAGAGCCACCACAGGCGCCGCACGCCGCCCGCGTCGGCGAGGACCAGCGGCAGCATCAGGGCGAGGATGCCGGTGCCGAGGAGGCAGACGCCGACGGGGTCCAGGCGTCCCCGGCCGCCGGGGGCGACGCGGGGCAGCAGGCGGGCGCCGAGCAGGAGCGCGACGACGCCGATGGGGACGTTGACGTAGAAGATCCACCGCCAGCCGTGGGCGCCGTGGGCCAGGGCGAGGATGAGGCCGCCGACGACCGGGCCGACGGCGCTGGAGACGCCGACGGTGGCACCGAAGAGACCGAAGGCCCGGCCGCGTTCCTCGCCCTGGAAGAGCTGCTGGATCAGGGCGGAGTTCTGCGGGGCGAGGCAGCCGGCGGCGACGCCCTGGGCGAGGCGGGCGACGACGAGGAGTCCGATGGTGGGGGCGGCGCCCGCGCCGGCGCTGCACACCACGAAGGCGGCGAGGGCGAGCAGGAAGACCCGGCGCCTGCCGAAGGCGTCGCCGACCCGGCCGGCGGTGACCAGGATCAGGGCGAAGGCCAGGGCGTAGCCGGAGACGACCCACTGGACGGCGGCGGCCGAGGCGTGCAGCTCGCGTTGCATGGAGGGCAGCGCGACGGCGACGATGGTGACGTCGAGGAGGATCATGAACCCGGCGACCAGGGTCACCCACAGGGCCCGCCAGCGGTTCGGATCGGGGCCTTCCCCGTGCGGCACCTGGCCGCGCCCGCGTCCGCCCGCCCGGGTGCCGAGGTTCACGGGGACTCCCTTCGCCGCCGCCGGCGCGGCCACCCGCGCCTCACGGCTGCGTCACCCGGTGCCGCCGCTTCAAACACCAAAGCCGGACTGAGAGGACCCATAAGGCTGCCTTATGGGGCCATAGACCGGACCCGCGTACCGACTTAGGCTTGCCTTAGTTTAAGATTTCCTCCGAGATCGCTCTGTCATCGATCGCACTGTCATCGCTCGAAGGGAACCTGACCATGCCCCGCCCTCTGCGGGTAGCCATCGTGGGCTCCGGCCCGGCCGGGATCTACGCCGCCGACGCCCTGCTCAAGTCCGAGGTGGCCGCCGAACCCGGTGTTTCCATCGACATCTTCGAGCGCATGCCCGCCCCGTTCGGGCTCATCCGCTACGGCGTCGCCCCCGACCACCCCCGGATCAAGGGCATCATCACCGCCCTGCACCAGGTGCTCGACAAGCCGCAGATCCGGCTCTTCGGCAACGTCGACTATCCGACCGACATCAGCCTGGACGACCTCCGGGCCTTCTACGACGGTGTGATCTTCGCCACCGGCGCCATGGCCGACCGCGCGCTGTCCGTGCCGGGCATCGACCTGGACGGCTCGTACGGCGCGGCCGACTTCGTCTCCTGGTACGACGGCCACCCGGACGTGCCGCGCACCTGGCCGCTGGAGGCGGAGAAGGTCGCCGTGCTCGGCGTCGGCAACGTCGCCCTGGACGTGGCCCGCGTGCTCGCCAAGACCGCCGACGAGCTGCTGCCCACCGAGATCCCGGGCAACGTGTACGAGGGCCTGAAGGCGAACCGGGCGCGGGAGATCCACGTCTTCGGGCGGCGCGGTCCGGCGCAGGCGAAGTTCAGCCCGATGGAGCTGCGGGAGCTGGACCACTCCCCCAGCATCGAGGTGATCGTCGACCCCGAGGACATCGACTACGACGAGGGCTCGATCGCGACCCGGCGCGGCAACAAGCAGGCCGACATGGTCGCCAAGACCCTGGAGAACTGGGCGATCCGCGACGCCGGCGACCGGCCGCACAAGCTGTACCTGCACTTCTTCGAGTCCCCGACCGAGATCCTCGGCGAGGACGGGAGGGTCGTGGGCCTGCGCACCGAGCGCACGGAGCTGGACGGCACGGGCAACGTCAAGGGCACCGGCACCTTCAAGGACTGGGACGTCAGCGCCGTCTACCGCGCCGTCGGCTACCTCTCCGACCCGCTGCCCAAGCTGCCCTGGGACCTCGACTCGGGCACCGTCCCGGACGAGGGCGGGCGCGTCATCGAGGAGACCGGCGAGCACCTGCGGTCGACGTACGTCACCGGCTGGATCCGGCGCGGTCCGGTGGGCCTGATCGGGCACACCAAGGGCGACGCCAACGAGACGGTCGCCAGCCTGCTCGACGACTACGCCCACGAGCGGCTGCTGACGCCCGCCTCGCCCGCCCCGGAGGCCGTGGACGCCTTCCTGGCCGAGCGGAACGTCCGCTTCACCACCTGGGACGGCTGGTACCGGCTGGACGCCGCGGAGAAGGCGCTGGGCGAGCCGCACGGCCGGGCCCGCGTGAAGCTCGTCGAGCGCGAGGACATGCTGCGCGAGAGCGGCGCCTGAGGCACCGGCGCGACCGCGACGGCACCGGCCGGGGCCCGGTGGGAGAGATCCCGCCGGGCCCCCGGCCGTCCTGGCGCCGGGTGGGCTCAGATCTCCAGCTCGCTCTCGATCCGCCGCATCTGGTGGCGGGCCATCGCCAGGTTGGCGCGGTGGGAGTCGAGCACCAGATACAGGAAGAGGCCGTTGCCGCCGCGGCCCTTGAGCAGGCGGATCAGGTGGTACTGGTTGCTGAGGGTGATGAGGATGTCCTCGATCTCCTCCTTCAGGCCGAGGTGCTCCATGGTGCGCAGCTTGGAGCGCACGACGTCGGTGTTGCCGGCGGCGGCGACCTCCAGGTTGAACTCCTTGCCGCCGCCGAGGGTGCCGAGCGCCATGCCACTGGTGTAGTCGACCAGGGCGGCGGCGGTGGCGCCGTCGATGGAGCTGAGGCATTCCTTGAGCGAGGTCTCCAGGTTGGCCATGCGTGCTCTTCCTTTCCTGACGTGATCGATGAGTGATCAGTACATGACGGTGCGTGATCGGCGAGGGGCGTGCTGAGCCCACTCCGCCGAGGCGCGTCGGGGACGGTTCAGGTCGGCCGACGGTGGCCGTCGGCCTGGGGGACGGGCTGGTGGGCGGGGTGCGCCGGGGTGCGCACCGGCAGGGTGCCGATGGGCCGGGCGGGGTCCGCGGGCAGGGCCGCGCCGTTGCCGTGCGCAGGGGGTGACCGGCGTGCGGGGGCCGGGCCGCGTTCGGGGGCGAGGCGGGCCGCGACGAGTTCGCCGATGCGGGCACCGCTGCGCCGGCCCTCCAGGTGGAGACGGCCCACGTTGACCCGGCCCTCGGCGAGCAGGGTGAGCACGGCGGCCGGGCCGGCGGCGTAGGTCGCGACGTAGCCGTCGGCCCCGCGCAGCAGCAGTTCGCAAAATCCGCCACGCGCGGTGGCCTCCGCCATCCGGTGGGAGACACCGAGCGCGGCGGCCGTGAGCGCGGCGAGCCCCTCCGGTTCGGTGCCGGGCGCGTCGGCGGCCACGACGAGCCCGTCGACGGTGGCCGCGAGCGAGCCGGTGAGCTGGGGCACGCGGCTGCGCAGTCGGTGCAGTTCCTCCAGGACGTCGCTCTCGACGGCCATGATGAGCAGTCTCCTTTCGGCACGCTGGCGACGCGCGCGGATCACAGGGCCTCCAAGGCGTCTCGTAGCCGTCGCAGCAGGGCCGCGTCCGGGTCGTCCCATACGGCGGGCGGCGTGCCGGGGCCCGGCGGGGCCGGCGCGGGAGGCGGCGGAGCGGCGGTGACGAGCCCCGCGGCGGCGAGTCGACGCAGTTCGACGAGCGTGTGGTACGTGTGGCAGCCGAGCGCCGCCGCGATGTCCGCGGCGGTGCGGACGCCGTCGACCTGGGTCAGGGTCCGGCCGCGCCGGGCCGGGAGGTCGGCGGGGTCCGCCTCGGGCACCCGGGTGAGCGGCACGGTGTCCAGGGCGGGGTCCGGCCAGATGCGCTCCAGCAGGTCGCGGCGGCGCCGGGATTCCCGTACGACGCTGTCGACCGGCACGGAGCGGACCGCGCCGAGCCAGTGCGCCGCGCCGGACCGGAAGCGGTGCGCCCGGCTGTCGTGGGCGAGGACGAAGTACGCGGCGTCGAACAGCGCCCCCAGGTGGCAGACCTCGAGCGCGCCCGCGGCGAGCCGCCCGCTGTCCACGAGGTGGTGACCGGCCCGGTGCCGGGCCCCGCCCTCGTCGACCGCGTCCCACCAGCCGTCCGGCGTGAGGGCGCCGCTCCGGGTGAGCAGCGCGCCGAGGTCCGGGGTGAAGGCCGACTCCACGTGCACGACCCGGCCGGCGGCGAGGTGGACGACGCCCCGCTCGCCGGAGAGGGCGCCGGTCGCGCCCTCGCGGGCCAGTGCGCCGAGGGCGTCCGAGGTGGTCCCGTGCGCGGTCCAGGCGGTGCTCACCCGGGTCATCCGAGCACCAGGCGGTCCGCCAGCTCGGCCAGCCGGATGCGGGCCAGGGCCAGGTTCCCGTCGTGACGGTCCAGCCACAGATGGAGGAAGACGGTGCTGTCGAAGGGCGTGCTCACGTACCGGAGCAGGTGGTACGCGTCCGGTGTGGTGACGATCAGGTCCTCCACCGGAGGTTCCGCCTCGGGCACGGCACCGTCCGCGCCGACGGCCAGCGATCCGCTCTCGGCGACCTGGCGGGCCAGCTCGGCGGTCTCGGCGGCCGTCGCCTCCGCGTCGCCGCCCGGCGCCTCCCCCACGGCGCCGAGGGCGAGACCGCTGATCCAGTCCACCAGGGACGCGCCCCGTGCGCCGGGCAGTCGCATGGCTTCCAGCAGGCTCTCGTCGATTCCGGGCACGCCGGATTCCCCCTCCCCTGTCACGGCTGTACCGCGAACGTGACTGCGACACTACGGAAAGTGTCCGAGCGCGGTGAGTCCTTTGGCATTTTCCAGAGGAACGTGCGTGCGATGCGCCATACTGGCGGATTTCGGCCGCGTATCGGCCGGTTCCCGGGGAATCGCGGGCGGGGGGCCGCCCGGTGCGGACGGGCTCGCCCCAGGGCGGATGACGGGCGGACGGGAACGGCCTCGGGTGGGCGCCGCACACCCCGGGCGCGCGGAACGCCCCCGTGCGCCCGGGGCGCGCGGCGGCGTCGGGCGACGGCGCGGGCTCCGGCCCCGGCTCGGCGAGGCCCGGCCCGGCCGGTCCCGGGGCGCCTGGTGCCACATGGGCGGTACGGGCGGGGGTACTCGGCGGTCATGACTGGCAAGACCCCTGAACCACGGGACGACCGGGAACACCGCGAGAGCCGGGACGGCCGGGACGACACCCCGCCCATGGAGCGCCGCGAGCGGGAGCGCGCGGCGTCCCGCCCCTTCACGTACCGGTATCCGCAACGCCGCGCGGGCGTGCGGGCCACGCGCCGGGTGAGCCGGGCGCGAGCCGACGCGGAACGGGTGCCGGGCGTGCCCGGCGGCTACGGCTCCACCGGCGGAGGGCAGCCCGGCGGCGGCGGTACGCCCCGGGCGGGCGAGGACACGGCCGACGAGTCCGGTGTCACGGACATCGTGGGCGGCCGTCCGGACCGCCCCTCCACCCGCCGGGCCGGCGGCCGCTGAGGACGGGTCCGGCGGGCGGGGCGTTCGCCCGTCCGGGGGAGCCCCGCGGGCGTGGGGCTCGGTGGCGGTCCGCCGTGCCCCGGGCCGGGCGGGCCTGGCGAGCGCAGGTCACCGGGGTGGGCGGGACGCGAGGGCGGCCGGGGAACGGGGTCGCGACACGCCCGGGTGGCAGCCCCCCGCGTGGGGGACGCTGATCAGCGGCGACGATACTGGACATTCACCCTGCCCCTGCCTCCCCTTGGACTCATGCCCACCTCTCGTACCGCCCGCCCCACGACTCCGCCCACGCTGTGGACGGCTCGCGGCCGCCATGTCGGATCGGCCGCGGAGGACACCGTCCGGCACACCCTGGAACGGCTCAGGGAGAGCCGCGCGCTCGACGACTTCACGGAGCTGCCCGAGGAGCCCCGGCAGGACGGCGGTCCCGGCCCCCGCGTCTTCGAGGCCCGCTGGCGGGCCCCTGGGGACGTCACCGTACGGGCCCGGCTCCTGCTGGAACCGGCCTCGGCGGGCGGTCAGGTGTGGACGCTCCTCGCGGAGGCCGAGGAGCCCTGGGACCTCGGGTGGCCGTCGCCCGCGACGATGTTCTGGCCGGACGACCCGGACGTCACCTGGGACCGGGACACCGCGACGGGGCTGCGGCTGCGCGGGATCAACAACCTCCCCGAGGACGACAAGACCGCCCGGCGGCTGCTCAAGGACGCCGCGCGCAGCCCATGGAACATCCACGTGGTCGTGCACGAGGCGATGACCCCCGACCACCGGGGCCGGGTGCCGCTGGCCGGGTGGCTGCCGGCGAGCCTGCGCCACCTCGTGGTCGAGCACCGCGCCGCCCCGCAGCAGTTGCGGGTGGTCAACTGGGCCCTGGACGACCTCGGCGTCGAGGTGCCGCGCGGCGGCGCCGCCGTCCTGCCCGGCTCCCCCGCGCCCGAGGGGTACGCCGCCCCCGGTTTCCGGGTGCGCAGCGTCTTCCTGGACGGCACCGAGCCCGCCGAGCTGATCGCGGCGGTGTCGGCGTTCGCCGCGTTGCCCCGGCCCCTGACCGGGGACGTGGGGACGGCCCTGACCGGGCTCCGGGAGGACTGGCGGCTGCTGACGCTGGAGGAGGAACTGGCCCGCGAGCGCAGGCTGGTGGCCATGTACGCGGAGGCGCTGGAGGCCATGACGCGGTCTCGGGACCTGTACCGGGAGGCGGCCGAGAGCGCGGGCGAGGCCCTGGCGGCCTACCGGGAGTCCGCCGGGGTCGCCCCCGGCGGCGCGCGGAGGCCGGCGCCGCCCGCCGGGTCGCCGTTCAAACAGCTCGGCCGTGCCCTGGAGCGCTTCCGGATGCCCGGCAAGGCGGCCCGCCCGGCCCCCGCGCGGCTCCCTGCCACGCCCGCCGAGCCGGGCGAACCGAACGAACCGAATGAACCGAACGAACCAGACGCCCTGGGCGGGGCGCCCGCCCGCGGTGAAGAGCCGGACACGCGGGCCACCCGGGACACGGCGCCCGGCCGCGGCGAGCGGGACGAGCCGGGCGAGCGGGACACCTCGGCCGGCTGACGCCCCCGCGAGGCCCGCCCGGGGCCTGGCCGCACGGACCGCGGCAGGCCGCCCCTCCCGGCTCGCGGGCCCCGGGCCCCGCCCGAGGGCGGAGCGGCCGGGCCCCCGCTGAGGGCACCCTCACGTGTCAGCCGGGGCTCGGTGGATACGCGGACGGCACAGCCGCACGGCCCGTCCCGGGAGGTCACCGACGCCATGGACAGCCAGCACGACAGCGCCGCACCCGCGCCCCGCCCCGCCGAGGCCCCGCACTCGGAGGTCACCCTGCGGGTCGACGGCAAACCGCACACGCTCACCGTCGACCACCGACGCGTCCTGCTGGACCTCCTGCGCGAGGACCTGGGGCTGATCGGTGCCAAGGAGGGCTGCGACCACGGCCAGTGCGGCGCCTGCACGGTCCTGGTCGACGGCCGCCGCGTCAACGGCTGCCTCCAGCTCGCCGTGGCCCTGGACGGCAGCGAGGTCACCACCGTCGAGGGGCTCGGCGCGGACGGCGAGGATCTGCACCCGTTGCAGCGGTCGTTCCTGGACCGCGACGCCTTCCAGTGCGGCTACTGCACCCCCGGCCAGATCTGCTCCGCCGTCGGCGCGCTCGCCGAGGCCGCCGCCGGGCACCCCTCGCACGTCACCGATCCGGCCGCGCCCTCCGGCGAACCCGTGCCGCTGGACCGCGCGGAGATCCGGGAGCGGATGAGCGGCAACCTGTGCCGCTGTGGCGCCTACCCGCGCATCGCCGACGCCATCGAGGACGTGATCCCGTGAAGCCCTTCGCCTACGTACGGGCGGGCAGCGTCGAGGAGGCCACCGACGCGTACGCCGCCCACCCCGGCGCCCGCTACCTGGGCGGCGGCACCAACCTGGTGGACCTGATGAAGCTCGGCGTGGAGTCGCCCGCCGCGCTCGTCGACGTCACCCGGCTCCCGCTCAGGTCGGTGGAGGAGCTGCCCGACGGGGCGCTGCGCGTCGGGGCGATGGTCCGCAACAGCGACCTCGCCGCCCACCCCGCCGTCCGCGACCGCTACCCGGTGCTGTCCCAGGCGCTGCTGGCGGGCGCCTCGGGGCAGTTGCGCAACGCGGCCACCACCGGCGGGAACCTGCTCCAGCGCACCCGGTGCCCGTACTTCCAGGACCCGTCCATGCCGTGCAACAAGCGGGTGCCCGGCAGCGGCTGCGGCGCGCTGGAGGGCGTCCACCGCGACCACGCCGTGCTCGGCTACTCGGGGAGTTGCATCGCCACCCACCCCTCCGACATGGCCGTCGCGCTGGCCGCCCTCGACGCCCGCGTGGAGCTGTACGGCAGCGGGGGCGCCCGCACCGTGCCCGCCGCGGAGTTCCACCGGCTGCCCGGCAACCATCCGGAGTGGGACACCGAGATCCGCCCCGGCGAGCTGGTGACGGGCGTGCTGCTGCCGGCCGGCACGGCGGGGCTGCCCTCGGCCTACCGCAAGGCGCGTGACCGGGCGTCGTACGCCTTCGCGCTGGCCTCCGTCGCCGCCGTGCTGGAGCTGTCCGACGGAGTGGTGGAGCGGGTGGGCCTCGCCTTCGGGGCGCTCGCGCACCGGCCCTGGCGGGCCCGGCGGGCGGAGGCGGCGCTGCGGGGCGCCGCGCCCACCCGGGCCGCGTTCGAGCACGCCCTCGAACTGGAGCTGGCGGACGCGGAACCGCTGCGGGACAACGCCTACAAGGTGCCGCTGGCCCGGCGGCTCGCCCTGGACGTCCTGGGCCGGCTGGCCCCGCCCGCCACGAACTGACCCGACCCGCCCCACAGCGGCGTCCCCGAGGAGGACCCATGACCGGTACCGAGACCGTGCTGGGCGCGCCCGCCGAGCGCCGGGAGGGGCGCGAGAAGGTCACCGGCGCCGCCCGCTACGCCGCCGAGTACGACCATCCGGGCCGGGCCCTGGCGTGGCCGGTGCCGGCGACGGTCGCCCGCGGCCGTGTGACCGCCGTCGACGCCCGGCCCGCGCTCGCCCTGCCGGGCGTGCTCGCGGTGCTCACCCACGAGAACGCGCCGCGGCTGGGCGAGCCGGACGATCCCACCCTGTCCGTGCTCCAGGACCCGCGGGTGCCGCACCGGGGCTGGTTCGTCGCGCTGGTCGTCGCCGAGACGCTGGAGGCGGCGCGGGACGGGGCCGCGGCGGTGCGGGTGCTCTACGAGGCGGCGGAGCACCACGTGACGCTGTCCGCCGCCGACCCGGAGGCGTACGTGCCCGAGACGGCGAACGGCGGGTATCCGGCCGTCACCGAGCACGGCGACCCGGACGGCGCGTTCGCCGCGTCGGCGACCCGGCTGGAGTGCGCGTACCGGGTGCCGCCGCTGCACAACCACCCGATGGAGCCGCACACCACCACCGCCCGCTGGGACGACGGCCGGCTGACGGCGTACACCTCCAGCCAGGGCACCAGCGCCGTCCGCGCCGAGCTGGCCCGGCTGTTCGCGCTGCCCGAGGAGCGGATCACGGTCCTGGCCGAGCACGTGGGCGGCGGCTTCGGCTCCAAGGGCACGCCCCGGTGCGACGTGGTGCTGGCGGCGATGGCCGCCCGGCACACCGGCCGGCCGGTGACGCTGGCGCTGCCGCGCCGCACCCTGCCGGCCGTGGTGGGGCACCGGGCGACGACCCTGCACCGGGTGCGGCTGGGCGCCGATACCGAGGGCCGGATCTCCGCGCTGACGCACGAGGTGACGACGTGCAGCTCGCGGGTGAAGGAGTTCGTGGAGCAGGCCGCGGTGCCCGCCCGGGTGATGTACGCGGCGCCGGACAGCCGGACCCGGCACCGGGTGGTGCGGCTGGACGTGCCCACGCCGTCCTGGATGCGCGCGCCGGGCGAGGCACCGGGCATGTTCGCGCTGGAGTCGGCCCTCGACGAGCTGGCCTGCGCGACGGGCGTGGACCCGGTGGAACTGCGGGTGCGCAACGAGCCGGAGACCGAGCCGGACAGCGGGAAGCCGTTCAGCAGCCGGCACCTGGTGGAATGCCTGCGGGAGGGGGCCCGCCGCTTCGGATGGGCCGGCCGGGACCCGCGCCCGCGCTCGGGTGCCGCCGGGCCGCTGCTGGTGGGCACCGGGGTGGCGGCGGCGACGTACCCGGTGCTGGTGTCGCCGTGCGTGGCGTCGGCGCGGGCGCTGCCCGACGGGGGCTTCCTGGTGCGGGTCAACGCCACCGACATCGGCACGGGGGCCCGGACGGTCTGCGCGCAGGTCGCCGCGGACGCGCTGGGCGTGCCCGCGGAGCGGGTGCGCATCGAGATCGGCGACAGCCGCATCGGGTTCGCGCCGATGGCCGGGGGCTCCGCGGGCACGGCGTCCTGGGGCTGGGCGGTGCACGAGGCGTGCGCCCGGCTCACGGAGCGGCTCGCCGCGCACACCGGCGTCCTGCCGGAGGAGGGGGTCGAGGCGAGCGCCGACACCTCGGACGCGGCGGGCGCGGCGAGCCCCTGGTCGCGGCACGCGTTCGGCGCGCACTTCGCCGAGGTGGCGGTCGACACGGTCACCGGGGAGGTGCGGGTGACGCGCCTGCTGGGCGTCTTCGCCGCGGGCCGCGTCCTCAACCCCCGTACGGCGCGGTCGCAGTTCGTCGGCGGGATGACGATGGGGCTCGGCATGGCGCTGACCGAGGGCAGCACGATGGACCCGGCGTTCGGCGGATTCGTCGAGTCGGACCTGGCCTCGTACCACGTGCCGGCGCACGCCGACGTGCCGTCGGTGGAGGCGCACTGGATCGAGGAGGACGATCCGCACCTCAACCCGATGGGCAGCAAGGGGATCGGCGAGATCGGCATCGTCGGCTCGGCGGCGGCCGTCGGCAACGCCGTCCACCACGCCACCGGCGTCCGCTTCCGGGAACTGCCGCTCACCCCCGACCGGGTCCTCACCGGTCTGCTCGACCACGCGCACGCCCCGGGGACGCTGGGCGTGTGAGGGCGCGTCCGCGCCGGGCCGCCTCGTGTGCGGGGCCCGGCGCGACCCGGTGTCAGTGCCGGTCCGCGGGGCGGGCCGTACGGGCCCACAGGGCGGCGAGCGCGGTCAGCGAGGCCGTGGCGGCGAGCGCCGAGGCCGCCCAGGCGGGCGCGAGCGTCAGCTCCAGCGCGCGGGCCACCGACCCCGAGGGGTGGGCGTTCCCGTACAGTCCGGCCGCGGCGGGCGCCGCCGGGAGCAGGGCCGCGAGGCCGAGCAGGGGGCCGGAGGGGCGGCCGGTCAGCAGCAGCGCGAGGGCCAGGCAGAGCGCGGACAGTGCCAGGACGACGGCGTAGGCGCGCACCGACATGCCGTGCCGGTGCAGCGGGAAGTGGGCCACTCCGCACGCGGCGAGGGCCGCCACGGCCCGGACGGCCTGGCGGGCACCGTCCGCGCCCGGTACCCGCCAGGTCCGCGGACCGGCGGTATCCCGTGGTCCGGCGTCGCCCTCGGGATCGGGTCCCGGGGGCGGCAGCGGGTGGGTGCCGGTGCCCGCGGCGGTGGCCCCGGAGGGCGGCGCGTCGTCCCGCGCCGCGAGGCTTCCGGTGTGGTGGGTGGCTGTCGAGCCGGTGGTCATGTGCTCTCCGTGGGATGGGAACCTGCGGCCGCTCCTGCGTCCCCGATGCGCGACACGCCTTGCGTGGCCCATTACGGGCGTGTCCGGCGCCGCGCGCCAGCCGGGAGGGGCCGGGCGGATGAGAGACTCGCCACGCACCCATGACGCGGGCCGCAGCGGGAATCCGCCGGATGACGCGCGTGTGCCCGGCACCGTGAGGAGGGGTGGGGTGGAGACGACCACAGTGGTGATCGCGGTCGCGGTGGTGCTCGCCGCGACGGCCCTGGCGGCGGCTGTGGCCGTGCTGGTGCGGCTGGTCCGCACCCGGCGCGACCTCCTGCGGGCCGGGCTGCCCACCGGCCCCCGCTGGGTGTTCTGGGGTGCCGTGCTCTATCTCCTCCTCCCCGCCGACCTGCTGCCCGATCCGGTCTATCTGGACGATGTCGGGGTGCTGTTGCTCGCCCTGCGTTCGATGCGCGGATCCCTCGGCGCACGCGAGCGCGCCGCGTCCGGCGGCGGGGACGTCGGCGGGAGGACCGGCACGGAACCGCCCCACGACTACGCTCCGTGAGGAAACCAATCACCCGTTCGATTCGTATAAGTCTCTGGGAGCCGAAGCACGTCGGCGCGCCAGGCGACGGCGCACCAGGGACCATCGCTTGCTCGGCCCGGCACCGACAAGGGAGAGACGATGCAACCGTTCGCGCTCAACTACGCACGACCGGCGGTGGAGTCGGACACCACCCCTCCGTACCTCTACGACCGCGGGATGCAGTTGAACCTGCTGTGTGACGGCCGGGTCGCGGCCCGCGACCACGCGCTGCTGCGGGAGCTGGGCACCACGACCTCCACCGCCGGGTCGAAGACCCACTTCGACGACTGACCACGGACCGCGCACGATGACCGTGTTGATCCTCACCTGTGAAGAGGACGTCACCGCCGACATGGTGGTGGTCCGTCTGAACGCCTCGGGCGTACCGGTGGTGCGGCTGGACCCGGCCGACCTGACCCGCTCCGTGGGGCTCTCCGCCGAGTTCGGGCACGGCTCCCTGCGGGGCCGTCTCGCCACGGACGGACGGCTGGTGGACCTGGCGGCGCTGCGCTCGGTGTGGGTGCGGCGGCCGGGCGGCGCGGCGAGCGGCGCCGCCCACCCCTCCGCGTGGCTGACCGAGGAGTCCTCACAGGCGCTGTACGGGGTGCTCCGGGGCACCGGTGCCCGCTGGATGAACGATCCGGACGCAGCGCACCGGGCCCGGTACAAGCCCTGGCAGTTGCGGCTGGCCCAGCGCTGCGGGCTGCCGGTGCCGGCCACGCTGATCACGACGTTCCCGGGGGCGGCGCGGGAGTTCGCCGACCGCTATCCGGACCTCGTGGTCAAGCCGGTCTCCGGGGCGCATCCGCAGGACCCGCCGAGGGCGGTGCCGACGAGCAGGGTGCCGCCGGGGGCGGACTTCTCCGCCGTCGCCCACGGTCCGACGCTGCTGCAGCGCCGGGTGGTCAAGCGGGCGGACATCCGGCTGACCGCGGTCGGCGGGCGGCTGTTCGCGGCCCGCACGTCCGTCCTGTCGCCGGGCGATCAGGAGGTGGACGTCCGGTTCGCCGCGTCGCGCGAACCGTGGCGGCCCACCGCGGTGCCCCGGTACGCGGCCGACGGGGTCCGCGCCTATCTGCGCGAGGCGCGACTGGCCTACGGGGCCTTCGACTTCGCCGAGGACGGAGAGGGCACCTGGTGGTTCCTGGAGTGCAACCAGTCGGGACAGTTCGGTTTCGTGGAGGTGGACACGGGCCAGCCGATCGCCCGCACGATCGCCGAGTGGCTGGCGCGTCCGGGTGCGGAGCGGCCGGCGACCGCCCCCCGCACCCGGACGACGGCGTGCTGACCCGGGGCGCTACCCCGGGCGGCACCGCCGTCCGCCGCCGGTCAGGCGGGACGCGGTCCGGGCAACAGGGCGGTGCGCTGCCAGCCGGCGCCCGGGGAGGGAGGGCGCTCGGTGCCGGGCAGGTGGCCGGGGGCGTGCGGTGATCGCAGGACGACCTCCAGTTCCCGGTGCACTCGCTCGGCCTCCCGGCGCACCTGCGTGGGCACGTCGCCGCATTCGGCGACGAGTCGGTCGTAGATGGGGGAATCCTGGAACACCCGTCAACGCGCCTTTCGTGTCGTTCGCCCCCGCTCGGGGCGCGACTGAGCAGTCTAGGCGCCCCGCTGAGCGGTCGCGCCCATTCCGCCGAGGCGGGCGGTCCGCGCGCACGGCGGGGCGGGCCGGCCGGCGGGCGGTGCCCCCGTGGGACGGTGCGCCCGACGTCGCCGCGACCGGGCCAGGAAACGCCCCGCGCCCGTCCCAGGGGCCAGAGCGACAGCTTCCGCCGGGATCCCGCCAGGGCCGCGTCCCTGCGTCCCGGCCACGTGGCGCCGGTCCGGCGCGCGGGCCGGGGCGGCGCCGGGGCGTGTCACTGGCCCACGCGGCCGTCGACGCACTCGCGCAGCAGGTCGGCGTGGCCGCAGTGGCGGGCGTACTCGTCGATGCGGTGCACGTGCAGTTCGCGGACGGCGATGCCCTGCTCGCCGATCCGGGCCCCCAGGTCCGCGTGGGCGGCCAGCGCGGCGTCGGTGGCTGCCTGCTCGCGCTCCAGGTCGGCGTAGGCCGAGTCGACGACGGCCTGTTCGGCGACGGCTCCGTGGAAGTCGGCGTCCCGCGCCCCGTACAGCTTGGGCAGGGGGTCGCCGGCGCCGATCCAGTTGCGCCAGTCGCGCTCGACCTCCGCGAGGTGGCGGAGGAGGCCGAGCAGGGACATGGTCGACGGCGGGACCGAGCGGCGGGCCAGCTGTCCGGGGTCCAGGCCCTCGCACTTCATGCGCAGGGTCAGCCGGTAGTTGGCCAGGCACTCCAGGAGGGTGGCGAGTTCGCCGTCGGGGCCGGGGCCCTCGTTGTCGCGGGGGTCCTTGTCAGGGTCGGTCCACATGTCGGGGTGGACGGTGGCCTCGGTCCATCGCTCGGGTCGGTCGCTCATGCGGGCCATGCTGACGGCCGCGCGTCCGCCGGCGCCACCGAGTTTTCCGGGGTCCGGGGTGGCCGGACGGCGGTGGGGGGAGACGCGCGCGGCGCGTCTCCCCCCACCGCCGATCCGGTGCGGCGGTCTCAGACCGCCAGTGACAGGTCGCTCTCCCCGTCCGCGCCCGCCGCGTCGGAGGCGGTCGGCGGACGTCCCTTGGCCAGCAGCGCGTCGGCCTTGGCCACCGCGTCGTGGATGCCTGTCGTCGCCATCATCACGCAGAGCGTGTAGCTGACGTCCGCCAGTTCGCGGGCCGCGGCCGGCCGCTCCCTCTCCGCCTGAGCGATGCGCAGTGACGCGTACCGCGTCAGCAACTCCCTGACGACCTTCGGGTCCGGTTCGAGCACGAAGCGCCCCTCTCTCGATTTGCGCTGCGTATGCCCGAACCCGGCGGAAACATTCACACCATGCACGCCACTGCTCACAATTGACCAAAAGCTGCCGCTTTTTGACCGGACAACAGCGGAATAACCCGGCAAACTGGCGGAGAATAGGCGGAATTCCAGAGTCCGATCAACGGACAGACCGACCGGCCACGGACGCCCTGCACACCCGCTCCCCGGCGCGCGGCACCCCCTTGACAGAAGGACGGCGAAGCGGCCCGCGGGCACGGCCGCGCGGTCCGCCGGGACGGCGGGCACCCGTGCCCCGCCCCGACGGACCGCTCCCCCTTCGCCCACCGTCCGCGACGGCGGGCGGAAGACCCGCGCCTTCTCCCCCGTGGAGGGCGCGGGTCAGTCTCCGATCGTGCGGGCCAGCTCCGTCGTGGCGCGGCTGATCTCGCTGTCGCCGTCCGCCAGGAGCCGCGGCAGCGCCTCGCGGCGGGCGCGGACCGCCTGCCGCGCCGCGCGCTCCCAGGCCACCGGGTTGTCCCGGTGGTTGAGGAGCTTGGGATAGACGCTCGCGGTGGTCTCCCACTGCCGGGCGTCGGCGATGTTCTTCAGGAGCCGGATGATCTGCGCCCGGCAGCTCACATGCGGCCGCTGCGCGAGTTCCCAGAGGAAGGGCACGGTCGCGGCGGTCGCCTGCTCGACCACGAACCCGTACTGGCAGATGCGCTTCCGCAGATCGCGGAGGGCGGCGCCGGCGGTCTCCGGGTCCCCTGCGGCCACTTTCTGCAGGAGGCGCGGGATGGCGGCGGCGGAACCGCTGGAGTCCTTGATGTCGTTCCAGGGGACCCGGTCCAGCCCGGTCAGGGGCGCGGTCCGGGCCGGTCCGGTCGGTGCTGTGGTGCGGCCGGTGCGCTCGGTGCTCGGCCGTGGTGTCTGAGCGCTGCGCATGGTGTGGGGCCCTTCCGCGGCAGTCGGGTCAAGTCAGGGGACGAGTGGGCAGCTTGGCCCAGACGGTCTTGCCGGCCGGAGTCCTCGGGGTCCAGCCCCACACCTCCGACAGGGCGTCGACGATGCCCAGCCCGCGGCCGTGCTCCCGCAGGGCCGACTCGTCGGAGGGCAGGAACACGGGCGCGTCCTCGCCGGGGTCCGAGACGGTCAGCGTCAGGTAGCCCGGGTCGAGGGCGAGGCCGAGCCGGACCTCGGGGGTCCCGGCCGAGCCCGCCGGGGGGCCGGCGTGCGCGACGGCGTTGGTGGCGAGTTCGGTGAGGACCAGGACGGCGTCGTCGCCGCGGTGCTCCAGCGACCAGGCGCGCAAGGTGTCCCGGGTGAAGGCCCTGGCGCGGGCGAATCCCTCCCTGGTGCAGGTGATGCGCAGCGCCGCCGAGGCGGGCCGCGCGGCGGACGGGCGGTGCTTCGCACAGTGATCGGGGGACGGCCACGCGCCGGGCCGCACCGTGTGCGGAGGGCCACCGAACCGGCCGGCCACACCCGTCCCCGAAGCGGGTTCGCCGGGTGACCGGAGCGTTCGGTGCGCAGGTGACGACACGACAACTCCCTGATACGACGTCAGGACGGGGCGTCGAACCAGGGGTTGACGCCACGGCTATTATCCACGCTGACAGCGCTCGCGTGCAATTGCACGAGAAATTGCGCGAAAAAAATCGGCTGGGAGCGTGCGAGGGCCGACGCGGTACGGCCCGCTTCCCCGAACGGCAAGGAGAACTGCGGTGCCACCACTGCGCAACGGAGTGCAGGCGAGTTCACTGGACGCCTGCTGGATGAAGAGCCGGTACAGCAACGCCGAGGGCAACTGTGTCGAGGTCGCCCTCGTCGACGGGGGCATAGCCATGCGCAACTCCCGCGATCCCGACGGCCCCGCCCTCGTCTACACCTCCGCGGAGGTCGCCGCCTTCGTCGCCGGCGCGAAGGACGGGGAGTTCGACTATCTGCTGTAGACGCGCGCCGCACGGGTGCCACCCGGCTTGCCACCGAGGCAAGCGGAGCCCAACTAGCCGATTCCTACGGGCTGATGCGCTGCGGACCGGCGGAGTGAGATAGTGTGATTCTCAAGTCTGCCGGTCTGCTGGGAGCAACGGATGTCCACCACATCGCCACGCATCTCCCGTCTCGAACCCTACCTCGACCGGGTCGAGCCGGCTCCCACTCTGCTGAAGATGCTCGTCGGCGTGCAGTTGGCCGGTTTCCGTGAGGACGCGGGCCTCTCCCAGGACCAGGCGGCGCGCAAACTGGGCTTCAGCGGCGCCAAGCTCTCCCGCATCGAGTCGGGCAAAGGCCGCAGGCCCCCGACGGAGAAGGACGTCCGCGCCCTCCTCAAGCTCTACGGCACGGACGCCTACGAGGCGTCGGTGCTGGTCAAGCTGCTAGGCAGGGCCGGTGAGCCCGGCTGGTGGCAGCGGTACGACAAGCGTCTGATGCCGGAGTGGTTCGAGCGCCTGGTCGGCCTCCAGGAGGCCGCGGAGACCATCCGCACCTTCGAGATCCAGTACGTGCCGGGTCTGCTCCAGACCGCCGCGTACACCCGTGCCGTGGTCGAGCGGGGCCTGCCCAACGCGCCCGCCGCCGAGGTGGAACGCCGGGTCGAGCTGCGGATGCGCCGGGCGGAGCTGCTGCACCGGACCGGCGCACCGCAACTGTGGGCGATCATCGACGAGTCGGTCCTGCTGCGCGTGCTGGGCAGCCGCGAGGTCATGCGCGAGCAACTGGAACACCTGGTGGTGATGGCGGAGCGGCCCCACGTGACGCTCCAGATCGTGCCGCTGGACGTGACGAACGCGTCGGCGCCCGCGATCCCGGTCACCTACCTGCGCTTCGGCGGTGTGGACCTGCCCGACGTGGTCTATCTGGAGCACATCCGGAGCGCCAACTTCCTGGAGGACCAGGACGAGACCGAGGAGTACCGGGTCGCGCTGGACCGGCTGGCCGACGAGGCGCTGACGCCCCGGGAGTCCGTGCGGATACTGCGCGAGACGATGGCGCGGCGCTACCCCGCCGGCTGAGCACGCGGCCCCGGGAGCCGGGTCCGCGTCACGACCGTAGGGCCGACGGCCCCGGGCCGCGCTCCGGCTCCCGCCGGGCGCGGGCCCGGGGCCGTTCGCGTCAGCGCAGCCGGCCGACGCCGCCGAACTCGATCCACTCCTGGGTGAGCTGGCGCGGCGCCACCTCGTTGTCCGGGCGCCAGGTGGAGACCTCCACGAGGCCCGGCTCCAGGACGTCCATGCCCTCGAACCACTCCTCGACGTCCCGGGGTTCGCGCACGCGGCCCCAGTGGCCCTGGGTCGCCTGGTCCATGAACTCCGTCACCGAGCGGCGCACCTCCGCGTCCTCGCTGACGAGCTGGCACATCACGGCGTAACTGCCGGGGGCCATCCGCTCGGTGACGCGGCGCACCACGGCCATGGGCCCGTCGGTGTCGCTGTCGGGGATGCAGTGGAAGACCGAGTTGAAGAGCACGGCCACCGGCTGCGTGAAGTCGATCAGGCGCCGGGTGTCCGGGTGGGAGAAGATCTCCTCGGTGGACCGCATGTCGGCGTGTATCACGGCGGTGCGGTCGTTCTGGTCGAGCAGCGCCCTGCCGTGCACGAGCACCATCGGGTCGTTGTCGACGTAGATCACGCGCGAGTCGGGGGCGACGCGCTGGGCGACCTGGTGCACGTTGTCCTGGGTGGGCAGGCCGGAGCCGTGGTCGAGGAACTGGCGTATCCCGTAGTCCTCGGCGAGGGTGCGGACCACACGCTGGAGGAAGCGGCGGTTGTTGAGCGCCAGCCGGCGCGTGCTGGGGACGACCTTGTCCAGCTCCCCGACCGCCGCCCGGTCCGCCGCGTAGTTGTCCTTGCCGCCCAGGTAGAAGTCGTACATACGCGCGGCGGTCGGCACGTTGGCGTCGATCTCCGTGGACAGCTGCTTGTCGGCTTGCATCATTCCCCCAGCTCCGTATCGCGCCAACTGGTCTGGCCTGACTGAGAGTACATCGTAAGTACCAGGTCATCAGCAGAACCAGGGGCCCCGGGTAACAAGATCCCAACGGCCTTGCCCCACAACTCATCTGACGCCACGTCCGGTACGGGCGCAAAGCGTTCGCGCCGGCGCGCGCCGGTCGCGTCCGGACCCCGCGGCCGGTCCGGGGAGCGGCTTAACCAGACCTTAAGGGCCGGTTAAGGCCGCCCGGGGCCCGTCCGGTTCACCGAGGACAGGCGGGTGCGGCGCCTTGCGGAGGGGTCCGGACTGTTGGCCGCGCCACCCGTCCCGCGTAGCATCGGGCCACGGCCTGAGAGCGCTCTCAGGCTGTCATGTCTCGTTCATTCAGGAGGCCCCCCACATGACTCCTCGTCACCAGCGGAACCTCGGCCGCCGCAAGCTGCTGTACGCCCTCGGCGGCGCGGCCGTCGCCGTCCCCGCCATCGCCGCGATCGCCCCCCACGCCCTCGCGGAGACCGCCTCCGGCGGCGACGGCGGCCCCTCGGCCAAGGCCGACGGCGCCCTGCCCGTCACCCTGGTCAACAACACTGGCTCCTTCGGGAACGACGACATCCACGTCTACGTCGTCGGCAACGAGGGCGGGCGGCAGGTCCGGCTCACCCCGGAGGGCACCCTCGCCCCCATCTCCCTCTCCGACAACGGCCCCGACGGCTTCACCGACTACGCCCTCGGCCTGACCGGCACCGAGACCCGGCTCACCCTGCCCCACATGTCCGGCCGCATCTACGTGGCGCTCGGCGGGAAGCTGCGGTTCAAGGCGGTCGCGGACGGCAACGGCGACGCCGCCCTCCAGTACCCGGCGGGCTGGGTCACCTCCGACCCGAGCTACGGGGTGCTGCACGACAGCGCCGAGTTCACCTACAACGCCGACGGCATGTTCTGCAACACCACCATGGTCGACATGTTCAGCGTGCCGCTGAGCATCCGGCTGACCGGCTCGCAGGACCAGACCACCGGCACCGTGCGTCCCGGCGGCCGGGCTGCCGCCTTCGCCGCGCTGCGCGAGATCGAGGAGTTCGCGCCGCTGGTCGTGGACGACACCCGTGTCATCGCCCCCGGCCACGGCCTGGACGCCGGCCTGTTCCCGAAGGACTACCTCGCCCCGTACATCGACGAGGTGTGGAGCACCTACACCGGCAAGGACCTCGTCGTCACCACCAACGCCGGCACCTTCACCGGCCGGGTCCGCGGCGACCGCCTCACCTTCGAAGGCCCCGCCCAGGTCTCCTTCGCCAAGCCGTCCACCCGGGACGTGCTCTTCTGCGACGGGAACCTCGCCGCGCCCAACGACGGCACCACCGGACCGGTCGCCGCCGTCCTCGGCGCCGGTTTCAACCGCGCGACGCTGCTCTCCTCCAGCCGGCAGCCGACGACCGACCCCGCCACGTTCTACGGCACCGCCCTGACCAACCACTACGCCAAGGCGGTGCACGCGGCCACCGAGGACGGCCGGGCCTACGGCTTCGCCTTCGACGACGTGGCCGACTTCGCCTCCTACGTCCAGGACACCGCCCCCACCGGCTTCCGGCTGACCCTCTCCCCCCTCTGAGCGGCGGCCCGGAGTGCGGGCGGCGCGGCACCGTAGGAGCGTGGGGATGTGCTCCCGAAGGTGTCCGTCGTGCCGCCACGCCGGGACGAGGACCGGCGCGGGTGGCTGCGAGGGGCGCCGCCGCCCCGCTGGGTCCGCGTCCTGCCGCTCGCCATGGTCGCCGCGATCTGCGTGTCGACGCTGCTCAGCCCCGGTCCGCTCGACATCGGCTTCCTGCTCGGGGCCATCCCGCCGATGGCCGTGCTGTCGTACAGCCCGCTGGCGACCGCGGCCCTCGGCGCCACCGCCGTCGTCCTGCTGAACATCCCGGACCTGCGGCTGGACCGGCCGGGCAACACCGATCTGCTGACCGTCACCTTCGTCGCCGTGCTCAGCGTCTTCGTCTCCTTCGTGCGCAGCCGCCGCGACGCGCAGCTCGACCTGGCCAGCACCGTCGCCGAGGCCGCCCAGCTCGCCGTGCTCTCCCCGCTGCCCGAGCGGGTCGGGCCGGTGCGCTGCGCGGGGCTGTACCGGGCGGCGCAGCGCGGCACCCTGGTCGGCGGCGACTTCTTCGACGTGCGCGAGGGACCCTTCGGGGTGCGGGTCGTGATGGGCGACGTGCAGGGCCACGGCCTGGCGGCGGTGGCCACCGTCGCCTCGCTGCTGGGGGCGTTCCGGGAGGCGGTGCTCGACGAGCGGGACCTCGCCTCGGTCGCCGCGCGCCTCGACCGCCGGCTCCTGGTGGACGCGGCGGACGCCCGGCTCGACGACCTCTTCGCCACGGCGGCGCTGCTGGAGTTCTCGGCGGACGCCCGGCAGGCGCGGGTGGCGCTCTGCGGCAGTCCGCCCCCGTTGCTGCTACGCGGGACCGCCGTCACGGGCCTGGAGGCGCCGCCCTGGACCCCGCTCGGGCTCGGCCTCGCCGACCCGGCCGGCATCGAGACGCGGACGGTGCCGCTGCTGCCCGGCGACCGGCTGCTGCTGGCCTCCGACGGCGTGCTGGAGGCCCGCGACCGGGCGGGGGAGTTCTATCCGCTGGCCGGGCGGGTGGCCGCCCTGGCGGGCGGTGACGGGGACCCGGACACGCTCGTGCGGCGGGTCTGGGCCGATCTGCGGGCCTTCGGCCCGACGGTGCGCGACGACGTCAGCCTGCTGGTGCTCACGCCCTCGCCCCCGCCGCACGACTGAGCCCGGCCTCGCCCCCGGCCCCTCTGGCGCTCCCCGCCCCTGAGCGGAATAGTGTTAAGAAAGGGTGTTTCGGGATAATCGGGAGCGAAGCCACGAACCGACCCGTACGCGCACGAACAGCGACCACCGCACGGCCCGAGCGGCGATCCGGCAACAGAGGAGCAGCCATCATGTCGACGCCACAGCCCGACGCCTCCCAGCCCTCCGACGCCCGCGCGAGCGAGGACCGCGCCACCCCGGACGACCGGCTCCACGCCCGCAACGGCACCGACGTCTCCCCCGAGGACCTGGTCCTCGCGACAGGCCGGGACATCACCCCCCGCAACCTCGAATGGGCCCGGCGCAAGCTGGCCGACGAGGGCCCCGCGGCCCTCGACAAGCTGCTGCCCTGACCCCCGCACGCCGCCCCGGCCGCTCCCATGGGAGCGGCCGGGGCGGCGTGCGGCCGTGCCGCGCCGGTCGCTCAGGGCCGCTCGGTGGGGTCCTCCACCACGTGCACGGCGGCCTCCTCGGCGCCCGCGGCGCCCGCGTCGATGCCCACGTCGTCCGCGACGGTCTCCTTGGTGGTGTCCGGGCGGACCCCTTCGTCGGGGGCGACCAGGCGGCCGGAGCGGGCGTCGCCGGCCTCGGGGTCGACCGGCTCGCCCTCGCCGCCCGGGGCGTCGCCCACCCCGTCGCCGTCCGGGGCCGCGACGTCGGGCACCTCCTGCTCCAGGCGTGCGTCCAGGCTCTCGCCGTCGTGCTGCTCCTCGGCGGTCGTGCCGTGCCGGGTGACGCCGAGGGGCTTCTCCGGCGGGGAGTAGCCCTCGTCCAGGGTCGCGTCGTAGTCGCGCTCGTCGACGGCGTCCTCCAGGTCGAGGGGCGCGGCGTCCTGCTGCTCCTCGTTGCCCTCGGTGGGCTGGTAGGCGTCGTCGGCCATCGGGTCGGTGCCCATCGCTGCCTCCCTCTCGCTGCGGTGGTTCGGCCGGCGCGGCCGATACGGTGACCGCTGTCGCGTTTCCCGATCCGCGCCCCTTAACCTCCGCCGCACCGCGCGCCGGCCCCCGCCGCACCGCGCGCCGCCGGCCGCGTCCGGAGGCCCGCGGCGCCGCTCCGGCCTACTCGTCGCCGTCCCCCGCCGGCCCGGCCGGCGGGGGTGCGACACGGGCGGTCAGCTCGCCCACCCGGTACGGGGTCCAGGTGCGGGCGTACTCCGGTGCGGCCTGCCCCGGGCCGAGCAGTACGGCGACGGGACGCTCGCGGGCGGTGCCGGTGATCTTCTCGGGGGTGGTGTTCTCGTTGTTGCCGCTGGTGGCGCCGGAGGAGCAGCCCGTGTAGTAGCCGATGGGGATGGCCTCGTAGCCGGTGAGCAGGCAGGGTGGGCGGACCCCGAGGCCGTGCAGTTCCGCGGCCGTGCGGGCCCAGGCGCGGCGGGCCTCGGTGCCGTTGCCGACGGTGTGCGCGAGGACGGCGAGCTGTACGGCCAGGTGACCGGCGAGGGCGAGCGCGACGAGCGGGGCGCCGGCCGGCCGCCACCGGCCGCGTGACGACCGGGCGAGGTACCACAGCGCGTCGGCGACCGGGAGGGCGAGCAGCGCGTAGGCGGGCTGGAGGAAGCGCGGCGCGGCGTAGCCGATGAGGAAGAGGTACGGCACCGCCGCCGTCAACGCGCAGGTGAGGGGAATCAGAGTGCGGGCGGTGCGCCGGGCCCGGACGGCGAGGACCAGTCCGAGGCCGGCGACGAGGGGCAGGAGGTACCACCACAGGGTGACGACCGGGTGCGGCATCGGCCCGGTGCACGGGCGGCACAGGGCACGACCGCCGAGGCTGCGGAGCTGGTCGGTGACGGCGAGGTGCCAGCCCAGGCCACCCTGGACGCGGGAGGCCTCCGCGAGCCGCTCGCCGAGCCCCCCGTACCAGGCGTACGCCTCCACCACCCACTCCCCCGCCCCGGCCACGAGCCCGCCCGCCAGGGCGAGGAGCAGCGCGCCGCGGCGGCGGACCAGGGCGAGGACGAGGAGCGGCACGCTCACCCAGACGGCGTCGGTGGGCCGCATCCACGCCATCAGCGCGGCCCCGGCGACCACGCCCCAAAGGGTGGCGCGGCCGGTGTGGCGGCGCAGGTGGAGGCGGGTGAAGCAGCCGGTGGCGACGAGGGCGCCGATCGCCACCCAGTAGTTGGGCATGGCCTGGGGGCCGTAGAAGAGGGTGACCCAGAGGGTGGCGAAGAAGGCGGCGGCCGTGGCCCGCACCCGGGCCGGGAAGAGGCCCCGCCAGGCGCGCAGCGCCAGGTAGAGGGCGAGCCCCGCGAGGACGGCCAGGTAGACGCGGAGCAGGACGGTGGAGGTGGACCAGGAGGCGACCGGCGCCACCAGGAGGGAGACGCCGCGGGAGCGGGGCGCGCTGAAGAAGGCGGCCGGGTGGTGGGCGGTGACCTGGCTGACGTAGACGGTCTCGTCCCAGCCGAGGCCGAACGCGGGCCCGACCAGGAGGAGTTGGGCGAGGGTGAACACGGCGGCCACCGCGGCGAGCGGCGCGTCGACCCGGTCGTGCCAGGGGCGGCCGGCGCCGGGCGCCGGGGCGCGGCGGCGGCCGGCGAGCATCGCGTGTGCGCCGTCGGCCATGGTCGCCCCTCACCCCCGCCGGGGCGGGGCCGTTCGGTCGGGCCCGCCCGCGGTGGGCGGGAGGCGGGCGGATCACGGTCAAGCTAACCCGCGCGGCGCGCGGGCGCAGAGGCTGGTTTCCGCCATCCGCCCCCTTCGTGCGCCCGCCCGGCGGGGTTTCAGCCGCCGGTGCCGGGGACGCGGTGGGGCGGCTGTTCGGGCGTGATCCGGCGCTTGGGCTCCGGTACGGCGAGGGTGACGGGGGTGGCGTCGTCCAACGGCACGGGGACGCCGTGGTGCCGGATGGTGAGCGGTTCGCCGTTGAGCAGCGTGTACGTCGCCTTGTCGGCGACGACCTCCACCCGCACGCACCGGCCGCGGAACTGGAGCCGGAAGGCGAGGCGGCTGAACTTCTCCGGCAAGCGCGGGGTGAAGGCGAGGCTCTCGCCCTCGCGTCGGGTGCCGCCGAAGCCGGCGACCAGCGCCATCCAGGTGCCGGCCAGCGAGGCGATGTGCAGGCCGTCGCGGGTGTTGTGCTCCAGGTCGGCCAGGTCCATGAGGGCGGCCTCGGCGGCGTAGTCGTAGGCGAGGCGCAGGTGGCCGGTCTGGGCGGCGACGACGGCCTGGCAGCAGGCGGAGAGGGAGGAGTCCCGTACGGTCAGCGGCTCGTAGTAGGCGAAGTTGCGGGCGAGTTGTTCCTCGTCGCAGGTGGCGTCGAACCAGTTCCCGCAGGTGTACATGGCGAGGACCAGGTCGGCCTGTTTGACGACCTGCTTGCGGTACAGGTCGAAGTAGGGGAAGTGCAGCAGCAGCGGGTACTGGTCGGCGCGGGTGCCGGCGAAGTCCCAGCGCTGGTGGCGGGTGAAGCCGGAGTGCTGTTCGTGGACGCCGGCCTCCTCGTCGTAGGGGATGTGCACGGACTCGGCGGCGTCCCGCCAGGCGGCGGCCTCCTCGTCGTCGACGCCGAGCCGTTCGGCCCGGTCGGGATGGCGTTCGCACACGTCGGCGGCGGCGATGAGGTTCGCGCGGGCCATGAGGTTGGTGTACGTGTTGTCGTCGACGACGGCGCTGTACTCGTCCGGTCCGGTGACCCCGTCGATGTGGAAGACGCCGTGGTGGTCGTGGTGGCCCAGGGAGCGCCACAGCCGGGCGGTCTCCACCAGGAGTTCCAGTCCGGTGTCGCGTTCGAAGTCGGTGTCGCCGGTGGCGGCGGTGTAGCGGACCGCGGCGTGCGCGATGTCGGCGCCGACGTGGAAGGCGGCGGTGCCGGCGGGCCAGTACGCGGAGCCCTCCGAGCCGTCGATGGTCCGCCAGGGGAACGCGGCGCCGGCGAGGCCGAGCTGGGCGGCGCGGTCGCGGGCGGCGGGCAGGGTGTCCTGGCGCCAGCGCAGCGCCTCGGCGACGGCCGTCGGCTCGGTGTACGTGAGGACGGGGAGCACGAACATCTCGGTGTCCCAGAAGGCGTGCCCGTCGTAGCCGGAGCCGGTCAGGCCCTTGGCGGGCAGCGCCCGCTGCTCGGCGCGGGCGCCGGCCTGCAGCACGTGGAAGAGGGCGAAGCGGACGGCCTGCTGGATCTCCTCGTCGCCGTGCACCTCGACGTCGGCGCGGGCCCAGAAATCGTCCAGGTAGGCGCGCTGTTCACTGACCAGCCCGTCCCATCCGCCGTGCGCGGCGGCGGCGAGCGCGGCCTCGACCTGGTCGCTCATGGCGGGCCGGGAACGGGCGCCGGACCAGCCGTGGGCGACGGTCTTCTGCACCCGCAGCGACTGCCCGGGGTCGAGCACGGAGGTGACCGTCAGCCGGGCCACGTCCGCGTCGCTCTCGGCGGCGGTGGTGGTGTGCCCGGGTCCGTCGACGACGTGGTCGGCGGCGACGGCGACCCGCAGGCCGCTGCGCCGGGTGCGGTGGACCAGGCGCAGCCGCAGCCCGTGCGCGGAGTGCTCCTCCGGCTCCAGCGGGGACTGGAGGGCCTGGGCGGCGCGGGGGTCGCCGTCGGGATCGGGCAGGCTCTCGTTGGCGACCAGCTCCGACTGGATGACGACCCGGGTCCGGCTGTCCACGGGCTCGATCCGGTACTCGACGGCGGCGATGGCCCGCTGGGTGAGGGAGACCAGGCGCGTGGAGCGCACCCGGATGGTCGTGCCGGCCGGGGAGGTCCACTCGCAGCTTCGCTCCAGCACCCCGCGGCGCAGGTCCAGGACGCGTTCGTGGCCGCGCAGGCGTCCGTAGCGCAGGTCGAAGGGCTCGTCGTCGACGAGGAGCCGCAGCAGTTTGCCGTTGGTGACGTTGATGACGGTCTGCCCGGACTCGGGGTAGCCGTAGCCGGCCTCGGCGTAGGGCAGGGGGTGGAGTTCGTGGACGCCGTTCAGGTAGCTGCCCGGCAGTCCGTGGGGTTCGCCCTCGTCGAGGTTGCCGCGCCAGCCGACGTGCCCGTTGGACAGGGCGAAGACGGACTCGCTCTGGGCGAGCAGGTCGAGGCTGAGCGCGGTCTCGCGTACGGACCAGGGCTCGACGGCGTACGTCCGGTTGGTGATCACGCGTGTCCTCCGAGTTCGGCGAGGTCCCCGACCACGCGGTCGGCGCCGTGGGCGTAGAGGGCGTCCGTCTGGCCGACCCGGTCGACGCCGACGACGTAGCCGAAGCCGCCGGAGCGGCCGGCGTCCATCCCGGCGAGGGCGTCCTCGAAGACGGCGGCCCGGGACGCCTCGACGCCGAGGTCGCGGGCGGCGGCGAGGAAGGTGTCCGGGCGGGGTTTGCCCGGCAGGCCGCGCTCGCGGGCCACGACCCCGTCGATGCGCACGTCGAAGAGCCGCTCGGCGTCGATGGAGCGCAGCACGTCGGCGGTGTTGGCGCTGGAGGAGACGATGGCGGTGCGCAGTCCGGCGGCGCGGACGGCGTCGATGTAGCGCAGCGTGCCCTCGTAGGGCTCCACGCCGTCGGTGCGGATCCGCTCCAGCAGCAGCGCGTTCTTCCGGTTGCCCACCCCGTTGACGGTGGGGGCGTCCGGGGGGTCGCCGGGGTCGCCCTCGGGCAGGTGGACGCCGCGTGAGGCGAGGAAGGAGCGCACGCCGTCGGCGCGGGGGCGGCCGTCGACGTACGCGTCGTAGTCGGCGTCGGTGAAGGGGCGGAAGCCGTCTCCGTCGCGCGCCCGCAGGAAGGCGTCGAACGTCTCCTTCCAGGCGGCGGCGTGGACCACGGCGGTCCGGGTGACGACCCCGTCGAGGTCGAAGAGGCACGCCTGGATGTCGTCGGGAAGACCGAGCTGCGTCGTCATACCCGGACCAGTTCCCCGCCGGAGCGCTTCCCATCGGTGGCATACGTCACGGAATCCACCGATTCACGGGATTCGCCGCGTCCGGCCGCCCGCCACCGCGGGGGGCCGGGGCACCGCGCGGCACGGCCGGGGCACCTGCGGCGCGAGTGGGGCACCGTGCGGCGCGAGTGGGGCACCGTGCGGCGGGTGGCACACTCGGCGGTGTGTCCGTGCCCTTCGACGACCTCCTCGCCCGCGCCCGCCGCCTTCCCCGGGGCGGGCGCCGCGCCGTCCTCGGCATCGCCGGTTCGCCCGGCTCGGGCAAGTCGACCCTCGCCGCCCGCCTGGTACGGGAGCTGAACGGGGCCGGCGGCACCTGGGCGGCGCACGTGCCCATGGACGGCTTCCACCTGGCCGACGCGGAGCTGGACCGGCTCGGCCGGCGCGGGCGCAAGGGGGCGCCCGACACCTTCGACGCGGCCGGGTACGCGGCCCTGCTGCGGCGGCTGCGGGAGGAGGCCGACGGGGAGACGGTGTACGCGCCCGGTTTCGAACGGGAGCTGGAGCAGCCCCTGGCCGGTGCCGTCCCCGTGCCGCCGGAGGCCCGGCTGATCGTGACCGAGGGCAACTACCTGCTGCTCGGGACCGGCGCCTGGGCGCGGGTGCGGGCCCACCTGGACGAGGTGTGGTTCTGCCGCCTCGACGAGCGGGAGCGGCTGCGCCGCCTGGTGGCGCGGCACGAGGAGTTCGGCAAGGCGCACGCGGACGCCGTCGCCTGGGCGCTCGGCACCGACCGGCGCAACGCCGCGCTGGTCGCGGCCACCGAGGACCGCGCCGACCTGGTCGTGGTCACGGGGTGAGCCCGGCGGGGCCGGGCGGGGGCGCCGCGTGCGGGAACGCGTCGGCGCTCACGTGCGGCATCACCCGGCTCGCCACCCGGTAACGGCCGTTGGGCAGGTCCTCGCAGGTGCCGACGTGCACGGTGAGCGGACCCGCCCACTCGTAGCCGTGCCGCTCGGCGTGGCGGGCGAGGCTGTCGGTGAGCATCTGGCCCACGCGGCCGGCGCGGCGGCCCAGCTCCTCGTGGACGGCGCGGGCGAGCGCGACGTCGTAGGCGTTGGGGACCAGGACCCGGCCGCCGGGGGCGACGACGGCGTTGCCGTCGCACTCGCCGCGCAGCGCGTCGAGCAGTTCGACGGGGTCCCGGTCGCGCAGCCGCGCCCACAGCGCCTCCCATCGGGCTTCGAGGGCCTTCTCCAGAGCGCTGAGGGCGCCCATGCGTCATCACCTGCCGGGGGTCGGGGATCGTCGGGCGGGGGTGGGGTGCGGGTCTCCCGGTGCGGGCCCGGTGGCCCGGCGGGGTCGCGGCTCTTGCCGGGGCGGTGACTCGGGCGGCGCGCGTCGCCGGTACCGGCGCGGCCCCGTGTCCCGGCGTGGGCCCTCGGCCTCCCGGCAGGGCCTGCCGTCTCACGGCCGGGGGCCTGGGGTGCGGGAGGGGGAGCGGCCGGTGTGCCGGGGCGTCCGGGTCACCTCTCCTCGAAGTCGTCCGGGGTGACGCGCGCCTCCTCCAGTGCCTCGCGCAGGGTCCGGCCTGTGCCGCCCGCCGGGCGGGGTTCCTCCTGCTCGCGCCGTCCGAGCACCTCGTCGGTGGTCTCGGTCTTCGGCCGGTTCTCTTCCGGGACGGTCATGGCGGATGCTCCTCGTGCGGTCGCGTCGTGGGCGTTCCCACGTGGCGGCGGGTTCCCGCACCGCGCCGGGCTATCCCCCGCGGGCGGCGCGGTGCGGGTCCGCGGGCGCCGGCCAGCTCCGTGCGGGCGGCCGGGTGTGCGGGGGCGGTGAGTTATGTTGACCCGCGTGGGAGAAAGAGCAGGCGTGCCGGTGCCGTCGTCGCAGCGGGCCCGCGCCGAGGCGTCGGCCATCACCTCGGGACGGGCGACGGAGGCGGAGCCCTCCGCCACGTCCCAGCTCAGGGCGCTGTTCGACCGGCCCCGCCTCTCCCCCGGCCAGCGGCGCATCGCGCAGTACCTGATCGCGCACCTCACCGAGGCCGCGTTCCTGTCGATCACGGATCTCGCCGACCGGGTCGGGGTGAGCCAGCCGTCGGTGACCCGGTTCGCCTCGGCGGTCGGTTTCACGGGGTACCCGGCGCTGCGGGAGCGGCTCCAGGCGATGGCCCTGGGCGGCCGGTCCGCCGCCGGCCCCGAGGAACACCGCGGCAACGAGCTCCAGGCCGCCGTCGACGCCGAGATGGCCAACCTGGAGGAGCTGCGCCGCGACCTCGCCGATCCCGACCGGGTCATCGGGGCCGGCCGCGCGCTCGCCGGGTCCACCCCGCTGACCGTGCTCGGCCTGCGCATCTCCGTCTCGCTCGCCGAGTACTTCGCGTACGCCGCCCGGCGGGTCCACCCGGACGTGCGGCTGGTGACCCGGGGCGGCAGCGTCGCCTACGACGCGCTGCTCCAGTCCCGCGAGGCCGGCGGCACCTGGGTGCTGGCGTTCTCCATGCCGCGCCACGCCCACGAGACGCTGGAGGCGGTCCGGATGGCGCGTGGCGCCGGGCTGAAGGTCGTCCTCGTCACCGACCTGGCGCTCGGCCCGGTGGCCGACGAGGCCGACGTCGCCTTCGCCACCGGCACCGGCTCCCGGCTGGTGTTCGACTCGTACGCGGCCCCCGGCGTCATGTGCGCGGCGCTGCTCCAGGCGATGGCCGACGCCGATCCGGAGCGGACCCGGGCCCGACTGGAGGACTACGAGCGGGCCGCCGAGCGGCACCAGTTCTTCCTGCGCGACTGACCCGGTGCGCCACCGCGGGCGGAAGCGGCCCGGGAAGGGCCGGAACGGGCCGGGCAGGCGCCCCGGACCCGGCAGGGATGAATGTTTTCATCCGCCTTGCCAACCGCAACGCATATATAAATACTGCTCACGGGCCGCGTCCCCCGCCTACGGATCGCGCCCGCACCTGCGCGAACATCCCCGACCGCCGATTCCCACCCGATCCGGCACCCCGGGGCTGTTCGGGTCGGGCATCGCCTGCGCGAGCGCCCGCGCTGGTCCCGGCCGTCCCCTGGGCCGGGCCGCCTCACCCGTCGCACCACCCCCGACGACGCCGCACACCACGACGCCGCACACCCGAAGGCGATGAACATGCCCGTGATGTCCACCCGCACCGGCCCGGACTGGCCGTGCCAGGTCAAGACCCCCGGCAGCCACGACTGGGAGCGCTCGGCGATCAGATGGCTGCGCGATCTGGTGCCGGCCCGCTACGGCGGCTATCCGGCGCTGATGCGCCATCCCGTGCTGCTCGCCCGGCACGCCCAGCTCCAGGTCCAGCAGGAGATCCGGGTCGCGCGCACCGCGCTGCAGACCGCGCGGGCCGACCTGCCCCGGATGGGGCTGACCGAGGCGGTCATCGAGCACACGATCAAGCTCTACGCGGCGGAGATGCGGCAGTTGCAGCACATCGCGCGCAGTGTGCGGGCGGTCACCGAGGCCCTGGCCGCCCAGCGCACGGCGACGCGCTGACCCCGCCGGGGACGGCGGGACCGCTCAGCCGCCCGGCGGCTCGACCGGATGGCCGGGCCGGATGGCACGGGCGTCGCCGAGCCGCAGCGGCGGCGTCCCGGACGGCTCGCGTCCGCCCCACTCCACCGGGTCGAGGACGAAGCCCACGTGGTCGCCGCCGGGCACCCGCCCGGCGATCCGCCCGACGAACCACGCCTCGGCGTCCTCCAGCACGGCCGCCCCGCCGCGCCCCGGACGCCAGCGCACCCGGCGGAACTTGTCGACCTCGTCGCCCGTCTCGCCGCCGAAGACCTCGGCGAGGGCGTGCTGGTGACGGGCGAGCAGGTGGACGGCGAGCAGGTCGGCGTCGCGGGCCACCCGGTAGGTCCGGTTCACCTCGGACAGCCACACCACGAACCGCACCGGCTCCATGGAGCACTGGGAGGAGAAGCCGACCAGGCAGCCCGCCCGTTCCCCGCCCCCGGTGGCGGTGACGACGACCATCTCGGGGTCGAGACGGTGCAGGAAGGCGTCCATCCGGTCATGCTAGGTGTATTGATCACGAGCGTTGTTGACACTGCTGGATCTTGAACATGGCGAAGACCTCCGGTGTGGTGGGAGCTGTCTAGGAACTCACCGCACGGAGGTCTTCGTGCCCCACCGTAATGCCCGGCTGACCGTCTTCGGTAGAAGACTGCTGGTCGAACGTGTCTGCTCAGGCCGTCCGGTCGCTCACGTGGCCGCCGAGATGGGTATCTCCCGGGCCACGGCTCACAAATGGATCCGCAGGTGGCGGGCTGAAGGCGAGGCGGGCCTGCACGACCGGTCGAGCCGGCCTCACACGACGCCGCACCGGACCGCGGCCTCGGTCGAAACCCGCGTCTGCGACCTGCGACAGAGCCGCAAGCTCGGGCCGGCCAGGATCGGCCCGATCCTGGGCCTGCCCGCCTCGACCGTCCACCGGATCCTGACCCGCCACCGGCTCAACCGCCTGGCCTGGCTCGACCGCCCCACCGGCACGCTGATCCGCCGCTACGAACGCGAGCGTCCCGGGGAACTCATCCACGTCGACGTGAAGAAACTCGGCCGGATCCCCGACGGCGGCGGTCACAAAGCGCTGGGCCGCCAGGCCGGCCGGGCCACCCGCAACAACATGGGCTTCGACTACGTCCACTCCGCCGTCGACGACCACACCCGCCTCGCCTACAGCGAGATCCACGGCGACGAGAAGACCGCGACCTGCGCGGGCTTCCTCACCCGCGCGGCCACGTTCTTCCACAGCCAGGGCATCACCCGGATCGAGCGGGTGCTGACCGACAACGCCTGGGCCTACCGCAAGGGCCTGGCCTGGAAGGCAGTCCTGGCCGAGCTCGGCGCGACCGGCAAGCTGACCCGGGCCTACCGGCCGCAGACCAACGGCAAGGTCGAACGCTTCAACCGCACCCTGCTCGACGAATGGGCCTACCTGCGGCCCTACACCTCAAACACCGAACGGACCGAAGCCCTGGCAGACTTCCTCCACACCTACAACCACCACCGCTGCCACACCGCACTGGACGGACACCCGCCCATCAGCCGTGTCAACAACGCTGCGGGTCAATACAGCTAGGGCCCCTCCCCGGATCTCGCCGCAGGTCGCGGGCCCGGTCGGGCCCGGCCGGGACGGTTACGCCGCGAGCAGCCGCCGCAGGGCCGCCACCAGGGCGTCGACGAAGGCGTCCTTCTGCCTCTCGGAGAGGGCGTCCAGCGACAGGTAGGGGTTGAGGTCCTCCAGTTCGACCAGCAGCAGTGCGCCGTCGGGTGCGCGGCAGGCGTCGACGCGCTGGATGCCGTGGCCGAGGGTGTTCCACTCGACGAACCGGCGGGCGAAGGCGAGGTCGTCGGCGTCGGCCTCGTAGGGCTCCAGCGCCCAGCGCCGGTGCGGGTCGGGCGCGTACAGGGCGTACTGGAAGTCGTGGTCGACGAAGTAGAAGGAGACCTCGTAGGCGAAGTCGACGCGCGGCTGGACGAGGAGGTCCCCGGACCCGCCGGACAGCTCCCGCTCCAGCGCGTCGGCGGGGACGAAGCGCAGGCCCTCGGAGTCGGCTCCCAGCTTCGGCTTGACGGCGTACTCGGCGGCCTCGGGCAGCCGTCCGAGGTCCGCCGCGCGGTCGACGGTCGGTATGACCGGGTACCCGGCCGCGGTGAGGTCCAGGAGGTACTGCTTGCCGGCCATGTCCCCGCGGCCGGTGAGCTGGTTGTAGACGCGGGCGCCGGTGGCGAGGGCCCGCGCGCGGAACTCCTCGTACGCCTCGGGATAGCCGAGGACGGGGCCGGAGTTGCGGACCACGACGGCGTCGAAGGCGTCCAGGAGGGCCGCCGCGTCCCGCGGGTGGCACAGGGCGACGTCGGCGTGGGAGCGCAGCCGGGAGGTGAGGAGGATGTCCTCGTCGCAGTAGCGCCGCCCCCGCGCCGGATAGGCCAGGTCGGTGACGTAGAGGACGCGGGGGCGGACGGCGGTCATGGCGGCTCCTGGATACGTGCGGGAGGGGATCGTACGCGAGGGCCGGACCCTGCCGGGAGGGGGCGTGGCCCCGCCGCGCGGCACCGGGTGCCACGCCGGGCGGCGTGGTGCGCGGCGGCGGCGCGGTGGGCCGTGCGGGGAGGTCGGGGCGGCGCTCGGCGGCACCGGCCGAGGGCCCGTCAGGGGCCGCGGCCCGCGGGAAGGTGATACGGAGTGCCTTTACGGGTGACACTGCGTGCCATACGCTGACGGGGTGCAGCACGGTGGCGCGAGCCGCGCACCCGCGTGTCCCGGCCGTTCGCGCCGGGGATGTCCGGCCCGAGTGCAGGGAGTTGACCAGCGTGTACCACCCCTCAGGAAGCGTCGTCCGACAGACCGCCGGCTCGATGACGGGCCTTCTCGACTCCGCCGCCCCCGACTCCGAGTCCCTCGTCTTCCAGCGGTGCGCCTGGTGCCGCACCGCGATGTACCACCGCCTGATCTGTCCCGTCTGCCGCGGCAGCGACCTGCGCACCGAGCGCAGCGAGGGCCTGGGAACGGTGCGGCACGCCACGGTGGTGCACCGCAACACCCCCGCCGCGCGCAATGTGTCCCTGATCGAGATGGCGGAGGGCTTCGTGCTGCGCGGCCGGGTCGTGGGCCCGCTGATCGGCATCCACAGCGGGGACCGGGTACGGCTCTCCACGGCGAAGGACCCGGTCCGCGGCGAACCGGTCTTCCAGTTGGTCGACGAGCCCTACCGCGCCTGGACCTGAGGCCCGGTCAGGGGCCGTCGGGCGTGAGCGTGACGGTGACGCCGACCGTGCCGGCGGTCCCCCGGCGCAGCCGGCTGCCCAGCAGGGTCAGCCGTCCGAGGACGCCGTACTTGCGGGCGATGAGGCGCCGGTAGCGGGCGGTGGTGTCCGCGTCGGCGATCCGCGCGGTCGCCGGGATCTGGTCGCCGGTCGGATGGCCGCGCACGTCGCAGGGGCCGACCAGGACGCCGGACCGGGCGCGCAGCCGCCGTACCTTCCCGGAGGCAGCCGCCGTCCAGACCCCGAGCGTGTCCCCGTCCCGCACCACCCAGACCGGGGTGGCGACGGGGGTGCCGTTCCCGCGGAAGCTCGTGAGCAGCAGATAGGACCCGGTGCCGAGCCGGGCCAGCGTCGTGTCCTCGTCCATGCTGCCGGAGTGTAGGCCCGCTCACGCGCTGCGACGAGGGCGCCTCGGGGGTCCGTTCCCGGGCGGATCGCGCCGGCGGGTGAACGGCGCGGCGCCCCGTTCCGTATGGAGGCGGGGGCGCCGACGAACGAGGCGCCTTCGCGGCGGTGGCGCCGCGCGTCGGGTTCGGGAGCGCAGGCATGGGGCACGCACGACGACGGATCGTCCGGCGGGTGGCACGGCTGGCGGCGGTCGGCGGACTGCTGCTCGGGGGGACGATGGTCACCCGGGCCGTGGCGAGCGAGCCGTCCGGCGCGCGGGCCGCGCGGGCCCCCGCCGCGGCGTCCGCCTCCGCCACGGGCGCGGCGCTGGTGGAGCGGCTGGGTACCTCCCGTACGGGAGGGCACTGGGTGGACCCCGAGGGCCGCACGGTCGTCGCGGTCACCGACGGGGCGGCGGCGAAGGAGGTGCGCGGCGCGGGCGCCGAGGCGAAGACGGTCCGGCACGGTCTGGGCGAACTGCGGTCGGCGGTCGCGGTGTTGCGGGCCGCGCCCCGGGTGGCCGGCACCTCGTGGGCGCTCGACTACGCGGCCAACGAGGTGGTGGTGCGCGGCGACAGCACCGTCTCGGGTGCCGACTGGGCCCGGCTCACGGACGTGGCGCGGGAGATCGGCGGCTTCGTCCGCATGGAGCGCACCGAGGGCACCTTCACGACCCGCGTCAACGGCGCGCGGCCGATCCTGTCCACGGCGGGCCGCTGCTCGGCGGGGTTCAACGTGTCCGACGGGAAGAGCGACTTCATCCTGACCGCCGGGCACTGCGGGCCCACCGGGTCGGTGTGGTTCGGCGGCGACGGGACCGGCGGGCAGGTCGGCCGGACCGTCGCGGTGAGCTTCCCGGGCGACGACTTCTCGCTGGTGGAGTACGCGGACGGCGCGGCGGGCGACGGCGCCGACGTGGTCGCGGTCGGCGACGGCAAGGGCGTGCACATCACCGGGGCGGGGGACGCGGTGGTGGGGCAGCGGGTGTTCCGCAGCGGCAGTACCAGCGGGCTGCGCGACGGCCGGGTGACGGCGCTGGACGCGACGGTGAACTACCCGGAGGGCACGGTGTCCGGGCTGATCGAGACGGACGTGTGCGCCGAGCCCGGGGACAGCGGCGGGCCGATGTTCTCGGAGGGGATCGCCCTGGGGGTGACCTCGGGCGGCAGCGGCGACTGCGCACGGGGCGGCACGACGTTCTTCCAGCCGGTCACGGAGGCGCTGGCCTCGCTCGGCGTCGGCATGGTCGTCACGGCGCCGGACGGGTCCCGGCAGGAGGCCGGCCCGGCGCCGTCGGCCGACGCGCGGGGCGCCGCCGCGGCGGACACCTCGCCCGGGGCGTCGGCCGCGCCGGACGGGGTCGCGGGGCCGGCGCCGCTGTCGCGCCTGGCCGGCCGGCGGGCCGTCGGACCGGGCCTGCTGGTCATCGGGGGGAGTCTCGCGACGCTGGTGGCGACGCGGTGGCTGCGCGCGCAGCAGGACCGCAAGGCGTACCGCAGGCAGTACTCGGCGCTGTGGGGCTGAGCACCCGGCACCGACGAGGGGCCGGCCCGGCGGAGGCGGGCCGGCACGGAAGGAGCGGGAGGTGCCGGAAGGACGTTCCGGAGAACCCGGAAAACCCGGGGGACCGGGAGAAACAGGAGAACGACGAGAACGCCGAGAACGGGGAGGGGCCGGTCAGGCGGCCTTCGCCCGCTCGGGGACCGCGGCGGCCCACTCCAGGACGAGCCGCTGGTACTCCTCGCGCTGCTCGACGCTCAGTGTCCCGCCCGATCGGTGCCACAGAGCGCGGATCTCCTCGTTGACCTCGGCAGCCGATCGCTCGGAAGACGGTTCAACAGTGGTGGACATGGTGTGAAGCATACGGGTCCGGACGTGAAGGCCGGGTGAGCAACCACCACCCAAACGGACATTTCAGACCGTGTTGCTGATCACGTCCATTCCCTCATCTGTCAAGATCTGGCAGCAAGTTCGCACCACGCTCTCCGCGAACGCGCGCCCGGACGCGCTGTGCGCAAACCCCGGCCGCCCCGCCGCTCCCGTCACCCGGCGGTCACCGCGGGTCACCGTCGTCCACCGTCCCCATCGCGGCGCGGAACCCGGCGTGCACCGCCGTGAGCCCGCCGTCCACGACCAGGGTCGTGCCGGTGATCCAGGACGCGTCGCGCGAGGCGAGGAAGGCGACGGCCGCCGCGATGTCCGCCGGCTCCCCCACCCGCCCCAGCGGATACAGCGGCCGCACCGCCTCCAGTGCCGCGTCCCGCCCCTCCCAGGCCGTGGTGCGCACCGTTCCCGGCGCGACGAGGTTGGCCCGCACCCCGCGCGGGGCGCCGTGACCGGCGAGAGTGCGGGTCAGCGAGGCGAGACCGGCCTTGGCCGCGCTGTAGGCGTGGTTGCCGAAGTCCTGGATGCCGTTGACCGAGCCGATGCTCACGATCGCGCCGCGCCCGGAGGCCGCCAGGTGGGGCAGGGCGGCCCGGCTGCACCGGTAGGCGCCGGTCAGGGTCACGTCCAGGTCCCGCGCCCAGGTCTCCTCCGCCTCCTCCTCGACGAGCGGGGCGTCGGGCGCGCAGGAGTAGGCGTTGTTGACCAGCACGTCCAGGGTGCCGAGGGCGTCCGCGGCGTGCGCGACGGCAGCCGCCACGGAGTCCCGGTCGGCGACGTCGCAGGCGAACGCCTCGACGGCCAGCCCCTCGGCCCGCAGGCCGGCCGCCGTGCGGCGCGCGGCCGGCAGGTCCGCGTCGGTCAGCAGCACGCGGGCCCCCTCCGCGGCGAGCCTGCGGGCGATGGCGGCGCCAATGCCGCGTGCCGCGCCCGTGACGAGCGCCCCGTGGTCCGTGAAACGCCCTGTCCGCGTCGTCTCCGTCATGGGCAGCGACGCTACCGCCGCCGTGCCCGGCCGGGCAGGGGCCGTGCGTCACCGGTACCCGGTGGTGTCCGCGGGCCGGCCCGCCTCCTGGACCTCGGTCAGGTAGCGCCAGGCGTCGGGCCGGCTGCCGTCCAGGTCGGTGAAGCCGTACTCCCGGGCCAGGGCGCCGCTGGAGAGCGAGCGCCCGTTGAAGCGGGCCACGTCGGGGTCGGCGGCGAGCGCGGCGACGGCGCGGCCGGTGTAGCGGGGCGTCTCGGAGATGGCGAAGTGCGGTTCGCCGGGCAGGGCGTCGCGCCAGGTGGCCTCGGTCACGCCGAAGTGGTCGAGCATGATCTCCGAGCGCATCCAGCCGGGCGTGAGTGCGAGCGCGGTGGCCCCGCGCGGGCCGAGTTCCCGGCCGAGGGCGAAGGCCATGCGCAGGACGGACGTCTTGGCGAGGTCGTAGAAGAAGGAGACGCGGTAGTGGTCGCGGTTGTACTCGGCCGTGCCGTCGGTCATCTCGACGACCAGTCCGCCGGGACGGCGCAGCAGCAGCGGCAGGGCGTGGTGGCTGGTGACGACGTGGGTCTCGACGGCCAGCCGCAGGAGCCGCAGTCCGTCGTCGAGGTCGTGCTCCCACAGGGGGCGGTCCCAGGAGAAGAGGTGTTCGCCGCCCCAGATGTCGTTGACGAGCAGGTCGAGCCGGCCCTGTTCACGGGCGACCCGGTCGACCACCGCGCGCACCCGGTCCGGGTCGAGGTGGTCGGCGGGGACGGCGATGCCGTGGCCGCCGGCGGCGGTGACGAGGTCGGCGGTGTCCTCGATCGTCTCCGGCCGGTCGTACTCCGAGCGGCGGGCCCGGGTGCTGCGGCCGGTGACGTAGACGGTGGCGCCGGCCGCGCCCAGTTCGACGGCGATGCCGCGTCCGGCGCCCCGTGTCGCCCCGGCGACCAGTGCGACCTTGCCCGTCAGCGTCCCCGCCCGCCGCGCTTCCTCGTGCATGTCCGGTCTCCCGTTCCTCTCGTCCACGTGGTGTCCCGTGATCGAGAGTGCCCGGGAAACCGGACATCCTCTGTCGCCTTTTCCGCGGCGGGCGGGATCCGTGCCGGGTCAGTGCCCGCGCGTGATCCATTCCTCCAGGTTCGGGGCCTCGGCGCCGATCGTGGTCTCGTCGCCGTGGCCGGTGAGGACCCTCGTCTCGCCCGGGAGCGTGAGCAGCCGGTCCCGGATCGAGTCGATGATCGTCGGGAAACTGGAGTACGAACGCCCGGTGGCGCCGGGGCCGCCCTGGAAGAGGGTGTCCCCGGTGAAGACGGCGCCGAGCGCGGGGTCGTACAGGCAGACGGCGCCCGGTGCGTGGCCGGGCGTGTGCAGGACCGTCAGATCGGCGCCGGCGGCCTCGATCACCTGGCCGTCGGTGAGCCAGGCGTCCGGCTCCCGCTCGGGGTGGGTCATCCGCCACAGGGGGAGGTCGTCGCGGTGCAGCCAGATGACGGCGCCGGTGCGCTCGGCGAGCGCGGGGGCGGCGTTCACGTGGTCGTTGTGCGCGTGGGTGCACACGATCGCGGTGAGCCGGCGGTCGCCGACGGCCTCGGCGATGGCGTCCGCGTCGTGCGCGGCGTCGATGACGACGACCTCGTGGTCGTCGCCGACGATCCAGACGTTGTTGTCGACGTCCCAGGTGCCGCCGTCCAGGCTGAACTGGCCGGAGGTGACGAGGCGTTCGATGCGGGCGGCCATCAGAGCACCACCACCGAGCGCAGGACGTCGCCGGAGTGCATCCGCGCGAACGCCTTCTCCACCTCGTCGAGCCGGATCGTCTCCGTGACGAACGTGGACAGGTCCAGGCGGCCCTGAAGGTGCAGGTCGACGAGCATCGGGAAGTCCCGCGAGGGCAGGCAGTCCCCGTACCAGGACGACTTGAGCGAGCCGCCGCGTCCGAAGACGTCCAGCAGCGGCAGTTCGAGCTTCATCTCCGGGGTCGGGACGCCGACCAGGACGACGGTGCCGGCCAGGTCGCGGGCGTAGAACGCCTGCCGGTAGGTCTCCGGGCGGCCGACGGCCTCGATGACGACGTCGGCGCCGAAGCCGCCGGTCAGTTCGCGGATCGCCTCGACGGGGTCGTTCTCGCGGGAGTTGACGGTGTGGGTGGCGCCCATACCGCGGGCGGTCTCCAGCTTGCGGTCGTCGATGTCCACGGCGATGATCTTCGCCGCGCCCGCCAGGCGGGAGCCGGCGATGGCCGCGTCGCCGACGCCGCCGCAGCCGATGACGGCGACCGTGTCGCCGCGGCCCACCTCGCCGGTGTTGATGGCGGCGCCGATGCCGGCCATCACGCCGCAGCCGAGCAGCCCGGCCACCTCGGGGGCGACGGCCGGGTCGACCTTGGTGCACTGGCCGGCGGCGACGAGCGTCTTCTCCGCGAAGGCGCCGATGCCGAGCGCCGGGGAGAGCTCCTGTCCGGTGGAGGCCAGCGTCATCTTCTGCTCGGCGTTGTGGGTGTCGAAGCAGTACCAGGGGCGTCCGCGCAGACAGGCGCGGCACTTGCCGCACACCGCACGCCAGTTGAGGACCACGAAGTCACCGGGGGCGACGTCGGTGACCCCGGCGCCGACCGACTCCACGACGCCCGCGGCCTCGTGGCCCAGCAGGAAGGGGAACTCGTCGCTGATGCCGCCCTGCTTGTAGTGCAGGTCGGTGTGGCAGACCCCGCACGCCTGGACGCGCACCACGGCCTCGCCGGGTCCGGGATCGGGCACGACGATCGTCTCGATGCGCACCGGCTCGTCCTTGCCCGGTGCGATCACGCCGCGTACTTCCTGCGCCATGGTGCTGGCCCCTTCTTCAAAACCGTCGTGGTTCACCCCGACCCTACGCCGAACCGATCGGCGAAGGGCAAGGTGGCGGGCGGGTTCCGATCGGCGGCGGCCGGTCCGCGCCCGCGGTGGTCCGCCCGCGCGGGCGGCGTACGGACCGCCGGTCCGCGGCCCGCCGCCGCGCGGGTCGTGCCGCGCGCCCGGGGCGTGACGCGCGAGGCGGGCCGCGCCCGGTCCGGGGCGGCCCGCCTCGCGCGGGGGACGGCCGGGGCGTCAGGTCTGGATGGCGGGCACGACGCCGAAGACCGGGGAGACCAGACCCGTGACCTGACCGAGCTGGTTGAGGTCGTTGAGCTTGCCGATCTGTTCGGACGGCCGGGGCAGCCCGGCCCGGTGCTCGGTGGGCACCTCGCCCACGGCGAGCGAGTCGAGCGCGGAGAGCGGGCTGAGCCCGCCGGAGTTCCGCGGGCCCGCTTCGGCCGCGCCGGCCACGGGCGCGGCGAGACCGGCGACACCGGCGGCGAGACCGACGGCGGCGGCGATACGTCGAGTTGAGATCATGTAATCGCCAACGCGGCGGGCCCGCCGCCGGACACGGCCCGGCCGCCGCCCTCACCCGTCAGGAGCAGTCGGGCGACCGCCTTGCCCCCCGCGCGCCGGCGGAGCAACCTCGAAGGAGAGGGCCCGTCGGCCCGTGCCCCTCGGGCCGAGGCCCCGGCTCTCGGAGGAGGTCACCATGGGCACCGCCACAACACCCGGCTTCGACACCGAAGCACTGCGCCGGGGCATCGAGGAAGGCGACCCGCAGACTCTCGTGTCGCTCTACACCGACGACGCGCGCATCCGCGTCGTCGACCGCCACACCCAGCCCAGCAACCCCAAGGTGCTGTACGGCCGCGACGAGATCGCCGCGATGCTGGAGGACGTGTACAGCCGCGACATGACCCACACGGTGGAGGAGTGCGTGGTGCAGGGCGACCGGGTCGCCTTCTGCGAGGCGTGCGCGTACCCCGACGGCGTGCGGGTCCTCGCGGAGTCGATGCTGTCGCTGCGGGACGGGAAGATCGCCGAACAGACCATGATCCAGGCATGGGACGAGGAGGAGACCACGGGCTGACGGCACCGCCGGACGCCGCCGCGGGGCGCGCGGAGGCCCGGGTCAGTCCTCTCAGTCCTCGCCGCGGACGATGTGCGACTCGGCGCCGGGGAGCGTCACGCGCAGCCGGTCGTCGTCGGCGGCCGGTGTCCAGGTGCCGTCGTCGACGGCGGGCAGCCAGGTGCGCGGCGCTCCGTGGCCTCGCCGGGCGCGCGCCTGCGACCAGCCGGTCTCCGGGGGGCTCGGGGCGGGTTCCGGGCGGCGGACGGCCGCCTCCTCGGGAAGGTCGGTGGTCACGGGGCATCATCTTCTTCCTGCCGGGCACGGGGATGATCCGTGGCCACCCGGGTCCCCGGCGGGTCCGCCCCGAAACGCACCGCGCGCGCCCTGTCGCCGGGCGTGGCGGAGGACGCCCCCGCCGTGCGGGGGCGGACGTCGAGAGGGAGATTGGGAAGAGGGGACGACGCGTGTGGCCGGGTGAGGAGGTGGTCGGTGGTGTCCGAGGCTTCGCCGGCCCCTGGGACCGGCCCCGCCACCGGGGCGTCGCCCGTGCCCGTCCTGTCGCCGGCGCTCGCCGCGATGATGGACGAGGCGCACGCGCAGGCCGGCGCCGTCTACCTGCTGGGCTCCGATCCGCCGGTGCTGGAGATGGCGGTGATGGCGGGGCTGCCGCGGACCTTCGCGGCGCCGTGGGAGCGGATCTCGCTGCACGCGCGGGTCCCGGTGGCCGACACGGTGCGCGAGCGGCGCCCGGTGTGGGTCCGCGACAGCCAGGAGATGGCCCGGCGCTACCCGCGGATCGCGGTCGTGCTCCCCTACCCGTTCGCCCTGCTCGCGCTCCCGCTGGCCACCGCGAACGGCACCTACGGGGCGGTCTTCCTGACCTGGCCCGGGGCCGGCACACCGGACCTGGCCCGGCAGGACCGCGACCGCCTCCTGGACGCCTGCGCCCGGCTCGCCGGCGCGCTGGAGCGGGCGGAGCGGGCGAACGTGCCGCTGGGCCCGGAACCGGACCTGCTCGCCGGTCCGCTGGTCGGCGGCACCCCGGGCACCGTCGGCGCCACCGAGGCGGTGCGGATGCTGTCCCGGCTGCCGTACGGGCTGTGCTCGCTCGACCTGCACGGGCGGATCGGTTACGCCAACCCGGCCGCGGCCGAACTGCTGGGCGTCCCGGCGGCCGGTCTGGTGGGCACCCCGTTCTGGCGCGCGGCCCCCTGGCTCGACGACCCCGTCTACGAGGACCGTTACCGGGCCGCGCTGATCAGCCGGCACACCACCTCCTTCGTCGCGCTGCGCCCGCCGGGCGACTGGCTGTCGTTCCGTCTCTACCCGGGCACCGGCGGGCTCAGCGTGCGCATCAGCCGGGCCCGGGAGGTGGCGGAGCGGGGCGAGGGCGCGGCCGTCCGGGAGGAGACCCCGTCGCGGCTGGTCACCCTCTCGCGGGTGGTGAGCCTGACCGGTGCGCTGGCCGAGGCGGTCGGCGTGCAGGACGTCATCCAGCTCATCGCGGACGAGATCGCCCCCACCGTGGGCAGCCAGGCGCTGGTCGTCCTCGGCTCCCGGGCCGGGCGGCTGGACGTGCTCGGCCACCACGGGTACGCCGACCCGCGGATCGTGGAGCTGTTCGACGGGGTCCCGCTGTCCACGCCGCTGCCGGGGACGCAGGTGCTGCGGACCGGGGTGCCGGCCTTCTTCGAGTCCTTCGAGGAACTGCGCCGCCTGTACCCGTCCCACGGCGGGATGAGCGACGGCCACGCGGCCTGGGCGTTCCTGCCCCTGATCGCGTCCGGGCGGCCGGTGGGCACCTGTGTGCTGGCCTACTCCCGGCCGCACACCTTCACCACGGAGGAGCGGGCGGTGCTGACCAGCCTGGCCGGTCTGGTCGCGCAGGCCCTGGACCGCGCCCTGGTCTACGACGCCAAGCACCGGCTGGCGCACGGGCTCCAGCAGGCGCTGCTGCCGCGGTCGCTGCCGTCGGTGCCGGGCGTGGAGAGCGCCGCGCGGTACCTGCCCGCGACGCGGGGCATGCAGATCGGCGGCGACTTCTACGACCTGGCGCCGGCCGGCGACACGTCGGTGGCGGTGATCGGGGACGTCCAGGGCCACAACGTCACGGCGGCCGGGCTGATGGGCCAGATCCGCACCGCCGTGCGCGCCTACACGGCGGTCGGCCAGGCGCCCGAGGAGGTCATGCGCAGCTCCAACCGGCTGCTGATCGACCTGGGCACCGAACTGTTCGCGAGCTGTCTCTACCTGCGGCTCGATCCGGCCCGGGGCCGGGCCGTGATGTCCCGGGCGGGCCATCCGCCGCCGCTGCTGCGCCGCCCGGACGGGCACGTCCGGGTGCTCGACCTGGCGGGCGGTCCGCTGCTCGGCATCACCGCCTCGGCCACGTACCCCGGCACGGAGGTGGAGCTGGGCCCCGGTTGTCTGCTGGCCCTCTACACCGACGGGCTGGTGGAGTCGCCGGGCGTCGACCTGGAGGACGCGCTGGCCGCCCTGGGGCGCCGGCTCGGCGAGGTCGGGCACCTGCCGCTGGACGAGGTGGCCGACCGGCTCGTCCGGGAGTACGCGGGCGCGGACGAGCGCGGTGACGACATCGCCCTGCTGCTGCTGCGCACCACCGGCTGAGCGGGTGTCCTGGGCCGTGCCCGGGGAGCGCACGGGCGCGCCCCGGGCGGGGTCGTCCGGACCTCAGTGGCCGGCTCGCGGGACGCCGTGCCGTCCGGCGCCCTGGCGGGCGTCGCCGGTGCCGTCCGCTCCGGTACCGGTGCCGGAGGCCGCGCCGTCCGCGCCGAGGGTGGCGCCGACCGCCTCCAGGGCGGTGGTGACGGGCTGGAAGAAGGTCTGGCCGCCGGCCGTGCAGTCGCCGCTGCCGCCCGAGGTCAGGCCGATCGCCAGGCCGTCGCGGGTGAAGAGGGGGCCGCCGCTGTCGCCGGGCTCGGCGCAGACGTCGGTCTGGACGAGGCCGCTCACCGTGCCCTCGGGGTAGTTCACGGTGGCTTCCAGACCGAGCACGCGGCCGTCGGAGAGCCCGGTGGTGCTGCCCATCCGGAAGACCTCCTGACCGACGGTGGCCTCGGCGGCGGCGCCGATCGCCAGGGTCTGGTCGCCGAGGTCGACCTCGCCGGGCGCGTCGGCCGCCGGGTCGTCGTAGGTGACGAGCGCGAAGTCGCCCGCGCCGGGGAAGACCGCCTGGTCGACGGTGCCGATCGGCCGGCCGCCCTGGGCGTCGGACCACCGGGCGGCGCCGACGCCGCAGTGACCAGCCGTCAGGAAGGCGGGAGCGCCGTCGCCCGCGGTGACGTTGAAGCCGAGCGAGCAGCGGGCGCCGCCGCCGAATATCGCGTCGCCGCCGGAGGCGAACGTCGTGAAGGCGCCGGCCGACTTCGTCAGGGTGGCCATGCCGGGGCCGAGCCGTTCGACGGTGGACTCCAGCCGGTCCCAGCGGTCGCCGGTGACGGTGCTGTCGGCGGTGACGAGGATCTTGTTGGTGCGCGGGTCGATGGCCCAGGACGTGCCCGGGATGCTCGCCTCGGACGTCAGGGTCCGCGCGCCGCCCCGCAGTTCGGCGATGCTGTTGCCGACCTCGCGGACGGCCGCGCCCGCCCGCCGGGCCCGGTCGGCGGCGCCGCGGTCGGCGCCGGGCGCCACGTTGACGACGAGCCGCTGCTCGTCGGCGTCGTAGTAGGAGCCGGCGAAGGACTCGCCGAGGAGTCCGGCGGCCCGGCCTGCCAGGTCCGTCGCGTCCGCCGCCTTCAGGGTGCGCGGCGCCGCCGCCCCGGCCTGCGGAGCGGCGTCCTGCGAGGCGCCGGCGTTCGGCAGCAGGAGTGCCGCCGCGCCGAGCGCGAGCACGCCTCCCGCCGCGATCGCGGCCTTGCGCTTCGGCATTCGCTGGTGACTCAACCTTCTCGACCTCCTGGGGGACGGGGTCCGTGCCGCCGGCCGGCGGCTTCGCGGGGCGCCTGGACGGCTGTTGGTACGCACCGTCCTGACGGACCGTTCAATGCCGCGCCGACGGCACGCTCCGCGTCCGCCCGGGGACCTTCCGTCACCGCCGCGGAGCGGAATCCCCGCTTCAGTGAATCTGCACATCCCGCACCCAGGGCGCTCACCGTCGTTGGAGGATTCACACAACTCCGCAGGGACGTGGGCACCTTTGGTGCGGGTGTGCCCGATCCGCGTCGGCACGGGCAAGGGACGGCGCGTGCCGAGGGCGCGCAGGGTGTGAAGAACTCGCCGTGACGCCGTCGCCAGACCTGCACTCTTGGTCGCCTGGAGTTCGTAAGTTCCCAGGTGGGGGCCGGGTTTAAGTGGAACGGCGGATGCGGTGCGTGCTTTGATCCATCGCGTCGCGGGGCCCGCGGCGAGCTCCTGAACCGGGTTCGCCGGGTCCGCGTCCGCGGCCGTGCCCTGTCCGCAGAGCGGCCGTTCCCCCCCTTGTGAAGTAGCTCTATGAAGGGAAGTTCCCCCATGAACTCCACCCCCCGGGTCGAGACCGCCGAGATCTCCGACGCCGAGCTGGACAACGTCTCCGGCGGCCTGAGCGTGAACGCCGTCGGCACCGTCACCGGCATGGTGGACGGCGTCGCCCCGGTCTCGGGTCTGGTCAACACCGGCGTCGGCACCGTCGAGGGCGTGACCGGTCTCAACACCGCCCCGGTCACCAACCTGGTCGCCGGTCTCTGACCGCGTCCTCGTGCCGAAGAGTCCCGGAGCCGCCCCACCGGCTCCGGGACTCTTCGGCCGTCCGCTCCGAGGAAAGACTCCAGGATCGTCCGCCGTGCAGTTCCGCCGTCAGGCCCTCACCAAGCTCCAGTCGCCCGAGGAGCTCGACCTCCCGGTGCGCCTCGCCCGTCCCCAGGGCTGGCTGGTGCTGTCCGTGACCGTCCTCGCCATGGCCGCCGCGTCCGTGTGGGCGGTGACCGGCCGGGTGACGCCGACGGTCTCCGCGCCCGCCGTCCTCACCCACGGACAGGGCAGTTACCTCCTCCAGAGCCCGGTCGCCGGCCAGGTCACCGCGGTCCTCGCCCGGCAGGGCGAACGGCTGGACGCGGGCGCCGAGGTGCTCCGCGTGCGCACCGCCGAGGGCGAGTCCGTGGTGCGCGCCGTCGACGCGGGCCGGGTCAGCGCCCTCGGCGCCACCGTCGGCCAGATCGTGACCACCGGGGCCGACATCGCCTCGGTGGAGAAGGTCGCGCACCCCGGCGACCCGCTTTACGCGACGGTGTACGTGCCGGCCGAGAGCGCCGCCGGCATCCCCGCGCGGGCCGTCGTCGACCTCACGGTCCAGTCGGTGCCCGCCCAGGAGTACGGGGTGCTGCGCGGCCGGGTGGACTCGGTCGACCGCGCGGCGCAGACGGCCCAGTCCATCGGCGCGTTCCTCGGGGACGCCCGGCTCGGCGAGCAGTACACCGCGGGCGGCCGTCCGGTGGCCGTGACGGTCCGGCTGGAGACCTCCCCGGCCACCGAGAGCGGCTACGCCTGGTCGTCCACGGCCGGGCCCCCGTTCACCCTGACCTCCATGACCCAGGCCACCGCGTCGATCCGGCTGGCCGAGCGGCGTCCCCTCGACTGGCTGCTGCCGTGAGCGGCGAACGCGGCAGGCGCCGGGCCGCCCCGCCCCGGCGCCGGGTGCCCGCGGGCCGGGTGAAGGCGGTCCGCTCCCCCACCGTGCTCCAGATGGAGGCCGTGGAGTGCGGCGCCGCCTCCCTCGCCATGGTCCTCGGCCACCACGGACGGCACGTGCCGCTGGAGGAACTGCGCATCGCCTGCGGCGTCTCCCGCGACGGATCGCGGGCGAGCAACCTGCTGAAGGCGGCCCGCAGTCACGGGCTGACCGCCAAGGGCATGCAGATGGACCTGGCCGCCCTCGCCGAGGTGCGGGCGCCGGCCATCCTGTTCTGGGAGTTCAACCACTACGTCGTCTACGACGGCATGGGCCGCCGGTTCGGCCGCCGCGGCGTGTTCGTCAACGACCCCGCCAAGGGGCGCCGCTTCGTCTCGCTGGAGGAGTTCGACGGCAGCTTCACCGGGGTCGTGCTCACCATGGAGCCCGGCGAGGACTTCACCCGGGGCGGGCGCCGGCCCGGCGTGCTCGGGGCGATGCCGGCCCGGCTGCGGGGCACCGCGGGCGCGCTGCCCGCGGCGGTGCTGGCGAGCCTGCTGCTGGTGGCGGTCGGCGCGGCGGTGCCCGCGCTCAGCCGCACCTACATCGACACGTTCCTGATCGGCGGCCAGAGTTCGCTGCTCGGCGTGCTCTTCGCGTCGATGGCGGCGTGCGTCCTGCTAACGCTGGTGCTGACCTGGCTGCAACAGGCCAATCTGCTGCACGGACGGATCATCTCCTCCACGCTGTCCAGCGCCCGCTTCCTGCGGCACCTGCTGCGGCTGCCGGTGACCTTCTTCTCCCAGCGCAGTCCGGCCGACCTGGTGCAGCGGCTGCAGTCCAACGACGCCGTCGCCGAGACCCTGGCCCGCGACCTGGCCGCGGCCGGCGTCGACGCGGTGGTGGTCGTGCTGTACGCGCTGCTGCTCTACACCTACGACCCGCAGCTCACCTTCGTCGGCATCGGCGTGGCGCTGCTCAACATCGTGGCGATGCGGGTGGTGATCCGGCTGCGCGCGACCCGCACGGCGAAGCTGCGCGCCGACACCGCGCGGCTGACCAACACCGCGTACACGGGACTGCAGTTGATCGAGACGCTGAAGGCGACCGGCGGCGAGGACGGCTACTTCCGCACCTGGGCCGGGCAGCACGCCACCACGCTGGAGGAGCAGCAGCGGCTGGGCGTGCCGAGCGCCTGGCTCGGTGTGGTGGCGCCGGCCCTCGCCACCTTCAACAGCGCGCTGATCCTGTGGATCGGCGGCCTGCGCGCGGTGGAGGGACATCTGTCGGTGGGTCTGCTGGTCGCCTTCCAGGCGCTGGTGACCCGCTTCACCGCCCCGCTGACCCGGCTGAACGGCGTCGCCGGGCGCATCCAGGACTTCGCGGCGGACGTGGCCCGGCTCAAGGACGTGGAGAACTTCCGCGCGGACCCGCTCTACGACCGGCGCGAGGGCGACTCCACCCGCCGCCTGCGCGGCCACGTCGAACTGGAGAACGTCTCCTTCGGGTACAGCCCGCTCGACCAGCCGCTGCTGACCGGCTTCGACCTGAGCGTCGGCCCGGGCCGGCAGGTGGCGCTGGTGGGCGGGTCGGGCAGCGGCAAGTCCACGGTGTCGCGGCTGATCTCGGGGCTGTACGCGCCGTGGGAGGGCGTGATCCGCATCGACGGGCGGCGGCTGGAGGACATCCCGCGCGGGGCGCTGGCGGCCTCCGTCTCCTTCGTCGACCAGGACGTCTTCCTCTTCGAGGGCACCGTCCGCGACAACGTGGCGCTGTGGGACCCCTCGATCCCGGACGAGGCCGTGGTGGAGGCGCTGCGGGACGCGGTGCTGGACGACGTGGTCATGCGCCGGCCGGGCGGCATCCACAGCCGGGTCGAGCAGGACGGCCGCAACTTCTCCGGCGGGCAGCGTCAGCGGCTGGAGATCGCGCGGGCCCTGGTGCGCCGGCCGAGCATCCTCGTCCTCGACGAGGTCACCAGCGCCCTGGACGCGGAGACCGAGCGGGTGGTGATGGACAACCTGCGCCGGCGCGGCTGTGCCTGCGTGGTGATCGCGCACCGGCTGAGCACCGTGCGCGACAGCGACGAGATCGTCGTCCTGCGGCACGGCACGGTCGTGGAGCGCGGACGGCACGAGGAACTGGTGGCCCGCGGCGGTGCGTACGCGGCGCTGGTCAGGGAGCGGTGAGATGACGACCGACGTGCACGAGGGACGGGACGACCTCGTCCTCGGGGCGCTGGCCGCGCTGGGCGCGCCGGTCGCGGGCCCCGGGTCCGGGCGGCTGGACCTGGAGGGGCCGCAGGTGCTGTGGCTGGTGGTCTCCGGCGCGGTGGACCTGTTCGCGGTCGACGCCGCCGAGCAGGGGCTCTGGCACCATCTGGGCCGGCTGGGGGCGGGCGCGGCGCTGCTCGGGCCGGTCTCCGGGCCCCGGCACACCCTGGTCGCCCGGCCGCTGCGGGAGGCGGTGGTGCGCCGGATCGGGCTGCGCGAGCTGTACCGGCCGGCGAGCACCCAGACCTGGTCGTACGACGAGCACGGCACCCCGCAGTACCTGCCGCCGCAGAGCAGTCCGCTGGAGTACGCGCTCGCCCTGGGCGTCGGCCGCGGGCTCTCCGTGCTGGTGCAGGCGCCGACGGCCGGGGAACGGGCCGGGGCGAGCGCCGACGACGAGGTGTTCTGGATGCAGGTCCCGCCGGGCAGCGTCCGGTACGGGGCGCTGTACGGCGAGGAGGCCGCGGCCGACCTGCTGATGGACCCGGCGCTGTGGCAGAGCATGGTCGACCAGCAGTACCGGCTGCTGACCACGCTGGACCGGTGGATCGAGCAACGGGAGAGCAGCCACGAGACGCGCACCGCGGCCGGCATCGAGGCCGGGGAGGCGGTGCGGGCACGGGCGGACCGGGCACTGCTCGCGTCGATCGGGCGGCGTCCGGGCCGGGGGACGACGGCGGCCGACGCCGACGCCACCCACGCGGCCTGTGTGCTGGTGGCCCGGGCGGCCGGGATCACGCTCGCCGAGCCCGCCCGGGAGGGGCCGGAGAGCGAGCGGCTCGACCCGGTGGAGCGTGTCGCGCTGGCCGCCGGGGTGCGGACCCGCGCGGTGCGGCTGGAGGGCCGCTGGTGGCGCGAGGACGTCGGCCCGCTGGTCGGGCACCGGGCCCTGTCGGGGGCGCCGGTGGCACTGCTGTGGCGGCGCGGCGGCTACGTGGCCGTGCATCCGGCGACCGGGCGGGAGACGCCGGTGGAGAAGGCGAACGCCGGGGAGTTCGAGCCGCGCGGGGTGATGTTCTACCGTCCGTTGCCCGAGCGGGGGCTCGGCCCGCTGGGACTGCTGCGGTTCTGCCTGCGGGGCACCCGCGCGGACCTGGCCCGGCTGCTGCTCAGCGGCCTGGTGACGGTGGCGGTCGGCGCGCTCGTGCCGCTGGCGACGGGCCGGGTGCTGGGCGAGTACGTGCCGCGGGCCCAGACGGGGCCCATCGCCCGGGTGTGCCTGGCGGTCATGGTGAGCGGCGTGGTCGCGGCGGCCTTCACCCTCCTGCAGAACCTCTCCATCCTGCGGCTGGAGGGACGGATCGAGGCGGCCCTCCAGCCGGCGGTGTGGGACCGGCTGCTCCGGCTGCCGACGCGGTTCTTCGCCGAGCGCTCCACCGGCGAGCTGGCCAGCGCGGCGATGGGCGTCAGCGCGATCCGGCGGCTGCTGGCGGGCGTCGGCCCGACGGTGGCGCAGTCGGTGACGGTGGCCGGGGTGAACCTGGGGCTGCTGCTGTGGTTCAGCGTGCCGATGGCGCTGGCCGCGCTGGCGATGCTGGCCGTGGTCGCCGCGGTCTTCCTCGCGCTGGGCCTGTGGCAGGTGCGCTGGCAGCGGCGGCTGGTGAAGCTCACCAACACCCTCAACAACCAGGCGTTCCAGACCCTGCGCGGGCTGCCCAAGCTGCGGGTCGCCGCCGCCGAGAACTACGCGTACGCGGCCTGGGCGGAGCGCTTCGCGCACAGCCGCGGGCTCCAGCAGCGGGCGGGCCGGGTGAAGAACCTCAACGCGGTGCTGGGCGCGGTCTACCTGCCGCTGTGCACGCTGCTGATGTTCATGCTGCTGGCCGGTCCGGCGCGCGGCACGATGTCCGCGTCGGCGTTCCTCGCGTTCAACACCTCGGTGACGATGCTGCTGACCTCCGTCACCCAGGTGACCGGCGCGTTCGTGTCGGCGGTGGCGGCGCTGCCGCTGCTGGAGGAGATCCGTCCGGTGCTGCGGGCCCGGCCGGAGGTGCGGGCGGGGAGCACCCGGCCGGGGCCGCTGTCGGGGGCCGTGGAGGCGCGGCGGCTGTCGTTCCGCTACACCGACGACGGGCCGCTGGTCCTGGACGACGTGTCGTTCGCGGTGCGGCCGGGCGAGTTCGTCGCCGTGGTGGGGCCGAGCGGCTGCGGCAAGTCGACGCTGCTGCGGCTGCTGATCGGCTTCGACCGGCCGCTGTCGGGCAGCGTCCTGTACGACGGCCAGGACCTGGCGGCGCTCGACCCGACGGCGGTGCGCCGGCAGTGCGGGGTGGTGCTCCAGCACGCCCAGCCGTTCACCGGCTCGATCCTGGACGTCATCCGCGGCACCGAGCCGTACACGCCGGAGGAGGTGATGGCGGCGGCCGAGATGGCGGGGCTCGCGGAGGACATCGCGCGGATGCCGATGGGGCTGCACACCATCGTCTCGGGCGGCGGGGCCGTCTCCGGGGGCCAGCGGCAGCGGCTGATGATCGCGCAGGCGCTGATCCGCAGGCCGCGGGTGCTCTTCTTCGACGAGGCGACCAGCGCCCTGGACAACGCGACGCAGCGCACGGTGATCGAGTCGACAAGGGCGCTCGACGCCACCCGGATCGTCATCGCGCACCGGCTGTCGACCGTGACGGACGCCGACCGGGTGATCGTGATGGAGGAGGGCCGGATCGTCCAGCAGGGCCCGCCGGACCGCCTCCTGGCGGACACCGGTGGCAGGCTGCACGAACTGGTGCGCCGCCAGCTCGCCTGAGCGGCACGCGGACGGGTGCCCGCGGGGCCGTACCCGCGCGGGCGAGGAGAGGAGCGGGCCGTGTCCCACCACGGTGACCCCGAGGGGAAGAAACCCGGGACGGCCGTCGAGGAGGTGCTGGGCGAGGTCGAGGACGCCGAGACCCGGGACCCGGAGTCCGCGCGGGAGCGGCGCCAGCGCGGCGAGGCCGGCGACGCCCTCTCGCCCGGCCCCGGGGCGCAGGAGGACGCCGGGCGCGAGTGAGCGCGCCCCGGCCGCTCCGGGGGTGCCACGGCGCGGGCCGGGTACTCGCCGTCCATGGAACACGAGCGCGAAGGACCGCACCTGCCCCCGGCCCGGGGCCCGCTCTCCGCGGCCGTCGCCGCCCGGCTGCGCGGGACCGGGCCGCCGCCCCCGCCGGGCGCCGCCGACGCCGCCGATCCGTACGGCGACGACCTCCAGCTCGCCCTGTACCTCTGCTACGAGACGCACTACCGGGGGTTCGCCGGGGTCCCCGCCGAACGCGAGTGGGACCCGGAGCTGCTGCGCGCCCGCGCGGGGCTGGAGCGGCGTTTCCTGGCCGCGCTGCGCGCCGGCGTCCCGGCCCGCGACGACGTGGCCGGGGCCGTCGGGGAACTCCTGGTCGAACCCGTCGACGGCCAGGGCGTGAGCCACTTCCTGCGCGACGAGGGCGAGCTGTGGCACCTGCGCGAGTACGCGGCCCAGCGCTCCCTCTACCACCTGAAGGAGGCGGACCCCCACGCCTGGGTGCTGCCCCGGCTGCGGGGGCGGGCGAAGGCGGCGATGGCGGCGGTGGAGTTCGACGAGTACGGCGGCGGCCGGGCCGACCGGGTGCACGCGCGCCTGTTCGCCGGCCTGATGGCCGACCTCGGCCTGGACACCGCGTACGGCCGCCACCTGGACGCCGCCCCGGCCGCGTGCCTGGCGACGGTGAACCTGATGTCCCTGTTCGGCCTGCACCGGGCCCTGCGCGGCGCCCTGGTGGGCCATTTCGCGGCGGTCGAGATCACCTCCTCGCCCGGTTCGCGGCGGCTCGCCGAGGCCATGCGCCGCACCGGCGCCGGCCCGGCCGCCGAGCACTTCTACGACGAGCACGTGGAGGCCGACGCGGTCCACGAGCAGATCGTGCGCCACGAGGTGATCGGCGGCCTGCTGGAGGAGGAGCCGGACCTCGCCGCCGACGTGGCCTTCGGCGTCGACGCCACCGGTCACGTGGAGGACCGGTTCTCCGCCCGGCTGCTGGCCGACTGGCGGGCCGGCCGCTCCGCCCTGCGGACCCCGCTGCCGCCCGCCCCCGGGCATCCCGCCTCGTGAGCGCCGCGCATCGGCGCCCATGGGACGCGGTGAGGGGGGTACTTGGTGCCCCGTGCACTTCACGACGGCTTGGGGCGTCTACGCCCCCCAGGACGACACCGCCCTGCTGGAGCGGGCCCTGTCCGACGAGCCGCTGCCGCCCGGCGCGGCCGTCCTCGACGTGGGCACCGGTTCGGGCGCCCTCGCGCTGGCCGCCGCGCGGCGCGGCGCCCGGGTGACGGCGGTGGACCTGTCGTGGCGCGCGGTGTGCGTGACGCGGCTCAACGCGGTCCGGTCCGGTCACCGGGTACGGGTCCGTCACGGCAACCTCTTCACCCCGGTGCGGGGCGAGCGCTTCGACCTCGTCCTCACCAACCCGCCCTACGTCCCCGCCCCGGACGGCTCCCGGCCGCCGCGCGGCGCCGCGCGGGCCTGGGACGCCGGGCACGACGGCCGGCTGGTCCTGGACCGGATCTGCCGGCAGGCGCCGGTGCTGCTGCGCCCCGGAGGCGTGCTGCTGCTCGTGCAGTCGGGGCTGAGCGATCCGGGGCGGACCGTGGACCACCTGCGCGAGGCGGGGCTGAAGTCGGCGGTGACCCGGCGGCGGCGCATCGCGTTCGGGCCCGTGCTGGACGGCCGGGCGCACTGGCTGCGGCAGCGGGGTCTGCTGTCCCCTTCCGAGACCGAGGAAGAGCTGGTGGTGGTCCGTGCCGAACTCCCCGTCTGACGGCGCCCCGCGCCGCATCACCGTCCGGCGCCGTGGCCCGCTGCTGGTGGAGGGCCCGGTGGAGATCGAGTTGGAGGACGGGACGACCGTGTCCTCCGACCGGTTCCGGGTCGCCCTGTGCACCTGCCGGCGCAGCCGCCGCTTCCCGTGGTGCGACACCAGTCACCGCGCCCGTGCCGAGGGCGGACCGGGCCCCCGGGAGCCCGGAGACTGAGCCGACCGGGGCCCGGCGGGGTTCCGGGGGCGGCGGACGGCCCCACTCCGTCCGCCGCCCCCGGTGCGGGACCCACGGCCTCGCGCCGCGGCGCTCGCCCTCCCCAGCGGCGAGCGGCCGTCGTGCGGCGCGGTGGCGGCGGTCCCGGTCTGTGGCGGGGCGCTGCCGCGCGCCCCGGCGGGTGGCGCTAGAAGGCGAGGACGCCCGCGCCGCGGGCGTCCTTGACGCAGTCGTTGGGGAAGGTCCGCTCCACGGAGACGCGGCGGCCCTCCCAGACCCCGTCGAGGGTGACGACGAGGGGCGCGTACTCCTGGGTGCAGAAGGCGCCGCCGTCCCCGAGGGCGTCGACGTCGCCGCCCGCGCCCCGCAGTTCGGCGCAGGCGCGGGCGGCGTCGGGATGGGTTCCGGAGGTCCTCGGGGCGCAGACGAGGGTGACCGCGCGGACCGGGACGGTGGTGGCAGCGCTCTCTCCGTGCCCGACGGTCAGCACGAGGGCCGAGGGGGCGTGGAGCGACGCGGGGGCGGTGTCCGGGGAGGCGGGTGCCGCTCCGGCGAGGGGCCCGCAGACGGCGGTGGCCGTCAGGCCCAGAGTCGCTGCCCAGCGCGCGGTGTTCCGCATGGTGTGCTTCCTTCCGCTCGTGACGGGGGTGCCGGCCCGGCCCGGTCGGGTGCCGGGCCGGCGAGCGCGAGTCTGCCGAGTCCGCCGCCGGAACTCATCCCGGCCCCATGGGTTTCGGTAACCTTGTGTATTGAATCAGTGGCGTGAAGTCACCAATGCGGGGCGTCCCGGGGCCGCAACGGCGGGGTTCTTGATCACGAGGGGCGGCCGGATGGCGCGATCGGCGCGTTCACCGATCGGCCGGAAACACCCCGCGTGGACCGGGCGTCGCGGGGCGGCGGACGGCGGCGGGCCACCGGGGCACACCGGTGCGGGGCCCCGGACCCGACGGCGTGACGGAGCGGCCCGCCTGGAGGGCCCCCGGGGCGGAGGGTCAGGCGACCGGGAGCCCGGCGGCCCGGCCGGCCGGGAGGACGTGTTCGGAGAAGGACAGCGGCCCCTCCCCCGCCGGCGCGGGCTCGATCCGCCAGAGCTGTCCGTCGCCGCCGTCGCGGACGCCGACGACCACGTCGGCCTCGGTGGTGGGCGCGCTCGCGGCGAGGGCCAGTCCGCTCCGCCGGCGCGGTACGAACTCACCCTGGGCGGAGACGTCGTAGCGCACGTCGTCACCGCGTTCGCCGCCCGGCTCGACGCAGGCGCCGAGGATGACGACCCCGGCGTCGGCCTGGGAGTCCAGGCACAGTCCGGGGTCGGCGACGCTGCGCAGCAGCCCGTCCTCCTCGTACGTCCACTGCTGCGTCCACGCCTCGGAGCAGGGGGCCAGCCGGGCGCCCGCACCGGCCTCGGGTTCGCCCCGCAGGTCGAGGCAGAGGCCGGCGGCGACGTTGCGCAGGCGGCTGCGGTCGGCCGCGGCGGGCAGCCTGGCGGCGCCGGGCGGCCTGGGCCGGCTCGTCGCCGAGGTGGTGCCGCCGCCGGCGGCGCTGGTGGAGGCGGCCGGGTCGGCGGCACCGCCGTCGTACGACCAGACGGTGACGACGAGGACGACGGCCAGCACCCCGGCCGAGGCGGCGCCCAGCCCGCGCAGCGCCGACCGCGGGGAGCGGCCCGCCGTGGCGCGGGGCAGCGGCAGGGGGAAGCGGGCGAGCAGCCCGGAGCGGCGGGCCCGGGAGCGTCCGCGGCTCCCGGCGCCGGCCTGGCCGGCGCGGCCGGGGCGGGAGTCGAGGTAGCGGCGGGCGCCCCAGCCGAGGACGGACTCGGCGATCAGCGTGCCCAGCCGGTTCTCGAAGTGGCCGAGCTGGTCGGCGGCGTGGCGGCAGTGGCGGCAGTCGGCGAGGTGCTCGCGCACCTCGGGCAGCAGGGTGCCGCCGCGGCGGATGGGGACGTCGAGGAGACGGTTGTGGTAGCGGCAGTCCCGGGTGGGCGCGTGCTGCAGGTGGGCCTGGACACACGCCTCGCGGAACTTCTCCCGCGCCTGTTCCAGAGTGGCCGCCGCCGTGTCGGCGTCCATGCCGAGCGACCGGGCCGGGACGTCGAGGGGTTCGCCCTCGACCTCGGTGTGCCAGAGCAGGGCGCGGGCGGTGCCGGGCAGGGCGGCGAAGGCGCGGCCGGCGAGCGCGCGGTCGTCCGGCGTGAGGGTGGCGGCCGCGCGCATCCCGCGTCCCCCCGCGGGCTTGAGCACCTGGGGCAGGACGGCGGTGGTCCGGTCGTCGGCGGCCCACTGGCGGACCGTGTCACGCACCGTCACCAGCAGCCGGGGGCGCAGCGCGATGGCCGGCTCGCCGCGGGCGAGGGAGTCCAGGACGCGGTGCCAGGCGGCGGCGGTGACCATGGCGGTGACGCGTCCGGAGCCGGCGAGGCACACGGCGGCGTAGTCGTGGGCCGGCTGCCAGTGCCGCGCCATCAGCAGCGCGGCGGCACGGGCGGCCTCGCTCTCCGGACCGTCCCGGAGCAGGGCGGCCAGGAACTCGTCGGATTCGCCGGGGAGCACGCCCGGGGGCGGTCCGGCGGGACGAGGGGGCTGGGGGGTGGGCACTGAGCGGGTTCCTTCCCACGCGCGGGGGCACGGAGAGTCCGGTGCGCCACACGGGCGTCCGGAGCGGTTTCACGTTCTGGGCGTGGTGAGGGGAGGGGGCGGGCGCCGCGGCGGCACCGGACCCGGTCCGTGGGGGCCCGTGCGAGACCCGTTCTTCATCCCCCCGCACGAGAGCTTCACTCTCGCACAAACCACTCCTGGTCAACAAGGCGACCAGAAGGCCCGGTCCGGGCTTTGAATGAGGGTCAGGACCCGTGTCCGGACAAGGGCGCCGATGTGCTGCCGCGCCGGGCGGGCCGGTCCGCCCGGCCCGTTCGCGCGGGCGTCCCGCCGGAATCCGGCCGTGCTCCGCGGGCGCGGCCGGGAGGCGGCCGGCGCGGGGTCAGATCTGCCAGGAGCGCAGCCGGTCGGCCGCCGCGTACACGTCGGCGTCGGCCGCCATCAGATCGCGTGCGAGGTCGACCAGGGCGCCGTAGGGCGGGTCGATGCCGGCGCCGCTGGCGAACATGTAGGCGACGGCCGTGGCGCAGGCGAAGCGCGCGTTGGCCGCGGGCAGCGGGCGCAGCAGCGCGAGGGTGTGCAGCAGGGCGGCGGCCCGCCAGGCGGGGTCGGAGTCGACGCCGAGCCGGGGCGGGTCGACGCGGTGCCGGGCGACGGCGGCGACCAGCGCCGAGAAGTCGTTGATCGCCGGCTGCTCCGGCAGCACTTCCTCGTGCCGCTGGAGCAGCCAGGGGACGTCGATGTGGAGGGCGGGGGGCGGCATGGGTCAGGCGGCCCGTCCCTCGCCCCGGGCGGGGGGCGGTTCGTCGTCGGGGAAGGCGGCGGCGAACTCCTCGGCGTGCGCGGAGAAGAACCGGCGGAACTCCTCCGCGCCCTCCTGGAGCGCCCGGTGCCGGGCTATGTCGGCGGCGGCGGCCTCGCGCACCAGGGCCTTCATGGACGTTCCCCGCTCCTTGGCGATCTGCCGCAGGTCTTCGAGTTCGCGGTCGCTGAACTCCACGTTCAGAGCTGGCATGCCCCCACGGTACCGCCTGGGTACTGGACCGTAAATACGCGCAGGTCACAGCCTTGGCGCGACGGTACCGCGAGGGGTGTGCGGGCCGCTCCGGTCAGCCCTGGTCCGCCACGTAGGAGGCCAGGCGGACCAGGGCCGCGTTCCAGTTGACGGTGTGTTCGTTGGTCGCCCAGGACTCGATGTCGTCGACGTAGCAGAACTGGCCGACGCAGCCTTGCAGGAGGCGCTGCGCCACGGGGTCCTGGATGCCCGAGTTGGGCCCGCCGGCCAGGGTGCCGTTCGGCGGGGCGGGCAGGGACGGGTCGAGCTGACGGGCGTACCAGCGGCTGTGCTGGTGGTGGGCGTTCACCTCTCCGTAGCCGGTGACGTAGGAGATGTTCAGCGCGTTGCGGCCGAGGAGGTAGTCCATGGTCTGGAGGGCGCCGTCGCGGTAGGCGGCCTTGCCGGTGAGGTCGTGGGCGGTGGCGAGGACCACGCCGTTGTTGAGGACCTGGGCGCTGGAGCCCCAGTCGTAGACGTTGCCGTCGGGGGCGTAGGGCAGGCCGTAGGGGTGGGCCTTCAGGGTGGCGAGGTAGCGGTCGGCGCCCTGGACGACGGAGCGGCGCACGGCGTCGCGGCCGGGCAGGGAGTTGGGCACGGTGGCGAGGTCCAGGCGTCCGGCGGCGGCGGTGCGGGCCCAGTCGAAGCCGAGCGGGCCGAAGATGTCCGCCGTGTGCACGGGGGAGTTCAGCAGGTGGGTCTCGAAGGACTTCTCGCCGGTGGTCAGGTACAGCTCGGCCGCGGCCCAGTAGAACTCGTCCTCGACCCGGTCGTCGGGGTAGGCGCCGCCGCCGACGCCGTCGTTCTCGTCGGCGAGCAGGTCCGGGTGGGCGAGCGCGGCCGACCAGGCGGTGCGGGCCGCGGCGAGGGCCCTGGCGGCGAAGGCGCGGTCGTAAGGCCGGTAGAGGCGGGCCGCCTGGGCCGCGGTGGCGGCCAGGTTGAGGGTGGCGGCGGTGGTCGGCGGGTGGAGCCGCCGGGGCTGCGGGTCGGCGCTGGGCAGCAGCGGCAGTCCGGTCCACTGCTCGTCGTGGATCTTGTGGTGGGCCATGCCGGCCAGCGGCTGTCCGGCGGGGACCTGCATCTTCAGCAGGAACTCCAGCTCCCAGCGGGCCTCGTCGAGGAGGTCCGGGACCTTGTTGCCGCTCTCGGGGATGGCGAGGGTGTTGTCGCCGAGCCCGGCCGGACGGCCGGTGGGGGCGTGCAGCGCGCGCTCGTAGGTGCTCAGCAGCTCCCAGGTGGAGATGCCGCCGTTGACGACGTACTTGCCGTGGTCGCCGGCGTCGTACCAGCCGCCGGAGACGTCGAGGGCGTAGTCGCACTCGCCGGGCCGGCAGGGCACCTCGGTGTCGCCCTGGTTGGGGGCGACGCCCACGTGGCCGGCGGGGCGCCCGTAGCCGGGCCGCAGGTCGTCGCGGACGGGGGTGCCGCTGCGCTGCGTGTAGTAGTACTTCGCCGCGTCGAGGCGCAGCCGCTCGTAGGCGGCGGTGCCGATGTCGAAGGGGTGGCTGGTCTCCCCGTCGGCGACCAGGGTGTAGCCCTCGCCGCGGCGGGTGACGGAGCCGAAGTCGACGGAGTGCACGTTCTGCCCCGAGGAGGCGTCGGTGCCGCGCGGCACGCTGCGGCCCTCGGCGACCGACCGGCCCCGGGCGTCCAGCAGCCGCCAGCGCAGCGGGGCGGTGGCGTCGGTGACGAGGGTGGCGTTCTTCGGTCCGGCGGGCAGGTAGCCGACCTGGTTGACGCGGACCCGGGGGCCGGTGTCGGGCACGTACGGCTCGGGGGCCACGCCGCCCAGCAGGGAGACGTCGTCGAGGCAGAACCGCCAGGGCTCGGCGCTGCCGCCGAGCTGGAAGGCGACCTGGCCCCGGGTGGTGTCCGCGGGCGCGGTGAAGGTGTACGCGTAGGTGTCGCCGGAGACGCTGAGCTGCGGGCTGACCTCGTGGTAGGTGTCGTACGGCTCGACGGCCAGGCCGACCACCGCGCGCACCGCGTGGCCGGCGGGGGTGCCGTCGGCGGTGAAGGAGAGGCGGTAGGACTGCCCCGCGACGAGGGTGAGGTCGTTCTGGCCGACGGCCGCGTCCCAGCGCTGCCCGGTGCCGCCGGGGACGTCGGCGCAGAGCCGGCCGCCGTCCGGTCCCGCGGTGACGTTGGGCGTGGACCACCAGGGGTCGGTGCCGCCGTCGAAGGTGCCGTTCCTGATCTGTTCGGTCTCGTCGGCGCCGGCCGGGGCGGCGGGCAGTGCGGTGACGGCCGCGGCCAGCAGGGCCGTCAGGCAGACGAGCGTGGTTCTGCGTCGTTTCACGTCCGGGCTCCTCGGGGGAGATGCGGGTGGCGCTCCGGGAACTCCGCGAGTCGATGGGAGCGCTCCCAAAGACAGGAAGGCCCATGTTTGTAGCAGACATGACATGACGTCAACGGTGCGGACCGGACGTGTCACCCTCCCGGGGCGGCCGGTTCCCGCCCCCTCGGGTGCCCGGTGGGCGGCCTCCGCGCCTTGTCACGGGCGCCGCCCGGGTCCGCCCGGGGGCCCGGAACCGCCGCGGCCCGCCGCGGGATCCGGGAGAAAGGCCCTACGCTGGAAACCCGAGTGACGCGCCTGTTCACTGTGAGTGTGCGCAATGGAGTGGCGAGGATGAGCCCGGTCAACCCGTTCGACGACGCCACCGCGGCGCGGGCCGTCGTCGACGCCTCCGGCACCCTGCGCGAGTGGAACGAGGGCGCCCGGCTGCTGCTGGGCCACACCGCCGCCGAGGTCGTCGGCGGCCCCGCCGCGGCCCTGCTGGCCGGCGGTCCCGCCGCCGCTCCCCCGCCGCCCGGCGAGGACCGCTGGAACGGCACGCTGGAGCTGCGCCACCGCGACGGGCACCGGGTCCCGGTGTGGCTGCTGGCCCACCGCAGACCTCCCGACCAGGGCGACCCGGGCGACTGGCTCGTCGTCTCCCCCCTGGACCAGGGCCCCGAACGGCCCGACGACCCCCTCGTGCGGGCCGCGCTGACGCAGTCGCCCTGCGCCACCATGATCTTCGACGAGTCGCTCAGGCTGCGCGGCATCAACGACGCGATGGCCCGGCTGACCGAGCTGCCGCCCGACCGCCTGCGCGGGCTGCGCCCCACCGACATCGGCGGACCGCCGCAGAACGCCGAGCTGGAGGAGCGGATGCGGGAGGTCCTCGCCTCCGGGCGCCCGGCCGACCTGCAGACCTCCTACCAGGCGCCCGGCGAGACCCGCGCCCACGCCTGGCAGGCCCGCGTCTCCCCGCTCACCGACTCCGCCGGCCGGGTGCGCGGGGTCTGCGTGAGCGCCCACGACGTCACCGAGCAGCACCTCGCCCGAGAACGGCTGCAACTGGTCAACCAGGCCAGCGTGCGCATCGGCAGCACCCTCGACGTCACCCGCACGGCCCAGGAGCTGGCCGACGTGTGCGTGCCCACGCTCGCCGACTTCGTCAGCGTCGACCTCCTCGACGCCCAGGAGCACGGCGGCGAACCGGCCCGGCTGCCCGGACCACCGGTCCCGCTGCGCCGCGCCGCCCACCGGTCCATCACCCCGGGGTGCCCCGAGGCGGTGGCGCTGCCGGGCCGCCTGGACCACTACCCGGCCGGCTCCCCGCAGGCCGAGTCGCTGCTCACCGGCCGCACCGTCGTCTCCGCGGTGCCCTCCGGCGACCTCGACCGGTGGCGGGCCTGGGACCCGGTCCGCGTCTCGCGCATCGAGGAGTACGGCATCCACTCGACGATGTCCGTACCGCTCCAGGCCCGCGGCACCACCCTCGGCATCGCCGTCTTCGCCCGCTACCGCCACCCCTGCGCCTTCACCCACGACGACGCCCTGCTGGCGGAGGAGGTCACCGCCCGCGCCGCCGTCTGCATCGACAACGCCCGCCGCTACTCCCGCGAGCGGGAGACCACGCTGACGCTCCAGCGCAGCCTGCTCCCCCGGACGCTCCCGGCCAGCCCCGCCGTCGAGACCGCCTCCCGCTACCTGCCGGCGGCCCGCTCCGGGGTCGGCGGCGACTGGTTCGACGTCATCCCGCTCTCCGGGATGCGGGTCGCCATGGTCGTCGGGGACGTCGTCGGCCACGGCATCCAGGCGTCCGCGACCATGGGCCGGCTGCGCACCGCCGTGCGCACCCTGGCCGACATCGACCTCACCCCGGACGAGTTGCTCACCCACCTCGACGACCTGGTGGTCCGGCTCTCCGAGGAGAGCGGCGAGGACGGCGCGGGCGAGACCGGTGCCACCTGCCTGTACGCGGTCTACGACCCGGTGTCGCGGCGCTGCGCGCTGGCGCGGGCCGGGCATCCGCCGCCGGTGCTGGTGCCCCCGGACGGCCCGCCCGAGCTGGTCGAGATGGCCTCCGGTCCCCCGCTGGGCGTGGACGGGCTGCCGTACGAGTCGGCCGAGCTGGAGCTGCGCGAGGGCAGCGTGCTCGCCCTCTACACCGACGGCCTGACCGGCGGCGGCGAGAGCGGCCGGGGCGACCCGCCCGCCGACGGGACCGGCGCGGCGGACGGCTGGCGGCGGCTGGGCGAGGCGCTGGCGCGGCCCGACGGCTCGCTGGAGGCCGCCTGCGACCGGGTGCTGCACACGCTGCTGCCGCCGGGCGGCATCGAGGACGACGTGGCCCTGCTGCTGGCCCGCACCCGCGGGCTGACCGCCGGCCAGGTGGCGACCTGGGACATTCCGGCCGACCCGGCGCTGGTCGCGCCCATCCGCAAGCAGGTCGTCGAGCAGCTCGCCGCCTGGACGCTGGTGGAGACGTCGTTCACGGCCGAGCTGGTGGTGAGCGAGCTGGTCACCAACGCCATCCGCTACGGCTCCCCGCCGATCCGGCTGCGGCTGATCCACGACGCGGCCACGCTGATCTGCGAGGTCTCCGACGCCAGCCACACCGCCCCGCACCTGCGCCGGGCCCGGACCTGGGACGAGGGCGGGCGGGGCCTGCTGCTGGTCGCCCAGCTCACCCAGCGCTGGGGCAGCCGGCACACCCCGGAGGGCAAGACCATCTGGGCGGAGCTGGATCTGGGCGGCGAGACCTGACCGCGGTTTCCCCGGCCGTGTGACGGGACACCCGGAGGGGACGGGCGTACGCCCCGCGCACAGGTGCCCGGACGCACGGGTTCCCGGGACCCACCGGCGCCGGGGACCGTACGCGACCCACCCACGGGAGTGTGGAGGAGCCATGGCGAAGACGACCCCGCCCGTCCGCCGGACGGCCCTGATCGCGAGCGCCGTCGCCGTACTGGGCGCGCTGACCGCCTGCGGTGCGGGCGGCGGCACGGCGAGCGTGACCCCGTCCGGCACGGCCGAGCGCCCGCCCGGCGCCGGCGGCACCGCGGGCCGTACCGGCGCCTCGCCGGGCGGGAGCGCCACGCCGGACGGGAGCGCCACGCCGGACGGCGCGCCGGCGACCGCCGCGGTGCCCGGCGACACCGCGGGGTCCGCCTCCGCCTCGGGGCGGGCCGGCGACCGCTGTCACACGGCGCAGTTGCGGGCCTCGGTCGGCCGCGACGACCCGGGCGCGGGGCAGCGCAACTTCCCCGTCGTGCTGACCAACGTCTCGGAGCGGACCTGCACGCTGCGCGGCTACCCGGGCGCCGCCTTCGTGGACGCCGCCGGCAGGCAGCTCGGCCCGGACCCGGTGCGCGCGCCCGCCTCACCGGCGACGCTGACCCTGGCGCCGGGCGCGAGCGGCTGGTCGGGGCTGTCGTTCTCCAGCCCCCGGATCAGCGGTGCCGAGACGGCCGTGCCGGCGTCGCTGCTGGTCACCCCGCCGGACGAGCGGGACTCCCTCACGGTGCGGTGGACGGGCGGCGAGGTCCCGGTGGGCGGCGACGCGTCGACGGTGCGGCTCGGCACGCTGGAGGCGGGCACCGGGCCCTGACGCCCGGTCACCGGCCGGTCACCACCGGGGTCCGGTCCCCGGCGCCCGCGGGCCCCCGGGCGGTGTGTGCCGTCCCGGGGGCCGCCGGCTTCAGTGACCGGCGACGGGGTGCGGGCGGTAGGGCCGCTCCAGCTCCTCGATCTCCTCGGCGTCCAGGGCGAGGCCGACCGCGGCCACCGCGTCCTCCAGGTGACCCGGCCGGGAGGCGCCGACGATCGGCGCCGTCACCCCGTCCCGGTGCAGGAGCCAGGCCAGGGCCACCTGGGCGCGCGGCACCCCGCGGCGGGCGGCGACGCGGCCGACGGTCTCGACGACGGCGCGGTCGCCCTCCTGGTAGAGCGTCCCGCCGAAGGCGTCGGCGGCGCTGCGCGCGGTGGCGGTGTCCCAGTCCCGGGTGAGGCGTCCGCGCGCCAGCGGGCTCCAGGGCAGGACGCCGACGCCCTGGTCCGCGCAGAGCGGCAGCATCTCGCGCTCCTCCTCGCGGTAGATCAGGTTGTAGTGGTTCTGCATCGACACGAAGCGGGTCCAGCCGTGCCGCTCGGCGGTGTACTGGGCCTTGGAGAACTGCCAGGCGTACATCGAACTGGCCCCGATGTAGCGGGCCTTGCCCGCCTTCACCACGTCGTGCAGGGCCTCCATGGTCTCCTCGACGGGCGTGTGCGGGTCGTAGCGGTGGATCTGGTAGAGGTCGACGTGGTCGGTGCCCAGCCGGCGGAGACTGTGGTCGATCTCGGTCATGATCGCCTTGCGGGAGAGCCCCGCGCCGTTGGGTCCGGGGCGCATCCGGCCGTGCACCTTGGTGGCGAGCACGACCTCGTCGCGGCGGGCGAAGTCGCGCAGTGCCCGGCCGACGATCTCCTCGCTGGTGCCGTCGGAGTAGACGTTGGCGGTGTCGAAGAAGGTGACGCCCGCCTCCAGCGCCTGCCGGATCAGCGGGCGCGAGGCGTCCTCGTCGAGGGTCCACTCGTGCGTGCCGCGGCCGGGGACGCCGTAGGTCATGCAGCCCAGACAGATGCGCGAGACGTCCAGGCCCGTCGAACCGAGCTTCACATACTCCACGTTGCTGCTCCTGCCCTCGGGATCACTTGCAGGGAGGGTATGCCGAGGCCCCGCGCGGGGCCGGAGCAGCCCCGTGGCGGTCAGTCGGCGCGGGGGGTGACGGTGATGGCGCCCACCGGGCAGGCGCGCGCGGCCTCCCGTACGAGGGGGCTGCCGCCGCCGTCCTCGCGGCCGGGCAGCAGGGTGCTGACCCCGTCGTCGTCCTGGGTGAAGACGCCGGGGGCGGTCAGCGCGCACTGTCCCGCGCCGATGCACAGGTCGTGGTCGATACCGATGTCGTGCCGCATGGCCGGCCCCTCCTACCAGGCCACGGGGAGTTCCAGCATCCCCTGGATCGTGTCGCCGGGCTTGAAGGGGATCTCCTCGGCGGGGGCGGCGAGGCGCAGTCCGGGCAGCCGGGCGAAGAGGGTGCGCAGGGCGATCTCCAGTTCGGCGCGGGCCAGGTTCTGGCCGAGGCACTGGTGGATGCCGAAGCCGAAGGCGACGTGGTGGCGGGTGGAGCGGTGCCAGTCGAGGGTGTCCGGCTCGGGGTAGACGCTCTCGTCGCGGTTGATGACGGAGGCGGCGAAGACGACGCCGTCCCCGGCCCGGATGGTCCGGCCCTCGACCTCGATGTCCTCGGTGGCGAGCCGGAGCAGTCCGTCCGCGATGGACAGCACGCGCATCAGTTCCTCGACGGCGCCCGGCATCAGCGAGGGGTCCGCCCGCAGCTCGGCCAGGCGCTGGGGGTGGCGGAGCAGGGTGTAGGTGCCGAGCGAGATCATGTTGGCGGTCGTCTCGTGGCCGGCGATCAGGAGGATGACCGCGAGGGCGACGGTCTGCTCGCGGTCGACGCCCTGGCGGACGAGGTCGTCGAGCAGGCCGGTGCCGGGGTGTTCCCGTTTGCGGTCGACGAGGTCGCCGAGGTAGTCCTCCAGCAGGTCCCGGGCGTCGGCGACGTCGGCGGAGCCGGGGCCGCGCAGCAGCCGGCGCGACTGCTCCTCGAAGAAGTCGTGGTCGGCGTAGGGGACGCCGAGCAGGGCGCAGATCACCATGGAGGGCACCGGCAGCGCGAAGTCGCCGACGAGTTCGGCGGGCGGGCCGCCGGCGATCATCGCGTCGAGCCGGGTGTCGACGATCTCCTGGATGCGCGGGCGCAGGGCGGAGGCGCGTTTGAGGGTGAACTCGGGCAGGACCAGTTTGCGCTGGGCGCGGTGTTCGGGGTCGTCGACGCCGAGCAGGGCGGTGGTGCGGCGGGCCAGCCCGGCCAGGCGTGCGGTGGTGATCGGGAAGCCGTCGCGGGTGCGGTCGGTGGAGAGCCGCCGGTCGGCGAGCAGGCGCCGGGCGGTGCCGTGGCCGCTGACCAGCCAGGCGGGGCTGCCGTCGAAGAGCGTGACGCGGGCCAGCGGCCGGGCCTCGCGCAGCGGCCGGTATCCGGCGGGCGGCTGGTAGGGGCAGGTCCGGTCCTGGGGGAAGGCGACGGGCTGCGCCGTGTCCGTCATGGATGACCTCGCAGACGAAGGGTGCGTCGTGACGCCCGCCATTAGATGCCTTGGGCATCCAACTGGCGACGGGAAGTTCGGCCAGATGCGTTGCGGGAGCGAACTGGCCGGGGATCGCCCCCACCGGCGGGGGGACTCGCCGGCCGTGCGACGCGGGAGCCGGTCGGCGCGGCGGTCGCGTCCCCCGGACGGCGGAGGGCCGGCGTCGCCGGTCCCAGGGGGATGGCCTGATCGGCTCTCCCGCCGGCGGCACCGTCCCGCCGGATCTCGCCGGGGCGCGCGGCCCGCCGCCGCGTGCCGCCGGGGCACCGGGGGTGGGGCGCTTGTGCGCGCCCCCGGCGGTTCCCTGTGCGCGGTGGGGTTCGCGGACGGGACGGGTGCGGTAGGGATGGAGCGGGCGCCGCGGGACGGGGGCGGCGGTGCCGGTCAGCCACAGGAGACGACGACGGGACGGATGCCATGCCTCTTGAGGGCGAGTACGAGCCCAGCCCGACGCAGTGGGTGCGCGAGCAGGTCGAGCTGTACGAGAGTTCCGGCGGGACGAAGGGGACGACGCTGCGGGACACGGGGCTGCCCGTGATCCTGCTGACCACCCGGGGCGCGCGCAGCGGGAAGCTGCGCAAGACGCCGCTGATGCGCGTCGAGCACGGCGGCCGGTACGCGGTGGTCGCCTCCCTCGGCGGGGCGCCGAAGCACCCGGTCTGGTACCACAACGTGAAGGCCGATCCGCACGTGGAGTTGCGGGACGGCCCGGTCACGCAGGACATGACGGCCCGTGAGGTCACCGGCGCGGAGAAGGCCGAGTGGTGGGAGCGGGCGGTCGCGGCCTTCCCCTCGTACGCCGACTACCAGCGCGAGACGGAGCGGGAGATCCCGGTCTTCGTCCTGGAACCGGCCGGGCAGATCTGACCCGCGGCCCAGCGGCCCCGCGAGGCGGCGGGCGGCGGGCGGCGGGTGGCTGCGGACGCGGATTGCCGGGGACGGGCGCACATGGACCGGGGCCGGCCGGGCAGACGTGGGTCAGGCCCCGCCGCGTTCCCCCGTCGCGGCGGGGCCGTCCGCCGTGCCCGCCCGCCGTCGCACCGGCCGCCGCCCGCCGGGCGGCCCCCTCCCCCGAAGACGCGCCCTTCCTCCCGGGACACCCCCGTCCCCGGGACGCCGCGCCTTCGCCTCGCCCGCCTCCCGCCACCGCGTCCGGACGCCCCGGCGGGCGGTCCGCCCGTGCCGGTCGGCGAAAAAGGGGAACGCGTCCACCAGGCACACCACGACAGGGAGGCAGCACCGATGAGCGGCGACGGCGGCACGCCCGGCAACAGCGCGTACGGCAGGAAGAGCTTCAAACGGTCCCGGAGCCATTTCGCCGACCGGATCACGGCGGACGGCCGGGACGGCTGGCCGGTGGAGGCCGGACGCTACCGGCTGGTGGTGAGCCGGGCCTGCCCCTGGGCGAGCCGGGCCCTGGTCTCGCGGCGGCTGCTCGGGCTGGAGGGCGCGCTGTCCCTGGCGGTCGCCGACCCGATCCAGGACGACCGGAGCTGGCGCTTCACCCTGGACCCGGACGGGCGGGACCCGGTTCTCGGCATCCGCTACCTGAGCGAGGCGTACGACCGGCGGGAGACCGGCTACCCGGGCGGGGTGAGCGTGCCCGCCGTGGTGGACGTGCCGAGCGGGCGGCTGGTCACCAACGACTTCCAGCAGATCACGCTCGACCTCGCCACCGAGTGGACCGCGCTGCACCGGCCCGGGGCGCCCGACCTGTACCCGGCGGACCGGCGCGAGGAGATCGACGAGGTGATGGCGGGCGTCTACGAGGACGTCAACAACGGGGTGTACCGGGCGGGCTTCGCCACCGGCCAGGAGGAGTACGAGGCCGCCTGCACGGCCGTCTTCCGGCGCCTGGAGCACCTGGTGCCCCGGCTGGAGCGGCAGCGCTACCTGGTGGGCGACACGATCACCGAGGCGGACATCCGGCTCTTCACCACGCTGGTCCGCTTCGACCCCGTCTACCACGGTCATTTCAAGTGCAACCGGTGGAAGCTGGCGGAGAACCCGGTGCTGTGGGCGTACGTCCGCGACCTGTTCCAGACGCCGGGTTTCGGCGACACCGTCGACTTCGACCACATCAAACGGCACTACTACCAGGTGCACACCGGCATCAACCCGACCGGCATCGTGCCGCTCGGCCCGGACCTGGCCGGCTGGCTGACCCCGCACCACCGCGAGGAGCTGGGCGGCCGTCCGTTCGGGGACGGGACGCCGCCGGGGCCGGTCCCCGCCGGCGAGGAGGTGCCGGCCGCCGGCCGGCCCTGACCCCCGGGACCGCCGGCCGGCCCCGGGCCGCCGTTCCGGGACCGGGCCACCGTTCCGGGACCGGGCCACCGTTCCGGGACCGGGCCACCGCACCACCGGCACTACCGAAGGAGACCGACGTGGGCAAGAAGAAGCAGAAGCTGCCCCTCGCCTACCAGCCCGCCGGCCTGGTACTGGGCTGGCTGGGCGGCGCGCTGGCCGGACTGGCCTTCCAGCGGACCTGGAAGCTGATCCGGCACGAGGACGACGCCCCCGAGCCCCTGGACCCGGACCGGGGCTGGGGTGAGATCCTGCTCGCCGCGGCGGTGCAGGGCGCCATCTTCGCGGTGGTGCGCAGCGCCGTGGACCGCACGGGCGCCAAGGCGATCGCCCGTTCCACGGGCACCTGGCCGGTGAGCGGGAAGAAGTCCGGCAAGGACGGGGGCGCCGGCGAGGGCGCGTGAGCCCGCTCCCGCCGACGCCGCCTCAGCCCTGCTTGGGCGCCGTCGGCGGGGCGCCCCGGCGCAGCGTGAAGGAGTGGCCCGCCGGATCGCAGAAGCCGCGCTCCTCGTACGGGCCGGGCGTGTGGCCGGCCTCGACCGGGCGACCGCCCAGCGCCACCACCCGGCGCTCCGCCGCGTCGAGGTCCGCCGCGACGAAGTCCAGGTGGGCCTGGAGGGAGTTCTCCGGGCGGGGCCAGCTCGGCGGGGTGGCGTTGGCGTCCCGGCGGAAGGCCATGCGGACGCCGTCCGCCGCCCTGATCTCGATCCGGTCGGCGCTCGCCCCGGTCTCCCGCGCGTCCAGCAGGTCCGCGGAGAACGCGGCGAGTCTCTCGGGCTCGGCGCAGTCCAGCACCACCGTGCCCGCGGTCACCAGTGCCATGTCTCCTCCGGTTCTCTGGGGGGCGAAACTCCTCCGTGCCGTTGCCCCGTATCCTGCGGATATCCCCAACAGGCGGAAAAAGTCGGGCCGTTGGGCAAAAGGCCCGTAGCCTAGCGGGCCCGGCGGGAGCACACAGTAACGAAGATCACCACCGGGAGTCGTGTAGATCATTTACGGTGGGGGCAGCCTGCTACCGCTTCTCCGTTCAACTTTCTGACTGCGAAGCCTGGTTCGAGTGTGCGGGCGGCCCCCGGGCCGACCGCTCGCAGGGCGGGGGGACTCTGCGCCAATCGCCTCCCGAAAGGAAACACATGCCTCAGGACGTCCGGTTCGACATGCCCTTCGACACGCCCGTCAGTCCGCACCTGGCGACCGCCCGCGAGCGCCACCTGCGCTGGGTGCGCGAGACAGGGCTGGTACGCAGCCGGGCAGGTTTCGAGGAATACCAATCCTGGGACCTCTCCGAGGCGGCGGCCCGCACCTACCCCCACGCCTCGGCGGACGACATGGTCGTCCTGATGAACTGGTTCTCCCTGGCCTTCCTCTTCGACGACCAGTTCGACGCGAGCCGGCCGGACCGCGCCGACCGCATAGCCGAGGTGGCCCGCGAGCTGATCGCGACCCCGCTGCGCCCCGCGGGCACCGAGCCCCGCGTGGTCTGCCCCATCACCCTGGCCTGGGCCGAGGTCTGGGCGCAGCTCTCGGATGGCATGTCCCTGACCTGGCAGACCCGGTTCGCGGCCTCCTGGGGCCGGTTCCTCGTGGCGCACTGCGAGGAGGTGGACCTGGCCGCCCGGGGGCTGGAGGGCAAGCTCGGCCTCGACGAGTACGCCGTCTTCCGCCGCCGCACGGTCGGCATCCACCACAGCATCGACGCGGGCGAGCGCAGCCGCCGCTTCGAGGTGCCGCCCGCGGTGATGGGCCACCCCCTGATGGAGCGGATGCGGGACCTGGCCGCCGACACCATCGGCTTCATGAACGACATCCACTCCTTCGAACGGGAGCGGCGCCGCGGCGACGGTCACAACCTCATCGCCGTGCTCCACCGGGAGCGGGGGTGTTCCTGGGACGAGGCGGCCGACGAGGCGTACCGGATGACCAGGACGGCCCTGGACGAATACCTCGCCCTGGAGGCCGAGATCCCGCGGATGTGCGACGAACTGGGGCTCGGCGCCGAGGAGCGGGAGCGGGTATGGATGGGCGTGGAGGCCATCCGGCACTGGATCAACGGCAACTACGAATGGGCCCTGACCAGCGGCCGCTACGCGGCGTCGAAGGAGGGCCCGGTGGCCACGGCCGAGCAGGCCGGGCGCGGGTCGGTGGACGACCTGCTGTCGGTGTGAGACGCGCGCCGCCCGGCCGGGAGAACCGGCCGGGCGGCGGTGTCAGACGGCGAACTCGACCGGAAGGTGGTCCAGCCGCGACTCCCAGGTGGAGGCGGTGGACGTGAGTTCGGCCGGCGGGACGGCGAGCCGCAGTCCCGGCAGGCGGTGGATCAGGACGTCCACCGCCGTCTCGATGATGGCCTGGCCGATGTTCTGCGCGGGGCATTCGTGCGGGCCCGCGCTGAAGGCCAGGTGCGAGGCGTTGCCCTGGACCGAGACCCCGGCGTCCGGGCGGATCTCCGGATCGTGGTTGCCGGCCGCGAGGCCCAGCACCAGCAGGTCCCCCTCCTTGACCGGGCAGCCGCCCAGTTCCAGGTCGGCGGTGGCGAACCGCCCCGGCAGCACCGTCAGCGGCGGCTGGTTCCACATCACCTCCTCGACCACGCTGGCCAGGGTGAGCTGGCCGCTGACCAGCCCGGAGAGCCACGAGGTGTCGGTGAGGATCATCTGCAGCACCCGCGCCAGCACGTTGCTGGTCATGGTGTGGGCGGTGATCAGCACCAGCCGCAGGTGGTTGACGATCTCGTCCTCGTCGAGCCCGGCCTGGTGCTCGATGAGCCCGGTGGTGAAGTCCGAACCGGGCTCCTCCCGCTTGCGGGCGGCGAGTTCGCCGAGGATCGCCATGATGCGGTCGTTGTGCGTGAGGGCGTCCGCCCCGCCCTTGAGGACCAGGCTGCTGGACTCGGCCAGGCTGCGGCCCTCCCGCTCGGCCAGGCCGAAGACCCGGGTGAGCACCAGCATCGGCAGGTACTCGGCGAAGTCCTCGACCAGATCGGCGCGTCCGGAGACGGCGAACGCGTCGATCAGCTTGTTGGCGAAGTGGGTGGCGTGGCGGCGGATGCCCCGCCCGGCGACCGCGTAGATGTTGTCGGTGACGGCCCCGCGCAGCCGGCGGTGCGGTTCGCCGTCCTGCGAGACGCAGTCCGGCCGCCAGCCCACCATCTGCATGAGCGGCGACGTCGGCTCCACCCGTCCTTCGGCGAAGTCCCGCCAGATCCTCGAATCCCGGCTGAACTGGAGCGGGTTGTCCAGCACCCGCCGGTTCTCCCGGTAGCCGAGGACCAGCCAGGCGGGGACGTCGCCCTCCAGCAGCACGGGGGCGACCGTGCCGTGCTCCTTGCGCAGCCGCGCGTAGATGCCGTGGGGGTCGGTCGCCGCCTCCGGGCCGTAGAGCCGGGTGGCTCCGCCGCCGTGGGCGACGGGGCACCCGCCGCCGGAGGACTCGGGCGGGGTCTGGTCGTTCATCGGGGCTCCAGTGCGGCGGCCGACCGGTCCTTCAGATGCCGGATGAGGGTGACGAGCACGTCGCGGCTCGCCGACCGGTCACGGGCGTCGAAGGCGACCACCGGGGTGTGCGGGGGGATGTCCAGGGCGTCCCGGATCTCGTCCACCGGGTACTCCTCGGAGTCCGGGAAGACGTTGAGGGCGATGACGAAGGGCACGTTCTGCCGTTCCATCTCCTCGATCGCCCGGAAGCTGGAGGCCAGCCGCCGGGTGTCCACCAGGACGACCGCGCCGAGCGCGCCCTTGAACAGGCCGTTCCACAGGAACCAGAAACGTTCCTGGCCCGGCGTTCCGAACAGGTACAGCATCAGTGTGTCGTTGAGGCTGATCTTGCCGAAGTCCAGGCTGACCGTGGTCTGCGTCTTGTCGGCGACCCCGATCAGGTGGTCGACGTCGGCGCTGGCCTGGGTGAGCGTCTCCTCCGTGGTCAGCGGCTTGATGTCGCTGACCGAGCGCACCATGGTGGTCTTGCCCGTACCGAACCCTCCGGCGATCATCACTTTCACCGAGCGGGTGTCCCCGGCCTCCGGCCGCCCGGATCGGTCAAAGCCTTTGAAGTCCACTGAGTACCTCCTCAAGGAGCGCGAGGTCGGGCCCGCGACCGGCGTCGTGTGCCGGGATGGGATCACGGGCTTCGACGCGGCCGGCCTGCAAGAGGTCCGACAGCAGCACCGCGAGAATGTTGAAGGGCAGGTGGAGGTGGGCGCCGAGCTCGGCCACCGACAGCGGGTCACGGCAGCGCCGGAGGATCTCCGTGTGTTCGTGCTGCATGCCCGGTAAAGGAACGGCACGGGCGACGACGAGGGTCGCCACGTCGAGGGTCGACGCCGATCCGCCCGGCCCGCTGCGCCCACCAGTGAGGACGTAGTAGCGCTCGAGCCCGGACGGATCGGACGGTCGGCGGGGAGCACTCATCCAGAGTGCTCCTCCAGGCGCGGAGTGGTGCCGAGGAGTTCACCCATCCGGCGTGCCAGGTCCCGCATCTGATGGCCGAGCAGCCCCTGGTCGAGGCCCTCGCGGGCGAGGACGCCGAGGTAGGTCTCCATGCCGGCGCGGACCACGAAGAGGTGCCCGCCGTCCACCTCGATCATCGCCAGCCGGAGCTGCCCCGCGTGCTGCGGGAACTGCTCGGCGACCGGCTGGGCCAGTGCCTGGAGGCCGGCCACCACGGCGGCGAACCGGTCCACGTCGTCGGGGTCTTCGGCGCCGTAGGAGGTGATGGCCTTGCCGTCGCTGGAGGCAACGAGCGCGAAGCGGATCTCCTGGATGCTCTCCACAAGGTCGCGGAGCGCCCAGCTCACGTCTGTTCCCTGGTGCGTCATGGGGACTAGTCGCTCTCTTCAGTGCGGTGCTCGGTGGACGCGCCACCGGGGTTCGGTTCGCGGTCTTCCACGGTCTCGGGCGTGGGGGACGTACCGCCCACCGCGCCGGAGGCGGTGGCGAAGGCGGCGAGACCGGAGAAGGATGCGTCCGGCGGTACCGCGGAGACGGCTGTCCCCTCGGTCCGGCCGGTACGGTCGGGGCTCCCGGAGCGCTCCGGCCGCGCGTCGGCGGCCGGTTCGCGTCGGCTGCGCCGGCGGGGCAGGCCCCCGGGCGTCGTGTCGACGGCCTCCTCGGCGGGGTCGGGAACCGGGGGGTTCGCCGGGGCACCGAGGGTACCGGCGTCGTCGGGGCCGGGGACGCCGGCCGGGACCGGCGGGGCCTCGGGGGCGGCCGGGCCGCTCGGCGGGGCGGGGGCGGCCGGCGGGGTGGCCGCCGTGGGCAGCGGGCTGAAGTACTTGTGCGGTACGACGACCACGACCGAGGTGCCGAGCCAGGGCGAGTCCGCGAAGGTGACGCGGATGCCGTAGCGGCGGGCGAGGGTGCCGACGACCCGAAGGCCGATGTTGGCGTCCTCGGAGATGCCGCCGAGGCCCGCTCCGGGGGCGGTGCCCGCCAGGGCGTGTTCCGCCTCGCGCTTCTTCTCCTCGTTGAGGCCCTTGCCGGAGTCCTGGATCTCGATCCCGACGCCGTTGGGGACCTCCTTGCCGGAGATCACCACGGGCTCGGTGGGCGGCGAGTAGCGCGCCGCGTTGTCCAGCAGGTGCGCGAAGATCAGTGTGAGGTGGTCCACCAGGCCGCCGTCGACGCCCAGTTCGGGCAGGTGGCTGAGCTGGACGCGGTGGAAGTCCTTGATCCGGCCGATGCCGCCGCGCACCACGCTGAGCAGGCGCTGCGGCTCCTGCCACTGGCGGCCGGGGCGGTCGGAGCCGCCGAGCACGCCGATGCTGGCGGCGAGGCAGTCGGCGGGGCCGATCGCCTGGTCGAGTTCCATCAGGCCGCGGGCGACGGCGGGCAGCCGCCCGTGCTCGCCCTGCATCTCGTGCAGCCGGCCGCGGAGTTTGCTGGTCAGAACGTGGATGCGGTTGCCGACGCTGATGACCGCCTGCTCGGCCGACGTGGAGCGGTCGAACTCCGCCTCCAGGCCGATGAGCGCCGTCCGCAGGACTTTGCGCAGCTCGGTCTGGAGCTCGACGCCGAGCTCCGCGTCCCGCTCGATGTCGGGCAGGATGTCGTCGATGGCGTCACCGGCCCGCAGCCGGCGCATCGCACCGGGAAGCTGCTCGTCGGCGAGCCGGGCGACCGCGGCGAGCTGGCGCTCCACCTGCTCGCGCCACGCCTCGGCCTGCTCGGCGACCCGGGTCTCGTAGGCGGCGGCCTGTTCGGCCAGCCGTGCCTCGTAGGCGCGGGAGTGCTCGGTGAGCTGGGTCTCGTAGCTCTGCGACCGTTCGGCGAGCAGTTCCTCCTGGGAGGCGCGTTCGGCCGCGAACTTGCGTTCCAGGCCGGCCACGTGCTGCTGCCACTGCTGGGAGTGCTCGGTCTGCGAGGCGCGGTGGACCGCCTCGGCGCGGCTGAGCCGGCCGCGGGTGCGCAGCAGGAGCTGCACGCACGCGGTGCCGGCGGCCGTCGCCACCGCACCTGCCACGGCGGTGGTTATTCGCTCCGAGCTCATGAATGTGGCGGCCACCGTTCCGCCGCCCAGGCCCAGTGGCATGAGCCACCAGCTGTACCAGGCGACAGGGGCCCGCGCCGCCGGTGGCGGAGTGGCGAGTTCCATCTGCATCCTTCGAAGCAAACCAGTCGAACAAGGGGGTTGTGGCAAGGGCACCGCACTCATGAGTACGCACCACGGATCGACCCGTCATACGACGTGTCAACTCGCAGCGCCGGTCCGGAGCTTATCGGTTGCGAAGGGGAAAAGATCAATTCCGCAGATCATGGGATGTGAGGATTCCGTCACGCTCCGCCATGGGCCGCAAGACCGGAAAGTCGGTTACATCGGCCCACCGGGAGCGTTCGTTCGCTCGCCGGGCGAGAGGGTTCTAGGCTCGGGGGACCGGCCGGGCCGACCCCGGCCGGCGGCCGCCGGCGCGCCACGCCGGCACCGCGCTCCCGGCGTCTCCCCTGCCCGCGGGAGGCGCGCCCCTTCCCCCCGGCGGCGGCCGGGGGCCTTTCGGAGGCCCTGGATGAACACGATGCGCGCGATCAGTCAGGACACCCTCGGCGGTCCCGAGGTGTTGCGGGAAATCCGGCTGGAACGGCCCGGACCCCGCGTCAACGAGGTGCTGGTGCGGGTGCGGGCCGCCGGGGTGAACCCGACCGACTGGAAGCACCGGGCGACCGGGGGCTTCCTGGGCGAGCCGCCCTACGTGCTGGGCTGGGACGTCGCCGGCACGGTGGAGGCCGTGGGGATCGGCGTCGCCGCCTTCCGGCCGGGCGACGAGGTGTTCGGCATGCTGTCCTACCCGTACGGCCACGGCTCCCACGCGGAGTACGTGAGCGCGCCGGCGCGGGTGTTCGCGCCGCGGCCGGCGGGGATCGACCACGTCCAGGCGGGCGCGCTGCCGCTGGTCTCGCTCACCGCCTGGCAGGCGCTGGTGGAGCGGGCCGACGTGCGGCCGGGCCAGCGGGTGCTGATCCACGCGGCGGCCGGCGGGGTGGGCCACGTCGCGGTGCAGATCGCCAAGGCCCGCGGCGCCCACGTGATCGGCACGGCGAGCGCCGCCAAGCACGACTTCCTGCGCTCGCTCGGCGTGGACGAGCCGCTCGACTACCGCGAGCGGGACTTCGCGGAGGTGGTGCGGGACGTCGACGTGGTCCTGGACACCATCGGAGGCGACACCGGCATGCGTTCGCTGCGGGTGGTGCGCCCCGGCGGGATCGTGGTGTCCATCCTGCCCGTGGGCCCGGACGCCTTCCTGGAGGAGGCCGAGCGGCTGGGCGTGCGGGCGCTGCGGATGCTGGTCGATTCCGACCGCGCCGACCTCCGGGAGATCACCGGCCTGGTCGAGTCGGGGCGGCTGCGGGCCACCGTCGCGGGGACCTTCCCCCTCGCCGAGGCGGCCGAGGCGCACCGGCTGGGCGAGACGGGCCGGACCCAGGGGAAGCTGGTCCTCGTCATGGAGTGACCGGGTGCCCGTTCTTGACGGAGCCCCCACGATGTGAAAATCCGGCGACATATGTCGGTCGAACATGCTCAGTTTTCCCTCAACAAGGGTAACTTGCTGAACAGCAAGGGCCGTTGGGGCAGTCCCGCCCCCACGGAGCCCATCCGCGGAGCATGCTGGAGGCGGTGGCGTCGTGCGGCGGGAATCCGTGTCGCTCAGCCGACACCTACGGGTCCACCAGGACCGGGGCCACACCGTGCTGGAGTTCCGCGGCGAGATCGACATCGCCTCCGCCGCGGAGATCGGCCCGCTCCTGGACCGGGAGACGGGGCGGCCCGGCGCCCTGGTCGTGCTCGACCTCGGCCGTGTCGAGTTCTTCGACTGCTCAGGGCTGCGGCTGCTGAACCGGGCCCGTGGACGGGTGCTCGGCGGCGGCGGACGGGTGCACCTGGTGTGCGCCCACCCGCTGACGCTGCGCATGCTGCGGATCACCGGTCTGGCCGCGGTGCTGCCGCCGCATCCGGACCTGGAGGCGGTGCCCGGCCTCGGCCGGCCGCGGACGGACCGGACGGAGCACTGACCGGGCCCGCCCCCTGCGCGGCGGGCCGGCTCCCGCGTGCCGGGGGCCGGCCCCGGCGGCCGCGCCTCCTCGCACCCCCTCCCCTCCCCCCGGAGGCGCCAACAGCCCTTCCTGGCACGGAAGATGACGGGCATCCGGCCGGGAGGAAGGAGGGCCGACGCCACGACGTCTCCGATCAAGCGCCTCCCCCGCCGCGTGCCCGGCCGGGTGAAGGCGGCAGGCGCCCTGGTCCTGGTCCTCGCCGCGCTCTTCGCCGGGCTCCGGCTGAGCGTCGTACCGGGACTGAGGGACCTGTTCGGCAGCGAGACCCGGTCGCGCCCGGCCCGCACCGTCCGGCGGGCGGCGGCGCGCGGCGCGTCCCGGCGGGAGTGCCCGGCGGGGCCGGGGAAACGGAAGCGCTCCCGGGGCGGGAGACGCCGGGGCGCCCGGCATCCCCGCGGCCGCGGCGGGTAACCGCCTCACCACGCGGGGAAGTCGACGACCGGAGGGCCGATCCATGCGTACCGTTCCACGTCCGCGCTTCCTCTCCCGCTCCCGTCCCGCCGACGCGGGCGAGGAGGCCGTCCGGCCCGGACGGCGCCCCGCCGCCCTCGCGCTGCGGCTGCTGGTGACGGCCTGCGCCTTCGTGGTGATGGTGGCCTTCGCCGCCGTCCTGGCCCGGCTGACCCTGCACCCCTCCCCCGCCTCGGAGGCGCTGGTCCACACGAACCTGCGGCCGGGCCGTTCCCTGCGCGCCTACCTGGACCAGCCCGCGCTGCGCGACGCGGTCAAGCAGGTCGGCGGCAACCTCCTGCTGGGGGTTCCCTTCGGCGTGCTGGTCCCGCTGGTCGCCCCGGGGGCGCGCGGCGCGCCGCGCCTGCTGCTCCTGACGGCCGCGGTGATGCTGCTGGTGGAGTTCGCGCAGGGCGCGCTGGTCACCGGACACGCCTTCGACATCGACGACGTGATCCTCAACAGCGCGGGAGCGCTGGCCGGTTACCTGCTCCTGGGCCGCCGGATGAGCCGGGCGGTGCACGCGCGGCGGGCCCGTTCGTAACGGAATGGCAGGTGGTATGGACCAGGGTATTGACGGGCCCTTATCTCACTCCTTAAATCAAGGGCGTCACCCTTACCCCCCACCTCGGTCGGCGCCCCCGTCACGGCGGGGCGCCGTACGGAAGGGAGAGCCGTGGCCCGCCCACGCCTGCTCCGCAGATGTCTGCTCGCCGCCCTGTCCGCCGGGCTGGCCGCCTCCGTCGTGACCGGCCCCGCCCGGGCGGAGACCCCACCAGAGACCCGGGCCGCGGTCGCGCCCGCCACGGTGACGTTCTCCGACACCTTCGACGGTCCGGCCGGCGCCGCCGTGGACTCCGCCAAGTGGCAACTGGAGACCGGCGACAACGTCAACAACCACGAGCGGCAGTACTACACGTCCGGCACCAGGAACGCGGCCCTGGACGGCCAGGGGCACCTGGCCATCACGGCCCGCCAAGAGAACCCGTCCGACCACCAGTGCTGGTACGGCACCTGCCAGTACACCTCGGCCCGGCTGAACACGGCCGGCAGGTTCACCGCGCAGTACGGGCACGTGGAGGCCCGGATGAAGGTGCCGCGCGGGCAGGGCATGTGGCCGGCGTTCTGGATGCTCGGCAACGACCTCGGCCAGGTCGGCTGGCCGGACTCCGGCGAGATCGACGTGATGGAGAACGTCGGCTTCGAGCCGTCCACGGTGCACGGCACGATCCACGGCCCGGGGTACTCCGGCGCGGACGGGATCGGCGCGGGCTACACCCTGCCGGGCGGTCAGGCGTTCGCGGACGGCTTCCACACCTTCGCCGTCGACTGGGCGCCGGGATCGATCACCTGGTCGGTGGACGGGAACGTCTACCAGCGCCGCACCCCCGCCGACCTGGGCGGCCGTCAGTGGGCGTTCGACAAGCCGTTCTTCCTCATCCTCAACCTGGCGGTCGGCGGCTACTGGCCCGGCGACCCCGACGGCTCCACGTCCTTCCCGCAGACCCTGGTCGTGGACCACGTCTCCGTGACGACGGGCGACGCGCCGGCCGGCGAGGCGGTCCGCGGACTGGCGGGCAAGTGCGTGGACGTGGCCGCGGCGAACTCGGCGAACGGCACGCCCGTCCAGCTCTACGACTGCAACGGCACCCCGGCCCAGCAGTGGACGGTGGGCCCGGACGGCACGATCCGGGCGCTCGGCAAGTGCCTGGACGTGGCGAGCGGCGGCACGGCCGACGGCACCCCGGTCCAGTTGTGGGACTGCAACGGTTCGGCCGCCCAGCGCTGGGTGGTGACCGGGGCCCGGGACATCGTCAATCCGCAGGCCGACAAGTGCCTGGACGTCAGCGGCAACGACCCGGCGAACGGCACGCGGCTCCAGATATGGACCTGCACGGGCGGCGCCAACCAGAAGTGGACGGTCGGCTGACCCCGCGCCACGGTGGTCCGGGCGCCCCGCGCCGGGACCACCCCGCCGGTCCCCGCCCCGCGGGGGCCGGCCCGGCCTCGCCGGCCGGGCGCACCGCCCCGGCCGGCGCCTCCCGGGTCAGAACACCTAGCGCGGGGTCCAGGTGAACTTGTCGCCGCCCACCCAGCGCACCACGTCCGGGTCGTCGAGGTCGTGGACCACGATGCCGAAGGCGGCGGCGGTCTCCAGTACGTCGATGACGGTCCGCGCCTCGCCGACCACCTGTCCGTCGATCTCCACGATCCGGAACGGCGGCGTGCCGGGCTGCACCCCGAGCACGAGGATCCGCGGACTGCCGATGTGCGGGCTCGCGATTTCGGTCATGCCTAGAGGGTAGGCCGCAACCGGGTGCGTCGGCCTCGCGAGCGGTCCGGGACGCGGGAGGCGACACCTCGCATTCGAACAGTTCGAACCATCCGGGCCGGGGCCACGCGCCCCGGGGCGGGGCGGGCCGGGCCGCCGTGCGCTCCGGTGGGCGGTGGGCAACCCTGGAGGTGCCGAGCGAGGAGGTGGCGATGGACCCCGTCGAGGCGCTGGAACGGATCGCCTTCCTGCTGGAACGCTCCCAGGAGCCCACCTACCGCGTCCGGGCCTTCCGCACCGCGGCCCGGGTGCTGGGCGCGCTGCCCGACGGCGAGGTGGCCGAGCGGACGCGCACCGGGTCGCTGGAGTCCCTCAAGGGGGTGGGCCCGAAGACGGCACAGGTCGTGCGGGAGGCGCTGGACGGGCGGACGCCCGGCTACCTGGAGCGGCTGGAGGGCGAGGCGTCCGCCCCGTTCGCCCGGGGCGGGGAGCGACTGCGGTCCCTGCTGCGCGGCGACTGCCACCTGCACTCGGACTGGTCCGACGGCGGCAGCCCGATCGAGGAGATGGGCCGGACCGCGGCGGCGCTCGGCCACGAGTGGGCGGTCCTGACCGACCACTCGCCCCGGCTCACGGTGGCCCGCGGGCTCTCCCCGGCGCGGCTGCGCGAACAACTGGACGTGGTGGCCCGGCTCAACGAGACGTGGGCCCCCTTCCGCCTGCTGACCGGCATCGAGTGCGACATCCTGGAGGACGGCTCCCTGGACCAGGAACCGGAGCTGCTGGACCGGCTCGACGTGGTCGTGGTCTCGGTCCACTCCGCGCTGCGCATGGACGCCCGCTCGATGACCCGGCGGATGGTGGCCGCCGTCCGCGATCCGCACGCCGACGTGCTCGGGCACTGCACCGGGCGGCTGCTGACCGGGCGGGGCCGGCCCGAGTCGGAGTTCGACGCGGACGAGGTCTTCGCGGCCTGCGCGGAGTCCGGCACCGCCCTGGAGATCAACAGCCGCCCGGAGCGGCTGGACCCGCCGCGCCGGCTGCTGCGCCGCGCGGTGGACGCGGGCCTGCTGTTCTCCGTCGACACCGACGCGCACGCCCCGGGCCAGCTCGACTGGCAGATCCACGGCTGCGCGCGGGCGGAGGAGTGCGGGGTGCCCCCGGAGCGGGTGGTGACGACCTGGTCGCTGCCCGACCTGCTGGCCTGGACCCGGGAAGGACGCGCGCCGTCCGGAGTGGCGGCGCCCTGACGTGGTACCCGTGCCGCCGTACGGGGCGCCGGGGCGCCCGCGAGGACACGCGCGGCGGGCGCGGGACGGAAAGGGAACGGCGTATGGAACGGGCGGCCGTGTTCGACGTCGACGGAACCCTCGTCGACACCAACCACCTGCACGTGACCACGTGGTGGGAGGCGTTCCGGCAGGCCGGCCACCGGGTGCCGATGCACGCCGTCCACCGGGCCGTGGGACTGCCCTCCGCCGACCTGATCGGCCATCTGCTCGGCGCGGACCGCGACCGGGACCGGGACGCGGAGCTGAGCGCCGCCCACACCGCGCTGTACGGCCAGTTCTTCGACCGGCTGCCGGCGCTGCCGGGGGCGGGCGAGCTGCTGCGGCACCTGGCCCGGCACGGCTGGGCGGTCGTCCTCGCCACCTCGGCGGGCGGGCCCGAACTGGCGGCGCTGCGCCGGGCGATCGACGCGGACGACGCGATCACCGCGACCGCGAGCGCCGACGACGTGGCGGCGGGCAAACCGGCGCCCGATCCGGTGCGGCACGCGCTGGACCTCGCCGGGGTGCCGCCGGGGCGGGGCGTCCTGGTGGGCGACACGGTCTGGGACATGCGCGCGGGCCGCCGGGCCGGGGTGCGGTGCGTGGGCCTGCTCTGCGGCGGCCTGCCCCGCGCCGACCTGGAGGAGGCCGGGGCGGAGGCGGTCCACGCCGATCCGGCGGAGCTGCTGGCCGCCCTCCCGGACAGCCCCCTCGCATGAGCCGGGCGCGGGCACACCGGCGCCGCGGCGGCCACCCCCGTACGCGCGCGGCCCCCGGGGCGACGCGCCGCACCCGGGGGCACCCGCACCCTCGCCGTGGCCGCCGACGAGCATCGCTTCCCCACCGTGCCGGAGGGCGCCGCGCTGGACCGGTACGGAAGACTGCTGGAGCTGATCGGCGACTCCCACGCCCAGGCCGCCGGCCTGCTCGGCGAGGACGGGGCGCGGTCGCCGCGCGAGGGGCGGCGGGCGGCGTCGGAGGAGCTGCACGCCCGGCTGCACGAGGAGCCGCGGGAGCACGCCGGGCGACGGGCCTGCGGTGCCGCCGTGCTCGGCACGCTACTGCTCCAGGCGAGAACTTCTGGGCGGACGTCGTCCCGGCCCGGCGGAGCGGGGGCAGGCCCGGGGCGACCGGAGCACCGGCCACCCGAGCGGCCGTCGGGCTCGGCCGCCGAAGTCGTGACACACCCCCGGAAACCCGGCGAGCGGGTACGGGTGACACGGATCACCACGGATCCCGACAGACGGGGAACACCCACCGCCACCGGTGCGTTGGAACAAGTGTGGATACGGATGGAACAGTGTCCTCGGGCCACACCTTTCGCCCACGGGGACGATCGTCCGGCTGAAGCCCCGTGGAGCCCCCCGCCGGGAGGCGACCGCCATCCGCGTCCACCCCATACCGCCCCGACCGTGATCCCCCCGTCCGGTCGGGGCTCTTCTTTGCCCGGAGCCGGCCGGGGTACCCGGTGGCCCGCGAGGAGCATCCGGCGAGAGGAGCGGACGGTGGGCGGCACGACGGGCAAACGGATCGTGGTCACGGGCGCCACCGGCAACGTCGGCACCAGTGTGGTGCGGCTGCTGGCACAGGACCCGGAGGTCGAGTCGGTGCTGGGGCTGGCCCGGCGGCTGCCGGACCGGCCGCCGCCGAAGACGGAGTGGGCCTCGGTCGACCTGGCCCGCGACCACGACGACCTGGCCGGGCACTTCACGGGCGCCGACGCGGTGATCCACCTGGCCTGGGCCTTCCAGCCGACGCACGATCCGGCCACCACGTGGCGCACCAACGTGCTCGGCTCCCTGCGCGTCTTCGGGGCGGCGGCCTCCGCCGGGGTGCCCGCGCTCGTGCACGCCTCCTCGGTCGGCGCGTACTCGCCGGGGCCGAAGGACCGCGCCGTAAACGAGTCGTGGCCGACGCACGGCTGGCCGGACGCGGCCTACTGCCGGGAGAAGGCGTACCTGGAACGCGTCCTGGACACCTACGAGCGCGACCATCCGGACATGCGCGTGGTGCGGATGCGGCCGGCCTTCCTCTTCAAGCGGGAGTCGGCGAGCGAACAGCGCCGGATCTTCGCCGGCCGGTTCCTGCCGGGCCCGGTGGCCCGCCCCGACCTGCTGCCGGTGCTGCCGGACGTGCCGGGGCTCCGGGTACAGGTGCTGCACACCGACGACGCGGCCCACGCGTACCGGCTCGCCGTGCGCTCGCCGGAGGCCCGGGGGCCGTTCAACCTGGCCACGGAGCCGCCGGTGGACGCGGGCACGCTGGCCGCGATGACCGGCGGACGGCCGGTGCGCCTGCCGCGCACGGCGGCGCGGACGGCGATGGCCGCCGCGTGGGGCCTGCGCCTGCTGCCCGCCTCCCCGCACCTCTTCGACGCGGTACTGCGGCTGCCGCTGATGGACTGCGCCCGGGCGCGGGAGGAACTGGGCTGGCGGCCGGAGCGCACGGCCACGCAGGTGCTGGAGGAGTTCCTGGAGGGGCTGCGCCAGGGCGCGGGCGCGGCCACGGTGCCGCTGCGGGGCCGCAAGGCGGGCTGAGCGGGACGGCAGGCGCGAGGCCCGGCCGGAGGGACGCTCCGGCCGGGCCTCACGTGGTACGGGAACCGGCCGCGGGTCGTGCCCACGACCCCGGGCGGTACGGGAACGGGCCACCGGCAGCCGACGCCCCCGGGCCGGGAGGATGCCGGCCGGGGCGGCGGGAGCCGTCAGCCCGGGGACTCGTCCGGCACCGGGTGTTCGGGGTGGACCGCGCCGGAGTGCGGGGCGCCCTGGCGGCCGGTCCCCGCCTCGTCCGTGTCGGGGACGTCGGTGACCCGCGCGCCGTCGGGACCCTCGGCCACCGGCTCGTCCGCCCCCTCCTCGGGCTCGTCGGTCTCGTCGTCCGTCACTCCTGGCTCGCCCCGCGCCTCCCGCCCGACGGCGTCCGGGCCGGGCTCGTGCGTCCGCGGGCTCCGGGTGGGCGCCGCGCGCTTCGGGGCGGCCTCCCAGGGGTCCTCGCCGGTGCCGGCCTGCTGGTCCTGCATGTCCCGGGGGACGGGGGAGCCGTTCTCGCCGGGTCCTTCGGAGCGGTGGTCGGTCACGGCGGTCTCCCTTCCGTCGGTTTCCCCCGTCGGTCCAGCGGTCCCGGGTAACCGGGGCCGGGCCCGGCGAAACCTCGGCGCGGGTCCGTTCCCTCAGCGCGGGGTCCGTTCCCTCAGGGCGGTGCGCCAGGCCGGGGGCGGGTTCTGCGGCTCGGGGTCGGGACGCCGGCCGCCGCGGGCGAAGAAGTCGGCCAGCGGCAGGATCGCGGCGCCGACGGTGACCGCGTCGGGGCCGAGCCGCCCGAGATCGACGGTCACCTTCCGGGCGGGGTGGCGCAGGGCGTAGGAGACGGCGTGGCGGCGGACGGCGGGCAGGAAGCGGGTGCCGAGCTGGAGCCCGGCCCAGCCGCCGATGAGGATGCGCTCGGGCTGGAAGAGGTTGATCAGGTCGGAGAGCCCGGCGCCCAGGTACTCGGCGGTCTCCTCCAGCACGGAGAGCGCGACCGGGTCGGCGGCGGTCTCCCCGGGCGGATAGGCGGCGGCGAGCATGCCGGTGAGCGCGGTCTCCTCGTCGGTGTCCTCCGGCACCGTGCCGCCGGCCTCCCGCCAGCGGGCCAGCAGCGATTCCGCGCCCGCGTACGCCTCCAGGCAGCCGAGCGCGCCGCAGCGGCATCGGCGGCCCCGCACCCGTACGGTCAGGTGCCCCCACTCGACCGCCCGGCCCTGCTCGACCTCGGGGGTGACGAGGCTGGCGCCGACGCCGGAGCCGAAGAGGACCACGACCGCGTTGCGGGCCCCGCGCCCGGCGCCGAACCACATCTCGGCCTGGCCGAGGGTGCGGGCGCCGTTGTCGATGGCGTAGGGGACGCTCTCCGGCAGGGGGGAGGCGGCGCGCAGCAGCCGCTCCAGCGGCACCGCGTCCCAGCCGATGGTCTGGCCGTGCACCACGGCCCCGTCCTCGGCGGTGTGCTCGACGATGCCGGGGACGCCGATCCCGACGCCGAGCAGCCGCTCGGGAGCGAGTCCGGCGGTGGCGAGCACCTCGGCCACGCCGTCGCGGATGTGACCGACGATGGCCTCGACCTCGTGGCCACGCCGGGTCAGCGGGCGTTCGGCGCGGGCGAGTTCGGTGAGGGTGAGGTCGAACAGCTCGATGCGCACCCGGGTCTCGCCGACGTCGACGCCGATCATGTGGCCGCTGCCGGGCGCCACCGCGAGCAGGGTGCGGGGCCGGCCGCCGTCGGAGTCGACGCTGCCGGCCTCCCGGACCAGCCCGTCGGCGACGAGGTCGGCGACGACGTTGCTGACCGATCCGGAACTCAGCCCGGTCGCCGGGCCCAGTTCGAACCGGCTGAGCGGTCCGTCGAAGTAGAGCCGCTGGAGTACGGCCGTGCGGTTGGCCCTTCTGAGGTCGCGTACCGTACGTCCGTTGCGCCCCGCCATGTGGCTCCTTCCGAACCGGGTTCCGGCTGGCAAGATACCTCTGCCGCGGGACCGGCCGCGACTTTCCTCCGCACTTAATTCATGTTCTGAACCTTTCGCCGTCCCGGGCGCAGCGCGGAAAACCGTTCGCCCGGCCCTCTCCCGTCTCCCTAGGGTGGACGCCGGCCCCGGGACCCCGGGCGCCGTCGCGTCCGGAGACACCCCATCATGAGACCACTGACCGAGCCGGACATCCGCGCGTCCTTCGTCAACTGCTCCCAGGGCGAGGCGAAGCGGATGTCCGTCCCCCGCGACCTCGCCGAACGCCCCTGGGAGTCGCTCGACTTCCTCGGCTGGCGCGACCCCGGGGCGCCGGAGCGGGCGCATCTGGTCACCGAGCACGGCGGGCGCCTGGTCGGCGTGGCCCTGCGGGTACCGCCCGCCCGGCGCGGTTTCCTGCACCGCAGCATGTGCTCGCTGTGCCTGACCACCCATCCGCGGGGCGGGGTCGCGCTGATGACCGCGCGCAAGGCGGGCCCGGCCGGCCGCGAGGGCAACTCGGTGGGCCTGTACCTCTGCGCCGACCTGGCGTGCTCGCTGTACCTGCGGGGGCTGCGGGTGCCGCGGTCCGGGGCCCGGTTCGAGGAGAGCCTGACCCTGGAGGAGCAGATAGCGCGGACATCGGACCACCTCGCCGCCTTCCTCGCCAAGCTGACGACCTGACGCGCCCGGCCCCTCGGTCCTCTCCCACATCCCCTCTTCTCCCTCCCTTCCCTCCCTCTCCTCCCCTCGCGTCCCTCTCGCCCCGCCTCCCCGTCGCCGGTGCTCCGGCGGGGAGGCGGGGGACCCGTCCGGCGGTGTGCGGCGCGTGCAGGCGTGTGGTCCGGCGGTGTCCGGTTACCGTCCTGTCCGGACACGTTCGAGGCCCCGGCGAAGGGGAACGCCCTGAGGATGCTGGATGTACGGGAGAGCACCGCGTGGGTCGCGCGCCTGGTGAAGTGGCACCGCGACCCGATGGTGGTGCAGGCGCTGCGCTCGGCCGCCGCGGCGTCGATCGCCTATGTCATCGCCCTGCGGCTGAGCCCCGAACCGGCCCCGCTCACCGCTCCCCTGACCGCGCTGCTGGTCGTCCAGGTCACCTTGTACGCGACGCTCAAGATGAGCTTCCGCCGGGTCAACGCGGTGGTCGCGGGCGTGCTGGTCGCCATCGCCTTCAGCCAGTTGGTCGGCCTGTCCTGGTGGAGCCTGGCCCTGGTGATCGTGGCGGCGCTGGGCGTCGGGCACCTGGTGCGGGCGCACGAGTTCGTGGCCGAGGTGGCGATCAGCGCCATGCTCGTCCTCGGCGTCACCTCGCACGGGACGCTGGCCTGGGCGCGGGTGGTGGAGACCCTGATCGGCGCGGTCGTCGGACTCACCTTCAACCTGGTGCTGGCCCCGCCGGTGTGGGTGGAGCAGGCCGGCGAGTCCATCGAGGGCCTGGCCCGCCGGGTGCGGCAACTCCTGCTGCGCATGGGCGAGCAGGCGGCCGGGCGCACCCGCTACCACGAGGCCGCGGCCCGGCTGCACGAGGCCCGGCAGCTCGACCACGACATCGCCGAGGTGGACGAGGACCTGCGGCAGGCCGAGGACAGCCTGCGGCTGAACCCGCGGGTGCGCGAGGGGCTGCTGCACCGGGTGGTGCTGCGCACCGGGCTGGACACCCTGGAGATCAGTACGGTGGTGCTGCGCGTGCTCGCCCGCAGCCTCACCGACCTGGCGAAGGTGCGCGAGCCCGATCCGCTGTTCCCGCCCCGGACCGGGGAGACGCTGGAGCGGCTGCTGTCGGAGGTGGCCGACGCGGTGGTCAGCTTCTCGGTACTGGTCACCACGAGTGCCAGCGAGAACGCCGAGTCCGCGGAGGAACGGCTGACCGCCGAACTGCGGCAGGCCGCGCTCACCCGGGACCGGCTGGCCGAACTGCTGCTGGAGGACGTCCGGCGGGACTCCCGGCAGTGGCAGCTGCAGGGCGCGGTGCTGACCGAGGTGAACCGCATCATCGACGAGCTGGACACCGAGCACCGTTCGCGCCGGCTGCTGGAGGAGCTGGACCGGCACACGCGCGAGCAGCGCGAACGCCGGCCCCGGCTGACCGGGTTGCGGGACCGGATCTGGCCGCACCTGCCGCCGCGGCCCCGGCGGCTGCGCAAGCCGTGGTGACGGGTGAGGGGCCTGGCCGCGGGCCGCGGGGACGAGTGAGGACGCCCCGCCGCCCCGGCGTGGCGGGAGGGCGGCGGCCCGGTGGGCGGGGGCGGACGGAGAGCGACGGGTGACGGGAGTGCGCGGGGCATGAGCGGTGCGGACTGGAGCAGGCGCCGGTTCACAGGGCTGGCGTGGCGTGCGGCGGCCCTGGCGGCGGTGGTCCCGGCGGCGGGCTGCGGGAGGGCTCCGGACGCCGGGACGCGCGGGGCGGCCACTCCGGCGCCCCTGGCGAGTGGCGGGGCGGCGGGCCGGGACGCGGGGCCCTCCGGGCGGCGCCCGCTCTTCCTCGGCACGTACACCTCGGCGGAGGGCGGCGGCGACGGTGTCGGCCTGGCCTCCTACGACCCGGCGACGGGCCGGATCACCGGCGCCGGCACGCTCGCCGGGCTCGACGACCCCTCGTTCCTGGCCGTCCATCCGGACGGGCGCACGGTCTACGCCGTCGGCGAGCGGCAGGCGGGCACGGTGAGCGCCTTCCGGGTGGACGGGCCCCGGGTGCTGGGCGTGCGGAGCGCGGGCGGCTCGGCCCCGTGCCACCTGTCGGTCCGTCCGGACGGGCGCTGGCTGCTGAGCGCGCACTACGGTTCGGGCGGCGTCGCCGTGCACCCCATCGACGCCTCGGGCGCCCTCGGGGAACACACCGCGCTGGTCCGGCACGCCTCTCCCCCGCCCGGCCCGGGACAGGACGGGCCGCACGCCCACCAGGTCGTCACCGGCCCCGGCGGCCACGTGCTCGCCGTGGACCTGGGCACGGACACCGTGTACACCTACCGCCTCGACGAGGAGCGGGGCACGCTCGCCGAGACCTCGCGGGCCCGGGTGCGGCCGGGCACCGGACCGCGCCACCTCGCCTTCCACCCCGGCGGGCGGTACGCGTACCTCGTCGGGGAACTCGACGACACGGTCACCGTCTGCGGCCACGACCCGCGCACCGGCCGTCTCGACCCGGGCGAGCCGCAGCCCACGGGGACGGGCGCGGGCACGGGGCGCAATCACCCGGCACAGCTCCTGGTCACCGCCGACGGCTCCCACGCCTACCTCGCCAACCGGGGGCGGGACACCCTCACGCGGTACGCGGTCGAGGACGGCGGCGCCCGGCTGCGGCTGCTCGACGAGGTGCCGGCGGGCGGGGAGTTCCCGCGCCAGATCGCCTTCTCGCCCGACGGCGCGCTGCTGTTCGCGGCGCATCAGCGCTCCGGCACGGTGGGTGTCTTCCACGTCGACCGCGCAGGTGGCGGACTGCGTCCGGCCGGGGAGCCGTTCGCGTCACCGGTCGCCGTGTGTGCGCTGCCGCTGTAGGGCGCGGGGGCGGGCGGCGCTCGCCTGGGCCAGCAGGACGTGCATGCGCTCGGTGAGCTGGGCGAGGTCGTCGGCGGGGGTGTGGAAGGGCAGCCGGACGTCGCCGTGGGAGCGGAGGCGTTCGATGCGCAGGGTCAGTCCGTGCCGGTCGACGGCGAGCGGGCGGACGCGGACCGCGCCGTGCAGGCTGTCGGCGTCGACGAGCCGGGTGAGGCGCTCCACCGCGTCGCCGTGGCAGTCGGCGAGGTGGGTCAGCAGCCGGGCCTCGGCGGTGGCGAGCGGGTCGGGGCGGGCGGCGGCGAACTCGCCGGGGTCGACCACCACGGCGCCGGCCGCCCGGCGCAGCACCACCCGGGTCGGCTCGAAGGAGAGGTGGTCCCCCTCGGCGGCGAACCGGCCGGCGAGCCAGAGCCGGGCGCGGACGCGCCCCCGGACGGGGACGGGCGCGACGTCGGCGAACTCCAGCACGCCGGACGGTTGGCCGCGGGGCGCGCACACCACGGCGGCGGACAGGACACTGTCCCCGGGCACGCTCAGGCGCACCCGGCCCTCGTCGGACACGGCGTGCGCGCCGACGTACTCCTCGCGTCCGCCCTCCGCGGTCACCGCGCAGGACCACGCGGCGGCGAGCACGGAGCGGGCCTGCTCCGCCGCGGCAGGCGCGGCCGCCCAGGTGTGACTGTCGCCCATCCCCAACCTCCGTCGTCAAGTTCATTAGGTAAGGCTTGCCTAACCTATAGGAGATCGGGGTGCGCGCCAACCGGGACGCGTGGTCTTCGCGAGACCTTTCCGGGCGGTCCTCCGCGTTCACACGGCGGTTCCCGTCCCGTGACCCGGGCCGCCCGCCACGGTGCCGGTGCGGTCCCTCGCGGTCTCCCGCCGGCGGGAACTTTGCCGGCCGCCGGTCCCGCACGATCCGGCCCGGCACTTCGCCCTGCGCGCGCACGCCCGCCAGGCCGCTCCCGAGCCGGTGCACGACTGGCAGGACGGCGGCGCCTCGCCCGACGGGCGGCGGCGCGCACCGGCGCGGGTGGCGGAGATCCTCGCCGTGCTGGACGGCGACACCAGCGGGGACGCCGGAGGGAGGGACACGCGGTGCGGGTCCGGCTCCCGGACGACGAGGAGACGAGTCCGTCGCCGACGCTGACGACCACGACTGACCGGTGAACCACCACGGCCACCGTCCGCACCGCGGCCGGCACGCGGCTGACCGCCCGCCGGCCGCGGCTCCCCGAGGAACCGGCCGCGCTCGCGCCCGGCACCACCGTCGAGATCACCCGCTCCCGGCACGCGCACCCGCCGTCCGCCTGCGCGAGCGTCCCCCGCACCGCCTGACCGCCGCTCCGGCCAGGGCCGTTCGACGCCCGGCGGACCCGCCGGAGCCCGGTGCCGTCACGGCCCGCCGCCCCCGGGCGCGTGCCCCGGCGGTGCCCGGCACTCAGGGGGCCAGCGCACCCAGCAGGGTACGGGCGCACAGGTCGCGCACCTGCTCGCGCCCCGGTTCCCCCTCGCTCAGCCACTCCAGGCAGACCGCCGTCGTGAAGGCCAGCCAGCCGCGCACCGCGAGCCGCACGCCGGGGCGCTCCGCGACGTCCGGACCGTACTCGGGGTCGGCGGCGAGCACGGCGAGGATCTGCCGCTCCTGGGCGGCCAGCGCGGCCCGGTAGACCCGGCGCACGGCCTGGTCCCCCGCCGCCTCGGCGCGGTGGAAGGCGCCGAAGCCGTCCGCGTTCGTGCGCACGTACTCCAGGAACGCGTCGAGCACGGCGGTCAGCTGCCCGCGCACCGGGACGCCGGGAACCGCCTGCGTCAGCCGCAGCATGCGCTCGCTCTCGTGCTCGACGACGGCCGCGAAGAACTCCCGCTTGCCCGGGAAGTAGTGGTACAGCAGCCCGCGCGAGACACCGGCGATCTCCGCGACCCGCTCGATCCAGACCTCGTCGTAGGGGCTCTCGGAGAACAGCCGCGCGCCGACCGAGAGCAACTGCTCGCGGCGCTCCTCGGTGCTCAGCCGGCGCCGTGTGCGCCCGCGCTCGTCGACGGCCATGCCCCGGACTCTACTTGACGCCGGTTCAGCAGCGGGACGAGACTGGGGAGGCGTTGTTGAACCGACGTACAACACGCTCCGGAACGCCGCTGCGTCAAGGGAGATCGCGTCATGGTGGAGACGACCGACCGACCGGCACGGGAGAGCCTGCCCCGCGGCTTCCGGGGAGCCGAACAGGGCTGGCCGGAGCTGCGCCGCATCCCGCGACCGCCGTACCGGGTGCCGCTGCTCGGGGACGTGGTGGGGGCGAGCCGCGAGACGCCCCTTCAGGACTCGCTCGCGCTGGCCCGGCGGCTGGGGCCGATCTTCCGGAGGCGGGCCTTCGGCAAGGAGTTCGTGCTCGTGTGGGGCGCCGGTCTCGTCGCCGACCTGGCCGACGAGACGCGCTTCGCCAAGCACGTGGGGCTCGGGGTGGCCAACCTGCGGCCGCTCGCCGGGGACGGGCTGTTCACGGCGTACAACGACGAGCCGAACTGGCAGACCGCGCACGACGTGCTCGCGCCCGCCTTCGGCCGGGAGGCGATGGCCGGCTACCACCCGATGATGCTCGACGTGGCCGGTCGGCTGACGGACCGCTGGGACCGGGCCGCGGCGGCGGGGCGGACGGTGGACGTGCCGGGCGACATGACCCGGCTGACGCTGGAGACGATCGCCCGCACCGGGTTCGGCCACGACTTCGGCTCCTTCGAGCGCGCCCGCCCGCACCCCTTCGTGACGGCCATGGTGGGCGCCCTCGCCCACGCCCAGCGGCTCAACACCGTGCCCGCGCCGCTCGCCCCGTGGCTGCTGCGCCGGGCGAGCCGCCGCAACGCCGACGACATCGCCCACCTCAACCGCACCGTCGACGAGCTGGTCCGCGCCCGCCGCGAGGCCCCCGGCTCCGGGTCGGGCGACCTGCTCGGCCGGATGCTGGAGACCGCCCACCCCGAGACCGGGGAGCGGCTGTCGGCCGAGAACGTGCGCCGGCAGGTCATCACCTTCCTGGTGGCCGGCCACGAGACCACCTCGGGCGCGCTCTCCTTCGCCCTGCACTACCTCTCCCGCCACCCCGAGGCGGCGGCCCGCGCCCGCGCCGAGGTGGACCGCGTGTGGGGCCCCACCGAGACCCCGGGCTACGAGCAGGTCGCCCGACTGCGCTACGTGCGCCGGGTGCTGGACGAGTCGCTGCGGCTGTGGCCGACCGCGCCCGCGTTCGCCCGGGAGGCCCGCGCCGACACCGTGCTGGCCGGCGCCCACCCCATGCGGCGCGGCGCCTGGACGCTGGTGCTGGTCCCGATGCTGCACCGGGACCCCGAGGTGTGGGGTCCGGACGCCGAGCGGTTCGACCCGGACCGCTTCGAGCCGCAGGCCGTGCGGTCCCGGCCGGCCCACGTCTTCAAACCCTTCGGGACGGGCTCGCGGGCGTGCATCGGGCGGCAGTTCGCGCTGCACGAGGCGACCCTCGTCCTCGGGCTGCTGCTGCGCCGCTACGCGCTGCTTCCCGAGGAGGAGTACCGGCTGAGCGTGACGGAACGGCTCACCCTGATGCCGCGCGGCCTCAGGCTCCGCCCCGAGCGGCGCACCGCGCCGGCCCCCGCCGCGGACGCGCCCGAGGACGCCGGTCCCGGCCCGGCCGGGCGGTGCCCCGTGCACCGCCCGGGTCCGTGAGGGGCGTCGGTGCGCCCCGCGCCGTCAGCGGGCGAACAGCTCGAAGGCGACCGCGGGGCGGCCCCCGAAGCGCTTCCCGGTCTCCTCGGCGTTGCGGGTGAGGAAGCCGCGCGCGTACGCCTCGGGGTCCTCGTCGGTGAGGACCTGGAGGTAGGTGCGGTGGGCGAGCAGGGAGCGCACGGCGCGTTCCAGGCCCGCCGTCGCGTCCACGGCGTGGGTGGGCGAGGTGGAGCCGGCGACCGCGACCCAGCGGACGCCGTCCCAGGGTTCGAGGCCCTGTGCGGCCAGTTCGGGGAAGATCCAGCGGTTCCCGGCGTCCGCCGCCGCGTCCAGCGTGGCCCGGCCGACCGCGACGTGGTCGGGGGTGTTCCAGGAGCCGCCGCCCCAGGTCTCCCGGTGGTTGAGGGTGACGACCAGTTCGGGGCGGTGGCGGCGGATCGCTGCGGCGATGTCGCGGCGCAGCGGGACGCCGTACTCGACGACGCCGTCCCGGTGATCGAGGAACTCCACCCGGTCCACGCCCACCTCGGCGGCGCTCTCGCGCTGCTCTCGCTCCCGCAGGGCGCCGCACTCCTCGGGCGCGAGGGTGTCGATGCCGGCCTCGCCCCGGGTGGCGAGCACGTACGTCACCTCCCGCCCCCCGTCGGTCCAGGAGGCGACGGCCGCCGCGCAGCCGTACTCCAGGTCGTCGGGGTGGGCGACGACGGCGAGGGCCCGGCGCCAGTCACCGGGCAGGGGTTCCAGGGGGGTGCCTGCGGGATCGGTCATGGCGGCACACTAACCCGGCCGCGGGCGGGACACGGGGCCCGCGGCCGGGTGGGGCTCAGACCTCGTCGCGGACGAGGGCGAGCAGCCGGTCCAGGACGCGGGGGCCGCCGGCGCGGACGCCGTCGTGCTCGAACTCGTCGGTGACCCAGGTGCGCAGGCCGCGGACGGTGCGGGCGGTGGCCAGCGCGTGGGTGGTCTCGACGTACATGTCGTCGTGGTAGACGGCCGCGGCGGTGGACACCTCGTTGGCGGCGAGCCGGGCCGGGTCGTACAGCGGCGTCCAGTCGGTGCGGGCGGCGAGGAGTTCGGCCGTCTCGCGCAGCGGGCGCAGCGCCGGGTCGCACGCGAACATCCAGGGGTGGACGGACTCGCCGGTGAGCAGCACGGGGTCGTCGCCGGCGAGGGCCTTGGCCGCGTCGAAGCGGGGGAACTCGGCGCGGACGCGTTCGGCCGACCAGGCGGTGGGACGCGCGTCCTGGGCGTAGATCGCCTCGTGGACGAGGGCGTACAGCGGGTGCCCGGCGTACGACAGGAGGCCCTGGACCTGCTCCTGGAAGGCGTCGGACAGCTCGGCTCCGGAGGGGGTGCGGACGAAGGCGTCCTCCAGCAGGAAGTGCAGGCGGTGGCTGCCGTCGCCGCTGCCGAGGAGGATGCCGAGGGACTGGAACGCCTCGACGGTGAGCCGGTAGCCGCCGGGCAGGACGACGTCGTGGGTGAGCAGGTGCTCGGCGATGCGGCGGACGCGTTCGACGTCCTGGGGGTAGCGGGCGTAGTGCGCGGCGACCTTGCGTTCGATGCGCGGGTAGGCGGCCCGGTAGACGTCGTCGGCGTGGGCGTCCAGGGAGGGCAGGCCGCCGGTGACGAGGGCGGTGCTCAGCCCCTCGGGGGCGAGGGAGAGGTAGGCGACGGTGCAGAAGCCGCCGAAGCTCTGGCCGAGCACGGTCCAGGGGGCGCCGCCGGTGACCCGGGGGCGGATCGCCTCGCAGTCGCGGACGATGGAGTCGGCGCGGAAGCGGGTGAGGTAGTCGGCCTGCTCGGCGGGGCCGCCGCGCAGCGGCAGCGTCTGCCGGTTGGCGGGGGTGGAGGCGCCGGTGCCACGCTGGTCCAGAAGGAGGACGCGGTACTCCTCCAGGGCCCGGCCGAGCCAGGCGGGACGGCCGACGAAACGGTTCGCCCCGAAGCCGGGGCCGCCCTGGAGGTAGACCAGCCAGGGCAGGTCCCGGTCCGCCTTGTCGCTCGCGACGGCCTCACGGGCGTACAGCTCGATCGTCTCCCCGGCCGGGTCGTCGTGGTCGAGGGGGACGGTGAACCGGCGGTCGGTGAGGACGACGCCGGGCTGGCGGTAGCTGACGCTCAACGGTGACTCCTGGGGCGGACGGATTTTCGGCCGGGACCCAGTTCAGCACATGGACCTGCGGCCGGCCTCCCCCGGGACCGGAACTTCTGGCGCCCAGCGGGCCGTGAGGCCCGGGCCGCGCACCACCGGCACGGGCCGCGGGACGACCCGGCGGTGCGCGCGCGGGCGGCCGGTGCACGCCGACTCGGTCTCCTCCGGGGGGAGTTCGGCGGCGAGGGCGCCCATGGTGACGGCGGGCCGGCGCACCGAGGTGAGGGGGACGGGCCGCGGCACTCGATGTCGCCGTGGAAGACGAGGGCGAGACCGCCGGGGACGGCCACGGCGCCGACGCGCGCGGGCCGCCGGTGGCGGCCGGTCCGCCCGGATGGCCGCGCCGGGCGACGGCCTGGTGCGGGCCCGCGCCCTGGCACGTGGGCGGCCTCGCGGCCCTCGGCGGGCTGCCGCGCCGCACCGTCCGCCCGGTCCGCCACGCCCCGCGGCACCACCGCCCGCCTGCGGGCCGCGGGGGACCGACTCGCCGGACGGCGAACGGGGTCTCCCGCTCACCCGCGCGCCCCCACTACCCTGCGTCCATCCGTTGAGCACACCGAGGAGCCGCGATGCGTGTCGCCCTGTTCCTGACCTGCGTCAACGACACGCTCTATCCGGACACCGGCCGCGCCGTGGTGAGACTGCTGACCAGACTGGGCGTCGAGGTCGGCTTCCCGATGGGGCAGACCTGTTGCGGGCAGGCCCACTACAACTCCGGCTACCGGCACGAGGCGGAGCCCCTCGCCGTCCGCTTCGCCGAGGTCTTCCGGGACTACGAGGCGATCGTGACGCCCTCCGGGTCCTGCGCGGCGATGGTGCGGGAGCTGTACCCGCGGCTGGGTGCGCGGGCCCGAGCCGAGGGCCGGGGCGGCGCCCTCGCCGCGACGCTGGCGCCGGTGGTGCCGAGGACGTACGAACTGACGGAGTTCCTGGTGGACGTGGTGGGGGTGACGGACGTGGGGGCGTACTACCCGCACACGGTGACCTACCACCCGACCTGCCACGGGCTCCGCTCCCTCGGCCTGGGCGACCGGCCGCGGCGGCTGCTGGAGGCGGTGCGGGGGCTGGAGCTGGTCGAGCTGCCCGGTGCCGGGGAGTGCTGCGGCTTCGGCGGCACCTTCGCCGTGAAGAACCCGGACGTGTCGGCGGCGATGGGCGCGGACAAGGTGCGCCACGCCGTCTCGACGGGCGCCGAGGTGCTGTGCGCGGCGGACAACTCCTGCCTGATGCACCTCGGCGGGACGATGGGGCGGCTGGGCACGGCCCTGCGTCCGGTGCACATCGCGGAGATCCTGGCGACCACGGAAGCGGAGGCGCGCGGATGAGCGGGACCCACCTGGGCATGCCGGCCTTCCCCGAGGCGGCGCGGGCGGCGGTGCGCGACACGACCCTGCGCGGCAACCTGCGCCACGCCACGCACACCATCAGGGCCAAGCGGGCCGCCGCGGTGGCCGAGGTGTCCGACTGGGCGGCGCTGCGCGAGGCGGGCCGGCGGATCAAGGACCACACGCTGCGCCACCTCGACCGCTACCTGGAGCAGGTGGAGGCGTCCGTGACGGCGGCCGGCGGCATCGTCCACTGGGCGGCCGACGCGGACGAGGCGAACCGGATCGTGGCCCGGCTGGTGCGCGAGACCGGCGAGTCGGAGGTGGTCAAGGTCAAGTCGATGGCCACCCAGGAGACCGGCCTCAACGAGGCCCTCGCCGACGAGGGCATCCACGCCTACGAGACCGATCTCGCCGAGCTGATCGTGCAGTTGGGCCACGACCGCCCCTCGCACATCCTGGTGCCGGCCATCCACCGCAACCGGGGGGAGATCCGCGACGTCTTCCGCTCCGAGATGGGCGCGTGGGGACGGCCGGCCCCCGACGGGCTCACCGACACGCCCGCGCAGCTCGCCGAGGCGGCCCGGCTGCACCTGCGGGAGAAGTTCCTGCGTGCCAAGGTGGGCGTCTCGGGCGCCAACTTCGTGGTCGCGGAGACCGGCACCCTGATCGTGGTGGAGTCGGAGGGCAACGGGCGGATGTGCCTGACCCTGCCCGAGACGCTGATCTCCGTGGTCGGCATCGAGAAGATCGTGCCGGCCTGGCGGGACCTGGAGGTCTTCCTCCAGACCCTCCCCCGCTCCTCGACCGCCGAGCGCATGAACCCGTACACGTCGATGTGGACCGGCACCACCGACGGGGACGGCCCGCGCGTCTTCCACCTGGTGCTGCTGGACAACGGGCGCACCGACACCCTCGCGGACGAGGTGGGCCGCCAGGCGCTGCGCTGCATCCGCTGCTCGGCCTGCCTGAACGTCTGCCCGGTCTACGAGCGGGCGGGCGGGCACGCCTACGGCTCGGTGTACCCGGGTCCGATCGGCGCGATCCTCAGCCCCCAGTTGCGCGGCACGGGCAGCGCGCTCGACGCGTCGCTGCCGTACGCGTCCTCGCTCTGCGGCGCCTGCTACGAGGTGTGCCCGGTCGCCATCGACATCCCCGAGGTGCTGGTGCACCTGCGGGAGCGGGTGGTGCGGGGCGGCCCCGCGGTCCGCGGCGGCGACCGGGTGGTGCTGCGCCCGGCCCGGGGGCACGCCGCGGAACGGGCGGCGATGCGGGCGGCGCTGTGGGCGCTGGCCCGTCCCGGGGCCCTGCGGACGGGCCAGCGGCTGGCCTCGCGCACCCGCCGCTTCCATCCGCGGACGCTGCCCGGTCCGGGCCGGGCCTGGAGCGGCACCCGGGACCTGCCCCCGGTGCCGGCGGAACCGTTCAGGGACTGGTGGCGGCGCACGGGCGGCGGGGCGGACGGGACAGGGGGAGCGGCTCGATGAGTTCCAGGGAGCGGATCCTGGGCCGGGTGCGGCGGGCGCTGGCGGACGTACCGCGCGACGAGCGCCCCTACGAGGAGGTGATCGCGCGGGACTACCTGCGCGAGCACGGGAAGCGCGGGGCCGCCGAGACGGTGGACCTGCTCGCCCGGAACCTGGCCGACTACCGGGCCCTCGTGCACCGCTGCGCGGCCGGCGAGGTGGCGGCCACGGTCGCCGGGCTGCTGGCGGCGCGGGGGGCGCGGACGGTGCTGGTCCCGGCCGGGCTGGACCCGGACTGGGTCGCGGCGTGCGGCGCGGAACGGGTCGGGGACCGGGCGGAGAGCACGCCGGACGAACTGGACCTGGTGGACAGCGTGGTCACCGGGTGCGCCGTGGCGATCGCGGAGACCGGCACGATCGTCCTGGACGGCTCGGCCGGGCAGGGGCGCCGTCGCGTCACCCTCGTCCCCGACCACCACGTCTGTGTGGTGCGGGTGCCGGACCAGGTGGTCGCCTCCGTTCCGCTGGCGCTGCCGCGCCTCGATCCGGCCCGCCCGCTGACCTGGATCTCCGGCCCGTCGGCCACCAGCGACATCGAGCTGAGCCGCGTCGAGGGGGTGCACGGCCCCCGCACCCTGGAGGTGGTCCTGGCGGAGTAGGCGCCCGGTGTGGCCGCGCCGGCCGGCCCCGCCTCCGCTGCGGCCGGGGCCCGGCACGGCCGGGTCCGGTGCGGCGGCGTGTGCGGTGGGCGCGTGGCGGGGCGCCGGGCGCGGGGCCCGGCGCCGTGGCCGTTCCCTAGTCGGCCTTGGCGTACTCCTGGGCCATACCGCCGGCGAAGTCGTAGACCACGCACTGTTCGTCGCCCACGGTCCAGGCGTCGTGTCCGGGCGGGCAGACGAAGACGTCGCCGGCGCCCACCTCGCTCTCGGCGCCGTCGTCCATGCGGATGCGCATCCGGCCCGCGACGACGTAGCCGTTGTGGTGGATGCGGCAACTGTCGGTGCCCGCGATGGGTGCCACCGACTCCGACCAGCGCCAGCCCGGTTCGAAGGTGGCGACGGCGAAGTCGAGTCCGCCGAGGTGCACGGCCTCGATGTGGCCGCGGGGGAAATCGCGCCGCTCGTCGGGCTTGTCGAGCGTCTTGATCTCCAGCATGACGCTCCTCCTTCCCTGGTTTCCCTTCCTTCCATGGTCCGCCCGCCGGGGCCGTGCCGCCAACCCCCGGGCGGGCCCCGGGCCCGGTCCGCGGCGCGAGGGTCAGCCGCGGGTGCCGCACAGCCGGGCGAAGCGCGCGGCGTCGACGTTGCCGCCGGAGAGGATCAGCCCCACCCGGCCGGGCAGCGGGCCGGCCCGGCCGGTCAGGAGCGCGGCGAGCGGGGTGGCACCGCTCGGTTCGAGAACGATCTTCAGCCGTTCGAAGGCGAAGCGCATGGCGTCCCGGATCTCGTCGTCGCCGACGAGCACGATCCCGTCGAGCAGCCGCCGGTTGACGGAGAAGGTCAGTTCCCCGGGCATGTCGACGGCCTGGCCGTCGGCGATGGTGCGGGGCACCGGCACCCGCACCCGCCGGCCCGCCCGCAGCGAGCGCAGGGTGTCGTCCCCCGCCTCCGGTTCGACGCCGATGACCTTGAGCCCGGGGTGGAGGCCGGTGGCCGCGACGGCGCTGCCGGCGATCAGTCCCCCGCCGCCGACCGGGACGATCAGCGCGTCCAGCGCGCCGGCGTCGTCGAGGAGTTCGAGGGCGGCGGTGCCCTGTCCGGCGATGACGTCGGGGTGTTCGTAGGGCGGGATGAGGGTCAGGCCCCGGTCGGCGGCCAGGGCCTCGGCGAGGGCGACGCGGTCGGCGCCGTAGCGGTCGTAGGTGACGATCTCGGCGCCGTAGGCGGCGGTGGCCGCGCGTTTGGAGGGCGGCGCGTCCTCGGGCATGACGATGACGGCGGTGGTGCCCAGTTCCCGGGCGGCGAGGGCGACGGCCTGCGCGTGGTTGCCGGAGGAGTAGGCGGCGATGCCCCGGGCGAGCCGGGCGGGCGGCAGGCGCGAGGCGGCGTGGTAGGCGCCGCGGAACTTGAAGGCGCCCACCCGCTGGAAGTTCTCGCACTTGAGGTGGATCTCCGCGCCGACGAGGGAGTCCAGGGTGCGGGAGCGCAGGACCGGGGTGCGGTGGACGACGCCCGCGAGGCGCGCGGCGGCGGCCCGGACGTCGCCGAGGGTGACGGGCAGCGGGTCGGTGGCGGGCACGCGGGTCCTCCGGTTCTGGTCCGGGCGGCGGACCGGCGTCTTTCCGACAGCGGCCCGCGGCGCCCCCGGTCGTCGTCGCGCTCTCGTCGGGCGCTCCCGTCGAGGCTACGCGGCGCGCGGCACCGGGGCCGAGACACCGCGGCGGGGCGCACGGCTCGCTCGCCGCCGGGCCGCCGCCGTCGCGGAGGCGCTCAGCCTCGCCCCGCCCGTGCTCGTCGGCATGTCCTGGGGAGCGCCGCTGCCCGGCCGCGACCGGGAGCTGGGCACCCACCGGCTGGTGCTGAGCCAGGGCACCGGCCGGACGCGGTGCTTCCTCGCGCGGTTCCCGCTCGCCGCACGCCCGGACGGGGGCCGGAGGCCGTACGCACCCGGTACGGGAGCGGGTACCCCGCCCCCGTACCGCCTCTTGTGTGATCATCTTGGCGTTCGCCCCGCAAGCCCTCCCTCTTTCAGGCGGTTTGTCTGCTTAGCATGCGGGGTCCGCGCCTGACGGGCCGTCGGCGCCACCGCGCGACGGCACCCCGGCCCGGACGGCGCACCCCGGCGCCACGTGGCGAAGGCCCCGTGCCGCGGTGCGCGGGACGACCGTCCGGGACCACGCCCGCCCGCGCCGCTCGCCCCGGGACCCGCCCGCCCGTACGAGAGGACACCAGATGGCGCCCAGGGGCCGTCACCGCGCACCGGCCGACCACGCCCTCGCCCCGCACGACGCCACGCTGCGGGCCGCCGCCCGCCGCCTCGGCCGCAGGCGCTTCCTCACGGTGACCGCGGCCGCCGCCGCGCTCGCCTTCGCCACCGACCTGCCGGCCCGCGGCGCCTTCGCCGCCCCCGCCCGGGGCGGCGCGCGGATCGCCGCCGACCCCTTCACCCTGGGCGTCGCCTCCGGGGACCCGCTGCCCGACTCGGTGCTGCTGTGGACGCGGCTGGCGCCCGAGCCGTTCACCGCCGACGGCGGGCTGGGCGAGGAGCGGATCACGGTCGACTGGGAGGTGGCGCTCGACGAGCGCTTCGCCACCGTGGTCCGCCGCGGTCAGGCCCTCGCGCACGCCGAGTACCGGCACAGCGTGCACGTCGACGTGCGGGGGCTCGCGCCCGGCACGGTCTACCACTACCGCTTCCGCGCGGGCGCCTGGATCAGTCCCGTGGGCCGCACCCGCACCGCGCCCGCCGCCGGCACCCCGGTGGCGTCGCTGCGGCTCGCGGCCGTCGCCTGCCAGGCGTACCAGGACGGCTACTTCACCGTCCACCGCCACCTCGCCGAGGACGACGTCGACGTCGTCTTCCACCTCGGCGACTACCTGTACGAGTACGCGGTGAACTCCTCCGGCGGGGAGCGCCGCTACCCCTCCGGCACGCTGCCCGGCGTCTTCGACCACGAGACCATGACGCTCGCGGACTACCGGCTGCGCTACTCCCTCTACAAGAGCGACCCGGACCTGCGGGCGGCGCACGCCGCGCACCCCTTCGTCGTCACCTGGGACGACCACGAGGCCGAGAACAACTACGCGGGCGCCGTGCCCGAGAACGACGTGCCGCCCGAGGAGTTCCTGCTGCGCCGGGCCGCCGCGTACCGGGCGTACTGGGAGCACCAGCCGCTGCGCGCGGCCCAGTTGCCGCAGGGACCCGACGCGCGGATGTACCGCCGGCTGCACTGGGGCACGCTCGCCCAGTTCGACGTGCTGGACACCCGCCAGTACCGCTCCGACCAGGTCTACGACGACCGGCCGCACCCGCCCGGACCGGAGTCCGACGATCCGGCGCGCACCCTCACCGGGGCGGCGCAGGAGCGCTGGCTGCTCGACGGCTGGCACGCCTCCACGGCGCTGTGGAACGTGATGCCGCAGCAGGTCTGCTTCTCCCAGCGGAAGTTCGCCGCCGGGGCCGACGCGGACATGTCGATGGACGCCTGGGACGGCTACCGCGCCTCCCGGAACCGGGTCGTCGCCGGTGCCAAGGCGGCCGGGATCGACAACTGGCTCGTCCTCACCGGTGACGTGCACGTGGCCTACGCCTTCGACGTCCTGGACGACTTCGACGACCCGGACTCCCGGACGCTGGGCACGGAGATCACCTGCACCTCGGTGGCCAGCGGCCGGGACGGCCAGGAGAAGCCGGCCACCTGGGACGCGTATCTGCGGGCCAATCCGCACCTGCGCTTCTACCACGGCAAACGCGGCTACGCCCGGGTCGAACTGGGCCGGGCGGCGGCCCGCGTCGACTTCCGCGCCGTCCCGGCCGTCACCACGCCGGGCGCCCCCGTCACGACGGCCGCGTCCTTCGTCACCGAGGCCGGCGCCCCCGGCCTCAAAGCCGCCTGAAACCCGCCTGCGACCGGCCCCGGACCTCCCGGTTCCGGTCCGCGCCTACTGCACTTGCCGCCCGGCGGGTCCCCCATCGCGCGAATGACGCCGCCGCTCGGCATCGTCCGGAGCCGTTCCGGCAAGGACTGTGGCTTCCCCGGCCGGTACCGCTCCCGTCCCTTCCCCCCACTCAGCCGTCGCCGTGCCGGGCGGCGACCGAAGGAGGCATCCCGCATGGTCGGCAGACACGCCAGGTACGGCCGCCGCGCCGTCTGGACGGCGCTCGGCGCGCTGGCCCTGGCCGCGCTCCCCCCGGTGGCCTCGGCCGCGCCGCCGCCCGCCCCCGCCCCCTCGGCCGTCCCGCCCTCCGGCGCCGGCCGGGCGCCCGCGGCGCTGCTGCGGGCGATGGAGCGGGACCTGGGGCTCGCGCCCGGCCGGGCGGCGGCCCGGCTGGTCAACGAGGCGGAGGCGGGCACCCGCGCGGGGCTGCTGCGCGACAGCCTCGGTGACCGCTTCGCCGGTGCCTGGGTGAGCGGCGACACCTCCGCCGAGCTGACCGTCGCCACCACGGACGCCGCCGACACGGACGCCATCGAGGCGCAGGGCGCGCGGGCGGCCGTCGTCGCCCGGGGCCTGGGCGAACTCACCGCCGTCAAGGAGCGGCTGGACGCCGCCGCCGGCCGCGTGTCCACCGCGGCCACGCCGGTCTGGTACGTCGACGTGCGCGCCAACCGGGTCGTGGTCCAGGCCGCCGGTGAACCGGCCGCGGACGCCTTCGCCGAGGCCGCCGGCGTGGACCGCGCGGACCTGGGCGTCCGGATCTCGGCGGAGCGGCCCCGCCTGTTCACGGACCTGGTGGGCGGCGACGCCTACCTCATCGACGGCCGGGCCCGTTGCTCCGTCGGCTTCTCCGTCACCCGGGACGGGCAGGAGGGCTTCGCCACCGCCGGCCACTGCGGCGCCCCGGGCGCGGTCACCACGGGCCCCGACGAGAGCGCGCAGGGCACCGTCCGGCAGTCCGTCTTCCCGGGCCGGGACATGGCGTGGGTGGCGGTCGGCGCGGGCTGGACGGCCACGCCGGACGTCAGGGCCCAGGACGGCACGACGATCCAGGTCGCCGGTTCGGTGGAGGCCCTGGCGGGGGCGTCGGTCTGCCGCTCGGGCTCCACCACGGGCTGGCACTGCGGCACCGTCCGGCAGCACGACACGAGCGTCAGCTACCCGGAGGGCACGGTCCGGGGCGTCACCGAGACCTCGGTGTGCGCGGAGCCCGGCGACTCCGGCGGCCCCTTCCTCGCGGGCGCCCAGGCGCAGGGCACCACCTCCGGCGGCTCCGGCGACTGCACGCGCGGCGGGACCACGTACTACCAGCCGGTCAACGCCACGCTCGCCGACTTCGGGCTGACCCTGCTGACCACGTCCGCCACGACGAAGACGCCCGCGCCGCAGGAGAGCACGGCGGGGGACGCGTGGACCGCCGGACGCGTCTACGAGGCCGGGGCCGCGGTGAGCCACGGGGGCGTCCGCTACCGCTGCCTGCAGGACCACCAGGCGCAGGCCGCCGCCTCCCCCGAGGCCACGCCGTCCCTGTGGCGGCGCGCCTGACGGGCCGCCGGTCCGCGCACGGGCCCCGGACGGGGGCGGCCACCCTCGCCGGCCGGCGTCCCTCGGCGCCGGGCCGTGCGTGGACGCGGCAGCGCCGAGCACCCGTGCCGTGGGCGCGCACCGCCGAGGCCCGTGCCATGTGCGCGGCGCGCGGACCGGCGGGGTGCGCGGCGCCTCGTGCGGGCCGGGCGGGGTCGCCGGCCGGGGCGGTGCTCAGCGGTGGCGCAGGCGCCAGACGTGGTCCTCGCGGTGGCCCTCGACGCCCTCGGGCGAGGTGCTGGGCCGGCTGACGGTCTCCCGCGTGACGAGGGTCCACGCCTCGTCGGGCAGGGCGAGGTCGTCGAGGAGCCCGTCGAGGGTGGGGAACACCGCGTCGAAGGGCGGCTCGGTCTGCCAGGAGGGCCAGGCGGCGTGCAGGACGATCAGCAGCGTGCCGCCCTCCGCGACGGCGTGCGCGGCGGAGCGCAGCACACCGCGCTGGTCCAGTGCCACCGGGGACTGGAGGTAGTGCGCGCTCACCAGGTCGAAGAAGCCCTCGGGGAAGGTGCGGCCCAACTCGTGCCGTTCCCAGGCGGTGCGCTCGCCCACCCCGGCGTCGGCGGCGTGCGCGGCGGCGCGTTCGAGGGCGGTGGCGGAGATGTCGACGCCGGTCACCCGCCAGCCCCGCGAGGCCAGCCAGACGGCGTCCGCGCCCTCGCCGCAGCCCAGGTCGAGGGCGGTGCCGGGGCCGAGGTCCGCGGCCTCCCGGACCAGCAGGTCGTTCGGGCGTCCGCTCCACACCCGCCCGGAGTCCCGGTAGCGGGCCTCCCAGAAGTCGGCGGGCCGCGACGGCGTGTCGGTCATGGGTGCCTCCCCGGGGACGGTGTGCTGCTGCCGGTGGCGCGCGGCGTGCCGGGCGCCTCCCCCGCAGGTTGCACCGGGGGCGGCCCCGGGGACAAACGGCGTTGCCGTTCCGGCAAAGCGCGCCCGGTCAGCGGTAGGGGCGGGCGGTGGCTCCGCTGTCGTCGTCCTCGCCGCGCAGGAAGCGGGCGCGCTGCGGGAACGCGAGGTCGATGCCGGCCGCCTCCAGGGACTCCTTGACCCGGCGGCGCAGTTCGCGGGTGACGCCCCACTGCTGGAGCGGCACGGTCTTGACGGCGACGCGCACCAGGACGCCGTCGGCGTCGAGGGACTGCACGCCCCACACCGCGAGGTCCTCCAGGAGCAGGTCCGAGAAGCCGGGGTCCTCGCGCAGTCCGCGGCCGGCCTCCTCCAGGACCCGGTAGACGGTGTCGAGGTCCTCGTCGTAGGAGACGGTGACGTCCAGGACGGCGCGGGCCCACTCCTGGCTGTCGTTGCGCACGCGCAGGATCTCGCCGTTGCGGATGTGCCACAGGCCGCCGTTGAGGTCGCGGACGTGGGTGAGGCGCAGCCCGACGTGCTCCACCTCGCCGACGGCCTCGCCGAGGTCGACGGAGTCCCCGACGCCGTACTGGTCCTCGATCATGATGAGCAGTCCGGACAGGTAGTCGGCGACCAGGCTCTGGGCGCCGAAGCCGATGGCGAGGCCGACGACTCCGGCGCTGGCGAGGAGCGGGCCGAGCGCGATGCCGACCTGGTCGAGGACCATGGCCACGCCGACCATGAAGAGCACGATGGTCACGGCGCTGCTCAGTACCGAGCCGATGGTGCGGGCCCGCTGTTCGCGGCGCTGCCGGGCCCGCGAGCGGTCGCGGTGGAGCACGGCGGGCCCGCGTCCGGCACGGCGCGGCCGGCCGTGGTCGCTCTCGCCGCCGTTCGGCTCCAGGACGCGCTGCACGATCCGGGTGATGGCCCGTCGGGCGACGGCCCGTACGACCAGCAGGACGACGACGATGAGCGCGATGCGCAGCGGTATCCCGATCAGTGCGGTGGTGTGTTCGCCCACCCAGCCCGACCAGTCGGCCGCCGTGGTGACGTCGGCGGCCGGTCCGGTGCGTGCGGTTGCGTGCGTCATCGGCTCGCGTGCTCCCTCTCTCGGAGTTCTCAGGGGTCTCGGGATCTCGGGGTATCGAGGTGTCGAGGTGTCGGGGGTGTCGGGGTTCGTCGGCGTGCGCGGCCGGCACCGCCGTCGGCGACACCTACCCACGGCCGCCCCGAACATGACGGGGCCGCACCACCGGCCCGCCCCGGACTCCCCTTGTCACCGCCTTCGCCCGGCGCCGTACGACGACACGGCGATACATCCGCCTTCCGCCGCCTTGTCCGGATGGTTACGGCATCTTCACCGGCGTCCGCCCATCCCGGGCGTGTCGCGGGGCACCCGGTGGGACGTCGCCCACCGAGGAGGGATCCGCGGCGTGGTCATCGTTGCCGTACTGCTGCTGCCCTGCCTCGGGCTGCTGCTCCTCACCATGACGTTCCTGGAGGACCGGCTCTTCGACGGGACCGGGCGGCCCGCCCGGCGCTCCCGGCGCCGGCATCTGCGCCTCGTCCCGGGCGGCGGCCGGGGACGGCACGCGGCGGCCGGGGACGGCCGGGAGGAGCGGGACGCGGCCTGACGGCCGGGGGCCCGGCGGCGCCGCGTAGGGTCCTGGTGGTGTGGCCGTTCCGGTTCCGGGGTCCTCGCGGGGCCACGCTGTGGGCGACGGACCCCGTGTCCGGGAGGAGAGCGATGACCACCGACGAGGCGGACGACGCGTTCGTACGGTTCTGGCAGGAGCGCCGAGTGTGCTTCCTGGCCACCCCACGCGTCGGCGGCGGCCCGCACCTGGTGCCGGTGGGCGTGACGTACGACCACGCCACCCGCACGGCGCGGGTCATCACCAGCCGGGACACCGCCAAGGTCCGCAACGTCCTGCGGGCGGTGGAGGCCGGTCGGGCGACGGTCGCGGTCGGCCAGGTGGACGGCCGGCGCTGGTCCACGCTGGAGGGCACGGCGGCCGTCCGGGACGACCCCGGCGCGGTGCGGGAGGCGGAGGAGCGGTACGCGGCGCGCTACCGGCGGCCCCGGGAGAACCCGCGGCGGGTCGTCATCGAGGTCTCCGTCCGGCGCTTCCTCGGCACGGTGCGCCCCGGACCGGACGCGCACGGCGCCGGGTGACGGGCGCGGCCCCGCCCCCTCGGCGTCCGCGCCGTCGCCCCCGCGGCGTCCGGCGCCCCCTCAGCCTTCGGCGGCGCCGTCCGGACCGCCGGTCCGGGCCGGGCGGTCGCGGCCGAGGCGGCCGGGCCACCAGGCGACGGGCCCGGTCTCCCGGGCGAGGGCCGGGACCAGCAGCGAACGCACCACCAGCGTGTCGAGCAGGACGCCGAAGGCGACGATGAAGGCGATCTGCACCAGGAAGGCCAGCGGGATCACCGCGAGGGCGGCGAAGGTCGCGGCCAGCACCACCCCGGCCGAGGTGATCACGCCACCGGTGACGGTCAGTCCGCGCAGGATGCCCTGTCGTACCCCGTGGCGCAGCGCCTCCTGCCGGACCCGGGACATCAGGAAGATGTTGTAGTCGACGCCGAGCGCCACCAGGAACACGAAGCCGTACAGCGGTACGGAGGCGTCGGTGCCGGTGAAGCCGAGGACGTGCCGGAAGACGAGGGCCGCGATGCCCAGGGTGGCGAGGAAGTTCAGCGCCACCGTCGCCACCAGCACCACCGGCATGAGCAGCGAGCGCAGCAGGGCGACGAGGATGACCAGGATGATGGCGAGGACGACGGGCACGATGACGGTCCGGTCGTGCTCGGCGGTGCGCTGGGTGTCGTACTGCTGGGCGGTGTAGCCGCCGACCAGGGCGTCGGCGCCGGGCACCGCGTGGACGGCGGAGCGGAGCCGGGCCACCGTGTCCTTGGCGGCGTCGCTGTCGGCCGGGTCGCGCAGCGTCGCGTCGATGCGGACCCGCCCGTCGACGACACGCGGGGGGCCGCCGCCGGGCCGGCCCGTGTCGGTCACGGCGCCGGCGGAGGCCACGCCGGTCGTGTCGCGGACCGCGGCGAGCACCCGGTCGGTGCGGCCGGCGTCCGCGATGATCACGGCGGGGGTGCCGGAGCCGCCGGGGAAGTGCCGGGCCAGGGTCCGCTGGGCGGAGACGGACGGGACCTCCTTGACGAAGATCTCGTCGAGCGGCACGCCCCGCGAGGTCAGCGTGGGCGCGAAGGCGGCGCAGGCGAGGAGCGCGATCAGGCAGACGGACCACACCCGGCGCGGCGAACGGTCCACGGCCGCCGCGACCCGGTGCCACACGGGGTGTCCGGCCGGGGCGTCGTCGGCGCCGTCCGGGCCCCCGGTGTCCGGGCCGGCGGCGGGCGCGGGGGCGGCGGGCCAGTAGGCGGCACGGCCGAGCAGGACCAGTACGGCGGGCAGGAAGGTGAGGGTGCTCAGGACGGCGCAGACGATGCCGATGGCACCGACGGGGCCGAGGGCCCGGTTGTTGGTCAGGTCGCTGAGCAGCAGCGCGAGCAGGCCGAGGGCGACGGTCGCGGCGCTGGCGACGACGGTGGACCAGGAGGAGCGCAGTGCGGCGCGGCCGGCGGCGAACCGGTCCTCGTGCCGGACCAGTTCCTCGCGGTAGCGGGCGGTGAGGAGCAGGGCGTAGTCGGTGGCGGCGCCGATGACCAGGATGGAGAGGATGCCCTGCACCTGGCCGTCGACGCGGACCACACCGCGGTCGGCGAGGACGTAGACGATCGCGCAGGCCAGGCCGAGGGCGAAGACCGCGCCGAGGATGATGACCAGCGGCAGCAGGACGCTGCGGTAGACGAGCAGCAGGATCACCAGGACGGTGACGAGGGCGACCCCGAGCAGCAGTCCGTCGATGCCGGAGAAGGCGTGCGAGAGGTCGGCCTGGGTGGCGGCGGGACCGGCCAGGTGGGCCGTGGTCCCGGGGACCTTCTCCGCGGCGGCGCGGATGCGGTCCAGCGTGCCGGGAAGGCGGTCGCCGAGGTCGGGCTCGACCGGGACGACGGCCTGGAGCGCCTCGCCGTCCTCGGAGGGCAGGGCCGGGGAGGCGCGGCCGACGGTGCCCGCCGCCCCGTCGAGGGCCGCGACCGCCTCGGTGGCCGCCGCGCGCCGGTCGGCGACCGCGCCGCCGCCGTCGGCGGTCCACACGACGATGACCGGCAGGGTCTCCTCCGGCTGGAACGCCTTCTGCGCGTCGATGACCCGCGTGGACTCGGCGCTGCGGGGCAGGAAGGACGCCTGGTCGTTGGTGGCGACCTCGCCCAGTTTCCCGGCGTAGGGGCCGAGGGTCCCGCCGATGCCGAGCCAGACCAGGAGCAGGAGGAAGGGGACGAGCCGGCGGGCCCGCCGGGAGGTGAGGGTCATCGGGGCGACGGTCTCCGGGGATCGGCGTGCGGTCCGGCGGGACCGCGGGGCGTCTGGGTTTCCGAGCGTCTGGGCGTTGGGGTGGCGGGGTGGTCCTGCCACGGGAAAGTGAACCGGCCGGCCGGGGCCGAGCCGAAGGCGACGCGCCGGACAGTCACTCGATCATAAACAATCTCAATGATCGAGTAACTGCTCCCCGCTAATGACGGGGCACGCGGTGCGCCGCGCGGCCGGACGCGGACCGTACCGCTCGGCGTTCCCGGCCCGGACGCGAGCCGTGCCCGTGGTCCTGCGCGCTCGGACCCGCACCGTCCCCGTGGGCGCTCCGTCCCCGTGGGCGCTCCGCCGCCGGGCGCGGCGACGGCCGACGCGCGTGAGCGGCGCGCGGGCTCAGCGGTCGGTGGTGCGCGCGGCGCGCAGTTCCTCGTTGACCGCCGTCAGGAAGCGCGCCACGGTGGCGAGTTCGTCCGCGTCGAAGCGGCCCCGGGCGGCTGCCGCCGCCTCGGCCAGCGGCCGGAAGTACAGCCGGGCCGACTCCCGGGCGTCCGGCGCGTAGTGCAGGTGGACGACGCGCCGGTCGGCGCTCTCCCGCACCCGGCGCACGTGCCCGGCGCGTTCCAGCCGGTCCACGCACGCCGTGACCGCGCCGGAGGTCAGCCCCAGGTGCTCGCCGAGCCGTTTGGGTGTCATGGGCCCCGGGGAGTCCAGGATCGCGGCGAGCGCCTGGACGTCGGTGGCGTGCAGTCCGTGGCTGCCGGCGAAGCCCTGGACGAGCCGGTTGATCTCCCCGTTCATCCGCCTGAGCTGGACGGCGACGGTCTGGAGGTCGTCGCTGCGGGGTGCGGCCGGGGTCTGCCGCTCGTGCTGCGCGCGGGGTCCGCGCTGGTTCGCTGTCGCCACGCGGCCAGCGTATAGAAGGGTCACGTTCGGGCATGCCGCGTCCACCGCGGGCAACCCCGGGGAAGGGATGACCGGACACGGGTCCGGCGCGAGGCGGGAGACGAGGGCACCATGGGCGAAGCACACGGCACGGCGCCGGACGACGACGGAGCGGGCCTGCGCTGCCTGGTCACCGGGGCCACCGGGTACATCGGGGGCCGGCTGGTGCCGGAACTCCTGGCCGCCGGGCACCGGGTGCGGTGCCTGGCGCGGTCCCCGGAGAAGCTGCGCGACCACCCCTGGGCGGGCGAGGTGGAGACGGTCCGGGCGGACGTGACGGACCCCGGTTCGCTGGACGGCGCGCTGGCGGACGTGGACGTCGCCTACTACCTGGTGCACGCGCTCGGCAGCGGCCGGGACTTCGAGGAGAAGGACCGGCGCGCGGCGCGCACCTTCGCCGAGCGGGCCCGCGCGGCCGGGGTCCGGCGCATCGTCTACCTCGGCGGCCTCACCCCGCCCGGCGTGCCGGAGCGGCAGCTCTCACCGCACCTGCGCTCCCGTGCGGAGGTCGGCCGGGTCTTCCTGGACTCCGGGGTGCCCGCCACGGTCCTGCGGGCCGCGGTGATCATCGGTTCCGGCTCGGCCTCCTTCGAGATGCTGCGCTACCTCACCGAACGCCTGCCCGTGATGGTCACGCCGAGCTGGGTCCACACCCGCATCCAGCCGGTCGCCGTACGGGACGTGCTGCGCGCCCTCGTCGGCAGCGCGCGGATGCCGGATCATGTGAACCGAGCTTTCGACGTCGGCGGGCCCGATGTCCTCACGTACCGGGACATGATGCTCCGGTACGCCGAGGCCGCCGAGCTGCCGCGGCGGCTGATCCTGCCGCTGCCGGTGCTCACCCCGGGGCTGTCGAGCCACTGGGTGGGGCTGATCACCCCCGTCCCGGCCGCCATCGCCCGCCCGCTCACGGAATCGCTGCGGTACGAGGTGGTCTGCCGGGAACACGACATCGACCGGTACGTGCCCCCGCCGCCCGGCGGCGCGCTCGGCTTCGACGAGGCGGTCCGCCTCGCACTGCGGCGGGTGCGCGAGGCGCAGGTCAGCACGCGCTGGTCCTCCGCGTCCGTGCCGGGCGCCCCGAGCGACCCGTTGCCCACCGACCCGGACTGGGCGGGCGGCAGCCTCTACACCGACCGCCGGTCACTGGCGGTGGACGCCTCGCGGGAGGCGCTGTGGCGGGTCATCGAGGGCATCGGCGGCGACAACGGCTGGTACTCCTTCCCGCTCGCCTGGGCGGTGCGCGGCCGGCTGGACCGGCTGGTGGGCGGGGTCGGTCTGCGCCGGGGCCGGCGGGACGCGGCCCGGCTGCGCGCGGGCGACTCGCTGGACTTCTGGCGGGTCGAAGCGATCGAGCCCGGCCGGCTGCTGCGGCTGCGCGCCGAGATGCGGCTGCCGGGACTGGCCTGGCTGGAGATGTACGCCGAGACGGACGAGGCCGGGCGGACCCGCTACCGGCAGCGGGCTCTGTTCCACCCGCACGGGCTGGCGGGCCACGCCTACTGGTGGAGCGTGTGGCCCTTCCACTCGGTGGTCTTCGGCGGCATGGCCCGCAACATCGCGCTCGCCGCGGCCCGCTTCCCCGCCCCGGCACCGGCCCCCTCCACGAGCGGTCCGGGCGCCTGAGGCCCGCCCGCCGGCGCGCGGGGCACGGGCTGTCCCCCGTACGCACCGGGGCACGGCCCGGCCCCACCTGACGCACCGGAGCACCGGCCGCGGCCTGACGCACCGGAGCACGGGCCGGACCGTACGGCACCGGGCGCCCGGTCCCGCGCCGAAGGGGCGAACTATCCTGAGCGGCGCCGGTCCCGGCACCGCCGGTCCGGCCGCACCCGCCCTGCCGCCGCCTCGGGAGAAGCCTGTTGACCACCAGCACATCGACGCCGGACAGCTACTACGAGCGCATCGACGAGCACCGCTACAAGCCCACCGCGCACGCCGGCGGCGCGTGGAGCACGGACGAGCAGCACTTCAGTCCGCTCGGCGGGCTGATCGTGCACGCCCTGGACCGGCATCTCGCCGGACGGCCCGCGGCGGAGATGGCCCTCGGCCGGATGAGCTTCGACATCCTGGGGCGGCTCGCGCTCGACGAGTGCGAGACCCGCGTGGAGGTGCTGCGCCCCGGCCGCACCATCGAACTGGTCGAGGTCACGGTGGTGATCGGCGGCCGTGCGGTGGTCCGGGCACGGGCGTGGCTGCTGGCCACCCTGGACACCGGCGCCGTCGCCGGCGGCGGGGACGACCGGCTCGCCGACCCGGCGTCCCTCGCGCCGTGGGACATGGCGTCCCGGTGGCCCGGCGGTTACATCGCCTCGCTGGACGTCCGGCCGCTCGCCGAGCCGCTGCCGGGACGCACCACCGCGTGGATCTCCACGGGGCTCGACCTGGTCGCCGGGGAGGCGGCGAGCCCGCGGGCGTCCTTCGTCACGCTCGTCGACACCGCGAACGGCATCGCGGTGCGGGAGTCGCCGACGGAGTGGATGTTCCCCAACGTCGACCTCACCCTCCACTTCCACCGCGCGCCGCGCGGCGGCTGGACCGGCCTGGACACCACGGTCGTCTTCGGGCCGACCGGCCAGGGCATCACCAGTACCGTCCTGCACGACGTCGACGGCCCGGTCGGGCACGCGCAGCAGATACTGACCGTCCGCCCGCAGCCCTGAGCGGAGCCGGGTGAGGCGAAAGCCTTTACGGAATTCCGCGACGTATTCCGACGCCGAACGCGGGCAGGGGAATCCGGCGGAAATGCGGGGCGCCGGGCAGGAACAACGCCGGGGCATTTCCCGGACGACGGGCGGAGCGGGCCCACCGGACGATCGCCGGTGGGCCCGCTCCGTTCCTCGCTCGGTCTGTCCGCGTTCACCAGCGGTACCAGCGCCCCCGGCGACCGCCGCTGCCCGCCGGGCGCACGAGGAAGCCCAGCAGCCACACCACGAGGACGATGACGGCGATCCACCACAACGCCTTGAGGGCGAAACCCGCACCGAAAAGAATCAGGGCCAGCAGAAGAACGAGAAGCAAGGGAACCATCTTTTATCCACCTCCGCTCCTTCGAGTGCCCGCACTTCGCGCCCATACGCCGGGAAATCACGGGACAAGGATCAGACGGCCCTTCACCTCACCGTCTTCCAGCCGCCGGTGGGCCCGTGCCGTCATCGACAGCGGCAGGCGGTCGGCGACGCGCGGGCGCCAGGGCGTCCCGCGCAGCAGGCGCACCACCTGCCGGGCGGCGCGGGCGAGGTCGTCGGTGGTGGCGTTGCTGAGGGCGAAGCCCACGATGCTCGCGTCCTTGGTGTAGAGCCGGCCGAGCGGCAACGGGGCCGCGGCGCCGCCCAGTCCGACCATGGCGACGAGCCGGCCGCGGGGCGCGAGCAGGTCGACGGCGTCGGCCGGGTCGGCCCGGCCGGAGGTGTCGAGGTGGACGTCGCAGCCGTCGGGCAGGGCCGCGCGCAGCCGTTCGCCCAGGCCGGGGGCGCGGTGGTCGAGGACCTCGGCGGCGCCGAGGGCGCGTACCGCGGCGGCGTCCTCGGCGCGTGCGGTGGCGATCACCCGGGCGCCGGCCGAGGCGGCGAGGGCCACGGCGGCGCCGCCGACGTTGCCGGCCCCGCCGCCGACGTACACGGTCTCCCCCGCCGTCAGCCGCCCGTGCCGGAAGAGCGCCAGCCAGGCCGACGCGGCCGGGTGGGCCGCCGCCACCAGGTGCTCGGGGTCGAGGTCGGGCGGTGCGGCGTAGAGCCGGTCGGCGGGGACCGTGGCGTACTCGGCGCAGGCGCCCTGCCGGCCGGCGTGGCCCAGGCTGTTGCACCACACCCGGTCCCCCGGCCGGAAGCCCACCGCGCCGCTCCCGGTGGCGGCCACCTCGCCGACGAGGTCGCGGCCGACGACGAACGGGAACGGCAGCGGGGTCGGGTAGGCCCCGGAGCGTACGAAGGTGTCCACGGGGTCGACGGCCACGGCCCGGACGCGGACCAGCACGTCGGTGGGCCCGACGGGCGGGACGGGCAGCGGCCCGTGACGGATGCCCTCCGCCGGGCCGACGGAGTCGATGTACGCGGCCCGCATCTGGGCGGGCACGGTTTCGGCCATGCTTCCTCCTCCGACGCCCCGCCCTCGCGGTCCACGCTCTCACGTACCCACCGGCGACGGCTCGCCTCCGTCCGCCGACCACGCCGATCCGGCCCCCGCGGCTGAGGGCTCGTGCGCTGTGCCCGCCGCCCCGGCGGCCGGCGGTGCGGGCCGAGCACCGCGCGGACGAGGGCGGTGTCGCCCGGTCCGCCCCTCCCGCCTCCGCCGCCGCTCCCGCCCGGCCCCGGAAGACGGTCGGCAGGCGGGGCGGCGGGTTCCCGGCCGGGAGCGGGAAATCGCGGTCCCGGCGCCTCGCCGTCACCTGAGGGAACGTAGGATCGTCGGGTCATCGCCGCGACGGGAGACAGGAAGCCGGTGTGAATCCGGCACGGTCCCGCCACTGTGACCGGGGAGTGCAACCCTTCGACATGCCACTGCGCGCCGCGCGGGAAGGCGGGGGGAACGTCGATCCGGGAGTCAGGACACTGGCCTGTCGCGGGCCCGTTCCGAGGAGCGCGGACTCCCCAGGAGGCTTCACGTGTATTCCGGCATGCCCCCTTCCCTGCGACCGCCGTCCCCCGCCAGGCGGCGCCGCCCGGCCCGCGCCGCCGGCGCACTCGCCCTGGCGGCCGTCCTGCTCACCGCGGGCTGCGGCACCTCCCCCGGCACCGGCGGGGACGCGAAGGCCACGGCGTCCGCTCCGGCGGGCTTCCCCGTGACCGTCGACAACTGCGGTGTCACGACCACGTACGACAGACCGCCGTCCCGCGCGGTCACCATCCACCAGCACCCGGCGGAACTGATGCTCTCCCTCGGGCTGAAGGACCGGATGGTGGGCACCGCCTTCCCCGACTCCGCCGTCCTGCCCGAACTGCGGGAGGACTTCGCGTCCGTCCCCGAACTGGCCAAGCGGGAGCCGTCCTTCGAGGCGATCCTGGAGGCGGAGCCCGACTTCGTCTACGGCGGTTACGGCAGCGCGTTCGCGGAGAAGGAGGGCCGCTCCCGCACGGCGTTCGCCGACGCCGGGATCGACACCCACCTCAATCGCGAGTACTGCGGCCGGGACAAGGTGACGATGGAGGACACCTACGAGGAGATCCGCACCATCGGCCGGATCTTCGGGGTGTCCGAACGCGCCGACCGTCTCGTCGCCGGCCTCCGCGCCCGCGTGGACGAGGCCGCCGCCGCGGTCCGGGACGCGCCCACCGTGCCCGTCTTCGTCTACGACAGCGGCGACAAGAGCGCCTTCACCGCCGGCGGCAAGGGCCTCGGCACCGACCTGATCCGGCTGGCCGGCGGGAAGAACGTCTTCTCCGACCTGGACGAGGTCTTCGGCGACGTCTCCTGGGAACAGGTGGTCGAGCGCCGGCCCGAGGTCATCGCCATCTACGACTACGCCGGTGCCGGCAGCGTCGAGCAGAAGAAGGAGTTCCTGCTGTCGCAGCCCGCGCTCGCGGACGTGCCCGCGGTGCGCGAGAAGCGGTTCGTGGTCCTGCCGCTGACCGCGACGCTCGTCGGGGTCCGCTCCGCGCACCTGGTCGAGGACCTGGCCCGCGGGCTGCACCCCGCGAGCTTCCGGTGACGGCTCCCGCCCCGCGGACCCCCACCACGGCCCCCGGGCCCGTCCGGCACCCCGGCCGGACGGGCCTGGCCGCGACGGTGGCGGTCCTCGTCGTGCTGCTGCTGGCCTCCCTGACGGCGGGGCTGGCGATCGGCTCGGTGCGGGTGCCGCCCGGCCAGGTCTGGGGCATCGTGACGCACGCGCTGGGCGCCGACTGGGGGGCGCCCGACTGGACGCGGGCCCGGGAGACGATCGTCCTCGACGTCCGGGCGCCGCGCGTGGTCCTCGGGGCCGTGACCGGCGCCGGGCTCGCGGTGGTGGGCACCGCCCTCCAGGCGCTGGTGCGCAATCCGCTGGCCGAGCCGTACCTGCTGGGCGTCTCCTCCGGGGCGTCGCTCGGGGCGGTCTCGGTGATCGTGTTCGGGATCTCCGTCTTCGGTGCGGCGTCACTGCCGGTCTCGGCGTTCGCCGGCGCCCTGGGCGCGCTGGTCCTCGTCTACGCGACCGCCCGCACCGGCGGACGCATCACCTCCGTACGGCTGGTGCTCTCCGGAGTGGCGATCGCCGCGGTGCTCACCGCGGTCCTGAACCTGCTGCTGCTCACCTCCGGCCGGGGCAACGAGGCCCGCGCCGTGCTCGCCTGGACCCTCGGCGGTCTCGGCGGCGTCGACTGGGGCACCCTCGCCCTGCCGAGCGCGGCCCTGCTGGTGGGGGTCGGCGTCCTCATGACGCAGGCCCGCAGCCTCAACCTGCTGCTGGCCGGCGAGGAGGCCGCCACGACCATGGGCCTGGACGTGGCGCGGTTCCGGGCCCGGATGTTCGTGCTGCTCTCCCTGGTGACGGGCGTGCTGGTGGCCGCGGCCGGGCCGATCGGCTTCGTCGGCCTGATGCTGCCGCACGTGGTCCGGCTGCTGGTCGGCGGCGACCACCGCCGGGTACTGCCGACGGCCGCGCTCGGCGGCGCGGTCTTCCTCGTGTGGGCCGACATCGCCGCCCGCACGATCGCCGCGCCGATGGAGATCCCGGTCGGTGTGCTCACGGCGCTGTGCGGGGGCCCCTTCTTCCTGTGGCTGCTGCGCCGGGACGCCCGGCGGCACCGGGAAGGGGGTGCCGGGTGAGCGCCGCCGACCTCCGCGTCGAGGGCGTCACCCTCACCGCGGGCGCCCGCCGCCTGGTGGAGGACGTGTCCCTGACCGCCCGGCCGGGCGAGACCGTCGGCCTGGTCGGGCCCAACGGCAGCGGCAAGTCCAGTCTGCTGCGCGCCGTCTACCGGGTGCTGCGCCCCGGGGCGGGCCGGGTCCGCGTGGACGGCGCCGACGTGTGGTCCCTGACGGTGCGCCGGCTGGCCCGCACGGTGGCGGCGGTGGTCCAGGAGGGCGGCGCCGACTTCGACCTGACGGTGCGCGAGGTCGTCGCCATGGGCCGCACCCCGCACCAGCGGCTGCTGGCCGGGGACACCGCCGAGGACACCGCGTTCGTCGACCGGGCGCTCACGGCGGTGGACGGTGCCGCGCTGGCCGGCCGGTCCTTCGACCGGCTCTCCGGCGGGGAGCGGCAACGCGTCCTGATCGCCCGCGCGCTCGCCCAGCAGCCCTCCCTGCTCGTGCTGGACGAGCCGACCAACCACCTGGACATCCGGCACCAGCTCGACGTCCTCGACACGCTGCGCCGGCTCTCCGCCACGGTCCTCGTCGCCCTGCACGACCTCAACCTGGCCGCGTACTACTGCGACCGCCTCTACGTCCTGCGGGACGGCGAGGTCACCGCCTCCGGCCCGCCCGCCGACGTCCTCACCCCGCGGCTGCTGGCGGAGGTGTACGGCGTGACGGCGGAGGTCGCGGTCCACCCCCGCACGGGGGCGCCCCGGGTGACGTTCCTCCCGGGCGAGCGGTGCGTGCCGGGGGCGACGGAGCGGGCCGGACCGGACGCGTCCGTGCGCTGAGCACCCGGGACGCCGCCCCCCGGCCCACGGCACGGGCCGGGGGGCGGCCCAGGGGCCCGCACCGCGCATTTTTCGTTTACTAGTAAAACACCTGCTAAAATCGGTCTCCATGAGCACCCCGGAAACCGCCACCCGACAGCCTCCCGTCCGCAGACTCCCGCTGTCCGGCGTGTTCCGGGTGAACCGCCCCTCCGACATCTGGTTCAAGCCCGCCACCAGCGTCGCGGTCGCCGTCGCCCTGGTCCTCGCCCCCCTGCTGCTCACCGGCCGCACCGACCTGGCGATGTACGTGATGCCCGGCGCCTTCTGCGCGCTGTACGCCCACCACCTCCCCTACGCGGCCCGGGTCCGGACCACCGCCGGGGTGGTGGCGGGCATGACGGCGAGCATGGCCGCCGCGCTGCTCGGCGCCGCCCTCGTCGACGACGTGCCGGTGCTGGTCGCCCTCGCCGCCCTCCTCGCCGGCGTCCAGAAGGCCGTCTGCGACGCGACCCGCGTCGGCCCGCCCGGCCACACGATCCTCGTCTTCGTCTCCTCCGGCACCCTCTTCCTGCCGCAGCGGCTCGCGGACGTCCCCTTCCACACCGCCCTGACCCTCGGTGCCGGCGTCGTCGGCGGCCTCGTCGCCCTCGCCCCCGCCCTGGTCCGGCGCGAGGGACCGGAGCGCCGGACCACCGCGCGCGCCCTGGAGGCCGCCGCCGGCTTCCTCGACACGCCGGACGGGCCGGCCCGCGCCCGCGCCCGGCACGCCGCCGCTGCCGCCGTGCACGGGGCCTGGCAGTCGCTGTCGGCGGGCGGCCGGCGCACCCCGGTCCGGCACACCCTGGAACGCCTCGTGCTGTGCGCCGAGGCCGCCCTCGCCGACGCACCCGGCGAGACCGGCCCCGCCCGGCTGCGCGCCTGGGCCCGCCGGGTGCGCGGCCACGGCCCGCTGCCCGAGGTGCCCGTCCCGCCGGGCGGCGACGCCGAACTCCTCGGCATCGCCGCCGAGCGCCGGGCCCGGCGCCGCGCGGGCGCCGCACGGCGGCTCCTGTCCCCCTCCGCGCCCCTGCTCCCCCTCGCCGTGCGCTGCGCGGTCGGCTGCGCCCTGGCCGGGTACGCCGGGCTGGCGCTCGGCGTCGGCCACCCGTACTGGGCGATCGTCTCGGCCGCCTCGATCCACCAGGCCAACGTCACCCTGACCTGGCACCGGGTGCTCCAGCGCACGGCCGGCAACCTGGGCGGGGTCGCGGTCTTCGCGGCGGTCGTCCCGCTGGCCCGGACCGGTGTCGTGGCCCTGGCCGCGCTGTGCGTGGCGTTCAGCTTCTGCAACGAGATGCTGATCAGCCGCAACTACTGGCTCGGCACCGTGTCGGTGACGCCGATGGCGCTGCTGATCACCGAGTTCGGCGCCGTCCGGCCGGTCGCCGAGCTGATCACCGACCGGGTGCTGGACACCGTGGCCGGGGTCGCGGTGGGCATGCTCGCCGCCGTCCTCGTCACCAGCCGCCGCACCGGCGGCCGGCTGGAGCGGGCGCTCACCGCGGTCGACCTGGCGGCCGGGGAGGCCGAGCGCGTCCTGACGGCCGTCCCGGGCTCGGCCGCCGAACTGGCCGCCGCCCGCCGCCGGCTCACCGCCGGACTGGTGGAGCTGCGGGACGCGGCCGACACGGCGGCCGGCGAGTGGTGGCAGCGCGCGCTGCCGGAGGAGCGGCTGCTGCGCACCGAGCGCCGGGCGCACCGCACGCTCGCCGCGGCACTCCGGCACCGGGCGACGGCCGCCCCGGGGACGCCGTAGCGCGGGGCGGGGCACGGCGCGAGGCGGGGCGCGGGGCCGCGAGGCGGGGCGCGACGGCCGGCGGTGTGGCATGCGCCACGGGCGGGGCCCTCGGGCCGTGCGCGCGGGCCCGGCTCGTGCATGATCGGTGAGCCCTTCGACCTGCACGGCGGGGAGGCACCTGACCGAACACGAAGGAGATGGCGTTGTCCATCTGGGAGTCACTGGCCGTCTTCGCCGCCGGGATCGGCGCGGGAACGATCAACACCATCGTCGGATCGGGGACGCTGATCACGTTCCCCGTCCTGCTCTCCACCGGGCTGCCCCCGGTCACCGCGACCGTCTCCAACGCCCTCGGGCTGATCCCGGGGTCCGTCAGCGGCGCCATAGGCTACCGCGCGGAGCTGAAGGGCCAGCGGCCCCTGGTGCTGCGGCTCGGCGCCGTGGCCGCGACCGGCGGACTGTGCGGCGCGGTGCTGCTGCTGACGCTCCCGGCCACCGCCTTCGAGACGATCGTCCCGGCACTGGTCGCGCTCGCCCTCGTCCTCGTCGTGCTCCAGCCCCGCATCTCCGCGCGGGTGCGGCGGCGCCGGGAGCGCAAGGGCACCGTCGCCCGCGCGCACGGCGGGCCGGTCCTCCTCGGCGGCATCCTGCTGGCCAGCGTCTACGGCGGCTACTTCACGGCGGCCCAGGGGATCATCTACCTGTCGCTGATGGGCATGCTGCTCACCGACTCCCTCCAGCGCCTCAACGCCGTCAAGAACGTCCTCGCCGCCATCGTCAACACCATCGCGGCGCTCTTCTTCCTCTTCGTCGCCCACTTCGACTGGACGGCCGTCGTGCTCATCGCCGTCGGCTCGGCGATCGGCGGGCAGATCGGCGCGAAGGTGGGGCGCCGGCTCCCGCCGTTCGCGCTGCGCGTCTTCATCGTGGTCGTCGGCAGCTTCGCCATCGTCCAGCTCCTGCTGCGCTGATCCGGCGCGCCCCGCCCGTCCGGCGGACGGCCCGGTCGTCGCCGGTCGCGGGCCCGTCGTCTATCGTGGCGTGACCTCCACAGTGAAGGCGGGCAGTACGGATGCGGCGAGCGGCGGACCTCGTGGCGACCAGGGTCGCCCTGCGAGGCGTGCTCGCGCTGCTGTTCGCCGTGGTGGCCGTGGTCTGCGTGTCGGCCCGCGCCGCGCAGCACGAGGCCGCCGCTCCCCTCGCCCCGGCCGCCACGGCCGTGTCGTACGCGACGCCGGTCTCCGGGCCCGTGACCGGGACGGAGCCCGCGGGGGACGACGACGCCGCGCCGTGCGGCAAGAAGGCCGTCACCGACCACAGCGCCCAGCGGGCCGAGGCCACGACGCATGCGCCGCTCGTCCCCTCCCCGCTCCAGCCGGACGCCCTGGCGGCCCCGGCGACGGCCCGCGGCGGCCCGGCCTCGGCCTCGGGCGGGCCCGCGCCGCCCCCGGCGTCCTCCTCCCCCTCCGTTCTGCGGCTGTAGGCCGGACCGCGCGGTCTCGTCCTGCTTCCTTCGCTCTTCCGCTTCCGCGTGAACGGAGTTCGTCCGCATGTCCTCTTCCCGGCGTTCCCTCGTCCGGGCGAGCCGGTCGCTGCGCGCGTGGCGGGCCGGACAGTGGTGGGTGGCGGGCCTCGGTGCCCTGGCCACGGCCGTCGCCGTCGGCGTGCCCACCGTCGTCGTGCCCAACCCGCTCTTCGCCCGCTCGGTCCCCGTCCAGTGGTGGAACTACCCCGTCCTGGCCCTGACCTCCGTCCTGGCCGGCCTCGTGCTGAGCACGTACGTCCGCCCGCCCGTCCCCGAGGACGCCGACGCCGGCGGTCCCGGCGACGCGCGGGCCGGGCGGATGGGCGCGGTCGGCGGGGTGCTGTCGTTCCTCGCCGTGGGCTGCCCGGTCTGCAACAAGCTCGTCCTCGTCCTGCTCGGCGCCTCGGGGGCCCTCGCCTACTGGGCTCCCCTCCAGCCGCTGGTGGCCCTCGCCTCCCTCGCCCTGCTGGCGGAGGCGGCGCTGCGGCGGCTCTCCACGCAGACCGCGTGCCCGGTCGTCCCCGCCGCCTGAGCGCGGACCCGGCACTCCCCCGCTCCGGTCGGCCACCTGCTCCGAGCCCTTCCGATCCCCTCCGATCCGTTCTTCCGACACGTTCGAAGGCTTCCTTCCCATGACTGCATCCACACCCTCCCCCGCCCGTCGCCGCCGCCGGCGCACCTACACGGCCGTCGCGGTGCTCCTCGCCGCCGCCCTCACGGCCTCCCTCGCCCTCACGCTGGACGGCTCCGGCGACGGGGACACGAAGCGCCGCGACACGGCGGCGGCCGAGACCGGAGCGACCGACCCGGGCCCGGCCGACGAGAGCCTGCTCGCCCTCGCCCGTCGCGACGCCTCCGACGCGCTCGCGGTCGGCCGTGCCGACGCCCCCGTGGTGATGATCGAGTACTCGGACTTCCAGTGCCCCTTCTGCGGACGGTTCGCGCGCGAGACCAAACCGGAACTGCTGCGCTCCTACGTCGACAAGGGCGTGCTGCGCATCGAGTGGCGCAACTTCCCCGTCTTCGGCGAGGAGTCCGACCGCGCGGCGCGCGCCGGCTGGGCGGCCGGCCGCCAGAAGAAGTTCTGGGAGTTCCACGACGTGGTCTACGCCACCGAGCGCAAGCGCAACTCCGGTGCCTTCGCCGCCGACAAACTGGTCGCCATGGCCCGCGAGGCCGGGGTCCCCGACCTCGACGCGTTCCGCGCGGACCTGGAGTCAAAGGAGGCCGGCGCGGCCGTCGAGCGGGACGCCTACGAGGGGTACGGACTCGGTGTCAGCAGCACCCCGGCGTTCCTCGTCAACGGCCGGCCGATCCTCGGGGCGCAGCCGACCGAGACCTTCGAGGCGGCCGTGGACGCGGCGGCCCGTGCGGCCGAGGCGGCCGGCGAGTGAGCGAGGTGGGCCTGCTGGTGGCCTTCCTCGGCGGGCTGCTCGCGCTGCTCAGCCCGTGCAGCGCGCTGCTGCTGCCCGCGTTCTTCGCCTACTCCTTCACCGGGCGGACCCGTCTGGTGGCGCGCACCGGCGTGTTCTACGCCGGGCTGTGCACGACCCTGGTCCCGCTCGGCGTCGCCGGCTCGTTCGCCGCCCGGCTCTTCTACGGGCACCGGGACCTGCTGATCACGGTGGGCGGCTGGACGCTGATCGTGCTCGGCGCGGCGCAGGTCGCCGGGTTCGGTTTCGGCTCCCGGCGGCTGGCCCGGGCGGCGGGGGCCCGGCGGTCCGGCTCGGCCCTGTCGGTGTTCGCGCTGGGCGCCGTGTACGGGCTGGCCGGGTTCTGCGCCGGGCCGATCCTCGGCGGGGTGCTGACCGTCGCGGCGCTCGACGGCGACCCGGTGCACGGCGGCGTGCTGCTGGCCGTGTACGCGCTGGGCATGGCGGTGCCGGTGTTCTTCCTGGCCCTGCTCTGGGACCGGTTCGACCTCGGGCGCCGGCGCTGGCTGCGCGGCCGGGCGGTGGCGCTCGGGCCGGTGACGGTGCACAGCACCTCGGCGCTGGGCGGGGCGCTCTTCGTCCTGCTCGGTGTGGCCTTCCTGGTGTTCGACGGCGCGTCGGCGCTGCCGTCGCCGCTGAGCACCGACGCCGAGTTCGCCCTGGAGGAGCGGATCTCGGCGCTGGGCTCGGCCGTGTCCGACCGGACGGTGCTGCTGGTGCTGGCGGGGATCGCGGCGCTGGTCGCCGTGGCCGTCCTGCTCCGGGGCGGCGGCCGGGACGGTACGGCGCGGGACGGCGGCCCGGCCCCGGGCGACGGGGCGGAGCCGGGCGCGGGGGCCCCCGCGACACCGGACGCCGTCCCGGGGGCCGGGGGTCCGGAAGCCGAGACCGGGAGCCCCGCCCGGCCGGGTGCCTCCCCGGGCGGCGCCGGGGGCCCGGCCTCCGCTTCCGGGGGAGGCTCCGGCGCCCGCGCCCCGTCGGGCGGGCCGGGCGGCTGACGCGGCGGGCGGCACCCGGCCCCGGCGCCGCCGCTCACCCCGCGGGTGTCATGCCCGCCGCAGGGCCTCGGCCGCGGCGGGCTCCGCGGCGAGGCTGCCCGCGACGACGCGGGAGCGGCTGTGCAGCCGCAGCGACAGGACGACGAGGACGATCGCCACCGCGGTCATCGCCGCTCCCGCCCAGGCGGTGGACGCGAAGCCGAGACCCGCGTCGATCACGGTGCCGCCGAGCCACGGTCCGCCGGTGTTGCCCAGGTTGAAGGCGGCGGTCGTCGTCGCGCCCGCGAGGGTGGGCGCGGCGCCGGCCACGTTGAACATGCGCGCGTTGAGCGCGGGGGCCGTGTAGAAGGCGGAGACCCCGAGGAGGAAGGAGAGCAGCACCACGGCGACCGGGCTGGACGCGGTCAGCGCCAGCACGGCCAGCAGCACGGTCGAGGTGGTGATGCCGGAGAGCAGCACGCCGAACAGGTGGGCGTCGGCGACCCGGCCGCCGATGGTGGTGCCGATCAGCGCGCCGAGACCGAACAGCGCGAGCACCGTCGGCACCCAGCCGTCGGCCAGTCCGGCCACGTCGGTCAGGAGCGGCGCGAGGTAGGAGAAGGCGCAGAAGACACCGCCCGCGGCGAGCGCGGTCACGCCGATGGAGAGCCACACCTGGCGGTCGCGGTAGATGGCCAGTTCGCCCTTGAGCCGGGGCCGGCGCTCGGGCAGCGGGATGCGGGGGATCAGGGCGACCACCCCGGCGAGCGCGAGCGCGGAGGCCGCGCCCACCGCCCAGAAGGCGGACCGCCAGCCCAGGTGCTCGCCGAGGAAGGCGCCGGCCGGGACGCCGAGCACGTTGGCGATGGACAGGCCGCCGATCATCACGGCCATGGCGCGGGCCCGCGCGGTCCGCGGCACCATGGCGATGGCCACGGCGGCGCCCACCGCCCAGAACCCGGCGCAGGCCAGCGCGCTCACCACGCGGGAGGCGAACAGGACGGCGTACGTGGGCGCGAGAGCGCCGGCGATCTGACCGAGGCCGAAGACGGCGACGAGCGCGACCAGCGTGGTCTTGCGGGGCAGTCGGAGGGTGGCCACCGCGAGCAGCGGGGCGCCGACGACCATGCCGATGGCGAACGCCGAGATGAGCAGGCCCGCTTGCGGGATGGTGACGTCCATGTCGTCGGCGATGGGCGGCAGCAGGCCGGAGAGCATGAACTCGCTGGTGCCGAGCGCGAAGACGGAGAGGCCGAGGACGTAGACGGCGAGTGGCATACGGGCAGCCGGGGGCCGTGCGGTGGTTTCCTGCATGACACCTTGCAACAGGGCGGGCGCTCGCCGTCATTCCCGCACGGGATGTGATCTCGCCCCGGCCGAAGGCCCCTCCCTCCCTCCCTTCGCCCTGGCGGCCTCTCAGTCGTCGCCCTCGCCGAGTTGCGGGTCGAGGTCGTCGCGCAGGAGCCCGCGGCTGCCGGTCTGCCCGGTGCGGTACGCGGAGCGGGCCACCAGGTGGGAGGCGACCGGGCTGGTGAGGAACTGGAAGAAGACGATGAGCCCGAGCGTGCCCAGGTCGATGGGGTCGCGCAGGCGCAGCGTCACCCCGGCGAGGGCGAGCAGCACACCGATGGTCTGCGGTTTGGTCGCGGCGTGGGAACGGGTCAGGACGTCGGGGAAGCGGAGCATGCCGATCACGCCGATGAGGCACTGCACGCAGCCGAGCAGCAGCAGGACCGCGCCGAGCAGGTCGGCCGCCTCCAGCCACGGGTTCACCGGTGGTCCTCGGTGCCGTCCGGGCGGATCGCGGGCCGGTCGCGTACGGCGATGAAGCGGGCGATGCCCACCGATCCGGTGAAGCCGAGGAAGGCGAGGACGAGCATCACCGGGTAGTAGAAGGGGTCGCCGCTCAGGGCGGCCTTGGCGCCGATCCCGGCGATGATGAGGGCCGCCGCGACGTCGAGGGCGACGGCGCGGTCCAGCATGGAGGGCCCGCTCCAGATGCGGTAGAGGAGCAGGGCGCCCGCGGCGAGGATCACCACGACGGAGGCGACCAGCAGGGCGTCCTCGACGGTGTGCAGGGTGGTCATCACGGTCCGTTCCCTTCCGGCACCGGGCCGCGGGCCCGTGCGATGTCGGCCGCGGTGCCGAAGGCCCCGGCCACGAGTTCCTCCATCCGCCACACGGAGCGCCGGGCCCGTTCGACCGCGCCCGGATCGTCGGCGTCCAGGACGTGCAGGAACACGGTGGACGTCGCGCGGCGCACCTCGATGACGGAGCCGCCGGGGACGTTGGAGACGGCGACCGCGGTGGCGGTCAGCATGAGGTCGCTGCGGCAGCGCAGCGGTACGGCGACGACGGCCGCCGGGTAGGGGCCGCGGGCCTGGATCTGCCGGGTGACCTCGACGCTGGAGGAGACCATGTCGTAGACGAGGTAGCCGAGGAGCCGCAGGATGCCCAGCGGGTGCAGGCGCAGGCCCAGTTCCACGGCGGGCAGCGGGAAGGCGAGGCTCACGCAGAGGGCGACGATCACGCCGTTGACGACGTTGCCCCAGGAGAGCGTGCCCCACAGCAGGACCCAGATGACGGTGAGCCAGGCGACGAGCGGCGGGTCGGGGACGCGGCGGCGGCGAGCGGAGCGGTTCCTGACGGTGTGGCTCATGTGCCGAGCACCGCCTCGATGTAGGGGGTCCGGGCGAGGAGTTCGGCGGCGGCGTGTCCGGTGAAGGTGGTGAGGGGACCGCCGAGCACCGTGTAGAGGAGGCCGAGGGCGACGGCGGCGCCGGTCGCCGCGAGCATCGGCCAGGGCAGGCGTGTGGTGGTGGTGATGGACTGGCCGAGCAGGCCCGCGGAGACGACCGCGCCGGCCGGGGCGGGACGCCGGCCGCGCCGGCGCCGGTCGCCCCGCGCCCCGCGTTCGTCGCCGGCCGCGCCGTCCCGGCCTGGGCCCCCGGCGCCCTCGGCGCGGTCGCCGTCGCCGTCGTCGTCGTTCTCCGCGGACTCCAGGACCGTCCCCTCCCCCGGGGCGCCGGGCGGGGCCTCGCGCCAGAAGGCGAGGTTCCACACCTTCGCCATGACGTACAGGGTGAGCAGGCTGGTCACGGCGGCCCCCGCCACCAGCGCCCAGGCCCAGCCGCCGCCGTCCTCGACCCCCGCCCGCATCAGGCCGAGCTTGCCGAGGAACCCGGAGAGGGGCGGGATGCCGCCGAGGTTCATCGCCGGGACGAAGAAGAGCACGGCGACCAGCGGCGCCGACTTCGCCAGGCCGCCGAGGCGGGTGAGTTCCGTGGTGCCGTCGCGCCGTTCGACGAGCCCGGCGACGAGGAAGAGGGTGGTCTGCACGGTGATGTGGTGGGCCACGTAGACGATGGCGCCGCTGAGCGCGTCCCGGCCGGCGAGCGCGATGCCGAAGACCATGTACCCGATGTGGCTGATGAGGGTGAAGGACAGCACCCGTTTGAGGTCGGTCTGCGCCACCGCGCCGAGGATGCCGACGACCATCGAGGCGAGCGCGGCGCACATCAGCGGGTCGGCGAGGCGGTGGCCGGGGAAGAGCAGCGTCTCCGTGCGCAGCATCGCGTAGACGCCGACCTTGGTGAGCAGGCCCGCGAAGACCGCGGTGACCGGCGCGGGCGCGGTCGGGTAGGAGTCGGGCAGCCAGGCCGCGAGCGGGAACACCGCCGCCTTGATCGCGAAGACGGTCAGCAGCATCGCCTCCAGCAGGGTCCGCACCCCCGCCGGTACCTCCTGGAGCCGCCCGGCCAGTTGGGCGAAGTTGACGGTGCCCGCCACCGAGTAGGTCATGGCGACCGCCACCAGGAAGAGCATCGAGGAGAACAGCGAGATGATCACGTAGGTGGACCCGGCCCGGACGCGGGTCGCGGTGCCGCCGATGGTGAGCAGCACGAAGCTGGCGACGAGCATCATCTCGAAGCCCACGTAGAGGTTGACGAGGTCTCCGGAGAGGAAGGTGCACGAGACACCGGCGACGAGGATCAGGTAGGCCGGGTGGAAGACGCCGAACGGGGTCTGGTCGTCGCGGTCGGCCATGCCCTGGCCCAGCGAGTACAGGTGCACGAGCAGCGTCACGGCGCCGGAGACCGTGAGCATGAGCCCGGCGAGCCGGTCGGCGACCAGGGTGATGCCGAGGGGTGGGGCGAAGTCGCCGAGGTGGACGGAGAGCGGGCCGTGCCGGTCCGCGGCCACCATGAGGGCGACGGAGAGGGCGAGGACCGCGACGAGCACGGCGAGGCTCACCAGCCGCTGGAGGCGCTGGAGGCGTGGCCCGACGGCGAGTTCGAGGCCCGCGGCGCACAGGGGCAGCAGGACGGGGAGGGGGACGAGCGCGTTCACCTGGGTCCTTCCTGACCGGGGTCCTCGGGGCCGTCGCCCCGTCCGGGCTCGTCCCGTCCGGGGTCGTCCCGGCCCTCGCCCCGGCCGGGGTCGTCGGGTCCGGGCGCGTCCTGGTCCCCGTCCGGCTCCCGGCCGGTCTCCTCCGGGTCGTTGGAGGGCCCCGCGTCGTGGGCGGGGGCGGGTCCGGGGCGGCCCGCCGCGTCGGTGGAACCCCGCTCGGCGCCGGCCCGGTAGTCCTCGGGATCGGCGCCCAGGATGTCGTTCCACAGGTTGCCGGAGACGTCCCGCGCCCGTGCCTGGTAGGCGCGTTCCTCGCGCATCCGGTCGCGCAGCCGGCGGCGTTCGGCGCGGTAGCGGGCGCGTTCGTCGCCGGTGGTGCCGCGTCCGGCGCGGGCCCGCCGGTAGCGGGCGCGCAGTTCGCTGCGCCGGTGCAGGACGTCGGCGCGCAGTGCCACGAGCCGGTCCTCGGTGTCGTCGCTGATCTCGTCGGAGCCGGTGACCTGGTGGCTGCGGTAGGCCATGGAGAGCAGGAACGCGGTGGTGGCGAGGGTGATGACGATCGCGGTGAGCGCGATGGCCTGGGGCAGGGGGTCGGTGAGCCGGTTGCGGATGACGTGCGGGTGGAGCAGCGGGGCGGAGCCGGCCCGCCCAGTCGAGGCCAGCACCAAGAGGTTGATGCCGTTGCCGAGGACGACGGCGCCGATGAGGATGCGGGTGAGGGACCGGGTCAGCAGCAGCACCCCGCCCACCGCGTTGAGGACGGCGGCGGTGACCAGCAGGGTCAGGCTCACCGTCACGCGGCACCGCCCTCGGGGCGTCCGGCGCGGTGGGCCGCGGCCCGTTCGATGTGCCGGTCGACACGGGCGCCGAGGGCGCGGACGATGTCGAGGACGACACCGAGCACCAGCAGGTAGACGCCGCAGTCGAAGAGGACGGCGGTGGACAGGTGGGACTCGCCCCACACGGGCAGCCGGCCGTGCCAGGTCCAGCCGTGCAGCACCGTGCCGTGGACCAGTCCGGCGAGCGCCACGCCGGTGGACAGGCACAGGCCGAGGCCGGTGAAGAGGCCGGGCGCGAAGGGCGCGGCGTCGGCGAACTCGTGGCGTCCGCCGGCGAGGTAGCGGGTGATGAAGGCGACGCCCGCGACCATGCCGCCGACGAAGCCGCCGCCCGGCAGGTTCTCCGCGCACATGAGCAGATAGACGGAGAGGACGAGGATCGGGTGGAAGATCAGCCGGGCGACGACCTCCAGCACGATGGAGCGCCGCTCGGGGGCGAGGGTGGCACCGCCCGCGATCCAGGTCCGCTCGGGGGCGCCCTCGTCACCGCTGGGCAGTCCGGCGAGCCGGTGCGCGGTCAGGCTCCAGGTGGTGCTGAGCGCCGTCTCCGGCCGGTCGCCGGGCAGCGGCCCCGCGGGCGGTTCGGCGTCGGTGCGGCGGTGCAGGTAGAGCAGGCTCGTCACGCCGATCGCGGCGGCGGCGAGGACGGCCGACTCCCCCATGGTGTCCCAGGCGCGCAGGTCGACGAGGATGGTGGCGACGACGTCCTTGAGCCCGTGGTCGGCGACTTCGGCCACCATCGCCTCGCCCGCGGTGGGGCCGCGCCGGTGCCCCGCCATGATCCAGACGACGACGGCGACGGCGGCCCCGCCCGCGAGCGCGGCCGGCATCCGCAGGGCCCGCCGCAGGCTGCTGTAGCTCTCCTCGAAGTGGACGGGCATCCGGCGCAGCACCAGCACGAAGACGATCATCGAGACGGTCTCCACGCAGAACTGGGTGAGCGCCAGGTCCGGTGCGCCCTGCACCACGAAGAGCAGGGCGGTGCCGTAGCCGGTGAGCCCGGCGAGCACCACCGCCTTCATCCGGCGCCGCACGCCGAGGCAGAGCAGGGCGGCTGCGCAGGTCAGGACGGCGACACCGGCCTGGACGGGCGTGTCCCACAGGTGCGGGGCCGGGGTGCCGGACCAGGGTTCGTCGGCGACGAGGACGGCGATCTGCCCGGCCAGGACCACGCCGAGGGCCGTCACCAGGTACCCGGAGAGGGAGCCGCGCTGCACGAAGCCGGTGCACTGGAGGGCGGCGCGTTCGAGGCCGAGCACGATCCGTCCGAAGGTGCGGTCGGCGCTGCGCCAGGCGAGGGCGGTACCGAGGCGGATCACCCGGTCGCTCCGGAGGAAGAGCAGGACGCCGCCCGCCCAGGCCGCCGCGGACAGGAGCAGCGCGGTGCCCACCCCGTGCCACAGGGACACGTGGTACGGGTGCGCGGGCGCCGGGAACCGGGCGGCGTACGCGCCGAGGAGGGGCTGGAGCGCGCGGGCGCCGAGGCCGAGGCCGAGGGAGGACAGGGCGAGCAGGGCGGGGGACGCGAGGAAGGCGTGCGGCACCCGGTGGGCGGGGGTGTCGGGCACGCCGGGTTTGCGGGCGAAGGCGCCCCACAGGAACCGCAGGGTGTAGGCGGTGGTCAGCGCCGATCCGGCGACGGTCGCGGCGAGCGCGCACCGTTCGGCGGTGCCGCCGGCCAGCAGCGCCTGGAAGGCGGCCTCCTTCGCGGCGAAGCCGAGCAGCGGCGGGACGGCGGCCATGGAGAGCCCGGCGAGGGTGGCGACCGCGCAGACGGCGGGCAGCCGCCGCCCGACCCCGGACAGCCGCCGCAGGTCGCGGGTGCCGGTGGCGTGGTCGACGATGCCGGTGACGAGGAAGAGGGGCGCCTTGAACAGGGCGTGGCCGAGGATCAGGGCGAGGGCGGCGAGGCCGGTGTCGTGGCCGCCGGCTCCCGCCAGGACCAGGAGGAAGCCGAGCTGGCTGACGGTACCGGAGGCGAGGACCAGTTTCAGGTCGTGCAGGCGCAGCGCCCGCCAGCCGCCGAGGAGCATGGTCAGGGAGCCGAGGACCAGCAGGAGGGGCCGCCAGGGGGTGACGTCGGCGAAGGCGGGGGCGAGGCGGGCCACGAGGTAGACGCCGGCCTTGACCATCGCGGCGGCGTGCAGGTAGGCGCTGACCGGGGTGGGGGCGGCCATGGCGTTGGGCAGCCACAGGCTGAACGGCCAGATCGCCGACTTGGTCAGGGCGCCGACGAGGATCAGCACGAGGGCGGTGGTCAGGGCCGGGGAGGCGGGCGGCGGGTCGGCGAGGATCCGCGAGACGCGGTAGGTGCCGGCGGCCTGGCCGAGCGTCAGGAAGCCGACGAGCATGGTGAGCCCGCCGAGGGCGGTGACGGTGAGGGACTGCAGGGCGCTGCGCCGGTTCTGCTTGCGGTCGCTGTTCTGGCCGATCAGCAGGTAGGAGAAGACGGTGGTCAGTTCCCAGAAGACGTAGAGCAGGACGAGGTCGTCGGCGAGGACGAGGCCGAGCATCGCCCCGGCGAAGGCGAGCAGGTTCCCGGCGAAACCGCCGAGGCCCGGGGCGTGGTCGTCGAAGTAGGAGACGCAGTAGAGGAGGACGAGGCAGCCGACGCCGGCGGCCAGCAGCACCATGATCTCGGCGAGGGCGTCCAGGCGCAGGGCCCAGTCGACGTGGTAGTCGGGCAGCCAGGTCCAGGTGGTGGTGTGGGCGCCGCCCGCCGCCGCGGCGTTCCAGCGGCCGGCCGCCCAGAGGGTGGCGGCGGCGGGCGGCAGGGCCAGGACGAGGAAGGCCCGGGTGCCGTACCACCGCACGAGGGGCGCGGCGAACAGGGCGAGCGCGAAGTGAGCGAGGACGAGCGCGGTCACACGGTCTCGCGGTGCTGGGCGGCGGAGGGACGGCAGGGCACCCGATAGGGATATATCGGGCGTCCCGCCCGGTGTGCCAGGCTCGCCGCGTTCGCCGGAATCCGACCGGAGCGGCCCCGGCCCGGCGGTCCGCGCGCCCCGAGGGGTGTGCGGGCCGCCGGGCGGGCCGTGCGCGCCGGGCCGTCAGTTCGCGGGCGGGCCGGTCTCGGTGAGCCGGCCGTCGGCGAGCCGCAGCCGGCGCCGCACGCCGATCTCGGCGAGGAACCGCTCGTCGTGGCTGACCACCACGAACGCGCCCCGGTAGGCGCCGAGGGCGCTGGTGAGCTGGGCGGTGCCCGCCAGGTCCAGGTTGTTGGTCGGCTCGTCCAGGAGCAGCAGCCGGGGGGCGGGTTCGGCGCACAGGACGCAGGCGAGGGTGGCCCGCAGCCGTTCGCCGCCGGAGAGGGCGCCGGCCGGCAGTTGGGCGCGGGCTCCGCGGAAGAGGAACCGGGCGAGCAGGTTCCTCCGCTCGGCCTCCGGCAGCCCGGGTGCGAAGGCGGCGAGGTTCTCCTCGACGGTCCGCCGCCCGTCCAGCAGGTCGAGCCGTTGCGAGAGGTGGGCGACACGGCCGTCGGTCCGCCGGATCTCGCCCGCGTCGGGGGCGAGTCCGCCGTGCAGCAGGCGCAGCAGGGTGGACTTGCCCGCCCCGTTGGGTCCGGTCAGGGCGATGCGTTCGGGGCCCCGGATGGACAGGGTGACGCCCTCGGCGCCGAACAGGTCGCGTCCGCCGCGGCGCACCCGCAGCCCCGCGCCGTGGACGAGGGTGCGCCCGGCGGGCACGTCCGTCGCGGGCAGGTCCAGGACGAGCCGTTGTTCGTCGCGCAGGGCCCGCTCGGCCTCGTCGAGCCGGGTCCTCGCGTCGCCGACGCGGGCTGCGTGGGTCTGCCCGGCCCGTCCGGCGGACTCCTGCGCGCCGCGTTTCATGGCGCCGGCGACGATCCGGGGCAGGCCGGCGCTCTTCAGGTTGCGGGCGGCGTTGTGGGCGCGGCGTTCGGCGCGTTCGCGGGCCTGTTGCCTCTCCCGCTTCTCGCGTCGCAGTTCGGCTTCGGCGGTGCGGATGTTCTTCTCGGCGGTGTCCCGCTCGGCACGTACCGCTTCCTCATAGGCAGTGAAGTCGCCTCCGTACAGGCGCAGTTCACCGTCGTGGAGTTCGGCGATGCGGTCCATCCGGTCCAGCAGGGCGCGGTCGTGGCTGACGAGGAGGAGGCAGCCGGTGAAGTCGTCCAGGGCGTCGTGGAGGCGGTGGCGGGCGTCGAGGTCGAGGTTGTTGGTGGGTTCGTCGAGGAGCAGGACGTCGGGGCGGCGCAGGAGCCGGGCGGCGAGGCCGAGGGAGACGGTCTGGCCGCCGCTGAGGGTCTCCAGGCGCCGGTCGAGGGCGAGGCCGCCGAGGCCGAGCCGGTCGAGCTGGGCGTGGGTGCGCTCCTCGACGTCCCAGTCGTCGCCGATGGTGGTGAAGTGCTCCTCGGCCACGTCGCCGGACTCGACCGCGTCGATGGCGCGGACGACGGCGTCGACGCCGAGGACCTCGGCGACGGTGAGGTCACCGGTGAGCGGCAGGGTCTGCGGGAGGTGGCCGAGCGTGCCGGAGACGCGTACGGAGCCGGATGCCGGCCGCAGGTCGCCGGCGATCAGCCGGAGCAGGGTGGACTTGCCGGAGCCGTTGGGGGCCACCAGGCCGGTGCGGCCGGACGGCACGGTGAAGGAGAGGCCGTCGAAGACGGGGGTGTCGTCGGGCCAGGAGAAGGACAGGGCGGAGCAGACGACGCGGGCGTCGGACATGGAGGTGCCTTCGCGGGAAGGGAGGCGGCCGGGACGGACGCCTCGGCAGGCGGGAGAAGGGGACGACGAGACGGCCACCGCGTCGGCGCTCTCCGCGCCCGCCGTGGCCTGTCAGGGCCGGGTATCACCCGATGATGTCGTCGTCACCCACCATGTCCGCGCGTTCCTCACTCGACAGCGGCCGAAGAGACCGGCGTCGAGTTTATCAGCCGGGTCCGGGGCGGCGCGCGGGAACGGGACGGGCCCCGCGGGCGGCGGCGGGTGCGGCGGGCGGGCTCGCGGGCGGGGGGCGGCAGCCGGCGGACGGCGAAATAGGGGGTGCGGCACTCTGGCGTACGCGCGTAGACCTCGGGCACCATCGTCTCGCACCTCATGCTCAACCACCCCACAGGCAGCATGACGTACGCATGGAGGTTCCCATGACGTCTTCCACGGCCCCGCTCTCCCCCCGTACGGCGGCGCGCGGTTCACGGCGCTCCCGGGGCGCGCGCATCCGCTCGCTCGTCACGGCGCTGGCCCTGGTGGCCGCTCCGGGCGCGGTCGTCCTCGGCACCGCCGGCGACGCCGCCGCGGCCACCAAGATCAGCCACGCCACCGCGACGTCCATGTTCCGCGACGCGGGCGTCACCTGGTCGTCCTCGGGCAACTGCTCCAACCGCAACATCTCGACGTGCACGTCCTTCGAGCAGCTCAACCTCGCCACCGCGCAGGGGGCGCAGACCCTCAAGCGGGCCAGCGGGTGCGCGCTGAACATCACCGGCGGGACGGAGACCGGGCACGCCTCGGGCACCTACTCGCACTGGAACGGCTACAAGCTGGACTTCAGCAAGTCCACCTGCCTCAACAACTACGTGAAGAACAGCTTCAGTTACATCGGTGTGCGCGGTGACGGCGCCCAGCAGTGGCGGTCCGCCTCCGGCAACGTCTACGCCGACGAGGGCAACCACTGGGACGTCACCTACTACAACTGCGGCGGCTGCTGACCCCGCGGGCCGCACGGCGCGAGCCGTTCCCGGGCGGCGCGGGGCCCTCGGCTCCGCGCCGCCCGCACGCCCCCGCTCCCCGTACACGCTCCCGCTCTCCCCGAAGGGGTGAACCCGGCCGGAGTTCCGCCCGGCCGGCGCGGCCGTCCCGGCACTCTGCTGCCCGGGGACCGAGCAACGGAGAAGGGGGCCCTTCTGAGCACGGAGGAGACCGCAGGCGCCGCGGACGACGCGGCGGGCCACGGGCCCGGCCCGCACCGCGCCGCCGACGACGCGACGCGGCGCGGCGTACCGCGCCACGTGGCCTGCGTGATAGACGGCAACGGCCGCTGGGCGACCCGGCGTTCCCTGCCGCGCAGCTCCGGCCACAGCGCGGCCGAGGCCACCGTGATCGAGGTGATCGAGGCGGCCCGCCGGTCCGGGGTCGAGTGGCTGAGCCTGTTCGCGTTCTCCACCGAGAACTGGCGCCGCCCGCGCGAGGAGGTCGCCTCCCTGATGCTGCTGGTCCGCCGGGTGGTGCGCAAACACGCGCCGCTGCTGCACGCCCGCGGCGTCCGCTGCCGCTTCCTCGGCGTGACGGACTCGCGCGTCCCGGCACCGCTGGCCCGGGACTTCGCCGACCTGACCACGCTGACGGGCGCGAACCGGGGCATGACGCTGACCGTGGCGTTCGACCACGGCGGACGCCGGGACATCGTCGAGGCGGCCCGGTCCCTGCTGCGGGCCGGCGTGCCACCCGAGGCGGTCGACGAACGGACCTTCGCCGCGCACCTCCCCTTCCCGGACACTCCCGACGTGGACCTCGTCATCCGCACCTCCGGCGAACAGCGCATCTCCAACTTCATGCTCTGGCAGGTCGCGTACGCCGAACTCGTCTTCCCGCCGGTGCTCTGGCCCGACTTCCGGGCGGCGCACTTCGTGGAGTGCCTGCACACCTACCGGCAGCGCGACCGCCGTTTCGGCGGGGTCGCACCGCACGCGAACGGAGCAACGTGACCGACAGCCGCGACCCGCATCCCGGCCCCCGCGTCCCCGGCCCCTCGGCCCCGGCGGACGACCGCTCTTCCGGCCCGTCGGCGCCCGAGGACCACGGGCGGCCGCTGTTCGGACCGGGTTCGCACTTCCACCCGTTCTTCGACGACCCGCGCTGGGCGCTGGCCATGATCCGGGCGACGGTCCTGGAGGCGGCGCACCCCCAGGTCGGCGCCGCGCTGGCCGGCAACTCCACGTTCGTGACGCACCCCTGGCGGCGGCTGCGCAACACCTTCCTCAGCCTGCGGCGGATGTTCGGCGCCGACGAGGCGGTACGGCAGCGGGAGGCGACCCGCCTGAACCGGCTCCACGCCCGCATCCGGGGCACCGACGCCGAGGGCCGCCCGTACGACGCGATGGACCCGGCGGCCCGTGCCTGGGTGGTGGCGACCCTGTTCGAGAGCACCGTCACCATGTGCCGGCTCGGCGGGCAGCCCCTCGACCAGTCCACCCTGCGCGGGCTGTACGCCGAGTTCCGCGCCTACCTGGCGGTGCTCGGCGGCGCGGACGACGACCTCCCGGCGACGCTGGAGGAGTTCTGGCCGTACTTCGACCGAGTGGTGGAGGAGGACCTGGAGGGCACCGAGGCGGTGCGCGTCATCCTCTACCGGCTCTTCGACGACCTGCCCGCTCCCCCGGTCCTGGAGGAGCTGGCGCCCCTGTGGGCGGTGGGCCGGTCGCTGGCCGGTCCGGTGATCGGCGCGATCACCATCGCCTCGCTGCCGGAGTCCCTGCGCCGCCGGGCCGGGCTGCCGGACGTGCCCGGTGGGCAGACGCTCGCCCAGAGCGCGTACCTCGCCGTCGGTCTGGCCCGGTACCTGCCGGAGGGCTGGAGCAGTACGGACGGCCTCGCCGGGCTGCTGCTCTCCCCCGGGGAGGACGACCCGCCCGCCCGGACGGTCACCGCCGTGCGCGACGGGCTCAAACGGGCCGGTGCCCTGCTGCGGCTGCTCGCCCCACTGCCGCCGGAGCCGGAGGAGGCCGAGCCGGACGGGGTGGGGAGGGGTGCCGCGGAGTTCTTCCGTACGGTGCTCGACCAGACCGGCGACGGCTTCCTGGACTGGCCCGATCTGGCGGCGATGGCCCGCGAGGTCGCCGGCCGCCTCGACCTGGACGAACCGGAGGAGACCCGGCTCTACGACGCGTTCGCGCTCTGGTGGCGGGAACTCCAGCGGGCGCTGGACACCGACGGCGACGGCCGGGTGAGCGCCGCGGAGTACGCCGCCGGGGTGCCGTCCCTCGCCGGGCCCGCGCTGATCCGGGTGGCCGAGGTGCTGTTCGACGTCACCGACCGGGACGGCGACGGGACCATCGACGAGCAGGAGTACCGGACGCTGTTCCGCACCGGTTTCCGGCGCGAGATGGCGGAGGCCGGGCAGAGCTGTTCCCGCAGCGCGTTCGTCGCGGACTTCGTCGCCTTCATGACCGGCCGCCGCCGCTCCGGCGCCTACGACGGCCTGCTCGCGCAGGCGTGAGCCGGCCGGCCGCCACGGTCAGTGGGCTCCGGTGGGCCAGGCCAGGGGTTCGGAGACCGTGCCGGCGCTCCACTCCGCGAGGCGTTCGGCGAAGGCCGCGAGTTCGCCGGCCGCGTAGTGCGCCGGGTCCCAGGCCGCGTAGAGGCTGATGGTCAGGCGTTTCCCGCCGAGGGTGAGGCGGGCCCCGTCCAGGCCGAAGCGCACCGGTTCGATGATGACGGCGGGCCCCTGTCCGGCGCGGGCCGCGGCCTGGGCGACGGGGGCGCTGGTCACCTCGCGGACGGTGACGTCGAGCCCGGACCGGCGGACCGCGGCGTCGAAGACCGCGCGCACCGCGCTGCCCCGGCCGGGCACCACCACGCGCCGGCCGCGCAGTTCCCGCAGGTCCATCTCCGCCCGGCCGGACCAGGGCCCGCCGGGCGGGCCCTGCACGTTGAGCGGCACCTCGGCGAGCCGGCGTTCGGTGAGTTCGACGGGGGCCGGCCGGGAGTTGACGGCGATATCGGCGGTCCCGTCGGACACCTGCCCGTAGACCAGTTCGGGGACGGTGTCGCGGACGTCGACGAGGGGCGCCCCGGTCTCGGCCAGGAAGGGGCACAGGACGTAGTGCATGGTCGTCGTCGGCGCCACGGCGGTGATGCCGAAGTGCCGGCCCACGTCCACCGCCCGCACCAGTTCGGCGCCCCGTTCCATGCGGGTGAGGATGTCGCGGGCGGCGGGGAGGAAGCTCCGGCCGGCAGGGGTCAGCTCCAGGCCGGTCGAGGTGCGCGTGAAGAGCCGGGCGCCCAGTTCCTTCTCCAGCGAGGCCAGTTGCCGGGAGACGGTCGGCTGGGTCACCGCGAGCCGTTCGGCGGCCTTCGACACGCTGCCGAGCACGGCCACGTGCAAAAAGTATCGGAGCACCGTCTGCTTCATCATCACCCTGCTGTCTGCGGAAATACGGTTCAGGCATAGCCAGCATGCACTCCTGCTATTTGACCGGGCATATCGGAGCGGAGTGAATACACCCAACCTCGTTTCGCCGCGCTCGTCCCGTGGGCGGCGAAGCACCACAGTGGTGAGGTTCGTTCTCCGAGGAATCGCCCATGTCCCGCACTCCCCCGTCGGCCTCCGCCCGGTCGTCCCGCAGAGCCACGACCGCCGCGTTCGTCGGCACCGCCATCGAGTGGTACGACTTCTACATCTTCGGCACCGCCGCCGCCCTCGTCTTCGGCAAGGTCTTCTACCCCGACATCGCGCCCGGCGCCGGGGTCCTCGCCTCCTTCGCCACGATGTGGGTCGGGTTCCTCGCACGCCCCCTCGGCGGCATCGTCTTCGGCCACATGGGCGACCGGGTGGGCCGGAAGAACACGCTGGTCATCACGTTGGTGATGATGGGCGTGGCGACCTTCTGCATCGGCCTGCTGCCCACCTACGGGCAGATCGGCGTCGCCGCGCCGACCCTGCTGGTGCTGCTGCGCGCCGTGCAGGGCCTGGCGGTGGGCGGCGAGTGGGGCGGCGCCGTGCTGATGGCGACCGAGAACGCCTCCGAGAAGCGCAAGGGCTCGGCCGGCATGTGGGTCCAGCAGGGCTCGCCGGCCGGCTCCATCCTGGCCACGCTGATGTTCCTGCTGGTCGGCACGTTGCCCGACCGGGCGTTCCTCACCTGGGGCTGGCGGGTGCCGTTCCTGCTCTCCGCGCTCCTGGTCGTGGTCGGCCTGGTGATCCGGCTGAAGGTCGAGGAGTCCGCGGACTTCGAGCGGGCCAAGGAGCGCGACGACGTCGTCAAGATGCCCCTCATGGAGGTGCTGCGCACCGCGCCGGGCGTGGTCGCCCTCGGCATGGGCGCGTCCATCATGGGCATCGCCGCCGCCTACTTCAACAACACCTTCGTGCTGTCCTGGACCACCACCGACCTCGGTGTCGGGCGGCAGACGATGCTCAACATCCTGCTGGTCATCGCGGTGCTCCAGTTCCTGTTGCAGCCGCTCGCGGCCCGGCTCTCGCAACGCTTCGGCGCGGTCCGCGTCATGGCGGGCGGTCTGACGCTCTCCGTGGTGATCGTGGTGCCGATGTTCCTGCTGATCTCCACGGCCAACCCGGTGCTGATCACGGTGGGCCTGATCCTGCCGACGCTCGGCACGGTCCTGTACTACGCGATGCTCTCCAGCTTCCTGGCCTCGGTCTTCCCCGCGAACGTCCGCTACACCGGCGTCTCCCTCGCCTACCAGCTCTGCTCCTCCCTGATCGGCGGCGCGACCCCGCTGATCGCCCAGACCGTGCTGATCAACACCGGCGTGGCGGGCATCGGGGTCTTCTACGGCGTGATGCTGGTCGTCACCCTGGCCTGTGTCCTCGGCCTCGCCCGGCTGGCCGCGCGGCGCGCCGCCGACTCCGGCGCCGCCGACTCCGGCACGCGGGTCCCCGAGGCCGTCTGAGCCCGCCCGGCCGGGCCCCTCCCCCTGCCGTCCCGTCCTCGCCGTTCTTCCCGTCCCTCCCCTTCCCTCAGGAGCGCACGTCCACATGCAGATCGACGCGATGTTCGTCAACAGCCGTATCCGGACCATGGACCCGGCCCGTCCCACCGCCTCCCGGCTCGGGGTGCTGAACGGGCGTGTCGTCGGGCTCGACGAGGAGCTGGACGGGGTGAGCGCCGCCGTCACCCACGACCTGGGCGGCGCCCCGGTGCTGCCCGGCTTCCACGACGCGCACTTCCACACCCACCTGCTGGGCCGCCGCCTGGCCTGGCTCGACCTGCGCGCCTCGGCCGTGGGCGACCTCGACGAGCTGTACCGGGCGGTGGCCGACCGGGCCGCCGGTCTCGGTCCGGACGAGTGGGTCTTCGGTTCGGGCTACGACCAGAACAAGACGGGCGGCCACCCGGTCGCCCGTCTGCTGGACGAGGCCGCGGGGGGCCGGCCGGTGTGGCTGGAGCACGTCTCCGGGCACATGGGCGTGGCCAGCACCGAGGCGTTCCGCCGGGTCGGGTACGCGGACGGCCGGGGCGTGCCCGACGTGGACGGCGGCCACGTGGCGCGGCTGGCGGACGGGACCGCGGAGGGGCTGCTCCAGGAGCGGGCCATGCGGCTCGTCTACTCGGTGATCCGGCCGCTGCCGACGGAGGAGGTCCTCGGCCATGTGCGGCTGGCCTCGGACAAGGCCCTGTCGGAGGGGCTGACCAGCGTCACCGAGCCGGGTCTCGGGGCCCACGAGATGATCGGTGCCTCCCCCTCGGACGTCCACACCTACCAGCTCGCCCGGGAGCGGGGGCTGATGCGGCTGCGGACCACGCTGATGCCGTACATCACCAAGCTGCACTACCTGGAGGGGTTCCGGGACCCGCGCGAGTGGTTCGGCCTCGACCTGGGCATCCGGACCGGCTTCGGCGACGAGCGGATGCGGCTGGGGCCGGTGAAGATCGTCACGGACGGATCGCTGATCGGCAAGTCGGCGGCGATGCACACGTGTTACCACGGCGAGCCGTCCAACAAGGGCTTCATGCAGTTCACCGCGGAGGAGGTGCGCGACTTCGTGGTCGACGCGCACCGGGCCGGCTGGTCCGTGGCGGCGCACGCCATCGGGGACTCGGCGGTGGACGCCGCGCTGGACGCCTTCGAGGCGGCCCAGCTCCGGACGCCCCGGGCCGGCGCACGGCACCGCATCGAGCACTTCGGCGTGGCGAGCGACGAGCAGGTGGCCCGCCTGGTGCGGCTCGGTGTGGTGCCGGTGCCGCAGGGCGCGTTCGTCTCGGAGCTGGGGGACGGCATGCTGCGGGCGCTCGGTCCGGAGCGGGCCCGCCTGTGCTACCGGATGAAGTCGCTGCTGGAGGCCGGCGCGGTGCTGCCCGGTTCCTCCGACGCTCCCGTCGCCGACGGGAACCCGCTGGTGAACATCCACGACATGGTCAACCGGGTCACCGCGGGCGGTGAGGTCTTCAACGCCGACGAGCGGCTGACCGTGGCGGAGGCGGTGCGCGCCTACACCTACGGGTCGGCGTACGCGGTCGGCGAGGAGGGCGACAAGGGCGTGCTGGCCCGGGGCATGCTCGCGGACCTCGTGGTGCTCTCCGACGACCTGTTCGCCGTCGACCCCTCCCGCATCCGGGACGTCACCGTGGGCGCCACGGTGGTGGGCGGTGCCGTCGAGTTCGACGGTGGTGCGGTGCGGACGCTCTGACCGGCCCGCCGGCCGCCGGGCCGGCGACCGGGAAGCCGTGGTGGAGGTCCGTGCGCGAAGCCGGGCCCCCCCGGCGTTCTCGGGCCCGCTTTTTCTCCGCATTCCGCCCCGGAGGAAAAGGCCCGGTGCCATATCGATTTCTATGTCCCCTTCCCCGGGAACGTGTATGGGAAAGGCCGTCACTTCCCCGACCAGCGGTTCCGGAACGACTCGCCAGGGCCGTGACCTGCGTCACACCAAGAACGGGTCCGTCTTTCCCCGTCCCTCAACTCCTGTGCTAAATCGCCAGTTCAGGGGCGCGCACCGGGTCCGCGGGCCTCGCAGCCGGTTCTTCATCCTGGGTGAACCGGCGGTTCATCCGCCTTTCCCGTGCCTCTTGCTCCGGCCGGAATTGCCGTGCCAGTCTTCGCCGCGATTCGACGCCGACGGCACCGTGGGCGATCCCCGCATTCTCCCGGCGGTCCCCGGCGGGTTCGTTCCGAAAACGGCGTCACCACCCTTCACCCTCACTTCTCCTCAAGGCGGATGACCATGTGCAACCTGTGCGATGCCACGCCTGCGGCCGACACCGGCGAAGCGTCCTCCGGGACCGGCGGCGGGCTCGGCCGCCGGTCCGTGCTGACCGCCCTCGGCGCCACTTCGGTGGCCGCCGGTCTCTCCGGCGTCGCGGCCCCGGCCGCCGCGGCGGCACCCGGCACCGGGAAGCCCGGCAAGAACCGCTGGGGCAAGCTCGACCTGGTACTGCTGGGCACCAAGGCGGGCCCGCCCGTGGACCCGCTGCGGACCGGCATCTCCACCGCGCTCGTCGTCGACGGGGCCACCTACGTGGTCGACTGCGGGCGGGCCGCCGCCACCCAGTACGTGCGCGCGGGCCTGACGATGTCCTCGCTGAGCGGCATCTTCATCACCCACCTGCACGCCGACCACGTCGCCGACTACTACAACTTCTTCCTGCTGGGCGGCAGCGTCCCCAACCAGGAGAAGGACAACATCACGCGCCCGGTGCCGGTCCACGGCCCGGGGCCGGCCGGCGGGCTGCCGCCGAAGTTCGGCGGCGGCGACGCGCCGACGGTCAGCCCGGGGAACCCGACGCCTGGCATCCGGCAGCTCACCGAGGACTGCCACGCCGCGTACGCCTACAGCACCAACGTCTTCCTGCGGGACATGGGCATCCAGGACGTCCGCGACCTCGCCGACGTCCACGAGATCGCCGTCCCGGAGGTCGGCGCGGGCTTCGCGAACACGGCGCCGCCGATGAAGCCGTTCCTCGTGATGGAGGACGACCGGGTCAGGGTGAGCGCCGTACTGGTGCCGCACGGCCCGGTCTTCCCGGCCTTCGCCTTCCGCTTCGACACCGACCACGGGTCGGTCACCTTCTCCGGCGACACCACGTACAGCGACAACCTGATCCGGCTCGCCAAGGGGTCGGACGTGCTGGTCCACGAGGCGATCAGCGTCGAGGGGCTGGACGCGCCCGCGGTCTTCGTGGACCACCTCCTGCAGTCCCACGTCGAGGTGCAGAAGGTCGGCCCGATCGCCCGGCGGGCCGGTGTCGGCATGCTGGTGCTGTCGCACATCTCCGAGGTCGCCCGCAACCCGATCGACGCGCGGCAGTGGAAGAAGTGGGCGCAGCGCGGGTACGGCGGCGAGGTCGTGGTCGGCGAGGACCTCCAGCGGATCAGGCTGGCCTGACCGGCGCCCCGGGAACGACGCGTCCGCCCGGCACGGCCTCACGGGTCGTGCCGGGCGGACGGCGTCCTGCGGTGCCCCCGGGCGGGTCAGACGATCGGCGTGGACACGGTGCCGATGCCGTCCACGCTCACCTCGACCAGGTCCCCGGGACGCAGGTACCGCTGCGGGGTGCGGGCCCTGCCGACGCCGCCGGGGGTACCGGTGAGGATCAGGTCCCCGGGGTGCAGCGGCACCATGGTGGACACGTACGCCAGCAGGTAGGCGGGGCTGAACAGCAGGTCCGCGACGGCGTGTTCCTGCACGACCTCGCCGTTGAGCGTGGTGCGCAGCACCGCCGTGTCCGCGTCGAACCCGTCCGGCGTGACCATGACCGGGCCGACCGGGGTGGAGCGGGCCCAGATCTTGCCCTGGAGCCACTCGGTGGTCCGGTACTGCCAGCCGCGCATCGAGATGTCGTTGGCGACGGTGTAGCCGGCGATGTGGGCGCCGGCCTCCTCCTCGCTCACCCGGTGGGCGGTGCGGCCGACGACGAGTGCCAGCTCTCCCTCCCAGTCCATCTCCGGGTCCTCCGCCACGGCCTCCACGGCGTCGCGGGGGCCGGTCAGGGTGTCCGCGAACTTGGCGAACAGGGTCGGGTGGGCGGGGAGTTCACGGCCCATCTCGCGGATGTGGCCCGTGTAGTTGAGGCCGGCGCACAGCACCTTCGAGGGGCGCGGCACGAGGGTCCGCTCCTCGACGCCGGACCGGTGGTGGCGGGGGCCCTCGGCGTCCCGCGCGATCCGCCGCCAGTCCTCGTGCGCCAGCAGGGCGCCGAGGTCGGCGTGGCCGGGGAGGAGCGTGTACTCCTCGCCGTCGAGTCGGGCGGCGTGGGTGGTCCCCTCGGGGGTGCGCACGGTTGCCAGTCTCACGTGGTTCCTTTCCTCTCGCCCCGCGTGCCGCGCCGCCGCCGTCGTCGGGGACGGCGGCGGCGCGGGGGCGGGGTCTGTCAGGCGGCTGCCGGTTCGGGGACGACCAGGTCGAAGAAGCCCCAGTGCGATCCGGTGGGCAGGGTGCCCGAGAGCATCCGGCCGCACTTCTGCGTCACGATGTGCGAGGAGCCGCGGTGCTGGCTGCCGGCGTGGCTGTCGCGGAAGAAGCGCTGGAGGGCGCCGTCGCGCATGACCTGGGCCCCGGCGAAGCGGTGCACGAGCTGGCCGATCTCCAGCGCGGTCCGGGTGGCCAGGCTGCACGCGAGCCGGGACATCGTCTCCTGCTCGTCGGTGAGCGGCAGGCCGGCGGCGAGGGCCGCCTCGTTGTCCTGCCAGGTCTCGCGGAGCAGCGCCAGGGTGCCGCGCACGTGCGAGTAGTGGCGGGCGTACTCGGCGAAGAACTCGTCACTGGTGACGGGCGAGCCCACGGCCGGGTCCTTGTGGCGGGTCAGGTCGCGCAGTTCGTCGAGCATGCGGCGGCCGACGCCCTGGGACCAGGCGGCCTGCTGGAGTCCGGCCATCAGGGCGGGGCTGAGGCCGTGCATCGCGGAGCCGCGCCGGACGTTGTCCGGGCCGACGGCGAAGACGTGCGTGTCGGCCACCCGCAGTTCCTCGGCGTGGTAGTCGAGGCTCGCGGTGGCGCGCAGCCCGAGCATGTCCCAGGTGTCGCTGATGCGCAGGGCCGCGCGGGGCACCAGGCAGACCAGCCGTTCGCCGGTGCCCTCGACCGTGACCGCGAGGTGGAGGTGGGTGGCCATGGAGACGCCGGGGGCGAACTGCCAGGTGCCGGTGACCCGGTAGCCGCCGGGCTCGCGCACGGCGTGTCCGGTGTGGGACGTGGACTGGCCCGCGACCAGCGGGTGCCCGCCCTCGCCGAAGAGTTCGGCCACGGCCTCGTCGCCGAGGTAGGTGGCGGCCGTGGCGGTCTCGCTCGCCACCGCCCGCACCAGCCAGCCCAGCGAGGCGTCGGCGTGGGAGAGTTCCTCCGTCACCCGCAGGACCTGGAGCGGGGAGGCGTCCATGCCGCCCAGTTCGGCGGGCACCATCAGCCGGAAGACGCCGCTGTCACGCAGCGCGTCCTGCACCGCCGGGGTGGGCCGCCGCAGGCGTTCGCTCTCCGGTGCCTCCTCCCGCAGCAGGGGCCACAGCGCGGCCAGCCGCGCCAGCAGGGCGTCGACGTCGGCCGCGCCCGGGTGCGTGCGCGGGTTCACGACCGGCTCCTTCCCGGCTCGGCCGCCTCGGCCTCCGGGGCCAGGGCGCTCCACCGGCCGCGGTAGAAGAGCAGGGGGCTGGTGTCGTCCTGCTGGCCGTACGACATGACGCGGCCGAGGACCAGGACGTGGTCGCCGCCGTCGTAGCCGGCCCACGGCGTGCACTGGAAGTACGCCAGGGAGCCGTTGATCCGGGGGGCGATGTCGTCGCCGACCCACTCGACGACGTGCCCGTCCTGGGGCTTTCCGGCGAAGTGGAGGGCGGTGTCGAGCTGGTCGTCGCCGAGCACGTTGACCGCGAACGGCCGCTCCAGCAGGTACGTCAGGGCCCGCGAGGTCCGCTGCATCGAGACGAGCACCAGCGGCGGGTCGAGGGAGACGGAGGTGAAGGAGTTCACCGTGACGCCGTAGTAGCTGTCGCCGGAGCGGTAGGTGAGCACGACCACGCCGGTGGCGAAGTTGCTCAGCGTGTTGCGGAGCAGGCGCGGGTCGGCGGGCGGGGGGCCGGCGGCGCTCGGCGCGAGGGTCCTCGCGTCGGCCGCCCTCTCGTAGATGTCGGAGTCCCACATGATGTCGGTCATCCGAACCTCCTGTGCGTCGTGGGGTCGGCCCGTGCGGGCCGGGGCGGGGCCGGCGGCCGGTCGCGGGGACGGCCGCCGGCGCGGGGTCAGTGGGCCTCCGCCGCGGCCTCCTCGCCCGCGACGAAGGTGGTGCCGGTGCCCTCGGGGAGCAGGTGGCGCAGCACCGGGTAGAGGGCGACGGCCAGCACGAGGGAGACGAGGAAGCCGAGGGCGAAGACGTCCGTGGCCATGAGGACGATGCCCGCGGCGGCGGAGACGACCAGCGTGGTGACGCCGGCCCAGTTGCACTTCTCCACCCGCTGGGCGGAGCCGTCGTGGACCCGGCGGCGGACCAGGTAGTAGTCGGCGATCATCACGCCGCACATGCCCAGCGTCATGGCGCCGAGGTAGGCGAGGTAGGAGCTGAACTGCTCCAGGATGCCGGCGGCGATCATGCCGAGGGCGACGAGGTTTCCGACGACGACCATCACTGCGCGGCCGGGCTTCCTCCCGGTGAGCGAGTCGGCCAGGTTGACCAGTGAGAGCGAGCCCGAGTAGGCGTTGATGGCCTGGGCCTTCGCCTGGGCCGCGTAGATGGTCACGAAGCCCGCCCAGCCGGCGAAGATGACGAAGAAGGCGCCGGTGTTCTGCATGACGTAGTCGCTGCCCGCGGCGTTGGCCGCCTCGGGGCCGAGGCCGGGGTCGTGCGCCATGAGGTGGCGCACGACCTCCGGCATGCCGCCGATGACCACGAGCGATCCCAGGACGGTCATGACCAGGTTCTGGGTGACCGGTCCGGCGGTGGCGAGGATCGTCACGTCGCGGCGGGTGCGGCAGTAGCGGGCGAAGTCCGTCGTGACCAGGGCGATGGTGCCCGCCGTGGCGCCCATCACCGAGAACGCGGCCTCGAAGCGGGGCCAGACGCCGCCGGGGACGACGCCGCCGTAGGTGAAGACGTCCATCGGGCTGGCGCCCTCGATCACGTAGATGTGCACGATCATGTAGACCGTGACCAGGAGCGTGACCACGGTGAGGACGCCGGAGGCGCGCAGGGCGAGCTTCAGGCCGAAGATGGCCAGCGCGATCCACAGCAGGGTCATGGCGCCGTAGAGCAGGACGCGCACCGGCCAGGTGTCCGGCAGGTCCAGCATCAGCAGGGTGCCCTGGTAGAGCAGGGCCGACTCGATGGCCAGGAAGCCGAGGATCATGAACGCGAAGATGACCGAGCCGATCGCCGAGCCCGTGTGCCCGAATCCGAAGAAGCGGGAGGTGAGCGTGCTCGACATGCCCGTCTCGAAGGCCATCCGCCCCAGGGACTTGCCGAGGAGGACGGCGAGTGCCGCGACGAGGGCGCCGACGAGCATGCCCACCGCGAAACCGGCGAGCACCACGGTGAAGCCCGCGATGGCGAAGACGACGAGCGCGGTCGCCACGCTGACCGGGCTCAGGGCGAGCTGGTAGCCGCTCTTGCGATCGGCCGCCGGCACGCTGACCAGGGCGTGGTCCTCCGCCGCCACGGACAGGGCGGAGTCGGTGGAGCCGGCTGCGGGTCTTGTGGTGTGTGTGGTCACGAGGTCCTACCCATGTGAGTTGGGGCGCCCACGGCCGCCTGCCGGAACAGGACGTGCCTGGTGTCGCTGGGAGCGGTCAGTCCGCGCTGCAACCGGCCACCGCGATGGCCTCGATCTCGATGAGGATCTCCGGCTTCGCGAGCGCGGAGACCTCGACCAGGGAGCACGCCGGGAAGTCGCCGGAGAAGAACTCCTGGCGGGCCTTCCACACGTCGGCGTTGTCACCCATGTCCGTGACGAAGATCGTCATCTTGACGACGTCGTCCATGACGGCGCCCGCCGCCTCCACCAGGTGCCTGATCTTGCCGAAGACGGTCCGGGCCTGTTCGTAGGCGGTGTCCCCGAGGACCGACTCGCCGTCCTGGGCGCGGGCGGTCATGCCGGAGATCATGATCAGGTCGTCGACGCGCAGGCAGTTCGACCACATCCGGTCGGCCGGTTCCCGCACGGCGTCGGAGATGAAACGTTCCTTCTTCATGGCTGTGCCGTCCTCAGAGGTCGATCCGGTTGTCCCAGGCGGAGGTTCCGCCCCAGTTCACGCACACGCTCTGGCGGCGCATGAAGCCCTTCCAGGCGTCCGAGCCCGCGGTGCGCCCGCCCCCGGTCTCCTTCTCGCCGCCGAAGGCCGCGCCGACGTCGGCGCCGGTCGTGCCCATGTTCACGCGCACGATGCCGCAGTCGCTGCCGCGGGCGGACAGGAAGGTCTCGATGTGGTTCAGGTCGGTGCTGTGCATGCCCGAGGCCAGGCCCTGGGCGACACCGTTGTGGATCTCGATGGCCTCGTCCAGGTCCTCGTAGGTGAGGACGGAGACGATCGGGACGAAGGTCTCCGACTGGGCGATGGCGAAGTGCGGCCGGACGCCGGTGACGATGGCCGGCTCGACGTACTGTCCGGGCCGGTCGAGCACCTTCCCGCCGTGGACGACGGTGGCGCCCTCGCGTTCGGCGGCGGCGAGCACCTCGCGGTAGTCCTCGACGGCCTGCCGGTCGATCAGCGGGCCGACGACCGTCGCCGGGTCCCGCGGGTCGCCGATGGTGATCTGGTCGAAGGACTTCTTCATCAGCTCGACCAGTTCATCGGCGATGCTGACGTGCGCGATCACCCGGCGGGTGCTCGTGCAGCGCTGGCCGGTCGTGCCCAGCACGCCGAACGTCAGGGCCTTGGCGGCGAGTTCGAGGTCGGCGGTCTCGTCGACGATGCAGCCGTTGTTGCCCGAGCACTCGAGCTGGTAGCGGCGGCCGAGCGTCGAGCCCACGACCTCCGCGACCTTGCGGCCCACCGTCGTGGAGCCGGTGAAGGAGATCATGGCGACCCGGGTGTCGGCCACCAGCCGGCCGGCGTCGGCGTCCTCGGGGACGAAGAGCGAGAAGACGCCCTCACAGCCCAGCTCCGCCGCCGCCCGGTTGACCAGCTTCTGCACGGCGATCGCGGTGAGCGGCACCTTGGGGCTCGGCTTCCAGATCACCGTGTTGCCGGCGATCGCGGACAGGAAGCCGTTCTGCGCCCACACGGCGGCCGGGAAGTTGTACGCGCTGATCAGCCCGACCACGCCCAGCGGCAGCCACTGGTCGTACATGCGGTGCTCGGCGCGCTGCGACTGCTGCGTGTAGCCGTACAGCATCCGCGCCTGGCCGGCCGCGAGGGTCGCCATGTCGACGGCCTCGCGCAGTTCGCCCTTGGCCTCCATCGTCGACTTGCCGGTGTCGAGGCAGACGACGGCGGCGAGGGCGTCGAGGTTCTCCTCGAGCAACTGGCCGATGCGGCGCACGAATTCGCCGCGCCGGGGCGGCGGGACCATCCGCCACTCGCGCTGCGTCCGCACGGCGGCGGCGACCAGCGCCTCGTAGTCGTCGGCGTTCGAGGCGGCGACGCGGCCGACCAGCTCGCCGTCGGCGGGGCAGTACGCCTCGATGACCGGGCGGCCCTCGGTGCGGCCCCAGCCGAGGGCGTCCGCGTAGGTGCCGGAGTGCACCTCGTGCAGGCCGAAGGCGGCGAGCGCCGCGTCGGTGTCGAACAGCTTGGTGGTGGTCTGGGTCATCTTCACTCCCCAACGGCAGGGTGCAGGAGGCGGGTTCGGGCGGGGCGGACGGGCGCCTCACTCCTTCGCAAGGAAGTCCCCGATCGTCTCGTCGGTGTGGTACTCGGGCTTCTCGTAGTAGTGCGGGCCGTCGTAGATCTCGATCAGCACGCTGCGCTCGTGGGCCAGGGTCGGGCCGTGCGGGTGGTCCTTCGGGTTCATGTAGAAGGAGCCGGGGCGCAGCCGCAGGCCGGAGTCGGTGTACTCGTAGTCGCCTTCGAGGCAGTACATGAACTGGTTCGAGGCGTGGGTGTGCTTGGTGGGGATGGTGCCGCCCTTCTCGTACTCCAGGAGGGCGATGCTGGCGCCGGTCTCGGGGTTCTTGTGCAGGAAGTACTGGCGGAACCCGTAGTCCGGGTAGTCGATCCACTCCTCTTCCCTGAGGTCGGTGGCGTGGATCAGGAGTTCGAGCGACTTCAGCGCCGCGGGGTCGACGGTCATGTGTTCACTTCCTTCCGGGGCGGCCTCGGGCCACCCACTGGTCGTATTCCTGCCGGCTCTCGGGGGTGGCGGGGAACAGTCCGAACAGGGACCGGCCCCGCCCGATCTCCAGCGCGGCGAACTCCTCGTACGCGGCGGCGTCGGCCGCCTCCTCGGCCACCTCGGCGGCGAGTTCGCGGGGGATGACGACGACGCCGTCCCCGTCGCCGAGCAGGACGTCACCGGGGTACACGGCGACGCCGCCGCAGCCCACGGGCTCGTCGAGGGCGACCGGGTGCAGGGCGACGGGCGTCGCCGTGGGCGCGTTGCCGCGGTGGTAGCAGGGCAGGCCGGTCGCCCTGATCGCCTCCGCGTCGCGGTAGCCGCCGTCGGTGACGACACCGGCGACGCCGCGGTGGCGCAGCCGGGCAGCCATCAGGTCGCCCATGGAGGCGGCGGCCGTGGAGCCGAAGGCGTCGATCACGAGGACCGCGCCGGGCGGGCACTCCTCGATCGCGCGCCGGTGGAGGTTCTCGCTGCTCGCGTATCCCGCGAGGGTGTCGACGTCCTCGCGGGCCGGGATGAACCGCAGGGTGCGGGCGGGCCCGGCCATCGGCGGGGCGCCGGCCGCGAGCGGCCCGACGCCGGCCATGACGGTGTGGCGCAGTCCGCGCCGGAGCAGCATGTTGGCGACGGTGGCCGAGCCGGCCCGGGTCAGTCGCTCCCGGACCCGCTCGGGCAGGGCGTCGTCGGGGAGGGTGGCGGGGGTGGCGGTCATCGGAAGAACTCCAGGGGCGGCCGGTTCCCCCACTGGGTGGTGTCACTGGCGGTGCCGTTGAACTTGGTGGGGCGGTGACGGTGGTCGACGACGTCGCCGTCGGTGTAGTGCTCGATGCGGAAGCCGAAGGGGTCCTTCCAGTAGTCGAAGATCTGGCTGCCGAGCAGGTGGCGGCCGACCCCGACGTCGAGGGAGTAGCCCCGGCCCACGAGGTAGTCGTGCGAGGACATGACGGCGTCCATGTCGGTGACCTCGAAGGCGCTGTGGTGGACGCCGGCCCAGTCGGACTGCAGGACGAGCATGAAGTGGTGGTCCACGAGCCGTTCGCCCAGGTCGAGGCGGACGAAGGTGCCGACGACCGGCCCCTCCTCGCCCGGCGGGACGAAGTAGTCCGAGGGGAGGAAGTTGAAGCGCTCGGTGAGCCAGGCCATGGTCGCGTCGTGGTCGCGCACGTGGAGCACGAAGTGGCCCAGGCGGGCGACGGTGCAGGGGGCGACCGGCTGGCGCACGGGGGTGTTGACCCGGTTCTTGTCGCGGAGGTTGTTCATGACGAACGGTTCGCGGTCCGCGAGGGGCTCCACCCGGCGCCGGCCGTGGATCGCCCGGATCTCGACGCCGTCGGGCGTGTGCATCACGACCTCGTGGCCACCGCCCGGTTCGGTCGACGCGCGGACCGGCGAGGAGCCGGGCAGCGCGGCGAGTTCGACCAGGTCGGCGTGGTCGGCGACCTCGATGGCGGCGCCGGCGAAGCGCTGCCGGGCGGCCTTGCGGGTGACGTGGATGTGGTGCTGGGTGCCGGTCCCCCGCATGTACAGGGTCCGGTCGTCGCTCCCTTCGGCGCGCACCATGCCGAAGGCGGTGAGGAACTCCTCCATCACCGTGAGGTCCGGTGCTTCGTAGGTGACGTGGGCAGCGTCGATCGCCGTGGCCACGGGTCCTCCTCGACTGGGGTGAGAGCACGGCGGCGTGCGCGGAGGGCGCCGCCGGGCGAGGGGGGCGGCTCCCCGTCGAGGGGGAGCCGCGGACGGTCAGCGCTTGAGGATGCTGACGTCGTCGGGGCCGCGCAGGTCGGGCACGGTCCAGCCGTCCAGGTCGTACTCGTCCATGGCGCTCTGGGCGAAGTCCCGGCAGAAGTCGAGCAGGCCGCTGCCGCGGGCGCCGAACAGGTTGGTCTGGCGCGTCACGTCGTTGCTGCCGATGTAGTTGATCTCGTACAGCTCGTGGCGGGCGCCGAACTCGGTGCCGATGGAGTCCCACAGCATCTTCATGACCTTGACCCGCTCCTCGGCGTCGATGCCGCCGGTGCCGCGCAGGTAGGTGTCCAGGTAGCCCCGGATCTCTTCGGTCTTGAAGTCGTTGGCGTGGGAGTTGAGGTAGATCAGGCCGCTCGCCACGACCTGCTCGATGATGTTCTTGATCTTCGGCATGGCGAGCTGGTTCATGACACGGTAGGCGCCGGCGAACTGCGGGTCGGGCTGGATCATGCCGCCCCTCCACGGCACGGCGCTCTTGGCCATCGCGTCGGACAGGGCCCAGAAGGTGTTGCGCCAGGCGATGACCTCGCCGAGCTGGGACATCACGCCGTGGAACTGTCCGGCGCCGGTGACGTCGAGGGCGCGGGAGAGCATGCCCACGAGGAAGTCCATCTTGACGGCGAACCGGGTGCAGCCGTGCAGGGACGCGCGCTCCAGGTAGCCGGAGTGGATGTTGTACTTGTTGGCCTGCTCCAGGTCGTTGTGGATGAACACGTTCTCCCAGGGGACGAACACGTCGTCCAGGACGAGGATGGCGTCGTTCTCGTCGAGCCTGCTGGAGAGCGGGTAGTCGAAGGGGCTGCCCAGGACGGCCGCGCGGTACTCGTTGGAGGTGCGGCAGAGCAGCTTCACGCCCGGGGCGTTGGTGGGCGTGATGAAGACCGGGGAGAAGGCCGGGTCCTGTACGGCGACCTGGCCGACGTGGCCGACGAAGGTGTGGTGGGTGAGGGCGGACCCGGTGGCCACCACCTTGGCGCCGGTGACGTGGATGCCGGCGTCGGTCTCCTTGGTGACCCGGATGAACACGTCCTTGCCCGCGTCCGCGCCGAGGCCGCGGTCGACCGGCGGGTTCATGATGGCGTGGTTGATGTACCAGGTCTTCTCCTGCGCCTTGCGGTACCAGGCGCGGGCGTTGTCCTCGAAGCCGCGGTAGAACCCGGCGTTGGCGCCGAGGGTGCCGAGGAAGCAGCCCTTGTAGTCGGGCGAGCGGCCCATCCAGCCCCAGGTGATGCGCTGCCATTCGGCGATGGCGTCCCGGGAGGCCACCTGCTCCTCGACGGTCTGCGGCGCCTGGTAGAAGCGGTGGGTGAAGCCTCCCCACTCGGTGGGGGCGGTGAGGACGTCCTTGCGCGCGGGGTCGTGCAGGGCGTCGTACATGCGGGCGATCATGCGGGCGGAGTTGCGGAACGCCGGGTGTTCGGCGACGTTCTCCACCCGCTCCCCGTAGATCCAGATCTCCCGGCCGTCGTCGAGGCTTTCGAGATATTCCTCTCCGGTGAAAGGGAGATGGTCACGTCCGACAGGACTCCGTGCCGGCTGGTTCGCGCTTTCCGCCGTCATTGTCCGGCCCTTCCTCGTCGTTCACGGAACCGGTTCGGTTCATCGTTTCGCCACAGTGAGAACGCGGGCAGCCGTGGCGGGGGAACATTCCCTCTTCGGCCCGGGGCTGCCGGCGTCGTCGAATTGCCGGGAAGACTTGCACGGTGGAAGGGCGCGGGCAATAGAGGGCGGAAGTCCGCGAGGGCCGCCGGATGGGGGTGCCGTCCGGCGGCCCCACGGCGGGGGCGGGAACCTCGAACTACCGCTGACCAGCGGTTTTAGGGGCCTGCGCAGGAATCGGGCCCGCCCGCCGAAACGAGCGAATGTGATGCGCATCACAGGAAATGGCGGGGCTTTACGAGGCGGAAAGATCGATGTCGCATCGCCTTTCCATATGTGCGGCAGGAGAGGGGTGCATAGTTCCCGGTATGGCCGCCGTCAGTGGGCGAGGGCCCGGCGGTGGTCGGCGACGGTCCGGGTCGCCTGGAGCCAGCGGTCCATGAGCGGGGTGACCTCTCCCCCGCGCTTCCACAACAGCGTGGCCTGCATGGGGCGCAGCCATTCCGGGGGGTCCAGCAGGGCGACGGAGTCGCTGCGGCCGGCCAGGCGCCGGGTGACGGGCGCGACGCCCAGTCCGGCGGCGACGAAGGCGACGGCGGTCTGCGGGGTGGACACTTCGAGGACGTCGAAGGTCTCGTCGCCGGAAAGGGCCTTCTCCGCGACCTCCGGCATGCCGGAGAACGCCGGAATGCGGGAGGGGAGAATCCACCGGCCCCACCCCTTTCCGTCCGGATGGGATTCGGCGGCACGGTAACGTGGCACGGCGAGCTTGAGGTCGATGTCGATAATCGGGTACCAGTCGCAGGTGGCCTCGACGAATCCCGCGAATTGTGTGGCGCCGAAAGGAATGCAGCCCATGTCCAGTTCCCCGGAGAGCACGCGCTGCACGATGACGTCCGGGGTCACGTCCACCAGGCTGACCCGGGCCCTGGGCGCCTGGTCGAGGAACTCGGCCAGCACGTCGGCGATGATCTCGTTGATCACCATGGGCTCGACGCCGATGTAGAGGTCGCCGATCGCGCCCCCGCCCATGAGCCGCAGCGTCTCCACGACCCGCTTGCGGTCGGCTATCAGGCGCTCCGCCTTGGAGAGGAGGTGCAGCCCGGCCTGCGTGGGACGGACGCCCTTGGCGGTCCGCTCCAGCAGGCTCACCCCCACCTCCCGCTCCAGCTTGGTGATGGCGTGGCTCAGCGGCGGCTGGGTCATGTGCAGGTTCTTGGCGGCCTGCGAAACGGAACCGGCGGCGACGACGGCTCCGAAGTACTCGAGCTGGCGAAAATCCATACCTTCTGAATGTCATGACTTCTCAGGCATGTCAATGCATGTACTGAGCAGGGGGAAGGAGGGCCTGGATCGTGCTGATGACGGACGGCGAGAACACCGCCGGCACCCAGCGGCCGGTTCACGGCCGTCCCGCCCGGCTCACCGAGCGGCCCCCTCGCTCCGGGTGAAGGCGTTCCCTGCGACCGTGCCGCGTCAAGTCCCTGTTCACCGCGGGGGCCGGCAGGGGTCAGCGGGCGCCCCGGCGCTCCCCGGCACGCCGCGGGGGTCGCCGGGGCGGGGCCGTCACGCCGGTTCGACGGGCAGCCACAGTTCGCAGGTGGCGGTGGTGAAGTCCGCGGCGCGTTCGAGGACGGCGACGATCGACGGACCGGGGCGCAGGCGCCACGGGTTGGAGGGGAACCACTCGGACGCCGTCGCCGCCCAGGTCTCCTGGAGGGCCCGCGGGTGGGGTCCGGAGCTGCGGAAGACGGCCCACCGGCCGGCCTCCACCGCGAGGGCGTCGAGGTCGTCGGGGACCGGCGTCCGCCCGGTGACCGCGACCCCGTGCAGGTAGGTCAGTTCGCTGCCCTCCGGGGCGTCCGGCGCGAGTCCGTCGGTGACCTGGAGCAGCCCCGCCGGGTCGGTGTCGCCGAGGGCCTTCAGCCGGTCGTGCTCGCCCGGCGGCAGGCCGGTGACGTGCCGCCGGATGTGGGGGTTGACGCCCTCGTGGACCAGCGGGACGCGGGCCGCGTGTCCGATCAGGCGGAAGGCGGGGCGGTCGACGACGCGGGTGTGCATGGGGGTGCTCCCTTCGACGGTCAGGCGGAACCTGAGCCGGGGTTGTGTGCGCAGGGGGCCTCCGTCGCGGCGCACGTCACCGGGGGCGGCGCCGTGGACGGCGCGGAACGCGCGTCCGAACGCCTCGGTCGAGCCGTATCCGTGCCGGACCGCGATGTCCAGCAGCGGCTCCCCGCCCCGGACGACCTCGGCGGCGGCGACGGTCATGCGCCGCCGGCGCACGTACTCCGAGAGCGGCATGCCCGCCAGCGAGGAGAACATCCGGCGCAGGTGGTACTCGGTCGTGCCGAGCGACCTGGCCGCTTCGTGGACGTCCAGTTCCCCGGCGAGGTGGTCCTCGACGAGGCCGACGAGCCGGTTCAGTGCCGCGATCACGGGGCCTCCTTCCGCCTCGACCCTCTCAGGGGGCGCTCCGTCCGCACCCGATTCCCCCGGTCCGGTCCGATCGGCCCCGCCGCGCCGCGACCTCGCGTGTCCCCTGACGTCTCGTGTCGCGGGGGACGGCCGCCGGCCGGCGGGGTGGTTTCCTTGACCCTCACACCGTGTCAGGCGCTGAAGTCGGAGACACCATGTTCACCATCGGAGACTTCGCCCGGCACGGGCGCGTGTCGGTCCGGATGCTGCGGCACTACGACGCGACCGGACTGCTGCGCCCCGCCCACGTCGACCCCGTCACCGGCTACCGCCGCTACACGGCCGCGCAGCTCTCCCGGCTGCACCGCGTCATCGCGCTCAAGGACCTCGGCTTCACCCTCCGGCAGGTGCGGGACATCATCGAGGAGCGCGTCACGCCCGGGGAACTGCGCGGCATGCTGCGGCTGCGGCGGGCCGAGCTGGAGACCGCCATGGAGACGGCGGCCCTGCGGCTGGCGGGGGTCGAGGCGAGGCTCCGAGCGATCGAGAGCGAGGGGCACATGCCCACGAACGACGTCGTCCTCAAGAGCGTCCCCGCCCTGCGGGTGGCGGAGCTGACGGCCACCGCCGCGAGCTTCGCGCCCGAGGCGGTCGGCCTGGTGGCCGGACCGCTCTACGACGAGCTGTTCCGGCTCCTCGAGGCGGCGGGAGTCACGCCCGCCGGCCCCGGGGTCGCCTCCTACGAGGACGCCCCGGAGGGCGACGGACGCATCGTCGTCCACGCCGCCGTCCAGGTCGCGGCCCCCTTGCGGGAGGGGCCGTTCCGGGTGCTCGATCTGCCGCCCCTGGAGCGGGCGGCGACCATCGTGCACCACGGCCCGATGGAGGCCGTGCTGCCCACCGTCCAGGCCCTGGCCCACTGGATCGACGCGAACGGCCACCGCTCGACCGGCCACCCTCGGGAGATCAGCCTCGGGTGCCCGCCGGACCGGGACGAGTGGGTCACGGAACTCCAGGTCCCGGTCGTCCGCGCCTGAGGGGCGTCAGACGGCCGACGACACCGGTCACGGTGAAACGCCCGCCGACCACGACCGAGCGGCCATTAGCACAACTCCCGGACACGTACTGGAAAATTCCATTGAACGCCACGACGATGACCGATAAAGGTTCCACAGGGAATTCGCCATTCCATCGGACCGATTGGCAAGAAGACCACCGCAGGACGAATAAGACGCCCTCGCATTCATCTTTGGCCGAGAAATACGCTCCCGGCGGGACACCGCGCGTGCCAGGGTGAAGGCTCCTGATCAACAGGGAAAGGGAAGAAATGAAGCTGCCCGTACGTCACTCCGTCGGCGTCGCCGCCGCCGCCCTGGCGGCACTGGTCGCCACGGCCGTACCCGTCGGGACCGCAGCCGCCTCGGAGGCCGGCGCCCTGATCCACCGCACCTCCTGTACCGAGCGCGCCTTCCTCACGATCCACAACAACAACGGCCGTGACCTCCTGTGCTTCGCCAACGCCGGTTTCATGCCGGTCGCCATCTACGGAGTCAACTGGGTTGAATCCGGAAACAACGTGGTGACCCTCGAATACCAGAAGGACGCGGGCAACTCCAGAATCGATACCGTCACCCTCCAGAAGTGGACCGCGTGGAATCCCGGTCACGTGCACCGGGTCATGTCGATCCGCATTCACTGAGGCCGGAGACTGTCAACGGGGGCACCCCGCGGGGTGCCCCCGTTCTTCTTTCGCGGCGCGCGCGGCGCTTCCCGGGTGGTCCGCCCCGCGTCCGGCGCTCCCCGCGGGCACGCGCGCGCGGCGCGGCCCGCGTGCCTGGTCCTCGGTCAACCGCGGCCCGAGGGGAACGTCACGGGGTGGTCACAGAGCAGCGTAGCCGGTGTCACCGCTCTGTCCGCTCTGGCATCGGTATGGCTGAGGGTGCGTCTAGTGTGGCTTTCCGTATCGGAAACGTATGGGGGACACATGCGCAGCGAAGGTGCGGGCGGCCACGGCGACGGGCCGGACATGGTGATCGCGGGCCGTTACCGGTTGCAGCGTCACCTCGGGCGGGGCGGCATGGGCGTCGTCTGGGAGGCCCTCGACACGAGCCTGGACCGGAAGGTGGCGGTGAAGGGGCTGCTGTACCCGGGGGCGGCGGACCCGGAGGCCCAGGCGAAGTGGGTGCAGAGGGCACGCCGCGAGGCGCAGGCCATCGCCCGGATCGGGCACCAGAACGTGGTCGCCGTGCACGACGTGATCGAGGACGGCAACCAGGTCTGGATCGTGATGGAGCTGCTCAACTCCCGCTCCCTGGCGGACCTGTTGCGCGAGCAGCGCCAGTTGTCCGTCCCGCACGCGGCGCGGATCGGCCTCCAGGTGCTGCGCGGGCTGGCCGCCGTGCACCAGTCCGGGGTCCTGCACCGTGACGTGAAGCCGCACAACATCCTGTTCCGCCCGGACGGGCGGGCGCTCCTCATGGACTTCGGGATCGCCACCTTCGAGGGCGCCACGCAGGTCACCCGGTCCCACGAGATCATCGGCACGCCGCAGTACCTGGCACCGGAACTGCTCAGCCACACCCCGGACAACCCGCGTCCCGCGTCCACCGCCTCCGACCTGTGGGCGCTCGGGGTCACCCTGTACGAGATGGTCGAGGGCCGGCGTCCCTTCGACGGGGCCACGAGCTTCGAGATCTTCATCGCGGCGCGGGAGGCGCCGGCACCGCCCCCGAAGTACGCGGGGCCGCTTACCACGCTGATCGAGGCGCTCCTGCGGAAGGACCCGGCCGAACGGCCCGACGCCGCCGCGGCGGACCGGATGCTGCAGGCCGTCACGGACGACGCGGCCCTGGACACCCCGGCCGCGGTCTCCCCCGCCCCGAAGCCCGACCCGAAGCCCGCCCCGAAAGCGGTCCCGAAGCCGGCCCCGACGACGTCCGGAGCGCCCGGCACGGCGGGCGGGGCCGGCGACGCCGAGGGGGAGGGCCCGGCCGGACCGGCGTCCGGCGAGGCGAGACGGGGCAGACCCGCCGGGCGCGGGGACCGGTGGAAGGTGCCGGCGGCCGTCCTCTGCACGGCGCTGCTGGCGGGCGCGGCGTGGTTCACCTGGGAGAAGGTGAACGGCGGCTCCGGCACGGCCGGCGCGGGCGAGGGGACCGTGGCGGAGGACAGGAAGGGCGGCGCCCCGGCCGGCGGCCGGGACCGTGAGCTGCGGATCGGTGTCAAGAGGGACCAGCCCGGACTGAGCGTGGCGGTCGACGGCACGTACCGGGGCTTCGAGGTCGACCTCGCCAAGGAGATCGGCCGGGAGATGGGGTACGAGGACGACCAGATCACGTTCGTGGAGGTCAACTCCGACAACCGCAGCGGCTACCTGGACACCGGCCGGGTCCACCTCGTGCTGGCCTCGTACAGCATCAACGAGCAGCGGGAGAAGGAGGACGGGGTGCGGTTCGCCGGCCCCTACTACACCGCGCTCAAGGGCCTGCTGGTCCGCAAGAACCGGCCGTTCAACGACCTCAGCGACCTGAAGCGGACGAGCTGGGCCGAGATCTGCACCGCCCGGAACTCGGTCTACGAACCCTGGATCGAGAAACAGGGCCTCGGCGGCCAGATGACGCTGCGGGCGGGCTACGACGACTGCGTCAAGGCGTTGCTGGACCCGGACACCAACGTGTACGCGGTGGCGACCGACGACGTCATCGTCGCCGGGCTCGCCGCCAAGTACTCCGAGAAGACCAAGGCCCTGGACAGCTTCAAGGGTTCGGAGGGCTACGGCGTGGCGATGAAGGCCGGCGACCGGGAGCTGCACGGCAAGGTGTGCTCGGCCCTGGCCGCCATCACGGCGAAGCCCTCCGGGCAGCCCTCGCGCTGGGCCGGTGTCTACGCCCGCCACCTCAAGCCCTTGATGGGCGACTCCGGCCCGGAACCGGACCTCACGTCCTGCTGATCCCGCCCCGGCCCGTCGCGGCGCCCGCTCCCCCGGGCGCCGTCGAAGCGCACCGCCGGGGCCGGCCGTCGCCTCGGTGGCCGGCCCGGCGGGCGGGTGGTCAGCCGGTACTCGCCTCGTCCGCCGCCCGGCCCGCCGGGACGGCGGGGCGGCGGCGTTCGGGGGCGAGGAAGAACGCCATCACGGGGACCAGGTAGAGCAGCCAGACGACGACCTGGAGGACGGTCGGATCGGGCTGGAAGTTGAAGACGCCCTTGAGCAGGGTGCCGTACCAGGAGTCCGGCGGGACGGTGTCGCCGATGTCGAAGGCGAGGGTGTGCAGGCCGGGCAGGACGTCGCCCTCCTGGAGGTCGTGGACGCCGTACGCGAGGACGCCGGCCGCGACGACCACGAGCATGGCGCCCGTCCAGCGGAAGAACCCGGCGAGGTTGATCCGCACGGCGCCCTGGTAGAACAGCCGGCCCAGCACCACGGCGGTGGCGAGCCCGAGCAGCGCCCCGAGGAGCGGCCGGAGCCCGTCGCCGCCGGCCTGCACCGCCGTCCAGATGAACAGCGAGGTCTCCAGTCCCTCACGGCCCACGGCGAGGAACGAGGTGAGCACCAGCGCGCCGGTGCCGAGCGTGAGGGCCGCGTCGAGCTTGCCGCGCAGTTCGCTGGTGAGGTGGCGGGCGGTGCGCCGCATCCAGAAGACCATCCACGTCACGAGGCCGACGGCGAGGACGGACAGGGAGCCGCCCAGGATCTCCTGCGCCCGGAAGGTGAGGGTCGACGAGCCGAACTGCAACAGGGCGCCGAAGGCGAGCGAGAGCGCGACGGCGATGCCGACACCCGCCCACACGGGCGGCAGCCGGTGCCGGTTGCCGGTCTTGACGAGGTAGGCGACGAGGATGCAGACGATGAGGCTCGCCTCCAGTCCCTCGCGCAGCCCGATCAGGTAGTTGGCGAACACGCCGGTGGTCCTTTCTCCGGTCGGTACGGTGGCGGGGCGCCGCGGTGCGTCACGTGAACAGCGTCCGGCCCCACCAGTCGTCCGTGCCGCGGACGCCCGGCGGGATGGCGAAGAGTGCCGAACCCACGTGCTGGATGTACTCGTTGAGCGCGTCGGAGCGCGCCAGCCGGGTCTGGACGGGGAGGAACCCGGTGCGCGGATCGCGCTGGTAGGCGAGGAAGAACAGGCCGGCCTCCAGGCGGCCGAGCCCGTCGGTGCCGTCGGTGAAGGAGTAGCCGCGCCGCAGGAGGGTCGCCCCGTCGTTGGAGTCGGGGTGCGCGAGCCGGACGTGCGCGTTCGGCTTCATCGCCTTGAGGAAGGGCTCGTCGTGCTCGCGGGGCCTGCCGACCGGGGCGCCCTCGCGCTTGTCCCGGCCGAAGATGTCCTCCTGTTCCTGGAGCGGGGCGCGGTCCCAGGTCTCGATGTGCATCCGGATGCGGCGCGCCACCAGGTACGAGCCGCCGTCCATCCAGTCGGCCCCGTCCCGGGCCGTGGCCCAGACGTGCCGGTCGAGGGCGGCGTCGTCGGTGCCGGAGACGTTGCGGGTGCCGTCCTTGAACCCGAACAGGTTGCGCGGGGTGTGCGCGTCGGGCGTGGTGGAGGAGGTCTTGCCGAAGCCGAGCTGGGACCAGCGCACCGCGACGGTGCCGAAGCCGATGCGGGCGAGGTTGCGGATGGCGTGCACCGCGACCTGCGGGTCGTCGGCGCACGCCTGCACGCACAGGTCGCCGCCGCTGCGCGCCGGGTCGAGGTTGTCGCCGGGGAACCTCGGCAGGTCGACGAGGGCGCCGGGCCGCCGGCCGGCCAGGCCGAACCGGTCGTCGAAGAGGGAGGGTCCGAAGCCGACGGTGAGGGTCAGCCGGGACGGCGGGAGTCCGAGGGCCTCGCCGGTGTCGTCGGGCGGCGCCTCGGGGACGCCGCCGTCGGCGCCGTCGCCGACGGTGCGGCCCGCCGTCATGCGCTCGGCGGCCCGGGTCCAGTCCTTGAGCAGCCCGGCCAGTTCGGCGCGGTCCCGCGTCTTCACGTCGAACGCGGCGAAGTGCAGCCGGTCCTGTACGGGGGTGGCGATGCCGGCCTGGTGCCGGCCGTGGAAGGGGACGGCACCGCCGTCGCCGGAGCCGGTGCCCCGCCCGCCGGCCACGGCCGCGGCGCCGCCGGCGGTGGCGGCGCCGAGCGCGAGCCCGGCCCCGCCCCAGCCGAGCACCGCGCGGCGCGAGTAGGCGGGGTGTGACTGCTTGTCTTGCATGCCCGTTCCCGTTCGTCTTCCCGCGCGCTTCACTTCGCCACGGCGGCGGCGAGCCGGGACAGGGGCTCGGCCAGCGCGTTGACGCCGTCGGACAGTTCCTTGCGCCGGTGCTGGGGGACCTTGTCGTAGGAGACGTACTCGTACGCGTTCTCGTCCGTGCCCTTGTCCGTGCGGTGGGTGTCGAGTTGGCCGGTCAGTTCGGCGAACCGCCGGTCGAGTTCCCTGGTGAGGGCGGGGTCGTTCTTCGCGGCGATCGGCTTGAGCAGGTCGTAGGACTTCCGGGCGCCTTCGAGGTTGGCCTTGAAGTCGACCAGGTCGGTGTGGGAGTACCGTTCCTCCTCGCCGGTGACCTTGCCGGAGGCGACCTCGTCGAGGAGTTCCTTGGCACCGTTGGCCATCGAGGTCGGGGTGATCTCGGCGGTGCCGACGCGCCGCACCCAGTCTTCCAGGTCGGTCATCAGCCGGTCGGCGAGTTCCTTCTCCCGGTCGCCGATCGTCTCGTCCTGCCAGAGGGCCTTCTCCAGGCGGTGCCAGCCGGTCCAGTCCGTGGCCGGGTCCTGGCCGTCCTCCAGACCGTCCTCGCGGACGTCGACCTTGGGGTCGATGTCGCCGAAGGACTCGGCGACGGGTTCGGTGCGTTCCCAGCCGATGCGGGAGGGGGCGTAGAGCTTCTTCGCCTTCTCGATGTCGCCGGCCTTCACCGCGTCGGTGAACGCCTTCGCCCGGGGCAGGGTCTGTTCGGCCTGCGCCAGGACGTAGGAGCGGTATCCGGCGACGGCGGCGTCGGCCTCCGGGCTGCGCTGGGTGGCCGTGCTCCGGCCGGTGGCCCGGACCTCCTGGCGGATGCCGTCGCCCCTCATCCCGGGCTTGCACGCGATCTCGTAGTCACCGGCCTTGAGTTCGGTGACGAGGGAGGCCCTGGTACCGGGGCCGATGTTCTCGCGCTCCGCGGCGATCCGGTCGTCGGGGAAGAGCACGTACACCTCGGTGACCTTGGAGCCCTTGTTCTCCAGGGCGAACGTGACGTGCCCGGCGGGGAATTCGGTGGCGGAGACCGTGCACCGCGTGTCGGTGGCGGTCACCGTGACCACGCCGTCGCCGCTCGCCGCCTTCTGCGTGCAACCCGTCAGGGTGACGGCGACGGCCATCGCGGTGCCGGCACCGAGGAGGAGGGGGCGGGGTCTGACGGACATGGTTCCTCGCTTCGCACGGGTGGGCCGACGGCACGGGCGCACCCGCCCGGCCGCAGCGGAGTCTACGCAGATGTAGACACAGAGGGAAGGCTACCCTTACCCCTCGGGGGCGCTCGTGCGCGGGGCAGCGGTCACCGGCCCGGCCCCGGGAGGCTTGCCGTGCACCGCGGGTACGGGCCGGGCGCGGCCCCGCCCGGCCCTCGCGCCCCGGGTGGTCAGAGGTCGAGCCGGTACTGGTGGCTCGTGTGGGTGGGCCGGTAGCCGAGGCCGTCGTTGATCCGCCGCATGTGCGTGTTGCCGTCGGCGGTGTCGGTCAGGAGGGCGCCGAGGTCCGGATGGCGCCCTCGGGCCTGCCGGATCGACTCGGCCTTCATCCACCGGCCGAGGCCGTGCCCGCGGTGCTCGGGCAGCACGCCGGTGCCGTAGTGCCGGCCGTCGCCCGTGCCGTCGCCCGGGATCACGAGTTCGGTGAACCCGGCGATCGCGCCGTCGCGGACGTCGACGGCGACGACCGTGTGCAGCAGGTCGCCGCGCTCCGCCACGGCCTTCGCCGCGGCCCGTACGCGGTCCACGTCCCAGGCCACCCTGGCGGGGTCGGCGTCGCCCGCGGGCATGTCGTCCATGGCACGCCGTGAGGCGGCGAAGGTCGCGGCGAGGGCGTCGGGCACGGTGCCCTCCCACGACTCCAGCCGGTAGCCGGGATGCGGGCACCCGACGATCCCGGCGAGTGCGGCGGTGTCCACCTCGGCCAGTGCCAGGCGGCAGAACCGCAGGGTCAGGACCGTACGGAAGCCGCGGGCCGTCAGGAAGCGGGCGCCGGGCGACCCGTCCTCGGCCCCCGCGACGAGGCGGCGCCGGGCGTCGTCCCGTGCGGCGGCCACGGCGGCGGCGAGGAGCCGGGAACCGACGCCCCCGCGTCGTTCCGCGGGATGCACGTGCAGGTCCAGCTCGGCCAGGTGTGCCCGGTCCGGATCGGTGAACAGCCGCAGGAAGGCCGTCCCGAGCGGCACGGAGCCAGCATCGGACGCCAGCCAGGCGAGACGCCTGCCGTGCGGGCCGGGAGCGGGGTCGGTCAGTGCGGTCAGGCGAGGCGTCAAGGTGTCTCCGTACGTCGGGAGGAGGAGAAGGCCCGTGCGCTCGTCTCCGGCGGACGGCCGGGGAAACCTAGGGTCTTTCGTTGGGATCACGCCGGGCTCGCGGGGCCCTGCACCGCACCTCGCCGCGTTGTCGTCGGTTGCCAGGGCTCCGCCCTGCCGCCCTCCTCCGCCTTGCGATGCACGGCACCGGACCCCCTCCCTGATCCGGCCTGATCCAGACGAAAGACCCTAGCCCGCCGCCCATCTCCGGGGCAACGGAATTCGGCCCCGGGCAGCGCGGCCCGAGTGCCTCGTCGGACTCGGGCGGGCTCTCGGCAGGACCGGGGACCGGCCCCGCCCTGGCACGTCCCGCGCGCCGCGCGGGTCAGGAGCCCGAGCCTGCCGACGGGGCGCCGAGGAGCCGGCGGGCCGCGTACTCCACGTACTCGTGCAGTCCGTAGGCCAGCGCGAGGGCACCGGCCGCGGCGAGGACCACCGTTCCCGCCAGGGCGAGGGCGGCGGCCCACCGGGCCCCGCCGCGCGGCGCGGCGGGCTCCGGCCGGAGCAGCGCCTCGACGCGCCGGGGCACCGGCCCGCTCGTCGCCGACAGCAGTGGAGAGCCGCCGACGCGGTCGTGGGCCGCGCCCGCCAGCGCGGCGCGGGCGAGGGCCGCGGCGGCCACCCGCCGGTCGCCCACGGCCACGGCCGCCTCCTCGTCCGCCCACCGCTCCAGGTGGAAGCCCAGCGCGTCCCGCAGCCCGCGCAGCGCGGGGTGGACGACGGCGGCGAGGTCGCCCACCGCCGACAGCAGGTGGTGGCGCCCGGCCAGGTGCGCCCGCTCGTGCGCCAGGAGCACGGCACGCTCGCCCGCCCGCAGCGACCGCACCATCCCGGAGGTCACGACGACCCGGCCGGGGCGCCCCCGGCGTCCGGGAAGCGCGAAGGCGTCCACGTCCCGTCCCGGGACGACCACCAGGTCGCCCTCCGCGGTGCCGCCCTCCGCCGACAGCCACGCGCGCCTCAGCAGCCAACGGTGCCGGAGCCGGCGCCGCACCAGCAGCACCAGTTGTCCGAGCAGGACCGCCCCGGCGGCGCACGCGAGCGGCACCGCGGCCGGCCACGCGTCCAGCACCCGCGCCAGGGACAGGTGCTCCAGCGAGGCGAGGAACGGTACGTGGAAGAGGCCGACCAGCGCGGAGAGGGTCCCGCCGGCCAGCAGGACGGCCGAGCCCGTCAGGACCCAGCACGCCCCGCGCGGCGGCAGCGCCGCGGCGAGACGCCCGGCGACGGCCGCCCCGCCCCACGGGAAGGCGAGGGTCAGGACGACCGCGACCAGCACGTACGTCACGCGGAGCCGTCTTCCATGTCCTGGAGGAGGCGGCGCAGCGTCTCCTCGTCACTCTCGGACAGGGACGACACGAAGCGCTTCAGCACCAGTTCCCGCCGGGGCTCGCTCTCCAGTTCGCGGCGCATCCGGCCGGCGACGAGCCCGGCCTCGTCCGCCACGGGCTCGTAGGCGAATCCGCGTCCCGCCGGCATCCGCCGCAGGGTGCCCTTCTCGTGCAGGCGGCCGAGGATGGTGGCCATGGTGGTCCTGGCCAGCCCCGTGTCGAGCGCGGCGATGACCTGCTGCGCGGTCATCGGCTTGCCCGCCTGCCAGAGCACCGCCAGTACGTCCGCGACCAGTTCGCCGTGCTGACGCCTCTCGGGCCGATGCTTCTCGGACACTTCCCCTCCCGTCCTCCGCCACCCCGGGCCGGCCCCGGGGCAGCCGGCGCGGCCACCGGAACGGGCCTGCCGCGAGCGCTGCCATGGCAGGGCCAATGTACCGCCGGGCGTGACGACCCCGCCGGGTCGCTCAGGGGGGCGGCCCCGGGGGCCCAGGGGGGTGGCCCCGCCCGCCGTCGCTCCGGGCAGGATGGCCCCTGCCGGCAGTGACCGCCGCGACATCAGGGAGACCCCGCATGGCCGACCACCATCCGTACCGCATCGCCGGCAGGAGAGGGGACCTGACCCTGATCTGGCGGCGCGGCGAGGGCGACGCGCCCGACGCGCTCGCCGTCGGCGAGGACGGGAGGCTCCTCGCGTTCGCGGACCTCCCGCCCCTGCGCGAGCACTGTGACCGCAACGGCTGGACGCTCGTCCCGGACGGCGAAGCCACCCTCGATCTGGTCGACGTGCGGCTGTGGGTCCTGGAGCAGCCGGGCCTCGGGCCGGTCTCCCCGGGGCTGCTGCTGGACGCGTGGAACTTCTTCGAGGACCTCGCCCGCAGCCTGCGCACCGGCCCGCGCCTGCCCGCCCAGGGCCCGGTCCACGACAGCGCGTACGAGAAGGTCTTCGGCGGCGGCGCCCTCGATCCGGCGGCCGGCGAGGGAGCCTGGACCGCGCGGGAGACGGCGGCCGTCCGCGCGCTCCTGCGGGCGGGACTCGACCTCTGGGAACACGCCACACGCCCGCCCGAACACTGCTGCGCGGGGCTCGTGGGCGGCGGCGTCAGCGCGGGCCGGGCCGGAACCGGCTCGGCGGAACCCCGAAGGCACGGGTGAAGGCGGCGGTGAACGCGGCGGGCGAGGCGTAACGCAGTCGGCCGGAGACCTCGGTGACGGAGGCCGCCCGCAGCAGGGGGACGGCAGCCAGCAGCCGGGCCCGCGCCCGCCAGCCGGCCGGGCTCTGCCCCGTCTCCCGGCGGAAGCGCCGGGTGAAGGCGCGTTCGCTCAGGGCCGTCCGCGCGGCCCAGTCGGCGTTGGTGACCGTGACGTCGGGAGCCTCCAGGTAGGCGCGGCACAGCGCCGCGAGGTCGTCGGAGGCCGGCAGCCCGATGTGGAACGACAGCGGCGAGAGCGCGGCGATCTCGTGCAGCAGCAGCGCCGCGATGTGTCCGGCCCGCCCGGACAGATCGTACCGGGGCTCGAACTCGACGGCGGCCAGCAGCAGTTCGCGCAGCAGTGGGGGGACGTCCACGACCGTGCAGGCGGCCGGCCACCACGGCACGGTGCTCGGCTCGATGTAGAGGCTCCGGGTGCTCACCTGGAGCATCCGCACGCGGTGCCGGGTCGCGGCCGGGATCAGGAGCGCGCGCTCGGGCGGGACCGTCCACGAGCCGTCGGCGGTGTCGACGACCATGACGCCGGTGGCGCCGTAGAGGAACTGCGCGCGCCGGTGCTCGTGCCAGTCCAGGAGCTGACCGGGCGCGTAGTCGGTGCCGATCGGCAGGACGGCGCGGTCCACGTGGTCCACGTCGGCGAGGGGGACGTTCTTCACCCCTCGCATGCTAGGGGCCGAGACGCGAAGGAATGACGCCGAGCATCGCATGCGGGAAGGGGCGCGCGGCTGGTGGGGTGGACTCCGTGGATCTCGCACTGTTGCTCGGTATCGGCGTCCTGACCGGAGTCACCACGGTGCTCTTCGGTTTCGGCGGAGGGTTCGTGACCGTCCCGGTCGTCCTGTGGGTGGACGCCGGCCTCGGCCCGGACGCCGTGCGGGTGGCGACGGCCACCTCGGCCGTGGTCATGGTGGTGAACGCCGGCTTCGCCACCGCCGTCACCCCTCGCCACCTCCTCGACCGGCTGCGGGGCAGCGGCGGGCTGGTCCTGCTGCTGGCCGCCGGTGCCTCGGCCGGCGCGTTCGCCGCCCTGCGCGCCCCCTCGGGGCCGGTCCGGTGGGCGTTCGTCGTGTACGTCGCCGTCACCCTCGCCGACCTGCTGCTGCGCCCGGGGTTCCTGCGCGCCCGCGCCGAGGAGACGACGGGCGGGCCGGAGCCGCTGCGGGCCTGGGTGGGGGCGCCGATCGGCGTGGTGGCCGCGTTCCTCGGTGTGGGCGGCAGCGTGCTGACGGTGCCGGCGATGCGACGGGCCGGGCACACCATGCGGGTGGCGACCGTCCTGGCCAATCCGCTCACCCTGGCGATCGCGCTGCCGGCCACCGTGGTCTCGCTGGCCGGTGCCGTGGCTCCCGCCACCGCGCGCCTCCCGGCGCACCTGGTCGGCACCGTCGACCTGCGCGCGGCAGCCCTCCTGCTGATCGGCGCACTGCCCGTGATCGCCGTACTGCGCCGCCGGCCGCCGCGGATCACCGACCGTACCCACGCCTGGGCCTACGCGGCGCTGCTCGCGGTCATCATCCTGGCGATGCTGCCGGCGCGGTGACGAAAGCGTGTCCCCCGGCCGCCGCCGACCAGGCGAACAGTCATCGGTCGAACAGCGTGGGAGATCTTCACAGTTGGCGACTCCTCGCTGTCACGCGCCGTCGGCGTGAGCCGCATTCACCACCACGCGCTCCCTCGTTCAGGTGACCCGGAAGGGCGGGTCTTGAGGCGGGCGCGACGGCCCTGAGTTACTGGACCCATCCAATCGACGGGCAGCCCGTTCCGACCGGGGAGCGTGGTTGCGGCGCGGTCCGGTGCCCTTCACACGTGGGGAGGGCGCGGGTCGGCCGCTCTCACGATGGGCATCTCCGACGGGGTTGGATGGCCGGCCGGTGTCACTCGTGACACCGGCCGGTTCGTTGCCGGGCCCGTGTCGCCCATGGCACGGGCGGGTCGGTCGCCGAGCCCGGGGACACCGCGAGCGCGCGCCGGTGGTACGCGGTCACCACCACGCACACCTTGCCCCCGGAGATGGTGAGGAACGTCTTGTCAGGATCTCCACTTTGTGGGCTACTTGAGAAAGCGAACCGGCGGGCCGCCCATCCCACGACCGGGGATCACGGTAAGGGCGGCGTCTGCCGGTTTTCCTTCTGTGCGCGTGAGCGAACTCCCTCGGCGCGCACCGCGGTCGTGTCGCCCCTCCCCCGTGAGAGCCCTCCTCCGGAGGTTGCCCGGCCGTTTCCCGGTTCCGCCGTGTCCCCGTTCCCTCCCTCAGCGAGGAGTTCCCTCATGCCCCTCTCTCCGAACCAGGGTTCCACCGGCGGTGGCACCCTGGTGACCATCACCGGAACCAACCTGACCGGCACGACCGCCGTCACCTTCGGCACCAAGCCGGCCAGTAACGTCACGAACGTCTCCCCGACCCAGGTCACCGCCGTGTCCCCCTCGGGCACCGGCACCGTCGGAGTGACCGTGACCACCGCGGGCGGTACGAGCAACCCGGTCCCGTTCTTCTACGTCGGGGCCCCGTTCAAGTCCTCCCTCGGCCCCACCTCCGGACCGCTGGCCGGCGGCAACACGGTCACCGTCAACGGCGTCGGGCTGGCGACGGCCTCCAGCGTGTCCTTCGGCGCCAACACCGCCACACCCACGGTCGTCTCCGACACCCGGCTCACCGTCACCGTCCCCGCGGGCGTGGCGGCCGGCCCGGTCGGGGTGAGCGTGACCACCGCGGGCGGCACCAACAACGGCCTGTCCTACACCTACGTGGACGCCCCCACGATCACCTCCGTCAACCCCACCTCGGGGCCGACGTCCGGCGGGACCGGGGTGACCATCACCGGCACCAACCTCGACACCACCGACTCGGTCACCTTCGACGGCGCCCCGGCACCGTTCTCCGTGGTGAACACGACCACGCTCTCGGCGGTGACCCCGCCCGGCGCCGCCGGCGCGGTCGACGTGGTGGTGACCAACGCGGCCGGCTCCGACACGGCCGCCGACGCCTTCACCTACGTCGCCGCTCCCGGCATCTGATCCGCACCTCCTGCCGCCCGGTTCGCGCCGGGCGGCAGTCCTGCCCCGGCCACCGCCCTTCGAGCGACGGTTCCCGCTCCGCCCCGGCCCGGCCGCCTGGTCCGCGGCCGTCGGACGTCCCTCGGCCGCGGTGCTCCCCCGGCCCGGCCGGCACCGGTGACGGGGCGGGCCTCGCCCAGGCTGCCCTAGGAGCATCCTCATGCCGCCCACGATCACCAGCATCACGCCCACGCAGGGGCCCACCACCGGAGGCACCCCCGTCACCCTGACCGGCACCGGGATGACGGGGTCCACCGGCGTACGGTTCGGCAGCACCAACGCGACCTCCTTCACCGTCAACTCGGCCACCCAGATCACCGCCGTGAGCCCGCCCCGCGCCGCGGGCGCGGCAGCGGTGACGGTCATCCACCCCACCGGCAACAGCAACTCGGTCACCTTCACCTACGTCGTGGCACAGGTGCCGGTGGTCACGGGGGTGACGCCCGCCGGCGGGCCGACGGCGGGGGGCACCGGCGTCACCCTGACCGGCACCGGGTTCACCGGTGCCACGGCGGTCTCCTTCGGCGGAGTACCGGCGACGTCGTACCTGGTCGGCTCCGCCACCCAGATCACCGCCGTGACACCCGCCGGCACCGCCGGGGCCGCCGTGGTGAGCGTCACGACGCCGGGCGGCACCAGCGCCCCCGACACCTACTTCTTCTACGCCGCGCCCCCCGTGCTCACCGCCGTCGCCCCGGCCCAGGGCCCGACGGCGGGCGGCACGGTGGTCACCCTGACCGGGAGCGACCTGCTCAACGCCACCGCCGTCCGGTTCGGCTCCACCGACGCCGCCTCCTTCACCGTGGTGTCGGCGACCCGGATCACCGCCACCTCCCCACCGGGCACGGGCAGTCCGCCGGTCACGGTCGTCACCCCGGGCGGCACGAGCAACCCGGTCGCCTTCGCCTACGTCGCCGCGCCCACCCTGACGGCGCTCGTACCCGCCTCCGGTCCGACGGCCGGGGGGACGGTGGTCACCCTCACCGGCACCCACCTGGCCACCACCTCGGCCGTCACCTTCGGCGGAACGCCCGTCTCCTTCACCGTCGTGTCCGACACGCAGCTCACCGCGGTCGCCCCCGCGGGTCCCGCCGGACCGGTCACGGTGGCCGTCACCACCGCGGGCGGCACGGGCACCGGGCCGGCCTACACCCGGGTCGCGGCTCCCGGCATCTGACCCCGCCGACGACGCGCGCACCGCCCGTACGGCACCCGTAGGGCACTCCCACTCGGTCGGCCGACGGCCTTTCGGGCCGCTGATCCAGGCAGGTTACTTCTGGGCGCAGCGTCCCTGGAGGGGCCGGGGACCCGGCCTAGCGTGAAGCTCCACGGCGCCCGCGCCCCGCGGGCCCGGTGAGAGACAAGGAGCCGAACAGATGAACATCACACCCCGCAGGGCGAGATGGGCCGTCGCCGCCGCACTGGCCGCCGCACTGGGACTGGCCTCGCCCGCCTGGGCCGTGGCGTCGAGCACCACGGTGACGGCCACTCCCCCGTCCGCCGAGGTGAACACCCCGGTCCAGCTCCAGGCCACCGTCGACTGCCCCGCCGACCCCACCGGCGGCCTCGGCGTCACGTTCTTCGACGGCGGCGACCTGCTGGACACCGTGCCGGTGAACGCCAACGGCCAGGCCGCCTACACGGCCACCTTCACCACGACCGGCTCCCATACCATCACCGCCGCCTACAACGGCAACACCGACTGCGACGCCTCCAACGACACCACCACCGTCCAGGTCACGGCGGCTCCCACCCCGCCCGCGCCCCCGACCCCGTCGCCCGGCCTCTGCTTCCTGGTCTGCGGCGGATTCATCAACGTCGGCGACATCACCACCAACGTCAACACGTCCACCCACACCTACTCCCTCCAGAACGGCTGGCACCGGCGTTGATCTCCTGAGCCCGCGTTCCGGCGAGGGCGGCGGCACGCGCGGCCTCGCGAGGACGGGTGAGGGCGGGGCCGTCCTCGACGAGGCCCGCTGCCGACGTACGCCCAGGTCGGCCAGAGGCCGCGAGGCAGGCAAACCGCGGAAGACAGCCCCGCCGGCCGTGTCCGACATGCACCAGGCAGCGGCTTCCGGCGCTGCGGTGACGCGCAGCCCGCGCCCGGAGCCGCGTTTTGCCCGGGCGCCGGTGGTGACTCGAGTGGAGGACATCCCCGTGCAACGAGGTGAGAACCATGCTGGTGCTGGGTCTCCTGCTCATGGCGTGCGCCGCCGCCTTCGCAGGCCTGCTGATCGCGTACAACCTGTCCGGGGGTCCGGACTACACCGTGACCCTGCTCGGAAGCGATCCGTTCACGATCAACACGCTCGGAGCGTTTCTCGGCGGTATCGCCCTGACGCTGATCTTCGGCCTGGGCATGTGGATGCTCCTCGCCGGAATGGCGATGGCGCGTCACCGCAGCAAGCGGAACCGCCGGCACCGTGAGACCGCGCGGCAGGCCACGGCGGAGCGGGACGCGATGGCCGACCGCCTCGACGAACGGGGCGGGAGCACCGCGGGCGAACCGGCCGGGCACCGCCGGCCCGCCGTCCACCGGCCGCAGTGGCTGCGCCCGCACGGGCACTGACCGGGCGGCGGCAGCGGCCCGGGGCGCGGGCGGCTGACACCGTGCCCGCGCCCGGCCGGGCCCACCGCCCCACGGTTCCCGTAGTACGGGCCGCCGCTCCCCCGGCGGGCCGGCGGGCGCCGCCCCCGCGACCTCCCGACCGCGGGGGCGGCGCGCGGTAACTCTCCGGCGACCACGCCCGACGTTTCGTCGGTGGGCTCCGGCAGGGGCAGGGGGACCACCTTCTCGCCGGTCTCCTGGTGGACGGCGTGCGGGGCCTTCGGTCCGTCGGGGGGACCGGCGGACGAACAGGCGAATACCCTGTTCAGCGGGGCGCCGGGGTGGGGTTATCCCCCTGGGGCGGAGGGGGTCCGGCCCCCCGCGCGGTCTCCGGCTGACAGGCTGGTGACGCGGGGCCCGCCCTCGCCAGACTCTTCCGCATGACGCTCTCCCCCGACGCCACGGTCACGACCACCCCGGCCGCCGTGCGCCCCAGCAGATCCCGCCCGGACGCCGGCAGCGACTTCGCCCGGCTGTCGCGGCGCGTCACCGAGGCGGGTCTCCTGCGCCGGCGCCCCGGGTACTACGCGGTGCGCCTCGGTCTGGTGACCGGCCTGACGGCGGCGGGCTGGGCGGCCTTCGCCGTCCTCGGCGACTCCTGGTGGCAGGTGGCGATCGCCGCGTTCATGGCCCTGATGTCCGGCCAGGTCGCCCTCGTGGCCCACGACCTGGCGCACCGCCAGGTGTTCCGCACCCGCCGCGCGAGCGCGTTCTGGGGACGGCTCTTCGGCAACCTCGGCATCGGCATGAGCTACGGCTGGTGGATGAACAAGCACACCCGCCACCACGCCAACCCCAACCACGAGGAACTCGACCCCGACGTCGCCCCGGACATCCTGGTGTGGTCCACCGACCAGGCCCGCGCCAGCACGGGCGTGGCCCGGTTCGTCGGCCGCCACCAGGCGTTCCTGTTCTTCCCGCTGCTGACACTGGAGGGCTTCAACCTGCACGTGGCGAGCGTGCGGGCGCTGCGCTCGCCGACGCTGAGGCACCGCCTGCTGGAGGGCGCCCTGCTCTTCCTGCACCTGGCGGTCTACGTGTCCGCGCTCTTCCTGGTGCTCTCCCCCGGCAAGGCCGTGGCGTTCCTCGCCGTGCACCAGTGCCTGTTCGGCGTGTACCTCGGCTGCACGTTCGCCCCGAACCACAAGGGCATGCCCACCCTCACCGGCGACGACCGCCCGGACTTCCTGCGCCGCCAGGTGCTCACCTCCCGCAACGTGCGGGGCGGCCCGCTCACCGACGTCCTGCTCGGCGGGCTCAACTACCAGATCGAGCACCACCTGTTCCCGAGCATGCCCACCCCTCACCTGCGGCGGGCCCAGGTCCTCGTCCGCGCGTACTGCGCGGAGACCGGCGTGCCCTACCACGAGACGGGCCTGATCCGGTCCTACCGCGAGGCCCTCACCCACCTGCACCGCGTGGGCGAGCCCCTCAGGAGCCGGCGCGGGGCGGCGTGACGGCGGGACACGCGCCGGAGCCGGCCGCCCCGGGCCCCGGCGGAGACCGGGTTCCGGCGGCCGGTGCGTGCGTGCCCCCGGCGGGCGGGGCACGCTCCGGCCGCGGACACCCCTCGCGGCACCGTGCGCGGTACGCCGTTCCTCAGCCCTTCTTCACGACGCCGGACTTGAGCTGCATCGCTCCGAAGCCCTCGACCCGGCAGTCGATGTCGTGGCCGTCGACGGCGTCGATCAGCCGGATGTTGCGCACCTTGGTACCCGCCTTGATGCCCGACGGGCTGCCCTTCACCTTGAGCGTCTTGACGACGACCACGGTGTCGCCGTCCCGCAGTACGTTGCCGACGGCGTCCTTCACGACGCGCTCCGCGGTGCCCGCGTCCTCCGTGGCGCTCTCCGGGTTCCACTCGTGTGCGCATTCCGGGCACACCGCAAGGGAATTCATCTCGTAGGTGTACTCACAGGCACACTCGGGACAGGGGGGAAGGTTCTCCATCACGTCGTGAGCGTATCCAGACACCGGTGCGGTCGGCGAACCCGCGAGCGCTGACCTTCCCGCAGGTCACCACCGCCGGGCTCCCGCCGGGCCCGCCGCGCGCCGCCGGGCCGTCCCCGGGTTGGGCCGGGGCCGGGCGGGTGTCATGATGCTGGCGACCGACCTGTCCGACAACCGAGGTCCGGCCGCGCCCCGTTGCCACGCCGGAGGCGGGAGGACCGCTTGTACGTCCGGCTGCTGGGGCCGCTGGAAGTCCTTTCCGGCGACGGCACCCCGATCGAACTGAGCACGCCCCGGCTCCGGTCCCTCCTGGCGCTGCTCGCGCTCACACCGGGGCGTGGCGTCCCCGCGGACGTCCTGGCCGACCGGCTGTGGGGCGGTGAGGCGCCGCCCACGGCTCGCGCGAGCGTCCGTACGTATGTGATGCGCCTGCGCAAGGCGCTGCCCCCGGGCAGTGTGCGCACCGGCCCGGAGGGGTACCGGCTGCTGCTGGACGACACCGGCACCGACGTCGGCAGGCTGCGGGAGCTGCTCCGCCGGGCGCGGGCCCTCGACGGTACGGACCCGGACGGCGCGACCGGTCTGCTGGACGAGGCGGTCGGGCTGCGGCGCGGCACACCGCTGTCCGGTCTGGAGGACCTGCCCGCCCTCGCCGGGCCGCGGGCCGGCCTGGAGGACCTGCTGCTGACCGCCGCCGAGGAACGCTTCCGGCTCTTGCTGGACCGCGGGCGGCACGCCGAGGCCGTCGGCGAGATCGCCGAGGCCGCCCGCGCGCATCCGCTCAGGGAGCACCTGGCGGGGCAGTTGATGCTCGCGCTGCACCGCTGCGGCCGCACGGCCGAGGCGCTCGACGCGTACCGGTCGCTGCGGGACACACTGGTCGAGGAGCTGGGCGTCGAGCCCGGCGGCCCGCTTCGGCACCTGCACCGGGCGATCCTGCGGGGCTCCCCGGAGGCCGCCGCGCCCGCCCCGCCGCAGGCCGCCGCGTCGCCCGACGCCGGTGTGCCCACCGCGCCGACCACGCCGGCCACGCCGCCCGGGACGCCGGCGCGCAGCCCCTCGTTCCCCGCCGCCCACAGCACCTTCGTCGGCCGCCGGGACGAAGTGGCCACGCTGCTCGACTGCCTGCGGGACGTCGACGTGGGCCCCGCGCGCTGTCTGATCGACGGCCCCGGGGGCGTCGGCAAGTCCAGCCTGACGGTGCGGGCCGCGTCGGCCGCCGCGGACCGGTTCCCGGACGGGCTCCTCTACGTCGATCTGTGCGGCGCCGATCCGCGCCGCCCGCCGCTGGACACGGTCGACGCGCTGCGCGCGCTCCTGGCCGACCTCGGCGTCGCCCACGAGCTGCTGCCGGCCGACGCCGCCGCCGCGGTACCGCTCTACCGGCGGCGGCTGCGCGGCCGGCGGATCCTGGTCGTGCTGGACAACGCGTTGACCGCGGAGCAGGCGGCCCCGCTGCTGCCCGACGCGCCGGGTTCGGCCGCGATCGTGACCAGCCGTGCCCCGCTGCTGGGGGTGGACGGAGCCCGCCACCTGCACCTGGACGTGCTGGCCCCGGAGGAGGCCGTCGCCCTGGTCCGCACGGTCTGTGTGGGCGCGCCCGAGCCGGCGGCCCCCGGTGAGTGGGAGGAGCTGGTCCGGCTGTGCGGGCACCTGCCGCTGGCCCTGCGCATCATCGCCACCCGGATGGCGGCCCGGCCGGACTGGGCGCTGCGGGACTGGATCGCCGCGCTGCGGGACGAGCGCGGGCGCATGGACGAACTGGCCGTCGCCGACCTCGACCTGCGGGCCGGTCTGATGGCCGGCATCGAGCAGCTCGCGCGCAGCGGGAGCACGGCGGACCGGGACGCGGCGCGATGGTTCCCCTACCTCGGGATCTCGGCCGCCGCCGGCTACGGGCCGGAGTCCCTGGCCGCGCTCACCGGGGCGGCGGAGGACCGGGCGGCGGCGGCCCTGGAGCGGCTGGTGGACGCGCAGTTGGTGACGAGTCCGCGGCGCGGCGCGTACACCCTGCACGATCTGCTGCGGGCCGCCGCGGTGTGGCAGGCGGCCCGGTTGCCCGAGCCGGTGCAGCGGGCGGCGCTGGTGCGGCTGGCCTGCTGGTATCTGGGCACCCTGCACGGCGTCAACCGGGTCCTGGTCGAGGAGGGCGAGTACGAGGAGTTCCACCGGCGGACCGCCGCGCGGTTCGCCGCGGGCATGACGTTCTCGGGTACGCGGGAGGCGCTGGCGTGGGCGGAGCGCAGTCTCGGCGACGTGATCGCGCTGGCCGAGCAGCTCGCCGCGCCGGAGTACGACGACGGCGAGGGGCTGCCGGACACCGCGAACGGCCGCGCCGCGCTCTCCACCTTCGCCGTGGAGTCCTGCCGGGCGCTGGAGCGTTACCTCACCGTCTCGCACAACTGGCGTGCTCAGGAGCGCCTGTTGGGCACCGCACAGCGGGTCGGTGAGCGGCTGGACGACGGCTACGCCCGCGCGGTGGTCTGCGCCCAGCTCGGCAAGGTGGCGGGCCAGCGCGGAGAGTGGGAGACGGCGGTCGCCCGGCTCCGCGAGGGGCAGCGGCTCTTCCTGACGGTGGGGGCGGTCACGGAGTCCCTGGTCCCGCAGGCGAACCTGGCGCCGTGTCTGGTGTCCCTGGGCCGGATCACCGAGGCGATCGAGGTGTCCGAGGCGGTCATCGCCGCCCGCCGCGACCGTGGGCCGAGCGGCTCGCTCTGCTCGCTGCTCAACAACCTGGGCCACTGCTACCTGCACATCGGCGATTTCGCGGCCGCCGAGCGGGCCCTGACCTCGGCCGTGGAGTCGTTGTCCGCCATGGAGGCCAAGACCGTCTCGGGCGGTGCGTCGACGGCCTACTACCGGCTGTCGGCACTCGCCGGGCTGGCGGAACTCGGCCTGGCCACCGGCGACTTCGAGGCCACGGTGCGGTGGGCCGAGCAGGGCCTGGAGCACGCGGCCGAGGCGTCGGTCAACGTGCTGGAGGTCGCCCGGCTGCATTCGATGCTCGGGGACGCGCTGCACGGGCTGGGCCGGGACGCGCCGGGCCGGGCGGCGAAGGAACGGTCACGGGAGCTGATGGAGAGCCTCAACTCCCGTGAGCGCGTGGACCTGGAGGTCGACAGCAGGGCCGGGGGCGAGGCGGTGTCCGACTGACGGCGGTCTGCCCCGCCGACGGCGGCTGCCCCCGCCGGTGGCGGCCGAGGCCGCCGCCGGCGGGGAGGAAGCCGGCGGCGCCGCGCTCACGCCTTCCCGTCGTAGAGGGCCGTGCAGCCGTACTTGACGCCCTTCTTCACCACGCAGCCGCGGAAGCGGATCTTCGTTCCCTCGGGCAGGTTCCTCGTCTTGCGCACCTCGACGGGCGCGGTCCTGCCGGAGGTGGAGACGTTGATCCCCTCGCCCGTCGACAGGACGATGGCCTCGCCCTGGATGGCGTACCCGTCGGACCGCGAGTCCCTGACGTACAGGGAGTCGCCGAGGGAGTTCACGCCCCAGTCCCCCGGGTCGGCGTTCCACGTGACCGTACCGGCCTTCTTCCCGTCGATCTTGACGTGCACGTACCCGCTGAGCTTGTTCTTGTGCTGCTGGTAGTCACCGGTGACGGACAGGGCCTGGGCCGGAGTGGCGGTCACGACGGCCAGCGCGGCGGCAGCGGCGGCCGTGGCGGCGGCATACGTACGGAGCTTCATGTTCACCTTGTGTCCGAGTGTGTGGGAGGAGCGGCGCGAGGGGGCCCGGCGGGCCGGCTCAGTGGTAGCGCTGGAGGTGGTGGGTGAAGGCGCCCGCGGACTGGCAGCGCAGGACCCACGGCGTGGACAGTTCGAGCGAGGCCTTCTCGCCCTTGCAGCCGAGCGACGTCCGGTAGGTGGCGATGGTGCGCCACGACGCCGTGATCCCCGCCTCGGACGCGGGCGCCGCGGAGACCGCGCTCCGGTGCGCGGCCGGGGCCGCGGCCTGCGCCGTGGCGGGCGCGGCCAGTACGGCGACGGAAGCGGCGGCCAGCAGGCCACCGGCCAGACGCGTGCGGATCTTCTCGGGCCGGCTCATGGGAATCCCTTCGTCGGTCGTCGCGGGGTCGCCGGAGCGTCCGAGGAGGCCGCCCCCGTACGGCCCCTCGCCGGCTTCCCCGCCACAGCGGATGCCGTGGTGTCCCACTGTGCCGACGCGGCGTGGCAACGGCGTGGCATCCGCGTGGCACCGCGCCCCGCCGCCGTGGCACCGGGCCCCCGGTTCTGCGAAGAGGCCGCGCCCTCGACCCGGTCCTGATGGAATCCGTGCATGAGCGAACCGACCATCACCTTCGAGGATCACGTCCGCTGGGAGCAGTGGCTGGAAGAGCACCACGAGAGCGCGGCCGGGGTGTGGGTGCGCATCCCGAAGAAGGCCACCGGCCTCCCGGGCCTCACGTACACCGAGGCCCTGGAGGTCGCCCTCTGTTTCGGGTGGATCGACAGTCGGCGCGACAAGGTCGACGACCTGTACTGGCGGCAGCGCTTCACACCGCGGTCGAAGAAGAGCCCCTGGTCACAGGCGAACCGGGAGCGGGCCGAACGGCTGGCCGCGCAGGGCCGGGTCCGGCCGGCGGGGCAACGCGAGATCGAGGCCGCCAAAGCCGACGGACGGTGGGAGGCGGCCTACGCCTCGCAGAGCAGGATGGCCGTCCCGGACGACCTGCGGGAGGCCCTCCTGCGAGTCCCCGAGGCGGCGGCATTCTTCGCCACCCTGAACAGCAAGAACCGGTACGCGATCCTGTACCGCGTACAGAGCGCCAAGAGGCCCGAGACACGTGCCCGGCGGATCGAGAAGTTCGTCACCATGATGGCGAACCACGAGGTGCTCCATCCATGACGCACGCCTACGGTCACGTGGTCACCCAGGCAACGGGACGACCCGAAGGCGGCCGTCACTCCTCGGTCGGCATCGGCGCCGGCTCGGCCTCCTCCATGCGGCGGTCGGTCCAGTACTGCTCCACGTCACGTTGGTCACGCTGCACATCGGAGGTCGAGGTGTCGCCCCTGGGCTCCGGCGGCGAGACGGGTGACGCGGACGTGTCCTGGCGAAGTGCCACGACGGTGAACACCGTCGCCGCGACGCCTGCGGCGACGACGAGGGCGCGGACGCCGAAGCGCTTCATGGGGGCGGCCTCCTTGGCGGGTGCGTAGCCGTACGGGAACGGCGCTCACCCCGCCACGCTACTGGCAGCGCGGCGGGGCGCACACCGTTCGCCGAACCTCAGGTGACGGAGCCCTGGTCGTCGAACATCTGCTTGACGCTGTCACCGAAGTAGGAACTCCGGTTCACCCCGGCGGAGTCGATGGTGCTCGTGACCCCGTTGGTCTGGCCCAGCCCCGAGGACTCGCTGAACTCGCGCATCCACGGGCCGCCGCTGGAGCCGCCGCCGAAGTCGCAGCCGAGCGCGAGCTTGCCGCCGGAGTTCGAGGTCCGGCCCTGGCAGTACCACTGGAGCTGGCCGTTGTCCTTGTTCCCCGGGTAGCCGTTGATCGTGACGTCCTGCTCCCGCGAGTAGTTCCAGCTCAGCCCGTTGCCGCCGGTGCGGTTGACCAGCTTGTCGCTGCCCTGCGGCCAGGTCGTCACCATGGCGACGTCCCAGTCGAAGCTGCCGTCGTTGATCCAGCCGTTGAAGGTGCGCATCTGCTTGGCGACGAAGGTGCCGTAGGGCTTGTCGCCGTTGCGGTACTGGGGAACGTACGCCCAGTTCTTCATCCAGTCACCGCCCTTGCCCTCGTGCACGCAGTGGCCCGCGGTGATCGCCATCTGCTTCGATCCGCTGTTCAGGGCGCTCGCCGAGCAGACGTAGTTCTTGCCGTCACTCGGTTTGGTGAAGAAGACCTTGCCGGCGACGGAGGTCTCGACGAGCTTCGCCCTCATCTCGCCCGAGGGGGCGGCGGCCGGGGTGGAACCGGGCGGGCCACCGGGCTGCTCCGCGGTGCCCGACGATCTCCCGGCACCGGGCTCCTCCGGCGTCACGGGGATGGCGTTCCGCATGCGTTCGGGCGTCCAGTACTCCTCCACCTCCTCGGCGGCACCGAGGGTGTCGATCCGGGCGCCGTCGGCCGCGACGGCCGGGGAAGCGGTCGTCCCGTGGGCGTCCTGCGTCCGCTCCGGCTGGGCCGAGGCGGGTGCGGTGGTCGCGAGGACGACCATGGCGGCCGCGGGCAGGGAGAGCAGCACATGCCGAAGTAATCGCACCTGAGTTCACCTTTCGACAGTCCGATTCACTCTGAGGCGCACCACGCTAAGTTCGCCGGCCCACACGCGAAAGATCGCCTGCCCCGCGCGCGCGACGACCGGCCGCGTACGCACCGCGGTGGGGGTGCCGTGAGCAGCGCGGACGGCTCGGCGAACGGTCTTGGTGAGACGTAGGACACAGACAGGTCCGCAGTGGTCGGCCAGTCACCTCGGCGGGATGTCACCCCGCTGCGGGCAGGGGAAGCGGCGCCGCGCGCCTCAGGAGGCGATGCGCGCGTGAGCCACCGTCACCGCGAAGTCCCGTCGAGGCGCGGTCGTCACGCAGCCTGGCCGAACGGGGCGGGGTCGTGTGCTCCGGCAGTCAGCCGCTCGTGGGCGGCGCGGTGGTCGCCCGCCGGAAGTCGGCCGGTTCCAGCAGCCGGCTGACCGCCAGCCCGGCGAGCAGGCCCCAGAACGCCGACCCCACGTTCAGGAATTGCACGTCCGCGACCGTGACAAGGAAGCTCACGAGCGCGCCGAAGGTGCACGCGGAGCCGAACGCCGCCGTGAACGCGGACCTGAGTGCCGGGAGCATCGCCAGACCTCCGAGGGCGGCCACGAACGCCTCCGGCATCGCCGTCATCATCCGTACGAAGCCCGGGGCCAGAAGTCCGAAGACGACGGCCAGCACACCACAGAGGATGCCCGAGGTGTACCGCCTCGTGCGGCAGCCGGACGCAGTCAGCAGGGCGTTCGTGGGGCCGGTGAGGCATGTGGACACGGCTCCCACGACGGAGGCGAGGAGGGACCAGACGCCGCAGAGCACCGTGGCGATGTTCATCGGCGGCCGATGGCCGGCGTCGGTCAGTACGGCCATGCCCTGCCCGTTCTGCACCACAAGCACGGTGATGGCCAACGGCACCACCAGTTCCAGCATCGCGCCCGAGGACCACTGCGGTGCCTGGACCACCGGTGCCGCCAGCCACCCCGCGCCGGGCACCGCCCGAACGTCCCCGGCGACGGCGACGGCCACGGCGCCCACGAGTAGCGCACCGAGCACCGGTGGCATCCAGCGTCCGACACGCGCATGGGCGCTGAGCAGCAGGAACGCGGCCACCATCGGCACGGCGAGGACGGCCTGTCCCTCCACCGCCCGCACCAGATCCGTACCGAATGTGAGGAAGACCCCGGCGACCATCGCCATCACGATCGGCATCGGCAGCCACGACATGACGCGGCGCACCGAGCCGGTCAGTCCGAGGACGAGGATCAGCGTGCCGGTGACGACGTACGCACCGACGACTTCCGGCCACGACAGATGGTTCAAGGACGTCCCGACCACCACGGTTCCGGGGATGGTCCAGAAGAACGCCAGCGGCTGACGGTAGAGCCAGCAGGCCAGCATGGTCAGCAGCCCGTTGAGGAAGAACACACCGAAGATCCACGAGGCGATCTCGGCCTGTGAGAGCCCGCCGCGGGTGCCTTCGGCCAGAATCACGGCGACCGGCCCGGTCATCGAGAAGACCGCCGCGACGACACCGTTCGCCGCGTACAGGGCGCCGAAGTCCGCGGCGACGCGCCGCGGTCCCGGCGGAGGCCAGACGGGACGTTCGAAGCGGTGCTCACCATCCTTCCGCTGCGGCGGGGCCGAACGGCCGGCGACCTCGACAGGGGTGGTGGGGGCGGAGTCGGACGGCACGGTTCTCCTCACTCTCGTTGCTCGCCTTCCGGAAACGTCCCGGCGGGCGGGATTCCGACGGGCGGGATCCGGCACTCGTGCTTCCGCCGGCGCCGGCCGCTCGTCAATGCCCGTGCAGTGGCACGGAGTCCGGTACTGATGGGAACGTGTTGCGCGCCGGCGGCCGGCCGACGAGGCGGCTACCCGACTCCGGCAGTGGGTGCACGTGTCGCCGTCGGTTCACCCCGCCCCCGCCGGCGGACCGCACCGTGATCGGCCGACGGGCGGCTCGACGGTCAGTCCTGCGCCGGCACCTCCCGGAAACGGGCCGCCAGCTCGCTGCGCGAGCGGATGCCGAACTTGGAGTAGACGTGCGTCAGGTGGTACTGGACGGTCTTGACGGAGATGAAGAGCTCCACAGCCGCCTGCTGGTTGGTGGCGCCGTCCGCGACCAGGCGGGCGACGGCCTGCTCCTGCGGGGTGAGGCGGGCCAGGCCGGGGGTGAGGCGGGCGGTGTGCAGGCCGCCGGCCTTGAGTTCGCGGTCGCAGCGCTCGACGTAGGTGCGGGCGCCGAGCGCGGCGTAGGCGTCGCGGGCGTTCTTCAGGACGGTGTCGGCCTCGCGGCGCTTGCCGGCGCGGCGCAGGGTCTGGCCGTAGGCGAAGTTCACGCGGGCGCGGTCGTAGGGGAGGGGGAGGTGTTCGAGGTGGGCGAGGGCCTGCTCGAACTCCTTGCGGGCGGTTTCGATGTCGCCTCGGGCCGCGGTGAGCCGGCCGCGGGCCAGACCGAGGCGGGCCATGGCGGAGCGGCGGACACGGCGGGCGGCCCGGTCCTCGTGCGGTGCGAGGAAGAGGTCGGCTTCGTCGAGGCGGCCGGTCATCACCAGGGCGTTGGTGTACACGTCGGGCCAGGGCCAGAAGCCCGGCTCGTCCACCGACAGCCGCTGGGGCAGGTGGACGAGCGGCGACAGAGCCTCCACGACGCGCTCGTAGTCGCCGCGCGCCTCGGCGACGTGGGCTCGGGCCAGGCAGGACGGGATCAGCATGACCTCGTAGTGATGCGGGGCGGCGTGGGCCTCGCCCACGTGGTGCTCTGCGGCCTCCCAGTCGCCCCGGAGGGCGTGGATCTGCGCCCCGGTCCAGTGCACCAGCGGCCGGCACAGCTCGATGCGCACCTCGGCGAGGTGGACGGCGGCCCGCTGCACGGTCTCCAGGGCCTCCGGCCAGGCGCCGAGTGCGAGCTGGGTGCGGGCCAGCCAGCCCTGCGCCCACAGGGAGATACGGGTGGAGCCCATCCGGTAGCCCGTGGGCACGGCCGCTTCGAGCGTGCGACGGGCGCCTTCCGGGGCGTCCAGGGCGAGGTCCACCCAGCCGCGGCCGAGCTGGAAGCGCTGGGACTGCGCTCCGCCGGGAAGTTCGGCGGCGGCCGTCTCGTAGGCGGCCAGCGCTTCGTCGGGCTGCCCCATCGCGGCCAGGCCGAGCCCGAGCACGGCCTGCGACTCGATGGCCGAGGGGTCGTCGGGGTCCGCCAGCTCGATGGCCCGGCGGGCCCAGGCGACGAGGTCGCGGCCGTCGAAGCGGGCGAGCGCGTGCAGGACCCGCCGCTGGCAGATCCTGGCCATCAGGTCGGCGTGCCGCGCCGGCTCGCAGCGTTCCCACGCCTGGGCCAGGAAGGTGTCGGCCTCGGCCGGACGACCACGCATGATGGCGAGGTAGCCGAGGACCGCGCCCCGCAGGATGTCCGCGGGGAAACTCTCCAGTTCCGCGGCGAACGCCGTGGCCTGTGGCACGTCGCCGGCGGCGATCATCGCGTCCACGGCGCGCAGCAGCCGGTCCTCCCGCACGGCTCGCACGCTGCTCAGGCGGCCGGCCCGCACCAGGGTGTCGGCCACGGTGGACCACTCGCCGGCCGTGGCGCGTTCGGCGGCGTACGCGTCGAGTTCGCCGGCCAGCACGTCGTCCGCCGTGCTGGTGGCGGCGACCCGGTGCGCGAGCCGACTGCCGCGGTCCGCGGTGACCTCGACGGCGCGGTGGTGCAGCTCGGCGCGGTGGGTGAGCGGGATACCGGTGAGAACGGCGGCCCGCACCAGAGGGTGGGTGAAGGACAACTGGGCGCGTCCGGGGTCGATGGTCGCGGTGAGCAGCCCTGCCGCTCGTGCTTCGTCGACCGCGGGCAGGGCGTCGGCGACGCCGGCCAGTTCGGTGGCCTCGGCGAGCGAGGCGTCGTCGCCGAGGACGGAGCACGCCTGGACCAGCCGGCGGGCGCTCTCACCGCATTGGGCGAGCCGGTGACGGACGGCCGCGGCGCAGCGGGCGGGCGCGGGCAGTTCGGGCCGCCAGTCGTGCCAGGTCTCGCGGGGCAGTTCGCCCAGCAGTTGCGTGAGGTGGCGGGGGTTGCCCAGGGTGTGGCGGCACAGATGGCGGGCTGCGAGCAGGTCCAGGGTGAGTCCGTGGACCTCGCAGGCGAGCGTCCGGACGTCCTCGGCGGTCAGTGGCCCGGGCCGTACGGCGGCGTCCCGGCAGCCGTCGAGGAACTCCAGGGTGCGCAGGGCCGACAGTGGCAGTTCCTCGTGCGCCCCGCGCGTGTCGTACAGCTCGTGCGGTTCGTTCCGCGCGAGGAGGAGGACGAGCAGCCGTTCGTTCGACATCCGGCGCACCGTCGACCGGATGGCGCGCAGGCTCTCCGCGTCCGCCCAGTGGGCGTCGTCGACGATCACCACCAGTGGCTCCGTCTCCTGCGCGGTCGTCCACTGGCGGAGCAGAACGCGGGAGGTGGCGAGTACGGCGTCCGGGGCCGTGGGGTCGGGCGGAAGGGTGCCGGTGCCGCGGGCGCGGACGAGTTGGCCGGCGATGCCGAGCGGCAGGTCCGACTCCCACGCGACACCGGTGACGCGCAGCACACGGGGCGCGGGTCCTTCGGCGCGGCCCTGGTGGACGCGCAGGGTCTGCTCCACCAGGGCCGTCTTGCCGATGCCGGCCGGTCCCTCGACGAGCACCAGGTCGGGAGCCCCCGCGCAGGCGGAACCGATCGCGCGGGTCAGCGCGGCGACCTCGCCGGCCCGCCCGATCAGACTTCGCCGCAGCTCAGGGCGGTCATTCATGGGCGAGCACGCTAGCACCGCCGCCCAGGGGCCCGGGGACGGAGGCGGCCGGGGCGGAGGCGGGCACGGCGGGCCGGCGCGGGACGAGGCAGGTCACCAGGACGCCGACGACGGCGACGCCGGCGAAGACGTGGAAGGCGTGGCGCGCGGAGAGTCCCGAGCTCATGAGCGCCCCGCCCACGAGGGGGCCGCCGATGCCGCCGAGCCGGCCGAATCCGGCGCACCAGGCGACTCCGGCCGCGCGGGCCACGGTGTCGTAGTAGGTGGAGACGAAGCCGTAGATGAGGACCTGGGTGCCGATGGTGCCCACACCGGCGACGGCGATCAGGGCCAGCAGGAAGCCGAGCGGCAGTCCGGCAGTGAGCAGGCCCAGGGATACGGCGGCCAGCACGAACGTCGTGGCGATCACCCGTCGCGGGCCGAGTCGGTCGGCGGACCGGGAGGCGATCAGGCCGCCGGCGATGGCACCGCCGTTCAGGGTGAGCAGGAAGAGGAGGGCGTACGACTGCCCGAAGCCGCTCTGTCCCATGATCTCGGGAAGCCAGGTGGTCAACGCGTAGGTGAGCAGCAGGCCCGAGCAGCTCATGAGGCCCAGGAGGAAGGTGGCCGGGGCGTAGCGGCGGGTGGCGAGGGCGGCGAAGCCCACCTTGGCCTTCGCCCCTGACGCCGCCTCGCCAACGGCCGCTCCGGGCAGCGGCACGCCCGTGCGCTCGGCGACCTGACGTGCGCGTACGGGCTTCCCACGGGCGAGCAGCCACGTCGGGGACTCGGGCAGCCGCAGGACGGCGAACGGGAGGAGCAGGACGAGGGGTGCGGCGCCGAAGAGGAACAGCAGGCGCCAGCCGTCGCCGTCGGGCGCGAGCAGTGCCAGGAGGGCCGCGAGCACGCCTCCGGCGGGGATTCCGCTGTAGACGATCGCGTTGTACACGTTGCGGCGGTGGGGTGGGGCGAACTCGGCGATCAGGGCGCCGGCGGTGGCTACGAGCGCGCCCACCCCGATGCCGGTGAGGAAACGCAGGGCGCCGAAGACGGTCATGTCGGTGGCGAACGCGCTCAGCCCCATGCCGATCGAGAACCATGCGATGCCGGCCAGCATGACGCGGCGTCGTCCGAGGTGGTCGCCGACGGCGCCGGCGACCAGAGCGCCGATCATGACGCCGATGAGCGCGTAGGAGCCGAGGGCGCCGGCCTGGGCGGGGGTGAGGTGTCCGATCTGGCTCGGGTCGCGGAGGAGGACGGGGACGACCGTGCCGTAGACGACGAGGTCGTAGCCGTCGAACACGAGGGTGGCGGCGGTGATGGCGACGATCCAGCGCAGGGTGGCCCGGTGCCGTGGATCGGTGGTTCTGAGCCGCGGAGTGTTCATCGGGGGACTCCGTGTTCGTGTGAGGGGACGGGGGTGTCTCCGCTGGGCGGCCGGCCCGGGGGGAGGTGGCCGGGCAGCGGCGCGTGGGGAGGTGATCTGCCTCAATCGGGTGGGGGAAGCAAGGTGCGAGGGGCGGGAGTGACGGTCAGCCGAGGTCGCCGCCGGCCACGGGGAGCACCGTCCCGGTGATGTAGGACGCCTCGTCGGAGGCGAGGAAACAGATCGCCGCGGCCTGCTCGTCGAGCGTGCCGTAGCGCTTCAGCAGGGAGGAGGTGAGGGTCTGGTCGATGTGGGCCTGGAACCACTCCTTATCCCGGTCGTTGCGCGGCGCGGGCGTGCCCCGGGAGATGTGGCGTGGGGGTGCGTCGGTGCCGCCGGGTGCTGTCGCGACCACACGGATTCCGGCGTCGGCGCACTCGAAGGCGAGCGCCGCGGTGAGCGCGTTGACGCCGCCCTTGGCCGCGGAGTACGGGATGCGGTGGATGCCGCGGGTCGCGCACGAGGAGACGTTGACGATCACGCCGTGTCCTTGCCGCGTCATGGTCGGCAGCACCGCACGGCAGGACCACAGGGTGGTCATCAGCGAGCGGGTGATCTCCGCCTGGATCTCCTCGGCCGTGAACTCGGTGAAGGGTTTGAAGTTGATCGCGCCGCCCACGTTGTTGACCAGGACGTCGATCCGGCCGTGGTGCTCCCGCGCCGCGGTGATCGCGTCCTGCGCCCCGGTGTACGACTCCAGGTCGGCGGTCACGGCCTGTGCGCCCAGTCCGGCGGCCTCCTCGTGGACGCGTTCGGACCGGTCGACGAGGGTCAGCCGGGCGGACTCGGCGGCCAGTCGGCGGGCGACCGCGAGGCCGATGCCCTGGGCCGCGCCGGTGACCACGACGTTCTTTCCGGTGAACCGCTCGCCATGCACGCTCACGCCGCCTCCGCCGTGGTGCGTACGGCGGCCGGGGTGAACTTCTCGTAGTGGAAGCTCGCGGGAACGACGCCGAGGGAGGCGATGTGGCCGCGTACGGCCTCGACCATGGCGGGCGGGCCGCACAGGTAGACGTCCACGTCGCCGTCGTGCAGCGTGCCGGTGTCCATCAGCCCGGTGACGAAGCCCTTGTTGCGGGCGGTGCTGGAGGCGTCGGCGACGCAGTGGTCGAAGGTGAAGCCGGGGATGACCTCCGTGTAGTCCTCCAACGTGTCCAGGTGGGCGAGGTCCTGGTCGGTGGTGACGCCGTAGAGCAGGTGGACCGGATGGGCCAGGGACCGCTGGGCCATGCGTTCCAGCATCGACAGCAGGGGCGCGAGGCCGGTGCCGCCCGCCAGCAGCAGGCTGGGGCGGGAGAGCTCTCGCAGGTAGAAGCTGCCCATCGGGCCGGTGAACTCGACGCGGTCGCCGACCTTGGCCCGCTCGGTGAGGTAGCCGGACATCACGCCGCCCGGGACGATGCGCACCAGGAACGAGATCTGCCGCTGGGCGGGGCCGGAGCTGAAGGAGTACGCGCGGGCCTGGTCGGTGCCGGGCACGGTGATGTTGACGTACTGGCCGGGCAGGAAGTCGAGGCCCTGCCGGTTGTCGACGTCGAGCGTGAACTCGACCGTGGTGGCGGAGTGCCGCCTGAGGTCGGCCATGGTCGCGGCGAACGCGGCCGGGCCGGTCTTGGCGGCGGCCGAGGAGGAGGGGATGCGCAGGACGAGGTCGCTGTGCGGGGTCATCTGGCAGGGCAGGCAGTGGCCTGCTGCCGCCTCGTCGTCGGTCAGGGCTTCGTCGATGTAGTCGCCGCCGTCGTAACTTCCTGACTCACACAGTGACTTGCAGGTACCGCAGGCGCCGTCGCGGCAGTCGAGGGGGATGTTGATCCGGGCCTTGTAGGAGGCTTCGGCGACGGTCTCGTCGGGGCGGCACTCGATGAAGCGGGTGATGCCGTCCTCGAAGTTCAGGGCGACCTGGAAGGACATGCGGGGGCTCATTTCAGCGGTCTCGGGGGGGATCAGACGTGGTAGACGTCGACGACGTGGTGCACGTAGTCGTTCTTCAGGACGACCTTCTTGCGCGTGATGAGCGGCTCGGGCCCCGACAGGTCGAGGGTGTAGTACGAGGTGCCGAAGTACGTGTCGACGGCCTGGTAGCGGTAGTAGAGCGTGAACCAGTTGAAGCGCACGTCCACGGTGTCGCCGTCGCGGCCGGTGATCTCGACGTTGGTGATGTGGTGGCCGGTGCGCGGCTCGGGCAGGCTGGTCGCGCTGGAGCGGTCGGTGCGGATGCGGAAGACGCGGTCCTCCAGGCCGGCCCGGTTCGGGTAGTAGATCAGGGAGATCTCGCGCTGCGGGTCGCGGGTGAGCTCGCCGTCGTCCGCCCAGGCCGGCATCCAGAACTCGGCGTCCGGGTGGTAGCACTCCAGCCACTTCTCGAACTCGCGGTCGTCCAGGTACCGGGCCTCGCGGTAGAGGAACTGCCGGATCGCCTCGAGGGCGGTGCCGTCGATCGCCGTGGTCACTTCGCCTCCTCCGACTCCAGGGCGGTGCGCAGCATGTCGAGCCAGTAGCCGTGCTGGATGGGGTAGAGGCCCTCGTCCTCGGTGCACACGCCGCTGGCGATCGGGTTGATGCCGATCTTCTTGGCGTCCTCGTCGGGGCCGTCGATCTGGTGCACGGCGCCGCGGCTGAGGTCGTTCCAGGGCATGGACTCGGCGAGGTAGGTCATCTGGCAGGAGCGGAACTCCTCCAGGTCGTCCGGCGTGGCCATGCCGGTGGCGTTGAAGAAGTCCTCGTACTGCCGGATGCGGCGGGCGCGGGCCTCGGCCGGCTCGCCCTTGGGGGCGATGCAGTAGATGGTGACCTCGGTCCTGTCGACGGATATGGGCCGGAAGTGCCGGATCTGGGAGCTGAACTGGTCCATCAGGTAGACGTTCGGGTACAGGCACAGATTCCGGGAGACGCCGATCATCCAGTCGGCCTTCTCTTCCCCGAACTCGGCGGCCAGTTCGTCCCGCTTCTCGTACAGCGGCCGGTTGGCGGGGTCCAGCCACTTGGTCCACAGCAGCAGATGGCCGTGGTCGAAGGAGTAGAAACCGCCCTTCTGCTTGGACCAGCCGCCCGCGTCCATCGTCTTCGCGTCGTTCTTCGACTCGCCCGAGGTGCGGCGGGCCTGGGTGGCGGCGTAGTTCCAGTGAGTGGCGGAGACGTGGTAGCCGTCGGCGCCGTTCTCCGCCTGCAGCTTCCAGTTGCCGTCGTAGTAGTACGTCGACGAGCCGCGCAGCACCTCCATGCCCTCCGGCGACTGGTCGACGATCATGTCGATGACGACCGCCGCATCCCCCAGGTGTGCGGTGAGCGGCTTGACGTCCGGGTTCAGGCTGCCGAACAGGAACCCGCGGTAGGACGCGAAGCGGGCGACCTTCTTCAGGTCGTGCGAACCGTCGGTGTGGAACTGCTCCGGGTAGCCGGCCTCGCGCGGGTCCTTCACCTTCAGCAGCCGTCCGCTGTTGCTGAACGTCCATCCGTGGAAGGGGCAGGTGAAGGTGGTGCGGTTGTCCGTCTTCCTGCGGCAGAGCATCGCGCCGCGGTGGCTGCACGCGTTGATCAGGCAGTGCAACTCGCCCTGTTTGTCGCGGGAGATGACGACGGGCTGACGGCCGATGTACGTCGTGAAGTAGTCCCCGGCCTCGGGGATCTGACTCTCGTGCGCAAGGTAGACCCAGTTCCCCTCGAAGATGTGCTTCATCTCCAGCTCGAAGAGCTCCTCGTCGGTGAAGACACTGCGTCGGACCCGGTGAACACCGTTGTCCGGGTCGTCCACGAGGGCGTCTTCGAGGATGGACCGCGCACGGCTGAAGTCGGCCATGTTCCCCTCCCTTTCACCTCGACCGAGCCGGCCGACCTGGTCGGCGGCTTCATTGCCATTGCTTTGCAGCACCATGACAGCGCGGTGAAGAGTCGGCCCCAGACATTCCCCCAGGCTTGACCCAGGGGGGTATTGATATCGGCACCCTCTCAATACCCGCGAACCAGGTATTGGTAGCCCATGCGGTTCCCTCCCTACACTGAAGCGCATTCGAGGGCCCCGACAGGAAAGGGGCAGCCCGAGGGAAACCAGGCACGTTCGGCATTTCGCGGCCGTCGCCGACACGCGTCATTTCGTGAAAACCGTGGAACGCCCGCACATGGCCCACCCCGCTCCCCGGCCCATCCGCCGTCCGGGGACGGAACTGGCGTGGACCCGCCCACCCGCACGACCCGGCCTGGGGGTGACCGGCCCCCGCGTCGGCGCGGGCAAGGAGTTCGCCCGGGTCGTACGTGACCGTGGGGCTGATCCCAGGGCACGCTGCGCGCCGCGGCGCCGGCCTCCCCGCCTTCTCCACCCCGGCCGGCGGGGGCCCGCGCCTCGCCCCTCCGCCCTGAACGCCGAGGGAAACCCCCACCGGAGCCGCCGCACCCCCGTCGGCTCTCCCTGCGGCCGCAGGCTGTCCGGCGCTCCGCGCTCCCACCGAGGCCGACCCGATCGGCTACCCCGCCTGCTGCGACCCCCTTCGCAGCGCACGATCCGCGGCCCGGACCGGCCGGGGATCACCGCCACACCCTCGTCGTCGGGGGCGCCCACGGCGTCGTGACCACCCCCGGTGGAGCACGCCCAGGGACCGGCCGGGGTGTCCCGAACGCCGTCCTGGGGTCATCGCCCGCGGTCATCGCGCCGTGGAACAGCCCCGGCCCCGCGGACCGCGCTCACCACCCGTCTGCCCGACGTCCGCCACGCGCTCCGGTGCCCCGCCGCAGAGGCGTCCTCGACAAGGCACGCCTCGTCGGAAAGGGCCTTCCTGGCCCGTCCCGCTCATCGCGCGGGTCGCGCGCGACCTCGCACCGCTGAAACGCCTGCCTTCCCGACTCCGGGCCGCACTCCGCTCAGCCGTCGTCCCGCGAACGGGCGGCCAGCGGGACGCAGCGCCCGACCGCCCGCCCACCGGTCACCGGTCGCCGGTCGCCGGTCGCCGGGAATCAGGCGTTGCCCCAGGTCAGCGGCCCCTCCCCCGCGGCGAGCTACCCCCGCATGCGCGGGGACGACCCTCCCGGCCCTTGTCCGGCGGTGCGGCAGTGGGCTCGGCGCCGACCCCCGCCGGGACCGCAGGCGCGGCCTGCTCCTCGTCCTTGACCGGGTCGATGCGGTCAGGGCGGTCCAGCGGGCTGTCGAGACCTTCCTCGTCCACGACCGAAGTGTGCACGTTGAGGGCGTCGGCGTACTGGGCGGTGATGCGCTCCCACACCGCCGGCGAAGGCCCCGGCCGACGCTCCCCGGCCATCCCGCCGGGGAGGGCCGAGGCGTCGATCAGGGCGTGCCGCGCCTCGGCCGGTGTGAGCCCCGCGGCCCTCATCAGCGCCACGCACTGACTGGTGACCTCGGTGAGGGTGGGCCGGTCCTCCGGAGCATGCGCGAGCATCGCGGTGACCAGCGGGGCGAGCGCCCCGGGCAGCCCGGAGAGGTCCGGCGCCTGGGTCTCGTCGGTCACCTTGGCCACGATCGCCGGCCAGCCGTTGCCCTCGTACGGGTAGTGGCCGGTCGCCGCGTACAGCAGGACCATGCCCAAGCCGTACACGTCGGCCGGCGCCTTCACCCGGGAGCGGCCGAACGCCTGCTCCGGCGGCATGCAGCGCACCGTGCCGACGATCACGCCTTCCTGGGTGAGCGTGTCCTTGCCCGCGTCCATGAACGCCCCGAGCCCGAAGTCGATCAGGATCGGGCCGTACTCGCCGAGCATGACATTCTGCGGCTTGAGGTCGCGGTGCAGCAGGTCGACGGCGTGCACCGCCTCCAGGCCCTCGGCGAGCAGCGCGCCGAGGCTGGCCACCAGAGGCACCGGCAGGGTCCCGGCGTTCTCCACCTGCTCCAGGACGGTACGGCCGGGCACGTACTCCACGGCCATCCACGGCGGTCGGCATACGGATCGGCGTCGAGGAAGCGTGCCACCCGGTTGGTCCCTACTGACCTGAGTCGGAGATTCGTCGTTGGTTGGGTATGAGTCGTCCGGGTCCGAAGATTCCGCCGCTGTCGGTGACTGATGCCCAACGAGCCGCGCTGGAGGGCTGGGTCCGTCGTCGCACGACGGCCCAGGCTCTGGCCTTGCGGTCGCGGATCGTGCTGGAGTGCGCCGAGGGGTACTCGATCATGGAGGTGTCCCGCCGGCTGAGGGTCAGTCCGGACACGGTCCGCACCTGGCGGCGCCGCTTCCTCGAACGAGGCCTGGACGGCCTGTGTGACGATCCGCGTCCGGGCGTCCCGCGCAAGATCACTGACGCGGATGTCGAGCGGGTCATCGTCAAGACGCTTGAGGAGAAGCCGAAGAACGCCACCCATTGGTCGACCAGATCGATGGCGGCCGCCACCGGGATGTCGCAGTCGACGATCTCGCGGATCTGGCGGGCGTTCGCCCTGGCCCCGCACCGCTCACAGACCTTCAAGCTGTCCACCGACCCGCTGTTCGTCGACAAGGTCCGCGACGTCGTCGGCCTCTACCTCGACCCGCCGGAGAAGGCCCTGGTCCTCTGCGTGGACGAGAAGTCCCAGATCCAGGCCCTGGACCGCTCCCAGCCGGTCCTGCCGATGATGCCCGGGGTCCCTGAACGCCGCAGCCACGACTACGTCCGAGCGGGCACGACCACCCTGTTCGCCGCCCTGGAACTGGCGACCGGAAAAGTCATCGGCTCGCTCCACCGCCGCCACCGGGCCGTCGAGTTCAAGAAGTTCCTGGCCGAGCTCGACAGGGAAGTCCCCGCCGGCCTGCAGGTCCACCTGATCCTCGACAACTACGCGACGCACAAGACGCCCGAGATCAAGAAGTGGCTGCTGGCCCACCCGCGCTTCCACCTGCACTTCACACCTACCAGCGCGTCGTGGCTGAACCTGGTCGAGCGGTGGTTCGCCGAACTCACACAGAAGAAGCTCAAGCGCGGCGTCCACCGCTCCGTCCAGGCTCTCGAACGCGATATCCGGGCCTGGCTGGCCGACTGGAACGACCAACCCAGGCCCTTCATCTGGACCAAAACGGCCGACGAAATCCTCGACAAAGTCGCCGCCTACTGCCACCGAATCTCTGACTCAGGTCACTACGACCTTCCGGGCAATCAGTGCCTCTTTCTCGAAGCGCGCTCTGGTCGCCTGGTCGAGCCTGTCGTTCCTGATCACCTTCACCGCGACCGGGTCACCACCGGGTGAGTAGGCCAGATAGACCTGCCCCATGCCCCCGCACCCAGCTCGCGCTCGACCGTGTACCGGCCGATCTGCGCGGGCACCTCAGTCATCTCCCCCGCGTCACCCTCTCGTGCTGGCCTGTCCGGGCACGTCACACTTTCGCCGGAGGTTCACCCTATCGCTGCGGTTGGAGTGCCGTCAGGGGTTCCCCTCGCTTGACATGCGCGAATGCGAGGACCTCGGCCACGATGGCCGTATCCGGGCCAATGCTCCACGTACGCAGTCCCGCATTGCCAGGCGAAAAGGGGGATCCACCAGTGAGGATGCCGAGGTCATCGCGCTCACTGTGGCAGAAGCGCGGCGACTCCTGGCAGCTCGCGCGCCTCGAGATCCCCGCGCCCGCACCCGCGCGCTGAGTTGGTCGCGGTGGCGCCGACGACGCCAGGCGGTGGCCCGCCGCTGCCACTATCGCCGTCGTGGGTACTCCTTCAAGGGGCCTGCGGGCAGAAGCCGTCCGCGACAGCATCCTGCCCGCTACACTCCCACCGCTCGATGTTTCCCCACGTCAAGCCACGAAGTACTGCTGGAGTACTAGCCAAGCGCGGCCCGCTCTCGGCCGTCGACAGCAAGGTTCCAGCGCAGCTTCGCCGCCACCCAGTCGGTGGGATAGGTGCAGCGAGCCTCGGCCAGCGGCGGGGACCAGTCGGTTGGATCCTTGCCTCCCCTGCACCGGTTCGTGCGCGCGGTCACTGCGAAGGACCGTTCGTCGGGTCCGTCCCCGCGCGACATGGATGAACGAACCCCCGTCGCTCGTCAAGGACGGCTCACTCCGAGACTGCTCCGCGTGAGTGGGAGGCGAAACTGCGGGTCCGAGCAGGACGGCCACGGCACCAGGCCCCGCCGGATCAGCCACCCGTACGCGCCGGTGATCCGGGGCTCGCCGTCGATCTCCGACCGCCGGTCGGTGAGCGGTCGGCCAGCGGCCGCGGCGCGCCACCCTGCTGCGCCAACAGGGCCTCCAGGCGGGCCAGCTCCGTCTTCGCGGCGGCTTCCACCTGGTCCTGTTGCCAGCCGGACAGCCGCTCCCACCCTTCCGACCCAAGGGTCAGGGAGTCGGCTCGGAGCAGGCAGGGCTCCGCAGTGCGGGCCTATCGGCGGTTGTCGTCGATGAGTTCGAGGTAGCGGGTGTAGTAGGTGTCGGATTTCTCTCGGTTTCGGATCAGGGTGCCCTCCTCCACGCGGTAGGTGCGGTCCGGGTCGCCCTTGAATGAGAGCCAGTTGAAGGAGGTGGTCACCCAGGCGTCGTCGAAGAGGAGGATCTTGGCGTGGTTGCTCTTGAGGCGTGCCACGCGCAGCTTCTCGGGGTATCGCGCAGCGAGGTTGGTGAGCCTTCTGATGGCGTTCGGGTCGGTCCTGTTCTCGCTGTCGTCGTAGCCGTAGGCGATGTCGACCTTCACACCCCGCTGCAGTCGGCGTTCCAGTTTACCTACGAACGCCGTGGTGACGATCGCGCCGGTGATCCACGGCGAGATGATCAGGATGCGTTTCCGGGCGCTGGTGAGGGCTTCGTCGAGGAGCTCGGGGTGCTCGAAGACACCGATTGCGCGGATCTCCTCTGCCTGCGGCTTTTGGGCTTCCGGCTCTGAGGGGAGGGGTGCCGGGGAGTTGAGCTGGACGGCGGCCTGCTCTGCGCGTTTCTGGGTGACCTCCTGCAGGGGGATCCGGGCCTTTTCGAGGTCGGGCTCCAGCAGGGGGCGCTCAGGCTCGGGCTCTACGTTGATGCCGAGGCCCTTGGCGCCGCCGAAGCCGATCAGTTCGATCTCGTGGCGGTCGCTCAGTTCGCCGTCGATGACGACACCGAGCTCGATGTCGACGCGTTCAGCGTCCGCGTAGACGAGGAGCTTGACCGGCAGGACGTGACGGGTCCGGGTCTGGACGATGCTTTTGATCTGCAGGACTTCGCGGGTGGTTGTGCCGTTCTCCTGAAGGAGGGTGGTGATCTCCTCGGCGGTCACCTCGCCGTCCTCGACGGGACCGGACCGCGCGGCAGGCAGCATGATCATGCCGGCTTCGGTGGCCACGTCCCGGGCGATGGTGCTGCGGCGGCTGTAGGGGGAGGCCCGCCATAGCATCTGGTCAAAGACGAGGGACTGGCTGACCCGGACCGGGACGATGGCAGCCGCCTTCGTCGCGGTGAAGCGGCCCTTCTCGGTCAGGCGCAGCAGCGGAACGGGCGCTGTGCCGGGCACGGGAGCGGTCCAGCGCAGGTCGTCGGAGCCGAAGAGGACCGCCAGGGTCTGGTTGACCATGGCGACGTCCAGGCCGAGGAACCCGGCGATGGATTCCGGTGTCCTCTCCCCTTGGTCGACGAGCCGCAGGACGTACTCCTCCAGCAGGGGGAGGTCCTTGCTGTCCTGGGCGAGGACCTCGGCGGTGATGCGGGCGACGGGCAGGGCCGCGTCGACGATACCGACGAGGTCGAAGCCGGTGCGGGCATTTCCGAAGCGGACGGCCAGCAGGCTGTCCTCACTGAACGTTGGCATCGCGGATCTCGCAGTCTTCCGGGTGGCTGCTCATGTAGTCGAGGACGTTGCGCAGGGCGCCGGGTTTGCTGCGGCAGAAGCCGGCGTCTCCTACGATGATCAGCCCGAACCGGGCGCGGGAGAGAGCGACGTTGATGCGCCGCCAGTAGGGCTGCCCCAGGAACCCGAACTGGCCGTCGGAGTTGCTGCGGGTCACGCAGAAGACCGCGAGGTCGCACTCGCGGCCCTGCACGGCATCGACGGAGAGCACTTCGGGCGTGAAGTGCCTCAGCTTCTTCTTGGCCAGCTGCTTCTTGAGCGTCTCGACCTGACGGCCGTAGGGCGCGATGACCAGAACCTCCAGAGGCTTGCCGCCGGGCGGCTGGATCGCTCCCTTCCCGATCGCGTAGTCGATGATCTCCAGACGTTTCTCCGCGATCTGCGCCTCAAGCCGGTTGGAGACGCTGGTCTCGATGCCGGACCGCTCCGTCTCACGCCGCCCCGGATGAAAGCTGGTGTCCATCCAGAGCACAGGCCGGTTGATGCCCTTGTACCCCGGCAGCTCGTGCGGATTGGGAGAGAGTAGCTCGTTGTCGTAGAAGCAGCTGCTGATCATGTTGCCGATGGCAGGCGTCATCCTGTACTGCTCGCGCAGCAGGTGCTTGACCGGCGGCTGTGTATTGTCCGCCAGGTGCTGGAACAGCGTCGTCTGCACGATCTCCGGGGTCAGCTGGTGGTCTTCCATGGCCTTGCCGTTGCGCAGCAGGTCCTCGTCGATCGGCGGGAGCTGCCTGGTGTCCCCCACCAGCACCCACCGCTTCGCGCGGGCCAGCGGGACCAGCGCCTCAGTCGCGGTCGCTTTCGACGCCTCGTCAAAGATGCACAGGTCGAAGTCCAGGGCACGTGCTGCCGGATGCCCCAAGAAGCCCAGGGCCGTGCCGCCCACCACGTTCCGGGTCCGCAGGAAACTGGCGATCAGGTGCGGGTCGCTGCCGATCCGCTTGAGCCATTCGCCCTGCAGGCGCAGCAGCCGCATGAGGTCCTGTCCGGGGCCCGCTGCCGGAAACAGGGCCTCGACGGCGTCCCGGCACTCCCGCGCGGTCATGGCCTCGCGCAGGGTGAGGTCACCGTCCAGGGCGCTCTGGATCTCGGCGACCAGGGCCGCGCGCTGTTCGAGGAGTGTCTCTAGGCGGGCGCCGACGGTGACCGCTTCCTCTCCCAGTTCCCGCGCGGAGGTGGTGCGGTCGGGCAGAGGCTGAGCGGTCAGTTCCGCGAGCCGGGCCTCGACGTGCGCGAGGTCGGTGGCGACAGCGGCCGCCTCCTCCAGCAGGAGTGCCGCCTTCAGGTGCCGTGCCTCCAGCTTCTGCCGGGTCGCAACCGCTTCCAGGTGCCTCTCCGCCCGGGCCCGAACGCTCTGCGTCCACCTCTTGACCTGCCGGTCCAGCAGCAGCGATTGCGCGGCGGGATCGATGCGCGGATCGTCGGGGCGGCCCAGGCGCACCAGGCCGTCGATACCCGCCTCCTCCAGTCGGCGCAGCGCGTTGTCGATGGCGATGTGGGTCTGGCTGACGATGAGGATCCGTGCGTCCGGCTTGCGGCTGAGGGTCTGCTCGACGATCTCCGCAATCACCGTGGTCTTGCCGGTGCCGGGCGGGCCCTCGACCAGCACCAGGTCCTGCGTCCCCAGCGCGCGCACGACGACATCCCGTTTACTCTGGTCGAGGTCGGCGCGGACCCAGGAGGTGACCTCGGCCGAAGGCAGGACCGGCATCCCCTGCGGATTCTCGATGATCTTGCCCAGATGAGGGTTGCTGCTCTGCTGGGCGGCGACCGTGGACAGCGCGTCGCGCTGCCGGTTGATGGCGCTCTGGCTGGGGCCGAGGAAGGGCAGCAGATAACCGCGGCGCGGCAGCGTCGTCTTGGCACGGGTCATCCGGAGCTGGACGGTGTCCTCGGTCCGACCGGTGACGACACCCCGGTCGATGGGCCGGCTGTAGGGGTACTCCACGACCGACCACTCGTCACCGATCTCCACCACCGTTTCGGTGGCGCCCAGGCGGAAGGACCGCGTGTACGAGGTGCCCTCCGTCCTGTCGTAGGCGACGGGCTGCCGCCCGTTCGCTGCGATCTCCTCGCGGGCGTCCAGGACGTGCCGCCAGCCGTCGAAAAGGTCCCCGAGGTTCTGCCGCCGGTCCTCGTGGCCCTTCTCCTCGCGGGCCTCCACATGCGTTTCGAGGCCCGCCAGCAGCACGTTCAGCCCGCGGTTGGCCGGGTCCTCGCCGGGATCGTAGAAGGTCCAGCTCAGAATCGGATCAAGCTTGAGCGCAGACTCCCGGCGTTTCGCCAGCCACTCCTCCGGCCGCTCTTCCGCGGACACGATGACGCACCGGTCGGAGTTGTGGTCGTCGCCGACCATGCGCAGGAACAGCTTCCGGCCGAAGACCCGAACCGTCTCGGTGTCGACCTCTTTCGTGGCCGGGTTCCAGCCGTAGTCGACGTGCACCGTGCCCGAGATGTCGGACATCACCTCCGACTTGGCACGTGCTATGACCTGGTCGAGGCTCAGTTCCTCTCCCTCCGGCACGGTGACGAGCTTCTCTGCGGCGCTCTTGGTCATCTTCAGCCACACCGAGTTGCGCTGCCGCGCGTCCCGGTTGCCGCACCGTCGCTCCGCCTCCAGCAGCTGGTGCTCCAGCACGATGGCGTTGGCCGGCCTCTTCTGCGGTTCGAGGTCGATGCAGGACTTCAGAATCGCGCGGACATCGGTGTCCATCTCCAGCTCGTCCAGCGCGGACAGCAGTCCGGGGTAGTCGCGGGCCTTGCTGTTGGACAGGACCTGGATGGCCAGGACGGCGTACGCGTAGACGTCCCTGACCCAGCCGACGCTGCTCTTCTCCAACGGCTTGTACAGGCTGGAACCGTAGTCAGCGACCGTGTGGTCCGTCGCGGGCGCCGCTGCCGTCTCCACGACCTTGGCGATCCCGAAGTCGGCGAGCTTGACCGTGCCGTCACTGGTCAGGAGGACGTTTCCGGGCTTGATGTCCCGGTGCTCCACCCGCTGCTCGTGAGCGTAGGCGAGAGCAGATGCCAACGGCCGCCCGATCCGGGCGAAGTAGGCCGGCCAGTCCAGCGGCCGGCCCCCGTTCATCTCATCCTTCAGACTCCTGTCGACCCACTCCAGAACGATGAAGTACTGCTCCAGCCTCTCGTCCCAGCCCGAGTCCAGCATCCGCACGATGTTCGGATGAGTCAGCGCCCGCAACGATGCGGTCTCGCGGTCGAGGAAAATCCGCGTACTTTCCTCGTCGTCGCGCCGCTTGAGCAGTTTCACTGCCGCGTACGCGCCCTCCGAGCTCAGGACATCCACTGCCTTACGCACCTCGGACATACCGCCCTGGCGCTTCTCCGCCTGCGGCAGCAGATGAAACCGCCCGTTGATCATGCCGGTCACACGCGGCTCCTCACCCAGCAACTGCCCTTCACCTTCAAGCCCTTGACCATCCTCTCAGTAGATCATCGCCTCCGAGTCGGCTTCGTCTCCAAACGGCAAGCAAACGAACCATCAGGGATGAGCCAACACCACCCGCCACCGCGTGCGGCACGGCATCGCTCCGCCGTGCAGTGGCCGACATCCCAGAGCACACGCGAACAGCACCCACAGGTTCCTCACGGACCAGCGAGATCCTAGAAAAGACCACATCGCACGACATGCCACGACCGAGCGCAGAAGCGCACCGATGTGAGGGGGCTACGGGGTACTCACCAGCCCCTCGCCTCCCTGGCACGCTTGCGCTTCGACACCGCCCTCATCGGCTGCTGCGGACTGAGTGCGGCCGACGTGACTGCCTTCGAGGAGCAGCCAGGAGAGGAGGCAGAGTGAACGGCTGCCGCAACATCGTGGGCTGAGAAAACCGGCCCAAGACCTGCAGAAGGTCCTCCCGGACGTCGCCGACGACGGCACGGCCGTGCGCGACAGCCACCGTCGGCACCATCAGCACCCGGACCGGCGCACCACCTCCGCGCGATGGGAGGTGTTCCGCCGATCACCGTCCGGGCCATTCCCGGACCAAATTGGCGGCCACCACCTACAGCACTATCGTTTCCGCAGGTCAAAGCAGGCGCCCTGCGTGTACCACCAGCAAACGAAGAACCTGCTGGGAGCGCTCCACCACGACACCCCTCCAAGGAGCAGCGCCAAGAGCGCTCACCCCCTACGGCCGCTCACACCTTGTCGAATTCCCACAAACCGACAGGCCGAGTACCGAGTTCCCGCACCGGAGCGTGACTCAGTCACCCGCCAGGTCAGCATCCGTGCGGTGGCCACCCAAGCCGCGATGACCACTGCACCGTCGCGAAGGTACGACACGAACCTCCGCCGACACCTGATGACTCGTCAGTAGAGTTAGCAATGGGTTAGCAAGAGTCCTGCCACAGCCGCCCACAGACGGACACACCGTGGGATTGCCTGGCCCCGCACAGGGGGCCTGCAGCACGTCCAGCCGCCCTCCCGCACGCGATGGAGGGACGGGAGGCAACGCACGACGGCGAGCCGCCCGTCCGTCACCGACCAATCAGCCGTTTCCGCAGGTCAACGCACCCTTCCGCGCGGCTTCAGTGGCACCGGCGGGAGCTCGGGGGCCGGCAGCGGAGCCCCGTCGTACCCCTTGACCTCCCCGAAGCGCGTCCCCTCCATCCAGTCCCGGCGGGCCTGCTCGATCTCGTCCTGCGACCGGCCGATCCAGTTCCAGAACATGATCAGCTCTTCTTCGAAGGGCTCGCCGCCGAGCAGCATCAGGCCCGCGTCGGACTCGGCGCGCAGGGGGAGTTCGTCGCGGCCGCAGCCGAGGTAGAGCATCGAGCCCGGCAGGACCGGGACACCGTCGACGTGGACCTCGCCGGACATGGACAGGACCGCGTACTCGAAGTCCGGCTCCAGCGGGAGACGTACGTCCGCGCCGCCGCTCAGCGCCAGGTCGGCGCCGATGATCGGCGTGTACGTGGTGCCCGGCGAGGCCGCACCGTCCAGCTCGCCGAGGAGCAGGGTGGCCGTCAGCCCCGGCGCCGTCACCTGGGGCAGCTCGGAGTGGAACTCGAAGTGCGGGTCGGTGTGGCGGTGCCCGTCCGGCAGGGCGACCCAGAGCTGGGCGCCGTGCAGGTAGCGGGCGTGCGAGCGCGGGCTCTCCTCCGAGTGGCTGATCGCCCGGCCGGAGGTCATCAGGCCGAGCTGGCGCGGGCGGATCGTCTGGAGACTGCCGGTGGAGTCCCGGTGCAGGACCTCGCCCTGGTGCAGCCAGCTCACCGTCTGCAGGCCCATGTGCGGGTGGGGCGGCACCTGCATGCCGGGCTCGTCGGCGATGTCGTCCGGGCCGTAGTGATCGACGAAACACCAGGCGCCGACCATGCGCCGGCCCAGGTTGGGCAGGAGGCGCCGGACCTCGGTGGACTCGCCGAGCTGGACGTGACGGGGGCTGAGGAGTTCCCGTACGGGCTCCGCCACCACGAAGCCGCGGCCGCCGCACAGGGCGGGGACCGCCTCGCGATCGAGATTGCTCATGGCGCCGACCCTAGCCCCGGTGCGGCCCCCGCGTCAGTTCCACCGGGCGCCGCCGTTTCCCCGTTCCCCTCCCCCACCGCCCACCGTCGCGTCCGGGGCGCCTGCCCGTGGGCCGGCGCGCCCCGGCCGCCACAGGCACCTCGGGCACCCAAGCGCCTCGCGCAGCCCTCGGGCACCTCGCACACCACAGCGGTCTCGGGCGTCTCGGGCCCCACCAAGGTGGTGGAATATTCAACCACCTGGGGCGGTTGCCGCTCTTACCCGAAGGAGGTCACGAGTGGACACGACGTACTACGAGCACGGAACGCCCGCCGAGCGCTGGGAGCGCGCCCGGCAGTTCTTCGAGGCCGCGGACTACGCCGCCGCCGCGCGGGTCCTCGGCGGGCTCGTCGACGAGGTGCCCGGCGAGACCGGGCCGCGGCTGCTGCTGGCCCGCTCCTACTACCACTCGGCCCAGTTGCGGCGCGCCGAGGCCGAGCTGCGCGTCATCGTGGAACGCGATCCGGTCGAGCACTACGCCCGGCTGATGCTGGGCCGCACCCTCGAACGGCAGGGGCGTCAGGAGGAGGCGGAGACGCACCTGCGGATCGCCGCCGCGCTCACCGGGGACTTCCCCGAGAACGCCCCGGCGCGCGCCTGATCGAGCGCCGGGCGCACGCCCGGGGCACGCCTGGCCGCACGCCCGGGGCACGGCGCGTGGGGGACGTCCGCACCGGCCGTCCGGTTCCGGCCGCCCGCCGGGCGGACGCGCCGGCACCCCCCGCGGGCCGTGCCATGCTGAGGCGCATGGGAACCCCGAATGATCACGCGTCCCTCGCCGAACGGGTCGAGGCGCTGGTCGGCGCCGGTGGGCCGGTGCCGATCGTCGCGGCCGGCGATCCGGTGCTGCGCCGTCCCGCCGAACCGTACGACGGCCAGTTGGGGCCCGCGCTGCTCGCCCGGTTCGTCGAGGCGCTGCGGCTCACCATGCACGCGGCACCGGGCGTGGGCCTGGCCGCGCCGCAGGTGGGCGTGGGGCTGAGGATCGCGGTGATCGAGGACCCGGCGACGGTCCCGGAGGAGGTGCGCACGGCCCGCGCGCGCGTGCCGGTGCCCTTCCGGGTGCTGGTCAACCCCGTGTACGCACCGGTCGGCGGCGACCGGGCCGCGTTCTACGAGGGCTGTCTGAGCGTGCCGGGCTGGCAGGCCGTCGTGGCGCGGCCGGTGTCGGTGCGGCTGACCGGGCTGGACGAGCGCGGGCGCCCGCTGGACGAGGTGGTCACCGGCTGGCCAGCGCGGATCGTGCAGCACGAGACGGACCACCTGGACGGCACGCTGTACGTGGACCGGGCGGAGCCGCGCTCGCTCGCGTCGCACCAGGCGGTGGCCGAGCGCTGGGCCCAGCCGACAGCGGAGCGGGCCGCCGCGGCCCTCGGCTTCAACCTGCCCTGAGCCCCCGTCCTGCCCCTCGGCGCGCCCGGCCTGCCGTTCCGCGCGCCCGCCGGACCTCCCCGAGCACCCGCCGGGATCACCTCCGCTCCCGGCCCCGGCTCCCCTGGGCCCCCGCCCAGCCGCTCCGGGTCCGCCCCGGGGCGGCCCCGGGACCACCGTCTCCCCGCCCCCGCTGTCGGCCCCTCTGTCGGCCCTCACCCTGCGGGGCGGGGCGTTCACGTGTCGCGGTAGGTCTCCAGCAGCCGCAGCCAGACCTCGCTGATCGTCGGGTAGGACGGGACCGCGTGCCAGAGGCGGTCGACGGGGACCCGGCCGGCGACGGCGATCGTGGCGGAGTGGATCAGCTCCCCGACGCCCGGTCCGACGAAGGTCACCCCGCGGACGATCTCGTCCTCCAGGTCGACGACCATGCGGGCCCGGCCCGTGTAGCCGTCGCGGTACAGGCTCGCGCCGGCCACCGTGGACAGGTCCACGTCGACGGCGCGGACCCGGTGCCCGGCCTGCTCGGCCTCGGCGAGGGAGAGGCCGACGGCCGCCGCCTCCGGGTCGGTGAAGACCACCTGCGGCACGGCCTCGTGGTCGGCGGTCGCGGCGTGCGCGCCCCACGGCTCTGACTCCAGGGGGGAGTCCCCGGCGGCGCGGGCGGCGATGGCGGCGCCCGCGATCCGCGCCTGGTACTTGCCCTGGTGGGTGAGGAGGGCGCGGTGGTTGACGTCTCCGACGGCGTAGAGCCAGTCGTGGCCGTCGACCAGGAGGCTGTCGTCGACGGGGAGCCAGGAGCCCGGTTCCAGGCCGACGGTCTCCAGGCCGATGTCGTCGGTGCGCGGGGCCCGGCCGGTGGCGAACAGGATCTCGTCGGCCTCGATCCGGTCGCCCGCGTCGGTGACGGCGACGACGGTGCCTCCCTCGCGGGTGACGGACTCGACCGAGGTGCCGGTGCGGATCTCGGCGCCGGCCTCGGTGAGGGCCGCGGCGACCAGTTCGCCGGCGAACGGCTCCATGCGGGCGAGGAGCCCCTTGCCCCGCACCAGGAGCGTCACCCGGGCGCCGAGGGCCTGCCAGGCGGTGGCCATCTCGACGGCGACGACCCCGCCGCCGACCACGATCAGCCTGCCGGGCGCGGCACGGGCGCTGGTGGCCTCGCGGCTGGTCCAGGGGCGTACGGCGTCGAGTCCGGGCAGACCGGGCAGGGCGGCGCGGCTGCCGGTGCAGACGGCCACCGCGTGCCGGGCGGTGAGGGTGAGGACCCCGCCGTCGGGCCCGGTGACCTCCACGGCGCGGGGGCCGGCGAGCCGCCCCCGCCCCCGGTACAGGTCGGCGCCGATGCCCTCGACCCACGCGACCTGGCCGTCGTCCTTCCAGTGCGAGGTGAACTCGTCGCGGTGGGCGAGGACCGCGGCGGTGTCGAGGGGGCCGCGGACCGCCTGGGCCAGGCCGGCCGTGTGGCGGGCGTCGTCGTGGGTGATGACGGGGCGCAGCAGGGCCTTGCTGGGCATGCAGGCCCAGTAGGAGCACTCGCCGCCGACCAGTTCGCTCTCCACGATCGCGGTGGAGAGTCCGGCCGCGCGGGTGCGGTCGGCGACGTTCTCGCCCACGGGGCCCGCGCCGATCACGACGACGTCGTACGCGTTGGATTCCGTCTGCGTCATGGGGCCAGTGTGGGGGGTGGTGTGCGGCCCGGCCACATGGGTACGTGCGCGGAATAGCCACCGGTTCGGCCGTGTTGTGCCGACGGCCTCCGCCGACGGCGGGACCGACCACAGGAAGAGGGATGACGTCATGAGCAGCACCGTGGAGCTGACCAAGGAGAACTTCGACCAGACGGTCACGGACAACGAGTTCGTCCTGATCGACTTCTGGGCGTCCTGGTGCGGCCCGTGCCGTCAGTTCGCCCCGGTCTACGAGAAGGCCGCCGAGAACAACCCGGACCTGGTGTTCGGCAAGGTGGACACCGAGGCGCAGCCGGAGCTGGCGGCGGCCTTCGGCATCCAGTCGATTCCGACGCTGATGATCGTCCGGGACCAGGTGGCCGTGTTCGCACAGCCCGGCGCGCTGCCCGAGGAGGCGCTGACCGACGTGATCGGGCAGGCCCGGCGGCTGGACATGGACGAGGTGCGCAAGTCGGTGGCCGAGCAGCAGGCCCAGGCCGGGCAGGCGGGCACCGACGGGCAGGCGGGCTAGCGACGCTCTTCGGAACGCTCGTACGGGCCGGGTGAGGCGGCGGGAGACACCGCCCCCACCCGGCCCGTACGACGTCCGGGCGCCGCCCCGCCGGACCAGCCGACGTCGTGGCGCCCACCCTGTCCTGCCCGCCGACATCGTGGCGCTGCCCACCCGCCCGCCGACGTCGTGGGGCCGTCCGCCGCCGGTGCCCGGCGTGCGCCACGCGGCGTACGGCACCGGCGCGGCCCCGTTCGCCGGGTCAGCTCGACTCGCGGTGCACCACCCGGGCGCCCAGCACGGTGTGCCGCTCGGGCGGGGCGGCGGGGTCGCGGACCGCGCGGTCGACCAGGGCGGCGAGGTCGCGGCCGGAGGGCAGTTCCAGGTGGACGGTGCTCAGGCGGGGCCGCAGCAGGCGGCCGAGCATCAGGTCGTCCGCGCCGAGCAGGGCGACGTCCTCGGGGACGCGCAGGCCGGCGTCCTGGAGGGCGCGCATGAGCAGCATGGCGTACTCGTCGTTGTAGGCGAAGACCGCGTCGGGGCCGAGCGGGCCCCATTCGGCGGCGAGCCGGGCTGCGGCGCCCTCGGTGTAGGCGAGGGGCAGTTCGGTGACGGTGGCGGTGGTGCCGGCGACGGCGCGGCGGACACCGGCGAGGCGCGGCGTGGCGAAGACCTCGTGGCCCGCTTCGGCGGGGACGACGACGCCGATGCGGCGGCGGCCGCGGTCGTACAGGTGGCGGCCGGCGCGGTGGCCGACGGCCTCGTGGTCGGTGATCAGGGCGTGGGCGCCCGGGACGGTCTCCGGGCCGAGGGTGAGGACGGCGCGGGCGCCGGAGCGTCTGAGCAGGTCGACGGCGTCGGGGCGCAGCCCGGAGCCGGGCACCAGGACGGCGACCGGGCGGAGTTCGGCCCAGGCACGGGCGGCGTCGTCGCCGTGGGGGCCGCGGGTGCCGTGGCGGGGGCCGGTGCCGTGCTGGACGACGGTGTAGCCGAGCCGGCCGAGGGCCCACTGGAGTTCGTCGAGGAAGCGGTGGTAGAGGGGGCCGGCCGGGTAGGAGGGGGCGGTCACCAGGACCATGCGGCTGTGTCCGGAGCGCAGGGCGCGGGCGGCGGCGTGGGGGACGTAGCCCAGTTCTCTGGCGGCCTGCCGGACGCGGCGGCGGGTGGGTTCGCTGATCCGGACGGTGCCGCTGCCGTTGAGGACGTAGGAGACGGTCGCGCGGGAGACGCCGGCCCGGCGGGCCACGTCGGTGCTCGTGGGGACGGTGAGGGGCGCCGGAGGCGCGGGGTCGGGTGTTCTCGGAATCTGCACCATGACGTACGGCATCTTGGCAGAGCCCGGTGAGCCGGCGGCCGGGTGGGCGAACTCGGCCTCCTGCGGGGGGGGTTCACTCCTCCGGTGCGGTGCGCGGAGGCGGTCGGCGGGGCCGGTGCGCGGGGGGCCGCTCAGCGGGGCGGCAGGAGGGAGCCGTCCTGCTCGGAGCACCCGGGCCGCTCCTCGCGGCCCTCGGCGGGCGCGGGGGCCGGGGTCTCCTCCTCGTGCGGGGCGCGGGTCACCCGGGCGACGAGATCCAGCCAGCCCGCCTCCAGCCGCTCCAGGGGCATGCCGCACTGCGCGGTGAGGTGGTGGACGAGGGCCGGGTCGAGGTGGGCCATCAACGTGTGGGAGAGGATCTCCGCGTCGGCGTCCGGGGCGGCCTCGCGCAGCAGCAGGACGAGGTGACCGCGCAGGAAGCGGCGGGGCGGGGAGGTGTAGCGGCGCTCGGGGACCGGCTCGGCGGCGAGCTGGAGGGCGAGTTCGTCCATGCAGCGGCGGAGCGAGGCGCGGCCGAAGGCCCGCAGCCGCGCCCCGGCCGGCGCCCCGGGGCCGAGCGGGGGCGGGCCGGCGAGGAGCGCGGCCTGGAACTTCTTCTCGGAGTGGTCGAGGAGCGCCGACAGCAGGCCGGTGCGGTCGCCGAAGCGGCGGAAGACGGTGCCCTTGCCCACCGAGGCCGCCGTGGCCACGGCCTCCATGGTGAGGCCGGCCGCGCCGTGCTCGGCCACCAGCCTGGCGGCTGCCTCCAGCAGGCGGGCGCGGTTGCGCGCGGCGTCGGCGCGCAGGCAGGGCTCGTCCTCCGCGGCCAGGGCGCCGAGCCGCAGCAGCTCGGCCTCGGGGTGGTCGGCGTCCCGGGGCTCGGAGGAGGGCGACAGGGCGGCGGACATGAAGCCAGCGTAAAGCATCGGGAAGAAACTGGACCCTGGTCCGTTTAAGATGCTAGAACATTAAACGGACCTCGGTCCGGATCATTGACGCCCTGTTACAGCGGTTCCCTGGGAGTGACTCATGTCTGTCCGCATCCTCGCGCTCGTCGGCAGCCTTCGCGCCGGTTCGCACAACCGTCAGCTCGCGGAGGCCGCCGTCGGGCTCGCCCCCGAGGGCGCGGAGGTCCAGGTGTACGAGGGCCTCGCCGACATCCCCTTCTACAACGAGGACCTCGACGTCGAGGGCCGGGTGCCGGCCGCCGCGGCCCGCCTGCGCGAGACCGCCGGCTCCTCCGACGCCTTCCTGCTGTTCTCGCCCGAGTACAACGGCACGATTCCGGCCGTCCTGAAGAACGCCATCGACTGGCTGTCGCGCCCCTTCGGCGCCGGCGCCTTCGGCGGCAAGCCCGTCGCCGTGATCGGCACCGCCTTCGGCCAGTACGGCGGCGTGTGGGCGCAGGACGAGACCCGCAAGTCGGTGGGCATCGCCGGCGGCAAGGTCCTGGAGGACGTCAAGCTCTCCATCCCCGGTTCGGTGACCCGCTTCGCCGAGACCCACCCGGCCGACGACGCCGAGGTCGCGGGGCAGCTCTCCGAGGTGATCGCCCGCCTGCACGGCCACGCCGCCGAGGCCGTCGCCGCCTGACCGGCACCCCGACGCCCCGTACCGGACGGGACCGCGGCGCACCGCCCGCGGTCCCGTCCGGCGGATACGGGGACGCTCTCACCGGCACCGCTCCGAGTCCCGCCCCTTCGGCTCCCCTCCCCGGGCGGGGACGCTCCTGCGCGCGGCCGGGCCCGCCGGCGAGACCCGCGGGACAGCCGGGGTTCGCGGCCGGCGCGGGGGCGGCGTGGACGGACGGGGCTCCCGGGCCGCACCCTGTCGGTGGTGTGACGGCGGGTCACGCCCCGCGCGGCGGCCCTGCGCCGCGCGCGTCCGACGCACGAGGAGCCGCCATGCACAGCACGACCGGTGCCGCCTGCCCGCACTGCGGGTGGCCCGACGGCGCCGAGCCCTTCCGGAGGGTGTCGGCCCACACCACGGCGGCGGGCAGCACGGTGTGGACCCGGTGCGCCTGCGGTTCCCTCCAGGTGCGCGTGGTCGACGACCACGGCAGCCGGGTCGTCTCCCGCAGCGGGCCCTCCCCGGCCCACCGGGGCCCGGCCGGACCGTGAGCCCCGGCCGCCCGCCACCGGTGCCCGGCCGGCACCGGCACCGGCACTGGCCGGAGGGCGGACGCCCGACCGGGCCGGGGCGGCGTTGACAGGGCGGGGCCGGGGCCGTAGAACTGCGCGGACCAAGGCCCGTCCGGCCCGAGCCGCCGGGGGCGTCCGGCTCGGCGGCAGGAGACATCGGCGTGCAGCGGCTTCCCCTCTCCGGGGTCACGGTGGTCAGCCTGGAGCAGGCGGTGGCCGCGCCCTACGCCACCCGGCAGCTCGCCGACCTCGGCGCCCGTGTGATCAAGGTGGAGCGGCCGGGCGAGGGCGACTTCGCCCGCCGCTACGACACCACCGTGCACGGTCACTCCAGCTATTTCGTCTGGCTGAACCGGTCCAAGGAGTCCCTGACCCTCGACCTGAAGGACCCCCGCGGCCGGGAGGTCCTGCACCGGCTCCTCGACGACGCCGACGTCTTCGTCCAGAACCTCGCGCCCGGCGCCGCCGCCCGGCTCGGCCTCGACCCCGCCTCCGTCACCGCGGACCGCCCCCGGCTGATCCCGTGCACCGTCTCCGGATACGGCACGAGCGGGCCGTGGGCCGACCGCAAGGCGTACGACCTCCTGGTGCAGTGCCAGACCGGGCTGGTCTCGCTGACGGGCACCCCGGAGCACACCGCCCGCACCGGCATCTCCGTCGCCGACATCGCCGCCGGGATGTACGCCTACAGCGGCGTCCTCACCGCCCTCTACACCCGCGCGACCACGGGCACCGCCCCTCCCGTCGAGGTCTCCCTCTTCGAGGCCCTGGCCGAGTGGATGGGCCAGCCCGCCTACTACACCGAGCACGGCGGCACGCAGCCCCCGCGCCTGGGCACCCGGCACGCCACCATCGCGCCGTACGGCACCTACCGGGCGGCCGACGGCGTCGAAGTGCTGCTCTCCGTGCAGAACGAACGCGAATGGGCCGCCCTGTGCGCCGACTTCCTCGGCCGGCCGGAGCTGACCGGCGACCCCCGCTTCGCCACCGGCGCCGACCGGGTCGCCCACCGCGACGAGGTGGACGCCGTCATCGCCGCGCGGATCGCCCGCTCCGACAGCGGGGACGTCCTCGACGCGCTGCGGCGCGTGGGCGTGGCCTCGGCCGGGGTCAACGACGTCGCCGCCTTCCTCGGCCATCCCGTCCTGGCCGGGCGCGACCGCTGGCGTCCGGTCGGCGTGCCGGGCGGCGCCACGGTCCGGGCGCTGCTGCCGCCGGCCGACCTCGCGGGGATGCCGGCCCGGATGGACCCCGTACCGGCGGTCGGCGAGCACACGGAGGCGATCCTCACCGGGCTCGGCCACTCCGCCGCCGAGATCGCCGCGCTGCGGGCGGACGGCGTCGTCTGAGGACGGCGCGGGGCCCGCCGCTCAGGGGGCCGGCGAGGGGGTCCCGCGTTCGCGGCGCAGGCGGCGCAGGACGACCAGCAGGTCCGCCGCGGCGAGCAGGGCGAGCGCCGCGCAGACGATGGCGAAGACGACGAGGGCCCCGCGGCTCGGGGTGTCGCCGGAGCCGGAGTCCGCGGCCCACACCGCGAAGTAGGCGGTGCCCGCCACGAAGAGCGGCAGGAAGACGCCGGACAGCAGCAGGCGCAGGCCGAGCGGGCTCTGCGCGGTGACCGGCTCGGTGCCGGTGCGCGGGAAGCGGCGGCCGATCACGCCGGAGCGGGCGCGGGGGACCGGGTCCGTGGCGCCGTGGGGGCGTCGGTCGCTCATGGTTCCTCCGTCAGTGGTCGGGGGCGGCCCGGCTGATGTCCGCCAGCGCCGAGCCGGGGTCCTCCGCGACGGCGAGGTCGCCGAGGGAGACGACGCCGACCGGGACGCCGCCCCGCTCCACGACGGGGAGCCGGCGGACGGCGTGGCGCCGCATCAGGTCGGCCGCGTGGTCGGTGGTGTCCTCGGGGGCGAGGGTCACCACGGGCGGCGGCGTGCAGACCGCGCCCACCGTGGTGGTGCCGGGGTCGCGGCCCTCCGCGACGGCGCGCAGCACGATGTCCCGGTCGGTGAGCACACCGAACAGGTCGCAGTCGTAGGTGACCAGGAGGTCCCCGACGTCCTCCTCGCGCATCAGCAGGGCGGCCCGCGCCACCGTGGTCATGGGTTCGACGGCCGCTGCCGCCGGTGACATCACGTCCCGTATCCGCCGTGTCATGGGGGCCTCCGTGGATGCGCTGCCGTGGGACTCCGTGCGGGCCGCGTAGCCCGTACCCGGCCCGGTGAAACGCCCCGGCGCCGCTCAGCCGAGGTCGATCAGGGCGAGTCCGAGGTCGGGGCGGTGGGTCTTGGCGAGTTCGGCGGGGCTGTCCCGGACGATGACCTCCAGGGTCGGCCAGACCCGGCCGGAGAGCAGGTGGCCGCCGCGGGTGGTGCCGTCGGAGAGTCCGAGGACGGCGTGCAGGTGCGGGGCGGGGCCGCCGGGGCCGACGGCGACGTCCCCGATCAGGGACAGCACCTCGCACTGCGCCCCGACCGGCAGGGGGCGGTAGTCGTGCTCGGCGCGGTCGAACCAGCCGACGACCGCCTCCGAGAAGGCGCCCACGGCGGTCACCTGGGAGGCGCCGAGCGACCGGTCCCGCGCGAAGGCGGTGAGCCGGTCGACGGCCTCCTCGCCGGGGTCGAGCACCACGACGTACACGGCCGAGGGGCCGTCCTGCACCTGTCGCCACTTCATGCCGGCCGGGTACCCGGCGGGCACCACGGCAACCCGGGGACCGGGCCCCGCCGCCCCGGCCCCCGGCTCAGCCCGACGCCTGGTCGCTGTCCTTCAGGGTGCCCCAGCCGTGCCAGCGCTCGACCTCGACGAGGGCGCTGACCCGGCCCCGGTCGCGTACCGGGTAGGGCTTGCCGCCGTAGTGGACGGAGAGCCGGTCGATGTCCACGAGCCCGGTGTCGTCGCGGAGTTCGGCGACGCGGCCGATGAGGGTGACGTGGGTGTACCAGGAGTCCGCGTCGAGCACGGTGAGCGACATCCGGGGGTCGCGGCGCAGGTGCCCGAGGCGTACGCGGCCCTCGTCGAGGTTGACCAGGACCCGGCCGTCGTCCTCCCACAGGTACCAGGTGGGCGTGGAGACGGGGGCGCCGTCGGCGCGGACGGTGGCCATGACGCAGGGGTTGGGGCGGCGCAGCAGGGCGACGGCCTCGGGCGGAAGCGGCGGCCTGGACATGGTTTCCTCCGGGGGGTGGTGGGCCGGTGGGCCGGGGCGTTTCGTTTCTCCCGCTGCCCCGTGGCGGCACGAGTCATGCCGGGGCGCGGGCCGCGCCAAGACGCGGGCCGGGCCAAAGCGCGGGCCGGGCCAAAGCGCGGGCCGGGTTCAGCGGGAGGGTTCTCCGCCGAAGCTGGCGTAGTAGGAGGCGGCCATGTCCTGGTCGCCGTGGCCCTGCGCGGAGGCCCGTTCCAGCCGGCCGGCGCCGGCCTCGGCGACATCGAGGCGGATGCCGTGGCGCGTGCCGGCCTCGACGATGAGCCGGGCGTCCTTGGCCGCGGTGTCGACGGCGAACTGGGGCGGGGACAGGGCCCCGTCGCGGATCAGCTTGGCCTTGGCGTGCAGGTAGCCCATGTCGAGCGGTCCGCCGGAGATGGCGTCGAAGAAGCGGTCCGGGTCCACGTCCAGCGCCCCGGCGAGGGCGAGGACCTCGCCGAGCGCGTTGGTCGCCGCGATGAGCCAGCTGTTGGCGACGAGTTTGAGCCGGGTGGCGCTGCCGGCGGCGCCGTCCTCGCCGGTCCACACGGTGCGGGAGCCGATCGCGTCGAAGACGGGCGTGACCGCGTCACGGACGCCGCTGGGCCCGGCGGCGAGGACGAGGAGCCGGCCGGCCTCGGCGGGCGCCCTCGTGCCGAGCACGGGCGCGTCGAAGAAGACCAGGCCGTGGGCGCGCGCGAAGTCGGCCAGTGCGCCGATGGCGTCGATGCCGGCGGTGGCCGACTGCACCCAGGCGGCGCCGGACCGCAGTCCGGGCGCGGCCCTGCGCATGACGTCCAGGGCGGCCGGGCCGTCGTAGAGCATGGTCAGGACGGTGCCGGCGTCCCGGACGGCGTCCTCGGGGGTGTCGGCGATCCGGATGCCGTCGGCGGCGAGGGGTTCGGCCTTGGCCCGGCTGCGGTTCCACGCGGTCACAGGGTGTCCGGCGCGGGCGAGGTTGCGGGCCATGGCGGCGCCCATGATGCCGGTGCCCAGGACGGTCACGGTGGGTTTCTCGGTCATGAGGTCGGCTTTCTGCGCTCGCGCCGGCCGGGGTGGCGGGCTTCCGGTCCGGGGAGTCGCGGGTGGGGTCCGGTGGTCCTGGCTTGCATGCTGGCCGTTCGGGGCGGGCGGTGCCACTCGGGTGCCCCGCGTGCGGGTGCGGGTGTCCCCCGGCCCGCCGGAGGGGAGTCCTGATCACGCGAACGGCGGTGTCCCGTACGGTACGGCCGTGAGTGCCTTCATGCCTGAGACGTCAGACCCCTACGAGAACGTGCCCGGCCGCGACGGCCCGGCCGCCACCACCGAGGCCGACCCCCGCGAGGTGGGCCGGGTGCGCACCGAGTACTCCCCCGCGCACGACGGGGACCCCGATCCCGGCGAGATCGTCTGGACGTGGGTGCCGTTCGAGGAGAACGACGGCCGGGGCAAGGACCGGCCGGTGCTGGTCGTCGCCCGCGAGCCGGCCGGGACGGTGCTGGCCGTGCAGCTCTCCAGCAAGCGGCACGACGGCGACCGGGAGTGGGTGCCGATCGGCAGCGGCCCCTGGGACCGGTCGGGGCGCGATTCCTGGGTCGACGTGGACCGGGTGCTGCGGCTCCACGACGAGGGCATGCGGCGCGAGGCGTGCGCCCTGGACCGGATGCGGTTCGACCTGGTCCGCGACCGGCTGCGGCAGCGGTACGGCTGGAGCTGACGCCGGCCGCCGGCCGCGCGGGGACCGGGTCCGCCCGCCGCTCCCGCGCGGACCGGTCCGCCGTGCCCACGCGGGAAACCTGAGTGATCCTGGTGGGGCGGTGCCCCGGATTCCCCCCGGTCCCGGCCCGGCCGGGGCCGTCCGGAGCGCCGCGGGACCGTGGAGAGAACCGAGGCGAATCGCCCCGATACGCACCCTTGTGCCGAGCGGCACGAGGGTCTTGGCTGGGGTGAGCGCACCACCCCGGCCCGGCGGACCCCGGGCCGGGCCTGGTGGAATCTCAGGGAGGAAGATCCCGACATGTCAGATTCGTTACGTGGCCCGGCGGGGTCACGCACCGCCATCGGGGAGGCCGAGGCCGAGGCCCTGGTCCAGGGCATCTGCTTCAAGACCGGGCCACCGCGCCGCCTCGGCGTCGAGGTGGAATGGCTCGTCCACGAACGGGCCGCCCCCCGCCGCCCCGTCCCCCACGACCGGCTCGCGGCGGTCTACGCGGCCCTGCGGGCCGTGCCCCTGTCCTCGGCCCTCACCATCGAACCCGGCGGCCAGCTCGAGCTGAGCTCGCTCCCCGCCACCTCCCTCATGGAGTGCGTCGGCGCCGTCTCCGCCGACCTCGACACCGTCCGCGCGGTCCTGCGCGAGGAGGGACTGGCCCTCGTCGGCCTCGGCCACGACCCCTGGCACCCGCCCCGGCGCTATCTGCGCCGGCCCCGCTACGACGCCATGGAGGCGTGCCTGGACCGCGCGGGACCGGCCGGCCGCGCCATGATGTGCGCCTCGGCGTCGGTGCAGGTGTGCGTGGACGCCGGCCACGAGGAGCCGGGTCCGCTCGGACACGTGCGGCGCTGGTGGCTCGCGCACCACCTCGGCGCGGTCCTGGTGGCCGCCTTCGCCAACTCCCCCTTCGCCGCCGACCGGCCGACCGGCTGGCGCTCCACCCGGCAACTGCGGTGGACGCAGATCGGCGTCGGCCGGGCCGGCGGTCCCCCGCTGGACGCCGCCCCGCGCCGTTCCTGGGCCCGGCACGTGCTGGACGCCCCGGTGATGTGCGTGCGCGCCGAGGGCGACGGTCCCTGGCAGGTGCCGACGGGGCTGAGCTTCCGGGAGTGGACCCGGTCCCGTGCGCCCAGGGCGCCGACCCGGGACGATCTCGACTACCACCTGACCACGGTGTTCCCGCCGGTCCGGCCGCGCGGCCACCTGGAACTGCGCATGATCGACGCACAGCCCGGCGACGACGGCTGGATCGTGCCGCTGGCCGTGGCGGCGGCGCTGTTCGACGATCCGCAGGCGTCCGAGACCGCGTACCGGGCGGTGAAGCCGCTGGCGGAGCGGACCCTCGGCCTGCCCGCCCCGCACAATCCGCTGTGGCGTGACGCGGCACGCGCCGGTCTCGCCGACCCCGAGCTGCGGGAGGCGGCCGGCGTCTGCTTCGCGGCGGCGCTCGACGCGCTGCCCCGGCTCGGCGCCACCACCGTCGTGACCGACGCCGTCACGGGGTATCTGGACCGCTACGTCGTCCGGGGCCGCTGTCCCGCCGACGATCTGCTGGACCGGCCCGACGGCACGCTCCGCCACCCGCACGGGAAGGACGTCCGCCCATGACCGACCCCGTCACCGACCCCGAGGTGCTGCGCGAACGCGCCCTCGCCACCCTCACCGCCGCCCGCGACCGCACCGCGCTGCTCACCGGCTGCGTCGAGGAGCCCGACCTGATCGCGCAGCACTCGCCGCTCATGTCGCCGCTGGTGTGGGACCTGGCGCACATCGGCAACCAGGAGGAGCTGTGGCTGCTGCGGGCGGTCGCCGGACAGGAGGCGATCCGCCCCGAGATCGACAGCCTCTACGACGCCTTCGAGCACCCTCGTGCCGAACGGCCCCGGCTGCCGCTGCTGCCGCCCGAGGAGGCCCGCCGGTACGCGGCCGAGGTGCGCTCGCGCGCGCTGGACGTGCTGGAGGGCGCCGCGTTCCGCGGGAGCCGGCTGACCGAGGCGGGCTTCGCCTTCGGGATGGTCGCCCAGCACGAGCAGCAGCACGACGAGACGATGCTCATCACCCACCAGTTGCGCACCGGCCCGCCGGCGCTGACCGCGCCCGACCCCGATCCGGTGCCGCCGTTCACGGGGCCGGCCGAGGTGCTGGTGCCGGGCGGCCCGTTCACGATGGGCACCTCCACCGAGCCGTGGGCGCTGGACAACGAGCGGCCCGCGCACCGGCGCGAGGTGAACGCCTTCTTCCTGGACACCACTCCGGTGACGAACGCGGCCTACCTGGGGTTCATCGAGGACGGCGGCTACACGGACCCGCGCTGGTGGGCTCCCGGCGGCTGGGACCTCGTCCGCCGGCACGGGCTGACCGCGCCGCTGTACTGGCGCCGGGACGGCGGGCAGTGGCTGCGGCGCCGCTTCGGCGTCACGGAGGCGGTGCCGCCCGGGGAGCCGGTGGTCCACGTGAGCTGGTACGAGGCGGACGCGTACGCCCGGTGGGCCGGGCGGCGGCTGCCCACCGAGGCCGAGTGGGAGAAGGCCGCCCGGCACGATCCGGCCTCCGGCCGCTCCCGGCGCTATCCGTGGGGCGACGCCGATCCGGGCCCGGACCACGCCAACCTGGGCCAGCGGCACTTGCGGCCGGCGCCCGCGGGCGGCTACCCGGCGGGACGCTCCCCGCTCGGCGTGGGGCAGCTCATCGGCGACGTGTGGGAGTGGACGTCGAGCGACTTCGCCCCGTACCCGGGCTTCCGGGCGTTCCCGTACCGGGAGTACTCGGAGGTGTTCTTCGGGCCGGAGCACAAGGTGCTGCGCGGCGGTTCGTTCGCGGTGGACGCGGTGGCCTGCCGCGGCACCTTCCGCAGCTGGGACCTGCCGGTCAGGCGGCAGATCTTCTCCGGCTTCCGCACCGCCCGGTCGGCGGAGGTCGCCTGATGTGCCGTCACATCGCCTACCTGGGACCGGCCGAACCGCTGGGCCGGCTCCTCGTGGAGCCCCCGCAGGGGCTGTACCGCCAGTCCTGGGCGCCCGGCCGGCAGCGGTACGGGACGGTCAACGCCGACGGGTTCGGCGTCGGCTGGTACGCCCCGTACGACCGGGTGCCGGCCCGCTACCGGCGCGCGGGGCCGATCTGGGCGGACCAGTCCTTCGCCGACCTGGCCCGGGTGGTGCGCACCCGGGCGCTGCTGGCGGCGGTCCGGGACGCCACCCTGACGGGTGCGGACGCGGAGGCCGCGGCGGCGCCGTTCACCGCGGGGACCTGGCTGTTCAGCCACAACGGGGCGGTGACCGGCTGGCCCGGTTCGCTGGCGCGGGCGGCGGCGCTGCTGCCGGCGGAGGAGTTGCTGTCGCTGGAGGCGCGCAACGACTCGGCGCTGGTGTGGGCGCTGGTGCTGCACCGGCTGCGCGCCGGGGCCGCGCGGGAGCCGGGGCGGGGCTCGGCCGTCGTGCCGACCCCGGCGGCGGGCGGGCGGCGCGCCGGCCCCGGGCACACGGCGGGCCGGGCGCTGGCGGACACGGTCCGGGAGGTCGCCGCGGCGGCCCCCGGCTCGCGGCTGAACCTGCTGCTGACCGACGGCGACACGATCGCCGCCACCGCCTGGGGCGACACCCTGTGGTACCTGGCCCGGCCGCGCGGCGGCACCGTCGTCGCCTCGGAGCCGTACGACGAGGACCCGCGCTGGCGGGAGGTGCCGGACCGCACCCTGCTCGTCGCGAGCCGCACGACGGTGCTGCTCACCCCGCTGGAGGAGCCGGGCGCGCCCGTACGCTCCCCCGCTCCCCCGTCCGCCTCGGTGAAGGAGTCCCGCACGTGAGCCCGTTCCGACTGACCCGCACGCTGGCCGAGGACGCCACGGGGGCGGCGCTGCGCGCCGACGTCCTGACGGGGCTGACCGCGATGCCGAAGTGGCTGCCGCCCAAGTGGTTCTACGACGCCCGGGGCAGCGAGCTGTTCGAGGAGATCACGGCGCTGCCCGAGTACTACCCCACCCGGGCCGAGCGGGAGATCCTCGCGGACCGGGCCGGGGAGATCGCCGCCGCGACCGGCGCCCGCACGCTCGTGGAGCTGGGGTCGGGTTCCTCGGAGAAGACGCGCTACCTGCTCGACGCCCTCACCTCGCTGCGCGGCTATGTGCCGGTGGACGTCAGCGAGAGCGCGCTCACCGGGGCCGGCCGGGCAATCGCGGCCGAGCGGCCCGGCCTGGAGGTGCACGCGCTGCTCGCCGACTTCACGTCGGCGCTGACGCTGCCGCCGACGCCGGGCCCGCGCCTGGTGGCGTTCCTCGGCGGCACGGTCGGCAACCTGCTGCCCGCCGAGCGGGCCGCGTTCCTCGCCTCGGTGCGGGCGATGCTCGCCTCCGGCGACGCCCTGCTGCTCGGCACGGACCTGGTGAAGGACCCGGACGTGCTGGTGCGTGCGTACGACGACGCGGCCGGGGTGACGGCCGCGTTCGACAAGAACGTGCTGGCGGTGGTCAACCGCGAACTCGGCGCCGACTTCGAGCCCGACGCCTTCGACCACGTGGCGCTGTGGGACGCCGGGCGGGAGTGGATCGAGATGCGGCTGCGGGCGCGCACCGCGCAGACGGTGAAGGTGGGCGCGCTCGGGCTGGCCGTGCACTTCGCCGCCGGGGAGGAGCTGCGGACCGAGGTGTCCGCGAAGTTCCGGCGCGAGGGGGTGAGCGCGGAACTCGCGGCGGCCGGGCTGGAGCTGTCCCACTGGTGGACGGACGGCGAGGGGCGGTTCGCCCTGTCGCTGAGCGTGGTGCGCTGAGCCCGCCGGGCGTCGCCGCGCGGTGGCGCGGGGTGCCGCGCCGCCGCGTCAGCGGGCGTTGAGGTCGAGCAGTTCGGTGATGCGCTCGGAGGAGCGGCGGGCCTCCTCGCGGGCGTCGCCGCCGGTGAGCACCTTGGTCATGTAGTCCTTGATCGGGTTGTCGGCCTCGACGGCGCCCCAGCGGGGCGTGGCGGGGGTGGCGCGGCCGTGGGCGGCGCCGGCCGCCATGGCGGCGACGCCCTCCTCGCCGGCGACGGCGTCGGCGAGGGACTCCTTGTTGGGGACGTAGTTCATGGCGCGGGCCAGTTCGGTGTTCCACTTGGCGCCGGCGAGGGCCTCGATGACCGCGACGGCGCCCTCCAGGTTGTCGGTGTTCCTGGGCACGACGAGGTCGGAGCCGCCGGTGAAGACGGCACCGGGCCGGTCGGCGGTCTTGCCGGGGACGGGGAAGAAGCCGAGCTTGCCCTTCAGTTCGGGGTTCTCGCGCAGGATGGTCTGGGCGACGCCGGGCACGGCGATGATCTGGGCGACCCGTCCCTTGGCGAAGACGCCGGCCTGCGGCGGGTGTTCCTCGTCGGCGTCGGCGGGGCCGCGGCCGAGGGCCTGCAGTTCGCGGTAGAACTCCATGCCGGCGAGGGCGGCGTCGCTGTCGAGGGAGCCCTTCCAGATGCCGCCCTTCTGCTGGGCGAGTTCGCCGCCCTCGTCCCAGATGAAGCCGGAGAGGGTGTACCAGTCCTGGCCGGCCAGGTAGATGCCCTGGTTGCCGCCGGTGTCGAGCTTCTCGGTGGCGCTGATCCACTCCTCGCGGGTGCGGGGCGGCTCGCCGATCCCGGCCTCCTCGAAGAGGTCCTTGCGGTAGATGACGACGCGGTTGGCGGCGTACCAGGGGATGCCGAACTGCTGGGACATGTACTGGCCCGGTTCGGCGAGGCCGGGCAGCCACTCGCGGATGCCCCAGTTGCGCATGGACTCCAGGGTGAGGTCCTGGAGGCGACCGCCTTCGGCGTACTGGGCGACCTGGGTGTTGCCCACCTCGATGACGTCGGGGCCGTTCTCGGTGCCGTCGGCCTTCAGCGCGGCCTGCACCTTGTCGCCGATGCCGGTCCACTCCTGGATGCGGATGTCGAGGGCGAGCTTGGGGTGCTCGCGCTCGAACTCCTCCTTGAAGCGGTTGAGGAAGTCCTGCGAGGCGCTGTTCTTCATCAGCCACACGGTCACGGAGCGCCGGTCGTCGGCACCGCCCTCGGACAGGAGGCCGCAGCCGGCGAGCAGGGAGGCGGACACACAGACAAGGGCGAGCAGGCGACGACGTCTCACGAGGGGGTCTTTCTGTCTGACGGACAGGGGCGGCGGGCGGACCGGAGTCCTGCGCACGCGAAGGGAGACCCGACGTGGGGGACGAGCCAGTGGCTCGAACGGGTGACTGGGATTTTGGTATGGACCATTCGTAAGGTCAAGGCCAATGTGAAGGTCGTGGCGGTTTCGACACCGTCGCCCGCCCCCGCGTCGCCTCGCGCCCGGCGGCGGGGTGGGGCACCGTGGAGTGACGCACGGCGCCGGGCGGGACCGCCGGCACCGCCGCCGCCGTGACCGCGCGGAAGGAGCACCGGCATGTCGAACCACACCTACCGGGTCACCGAGATCGTCGGCACCTCGCCCGACGGCGTCGACCAGGCCGTCCGCAACGGGATCGACCGGGCCTCGAAGACCCTGCGCAACCTGGACTGGTTCGAGGTGGCGCAGGTCCGGGGGCAGATCGAGGAGGGGCGGGTGGCGCACTGGCAGGTGTGCCTCAAGGTCGGCTTCCGCCTGGAGGGCACCGAGGACTGACGCGCCGCCGGGTGCGGTGGCGCCGGAGCCCCGGACCAGCCCCGGACCGCCCCGGCGCCGGGGCGGTCCGGGGCCGCCGGTCCGTCAGGTGCGGCCCTGGCGTTCCTGCGCGTCCCGCAGCGCCGCCGAGGGGAGCGCCCAGTCCGCGCGGACCACGGTGAACCCGGCCCGGCGGGCGTCCTCGCAGACCAGCGCGTCGTCGTCGACGAGGACCCGGACCTCGCGGGTGCGGGCGAGCCGGCGCAGCACCTCCAGCTTGGTGAGCCGGGCCGGCCTGCGGTCGGCGTCGCGCCGCATGTGCACGCGTCCCTCGGGCAGCCCGTGCGCCGACAGCCAGTCGTGGGTGTCCCGCCGGCAGCGCTCGGGCCGCCCGGTCAGGTAGACCACCTCGCAGACGCGGGCGCTCTCGCGCACCAGGGCGAGGCCCTCGGCGAGCGGCGGGTCGTCGGGCGCGGCGGCGAAGAACGCCTCCCAGTCGCGCGGCCGGCGCTCCAGGAAGTGCTGCCGGTGTGCGGTGGAGGCGAGGGTGTTGTCGAGGTCGAACACGGCCAGGGGGCGCGCGGTGCGGTCGGTCACGCCCCCACCGTAGGCGAGGCCGGGGCGGCCGGGGGAATCCCGGCGGCGCGCGGGCGTTGAACAGGGTGTGAGTTCCCTGATCGCCACCACGCCGTTCTCCGTCCTCGACCGTTCCCGCGTGCGCGAGGGCCACGACGCCGCGCGGGCGCTGCGCGACACCGTGGCGCTGGCCCGGGAGGCGGAGCGGCTCGGCTTCCGCCGCTTCTGGGTCGCCGAGCACCACGGGGTGCCCGGGGTGGCCGGTTCGGCGCCGACGGTGCTGGCCGCCGCCGTGGCGGGCGCGACCGGCCGCATCCGGGTCGGCACCGGGGGCGTGATGCTGCCCAACCACCGCACGCTGGTCGTCGCCGAGCAGTTCGGCGTGCTGGAGTCGCTCTTCCCGGGACGGATCGACATGGGGCTCGGCCGCTCGGTCGGCTTCACCGACGGGGTACGCCGGGCGCTGGGCCGCGACAAGGGGGACGCGGAGGACTTCGAGGGACAGCTCGCGGAGTTGCTGGGCTGGTTCCGGGGCACCTCCCCCACGGGCGTGCGGGCGCGCCCGGCGGAGGGGCTGCGCGTCCCGCCGTTCGTGCTGGCGATGGGCGAGGGCGCGGAGGTGGCCGCGCGGGCGGGCCTGCCGATGGTCATCGGGGACCTGCGCGGCCGGGAGCGGATGCTGCGCGGCATCGAGCGCTACCGCGCCGGGTTCCGCCCCTCGCAGTGGAGCGCGGAGCCGTACGTGATCGTGTCGGGGACCGTGGCCGTGGCCGGGACGCCCGGGCAGGCGCGGCGCCTGCTGGTGCCGGAGGCGTGGTCGATGGCGCACGCCCGCACCCGCGGCACCTTCCCGCCGCTCGCCCCGGCCGAGGCCGTCGAGGCCCGGACGATGACCGCGAAGGAGCGCGACCTGTACGAGTCCGGTCTGCGGGGGCACATCGCGGGCACCGAGGAACAGGTGGCGGCGGAGCTGGAGGCGCTGCTGCGCGACTCGGGCGCGCAGGAGGTCCTGGTGACGACCAGTACGTACGACCGGACGGCGCTGCTGGACTCCTACCGCCGGCTGGCCCGGATCGCGGCGACCGCCGCGGCGCCGGACGGCTCGGTTGGTGCCGGGGGCCGGGACGGCGGACGATGACGACGGGGCGTCACCACCGCGCGCGACGGCGGCCGGCCGGCGCCCCGGCGCCGCCGCCGGGCCCGGAGCCCGTGGCGCAGACCGAGACCGCACCCCCTACGGAGCCCGCCGATGCACAGCCCCCACGACCCCTACGTCCGGGTGCGCGGCGCCCGTGAGCACAACCTGCGGGGTGTGGACGTCGACGTCCCGCGCGACGTCGTGGCCGTCTTCACCGGGGTGTCGGGCTCCGGCAAGTCCTCCCTCGCCTTCGGCACCGTCTACGCGGAGGCGCAGCGGCGCTACTTCGAGTCGGTCGCGCCCTACGCGCGCCGGCTGATCCACCAGGTGGGTGCGCCGAAGGTGGGCGAGATCACCGGGCTGCCGCCCGCCGTGTCGCTCCAGCAGCGCCGGGCGGCACCGACCTCCCGGTCCTCGGTGGGCACGGTCACCACCCTGTCCAACTCGCTGCGGATGCTGTTCTCGCGCGCCGGGACCTACCCGCCGGGGGCGCCGCGGCTGGACTCGGACGCCTTCTCCCCGCACACGGCGGCCGGGGCGTGCCCGGAGTGCGAGGGGCTCGGCCGGGTGCACCGGGTCACCGAGGAGTCGCTGGTCCCCGACCCGTCGCTGTCCATCCGCGAGGGCGCCGTCGCGGCCTGGCCGGGCGCCTGGCAGGGCAAGAACCTGCGGGACGTCCTCGACGCGCTGGGCCACGACGTGGACCGGCCCTGGCGCGAGCTGCCGGCGCGGGAGCGGGAGTGGATCCTGTTCACGGACGAGCAGCCGGTGGTGACGGTGCACCCGGTCCGGGAGGCGGGCCGCGTCCAGCGGCCGTACCAGGGGACGTACACGAGCGCCCGCCGGTACGTCCTGAAGACCTTCGCGCAGTCCCGGAGCCCGGCGCTCAGGGCGCGGGCGGAGCGCCATCTGACCAGCGAGCCCTGCCCGGTGTGCGGCGGGGCCCGGCTGCGGCGGGAGGCGCTGGCGGTGACCGTCGGCGGGCGGACGGTCACCGAACTGGCCGCGCTGCCGCTCGCGGACCTCGCCGGCGTGCTGCCCACCGAGGGCGAGACGGCACGGGTGCTCACCGCAGACCTCGTCTCCCGGGTGAGGCCCGTCGTCGAACTGGGCCTCGGCTACCTGAGCCTGGACCGGCCGGCGCCGACCCTCTCGGCGGGCGAGCTGCAACGGCTGCGGCTCGCGACCCAGTTGCGCTCGGGACTGTTCGGCGTGGTCTACGTCCTCGACGAGCCGTCCGCGGGACTGCACCCGGCGGACACGGAGGCGCTGCTGACGATCCTGGGGCGGCTGAAGGCGGCCGGGAACTCGGTGTTCGTGGTCGAGCACCACCTCGGCGTGGTCCGCGAGGCCGACTGGATCGTCGACGTGGGCCCGGGGGCGGGCGAGCACGGCGGCCGGGTGCTGTACAGCGGGCCCGTGGACGGGCTGGCCGGCACGGCGTGCTCGGCGACGGCCCGGTACCTCTTCGACCGCTCCCCCGCGCCCGCACGGCCGGTGCGCGAGGCCCGGGGCACGCTGACGGTCGGCCCGGTGACCCGGCACAACCTGCGCGGGGTGCGGGCCGAGGTGCCGCTCGGCGTGCTCACCGCCGTGACCGGTGTGTCCGGCTCCGGCAAGTCGACGCTCCTGGACGCGATCACCGAGGACCTGCCCGGCGTGCGGCGGCTGGTGCGCGTCGACCAGAAGCCCATCGGGCGCACCCCGCGTTCCAACCTGGCCACGTACACGGGGCTGTTCGACGTGGTGCGCCGGCTCTTCGCCGCCACGGACGCGGCCCGCGCACGCGGGTACGGCGCCGGCCGGTTCTCCTTCAACACCGCCTCCGGCGGGCGCTGCGAGACCTGCCAGGGCGAGGGCTTCGTCAGCGTCGAGCTGTTGTTCCTGCCGAGCACGTACGCGCCCTGCCCGGACTGCGGCGGGGCGCGTTACGGCCCGGCGACGCTGGAGGTGACGTACCGGGGACGGAACATCGCCCAGGTGCTGGACCTGACGGTGGAGGAGGCGGGGGCCTTCTTCGCCGACCGGCCGGCGGTGGCGCGCAGCCTGTCGGCGCTGCTGGCGGTCGGCCTCGGCTACCTGCGCCTGGGACAGCCCGCGACGGAGCTGTCCGGCGGAGAGGCACAACGCGTCAAGCTGGCGAGCGAGTTGCAGCGGAGCCGGCGCGGGCACACGCTCTACCTGTATTGATCACGAGCGTTGTTGACACTGCTGGATCTTGAACATGGCGAAGACCTCCGGTGTGGTGGGAGCTGTCTAGGAACTCACCGCACGGAGGTCTTCGTGCCCCACCGTAATGCCCGGCTGACCGTCTTCGGTAGAAGACTGCTGGTCGAACGTGTCTGCTCAGGCCGTCCGGTCGCTCACGTGGCCGCCGAGATGGGTATCTCCCGGGCCACGGCTCACAAATGGATCCGCAGGTGGCGGGCTGAAGGCGAGGCGGGCCTGCACGACCGGTCGAGCCGGCCTCACACGACGCCGCACCGGACCGCGGCCTCGGTCGAAACCCGCGTCTGCGACCTGCGACAGAGCCGCAAGCTCGGGCCGGCCAGGATCGGCCCGATCCTGGGCCTGCCCGCCTCGACCGTCCACCGGATCCTGACCCGCCACCGGCTCAACCGCCTGGCCTGGCTCGACCGCCCCACCGGCACGCTGATCCGCCGCTACGAACGCGAGCGTCCCGGGGAACTCATCCACGTCGACGTGAAGAAACTCGGCCGGATCCCCGACGGCGGCGGTCACAAAGCGCTGGGCCGCCAGGCCGGCCGGGCCACCCGCAACAACATGGGCTTCGACTACGTCCACTCCGCCGTCGACGACCACACCCGCCTCGCCTACAGCGAGATCCACGGCGACGAGAAGACCGCGACCTGCGCGGGCTTCCTCACCCGCGCGGCCACGTTCTTCCACAGCCAGGGCATCACCCGGATCGAGCGGGTGCTGACCGACAACGCCTGGGCCTACCGCAAGGGCCTGGCCTGGAAGGCAGTCCTGGCCGAGCTCGGCGCGACCGGCAAGCTGACCCGGGCCTACCGGCCGCAGACCAACGGCAAGGTCGAACGCTTCAACCGCACCCTGCTCGACGAATGGGCCTACCTGCGGCCCTACACCTCAAACACCGAACGGACCGAAGCCCTGGCAGACTTCCTCCACACCTACAACCACCACCGCTGCCACACCGCACTGGACGGACACCCGCCCATCAGCCGTGTCAACAACGCTGCGGGTCAATACATCTACCTGCTGGACGAGCCGACCACGGGGCTGCACCCGGCCGACGTCGAGGTGCTGATGCGGCAGGTGCACGGTCTGGTCGACGCCGGGAACACGGTGGTCGTCGTCGAGCACGACATGAGCGTGGTGGCGGGCGCGGACCGGGTGATCGACCTGGGGCCGGGCGGCGGCGACGCCGGGGGCCGGATCGTCGCGGCGGGGACGCCGGCCGAGGTGGCGCGGGCCTCGGGCAGCGCGACGGCGCCCTATCTGGCGCGGGCGCTGGCGGACGGCGGCACGCGCCGGTGAAGGCGCTTCACCGGCGCGTGCCGGGGACGTGACCGCCGCGGGCGTTCACTCGCGGCCCCGCCAGGTGCCGCCGGTGTCGCCCTCCTGGTCCGTCATGGTCTCCGCCTCGATCCGCTCCTTGCGCACCCGGCCCCGTACGGTCTCCTGCTCGGTGTGCTGCTCGGTGGTGAGCCGGACCCGTTCGACGGGCACCGTCTCGGTCTCCACCACGGGGCGCTCCTCGTGCAGGACGACCTCGTGCTCGGCCTCGCCGATGTCCGGCCCGGCCAGGGCCGCGTCGCGGTTGGCCTCGGTGATCGGCTCCCGTTCCACGCGGACTTCCTCGTGGCTGACGGGGACGGTCTGCTCGACGTCCTCGGTGACGACGTACTTGCGCAGCCGGGCCCGGCCGCTCTCGCGCCGCTCGACCCGGACGTGCATCTGCTCCTCGGAGCGGGTCATGGCGTCGTCGCGCGGACCGGTCCGGCCGGCCTCGCCGGGGCGTCCGGCGGTGTCCGCGGTCCCGGTCAGGCCCGCCGTTCCGGCGGCTCCGGCGGCTCCCATGCCGGTGCCCGTGCCCATGCCGGTGTCCGTCCCGGCGGGGGCGGCCCCGGCGGCCGTTCCGGCGGTGGTGGTGTCGTCCGGGGCGGGCCGCTCGGCCTCGCTCAGCACGCTGTCCCAGTTGATCCCGTAGTAGTCGTAGAGCCGGTGCTCCTCGGTCTCCGACAGATGGCCGCCCGCGTCGACGTCGACGTTGGGCGCGCCCTTGACCTGGTCCTTGCCGTACGGGACCTCCAGGTGGTCCTGGACGAGCGCCGCGTCGTGGACCGGCACGAACGACTCGCTGGAGCCGAAGAGTCCCGTCCTGACGGTCACCCACTCGGGTCGCCCGGTCATGTCGTCGAAGAACACGTGCTTGGCGTCGCCGATCTTGTTGCCCTCGCCGTCGTAGACCGGCTGGTCCAGGACGTTGGCGATCTCTTCACGGGTGATCATCTGTCATCACCCTCCTTCCGGTGCCTGCCCTCCGGTTGTCCGCATCGGCAGCGGGGAAACGGAACTTCGCTCACAAAGGCATATATTCTCTGATTTCGCCACATTCTGATGACCGAGCGTGGCGGCCGGTCCCCCGGCGTGTCCGGGCCGGGCCGCCGCGCACAGGGAGCGGCGGTCGCGGTGACGGCCGGGCGGCACGGCGGGGAGCACGTCCACCTCGGCGCTCAGGTGCCGCGCCGAGACCACCCGCCAGACGGAGGCGAGCAGGGTGTCCTCGCCGACGAACGCGGCGGCCGTGGCGGGCGCACCGTCCCCCGCCCGGTAGCGGACGCGTACGGGCTGGACGGGCACCCCGGCGTCCAGGGCGGCCTGGAAGACGGCCCGGCGGAAGCGCCCCCGGGCCCGGCCGCACCAGGTGCTGCCCTCGGGGAAGACCGCGACGGCGGCGCCCGCGCGCAGCACCCCGGCGATCCGGGCGACGGTGCCGGGCAGGGCGCGCGGCCGGTCGCGTTCGATGAACAGGGTGCCGCCGCGCGCCGCGAGCGCCCCGGCCACCGGCCAGCGGCGGATCTCGCTCTTGGCGACCATCCGGGCCGGGCGCACGGCGGCGAGCAGCGGGATGTCCAGCCAGGAGACGTGGTCGGCGACGAGGAGCAGCCCGCCGGCGGGCGCGGCGGCGCCGGTGACGCGGACCCGGACCCCGGCGGCGCGGACCAGGGTCCGGCACCAGCGGCGCACCCAGGCGTCCGGGACCAGGCGGCGCAGCGGCGCCAGGGCGGCCCCGGCGGCCAGCAGGGCGGTGAGCGCGACGAGCCGCGCCACCGCGCGCGGGAGCGCCACCGGCACCGCCCCCCGCGGCACGCAGCCCGCCGGGGTGCAGGGCGCGGTGGGCGACCAGGTGTCCATCAGGCCGGCAGGAGCGAGAGGAAGTGCCGCAGGTAGCGGGGGTCGACCCGGTCCATCGCCAGCAGGACGTACAGGTCGGCGACGCCGAAGTCGGCGTCGTGCGCGGGCTCGCCGCAGACCCAGGCGCCGAGCCGGAGGTAGCCGCGCAGCAGGGCGGGCAGTTCGGTGCGGCCCGAGGGCGCGGCGGGCCGCGGCTGCCAGGGCAGCAGCGGCCGGACCCGGTACGTCTCGGGGGCGAGGTGGCGCTCGCGCACTCGCTCCCAGGTGGCGGCGGCGGTGTGGCCGCCGTCGGCGAGCGGGAGGGAGCAGCAGCCGGCGAGCCAGGCGTGGCCGCGCTCGGCCATGTAGCGGGCGAGGCCCGCCCATATGAGGCCGATGACGGCGCCGCCGCGGTGGTCGGGGTGGACGCAGGAGCGGCCGACCTCGACCAGGCCGGGGCGGATCGGGGCGAGCGGGGCGAGGTCGAACTCGCCCTCCGCGTAGAGCCGTCCGGCGACGGCGGCGCGCTCGGGCGGCAGCAGCCGGTAGGTGCCGACGACCTGCCCGGTGGTCTCCTCGCGGACCAGGAGGTGGTCGCAGTAGGCGTCGAAGGAGTCGATGTCGAGTCCGGGCTGCGGGGTGGTGAGCAGGGCGCCCATCTCCGCGGCGAAGACGTCGTGCCGCAGCCGCTGCGCGGCCCGTACGTCCTCCTCGTCGCGGGCGAGGGAGACGGTGTAGCGGGTGGGCGCGGGCGGCTGCGGGGGACGGTCGAGGGTCAGTACGCCGGTCATGGCGGGTCTCCTGACTGGGGGCCGGTGCGGCGGCAGCGGGCGGCGGGCCGTGGGGTACGGTCCCGCCGCTCCTGTTCTTCCGTTGCCGGTTGGCGTCCGCGTGACCTGGGCCGGGAGACGGGATGAGGGGAGGGTGAGGGGATGCTGAACGGCGCCGCGCGGGCGCGGGCCGGGCCGGCTCGCGGCGTGCCGCCGCCGGCATGCGAGACGGGGCCGAGAATGAGCACCACACCCGGCCCCGCCCGTCCGCGCTTCCCGGCGAACGACTGTCGTGGGCCCCGGGGACCGGGGCCCGTCCCTCTAGCGCTTGGCCACCTTGCGGGTGGCGCGCAGCCACTCCTTGTTCATGCTGGTGATGGACATCAGCGGGATGCCCTTCGGGCAGGCCGTGGCGCACTCCCCGGCGAGGGTGCAGCCGCCGAAACCCTCCTCGTCCATCTGCGCCACCATGTCCAGCACCCGGGTCTCGCGCTCGGGGGCGCCCTGCGGCAGCACGTTGAGGTGGTTGATCTTCGCGGAGGTGAAGAGCATCGCCGCGCCGTTCGGGCAGGCCGCGACGCAGGCGCCGCAGCCGATGCACTCGGCGTGCTCGAAGGCGAACTCGGCGTCCGGCTTGGGCACCGGGGTGGCGTGGGCCTCCGGCGCGGCACCGGTCGGCACGGAGACGTAGCCGCCGGCCTGGATGATGCGGTCGAAGGACGAGCGGTCGACGACGAGGTCCTTCACGACCGGGAAGGCCGAGGCCCGCCACGGCTCGATGTCGATCGTGTCGCCGTCCGAGAAGGACCGCATGTGGAGCTGGCAGGTGGTGGTGCGCTCCGGGCCGTGCGCGTCGCCGTTGATGACGAGCGAGCAGGCGCCGCAGATGCCCTCGCGGCAGTCGTGGTCGAAGGCGACCGGGTCCTCGCCATTGAGGATGAGCTCCTCGTTGAGGGTGTCGAGCATCTCCAGGAAGGACATGTCGGGCGAGATGCCGTCCACCTCGTACGTGGACATGGCGCCGTCGGCGTCGGCGTTCTTCTGCCGCCAGACGCGCAGGGTGAGCTTCATGCGTAGCTCCGCTGAGTGGGGTGGACGTACTCGAAGACCAGGTCTTCCCGGTGCAGGGCCGGGGCCTCGCCCGTGCCCGTGAACTCCCAGGCCGCGGCGTAGGAGAACAGGTCGTCCCTGCGCTCCGCCTCGCCGTCGGGGGTCTGGGACTCCTCGCGGAAGTGGCCGCCGCAGGACTCGGAGCGGTGCAGGGCGTCCAGGCACATCAGCTCGGCCAGTTCCAGGTAGTCGACGATGCGGTTGGCCTTCTCCAGCGACTGGTTGAACTCCTCGCCGGTGCCCGGCACCTTGATGCGGCGCCAGAACTCCTCGCGGATCGCCGGGATGGCCTCCAGTGCCTTGCGCAGACCGGACTCGGTGCGCGCCATGCCGCAGAACTCCCACATCAGCTCGCCGATCTCGCGGTGGAAGGAGTCCGGGGTGCGGTCGCCGTCGACGGACAGCAGCAGGTTGAGCCGGTCCTCGGTCTCGGCCAGCACCTCCTGCACCTGGGGGTGGGAGGCGTCGACCTCGTCCTTGTGCGGGTTGCGGGCCAGGTAGTCGTTGATGGTGGCCGGCAGGACGAAGTAGCCGTCGGCCAGGCCCTGCATCAGCGCGGAGGCGCCGAGCCGGTTGGCCCCGTGGTCGGAGAAGTTGGCCTCGCCGATGGCGAAGAGGCCGGGGACGGTGGTCTCCAGGTCGTAGTCGACCCACAGCCCGCCCATCGTGTAGTGCACGGCCGGGTAGATGCGCATCGGCACCCGGTAGGGGTCCTCGTCGGTGATGCGCTGGTACATGTCGAAGAGGTTGCCGTACTTGGCCTCCACCGCCTCGCGGCCCATCCGCGCGATGGCGTCGGCGAAGTCCAGGTAGACGCCCTGACCGCCCGGGCCGACGCCCCGGCCCTCGTCGCAGACGTTCTTCGCGGCGCGGGAGGCGATGTCGCGGGGCACCAGGTTGCCGAAGGACGGGTAGATGCGCTCCAGGTAGTAGTCGCGCTCGTCCTCGGGGATCTCGTTCGGCGGCCGGTCGTCGCCCATGCGCTTCGGCACCCAGATGCGGCCGTCGTTGCGCAGCGACTCGCTCATCAGGGTCAGCTTGGACTGGTGGTCGCCGGTGCGCGGGATGCAGGTGGGGTGGATCTGGGTGAAGCAGGGGTTGGCGAAGTAGGCGCCGCGCCGGTGCGCCCGCCAGACGGCGGTCGCGTTGGAGTTCATGGCGTTCGTCGACAGGTAGAAGACGTTGCCGTACCCGCCGGTGGCGAGGACCACGGCGTCCGCGAAGTAGGTGTCGATCTTCCCGGTGACCAGGTCGCGGGCGACGATGCCGCGGGCCCGGCCGTCGACGACGATCAGGTCGAGCATCTCGGTGCGGGCGTGCATCTCGATGGTGCCGGCCGCGATCTGCCGGGACAGCGCCTGGTAGGCGCCGAGCAGGAGCTGCTGGCCCGTCTGGCCGCGGGCGTAGAAGGTGCGGGAGACCTGGACGCCGCCGAAGGAGCGGGTGTCGAGCAGGCCGCCGTACTCGCGGGCGAAGGGCACGCCCTGCGCCACGCACTGGTCGATGATCTCGACGGAGATCTGCGCGAGCCGGTGCACGTTGGACTCGCGGGAGCGGAAGTCGCCGCCCTTGACGGTGTCGTAGAAGAGGCGGTGGATCGAGTCGCCGTCGTTGCGGTAGTTCTTGGCGGCGTTGATGCCGCCCTGGGCGGCGATGGAGTGGGCGCGGCGCGGGGAGTCCGTGTAGCAGAACTGGATGACGTGGTAGCCCTGTTCGGCGAGGGTGGCGCCGGCGGAGCCGCCGGCGAGCCCGGTGCCGACGACGATGACGGTCTGCTTGCGCCGGTTGGCCGGGTTGACCAGCTTCGCCTGGAAGCGGCGGGTGTCCCAGCGCTCGTTGATGGGTCCGGCGGGGGCCTTGGTGTCGGTGATCGGGGCACCGGCCGTGTAGTCGGCGTAGGAGGTCATCTTCAGCTCACCAATCCGGTCATGACGCCCACGGGCACGGCGATGAAACCGGCCGTGAGCAGCAGCGCGAGGACGTTGGCGACGGTCTTCAGGGCGCGGTCGCGGGTGCGGCTGCCGGCGCCGAGGGTCTGGGCCGCGCTCCAGAAGCCGTGCCGCACGTGCAGGCCGAGCGCGAGCATGGCGACGAGGTAGATGACGTTGCCGTACCAGGTGGAGAAGGTGTCCACGACGTTCTGGTAGGGCTTGCCGGCCTCGAAACCGCCGGTGTGCACGGTGCCGGTCGTCAGGTCGAGGATGTGCCACACGATGAAGAGGCCGAGGATGATCCCGCCCCAGCGCATGGTACGCGTGGCGTAGCTCGCCCGCGGCTTCTTGTGCACGTACTTGCTGGGCCGGGCCTTGATGTCCCGGCGGCTGAGCTGGTACGCGGAGACGGCGTGCGCGACCACGGCGACGACCAGGACGACGCGGACCAGCCACAGGGTCCACTCGTAGTGCATGATCGGCTCGCCGAGCGTGCGCAGCCAGTGGGCGTAGCGGTTGAACTCCTCGGCACCGAAGTAGATCTTCAGGTTCCCGATCATGTGGGCGACCAGGTAGAGCAGCATGACGAGTCCGCTGACCGCCATCACCGTCTTCTTGCCGACGGTCGAGTCCCACACGGTGCGCGCCATGGACGGCCGTCGGTCCGTCCGCGTTGCCAGAGCCATGTCACAGGACGTTACGGGCACCAGGGCCCATCGGTCCAAGACATGGTCCCGGTTGTTTCCATAGGGGTTTCCTATCGGCGGCGTATCCTGGCCGTATGCAGTTGCAGCAGCTCCAGTACTTCGTGGCGGTGGCGGAGACCCGGCACTTCACGCGGGCGGCGGAGGCCGTGCACGTGGCGCAGCCCTCGCTGTCGCAGCAGATCAAGGCGCTGGAGCGGGAGTTGGGCGCCGACCTCTTCCTGCGGGCCCGGGGCAACATCACGCTCACGGACGCCGGGGAGGCGCTGCTGCCGCTGGCCCGGCGCATCCTCGCCGACGCGGACACCGCCCGGTACGAGGTGCAGGAACTGGTGCAGCTCCGGCGCGGCCGGGTGCGGCTGGGGGCGACGCCGAGCCTGTGCACGGGTCTCCTGCCCGACGTGCTGCGCGCCTTCCACGACCGCTATCCCGGCATCCGCCTGCTGATCGAGGAGGGTGGCTCCCACGACCTGGTGCGGGGGCTGGCCCGCGGGGCGCTCGACCTGGCGCTGGTGGTCCTGCCGCTGCCCACCGCGTCCCCCGCGCTGACCACGGTGGAACTGCTGCGGGAGGACCTCGTGGTGGTGTCGTCGCCGGAGGCGTCGGTGCCCGGGGCGGGACGGCGGGCGGTGCGGATCGCCGATCTGGAGGGCGAGCGCATGGTGATGTTCCGGCACGGCTACGACCTGCGGGAACTGACCGTCGCGGCGTGCCGCGCGGAGGGCTTCGAGCCGGACTTCGCGGTGGAGGGCGGGGAGATGGACGCGGTGCTGGGCTTCGTCCGGGCGGGGCTCGGGGTGGCGGTGGTACCGCGGATGGTGGCCACCCGGGCGGGACGGGGACTGCGGGTCACCCCGCTGGCCCGGCCGGGGCTGTACCGCACGATCGCGCTGGCGCACCGCAGCGACGTGGCGCCGCCGCGCGCAGCCCGCGAACTCCAGCGCATGCTGCTCGAACGCTGACGCGGCGGGACGGGGCGGGCGGCCCGGAGCGGCGCACGGCCGGGGGCGCCCGACGGCCGGGGCGAAGCGGCGGCGGGACGGCGCGGGCCCCGGCCCCCGGCGTGGCGATGCCGGGGGCCGGGCGGTCAGGCCGTCGCGTCGACCAGGGCCAGGTCGTGCAGCCGTTCCGGCGGGCCCGGACGGGCGTAGTACCAGCCCTGGGCCGTGTCGCAGCCCAGCAGGCGCAACTGCTCGGCCTGCGCGCCGGTCTCCACGCCCTCCACGGTGACGGAGAGGTCCAGGCTGTGGGCGAGCGCCACGATCCCCTCCACGATCTTCAGGTCGACGGGGTCGGCCGGGAACCGCTGCATGCTCTGGGTGAAGGAGCGGTCCAGCTTCAGGACGCTCACCGGGAGCCGGCGCAGGTTGGCCAGGTTGGAGTAGCCGGTGCCGAAGTCGTCCAGGGCGATGTCGACGCCCATCTCGGCGAGCCGGCGCAGCGGCTTGAGCAGGTCGTCGTCGGCCCCGATCAGCGCCGACTCGGTCACCTCCAGACAGAGCGCGTCGGGTTCGACGCCCGCCCGCTCCAGGATCTCCACGGTGTCCTGCACCAGAGCGGGGTGCGTGAGCTGGCAGGGCGAGAGGTTGACGTTGATGCGCAGCGGGGCGGGGGCGCCGGCGGTGCCGTACCGCTCCCGCCAGGTGCGGGCCTGGCGTACGGACTGCTCCAGTACCCAGCGTCCCAGCGGCACGATCAGTCCGGTGTGCTCGGCGAGCGGGATGAACCGGTCGGGGCCGAGCACCCCGTGCTGCGGGTGCAGCCAGCGCACCAGGGCCTCGGCGCCGCGCACCCCGCCGTCGCCGAGGTGCACCAGCGGCTGGTACTCGATGAAGAACTCGCCCCGCTCCAGCGCCGCCGGGAGCGCGGTGGTCAGCCCGTGCCGGGTGATGACCCGCGCGTCGGCCTCCGGGTCGGCCAGCTCGTAGCGGTTGCCGCCGGCCGACTTGGCCCGGTACATGGTGATGTCGGCGCTGCGCAGCACCTCCGCCGGGCTGCGCTCCCCCGCCGGTCCCTCCACCACGCCGATGCTGCCGCGCACGGTCAGTTCCCGGCCGTCGACGCTGATCGGCGCCAGCAGCGCGTTCATGATGCGGGTGGCGAGCGCGTCGACACCGGGACCGGTGTCGGGGCCGGCGGTGAGGGCGACGAACTCGTCGCCGCCGAGGCGGGCCACCATCTCGCCGGGCGCGGTGGCGCACGCCTGGAGCCGGTCGGCGACCTCGACCAGCAGCCGGTCGCCGGCCGCGTGGCCGAGGCTGTCGTTGACGGTCTTGAAACCGTCGAGGTCGAGGTAGCACAGGCCGAAGCGGTGTCCGGGTCCGGCCGCCAGGGCCTTCTCCAGGCGTTCGAAGAAGAAGCTGCGGTTGGGCAGGCCGGTCAGCGCGTCGTGCGTGGCCTCGTAGCGCAGCCGCAGGTTGAGCAGCCGGCGTTCGGTGGTGTCCTCCATCAGCGCGAGCTGGTACTGCGGGCTGCCGTCGGCGTCGCGCAGCAGGGAGACGGTCAGGTTGGTCCACAGGACGGTGCCGTCGGGCCGGTAGAAGGCCTTCTCCACGTGGTAATGCTCGCGTTCGCCGCGCACCAGCTCGTCGTGGAGCCGCCAGGTCTGCGGGGCGTCGTCGGGGTGGGTCCAGTCGCGGACCCGGCGGGCGCGCAGCCCGGTGTCGCTGAGGCCGAACATGCGGGTGAGCGCCCCGTTGACCTGGAGGATGTTGCCCTCCAGGTCGGCGATGCCGATGCCTATCGCCGCGCCCTCGAACACCGCCCGGAAGCGGGCCTCGCTGGCGTGCAGCGCCTCGGCCACCACGCCCTGGGCCTTCATCGCGGCCTGGGCGATCGCCTCCTGTTCGGACAGGGTTCTCTCGCGCAGGGCGGCGGCGAACCCGGCCGCCATGGCGTGCTGCGTCCGCGCCGAACGGGCCCGCAGGTGCTCGGGGTCGCCGTCCTCGCCGCAGTACAGCACCAGGTAGGCGTCGACGCAGTCCAGCGTGCGGGCGAGGGCGTCGGGGTCGGTGCAGTGGGCGTCGACGAGGGCGGCGCCGACCGCGCGGGCCTCGGGCGCGTCGAAACCGCGGGCCCGCAGGACCTCCCGCAGCCGGCGGGCCAGCGGCAGCAGCCGCTGCTCGAACTCCGGCCGGGTGGACGAGGTGGAGGCCACCGGGTAGATCGCGCGGCTCCAGATCGTCGCGAACCGGCGCAGCCTGTCCTCCGGCCCGCCCGGCTCCGCGGTCATGCGGTACGCCCCACGCCGGCGAGACCGGAGAACGCGTACGGGTCGTCGTCCTCCGCCGCCTCGGGCCGCCAGCGCGGCATCGCCACCAGTCCGGGCTCCACCATGTCGTACCCCTCGAAGAACCGCGCGACGTCCTCGCGCGAGCGCATGATCAGCGGGTTGCGGATGTTCTCGTACACGCCGGCGGCGCCGTCGCCCCGCGCCGCGAGCGACGGGACCCCGTCGAAGGAGGCGTGCGTGAGGACGAGCAGGCTGCCGGGGGCGAGCGCGTCGCGCAGCTCGGCGACGGCCGCGTACGGGTCGTCCGCGTCTTCCACGAAGTGCAGTATCGCAACGAGCAGGAGGGCCACCGGCCGGTTCAGGTCGATGAGCCGTTCCACCGGGGCGCTGGAGAGGATCTCCGCGGGCTTGCGGAGGTCGGCGGCGACGACGTCCGCGTCCGCGTTGCCGGCCAGGACCGCCTGGCTGTGCGCGACGGCCACCGGGTCGTTGTCGACGTAGACCACGCGCGCGCCGGGCCGGCTGCGCTGGGCCACCTCGTGCACGTTGCCGAAGGTGGGGATGCCGGAGCCGATGTCGAGGAACTGGGTGATGCCCTCCTCCTCGGCGGCGTAGCGCACGGCACGCCGTAAGAACGCCCGGTTCGCCCGCATGATCCCGGGAAGTCCCGGCAGGAACTCCATGGCCCGGCGGGCCGCTTCGCGGTCGACCTCGAAGTTGTGCGAACCGCCCAGGTAGAAGTCGTAGATGCGGGACACGCTCGGCACCGTGATGTCGATGCTCCGAGGGGCCCAGGCGGGACGCTCCATCCAGCTCTCCAAGGCATAGCGATCCGGTGTTCGAGCCGAGGCTACTGATCGTCCGCCAAACGGGCGAGCCCAAACGGAAATTGACCGTCCGTTCCCGGTCACTGCCCCCGGCACGTGCCCCACGCCAACCTCGGGCAAGGCACGGCAAAGGCACGTGAAACGGGCCGCCCTCCTCCGCCGTGCGGCGGAGGAGGGCGGCCCGGGGGCCGTACGCCCGGTGGTGCCGTGGAGCCGCGCCCGCCGTCGCACCTCCCTTCGGGTGGGGGTGGGCCGGGGCGGGCGCCGGGACGGTCCCGGGGAGGGGGGACCGTCGTACCGCTACGGAGCGCCGACCGGCTTTCCGTCCGGGGCGACGGCGTACCACGTGCCGCCGACGCCCTGGCCGTTGGTGTCGCCGGGCTTCTCGTCGCCGACGAAGGTGTAGACGGGCCAGCAGCTCACCGTCTGCTGGGCGGCGCCGTCGGGCCGGCTGAAGGCCATCAGGTTCTTCTTCACGACGCCCCTGGTGTCGCCCTCCTCGACGGGCGCGACGACGGGCCACTTCTCCAGGCACTCGCCGGTGCACGCCGAGACCGGCTTGGGCCACGCCTCGTCCTTCATGAAGCGGTAGACGGTCATGCCGTCCTTGTCGACGACGATCTCCCCCAGCTTCGGGTCCTCGCGGGTGGACAGCCCGGGGGCCTTGGCCTTCTTTCCGTCGGGGGCGAGCGCGAACCACTTGTCGTTGACGCCCTGGCCCTTGACGTCGCCGGCGGCGCCGTCCTTGGCGTAGCGGTACGCGGGCCAGCCGGCGATGGTGAGCTGCCTGGTGCCGTCGGCGCGGGTGACCTCGCCGAGCAGCGCCTTGTCGATGCCCTCGCCGGCGAGGGCGTCGTCGGCGGCGACCGGCGGCCAGGCGGTGGCGCAGTCGGCCTCGCACGTCGTCTTGGGCGGTTTGGCGGTGTCCTGGTCGAACCGGTAGAGGGTGCGGCCGGTGCCGTCGGTGACCAGCTTGCCGATCACGGCGTCCGTGGAGACGGACAGCTTGCCGGCGGGCACGGCCGGGGCCGCCTCGGCTGGTCCGCCCGCGCCGGTCCCGGAGCCGGTGCCGATCTCGCCGACGTCGCCGGGGGCGGCCGTGGCGCCCACGTTCCGGGCCGCACCGCCGCCGTCCTGGCCGCAGGCCGTCGTCAGCGCCAGCACCGACACGGCGATCGCCGCGAGCGAGGCGCTCCGCCAGGAGGTCTTCATCGTCAATCCCCGATCATCGCAGAGGTGTTGCAGCGCCCTGCTGCGCCGCGGCACGACCCTGGGTACGCACGCGGGTGCCGGTGGTGTTCAACTCGGGCACGGATTTCTTCCGGCCCGCCGTTCGCCGGTCCCGCCGGTGCCCCCGGTGACGCCGTGGCACCCGTCGTTTCGTACGCGGGTACGAGGGACGCGGGTACGGCGGTCCGGGCGGCGGGCGGGGGCGGTCCGCGATCCGGGGCGGGCAGGTTCCCTCATTAGGGGCAATCGCCGGGTACTGCGGCGCGGCCCGGCCCGGCGCCCTCCATGATCTGCGACGTGCCTGCACCCGAATCGCCCCGATCCCCCGCCGCCTTACGGGCGTTGACCCTGGTGACGCTGGTGTTCGCGTTCGCCGGCGCCCCCGCCGACCCGGTGCGGGCCGACGCCTGCGCGTGGGCGGTGACCGGCCCCGGCGGCACCGAGGCGGTGGCGGTCGCCGGAAGCCCCCCGTGGCCCGGCCTCCCGCCGTGCCCCGCGCCGACGCCGACGCCGACTCCACCACCGCCCCCGCCCCCGCCCCCATCGCCGCCGGAACCGGTGCCGCCGAAGCCCGCGCCGCCGGCGACGCCCACGCCGCCGCCCGCGGTGGAGCCGCCCGCGCCCAGGCCGCCCCGGCCGGCCCCGGAGCGCCCCGCGCCGCCCCCGGCCCAGGCTCCCCCCGCCACACCCGCGCCCCCGCCGGCTCCCACGCCCACGCCGTCGGCCACCCCGACGCCCCGCCCGTCGCTGACCCCGGTGCGCTATCCGCGCCACCGGGCCGCCCCGGCGCCGCGGCGCTCCTCGCGCGGGACCACCTCGCCCCTCGTCTTCGTCCTGCTCATCACGGTGCCCGCGGTGGTCGCCGTCGCCGCGCTGCGCGCCCGCTGACCCCCCTGGAGGAACCTCCGTGCCGGAATGGCTTGTTCTCACCCTCGCGATGCTGGCCGCCTGTGTCGTCGTCGTCATCGTCACCCTGCTGCGGCAGCGCACCGCCTCCGACGACGAGGACATCACCGAGACCCCCGACGTCATCGAGTACATGACCATGTGGATCGGCGTCGTGTACGCCATCGTCCTGGGCCTGGCCATCGCCGGCGTCTGGGAGGCGCGCAGCGCCGCCGAGGACCACGTCCAGGCGGAGGCCGTCGCGCTGCACGAGGTCTCCGAGCGGGTGCGGATCTACCCGCCCGAGGTCCGCGACCGCATTCGCGCGGATGTCAACGCCTATGTCGGACACGTGGTGACCACCGAGTGGAAGACGATGGCCGACGAGGACCGGCTGACCGAGCGCGGCACCGAACTCCTCGCCCGGGTCCGCGCGGACGTCACCGACTACGAGCCGCGCGACGACTTCGAGGCCCAGGCGTACCAGCCGCTCGTCGACCAGGTCGCCGCGGCGGACCAGGCGCGCAACGCCCGCGCCGACGCGACCGGGTCCACCATGCCGGGAGTGGTGTGGTTCGGGCTGATCGTGGGCGCGGTCGTCACCGTCGGGATGGTCTTCGCGCTCCAGATCCGGCGCACGGCCCGCGAACTGGTGCTCGCCGGGCTGTTCTCCGCGCTGATCGCCTTCCTGCTCTTCCTGATCTGGGACTTCGACGCGCCCTACAGCCGGGGCGTCGCCGCGACGACGGAACCGTTCCTGAACCTGTTCCCCGGCGCCGGGGGCTGACCGGAGCGGGGCGATCCTCTCGACACGGAGGGGCGACACCCTCCGCACGGGCCGGCCGCGTCCCCCGCGCGGCCCACGCGGCTGACCCGTTCGCGCGACTGGAATCGCGCCACCCGGCGTGTCTTCCTAGCGTTTCGGGCATCGAGGTGCTTTCCCGGCGCGAGCGGAAGAGGTCCGCGGCCCGCTCCTCGACCCCCGGAGGCTCACCATGCGCGCGCTACCCGTCGCCTCGGCCGCCCTGCTGGGCGCCGGCGTCCTCGCTTCCTGCGCCCCGGCCGCCGGAGCCGGCGGCGGCGTCACGCCGTTCGGCTTCAGCGTCCATCCGTCCGTCGTCGCCCCCGGCGGGGAGGTCACCCTGCGCGTGGAACGCGACCGGGGCGGCTGCCGGGGCCGGGCGACGGTCGAGTCCCGGGTGTTCGACACGGTGACCATCCCGCGCACCGAGTCCACGGCGAAGGCCGAGGTGTACCGGGACGCCCGGCCCGGCACGAGTCACGAGGTGGCGTTCACCTGTGACGGCGCGCGCGGCACCACCCGGATCACGATCGCGGGCGGCGGCCACTCGTACCCGCCGTCACCGACGCACCACCCCAAGGGCGTGCACGCGGGCGAGGGCGGCAGCGTCGCCGGCCTCGACCTCACCCGGATCGGCCTGGGCGCGCTGCTCGTCGCGGGCTCGCTCGGCGCCGCCCACCGCTTCACCCGCCGTCGCTCCGCCGGGGAGGAGTCCTGAGGGCGCCCCCACGGACGCGGTGCTTCGCCCGGACCCCTCGGGAAGGTCCGGGCGAAGCGCCGTGCGGGGAGGGCCGAGCGGACCGGACGTGCGACACCGGTCCGCGCGCCGAAGGGGCGGCCCCGGCCCGTACGGGTCCCGCCTCCCCGGCGGCGGGACCCGTACGGGCCGGGGCCGGGGCTCAGATCCGCCGCTCGGACCGGCGGCGCATCCAGAACAGGCCGCCGCCCGTGACGGCCGCGGTCACCAGCCCGCCGCCGATCGCCATGTCCGCCGGGGTCGCGCCGCTGGTGCTGCTGCCGCCCAGACCGCCGCGGACGCCGCCGATGACGGTGAAGGCGGCCGGCCGGGTCAGCCGCCGGCCCGAGCAGTTGACGGTGATGTCGTACGAGCCGGGACGGGCCTCCTCGTCGATGGTGGCGGTGCCCCGGGAGGTCTCGTTGGCGCCCCGGACCGGCGTCAGGTGCGTGGTCCGGAACGCGTCCGAGGTCATCGTGCCGCCCTGCGGGCACCCGTCCACGGTGACGGTGAGCCGGCCGCCGCGGGCGATGACGCTGGGCAGCGCCACGATGTTGCTCGGGGTGTCGTGGTGGTCGCCGCCGGCGGTGGCCGTGGGTGCCGCCAGCCCGAGGACGGCGACCGCGGCTCCGGCCGCCGCCAGGGCACGAGACTTGCGCATGTGATCCTCCGCGGAAGACGCCCCGGGACCCGTCCCCGGTCGATCGGCGAGTAAGCGTCTTCGGCAAAACCCTCAGTTCCCGGGCACCGCACCGCATGTCGGGGCTGGTCCGTCCCGGTGAGCGGCGTTCTGGGCGGTCACCGCGCCGCCGGTCATCGCCGCAGGTCACACACCGTCACCCGCGTCCGGCCGGGGGAAATACCGCCGCCCGCGCGGAAGAGGGGGCCGTGCCACCCGTTCGCATCCGCCCCGTCGCCGCCCGGGTGCGCCGCGCTTAGCGTTCTCGTACGCGCGAACGCCCCGGCGACGGCCGGGGCGAGAGGGGATGGCCCATGTCTGCGTCGGAGCTGGCCGAAGAGGAGGAGCGGCGGCGCAAGCGCGCTCCCTGGGGCGTCGTGGCGCTGGTCCTGCTGACCGGCCTCGCGCTCATCCGCAACGGCTCCGGGGAGTTCGACGAGGGCCCGCCGCAGCCCGCCTCCGCGGCCGCCGCGGACACCCGCGCCGTGGAGGCCCGGTCCCCCGCGGCGGGGCCCGCCCCGCTGCCGTACGGGCTGCCCGACCGGGTCACGATCCCCGCCATCCGGGTCGACGCGCCGGTCATGCCGGTCGGCCTGGACGCCGAAGGCTGGGTGGACGCCCCGCCGGCGGAGGACCCGAACCTGGCGGGCTGGTTCTCGGGCGCCGTCACCCCGGGCGAGAAGGGCACCTCGGTCGTCGTCGGCCACGTCGACAACAAGCAGGGCCCCGCCGTCTTCTACGGACTGGGGGCCCTCGCGAAGGGCAACCGCGTCGAGGTGTCCCGGCAGGACGGGAAGACCGCGGTGTTCGAGATCTACGGCATCGAGGTCTTCGCCAAGGACGACTTCCCCGGCGACCGGGTCTACGCCTCCAAGGGCGCCCCGGAGCTGCGGGTCATCACCTGCGGCGGCGGCTTCTCCCAGCAGAACGGCTACGAGGGCAACGTCGTCGCCTTCGCCCGTCTGGTCGAGGTCCGCTGAGCGGTCCCCGGCCGGACGGGCGGGCGCCCGGAATCAGGTGAACTGCCGTCGGGGCACGGTGAGGTGGTAGCCGGAGTCCAGCAGGCGCGGCAGGTAGGAGCGCAGGGCGTCGACGCTCTGCGAACGGTCGCCCCCGGCGTCGTGCGAGAGCACCACCACGCCGGGTGCGGCGCCGCTCTCGATCCGCTCGATGATGGTGCCGGTGCCGGGGGTGGTCCAGTCGAGGCTGTCCACGGTCCAGGCCAGCGGCTCCATGCCGAGGTCGGCGCCGAGCTGGAAGACGGAGCGGTTCCACGCCCCGTAGGGCGCCCGGAACCACTGGGGGCGCTGCCCGTAGACCTTCTCGACGATCTCGCTGGTGCTCTCCATCTCGGAGCGGATGCGTCCGCGTGTGAGGCCGGTGAGCAGCGGGTGGGTCCAGGTGTGGTTGCCGACGACGTGCCCCTCCTCGGCCATCCGCGCCACCAGGGCGGGGTGCGCCTGCGCCATCTCCCCGCAGACGAAGAAGGTGGCGCGGACGTCGTACTCGGCCAGCGTGTCGAGGATCCGGGGGGTGTAGCGGGGGTGGGGGCCGTCGTCGAAGGTGAGCAGCATGGTGCGCCCGCTGCCGGTCATGCGCAGCAGTGGTTCGCTGCGCACCGCGGGGCGGCGCGGCGCGGGCCGGGGGGCGCCGTGGCCGGTGAGCGGGTCGAGCCGGTAGGCGGAGGGTGTCAGGGGCAGGGACGGCACGGTGCCAGGGGCGGGGGCGGAGACGGGCGGCCCGGCGGGCGGTGTTCCCCGGCCCAGCGCGAGCGCCCCGGCGGTGCCGGCCGCGGTCACGGCCGCCGCGCCGGCGAGGAGCGCGCGGCGCCGCGTGAGCAACTGGTCCTTCGTCATGTGTCATGACTCGCCCGGTGGGGCACCGGCGCACCTGAGCAACACCGGGGCGGCGGTGCGATTCCACCCGCCCGGCCGAGCGGGCGGGCCCGCGCCGGCGCGCGGCGGGGGGCTCGGGGCGGGCGGCGGGAGCCGGTGCGGAGGTCCCGTGCGGAGTCCGCGGAACGCCTTTCGCCGTCGGCGGCCGTGCGCCATCATGATCGGCCGTCAGCCGTTGCCGACCACGAAGAGGTGAGGCGCATGGCCGGGCTCCGCATGGGCGAGGGCATTCTGCGGCGCAAACCCATCGAGAGCATCGAGGAGACGGAGGGCGGCGCCGGCACCGGTCTGGTGCGGTCGCTCGGGCTGTGGCAGCTCACCGCGATCGGTGTGGGCGGCATCATCGGGGCGGGCATCTTCACCCTGGCAGGGACGGTCGCCAACGGCACCGCCGGTCCGGCGGTCCTGGTGTCGTTCCTGATCGCGGGACTGGCGAGCGCGGCGGCGGCGCTGTCGTACGCCGAGTTCGCCGGGATGATCCCGAAGGCCGGTTCGGCCTACACGTACGGCTACGTGGTGCTCGGCGAGTTCGCGGGCTGGTTCATCGGCTGGGACCTGCTGCTGGAGTACACGGCGATCGTGGCGGTGGTCGCCATCGGCATCTCCGGCTACTTCAGCTTCCTGGTCGGCGAGATGGGGGTGGACCTGCCGCAGTGGATGCTGGGCGCCCCGGGCACCGGCGAGGGGCACCGGGTCGACCTGTTCGCGGCGGTGCTCTGCCTGCTGATCGCGTACCTGCTGACGCTCGGCATCCGCAACGCGGCGCGTTTCGAGATGGTCGTGGTCGTGCTCAAGGTGCTGGTGGTGCTGCTGGTGATCGCGGTGGGTGTCTTCCACATCGACACCTCGCACTACAACCCGTTCTTCCCCTACGGCGTCGGCGGGGCGTTCACGGGCGCGGCGACGGTGTTCTTCGCGGTCTTCGGCTACGACGCCATGTCGACGGCGGCCGAGGAGTCCAAGGACGCGCGGCGGCACATGCCGAAGGCGATCGTCTACTCGCTGGTGATCTCGATGGTGCTGTACGTGGCGGCCTGCCTGGTGCTGACGGGCATGCAGGACTACCGGGACATCGACAAGGAGAGCGGCTTCTCGACGGCGTTCAAGTCGGTGGGGCTGGGCGGTCTGGCCGACGTCATCGCGGTGGGCGCCATCATCGGCATCCTGACGGTGATGTTCACGTTCATGCTGGGCGTGACCCGGGTGTGGTTCAGCATGAGCCGGGACGGGTTGCTGCCCAAGTGGTTCGCCAAGACGCACCCGACGCGGCACGTGCCGACCCGGGTCACCTGGATCGTGGGGGCGGCGTCGGCGGTGATCGCCGGTTTCCTGCCCATCGGCGAGGCGGCCGAGCTGACCAACATCGGCATCCTGCTCGCCTTCGTGGTCGTGTGCACGGCGGTGATCGTGCTGCGCTACCGGCGGCCGGACCTGCCGCGGTCCTTCCGCACCCCGTGGATGCCGGTGGTGCCGGCGCTGGGGGTGATCTTCTCGATCTGGCTGATCACCTTCCTCCGGTGGCAGACGTGGGTGCGGTTCGCCGTCTGGTTCGCCCTCGGTGTGGTGATCTACTTCGCGTACTCCTACCGGCGCTCGGAGCTGGCGCGTTCGCGGCGGCCGGCGGACGGTTCCGGCCCCGGCTGACGCGGTCCCGGCCGGCGTCCGCCCGTCCGGTGCGCCGGGCGGCCGGCCCGGTCGCCTCGCCGTCCCCGGCGGAGCCCGGTCACCTGGCCATCACCAGCCCGTCGCGGGCGGCGCCCCGGGCGAGCACCGCGTCGCGGACACCGTCGCGCACGGCGCGCACGTCGGCGCCCTCCTCCAGCGCGCGCCCCAGGTTCACCACCCGTCCGGCGTCCACGTCGAACAGGTGCGGGACGAACTCGGCCCGGGTCACCCGCCAGCGCTGCCCCGGCCTCGCGGGCGGGGCGAAGGTGAAGCGGGCGAGGGAGGAGGCGTTGCCGAGCCGCCCCGCGCCGTCGGCGCCCTCGCCGGCGATCTGGTGGCCCGTCCCGTAGACCACCCAGGTGCCGTTGACCTTCTCGTACGGCTGCGGCGCGCGGGGGCGGGTGCCGAGGAGGAGGTCGACGGCGGGCAGCGTGCCGGCACGGGCGGCGGTGAGGGAGCGGGCGAGGGCGACCTGCCGCTCGTCGGGTGCCCGCTGCTCCTCGGTGCCCCAGTGGAGGGAGACGACCACGACGTCGGCCCCGGCGGCGCGGGCGGCCCGCGCGTCGTCGGCGACGCGTGCCTCGTCGAGGAGGCCGACGGACCAGGGCCGTGCCGCCGGCCGGCCGGTGTCCGTGGTGTAGGAGAGGTGGGCGACCCGGGCGGTGCCCGCGTGCAGGACGTCGGTCGTGTGGGCCTCGGCCTCGGTGCGGGCGGTGCCGGCGTGGCGGACCCCGGCCCGGTCGAGGGCGTCCAGGGTGCGGGCGACGCCGTCGGCGCCGTCGTCGAGGCTGTGGCCGGAGGCGGTGGCGCAGCCGTCGTAGCCGGTGGCGGCGAGCGCCTCGGCCAGTTCCGGCGGGGAGCGGAAGACGGACCGGGCCGGGTGGTCGCCGTCGGGGCCGACGACCGTCTCCAGGTGGCAGAGGGCGAGGTCGGCTGCGGCGACCGCGGGCCGGGCGCCGGCGAGCAGGGGCCGGAAGTCGTGGCCGGTGCCGCGGGCGTCGAAGCGGGCCCGCTCGACGACCGCGGCGTCGGGCAGGACGCCGCCCGTGGCGACCAGGGTGAAGGCGCCGGTGTCCGCGGCGGGCGGGGCGGGGCGGGCGTCGGGCTGGTGTCCGCGCGCCTGGCAGGCGGCACCGGCGGCGAGGAGGGCGGTCAGGGCCAGGGCCACCTGGCGGCTGCGTGTGATCATCCGTGCACTCCGCTGTGGTCGGACTCACCGAAAACAGTCACATTTACGCACGAACAGGTAAGGAGGCTGCCGCGGTCACCGGCGGCACCGACACGCCGTTTAACCCGACCGGCGTGCGCGATCGGGGTGCGCCGACCGTTCGTCGAACCGTTCGTCGACGCGATCGACCGTCCGTCGCACGCCGCTGCGCGCGCCCTGTCCCCGGCGGGCACCCTGCGATGCCATACGGCCATGACGGCCGGAATCACCCTCCCCACCCTGACCACCGCCGAGCACGAGCTCGCCGCCCTCCAGCGCGAGCACGGCCGGCCGCTCTTCGCGCTGCTGCTGCGGCTCTGCGACGGAGACCGGCAGCGCGCCGAGGACCTCGTGCAGGAGACCCTCGTCCGCGCCTGGCAACACCCCGAGGCCCTGCGCGCCGACAACTTCGACTCCGTACGGCCCTGGCTGCTCACCGTGGCCCGGCGCCTGGCCATCGACGCGCGCCGGGCCCGGCAGGCGCGGCCCGCCGAGGTCGGCGACGCGGTGCTGGAGAACGCCCGGGTCGCGGCCGACCACGCCGAACGGGCCGCCGCCGCCCTCGACGTCCGCCGCGCTGTGAAGACCCTCACGCCGCGCCACCGTGAAGTCCTGGTGCTCGTGTACTTCCAGGGGGCGAGTGTGGCGGAAGCCGCGGCGACCCTCGGCATCCCGCCCGGTACCGTGAAGTCCCGCGCGTACTACGCGCTGCGCGCCCTTCGCCGGGTGCTGCCGGGATACGCCGCCGACCTGCGGTGAAACCGACTGCCGGGTCAAGCCTCCGCAAAGCGCCTTGCCCGGGACCCCGGTGGGGTAATCGGCTGTCCTCGTCCGTGTCCGGACCGGGGGCCCGCCCCCGTCGGGCGACGCGCGCACCGGAGGAGGGCAGGAAGGGATGCTGCACAGAGGTCACGAGAGTACGGAGGGGCCGGACGGTAACGAACTCACCGTCCCCATGGCCTGGTTGTACGCCGAGTACATCGCCGACGAGTTGCTGCGCACCGGGGATCTGATGCCGCCGACGTCCTTCGAGTTCCGGGCGGGGCGGGACGCGCTGGCGCTGACCGTCTTCCTCTCCGGCGCCGACGGGGAACTGTGCGGCATCCGGGTCGTCACCCGGCTGGAGACGTGGCTGGACCTCACGGCCTACGACCGGCCCTGGCACACCTGGGTGGACCGGCGCCTGGCGGAGGTCGGGGCCGCCGGGCCGACGGGCGGGCGGACCGCGCCCGACCTCGCGCTGGCCCGCGCCGCCTGGCGCTGGCTGCGGGAGACCGAACTGCTCGCCCCGGACCTCGACGCGGTGCCCGGCGGGACGTCCGGCGGGACGCCGGCGGCCGGCGAGGACGAGGGCCCCCAGGTGTGGACACCGGCCTGGCGACTGGGCCTGCCCCTCGGCCACCTCGCCATCCACCTGTTCTAGGCCGCCCCACGTCCCTCCGGGAACGCGGGCAAACCGGGTCGGGTGGGGTGGTTTTCGGCCCCGGCGGGCCCGGGTCCGCCGCCCGCCGGACATTTCCTCGGCCGGCGACCAATCCGCGCGGCGAACCGCTCCGAAGGTCTTCATCACCGTCTGGTTTCGATTCGGTACGTGGCTTGAGTGATTCGGAGGTGCGCTGCGTACGGGTGGGAGCACGGAGTAACCCCACCCGCACCCAACGGCACGAGGATTCGGCATGAGGTCCCTGGAAAGGCATCGCGACGTCGGCGCCTACGCGCTCGGCGTGCTGGACGAGGCGGAGGCGTTCCGCTTCGAGGACCACCTCATGGAGTGCCCCCGGTGCGCCGCGCAGGTGACCGAATTCGGTCCTGCCGCACGGCAGTTGATGCTGTTCCGGGAGGCCACGCCGCGGCTCGTGCCGCCGCTGGCCCGGCCCGCGCCGAGGATGCTGGACCGGCTGGTGGGCGCGGTGGCGGCCCGCCGCCGGGCCGGCCGCCGGCGGATGCTGTACGCCGTGGCCGCGGCGGTCGTGTGCGCCGTGGCCGGACCCGCCGTGGTGCTCCTCGCCGCCCCGGCCGGCGATCCGGGGGCGCGCTTCGCGGCGACGGACGAGCGGACCGGGGTGTGGGCGCGGCTGACCACGCAGGACCGGGCGTGGGGCACCGACGTGGAGATCGAGGTCGAGGACGCGGCGGGGCCGCGCACCTGCCGGCTGGTCGCGGTCGGCGGCGACGGTTCGGAGCAGACGGTGGCCACGTGGAGCGTCCCCGGCCACGACGCCCGGCCCCACACCCTGCGCGGCGGGGCCGCGCTGCGCCCCGACGACATCGTCCGCTACGAGGTGCGCACCACGGAGGGCGACCGGCTGGTGACGCTGGCCCCGAAGGAGGCGGCCCGGCCGTGATCCCGGGGCCGCCCGCTACTTGAGGAGCCGGGACAGACGCCGGTCGGCGAGGGGCCGGCCGCCGGTCTGGCAGGTCGGGCAGTACTGGAGGGAGGAGTCGCTGAAGGAGACCTCCCGGATGGTGTCCCCGCAGACCGGGCAGGGTTCGCCCGTGCGCCCGTGCACCCGCAGCCCGCTCTTCTTCTCGGCCTTCAGCCGCCCCGCCGCCAGGCCCCGGGAGCGCTCGACCGCCTCGGTGAGCGTGGTGCGCAGGGCCGTGTGCAGGCGGGTGGTCTCCTCCGGGGTGAGGGAGGCGGCCAGTTTGAACGGGGACATCCTCGCGGCGTGCAGGATCTCGTCGCTGTAGGCGTTGCCGATGCCCGCGATCAGGCTCTGGTCGCGCAGGGCGCCCTTGACCTGCCGGCGCTCGGTGCGCAGCAGCGCGGCGAGGCGGGCCTCGTCGAAGTCGTCGGCGAGCGGGTCGGGGCCGAGCCGGGCCACGCCGGGTACCAGCGTCGGGTCGGTGACGACGTACACGGCGAGCCGCTTCTGGGTGCCGGCCTCCGTGAGGTCGAAGCCCGCGCCGGTCTCCAGGGCGACGCGTAGCGCGAGGGGGCCCTTGCCGGGGCGGGGCACGCCGTCGGGGAGGGGGTCCTGCCAGCGCAGCCAGCCGGCGCGGGCCAGGTGGGTCACCAGGTGCGGGCCGTCCTCGGTCGCCACGTCGAGGAACTTGCCGTACCGGTGGACGGCGGTGACCCGGCGCCCCTCCAGGGCGGCGGGCGCGGGATCGTACGTCTTCAGGACGCTGATGGCCACGGGCAGCACCCGGACGATCTCACGGCCGGTGAGGTGCTCGGTGAGGAAGTCCCTGAGCGCCTCGACCTCGGGCAGTTCGGGCATGGGTCCAGGGTGCCACCCCGGGCGGGAGTCCGCCGGGCTCAGCCGTCCCGGGGGGCCAGCACGAACTCGGCCCAGACGCACTTGCCACCCCCGCGCGCCTCCATGCCCCAGGCGTCGGCCAGCGCGTCGACCAGCAGCAGTCCGCGTCCGGACACCCCGGACTCCCCGGCGTCGCGGCGGCGGGGCAGGGCGCTGGAGGTGTCCTCGACCTCGACGCGCAGCCGCCGCTGCGGTCCGGTGAGGACGCGCAGGGTGACGTCGGCGGGGCCCTCCGTGTGCACGAGGGCGTTGGTGATCAGCTCGTCGGCGACGAGTTCGATCTCGTCGGACCGGGAGTCGGCGCCCCAGGCGCGCAGCGAGGCGCGGACCAGGTGCCGGGCGTCGGTGAGCGCGTCGGCGTCGCCGGCCGGGACGTGGCGGCGACGCCGTCCGCCGGTGCGGGGCGCGTCGAGTCCGCGCCGGCGCAGCAGGAGCAGGGCGACGTCGTCGTCGCCGCGGCGTTCCTCGGCCACGTCGATGAGCCGGTCGGCGAGGTCGCGCACGTCGGGCGGGCCGGAGTCGACGAGGGCGGCCAGCACGCGCAGTCCGTCGTCGAGGTCGGCGCCGGGCTGTTCGACCAGTCCGTCGGTGCAGAGCAGCAGGGTGTGGCCCGGGTCCAGCTCGATGGTGCCGACCGGGTAGGCGAGCCGGTCGAACTCGGCGGAGAGCCCGAGCGGCAGCCCGCCCTCGACGGGGACCCGGCGGCAGATGCCGTCGCCGTCCCGTACGAGGGGGTCGAGGTGCCCGGCGCGGACCGCCTGGACCACCCCGGTGGCGAGGTCGATCTCGGTGTAGAGACAGGTGGCGAAGCGGTCGGTGTCGAGTTCGTGCAGGAAGACGGAGGCGCGTGCCATCACCGTGGCCGGGGGGTGGCCCTCGGCGGCGTAGGCGCGCAGCACGATGCGGAGCTGGCCCATGACGGCGGCGGCGTGGGTGTCGTGCCCCTGGACGTCGCCGATGACGGCGCCGACCCGGCCGCCGGGCAGCGGGATCAGGTCGTACCAGTCGCCGCCGATGTCCCGGCCGAGGGCGCCGCCGATGCTGGCGGCGCGGTAGCGGACGGCGACGTCGCAGCCGGGCACGCTGGGGATGGTGCGCGGCAGCATGGCCTGCTGGAGCCCCTCGGCGAGGTCCGTCTCCTGCTCGTAGAGCATGGCCCGCTGGAGGCTCTGGGCGATGCTGCTGCCGAGGGCGACCAGGACGTTGCGCTCCTCGGTCGAGAAGCCGTGCCGGTCGCTGTAGAGCAGGCCGAGGGCACCGATCGGCCGGGCCTGGGCGATGAGCGGCAGGTAGGCGGCGGAGGTGACGCGCAGGCCGGTCAGGTGCGGCCACAGGATGGGGTAGCGCTCGGCGAACTCCTGCGGCGACTCGATGAAGCGGGGGCTGAGGGTGCGCACCGCCTCGCTCATCGGGTAGGGCTCGTCGACCCGGGTGACGCGGGTGCCGGGCACGAAGCTGCCGTCGGGGCCCTCGGCGACCAGGAGGATGCGGTCGGCCTCCACCAGGCCCATCACGACGCTGGCGGCGCCGAGGTGGGTCAGGCCCTGGGTGTCCTTGAGGACGTCGATGACGTCGTCGACGGTGCGGGCGTGGGCGAGGGCGGCCGTGGTGAGCTGCACGACGTTGGTCTGCTGCCGGCGGGCCTCGTCGAGGGCGGCCCGGTCGCGGCGGGCCGCGAGGTCGCCCAGTTCCTCGGTGGCGTCGCGCAGGATGCCGATGATGCGGCGGGGGCGGCCCTCCCCGTCGCGCCGGATGCAGCCCTGGGTGTGGCTCCAGCGCAGGGTGCCGTCGCGGCGGCGGATGCGGAAGTAGGTGCCGTAGTTCTCGCCGCCGTCCTTCATGGTCCGCGCCACCAGGGTGTCCAGGCGCAGGCCCTCGGCGCGGGGCACCCGTACGGCCAGCGACTCGGGATGCCCGTCGTACTCCCCCGCACGCAGGTCGAACACCTCCAGGGCCCGGGTGTCCAGGTGCAGCAGCCCGGTGTCCAGGTCCCAGTCGAAGGTGCCCATGCGGTTGAGCGCCAGGATCGGGTCCGGATGGGCCGGCCGCTCGTCCGGGAGTGACGGGGCGCTCGCTCCCCGATCAGCCATGGCCCCACCTTGCCAGGATTTGTCCGAATTCTCGACTTCGCTGCCGGGCCCGGACCGGCGGAGGGGCACCGGCCCCGGCGGGGTACCCGGGGCCGGCAGGAGAGGAGCAGCGCGTGGAGTGGTTCACCGCACCTGACTACTGGCTGAGCCGGCTGGTCTTCCAGCGGGCGCTGGCCGTCGTGTACCTGGTCGCGTTCCTGACGGCCCTCCGGCAGTTCCGGGCGCTGATCGGCGAGCGGGGGATGCTGCCGGTGCCCCGGTACACGGCGCGGGTGCCGTTCCGGCGGGCGCCGAGCCTGTTCCACCTGCGTTATACGGACCGCTTCTTCGCGGGGTGCGCCTGGGCCGGGTGCGCGCTGTCGGGGGGGCTGGTCGCCGGGGTGGACGGCCTGCTGCCGCTGTGGGCGGCGATGCTGCTGTGGCTGGTGCCGTGGCTGCTGTACCTGTCGGTGGTCAACGTGGGGCAGACCTGGTACGCGTTCGGCTGGGAGTCGCTGCTGCTGGAGACCGGGTTCCTCGCCGTCTTCCTCGGCAACGACGAGGTGGCGCCGCCGGTCCTGGTGCTGTTCCTGCTGCGCTGGCTGCTGTTCCGGGTGGAGTTCGGGGCCGGGCTGATCAAGATGCGCGGCGACCCGTGCTGGCGGCGGCTGACCTGTCTGGACCACCACCACGAGACGCAGCCGATGCCGGGCCCGCTGAGCCGCTTCTTCCACCTGCTGCCGCGGCCGGTGCACCGGGTGGAGGTGGCCGCGAACCACGTCACGCAACTGGTCGTGCCCTTCGCGCTGTTCGCGCCGCAGCCGGTGGCGACGGCCGCCGCCGGGCTGATGGCCGCGACCCAGGCGTGGCTGGTGCTGTCGGGGAACTTCGCCTGGCTGAACTGGCTCACCATCGTGCTGGCGCTGTCCGCCGTGCGCTTCCCCGGCTCCGCGCCGTCGTTCCCCGGGACACCCCTGTGGTACGAGGCCCTGGTCCTCGCCGTGGCGGCGCTGCTGGTGTTCCTCAGCCACCGCCCGGTGCTCAACATGCTCTCGCCCCGCCAGGTGATGAACCGCTCCTACGACCCGCTGCGCCTGGTCAACACCTACGGCGCCTTCGGCAGCGTGAACCGGGTGCGGTACGAGGTGGTGATCGAGGGCACGGCCGACCCGGTCGCCCGGGAGGACTCCGTGTGGCGGGAGTACGAGTTCCGGGGCAAGCCGGGGGACCCGCGGCGCCGGCCCCGCCAGTTCGCCCCGTACCACCTGCGACTGGACTGGCTGATGTGGTTCGCCGCGCTGTCCCCGGCGTACGCCGGGTCCTGGTTCGGGGCGCTGGTGGAACGGCTGCTAGAGAACGACCGGGACACCCTGCGTCTGCTGCGCCGCTCGCCCTTCGGTCCGGACGCGCCGCCGCGCTACGTGCGGGCCCGGCTGTTCCGGTACCGGTTCGCCCACCGGGACGAACGGCGCGCGACGGGGGCGTGGTGGGTGCGCACGGTGGTCCGGGAGTACCTGCCGCCGACCCGGTTGTCCACTCCGGCACCGGACCGCGAGCCGGAGCGGAGGCCGGGGGCGGGTCCGGACCGCGAGCCGTAGGCGGTGCCGGGCACCCGGCGCGTGACCGGGACGACCGGGGCCGTCTCCTGACCGGGGCGGGCCGGGGACGGGCGGGGCCGGGTCCGGGCCACCCCGGTTCCGCCCGTCCCGGCCCGGCGCGCGGTCCCCGTCCCGGTAAGCCGCCGCTCGGCCGGCGTCCCCGGGCACCGGCGCCTGCGGTGGCGGGGGCACTTCTCCCCCGGCTCCCGCCAGAGCGCGGCGGGCACCCCCGGCGAACCGGTCGGCGCGGGGACGCCGTCGCGGGGGTGCGGTACCGGCCCCCGGACCGGCGCGCCGCCACCGCGACGGCGCCCGGTCCCGGCGCCCGGTCCCGGCGCCCGGTCCCGGCGCGCGGGCCCTGCCCGAGGGGACCGGCCTCGACGCGGGGGCGGTCCACGGGGCAGAGTGCTGGGGCACAGGTGACCCCAACCCCAGGTGGCCCGTCCACCGCACAGCGAGGAGCCCTCCGTGACCGACTGGGCCGGCCGGACCGCCGCCGAGATCGCCGCCGCCGTACGCGAGAAGCGCGCCACGCCCCGCGAGGTGGTGGCCGCCCACCTCGCCCGGATCGAGCGGCTCGACGGCCGGATCGGCGCCTTCCGCACGGTGCGCGCCGAGGCGGCACTCGCCGAGGCCGACGAGGTCGGCGCCCGCGGCGACCTGGCCGAACTGCCGCTGGCCGGCGTGCCGGTGGCCATCAAGGACAACGTCGCCGTGGCCGGTGAGGCGCTGCGCGTCGGCTCCGCCGCGACCCCCGCGGCGCCCGCCGGGGCGGACCACGTGACCGTGGCCCGGCTCCGGGCGGCCGGCGCGGTGGTGGTGGGCCTGACCAACGTGCCCGAGCTGTGCGTCTTCGGCACCACCGACGGCGTGTACGGCATCACCCGCAACCCGTGGGACCCGTCCCGTTCGGCGGGCGGCTCCTCGGGCGGCAGCGCCGCCGCCGTGGCCGCCGGGATGGTGCCGCTGGCGCTGGGCAACGACGGCATGGGCTCGCTGCGCATCCCCGCCGCCAACTGCGGTCTGGTCACCATCAAGCCGGGGCACGGGGTGGTGCCGGCGGGCATCGGCGAGGGTGACTGGTTCGGCATGTCGGAGAACGGTCCGATGGCCACGACGGTCGAGGACACGCGGCTGATGCTGGACGTCCTCGCGGGCGGGCCGCCCGGCGGCGAGGAGTCCGGCGCCGGCCTGCGCGTCGCGGCGTCCCTGCGCAGCCCGATGGCCGGCGTCACCGTCTCCGCGCCGTACCGGCAGGCGCTGCGGGAGGCGGCCGGGGTGCTGATGCGCGCCGGTCACCAGGTGCGGCGGGCCGATCCGCCCTACCCGTCCTCGCTCGGGGTGACGGCGCTGCGCCACTGGTCGGCCGGTACGTCGGTGGACGCGCGGGAACTGGACCCGCGCCGACTGGTGCGGCGGACCCGGGTGCACGCGGCGATCGGCCGGCGCTTCGCCCGCTCGGCCGCCGCCGGGAAGGGGCGCGAGGAACTGCGCGGGCGGCTGGAGCCGTTCTTCGCGGAGTACGACGTGCTGCTCACCCCGGCGCTGGCCCGCCGCTCCCCGACGGCCGGGCCGTGGCACGAGCGGGGCTGGCTGCGGAACGTGCTGGCCAACTCCTCGTATTCGCCGTTCACTCCGCCGTGGAACCTGACGGGCTGGCCCGCGATGACGGTGCCGTTCGGCGAGCTGCCCTCGGGCGCGCCGTGTGCCGTGCAACTGGTGGGGCGGCCGGGGTCGGAGACGGTGCTGCTCGGGCTGGCCGAGCGGATCGAGGAGCTGCGCCCGTGGCGGCGGACGGCGCCCCTGTAGACCGGCGGGCGGGGGCGCATGGGCGTGGACGGGGCACGCCCATGCGGTCGCGGCGCTCCACGGGCTCCTGCGGCGGGTCAGTCCACGCTGGGCAGGATGTGGGGCTCGGCGAGGTCGTCCTCGTAGCCCGCGAGGCGGATGGGGGCGGACCGGGCCCACACGTCGAGACTGCCCAGTTCGCCGGGCCGGCGGGGGGCGCGTTCGCCGCGCTCCAGGGTGAGTTGGTCGGGGTTCGTCGTCTCCGGTGTCACCGCGCACTCCTTATGTGTCGGGTCACCCTTGGGGCCCGTCGGCCGGTCTGCCGTCGGCGCCCGGCGCCCGTCGGGTCTGGTTCGTTCGGTTCGGACGCGGTGGCGCCGGCATCTCGCAGGAGAGAGCAGGCCGTGGTGAACCGGCTTGTCCCATGACGGACCGTGGGTGTGGGTGGGGCCCGGTGTTGCCGCCCGTCCGCTCCAGATTAACCAAATGAGCGGCCTCGCGCTCTATAGGGCTCGAAACATGGGGGAAGCATTGCCTGCCATTCTGGAGGCAGTTGAGCCTATTTTGACCCGGTTCGACCGTTTTTACACCGTGCGCGGTCTCACCCGTTCGGCGGATGTCCCGATCGTGTCTGCGAGGACCGTGTGCGTTTGATCGTCCGGGCCGCCCGGACGTTCCCCGCCCGCACATCCGCCCGGGACGGGCCGGGGCCCCGGTTCCGGGACGCCGCCGAGGCGTCGACCGGACCCCGGGGCCCGCCGCGTCGGCCCGTGGTCACGGGGCCGCGGTCACCACTTGCCGGGCGCGTAGTCCTTGAGGAAGACGCCGTACAGCTCCTCGCCCGCCTCGCCGCGCACGATCGGGTCGTAGACGCGGGCCGCGCCGTCGACCAGGTCGAGCGGGGCGTGGAAGCCGGCCTCCGCGAGGCGCACCTTGTCCGGGTGCGGGCGCTCGTCGGTGATCCAGCCGGTGTCCACGGCGGTCATCAGGATGCGGTCCTTGTCGAACATCTCCTGGGCGCTGGTGCGGGTCAGCATGTTCAGCGCGGCCTTGGCCATGTTGGTGTGGGGGTGCCCGGCGCCCTTGTAGCCGCGGGCGAAGACTCCCTCCATGGCGGAGACGTTCACGATGTACGCGCGCCCCGCCGCCGCCCTGGCCATCGCCGGGCGCAGCCGGCTGATCAGGATGAAGGGCGCCGTGGAGTTGCAGAGCTGGACCTCCAGCAGCTCGACCGGCGTCACCTCCTCCACCGTCTGGACCCAGCTGTTGGTGTCGTGCAGGTCGGGGACGAGTCCCCCGGCGTCGATGGCGGTGCCGGAGGCGATGCGCTCCAGCGACGCCGAACCGGAGACCAGCGCGAGGCCGGTGACGTCCTGGGCGCTCAGCGCGCCGCCGCTCGCCACGGGCAGTTCGGCCACGGCCCCGGAGCCGTAGGTGCCGATCACCTCGGAGGCGGGCAGTTCCCCGGCGGGCAGCGGGGCCGACTCGGCGGCGAGCAGCTCGCTGTAGGCGCCCGGGGAGCGGCGTACCGTCTGGGCGGCGTTGTTGATCAGGATGTCGAGCGGGCCCTCGGCGGCGACCGAGTCGGCGAGGGCGACGGCCTGGGCCGGGTCGCGCAGGTCGATGCCCACGATCTTGAGCCGGTGGATCCACTCGGCGCTGTCCGGCTGGGCCTTGAAGCGGCGGATCGCGTCGTTGGGGAAGCGGGTGGTGACCGTGGTGTGGGCGCCGTCGCGCAGCAGCCGCAGCGCGATGTACATGCCGATCTTGGCCCGGCCGCCGGTGAGCAGCGCGCGCCGGCCGGTGAGGTCGGTGCGGGCCTCGCGCCGGGCGCGGTTCTCGGCGGCGCAGTCCGGGCAGAGCTGGTGGTAGAAGTAGTCGACCTCGACGTACCGGGTCTTGCAGACGTAGCACGAGCGCGGGCGCCGGAGTATCCCGGCGAGCTGCCCCTCCTCGGTGCGGGAGGAGGGCAGGATGCCCTCGGTCTCGTCGTCGATGCGCTCGGCGGAGCCGGTGGCGGTGGCCTCGGTGACCGCCTTGTCGTGGGCGGTCTTGGCGGCCCGGCGCTCCTGGCGGCGGCGCTGCTTGACCATGCGGTAGACGTGCGAGGTGGCGCGGCGCACCGCGATCGCGTCGGGGTGGTCGACGTCCAGCGCGTCGAGTTCCTTCAGGACGCCGAGGCAGACGGCCAGCCGCTCCGGGTCGATCCCGGGGCCGTACGCCACCTCGTCCGTGGTCCCCGAACCGTCCTGTGTCACCGTCATCGCCGCTGCCGTCCCTGGTCGCACGCGCGGCGCTCCGTTCGCGCCCGCCGTCGAACGGGGGATTTTACGGAGCGCCGGGCCCGGGGCCAAACCCGCGGGGGTCAGGGAGCGCAGGCCGTGAGCAAGGTCTCGGCCTCCTCGGTGAGGGCGCGGGCGAGCCGGTCGAGGTCCGGCACGGCGCGGGCGTCGGCGACCAGACCGTAGTGGACCCGTCCCCGGTAGGTGGAGACCGCGACCGCGAGGGCGTGGCCGGGGGCGAGCGGGGCCAGCGGGTAGACCTCGGTGAGGGGGTGGCCGCCGAGCCGCAGGCCGAGACTGGGCAGGGGCACGCTGGTGACGAGGACGTCGAACCAGAGCCGGGCCGCCTGGCCGACCAGGGGCCCGCCGAGCCGGTGGCCGAGGGCGGGCACGTGGTCGGCGAGCAGGGCGACGGCGCCGGCGCCCCGGCCGGGTCCGGCGTCCTTGTTGCGGTCCATGGCCGAGCGGACCGCGGCGAGGCGGGAGAGCGGGTCGGGGTCGCCGACGGGGAGCCGGGTCAGGTAGCCGGAGAGCCGGTTGCCGGGCGGCTGGGCGGTGCGCGGGCGCCGGGTCGAGACGGGGATCAGGGCGCGCGGGGCGACGCCCTCGCTGCCGTCGCCGCGCTCGTCGAGCCAGCGGCGCAGCCCGCCGGCGACGACGGCGATCAGCACGTCGTTGACGGTGCCGCCGGCCGTCTTGCGGACCAGGTGCACGTCGTCGAGGTCGAGGACGGCCCCGGCGGTGCGGCGGGTGCCGGAGGAGCGGGCGGTGAAGGCGGGCGAGGAGCGCACGTCGAGGGTGGACAGGGCGGCGGCGGCCCCGATGTCCAGGGCGCGGCCGGCGTCGGTCAGGGCGCCGCGCAGCAGGTCCGGCAGGCGCCGCAGGCCGGGGACGCGGGCGCGTACGGGCGGGTCGGGGCGGGGGCGCGGCGGGGGCATGTCGAGCGGGTCCAGGACGCCGGCCGCGAGGGTCAGCGCCCGCAGTCCGTCGGCCAGGGCGTGGTGGAACTTGAAGAGGACCGCGAAGGAGGCACCGTCCGCGCCGGGGAGCACGTGTGCCTCCCACGGGGGCCGGGCGCGGTCCAGCGGGCGTTCCAGGAGGCGGCCCGCGCGGGCGTGGAAGTCCTCGGCGGGGGCGTGCAGCCGGACGTGGTGGAGCGGGTCGAAGGCGGGGTCGGGTTCGCGGCCGGCGCCGCCGAAGGAGAAGGGGCGGCGCACCGCGAGGGGCGGCCGCCACGCGTCGCGGATGCGCATCCGCAGCCCGGACACGCCGGGCGCGCGCGCCGTGAGCAGGTCCGCCGCGCGGGCCGCCGCGGCGGGCGACCCGGCCGGGAAGACGCCGAGCGCGCCGAGGTGCATGGGGTGCTCGGGGGACTCGATGTTCCAGAAGGCCAGGTCGAGGGGGGTGAGCAGGTCGGATGTCACGGGCGGGCCTCGCAAGGGTGACGGATGTAGCGGCAGTCAATCCCTCCCGGCCGATTACGGTCAAGTACGATCACGTTACGCACAGTTAACATCAGGCGGATATCGCGCCCCGGGGAGAGGGACGGGGCGGGCAGGACGCATGGGGCGCCTGTGGTGACCTGGGCGCGGGGTGGCCGGGCCGGGCCGTGGCCGTCCGGGAGGGCCTCACCCGGACGGCTGCGGGCCGGCCGTGCGGCGGGCCCGCGGCCGTGGCCCCGGGGCGGCGGCCGGTGATGGTCGCCGGCACCGCCCCGGGGCCCCGTTCAGGCGGCCGGGCAGCCCGCCGGGACGGCCCGGGAGGCGTCGCGGATCAACGCCTCGTGGGCGGCCTTCATCCGGGCGACGTCCGGTTTGAGGACCGCGCGGTCGTAGGTCGTCAGTCCGTTCAGCTCGCCTTCCACGTCGGTGATCTGCGTGTAGACGGCGCCGTTGGCTCCCTCGCAGACCAGCGCGTGCGTCTCGTCGAGCTTGGCCACGTAGTCGTCGGTGTAGGCGGCCGGGTCGACGTCGACGTAGGACTGCTGCACCGGCCAGGCGTGGCCGGGCACCGCGAGGCCGAGGCCGCCGTACTCGCCGCTGACCAGGGCGCGCCGCCCGTCCGGGTGCGGTGGCAGGGCCGGGCTCGGATAGCCGTGCTCGTCCATGATGTCGCCGGTGCCGCCGTCGGCCCCGAGGTTCAGCCCCGACTGGTTGTTGACCAGGCGGGTCGGGTCCCAGCTCTTGGCCAGGGAGGCGATCCGGCCGACGTCGTACTGGCCCCAGCCCTCGTTGAAGGTGACCCACATGACGATCGACGGGCTGCTGACGTGCTCGTCGATCATCTCCTTCAGCTCCCGCTCGTACTCGGCCCGCGCGGCGGCGCCGGGGTCGACGCCCGCCGTCATCGACGGCATGTCCTGCCAGACGAGCAGGCCGAGCCGGTCGGCCCAGGCGAACCAGCGGTCGGGTTCGACCTTGATGTGCTTGCGCACCGAGTTGAATCCGAGCCGCTTGTGCAGCCGCAGGTCGTACGCCAGCGCCTCGTCGGTGGGCGCGGTGTGCAGCCCCTCGGGCCAGAAGCCCTGGTCGAGGGTGGCCATCAGGAAGACCGGCTCCCCGTTGAGCAGGATGCGCGGGACGCCGTTCACCCGCTCGACGGAGACCGAGCGCATCCCGAAGTAGCTGCCGACGCGGTCGGAGCCGACGGTCACCCTCAGGTCGTACAGGAAGGGGTCGTCGGGCGACCACAGGCGCGGGTCACGGATCTCGAGGGTGAGCGGCTTGCCGGTGCGTCCGGTCACGGTGGCCACGGCGCGCTTGCCCGCGTACGCCGTCGCCGTGACCGGCACGCCGGAGCGCACGCCCCTCGGCTCCACCGTCAGCGTGCCCGCGGCGGCGTCCGGGACGAGCTTCAGGGAGTCGACGTGGTCGCGGACGACCGGCTCCATCCAGACCGTCTGCCAGATGCCGGAGCTGGGCGTGTACCAGATGCCGCTCGGGTCCAGGCGCTGCTTGCCCAGGGGCGGGTTCTCACCGCTTGCCGCATCGGTCGGGTCGTAGACGCCGACGATCAGCTCCTGGGTGCGGCCGGGCTTCAGCGCGTCGGTGACGTCGGCGCTGAACTTGTCGTAGCCGCCCTGGTGCTCGGTCACCTTGGTGCCGTTGACGTACACCTCCGCCCGCCAGTCGACCGCGCCGAAGTTGAGCCGCAGCCGGCGGTCGGAGCCGATCCGCCAGTCGGCGGGCACGGTGAACGTGCGGCGGTACCACATGCGGTCCTCGTGCCGCTGGACACCCGAGAGCCGCGATTCCACCGGGTACGGGACGAGAATGCGCTCGGCGAGGTTCCTGCCGACCGGGGGCCGCTCGCCGGCGGTGGCGGCGGCGAACTGCCACTCGCCGTTGAGGTTGCGCCAGGCGTCCCGGGTGAGCTGCGGGCGCGGGTACTCCGGCAGCGCGTTGTCCGGACCCACCTCGTCCGCCCAGCGGGTGCTCAGCTCGTGGGTGGAGCGGTTCGCGCCGCTGCTCCAGAACGCCTTGACAACGTTGCCGTCGGTCCCGGTGAGGCCGCCCTGCCCGTCGTAGCGGATGTCGGCGGTGCCGGGTGCGTCGCCCGCCTTGTTGCCGACGACGGGCTCGTCGAGGGCGACGAGGAGGGCGGTGGGGTCGGCGGGGTCGACCTGCGCCTCGCCGAGCGGCCAGGCCGCGCCGCCGATCACCGCTTCGAGGTGGTCGGCGAGTCCGGCCGGGGCCGCGGCCAGGGGGCGGGCGAAGTCGAGCTTGAGGGTGCGGCCGGTGCCGAGGACGGTGGCCGCCACCGCCCCGTCGTAGTCGAAGCCGTCGGGCAGGCGGAAGGCCGACTGCGGCACGGGCTGCTTGGTGCCGCCGGGCGGGGTCCAGCGCAGGTGCAGGTGGGAGCCCCCGTAGTGCTCGAAGTACTCCAGCGTGACGTCGTAGGGCTGTCCGGCGGTGAGGACGACGGGCTCGCCGGTCTGCTCGCGGTCCCAGTCGTCGACCCAGTGGTCGATGACGAGCCGGCCGCCGACCCAGAGGCGGAAGCCGTTGTCACCGGTGATCGAGAAGGTGTGGGCGCCGGTCTTCTCCGGCACGAGCTTGCCCGTCCAGCGGACGCTGACGTCGTCGGACTGTCCGGTGGCGAACTTCAGTCGCGGCTCCAGGGTGGCGAAGTCGATCTGCGGGTCGAACCCGGTGGCCTTCAGCTCGTGGAAGTCGAAGGCGCCCGGGGCCGAATGGGTGTAGTACTCGCCCTTCAGACCGTGGATCTCCACGGCGTCACCGGCCGCTCGGGCGCCCGGCGCGGCGGAGATCCCCGCGATGCCGAGCGCTGCGGCGAGCAGTAACGCCAGGCGGTCTCTGAGTCGTTTGATGCGCACTGACCCTCTCCTCCAGAGGACGGGTGGCGGCTCGTGCTCAGGTCGGAACAACGTTGTCATCAACGGCAGTTGGCATGACAGCACGGATTCCCCTCGGGGTCCAGGGACATGACAACAGCCCGGGGGCGGGGGTGGCGCGGGCCCGGTGGGGGGACGCGAATGTGAAGGGCCGACGGGTGGTGTGAAGGCGGGGGTGGGGGGAGCCGGGTCCGGAGGGAGCCGGGGGCTGGATGGAGCAGCGCGGGGGCACGCGCGGGGCGGGGGCCTGGTCGGGTCGGTGCGGCGGGCCGTGGGCGGGCGCGGCGGCTCGGTGCCCGGCGGGGCGGGGCGGTCGGGGATCGGGCCGCCTGGGGCTGGGAGCCGGGGGCTGGTGCGGCCGGTCAGGGGCGGGGGCCCGGCGGGGCCGGGAAACAGCAGTCGCCGCATACGCCCGCGCCCGGCGCGCGGTAGTACAGGCAGCAGCTCCGGCGCCGGAAGGCGGTGCCCGTGAGGGTGCCGGTACCGGCCAGCGCCGGGTGCGCGAGCAGGGCGGCGGTCAGGCCGCGGGCGCGGGCGGCGGCGTCCGTACGGCCGTGGCGGCGGGCCCAGCGGTCCAGTTCCCGCCCGGCGCCGGCCAGCGCGGAGGCGGCGTTGCCCCACAGCAGCCCGGTGGCGACCCGGTACCGGGCGTGCAGCAGCGTGGCGAGCGGCGCCAGGTGGGCGTCGATCACCGTCGCCGCGAGGGCGTCGGCGGGCCGGGTCCGTACCCCGGTGAGCCACAGGTCGTCGGGCGCGCTGCCGGCCGGGTCCCAGCGCAGCCGCCCGGGGTCCAGGTCGGGGACGCGGCCGTCGAGGACGGCGCAGCCCAGCGCCACCGACCAGAGCCGGGCCGCGAGGCCCTGGTGGGCGACGGACGCGGCGACGCGGGGCTCGGCGGTCCGCAGGGCGCCGGCGACCCTGCGCACCCGGAAGGCGAGGGGGTCTCCGGCGACTCCCGGCTCCCCCGCGACACGTGGCCCCCCGTCGGCGCCCCGCTCCCCGTCCGCGGTCGGCCCGGCGTCCCGGGGCGCCCCGTCGGCGGCACCCTCCGTACCTGCCGCGTAGGCGCGGGCCAGGGTGGGCAGGGGCCGGGGTGGCACGTCGGTGTGCAGGGCGAAGAAGCCGCCGAGGGCGCGGGGCGCGGTGAGGCCGGGGTCCAGGTCCACGGAGCAGTCCTATCAGGCGCCGGCGCGCACGCCGGCCGGGGGCCGTACGACTCCGGTCGCACATCCGCGGGCGGACGGGGCTGCCGTCGTACTCCCCCGGCAGGACGAGGCGATGAGTGCTCCGGGAGGACGACGGGAAGATCCCGGGACGGCATCGTGTTCCCCATCAGAGAGGACCGTTCGCCGTGCCGGGGCCCCGGCCCCCGTCCCCCGCAGAGGAGCTGCCGATGAGCGCCCTCGCGTTCTCCGTCGTCCTGTCACTCGTCTCCGCCGTCGCCTACGCGGGCGGGGCGATCGTGCAGGAGCGGGTCGCGGCGTCCTCTCCCGGCGTCCGGTACGCCCCGCTGCGCCGCCCCGCCTGGTGGGCGGCGGTCGGCCTGAACGGTCTCGGCGCCCTGCTGCACGTCGTGGCGCTCGCCTACGGCCCGCTGAGCCTCGTGCAGCCGCTCGGGGCGCTCACCATCGTCTTCGCCCTGCCGATGGCCGCCCTCTTCGTGGGCCGCCGCGCCGGCGGCACCGCCTGGCGGGGCGCGCTCATGGCGACGGCGGGTCTGGCGGGGCTGCTCGCCCTGGTCGGCACCGCCCCGGCACGCACACCGGCCGTGCCGGAACGGACCCTGCCGGCCCTGGTCACGGCGGGCGCGCTGATCGCCCTGACGGTCGCCGGGCGGGCCGCCCACCGGCATCCGGCGGTGCGCAGTGTGCTGCTGGCGACGGGCTCCGGCATCGCGTTCGGCATGGCCTCGGTCTTCACCAAGACGGCGGCGGCCGACTGGAGCGGCGGGATGACGGAACTGCTCTCGCTCGCCGCGATCGGCGTGTTCGCCACGACCGGGCTGCTGCTGTCCCAGGCGTCCTACCGGGGCGCCGGCCTCGCCGCGCCGCTGGCCACGCTGACGGTCGTCAACCCGGTGGTGGCGGCGGTCGTCGGCCTCACCCTCTTCGGCGAGACCTTCCGCTACGGCACCACCGGCACCGCCCTCGCTCTTGGCTCCGGGGTGGTCGCGGCGGGCGGCCTGATCCTGCTGACGACGGAGCGGATCACCCACGGGTCCGGGGCGCGTGCGGAGCCGTCGCCCGGGGGCGCGGAGTCCCGGGGGTCCGTGCCCGCGCCCGGCGGGGACCCGGTCCCGTCACCCGGGAGGCCGGCCGCCCTCGCCCCGTCCGCCGGGGAACCGCCCGCGCGGGGCGGGAGCACACCGCGCGCCGGCCGGCCCCAGGGGGCCCCGGCCCTCGCTCCGGGCGGCGACGCGTCCGGCCCCGACCGCGGTCCGTACCCTGGTTCGCCCTCCGTACCGGGGCCCGTCCTCGACCGGCACCGGGTCCGTATCAGATCCTGACCCCGCCGGCGCGCAGGTACGCCACCGGGTCGACGTCGGAGCCGAAGCCGGGCCCGGTCCGCACCTCGAAGTGCAGGTGCGGTCCCGTGCTGTTGCCGGTGGACCCGGAGCGGCCGATGCGCTGCCCGGACCCCACCGACTGGCCCTCCTTCACGGAGATCGCCGACAGGTGGGCGTACTGCGAGTAACGGCCGTCGGCGTGCCGGACCACCACCTGGTAGCCGAAGGAGTCGCCCCAGCCCGCGCTCACCACGCGGCCCGCGGCGACCGACTTGACCGAGGTCCCGGTGGGCACGGGGAAGTCGACGCCGGTGTGGTAGCCCTTCGACCAGGAGGAGCCGGAACTGCGGTAGGAGGTGCCCGTGGGCGCGTCGACGGGGGCGACGAGGGCCCGCGTGGACTGACGGCTGCCGGACGAGGGGGCGTTCCGCGAGGTCTTCGGCTGCTGCTTCTCCTCGCCCCGCCCGCTCTTCTCCGGCTGTTCCCGCTCACGGGGCTGCCGCGGGGTCTCCCCGCGCTTCTCCCCCGCGCCCGGGGTCTTGGCGCCGGTGGAGGGGGCGGCCTTCCCGCCGCGCAGCGAGAGGCGCTGGCCGGGCAGGATGAGGTCGGGGTCGTCGCCGACGGCGGCCCGGTTGGCCTCGTAGAGACGCTGCCAGCCGCCCGTGACCCGCTCGGCGTCGGCGATGCCGGAGAGCGTGTCCCCGGTGACGACGGTGTACATGCGCGCGGTGCCGGCCCGGGACTGGGGCGGGGTCTGCGGCCGTACGTCGGCGAGGGTGCGCGAGGTCCCGGCGGCGGCGCGGTCGGGCGCGGCCTGCGCGGTGCTCTTCTGCTGCGCCGGGACCGCGGCCCCCGGCCTCCCCGCCGGACGGATGTCGGGAGTGCCGCCGCCGCGGGTCAGTCCGGCGCGCGTCGAGCACACCGGCCAGGCCCCGGGGCCCTGCCCGTCGAGCACCTTCTCGGCGACCGCGATCTGCTGGTCCTTGGTGGCCAGGTCGGCGCGCGGCGCGTACGCGGTGCCCCCGAACGCGGCCCAGGTCGACTGCGTGAACTGGAGGCCGCCGTAGTAGCCGTTGCCGGTGTTGACGTCCCAGTCGCCGCTCGCCTCGCAGGCGGCGACCTTGTCCCACGTGCCCGCGTCGGCCGCCAGGGCCGTACCGCCGCCGATGAACGGGAGCGCCATGCCGGCGCCGCTCGCGGTGACGGTCAGCGAGGCTCGGTTGATCCTGTTCGGCTGGTACCGGCGGTGCCGGCCGCGTGCGGCCATGGAGGTCCCCCTAGACAACGCGTCGGGAGCCGCAAAAGTACGGGCTGTGAACCGGCCACCACAAGAGCGCAATCGGCCGGTTGGTCACGACACGTGGCGGAAAGCGGACGCCGCTTGTCCGCCCGGCTCCCTCGCGCACTGAGCGCCGGCGCTCCTCCACGCGTACCGGAGAGGGCCCGGCCGGCGGGTGCGACGGGCGTACCGGCACGTCAGGCTGGTCCAGCGGCCATACTGGCGGGCACGACCGGCACCACAGACACCAAGGTCACTAGGAGCCAACAGCAATGAGCAGCACAGCGCAGATCGGCGTGACGGGTCTCGCGGTCATGGGCCGCAACCTCGCCCGCAACTTCGCCCGCAACGGCTACACCGTCGCCGTGCACAACCGCACCGCGGCACGTACGCACGCGCTGGTGGAGGAGTTCGGCGGCGAGGGCGACTTCGTCGCCGCCGAGACCGCCAAGGAGTTCGTGGCGGCGCTGGAGCGCCCGCGGCGCCTGGTCGTCATGGTGAAGGCGGGTGACCCGACGGACGCCGTGATCCAGGAGTTCGCGCCGCTGCTGGAGCCCGGCGACATGATCATCGACGGCGGCAACGCCCACTTCGCGGACACCCGGCGCCGGGAGCGGGAGCTGCGCGAGCGCGGCATCCACTTCGTCGGCACCGGCATCTCCGGCGGCGAGGAGGGCGCGCTGCACGGACCGAGCGTCATGCCGGGCGGCTCGCCGGAGTCGTACTCCTCGCTCGGCCCGATGCTGGAGAAGATCTCCGCGAAGGCGGCGGACGGCGCGCCCTGCGTGACCCACGTGGGCCCGGACGGCGCCGGCCACTTCGTGAAGATGGTGCACAACGGCATCGAGTACGCCGACATGCAGCTCATCGGCGAGGCGTACCAGTTGCTGCGCGACGTCGCCGGGTACTCCCCCGCGCGGATCGCCGAGATCTTCCGCACCTGGAACACCGGCCGCCTGGACTCGTACCTGATCGAGATCACGGCCGAGGTGCTGGCGCACGTGGACGCGGCCACGGGCAAGCCGTTCGTGGACGTCGTGGTCGACCAGGCCGAGCAGAAGGGCACCGGCCGCTGGACCGTGCAGATCGCGCTCGACCTGGGCGTTCCGGTCTCCGGCATCGCCGAGGCCGTCTTCGCCCGGTCACTGTCCGGGCACGCGGCGCTGCGGGACGCCTCGCGCGGGCTGGCCGGCCCGAAGGCCGAGGCCCTGGGCGAGGAGGAGGCCGCCGCCTTCGCCGACCGGGTGGAGCAGGCCCTGTACGCCTCGAAGATCGTCTCGTACACGCAGGGCTTCCACGAGATCGCGGCGGGCGGCGAGGAGTACGGCTGGGACATCGACCTGGGCGCGGTCTCCGCGATCTGGCGGGGCGGCTGCATCATCCGCGCGGCCTTCCTGGACCGCATCCGCGCCGCGTACGACGCCCGGCCGGACCTGCCGAGCCTGCTGTCGGACGAGACGTTCGCGCGGGAGATCGCCGAGGCGCAGGACGACTGGCGCGAGGTCCTGGTCGCCGCGACCCGGCAGGGCGTGCCGACCCCGGGCTTCGCGGCGGCCCTCGCCTACTACGACGCGCTGCGCGCCGAGCGGCTGCCGGCCGCGCTGACGCAGGGGCAGCGGGACTACTTCGGTGCGCACACCTACCGGCGCACCGACCGGGACGGCGCGTTCCACACGCTGTGGGGCGGCGACCGGTCGGAGGTCCAGGCGTAACGGGAACGCGGGGCCGGCCGGGGCGGTCGGCCGAGGCCGGGGGCCGGGGGGCGGAAGGCGGTGACCGGGAATCGGTGACCGGGGAATCGGTGACCGGGGAGTCGGTGACCGGTGGTCTGAGGAACCGGGACCGGACGGCCGCCGGTGATCTGATCTGCCGAGGTCCGGCCGACGGGGGCGGTGACCGGCCCGGTGCGGCCGGTCACCGCCCTCGCGTCCTCCGCCGGTCACTGCCCCGCGTCGTGCGCCGGTCGTCGCCCCCGCGTCGTGCGTCGGTCGCCGTCCCCGCGTCGTGCGTCGGTCGCCGCCCCGCCTTCCCTCTCAGGTGAGCGGGGGCCCCGGTTCGGGGCTGGGCACGGGCTCGGGGCCCGGCGGAATCGGCGAGGGGGACGGCTCGGGCGGGCCGGGTGGCGGCTGGGGGCCGGGCCCCGGCGGGCCGGGCGGACCCGGGGGCGGCGGAGTGGGGCCCGGCCCGGGGCCGGGCGGCGGGGGCGTCGGCTGCGGTCCGGGGCCCGGCGGCTGGGGCGGGGGCGTGGGCTCGGGGCCGCCGGGTTCGGGGGGCGGGGAGGTCGGCTCCGGTGCGGGAGCGGGCCCGGGGGTGGGTCCCGGAGGGGTGGGGTCCGGATGGACGGGGTCCGGGAACGGGTTCGTCATGGCGCTGTCCTCCGGCCAGTCGGTCGACATCGGCTCTGGACTTGTCCCCCGCCTACCCGTGCGCCGCGAGGCCACTCACGGGACGGCGCGGAACGGAGCCAGGTGAAAGGAGCCGGGGCGGCCCCGCCCCCTTCACGCCACCCGAGGTCGGTCAAAACCGGTCGGGATGCGCGCGCAACCAGTCGTTCGCGGCCCTCAACAGCTCGGGGTCCGCTGCGGGCGCCTCGTCCGGATGGCGTTCGGCCCACTTGACGACATACGGGCAGAGCGGCGCCACGGCGACACCCTCCCGCCCGGCGAGGGCGTACAGCTCGCGGGCCAGGGAACCGGCGATGCCCTTGCCCTCGTGGGAGGGCTCGACCACGGTGTGGACGGGGACGAGGGCCCGTCCCGGCGCCTCCAGCACGAAGTACTCGATACGGCCGACGACCTCGCCGTCGCCGAACGCCGCCAGGCGGCCCGCCGCCCGGTCGTCGCGGATCTCGATGTCGCTCACGGCCACGCTCCTGGTCCGAGGGCCCACAGGGCCGGGGAAAACGAGGTCAGGCCGTCACGGCCCGGGGGCTCCGCTCCTGATCCGAGCCGGGTACGGGCTCGGAGGGGTCGGCACCCAGGGCGACGATACGGTTCTCGCCGTCCACGTGCACCACACGCGGGCGCATCTCCCTCGCCTCGGCGTCGTCGACCTGGGCGTAGCTGATGATGATCACGAGGTCGCCGGGGTGCACGAGGTGGGCGGCGGCCCCGTTGATCCCGACGACCCCGGAGCCGCGCTCGCCCTCGATGACGTACGTCTCCAGCCGGGCACCGTTGGTGATGTCCACGATGTGCACCAGCTCCCCGGGCAGCAGATCGGCGGCGTCCAGCAGGGCCGCGTCGATCGTCACGGACCCCACGTAGTGCAGGTCGGCCTGGGTGACAGTGGCCCGATGGATCTTGGACTTGAACATGGTGCGCAGCATCGACGTACTCCCGGTCAGAGGCTCCCTGCCTGCGTTCTTGCAGGTCAAAGGCTTTTCGACACCCTACAACGAGTCGCATGTCCGGGCAGCCGTCCCCAGGTTTTTCAGGACTCACGCTGACCACTTGCCGACTTTCCAGAGGCCCCGTCAGGTGGCTGGAGAAGTGCTTCGCCCACTCTCGCGGACCCCACCGCGGCGACGACCCAGGGTTTCGGGCCTTCGGCCCGCACCAGTTCCTGCCGCTGCCGCGTCGCCGGACGACTGGCTGCCCACCAGTTCCCTGTTACCGACCCACGCTCCTGGGCGTGTTTCGAACGCGGATCTTGATCACGGGATCACCTCGACTCGTCGCGCGTGGAGACCTGGCGGACGAGCAATGAGCGGTGCGCGAACCGTTATTGCCGAGGGGCAAGAAGCCGGGCCGGCCGCCGAGATGGTCCCCGGCGGCATCTGATCGACGGCATACGGTTCCGGATCCGGACCGGCACCCCGCGGCGGGACATGCCCGAGCACGGCGGTCGTCCGCCGAGGTTCGATCCCGAGGACTGCAAGGCCGGCCACGCGGTCGAGTGCGGCGTCAAACGCTTCACAAGACACCGCGCCGTGGCCACGCGGTATGACGAACTCGCGGTCCGTTACGCGGCGACCTCCTGGTCACGGCCACCAACGAGTGGTTGCGACCAGCACGTGTGCCATGTCTACGAGTTGGACCAGGCGCGGGTGGACAGCACCAGCAGATAGCCGTCAGGGTCCTGGAGAGTCACACCCCAGGTGTCCCCATACGAGTTATGAGCCGGCACACGCTTCCCGCCGTGCCGTTCGAGCTGTTCCACCAGGGAGTCGGGCACTGGTTCGCCGAGGTAGATGACCAGCAGGTCTTCGGGGGTTGGCCGCGGCTCCAAGGGAGCAGCAGGATCGTGAACGAGTTCCAGATGCCAGCCGGCCGTGTGCCATCGGGCGCTGGTCCTAGTCCTGGCTACCGAGCACCTAACGGCACCTGACCTGCACTTACGGTCCACGCTCCTCCTGTAGGCGGCGTCTTCACATGTCACGCCCACATCAGACACAACCGGCAGTTGCGCGACCTCATCATCGCCGGCCGCGCCACACCGAGCGTCGTCGTCTCCAAGCGGCTGCCCCTGGAGGACGCTCCGGACGCCTACCGGCGTCTCGACAAGCGGGAGGACGGCTACTCGAAGGTCGTGTTCCAGCCCGGCCCGAGGGCTGCCTGACCGATGTCGCGGGCCGGCGTCCGGCAGGCTGGCGGATGCGCGAGCCCGGTGCGGGCGGGGCGCCGAGCGAGGGAGCGGCGCCCGCGCACGCACCGGTCACCCGCGACGAGCGGACTTCGCCAGCATCTTGCGCTGCACCCGTCTGCCGCGCGCGACCGCGAGGGGCAGGGCGCGCAGCCCGAACGAGGGAAGGGCGTCCGCCAGGCGCACCTGCAGCCCGCGCCAGGCCGGCGTCGCGGTGACCGGGCGCGGGCGGTCCAGGACCTTGCCGACGGCGTCGACGACATCCTCGGGTTCGAGCAGCTTGCCGGAGAAGGAGAGCGCGGAGGCGGGATCGTCGAGTTTGTCGTGGAGCATCGGGGTCCAGATGCCGTCGGGGCAGACGCAGGAGATGTCGATCTCCTTGATCCCGGCGAGGCGCAGGTCGGCGAGTGTGCTCAGACTGAAGCCGATCGCGGCGTGCTTGGAGGCGGCGTAGACCGCCTCACCCGGCACCGGGGTCAGACCGGCGAGCGACACGACGTTGAGGATGTGCCCGCCCGTGCCCCGCATCGCCTCGATCGCGGCGACCGTGCCGTTGACCGTGCCGAGGGCGTTCACCTCCAGCATCAGGCGCCGCACGTCCGGCGCCTGTTCCCAGGCCGGTCCGGTCGCGAGGACGCCGGCGTTGTTGATCCACAGGTCCAGGCGTCCCGCCTCGGCCGCGACGCGGTCCCGCGCCGCGTCGACCTGGGCCTCGTCACGCACGTCGACGCGGGCCCACAGCACATCGGGCCCGAGCCCGGTGGCCGTGGCGCGCGCCGCGTCCTCGTCGATGTCGGTGACCAGCACGCGGTGGCCGCGTTCGACCAGCAGCGCCGCGAGCATCCGGCCGAGTCCCCGGCCCGCTCCGGTGACCACCGCCCCGGCGGGGGAGCGCCTCATCGCCGTCCGCCCTTGATCTCGCCGTAGCTGATTCCCCCGTGGACGTAGGTGGGGACCACCGGCCAGAACCGCTTCCACGGGGCGAGTTCGGTGGAGGGCAGGATCTGCAGCCAGCGCGGGTCCGCCTTGCACCGGTCGGCGAGAGTCTTCTCCTTGACCATCGAGTCGTACTGGTCGAGGGAGTCCTCCAGGGTGTTGGCGTTGGGGCAGATCTCCCGGCCGAAGTTCCGGTGGTAGCGCCGCACGCCGGGGATCCTGGACAGTTCCGGCTGCCAGTTGTCCAGCGAGATGCCGTTCTCCGAGGACACCCACACCCCGTCGGGGGTGTTGAGCGCCAGGGAGTGGTTGCCGTCGGTGTGCCCGGGGGTCCACAGCAGCGTGACACCGGGGCCGAGTTCGATGTCGCCGTCGAAGGTGACGAACTGGGCCGGGTCGACGCCGTCCAGGCCGCCGTCGACGTACCACGCCCACTGCATCGGGTGCAGGGACTGCAACGTCGCCAGTTCACGACGGTGTACGAGCATCCGCGCCGCGCCGAACAGCGGTCCGCGGGGAGCAGGCTCCCCCTCGATGACCTCGGTGGACCCGAGGACCATCCGCGGGTCCTGCACGTGCAGGTGGTCGAAGGTGCAGAAATCGATGTCGTCGGGGGCGAGCCCGAGACGGCGCAGGACATCGCCGGGCTCGGCGTAGTACCTCAGTACGGTCCGCTCCAGCACCTTGCCGCCGGGGACCTTGTCCATCATCTTCCGCAGGTTGCGGTAGAAGGGCGCTTCCGCGGAGCCGTCCGGCACCGTCGGCTCGAACACGAGGGTGCGTGCCCGGCCGTCGAAGTCCTCGTACTGCACGACGATCATGCGGTTGATCATCGAGATCAGAGGGAGGCTGGGCACCGACACGGCGTTGTGGAAGGCGTACGTGACCGGGTACGGCGCCGCGGCGATGTCGACCGACTTCACCGCGTGCACCTGCCCCTGGGCCTTGAAGCGCTCCTTGTACGCCGAGGCGGCCCCGCGGACCGCCCGCAACCGCTCGCCGCGCGGCCACACCTCGTGCACACCGTCGAACTCGGGGATCGGCCGTGCACCGATCCCGGCCAGCTGGTCGGTTCCGGCAGTCGCCATGGGCTACTCCTCGCTCTCGGTCGTCGGGGCAGCAGGATGCCCTCCCCGGCAGGCCGGAACTTGTTCCAGCGCGACAATCTCAGAAGGTGCCGCGTGTGCGGCGCCGGAGCCGGGACGGGCTGGTGCCCTCCCACCGCCGTACGGCGTGACTGAGGCCCGACTGCTCGGCGAACCCCGCCATCGCCGCGATCTGGCCGAGCGGCAGGTCCGTGGTGGTGATGTGGCGCAGAGCGATGTCCCGCCGCACGTCGTCCACAATCGCCTCGAAGCTGGTCGACTCCGCGGCGAGCCGTCGCTGCAACGTGCGGGGGTGCATCGCGAGGAGTCGCGCGATCTGGCCGAGTACGGCGGGGGTGGCGCCGATGCTCGCGGCCAGGGCTCGGCGCACGTGAGTGGAGACCAGACGCTCCGGATCGGTGTGGTGGGCGGTCAGGTAGTCCACGGCGAGCCGGCGGATCGCCGCGTCCGCGCCGCGGAACTCCGTGTCGAGCAGGCGCCGCTCCACCCGGAGCGCGGCGGCGGGGCACCCGAAGCTCACCCCCACACCGAAGTACTCGGCGTACCGGGACACCGGCGAGAGGGGCTGGTGGGGCAGTTCGACCGACCGGAGACCGGCCGGCCCGCCGGTCAGTGTCACCGCCACCCGGTGGAAGAGCGCGAGTCCGAGCTCCATGGCCTGGGGGGAGTACGGCGACTCACGCAGATCCTTCCGGTAGGTCAGCGCCACCACCTCCCGGCGACCTCGCGGGTCCGGTTCCACGCCGACGCTCAGAGCGGGGCTGTGCACGAACATGAAGCGCGAGGCGCACTCCAGCGCCTCCGCCACCGTGGACGACGCCTGGATGGCCAGCGCCAGCCGGCCGAGGACGCTGAGATCCTGGCCGCAGGCCAGACGGAGGCCGAAGTCAGTGCACCGCAGATCGCCGGCGACCGCGTCGAGCATCAGGTCGTGTGCGGTGATCGGGACGAGCCCCTCCTCGGAGGTGAGCGCGTCCGGGGAGATCGCGAACCGCTCGGTGAATGCCGCCGGGTCGCCGCCGAGTTCCTCGACGAGACGCGCGAATCCGCGCAGGCTGGCTCCCCGGATCATCGCTCCCACGGGGGCGATGCTAGGGCACCCACGTTTCCCACGACAGTCGGGTAAACGTTTACCTCCATGATGGTCGACAACGGGAAGGGCACACGATGCCGGCTGGCGGACGCGTGACATGCCGGGGCCCTTCCCGACGGGATCAGGGCGGTGTCGTTCGGTGCCTGCTCGCTGGTGCTGGAGCCGGGAGCGAGCGCGTACGAAGAACTCATGCGCCGCGAGGCACGGCTTGGACCGTTCGTCGCTCTGGACTCCACCATCCGGGCGGGCCTCATCCCGGACCCGGACGCCTGCCGGGCGCGCTTCCGCCGTCTCCTGCCGTCGGTCTCGCTGGTCAAGCTCAGCGACGAGGACGCGCGATGACTCGGGGGCGACATCGCGGGCTGGTTGGAGGCAGGCGCGTCCGCCGTCGTGGTCACCCGGGGCGAGGCCGGCCTGACGGTCTACACGCGCACCGGCGGCGAGTACTCGGTGCCCGGCGAGCCCGTCCGGGTCGTCGACACCATCGGCGCGGGTGACACCGTCAACGCGGCCCTCCTGCACACCCTGGCCGAACGGGACCTGCTGTCCGCCGACACCTGGCCGCAGATCCTCGGCTTCGCCGCCCGCGCCGCCGCGATCACGTGCACCTGCTCGGGCGCCGACCGCCCTTCGCTCGCGATCTGCCGACCCCAGCGTCCGCCGAGCACGTCGGCCCGGCACACTGAGGCTTCTCCCCCCTCACGCTGAACGGTCGCGATGCCGCTGCCGAACCCCGCGGCGAGCCGGGCCCAGGAGTCCCGGAACGCCTCTCGTGATCGCGCACACGCTCTGCGCCTCTTCCTGGGCGTGATCGACCGTGGCGGTGCTTGTTTCCCGTCACTTGCAAGGAGGACATTCCGGGCGATCATGTGACAAGTCCGTCCGGGTCGTTGACGTGGGCACGGGGCGAGGGGCCCTCCCAGGCCGGCCGACCGCTGCACGGTGACGGGATGCCGCACACGGCGCAGCGGATCGGGACACAGCAGCCCCTCTGTCTCAAGTCCAGCCGCCCAGTCCGCAGCGATCGAGTGCAGCCCGAACCTGGTTGAGGCCCTCCACTCTCCAGTGGTCCCGGTCGGGCATGTGGTCGTCTCGGCGCCAGCGCCAGGCGGAGAACATCGCCCAGTTCAGGGCGCGGCATCGGTGGATCAGGTCGTGGTCAGCCCCCGCATAGTGCCTTCCCACGTCTTCGGGCGCATGGGCGAGGTCGAACTCGATCGGCCCACGGCAGCAGGTGGCGAGGTCTACGAAGAGCGGCCCTCTCCTCGTGTTCAGGAGGTTGCCCGGGTGAGGCTCCCCGTGCAACAACTGGTCGCCGGCATTGTCGCTGCTGATCGCGGCGCTCAGTCCACTGAGTGTGTCGCCGAGGAGCGCCCGGTCAAAATCGGGCAGCTCGGGGGACCGCTCCCGGTCGTTCACCTCTCTCAGTGCCACGGCGACTCGGCCGGTGAAATGCGGTGCGTCCAGATCGATCTGCCGCAGGGCGGCGTGGTGCCGCACGAACACGTCTGCGTAGTCGGCGGGCGGGATCTCTGATCCCACCGGTTCGTAGTAGGTCCATAGCGAGATGGCGACGGCATCACGCACATGGACTCGGGGCTCGACCCGAGGATCGAGCTCGGCCACCGGCGCGTCAACGGCGGCGAGACGGCGAGCAACCTCTACTTCGAACTCGGAATCAGCCAGTTGTCTCAACGGTGCGACCCGGGCCAGGACATCGCAAGGGACCAGGCGCAGCGCGACGCGGTCCGAGTTGTGGATGACGATCGCATCGTCGACCTGAAGGCCCAGCTCCGAAGCAGTCGCCCGCCCTGCCTCAACTGCGCGGTGGAGTTCTAACGGCTCCATACCGTTCTCCCTCATTCATTGTTGAGTCACACACGTCTGGGGACAGCAGCGATGCCCCCGATGTCTTCGTGAACATCATTCGGCGGCCGGCCCCGGACCGGCGATAAGCATCGCAAAGCGGGACCTGCACTGGCCCTGGGATTTATTCGGCCGATCATGTGACTGGCCCGTGCCCGGGTGGTTGACGTGGACATGAGCTAGGGGGTCTGACGGATGCCGAGTGGGAACGGCTGCGGCCGTTTCGGCCGGTCAGCAACGGTCGTTGTGGCCGGTGGCGCGGTGATCGGCAGATGATCGACGGGAGGCTTCGGCGCGGACGCGCTCGGCACCAAGGGGTGCGGCGACATCACCTGCGTGGCCGCCAGCCCCACCTGGCCGCGTCGCGCCACGGACAGGGGCGCGGCGCCCCGGGGATCGACCTCACGGTACCGGCTCCGCCGTTGTCCCCCTACCGGGGATACGGGTCAGGGGCCCGCGGCGGGAGTTGCCGGGCCCCTGGACCGTGAGGGGGTCGATCCCCTGTCTCGGGGAGTTACGCCGCCGCTCTGCGCTCGGCGAACCGCGAGGTCGCGGCGGGCGCTTCGGCGAGGTAGCGCTCGATCGAGTCGTCGAGCTCCTCGAGCCACGGGGTGTGGTGCCGGGCGGCCAGGGTTCCCGTCATGACCGAGCGGTAGACACGGTCGCGGTAGCCCATGATGTCGGCCTTCTTGTCGCGCTTCCACGCGAGGAAGATCTCGACGACCCGGTCGAGGTCGAACTCGGGGTAGTCCGTCTGCCGGAGCAGATCACGCACGTAGTCGGCCTGGAAACGGATCTCGTCGGCGTCCGAGGAGATCTCCGCGAAACGTTTCCGCCACTCGGTGATGGACGCGGCGCGGTCGGCCTCCGACGGCAGTTCGGTACGGCCCAGGATGAGGTCGCGTACGTACCATGCCTGCGCGTCGAACATGTTGAAGGTGAACCACTGGTCCTGCGCGCCGAGGTAGGCCAGGCGCGGGTTTTCCTGCCACACGACACCGCGGTAGAGACCGTCCGGGTACACGTTGTTCGGGGAGGTCAGCGCCAGTTCGTCGGGCAGGAACGGGTACTTGTGCAGGTAGCCGGTGCACAGGATGACGGCGTCGATGCGCTTCGAGGTGCCGTCGGCGAAGTGGACCGTGTTGCCGTCGATGCGCTCGATGGTGGGGCGTTCCTCGAAGCCGTCGGGCCAGTCGTAGCCCATCGGCGCGGAACGATAGCTCGCCGTCACCGAGCGTGCGCCCATCTTGAACGCCTGGCTGCCGATGTCCTCGGCCGAGTAGCTGGAGCCGACGACGAGGATGTCCTGCCCCTGGAAGCCTTCGGCCCCGCGGAAGTCGTGCGCGTGGACGATGAGCCCGGGGAAGGTCTCGATGCCAGGGAACTGCGGCACGTTGGGGAAAGTGAAGTGGCCGCTGGCGACGACCACGTGGTCGAACTCCTCGGTCGTCGTCTCTCCGGTGGGGAGATGCTCGACCGAGAGCGTGAAGACCTCACGCTCGGCGTCGTATTCCGTCCAGCGCACGACGGTCTCGAAACGGATGAAGTCCCGCACGTTCGTCTTCTTCAGCCGGCCGGCGATGTAGTCCCACAGGACCGGGCGCGGCGGGTACGAGGAGACGGGACGGCCGAAGTGCTCGTCGAAGGTGTAGTCCGCGAACTCCAGCGCTTCCTTCGGCCCGTTCGACCACAGGTTGCGGTACATGCTCGAGTGCACGGGCTCGCCGTACTCGTCGAGTCCGGTGCGCCAGGTGAAGTTCCACTGGCCGCCCCAGTCAGCCTGTTTCTCGAAACAGACGATCTCGGGGATGTCCGCCCCCGCGCGCGCTGCGGTCTCGAACGCCCTCAGCTGAGCCATGCCCGAGGGGCCGGCACCGACAATCGCTACTCTTTTTCTGTTCGCCACGAATGTTCCTTTATTTTCACCATGCTGCCCCGCACCCGCCCTTACGGGCAGGACGAAGCCATCCGGTCGCCAGAATCCGCACGTATCGACCGGTCCAGAGAGGCGGATTTCTTTTTACTGTAGCAGGATTGGCTAAATTTCGCGAATTTGCCATCGCAATCACTATGGCCAACCGGCCCGGAGTGCCGACCTGGACAGCCCGCCCGGCCATACGGTCACAGGTCGGCATCCCGCCCCACTCCCGGCAGATGAACTGCACCTTCATCGACTCGTCGGGGGCGACCGGGCCGCCCCTCGGACCGGCCACGAAGATCGTCTTCCTGCACGCCATCACCCCTTTGAACTTCACGGCGGCAACGCAACAGAAAGGGTGAATGACGCCCTGGCGGAAATGTGCCCGACGAGAGCTCCTTCCCGGTCTGCGCGATCTCATTCCTCCGAGACGCGGAAGGAAGCGGATCCGCAATCTGGTTCTCCGCCCTGTCCGCGTGAACGTGTGTCAAGGGCGTCCCAGGGATCGACCACCCGCCTCGGGCCGTCGCCTGTCGGAGACAGGTGGTGGCGAGGTCGATGGGGGTACGGGCTTCCCTGCCCCGAGGGCGGGGTACGACGGCGAAGTGCTCGTGGCGCCTCCGCCGCGGCGGGGACGGAGTGGAGCCGGCGGGGCGACCGGCCGCCGGAGAGCAGCCGAATCCGTGTCCCCGCGCACCGTCTTGAAGAGCCGTCAAGGAGCGGCGGGCCGCGAGGTGCCCCGCGCGGGACAGCGGGTCGGACAAGGTCTCTTGTGGCGGGGCGGGAGAGACCGGCGAAGGGCTCGCGCTCGCACCCACCGGATGCCGGCTGGGACCGGCAGGGGGCGACACTGGTGCCGCACGCGCCGGTGCGGGCCCGGCTCGGCCACGGCAGGGGACCGCACCGCGTACCCGACCTCCTCACCACGACCGAGGGACACGATGGACATGATCACGAACCGGCCGGCCGTCCGCCTCGCGACCCGCGAGGACGTGCCACGGGCCGTTCGGACGCTGGGGCGCGCTTTCGCCCACTACTCCTTCACCCGCCACACTGTCGCGGCCGACGATCACTTGGCGCGCCTGGAGAAGCTCAACGACCTGTTCGTCTCCCGGGTCGGCCTGGAGCACGGCCGGGTCTGGGTGACCGACGACTGTGCCGCGGTGGCCGTGTGGACCACCCCCGAGACCGCCGACGCCGAAGACGTGTTCGCCGAGCTGGGACCACGGATCGCCGAACTCGCCGGAGACCGTGCGCGGGCATCGGCCGAGGCGGAGGCCGCCATGCGGGAGCACAGGCCCGCCGAGCCGGCGTGGTTCCTCGGCTCGGTGGGCGTCGACCCCGAGCGGCAGGGACAAGGGCTCGGAACGGCGGTGATCCGTCCCGGGCTCCGGGCCGCGGAGGAGGCGGGGGTGCCCGCCTTCCTGGAGACCTCCGAGGAAGGCAACGTGCGCTTCTACCAGCACCTCGGCTTCGAGGTGACCGCCGCGTACCCGCTGCCCGGCGGCGGCCCGCACACCTGGGCCATGACACGCCGTCCCGGACGGACCCGTACCTGAGCCGGCACCGGGCCAGGCCGGCCGGCGGGCCGTCGTACGGCGCTGCCGCGACGGCCCACCCCGCCCCGCCCCGAGCACGTTCCACGGCACGACGCGACGCGACGCGCGGCCTGCGCCTGGGGCCCGGGGACGGCGGTGGTGGTCATCGCCGCGCCCGGGAGGCTGCCTCGGGCCGGCCGGCGACGGCGCCGGCCGGTTGCCCGTCATGGAGGACGGCCGGTGTCGCGCCACGGGCGGCCTCGACGCGCTCCCGGCCGTCGGCGGCCCGTACCGGGACCCGGTGGGGCGTGGCACATGACGACGATCGGCCGGAGCGGGAACGACCACTCGGCGAGCGCTCCGGCACGCTCGGCGCGCGGCGGCCGAGACGCCGATGTCACCGATGTCACCGATGTCACCGATGTCACCGATGTCACCGATGTCACCGATGTCACCGATGTCACCAGGGTCAGTAGTAGACCGCGATTCTGCCGCGGGGGCCGTCGACGACCTGGACGGGGGTGTCGAAGATGTCCGTGAGGACGTCGTCGCGCATGATCTCGTCCGGGTTGCCGACGTGGCGGACGGTTCCGTCCTTCACCGCGCAGATGCGGTCGGCGTAGTGGCCGGCGAAGTTGATGTCGTGGAGCACGATCACGATCGTGCGCCCGAGTTCGGTGGCCGCGCGGTGCAGGTGCTGCATCATCTGCACGGAGTGGCGCATGTCGAGGTTGTTGAGGGGTTCGTCCAGCAGCAGGTAGTCGGTGTCCTGCGCGAGCACCATGGCGACGTAGGCGCGTTGCCGCTGGCCGCCGGAGAGTTGGTCGAGGTAGCGGCCTTCGAGTGCGCGCAGTCCCAGGAAGTCGATGGAACGGCTGATGATCTCCTCGTCCTCGCGGGTGAGGCGTCCTTGCGAGTGGGGGAACCGCCCGAAGCCGACCAGTTGGCGCACGGTGAGGCGCGTGACGAAGTGGTTCTCCTGGCGCAGGATCGAGACGATCTTGGCGAGGTCCTTCGAGTCGGTGCCGGCGATGTCGTAGCCGGCGATCTCGATCGCGCCCGAGTCGATGCCCAGCAGCCGGCCGATCATGGTCAGCAGGGTCGACTTGCCCGCGCCGTTGGGGCCGACCAGGGCGGTGAGGCCGCCGGCCGGGATGGTGAGGTCGACGGGGCCGATCGCGACCTCGCTGGTGTAGCGCTTGGCGACCTGCGTGAGCGTGATCACAGCCGCCCCTTTCTCAGGATGTGGACGAGGAAGAAGGTGCCGCCGACGATCTCGATGATGATGCCGACCGAGCCGGCCGCGTAGAAGATGTTCTTGAGGACGAAGTAGGCGCCGCCCAGGACGACGATGCCGGTGAGCCAGGCGACGGGGAACACGTAGCGGTGGTCGTGGGTGTCGGCGAGCTGGTAGGAGAGCATCGCGACGAGAAACCCGAAGAACGTCATCGGGCCGATCAGCGAGGTGGAGACGGCCATCAGCAGGGAGACGAGCAGCAGCACGACGATCGTCTCGCGCCGGTGGTTCACACCGACGTTGGTGGCGGCCTCGCGGCCGAGCGCGAGGACGTTCAGGCGCCGGCCGCCGGCCCACAGCGCCCCGCCTGCGACGGCGGCGAGGGGCAGCGAGACGGCGAGGTAACTGGCGTCGGCGTTGGCGATGCTGCCGATCAGGCGTGCGGTGAGCACGTCGAACTCGGTGGGCGTCAGCAGCCGTTGCATGAAGGTCGACAGCGCCCCGAGACCGCCGCCGAGAATGATCCCGATCAGCAGCATGACCTGGATGTTGCCGTACTTGCCGGACAGCAGCCAGCCGTAGAGCACGGCGGCGAAGGCGACCATGAGCACGACCTGCGCGACGAACTGCCACACGCCCTGCACCAGGGTGGCCCCGGCGATGCCGAGGAAGAACACCGCGCCGGTCTGGATCACCCGGTAGAGGGACTCGAACCCCATGATCGAGGGCGTGATGATGCGGTTGTTCGTGACGGTCTGGAACGCGACGGTCGCGAGCGCCTGGCAGAACGCGACGACGACGATGATGACGACGCTGGTCGCCCGCAGTTCGGCGATGCGCCAGAACCCGGTGGTGCCGAAGGGCATCGGGTTGTCCCAGGCGAGGGTGCCGACGACGATGAGCGCGCTGAGCACGGCCAGTGCGGTGAGGACGGCCCAGTACCGGCGATGTGCTCGCGCGGTCGGCAGGGCGCCGGAGTGACGGGCCGTGCGGGGGGCGGCGGCGGGGGCGGTGGTCGGTTCAGGCATGGCGGCGCTGTCTCAGCAGGAGGGTGATGAACACGAACGAGCCCACGACCGCCAGGATCAGGGCGACCGGCACTTCGAAGGGCATGACGATGATGCGGCCGATGATGTCGCAGACCGTGACCGTGGCCACGCCGGCCAGGCACACCCAGGGCAGGTTCGACCGCAGGTCGTCGCCGCGGAAGAGGGAGACGACGTTGGGCACGATGAGCCCGAGGAAGGGCAGGTTGCCGACGACGACCGTGACGATGCCGGTGGCGACGGCGATGAGTCCGGTGCCCAGCAGCACGACCCTGTGGTAGTTCAGGCCGACGTTGGTGGCGATGTCCTGGCCGAGACCGGCCACGGTGAAGCGGTCGGCGGCGATGAACACGGCCACGACGACGAACGCCACCGCCCAGAGCGGTTCGTACTGGCCGCGCAGCACCGAGGTGAACGAGCCGAGGAACCACACGCCCATGCTCTGGAGCATGTTCGTGGACAGCGCGATGTAGGAGGAGACCGCTCCGACGACCGCGCCGAGCATCATGCCCACGATGGGGACGATGATCGAGGAGCGCAGGGTGATGCGGCGCAGGAACAGGAAGAAGATCATGGTCCCGGCGAAGGCGGTGACGACCGCGCCGGTCATCTTCACCAGCAGCGACGCGCCCGGCACGAGGATCGTGATCAGCAGCAGGCCGAGCCCGGCCCACTCGGTGGTGCCCGTGGTGGTGGGCTCGACGAAACGGTTCTGTGTGAGCTGTTGCATCACCAGGCCCGACATCGCCATCGCCGCGCCCGCGAGCACGAGTGCGACGGTGCGGGGGACGCGGGTGATGACGAACATCTCGGCTCCGTCCTTCCCGCCGAAGATGTCGTAGACCCCGACGAAGAGGGACAGGACGACGAGTCCCGCCGTGACGACGAGGCCGATCAGCAACGGCCAGGTGAACAGGCGGGCCTTGGGCACGCGGGCTCGGGAGGAACCGGCATCCGGGTGCGGCGGCCGCTCGGCGGCCGGGGTGCCGGTGGGCGGGACGGTCATACGGGTGCGCTCTCGGTCGAAGACGGGGGGTGGTCCGGGCGCGGCGCCGGTGGTGTCACGTCGCCGCGACGGGGCCCGCGGGCCGGACCGGGGCGCCGGTTCGGCCCGCGGGGCCCGACAGGTCCTGCCCGTCGCCTCAGGCGTTCGCCTCGAGCTTGTCGGCGAGGCCGTTGAAGAAGGCCGTGTAGGTCTGGATGCCCTCGTTCACGTAGGTGAGCCGCGGGAAGTACATGATGTTGCCGTTCTTCACTGCGGGGACGTTCCGCAGCGCCTCGGAGTTCGCCAGCAGTTCGTTGGCCGGGACGTAGGAGTCCGAGGAGCCCTTGCTCACGGCCGCGTCGCGGTCGAGCGCGATGATCAGGTCGGGCTTGGCCGCGGCGATCGCCTCGACGGAGATGTCGTCGCCCTGGTGGTCGCCGGAGCCGTCCGTCTTGATCGCGGGCGTCAGTCCGAGGATGTCGAACACCGGGCCGACCGTGCGGCCGGTGCTCGGCGCCGCGTAGTTGATCTCGCCGCCCGAGGTGATCACCCCGATGACGCTGTCCTTCGGGTCGTATGCCTCCTTGACGCGCGCGATCGAGGCGTCGAAGTCCTTGATGAGCTTCTCCGCGTCCTTCTCGTGCCCGAAGATCCGCCCCAGGACCTCCACCTGGCGCTTCAGCTCCTCGTCGAAGGGCTTGCCCTCGCGCGGGTCGAGTTCGACGATCGTCGCCTCGGGGGCGAGCTTCTTGAAGTCCTTGTAGTACGAGGAGAAGCGCTGACCGTTGACGATCAGATCGGGTGCGGCGGCGACGACCGCCTCCAGGTCGGGCTCGTTGTGCGTCCCCAGGTTCACGATGGACTTGTCGGTCTTGTACGGGTTGTCCGCCGCGATCAGGTCGACCGGCGCGGCGCTGAGTTCGACGCCCCAGTCGGACAGGGTCTGGAAGGTGCGGTTGTCGGTGGCGACGACGCTCTTCGCCGGCAGCTTGACCTTCTGCGTCCCGTGGTTGTCCTCCACCTCGACCGACGACGCGGCACCCGCGTCCGCGGCGGTGCCGGCCGACCCCTTCCCGTCGGAGTCACCACCCGCGCATCCGACAAGACCGAACGTCAGAACGGTCGATACCGCGGTGGCGGCGAGCAGGTGGCGGCGCTGCGTGAGCATGGTGCAGGAACTCCATTCCAGCGGGTGGCGTCGGCGCACGGCACGCCGACGGAACACGGGATCGATGCGGGCAACTCCGGTACGGAGGAGACCCACACCGAGGTAAGCATAGGCTTACCTTACATACGCCTTCATGCGGTCGGTAGACCCGGTTCCGGATTTGGCGGACACCGCCCGTCCGTTCGTCAGTCCCCTCCCGTGCGACGCCTGCCCGCGGGCGAGCGCCCGGGGGCCGTTTCGAGCACGGGGCGCCCGTCCCGGGCCGGCGGAGCGAGGGGGCGATGTCCGGCCGGCACGGGGGGTGCCCGGCGGGGGCCGGGGCGGGGACGGCCGACGGGTGGGTGTCACCCGGTCGCGCCGCCGGGGCACCGCGGGCATCCGCCGTACGGAGCCGTCCGGGCACACACGCAGGGATGCGGGCAGGCCGCGCGGGCGGACCGTGTGGCCGGGCCGCACGGGCGGACCGGCGGGGGTTCGCCCCGGCCCGCGCGCCGCGGGCTGACGGCTCCTCGGAACGGGGCCAGACCTCGCGTCGCCGGCGCTCCAAGAGCCGCAACTCCCCGGCGTGCGGGTTCTTCTCGACCCCGTAGTTCACGAGCCAGTCGTGCACCTTGGGGGCCTCCCCCCTCTCCCGGCAGGCGGCCGGGGCCCTCAGCGGGGCGGTGCGACCAGCCGTCCCTGGTAGACGAGTGAGGCGGCCTTCTTGAGGGTGCGCAGCCGGACGCTGATCGTGTAGCCGCTGACGCCCGGCACCGTCGCCAGCCGACGGCTGAGCCAGTCGTAGAAGTCGGTGGTGCCCGTGCACATGACGATCGCCATGAGGTTCTGCGCCCCGGCCGTGGCGCAGGCGAAGACGACCCGGGGCAGCGCGGCGACGGCCGAGCCCGTCTCGTGCAGCCGGGCGGGGGAGGTCTCCATCCAGAGCGCGGCGCTGAAGGGGTAGCCCAGCTTCTCCAGGGCCAGGTCCACGTCGTAGAACAGCGTGCCCGAGCGCTCCAGCGCCTCCAGGCGCCGGGCGACCCGGCCCGTGGTCCAGCCGGTGCGCTCGGCGAGCGCGGCCTGACTCGCGCGGCCGTCCTCGGCGAGCGCGGCGAGCAGCGCGGCGTCCTCCTCGTGCGGTTCGACCGGCGGGCCCTGTGGTGCCGCAGGCGGGTGGTGCTCGCGCAGGGACGTCACCGCCTCCTCGGGGAGCGAGGGGCCGAGCCGTCCCCAGGCGGCGCCGGGCCGGGAGTAGCTGTGCAGGGTCATGCGGGTGTCGACCTCCAGCACCCCCGGGGTGCGGGCGAGTTGCCGCAGCACCTCCGGCATCCGCCCCTCGTGCGGCGTCGCCATCGAGCACACGATCTCCGAGCCGCCGAAGGAGATGTGCGCGAAGGAGACCTCGGGCAGCCGCGTCAGCGCCTCGGCGCACGCGTCGATCCGGTCGGGGCGCAGCGAGATCCGGACCACGCTCGCCACCAGCCCCTGCACCACCGGGTCGACGAGCCCCACCACCCGTACCGTCCCCGTGCGGCACATCGCCCGGTAGCGGCGGGCGACAGTCTGTTCCGACGCCCCCACCACCTCTCCGACCAGCCGGAACGGCGCCCGGGGGGCGATGTGCAGCGCGTGGAGGATATGGCTGTCCAGGGTGTCGAGCATGGAGCAAGTATGGATCGGTCCGCCGTAGAGTGGTGGTTTCCTCCGGTTCGGCGGACTTTGTTTGAGGGAAACACCCCTGTCGGTGGAGGCTGGGGCAGGCTCGGCGTTCCCGCCTGGGGCCCCCGGCCGACGGCGTCCGGTGCGGCCCGGCCCCTACGGCTCCGGCTCATCGGCCCGTGCGGAGGCCCGCACGTACGGGTTCCGGCTCCTGCGCGATCCGGCCCGTGCGGGTTCCGGCTGGTGCCGGTCCCCCGCCCCGCACGGCCCGACGCCGCCCCTCGGTCCCCTGTCTCCCCGTCTGTTCCCCTGCCCCTCCCCGTCTGTTCCCCGCGCCGGCCCCGGCGCCGCGAAGGAGTCGTGTTGTCCCAGTCACCGCCCTCAGCCGTGCCGCGCCGGGGGGCGACCATAGTCCTGGCCTGTCTCGGGGTCTTCGTCGCCTACCTGCCGGTGACCAGCGTCTCGGTGAGCCTGACGGCCATCCAGTCGGCGCTGTCCACGACGACCTCGCAGTTGGCGTGGGTGTCGGACGCCTTCGTGCTGCCGATGGCCGCCTTCATCCTCACCGCCGGTGTCTTCGGCGACGTCCACGGACGGCGCAAGGTCTTCGTCGCCGGGCTGCTGCTCTCCGCCGGCGGCGCGGCCACCTCGCTGACCGCGCACTCGATCGGCCAGTTGTGGACCGGGCAGGCGCTGTCCGGGCTCGGTGCCGCCGCGCTGCTGCCCACGACGCTGGCCCTCATCAGCCACGCCGTGCCCGACCACCGCGAACGCGGGAAGTTCATCGGCGTCTGGGCCATGTGCCTGCTGGGCGCGCTCGCCGTCGGCGGTGTGCTGGCCGGAACGATCGTCGGTCAGGCCGGCTGGCGCTGGATCTTCCTCGTGCCGCTTCCCGTGGCGCTCGTCGCCGTCGTCGTCTCGGTGCGGGCGCTGCCCGAGTCCCGCGCGCCGCGCGCCGGGCGGCTCGACTGGCCCGGCCAGATCACGGCCGCGCTCGCCATCACCGCGCTGGTCTACGGCGTCATCGAGGGCGGCGCCGGTTCCTTCGGCGACCCGCGGGTCGTCGTCGCGCTCGCCGTCGCCGTCGTCAGCGGTGTCCTCTTCGTCGTGACCGAGCGGCGCTCCGCCCACCCGATGCTCGATCTCGCGCTCTTCCGCAGCCCCGGTTTCACCGCCACGACCCTCGTCGCGATGATCATGTTCCTGGGCATGATCGGCTTCTTCTTCGTGCTGAGCCTCTACTTCGGCATGGTCCAGCGGCTCGACACCCTCGGTACCGCCTGGCGGCTGCTCGTGATCAGCGGGGCCGCGCTGATCGTCAGCGGTATCGCCGGGCGCGTCATGCACCGGCTCTCGCCGCGCCTCATGATCACCACGGGGCTGCTCATGGTGTCGGCGGCCATGCTCACCCTGCTCGGAGCCGATGCCGGCACCTCCTTCGGCTCGCTCTCCTGGCGGCTGCTCCTGCTGGGGCTGGGCATGGGGCTGGTGACGACGCCGATGACGGCCACCGCGGTCGCCTCCGTACCGCACCCGCTGGCGGGGATGGCGGCCGCCGGCAACAACGCCTTCCGCCAGGTGGGCGGGGCGCTCGGGCCCGCCGTACTCGGCGCGCTGCTCACCAGCCGGGCCGTCTCCTCCCTGCCCGGCCGTCTCGCCGAGGCCGGGGTGGACGGTGCGCTGGCCGACCAGGTCACCGCCGCGACGCGGGAGGCCGGCCTCGGCGCGGTGGGCTCGATGGCGCTCGGTCCGCGGGCCGGCCAGGTCTGGGGCGCGGTCGGTGACGCCTTCCTCGACGGCATGCGCCTTTGCCTGATCGTCTCGGCGGGGCTGACGTTCCTGGCGGCGGTCCTCGCCTTCGCCCTCCTTCCCGCCGCGGGGCGCAAGCGCTCGGTGAAGGTCGCCGGCGAACCGGCCGCGCGGGTGCCCGGCGGCACGGAGCGGCGCGGAGTCGGGTCGGGGACGCCCGCCTGACGGTCCTCGCGGGAAAGCGGACCCGGACCAGGCCAGCCGGGCGCGCGGGCGGGCGAGCACCACGCCCACCGGCGCCGGCACCCCCCGCGGGACCAGGAGCGCCACCGCGGTCGGGACGATGACGATGACGACCGGGGCGAGGGTCCCGGCCGGTGCCGGGCCGAGGGCGCACGGTGAGCGTCTGGACGCGGGACGCGGCGCGCGGGTACGGCGCGCGGGTACGGCGCGCGGGTGCGGGCGGGAGCGCCGCCACGGGGAGCGCAGGGTGAGCGTTCCGCGCCCCGTGCTCCGGGGCCGCACCCGGCCCGCCCGATACCACGGCCACCCCGGTACCGGTGCCGGGCCGGAACCGGCGGCACGCGTCCGGGGGTCCGCGCCGACCGGGGGCGGTGGCCCCGGCCCCGGCCGGAGGCCGTCATTCCCTCGGCGTTCCGGCGGCGGGTACGCCCCCGGCCGCCGTGCCGGTGGTGGCGAAGCGCTGGCGGTAGGCGGTGGGCGTGATGCCCAGGTGGCGGACGAAGACGCGGCGGAGGGTCTCGTCGCTGCCGAGTCCGCTGTGCCGGGCCGCCGAGGTGACGCTGTGCCCGTCGAGGAGGAGTCGCTGGGCGCGGTCGAGGCGGACCCGCTCGACCCAGCGGGCGGGGGTGGTGCCCAGTTCGGTGTGGAACAGCCGGGTCAGGTGCCGGGGGCTGACGGCCGCGGCGCGTGCCATGGCCGGCAGTCCGTGATCGGCGGCCGGGTCGGCCTGCACGGAGTCGATCAGGGCGCGCAGCAGGTCGTGGCGCGGGGGCGGGGCGGTGGCCGTGGTGAACTGCGACTGTCCGCCCGGACGTTGCAGGAAGACGACCAGTTCGCGGGCGATGCGGCGGGCCGCGTCGGCTCCGTGGTCGTCCTCGACGAGGGCCAGGGTCAGGTCGATGCCCGCGCTGATGCCGGCGGAGGTGATGAACCGCCCGTCGCGTACGTGGATGGCGTCCGGCTCGACGCGCACCCGGGGGTGGCGGCGGGCGAGGACGTCGGCGTGCCGCCAGTGCGTGGTCGCCCGGCGCCCGTCGAGCAGCCCGAGTTGGGCCAGGACGAAGGCCCCGGTGCACACGGAGGCGATCCGGGTCGCCCCCGTGGCCACGGTACGGGTGGTCTCCAGCAGCCCCGCGTCACCCGGCAGCCCGGTCAGGCGGTCGCCCCCGGCCACGAGCAGCGTGTCGACCCGGCCGGCTTCGGCGGCGGTCACGGTGCCGCTCAACGGCATCCCGGTCGAGGTCGCGACCTCTCCCCCGCGCGGGGAGATCAGGACCGGGTCGTAGGGGTGGCCGAGCCGGTTCGCCTGGTGGAGGACCTCCGCGGGACCGCTGACGTCCAGGAGGGTCACACCGTCGAAGACCACGAAGCCCACGCGATGCGTCATGTCCGGATCTGTGGTTTCTCTGTCAGGAAGGACATGGCGCCAGGGTACGTGCCCGGCGACCCTGGACGTAGAGCCGCCGAGACGAGGAGAGAGAAGCATGAGCGAGTCGATTGCGGACGTGCGGATCCCGGACAGCGCTCTGGCGCGGGAGGCGACCGAGCTGGTCCGTGAGGCCGCCTCGCCGCTGCTGTTCGACCACTCCCGGCGCGTGTTCCTGTGGGGTGCGCTGCGCGGGCGCGAACAGGGGCTCCGGTTCGACGCGGAGCTGCTGTACGTCGGGGCGATGTTCCACGACCTGGGACTGACCGAGCGGTTCCGCCGTACCGACCAGCGTTTCGAGATCGACGGGGCCGACGAGGCGCGACGGTTCCTGCGTTCCCACGGCATCACCGGCGAGGAGGCCGACCGGGTCTGGACGGCGATCGCCCTGCACACCACGCCGGAGATCCCGCTGCACATGGCCCCCGAGATCGCCCTCGTCACGCGAGGGGTGGAACTGGACGTCCTGGGCATCGGCTACCACGCGGTCTCCGAGGAGCAGCGCGCGGCCGTGGTGGCGGCCCACCCGCGCCCGGACTTCAAGAACCGCATCCTGGCCGCGTTCACCGAGGGCATCCAGGACCGCCCGGAGACGGCCTTCGGCAACGTCAAGGCCGACGTGCTCGCCCACTACGTGCCCGGATTCGTCCGCGGCGACTTCGTCGAGGTCATCAAGGACTCCGCCTGGCCCGAGTGACGCGGACGCCCGCCCTCCGCGGACGCCCGCCCTCCGCGGCCCCGGCGCCGCGGACCGCCCTCCGCGGCCCCGGCGCCGCGGACCGGCCGCCGCGGCGCCGCAGCGGCGGAGCGGCGGAGCGGCGGAGCGCCCGGCGCGGGGGCCGGCCCGCGCGCCGGGAGGTTCGCGGGCCGGTGATGCGGGCCGGCGGTACCGCGAGGGGCTGCCGGCCGTCGTCGTCCGACCCCGCTCCGGCGAGTGGATCCCCGGTGCCTACGGTGGTACGCACCCGCCTCCCGATCCCGTCGAGGTCTCTCATGTCTGCTCAGCGGCCGAGTAGCGCCGTCGCCCACGGAACGTCCCCGAGCCCGCCCCGCCACGGGGACGGTGGAACGGCCGGCGTCCCCCGCGCGGACGTCCCGGCTCCGGCGGAGACCCACCCGGCCGTCTGGCGCGTCGTCGGTGATCCGCTGGTCGCGGCGGCCGACGGGGGCGTGCTGTCGGGCACCCGGGTCGCGGTGAAGGACCTCTTCGCCGTCGCCGGGCACGCGATCGGGGCGGGGAACCCGGCATGGCTGCGCGAGGCGCCGGTCGAGCCGGCCCACGCCGCGGCGGTCGAGGCGCTGCTGCGGGCGGGGGCGGACGTCACCGGCATCGCGCGGACCGACGAACTGGCCTACGGCCTGTCCGGACTCAACACGCACTACGGGATGCCGCCGAACCCCGCGGCGCCCGGTCGGGTCCCCGGGGGCTCCTCCAGCGGCTCGGCCAGCGCCGTGGCCCTCGGGCTGGCCGACGTCGGTCTGGGCACCGACACGGCGGGCTCGGTACGGGTGCCGACCTCCTACTGCGGGCTGTACAGCCTGCGGCCGACGCACGGTCTGGTCCCGGACACCGGACAGATCGGACTCGCGCCCTCGTTCGACACGGTGAGCTGGCTCACCCGCACACCGCGCCTGCTCGCCCGGGTGTCCGACGTGCTCCTCCCGCCGCGGCCCGCTCCGCCGGTCGCACGGCTGCTGCTGGCCACGGACCTGTTCGACCTGGCGCACCCGGAACTGCGCGCGCCCCTGCGGGACGCGGCCCGCACGTGGGCGGACCAGCTGGGCGTCCCCCTGCACGCGAGCAGCGACACCTGCGCCGCCCAACTGGAGGAGTGGGCGCAGGCGCTGGGCGTCCTCCAGGCCGTGGAGATGTGGGACCTGCACGGTGGCTGGCTGCGGACGCACCGCGAGGCCGTCTCGCCCCTGGTCGCGGACGCCATCGCCGCCGGCGAGGACATGCCGGCCGACTACCTGGCGTGGGCCCGGGAGACCGTGGACCGGGCTCGGCACACGCTCGCCGGACTGATCCCGCCCGGGACCGCGCTCGTCCAGCCGGCGACCCCCACGGCCGCTCCCCCGCCCGGCCCGGCCGTCACCGGCATGGCGCTGCGCACCGCGACCGTGCACCTGGTCTGCGCGGCGAGCGTGGCGGGCCTGCCGGTCCTGACCCTGCCCGGGGTACGGGGCCCGGCCGGGCCCGTCGGGCTCAGCCTCGTCGCGGCCGCCGGAAGCGATCGCGCCCTGACCGGCGCGTTGGCGGACCACACCGCCGACTCGCGGCCCTGACGCCCACCCGCTCCCGCGGCCCCCGCCGGTCCGGGCCGGACCGGCGGGGGCCGGGGCGGGCGCGGCGTGACCACGTACCCGGCGGGTCAGCCGCCGACCGGGTACCGGCTGGTGACGGCGACGCGGTTGAAGGCGTTCATCACCGTGACCAGCCAGGCGGTCGCCGAGACCTGGTCCTCGGTGAGGACGGCCGCGGCGGCCTCGTAGTCCTCGTCCCCGACGTGTCCGGCCGCCACGCCGGTGATCGCCTCGGTCAGGCGCGGGGCGGCGCGCTCGGTCGCGGAGAAGTAGCCGGTCTCCTCCCACCCGGGCAGCACGGCGATCCGGTCGGGGTTCTCACCCTTCTTCAGGGCGTCGCGGGTGTGCATGCGCAGGCAGAACGCGCAGCCGTTGAGCTGGGACGTGCGGATCTTCAGCAACTCGACCAGGAGCGGATCGAGGCCCCGCCGCCGCGCCGGCCTTCTCCGCCTCCGCCGACAGGGCGATGAGTGCCTGGTAGGCGGCCGGGTGCCGCTTGCCGATGTCGACGCGCCGAGGCGCGTCGTGGTGTCGGTCATGGTTCCTCCGGGTGGTTCGACGGGCCGGTCCGCTCGGTGCGCCTCGCGCGTCCGGTCGCCGTGCGGCGCGGCGCCTACCTCGCGGGTAATCGCGGTGCGCCCGGCGCCCGACTACGTTCGCATCACCGCACCGCAGCTCACCTCACGGAAGGAAGGAAGCGCACATGCCCGCCTACGCCTTCGCGCACCTGCGTGACCGCCGCCACCACGGGGACGTCCTGGAGTACATCGACCGCATCCAGGACACCCTGGACCCGTTCGGCGGCCGTTTCCTCATCCACGGCCCGCCGGCCGAGGTGGTGGAGGGGGACTGGCCGGGCGGCATGGTGCTGATCGAGTTTCCCGACCTGGCCGGGGCCCGCGCCTGGTACGCGTCCCCCGCCTACCAGGAGATCCTGCCATTGCGGACCCGTCACATCGACGGGGACGCCGTGCTGGCCGACGGTGTCGGCCCCGGGTACCACCCGAGCGAGCGCGCGGCGAAGCTCCGGGCGGCAGCCGCCGAGGCCCACCGCGCCCCCGCTCCGCCTCCCCCCGCCTGACCCCCACACCGCCCCGGCGGGGCCTCGGAAAGGCCCCGGCGAGGTCCCCGGGAAGGCAGCCCGTTCGTCGACGGCGTGCGGGAGGACTCCGCCACCACCGGGGTGAGGGTGGTGCTACGGGGTGACGGCGCGGTCGGTCACGGTGGGGCGGCGGCCTCCGCGTCCCGTCGGCGGGCCTCATCCCGTCCCGGTCGGCGCGGGCAGGGGGCTGACGCCCGGGTCGAAGTGGGCTCGGAGGTAGATGCGGGTGCGTTTCGGTGCGTACTCGTGGGCGTACAGGCTGACGCAACGCCTGTCGGACACGTCGCCAAAGCCCGGCTCTCCCGCGGTCTCCGCGGGGCCGGCGCAGACGTCGCCGTAGCGCATGCCCTCATCGAACGTCTCCGGTTCCGGAAGTCCGAGGTGGGCGAAGTCGTGCGGGGTGACGTCGGCCTGTGCGGAGGCCGGTTCGAGCCACCTGCCCTCCGGGGGGTTCTCCTTCAGATATGCCTCCGCCTCCGGACTGGTCAGGGTGAAGGTGAGAAGCCCCGTGTCGAAACGGGAGGTGACCTCGTAAGCGGCTTGCGGGGACCGGGCCGTGGCCGGGATGCCGAGGCCCATCCGCTCGCTCATCCACTCGGGGGTGATGCCCTCGGCCCACCGCGCGCCCGCCGCCTGTTCCGTCAGCCGGTCACCGGCGCCGGCGCCGTCCGGTCCGCCGAGGAGCCACGCCACCGCGGCCACGGCGCCCCCGATGACCAGCGCACCGGCGGCGGCACCGGCGACACGCCGTCGGGGGCGGCATCCAGCGCCTACCGCGCTCGCGCCCTCTTCGCGCGTTCGGTAGGGATTCTCGTCGTTCACCGACCGCTCACCCTCCCCGCAGGGCTGCCTGCCGTGCGGCCTTGCTGCTGCTCCCGACCGGGGTTCAAGCGCCCGTCCCCGCTGTTCTCCGGATGCGGCAGCGGGTCCTCGCCGGGCTTCGAGGTCCCGAGGTCATGGTGGTGCACCACGAGATCCGGGTCCCCCACCTGCCCAGATCCTGCCGCGTTCCACCGCGTCCGGGGCACTCGCCCCTCCGACGTCGCGGCCTCGGCCCTTTCGCACTCTTCCCAGACCACTGCTGCCCCCGTCCACCGTCCTGCCGCGACAGCACGTGGCGCGGCCATCGATCAACGGTCACTCCGAGCCCTCACTTCCCCTCATCCGGTTGCCGGTTGCTTCCGCCCCCTCCACTGCCGGTGCGGGGAGCCGCGTGTCACTCGGCCGCCGTCGCACTGCCGTTACGGGAGGTCCTCGCGGCCCAGCCAGGACGGTTTGACCGGTACCCCGTCGGCGTACCACTCGTCCTGCTGTGCCACGAGCCCGGCCGTGCCCGGCTCCTGCGCGGTCACCGGTTCCGGGGCGGCGGGCCCGATCGGCTGCTCCACCACCGCGGGTTCCTCCGCGACGGGCGTGTCGGAGTCCGCCAGCAGCTCCGCCACCGTGAACCGGGTGACGAACGACTGCCACGCCCCGTCCACGACGAGCAGGAAGCCGTCGCTCCACCGCAGGAGCCGACGGCGCTTGGGGCTCATCGGATGCTCGGGCGTGTGCCGCCGGGCCCGGCGCTCCAGCTCCGCGAACGCCTCCTCGCGGGACCCGGTGAAGTGGGCCACCACGTACGCCACGGTGTGCTTGCGCTCCCCGAAGCCGACGGTGGTCTCGACGATCAGTCCCCACGTCGTCATGTCCGCCCGCTCTTCGCCCACTTCACGCCCCCGGTTCAGCGATTGCGTACGCCGCGACGGTACGTGACACGGCCGTCCGGCCGGCGGCCGGTGGTACGGCGCTGCGACCCGGCCGGGTCCGGGACTCCCCTGTGCGGGGTGGGCGAGGGCCCCGTCGCGGGGGCCGATCCCGGTGGACTACGCTCGCGGCGCCGGGGGCGTTCAGCCGTGCCCCGGCGCGGGTTGTCGGGGCTGAAGGAGCGGGCCGGTGGCGTGGGACGAGTGGCACCAACTGAAGGCGGAGGCACTGGAGCGCCGCCAGGGCGGCGCGACCGGTATGCAACTCAACCAGTACCCCGGTGACTCGGGACCGGGTCCGGCCCCCACGGTGCCCGACAGGACGGGTGACCTCAACGTCAACCAGCAGGACCTCTCGAAGATCGGCAGCCACGCGCACGGCCTCTACGACCAACTCTGGGACCAGGCACGCCTGGACAACACGAGCGTCGACAAGGCGGCAAGCGATCTGACGTCCCAGGGATTCGCGCTCGGCTCCGCACTGCGGCACGTGTCCAACCGCTGGTCCTCCCAGTTGAAGACCGTCCTCGACGCCTGCGCGCACATCTCGAACCACATGCAGGTGTCCAAGAAGATCCATGCCGGTGACGAGGCATACGTCTCCGGACAGATGAGCAGCATCGCCACCCTCGACGCCGGTTTCGACGAGCGAGTCGGACCGCCCGGGGGCAGGAACCCGATCTACGGCGAGAAGAAGAAGTAACCGCACAACGGGGGCCCCATCATGGATCTCGACACTCTCCGTCACGCCAATCTCAAACTGCTCGACGACGCTGTCGAGGACTGGTCGCACATCGTCCGCAACCTCAAAACCCTCGCCGAGGACGCCGAAAAGGGCCTACGCCAGGCGGCCAACAAGGCGAACTGGGCCGGCGAGAACTCACAAGTCACCAAGGAGTTCATCGGCAAGACGGCCGGCGAGATCAAGGACGCCCACACCCAGGCCAAGTCCATCCACGGCGTCCTCAAGGACACCGCCGGAGAACTGAGGAGTTACCACACCCAGTTGAAGGACGCGATCGACCGGGGTGTGAAGAAGAACCTCACCGTGGTGGGCACCGGCGACGGCGGCTTCACCGTCACGATGAACGTCCACCCGGACCGCGCCGCAGAGGGCCACACTCCGCCCTCCCACACCCAGAACGACGTCGACGCCCTGCGCGACGAGATTCAGGAAATCCTCAGCAAGGCGACCGAGAGCGACAACTCCGCAGGCAAGGTCCTCAGGGCACTGGCGAACCAGACCAATTACGGATTCGGCGACGCCAGCTACAGCGACCGCGACACAGCGGCCGATGCGCTCCAGGCCGCCGAGGACCTGGCAGCACTCGCCAAGAAGGACCCCGAAAAGCTCTCCACCGCCGAGTTCGACCGGCTCAACGCGGGCCTGAAGCAGTACGCCGCCGATCCGCTGTTCGCCGAGCACTTCGCCACCACGCTGGGGCCGCGGAAGACACTGGACTTCTGGTCCGGCGTCACCGACCCGCATACGGGGTGGGACCTGCGCCGAGAACGTCGCGAGCAATTCGACGATCTCCAGAAGAACCTGAGTCTCACCCTCGCCAGCGCCACCCAGAGCGACAGTGCCGCGATGACCACCTGGAAGAGCAACATGGTGGCCCTGGTCGACCAGCCCGTGGGCCGCGGGGGCGGCTTCCCCCTGGGCGGTCAGGTGATGAGCAACCTGATGCGCTGGGGCGACTACGACGACCAGTTCCTGCACAGTTACGGCGCCAAGCTCATGGCCACGGAGAAGAAGTTCACGGGCAACGGGCAGCACGGCGCCTGGCAGCGTCTGGGCCCCGACGCGACGCTCAACCACACGGGTACGGACACCGGCTGGGACCCGATGACGGGCTACCTCAAGGCGCTCGCCAACAACCCCGACGCCGCGACCTCCTTCTTCAACGACACCTTCCTCACCAAGGACGAGGATCACGATTTCACCGAAGAGAAGGACGGCAAGGAGGTCAAGAAGTCACTGACCAACTTCGACTACCTCTTCGAGGAACGCGACTGGCCCACCGACTTCGACTCCGAACACAAGGAGAGCATCGCAGGACGGAACAACCTGGCGATGGCCCTCGAGGCTGCCACCACAGGTCACCCGGCCGGTGAGCAGCCGACGCCGGACACGCCGCACCACAACGCCGAGCAGACCAAGCTCATGGAACGCCTCGTGTCGTCCATCGGCGAGGATCCGGAAGAGCGTCTGCTCAAGCACGGACACATGCTCGACAGCATCGGCCAGATCACCTCCGAGTACCTCCCGGACATCAACCGGTCCATCAGCAGCGCGGATCGGAACGATCCGCAGTCGACGTCGTGGGAGCGGACGCAGAAGATGTATCCCATGTACGGGGAGGAGGCCGTACTCGATCCGCGGGACGTGACGAAGCTGCTCTTCACCGTCGGCCAGAACCCGGACGGCTACGCGGCGGTGGAAGCCGGCCAGAAGGCGTACATGAGCCAACTGATGGAGTACCACCTCAATCCCGAACTTCCCGCCGGCTTCGTCGTGGACGACGACACGGAGGGCGTCGTGCGGCAGATCGCTCAGAAGTCGGGAGAAATCTCCGGCACCGTGGCCCTGGGCCGCCAGGAGGAGCTGGCGGCCGGCGGGAAGGAGCGGGACGAGGATTACAAGAACTCGATGGACCTGGTCAAGAGCAGCATCTCCGGAGGGCTCGGTACGGCGGTCGGCGTGGGAACCTCCTTCGTCGCCACACCGTGGGTCGGGGCCCTCGCGGGTGGAGCCGCCTCCACCGTCACCGGCACCGTCCTCGAATCCATGTTCCAAGATTTCGAAAGCACGGAACTGAAGGATTCGGAAGACGCGATGGGAGAGATCTGGCAGAAGGCGATGGAAAGCAACGGCAACCGCGCGGGTCAAGCGGCGCGGTTGGCCGCGGAAGCGCACGGAAAGATTGACCCCGCGCACGCCGAGTTCTGGGCCCGGGACAGCGGTGAACAGGGCTTCTACAATGCCCGGTCGATTGTCGACGGCCGTACACCAGGCAGCAGGACACCCTTCTGACAGAGCCGCCGAACGCCACACAGAAACCAAGCAGCCCCCGAGAGGTACCACCATGACTCGCCGTCGACCGGTGACCGGAGCCCGCTCCGGTTCCGCCCTCGTCGCCGCCCTGCTCACCGTCCTGGTTCCCGCGGTCGCGGGGTGCGGTGCGGAGGAGGAGAGCAGGGACTACTCCGTGCCAGGTGCCCTGTGTGGTGTCCGGGTCGATGCCCAGGAACTCACGCCGTTCCTGCCACCGGGGAAGAAGCTTTCCGTCAAGCCCGTCGTCAACCCGGCGTCGACCTGGTGCGATGTGTCCGTGGACGGAAAGCTCGCGGTCAGGACCGTCCAGAAGTGGTGGCAGGGTGGCCATGACACGGCGCACTTCCTCCGCGGCCAGACCCTGGAACGGGTGGAGCAGAGCGCAGACGGGGGGCGGTACGTGTACTCCGGCTGGCAGGCGTTCGGCAAGACGAAGGACTGCGTCGACAAGAATTACGGGCAGGAGCTCTATACCGGAGTCCAGGCCTACGGTTCCGATCACCGGGACGCCGACGCCATGAAGCGGCTGATCGTCTCCTTCACCGAGACCGTGGAGACCTCGGACGCGTGTGACAGGTAAGCCGCAAGGCCTGCGGCATGCGACCTGCGGGAGAAACGCGGCCGACCGTCCGCTGCCGTGGCGTGGTGGGCTCTCCGCGCAGGTGGGCGCCGCCGACACGGCGCACTGTCAGTGGTGGGTGACAGCATCGGGGCATGACGGATACCACGGGGTTCGACTGGCGCTCCTTCCTGCTGCGGTGGAGCGAGGAATGGGTGGATTCGCGCGCGGACGAGGAGGAGCGGCCGGAGGGGCGGTGGCTGGGCTTCCCGGGCGCGTCCGAGGAGCGGATCGTCGCCATGGAGAAGCGGCTCGGTCATCGGATGCCGCCGTCGTACCGGGCGTTCCTCAAGGTGTCCGACGGGTGGCGGCGGGCGGGCGGGTTCGTGTGGCTGCTGGCGGGGACCGCGGACGCGCACTGGCACGACGACGCGTACGGGCTCGCGTCGGAGTTCGCGCAGTACCTGGACGAGGACGCCGGGCCCGGGGAGCGGCGGGAGGCGGAGATCTGGCGCACCGGTCTCCAGCTCGACGTGGAGTCCGACGCCGTCTACGTGCTCATGGACCCGGAGGACGCGGACGAGGACGGCGAGTGGGCGGTGTACACCTGGGCCGGTTGGCGGGCCGCGCCGCCGAAGCGGTACGCGAACTTCCTGGAGTTCATGCGGGACATGCACCGGGAGTTCCACCTCCTGCGGGCCGCCGGCGAGACGGACGGCGGCCCGGTGTTCGTCGACGAGACGACGCGGACGCTGGACGCCCGGGTGGACCAGGCCCGGCTGGAGGCGCTGCGCGGCGACTGGGAGCGGGCCCTGAAGGCGCTGGACGAGGCGAAGGGGTACGGCAGGCCGCGTGCCGCGGGGCTGGGCGATCAGGTACGCGGGCTGCTCGGGAACGGCTCCGCGGTGCGCTTCCAGGGCCTGGTGACGGACCCGCGGTACGCGCCCGATCTGCTGCCCCCGCTCATCGCCGCGCACGCCGCGCACTCGCAGGGGGATGCCGCGCCGCCGTTCGGCCTGGCGGGCGCCGACGACGCGATGGCGGCGACGGTCCGCGCGCTGCTGGACCAGATGCGGAAGGGCACCTACCGCCACACGGCACCCGGACCGTTCGGCGAGGCGGTCGACCGGGCGCGGGAGCTGGCACGGTGGGGGGACGGCGACCGGGCGTGGCGGACGCTGATGGGCGCCGTGCCCCGGTGGGAGCCGTTGGGCCCGGACCACCTGGCGCCGCTGGGGTGGCTGGCCGACCCCTTGCTCGGACCGCTGCTGACCCCGGAGCGGGGGCGCGAGCTGCTGTCCACCCCGAGGGGCGGGCAGAGCGGGCGGGTCCCGGCTCCGGCGCCCGCGGCCGATCCGGGCGGTCTGGCGTGGCTGGCGGAGCCGGCCCCGGGCAACCACCTCACCGCGTACCGGTTCGTGCTGGTGGAGGGGGCGGAGCCGGACGAGTTGCCCGGTCTCCTCGCGGACGGGGACGCCGTGCTGAGTGAGCCCCTGCCCCTCCAGGAGGCACGGATGAGGCAGCGACCGCGTCAACGGGCGTTCGCGCCCTGGGAGGAGCGGGCTCTCGTGGCGGTCGGCCGGGCCGGCCCCGGGTGGAGCTTCGCCTTCGACGGCGAGCCCTTCCCCTTCGACGGCCGGCCGATCGTCTCCCCGGTCGCGGGCGCCGGGCCGGGCATGCGCGCGGTGGTGGTGTGGGGCGGGCTGAAGGTCGTCGGCAGGTCACCGTTCTTCCACCTGTCGGTGGCGGAGGGCGGGGTCGAGCGGTACGCCTTCACGTACGAGGACGGTGCGGTCCGGCGGAGCGGGCGGATACCGGAGGCGCTGGACCCGGACCACCACTTCGGTGACGCGAAGGACGCTGCGGACGTCGCCAGCGCCAAGGCGGCGGAGGGTGCGCTGCTGGCGGCGGTGGCCGGGGAGTTCGGCGTCGGCCTGCCGCGTCACGCGCTGACGCGAGGGCGGCTGCACACGTTCACCACCCGCGCCTGGAGCCAGCAGACGAACGGCGAGGGGGGGTACGCGGTGGCCCGCATCCGGTGAGGACCCGGTGTCCTCGGCCCGGCAAGCGGCATCGAGCACGGGTTAGGTTAGCCTTACCTCATGGCGAAGAGTCGGCGGTTGGTGCCGCAGAATCCCCGGATGTTCCGTGCCCGTGTCCTGCGCAGTGAGCGCGTCTCGCCGTCCTTGCAGCGGGTGACCGTCGGCGGTGAGCGACTGGGCGAGTTCGCGTGGCTGGGGTACGACCACTGGTTCCGGCTCTTCCTCCGGCTTCCGCACCAGCGGCGACTGCGGCTGCCCGAGTTCACCGGGTCGGCGTGGTGGCAGCCGTATCTGGCGATCCCCGAGGAGGAGCGCCCGCACTGCGCCAACTACACGGTCGCCGGCTTCCGGGCCCAGGCGGCGGAGATGGACATCGACTTCGTGGTGCACCACGGGCCGACCGGAGAGATCGAGGGGCGGGCGGCGATCTGGGCCTGCGCCGCCCGGCCGGGGGACGCGCTGGCCGTGCTGGACCAGGGGGTCCTCTTCGACTGCCCGCCCGACGCGTCCGAGGTGGTCGTCGTGGCCGACGAGACGGGGCTGCCCGCCACCGCCGGCATCCTGCGCTCCCTGCCCCGCGAGACCGTGGGCCGCGTGATCCAGGAGGTCCCCACCGAGGGTGACCGGCGTCCGCTGGGCGGGCCGGACGGGGTCGCCGTGTCCTGGATCGTGCGGGAGGACCGGCGTTCCGTGCCCGGGGCCGCCGCTCTCGGGGCGCTGCGCCGGCTCACCACCGCCGACGCGGCCGGGTACGCCTTCGTCGTCGGCGAGTCGACCCTCGCCACGGAGGGCCGCCGCCACCTGCACCGGCTCGGTCTGCCGAAGGACCGCATCACCTTCTCGGGCTTCTGGCGCCACGAGGCGACCGCTCGGGCCGCCTGATCCCCGGCCTCCCTCACGTGCCGTCCTCCGCGCGGGCCGTGTCGTGCGGCGCGGTCAGGCAGCAGTCGCCGCAGGGGCGTCCCGCCGGGGCCCGGTAGTAGAGGCAGCAACTCCGGCGGCGGAAGGCGAGGTTCGCCCCGGCGAGCCGGCCCGTGCCGGTGAGCGGCGGCCTGCCGAGCAGGTCGGCCGTGAGGGCGGCGAGCACGCCACGGAGGCCGGGATGGGCGGCGAGCAGGGCGCGGGCCGCCTCGGCGAGCGCGGAGGCGGCGTTGCCGTCGAGCAGGCGGTGCGCGATGCGCGGGTGCGGCCCGGCGGCGAAGGCCCGGAGGTGGGCGTGGACTTGGCCGGCGAGCGCGCCGGCGGGGTCCGGGAGGGCGGCGGCGTGCCAGCCGGCGGCGCGGGGCAGGCGCAGCGCGGGCCCGTCGTCGGCGCGTTGCAGTGCGGTGAGGTCCGGGACGATGCCGTGGACCACGGTGCAGGCCAGGGCGGGCGACCACAGCCGGGCGACGTGTCCGAGGTGGGCGATGGAGAGGCCGACGCGGGGTTCCGGGGCGCGGTGGCGCTCGGCGACCGCGCGGGCCAGGTCGGCGAAGCCACGGGCGTAGGCGGCGCCCACGGGGTGCCAGCCCTCGGCGGGGCCGCCCACGGTGAGGGCGAAGAAGCCGCCGTACCGGGCGACGTCGGCCAGGGCGGCGGTCACGCTCGCCTCGTCGGCGCGGGCGGCGGCGGGCGGGGACGCGGACACGGCGCGGCCTCAACGGGCCGCGCGGCGCGGCGGCGTGAAGGCGTACAGGTCGAGGATCTCGGGGCGGTCCGCGATGCCGGGGCCGCCCGCGCGTATCCAGGCGAGGACGTCCTCGGTGGCGTACGGGTCGTTGACCAGGCCCAGCCAGACGGGGCGGGCGCCGGCCGCGCGGCCGGCGGCGGAGGGCTGGACCACGATGACGTTGGCCTGGTCGCAGACGTCCAGGCAGGTGGAGACGCGGACGGGGACCTCCGCGCGCAGGCGTGCGGTCTGTGCGGCGTGGTCGCCGCTCACCTTGGGCGTGCCGCAGCAGCAGTCCCGGCAGACGACGACCCGGCAGGGCGGGGCGCCGTAGGCGGTGGAGGGGGTCGTGCGGGAGGCGGAGTGGGCGGCGGGGGCCGCCTCGCCGGGTGACGCGGGCATGGCGCATCGGTCCTCTCCCCGGGGAGATCCGCCCCGGCGTCCGTGGAGGGGCGACCGCGTGAGTCTCCTGGCTCTCGGGTCGATGCTCGCCCCGGCCTTCCCGCCCGCGGGTGTGCGGGCCGTGGCCTCGAACGGGGTCCGCTCGCCGATCACAGTGGCGGGACCGCGCCGGATTTCCACCGGCTTCCTCGGTTCGCCGTCGCCTTGTCGCGGGCCATCCTCGCATCCGGTACGGCTCCGCGTCATCCGGATGGGCGAGCCGTACCGGCGGGACGGGACGGGCCGAGCACGGCGGGACCGTGGTCCGGCGTGGCTTCCGGCCCGGGGTGCCCTACCCGAACCCGCGCCCGGTTCCTTCCGCACACCGGCCCGCGGTGGTTCCCGGCCCGGCGCCCCTCGGGGCGCACGCCCGGACCGGCACGGCGCGGCAGACCAACCTCGGGGCGCACGCCCGGACCCCGCCCGGTTCCCGGCCCGGCACGGAAGTCCGGCCCTGGGGACGCACGCCCGGCCCGGTGCACGCGCCCCGCGCCACCCCACCCCGCCCCGCCCCGCCCCGCCCCGGGCACCCTCCCGACCGTCCCGGGGCTCACATCCCACGCCGGGGCGGGCTCGGGGAGGGAGCCCGTGCGGCACGGCGGTCAGGACCATGCCGCACGGGCGGTTCAGCGGGCCCGTGTGTTCCGCGGCGGGCCCGGTCCCGCTCAGGTGGCCGGACCGCCCCGCGTGGTGATCCGGGTGACGGCTTCGAGCGTCAGGGCACGGTCGTGCGGTTCCCGGTCCAGGGCCCGGTGCAGGGTCAGCCCCTCGATGAGGGCGTCGAGTTGGCGGGCCGTGTCCGGGTCGAAGTGCGCTTCCAGGCGGACCCGGCTGTGCCGCATCCAGGTGTGGGTGAGTTCGCGGTAGGAGGGGGAGCGGGCCGCGAGGGTGTACAGCTCCTGGGTGAGGACGAGGTCGCGCCTGCTGCCCTCCGACAGGGCGTGCACGAGGTCGGCCACCGCCTCGCGGGCATGGTCCTGGTCGGCGACGCCGTCGAGGTGGGCGTCGAAGACGGCGACGATGTGGTCGATGAACCTGCCGAACGCCTCCCGCAGCAACCGGTCCATGCCGTTGAAGTGGTACGTCATGGACCCCAGCGGCACCTGGGCGCGCTGGGCGATCCTCCGGTGGGAGACCCGCGCGATGCCCTCCTCGGCGATGAGGTCGAGGGTGGCGGCGATGATGCGTTCGCGGCGCTGGGGGTCGGTGTGTCCGGTGGCCACGGCAGCGGGCTCACAGGGTCCGGACGGTGCGGGCCGGGTTGCCGACGGCGACGACACCGGGCGGCACGTCCTTGGTGACGACCGCTCCGGCGCCCACGACGGAGTCGTCGCCGATGGTGACGCCGGGCAGCACGATGGCGCCGCCCCCGATCCACACGTTGTCGCCGATGACGATGGGCCGGGCGGCCTCCAGTTTGTCCCTGCGCGGCCCCGGCTCCAACGGATGGGTCGGTGTGAGCAGTTGGACGTTGGGCCCGATCTGGCAGTCCTCACCGATGGTGATGGCGGCGACGTCCAGCGCAGTCAACTGGTAGTTGACGAAGGTGCGGGCACCGATGCTGATGTGGGTGCCGTAGTCGACGTACAGGGGCGGCCGGACCTGGGCCTCCTCCCCCAGCGAGCCGAGGAGTTCGGCGAGCAGCGGCCGGGCGGCGTCCGCGTCCTCGGCGAAGGCGGCCTGGTAGCGGGCGGCCAGCCGTACCGCCCGCTGCTGCATGCGGGCGATCTCGGGGTCGTCGGCGAGGTAGAGGTCGCCCGCACGCATGCGTTCGAGCTGGGTGCGCGGGTCCCCGGCGAAGTGGTCCGTCGGCATGCGTACGACCGTACACCCGGGAGTGTACGTACGTACCCTCGCCGCGCGAGTCGTCCGCCGTGGGCTTTCCGGCCGACCCGCCCCGCTCCCCCCGTCATGGCCCCGGCCCGCCCCACCCGCGCCCGCCCTCACTCCCCTGACCTCACGACCCTGACCTCACGGCCGCCGGGTGCGCAGCACCCCCGCCAGGGACACGACCAGGAGCCCGGCGAGGGGCACCACGAGCAGCCCGGCCCGGAGGCTGGTGGCGTCGGCGACCAGGCCGACCAGCGGCGGCGGCAGCAGGAAGCCCAGGCGCATCAGCCAGGAGACGAGGGTCAGCCCCGATCCGGGCTTGAGGCCGGGCAGCGAGTCGGCCTCGTGCATGGCGGCGGGGACGAGGGTGGCGACGCCGAATCCGGCGGCGGCGAAACCGAGGACCGTCCCCGGGACCGTCGGCACGGCGAGCGCGAGGCCCATGCCGACGGCGACGATGAGGCCGCCGGAGCGGGCCACGGCGCGCTGCCCGAACCGGTCGACGAGTCGGTCGCCCATCAGGCGGCCCACGAACTGGGCGCCGACCAGGGCGATGTAGCCGGAGGCGGCCACGGCCGCGGTCGACCGCAGGGAGTCGGAGAGGTAGAGGGCGGCCCAGGAGTTGCCGGCGTCCTCGACGACGGTGCCCGCGGTGGCGATGAGGACCAGGGCGGTCAGCACCCAGGCGACCCGACGGCCCGGCGACGCGCCCCCCTCGGCGGGGCGGGCGTCACCGCCGGGGGTCTCTTCCCCGTCGGCCCCGGTCTCCGGACCGGGGAGGCAGAAGCGCAGGGCGACGCAGGCCGCGGCCACGCACAGCAGGCCCGAGACGACGAGATGGGGGCCGCGGGCCAGTCCGAGGGCGATCGCCGCGGCGGCCATCGCACCGCCGGTGACGGCGCCGACCGACCAGATCGCGTGGAAGGAGTTGATGACGGAGCGTCCGTAGCGGCGCTGGACGCGCAGGCCGTGGGCGTTCTGCGCGACGTCGGTGACGGCGTCCATCGCCCCGGCGAGGAACAGGGCCGCGGCGAACACCGCGACCGAACCGGAGAGTCCGGCCGCGAGGATGCCGACGGCGGTGAACAGCGTGCCCGCGACGGCCACCCGCGCCGAGCCGAACCGGCGGACGAGGACGCCGGCCGCCGGCCCGGCGACGATGGCGCCGGTCGGGAACGCCGCGACGGCCAGCCCGTAGGCCGCGTTGCCGATGCCGAGGTCCGCCTTGATCTGCGGATACCTCGGCAGCAGGTTGGCGAACAGCGCCCCGTTGGTGAAGAACAGCACGGCCACGGCCACGCGGGCCCGCCGGTCGGCCAGGGTGGGCCGCCGCAGCGTCTCGACAGTCATGAGCGGGACCCTACCCGCAGAGCGTACGAACGTACGCTCCAGGGGGGGGAGGGTCACGGGGCGTGCTCCGGGACGGCCGTCGCGGTCAGCGGTCCCCGGCGGGCGGGTCGGCGAGGATGCCGTGCAGCAGACCGGTGGACTGGCCGACCTCGATGAGGTAGCCGTCGGGATCGCGCAGGTAGCAGCGGATCTCGGCCTTGCGGTCGATGGGCGGGGTGAGGAACTCCGCGCCCCGCTCGGTCCATTCGCGGTAGCAGCGCGCGATGTCGGCCACACGCAGGTTGAGGAAGCTGGTGGCCGTGTGCGGGTCGTCGGGCGGGTGCAGGGTGACGTCGGGCTTGTCGGGGGTGGGCCCGCCGCCCGGGTTCATGATCAGCCAGCTGTTGGCCAGTCTGACGATGCAGGGGTTCTCGTCGAGGACCACTTCCCCGCCGAGGACCCCGGCGTAGAAGTCACGTGAGCGCGGCACGTCGGCCACGGTGAGGAAGTGGGTGAGCAGTATCCCCGACTCCGGGGCGGGCAGATCGTCACGGCGCATGTCTCACTCCCGGCGTTCTCGACGGTGGGCTCTGTCCCTCGGGCGTCTCGTCCATCTTGGGACGCCCGGCGGCGGCCCGAAAGCCGATCACCGGGCGCGGGCGGCCGGCGCGACGGCCTCCCCACGGCGGGACGGGCGCCGGGGCCTGCGTCCGCGCCGGGTCGGCCCCCAGGGCTTGAGCAGCGAGATCACCGTCATGAAGACGTACGCGGTGAGGGAGACGAACGGTCCGGCCGACACGTCGGCGGGCCCGGGAAGTGGTTCGCCAGCGGTGACGGCGGCGAGGGCGGCGTGCACGCCCGGCCGCAACGCGAAGGCCGTCGCGATGGTGGCGGCGAGCGTCAGCCAGAACTTGGTCCACACCCACCGGTGGCGGGCCAGCCCCCAGGGCGTGCCGAGGGCCAGCACCAGGCCGGAGGCGAGGGTGGTGAGCGCCACCGGGAGCAGCAGCAGGTCGGCGAAGAGCCGCATGGCCCGCACGCTCGGCTCGGCGCTCGCCGCGGACGGGGCGGTGGTCGCGGCGAGGGCGAGCGCCAGCAGGCCGAGGGTGAGCCCGAGCCAGGCGGCGGAGGCGACGACGTGGACGGCGAGGGTGGCCCGGCGTACGGGTCGGCTGAGTGTCACGGCCCCCACGGTGCCGGGGCGGGGCCGCGGACGCGTCCGGCGGCGGGAGTAACCGTGCCTACCGTCGGGGGCGTACGCGGGTGGCGGGTGCAGGACGGCCTCGCCGCGCCCCGCGTCCCCCGCCGCGCCGGCGGCACGGCGCCGCACCGCGCGGCCGTCGCGCCGGGCGCCTTCGTCGCGCCGCCGCTCGCGCCGGTCTCAGCGGTCGCGCCCCCGGCGGAACTCCCCGCCGGAGCCCGCCCGCCCCACTGTCGGCCCTCCCGGACTGCGCCGGGCCCGCGGTCGCCTTACGCTGGCGAACGGGCCCGTCCGCACCGCCCTTCCCCCCGCTCTTCCCCCCATCCCCAGGGAGCCGTCATGCGTCTGCCCGTCGAAGCCCGGCACATCGCGCCGCGCCTGGCCACCGGGGCGTTCATCCTGAACTCCGGTCTCGCCAAGCGCAAGGCCGACGAGGAGACCGCCTCGCAGTTGCACGGCATGGCGACGATGACGTACCCGTTCCTCGGCAAACTGCCGGCGACGAAGTTCGTGAAGCTCCTCTCCGCCGGGGAGATCACGCTCGGCGCCGCGCTGCTGCTGCCGGTCGTGCCGACCGTCGTGGCCGGCGCCGGGCTGACCGCCTTCTCCGCCGGGCTGCTGGGCCTGTACCTGCGCACCCCCGGGATGCGGCAGGAGGGCAGCCTGCGCCCGACGCAGCAGGGGACGGCGCTGGCGAAGGACGCGTGGATGCTCGGCATCGGGCTCGGGTTCGTCACCGACGAGATCGCGCGCGGGTCCTGCGGGACGCGCCGCTCCGCCCGCGGGCGCCGCTCCTGCCGGTGGTCCCGCTAGAGCCGGGCGCCGCGGAGGCCCGCCGCCGGGTCACCCGCGGGGTGGCCTCCCGGTCCGGCCGGGTGGTCCGGACCGGACCGGGAGGGGCCGCGGGCCGCGGGCGGATCAGGCGGGGAAGCCGACCGCGTGGGTGTCCATGAACTCGCGGACCCCCTCGACGCCCATCTCGCGGCCCATGCCGCTGTGGTCGAAGCCGCCGAACGGGGCGCGCTCGTCCAGGTGGGCGGCGCCGTGCGCGTTCACGAAGGTGTAGCCGGTGCGCAGCCGGGCCGCTACGGCCGCCGCACGGTCGAGGTCCCGCGTCCACACCGAGGAGCACAGGCCCGACCAGGTGTCGTTGGCGCGGCCGACGGCCTCGTCCTCGTCGTCGAACGGCAGCACCGGCAGCGTGGGCCCGAACTGTTCCTCGACGACCACGCGGGCGTTGTCGGCCGGGTCGAGCACCAGCGAGGGCCGCAGGAAGGTGCCGCGGGTCGGGTCCTGTCCGTCGGCGGCCTCCCCGAACTCGCGGACCTCGGCACCGGCCGCGCGGGCCTCGTCCAGCAGTTCCCGTACGTAGGCGCGCTGGGCGGCGCTGTGCAGCGGGCCCATGGTGACGTTCTCGGCGAGTCCGTGGCCGAGCCGGACCTCGGCGAGCTGGGCGGTGAGGCCCTCCACGACCTCCTCGTACCGGGAGCGGTGGACGTAGAGCCGCTTCGTGGCCATGCAGATCTGGCCGGTGGAGTCGAAGGTGCCGGTGAACAGGCGTCGCATCGCCTCGGGGCCGAGGTCGGCGTCCGCGAGCACCAGTGCGGGGTCGTTGCCGCCCAGTTCCAGGGCGACCCGGGTGAGGGACTCGGCGGCCATCGCCATGATCCGCCGGCCGCCGAGGGAGCTGCCGGTGAAGCAGACCTTCTTGACTCGGTCGTCCTGGACCAGCGGGGCGCCGATCTCGGCGTCGGTGCCGGTGACCACGTTGAGCACGCCGGGCGGCAGGGAGCGGGCGACCCTCTCCACGGTGCGGGTGGTGGCGAGCGGCGCGGTGGGCGGCGGCTTGACGACGACGGTGTTGCCCGCGAGGAGAGCCTGCGGCAGCGCGGCGGCGAGGATGGCCAGCGGCCAGTTGAAGGGCACGATGATCGTCACGACGCCGAGGGGGAGGTAGGAGACCTCGGTGCGGTACGGCGGGGCCGGCAGGGTGGTGACCCGCTCGACCTCCTCGGCGAGAGCGGCGGCGAGGCGGAAGCGGTGCTCGAAGACCAGGGAGTCGACGAACGACTCCCTCCGGATCTTGCCGTTCTCGCGGGTGAGGATCTCGGCGGTGGCCTCACGGTCGCCCTCCAGCGGGGCGAGCGCGGCGGTGAGCAGTTCGGCGCGTTCCCCGGCGCCGCGGGCGGCCCAGGCGGGGAAGGCCCGGTGGGCCGCGGCGACGGCGGCCGTGGCCTGGCCGGCGTCCGCGGCGGCGGCGAGCCCGACGACCGACTCGCGGTCGGCCGGGTCGACGACGCGGAGCGTCTGCCGGGTCTCGTGCGTCTCGCCGTCGACGTAGAGCCCGGTTCTGATCTCGGGGAGCTGGGCGAGCTGGTCCAACGGTGCCATCGGCGTACCTCCGGTCGTCGCACGGGAGGGGGCGGGGCGTGGGATCGGCCGTCTCCCGGCTGGCGTCGGGCCACCGTAACCGCGGGCGCGGCCGGGGCCCCCGGGCATGGGACCCGATCCTTCCGGGCCGTTGCGGCAAGTACGCCCGAGACATCCGACGTAGATCGGGGCCGGGCGCTCGGCCGGGGTCGAAACGGCGCGTAACGTGCGCGGCTCCCGGGGAGCGACGGCCCCCGGGCCTTTCCGATCCCCTGGAGGACGCCATGCCGACCGTTCGCGCGATCACGTACGAGCTGTTGCGGACCTGGGGACTGACCACCGTGTTCGGCAATCCGGGCTCCAACGAGCTGCCGTTCCTGGACGGTTTCCCGGCGGACTTCCGGTACGTCCTCGGGCTGCACGAGGGCGCCGTCCTGGCGACGGCGGACGGCTACGCGCAGGCCACGGGGCGTCCGGCGCTGGTCAACCTGCACTCGGCGGCCGGACTGGGCAACGCGATGGGCAACCTCGCCAACGCGCACGCCTCGCGGACCCCGCTGGTGGTGACCGCGGGTCAGCAGGCCCGCGCGATGATCGGGCTGGGGTCGGTGCTCGCGGAGCCGGCGATGACCCGGGTGCCGGAGCCGCACGTGAAGTGGGCCTGTGAACCGGCCCGCGCCGAGGACGTGCCGCGGGCCCTGTCGGAGGCGTTCCACCTGGCCACGCTGGCGCCGGCGGGTCCGGTGTTCGTGTCGCTGCCGATGGATGACTGGGGCGCCGAGGTGGCGGCGCACGAGGTCGCTCACCTGGCGGGGCGCCGGGTGCGGTCGGTGGGCGCGGCCGGGCCGGAGGTGGTGGCGGAGCTGGCCGGGCGGCTGGCGCGGGCGGTGTCCCCGGCGCTGGTGGTGGGCCCGGAGGTGGACGACGAGCGGGCCTACGACCGGGTGGTGGAGCTGGCCGGGCGGCTCGGGCTGCCCGTGTGGGTGGCGCCGACGCCGCCGCGCTGCCCGTTCCCGACCCGGCACCCGCTGTTCCGGGGGGTGTTGCCGCCGAGCATCGCGGGGGTCGCCGAGCATCTGTCCGGCCACGACCTGGTGCTGGTGCTGGGCGCCCCGGTGTTCCGGTACCACGCGTACCGGCCGGGGCCGTGGCTCGCCGAGGGCACGGAGCTGGTGGCGGTCGGCGCGGACCCGTACGCGGCGGCGCGGTCCGCCTTCGGCGACGCGCTGGTGGGCGACGTCGCGGCGGTCACGGGCCAGTTGCTGGACGCGCTGGCCCCCGCGCCGGGGCGGCTGCCGGCCGGCGGGGCGCCGGCGGCCGGGGTGCGCACCGGCACGGACACGCGGACAGGGGGCGGCACGGGCCCCGGGGACGGCGTGGGGCCGCGGGACGGCACAGGGCCGGGAGACGGCACGGGACCGGGAGGCGGCGCGGGCACGGCGACCGTCACCGGCACGGTCCCGCGCACCGCCACCGCCACGCACCCGACGACCGGGACCGGCGCGGGCTCCGGCCCGGTAGGCGGCGCGGACCCGGTGGGGGCGGTCGCGCCGTTCACCGCGGACCAGGTGTTCGCGCTGATGGCGCGCACGCTGCCGGCCGGGGTGCGTCTGGTGAACGAGTCGACGTCCAACACCACCCAGTTCTGGCAGCACCTGCGCCTGGACCGCCCGCGCGGGCTCTTCTTCCCCGCCGCCGGCGGCCTCGGTTTCGGGCTGCCCGCCGCGGCCGGGGTCGCGCTGGCCGACCCGTCCCGGCCGGTGGTCGCCGTACTCGGCGACGGCGCCGTGCAGTACGGCGTGGCCGGACTGTGGACGGCGGTGCGGGAGAACCTGCCCGTCACGTTCCTGGTGCTGCGCAACGGCACCTACGGGGCGCTGCGCGGCTTCGTCGACCAGCTCGGCGTGGCGCACGCGCCCGGCCTGGACCTGCCCGGACTCGACGCGGTGCGCACGGCGCAGGGGTACGGGCTGCCCGCCCGGCGGATCACCGACGGCGCCGAACTCGCCGCCGAACTCGCCGCCGTGGCACCGGGCCGCGGGCCCCGGCTGCTCGAACTCCCCCTGGTCCACGAGACCCGTCCGCTGGGCTGACCGGCCCTCGGCCGTGCGGTGCGACACATGACGTAGGCGTCATGCCGCAGAAGACCCGCGACGCGGCAGCCGTCCTCACTTACATTCCCTGGACGAGCGAGTCCGGAAGACCGAGTCCGGCCTCACCGCGCGGCACCGCGGGGCCGGCTCGGCGGCGACCCGCCGGGCCTTCGCGCGGGCCGTGCGGCGGGCGTCGCCACCGGCCCGCGCCCCGGCCGGCCGTTCCGGCCGCCCACGCCACCGGCCGGGGCCCGGACCCGCCCGCCCCAGCCCGCCGTGCGTCCTCACCGTCCCGGGAGGAGCACCCTCACCCCGCCGTCCGGCGTTTCGGAGGAGTACCCGTCGTGACCCCCTCACCCAGCACCACGCCAACCAAGAACAAGAAGGGCATATTCGCGGCCAGTTTCGTCGGCACGTCGATCGAGTGGTACGACTACTACATTTTCGGTACCGCCGCCGCGCTGATCTTCGGTGACCTGTTCTTCCCCGGGTTCTCCCCCGTGGCCGGCACCCTCGCCGCCTTCGCCACCTTCGCCGTCGGCTTCATCGCCCGGCCGCTGGGCGCCGCGGTCATCGGCCACTACGGCGACCGGATCGGCCGCAAGTCGATGCTGGTGCTCACGCTGATGCTGACCGGTGGCTCGACCTTCCTCATCGGTGTGCTGCCCACCTACGCGGCGATCGGCGTCGGTGCCCCGCTGCTGCTGGTGGCGCTGCGGCTGATCCAGGGCTTCGGCGTGGGCGGCGAGTGGGGCGGTGCCATCCTCATCGCCACCGAGCACGCCTCGCCGCGCCGCCGCGCGCTCTACGGCAGCTTCGCGCAGTTCGGCCTGCCCATCGGCGTGCTCACCTCCAACCTGGCGTTCCTGCTGGTCTCCAGCCTGGGCGACGACGCCTTCCGCTCGTACGGCTGGCGCATCCCGTTCCTGGTCAGCGCGCTGATGGTCGTGGTCGGTTTCCTGGTGCGCTCGCGGCTCCAGGAGGCGCCCGAGTTCGAGAAGGTCAAGAAGGAGCGCAGCGTCAGCAAGGTGCCGGTGGCCGAGCTGTTCCGCCGTCAGCCGCGGACCCTGGTCCTGGCCTCCCTCGCATCCATCGCGCCGCCCGCGGTCGGCTACACGGTCATCGTCTACATGCTGACCTACGGCACCCAGCAGGTCGGCTTCGAGCGGACCACGCTGCTGACGCTGATCCTGCTGTCGACGGTGGTGTGGGTCATCGCCATCGCCGTCTCCGCGCTCGCCTCCGACCGGTTCGGCTCGAAGCGGGTCTACACCATCGGCACGCTCACCGCCGCGCTGTGGCCGATCCCGATGTTCGCCATGGTCAACACCAAGAGCGTCGGCATGGCGCTGGTCGCCTTCATGGTCGCGGCCATCGTGCAGGGCATCATGGCCGGTGCGCAGGGCGGCCTGTTCACCGACATCTTCGACGTCAAGGTCCGCTACAGCGGCATCTCCATCGCCTACCAGATGGGCGGTGTGATCGGCGGCGCCGTGACGCCCATCGCGCTCACCGCGCTGTTCGACGCGTACAACTCCTCCACCGTCATCGCCTGCTACGTCTCCGCCCTCTCGGCGGTCAGCCTGGTGGCGATCCTCGGTCTGCGCGGCGGCTCGGCGCCCTCCTCCGGCGGTGAGTCGGAGACCTCGGCGACGTCCGTCCCGAGCGGGACGACCGCCTGACCGGTGCCGGTCCGCCGCGCGGGGACCCGCACGTCCCGCCGCCCCGGGCCGGCACTCCCCCGACGGCCGACGGCCGGCCCGCCCGACAGGGGCGCCGGACCGTCGGCCGTCGCGCGCGCGGGGCCCCGCGACGGATGACGTAGCGGCGCCGGGACAACGCTCCGCGCGGGTCCGGTCATTCGCGTGTTACGGGATCTTCCCCCGCTCCCTAACGTCGGTGCCGTCGCCATCGTGACCACCACGGCGGCCCCGGCCGCCGCGCCCGGGACGGGCGGGCCGCACCCCGGGCCGTGGCCCGCGCGCGGCGGGCCCCGCCGACCCCGCGCGAGCCATGCGCCCGGCGGCGCGCACCGGCCACACCACCGCCGGCGGCCCCCGGGGCGGGCGCCCCGTCACGCGCGCCCCCGCCCCCTGCCCCCTGCCCCCTGCCCCCTGCCCCCGAAGAAGACTCCCGAACCACCGCACCACCGAACCCCGAAGGGTGACCCCGCATGAGCACGTTCGTCCTCCTCCACGGCGCCTGGCACGGCGGCTGGGCCTGGCAGCGCGTCGTCCCGGCCCTGCGGGCCGCCGGCCACGAGGTGCACGCCCCCACCCTCACCGGCCTCAGCGACCGGGCCCACCTGCTGACCCCCCAGGTCGGCCTCGCCACGCACGTCCAGGACGTCGTCGCGCTGCTGGAGGCCCACGACCTGCGGGACGTGGTGCTGGTCGGGCACAGCTACGCGGGCCAGGTCGTCACCGGTGTCGCCGACCGCGTGCCGGAGCGGCTGGCCCGCCGCGTCCACCTGGACGCGTTCGTCGGCGACGACGGCGAGGCCGCGATCGACCTGCTGCCCGAGACCGTCGCCGGGCACTACCGGGAGGCGGTCGCCGGTCCCGGCTTCGGCTGGCTCGTGCCGGTCCGGCCGCTGGAACGGCTCGGCGTGAGCGAGCGGGCCGACCTCGACTGGCTCGCGCCGCGCCTGACCCCGCACCCCTGGCTGACCTACACCGAGCCGCTGCGGCTGACCGGCGGCGCCGGCCGGGTGCCGGGCGTCTTCGTCGAGTGCGTGGACTGGATGCGGGTCTTCACGGGGCAGGCCGAGCGCGCCGCCGCCCGTGGCTGGCCGGTCCACGAGATCGCCACCGGACACGAGGCCATGGTCACCGCCCCCGGCGAGCTGGCCGAGCTGCTGCTCGGCATCGCCGCGGCCTGAGCACCGGACGCCGTACCCACCCGGTCGAGGAGGAGGAAGAACCGTGGAGTTCCTGGTCCGTACCGAGAACCTGCTGCCGCCGGACACCCCGGACGAGGTCCGTGAGGAGCTGCGCCGGGCCGAGCGCGTCCGCGCCACGGAGTTGCGGGAGGCGGGCGTCCTGAAGCGGCTGTGGCGCGTGCCCGGCCGCAACGCCACCGTCGGCCTGTACGAGGCGGCGGACCCGGCCGCGCTGCACGACGCGCTGGTGTCGCTGCCCCTGTGGAAGTGGATGGACGTCACCGTGGAGGCGCTCGCCACCCACCCCCAGGAGAGGTGACCGGCCGCCACCACGGTAAGGGGCCCCTCGCCGTCGAGGGGCCCCTTACCGATTCCTCCGCGCGGCCACCGCGCTTCCGGTGTCCCGCCGGTGACGGCGCTTCAGGCCGCCGCCCGGCCTGCGGCCGACGGCACGGGGACCGCATCCACGTCGTGCACGCGTACGCCCCTCCCCGCGCCCCGGCCGTGGACCGGGCCGCGCCGCCGGTCACCGACGGGGCGGGCAACCGCTTGCGGGAGGGGCCCAGCGGCACCGGCGGTCCGCGCGGGGCCGGGGTGTCCAGGCAGGCTGAGGAGTACCCCGTCGTGGTCGGCCGGCGTGGCGAAGCACGGGCAGGGGGCGAGGATCAGCCGCCCGGCGTCCACCCCGGCCGCGACGGCGGCATCGGCGGCATCGGCACGGGACGGCAGTTCGGTACGGGCCTCGGCGGCCACGTCGCCGTGGACGGCACCGGCGTACACGGTGCGGCCGGCGCCGCACCGGTGACCGGGCGCCCGGGGCGCACCGGCGCGGGCGGGCACGCGGGCCATCGCCGGGTCGGCGGGGCCGCCGCCGACGTTGACGAGCGCGGCGCCCGCGCCGACCGGGGCATCGACGGGCCGGGTGGTGTCCACACCGACCCGCACGCCGGCCGCCGCCGGTTCGGCGGCGACCGGCAGCACGCGGCGCCCCGGGCGGGGCACCGTGCTCGCGCCGGGGGGTGCCGGCGCGGTCGGGTCGGCGGACGTCGGGAGCGCTTGTCCGGCTCGGGGTCCGGGGCGCCCGACGGTCAGGCGGACGGCCCGGGGCGGTTGTCGAACAGGGCCAGTCCGGCGGCGGTGTTGGAGGCGGGCACGTGGTAGGCGCGGTGCACGCGGCGGACCCGCTCGTTCATCGCGCCGCGCATCACGAGCCACATGATCAGTTCGATGCCCTCGGCGCCGGCCTCGCGGATGAAGTCCTCGCGGGTGAGCGCGGCGAGCTTCCCGGGGTCCTCCTCGATGGCGTCGAGGAACATGTGGTCGAACTCGGGGTTGATGAACCCGGCCCGCGCGCCCGCCAGTTGGTGCGACATGCCGCCGGTGCCGAGGATGCCGACGGTCCCGGCGCCCTCGTACGCGGCGATCGCCCGGCCCAGCGCCTGCCCGAGGGCGTAGCAGCGGGCGGCGGTGGGCTGCGGGTACTGGATGACGTTGACCACGATCGGCACGACCGGGCAGGGCCAGGCGTCGCCGGGCTCCGGCGTCCACACCGACAGGGGGACGGTGAAGCCGTGGTCGACGTCGAGTTCCTGGAAGACGGTGAGGTCGAAGCCGTCGTCCATCAGGTGGCGCAGCAGGTGGAAGGAGAAGTCGGGGTCGCCCTCGACGTCGGGCACCGGGCGGCGGCCGAAGCCCTCGTCGGCGACCCGGTAGCGCTCGGCGGTGCCGAGGGCGAAGGTGGGGACGATGTCCATGTCGACGCCGTTGGCGTGGTCGTTGTAGACGAGGATGGCGACGTCGGGCTTGTTGCGGGCGAGCCATTCGCGGGCGGGTGCGTACCCCTCGAAGAGGGGCGACCAGACCGGGTCGGCGGTCATGCCCCGGTCCATCGCGGCCCCGATGGACGGCACGTGCGACGTGGCCAGTCCCCAGATCACCTCAGACATCGGTCCGTCCTCCCGCCAGCATCGCTGCCTTGAACTCGGCCTCGGTCATGCCGGTGAAGACGCCGCCGAGGTACTGCATGGAGAGCCCGTCGATCATGGCGAGCTTGTAGAGGAAGAAGATGCTGCCGCCCAGGTCGAGCATCGCCTGCCAGTCGCGCCGCAGGACGGCCTCCGTCTGCGGGCCGGACAGCGCGAAGCGCGCGCAGTAGGCGGCCTCGCCGGCCAGGAACTCCCGGCGCGCGGTCTCCTCCCGCAGCGACATGAACAGCTTGTTCATCGGGTGTCCGCGGCGGCTGGTGGGACCGTCGAAGACGTACGTTCCCGGAGGTTCCAGCCCGTGCTGGCGTGTCATACGGTGCTCCCTGGCTCGGGGCCCGGCGCGGGGGCGCGGCCGGCGCCGAATGGCTTCGACCGTAGGGCGCGGCGCGGGCCGGGCCATCGCCCACACGTCCCGACCACGCGGGCTTCCTGTCGAGGCCGCGACGCGACATTTGACGTACCCGGCGGCGGCTACGTCATATGACTCGCCTCCTATGGCCGGGCCCGGCCGCCAGGGTCCCGCCATTCCTCTGTGCCGCTCGGCGGCCGGGGTCCCTAGCGTGAGGCGGACGGCTGCCGGCCCTGTCGGCGGGCCCGCGCCCACCCGCGCCGCTCCGCCGGACGCAGCGACCGCGGCGCGACATCGCAGTACAGCCGAAGACGGCCGCTCCCGCCTGGGGCCGGGTGGCCGAGAACCGCGAGTGAGGACGGATTGCACATGAGTGCCAAGAACCTGCAGGACGTGTTGGATCGCTCGGGCGACACGGTGGAACTGCTGCGCAACTCCCAGCTCGGGGCGTACATCTACCCGGTCGTGCCGGCCGAGTTCACCAACTTCCGGCGTGAGGTGACCGCCTGGCAGAACACGGCGGTGCTGTTCGACCAGTCCCACCACATGGTGAACCTGTGGGTCTCCGGCCCGGACGCGCTGAAGCTGTTCACCGACACGGGCATCAACAGCACGGCCAACTTCCCCGTGGACTCGGCGAAGCAGTTCGTCCCGGTGTCTCCCGGCGGCGGGGTCATCGGCGACGGCATCCTGTTCCGGCTGGCCGAGGAGGAGTTCGTCTTCGTCGGCCGCGCGCCGGTCGCCAACTGGCTGACGTACAAGGGCGGCCGGGGGTACAACGTCGACATCCGCAAGGACGACCGCTCGCCGTCGCGTCCGTACGGCAAGCCGGTCACCCGGGACGTCTGGCGCTTCCAGATCCAGGGCCCGCGGGCCTGGGACGTCATCGAGAAGGTCAACGGCGGCCCGGTCGACAAGGTGAAGTTCTTCCGGATGGGCTACATGGACATCGCCGGCGAGCGCATCCGCACCCTGCGCCACGGCATGGCGGGCGCCCCCGGTCTGGAGATCTGGGGCCCGTACGGCAGTTACGACAAGGTGCGCGAGGCGATCCTGGAGGCGGGCCGCGAGTTCGGTCTGGAGCCGGCCGGCTGCCGCGCCTACTCCTGCAACACGCTGGAGTCGGGCTGGATCCCCTCGCCGCTGCCCGCCGTGTACACCGGCGAGGAGATGCGCCCGTACCGCGAGTGGCTCGCCGCGGACGGCTACGAGGCGACCAACGCCCTGGCGGGCAGCTTCGTCTCCCGGGACATCGAGGACTACTACCTCAACCCGTGGGAGCTGGGCTACGGCGGCTTCGTGAAGTTCGACCACGACTTCGTGGGCCGCAGCGCCCTGGAGGCGATCGACCCGGCGGCCCAGCGCCGCAAGGTCACCCTGGAGTGGAACACGGAGGACGTGTCCAAGCTGCTGGCCTCGCCGGTCCAGGAGGGCCCCGGCTACCAGTTCTTCGACCTGCCGAACGCCAACTACGGCTCCTCGAACTACGACACGGTGCGGGACGCGGACGGCAACACCGTCGGCCTGTCGCTGTTCACCGGCTACAGCGCCAACGAGCGCAAGGCGCTGTCGCTGGCCACGGTCAACCCGGACGTGCCGCTGGGCGCCGAGGTCGAGGTCGTCTGGGGCGAGCCGGACGGCGGTTCGGGCAAGACCACGGTGCAGCCGCACGTCCAGTTCCCGGTGCGGGCGATCGTCTCCCCGGCCCCGTACACGGCGATGGCCCGGGACAGCTACCAGCCGGGCTGGCGCACGGCCGGCACGGTCTGAGGGACACCGGCGCGACGGCCGGGGGCGGCGGGCACCGGGTGCCGGCCGCCCCCGGCCGTTTCGTGCGCGGGGCGTCGGGTGCCTCGCACGCCGGTCCGTCCGCGTCCGGCACGCCGCGCCCCGGTCCGCGCGTCCCGGCGCGGACCGGGGCGCGGTGTCAGCGCTGCTGCGGGACGAGGCCCTCGTGGACGGCGACCAGGGCCGCCTGGGTGCGGGAGGTGAGCTGGAGCTTGCGCAGCACGTTGCTCACGTGGGTGCGGGCGGTGCGCTCGCTGATCACCAGTTCGTCGGCGATCTCCTGGTTGGAGCAGCCCTGGGCGACCAGGGCGAGGACGTCCCGCTCCCGGTTGGTCAGGGTGCTCAGGCCGGTGGGCGGGGAGACGATCTCCTGCGTCAGGCGGCGGGCGACCGAGGGGTGCAGGAAGACGTCGCCGCGCGCGGCGGCCCTCAGGGCGGCCACCACCTCGTGCGGTTCGGCGTCCTTGAGCAGGTAGCCGGAGGCCCCGTTGGCCAGGGCGGCGTGGACGCGCTCCATCTCGCCGAAGCTGGTCAGCACCACCACCTTGACGCCGGGGTGGTTGCGGGTGATGTGCGCGGTGGCGGCGACGCCGTCCATCCGGGGCATCAAGAGGTCGATGAGGACGGCGTCGGGCAGTTCGCCGCGTACCGACATCTCCTGGAGCCGGTCGACGGCCTCCTGCCCGTCGGGGGCCTCGGCGGCGACCTGGACGTCGTCCAGCACCTCCAGGTAGGCGCGGATGCCGCGGCGGACCACCGCGTGGTCGTCGACGATCATCACGCGCAGCGCCGTCGTCTCCGGGGCGGTCGGGGTGGGGGCGTTCATGTCGCGTCCTCCGTCGGGTCCGTCGGGGTGGGGTGGGTGCGGCCGTGGGCCCGGGTGCGGCCGGCGGCGGGAGCGGCGTCGTCCGGTACGGCGGTGGGGTCGCGGGGGACGGAGACGGCGAGGGGCACGGAGAGCCTGACCTCCGTGCCGCCGCCGGGGCCCGGTGCGACCCGGACCGTGCCGCCCCAGCGCTCGGCCCGCTCGCGCATGCTGGTCAGTCCGTAGCCGCCGCCCGGCGGGGTGCCCGTGCCGACGGGGTCGGGCAGGCCCTTGCCGTCGTCGGCCACCGTCACCACGAGGCTGTGGTCGCGCACCCCCATCCGCAGCGTCACCCAGCGGGCCCCGGCGTGCTTGACGACGTTGTGGATGGCCTCGGCGACGACCCGGTAGACGTCCTCGGCGGTCTCCGCGCCGATCTGCTCCAGCCCGGCGCCGACCACCAGGTCGAAGCGGAGTCCGGTCCGGTTGGTGGTGCTCTCCGTCAGGGCGCGCACCGCCTCCTCCAGGCCGAGCTGGGTGGAGAGGGAGGGCCGCAGTTCGTGCACCATCGCGCGCAGGTCGGTCAGCACCGTCTTGGAGAGCGCGCCCACCTCGTCGGCGATCCGGCGCACGCTGTCGGCGGGGACGGTGTCGGTGCGGGCGCCGAGCACGCCCATCACCTTGGCCTGCATCGAGATGGAGAAGACCTGCTGGACGATCGAGTCGTGCAGGTCGCGGGCGAGCCGCTGGCGTTCCTCGCGGCGGGCGAGTTCCCGCTCGTCGCGCAGGAGGGCCACGTAGTCGACGGCGACGGCGGCCTGGTCGGCCATGGCCTCCAGGAACTCCAGGGTCTGGCGGCCCACCACCTGGCCGGGGGCGAAGTAGGCGTTGATGATGCCGATGGCCCGGCCGCGCAGCAGCAGCGGGACACTGGCGAACCAGTCCCAGCGCAGCGCGCCCATGTGGGCGTGGAGGGGTTCCCAGGCCGGGTCGGCCTGGATGGCGTCGCCGCGGTCCGCGATCACCACGGGTTCCGCCAGTTCGAAGGCGTCCAGCATGCGCAGCGTGGCCCCGCGGTCGCGGCAGGCCATGAGGAGGTCGAAGAAGTCGGAGCGGCGCGGGAAGCCGGCCGAGCCCATGATCTGGAGGCTCTCCCCGGACTCGTCGAGGGTGAGGATCTGCACCGCGGCGAGCATGTCGGCCCGCAGCACCTCCTGGGCGAGGGCGTCGAGCATCGCGGTCAGCGAGCCCTCCGAGGCGAGTTTCGCGGCGGTGCGGGCGATGGCCGCGACCCGGCGCTGGCGGTGCCGCTCGGCGCTGACGTCGCGGAAGGCGACCACGGTGCGCGGCGGTTCGCCGGGCAGGGGCCGGGTGCGGTACGCGAACTCGCGGGCGGGGCCGCTCCCGGGGGTCCAGGTGCACATCTGCTCGGCGGCGCCGTCGTCGAGCAGGCCGGGCGAGCCGGCGGTGAAGCCGAGCGCGATGTCGAACGGGGCGGGGCGGCCGACCAGTTCGGCGGCCGGGCGGGCGCAGAGGGCGACGGCGGCGGCGTTGAGCCGGAGGAAGCGGCCGTGCTCGTCGACGACGGCGAGCCCGTCCGGTGCGTGCTCCGCGAGGTCGGACCAGGCCACGCCCCCGGCGGCGGGGTCGTCCGCGGTGCGCGGCGCGTGGGCCGTGTCCGGTTCGCGCGGCGCGTGCGGCGCGTCGGTCGCCCCTCGGTCCCGGCTCGGCATACGGCCCTCCCTACCCCGCCCCCGACGCGGCGGGTCGTGCCGGGCGTCGTCGCATGTCGTGTCACAGCATGCACGCCGGAAGCGGATACGTCACCCCGCGACAACGTCCCGTTTCGCCCCGAACGCGCACCTACGTCGAATGTCCCGTACCAGGTCGGGACGGACCGCCGAAGCGGGGCGGCGGCCGGTGTGCCGGCGGGGCCGGGAGGGCGCCCGCCCGCCGCGCCGGCCCCCTGCCGGACGTCACCGGAATCGGGCCCCGGGCGTTCCGGGAGCCGGCCACGGGAGGACGGACGCCGGACGACGGACGCCGGACATCACTGGAAGACGACGGTCCGGTTGCCGTTGACGACGACCCGGTTCTCGCAGTGCCAGCGCACCGCGCGGGCGAGCGCGCGGGTCTCCGCCTCCCGGCCACGGGCCGCGAGCTGGGCCGGGTCGAGGGAGTGGTCGACGCGGATCAGCTCCTGCTCGATGATGGGGCCCTCGTCCAGGTCGGCGGTGACGTAGTGGGCGGTCGCGCCGATGTACTTGACGCCGCGGGCGTGCGCCTGGTGGTAGGGCCGGGCGCCCTTGAAGCTGGGCAGCATCGAGTGGTGGATGTTGATCGCCCGGCCGTCGAGGCGCTTGCAGGCGTCGTCGGAGAGGATCTGCATGTACCGGGCGAGGACGACGAGGTCGACCCTCTCCTCCTCGACCAGGGCGAGCAGTTCCTCCTCGGCGCGCGGCTTGTTCCGCGCGGTGACCGGGATGTGGCGGAAGGGCACCTCGTAACTGTCCGCGATCCGGCCGAGGTCGGGGTGGTTGGAGACCACGGCGACCACGTCGAGGTTGAGTTCGCCGAGGGAGTTGCGGAACAGCAGGTCGTTCAGGCAGTGCGCGAACCGGCTGACCATCAGGACCGTACGGGGCCGCCGGGCGGCGTCGGTGAGCCGCCAGGTCATGCCGAACCGCTCGGCGACGGGCGCCAGGCCGCGGCGCAGCGCGTCGAGGTCGAGGGCGTCCCCGTCGGCGTGCGCGAACTCGACCCGCATGTGGAAGGTGTCGCTGGTGGAGCTGCCGAACTGCTGGCTCTGCAGGATGGTGCAGTGCTCCCTGGCCAGCGGTTCGGTGACGGCGTGCACGATGCCGGGCGCGTCGGGGCAGGACAGCAGCAGGACGCCGCGCCGGGCGGCAGCGGGCGAGGTCATGACGCCTCCAGGAGGGGGTCGGTCGGGCTGGGGCGGGAGAGCGGGCCGGGCAGCGGCGGCCGGCCGGCGAGGAGCCGGGCGGCCTGCACGGTGTTGCGGAAGAGCCACACGTCGGTCACCGGGCCGACGCCGCCCGGGACCGGGGTGAGGGCGCGTGCCCGGGGGGCGACGGCGTCGTGGTCGACGTCCCCGACCATGCGGACGGTGCCGTCCGCGTCCCGGCGGGGGTTGATGCCGACGTCGATGACGACGGCGCCCTCGCGGACGTGTTCGGCCCGGATCAGCCCGGCCTTGCCGGCGGCGACGATGAGGACGTCCGCGCGCCGGGTGTGGCGGCCGAGCCCGTGGGTGCGGTCGGCCCACTCGTCGACCGATTCCACGGTGGCCTCGCGCTGGTAGCCGAGCGCGACGGCGGGCTTGCCGACGGTGTTGGAACGGCCCACGACGACGATGCGGGACCGGTGGTAGAAGTCGGCGCGGTCCTCGCCCACCGCGTCCAGCCAGGTGTCCAGCAGGTGGAAGACGGAGGCGGCGGTGGAGGGGACGTAGCGGGGGACGCCGAGGGCGAGGAGGCCGGCGTTCTCGGGGTGGACCGCCTCGACGTCCTTGCGCGGGTCGAGGGTGCCGAAGACGGCCGACTCGTCGATGTGCGGGGGCAGCGGGCGCAGCACGAGGACGCCGGAGACGGCCGGGTCGGCGTTCAGTTCCGCGATCGTGCCGGTCAGCTCGGACCGGGTGGTGCCCGGGGGCAGGGAGCGGGGGTGGTAGGCGACGCCGAGCCGGTCCGCGAGGCGCCGCAGGCGCCGTTCGTAGGCGGCCGAGGCGTACTCGTCGCCGACGACGACCGTGGCCAGGCCGGTCCGGATCCCCTCGCCGGCCAGGCGCGACACCTCGTCGGCCAGGCCCTCCGTGAGGGCGCGGGCGCACGCCCGGCCGTCGATGACCTGGGCACTCATCAGTTCTGCAACTCCTCCGGTGGGCGGCGTACGAAGAGGCGGGGGGTGGCGGTGTCCGCGGCACGGCGGGGCGGGGCGGCGCGTCCGCCGGGAGAGCGGCGACGGGCGAGATCCGGCGCGGCGGACGGGCGACGGGGTGTGGTGAGGGGCGCGGGGCGGCGCTCAGGAGAGGCGGGCGAGCCATTCCTGCCGCCAGGACTCGGTGCTGTCCAGGTCGTTGAAGGTGAACACGTGGAAGCCGTGCAGGCGGTTGTCGGCGGCGCCGAAGGCGGGGGTGAGGCGTTCGATCAGCTTGTCGGGGCTGTAGCCGCCGGGCAGGAAGAAGCGCCACAGGAGGTTCTGCTGCTTCTTCAGGAAACGGGCCGACTGGCCGAGGCCGAGGCCCGCCGAGACGCGGACCAGCTTCTGCCGGCTGATCGCGCCGGGGATGCCGACGCGTATCGGCAGGCCGACGCCGCGCTCCTGGACGGCGCGGGCCCAGCGGACGGTGGTGGCCGCGTCGAAGCAGAGCTGGGTGATGACGTGGTCCGCGTGCGGGGCCTTGTCCGCGAGGGCCTTGTCGATCAGCTCGTCGCCGATGCTGCCGTGGCCCTCGGGGTAGCCGCCGATGCCGACGGAGGCGAAGTGGTGGTCCCGCTCGCGCAGGGCTTCGAGCAGGCTCAGCGCGTCGGGGAACTCCCCGGCGGGTTCGGCGGCGTCCCCGCCGATGACGAAGAGCCGGTCGACACCGGCGTCGGCGAGCCGGTCGACGAGGTCGCCGAGGTGGACCCGGTCGCGGACCAGCCGGGCGGCGATGTGCGGGGCGGCCCGGTAGCCCTGCTCGGTGAGGCGGGCCGCGAGGCCGAGGGTGGGGTCGAGGCCCTTGGCCTCGGTCGTGGTCACCGTGAGCGCCACGTCGCGCGGGACGTGGGCGAGCACCTTCTCCTCGGCGCTCTTGAACGGCAGGATCTCGTAGGTGGCGTCACGCAGCGCGTCGGCCACCGCCGCCGCGGCCGGGCGGGCGGGTCTGCGGCCCGCGGTGCGGGGGGTGGAGTCCTCGGCGTTTCTCACCGACGTCATCGCGTGCTCCGTTGCTGGGTGCGGGCGTACTGGACAGGAGGGGCCGGTGCGGCGGACGGCTGCCGCGCGGTGGCGCCCGGTACGGGGCGCCGGGCGGCGGGGCCGGGCGTGGCGGGACGCCCGCGGTGCCCGGTGCGGGCGGTGACCGCCGGATTCTCCGAGGCCATGATGTGGTGCGGACCCTTCGCTGGATGATCCGGGGGGTGCGGGCGGGCCGGTGCGGCACGTGGCGGCGGGTGGCCCGGGTCCGGGCTCCGGACCTGCTAAGACGCTAGGAGGCCGGGCCACGCCCGGAAACGCGCGGATGACCGGACCTGCCCTTGGCGAGCGTCGCGGCCCCTGCGGGACAAGTGACGTAGGCCCGGGAGCGGGAAGGGCGGCGCGGGAGCGGGGCGCGGGGCACCTCCGGCGTGAAGGCCGGTGGCGGCCACGGGTCCGGGGCCCCGGCGACGGCACCGGCCGCGCCGAGGGCGGCCACGGGCAGCCCGCGGACCGGGCGCCGTCCCCCTCCCCGGTGTTCCGGATGCCGCCGCCCGTGGCAGGCTTCCAGCGGCAGCGCCGTACCGGCGCGGACCGTGACCGTCCGCCGTTCCCGACCCCTGGAGCCCCGTGATGCCGCCGCTCGCTGACGACATGGGCACCGTCCTCGACCTGGACCGGCCGCCGCGCCGGGTGGTGTCCCTCGTGCCGTCGCTGACCGAGACGGTCGCGGCGGACCGCCCCGGGGTCCTGGTGGGCGCGACGGACTGGTGCACGCACCCGGCGGGGCTGGACGTGACCCGGGTACGGGGCACCAAGAACCCGGACCGGACGGCGATCGAGCGGCTGCGGCCGGATCTGGTGATCGCCAACAAGGAGGAGAACCGGGAACTGGACGTGACCCGGCTGCGCGCGGCGGGCGTGCCGGTGTGGGTGACGGTGATCGAGACCGTGCCGCAGGCGCTGGAGTCGATCGCCCGCCTGTTCACCGAGGCGCTCGGCGCCCCGGTGCCGCCGTGGGTGGAGCGGGCCCGGTCGCTGTGGTCGGGGACGGTGCCCGAACCGGTGGCGACGGTGGCGGTGCCCATCTGGCGCGATCCGTGGATGGTGGTCGGGCGGTCCACGTTCACCGGCGACCTGCTGCGCCGGGCCGGCCTCGTCAACGCCTTCGGCGCGCACGAGGGCCGCTATCCGCACGTCCCGCTGGAGCGGATCGACCGGCCGGAGGTGGACGCGGTACTGCTGCCGGACGAGCCGTACGCCTTCGGGCCGGACGACGGACCGGAGTCCTTCCGGCGGACGCCGGTCCGGCTGGTGGACGGGCGGCTGCTCACCTGGTACGGGCCCTCGCTGCCCGAGGCGCACGCGATGCTGCGGCGGCTGACCGCGACGCTGTGAGCGGCGGGCGGGGGTGCCGCCGGCGCCTGTCCGCCCCCTTCCCTGTGGCCCGGCTCACGAAAGCTGTGCGTCTGCTCACACGCGTGGCACCTCCCGGCGTTTAGTAGGACGTCCTACTATCTTCTCAGCACCATCCGCCCGAGCCGCCCGGGAAGGCCCCCATGAGCGATCTCCACCGCCCCGCGCACCCCGTCCGCCTGGTCACCGCGTCGGCCCTGTTCGACGGGCACGACGCCTCGATCAACATCATGCGCCGGATCTTCCAGTCCCAGGGCGCCGAGGTGATCCACCTCGGACACAACCGGTCGGTGCGCGAGGTCGTCGACGCGGCGATCGAGGAGGACGTGCACGGCGTCGCCGTCTCCTCCTACCAGGGCGGCCACGTCGAGTACTTCGAGTACCTGGTCGAGTCGCTGCGCGAGCGGGGCGCCGGGCACGTACGGGTGGTCGGCGGGGGCGGCGGGGTGATCGTGCCCGCCGAGATCACCCGGCTCCGGGAGAGCGGCGTGACCATCTTCTCCCCCGAGGACGGCCAGCGGATGGGCCTGGCCGGGATGGTCAACTCGGTCGTCCGGGACTGCGACTTCGACCTGTGGGCCGCCGGTCCGGCCGACGCCGCGGGCGTGCTGTCCGGCGACCGCTTCGCCCTCGCCCGCACCCTCACGGGCGCCGAACTCGGCACCCTCCCGGCCGAGTTGCTGGAGGAGCTGCGCACCGCCGCCGCGGCCCGGGTGGTGCCGGTGCTCGGCATCACCGGCACCGGCGGCTCCGGCAAGTCCTCGCTCACCGACGAACTGGTCCGCCGCTTCCGCGTCGACCAGCGGGACAAGCTGCGCATCGCCGTCATCGCCGTCGACCCGACCCGGCGGCGCGGCGGCGGCGCCCTGCTCGGCGACCGCATCCGCATGAACTCCCTCGACGGGGACCGCGTCTTCTTCCGCAGCCTGGCCACCCGCGGCAGCCGTGAGCTGCCCGAGCACCTCAGCGACGTCATCGCCGTGGTCAAGGCCGCCGGGTTCGACCTGGTCGTCGTGGAGACCCCGGGCATCGGCCAGGGCGACGCCGCGATCGTGCCGTTCGTCGACACGTCGATGTACGTGATGACGCCCGAGTTCGGCGCGGCCTCCCAACTGGAGAAGATCGACATGCTCGACTTCGCCGATCTGGTCGCCATCAACAAGTTCGAGCGGCGCGGCGCCAAGGACGCGCTGCGCGACGTGGGCCGCCAGATGGTGCGCAACCGCGAGGCGTTCGGCAAGAAGCCCGAGGACATGCCGGTCTTCGGCACCTCGGCGGCCACCTTCAACGACGACGGCGTCACCGCCCTCTACCAGCACCTGTCGGCCGCCCTCGCCGAGCACGGGCTGCCGCTCGCCGAGGGCGCCCTGCCCACGGTCGACGTACGCCACTCCTCCGGCATCCGGCAGGTCGTCCCGGCCGAGCGGGTCCGCTACCTCGCGGAGATCACCGAGACGGTCCGCGCCTACCACGGCGAGACCGACCGGCTCGTGGCGGCGGCGCGGCGCGTGCAGCGCCTGGACGCGGTCCGCGGCGACCTCGCCGAGGCCGGTGCGGACGCCGGCGGGGTGGAGGCGCTGCTCGACGAGGCGCGCGCCCGGCTCCCGTACGAGGTCGCCGAGCAGATCGACGGCTGGCCCGCCGTGGTGGCCGCGTACTCCGGCGACGAGCAGGTCGTCACCGTCCGCGACCGGGAGATCCGCACCGCGCTGACCCGCGAGTCCCTCTCCGGCAGCAAGGTGCCCCGGGTCGCGCTCCCCCACTTCGCCGACCACGGCGAACTGGTCCGGTTCTGGCGCCGGGAGAACCTGCCCGGCCGCTTCCCGTTCACCGCCGGTGTCTTCCCGTTCAAGCGGGACGGCGAGGACCCGGCCCGGATGTTCGCGGGCGAGGGCGACCCGTTCCGCACCAACCGGCGCTTCAAGCTGCTCTCCGAGGGCCAGCCCGCCACCCGCCTGTCCACCGCGTTCGACTCGGTGACGCTCTACGGCCGCGACCCCGACCGGCGCCCCGACATCTACGGCAAGGTCGGCACCTCCGGCGTCTCGGTGGCCACTCTGGACGACATGAAGGCGCTCTACGACGGTTTCGACCTGACCGCGCCGACCACCTCCGTCTCGATGACGATCAACGGCCCGGCCCCGACCGTGCTGGCCTTCTTCCTCAACACCGTCATCGACCAGCAGACCGAGAAGTTCCGCGCCGCCGAGGGCCGCGACCCCTCGGCCGAGGAGGCCGCCGAACTGCGGGCCCGCGCGCTCGCCGGCGTGCGCGGCACGGTGCAGGCCGACATCCTCAAGGAGGACCAGGGCCAGAACACCTGCCTGTTCTCCACCGAGTTCTCGCTGCGGATGATGGCGGACATCCAGGAGTGGTTCATCGCCCACCGGGTCCGCAACTTCTACTCGGTCTCCATCTCGGGCTACCACATCGCCGAGGCCGGCGCGAACCCGATCAGCCAGCTCGCCTTCACCCTCGCCAACGGCTTCACCTACGTCGAGGCGTACCTCGCGCGCGGCATGCACATCGACGACTTCGCGCCGAACCTGTCCTTCTTCTTCTCCAACGGCATGGACCCCGAGTACTCGGTCCTCGGCCGCGTCGCCCGCCGCATCTGGGCGGTGGCCATGCGCGAGAAGTACGGCGCGAACGAGCGCTCGCAGAAGCTCAAGTACCACGTCCAGACCTCCGGGCGCTCCCTGCACGCGCAGGAGATGGACTTCAACGACATCCGCACCACCCTCCAGGCCCTCATCGCCATCTACGACAACGCCAACTCGCTGCACACCAACGCCTACGACGAGGCGGTCACCACCCCGTCCGAGGAGTCGGTGCGCCGGGCCCTGGCCATCCAGTTGATCATCAACCGGGAGTGGGGCCTCGCCATGAACGAGAACCCGCTCCAGGGCTCGTTCGTCATCGACCAGCTCACCGACCTGGTGGAGGAGGCGGTACTCGCCGAGTTCGACCGGATCAACGAGCGCGGCGGGGTGCTCGGCGCCATGGAGACCGGCTACCAGCGCGGGCGCATCCAGGACGAGTCGATGCTGTACGAGCAGCGCAAACACGACGGGTCGCTGCCGATCATCGGCGTGAACACCTTCCAGCGGCCCGGTGACTCCGGCGAGGCCCCGGAGCTGGAGCTGGCCCGCGCCACGGAGACGGAGAAGGAGTCCCAGCTCGAACGGGTCACCACCTACCGCTCCACCCACGGCGAGGAGGCCGCCGAGGCGGTCGCCCGGCTCAAGGACGCGGCGATCGGCGGGGAGAACGTGTTCGCGGTGCTCATGGACGCCGCCCGGGTCTGCACCCTCCAGCAGGTCACCGAGGCGTTCTTCGAGGTGGGCGGCCAGTACCGGCGCAACGTGTGACGGCCCCGGGCCCCGCGCGCACCCGCGGGTGACGCGGCGGTCCGCCGGTACGGTCCGGTGGGCAGACCACCGGACCGTGCCGCCGTGGGCCGCCGGTGAGGCGCGTGCCGCGGGATCGCCCGCGGAGCGCGTGCCGGGACGGCCCGGCGGGAGGACTCTGGAAGGACAGGGCCACCCAGCCGAGGAGCGCAGCGACATGGTCCGTTACGTGTACGACTTCAGCGAGGGCAGCCGTGACCAGGCCGGACTGCTCGGCGGCAAGGGCGCGAACCTGGCCGAGATGACCCGTCTCGGTCTGCCCGTACCGCCCGGCTTCACCCTCAGCACCGAGGCGTGCCGGGCCTACCTCGCCACCGGCACCGAACCCGAGGGGCTGGCCGCGGAGGTCTCGGCGCACCTGTCCCGGGTGGAGGAGGAGACCGGACGGCGGCTGGGGCAGCCGGACGACCCGCTGCTGGTCTCCGTCCGGTCCGGCGCGCGGTTCTCGATGCCCGGGATGATGGAGACGATCCTCGACATCGGCCTGCACGACGACTCCGTGACGGGCCTCGCCGAGGCGTCCGGCAGCGAGCGCTTCGCCTGGGACTCCTACCGCCGTCTGGTCCAGATGTTCGGCAGCACCGTCATGGGCGTCGACGCGGACCTGTTCGAGACGGAGCTGACCCGGCTCAAGGACGAGCGGGGGGTCCCCGACGACGTCCGGCTCGACGCCGCCGACCTGGCCCGGCTGGTGCGCACGTACCAGGAACTGATCCGGCGGGAGACGGGCGAGGAGTTCCCGCAGGAGCCGGCCGAGCAGCTGCGCCGGGCCGTCCGGGCCGTCTTCGACTCCTGGAACGGGGAGCGGGCCCGCCTCTACCGGCGGCGCGAGCACATCCCCGACGACCTCGGCACCGCCGTCACCGTGCAGCGCATGGTCTTCGGCAACCTCGGCGCGGACTCCGGCAGCGGGGTCGCCTTCACCCGCGACCCGGCCACCGGCCGGCCGGGCCTGTACGGCGACTACCTGCCGAACGCCCAGGGTGAGGACGTCGTCGCCGGGATCCGCAATACCGTCTCCCTGGCCGAGCTGGCCGATCTGGACCCGGACTCCCACGACCGGCTGCGGGAGTACATGGGGACGCTGGAACGCCACTACCGGGACCTGTGCGACATCGAGTTCACCATCGAGCGCGGCCGGCTGTGGATGCTGCAGACCCGGGTGGGCAAGCGCACCGCCGAGGCCGCGTTCGCCATCGCCGACGCGCTGGCCGAGGAGGGCCTGATCACGCCGGACGAGGGGCTTGCCCGGGTCGGCGGGGAGGGCCTGTCCCGGCTGATGTTCCCCCGTTTCGACGCCTCGGCGGCCGGCGACCCCCTCGCCCGGGGGCTGCCCGCCTCGCCGGGGGCCGCGGTGGGCGCGGCGGTCTTCGACTCGGCCGAGGCGGTCCGGCGGGCCGCGGACGGCGAACGGGTGGTGCTGGTGCGCCGGGAGACCACCCCCGACGACCTGCCGGGCATGGTGGCCGCGCAGGCCGTGCTGACCAGCCGCGGCGGCAAGACCTCGCACGCGGCGGTCGTCGCCCGCGGCATGGGCAAGGTCTGCGTGTGCGGCGCCGAGGACCTCCTCGTCGACACCGGGGCGCGCCGGCTGACCACCCGGGACGGCACCGTGCTGGAGGAGGGCGCCGTGCTCTCCGTGGACGGCTCCGCCGGGGCGGTGTACGCGGGCCCGGTGCCGTTGGTCGACTCCGCCGTGATGCGTTACCTGGAGACCGGGCACCGCGACGGCGCCGCCTCCGAGCTGGTCGGGGCGGTGGCCCGCGCGCTGGACCGCGCCGACCGGGTGCGCCGGCTGGAGGTGCGGGCCAACGCGGACACGCCGGAGGACGCGGCGCGGGCGCGCGGCTTCGGCGCCCAGGGCATCGGCCTGTGCCGGACGGAGCACATGTTCCTCGGGGAGCGGCGCAAGCTGGTCGAGGACATGATCCTGGCCCGGGACGACGCCGGGCGCGGACGGGCGCTCGACGCGCTGCTGCCGCTGCAACGGCGGGACTTCGCCGGGATCCTGGCGGCGATGGACGGGCTGCCGGTCACCATCCGGCTGCTCGATCCGCCGCTGCACGAGTTCCTGCCCGACCGGACCTCCCTCATCGCCCGCCGGGCCGCCGCGGAGGCCCGGGGCGAACGGCCCGATCCGCACGACGCCGCGCTGCTGGACGCCGTGAACCGGATGCACGAGGAGAACCCGATGCTGGGCCTGCGCGGGGTCCGCCTCGGTCTGGTCGTGCCGGGACTCGTGGCGATGCAGGTGCGCGCGGTGGCCCAGGCCGTGGTGGACCGGGTCCGCGCGGGCGGCTCCCCGCAGGCGGAGATCATGGTGCCACTGGTCGGGGACGTCGGCGAACTGCGACTGGTGCGGGAGGTCGTGGACCGGGTGCTCGCCGAGGTGTCCGAGGAGTCCGGCGTCCCGGTGGAGTGCCCGGTCGGCACGATGATCGAGCTGCCCCGGGCGGCGCTGACGGCGGGCCGGATCGCCGAGGAGGCCGCGTTCTTCTCCTTCGGCACCAACGATCTGACGCAGACCGCCTGGGGGTTCTCCCGCGACGACGTGGAGGCCGCGTTCTTCTCCGTCTACCTCGACAGGCAAGTCTTCCCCGCCTCGCCCTTCGAGACCCTGGACCGCGAGGGCGTGGGCCGGCTGGTGCGGATCGCGGTCGAGGAGGGGCGGGCGGCGCGGCCGGACCTGAAGATCGGCGTCTGCGGCGAGCACGGCGGCGACCCCGACTCGGTGCACTTCTTCCACCGGGCGGGCCTGGACTACGTCTCCTGCTCGCCCTTCCGGGTCCCGGTGGCCCGGCTGGAGGCCGGGCGGGCGGCGGTGACGGACGGGGACGGCTGACCTCGGGGCCGCCCGGCGCCGTGGCGGCGCGGGGCGGCAGGCGGAGAGCGGCGGGCGGCGGCGTGCGCCGTGGCCATGCCCGGCGTCCGGCGGGCGCTGGCCATGCCCGGCACCGGCCCCCGGTCGGCCAGGACGGTGCCCGGTGCCGTGGCGCGGGCTCCGGGTCGCCAGCGGGCGCTCCCGGTCCCGTACCGGCGGCCGGTCCGGCACCGGAGGCGGGTGCCGGACCGGGCGGCCGGTTCCCTGACGGAGGCGGGTGCCGCAGGAGAGTGGTGACGGGAAGGACTCTTCCGCTTCTCGCGGAACCCGATCGCGCGGTGCGCGGTGGACGGCCGCTGCTCCGCGTCCTTTTCCCTGGTCCTTCCCGTCGCCCCCAGCACACCACCGGGCCGGCCCGCCCACCAGGGCCGTCCGGGCCCCCTCCCGGGGGCCGTCCGACCGCCCGCCGCGCCCGCACCGGGGCCGACCGGCCCGGGGCGGGAGCCGACCGGCCCGTCGCGCGCCGCGCCCGGCGGGGCCACCCTGGAACCAGCGGCCCCGCGTCCCGGCGGGGAGCGCGGCCCCGCGGTCCCCTCGCCCGGCCGGCGGGGAGCGGGAGCGGCGGGGCGCGGCCGACCGGTCGCGGCGCGCACGGCACGGAAGGAGCCCGAGCAATGACCTCCACCACCCTGGGCACGGCCCTCAGCTCCGAGCACCGCGAGCGGCTGATGCGGCTCGCCCGCGAGGTATCCGTCGACGCGGGCACCCGCCTGTTCGAGGAGGGCCGCCGCGCGGACCGGTTCTGGATCATCCGTACCGGCACCGTCACCCTGGACCTGCGGGTGCCGGGCCGCCGCCCGGCCGTCATCGAGTCGCTGGGCCACAACGAACTCGTCGGCTGGTCGTGGCACTTCCCGCCCTACGTGTGGCACCTGGGCGCCGAGGCGATGAGCCCGGTGCGCGCCTGGGAGTTCGACGCCGACGAGGTGAAGCGCCTGTGCGACGAGGACCCCGAGTTCGGCCGCGCCGTCGCCGTGTGGGTGGGCAAGGTGACCGCCCAGCGGCTGCACGCGGCCCGGGTGCGGCTGCTCGACCTGTACGCCCCCTACGGCAGCGGAAGTGCGATCTGAGGAGTGACCATGCTGAACCCGGGACCGCGCGTGGTGAGCGACGTGATGACCCACACCGTGGTGGCCGTGGGCCGGGACGCCTCGTTCAAGGACATCGTCCGCCTCATGGGCCAGTGGCGGATCAGCGCCCTGCCGGTGCTGGAGGGCGAGGGCCGGGTCGTCGGCGTGGTCTCCGAGGCCGACCTGCTGCCGAAGGAGGAGTTCCGCGACAGCGACCCGGACCGTTTCACCCAGCGGCGGCGGCTGGCCGACCTCGCCAAGGCGGGCGGTCTCGTGGCCGGGGACGTGATGACCGCGCCGGCCGTCACCGTCCACCCGGACGCGACCCTCGCCGAGGCCGCCCGGATCATGGCCCGGCACAAGGTGAAGCGGCTGCCCGTGGTCAGCGCCGGCGGGCTGCTGGAGGGCGTGGTCAGCCGCGGCGACCTGCTGCGGGTCTTCCTGCGCTCCGACGAGGAGATCGCCGACGAGGTGCGCCGCGAGGTGGTCACCTCACTCTTCCCCGCGACGTCCTCCCCCGTGCGGGTCGACGTCCGCGACGGCCGGGTCACGCTGACCGGGCGGGTCCCCGACACCTCGCTGGTGCCGGTCGCCGCACGGCTGGTGCGCGCCGTGGAAGGGGTCGTGGACGTCGAGTTCCGTCTGACGGACGCCGCCGAGCCCAGCGGAGCCCCGGGCGGGCCCCGGTAGCCGACGGCCGAGGGGCCCGTGCGCGGCCGGGGGCCGGCCGCGCACCGGAGCGCGTACGCCGTCCGGGCGTTCCGGGCGGCACCGGCCCGGTCAGGGGACGGCCGCGCCGTCCGGGCCCGTGAGCGCGCACCGCACGTCGACGACGCCCTCGACGGAGCGCACCAGGCGGACGACGAGCGGGACGACGGCGGGGTCGGGAACCCGCCCGGTCAGGGTGACGACGCCCTCGCGCACGTCCACACGGATGCCGTCGGCGGGGTCCGGCAGCCGCTCGGCGACGACCTCGCGGCGTACCTCCTCGGCGATCTCCGCGTCCGGGCGGAGGAAGACCCGCAGCAGGTCGGAACGGCTGACCAGGCCCACGAGCGCCCCGTCCGGCCCGACCACGGGCAGCCGCTTGACCCGGTGGCGGGCCATGAGGCGGGCCGCCTCGGCGAGGGGCGCGCCGGGGTGGACGGTGACGGCGGGGGAGGTCATCAGGTCCCGCGCGGTGACCGCGGCCCCGGGACCCCGCAGAGGGGCGCCGGACGGGCGGGCGTGGCGGTCGCGGCCCTCCTCGGTGCGCAGCAGGTCGGCCTCGGAGACGATGCCGATCACCTCGTGTCCCGGCCCCACCACGGGCAGGGCGCTGATCCCGCGGGTCTCGATGGCGCGGACGATGTCCTTGAACCCCGCCCCGCCGGCCAGCGCCACGACGGTGCGGGTCATCACGTCGCTCACGGTGTACGGGGTGCCCATGGCGTCCTCCTGCGGGGACGGGATACCGCGGCTCCCTTCCAGACTGCCCTGCCTCGCGGCATCCGGCACGGGCCGGAGGGCCCCGGCCCGGTTCCCGGCCGGCGCGGCGCCGGTTCAGGGGCGCGGTGCGGCGGGGCGTGCGGGAGGGCGCCGGAGCGGGGCAGGCGGCCGTCGCGGGGACGCCGGCCACCACGAGCGCGGCCTCCCGGGCCCCGCCCCGCGAAGGGGCCGGGTCAGGCCGGTTCGCGGGGGGCCGGTTCGCGGGGGGGGGCCGGGGCCGGACGGCCCTTCGCGGGGGTCGCTCGCCCCCTGCCCCCGGGCCGCCCCGCGCGGTCCACTGGAGGTGCGGCGGCGCACCGCCCCCGCGCCGCCGGGACACCGAGCCAGGAGGTGGCGTATGCGCTGGCGGAACCGTACGGACACGGGGCCCGCACTGGCCCGTGCCGGGACGGCCGGTGGCGTCCCGCACCAAGGCGCCGCCGGGCCCCCGGCCCCCGCCCCGGGCCCGCCCGCGGAGCGGATCGAGGTGGCGACGGGCGCGGTCGCGCTGCCCGCCCGGCTCGTCCTGCCCCGCGCGGCCCGCGCCCTGGTCGTCCTCGCCCGAGCCGGGGGCGGGGAACGGCCCGGCCGGGACGTCGGGCCCCTCGCCGCGGCCCTCGGCCGCGAGGGCTTCGGCACGCTCTCCCTCGACCTGCTGACCGAGGAGGAGCGGGACGACCGGCACAACCTCTTCGACATCGTCCTGCTGGCCCGCCGGACCGCCGCGGCACGCGACCGGCTCCGCGCCCTGAGCCCGCTGCCGGTGGGCTACTACGGCGAGGGCGCGGGCGCGCCCGCCGTCCTCGCGGCCGCCGCGGCGGACCCGGGGGCACGGGCCGTCGTCTGCGTGGGCGACCGGCCGGAGCTGGCCGGCCCGTCAGCGCTGGCCCGGGTCCGGGCACCGACGCTGTTCGTCGTCGGCGGCCTCGACGCGCGGGGCCCCGGCCTCAACCGCCTCGCCGCGGACTGGCTGTGCTGCCCGCGCCAGGTGGCCGCGGTGCCCGGCACCGCCGCCCCCGACACGGACCCCTCGGCCGCGGCGGCGGTGGCCCGCCTGACCCGGGGCTGGTTCGCCGCCCACCTCGACCGGCCCATCCCGGCGCCGGCCCCGGCCGTGCGCTGAGAAGGCCGTGCCCTGACGACGGCCGCCCGGGAGCGGGGAGACCCGTCCCCGGGCGGGCCGCGGCACGCTCAGGCCGGCCGGGCCGCTCCGGCCCCCTCAGCCGCGCCGGGCCGCCACGAGCCGGTCGGCGATCCCCGCGGCCCAGCCCGCGATGGCCTCGAAGTCGCGGAAGTCACCGCCCCTGCCGTCCTCGAGGATCATCCGCGCCATCCGCCCCCGGGCGCCCTCCTGGAGGCAGCCGCCGAAGGTGACGTGCTCGACGGCGTCCAGCCGGGCCGCGACCCGCCTCACCCCGGGCACGGGCGGGATGTCCCGCCGCCCCGCCGAGGAGTCGAGGGGACCGCTGCTGAAGAGCCACACCGGCCGCCTGGCCAGCTCGCGGCGGTGCCGGCGGACGAAGCGCCGGGCGTCCCGGTGCCAGCGCCCGGTGTAGAGCGCGCCGCCGACGACGACCGCGCGGTACGGCGTCACGTCCGCCACGGTGGCGGCGGGCGCCGCCTCCGCGTCCAGCCCCCGGTCGCGCAGGACCTCGGCGACGGTCTCGGCGATCCGGGCCGTCGACCCGTTGGTCGTCCCGTAGGCGACCAGCACCCTGTCCGGCATCGCCGTTCACCTTCCCTCCGTCCGGGGCGCGACCGCCGCGGGACCCCGCCGTACGGGGGCCGCCCCGGCGGACGCGCGGGCGGCGCGGGGCCGCGGGCACCGGCGCGCGGAAGACCCTCGGCCCGCCGCGGCCTCTTCCCACTGTCGAGCATCCGGCGCGCGTTCGCGCGGGCCCAGGGGCCGGACAGGGCGTATCGCGGGCCGGTCGGCCCCGGGGTCGTGTCCGGGGCGGGTCGCGGGAACGTGGCGGGGCCGTACGGTTCCCGGCCCGGCGGGGAAACCGGCGGGCCCGTGCCGGGAGTCGGTGAGGGCGAAGGACACCCGGCAGACGCCCCCGCGTCTGCGGGCCGCCGCGGCCGTTCTGGCGTTCACCGCCGCCACCGCCACCATGACCGCGCATCCGGCGGCGGCCGACTCCGGCCCGTGCCCGTCCGGGTCCCTCTGCGCCCCGGCACCCGCCGGCCGTGGACCGGCCCCGGCTCCCCCCGCTTCCTCCCGGCACGCGCCGCTCCCGGCCCGAGCCCCGGCTCCGACCCCGGCCGGGGCACCGGCCCGGCATCGTTTCCGCGCCGGAAGGCTCCGTGGACGGGCGCCGGCCGGGTGGGCGGAGGGAGAATCGGGGAAGAGGCCGCGGGAGGAGGACACGCGTGCGGGACCGACAGTGGCCGCTCGGGGCACGGCGGCCTCCCCACCCCCTCGTCGGCGTGCGCCGGGCCCTCGGCAGCGCCCTGCGGCCGATGGCGGACGCGCTCGGCGCCCGGCGTCGGCTGGCCTGGCTCAACGAGGCCGGCATCCGCATCGGCACCACCCTGGACCTGGGGCGCACCGCCGAGGAACTGGCCGACTTCACCGTGCCGGAACTGGCCGACGGCTGCGCGGTGGACCTGCTGGAGTCGGTGCTCCGGTTCCGGGAGGGCGACCGCGCCGGCTTCCGGGAGGACTCCCGCGACGGCGATGCCGACGGCCTGCGGCTGCGGGCGATGGCCGTCTCGCACGTCGACGGGCTGTCGCTGGCCCCGGACCCGGTCGGCGAGGTCTTCGTCTACGCCGCCCACCGGCTCGCCCACCGCTGCCTGACCTCCCGCCGCCCGGTGCTGGTCAGCCGCATGGAGCGCTCCGACTACGCGGCGGTGGCGCCCGGCCCCGGCGAGGCGGAGGTGCTGCGCCGGGCGGGCGTGCACTCGTACCTGGCCGTGCCGCTCATCGCCCGCGGGGTGCTGCTGGGCCTGGCCGACTTCGTGCGGGCCGGCGGCCGGCCCCCGTTCACCCGGGCCGACGCCGAACTGGCGACGGAGCTGGCCTCGAAGGCGGCGGTCTGCGTCGACAACGCGCGGCTGTACATGCGCGAGCACGAGCACGTGGTCACCCTGCAACGCGCGCTGCTGCCCCGTACCAGCCCCGACACCCCCGGACTCGACGTGTCCTCGTGCTACGCCCCCGCCGGGGACCCCGCGGCGGTGGGCGGCGACTGGTTCGACGTGGTCGCGCTGCCCAGCGGCCGTACGGCGCTGATGGTGGGGGACGTGATGGGGCGGGGTCTGGCCGCGGCGGCGACCATGGGCCGGCTGCGCACCGTGGCGCGGACGCTGATGGCCCTGGACATCGCGCCCGAACGACTGCTGGCCCGGCTGGACCTGGCCGCCCGCGATCTGGAGGAGGACCAGGTCGCCACCTGCCTGTGCGCGGTCTACGACCCCTACGGCGGCACCTTCCGCATCGCCAGCGCCGGTCATCCGCCGCCGCTGCTGACCGGGCCGGACGGCACCGCCTCCTTCCTGCCGGTGCCGGCCGGGGCGCCGCTGGGGACGGGCGTGATCCCGTACGACCCGGTGGACTTCGAGGTGCCCGAGCGGGTGCGGCTCACGCTGTACACGGACGGGCTGGTCCGCTCGCGCACCGCCGGTCTGGACGCACGGCTGGAGCGGCTGCGGGAGGCGGTCGGCGGGGACCTGCGGGGCGACGGCGAGGTGTGCGAGGAGGTCGTCGAGCGGGTCGGCGGGGACCGGTCCGACGACGCGATCGTGCTGGTCGCCGGGGTCCGGCCGCTCGCCCCCGAGGGGGACGTGTACGTACGGACGCTGCCGCCGGGCGGCAAGGCGGCCGGCCAGGCCCGCGCCATGGTGCGGGAGCGGCTGGCGGCGTGGGGGCTGCAGGAGCTGACCGACACGACGGAGCTGGTCGTCAGCGAACTGGTCGGCAACGCCCTGCGGTACGGGAACGCGCCCGGCGAGCTGCGGCTGCTGCGGTACGGGCGGCTCTCGGTCGAGGTCTCCGACTCGGGGCCGGACCTGCCGCAGATCCAGCACGCGGACGTGAGCGACGAGAGCGGGCGCGGCCTCCAGCTCATCAACATGCTCTGCCGGCGGTGGGGCTCCTGCCGGACCCCGGACGGCAAGGTGGTCTGGGCCGAACAGGACCTGCCTCCCCACGCCGCCCCGTAGCCCGGCGCCGCCCACGGGACCGGAGCACCCACCCGACCTCGCTCACCTGTTCGACGAGGAGGGTCGCGCGGGCACCGCGGACGGCGCCGCGCGCGACCCCTGTCGAACCCGGGACGGCCACGGGATATCTTGATGTCGAGCAATGTTGCAGACGTGGAGCGGAGCACCCGGTGACTGACTCGACCATCATCTACACCCACACTGACGAGGCCCCGGCCCTGGCGACGTATTCCTTCCTGCCGGTGGTCCGCGCGTACGCCGCGCAGGCCGGAGTCTCCGTGGAGACCCGCGACATCTCGCTGGCCGGACGCATCATCGCCGTGTTCCCGGAGTACCTCACCGAGGACCAGCGCATCCCGGACGCCCTCGCCGAACTGGGCGAGCTGGCCAAGACCCCCGCCGCCAACATCATCAAGCTGCCGAACATCTCGGCGTCCATCCCGCAGCTCAAGGCCGCCGTCGCCGAGCTGCAGGCCCAGGGCTACGCCCTGCCGGACTACCCGGACGACCCGCGGACCGACGAGGAGCGCGAGGTCCGCGCCCGCTACGACAAGATCAAGGGCTCCGCGGTCAACCCGGTCCTGCGCGAGGGCAACTCCGACCGCCGCGCCCCGGCGTCGGTCAAGAACTACGCGAAGACCCACCCGCACCGCATGGGCGCCTGGAGCGCGGACTCCAAGACCAACGTGGCCACCATGGGCGAGAACGACTTCCGGTCCACCGAGAAGTCCGTCGTGATCGCCGAGGACGGCGCGCTCCGCATCGAGCTGGTCGGCGACGACGGCACCACCACCGTGCTGCGCGAGTCGGTACCGGTCCTGGCGGGCGAGGTCGTCGACGCCTCCGTGCTGCGGGTCGCCGCGCTGCGCGAGTTCCTCACCGCGCAGGTCGCCCGCGCCAAGGCCGAGGGCATCCTCTTCTCCGTGCACCTGAAGGCCACGATGATGAAGGTCTCCGACCCGATCATCTTCGGCCACGTGGTGCGTGCCTTCTTCCCGAAGACCTTCGCCCGCCACGGCGAGGTCCTCGCGCGGGCCGGCCTGACCCCGAACGACGGTCTGGGCGGCATCTACAAGGGCCTGGAGTCGCTGCCCGAGGGCGCCGAGATCAAGGCGTCCTTCGACGCCGAGCTGGCCGAGGGCCCGGAGCTGGCCATGGTCGACTCCGACAAGGGCATCACCAACCTGCACGTGCCCTCCGACGTCATCGTCGACGCCTCCATGCCGGCCATGATCCGCACCTCCGGCCACATGTGGGGCCCGGACGGGAAGGAGCACGACGCCCTCGCCGTCCTGCCGGACTCCAGCTACGCCGGCGTGTACCAGGCCGTCATCGAGGACTGCCGCGCCCACGGCGCCTACGACCCCTCCACCATGGGCTCGGTGCCCAACGTCGGCCTGATGGCGCAGAAGGCCGAGGAGTACGGCAGCCACGACAAGACCTTCGAGATCCCCGCCACCGGCACGGTCCGTGTGGTCGACGCCCACGGCACCGCCGTGCTGGAGCAGACGGTGTCCGCCGGCGACATCTTCCGCGCCTGCCAGACCAAGGACGCCCCGATCCGCGACTGGGTCAAGCTGGCCGTCACCCGTGCCCGCGCCACCGGCTCCCCGGCCGTCTTCTGGCTGGACGAGGGCCGCGCGCACGACGCCAACCTGATCGCCAAGGTCGAGCAGTACCTGCCCGAGCACGACACCGAGGGCCTGGACATCCGCATCCTGTCCCCCGAGGAGGCGACCAAGCTGTCGGTGGAGCGCATCCGCCGCGGCGAGGACACCATCTCCGTGACCGGCAACGTGCTGCGCGACTACCTGACCGACCTGTTCCCGATCCTGGAGCTGGGCACCAGCGCCAAGATGCTGTCGGTCGTGCCGCTGATGGCGGGCGGCGGCCTCTTCGAGACCGGTGCCGGCGGCTCCGCGCCCAAGCACGTGCAGCAGCTCGTCAAGGAGAACTACCTGCGCTGGGACTCCCTCGGCGAGTTCTTCGCCCTGGTGCCGTCCCTGGAGCAGTACGCCTCGACCACGGGCAACACCCGCGCCAAGGTCCTCGCCGACGCCCTGGACCGCGCCACGGCGACCTTCCTCAACGAGGACAAGTCCCCGACCCGGCGCGTGGGCGGCATCGACAACCGCGGCAGCCACTTCTACCTGTCCCTGTACTGGGCGCAGGAGCTGGCCGCGCAGACCGACGACGCGGACCTCGCCAAGGCGTTCGCGCCGCTGGCGGAGACCCTCGCCGCCGACGAGCGGAAGATCGTCGACGAGCTGGTCGCCGTCCAGGGCAGCCCGGCCGAGATCGGCGGCTACTACCAGCCCGACCCGGCCAAGGCGGCCGAGGTCATGCGCCCCTCCGCCACCTGGAACGCGGCGCTGGCCTCGCTGGCCTGATCCGCACCGCTCCCGGCGACACCGGCACCCCGTCCCCGCTCCGGCGCGGGCGGGGTGCCCGCCGTTCACCAGGCGCGGGTGGCGACCAGTTCCTCGGCGTCCGCCCCGGGGAAGCCGTAGATCCGGGAGATGTGCCAGAAGTCCTCGGCTATGGCCTCCCGGGCCACCGTCTCGATCTCGCTGCCGGCCGCCTCGAACGCCTCCTCCAGGGCGTTGAACTCCTCCGTCGCCGCGTGCGTCAGCGCGTACAGCTCCGCCAGGCCGGCGGGCCGCTCGGCCTCGATGCGCGCGCAGAGCCGCCGCAGGATCGCGCGGCCCCGGTCCACCACCTCGTCGGGGAAGTACGGGTCCCGGTACAGCTCGCGCAGGAACGGGTGCGCGCTCGCGCGCGGATCGGTGACGGTCATGGCGCCCCTCTTCGTGGTCCCGGGCCCGGGGCGCGGTCCGCGCCCCGGTGCCATGATGCTGCCGCACACCACTGACAACGCCCCGGCTCCGACCACATCCCCAGGGAGCAGCCCGTGACCGACGGCCCGTCCTCCTTCTCTCTGCTGCCCGGCGCCCCGCACTCCCCCGTGATCCTGCACGTGCCGCACGACGCGCGGGCGATCCCGCCCGGGGTCCGCACGGGCATCGCCCTGGACGACGCGGCGCTGGAACGGGAGCTGGACCACCTCACCGACGCCCACACGGCCCGGATCGCCGAGGCGGCGGCCGCGCGGGCGGGCGTCACGCCCTGGCGGTTCGTCAACCGGCTCTCCCGGCTGGTGGTGGACCCGGAGCGCTTCCCCGACGAGCGCGAGGAGATGCTCGCCGTGGGCATGGGCGCCGTGTACACGCGCACCGCGCACCGGGGTGTGCTGCGGCCGGAGGACACCGATCCGGAGCCGCTGCTCGCCCGCTACTTCCGCCCGTACGCGCGGGCGATGACCGAGGCGGTGGCCGGCCGGCTCGCCGCCACCGGCCGGGCCGTCGTCGTCGACGTGCACTCCTACCCGAGCCGGCCGCTGCCCTACGAACTGCACGGCGACGGCCCGCGCCCGCCGGTCTGCCTGGGCACCGACGCCTTCCACACCCCGCCCGCCCTGCTCGCGGCGGCCCGCGACGCCTTCGCCCCGTGCGGGGAGACCGTGCCGGACACCCCGTTCGCGGGGGCCTACGTGCCGCTGGAGTTCCACGGGCGGCGCCCGGAGGTCGCCGCGCTGATGGTGGAGATCCGCCGGGACACCTACATGAGCGAGCCGGGCGGCGCCCCCGGGCCGGGCCTGGAACGCCTCGCCGGCTGCCTGGCGGCGCTAATCGACGCGGTCGGCGACGGCTTCCCGCCGGGTGACGGCACGCCGGTCAGGCGCGCAGCCACTCGGTGACGACGACCTCGCCGCCGGTGCGCAGCCGCAGCGCGAACGGCCCGGCGGGCGGGGTCCCGCCGGAGAAGCGGCCCAGGTCGTCCGCGGTCAGCCGGGCCGACGGGCGCGGCCCGGCCAGTACCTCGACCTCCGCAGGGCCCGGCGGCAGCACCTGCCCGATCAGCCCCTCGGCGCCCACCTCGACGTCGACGGTGACCGCACCGGCCTGGAAGGTCAGCATCCGGGGCGGTGCCTCCTCGCCCCGCACGGGCAGCGAGTCGACCAGCGAGTCGAAGGTCAGCTCGGCGAGACGGGCGTCCAGGTCGCGCAGGGCGTAGGACTCCACGGCGATCGTGCGCAGGGCGGCCGGGACCGGGTCGAGGATCGCGGCGGCCTGCCGCAGCTCCTCCTCCAGCAGGCCGTCGGCGAGCAGGTCGTCGTCGGCCGCCCCGTCCGGGAACAGGCCCTCGTCGTCGTCCTCGTGTGCCGTGCTCATGTCGTCCCCCGGGTCTCCAGCCGGGCCCGCAGCCGGCGCAGGCAGCGCTGGCGCGTCGGGCCGATGCTGCCCACCGCGATACCGAGGGCGGCGGACACCTCCTGATAGCTGGGCGGCGGCGAGGCCATCAGCACCCGCAGCAACTGCCGGCACCGCTCGCCCAGTTCCTCGAACTCCTGCCACAGCCGCCGGACCCGCTCGGTCTGGGCGGCGGCCTCCTCGGAGTCGAGCACCGACTCCTCCGGCGTCCGGTCCTCGCTGGCCCGGTCGAGCAGGTGCACGTCGTCGGTCGGCGTCCACCGCTGGGACGCCCTGATCACCTTCAGGCACTCGTGGCGGGCGGTGCTCGCCAGCCAGGAGCCGCTCTTCTCCGGTTCGCGGATGCGCCCGAGGTGCTGGGTGAAGCGGAACCAGGCGGTCTGGTACACCTCGTGGGCGTCGGCGTCGGAGAGCCCGTGCGCCCGCACCACCGACCACACCAGCGGGCCCAGCCCGTCCACCAACGCCTTCCAGGCCGCCGCGTCACCGTCGGCGGCGGACTGGACGAGCACCCCGACCTCTGCACGGTCCACGGTCCCACCCCTCGTGTACGACAGGTCATCGTACGCCGCGGAAGAGGTGGTTCCGTCCCGTGCGAGGGCGATCACGCGCCGTCCCCGGACGCGTCGGCGGCGACCGGGCTCCACGTGGGCGGGAGCAGGGCCGGGACGTCCTCGCCCCGGACCCCGGCGACGCCGGCGTCCTCCGCGAGGAGCCGTCCGCCGGCCGCCCGGGGGTCGTCCTCCCCGCGGTCCGTCATGCGGGAGGCGACCAGGCCGGCGACGACGGGGGTGGCGAAGGAGGTGCCGCTCCACTGCGCGGGCCCCTCGAACATCACCTGGTCCGCCTTGGCGGGCCCCTGCCCCGGCTCGCTCAGCACCCCGCTGTGCCGCGGGTGCCGGCAGGTGCAGGCGTAGGGGAACCCGTAGCGGCAGTCGTCGTAGGTGGAGTGCTGGTACACGTACGGGACGGGGGTGGTGAAGCCGGTGAGGGGGCCGGTCAGCCGCTCGCCGGGGGCCCAGACCCGCACCCACGGGCCGTGGTTGCTGAAGCAGGCGGCCCCCTCGCCGTCCGCGCGCAGCGCGCCGACCGAGAGCACGCTGTCCTCCCAGCCGGGCAGGCCGGCGTAGGCGGCGGGCCAGAAGGGGGTGGCGCTGCCGTTGTTGCCGGCGGCGGCGACCAGCAGGGTGCGCCGGGCGCGCAGTTCCTCCATGAAGGCGTGCACGCCGAGCAGTCCGTCGGCGCGGCCGTTGGAGGTGCCGGCGGAGAGGCTGAGGATGTCGGGCCAGCCGCCCTCGTCGACGGCCTCGAAGAGCCTCTCGCCGAACTCGGACTCCAGGATCGCCCCGGCGTCGTTGAGGGTGCCGCGCACGGTCACGTCGGTGTTCGGGGCGACGGCGGCGACCAGTCCGGCGATGAAGGTGCCGTGTCCGGAGTACTGGCGCAGCACGCCGTCCTCGTCGCACTCGTCGGTCTCCGGGTCGCCGTCGGTGCGGGCGAGCAGCGGGCAGTCGCGGTGGTCGCGCACGAGGCCGGTGTCGACCACGAGGACGCCGACGGCGGTGGCCGGGTCGTAGGGCGTGCTGGCCGGGGCCGGGTTGGGCGGCGTGGTGCGCGGCAGCGGGACGGGTTCGTCGCCGGGGCAGGCGTTGACGGCGATGGAGACGATGTGGTTGCGGCTGACCAGCCGGCGGCCGGCCCGGCCCTCCAGGGCGCGCAGCGAGCGCAGGGCCCCGGCGACCGCCGGATCGCCCTCGGCGCCGCCCTCGCCTGGGTCGGCGACCCGGATGCGGGTGATCCCGGAGCGGTTGGTGCGCGGGCCGGCCCGGCGCACCCGGTCCGCGCTCAGTCCGGCGGTGGCCGTGAAGTGCTCGCGCACGGTGTCCTCGACGAGGCGGGCCTCCTCGCCGTCGCGGGCGAGGACGACGCCCTTCTCGTACAGGAACTCGCCGGAGTCGTCCGGGCCCATCGCCAGCGGCACGTCCGGCATCGAGCGCTGGATCTGGGCGAACTGCTCGCGGAATCGCTGGGGTGCCATGCGTGTCCTCCCACTGGTGCGCCGGTCGTCAACCAGAGTCGCCGGCGGCCGGGCTGATACAGGCTCGCACCTGTGGGGGAAGGTGGCGGAGCACTACCATCCGTGTGTGTGACGGCGGTTGTTGACGACGATACGGTCCTGCGGCTGCTGCCGATGGTGTTCGCCGCGCCCGGCGAGGCACTGGCGGGGGCCGAGAAGGTCCTCGCCTCCGGTCCGCCGCCGCTGCACGCGTCCGTGGCCCACCAGGTGATCGGCATCTGGCAGCGGGACTTCGGGGACACCCGGCGTGCCCTGGCCCATCTGCGCCGGGCCCGTGACCTGGCCGCCCGCGCCGAGTCGCCGGAGCGGGAGGCGGACGTGCTCGCCACGCTCGGGGTGGCGCTGGTGCACTCGGGACGCACCCGGCAGGGGCTGGCCGCGTTCGAGCGGGGCGTGGCGCGCGGCACCGGGCACACCCGGGCGCGGGTGCTGTTCCGGCGGGCGTACGTCTGGTGGGTGCTGGGCCGGCACGGCGAGGCGCTGGACGACGTACGGCGGGCGATCCCGGTGCTGCGGCAGGCGGCCGACGTGATCTGGACGGCGCGGGCGCTGACCCTGCGGGCCACCGTGCACCTGGCTCTGGGGGCGGTGGAGCGGGCGGACGCGGACTTCACGGCGGCGGAGGCCCTGTGGGACACGACGGGCCAGGAGCACGACAAGGCCGACGCGGTGGAGAGCCGGGGTCTGGCGGCGTTCCGCTCGGGGGACGTGCCGGCGGCGCTGCGGCTGCTGGACGAGGCGGAGGAGCGGTACGCGAAGCTCGGCACGCCCACGTTCATGCTGACCATCCGGCGCTGCGAGGTGCTGATGGCGGCGGGGCTGGCGCCGGAGGCGCTGGCCGAGGCGGACGGGGCGATCACCGCGCTGGACGGCATGGGCGGGCAGTCCACCCGCAAGGCCGAGTTGCTGCTGGTGGCCGCGCGGGCGGCCCGGCTGGCGGACGATCCGCAGGCCGCGATCGCCCGTGCGGCGCTCGCGGTGCGGCTCTTCGCCGGGCAGCGCCGCACCTGGTACGAGAGCCACGCCCGGCTGGTGCTGGCGGAGGCGCGGCGGGCGGCGGGGCGCGGCTCGGGCCGGCTGGTGGCGGACGCGGCGGCGGTGGCACGGCGGCTGGCCGCGGCCGGGGCCCCGGCGGCACCGGAGGCGTCGCTGCTGGCGGGCCGGATCGCGCTGGAGCTGGGCTGGACGCAGGACGCGGAACGGCACCTGGCGGTCGCCGCCCGCAGCCGGGGGGCCGGTCCGCCGCTGGCCCGGATGACCGGCTGGGCGGCGCAGGCGCTGCGGGCGCGGGCGGCCGGTTCGCACCGGGGCGTGCTGGAGGCGTGCCGGCGGGGACTGGACGTGCTCGACGACCACCGGATGACGCTGGGCGCCTCCGAGTTGCGGGCGCGGGCCACGGCGCAGGGCGCGGAACTGGCGGCGCTGGCGCAGCGGGCGAGCCTCGCCTCGGGCGGGCCGCGGCGGCTGCTGGTGTGGAGCGAGCGGTGGCGGGCGACGGTGCTGTCGGCGCCACCCGCCCGGCCGCCCGCCGATCCGGCGCTGCTCAGCGGGATGACGGCGTTCCGGGAGATCGCCGCCCGCGCGGAGGAGGCCCGCCGGGACGGCGGCCGTCCGGTGCCCGCGCTGGAGCGGGAACAGCGGCGGCTGGAGCGGGAGATCAGGTCGCGGACGCTGCACATGCGGGGCGAGGCGCCCGGCGGCGGCGACCGCTTCGACGTCGCCCGGCTGCTGGAACGGCTGGGCGAGGGCGTCCGTCTGGTGGAGCTGGTCGTCCTGGACGGCCGGGTGCACGTCCTGCTGTGCGGCCGGGGCCGGGTGCGGCGGTACGAGGCGGGGCTGCTGGCGGAGGCGGAGCGGGAGGCCGAGCACGTCCAGGCGGGGCTGCGGCGGCTGGCCCACCCGGGGGCGGAGGCGCGGCTGCCGCTGGTGGAGGCGGCCGGACGCCGGCTCCAGGAACTGCTGCTCGGCCCGGCGGCCGACCGGCTGGGCGCGGGCCCGGTCGTGGTGGTGCCGCCGGCCCGGCTGCACCGGGTGCCGTGGGCGCTGCTGCCGGCGCTGCGGGAGCGGGTGCTCAGCGTCTCCCCGTCGGCGACGAGCTGGCTCCGCGCCCACGAGACGGCTCCGCCGCCGGGCGGGCGCGAGGTCCTGGTCCGCGGCCCCGGCCTGGCGGGCGGCGGCGCGGAGGTGACCGAACTCGCGGACCGCGGTGGGACGGGCGAAGGCCCCGGGGCGCCCGGCGGCGGGCAGGCGGGAGCGGGGCGGGACGGTCCTCCGCCCGGCCGGCGGATCGTGCTGGAGGGGGACGCGGCGCGGGTGCCGCGGGTGCTGCGGGAGCTGGACGGGGCCGCGCTGGCGCACATCGCGGCGCACGGCACCTTCCGGGCGGACAGTCCGCTGTTCTCCTCGCTGCGGATGGCGGACGGGCCGCTCATCGCGCACGATCTGGAGCGCCTGCGGCGCAGCCCGTACCGGATCGTCCTGTCCTGTTGCGACACGGCGCGGTTCGCCACGGTCGGCGCCGACGAACTGCTCGGCCTGGTCACGGCGTTGCTGCCGCTCGGCACGGCGGGGGTGGTGGCGTGCAGCGCGCCGGTCAACGACGCGGCCGTGGTCCCGCTCATGCTGGCGCTGCACAAGGGGCTCGATGCCGGGCTGTCCCTGGCGGAGGCGCTGCGCGACGCGCGGGCCGCGCTGCCGGGCGACGCGCTGCACCAGGCGACGGGGTGGGCGTTCAGCGCCTTCGGCGCCGCGTGAGCCGTCAGGCGGGTTGTGCCTCGGGCACGCCGACCAGGCAGGGCAGGGCCGTGCGGTCGCCCGCGCCGAGCCGGGCGTAGGCGCCGTACAGGTGGTTGCCGACGGTGCGGACGGAGAGGGTGAGCCGCTCGGCGATCTGCCGGTTGCTCAGGCCGGCCGCGGCGAGCGTGACGACCTGCCGTTGCCGTGCGGTGAGTTCGCCGAGGGCGGGTGCGGACAGGGCCGGGGTGCGGGCGCCCTGGCAGCGCCGGGCGAGTGCGGCGGCGCGGGCGCGGGCGGTACGGGCGGCGAGGGGGGCGCGGTGCGCGCGGGCGGCCTGGGCGTGCGCCTCCGCCGCGAAGAGCAGGAAGCCGCGCCGTTCCAGCTCCCCGGCCACGCGGTCGAGAGCGGGTCCGTCGGCGCGGGCCAGGGCGTCGGCGTGGTCGGCGAAGACGCCGGTGAGCCGGCCGGTGGCGCGCTCCGGGACGCCGAGGCGGACGGCGTCGTAGGGGTCCCCGTCGGCCGCCGTACGGGCCGCCCCGTCGAGGTCACCGCGTGCGGCGGCGGCCCAGGCGGTGACGGAGGGGGCGGGGCGGGGCCCGGGGACCGCGCGGGGGCCGGTGCGCCCGGGCTCCGCGGAAGGGCGGGCCCCGCCGGTCTCGGTGCCGTACGCCCCCTCACCGGCACCCGGCGCACCGTCCGCCGCCGGCCCCGGCCCCCCGTCACCCGGTGCGGCCGGGCTCCCGGCCGCCGCGCTCACCGCGGGCGGGATCACGCCGGACTGGGCGGTGGCCAGGGCGAGTTCGGCGCGGCAGGACGGGTCGGCCGGGTCGTGCCGCAGCCCCTCGCGGGCCCAGGACGCCGCCTCGCGCAGCAGGCCGCCCAGCCGGGCGAACCGGGCGCGGACGGCGGCGTACCCGCCCGGCACCGGCAGCCCCTCCCCCGCGAGCCACTCCCCCACGGGCGCCCGCGGCTCCCGTACGTCGGCCCGCGCGATCCGTCCCAGCAGCGCGGCCCGCTCCGCCGCCAGGGCCGGCCCGCACCGGTCGGGGGCGCCGGTGAAGCGCCGGGCTCGCAGCCGCCCGGCGCCCTCCCGCAGCACGGCCCCGTGCAGGGGGTGGGCGAGGTGGGCGGCGCCCCGGTCGTCGACGCGGACCAGCCCGTGGGCCTCCAGGGACTCTGTGGCGAGCGGGCCGAGGGCGTCGGCGTCGAGCGGGAGGGGTTCGGCGAAGGCGAGCCGTTCGAGGGCCTCCCGCTCCCGGGGCCGGAGGCGGTCGAGGACGGGCGCCACGCGTTCCCGTACGGCGGTGGTGACCGGCACCGGGCCCCGCCAGGCCCGTTCCCGCGTGCCCGGGACGGGGTCGAGCGGCCCGTGCCGGAGCACGGCGGCGTGCAGGTCGCGCAGCAGCCGCAGGTCCCCGTGGGCGAGGCGGTGCAGCCGTGCGGCGGTGAGCGGTTCCGGGGCGGCGCCCGTGGCGGCGGTGAGCAGGCCGGCGGTCTCCGGGGCGGGCAGGGGCTCCAGGTGGAGGCGGGGCAGCAGTTCGCCGGACCAGAGCCGGGACACGGCCGCCGGTACCTCGCCGTCCGTGGTGGCGGCGACGGCGAGGCGGGTGCGTCCGTGCACGGCGAGCTGGTGGACGAGGGCGGCGGAGGCGTCGTCGAGCAGGTGCGCGTCGTCCACGAACAGCAGCCGGACTCCGGACAGGAGGCGCACGGCGCGGTGCAGGGTGACGGAGTCGGGAAGCAGGTGGGCGAAGGCGGCGAAGGCGATGCCGCGCGCCCCCGGCGTCCCGGTGACGCGGGCGCAGCCGGTGCCGCGCAGCGCCTCGGTCAGCAGCCGGGTCTTGCCGCGTCCGGCCGGTCCGGTCACGGCGACGCCGGGCCGCCCGGCCGCCACGGACCGGCGGACCAGGTCGAGTTCGGCCGTGCGCCCGGTGAACGGCCAGGGCGTGCCGGGGTGCGTCTCGTCTCGCGCGTCAGTCCTCACGGCAACAGGAGTCGCCCTGCTCACCCCTGATACAGGGCGACTTGAGTAGCCCCCGACTCAGGCGCCCGGCGGGGGCGGCGCGGCAGGCTGGGGCCCATGACCGCACGGTACTGCTCGCTCGCGCCGCGGCCGGCTCCCGCGTTCGCGCCGGGGATGGCCGCCGAGCGCGCAGCCGCGCTCGCGGGCGGGCAGCGGATGTGGGTCAACGGCACCGTGCTGCACTACTGCTTCCTCGGCGCCGACACCGACGCCTCCGTCGTGCCGATGCCGGGGACCGGCCGGCCGCGCCGGGAGCCGTGGCCGGGCGCGCGGGCGCAGCGCGACGTGGTCCGCGACTGTTTCGCCGAGTGGCAGGACCTCGGGATCGGCCTCGAACTGCGGGAGGTCGGCGACCGGTCCGAGGCGGAACTGCGGATCGGCTTCCGGCCGGACGACGGGTCCTGGTCGGCGGTCGGCAGGGACGCGCTGCGGGTGGGGCTGCACGACCGCACGATGAACTTCGGCTGGGACCTGACCGCGCCCGGGGAGCGCGGCACGGCCCTCCACCAGATCGGGCACGCGCTCGGCATGCTGCACGAGCACCAGAGCCCGTACGCCGGTCTGCTGTGGGACGAGGACGCGGTCTACGCGGAGCTGGCGGGGCCGCCGAACCACTGGGGCCGGGAGCGGACCTACGACAACATCCTGCGCCGGCTCGACGCGGACGAGGCCAACTCGCCGGTGTGGGACCCGCTGTCCATCATGGAGTACGCGTTCCCGCCGGGGCTCATACTGGAGCCGGAGCGCTACCGGGCGGGGCTGCGTCCGCCGGGGACGCTGTCGGCGGCGGACAAGGAGTTCGCGCTGCGCTGGTATCCGCCGCTGCGCCGGCCGGGGCCGCTGGTGCCGTTCCGCTCGGTGCCGCTGGGGCTCGGGCCGGGCCAGCAGGCCGACTTCCGCCTCGATCCGCCGCAGACGCGTACGTACACGGTGGGGACCTTCGGCGACGGCGACGCGGTGCTGGTGGTCTTCGAGGAGCGGGACGGGGAGCCCCGTTACCTCGCCGGGCGGGACGACGGGGGGACGCCCGGCAACGCGGCGCTCGGGGTCCGGCTCGTCAAGGGCCGCCGCTACGTCGTCCGGGTGCGCCTGTACTCCTCGTGGGGGGCGGGCGAGACGGCGGTCATGTGCTGGTGACGGCACCCCCGCCGCACCCGGCCGGAACCGGCGGCACACCGGCGCCGGAACGGGCCGCGGGCACGTAGCCTCCGGGGGAGGGATACGAGCCTGCGGCCCCGTCGGGCCACTACGGCCCACCGGGCACCTGCACGCGCCGCCACCACGGTGAGCCGCTCCGGCACCCCGGACGTCCACGAACCGGGACCGTGCTCCGGCCGTACGCTCCACAGCACGGCACCGCGCACGTCCGTGACGGTCCCACGCCGTCGGACGTCCTCGTCGAAGACCAGGTCACCCACCCAGGGCCTGTCCCCGCTCAGCCCTCTCCCCCGCTCCGCAGCTCCGCCCAGACCCGCTTGCCCCACGGAAACAGCTCGGTGCCCCACTCCTCGGCGAGCAGGTCGACCAGCACGAGCCCGCGTCCCCTCTCGTTCCCGGGTTCAGGCTCCCCGCGCAGTGGGCGTACGCGCGAGAAGTCGACGACGCCCAGGCGCACGCGTCCTGCCCCGGGCCGCTCGACGGTGACCCGGAGGGACTCGCGCCGGGCGTGCTCCACCGCATTGGCCACCAGCTCCGAGACGATCAGCGAACCGTCCTCGGCCAAGGTGTCCAGTCCCCAGACGGCGAGCGCGACCCGCACCGGGCGACGCGCCGCGGCGGCGCTCTCCGGCCGACGGGGCAGGGTCTCACTGTATCCGGGGTAACCGGTGGGACGCGTCCGCGTGGGGACGTGCGGCATGTCGGTCTGCTCTCTGGATCGGCCGAGCCCCGGGACCGTGCACGAGGTCGCCGGGGCGTTGTCCGTTCATGAAACCGGTCTGCCCGGAGGACTGACAGGGGCGTCGCGTCCTACTTTCCGCGTGCTAGTCGGTGACCCCCAGGAACTCCGCCAGCGGCCGGAGTCCCGGCGGGTGGCGCGGGAGGGCCCACAGGTCGCGCACGATGGCCACGGCGAGGGTGTGGTGCCGCATCCAGGCCGGTGCCACCCGGCGCAGGGATTCCAGGGTCTTCACGGCCCCCGCGGCGTCCCCCATGTCCGTATGGGCGCGGGCGACGTCCAGCAGCAGCCACGTCCGCCAGGACGGCGGGGTGTCCTTGCTCAGCCGCATGCCCTTGGCCAGCGCGAGGGCGTCCCCCGGATGCCCGTACTGCACGGCGAGACGGACGCGTTCGATACGGACGGAGGACGGGCTGAAGACGCTGACCATGCGGTCGTCGCCGTCGGGCAGCTTGGAGACCCGGGCGGCCTGCTTCTCGGCCGTCTCCATCATGGCCGCGGCGCGCTCGTAGTCGCCGCTCCGCGCGGCCGACGTGGCGGCGCTCATCGTCAGCGCTCCCCAGACCTTCAGCCCGTCGGCGGTCCCGTCCAGGCCCCCTTCCGCCACGTCGGCGGCAGCGCGCACCGCCACGGCCAACGCGTCCTCCAGGCGCCCCTGCCGCTGGTACGTCCACGCCATGGAGTTGACGATCATCGGCAGGAGCAGCGGGTCGCCGGAGTGGCCGGCCGCGTCGGCGGCACGTTCCAGGCTCGTCAGGGCGAGGTCGGTCTTGCCCATGCGTACGGCGACGTGGCCGGCGAGTTGCAGCGCCTTGCCCAGCGCCGCGAAGCCCGCGGCCCGCTCGTCGTCGCCGTCCGCGACGGTGGCGGAGCGGGCGTTGGTGATCAGTTCGGGCAGCGCCGTCATCACCGTGTCGAAGTCCGCCTCGTGGTACCGCGTCCAGCCCTCGGCGATCCGCTCGCGCAGCCGCTCCGGGGAGAAGCCGCCGGCCGGCGGTTCCGGTTCCGGGCTCCGCAGGGCGGGCATGATGGCGCGGCGCACGGCCACGAAGCGTGGTCCGTCGCTCTCGCCGGTCGAGGCGACGGCGGGCGGATCGCCGAGGAGCGTGGTGAGTTCGACGCCCAGTCCGTTCGCCAGCGCGTGCAGAGTCGGCAGGCGTGCCGAGTGTTTGCGTCCCTGTTCGAGCTGACGGACGACGTCGACGCAGACGTCGGAGCGCTCCGCCAGCTCCTCTTGCGTGAGGGAGGCGAGACGGCGAAGGCGTCGCAGGGTCCGTCCGAGGTCTTCGTTTGCCACGCGGCCACGGTACGCCCGCGCTCGGCGTGCTCCACCGCTCGCCGGGCCGGCGGTGGCCGGGGTGGGAGGCCGGGCGGGCGGATCGGGTGGTGAGGTGCATAGAATGCGCTGCCATGCCGAAGCCTGACGAGCTGATCGTTGACATCGCCGCCCTCGTGGAGTCCGGGAAGAGCAGCCGGATGTCCTTGACCGTGGTCATCGGAGGGGCCGTCATCACCGGTCGCCTCGCCCCCGAGTCCGTATGGCGGCAGAGGGTGTCGGAGGTGCTGGAGAGCTCCGCCGAACTGGGGGCGTTCTCCGCCGTCTTCGACGCCCCCGTGAAGAGGGAGGGGCCGCCCACGCACCTGCACTTCCACGTCGCCCGCATTCTCCAGGGGGCCGTGGGCATCCCGGAGACGGGCGGGATGTACCGCGTGGCGATCGAGGACGTGAGCGCCTGGACCATGGGGGACTTCAGCTACTCCGACCACTGACCTCGACACCGCCCGCACGGGTGAGGGCCCGATCGGTCTCCGCCGATCGGGCCCTCACCGTTTCGTCCGGGTCCGTGCGGCCCGTCAGGGGGCCGGAGGGGTGCCGAGCAGGGCCGAGGCCCGCTCGTAGGAACCGGCCACCGACTCGGGCTCGGGCTCGGCCGGGGGCAGGGTGCCGCAGGTGAAGCCGAGCTGGGTCATGGCCCGCACGACCTCGGCGATGCTGAAGTCGCGGCGGTCCTGTCGGGTGACGACCTGCCCGACCTGCTTGGCGGGGAACTGCCGCCGCCCGATGACGATGAACTCGTGGGTGATCGGCTCGGGCTTGACGCCCTTCATGGATTCGAGCACGCCGCTCTTGGTCAGGTCGAACGGGAAGCGGGCGATGACACAGCGCATGATGCCTCACAGGGAGAAGGAAAGACGGGCCGGGCGGGTCGGCGGGATCGGGCGGGCGGGTCCGGGGCACTGCCCTCGCCGTCGGGCGTGGGCGGCGCCTGCGGCGGCGGGCCGGGGACCGTGTGCCCGCCGTGCATCCGGACCAGCGTCACCAGATGCCTCCTGCAGATGTGGGTGAGCCTCCTGAGCGAGACGGTCCTAGGCCGCCCTGTCGGAGGACGGGGAGGACGAGGAAGACCGGGGCGACGGGGAGGACGAGGAGGACCGCTGCCGCGGGGTGCGGCGGGACGCCGCGGCGGGGCGGCGCCGGCCGCGGGCGGCGGAACCGCGCTTCTCGGGGCGTTCGGCCGCCGGCGCGGTGATGACGACCGGGACGCCGGAGGGGGCCTGGGCACCGGTGATGCGGCGCAGGGCCTCCTCGCCGGCGCGCACCCGCGTGGTCTGCGGGACGATGCCGGCCGCCGCCATGAGCCGGGTCATGGCGCGGCGCTGGTCTGGGGTGACCAGGGTGACGACGCTGCCGGAGTCCCCGGCGCGGGCCGTCCGGCCGCCGCGGTGGAGGTAGTCCTTGGGGTCGGTGGGCGGGTCGACGTTGACGACGAGGTCGAGGCTGTCGACGTGGATGCCGCGCGCCGCGACGTTCGTCGCCACCAGTACGTCGACGTGCCCGGTCTTGAACTGCGTCAGCGTACGGGTGCGTTGCGGCTGCGACTTGCCCCCGTGCAGCGCGGCGGCCCGCACCCCGCTCCGCAGGAGGTGCTTCGTGAGGCGGTCGACGGCGTGCTTGGTGTCCAGGAACATGATCACGCGGCCGTCGCGGGCGGCGATCTCCGTGGTCGCGGCGCGCTTGTCGTCCTCGTCGACCTGGAGGACGTGGTGTTCCATCGTGGTGACCGCGCCGGCCGACGGGTCGACGGAGTGCACGACGGGGTCGTTCAGGTACCGGCGCACCAGCAGGTCGACGTTGCGGTCGAGCGTGGCGGAGAACAGCAGGCGCTGGCCGTCGGGGCGCACCTGGTCGAGCAGCGCGGTGACCTGCGGCATGAAGCCCATGTCGGTCATCTGGTCGGCCTCGTCGAGGACGGTGACGCCGACCCGGTCGAGCCGGCAGTCGCCGCGCTCGATGAGGTCCTTGAGCCGTCCGGGGGTGGCGACGACGACCTCGGCGCCGCCGCGCAGCGCGCTCGCCTGCCGGCCGATGGACATCCCGCCCACGACCGTGGCCAGCCGCAGCCGGACGGAGCGGGCGTAGGGGGCGAGCGCGTCGCCGACCTGCTGTGCCAGTTCCCGCGTGGGCACGAGGATCAGGGCGAGCGGCTGCCGGGGCTCGGCGCGCTGCCCGGCCGTGCGGGCCAGCAGGGCGAGTCCGAAGGCGAGGGTCTTGCCGGAGCCGGTGCGGCCCCGGCCCAGGACGTCGCGGCCGGCGAGGGAGTTGGGCAGGGTCGCGGCCTGGATGGGGAACGGCGCGGTCACGCCCTGGCGGCCCAGTTCGGCCAGGACCTCCGCGGGCAGGTCGAGGTCGGCGAAGCTCTCCACGGCGGGCAGCGCGGGGGTGATCGTCTCGGGGAGGGCGAACTCGCCGGGTGCGGCGGCGGGCCGCCGGCCGTGACCACGGGACCCGTTCTGTCCGCCGGAGCGCTTCGGCGCCGGCGACGCGCCGAACCGGCCGCCGCCCTTTCCGGAGCCGTTACCGCCGCCACGGGTGCGGGTGAAGCGATTGTTCGTACGGGTGCGGTTCATACGGAACCTTCCTCGTTGCGGCGCACATCAAGGAATTCCCGTGGTGAGATCCGGTACCGAGAATTGCGAGAAGGGGCCGAATGGAATGCGAGAGAAAATGCGATCGCCTGCGGTGCACGCGGGCGCCGGCGCCGGGAAGGGCGGGCGCGAGGGGGAGACGCCCTGCGGGGCGTCGTCCGCGGCGCGGCCGGGGCGGGGGTCCGCCTCGCGGCGGGGGCGCGGAGTGGCCCGGGGGCTCCCCGGGCCACTGTGAGGCGCACGCGGCTGGGGCCCGCACCCCGGAGGATACGGGCCCAGCCACACGTCTGCGTCGGTGTCGGCGTCAACCGGTTCAGACGGACACGATGTTCTCGGCCGTCGGGCCCTTCTGGCCCTGACCGATGTCGAAGCTCACCTTCTGGCCTTCGGTCAGCTCACGGAAACCCTGGGCGGCGATGTTCGAGTAGTGGGCGAACACGTCGGGGCCGCCACCGTCCTGCGCGATGAAGCCGAAACCCTTTTCCGCGTTGAACCACTTCACGGTACCAGTGGCCATGTCACTCTCCTTCGGGGCAGTGCACCGGCATCCACACCGTGCGGATACCGTGTCGCCGCGATGATTACCCCACCCGGAGAAGACCGGAACAACAAAAAATGCCCCCAGCGGCCTGGAGGCCGACTGAAAAACATCTGAGGTTTTCGGGAACCACAACTGCAACCGACACCGACAGTAGCACGTGAGAACGGCCGGTGCGTGGTAAACAATTCCGCTTCGTCCGTCGCGGTAATGAACCTCCGGGCGGCGACCCACGGAAACCTCATCCCACGGGCACAGATATGACCGGCCCGGCAGGGTCGGCGGCAGACCGGTGTCGCCGGACGCGTCCCGGGTGACCGGCCCCACGGCGCGGCACCCCCGCCCGGCACGATCAGGACGGTCGCGGCGGGGCGGGCGCACGGCCTTCCCGTCCGCACGGGCCCGGGAGGCGGGGAGCCAGGCGAGGACGCCGAGCACCCCGACGGCGGTGGGCAGGGGGCGGGTGCCGCGCGGCCGTCACGAGCGGCCCGGGGACCACGCACCCGGCGGATCCTCGTCGCCGGCACGCCTGGGCCGCCCACCGGGCGGCACGCCAGGGGCCCCGCCCGGACACGACGAAGCCCTGGCGAGAAAACGATCTCGCCAGGGCTTTCCGTCGGGACGACAGGATTTGAACCTGCGACCCCTTGACCCCCAGTCAAGTGCGCTACCAAGCTGCGCCACGTCCCGGTGTGGATCACGGTTGCCCGCGATCACGCTGGTCAAGACTACCTCATACGGAGGGTGGGACAGGGCACGCGGATGGCCGGCGGAGACGCCCCCTTCGCCCGCCGTTCGACAGGGGTCGGGCCCCCGTCGGTCGCCCGGCGCCCGGCGCCGCGGGCACGGCTCTCGCGGGCCCGCCCCCCAGTCGGGGCGCGGTGCCGAGGGGGCCCGGAGCAGGCCCGGAGTATGTCCTGTCAAATGGTTGACAGGACGGGTGGGGTCCGCTCAGGGTGAGCGGGTCAGTGACTGGACCGGTCCGCAGAGGGGCTCTTCATGGTGGATGCGCTGGGCGTCGCCGTCGTCGGTTTCGGCTGGATGGGCCGCGTGCACACCCAGGCGTACGCCCGCGTACGGCACCACTATCCGCACCTCGCGCTGCGGCCGGAGCTGGTGACGGTGGCCGACGAGGTGCCGGGGCGGGCCGAGGAGGCCGCCGACCGGTTCGGCTTCTCCTCCGCGACCCGCGACTGGCGCGAGGTGGCCGCCGATCCGCGTGTGCGGGCCGTCAGCGTCACCGCCCCGAACTTCCTGCACCGCGAGATCGGCGTCGTGATGGCCGAGGCCGGAAAGCACCTGTGGATCGAGAAGCCGGTCGGTCTGACCACCGCCGACGCCCGCGCGGTCGCCGACGCGGTCGCCCGCGCCGGTGTGCAGGGCGCCGTCGGCTTCAACTACCGCAACGCGCCCGCCGTCGAGGCCGCCCGCGAGATGATCGCCGACGGGGACATCGGCACCGTCACCCACGCCCGCTTCCGCTTCTTCAGCGACTACGCGGCCCACCCCGAGGGGGCGCTGACCTGGCGTTACGAGCGGGAGCGCGGCGGCAGCGGGGTGCTGGGCGATCTGGCCTCGCACGGGGCCGACCTGGCCTGGTTCCTGCTGGGCGACATCGACTCCCTGTGCGCCGACACCGCCGTCTTCCTGCCCGAGCGGGCCCGCCCCGCCTCCGCGACGGCCGGTCACGCCCGTGCGGCCGGCGGGGTGAAGGGACCGGTGGAGAACGAGGACTACGTCTCTTGCCTGCTCCGCTTCGCCTCCGGCGCCCGCGGGGTCCTGGAGGCGTGCCGGGTCTCGGTCGGCGAGCAGAACGGCTACGGCTTCGAGGTGCACGGCACGCGGGGCGCCCTGTTCTGGGACTTCCGGCGGATGAACGAACTGGGTGTCAGCCGCGGCACCGACTACCAGGACCAGCCCGTCAGCACGGTGTACGTCGGCCCGGGGCACGGCGAGTTCGCCGCGTTCCAGCCGGGTGCCGCCAACGCCATGGGCTACGACGACCTCAAGGTGGTGGAGGCGTACCGCTTCCTGCGGTCCGTCGCCGAGGGCACCCCGTACGGGGCCACCCCGGCGGACGCGGTGCGCAGCGCGGCCGTCCTGGACGCGATGGCGCGCTCGGCGGCCGGCGGCGCGTGGGAACGGCCCCTGCCCTGACCGGCCGGTGGACCGGCCCCGGCGAGGCCCGCGCCACCACGCTCCCCCACCACCCCGGCGCCGAGGCCCGCGCCGCCCCGCCAACCCGGCCACCGACGCGCCCGCACCGCTGCCGTCCGCGCCGGCGTCCGTCACCCCGCCGGGGCGGGCGGCATGTTGTGGGGGGTGACGACCTGGATCGCGGAGGGCAGCGGGGGTGCGGCCGGCGGCAGGGCGTCGTGGGCCCGCATCACCGTGTGGCACGCCTCGCGCAGGTCGTGCCGCAGGTCGTGGTGGAGGACGGCGGAGAGCCGGTGCTCGCGCAGCAGGCGGGTGTTGTCCTGGTCGAGGTCGTGCGCGACGAACACGGCACAGGGGCGGCCGAGGTCCTCGAAGGCACGGAGCGTGGCGATGTTCCCGCCGCCCATGGAGTAGACGGCGCGGATCTCCGGGTCGCGTTCCAGCGCCGAGCGCACCAGGTCGTACTGGGCGGCGTCCAGGCCCTGGCCCTCGGTGACCTCGACGAGGGCGCGCTCGGGGTGGTGGGCCCGCATCACGGCGCGGAAGCCCATCTCCCGTTCCTCCTCGTTGCGGAAGAAGCCGCTGCTGAGGCTGGTGAGCACGTGACCGGGCCGCTCCCCCAGCCACTGCCCGACGAGGTAGGCGGCGGTCGCGCCGGCCGCCCGGTTGTCGATGCCGACGTAGGCGAGCCGGGTGCTGGCGGGCAGGTCGGCGGCGAGCGTGACGACGGGGATCCCCGCAGCCGTCAGGCGGCCCACCGCGTCGGCCACCTCGGGGACGTCCGGGGCCTTGAGGATCACGCCCTGGGAACCGCGCCGGGCGATCCGGTCCAGGACTCCGGCCAGTTCGCCGACCGGCCCGGTCTCGCGGAAGTGGTGGCGGGAGCGGAGGACGGCGGGGCGCAGCGAGGGGAGTTCGGCCTCGAGGGCGGCGCGTACGGCGGCGGAGAAGCGGTCCGGCGCCTGCATCACGATGTCGATCATGAAGGTGCGGCCGACGAGCCGGACCTGGGTGCGCTGGCGGTCCAGGTCGGCGATGGCCTGCCGGACCTCGTGGGCGGTGCTCTCCCGCACTCCGCCGCGGCGGTTGAGGACCCGGTCGACGGTGGCCTCGCTCAGCCCGGCCTGACGTGCGATCTCCCTGATGGGGAAGGGGTGGCCCATCACCGGCTCCTTCCGCCCCCTCGGCCGTTCTGAGGGGTTTTTGATGGACGCCTGCTGGTTGTTCGCAGCGTTTGTCCGGACAAGAATGACACCACTCCGTGGGCCCTGTCACCGAAAGGACGACGATGTCCTCGCCTTCCGTCCCCGCCCGCCGCGCCCGGTTCTCCGCGCGCGACTGCGACCTCGACGCCTTCCGCGCCCTCGTGGAGCGGACCACCGACCCGGCCGCACACCCGCTGGCCGCGTCCGTCGAGCAGAACGTCCCGGTCTACGAGGCGGCCGGGCTGCGCGAGCGTCCGGGGGTGGCGGACGAACTGGTCCACGCCCTGGCCGACGGTCCCGGCATCGTGGTCCTGCGGGGCGCCTTCCCGGACCCGGACGTCGTCGACCGGACGACCGCCGTGTTCGACGCCCTCATCGCCGCCCAGCGGGCCTCGGGCACCGCGTCCGGGGACCACTTCGCCGCGCCCGGCGCCAACGACCGGGTGTGGAACGCGCTGGAGAAGGCGGCACTGCACGATCCGGAGGCGTTCGCCGACTACTACGCCAACGACGCCCTCGCCCTGGTCGCCACGGCCTGGCTGGGCCCCGGCTACCAGGTCACCTCGCAGGTCAACGTGGTCAATCCGGGCGGCGCGGCGCAACTGCCGCACCGCGACTACCACCTCGGTTTCCTCTCCGACGAGGTGGCAGCCGCCTACCCGGCGCACGTGCACCGCCTCTCCCCCGTGCTCACCCTCCAGGGCGCGGTCGCGCACCGCGACATGCCGGTGGAGTCGGGTCCGACGATGTACCTGCCGTACTCGCAGAGGTTCGAGGCGGGCTACCTGGCCTGGCGGCGGCCGGAGTTCCGCGACTACTTCGCGGCGCGCCACGTCCAACTGCCGCTGGCCAAGGGCGACGCGGTCTTCTTCAACCCGGCGCTCTTCCACGGCGCGGGCGCCAACCGGTCCGCGGACGTGCGGCGCATGGCCAACCTGCTCCAGGTCTCCTCGGCCTTCGGCCGGGCGATGGAGCGCGTGGACCGGGAGGCGGTGGTGAACGCCGTCTACCCGGTGCTGCTGGGCCGCCGGGCCGCGGGCGCGGACCCGCGCGGCCTGGAGAACGTGGTGGCCGCGAGCGCCGAGGGCTATCCCTTCCCCACCGACCTGGACACCGACCCGCCGGTGGGCGGACTTGCCCCGGCCTCGCAGGCGGACCTGGTGCGGCGGGCGCTGCGCGAGGAGTGGACGCCGGAGGCCCTGCGCGAGGCGCTGCGCCCCGGCGGCACCCGGAGCGCGGGCCGGGGTCCGCACTGACCACGCCGCCGTCCGCCGGACCGTCCGGCGGCGATCCCACACGAGGAGCAGCACACCGCATGCGTATCGGCATTCTCGGCCTCGGCCGCATCGGCGCCTTCCACGCCGAGACCCTCTCCGCACTGGACACGGTCGACTCGCTCGTCGTCGCCGATCCGCTCATGGACGCCGCCAAGGCCGCGGCGGAGCGGTTCGGGGCCGAGGTGGCGGACTCGCCCGAGGCGGTGCTGTCCGCCGGGGTGGACGCGGTGGTCGTCGCCGCCGCGACCGACGCCCATCCGGCCCTGATCCGGGCGGCGGTCGAGGCCGGGGTGCCCGTCTTCTGCGAGAAGCCCGTCGCCCGCACCATGGCGGAGGGCGTCGAGGTGCTCCGGATGGTCGAGGGCGGCGGGGTGCCCGTGCAGATCGGCTACCAGCGCCGTTTCGACCCCGGTTTCACGGCGGCGCGGGAGGCGGTGCGCGCGGGCGCGCTGGGCCCGTTGCACACCGTACGGGCGGTCACGCTCGACCCGGCGCCGCCGCCGGCCGCGTACGTCGCCGCCTCGGGCGGCATCTTCCGGGACTGTTCGGTGCACGACTTCGACGTCATCCGCTGGGTGACCGGCCGCGAGGTGCGCGAGGTGTACGCGGCCGGCGGCAACCGGGGCGCCGCCCACATCCGGGAGGCCGGGGACGCGGACACCGTCGGCGTGGTGCTCACCCTGGACGACGGCACCCTCGCCGTGGTCTCCAACAGCCGCCACAACGCCCGGGGTTACGACGTGCGGATGGAGCTGCACGGCTTCACGGACTCCGTCGCCGTAGGGCTGGAGGACCGGCTTCCGCTGCGGTCGGTGGAGCCCGGTGCGCGGTTCCCGGCGGGGGTGCCGCACGACTTCTTCATGGACCGCTTCGCCGCCGCCTACCGGGCCGAACTCGCCGCGTTCACCGAGGTCGCCGCCGGCACCCGCCCCTCGCCGTGCACCGTGGCGGACGCCCTGGAGGCGGGGTGGATCGCGGAGGCGTGCGCGCTGTCGCTGCGCGAACGCCGCCCGGTCGCCCTCGCGGAGGTGCGTACGCTCTGAGCGGGCGTCCCGCGCACGGCACGGCCCCCGGCGTTCCGACGCCGGGGGCCGTGCCGTCGCGGTCGGCACCGGGCCCGTGCCGGGCCGCTCTCAGGCGCCGCAGGAGCGCAGGAAGCGGCGGGTGCGGACGGCGATGGGCAGGGGCTTGTCCGGCTCGCAGGGGTACATGTCCTGCTCGACGATGGCGAACAGGTCCACGCCCAGGCGCTGCGCCGCCGTCAGCACCGGGCCCAGTTCCGGTACGCCGCCCGGGGGTTCGCACATGACGCCGCGCTGCACGGCGGGCCCGAACGGCACCCCCTCGGCGCGGACGCCGGCGAGGATCTCCGGGTCGACCTGCTTGAGGTGGAGGTAGCCGATGCGCTCCCCGTAGGTCTCGATCAGCTTGACGCTGTCCCCGCCGCAGTAGGCGTAGTGGCCGGTGTCCAGGCAGAGGGAGACCAGGTCGGAGTCGGTGGAGTCGAGGAAGCGTTCGACGTGCTCCTCGGTGTCGATGTGGGTGTCGGCGTGCGGGTGGACGACGATGTCCAGCCCGTATGTCTCCTTCACCCGGCGGCCGAGCCGTTCCATGCCCTCGGTCAGGTGGCCCCACTGCTCGCGGGTCAGCTCCGGCGGCTCCAGGATCTCGGCGGTCTTGTCGTCGCGCCAGAAGGACGGGATGACGACGAGGTGGCCGGCGTCCATGGCGCGGGTGAGGGAGGCGACGCGGGAGACCTGCTCCCAGGTGGCGTCCCACTCGGAGGGGCCGCGGTGCAGTCCGCAGAAGATCGTGCCGGCGGAGACCCGCAGGCCGCGCCGGGCCACCTCGTCGACGAGGCGGGCGGGGTCGGTGGGCAGGTAGCCGTAGGGACCGAGTTCGATCCACTCGTAGCCGGCTTCGGAGACCTCGTCCAGGAAGCGTTCCCAGGGCACCTGGAGGGGGTCGTCGGGGAACCAGACGCCCCAGGAGTCGGGCGCCGAGCCGACGCGGATGCGGTCGAGGGCAGGGGGCATGTCAGGGCTTCCCTTCGGCGTTCGTGGACGCGGCGGAGGCGGCGGACGACGGGGCGCCGGGGGTGTCCCCGGCGGGCGCGGACACCTCCTCCGCCTCCGGGAGCGCGGCGACGTCGACGCCGCCGACCTGTGCCAGTTCGTGCTTGAGCGCGGCGAGTTCGGCGCCGCCCGCCATGTGGTTGGTCAGCTCTTCGAGGGTGATGCGGTCGCGGGGCGCGCTCAGTTCGAGCGTGCCCAGGCGCAGCACGCTGAAGTGGTCGCCGACCATGTAGGCGTGGTGCGGGTTGTGGGTGATGAAGATGACGCCGAGCCCGCGTTCCCGGGCGGCGGCGATGTACTTGAGGACCACGCCGGACTGCTTGACGCCGAGGGCGGCGGTGGGCTCGTCGAGGATGAGGACGCGGGCGCCGAAGTAGACGGCGCGGGCGATGGCGACGCACTGGCGCTGTCCGCCGGAGAGGGTGCCGATGGGCTGTTCCAGGTCGTCCAGGACGATGCCCATGTTGCGCAGTTCCTCGTCGGCGGTCCGCTTCATGCGGGCGATGTCGAGGCGCCGTACGGGCCAGGGGCCCTTGGTCATCTCGGAGCCGAGGAAGAAGTTGCGCCACACCGGCATCAGCGGCACGGTCGCCAGGTCCTGGTAGACGGTGGCGATGCCGCGGGCGAGCGCGTCGCGGGGGCTGGCGAAGCGCACCGCCTCGCCGTCGACGAGGAACTCGCCCTCGGTGTGCTGGTGCAGCCCGGAGATGATCTTGATGAGGGTGGACTTGCCGGCACCGTTGTCGCCGAGGACGCAGGTGACCCGGCCGGGGTGGACGGTGAGGCCGACCCCGTGCAGGGCGCGGACGTTGCCGTAGGACTTGCCGGCGGCGCGCAGTTCGACGAGGGGCGGGGCGTCGTCCTCCCCGGACCCGGGTGCCGGGTGGACGGCCGTCTGACCGCCGGGGGTGGTGCTGGTCATTTCCGATCACCTCCGGGTCGCCGCGCGGCGGACCCACAGATTGATGAGGACGGCTCCGAGGAGCATCACACCGAGGAACGCCTTGAACCAGTCGGGGTTCCAGCCGGCGTAGACGATGCCCTGGTTCACCATGCCGAACATGAAGGCGCCGAAGACCGGGCCGATGGCGGAGCCGTAGCCGCCGGTCAGCAGGCAGCCGCCGATCACCGCCGCGGCGATGTAGATCAGCTCCTGGCCCACGCCCTCGCCGGACTGCACGGTGTTGAAGGAGAAGAGCTGGTGCATGCCGACGAACCAGGCGCCGAAGCCGACCAGCATGAACAGCGTGATCTTGGTGAAGGTGACGGGGACGCCGACCGCGCGGGCGGACTCGCGGCTGCCGCCGACGGCGAAGATCCAGTTGCCGTACTTGGTGCGCAGCAGCACCCAGGTGGCGAGCGCGGCGAAGACCAGCCACCACACGACGGTGATCTTCACCTGGACGCCGCCGACGTCGAAGGACGAGGCGAAGAACGCCTTCGCCTGGGCGAAGCCGTCCATGTCGCTGATGTCGTCGGTGGCAACGTTGCCGGTGACGAGTTTGGTGACCGCGAGGTTCACGCCCTGGAGGATCAGGAAGGTGCCGAGCGTCACCAGGAAGCTGGGCAGTCCGGTGCGGACGAGCACCCATCCGTTGAAGGCGCCGACGCCGAGGGAGACGGCGAGGGCGACGATCACCCCGGCCCACACGTTCATGGTGAGCTGGTAGCTGAGCATGCTCGCCGTCAGGGCGGAGGTGACGACGGCGACGCCGGCCGACAGGTCGAACTCGCCGCCGATCATCAGCAGCGCGACCGGCAGCGCCATGATGCCGATGGTCGACGCCTGGTAGAGCACCGTCGCCATCGAGCCGCCCTGGCGGACCGAGGGCGCGGCGATCAGGAAGAAGACGAACACGGCGACGGCGCCGAGGAAGACCCCGACCTCGGGCCGGGCGAGCAGCCGCACCGGCAGCGAGCGCCGCCTGGTGCGTCCGTCGGACTGCCCCGGGCCGGGAGCCGGCGGTGCGGTCACCGCCGGCTCGGGCTGTCGGGTCACGCTCATCACCGGGTGCCCTTCGCGGCGAACTCGGCGACGGACTTCACGTTGGACTTGTCGACGAAGGCCGGGCCGGTCAGCACCGGCTGCTCGCCGCCGCCGCTGTAGTTGCCGTTGTTCTTGTGCAGCCACAGTCCGTCGACGGCCAAGTAGCCCTGGAGGTAGGGCTGCTGGTCGACGGCGAACTCGATCTCGTCCTTCTCGATGGCGCCGGTGAGGTCCTTGTTGAGGTCGAACGTGGCGATCTTCGCCTTGCTCCCGGCGTCGGCGACCGACTGCACGGCGGTCATGGCGAAGGGGGCGCCGAGCGTGACGACGTGGTCGATGCCGCCGTCCTGCTTGAGCTTGGCGGTGATCGTCGACTTCACGGACGGCATGTCGGTGCCGTTGACGTAGAGGGTGTCGAGCGTGCCGCGGAAGGTCTTCTTCGCCCCGTCGCAGCGCTGGGTGAGGCCCACGTTGCCCTGTTCGTGGATGACGCAGACGGCCTTCTTGGAGCCGACGTCGTTCAGCTTCTTGCCGAACGCCTCGCCGGCCACGCTCTCGTCCTGGCCGAAGAACTCCAGCAGTCCGAGGTCCTGCCAGTCCGCGAGGCCGGAGTTGAGGCCGACCACGGGTATGCCGGCCTGTCCGGCCTTGGCGAGGACGCCCTTGAGGGCGTCGGGCTTGGCGAGGGTCACGGCTATGCCGTCGACCTTCTGGTCGATGGCGTTCTGCACCAGGTTGGCCTGGTTGCCGGCGTTGGGGTCGGCGGAGTAGACCAGCTTGACGTTGTCCTTGGCGGCGGCGGCCTCGGCGCCCTTGCGGACGATGTCCCAGAAGGTGTCGCCCGGCCCCTGGTGGGTGACGAGTGCGACGGTCATCCGGGGGGTGTCCGCCGTGCCCGCGGCGGAGGTGGAACCCCCTTCCTCGGACTTCTTCCCGCCCGAACTGCTGGAGCAGCCCGCGAGGGTGAGTGCGGCGGCCGCGAACACGGCCACTGCGGGGGCGATTCGGCGGGAGCGGGGGTGCGACGAGCGGACCATCTTTCCTGTACCTCACTGTGCGACGGGAGACCGTGTGCCAGGGGAAAAAGGCTGTTGCGCTGGGACCGGATACAAGCCCTTGAGGCGCCCGCTGTCAATACTTTGTCAAGACATCATTTCACTAGCATGTCCTTATGTAACTACAAACTATTGACAGGGTCGGCCCCGGGGTCCTACACCTGAGAGGCGGCAGGCCCCGCCCAGCCTCAGGAGCGTCGCACATGACCGAGTCACCGCAGCATTTCGATCTGATCACGATGGGTCGCATCGGGGTTGATCTCTACCCTTTGCACACAGGAGTCCCCCTCTCCGAGGTGGAGACGTTCGGCAAGTTCCTCGGCGGCTCGGCCGCGAACGTGGCCGTGGCCGCCGCCCGCCTCGGCCGCACCACGGCCGTCATCACCCGGACGGGCGATGATCCCTTCGGCACGTATCTGCACCGGGCCCTGAAGGAGTTCGGCGTGGACGACCGCTGGGTCACCCCGGTCGACGGCCTGCCGACCCCGGTCACCTTCTGCGAGATCTTCCCGCCGGACGACTTCCCGCTCTACTTCTACCGCCGCCCCAAGGCCCCCGACCTGGAGATCCGCACCGGGGACCTGGACATGGCCGCGATCGCCGCCGCCCGCGTCTTCTGGATCACCGGCACCGGCCTGTGCGAGGAGCCGAGCCGTACGGCGACGCTCGCGGCGCTCGCCCACCGCGCCCGCTCCGGCACCACCGTCTTCGACCTGGACTGGCGGCCCATGTTCTGGCAGGACCCGGACCAGGCCCGCCCGTACTACGCCGAGGCGCTGCGCCACGCGACCGTCGCGGTCGGCAACCTCGACGAGTGCGAGATCGCCACCGGCGTGCGCGAACCCCGGGCCTGCGCCGAGGCCCTGCTCGCGGCCGGCGTGGAACTGGCCGTCGTCAAACAGGGCCCCCGGGGCGTCCTCGCCGTGCACCGCGACGGGACGTCGGCCGAGGTACCGCCGGTGCCCGTCGAGGTGGTCAACGGCCTCGGCGCGGGCGACGCGTTCGGCGGCTCGCTCTGCCACGGGCTGCTCTGCGGCTGGGACCTGGAGCGCACCATGCGCGCCGCCAACGCGGCCGGCGCGCTCGTCGCCTCCCGCCTCGCCTGTTCCTCCGCCATGCCCACCCCAGCCGAGATCGACGACCTCCTCGCGCGTGCCACTCCCTGAACGGAGCCCCTTCGTGTCCCTCAGCATCCCCGACCTCACCGCGGTCCGCGTCCGGCATCCGGAGGCGATCGCCGAGGCCGCCGCCCGCCGCACGCGCCGCCCGCTGATCGGCGACTCCGGCCGGCTGATGATCGTCGCCGCCGACCACCCGGCGCGGGGTTCGCTCGGCGTCGGCGACCGCCGGCTCGCCATGGCCAACCGGGCCGGCCTGCTGGAGCGCCTGTGCACCGCGCTGTCGCGGCCCGGCGTCGACGGGGTGCTCGCCACCGCCGACGTGCTGGAGGACCTGCTGCTGCTCGGGGCGCTGGAGAACAAGGTCGTCATGGGTTCGATGAACCGCGGCGGACTGGCGGGCGCGGCCTTCGAGATGGACGACCGCTTCACCGGCCACCGCGCCGAGGACATCGCCCGGCTCCGTTTCGACGCGGGCAAACTGCTGCTGCGCATCGACTACGAGGACCCCGGCTCGCTCGCCACGCTGGAGTCCTCGGCGCGGGCGGTCGACGCGATGGCGGAGCGCGGACTGCCGCTCTTCGTCGAGCCGTTCATCGCCCGCCGCACCGGGGGCGCGGTCCGCAACGACCTCTCCGCGGAGGCGGTGACCCGGTCCATCGCCGTCGCCTCGGGGCTCGGCGGCACCTCCGCCTACACCTGGCTGAAACTGCCCGTCACCGAGGACCCGGACGACATGGGCGAGGTCCTGGAGACGTCGACGCTGCCGGCCGTGCTGCTCGGCGGCGACATAGGCACCGGCCCCGGCGGGCAGGCCGCCGCCTACGAACGCTGGCGCAAGGCGCTGCGGCTGCCCACCGTGCAGGGCCTGGTCGTCGGGCGCTCCCTGCTCTACCCGGCCGAGGGCACGGTGGAGGAGGCGGTGGACACGGCGGTCGGGCTGCTGTGAGGGACGTACCCGGGGCGGGAGCCCCGGTCCGGCCCGGCACCGGGGTCCACCGGAGCGGCGTACGGCCGGGGCCCGCCGGGCTGACCCGGCGCGGCGGCCGGGGAAGAGACACCACGCAGGCATACGCGGCATACGAGAAAGACGGAGCGAGATGACCCACCACCTTCCGGCGGGCCGGGCGGCGAGCGGCGCCTACGCCGTCGACGTGACACCGGAGCGGGCCGGCTGGACCCACTCCAGCCTGCGCGTGCTCCACCTGGAGCCCGGCGGCGCACACACCTTCCACAGCGGCGACAGCGAGTGGATCGTCCTCCCGCTGAGCGGCGGCTGCACCGTCGCCACCACCGGCGTCGACGGCCCCGCCGACTTCGAACTCACCGGCCGGCCGGGCGTGTTCGAGGGCGTCACGGACTTCGCGTACGTGCCGCGCGACGCCCGGACGACCGTGACCTCGGCCGGCGGCGGCCGGTTCGCGCTCACCGGGGCCCGCTGCGCCCGCCGCCTGCCCGCACGGTACGTGCCCGCCTCCGCCGTGCCGGTGGAACTGCGCGGCACCGGATCCTGCTCCCGGCAGGTCAACAACTTCGCCGCGGCCGACGTCTTCGCGTGCGACAGGCTCATCGCGGTCGAGGTGCTCACGCCGGGCGGCAACTGGTCCTCCTTCCCTCCGCACAAGCACGACGAGCACCGCCCCGGCGAGGAGTCCGTGCTGGAGGAGGTCTACTACTTCGAGTTCGCCGCCCACGAGGGCGTCCCGGGCCTCGGCTACCAGCGGGTCTCCCCCTCCGGCCGGGGCCGCGGCACGGACGTGCTGGCCGAGGTCCGCGACGGGGACGTCGTCCTCATCCCCGACGGCTGGCACGGTCCGTCGATGGCCGTGCCGGGCCACCACATGTACTACCTCAACGTCATGGCCGGCCCCGAGCCCGAACGCGCCTGGCTGATCCGCGACCACCCCGACCACGCCTGGGTCCGCGAGACGTGGCCCGAGCAGCCGGTCGACCCCCGCCTGCCCCTCTACTCCGCGCCGTCCCCGTGAGGTCCCCCATGCGCGAACCCACCCACCGGCTGACCACCGCCCAGGCCCTGGTCCGCTTCCTGGCCGCCCAGTACACCGAACGCGACGGCGTGCGGCGCCGGCTGATCACCGGCACCTGGGGCATCTTCGGCCACGGCAACGTGGCCGGACTCGGCCAGGCCCTCGTCGAGTACGCCGACCTGATGCCGTTCCACCAGGGCCGCAACGAACAGGCCATGGTGCACGCCGCCGTCGGCCACGCCCGCCAGCTCAACCGGCTCTCCGCGCAGGCGGTCACCACGTCCATCGGCCCCGGCGCGACCAACCTCGTCACCGGCGCGGCCCTCGCCACCGTCAACCGCCTGCCCGTCCTGCTGCTGCCCGGCGACTACTTCGCCTCCCACGCCGCCGACCCGCTCCTGCAGCAACTGGAGCACCCCTGCGCGGGCGACGTCTCCGTCAACGACACCCTGCGGCCGGTCTCCCGGTACTTCGACCGCGTCACCCGCCCCGAGGCGCTGATCGCCTCCGCGCTCCAGGCGGTGCGGGTGCTGACCGACCCGGCCGAGACCGGCGCCGTCACCCTCGCCCTCCCGCAGGACGTGCAGGCCGAGGCGTACGACTGGCCGCGGGAGTTCTTCGCCGAGCGGGTCTGGCGCGTCCGGCGTCCCGAGCCGGACCCGGCGGAACTGGCCGACGCGGTCCGGGCCGTCCGGGCAGCCGAGCGCCCGCTGATCGTCGCGGGCGGCGGGGTCCACCACAGCGAGGCCGAGGAGGCGCTGCGGGCGCTCGTGGACGCCACCGGCATCCCGGTCGCCTCCACCCAGGCCGGCAAGGGCTCCCTGCGCCACGACCACCCGGCCGACCTGGGCGGCGTCGGCCACACCGGCACCGCCGTCAGCGACGACCTGGCGCGCACCGCCGACCTGGTGATCGGCGTCGGCACCCGCCACACCGACTTCACCACCGCCTCCGGCACCCTCTTCCAGCACCCCGGGGTCCGGTTCGTCAACCTCAACATCACCGCCTTCGACGCCCACAAGCTCGCCGCGCGCACCCTGGTCTGCGACGCGCGGGCGGGTCTTGCCGCGCTCGCCCGGGAGTTGTCCGGACACCGGGTGGCGCCCGCGTACATCGAGGAGTACCGCGCGGGCAAGGAGCGCTGGGACGCGGTGGCCGAGGCCGCCCTGCGCGCCGGCGACGACGGCTCGGCCCCGACCCAGACGCAGGTGCTGGGCGCGCTGGACGAGGTGGTCGGCGACGACGACGTGGTGATCAACGCGGCCGGCTCGCTCCCCGGCGACCTGCACAAGCTGTGGCGGGCCCGCTCCCCGCGCCAGTACCACCTGGAGTACGGCTACTCCTGCATGGGCTACGAGATCCCGGCCGCGCTCGGCGTGCAGCAGGCCGCCCCCGGCACCCCCGTGTGGGCGCTGGTCGGCGACGGCACGTACCTGATGAACCCGACCGAGATCGTCACCGCGGTCCAGGAGGAACTGCCGGTGAAGCTGGTCCTGGTCCAGAATCACGGCTACGCCTCCATCGGCGGCCTCTCCGAGGCGGTCGGCGCCGAACGCTTCGGCACCGACTACCGCCACCGCTCGGGCGACGGCGGCTTCACCGGCGCACCGCTGCCCGTCGACCTCGCCGCCAACGCGGAGAGCCTCGGGATGACGGTGCTGCGGGCCCGGACCACCGGCGAACTGCGCGCGGCGCTGCGCGAGGCCCGCGCGGCCGACCGGCCGGTGTGCGTGTACGTGGAGACCGACCCGGCGCCGACGGCCCCGCCGGCCGAGGCGTGGTGGGACGTGCCGGTGGCCGAGGTGTCCGCCCGCGAGGCCGCGACCGGCGCCCGCGCGCGGTACGAACGGGCGGTCGCGGACCGCCGCCGCCACCTCTGACCCCCCGTCCGCTCCCCGTGGGAGGTACGACCATGGCGAAGAACGGCGGCTCCGCACGCGCCGCGACCGCCCCCGCGCTCGGCTCGCTCGACTTCACCCTGGACCGGGCCAGCCCGGTGCCGCTCTACCACCAGCTCGCCCGGCAACTGGAGGACGCCATCGAGCGCGGCGTCCTCGCCCCGGGCAACCTCCTGGGCAACGAGGTCGACCTGTCGGTGCGGCTCGGCCTGTCCCGGCCGACCGTCCGCCAGGCCATCCAGTCGCTGGTCGACAAGGGGCTCCTGGTGCGGCGCCGCGGGGTGGGCACCCAGGTGGTGCACAGCAGGGTGCGGCGCCCGCTGGAACTGAGCAGTCTCTACGACGACCTGGAGGCGGCCGGTCAGGCACCGGCGACGCGGCTGGTGCGCCGGGAGACGGTGCCGGCGCCCGCCGGGCCGGCCGCGGCCCTCGGGCTCACGGCGGGCACCGAGGTGACGGTGCTGGAGCGGCTGCGCCTGACCCACGGCCGGCCGGTGGCGCTGCTCTGCAACTACCTGCCGGCCGGCCTGCTCGACGTGGAGGACGCCCGGCTGGAGTCGACCGGGCTCTACCGGCTGCTGCGCGCGGCGGGCGTCACCCTGCACAGCGCCCGCCAGACGGTCGGCGCCCGCTCGGCCACCCACGAGGAGGGCACCCGCCTCGACGAGGAGGAGGGCGCGGCCCTGCTGACGATGCGCCGCACCGCCTACGACGACACGGGCCGGCCGGTGGAGTACGGCACCCACGTCTACCGCGCCTCGCTCTACTCCTTCGACTTCGAACTCCTCGTCAGGCCCTGATCCGGCGCCCCGGCTCCGGATCGGGACCTGCCCCGGCCCCGGCCCGCCCCGGCCCGAACGGGCCGGGGCACCGGTAGTCTCGGGGCGTGAACAGACGGCGGCGCAAGAAGCTGTCGGCGCGGCTCGTGGCGGCCGCGCTGCTCGGCGAGTCCGCCCGGGTCCGCGCGCTGCTGCGCGCCGGTGCCCCGGCCGGGTCGGCGAACGCGGACGGCACGACGCCGCTCTACCAGGCCGCAGTGCAGGGCGACGCGGAGACCGTCCGGATCCTGCTGGAGGCCGGCGCCCCGCCCGACGCGGAGAGCGGCACCGGCTCCGAGGGCCTCCCCCTGTGCGGGGCCGCCTGCTGGGGGTACACCGAGGCCGTGCGCGCCCTGCTCGACCACGGCGCCGACCCGCGCCTGCGGGAGGACCACGGCACGGGCCTGACCGCCCTCGCATGGGCCGAGAAGGGCCCCCACCCGGAGACCGCCGCCCTCCTGCGCGCGGCGCTGCGCGCCTCCCGCGGCGCAGGCTGACGGACCCGCCGCACCGCCCCGGCCCCCGCCGCACCGGCCCCGCCGGAGACCGCCGCGTCCCCTCCCCGCCGGCCGCGGCACGCACCGCCCCGCGGCCGAACCGTCGGTTCCGCATGGCCCGTGCCCCGCCGCTTTCCGCAAGACGTCGCCCCGTGAGAGTGGGCCCGCCCACAACCGCGGCTCGTCCCCGCTGTGCGTTCCCACCGGGTTTGCGCCCCGGCCGTTGTTATGGCCGGAAAACGCTGCTGATAATCCCCGGAAATTGCACGGAGGTGGAGATGCCAGGAAACGGAACCGACGCTCCGAGAGCGTTGCGCCGGGAATTCACGATGTGGTCGTCGTTCGCGTTCGCGTTCGCGTTCATTTCACCCATCGTCGCCATGTACGGAATCTACGGGCTGTCGTTGTCCACGGCCGGCCCCGGATTCTGGTGGACGTTCGTGGCCGTCGGCTGCGGTCAGCTCCTCGTGGCCCTCGCTTTCGCCGAACTGGTCTCCCGCTGGCCCCTGGAGGGGTCCGTCTACCAGTGGAGCAGGCGGCTGTACAACGACGCGGTCGGCTGGATGGCCGGCTGGGTCTACATGTGGGCGCTGGTCATCATCATGGCGACGGTCGCCTACGCCGGGGCCGGTTTCGTGGCCCAGGCCACCGGGCTGGACTCGCCGACGGCCGTGCAGCAGAGCCTGATCGCGGCGGGGGTGCTGCTGCTCGGCTCGTTCGCCAACCTGCGGGGCCGGGGGCTGCTCAAGGCGCTGATGATGGCGAGCATCGCCGCCGAGATCGTCGGTTCCCTCGGCCTCGGCGTCTATCTGCTGCTCTTCCACCGCCACCAGGATTTCAGCGTGCTGTTCCACGGCGCCGACCTCACCTCCGGCTGGTCGATGTCGTACCTGGTGGGGCCCTTCCTCGCGGCGCTCGCGTTCACCGGCTGGTCACTGCTCGGATTCGAGAGCGCGGGAGCGATCGCCGAGGAGGTCAAGGACCCCCGGCGCAGCGTTCCCAAAGCCATGATCTTCTCCATTCTCTTCATCGCCTTCGTCATCGCCTTCGCCTCCCTCTCCGTGACCCTGGCCGTTCCCGACTTCGACGCCATCACCTCCGGTGAGGTCGGCGATCCGGTCTACTACGTGCTGGAGAGCGCGCTCGGTCCGGCGGTGGTGCGACCGGTGCTGCTGATGTTCGTGATCGGTTTCCTCGCCAGCTTCCTCGCGCTCCAGGCGTCGGCGTCCCGGGTGATCTGGTCCTTCGCCCGCGACAACGCGCTGCCGGCCTCCCGCCACCTGGCCCGGCTGACCGTCTCGCAGGCGCAGCCCGTCGTCGCGATCCTCGTGACCGCCGTGGTGGGCATGTTCGTCTACCTGGTCTCCGCCACCGACATCTACTCGGTCCTGGTCACCTTCACCGCGGGCGGCTACTACCTGGCCTTCCTCTTCCCGCTGGTCGGCAGCGTCATCGCGCGGCTCACCGGCCGCTGGACACCGGGCCCCTGGAACCTCGGCCGGTTCGGCACCCCGGTGGCGGTGCTCGCCGCGCTCTGGGCCGGTTTCGAGTTCACCAACATCGTCTGGCCGCGCACCGTCTCCGAGCACTGGTACCTCAACTGGGCCTTCTTCGTCGCGATGGGCACCCTCGTCGTGGCCGGCCTGTTCGTCCTGCGCTCGCGCCGGGGCCTGATGACCCTCAGTGACGACGACGGGCCCGCCGAGCAGGCCGAGCAGGACGATCCCGACCCGGAGAGGCAGCCCGTATGAGCACCCGGACCGCCATCGTCACGGGCGCCGCGAGCGGCATCGGCGCCGCCGTCGCCCACCGGCTGCGCGAACGCGGGTGGATCGTCGCCTCCATCGCGCTGGAACCCGCCGCCGACGCCGACCACTCCACGGTCGCCGACGTGTCCGACCCGCGGGCCATGGCCGACGCCGTCGCCGGCATCGGGCGGGCCCTCGGCCCGGTGCACGCCGCGGTGGCCTGCGCCGGCCACTACGAGGAGATCCCGGCACTGGAGATCAGCCCCGAGCGGTGGCACCGGATGCTCCGGGTGCACGTCGGCGGGCTGCTCCACCTGGCGCAGGCGACGCTGCCGCAGATGACGGCGCGCCGCTCGGGCCGCTTCGTCGGCATCGCCTCCGAACGCGCCGTCGGCGGCGGGCACCACGACGCCCACTACGCGGCGGCCAAGGCCGCGGCCCTGAGCCTGCTGCGCAGCGTCGCCGCCGAGGCGGCCGGCACCGGCGTGCTGGTCAACGCCGTCGCCCCCGGCCCCTGCGACACGCCGCTGCTGCCGGCCGACTCCTGGGAGCGGCGGGAGGAGTACGTGTCCGGGCTGCCGGCCGGCCGGATCGCCCAGCCCTTCGAGGTGGCCGAACTGGTCCGCCACCTCGTCGAGGACGACGTCCACACCCACGGCGAAGTGCTGCCGGTCAACAGCGGGACGGTGATCTGACGATGTCCACCCCACGCGTCGCCCTCGTCACGGGCGTCGACACCGACCTGGGCGCGGCGGTCGCCCGCCGGCTCGGCGCCGACGGCGTCCGGGTCGTCGGCCACCACCGCCCGGGGTCCGCCCCCGGGGACACCGGCCCCCTGGCGGGGACGGTCACCGCCGCTCCCGCGGACCCGGACGCGGTCCGGGACGCCGTCGGGCGGGCGGCGGACCTCCTCGGCCGCCTGGACGTCCTCGCCGTCTGCCACGCCCGCCCGCACCGGGCGCCGCTGGACGCCCTCGGGCCCGAGGAGTTCTGGGCGCACGTCGACGACACCCTCACCGGCGCGTTCCTCTTCGCCCGCGCCGCGGCCCCGCACCTGTCCCGCGACGGCGGCGGCCGGATCGTGCTGACCGCGTCGATGTGGCACGTGGGCGGGCCGGGGCTCGCGGCGGTCGCCACGGCCGCCGGGGGGATCGTCGCCCTCACCAAGACCCTCACCCGTGACCTGGGCCCGCTCGGTGTCGGCGTCAACGCCGTCGTCCCCGGGCTGGTCGACGGGGAGTGGCTGGAGTGCGACGCCGCCGGGCTCGGCACGGACCCCGCGGCGCTGCGCGAGCACCCGGGACGTTCCGTCCCCACCGGCCGGCTCGGCACCCCCGACCAGGTCGCGGCCACCGTCGCGGTCCTGGCGGACGGGCGGCTCGGCGCGGCCGTCGGCCAGAGCATCAACGTCAACGGCGGACACCTCCGCACCCGAACCTAGGAAGCAGACACGTGACCACCTCGTCTCCCGTCCCACCCGAGGACCCCACCGTCCTGCCCAGGTACGCCGGCTGGTCCACCTTCGCCCGCCTGCCCCGGCTGGAGGACGTCGGCCACGCCGACATCGCCGTCGTCGGGGTGCCCTTCGACAGCGCCGTCACCTACCGTCCCGGGGCCCGGTTCGGCCCCTCCGCCATCCGCTCGGCGTCCCGGCTGATCCGCGGCTACAACCCGGCGCTGAACGTCAAGCCGTTCGAGGTGTGCCAGGCCGCCGACGCCGGCGACGTGCCGTGCAACCCGTTCGACATCGGGGCCGCGATCAGCCAGATCGAGGAGTCGCTGACCCGGCTGGCCACGGCCGGGACCCGGCTGGTCGTCCTCGGCGGCGACCATTCGGTGGCGCTGCCCGCGCTGCGCGCCGTGCACGCGGTGCACGGACCGGTCGCCCTCGTCCACTTCGACGCCCACCTGGACACCTGGGACGCGTACTACGGGGCCGAGCTGACCCACGGCACGCCGTTCCGCCGTGCCTTCGAGGAGAACCTGCTGCTGCCGGACCGCAGTTGCCACATCGGCATCCGCGGCTCGGTCTACGACCCGGCCGACTTCGAGGACGACGAACGGCTCGGCTTCACCACCGTGCACTGCCGGGACATCGAGACGCACGGCATCGGCTCGGTCATCGAACGCGTCCACCGCCGGGTCGGTGACGCCCCGGTCTACGTCTCGGTCGACATCGACGTCCTCGACCCGGCCCACGCCCCCGGCACCGGCACCCCCGAGGCCGGCGGCATGACCAGCCGGGAACTGCTCCAGGTGATCCGCAGCCTGTCCACGCTCACCGTGGTCGGCGCCGACGTCGTCGAGGTCTCCCCGGCCTACGACCACGCCGAGATCACGGCGGTGGCCGCGGCCAACGTCACCTGGGAATTCCTGTCCCTCTACGCGAAGGCGGTCGGCTCATGACGGAGACCACCCCGGCGGTACCGGTCGCCTGGCCGGGCGGCGCGCGCTGCGCCGTGGCGTTCACCTTCGACGTGGACGCCGAGTCGCCCCTGCTGTCCACCGACCCGTCCCTCGCCGACCGGATGGGCGTCATGTCCCACCAGGCGTACGGGCCGCTGGTCGGGGTGCCCCGGCTGCTCGACGTCCTCGACGGCCTCCAGGTGCCCGGCACGTTCTTCGTACCCGGCTACACGGCACACCGGCACCCGGGCGCCGTACGGGCCATCGCCGACGGCGGCCACGACATCGCCCACCACGGCTACCTGCACGAATCGCTGGTAGGGGTGGACGAGCGGGCCGAACGCGACTACCTGGAGCGCGGGCTGGAGGCGCTGGAGTCGCTGACCGGCCGCCGCCCGGCGGGCTACCGGGCGCCGATGTGGGAGATGAACTGGCGCACCCCGGGCCTGCTGCACGAGTACGGCTTCCTGTACGACTCCACGCTCATGGACGCCGACCACCCCTACGAACTGGCGGTCGGCGACGACGGCGCGTCCCTGGTGGAGCTGCCGGTGAGCTGGGCGCTGGACGACTGGCAGCAGTACTGCTTCGTCCCCGGATTCTCCGGCACCGGACTGATCGAGACGCCCGCCAAGGCGATCGAACTGTGGGAGGCCGAACTGGACGCCATGCGTGCCTGCGGCGGCCTGTGGATCCTCACCAACCACCCCTTCCTCAGCGGCCGGCCCGGCCGCGCCGCGGCCCTGCGCGACTTCATCGCCCGGGTCCGCGAGCACGACGACGTCTGGATCGCCGGACTCGACGAGATCGCCCGGCACGTCCGGGCCCAGGGCCTCGACCCCCGTTCACTCACCCGGCCGCAGACCGCGGTCGCGGACCACGCCTGAACAGGAGCCATCCAGATGAGCACCACCACGTACGACCCCGAGACGCTGCGCGAGGCCTACCGGCACGTGTGGTTCGTGGTCGCCCGTTCCGAGGACATCGGCACCCCGCAGCCGGCCCAGCTCCTCGACCAGCCGCTCGTCGTCTTCCGGGCGGAGGACGGCACCCCGCACGTGCTGGACCGGCGCTGCGTCCACCGCGGCGGGGACCTGTCCATGGGCAAGGTCATCGGCTCCTCCGTGCAGTGCCCCTACCACGGCTGGCGGTTCGACGGGGCGAGCGGCGGCTGCTCGCACATCCCCTCGCTGGCCGGCGAGGGCCGCATCCCGCCGAAGGCGGCGGTGCGCAGCTACCCGGCGGTGGAGCGGTTCGGCCACGTGTGGACCTGCCTCGGGGACCCGGTCTTCGACCTGCCGCACCCGCCGGAGATCGCCGACCTCACCCTGGAGTGGCGGGCGGCCCGGCCCATCCCGGCCAAGTGCGGTTTCATGGCGGCCACGGAGAACTTCCGCGACATGGCCCACTTCCCCTTCGTCCACGAGGAGTCGATGGGCGAGGTGAACCCGGTCGTGCCCGACCTGACCGTCGAGCGCGAGGGCCGCGAGGTCCGGGCCTCCTACCACTACCCGCGGGTGCCCGGCGCCGACTTCTCCAGCGCGGGCGACTCCTGGATGCACTACCACTCCTACGCGCCCGGCATCGCCACGATCCTGTACGACTTCGGGCCGGAGATCGGCAAGCGGTACCTGATGGACTTCCCGTCGCCGGTCTCCTACGACGAGTGCGTGATCTACTGGGCCGTCGCCACCGACCAGGACTTCACCGGCGGCTCGGTGGACGAGATCCTCGCCCTGGAGACGGTCGTCTTCAACGAGGACACCCCGATCCTGGAGGGGCTGCGCCCGCGCGAGGTGCCGCTCGCGGACCAGGCCCTGGAGGTGTCCTGCCCGGCGGACATCTACACGCTCAACTACCGCCGGGCCACCAAGTTCGCCGTCGACACCATCCTCAAGTCCCGGAGGCCGGGCCCGTGAGACTGCGTCTGACCTCGGTCCGCTACGAGGCCGATCAGATCGTCTCCCTGGAGTTCGCCGATCCCACGGGGGCGCCCCTGCCCCCGTGGGGCCCCGGCGCCCACCTGGAGATCCGGCTCCCGTCCGGTCTGATCCGGCACTACTCGCTGTGCGGCGATCCGGCCCGCGCGGACCGCTACCGGGTGGCCGTGCTCCGGGTGGCCGCCGGGCGCGGCGGCTCCCGCGAGATCCACGACACCCTGCGGGTGGGCACGCTGCTGGAGGTGTCCGCGCCGCGGGACACCTTCGCGCTGGCCGAGGCCGATCACCACCTGCTGATCGCGGGCGGCATCGGCGTCACCCCGATCCTCACCATGGCCGAGCACCTCGCCTCCCGCGGCCACCCCTCGTGGCGGCTGGTGTACGGGGGACGCAGCCGGGACGCCATGGCGTTCGGGGACCGGGTGGCCCGGCTCCCGCAGGGCCGGGCGGAGGTGGTCTGCCAGGACGAACGGGGGCTGCCCGACCTGGACGCCGCGATCGCGGAGCTGCCCGAGGGCGCGCACGTCTACTGCTGCGGGCCCGCGCCGATGATCGAGAACGCCACGGGGCTGTGCGGCCGCCGGCCGGACCTGGTGCTGCACACCGAGCGGTTCGCGGCGGCCCCGGCCCGGCCGGCCTCCTCGGAGGACGGCGCCTTCGAGGTGGAGCTGGCCGAGAGCGGGCAGGTCCTGAAGGTGCCGGCGGACCGCAGCGTCCTCGACGTGGTCCGCGAGGTGCTACCGGACGTCGCGTACTCGTGCGAGAGCGGGTTCTGCGGCACCTGCGAGACCGGGCTGCTGTCCGGGGCCGCCGAGCACCGCGACGACCTCCTCACGGAGGCGGAACGCGACGCGCAGCGGTCCATGATGATCTGCGTCTCCCGGGCCCGGCCCGGCGAACGCCTCGTCCTGCGCCTCTGACCCCGGGGAGGCGGCATGTGCCAGACTGGTCGGCCCCACGGGTCGTCACGGCCCTGGCCAGGGAGAACGAACATGGTTGTGCCGCCACCCGCGGGGGCCGGGAACACGCCTCCGGTATCCGACACCGCCCATGCCGGCCTGGTCACGCTGCGGGACCTGGTCGGCGAACGGTCCCTCGGCATGCGCACCAGTGTCGGCCCCGCCGACCTGGACCGGCCCGTCCACTACCTGTACCCGACCGAGCTCCACGACCCGAGCCCGTACCTCCAGGGCCACGAGCTGATCCTGACCGTGGGCATGCCCGTCCTCGCCGCGGACGACATCGACGGCTACGTACGGCTGCTGCGCCGCAGCCGGGTCACCGCGCTCGGGCTCGGCCTGGGCGAGCACTTCGCCGAGCCGCCACCGGCCCTCCTCGACGCCTGCCGGCAGGCGTCCCTGCCGCTGGTGACGATCGAGGCCGGCAAGCCGTTCCGCACCCTGGTGGACTGGGTGAGCAACTGGCGGGACGCCGAACGCGAACGGGACCTGCGCGAACGCGAGCTGGGCGCGCTGCTGAAGTGGTGCGCCTCGGGCACCCTCGGCGTCCGGCCCACCGAGGAACTGCTCGCCCGGGGCGGGCTGGAGGGGACCCCGGTCCTGGTGGCCGCCTTCTCGCGGGAGACGCACGAGCGGGTGCACCGGGACGCCCTGGAGACCGGCGCGGCGGTCGGCGTCTTCGACGACGTCGTCATGGCGCTGACCGCGCACACCGACGCGGCGGTGCACCGCATCCGCGCCACCGGCCTGAACTGCGGCATCTCCGTCGCCCCCGACGCGGGCGCGCTCAGCCGCGCGGTGCCGGAGGCGCTGGAGGCGCTGCGGGCGGCCCGGGGCGGGGCGCGCATGGTCCACGCCCGGGACATCAACACCCTGGAGGCGCTGCTCGCCTCCGTGCCGAGCCTGCGGCTGGTGCCGTTCGTCCAGCACTTCGTCGTCCCCCTGGTCGAGTACGACGCGACCCACCGCACGCAGCTCGTGGCGACGCTGGACGCCTTCCTGGAGCACAACGCCAACCCGGCGGCGACCGCCTCGACGCTGTACGTGCACGTCAACACCCTGCGCAACCGGCTGCTGAAGATCGGCGAGATCACCGGCGCCGACCCGTACCTGGAAGAGAACCGGATCGGCTACCGCATCGGCCTGTGGTCGGCCAAACGCATGGGCCACACCGGCCTCGACCCCCGGCCGGGCCCCTGACGGACCGCCCGGGGCACCCCCGCGGGCGGCGCCCCGGGCGGTCCGTCTACCGTCGACGGCACGGGCACGGCGCGGGCACGGCGCGGGCCGCCCGGCCACGGCACCGGCGGCCCGGCGGGGTCCCCCGGCACCGGCGGGCGGGTGGTCCTCCCGGCACCGACGGGCGGACGGGTTCCGCAGGCCGGTCCGGACGCCGGGGGCTCAGTCGTCCGCCGTCGCCCCTCCGCCCTCACCCGTCACCTGTCACCCGTCACCCGTCACCCGTACGAGGAGTCTCTCCGTTGTCGTCGTCATCCGGCCCGGTCCCGGCCCCGGTCTCCGCCGTGGCAGCGGCCATGGAACGCCATCAGGTCGCCCTCTACGTCGGGGCGCTGGTGGCCGGTGGCCTGGCAGGCCGGCTCGCTCCCGGCGGGGGCCCCGGCCTGGAGCACGCGATCAACCCGGTGCTGGCCGCGCTGCTGTACGTGACGTTCCTCCAGGTGCCGGCGGCGGAGCTGTTCCGCTCGCTGCGGGCCGGGCGGTTCCTGGCCGCCGCGCTGGTGGTGAACTTCGCGGTGGTGCCGCTGGTGGTCGCGGCGATGTTCCCCTTCCTCCCCGGCGACCCGGCCGTCCGCGTCGGGGTGCTGCTGGTGCTGCTGGCCCCCTGCGTCGACTACGTGATCGTCTTCTCCGGGCTCGCCGGAGGCAGCCGGCGGCTGGTCGCCGCGACACCGCTGCTGCTGCTCGCCCAGATGGTCCTGCTCCCGCTCTACCTGCTGCTGTTCCTCGGCTCGGGGCTGTCGGACGTGGTGGAGGCCGGTCCGTTCGCCGAGGCGTTCGTCGTCCTGATCGTCATCCCGCTGGCGCTCGCCTGGCTGACCCAGGCGTGGGCCGCCCGGCGCCGGGCGGGGCAGCGGACCGCCGACGCCCTGGGCACCGCGATGGTGCCGCTGATGTGCGCGACCCTGTTCGCGGTGGTGGCCTCCCAGGTGCCCAGACTGCGCGCCGGCGGCGGTCTGGGCGACGTGGGCGCGGTCGTGCCGTTCTACGTGGCCTTCCTCGTGGTGATGGCGTTCGCCGGGGTCGCGGTGGCCCGCGCCTTCCGGCTGGCCCCCCGCGACGGCCGGGCGATCGTCTTCACCGGCGCGACCCGCAACTCCCTGGTCGTGCTGCCCCTCGCCCTGGCCCTCCCGGACGACCTGGCCGTCGCGGCGGTCGTGGTGGTCACCCAGACCCTGGTCGAGGTCGTCGGCATGGTCGTCTACGTCCGTGCGGTGCCCCGACTGGTGCCGGTGGCGGAGTGAGCGCCCCTGTCCGCGGACGTCACGGTCCCCGGAGCTGATGCGGCGGCCGGCCGTTCACGCAGCGCCGTGGTGGCCCGGTCGACTCGTCGAGGAACCGACAACGGAGCGGGCCGGGGCCGCTGACGGCCGTGGGACGGCGAAGCCGGGCTCGGTGAGGTTCACCGGCGGGGGCTTCGCCGTCCTGCGGAGCAGTCAGGTCTGCCCGGCGTCCTCCTCGGCGTCATCACCGGGAGCAACGTCCGAGGCTCCTTCGGCTGTGCCGGACGCCGACGTCGTGCTCACCTGTAGCCACCCGTCCGTACCGAACATCTCGATCAACTGCGACAGGTGGGCTCGGGCCATGCTGCGGCCGGGCAGCTCCCCCGTGGTCACCCGCGCCCCTCCAGGTCCGCCCACACCTGCTTGCCCCACGGCAGCGGGTCGGTACCCCAGTCCGCCGCCAGCTCCTCCACGAGTGCGAGGCCACGCCCGCTCTCGTTCTCGGGACCCGCGTCCCGGAGTACGGGGTGCCGCCGGGAGCAGTCGACGACGGCGACGCGCACCCGATGCGCCTCGGGCCGTTCGATCGTGATCCGGATGGAGTCCCGCCGGGCATGCTGCACGGCGTTCGCCACCAGTTCGGAGACGATCAGGGCCGCGTCGTCGGCCAGTTCCTCCAGGCCCCAGGCAGACAGGGCGACGCGGACCAGACGACGCGCGGTGGCGGCGCTCCCAGGCTCGCGCGGCAGGGTCTCGCGATACCCGGGGTGCCCGGTCGGGCGGGCCTGGGTTGCAGGTTGCGGCATGTCGGTCTGCTTCCTCCAGATCGGCCAGCCCCGGGGCCGTTCGCGCGGTCGCCGGGGCGCTTCGCGTTCAGGTAACCGGGGGGCGTGATCAGGCGGAGGAGCCAACCAGGGGGCCAGGGAGGGGCCACACTGGATACCGAAGGGGGTCACCATGAACGACACCACCGAGCGACGCCGTGAGTTCGGCGCCTACCTCGCCGGTCTGCGGCGGCACTCCGGCCGCTCGCAGCGGCAGTTCGCCGCCGTGCTGTGCGCCGTGTCGGGGGCCCAGTCGATCACGCGGAACGAGGTCTCCCGGTGGGAGCGTGGCGAGCGCATCCCGGACGTGTGGCTGCCCACCTTTGCCCAGGTGCTCGGGGTGCCGTTGCACGAGCTGGAGCAAGCCGCCGCGTACGCCCGGGGGGACACTCAGGTCACCCTTCCCGGGGTCGCGGCCACCCTCGCGTACCTGCTGCCCGACGGAGATGCGCTGGAGCCGCTGACGGCCCCCTGTGGCCGCCGGATCGGCGCAACCACCGTGGACGGTTTGGCAGCTCGCGTGCACGGCCTGCGACTCGCGGACGATGTGCTGTCCGGCGGGGACCTGATCGCCCCCGCTTTCCGTGAGCTGTGTGCCGCCGTCCGCCTGTACCGCGAGTCCGAGCACTCCGATGAGACGGGGCGCGGCTTGCTGGTGCAGATCGGGGAGTTGGGGCAGATCGCCGGATGGATCGCCTCAGACGCCGGTCGGGGTGAGGACGCGGAGCACGCCTACCGGCTCGGGCTCTCGGCCGCCCGCCAGGCCGGGGACGCGCCGCTGGTGGCACAGCTCGCGGGCAGTCTCGGCTACCACCTGACGAACACGGGTCAAGAGCGGCAGGGGCTGGAGCTGGCGAAGGCAGCCGTTACGGAGGCGGGGCCGGACGCTCCGGCCGCAACCCGCGCCCTGTTCCTGGACCGCGTGGCGTGGGCGCACACGCGCGCCGGAGAGACGCAACCGGCACTGCGGGCGCTTGGGCAGGCACACGCCGCCCTGGACACCACCGACGGACCTCCCGCGCCGACGTGGGCCTACTGGGTGAACCGCGAGGAGCTGGAGGTCATGGACGCCCGGGTGTTCACCGAGTTGCGCCGCCCGCTGCGCGCGGTGCCGCTGCTCCAGGACGTGCTGGGACGCTACGACGCCGCGCACGCCCGGGAGGTCGCGCTGTACCGCTCGTGGCTCGCCGTAGCGCTGGCCGACGCGAACGAGCCCGAGCAGGCTGCCGAACAGGCCCGCCGCGTCATTGACATGTCTGGAGATCTCTCTTCGGAACGCACGGCGGAGCGGGCCCGGACGGTCCTGCACCGGTTGAAGGAGTACGAGGACGTACCCGAGGTGAACGAAGTGCTGGCCGACTTCGGGCACTTGTTGCTTGCATAGGAATATGCCCGGGCGTTCGGCGGGAGCGGATACGTACTCGTGGACCACCTGGGTGGGCCGTGGAAAACGGACAAGTCCCGGCGCGAGGCACACAAGCTGATGCCCAGCATGAGCGCACCGAAGGTGCGACGGAACGACCCGCAGACGTTGCCGGTTGGGCCTCGGAGAGGGGGCCAAACTGCTCGGGTGACCGTAAGCAACCGCGTGCGTGACAAATTGTGCGACGGCGTCTCCAGAAACGATCAAGAGGGGCCCCGAAGGGCCCCTCTGACCTGTTTCTGCACCGTCGGGACGACAGGATTTGAACCTGCGACCCCTTGACCCCCAGTCAAGTGCGCTACCAAGCTGCGCCACGTCCCGGTGCGTGCGGCGGGTGGACCGCGCGATCACGCGGACAGCACTTTACCCCACACCCCCCGTGGCGCCTAAGCGGGCGCCGGGCGGGACAATCGGGGCATGGACAGCTCATCCTCGAACCGGCCGGTGCACCCGCGGGACCGCGACGACGAGGGGCGGGCGCGCAACGCGCGGCCCCGGGACGGGCTCGGGCGCCCGCTGCCGTACGGCGCCGACGGCGTCGCCCGGCAGCCCGAGGGCGTGGTGCGGCCCCCCGAGCGGACGGTGGCCGAGGCGCAGCTCCTGCTGGACGAGGGCAAGCCGTTCCACGCGCACGAGGTCTTCGAGGACGCCTGGAAGTCCGGCCCTCCGGACGAGCGGGAGCTGTGGCGGGGGCTCGCCCAGCTCGCCGTCGGCCTCACACACGCGGCGCGCGGCAACGCGGTCGGCGGGGCCCGGCTGCTGCGACGCGGCGCCGGGGCCGTGACGGAGTGGGCCGGCTCCGGCGCGGAGCGGCAGCGCCCGTACGGGATGGACCTCGACGGCGTCGCGCGGTGGGCGCGGGATCTCGCGGGGGTCGTCGAGGCCGGTGAGGCGGTGGACGCGGGCGCGCGGGCGCCCCGGCTGCGGGGCTGACGGCCGGTGGGGCGGCCCGCCCCGGGCGGCGTCGGCGGCGTACGGCAGACTCGGGGCGTGCGGAAGATTCATGTCATCGGTATCGGCGCGGGCGACCCCGAACAACTGACCCTCCAGGCGGTACGCGCGCTGCGGAGCACGGACGTGTTCTTCGTCCTGGACAAGGGCGAGGCGAAGGCGGACCTGGTGCGGCTGCGCCGGGACATGCTGGAGACGCACGTCCCGGAGGGGACGTACCGCGTGGTCGAGGTGCGCGACCCCGAGCGGGACCGGGCCGCGGGGGGCGCCGCGTACTCGCCGGCCGTCGGCGACTGGCGCAGCGCGCGGGCGGACCTGTACGAGCGGCTGATCGCCGGCGAGTTGGGCGAGGACGGCAGTGGGGCGTTCCTGGTGTGGGGCGATCCGGCGCTGTACGACAGCACGCTGGGCATCCTGGAGGAGGTCCTGGAGCGCGGCGGGGTGGAGTTCGCGTACGACGTGGTGCCGGGCATCAGCAGCGTCTCCTCGCTCGTCGCCCGGCACCGGACCGGGCTGAACCGGGTGGCGCGGCCGGTGCAGATCACCACCGGGCGGCGGCTGGCCGAGGGGCTGCCCGAGGGGGTGGACGACGTGGTGGTGATGCTCGACGCGCACCAGGCGTTCCGGCGCTACGCGGACCAGGACATCGACATCTACTGGGGCGCCTACCTGGGCACCCCGGACGAGATCCTCGTCTCGGGCCCGATCGCGGAGGCGGCGCCCCGGATCGAGCGGCTGCGTGCCGAGGCGCGGGAGCGCAAGGGCTGGATCATGGACACGTACCTGCTGCGCCGCAATCCCGGCGACGGCTGACGGCGGGCATCCCGGCACCCCGGCACCCGCGGCGTGTCAGGGCCCGCCCAGGAAGGGTTCCAGGTACTCCAGCGCGGCCGGGACGTCGCGGACCACGGGGGCGCCCGGGGGCGGCGGGGGCCTGCGGACGACGACGACCGGCAGGGCGAGGGCGCGGGCCGCGGTGAGTTTGGCCGCGGTGGCCTCCCCGCCGCTGTCCTTGGTGACCAGGACGTCGATGCGGTGGGCGCGCAACAGGCCGGTCTCGCCGGCCACGTCGAAGGGGCCGCGGGCGAGCAGGGTCTCCGTGTGGCGCGGCAGCGGCGGAGCGGGGGGCTCCACCGAGCGGACCAGGAAGTGCGCGTCGTCCAGGTGGGCGAAGGCGGCCAGGCCCAGGCGGCCGGTGGTGAGGAAGACCCGGCGGCCCAGTGCGGGCAGCAGCGCGGCGGCGTCCGCGAGGGAGCCGGCGAAGTGCCAGTGGTCGCCGGGGCCGGGGCGCCACCCGCGGCGGCGCAGGATCACGGCCGGGACGCCGGTGGCCGCCGTGGCGGCGCTCGCGTGCGCGGTGATGGCCGCGGCGAAGGGGTGGGTGGCGTCGACCAGGGCGTCGACGTGCCGGTCGCGGAGCCAGGCGGCGAGTCCGTCCGCGCCGCCGAAGCCGCCGACGCGTACCTCGCCCGGAAGGGGGGCCGGTGTGCCGACGCGGCCCGCGAGGGAGGTGGTGACGCGGACCCCGGGACGGTCCGCCAGCGCGGCGGCGAGGCGGCGGGCCTCGGTGGTGCCGCCGAGGATCAGCACGTGCGGGGGCATGGCGTCGAGCGTACGGGTCGTCAGCGGAGCAGGAGCTGGAGGCCCCCGAGGACGGTGGCGCCGATCACCAGTTGCTCGAAGAGACGCTGGTTGATGCGGCTCACAGCCCATTTGCCGAGAAACGCGCCGGGGACCACGAACACCACGAGCGCGGCGTCAAGGAGCAGCGAGCGGCCGTCGATCAGGCCGAGGCCCGCGCTGAACGGCAGCTTGGAAACGTTGACGATCAGGAAGAAGAAGGCGGAGGTACCGAGGAACCCCAGCTTCCGGAAGCCCGCGGAGAGCAGGTACAGCGACATCACCGGCCCGCCCGCGTTGGCGACCATGGTGGTGAACCCGCCGAGGACGCCGTACGAGCGGGCCGTGAGGCGGGCGGAACGGGAGGTCGCGGGATCCGCGGGACGGGTGGAGTCGGTGCCGTCCCCGGAACCGGTGGGACCGGGACCGGTGGGGCCGGTGGGGCCGGTGGGGTTCACGGGGCGGCTGGGGCCGACAGGGTCCACGTTGCTGGGGCTGATGGGGCTGTCGGGACCGGCCCCGGAGCCGGCGGGAGCCTCGGTGGCCGGCTCGTCCGCGGGGCGCGCCGCCGGCTCCGTCCCGCGGCGGCGCCACACCGTGACCGCCGCCATCAGCAGGAGGATCGCGCCGATCGACGTCCGGACGATCGCGTCGTCCGCCCACATCAGGAAGAGGGTGCCAAGGACGACCCCCGCGCCGACCGCGGGGAAGAGCCGCCACAGGGTGGGCCAGTGGGCGTGCCGCCGGTAGGTGGCGACGGCCAGGAGGTCGCCCGCGATCAGGACCGGCAACAGGATGCCGGTGGAGGCGCGGGCCGGGAGCACCGCCGCGAAGATCGCCAGGCTGACCGTGTTGGCGCCGCTCACGGCGGTCTTGGAGAAGCCGACGAGGAGGGCGGCGAAGGCGAGGGCGGCGAATTCCCAGCCGGTGAGGTGCCAGAGTGTCATCGTGTCCATGCGGAGACGCATGGTAGGCACATCCGGCCCGGGCCGTCAGGACCGTCTCGCCTGATGGTCCTGGCCACAGCCCCCGCGACGCCCGGGGCGCGGCCGTACGGGGGCGGCTCCCACAAGGCGCGGCCGGCGGGGCGACCGCGCCGGGGGCGACCGCACCGCTCACGGCCGATCCGGGGCGCGACCGTGCGGGGAAGGGACGAGATCCCACCGCCGCTCGTGCCGCCCCGGGCACCCCGCCCGGCCGACGGGCGAGGCACACGCCGGCGCCCCGCCCCGCCTACCGGACACACGGCCCGGCGGCTCCGTCCACACCCGCTGACACCCGCTCACACCCGCTCGACGAGCACCGCGCTTCCCTGCCCCACGCCGACGCACATCGTGGCGAGCCCGCGGGCGCCGCCCGTACGCCGCATGCGGTGGAGCAGGGTGGTGAGGATGCGGGCGCCCGAGCCGCCGAGGGGGTGGCCCAGCGCGATCGCGCCGCCGGTCGGGTTGACCAGGTCCGGGTCGAAGCCCAACTGGTCGACGCAGGCCAGGGCCTGAGCGGCGAACGCCTCGTTGAACTCCGCCTCCACGACGTCCTCGACGCTCCAGCCGGCGCGGGCGAGCACCTTGCGGGTGGCGGGGACGGGGCCGATGCCCATCACGTCGGGGTGGACGCCCGCCGAACCGCCGGCGACGTAGCGGCCCAGGGACTCCAGGCCAAGCTCTTCGAGGGCGTCCTCGCTGACGAGGAGCAGGCCTGCGGCGCCGTCGTTCATCGGGGAGGCGTTGCCCGCGGTGACCGTGCCGCCGGCGCGGAAGACCGGCTTCAGCCGGGCCAGCTTCTCCAGCGAGGTGTCCTCGCGGACGCACTCGTCGGTGTCGACGATCACGCCGTCGGGCCGTTCCACGGGCAGGATCTCGGCGTCGAAGTGGCCGTTCTTCCGCGCCTCCGCGGCGCGCTGGTGGCTGCGCAGGGCGAACTCGTCCTGGCGTTCGCGGACGATGCCGTACCGCTCGGCGACCTCCTCGGCGGTCTCGCCCATGGAGAGGACGCCGTGCAGGTCCCTCATCGCCGGGTTGACCAGCCGCCAGCCGAGCCGGGTGTCGGCGGTCTCCATGCGGTGCGGCAGGGCGTCGTCGGGGCGGGGCAGCACGAAGGGGGCGCGGCTCATCGACTCGGAGCCGCCCGCGAGCACGATGTCGGCCTCACCGGCGGCGATGGTGCGGGCGGCGGTGGTCACGGCCTCCAGGCCGGAGGCGCAGAGGCGGTTGACGGTGGCGCCGGGCACGGAGTCGGGCAGGCCGGCCAGGAGGGCGGCCATGCGGGCGACGTTGCGGTTGTCCTCGCCGGCCTGGTTGGCGGCGCCCCAGTACACGTCGTCGATGCGGGCCGGGTCGAGCGCGGGCACGCCGGCGACCAGGTCCCGGACGACGGCGGCGGCGAGGTCGTCGGGCCGCACGGTGGAGAGGGCGCCGCGGAGCTTGCCGATCGGGGTGCGGCGGGCGGCTGCGAAATGGACGGGACGCACGAGGGACTCCTGACCGTCGTCGCTGGGCCTGCGGGCGGCACACCGCCGCCCGTCCGGGCTCCACGCGGCGGGGCCGGTCTTCCCCGACCCCTAACTAGCACTGCTAGTTTTGGACTATAGACCGCCGGGCCGCCCCCTGGGAAGATCCCCGGACGTCTCGGCAGATCCCGGACGACCCGCCCGACCCCGCCGGAGGACACCCCCATGGCCGACGCCCGCGAGCACGTCCCGACCCGCGAGCACGTCCTGAACGGAACCCGCGGGCGGCTCGCCGTCCACGAGTGGCCCGCTCCCGCCCGACCCCGGTACGTGGCCCTCCTGGTGCACGGCTACGGGGAGCACGCCGGCCGGCACGCGGGACTCGCCGGGGTCCTCGCGGCGCACGGCGCGGCCGTCCTGGCCCCCGACCACCTCGGGCACGGCCGGTCGGCGGGCGAGCGGGTGCTGATCGAGGACTTCGAGGACGTGGTCGCCGACGTGCACGCGGCGGCGCTGTTCGCGCGTGCCGCCCACCCGGGGCTGCCCCTGGTGCTGGTGGGGCACTCGATGGGCGGGCTGATCGCCTCCCGGTACGCCCAGCTCCACCCGGGCGAGGCCACGGCGCTGGTGCTGTCCGGGCCGGTCCTCGGCGACTGGGCGCTGCCGCGCCGGCTGCTCGCCCTGGCGGAGATCCCCGACACGCCGGTCGGTCCGGCCGCGCTGTCCCGTGATCCGGAGGTCGGCGCGGCGTACGCGGCGGACCCGCTGGTGTGGCACGGTCCGATGAAGCGGCCGACGCTGGAGGCGTTCGTCCGGACCCTGGAGGCCGTGGCGAACGGCCCCGGCCTGGGCGGACTCCCGGTGCTGTGGTTCCACGGCGAGGAGGACCGCCTGGTGCCGCTCTCCGGCAGCCGGCCCGGCGTCGAGGGGCTCGGCGCCACCGTCACCGAGCGGATCGTGCCGGGCGCCCGGCACGAGGTGTTCCAGGAATGGGGCAAGGCGGCGGCGTTCACGGAGCTGACGCGGTTCCTGGACGGCGCCCTCGCCGGGGCGGACCGCGGCGGCTCGGGCCGCTGATCCCCCGCCGGGGAGGGCACCCCGCCCGCCGGGTCCGGGAAGGGCGGGCGGCGCACGCGGCCGGTGCGGGCCGGGGGCGACGGGTCTCACCGGGTACGGACGCCGCTCCGCGCCGGTGTTTGCCGGGTGGGGGCCGGGGCACCCGCCGCAGCGTGGGGCGGACGTGCCGCACCGCGCCGCCGCCCCGCAGCCGACCGAGCACCCCACCGACGCCGCGAGGAGCAGCACCGTATGACTGTCGTGAAGAGCACGATTCCCGAGTCGGCCCGCCAGGTCACCGGAGACGCGTTGCAGAGCACGCTCGTGGATCTTCTCGGGCTCTCCCTGATCGGGAAGCAGGCGCACTGGAACATCGTGGGCCCGCGCTTCCGTTCGATCCACCTGCAGTTGGACGAGGTGGTCGCCGCGGCCAGGTCCTTCGCCGACACGGTCGCCGAGCGCGCGTCCGCCCTGGGCGTACCGCCGGACGGACGGCCGGAGACCGTCGCGTCGGCGTACTCGCTGGGCGGTCCCAAGGACGGCTGGGTGCGCGACGACGATGTCGTGGCCGCCATGGTCGACGCCCTGGACACGGCGATCGCCCGGCTGCGCGAGCGGATCGCGGCCACCGACGAGCCGGACCCGGTCACCCAGGACCTGCTGATCACCATCACGGCGGAGCTGGAGAAGCAGCGCTGGATGTTCGTCGCCGAGAACGGTCCGGGAGGCACCGCATGACCGACGCCCTCGAGCTGGACGCGCTGTGGGAGGACTTCCACCACGTGGTCAACATGACCTCGGCGGAACTCGCCTCCTGGCTGCGGGTGCGCGACTCGCGGGAAGAGGTGGAACCGCTGCCCGACGAGGCCGGTTCGCCCACCGGGCAGCACGTCCTCGCCATCCTGCAGAAGCGGCGCATGGACCTCACCGAGGACGACCTGCGCGTGATGTGGCGGGTCGTGGACACGGTCACCACCCAGGCCGACCTGGAGAACGAACCGGAGTCCGAGGACACCCGCCGCAGGCACCGGCTGATGACCATCGGCCACGATCCGCTGAAGCCGCAGCCGTGACCCGCGCCGAGGACGTCGTCCGGGAACTGCTGCGCACGCACGGTGGGACGTACGCCGAGGAGGCGGGCATCCGGCTCAAGGACACCCCGCAGCCGCTGTACCGCCTGCTGGTCCTCGCCCACCTGCTCAGCGCCCGCATCCGCGGCTCGATCGCGGTGGCCACGGCGCGCTCCCTGCACGAGGCCAGGCTGAGCGACCCGCGTCGCATGGCGGACGCCGACTGGCAGGAGCGGGTCGACGCGCTGGGCCGCGGCGGCTACCGGCGCTACGACGAGCGCACCGCCACCCAGCTCGGCGACGCCGCCCGGCTCCTCGACGACCGCTGGGGCGGCGACCTGCGACGGCTGCGCGAGGAGGCGGACGGCGACGTGTCCGCGCTGCGCCGGCTGCTCCAGGAGTTCCCCGGCATGGGGCCGACCGGCGCGGACATCTTCCTGCGCGAGGCCCAGCGGGTCTGGCCGGACGTGGCACCGTACCTGGACCGCAAGGCCCTCCAGGGCGCCGGCCGCCTGGACCTGCCGGAGGACCCCCGGCGCCTGGCCGCCCTGGCCGGGGACACCGACCCGGCCGTCCTCGCCGCCGCGCTGGTGCGGGCGGCGGTGGACAAGGAGGTCGCGCGGGAGTCCCTGGCGGGCGCCGCGCGCTGAACGGCCCCGGGCGGGGCGCACGCGGTGGGGACGGTGTGTCGGCACACGGCCCGGCGACGCGCCGAGTCGGCGTGTCGCCGACGCGGTGTGCCACGGCTCGGTGTGTCGCGGCTCGGCGTGTCGCCGGCCCGGCGGACGTGGCCCCGGCGTGTCGGGCCGCCGGCACCCGTCACCCGACCGCCCGGCCGCGCTGGTGACCTCCGCCCCACGGTGGTGCGCTGGGAAGACCGTGTCGCATCCCCGGGAGGCACCCGCGATGAGCCGTCGTCCGACCCGCCCCGCACGCCTGTTCGCCTCCGCACTGGCGGCGGGCGCGCTGCTGACCACGGCGGCCTGCTCGCAGGACGGCGGCCCGGCCGCCGCGGACGCCGCCGAGCGGGCCGGTACCGCCGCCGCCCGCGAGGCCGCCGAGCCGGTCACCGGTACGTCCCCGAGCCCGGCCACCCTCACCGAGGCCGGGGCGAAGGCGGCCCTCATCACCGAGGGCGACGTCGAGGACCAGTGGAACCAGGTGCCGGACGCGGACAAGTGGCGGGACACCATGCTCGTCGGCAAGGTCGACGTGGCCGACTTCCTCACCGCCAAGTCCCAGGCGGCCGACTGCCAGCGACTGCTCGACGGCCTCTTCGCGCAGGACCTGCTCGGCAAGCCGTCCGGGCCGTCCGCGGTGACCGGCTTCGAGCAGGGCGAGTCCCGGCTGCTCGAACAGGTCGCCGCCCACGACCGCGGCAAGCTGGACGACGCGCTGAAGTGGCTCGGCTCCCTGCCCGGCGCGTGCGACCAGTTCACCGCGACCGGTTCCTCGGGCGGGGAGCGGACCGTCCAGGTGACCGAGTCCTCCGTGCCGGACGTCGGCGACGCCCGCCAGGGCGTGCACGTCGCCGTGCGGGGCACCTCCGCGGGCACGCCGACCACGCTCACCCTGGACGTCGCCGTCGTCCGGGTCGGCACGGACGCCGTCGTCGTCACCGGCGGCGGCCTCGACGGCGGCGAGAGCGACTCCGTCCGACAGGCCGCCCGGCAGGGCACCGAACGCCTCCAGACCGTCCTGGCCGGCCGCACCCCCTCCCCGCATCCCCCCACCGACTAGGTCTTACGTGCTGATCCGGCGTGATCCACACCGGACGGCACGCCTAGTGGAGCCCACCGCGCCACTCCCCGCCACGCCGCTCTCCTCCGGGCCACTGCCCCGCTCCCCGCCCACCCCGTCGGGTGGAGCTCCGCCGAAACCCGGACAGCCCGGTCACCCGGCGGCACAATGAGCGCGTCGAGACCACTGGCGCGCGAAGGAGCCGACACGTGAGCGAGAGCCGCACCCCGGGGCACCGGCCCGCGCGCGGCGGGAGCCGCGCCCCGTCGGACGGCATCCCGGGCACCGGCTCCGGGGGCATCGGCACCACGCTCACCCACCCCGCGCGCATCCGGCGGCACCAGGTCGACAGCGCGGACGCCCACGCGACCGGCCCCGGGATCACCGGCCACGGTGCCCCGGCCCCGGCGCTGCGCCGCCCCACCGCCGGGCGGGCCGTACGGGCACCGGGCGGGCTCGTCCTCCCGCCGCGCCCCCCGCACCACGCCGAGGCGGGCGGCTCGGCAGGGCGGATACCGGCGGCGTACGGGACCGCGTACGCCACACCCCCGCCCCTCCCCCGCGGCCGTACCCGCACGGCCGCGTTCCCCGGCCGGCCCGGACCGCTCGCGCCGGGCCCCCTCCCCCGCCCGGCGCGGCGTCCGCGGAGCGACGCCGCGGCGGCCGTACCGCGGTCCCGCGCGGTGGCCGCGACGCACTGACCCGTGCCGCGCCCGGCCGCATCCGCCCCGGGCCGCACCTCGTCCAGGAGGACGACATGACCACCCTTGCCCACCCCGTGCCGGGCGGGCGCCCCGGCGACGTCGAGCGGCCGACCGCGCTCGGCGGCGAACTCTCCGGCCACGGCGTGCACGGCCTCGTCCCCGCCTCCGTGGACACGGCCGGCCTCGGCCGGGTGTCCTGAGATGGCCGCCGACGTCGTGGAGGAGACGCTGGACGGCCTGGGGCTGGTGGACCACCACTGCCACGGGGCCGTCACCCGCGCGCTGGACCCGGAGGGCTTCGCGTCCCTGCTGACCGAGGGCGGGGCGTGGCCGGACGCCTCCCCGTTCGACACCCCGGCCGGGATCTCCGTGCGCCGGCACTGCGCGCCGCTGCTGGACCTGCCGCGCCACGCGCCGGCCGACGTGTACCTGGCGCGGCGGGCCGCGCTGGGGCCGGAGGAGGTGAACCGGCGCTTCCTGCGCGCGGCGCGCGTGGGCACGTTCTGCGTGGACACGGGGCACGCCCCGCACCGCGTGACCACGCCCGCGGAGCTGGCGGCGGCGTCGGGCGCGGAGACGTACGAGGTGGTGCGGCTGGAGGCGGTGGCGGAGGCGGTGGCCGCCGCCGGTGTGGAGGCGGACGCGTACGGCGAGGCGTTCCGCGCGGCGGTGTGGAAGGCGGTGCGGCGGCCGGGCGTGGTGGCCGTGAGGTCGGTCGCCGCGTACCGCACCGGTCTCGATCTGGACCCGTCCTGGCCGGGGAAGGCGGAGGTGACCGAGGCGGCCGGGCGCTGGCTGGCGCGCGGCGGCCGGCTGGACGAGCCGGTCCTGGTGCGGCACCTGCTGTGGACGGCGGTGGAACTGGGGCTGCCGCTCCAGTTGCACACCGGGTTCGGCGACGGCGGCCTGCGCCTGCACCGCTCGGACCCCGCGCTGCTGACCGACTGGCTGCGGCTGACGGCGGGGACGGTGCCGGTGCTGCTGATGCGCTGCTGGCCCTACCAGCGCCAGGCGGCGTACCTGTCGGTGGTCTTCGAGCGGGTCCACCTCGACGTCGGCCTCACCCTGCACCACGTGGGGCCGGCGCGGGCGGGCGCGGTCCTCGCGGAGGCGCTGGAGATCACCCCGTTCCGCAAGCTGCTCTACGGCTCCGGCGCCTACGGTCCGGCCGAGTTCCACCACCTCGGCGCCCTGGCCTTCCGGCGCGGGCTGGCGGGTCTGCTGCGGGCCCGGGTGGACGCCGACGAACTGTCCGCGGCGGACGCGGTGCGCATCGCGCGTTGGACGGGACGGGACAACGCGCGGCGGGTCTACCGCCTGCCCGGGGAGAGCACCGACGACGGCTGAGCGACGTGGGGACGGTCACAGTCCCGTGGCGACGCCCAGGAAGAACGAGACGCTGAAAGTATGATCAAGCGATGGCTGACATGACCGAAACCACGCCCGGCTGGCTGCCGACCGACGAGCTCGAGATGGCCCGCGCCCGGATGCCGATCCTGTACGTCGAGGCCGTGCCCGTACGTGTGGACGACAGCGGCGAAGTCACCAGCGTGGGCCTGCTGCTGCGGATCGGCCCCGACGGGACGGTCAGCCGGACGCTGGTCTCCGGCCGGGTCCTGCACCACGAGCGGGTCCGGGACGCGCTCCTGCGCCATCTGGAGAAGGACCTGGGGCCGGTGGCGCTGCCCCGGGTGCCGTCCTCGCTGCAGCCGTTCACGGTGGCCGAATACTTCCCCACGCTCGGCGTCACCCCGTTCCACGATCCGCGGCAGCACGCGGTGTCGCTGGCCTACGTCGTCCCGGTGAGCGGCGACTGCCGTCCCCGGCAGGACGCGCTGGACCTGGTCTGGTTCTCCCCGCGGGAGGCGCTGTCCCCGGCGGTGCAGAGCGAGATGCCGGGCGGTCACGGCGTCCTGCTCAAGCAGGCCCTGGCCCATGTGGGCAACGTGATCTGATCCGGCGGGCGCGTGCCCGTGCCGGTGGAGCCCCGGTCGGCGGACCTTCCGCGGCCGGGGCTCCGCCGTGTCCGCGACCGGTACCGCGCGTTCCGCTTCCGTGCCAGGGTGCGGGCGCGGTGCGCCCTGCCGTACCGAGCGCGACGGATCTTTGCGTGTGACGGAATGGTTCCCTATTCTGCTTCCGTGGAGCAGAATACGAACTCCTACCGCGTCGAGGCGGTGGATCGCGCGCTGATCCTGCTGGCACTGCTGGCGGAGCGCGGCCGGCTCAGCGTGACCGAGGCCGGGCGGGAACTGTCCGTGGCGCCGTCCACGGCGCACCGGCTGCTGGCCACGCTGTGCCACCGGGGTTTCGCCGTACGCGGCGAGGACCGGGTGTACCGGCCGGGCCCCCAGTGGCACGCGGCCGGGGCGCGCGAGGTGCCACCGCTGCCCGACCGGATGCGTCCGTACCTGGAGAGCCTCTATGGAGCGACGAACGAGACGGTCCACCTCATGGTGCGCACCGGCACCGAGGTGCTGTTCCTGGACGGCGTCGAGGGCGTCCGGTCGCTGCGGGTGGGGCTGCGGATCGGCGTGCGGATGCCCGCGTACCGCACCTCCGGCGGCAAGGCCATGCTCGCCGACCTGGACCCGGACGCCGTCGACGCGCTGCACGCGGGCGGGCTGCCGCCCCTGCCCGGCGAACGGGTCCACGACCTCGCGGCGCTGCGCCGCGAACTGGACGCCGTCCGCCGTGACGGCTTCGGCCTCAACCAGGACGAGAGCGAGCCCGGCGTGACCGCCCTGGGCGCCTCGGTCGGCCTCGTCGACGGGCACCATGTCGCCCTGGCCGTCGCCCTGCCCACGGTGCGCGCCGGCGCCGACGACGCGAAGGCGCTGGCCGACGGCTTACTGCGGATCTGCCGCGAGGCCCGCCGGGACCTCGTGGGGCCCGGCGCCGCCCGGCGGGACGACACCCCGGCCGAGGTGGGCTGAGCGCGGCGGACGGAGCGGCACGAACCGCCCCGAGCCAGGAGCCGCGGGCGAAAGGGATCGAATCGTGCGATGAGTACGTTGTAGAGGTCGAGGGCCCGGTCTCACGGCCGGGCTCGTCCGAGCCGTCGCCCGCGCCGCCGGGCGAGCGACCACACCTTCAGGAGTCACCACCAGCAGCCCGCCTGCCGGATGCCGATCGTCTGCCCGGGAGTCCCGATGTCCGTGTCGTTCTCACCCTCGTCCGAACCGCTCCGGCAGCACGGTCGGCTGCGTACGCGTGACGTGGACGTCGCCCAGCACGTGGTGGCCGAGGTGTACGAGCCGCACACGCTCACCCCGGTGGACCGCAAGGGGCTCGACGCCCGTCTCAACGCCGTGCAGCTCGGCGGCGTGACCCTCGGATACCTCACCTACGGCACCGAGGCGCACATCGCCCTCCCGGCCAGCGAGCACTGGTACCACATCAACATCACGCTGGCCGGCAGCAGCCTGGTCACCCGGGAGAACGGGGACCGGGGCATGACCCGGGGCATGGCCCACGCGGCGATGCTGCTGCCGCACCGCGCCCAGACGATCGCCTGGGCCGCGGACGCCGCCCAGTTCGCCCTGCGGATCCCGCGGGCCGACCTGGAGGGGCACCTCGCCGCCCTGACCCGCGCCCGGGTCGGGGGCCCCATCGACTTCGACCTCGTGGTCGACCTGGACTCGCGGGCGGGCCGGGGCCTGCTGCGCTGCATCGAGTTCGTCCGGACGGAGTGGGACGAGGACGGGGTCCTCGCGCGGAACGCCGACTCGCGCCGCCAGCTCGAGTCCATGATCCTCACCAACCTCCTCATGGCCGCCTCCGGACCGCACCAGGCGCTGCTCCAGCGCACCGAGCCCGCCCCCGGGCCGAGCACGCTGAGGAGCGCCCTCGACTACATCCACGACCACGCCGGGGACTTCCCCACCCCCGCCGAGGTGGCCGCCGCGACCGGGGTGAGCGCCCGGACCCTGCAACTGCACTTCCTCAACCACCTGGGCCGGACCCCCTCGCAGTACCTGCGCGACCTCAGGCTGCGCGGGGTGCGCGACGAACTGCTGCACCCGCGCTCGGCCGAGACGACGGTCACCGAGGTCGCCTCCGCGCACGGATTCCACAACCTGGGCCGGTTCTCCTCGCTCTACAAATCGGTGTACGCGGAGTCCCCGTCGGAGACGCTGCGCCGGAGCCGGGCCTCCTGAGGGCGGGCCCCGCCCGGCGCTCCCGGTACGCGCGGGGCGCCCGGCCCCGAACCGCGGCCGGCGGATTCGGGGCGGGCGCCCTCGGGTGCGATACGTCAGGTCAGGCGGTCAGGCCGGGGTCCGGCGGGCTCACACCACCTGGACGATGTGCTTGAACTCCTGGAACTCCGCCACGGCGCGGTTGCCGTTCAGCCGGCCCAGGCCGCTCTGCTTGCAGCCGCCCTCCTCGAACTGGTCGAGGACGACGGCCCAGCCGTTGGTCCACACCGTGCCCGCCTCCAGCGCGTCGGCGAGGCGCAGCCCGCGCGCCCCGTCGGCGGTCCAGACGGAGGCCGCGAGACCGTACTCCGTGGCGTTGGCCTTGCGCACCGCCTCCTCCTCCGTGTCGAAGGTCTCGAAGGTGGCGACCGGGCCGAAGAGTTCCTTCTGGACGAGGGGCGAGTCGGTGTCCCGCACCCCGAGCAGCGCCGGGCGGAAGTACGCCCCCCGGGCGAGGCTCTCGTCGTCGGGGCGGCCACCGGGCACGATGACCTCGGCGTCGCCGAGCGACTGCTCGATCAGCGCCTCCAGCCGGTCCCGGCTGGCGATGTCGATCAGCGGGCCCATCTGCGAGTCCGGGGCGTCGCCCGGCCCCACCGTGACCGCGCTCAGGGCCTGGGCGAGCCGGGTCCGCACCTCGTCGGCGACCGACGACTGCACGAGCACGCGGCTGCCGGTCATGCAGAACTGGCCGCTGAAGGTGGTGATCCCGGCGACGATCGTGCCCACGGCCGCGTCGAGGTCGGCGTCCTCGAAGACGATCATGGGGGTCTTGCCGCCCAGTTCGAGCGAGAGCCGTTTCAGGGTGGGTCCGGCGTCGGCCATGATCTGCCGGCCCACGGCGGTGCTGCCGGTGTAGCTGAGCGCGGCCACGTCGGGCGAGGAGACCAGGGTCTTCGCGCCCACGCTGCCCGATTCGTTGAAGACGTTGAGCACCCCGGCGGGCAGCGACGGGCAGTCGGCGAGCAGTTCGGTGAGCCGGGTGTTCACGAGCGCCGTCTGCGCGGCCATCTTCATGACCACGGTGCAGCCGGCCGCGAGGGCCGGGGCGAAGGACCGTACGGACAGCACCACCGGGGAGTTCCAGGGGACGATGACCCCGGCGACGCCCACCGGCTCCGAGAGCAGGATGGAGTAGACCCCCGGGCGGACCCGGCCGCCGCCGCCGGCGTCGGTGAGGGCCTGCGCCGCGTAGTAGCGCAGCTTGGAGGGCGTCAGGCTCAGTTCGAAGCCGGCCTCGGGAAGGATCTTGCCGTTCTCCACGGCGAGCAGGTGCGCGAGTTCGTCGGTCGCGGCCTCGACGCGGTCGGCCATCTCGTTGAGCACGCGGGCGCGCAACTGGCGGTCGGTGCGCCACGCGTGGGTGGCGAAGGTGTCCCGGGCGATCCTGATGGCGTCCCGTACCTGGGACTCCTCCACCTCGTAGTAGGTGCCGAGGGTCCGTCCGTCGGCGGGTGAGAGGGAGACGCCGGTGGTGGCCGAGGCGACCCACTCTCCGCCGATGTAGTGCCGGGCGGGGCCCGTCTCCTGGCCGAGGGGCGCACCCTCGGCGACGTTACTGGTCACGACGTTCCTTCTTTCTCCAGGTCGCAAGGGGCCGGGCGGTCGCCGGGTGGTGCGGCGAGCCGTGCCGCACCACCCGGCCGCCTCATCCGGCGGTCTTCTTCGCGTAGCGGACGGTCAGCGGGTCCGGGCCGAACTCCCGGCCGTCCAGACGTTCCGCGAGCGTCACCACCTGCGCGGTGAACTCGCCCAGGGCGGCGCGTACGTCGTCGGACACGTCGTCCGTGCGGAACTCCGTGTCCACGAAGAAGGCGCCGTTGGGCGCGGTGAGGGCGCCGAACCAGCCGAGGATGTCGCGCAGGTGGCGCTCGGCCGACAGGAAGTGGTGCGGCGCGGCGGCGACGGTGAGGATGCCCACCGGCTTCGAGCGCAGCGCCTCGTTGGGCAGCATGTCGATCAGGAGCTTGAGGGTGCCGGTGAGCGATCCGCGGTAGACCGGTGAGGCCAGGACGACGGCGTCGGCCTCGCCGATCCGCCGGACCGCCTCGTCGTCCCAGGTGGCGACCACCGGGCCGACGCGGTCGCGGGGCGCGAGGCGCTCCACGCTCCAGCCGGGGTGCCGCTCGCGGACCTCCCTCTCGATCAGCCCGAGGGCGCGTGCCATCTTCCCGGGCGGGGTGGGGCTTCCGTAGACGGTCGCAAGTCTCATCGGGTCACCGCTTCTCTCCGGTCGTGTTCGAGGTACCTGCCGCGGTAGAACAGCAGCGGGTCGCGGGCCGTACCGGCTTCCAGCGCGGTGACCGCGGCCACCACGACGGTGTGGTCACCGGCGTCGATCTCCTCGGACACCGCGCACTCGATCCAGGCCAGGGCCCCGTCGATGAGCGGCATCCCGGCCGGTGAGGGCCGCCAGTCGACGCCGGCGAACCGGTCGACGCCCGAGCGGGCGAAGCGGTCGCCGACCGCCTGCTGGTGCGCGGCGAGCACGCTCACCGCGAACCGTCCCGAGCGCCTGACCGCCGGCCAGGTGGCCGACTCCTTCCGTACGCAGACCAGCACCAGGGGCGGGTCGAGGGAGAGCGCCGAGAACGATTGGCAGGTGAATCCGGCCGGAGCCCCGCGATCGATCGACGTCACCACGGTGACCCCGGTGCAGAAGTGACCGAGAACGGCCTTGTATTCCCGCACGTCCGTGCCGGAAGAATGCGTCATTCCAGACCTCCCTGTCCCTGCCGCGGTCAGCTCCGCAGGCCGGCTTCCTTCATCAGGGGCAGGACGCGCTCGCCGAAGTACTGGAGTTCCTCCACGTAGTCGAGGAATCCGATCATCATGCCGTCGATCCCGGCCTCGGAAAGGCCGGCCAACTGCTCGACGATCTGTTCCGGCGTGCCGATCAGCGGGTATCCGCCGTAGCCGAGGATGAAGCGCTCCTGGAGGGCCTTGATCTTGTCGAACGAACCGCTTTCGGAGCCGAGTCCGCTGGAGACCATCTTGGCCACCTCCCAGTCACCCTTTTCGAGGATGTGGTCGAGGAGTGCCTTCGTCTCCTTCTCGGTGTCACGGCAGATGATGTTGCCGTAGCCGAGGATTCCCAGGTCGCGCTTGTGGGAATGGGCGATGGAACGCACCCGGGCGGCGGTGTCCCGCGCCTCGTCCGGGTCGGCGAAGGCGATGAAGTTGAAGTCGCATTCGCGTGCGCAGAATTCCAGGCCCTGCGGCGAGTTGCCGGCGTTCACGAGCACCGGGTACGGCTGCTGGATCGGCTTGGGGTCGGAGAAGGCGTCCTTGATGTCGAAGAACTCGCCCTGGAAGTCGACGCCTTCGCCCTCGGTCCACATGCGCTTGGCGATGGTGATCCACTCGGAGCCGTAGCGGTAGCGCGCGTCGTGCTCGCGCTGCGTGCCGCCGAACATCTCCATCTCGGCCTTGTACCAGCCCATGGTCATGTTGAGACCGAAGCGGCCGTTGGAGATGTGGTCGACGGTGACGGATTCCTTCGCCGCGACGATGGGGTTCTTGGTCGGCACGTGGGTGGTCGAGAACACCATGATGTTCTCGGTCGCCTGCGCCAGTCCGGCGGCCCAGGTGTGGGTCTCGAAGTTCGAGCCGTTGAAGTTGGTCTCGCCGCCCATTCCCCGGTAGCGGGCGACCGGCAGCATCGCCTCGAAACCGAGCCGGTCCGCGATCTGGGCGATCTTCTGGGTGTGCTGCCAGGAAAGCTCGTAGGTCGACTCGGCGTGGGTCGCCATCAGGCCGTGGCTGCAGTTCGAGCCGAAGACCCCGAGCTTCATCTTGTTGTCGTTGAACATGGCGACACCGCTGGCACGGCGTGCCGCGACGAGTTCCTCGTAGGAAAGCCCGGGGGCGGTCGTGGTCATGTCTTCTCCTGTGTGCTTCGCCGCGACCCCGCGTGCGGCGGGGTGCGGAATTCGTGACGCCAAACTAAGCGGGTGTGCACGGAAGGGGCTATCCACAGGACGAAGGGCCGAAGGCCGACAAACGAAACACGGGGAAACGGTCACCTCGGGCACCGGAAGGCATCTCCCGCGCGCGGGCGCGGGGCACCGGGCAGCCGAATCCGGGAGCGCGCGGAGAACGGCCGCCACTGACTTCCTGTCAGGAGTGGACGCACGGCTGTCGGCTGACTACCCATCGGCACGACACGCGGACAAAGTCCGTTTTCTCCGGGCGTACTTCACAAGTCACCCATTGGTCTTGACCAATGATTTTCCGTCAGGCAAGCATGGGCGCAGCCCTCACAAAACGTTCACATCCACCGTTGCGAGAGAAGCCCACCCATGCGTATTTCCGCGGCCGCCGTGCTCGGCGGGTCCCTCGTCCTCGGCCTCGCGGCCCCCGTCGCCCACGCGGCTCCCGCCGCACCGGCCGTCTGCACCGACGTCTTCGGCGTCGCGGGCAAGTACGGCGAGTTCGTCCTCGGCGACGACGTCCACTCACCCGACGCGGAAGGCGCGGTCGCCGTCGGGGGCAACGCCGACTTCCGCCGCGGCTTCAGCGTCGGCAACGAACTGTCCGAGAGCGAGGTCGCCGCGCTGCCCGGCCGGGCGGCACTCGTGGTCCGGGGCGACCTGCTCAGCGGCAACGGCGCCACGGTGGTGATGAAGGGCGACGCCGTGGTCGGTGGCGCGGTCCGGGGCCGCCCCGTCGAACTGCACGCCGGCACCTTCCGCAAGCAGGCCGACCTGATCGACTTCGAGGGCGAGTTCGCCAAGCTCCGCGCCTATTCCGCGGCCCTCGCCGAGGAGCCGGCCACGGAGGGCACCACGGTCACCGCGAACGGCTCCGCGCTCACCCTCACGGGCGACGACACCACGCGCAACGTCTTCTCCGTGACCGCGGCCCAACTGGAGGCGGCGAAGGAGGTCTACCTGAAGGTGCCCGCCGGGGCGACCACGGTCGTCAACGTCAGCGGCACCGACTACGACATGGCGAAGGGGGGCACCACCGGCTTCCTCCTCTCCGGCGGCGGCCCCTACGTCCTGGACGACAAGCTCCAGAGCGCCGCCGACGGAGCGGTGCGCGCCAAGCTCCTGTGGAACTTCCCCGAGGCCCGCACGGTCACCAAGAGCAGCAAGGCGGCCTGGCCGGGCAGCGTCCTCGCGCCCCGGGCCCACCTGGAACTGGGCACCGCCGCACCGGTCAACGGCTCCGTCTGGGTCGCCTCGCTGCACGGGTCGGGCGGCGCGGAGACGCACCACTTCCCCTTCAGCGGCTGCCTCCCCGAGACCGGCGTCACCCCGCCCGCCCCCCAGGAGCCGAGCGCCACGCCCACCGGCACGCCGCCGGCCGAGACCACGCCCGCGAGCACCCCCTCCGCGACCACGTCCTCCCCCGCGACTCCCTCCGCCGACTCCCCCTCGCCCACCGGCGCGCCGGACACCCCGGCTCCCGACGGGAGCGCGACCCCCGTCGCCGAGGGTGACCTGGCCTCGACCGGCAGCAGCGGCATGGTGCCGCTGGCCGTCGGCGCCGCCGCGGTGCTCGCCGGCGGCACCGGCCTCGTCCTGGCCGCCCGGCGCCGCGCGAACCGGAACTGACCCCTGAGGGGCCCGTCGTACGACAGGCCCCCGGCCCGGGGCGGCGGTGGTCTCCCCGCCGCCCCGGGCCGGGGCGTGCCGTCCTTCCGGTGTCCGGGTCAGTAGCGGGTGCTCACGGTGACCCCGTCGAAGCCGCTCACCGCGTGGAGGCTGATGTAGTGGGCGCCCGCGTGCGGGTTGTTCACGGTGAGGGTGTGGCTGTTGCCGGCACCCGTGGCACGCTGCGTGTGGCTGCCGGTGCCGGGCCAGCCGTCCCGGCCGTAGTACAGGTCGGCGTCACCGGTGCCGCCGGAGGTGGTGATCTCCAGCCTGCTCGTGCCGGCGGGGACGTAGAGGTAGAGGTAGGCGTAGTTCCCGGTGGTGGCCTTCTGGCCGCTGCGCCGGCAGTCCTTGCCCAGTTCCCTGGTGTCGGTGCCGGTGCACTCCGCGAGGGTGCCGCCGCCCACGGTGACCGTCCGGCTCGCGGTGGCCGTGGCGCCCTTGTCGTCGGTGACGGTCAGCCTCACCGTGTACGTACCGGCCGTGCCGTAGGTCTTGGTGGGGTTGACGGCGGTGGAGGTGGTGCCGTCCCCGAAGTCCCAGGAGCGGGCGGTGACGGTACCGTCGGCGTCGGTGGACCGGTCGGTGAAGGTGACCTTCAGACCCTCGACGGCCGTGGTGAACGCCGCGGTGGGCGCCTGGTTGCCCGGCGGGTTGCCCCCGCCGCCGCCGCAGTCGCCGGCCGCGCACCCGGCGAGCCAGGAGTACCAGTCGCTGTCGTAGCGGGTGCCGATGGTGTTCTTCAGGTGCGTGCGGGCGGCGGCCCAGTTCCCGGACCGGTAGTGGCCGAGCACCGTGTCCATGTCCGACCGGTGCTTCTCCAGCATGTACCGCGTGGCGAGGTAGCCCCAGCGGTAGACGCGCGTGGTGTCGTGGCTGTACGTGGTGTCGAAGAGGGTGCTCAGCGCGTAGGTGCGGCGCCCGGCCTCGGTCATCGCCTCCGTGTAGGGGACACCCCGGTAGGAGTAGGAGACGTACTCCGCGAAGCCCTCGATCCACCAGATGGTCGGCGTGCTGATGTTGGCGCCGAAGTCGCCGTACATGTTGAAGCGGCCGTCGAGGTAGTGCGTGTACTCGTGGTTGAGGTTCCAGATCTGGAAGTCGGGCCGCAGCCACTCCGCCTCGTAGGCGATGAAGCGGGGCTGGTTGCCGGCGGCGGCCGGGTCGCCCTCCAGGTACATGCCGCCGTTGTTGGTGTCGATCCCGTACATCGCGCCGGCGTAGGTCTGGTAGTCGGTGCTGGAGTCGAACACCACGACCTCGATGGTGGTGTTGTTGTCGTTCGCCACCGGTCCGCTGTCCCGGGCTATGCCGTGGAAGTAGGCGTCCTGCTCGCGCAGGCTGGTGCAGGTCGCGGACAGGTCGCCCGAGGTCATCTGCTGGGCCCTGATGGTGATGCTGGAACTGCACGAGTGGGTCACCGGCAGCACCTCGCGGGCGAGCTGTCCCTGGAGGTCGCAGGTGCCGTAGGCGGAGCAGTTGGCCTTGTCGTAGTAGTCGGTCATCTCGGCGACGCCGACCCAGAGGGGGGCGGTGGCGCCCTTGAGGGAGCTGGACTTCAGCAGGCCGGTGGCGAGCGGGCGGACCTTGGAGCGCAGCGCGGAGTGCTGGAGGAAGCGGCCCAGTTCACGCCCGGCGTTGGAGGTCAGGTAGGACTGGTCGGTGCCGAGCAGGCCGAGGTGGCCCTTGGCGAAGCCGTACAGCGCGTCGACCAGACTGGGGTCGGACTGGACGGCGGTCACGAACTCGGGTACCTGGTGGCCGCGGAAGGTCACGGTGTAGACGTTGTTGACCGCGTTCAGCATCCACCAGGAGGAGTTCCAGGAGGCGTCGTAGTCGGCCAGCAGGCGCTTGACGACGTACAGGTAGCGGGCGTTCTCCTCCGCGCTGTCGATGAGGATGACGGCCTCGGCCAGCGTCTCGCCGTTGGCGTCGCTCACGTCCCGGGAGTGGGAACCGGCGAAGAAGGCGTCCAGGCCGGCACGGATCGCGGTCCGCAGGGAGGCACCGTAGGGGCCGACGGCGTCCGCGTTGTAGTACTGGACGTAGTAGCCGGCGCGCAGGTAGAGCACGAGTTGCGGCATACCGGTGCTGCCGTCGCCCGGGTAGGACGCCGAGCCGTCGCGCACGGCGTAGGCGACGGTGGCCATCTGCTCCTCGCGGAAGGCCTGGCGGGCGTCGGTGCCGGTCAGGTTGAAGAGGGTGTTGACGCAGTCGGTCGTGGACGCCTTGATCTGCTGCACCAGGGCGCTGCCGGTGCGGCCGGTGAAGTCGGAGACGTCGCACGCGGCGGCGGCCGCGGCCTTGCCGCCGTCGGTGCCCCGGGCGGTGGACCGGGCCGACTCGGAGGGCCGGACGGGCAGTTCGTCGTGGCGGCCGTAGGACTCCTTCAGCGCGTCCTTGCTCGCCGCCAGCGGCGGGAGCTGGGACACCTTGTGGCGGCCGGTGCCGACGTGCTCGCTCTCGGCGGTGGCGGACCCGGCGACGGGCGGGGGTCCGTCGTGCCGCTCGCCCCCGGCGGTGGGGGCCGGGGCGGGTCCGGGGGCGGCGCCGGCCGGCTGCCCCAGCAGTCCGGTGCCGAGGGCGAGGGTCAGGGCCAGCGGTAGCACCGCGCCCAGACCTCGCCGCAGAAGTGTCGTTCTCACTGTGCCTCCATGAGGGGTGGGACCACGCGACGCGCGGTCTATGGGGGTGGAGGGGGCCGTGGAGCGGGGAGGGCCCGTGCCGTCGACCGACGGGAGCACGAGCCGATGCCATGCTTGGCATGCCCACGACCTGTGCCATGTACCATTGCACAGGTGACATGGCTCAGGGAAGACATCCGGATGAAGCCGGGGTTGCCAATTCCTCGCAGATTGCCTGGCACTGACGGGTCATCAGCAGGAAATGTCCAGGTCACACGGGGATTCGGCAGGGCGGGGCGCCGGGAGTTTCACGGGTGGTGCGGGGGAAGGAGCGGTGCCGTCCCGGCGCACCCTCCCGGCCGGCACCGCCGTACGGCGCGGCGGGCGAGGGGACACCGGCGGGACTTCAGCCCGTCATCGCGTACGCGCCGGACGAGGCGGCCGGCCCGTGGACCGGGCCGGTCGCGCTACCGGCCGGCCGGCTCCGGGTCCTCGGCGCGCGCCCGGCCGTCGGCCCACAGGGTGCGGACGTGGGCGAGGTGACGGCGCATGCACTCCTCCGCCTCCCGCACCCGGCCGGCCACCATCAGATCCAGCAACTCGACGTGCTCCTCGGCGGAGGCGACCAGCCGCCCCGCCTCGTTCAGGCCGGCCAGGCCGAAGAGCCGCGACCGCTTGCGCAGGTCGGACACCACCGTCACCAGGTGCCGGTTGCCCGCCAGCGCCAGCAGTTCCAGGTGGAACCGGTGGTCCGCCTCCACGTACGCGAGCACGTCGTGCGCCCGCGCCGCCGCCACGATCTGCCGCGCCGGCGCGCGCAGCGCCTCCAGTTGCTCGGCGGTCGCGGTCGCCGTGACCCGCCCCACGACCGGGACTTCGAGCATGGTGCGGATCTCGGTGAACTCGTCGAGGTCCTGCTCGGTCATCTCCGTGACCCGGAAGCCCTTGTTGCGCACCGCCTCGACCAGTCCCTCCCGGACGAGGTCCAGCATGGCCTCGCGGACGGGGGTGGCGGAGACGCCGAGTTCCGACGCCAGGGCCGGGGCGGAGTAGATGGCTCCCGGGCGGAGTTCGCCCGCGATGAGCGCCGCGCGGAGCGCGTTGGCGACCTGGTCGCGCAGATGGGTCTGGACGGAGATCATCCGCGGTTCGAGATGCGACATCCCCGCTCCTCCGTCTGCCCAGCCCAGTCACCTCCCACCATACAATGTCACGTTTCGCCGTCGGCCCGGCCCCTGCCGCCGGAACCGCTGCCGGTGCGGTGCGGCCGGGCCGCCCGCCGTGGGGCGGCCCGGTCACGTCGTCGGGATCAGCGCAGCGACGCCATCCACTCCTCCACCTCGTCGGCGCCGCGCGGCAGGTCCGAGGACAGGCACTCGGCTCCGTCGGCGGTGATCAGGAAGTCGTCCTCGATGCGGACGCCGATACCGCGCAGTTCCTCGGGCACGGTCAGGTCGTCGGGCTGGAAGTACAGACCGGGCTCGACGGTGAGGACGTGACCGGCCTCCAGTACGCCGCCCAGGTACGTCTCGTCGCGCGCGGCGGAGCAGTCGTGGCAGTCCAGCCCGAGCATGTGACCCGTCCCGCAGACGGTGTACCTGCGGTACAGCTCGGACGGGGAGGTCGAAGGGGTGCTGCCGTACGGCCGCAGCCCCCAGGCGTCGAGCCCTTCGGCGAGGACGCGCATCGCGGCGTCGTGGAAGGCGCCGTACCGCGCGCCGGGCCGCAGCGCGGCGATACCGGCCGACTGGGCGGCGAACACCAGGTCGTAGACCCGGCGTTGGACGTCGGTGAAGCGTCCGCTGACCGGCAGGGTCCGGGTGATGTCCCCGGTGTAGAAGGAGTCGGCCTCCACGCCCGCGTCCAGCAGGAGCAGGTCCCCGTCGCGCACCGGGCCGTCGTTGCGCTGCCAGTGCAGGACGCAGGCGTGTGCCCCGGCCGCCGCGATGGTCTCGAAGCCGAGCCCGTGACCGCCCAGCCGGGCACGCCGGTTGAAGGTGCCCTCGATCCACCGTTCGCCGCGGGCGAGGCGGGTGGCGTGGCGCAGTTCGCCGACGACGTCGTGGAAGCCGGCGACCGTGCAGTCCACGGCCACGCGCAACTGCCCGACCTCCCAGTCGTCCTTGACCAGGCGCGACTCCGAGAGGAACCCGGCCAGTTCGGCGTCGGCCTCGCGAGCGGCCGGGATCAGCGCGTCGACGTGCGCGTCCTGGCCGCGCAGGACGCGGGAGGGGACGTTCCCGCGCAGGGCGCCTTCCAGGGCGTCGCGCGGGGCGGTCTCCACGCCGAGTTCCGCCGCGGTCTCGGCGAGGGTCCGGCGGCGGCCGACCCAGAACTCGCCGTGCTGCCGGTCCCGGTGGAACTCGGTGCCGTCGGGCCCCCCGTCGCGCGGCGACCGCGGCCGGGTGAAGAGGGTGACCTCGTGTCCGCCGCCGGTGGGTTCGAACACGAGGACGCTGTCGGGGACCGCGCGCGTGCCCTGCTCGGCGGTGAGGTGGACGAAGGCGGAGTGCGGCCGGAAGGTGTAGTCGAAGTCGTTGCTCCTGACCTTGAGCCCGCCCGAGGGGACGACGATCCGTTCGCCGGGGAAGCGTTCGGAGAGCGCCGCGCGCCGCTTCGCCGCGTACGCCGCCCCGAGGGCGAGGGGCGGCCTCAGGTCCGTCCTGGCCCAGCCGCCGTCGAAGGGGCCGGCCGGCTCGGCCGGCACCTCACCGTGGTCCTGGTCCGTGTCGTCGCGCATGCGGTCCTGCCCTTCCGTCGGTGCTGTCACCGTGCGTCGTGGTGGGCGCGCCCCCGTGGGGGCGCGGGGTACGGCCGACCGCCGCCGGGGTGGGGCGGTGGCCGTGGCGGGTCGTGTCGTCGGGGACGGCGCGGCGGGGCGCACGGGCCGCGCTCAGCGGGGTTCGGCCGGGGCCGTCGCCGGGAGGAGGGCGGCCAGCAGCCGCTGTCCGGCGGGGGTCACCGACCAGCGGGCCGAGTCCGCCGGGGTGTCGTGGCTCCCCGCGCCGGGAGGTAACCCCTCGGCCGGGGTGGTCGTGAGGGTCCGGGGGAGGACCGCCCAGCAGCGTTTGCCGTCGGTGGTGCGCTCCGCGCCCTGGAAGAGGGAGAGTGCCTCCACGAGGGCCAGGCCCCGGCCGTGCTCGCCGTCGGTCTCCGCCGGGGAGGGGCCGGGCACGACGGGGCTGGTGTCGCGGACGCCGACGACGACGTGGTCCTCCGCCGGCGTCACCTCGACGGTCAGCGGGCCGCCCGCGTGCAGGAGGGCGTTGGTGAGCAGTTCCGACGTGACCAGTTCCAGGCGGAAGAACAGTTCGTCGTCGGGCGGTCCGCCGCATGCCCGCACCACCGCGGAGACACGGTGCCGGGCACGGTGAACGGCGGCCGCGGTCGCTTCGACGGTGAAGGCGACCCGGGGGTGCGGCATGGTGTCTCTCCTCGCAGGTGAGGCGCTTCGGCGTCCGCCGCGGGCGGACAGGGCGCGCTGTGGAGATTTCCACGGCCGGCCCCCCGGGACAACGGGCGGGGCCATAGGAGAGGGAGGGGCCCGGTCATAACGTCGGGACGTGCGGCCGGGCGGGCCACCACGACCGGGCACGCGCCACGGCCCGGCCCGCCGCACGATCCGGCACGCCCCGCAGCCCGGCACGCCCCACGGCGGGGCGGGCACCCCGTCGGACCACCGGGCCGGGAAGCGGGGGCCAGGAAACCGGGGCCGGGAAACCGGGGCCGTCACCGCGGGCCGCAGGTCCCGGCCGCACCCGCATAATGGACCCCCGTCACCGCCCGGCGGGGCCCCTGCCTCCCGAAGCCCTCCACCGCCTGCCACGACGAGGTGTACCGATGGAACTGGAGTTGCGGCACCTGCGCGTGCTGTGCGCGATCGCGGACTCCGGGAGCGTCGGCCGGGCGGCGTCCGCGCTCGGCTACACGCAGCCCGCGCTGAGCACCCAGTTGCGGCGCATCGAGCGGCTGCTCGGCGAGGGGCTCTTCCTGCGCAGCAGCAGGGGCGTGGAGCTGACCGCCTACGGCGCGGAGGTGGTGAGCGAGGCCCGGGAGATCCTGCTGCGCGCCGACGCCCTCGGCCGGCGCCGCACGGGCGGGGCGACGGCCGAGGCCGGGAGGCTGCGGCTCGGCGCCACCAACACCCCGGTGGTGCCCGCGCTGCTCAACGCCCTCCGCGCGGCCCGCCCGGACCTCACCGTCTCCGTGTGCAGCGTGTACGCCACCGGTGAGCTGCTCAGGATGCTGGAGTCCGGCGAGATCGACGCGGCGCTGGGCGTCGACTACCCCGGGCTGCCGGTGCGCTACTCCCCCGCCCTGGCCCAGCGCGCCATCAACACCGTCCCGGTCTTCGTGGCCCTCTACGCCGGGCACCCGCTGGCGCACCGGGTCGACGTGCCGCTGGAGGAGCTGTCCGAGGACACCTGGTTCGTCTCCCCGGACGACGGGGTGGGGTGGCCCGGCGCCTTCTACGACGCATGCCGGGCCGCCGGGTTCACGCCGGCGGACACGCACGAGTTCCACGTGCTCGACCAGTTGCAGTCGATGATCGCGCAGGGCCTCGGGGTGACCGCCGTCCAGCCCACGGTGTCCCCCATCGAGGGGGTGCTGGTCAAACCGCTGGCAGGCGATCCCCTGTGGCAGCGCCACCTGCTCGTCTGGCGCCGCGAGGCCGTCGAGGCGCCGGTCGCCGAGGCCCTGCACCACCACGCCGTCCGCGTCTACCGCAACCTGCTCGCCCAGGCCCCGCACCTCCAGCGCTGGCTGGCCCGCGCCTACACGGGCGCCCGCCTCCCGGACCCCCTGGGCCCGAGCTGACCGCCCCCGGGCCCGCGCACACCGCGGGCCCGTCCCGTACGCCGGGTGTCCGCTGGAGCGGGCCGCCGTCCGCGCAGTAGGTTCCGCGTATGAGTAGTGAGGACGGCGGAGTGCGGATCCGGAGCGCGGACGCGGCGGACGCGGCGGTGATCGCGCGTATTCACCTGGCCTCCCGGGCAGTGGCCATGCCCTACCTGCCTCCGCAGAGGCGCGGTCCCGAGGAGGTGACACGGTGGGTCCGGGACGTCGTGCTCCGGCGGTGCCGCGTCTGGGTCGCGGTACGCGGCCCGGAGATCACCGGATACGCGGCGCTCGACGGGGACCTCCTCGACCACCTCTACCTGCGCCCGGACGTCCGGCGGCAGGGCGTCGGCACGCTCCTGCTCGACGAGGTCAGGCGGCACAGCCCCGACGGGATCGTCCTGCACGTCTTCCAGCGGAACACCGACGCCCGCGCGTTCTACGAGCACCACGGTTTCACCGTCGTCGACACCGGCGACGGCGCGCGCAACATGGAGAACCTGCCCGACATGACCCTGCGCTGGGTCCCGGACGCCCGGTAGGCGCCCGCGCGGGGCGGAAACGACGAAGCTCCGGTGAGATCTTCCGTCTCACCGGAGCCTTCCCGTCGGGACGACAGGATTTGAACCTGCGACCCCTTGACCCCCAGTCAAGTGCGCTACCAAGCTGCGCCACGTCCCGTTGCCCGTGTGACCTGGGGTTTCCCCTGGCCTTACGTGCAGGAAAACCATACCGCACTCGGGCAGGTGGTCGCGCACCGCTTTCCCGCGTGTGGCGCTTGACCTCGACTTCGGTCGAGGTTGCACGATCGTCACCATGACGACCACCGAGGAACGCGGGCGGACGTACGGGTACGCCGACCTGCCCGCGCTGATGTCCCTGATGACGGGCGACGAGAAGCACGGCCCCGCGGCGACGTCCACGCTGGACGTGCTGTGGGTGCTGTACGACCGGGTGCTGAGGGTGACGCCGGGGCGACGGGACGATCCCGGGCGGGACCGGTTCCTGCTGTCCAAGGGGCACGGCCCGATGGCGTACTACGCCGTGCTGGCCGCCAAGGGGTTCGTGCCCGAGGAGTGGCTGCCGGGCTTCGGCTCCTACGACTCGCCGCTCGGCCACCACCCCGACCGCACGCTGGTGCCCGGGGTGGAGATCGGCAGCGGCTCCCTCGGCCACGGGCTGCCGATCGCCGTCGGGTCCGCGCTGGGACTACGGGCCCAGGGGTACGGCGACGCCCGCGTGTGGGTGCTGGTGGGGGACGCCGAACTGGACGAGGGCAGCAACCACGAGGCGATCGCCTTCGCCGGGCCCGCCGGGCTGGAGGGGCTGCACACCGTCGTCGTCGACAACGCCTCCGCCCGCCACGCCCGGCCCGGCGGGCTCGCCGCCCGGTTCCAGGCCGCGGGCTGGTCCGTGGTCACCGTCGACGGGCGGGACCACGAGGCGCTGTACGCCGCCTTCACCGCCCCGCACCCCGGACGCCCGCACGCCGTGGTGGCGCGGGTGGAGCCGAACGCCGTCTGATGTGCCGCGGGCGGGCCGCCCCGCCCCAGGAAGGATTCTCATGGACACCATGCGTGACCGCCTCGGACCGGTCGTCACCCGGCTGCTGGACGAGGACCCCCGCGTCGCCGTCGTCCTCGCCGAGATCGGCGCCGACGCCTTCGCGGACGCCGGGCGCCGCCACCCCGACCGGGTCGTCAACGTCGGCATCCGGGAGCAACTGCTCGTCGGGGCCGGCGCCGGGCTGGCCCTGACCGGGATGCGGCCCGTCGTGCACACGTTCGCCAGCTTCCTCGTCGAGCGGCCCTTCGAACAGCTCAAGCTGGACCTCGGCCACCAGGACGTGGGCGCCGTCCTGGTCAGCGCCGCCGCCTCCTTCGACTGGCCGGCCGGCGGCTTCACCCACATGGCCCCCGGCGACGTGGCGCTGCTGGACACCCTCGACGGCTGGACCGTGCACGTGCCGGGCCACCCCGACGAGGCCGAGACGCTGCTGCGGCACGCGGTCGCCGCCGGCGACGACAAGGTGTACGTCCGGCTGTCGGTGCAGTCGAACTCCGCCGGGCACCCCGTCGACGGGCAGCGCTTCCTCACCCTGCGCGAGGGCCGCTCGGGCGTCGTCCTCGCCGTCGGACCGGTCCTCGACGAGGTGCTGGCGGCCACCGCCGGCCTCGACGTGAGCGTCCTGTACGCGACGACCGTACGGCCCTTCGACACGGCCGCGCTGGAGCGGGCCACCGGAGCGGCCGGAACCGACGTCGTCCTGGTGGAGCCGTACCTCGCGGGCACCTCGACGGCGGTGGTGAACGACGCCCTGTCGCACGTGCCGCACCGGGTGCTCGGGCTCGGCGTGGGCCGCCGCGAGCTGCGGCGCTACGGGCGGGCGGAGGAACACGTCGCCGCCCACGGGCTGGACGCCGGATCGCTGCGGCGGCGCATCGGCGCCTTCCTCGGCCCGGGGCGCTGAGCGGCCCGGGTCAGTGCTTCTCGGCCGGGGCAGCCCGGCCGGGTGCCGCCGTGCGGGCCGGCGCGGACGGGGGCGCGTCGGCCCGCACCAGTCCGCGCACCGCCGGGATCAGGAGCAGGCTGGTGCAGACGACGAGGCTCATCGCGCCGGAGACCAGCAGGACCTCGCCGGTGCCGAGGAAGGACGCGGCGGGGCCGGCGAGGGCCTGGCCGACCGGCATCATCGCCAGGGACCCGGCGACGTCGTAGGCGTGGATGCGGTTCAGCACGTCGGGCGGTACCTGGGTCTGCACGCTGGTCGCCCACATCACGCCCCAGAAGGACATTCCGGCCCCGGCGACGGCGGCCCCGGCGGCCATGGCCGGTACGCCGAGCCCGGCACCGACGCTCGCCGGGAAGGCGGCGAAGCCGAACAGGGCCACGGCCCCGGCGCGCAGCATCCGGCGCGGGCGCAGCCGCAGGGCGACGAGCCCGCCGACGACGGTGCCCGCGCCCAGCGCGGAGTTGACCAGGCCGTAGGCGCGCGGGCCGTGCTGCTGCACCACCTCGGTGGCCACCAGGGGGACGGTCGGCCCCCAGACCGCGATCATGTAGACGCCCCAGACCGCGATCACCCCCCACAGCCACGGGCGCGCGGTGAACTCCCGCCACCCTTCGACGAGATCGGCGCGGAACTCCCTCGTGCGCGGGCCGAGCCCCACCGTGCCGCCCTGGGGCGCGAGCGGGGGCCCGGGGAGGCGGAGCAGGAGCAGGCACAGGGCGCTGACCCCGTACGTGGCGGCGTGGGCGGCGAAGACGCCGCCGGGCGAGGCGAAGCCGACCAGGAGCCCGGCGGTGGCGGGACCGGCGAGCTGGGCGGCGGACTCGGCGACCCGGATGGCGCCGTTGGCGCCCTGCACGTCGGAGGCGAGGCGGGTCACGGTGCTGGCCACGCCGGGCTGGAAGACGGCGCCGGCGACGCCGTTGACGAAGCCGATGGCGCAGATCTCCCACAGCACCACGTGGCCGGAGAAGAACAGCCCCGCCGCCAGGGCCTGGGTGCCGAGCCGCACCAGATCGGCGCCGATCATCAGCCGGCGGGTGCTGAACCGGTCGGCAATGACGCCGCCGAAGACCACCAGTCCGGCGAAGGCGGCGGCCGTCGCGGCCATGGCGAGGCCGACGGCGCCGGCCCCGTACCCGTGCTGGAGCAGGCCGGCGGCGAGCGCCACGGGCAGCATGGTGTCGCCGAGCCGGGCGATCGCGCGGGCCGCGAAGAAGAGGCCGAAGTCCCGTGACCAGACGGGGTGTTCACGCCGCCCCCGCCCCACCTCCGAGGTCCCGCTCACCGTCTGCCCCGCCTCCCCGTCGCTCCCCGGCGCCCTCGCGCGGGCCGCCCGGCGTCCTCGCGCGCCCTGGGATCATGCCACGGTCTCCGGCGCTCGCCGAAGGGGGTTTCTACTCGTCGGCGGGCAGGCCCAGGCGGGGGTGGGTCTCCAGCAGCCGGGGCGGGGCGGCCTGCCGCCAGGAGTCGGCGAGGATGTCGCGCAGTTCGTCCTCGCCGTCGAGGGCGGCGAGCCGCACCCGTACCCACGCGAAGCCGGCCTCGTGCCCGGCGATCCAGAACTTCTCCGGCTCGGCGAGGACGAGTTCGTCCCGTTCCTCCTTGGGGCAGCGCACCGCGATGGACGTCTCGTCCTCGGGCAGGGTGGCGAACATCTTGCCCGCGACGCGGAAGGTGGGCATGCTCCAGGCGGTCTTCTCCGTCGTCTCGGGCAGGGACAGGGCGATACGGCGTACGGCGTCGGCATCGGGCATGGCCCGCACGCTATCCGCCCCCACTGACAACAGCGGCGGACCACGGGCGCGACCGCCGGGCGCCGGGGGGAGGCGTGGCGTGACGCGCGGCGCACGCGGCGCGCACCCGGGGCTTACGGCAGCGGCGAGGCGCCGTACGACGAGCGGGGCCTGCGGCGCACCCGGGGCGCGGGCGCGGTGAGGCGGGGCACGACGAGCGGGGGTGCGCCGGTGTGCGGGGTCCGTCGGCCGGTGGCGTTCAGCGGTCGGCCGTCGACTCCAGCGCGTCCAGGACGGGCCGGATCAGCGGATGCCCCTCCGCCCCGCGGCGGACGGCGGCGAAGACGCGGCGGGTGGGGGCGGTCCCCTCGACCGGGCGGACCACCACCCCGGCCAGGTCCATGCCGCGCAGCGCCGAGCGAGGTACGAGGGCCACCCCGGCGTCGGCGGCGGCGAGGGAGACCACGGCGCGGAAGTCGTCGGAGGAGTGTTCCAGGCGGGGCTGGAACCCGGCGCTCTCGCAGGCCAGCACCACCACGTCGTGGCAGGGGTTGCCGGGGTAGGGGCCGATCCACGGGTCCTTGGCCAGTTCGGCGAGCGGCACCCGCCCGGCGTCGGCCAGCCGGTGGGTGACGGGGACGACCGCGTCGAACGGTTCGGCGTAGAGCGCCACGTGGGTCAGCCGGGGGTCGTCGGCGGGCGGCGCACCCCGGTACTCGACGGCGACGGCGACGTCGACCTGCCGGTCCAGGACCATCGGGAGGCTGGCGTCGCCCTCGGCGTCGCGGACCCGGACGCGGATGCCGGGCGCCGATTCGGCGAGGCGGGCCAGCGCGGGCGCGACGACGAAGGCGATGCCGGTGGCGAAGGAGGCGACCGTGACCGTGCCGGCCGCGCCGGAGCCGTAGGCGGCGAGTTCGGCCTCGGCCCGCTCGAGTTGGGCGAGGACGGCGTGGGTGTGGGCGAGGAGGATCTCCCCGGCGGGCGTCAGCCGGACGCCCTTGGCGCCGCGCTCGACCAGGCGGTGGCCGGTCTCCTGCTCCAGGGCGCTGAGCTGCTGGGAGACCGCCGAGGGGGTGAGGTAGAGCGCGGCGGCGGCCGCCGTCACCGTGCGGTGGTCCGCCACCGCACGGAGGATGTGCAGCCGCCGCGCTTCGATCACCGTCCGATTGTCTCAGGCCCCGGGATGTGCCCCCGCGCCCGGTACCCCGGTCACGGGGGCGCGCGGCTCACGCCGTGGGCGCGCGCTCCGCGTCGAGTTCCGCGCGGGCGGCGACGAAGGCGTCGACGGCGCGGTCCACGTCCGCCGCGCAGTGGGCGGCGGAGAGCTGGACGCGGATGCGGGCCTCGCCCTGCGGCACGACCGGGTAGGAGAACCCGATCACGTACACGCCGCGTTCCAGCAGGAGTTCCGCCATGCGGCCCGCCACCGAGGCGTCGCCGGTCATCACGGGCGCGATGGGGTGGTCGCCGGGGAGGATGTCGAAGCCCTCCTCGGTCATCCGGCGGCGGAACCGGCCGGTGTTCTCCGCGAGCCGTACGCGCAGGTCGTCGGCGGACTCCAGCAGGTCGAGGACCTTCAGCGAGGCCGCGGCGATCACCGGGGCGAGGGTGTTGGAGAACAGGTAGGGGCGCGAGCGCTGGCGCAGCAGGGCGACGATCTCGGCGCGGGCGGCGACGTAGCCGCCGGAGGCCCCGCCGAGGGCCTTGCCGAGGGTGCCGGTGAGGATGTCGACGCGGTCCATGACGCCGTGCAGCTCGGGGGTGCCGCGTCCGCCGGGGCCGACGAAGCCGACGGCGTGCGAGTCGTCGACCATGACCATGGCGCCGTAGCGGTCGGCCAGGTCGCAGATCTGGGCGAGCGGCGCCACGTAGCCGTCCATGGAGAAGACGCCGTCGGTGACGATGAGGCGGCGCCGGGCGTCGGCCGACTCCTTGAGGCGTTCCTCCAGCTCGGCCAGGTCACGGTTGGCGTAGCGCAGGCGGCGGGCCTTGGAGAGGCGGATGCCGTCGATGATGGAGGCGTGGTTGAGGGCGTCGGAGATGACGGCGTCCTCGGGGCCCAGGAGGGTTTCGAAGACACCCCCGTTGGCGTCGAAGCAGGAGGAGTAGAGGATCGTGTCCTCCTGGCCGAGGAAGGCCGACAGCCGGGCCTCCAGTTCCTTGTGCACCTCCTGGGTACCGCAGATGAAGCGCACGGAGGCCATGCCGTAGCCCCAGCGGTCGAGCGCGGTGTGGGCGGCGGCGAGGACCTCGGGGTGGTCGGCCAGACCGAGGTAGTTGTTGGCGCAGAAGTTGAGCACCTCGCCGGGACGGCCGCCGGCGGTGACCTCGACGGTCGCGGACTGCGGGGTGCCGATGACCCGCTCGGGCTTGTGCAGTCCGGCGGCGCGGATCTCGTCGAGGGTGGCGCGCAGGTCGTCGCGCACGGAGTCGAACATGACAGCTCCTGGGGGAAGGGGAAGGCGGGCGGCCGGGAGGGCGTCCGTACGGCTCAGGCGGTCCAGTCGAGGATGACCTTGCCGCCCCTGCCGCTCGCGGCGTCGGCGAAGGCGGCCTCGAACTCGTGGTGCGCGTACCGGCCGGTGATCACGGGGGCGAGGTCGAGGCCGCCCTCCAGCAGTACGGACATGGCGTACCAGGTCTCGAACATCTCGCGTCCGTAGATGCCCTTGATGGTGATCATGGAGGTGACGATGCGGGCCCAGTCGACGGGGAACTCCTCGGCGGGCAGGCCGAGCATGGCGATCCGGCCGCCGTGCGTCATGTTGCCGATCATGTCGCGCAGGGCCTCGGGGCGACCGGACATCTCCAGGCCGATGTCGAAGCCCTCGCGCAGGCCGAGTTCACGCTGTCCGTCGGCGATGGTGGAGCGGGTGACGTCGAGGGCGAGGCTGACGCCGATCTCGCGGGCGAGCCGGAGGCGTTCCTCGCTGACGTCGGTGATGACGACGTGCCGGGCGCCGGCGTGCCGGGCCACGGCGGCGGCCATGAGCCCGATGGGTCCGGCGCCGGTGACGAGGACGTCCTCGCCGACCAGCGGGAAGGAGAGGGCGGTGTGCACGGCGTTGCCGAACGGGTCGAAGATGGCGGCGACGTCGAGGTCGACGGGGACTCGGTGCACCCAGACGTTGGCGGCGGGCAGGGCGACGTACTCGGCGAAGGCGCCGTCGCGTCCGACGCCGAGGCCCACGGTGGCCCGGCACAGGTGGCGGCGTCCGGCGAGGCAGTTGCGGCACCGGCCGCAGACGAGGTGGCCCTCGCCGCTGACCCGGTCGCCGGGCGTGATGTCGGTGACGTCGCGGCCGGTGTCGACGACCTCGCCGACGAACTCGTGCCCGAGGACGAGCGGGGTGCGGATGGCCTGCCGGGCCCAGCCGTCCCAGGCGTGGATGTGCAGGTCGGTGCCGCAGATGCCGGTCCGCAGCACCTTGATGAGGACGTCGCCGGGCCCGACGGCGGGCTCGGGCACGTCCGCGAGCCACAGGCCGGGCTCGGCCTTCTCCTTGACCAGCGCCTTCAACGCAACGGCTCCTGAGGGTGAGGTCCGGGCGCCGGGCATGACGAAACGGCCCGGGTCCGGGGCGGCGAGGGGATCGGACAGCAATCTGCCGTACGGGCCGGGCCCGGGTCCATCGAGCTTTTCTTAACCGCGACCGCAGCTTTCCTTCACACCGGGACCCGCTCCCCCGCCCCCGCACCACGCGCACCGCCGGCCACGCCCCCGCCCCCGCCCGCACTGCGGGTACCGCGGGCACCGGCCCGCACCGGCCGTGTCCCCGGACGCGGGGGCGCCCCGGTCCGGGCCGTCACCCGTTCACAGGGGCAGGCCGTCCTCCGCGCTGCGTTCGATGCGCCGGACGAGGTCGGCCGCCGCGGCCTTGATGGCCTCCAGTCCGGCGGTCCCCCAGGTGCGGGGTCGGACGTCGCAGGCGGCGACGGTGCCCAGGACGGTGCCGGTGCCGTCGATGAGCGGGGCCCCGAGGTAGGAGCGGACGCCGAAGCCGTCGACGACGGGGTTGCCGGCGAAGCGCGGGTAGTCGCGCACGTCCTCCAGGACGAGGGCCTTGCGCCGGACCACGACGTGGGGGCAGAAGCCGTGGTCGCGGGGGAGGAAGCGGCCGAAGGCCGCGCCGGTGCCCCCGCCGGGCGGGTCGGGCGCGTGCAGTCCGGCGAGGAACTGTCCGTTCTCCACGAGGAAGTTGACCGCCGCGTACGGTGCCTCGGCGAGTGCGGCGAGTCCGCCGGCGAAGGTGTCGAGGGCCGGGTCGGGGCGGTCCGCGAGGCCGAGCAGGCGCAGCCGCCCCATCCGGGCGGGCCCGTCCGGGTCCTCGGGGGTGAGCAGCAGCCGTCCAGCCGGGCGCGGCGGGTCGTAGCTCATCGGCGGGCTCCGTCGCTGGGGTCGGGGATCATGGGCGGCTCCTGACGGGTGGGGGGTGTCACCGGTGGGCGCCGGGCCCCTTCACGGGGGCCGGGGTGTGGGTGAGCAGGTGGCGTACGAGGGTGAGCAGGGTCTGGACGCCGGAGCTGGAGATGCGGGCGTCGCAGCGGACGACGGGGATGTCGGGGTGGAGGTCGAGGGCGGCGCGGACCTCCTCGGGGTCGTAGCGGTGGGAGCCGTCGAACTCGTTGACGGCGAGGACGAATCCGAGTCCGCGTTCCTCGAAGAAGTCGACGGCGGCGAAGGACTCCTCCAGTCGCCGGGTGTCGGCGAGGACGACCGCGCCGAGGGCGCCCTCGCACAACTCGTCCCACATGAACCAGAAACGTTCCTGGCCGGGGGTGCCGAAGAGGTAGAGGACGTGTTCCTCGTCGAGGGTGATGCGGCCGAAGTCCATGGCGACGGTGGTCTCGGCCTTGTTCTCGATGCCGTCGAGGCTGTCGGTGGCGGCGCCGGCGGTGGTGAGCAACTCCTCCGTGCTGAGCGGCGCGATCTCGCTGACCGCGCCGACGAAGGTCGTCTTGCCCACTCCGAATCCGCCCGCCACGAGGATCTTGACGGCGGTGGGGAACGGGTCGGCGCGGTCGCCGTGGTCAGAGCTGGCGTCGTAGTCCATCGAGCACTGCCTCCAGAAGGGCCCGGTCCGTGGGGTGGTGGTGGAACGCGGCGGGGGGCTTGGTGGTCAGCGCCCCGCAGTCGACGAGGTCGGCGAGCAGCACCTTGGTGACCGCCACAGGCAGCCGCAGGTGGGCGGCGAGTTCGGCGACCGGGACGGGGGCCCGGCACAGGTCGAGGGCGTGGGTGTGCTCGGGGCCGAGGTAGCCGAAGGGGGTGACTCCGGTGGCCATCACCTGGGACATCAGGTCGAGGGTCACGGTGGGCCGGGTGCGGCCGTTGCTGACGGTGAAGGGGCGCACCAGCCGGCCGGCGGCCTCGTCGAGCCAGGGGCCGTCGCCGGCCGCCGCCGCCCTCAAGACCTCATCGCCGGGGGTGCGGCTGCCGTGCGGCGGGGTGCGGTGACCAGGTAGGGGCGGACGCTCTTGACGAGCATCGCCATCTCGTAGCCGAGCACGGCGGCGTCGGCCTCGCGGCCGGCCATGACGGCCAGGCAGGTGCCGGATCCGGCGGTGGTCACGAAGAGGAGGGCCGAGTCGAGTTCGACGACGACCTGGCGGACGTCCCCACCGTCGCCGAAGCGGACGCCGGCGCTGCGGCCGAGGGAGTAGAGGCCGGAGGCCAGGGCGGCCATGTGGTCGGCGCTGTCCGCGTCCAGGCCGTGGACGGACTTGACCAGTCCGTCGCAGGACAGGAGTACCGCGCTGGTGGTGTGCGGTACGCGCTGTACGAGGCCGCTCATCAGCCAGTCCAGGTCGGATGTGGGGCCGGTCGGCGCGTCGCTCGCCATGGTGGATCGACTCCTTGAGGTGCGAAGGTCTGCGGGGGCGCTGGGGCTGGGGGCGCCGGGGGCGGGGGTGCGGGCGGTGGGGGCGCGGGCGGTGGGGGTGGTCATCCTGCGGGCGGGCTCCCGTCGCGCCGGGCGGGGAGGCGGGGGCGGGGCGCGGAGCGGCCGTTCCCCTCGGTGAAGGCGGTGAGGGCGGAGGCGTCCTGGGGCACGGGGGCGCCGCGGGGCGCGATGGGCTCCGGGGCGACGGCGCCGTGGGACGCGATGGACTCCGGGTCGGGGGCGTCGGCGCCGAGGCCGTCCGCCGGTGCGGTGGACTCCAGGGCGACGGCGCCGTGGGGCGCGGCGGGGTCCGGGGCGGGGGCGTCGGCGCCGAGGACCGTGGCCGCCGCGTCGGCCGGGGCCGGGCTCCGGGCATCCCGGTCGGCGCCGTCGGCCGCGGCGGGGCCGCCGGGGCGGGTGTCCGGGCCGGCGAGCGGGGCCGCCGCGGCGAGGTCGATACCGCGCTGGAAGGCGGCCATCAGCCCCGGGTCGTGGACCGCGTGCTCCCCGGCCTCCGCCTCCTGGCGCGGGGCGGGGCCGCCGCGCAGTTGCGGGACGAGGTGTTCCTGGGCGCGGCGGCGGGGCAGGTCGGGCTTGTCCGGGGTGGTGCGGACCGCGGCCTGCCGGGGTGTGGGCGGCGTGGCCGCGTACTCGGCGAGCACGCCCCGGTCGGCGGGGCGGATGCCGGGGACGGCGGCGGCCGGGGTGGCCCGGTCCCGTCGCTCCCGGCGCAGGGGAAGGGGTACGGGGCCGGTGTCGTCGGGGCCGGCGGCCCCCGGGACGGCGGGGCCGGGGGCCGGGGCGGGCGCCTCCGGGAAGGCCCCGGGGTGGACGGCCGGGTCGCCGGCCGGGTCCGCGGTGCCGGCGGCGGGGAGGGCGGGGGCCGGTCCGAGCAGTTCGCGCGGGAGGACCAGGACGGCCTGGACGCCGCCGTAGATGTTGCTCTGGAGGCGGACCGAGATGCCGTGGCGCCGGGCCAGTTGGGAGACGACGTAGAGGCCGATGCGGCCGTCGGCGAGCAGGCGGGCGACGTTGACCTGGTCGGGGTCGGCCAGCAGGTCGTTCATGCGGGTCTGTTCGCCGGCCGGCATGCCGAGGCCGCGGTCCTCGACCTCGACGGCGAGGCCGGAGGTGACGGTGGTCGCGCGCAGCAGGACCTGGGTGTGCGGGGCGGAGAACAGGGTGGCGTTCTCGACGAGTTCGGCGAGCAGGTGGATGACGTCGGCGACGGCGTGGCCGCGCAGGGCGCCGTCGACGGGCGGCACCAGGCGGACCCGGGAGTACTGCTCGACCTCGGCGATGGCCGAGCGCAGCACCTCGGTCATGTCGACGGGGTTGCTCCACTGCCGCCGGGAGACGGCGCCGCCGAGCACGGCCAGGTTCTCGGAGTGGCGGCGGATGCGGGTGGCGAGGTGGTCGACGTGGAAGAGGCCCTTGAGCAGGTCGGGGTCCTCGATCTCGTTCTCCAGCTCGTCGAGGAGGGAGATCTCGCGGTGCACCAGGGACTGCAGGCGCCGGGCGAGGTTGACGAAGACCTCCAGCTTCTGTTCGCTGCCGGTCCGGCTGGAGAGGCGGGCGGCCTCGACGACGGCGGTGACGGCGCCCTCGTGGGCCCGGGAGAGGTCGGCGGCGAGCAGTTCGAACTCGTCGGCGTCGTGCGGCGGGCCGCCGCGGCTCTTGCGCCGGGGCGGGGCGTCGCCGCGGCGCAGCGCCTCGACGAGCGAGCGCAGTTCCTCCTCGCGGCGGGCGGTGCCGTCGCGCAGGGCGCCGACCCGTTCCTGGACGGTGCGGGCGATGCGGTCGGCGGCGACGGCGGCGATGACGACGGCGGCCACGGCGACGCAGACGGCGCCGCAGAGCACGCCCCACAGGACGAGGGTGGTCCGGGCGCCGGTGGAGCGGACGGTGAACAGGACGGCCGCGCAGGCGCCGAGGGCGACCGCGACGGGCGGCAGGACGGCCATGCGCAGCAGGTGGGGCCGTATGTGGGTCTCGGGCAGCGCGGGCGCGGTGCGGGCGGCGGGCCGGCCGTGCCGTCCGCCCTCACGGCGGTCCGCACGCGCGGCCGGGGCGCGGAGGTGCGACATCGGTGTCCTCGTCCTGGTCCGTCGGGCCTGGGCGCTCGCGCGGGGTGTGCCGGACGCCACGCGGGCCCGCGACGCCCCCGGTGGGCAGGCGTCGTCGCGGTGTCGGACGGGACCGGCGGACCCGGCCCTGCGTCGCCCGACGGACACTCACAGTAGTCGGATGATGAACCGGTTCGGTGCGCTGTGGGCAAAGTCCCCCGGTAGGGGTCCCGCTCTGGTATGAGGCGTCGTACGACAGACCGATAACCGGGCGAAGCATTCGCTCCGGAAGGGCTGGAGAGCGGTCTGACGTGATCAAAATCTGTCACTGTCGGTGATCACGGTCGGCGTCGAGAACGACGGGTGGGGGCAGGCGGGGAAGGACGGCCGCCGGCACCGCGCCCCGGACGCGCCGACGGGCGGCACCCGTGCCGGAGGAACCGGCCGGGGTGCCGCCCGTCGGACGGGGAGGCGGGGCTCAGCCGCGCGGTCCCGCCCCCGTGAGCATCCGTACGGGGTTGTCGTGGGTCAGGGCGCGGACCCGGTCGGGGTCGACGCCGCGGGCGGTGAGCAGCGTGCCGAAGACCGTCGGGACGAAGGTGAGCCCGTTGCCGCCGTGGCGGGTCCACATCTGCTTCAGGAACAGGTCGTGGCTGAGCAGGAGCTGTCCGCCGTGCCCGCGGGAGACGAGTCCGGCGACCGCGTCGGCGGTGCGCTCGGCCCGCGGTGCGGCCCCCTCGTACGGGAAGGTGACGTCCATGCCGATCATGTCGAACTCCAGCCACACCCCGCGGGCGGCGAGGGAGTCCTGGTAGGCGGTGTCCTCGCCGGAGGGGTCCATGTGCGCGAGGACCACCCGGTCCGGGGCCACGCCCACCTCGTCGAGGACGATGTCCAGGACGTCGTGGCCCCGGCGCTGCCACCCGGGCAGGTGGATCATGAGCGGCACCCGCGGGTGGTTGAGCTGGGCGAGGGCGGAGGCGCGCAGCGAGAGCCGCTCCCCGGCGGTGAAGTACGGGGAGACGCCGATCTCGCCGATCAGACCGGGCCGGACGCGCTCCTCGGTGACGCCGTGGGCCAGCTCGTCGTCGATGGCCCGCGCCTGGGCGTCGACCGCGGTGGCCGCGATGCGGTCGCCCTCGAACTTCTCCAGGTAGGCGCCGCAGCCCATGACGACGTGGACGCCGCTGCGCAGGGCCGCCTCGCGCAGCCGGGCCGGGTCGCGGCCGATCACGGCGCTGGAGGTGGCGTCGACGATGGTGCCGCCGCCGGCCGCCCGGAACGCCTCGACCTCGCCGAGCACGTCCTCGACCGGCTTGGCGGCGAGGTTGTCGGGACAGCAGTACGGGTCGTGGCGCAGCGCCCAGGCGTCCGACGCGCTGACCGGCCGGTCCGCCAGGAAGCGGCTGAAGTCGTGGCTGGGGGCGTCCAGCACGCCGGAGAGGTCGTTGAAGAGGTGCTCGTGCGGCAGGACCAGGCCGAGCCGGTCGGCGGGGACCGGGCCGGTGACGGTCTGGACCTGGGGCGTGGGGCCGGTCACGACCGGCTCGCGGCGGGCGTGGCGCGGGAGGGGATCATGGCGATGCCCGCGGCGACGATGGCGAGCACCGTGCCGATCACGGTCACCACGTGGACGGTCTGGCCGACGGAGGTGCTGACGCTGTCCAGGATGAGCGAGCCCAGGAGCTGGCCGGCGACCGAGGAGAGGCCGAGGAGCAGCAGGCCGAGGCCGCGGACGAGCAGTGCCATGAGGCCGATGGAGAGCAGGCCGAGCGCACCGCCGGTGTACATCCACCAGGTGCCGGGGAGGGCGAAGTGGGCGCCGCCCAGCGCCATCCGGACGAGGAGCCCGGCGAGCAGGACGGTGAAGCCGACGAGGAAGTTGAAGCCGATCGAGACCAGCATGGAGCCGGTGGAGTCGGCGACGGCGGCGTTGCCGGCGGGCTGCCAGCCGGCGAGCAGCCCCGCGATGAAGGGCAGCAGGGCGAGCGCGACCGTGCCCGGCACGTGGAAGGTGGGGGCGATGGCGAGCGCGGTGGCGGCGATGGCGAGCAGGGCGCCCAGCAGGCGGGGCGGCGAGAGCGGCTGCTTGACGCCGGAGGTGACGCCGAGGCGGTCGCAGATCACGCCGGAGATGATCAGACCGGAGACCAGGGAGATCTGGAAGACGGCGACGCCGAGCGCGCCGACGGTGATGCCCTCGGAGAGGACGACGGCGCCGCCGCAGAGGCCGGCCAGCCAGTTCCACCAGCCCAGGCGGCCGGAGCGGATCTGCTCGGGGATGCCGAGGGCCTGGCGCCGGGTGGTGGGCCGGGCGAAGACGATGACGGCCATGAGGATCAGGCCGGTCCCGAAGGAGATCACCGCCGCGGCGTTGCCGTCGTCGACGGTCTTGCCGAGGGCGCCGTTGACGGTCGCCTGGAGGGGGCTGAGCGTGCCGGCCAGGACGGTGGCGACGACCAGGAGGGCGGTGGTCGCGGGACGGACGGAGCGGCCGGCCGCCTGTGGCTCGGCCCGCACGGCGGGCGGGGCGGGGGGAGGAACATACGTCATCGTAGGTCCGCCATCTCTCTGTGTGTGCCGCGGTGGGTCCGCGGGGTGTGCGATCGAAGGGGCGACGCGTGCTGCGCGTCGCGGCCGGCCGCCGGGGCGGCGGTGCCCCGCGCCGTCCGGTGGGCGGTCGCGGCGGGGGTGGCTCCGCTCGGGGCGGTGCCGGGCGCCGCGGCCCGGACCGCGGACGCCGGGTGCGCGGATGCGCGGGTGTCCGGTGCGGCGACGACGCGTGGGCCGCTGCCGGGGGTGACGACGGTCCTGCCTCCCGCGGCAAGGCTACGGGCCGGGCGGGGAAACGCGTCGCCGCTCCCGGGGCCGGTGCCGCGCCGGCCGGGGCCGGCCGGCGCCCGGGGCGGGCGCCGGTGCGGCGGCCGGGTCGTCTAGGCCGCGGAACCGGCGAGCCAGGTGACGGCCTGGTGGAACAGGCGGCGGTAGCCCTTCCACTCGACGAACTCGGCGGGGGCCCAGTGCGGCGAGATGTCCGAGGCGAAGGCCAGGGTGCGGCCGGCCCCCTCCGTCCGCACGGCGAGCAGCGGGCGGGACTCGACGGTGGCGAGGACGGTGGCGTCGGGCTTGGCGGTGAGGCGCTGGTAGCCGAGGAGCGCCGGCCAGCGGGCCTCGAGCCCGGCGGTGACCTCGTGGGCCTCGCCGGTCAGTTCGCCGCTGACGCCTTCGGGGCACTCCTCGCGGTCGTCGTAGGGGAGGATGTCGACGGGCAGGACGGCCTCGACGGCGGTGCCGTGATAATCGGCCTTGGCCTGGAAGCCCTGGAAGCTGAGGTAGCCGCCGGCCATGGCGAGGCCGCCGCCCTGGCGGACCCACTCGGCCAGGAGCTTGATCCGGTTCGGGAACGGGCGGCCCTGGGCGAAGACCTGCGGGTGGAGCAGCAGGGAGTTGGCGCCGATGTCCGAGAGGACCACGACGTCGTACGCGCCGAGCTTCTCCAGGGTCTCCGGGAAGTCGGTGGCCACGGCGTGCGAGGGCAGGTGGGTGACCTCGTGGCCCTCGGCCTCCAGCGCCTCGATCAGGGGGGTCGCCCCCACTTCGAGCTGGGCGTGCGGGAAGGCGTCGTAGCCCTTGAAGTCGGTCGAGGCGTTGATCCACGACTCGCCTGCGATGAGAACGCGTGCCATGTGGGGGCTCCTAGCTGGCGCACTTTGCGCAACGTTGTGCTTGTTGTTGCGCAAACGCTAGGTTCACATTTCGCTCACGTCAACGGTTCGAGGGCGGAAATTTTCTCGTTACACTGAGGGCCGCGAGCGGGAGAGGGGAAAGCCGGTGACGTTGACGAACGTTGCGCAACGTGCGCAAGTGTCGGTCTCGACGGCCTCGCGGTATCTGCGCGGCCAGTTGAAGGTGAACCCCGAGACCGCCGCGCGGATCGACTCCGCGGTGCGCGAGCTGGCGTACGTGGTCCCGTCCGCGGTCCGGGCGGCCGGCCGCCCCACCCGGAACCCGATCATCGCGCTGGTCGTCCCCGACCTGCTCAACCCGTTCTTCGCGGAGCTGGCCGAGGCCGTCGCCGACGCGGCGGCCGCCAGCGACGTGGAACTCGTCGTCGGCGTCACGGGCCAGCAGGCCCGGCGCGAGCGGAGCCTGAGCGATCTGGTGGCCGGCTCCGACGCGATCGACGGCATGATCTACGTCGGCATCCACCGCAGCAACCCGCGGCTGATCGAGGCGATCGAGGACGGGCTGCCGGTGGTCGTCCTGGACGAGGAGATCGCGGGGACCTCCCAGGCGGACGCGATCTCGGTGGACAACTACAGCGGTGCCTACCAGGCCACGTCCTACCTCGCCCAGCTCGGCCACCGGCACATCGCGCACGTCGCCGGGCCGCCGGAGCTGTCCACCACCCGCGACCGCCACCGCGGCTACCGCGACGCCATGCACCACGCCGGGCTCGCCGTCGACGAGGACCTGGTCCTGCACGGCCCGTACACCGAGCACTTCGGCGCCAGCATCTTCCCCTACCTCACCCGGGCCGAGCGGCGGCCGACCGCGGTCTTCGCCGGTTCCGACATCGTCGCCGTCGGCATGCTCGCGGGCGCTGAGCTGCACGGCCTGCGCATCCCCGAGGACCTGTCCGTGGTCGGCTGCGACGGCATCCGCGTCGGCGAGTGGCTGCGGCCCAAGCTGACCACCGTCCAGCAGCCCGTCGCGGAACTGGCGCGCACCGCGCTGGAGGTCGTCCAGGCCCGCATCGACGCCCCCGACGCCCCGCGGGTGGAGAAGGTCCTTCCCCTGCACCTCGTCATCCGGGGCTCCGCCATACCGCCGCACGCCTGACAGGAGACGCCCCGCGTGCTCGACCCCGTAGCCCTCGCGCAGCAGCTCGTCCGCACGGACACCCGGGCCGGCGCCGAGAGACCCGCCGCCGACCTCCTCGCCCCGCTCCTGCGCGAGGCGGGTTTCACGGTCACCGTCCGGGAGGACCGGCCGGGCCGGGCCAACCTGGTCGCCCGGACGGGCACCGGCACGCCCCTCACCCTCACCGGCCACCTCGACACGGTCCCCGCGGACGCCTCCGGCTGGTCCTTCGACCCGCTCTGCGGCGACCTCCACGAGGGCCGGCTGCGCGGGCGCGGCAGCAGCGACATGAAGTCCGGCCTCGCCGCGATCGTCGCCGCCGCCACCGAGCACGCCGCCCGCCGCCCCGGCGCCGACCTGCAAGTGGTGCTCACCTTCGGCGAGGAGACCGGCTGCGAGGGCGCGGCCGGCCTCGACGACCTGGCGCCCAGCCCGGTCCTGCTGGTCGCCGAGCCCACCGCGAACCGGATCGTCCTCGGCCACAAGGGCGCCCTGTGGCTGCGCCTGACCGCCCGGGGCCGCAGCGCCCACGGCTCCCGCCCCGAGCTGGGCGTGAACGCCCTCGCCGAACTGGCCGGCGCCGCCGTGCGCCTGCACGGCCACGACGGCTGGCCGGTCAGCGACACCCACGGCGCGGCCACCGTCAACGTCGGCACCTTCCACGCCGGCGTCCAGCCCAACCTGGTCCCCGACCACGCCGAGCTGATGCTCGACGTCCGCACCGTGCCGGGCTTCGACTCCGGCCGGGCCGTGGCGGCCGTGCGGCGCCTGGCCGGACCCGGCGTCCTCGTCGAACCGGTACTGGACCTGCCGAGCGTCGCCACCGACGCCGGGGACGGCCTGGTCCGCGCGCTCGCCGAGGCACTGCGCCCCGGCGAGGGCGGGCCGGACCCCGCGTACGCGACGTACTTCACCGACGCCTCGGTGCTCAGCGGCGCGCTCGGCTCACCGGCCGTGCTGGTCTACGGCCCCGGCGACCCCGACCAGGCCCACGTCACCGACGAGACCTGCCCGGTCCCGGCCATCACCGAGGCGGCCGAGGCGCTCCTGCGCCTGCTGGCCGCCTGGGACACCCGCCGGGCCTGACGGACGTCCCGGCGCCGGTCAGTCCCCGCCGACCAGGTCCAGGCCGGGGGCGGCGGCCGGCCCCGGGGTGCGGCGGGGGACGGGCCAGTCGCGGTGGGGCAGGCGCTCCAGGCCGGTCCACCAGGGGTCGGAGGGCACCTCGCCGCCGGGCTCGAAGGGCAGGCCCGGCACCGGGAGGGCGACGCGCTGGCCGACCGCCTCCGCGGCGGCGCGCGTCCACGCGCCGGGCTCCGCCCACGGGTGCGGGGCGAGGTTGAAGGTGCCCCAGTGGATGGGGAGCAGGACGCCCGCCGGGCCCCCGCCCTGGAGGTCGAGGTGGGCGCGGACGCCCTCCTCGGGCGTCATGTGGATGTCGGGCCAGAACGGCGCGTAGGCCCCGATCTGGATCATGGTGGCGTCGAAGGGGCCGTGCGCGGCGCCGATCTCCCGGAAGCCGTCGAAGTAACCGGTGTCGCCGCTGTGGTGGACGCGGTGGTCCGGCCCGGCGACGACCCAGGAGGCCCACAGGGTGTGCTGGGTGTTGCGCAGTCCGCGTCCGCAGAAGTGGCGGGCCGGGGTCGCGGTGAGGGTGAGGTCGCCGACCCGGGCCGACTCGTGCCAGTCCAGTTCGCGCAGCCGGTCGGCCCGGACCCCCCAGTGTTCGAGGTGGGCGCCGACGCCGAGCGGCACCGCGAAGAGGGTGTCGGTGCGGGCCAGCTCCCTGATGGTGGGCAGGTCCAGGTGGTCGTAGTGGTCGTGGGAGATGACGACGACGTCGACGGGGCCGAGGGCGGCCAGCGGCAGCGGGACCGGGTGCAGCCGCCGGGGCCCGGCGAAGGGGAACGGGGAGCAGCGTTCGCCCCACACCGGGTCGAACAGCACCCGGTGTCCGTCGATCTCGGCGAGCACGCTGGAGTGCCCCATCCAGGTCAGCCGGAGTCCGCCGGCGGGCGGCCGGGCCAGGTCGGCGACGGTGGTGGCGTGCACCGGGACGGTGCCCCGGGGCGCGCGGGCGAGCCGGGACTCCCGGCCGAGGAAGACCTTCGCGACGTCCCGCGCCGATCCGGAGGGGCGGGTGCGGGCGGGGCCGCCGGGGTTCAGGAAGACGCCGTCGCGGTAATGCGGTGATCTGCGGATACGGGCCATGCGCTCACCGTCGGGGTCTGCTCCGAAGGACGCCGGCCGCAGGGCGTCGAGTCCGGAAAGCGGGGGACGGAAGCCGGCCACGGCACCTCCAGGGAAAGTAGGTCAGACTTTCATTATGGGTACGGCGAGGTGATCGTTTCGTAAGGACGGCCGGGCACGGACCCGGCCCGGCGGGAGCGGATGTCACATCCGTCCCGGTCCGTCTCGTCGTACCGGCGGGACGCCCCGGGCGGTGTCCCGGACGGCACGCGGCACGAGCGACGCACTGGAGGGTGATCCCCATGGCCCGCGTATCCCTCACCCCGCCCCGGACGCTCCTCTTCCGGGCGATGGAGTGGTACTCCCGGCGTACGTACGGAAAGGTCCTCGACCCCGGCAGGGCGCTCGCGCACAATCCCCGGGTGCTCCGGGGCGATCTGCGCTTCGAGCGGTCGGTGGCCCGCTGGAACCGGCTCGACCCCGGGCTGAAGGCGCTCGCGGAGCTGGCCGCGGCGGGCGCGATCGGCTGCTCGTGGTGCATGGACTTCGGCTACTGGCAGAGCGTCGCCCACGGTGTGGACCGCGCCCGGCTCCAGGCGGTGCCGGTGTGGCGGGAGAGCGAGCTGTACTCGCCGCTCGAACGCGATGTGCTGGAGTACGCCGAGGCGATGACGGTGACCCCGCCGGCCGTCGGCGACGACCTCGCCGCCCGGCTGCGGGACCGGCTGGGCGAGCCGGCCTTCGTCGAGCTGACGGCGATCGTCGCCGTGGAGAACCTGCGCTCCCGCCTCAACTCCGCGCTCGGGCTGACCAGCCAGGGGTTCCGCGACTCCTGCGACCTGGCGGACGCGCCGCCCACCGCCCGCACCGGCGACGCGTGAGCGGCGCGGGCGCGGGGCCGGGGCCGACGAGGACCCCGGCCCGGGGCCCGCTTGCCCGTGCGTGGGCGGGCGTCGCCCGCCGGGGCCCGCCCACGGGCAGCGGGCGAGGTCTCACGCCACCGAGGCGATCCGCGTCTTGATGGCGTCCGGCGACAGCGTCCCCTTGGCCGTGACATGGTCCCCGGAGGACTCCCCGCGCAGCCGTCGGCCGATCCACGGCACCAGGTACTCCCGTGCCCAGTGCACGTCGTCGCGCCGGACCTCCAGGGTGCCGCGCGGCGGCAGCGGCGGCCAGGGCTGGTCGGGGTCGGCCGGCACCGGCAGGCCGAGCGCCTGGCCCGCGCGGAGCGCCACCCGGGTGTGCCCCTCGGGCGAGAGGTGCAGCCGGTCGGCGTCCCAGGCCCGGCGGTCCTGGACGCCGCGCAGCGACCACAGGTCGAGCACCGGGCAGCCGTACCGGTCGGCGATGGCCCGCACGTGCCCGTTGTAGGTGGCGATCTTGCCGCGCAGGTGCTTGAGGAGGGGGACGCCGCGGGTGTCGAAGCCGGTCGCCACCAGGACGGTGCCGGCCGCCGCCGCGAGGTCGGCCACCGCCCGCTCGAAGCGTTCGGCGACCTCGTCGGGGTCGGTGCCGGGACGGATGATGTCGTTGCCGCCCGCGCAGATGGAGACCAGGTCCGGGGCGAGTTCCACGGCCCGGGGGACCTGTTCCCCGGCTATCTGGTCGAGCAGTCTGCCGCGTACGGCCAGGTTGGTGTAGGTGAAGTCGCCCTCGGGTCGGCGGTCCGCGAGCAGGACGGCGACCCGGTCCGCCCAGCCGACGAACGCCCCGTCGGGGCCGGGGTCGCCGACGCCCTCGGTGAAGCTGTCCCCCACCGCCACGTACGACCCGATCACTGCTCTGCTGTCACTCTTCGAATCGTCTGCCACACCGGCCCATGATTCACGGTGGATTGTGACCTACGCGACCGTAGGAAGGGGTTGACGGCCGGTGAGAAAGACCACGCCGCGCGAACCGGCCGGCCGGAATAGGCGACCGGGTGTCACGCGGTGGCGCGGCGCCCGCTGTCCGGCGCGGGAACGCCCGGAGGCCGGGCCCCGGGGTGCGGGGTCCGGCCTCCGGCGGTGCGGCGCGCGAGGGTCAGAGGGAGACGCCGTGCGAGCGCAGGTAGGCGATCGGGTCGATGTCCGAGCCGTAGTCCGGGGTGGTGCGGATCTCGAAGTGCAGGTGCGGGCCGGTCACGTTGCCGGTGGCACCGGACAGGCCGACCTGCTGGCCGGCGGTGACGCTCTGGCCGGCGGAGACGGAGAGCGCGGACAGGTGGGCGTACTGGGCGTAGTGGCCGTCGGCGAGCTTGATGACGACCTGGTTGCCGTACGCGCCGCCCCAGCCGGCGGAGACCACGGTGCCGGAGCCGACGGCCTTCAGCGAGGTGCCGGTGGGCACGACGAAGTCGGTGCCGGTGTGGTAGCCGCTGGACCACATGCTGCCGCTCTGGTGGTACGGGGTGCCGACCGTGCCGCCGGGCACGGGCGAGACGTAGCCGCCGGTGGTGCCGGTGGACTGGGCCGTGGTCGAGGTGGTGGTCGTCGACGGGGCGGCCGGCTTCGGCGCGGCGGGCTTGGCGGCCGGCTTCGGCGCGGCCGGCTTCGCGGCGGGCTTCGGCGCGGCCGGCTTCGCGGCGGCGGACCCCTCGGAGGAGGAGGCCGGCGACTGCGTGGCCGCGGGCTTGCCGGTGAGCGTGAGCTTCAGGCCGGGGTGGATCAGCGACGGGTCGGAGCCGACGGCCTCGCGGTTGTCGGCGTAGAGCTTCTTCCAGCCGCCGCTGACGTGCTGCTCGACGGCGATCTTCGAGAGGTGGTCGCCCCGCTTCACCGTGTAGGTGCGGGAGGCGGAGTCCTTCTCGCCGGCCGGCTTGGCGGCGGCCGGCACGGAGCGCACGGACTGCTCCGCGACGGAGTGCGCGGGGGCGGCGTGGGCGCCGGCGGCACCCATCAGCGGCAGCGCGAGCGCGGCGCCGCCGGTGCCGGCGAAGGCGAGGGTGCGGGTGAGGCGCTGGGCCTTGGTACGACGGTGCTTACCCTTGGCGGGCATGACGAATTCCTCTCCGGCGCCTGCGAGGTGAGCTGTCGGGTGCGGGCTGGAGATGCCCGGCCGCGCCGTGGCGCGACTTGACCCCTAGCCGTTCCGGGAACCGGAACAGGCGGTGATACCTGTGGGTCCCCCGCTCCTGCCGGGTACGGGTGGTGGGTGTGTGCGGACTCCGGTCGGCGGCAGGATTAGGCGTCCGTCCGGATCGGTGGTGAACGTAAGGGACGGGGACGCGGGGGAACAAGCGAGCGGTTCCCCGAACGGGCGTTTCGGATGATCCAATACGGGTAGCAGCGGTCACCCTGCGTGGGAACCGGAAGGAGAGGACCCCTCAAACCCCGGCCGGCACAGGCGGATTACGTGAACATGCTGGGCAACGCACCGTCACGGATATGAGCCTGCTCACGCGGCCCCGCTCCGGCGCCTTTTACTCCAGGGCGAGTAGGGAGCAAGGCGCCAATCAGGACAATCCACCCAACTCACCTACAGGTCGGGCGAACTCTCCGCGTCACCCGGTACCTCCCGAGCGGCCGCGGGCTCCCCCGGCGCATCCGGGACGGGAGGCGCGCGCCGGGCGCGGCGCCGGGACCGCCGGGGCACGCGCGGCATGCTCTTCGTGCCCTGTGGACAACTCGCCCTCGCGGTCGGGGCATGTCGTATCGTCGACTCGTGCCCGCCGTCGAGCAGCGCCGGCGGGCGGGAGTGGGAGGAGCCCTCGTGACGCAGCAGGTGCCGTCGACCGAACCCGAGCTGGCAGGCGTGCGCAACTTCCGTGACGTGGGCGGACTGCCGACGGTGGACGGACGGCGGGTGCGTCACGGCGTGCTGTTCCGCAGCGGACACCTCGCGCACGCGACCGACGAGGACACCGCCTTCCTCGCCTCGCTGGGCCTGCACACGGTCTTCGACTTCCGCAACGCGGCCGACCAGCGGCTGGAGGGCCCGGACGTCGCGCTGCCGGGCGTGCGCAACGTGAACCTGCCGCTGAGCGACCCGGCCGACGGCGCCGAGTTCTGGACGATGGTGCGCGACGGGAACCTGGACCAGCTCCGCTCCGTCCTCGACGACGGCAAGGCGGCCGGCCGGATGGTCGCCTCCTACCGGTCGATGGTCCGGGAGCGGACGGCGGAGCACTCCCGGGTGCTGCACGCGCTCGCGGAGGACAGCGTGCCCGCGCTGATGCACTGCGCGGCGGGCAAGGACCGGGCGGGCCTGTCCGTGGCGGTCACGCTGCTGGCCGTCGGCGTCGAGCGCGAGGCGGTCCTCGACGACTACCTGAAGTCCAACGCCACCCACCGCCGTTACAAGGTGCACCGCAACGGCGACTCCGCCTCGGCCTACTCCGCCGAGGTGATGGAACTGCTCAGCCCGCTCTTCGACGCCCGCGCCGAGTACCTGTCGGCGGCGTTCGAGACCGTCGAGGAGACCTGGGGCGACGTCGACACGTACCTGGAGAAGGGACTGCGGCTCGCACCGCGGACCCGGGAGCGGCTGCGGGAGCGGATGCTGGAGTGAGCCACCCGCCCCGCGCGGACGGCTACTTGCCGCCCACCTCGAACAGCAGGTAGAGGAACCCGCCGAAGACGTGCCCGACGGCGATGTAGATGACGAGCCGGACCCACAGGGCGCGCGGGAACCTCTCCTGCATGCTCATGACGTCTCTCCCATGGTGTGGTGTGTCAGCGTGGTGGCGGGCCCCAGGCACAGCGCGGCCGTCGGGCTCTGCAAGAGGGTGTGGACGAAGAGGATGTCCACCCCGTCGCCGTCCTCGGCCGCGATCCGGTGCGGGGTCAGCGAGTCGAAGTGCGCGCTGTCGCCCGGCCCCAGCCGGTGCACGGCCTCCCCCAGCCGCAGCCGCAGCCGTCCGCGCAGGACGTAGAGCCACTCCTCACCGGGGTGCACCCGGACGATGTCGCCCTGAGTGCCGTGCGGCACCCGGACGCGCAGCGCCTGCATCCCCCGGCCGGGCCCGCCGGCCTGCCAGTACGTCCAGCCCCCGGCGACCGTCGGCTCGTGGTCCCCGGCGCGTACCACCGCCTGGCGTTCCGCGGTCGTCTCGCCGAGCACGTCCGAGACGGTCGTACCATAAACGCGGGCGAGGGACAGCAGCATCGGCAGCGAAGGCTGGCGCTGCCCGGTCTCCAGCCGGGAGAGGTGGGCGGGCGACAGTCCGGCGGCCCGGGCCGCGGCCTCCAGCGTGAGGGCCGCCCGGCGGCGCAGCGCGCGCAGTCGCGGCGCCACCACGGAGGGGACCGCGCCCGGCGGTCCCTCCGGCGGATCGGTGTCGGGGGAGGTCATGCCTCCATTCAGCCGGAAACTTGCCCGCGAGGCAATTTTCTTGCCTCACAGGCAAGCCACGGCTCCCTCGGCCCCGGTGTGGTCCGGCCTACCGGTTGGCCACCGCCTGCTTGACCAGCGTCCTGCCGAAGTCCCACATCAGCCCGCCGCCCTCGTGCGCGTCCTCCATCACCTCGGTGAAGGCGTCGACGAAGCGGTCCGCGTCCGCGGTGTCGATGATCAGCGGCGGGATCAATTTGATCACTTCGAGGTGATCACCGGACACCTGGGTCAGGATGCGGTGCCGCTGGAGCAGCGGGACCACGACCATCTGCGCGAAGAGGCCCTTGCGGGCGGCCTGGAGCATGGTCCAGCGGCTGCGCAGCCGCAGCGAGCGGGGCCGGCCGAACTCGATGCCGATCATCAGCCCCCGGCCGCGCACGTCGGCCAGCAGTTCGTACCGGTCCACCAGCGCCCGGAGCCGGGAGGCCAGCCGTTCGCCGACGGCGGCGGCGTTGGCGACGACCTCCTCGTCCTCCATCACCGCGAGCACGGCGAGGCCGGCCGCCATGGCCTGGGCGTTGGACCCGAAGCTCGCCGAGTGCACCAGCACCCGGTCCAGCGACGAGTACACCTTCCGGAAGATCCAGTCCCGGCCCAGTGTGGCGCCCACCGGCACATAGCCGCCGGAGAGCGCCTTGGCCACGCAGACCAGGTCGGGTTCCACGCCCTCCTCGTGCTGGTAGGCGTAGAACTTCCCGGTGCGGCCGAGGCCGGTCTGCACCTCGTCGGCGATGAGCAGTGCCTTGTGCCGCCGCAGCAGTTCCTGCGCCCCGCGCAGGTAGCCGGGCGGCGCCTCGTGCACGCCCTTGCCCTGGACCGGCTCCACGATCAGCGCGGCGACATCGCCCCGGCGCAGCTCGCGGGCGAGCGCGTCGAGGTCGCCGAGCGGGACGGCCGTGTCGGACAGCAGCGGGCCGAAGCCGTCGCGGAAGCCGGCCTCGCCGTTGACGGAGAGCGAGCCGGTGGTCAGCCCGTGGAAGGCGTGCGAGCAGTACAGGACCCTCGGCCGGCCGGTCGCGCGGCGGGCGAACTTCAGCGCGGTCTCCACCGCCTCCGTCCCGCTGTTGCCGAAGAAGACCCGGTCCAGGTGCGGGCTGGCGGCGAGCAGCCGTTCGGCCAGCAGTCCGGGCAGCGGCGCGCAGTCGAAGCGGGTCAGGTCGGGAAGCGAGGCGTCGAGCACGTCGTGCAGCGCCTTGCGGACGACGGGGTGGTGGCGTCCGAGGCCCATCACACCGAACCCGGCGAGCATGTCGAGGTAGTCGTTGCCGTCCGCGTCCCAGAAGTGGGCGCCCTCGGCCCGCTCGTAGACCTTGTCGAAGCCGATGGTGCGCAGCATGCGCGGGAGCTGGTGGTTGAGGTGGCGGTCGTGCAGCTCGTAGCGCTCCGCTCCGCGCTCGGCGAGGAGGGCGCCGAGATCGAACTCCTTGGTCATTCAGTTCTCTCCTTGGGCTGACGGGGCGGCCGGGCCGTTGCCGGGACGGTCCGCGGTGGCCAGGCTCGCGCCGATCCGGCCGGCGATCTCCACGGGCGTCAGGCCGACGTCCGCGAGCACCTCGGCGCGCTTGGCGTGCGCGAGGAACTGCTCGGGGATGCCGAACCGCCGTACCGGCACGTCGACTTCGGCGTCGCCGAGGGCCAGGGACACCGCGGAGCCGACCCCGCCGGCGCGGCTGTTGTCCTCGACGACGGCCACCAGCCGGTGCCGGGCGGCGAGCGGCGGCAGGGCGGGGTCGACGGGTTTGACCCAGCGGGGGTCGACGACCGTACAGCCGATGCCGCGCGCCGCGAGCAGGTCCGCCGCCCGGAGGCAGACGGGCGCCATCACGCCGACGCAGACGAGGAGGACCTCGGGGACGTCGGCCGCGTGCAGGACGTCCATCCCGCCCACCCGGCCGACGGCGGGCACCTCCGGCCCCACCGACTCCTTGGGGAAGCGCAACATTGTCGGCGCGTCGTCGACGGCGACCGCCTCGCGGAGCTGGGCCCGCAGTTGGCCCGCGTCGCGCGGGGCGGCGATGCGCAGGCCGGGGACGACCTGGAGGATGGACATGTCCCACATGCCGTTGTGGGAGGCGCCGTCGGTGCCGGTGACGCCGGCCCGGTCCAGGACGAAGGTGACGCCGCACCGGTGGAGGGCGACGTCCATCAGGAGCTGGTCGAAGGCGCGGTTGAGGAAGGTGGCGTAGACGGCGACGACGGGGTGGAGTCCGCCGGTGGCGAGGCCGGCGGCGCAGACGGCGGCGTGCTGCTCGGCGATGCCGACGTCCCAGACGCGGTCGGGGAAGCGGTCGGCGAAGCGGCCGAGGCCCACCGGGTGGAGCATGGCGGCGGTGAGGGCGACGACGTCCTCGCGCTCCTCGCCGATGCGGACCATCTCGTCACCGAAGACCGAGGTCCAGGAGGGCGCGGCGGCGGGGGCGAGCGGGGCGCAGGTGAGCGGGTCCATCACGCCGACGCTGTGGAAGTGGTCCTCCTCGTGGTCGAGGGCGGGTGCGTAGCCGCGGCCCTTCTCCGTGAGGCAGTGGACCAGGACGGGCCCGCCGAAGCGTTTCGCGCGCCGCAGCGCGGACTCGACGGCGCCGAGGTCGTGTCCGTCGACGGGGCCGAGGTACTTCAGCCCCAGGTCCTCGAAGAGCCCCTGGGGGGCGAAGGCGTCCTTGAAGCCCTTCTTGGCGCCGTGCAGGGCGTCGTAGACGGTGCTGCCGACCACCGGGGTGCGCTGGAGGACGTCCTTGCCCCAGGCCAGCATCCGTTCGTAGCCGTCGGTCGTGCGCAGGGCGGCGAGGTGGTGGGCGAGGCCGCCGATGGTGGGCGCGTAGGAGCGCTCGTTGTCGTTGACGACGATGATCAGCGGCCGGTCCTTGGCGGCGGCGATGTTGTTCAGCGCCTCCCAGGCCATGCCGCCGGTGAGGGCGCCGTCGCCGATGACCGCGACGACGTGGCCGTCCTCGCCGCGCACCCGGCGGGCCTTGGCGAGACCGTCGGCCCAGCCGAGGGCGGTCGAGGCGTGGCTGTTCTCGACGATGTCGTGCTCGGACTCCTCTCGGGAGGGGTAGCCGGACAGGCCGCCCTTGCCGCGCAGCTTGGAGAAGTCCTGACGCCCGGTCAGCAGCTTGTGCACGTAGGACTGGTGGCCCGTGTCCCACACGATGCGGTCGGTGGGCGAGTCGAACACGCGGTGCAGGGCGAGCGTCAGCTCCACCACGCCCAGGTTGGGTCCGAGGTGCCCGCCGGTCCGGGCGACCGCGTTCACCAGGAACTCCCGTATCTCGCCCGGGAGCCGGGCGAGGTCCGGTCCGGACAGCCCCCTCAGGTCGTGTGGTCCCTTGATGGTCTCCAGAATCGTCACGTTCGGGCCCCCTTCGGTCCGCGGTGTTCAGCTCACGGTGACGGCCGGCTCCCCCGGCACGCCGTGCTGCCCCATCTCTTCGGCGATCTTCAGGGCCTCTTCGATCAGGGTCTCCACGATCTTCGATTCGGGGACGGTCTTGATGACCTCGCCCTTCACGAAGATCTGCCCCTTGCCGTTGCCCGAGGCCACCCCCAGGTCGGCCTCGCGGGCCTCGCCCGGACCGTTGACGACACAGCCCATCACCGCGACCCGCAGCGGCACGTCCATCCCCGTCAGACCGGCGGTGACCTCCTCCGCCAGCTTGTACACGTCCACCTGCGCCCGCCCGCACGACGGACACGACACGATCTCCAGCCCCCGCTGCCGCAGGTTCAGCGACTCCAGGATCTGGATACCGACCTTGATCTCCTCCACCGGCGGCGCCGACAGCGACACCCGGATCGTGTCCCCGATGCCGCGCGAGAGCAGCGCGCCGAAGGCCACCGCGGACTTGATCGTGCCCTGGAACGCCGGACCCGCCTCCGTGACCCCCAGGTGCAGCGGGTAGTCGCACTGCCCGGCGAGCTGCCGGTACGCCTCGACCATCACGACCGGGTCGTTGTGCTTCACCGAGATCTTGATGTCGCGGAAGTCGTGCTCCTCGAACAGCGACGCCTCCCACAGCGCCGACTCCACCAGCGCCTCCGGCGTCGCCTTCCCGTACTTCCGCATCAGCCGCCGGTCCAGCGAGCCCGCGTTCACGCCGATCCGGATCGGCGTGCCGTGGTCCCGCGCCGCCTTGGAGATCTCCCGCACCTGGTCGTCGAACTTCTTGATGTTCCCCGGGTTCACCCGCACCGCCGCGCAGCCCGCCTCGATCGCGGCGAACACGTACTTCGGCTGGAAGTGGATGTCCGCGATCACCGGGATCTGCGACTTCCGCGCGATCACCGACAACGCGTCCGCGTCGTCCTGCGTCGGGCACGCCACCCGCACGATCTGGCACCCCGACGCCGTCAACTCCGCGATCTGCTGCAACGTCGCACCGATGTCCGACGTCCGCGTCGTCGTCATCGACTGCACCGACACCGGGGCGCCGCCCCCGACGGCCACCGGCCCGACCTCGATCCGCCGCGACACGCGCCGCGCGGCCGAGGGCCGGGCCGGTACCTCGGGGAGGCCCAGGTCCGTGGTGGTCACGCCGTCACTCCCGGTTCCCCGACACGGTCTCGCGCAGCGCGCGCAGGGACTCCTTGAGCGAGCCCATGGTGGCGAGGACGGCGGTGGGCTCGTAGCCGCAGTGCGCCATGCAGTTGGCGCAGCGCGGGTCCTTGCCGCGGCCGTACTTGTCCCAGTCGGTGTCCTCGACCAGTTCGCGGTACGTCGGCACGTACCCGTCGCTCATCAGGTAGCAGGGCCGCTGCCAGCCGAAGAGCGAGTAGTTGGGGATCGCCCAGGCCGTGCAGGGGAAGTCGACCTTGCCCTCCAGGAAGTCCAGGAAGAGCGGGGAGTGGTTGAGCCGCCAGCGGCGCCGGTTGCCGCCGGCGAACGCCTTCTTGAACAGTTCGCGGGTCTGCTCCACGCCGAGGAAGTGCTCCTGGTCGGGGGCCTTCTCGTAGGCGTACGCGGGCGAGATCATCATCTCGTCGACCCGGAGGTCGTCGTTGAGGTAGTCGAGGACCTCGACGATGGTCTGGGGCGTGTCGGTGTTGAAGAAGGTCGAGTTGGTGGTGACCCGGAAACCGCGCCGCTTGGCCTCCTTGATCGCCTCCACCGCCTCGTCGAACACGCCCTCCTTCGCCACGGACTCGTCGTGCCGCTCGCGCAGCCCGTCGATGTGCACCGCGAAGGCGAAGTACGGGGAGGGGGTGAACTTGTCCATCTTCTTGCGCATCAGCAGGGCGTTGGTGCAGAGGAAGACGTACTTGCGCTTGGCCACGAGCTGACGGACGATCTCGTCGATCTGGGGGTGCATCAGGGGCTCGCCGCCGGCGATGGAGACCATCGGGGCCCCGGACTCCAGGACCGCGCCGACGGCCTGGGCGACCGGCATGCGCTGTTTGAGCACGCCCGCCGGGTGCTGGATCTTCCCGCATCCCTCGCACTTCAGGTTGCAGGCGTACAGCGGCTCCAGCTCGACGATGAGCGGGAACTTGTCCCGCCTGCGGAGCTTTTGTTCGGCCAGATACGTAGCGACCTTGACGGACTGGCGCAGCGGCATGGCCATCTGGGCTCACCTCCTGGGGAGCAGCAGGGATCGGTGCCATTCGAAGAAAGCGGGGAGAACGGATCGGAGGACTCGGAACGCCGATATTCCACCGCGCAGGGTGCCGATCCGGACCAGTTCGTGTTCCGGGGCGTCGACGACCACCCGGACGGCGGCAACCGGGCGGTCGCCGCCCGCGCGGACCGCGCACAGCAGGGTGGCCGCCGACTCCATGTCGGCGGCGATGGCTCCGGTGGCGAGGAGGTCGGCGCGCTCCATGCCGCGGACCACGTGGTCGGAGCCGGTGAGCGGCCCGGTGTGGACGGTGCGGCCGGGCACGGCCCGCACCAGTTCCGCGACGAGGCGTTCGGTGCCGACGCAGCCGACCGTGCCGCGCGGGTCCCGGGTCTCCTCGGCGACGACGAGGTCGCCGGGGTGCATGCCGGGGGCCAGTCCGGCGCAGAAGCCCGTGGCGAGCACGGCGGCCCCGTCCAGGGCCGGGTCGGCCAGGACCCGGGAGACGGAGCGTTCGGCGGCCCGGGGTCCCATGCCGGTGCGCAGCACGGTGACGGGCCCGCCGGCGCCGCCGCGGTCGCCGGCGCGCAGGGCGAGGTGCTCGATGCCGAGCGCGCAGGCGATCAGCAGCGGCGCCGGGGCGGGCTGGGGGGCCATCAGCCCCCCTTGACCTCGGCGAGGGGCTGCCCGGTGCGGGCCGGCCCGGAAGACGAGGTGCCGTCGGCGCTCTCCGCCGTGCGGGGCCGTCCGGCCGGCGGCGTCCCGGCGAAGGGGTCGCCGTGGACGTAGCGGCCTAGCGCGGTGAGCGGGAACACCTGCCGGTACAGGTGGTAGTTGATGGAGAAGTCCCAGGGGAAGCCGGTGCCGGTGAAGTACGGCTCGTCCCAGGAGCCGTCCTCCCGCTGGGTGGCGGCGAGCCAGGCGACGCCCCGCTCGACCGCGCGGGACTCCCGCTCGCCCGCGGCCAGCAGGGCCATCAGCGCCCACGCCGTCTGCGAGGCGGTCGAGGCGCCCCGTCCGCCCCACTCCCTGACGTACCGGTAGGAGCGCAGGTCCTCGCCCCAGCCGCCGTCCTCGTTCTGCACGGACTCCAGCCAGCGCACCGCGCGCCGGATCGCCGGGTGCGAGGCGGGCAGTCCGGCCGCGGTCAGCGCGGGGACGACGGAACCGGTGCCGTAGAGGTAGTTGACGCCCCAGCGGCCGAACCAGGAGCCGTCCGGCTCCTGTTCGTCCAGCAGCCACCGGACGCCGCGCCGGGTGCGCGGGTCCTGGGCGAGGCCCTCGACGGCGAGCATCTCGACGACGTGCCCGGTGACGTCCGCGGACGGCGGGTCGACGACCTCGCCGAAGTCGCAGAAGGGCAGCCGGTTGGGCAGGGTGCTGGTGTTGTCGACGTCGAAGGCGCCCCAGGCGCCGTTCTTCGACTGCATGCCGAGGTTCCAGCGCACCCCGCGTCCGACGGCCCGTTCCACGCGCTCCGGGTCGTGGTGCGCGACCCGGCGCAGCGCGAGGACCACCTCGGCGGTGTCGTCGATGTCGGGGTAGTTGTCGTTGTGGAACTCGAACGCCCAGCCGCCGGGCGGCAGTCCGGGTCTGCGCACCGACCAGTCGCCGGGACGCACGATCTGTTCGCCGAGCATCCAGTCCGCGGCCTTGACGAGCTGCGGGTGGTCCGGGGGCACCCCGGCGTCGGCGAGGGCGATGGTGGCCAGACAGGTGTCCCACACCGGGGACTGGCACGCCTCGATCATCCGGGAGCCGTCCGCGCGCCAGACGGCGAAGCGGTCCAGCGACTCCAGGCCCGCGCGCATCACGGGGTGTTCGAGGTCGTAGCCGAGCAGGTGGAGCGCGATGACGGAGTAGACGGCGGGTGGCTGGATGCCGCCCCAGCAGCCGTCGTTCTCCTGCCGCTCGATGATCCAGCGGGCGGCGGTGTTCATCGCGGCCCGGCGCAGCGGGCGCGGGGCGACCCGGCGGTAGGCGTGCAGGGCCTTGTCGAGCCGCTGGAAGACGCCGTCCCAGCTCATCGCGGGGGCGAGCGGCCGGGGCGGCCGGGGCTGGTCCGGGTCGGCGTGCAGTTCGTCGAGCGGGAAGGGCGCCGGGCGGACCGGGCGCTTCGCCGAGACGATGGTGAGCGGCACGATGGTCTGCCGGGCCCAGCAGCCGAAGTCGTAGATGTTCAGCGGCACCCAGCTCGGGAAGTAGATCAGTTCCGGCGGGAGTTCGGGCAGGTCCTCCCACTTCCACCAGCCGAACAGGGCCAGCCAGATCCGGGTGAAGACCCGGGAGGCGGCGATGCCGCCCTGGGCGCGGACCCAGGCGGCGGCCTTGGCCATGTGGGGTGCCTCGGGCGCGTCGCCGGCCAGGCGCAGGGCGACGTACGCCTCGATGGTGGTGGACAGTTCGCCGGGGCCGCCGTGGAAGGTGGCCCAGGTGCCGTCCGCGCGTTGCTCGCCGCGGATGAACAGGGCGGCGGCCCGCGTGGTCTTCTCGTCCGAGATGCCGAGGAACCGGCGCAGGAGGAGGTCCTCGGCGTCCATGGTGACGTTGGTCTCCAGATCGCCCTTCCACCATCCCTCGGCATCCTGCCGGGAGAGCAGGAAGTCGGTGGCGCGCCGGGTGGCGCGGGCGGCGGCTTCGGGTACCCCGGCCGCCGCGGCGGGGATGGTGAGGGCGTCTTCGCTGGCCGCGGTTGCGCGGGGCGGCAGGGCGGCCCCGGTGCTTCCGTCGGTCGTCGCTGTCATGGCTTCCCCTTCGTGCAGTGTGCAAGCGGTGCAGTGCGTCTGCTGTACGGGTCCGCCGTCGGCCGGTGCCGTCCCTGGGGAGGCACCGGCCGGCGACTAAGCGAGGGCTATTCGGCCGATAATGATCATCTCTTTCGTACGACGACGAAGTCCGCGAGCGCCGTGAACCGGTCCCGCACCCGGTCGGGCATGTCCACGGTGTCGAGGGCTTCGATGGCGATGGTGTGCTGCCGGCGTGCCTCCTCGGCGGTCCACTCGCGGCCTCCCGCTTCCTCGATGAGGGCGGCGCGGGCCGCGAACTCCTCCTCGGAGAAGTTCTCGAAGTCGCTGCTCTTGGCGTCGGCGGCGAGGATCTCGCCGAGCCGCTCGGAGGCGGGCCCGCCCGCCGCGAGCGCCGCGACGACCGGGAGCGACTTCTTGCGCTGGCGCAGGTCGCTCCAGGTCTGCTTGCCGGTGGACTCCGGGTCGCCCCAGATGCCGAGAAGGTCGTCGACGGCCTGGAAGGCCAGGCCGAGGTGGTGGCCGTACGTCTCCAGCGTGTCGGCCGTGCGCTCGTCGGCGCCGCCCAGCACCGCGCCGATGGAGCTGGCGGAGGCGAGCAGGGCGCCGGTCTTGTTGCCCTCCATCTCCAGGCACTCGGCGACGCTGACCCGGTCGCGGTGCTCGTAGGAGATGTCCTGTGCCTGACCGTCGATCAGGGCGCGGGTGGCGGCGGTGAGGCGGCGGGTGGCGCGGCCGGCGTCGACGGTGCCGAGTTCCAGCAGGACCTCGTTGGCGAGGGCGAAGAGGGCGTCGCCGACGAGGATGGCCTGGGCCGGGCCGTGCACCTTCCAGACGGTGTCGCGGTGCCGGCGCTGTTCGTCGCCGTCCATCAGGTCGTCGTGCAGCAGGGAGAAGTTGTGCACCAGTTCGACGGCGACCGCGCCGGGGACGCCGACCTCGGGGGCGGCTCCGGTGACCTCGGCGGAGAGCACCGCGAGCGCGGGCCTGACGGCCTTGCCGCCGTCGCCCTCGGCGGGGTTGCCCTGGGCGTCGATCCAGCCGAAGTGGTAGGCGGCGACGGTGTCCATGGGAGGTGCCAGTCGGTCGACGGCCGCCCGCAGGACCGGCGTGGCCAGGGTCCGGCCGCGCTCCAGGAGCGCGGTCACGTCCACCGCGTCGGCAGCCTTCGAGGCCGGGGGCACAGTGGGCACAGTCTCTCCTCCAGTTGCGGTACCGGGAGTGCGGGTCTCGCTCCCCCGCGGGTCGGTCCTCATGCCGCCTCCTCGAAGAAGTCGGGGAGGAGGCCGCGGGACCGGCCGAGGGCGTCGAGGGCGGCTCCCGCCGCGCCGACGCCGCTACGGACCGCACTCTCCATGGTCGCGGGCCACCCGGTGGCGGTCCACGCTCCGGCCAGGTACAGGCCGGGTGCCTTGGTGCGGGCGCCGGGCCTGAGCCGTCCGACGCCGGGGGCGGGCACGAAGGTCGCCGCGCGCTCCCTGGTCACGAAGAAGTCCAGCACCCCGGCGCCCCGGGCACGGGGCAGCAGCCGCTCCAGCTCGGGCAGGTAGCGCTCGCGCAGGGCGGCCACGGGCGTGTCGATCTCGTCCTGCGCCGTCGACTGCGAGACGGCGAGGTACTGGCCTTCCTTGACCCCGGCGGCCTGGGTGCGGTCGAACACCCATTGCAGGGGGGTGCCGAGGGCGGTGAGGAAGGGGGCGTCGAGCACGGCCCGGTCGTAGATCACGTGGACGTTGAGGATGGGGGCGGTGCCGATCTCCAGCAGCCTCTCGGGCCGGTCGAGGGCGCCGTCGGGCAGCAGTGCGTGCGCCTCGCGCTGGGGTACGGCGAGGACGACGGCGTCCGCGGCCAGGACCTCGCCGGGGACGTGGACGCTCCAGCCGCCGCCGGGTTCGGCGCGGACGGAGCCGACGCGGGCGCGGACCTCGGTGCGCACGCCGGCCGCGGTGAGCGCCTGGCGGGCGAGCCGGTCGTGGAGTTCGCCCAGCGGGACACGGGCCCAGCCGATGTCGGCGGCGCCGGCGTCGGAGAGCAGCCCGGTCTTGAAGACCATCGCGGCGAGCGCCAGGGAGGCGTCGGCGGCCACGGCGTTGAGGGTGGCGACGCCGACCAGGTCCCAGAGGGCCTCGACGGTGCGCGCGGACTGACCGTGCGCGGTCAACCAGGTGGCGAAGTCCTGGGTGTCCAGGGCCGGATCGGCGAGGTCGAGCCGCTGGAGGGCGAGCGCGGCCCGGCCGACGGCGGCACGCTCGGCGAGCGAGAGGTGCGGGTAGGTGGCGAGGCTGCGGCCGAGGTGGAGCGGGACGGGCAGGGCGTCGCGCCGCAGCCGGCCGAGCCGGCGTCCCTCGGGGCGGTCCAGGTCGACGACGGGCACGTCGAGCCGGTCCTGCACGGGGGCGAGGTGGGCGCCGCCGATCCGGTCGAGGAACCAGCGGTAGGCGGTGCAGCAGCGCAGGTAGACGTGCTGGCCGTTGTCGACGGTGAGGTCGCCGCGCCGGAAGGAGCAGGCGAGGCCGCCCAGGCGGGGGCGGCTCTCCAGCAGCGTGACGCGCACCCCCGCGTCGGCGAGCGCGAGCGCGGCGGTGACGCCGGCGAGCCCCCCGCCGACCACGACGGCGCGCCGGCCGGGGCGGACGCCGGCGGTGTCCGTGCGCGGGCCGTCGTCCTGCGTGCCGTTGCCGTGGGTCATCGTGCACCCTCCCGTGTGCCGTGGCCGTGGTCCTTGAACGCAGTACGGACGACCGTCTCAGTCTGGGACGCGGTCCGCCACCCGGGGGTTGCCCGCCGTGGCACCCGGGTGGTGGTGCGGGGCACGGGGGGTGTCAAGGCCGCCTCCTGACGGTGCGGCGGGCGACGTGGCGGGTGTCGAGTCCGGACAGTCCGCGCACCGCGACGTACGCCTTCTCCCGGCCGGGCAGGGAGACCCGGCCGCGCAGCACGGCGTACGGGTCGCGATCGATGCGGTCCAGCAGGCGCCGGTAGATGCCGGCCATGGCGGCGACGCAGGCGCCGCTGCGCCGGTCGAGCAGGGGCAGCAGCCGGTAGCCCTCGGCGAAAAGAGCGCGGGCCCGACGCACTTCGAAGTGCACGAGGCCCGCGAAGTCGGAGCCGGCCGGTGGTGTGGGGCCGCCGCCGAAACCGGCCGAGCAGCCGAACTTGGCGAGGTCGTCGGAGGGCAGGTAGGTGCGTCCGCCCTCGGCGTCCTCGCGCACGTCGCGCAGGATGTTGGTGAGCTGGAGGGCGAGCCCCAGCGTGTCGGCGTACTCGGGGGCGCGTTCGGCTCCGGGGGCGCCGGGGGCGGTGCCGAACACGCCGAGGGAGAGGCGGCCGATGGCGCCGGCCACGCAGCGGCAGTACGCCTTGAGGTCGTCCCAGGTCTCGTAGGTCTCGCCGCGGACGTCCATCTGCACGCCGTCGATGAGTTCGTCGAGGCCGCCGAGCGGGATGGGGAACCGCCGGGCGGCGTCGGCGAGGGCGACGGCCACCGGATCGGTGTCGTCCTCCTCGACGTGGCCCTCGCGGACGCGGGCGAGCAGCGTCCGGGTGTCCTCCAGCCGGGCGACCTTGACGTGGTCGGCGAGGGTGCCGTCGCCGATGTCGTCGACGCGTCGCGAGAACGCGTACAGGGCCGACATGGCCCGGCGCTTCGGCGTCGGCAGCAGTCTGATGCCGTAGGCGAAGTTCCTGGCCTGCTGGCCGGTGACGGTCTCGCAGTAGCCGTAGGCGGCGAGTACCGGCGCGGTGGCGGGTGCTGACGACTCCACGGTCCGGATCACCCCTCTCCTCGCAGGATCACGCCCGCCTCGCGCAGCAACTGGACCTTGCCGGGCTTGGGCGGGCCGGGAAGCACGTCGTGGTCGGCGGCGGTGATCGCCCGGACGGCCGCGCGCCCGCCGGCCACGAAGCCGGCCAGCAGCAGGCGCAGCCGGCCCCGGACGCCGGCCACCAGGGCGGTGCCCTCGTCCAGCAGGTCGCTCGCACGCCGGGCCTCGAAGGCGATCAGGGCGCGCACCGAGGCGTTGGCGGTGGGGGCGGCGAGGTCGTCCTCCTGGACGTGGAAGCGCTTCATGTCCTCCGCGGGGAGGTAGACGCGGTCGCGCCCCAGGTCCTCGGCGACGTCCTGGAGGTGTTCGACGATCTGCAGGGCGGTGCAGACGGCGTCGGAGCGGCGGACCCGTTCGGGGCTCGAGGTGCCGGTGACGGCGAGGACCAGGCGGCCGACCGGGTTGGCGGACAGCTCGCAGTAGGCGAGCAGGTCGTCGTAGGTCTCGTAGCGCTTGACGAGCTGGTCCTGGCGGTTGGCGGCGATCAGGCCGAGGAAGGGTTCGGGGGTGAGCGCGCGGCGGCGCACGGTGGGCTGGAGACGGCGCAGCAGGGGGTGGTGCGGGGTGGCGTCGAACACGCGGCGCAGATCGGCCTCGAAGGCGTCGAGCAGGGCGAGGCGGTCGTCGGCGCGGTCGGGGGCGACACCCAGGAGGCGGGCGTCGGCGCCGCCGGGGGCGAGGTCGCCGTCGCCGATGTCGTCGACGAGGCGGGCGAAGCCGTAGACGGCCATCAGGTCGGTGCGCCAGTCGCGGGGCAGGAAGAAGGGGGCCACGGGGAAGTTCTCTCCCGCGGCCTTGTCGAGGGTGCCACGCTCCGGATCGACGGCCCGTGCCGCCCTGGTCGCCGTCATCGCCGACTGCCCGGGGCGGGGACGGCGCACGCTTCGCGGAGGTGGGGAGTTTCCGTAGCCATTGCCGTCACATCTCCCGTTCTACACTGCCTACCCAATACACACTATTTCGGACACGCCGCCCGATTGCCCGCACAGCGGGCCCGGTCGGGGGTACGGGCGTTATCGCCCCATGTGCCGCGTTTGGGGACCGGTCCAGCTTACGGTGTGCGGCCCGTGGCGGGCCGCCGGGGTGCGTCGCACCCCACCACAACACACCGTTCGGCCCCAAGATTCCCCGGTACGCGAGGAGTTGACGCTTCCTTTGCAGACGCGCGGCCCCGCCGGCGCCTGGCCGGCGGGGCCCTGGGGCCGGCACGCTACTTGCCGGTGAACTTCTCGTACTCCTTGAGCACCTCGTCCGTGGGGCCGTCCATGCGCAGTTCACCGCGCTCCAGCCACAGGACGCGGTTGCAGGTGTCGCGGATGGACTTGTTGTTGTGGCTGACCAGGAAGACCGTGCCCGCTTCCTCGCGCAGTTCGCGGATGCGCCGCTCCGAGCGCGTCTGGAACTTGCGGTCGCCGGTGGCCAGCGCCTCGTCGATCATGAGGACGTCGTGGTCCTTGGCCGCGGCGATGGAGAAGCGCAGCCGGGCCGCCATGCCGGAGGAGTAGGTGCGCATCGGCAGCGTGATGAAGTCGCCCTTCTCGTTGATGCCCGAGAAGTCGACGATGCCCTGGTAGCGCTCCTTGATCTGCTCGCGGGACATGCCCATGGCGAGTCCGCCGAGGATGACGTTGCGCTCGCCGGTGAGGTCGTTCATCAGCGCCGCGTTGACGCCGAGCAGCGAGGGCTGGCCGTCGGTGTAGACCCTGCCCTTCTCGGCCGGCAACAGGCCGGCGATGGCCCGCAGCAGCGTCGACTTGCCGGACCCGTTGGAGCCGATCAGGCCGATCGCCTCGCCCCGGTAGGCGACGAAGGACACACCCCGCACGGCGTGCACCTTGCGCACGCCCCGCTCCTCGCCCCGCCGCAGGATGCGGCTGAGCGCGGCGGTCGCGCTGCCCTTGCCGGTCTTGGCGCCGTTGACGCGGTAGACGATGTGCACGTCGTCCGCGATGACCGTCGGCACCCGCTCCCCCTGCTGCTGCTCAGCCACGGCCGTACCTCTCCTCAGCCTTCCAGAAGTACACGAAGCCGCCCACGGCGACGAGCACGGCCCAGCCGAGCGCCAGCGCCCAGACGTGCGGCGGCAGGTTGGCGGCGCCGTAGCCGTCGATCAGCGCGAAGCGCATCAGGTCCATGTAGACCGCCGCCGGGTTCCACTGGAGCACGTCGGAGATCCAGCCCGGCCGGTCCTCCAGCATGATCGGGATGGAGAACATCACGCCGGACGCGTACATCCAGGTCCGCATGATGAACGGCATGAGCTGCGCCAGGTCCGGCGTCTTCGCGCCCATCCGCGCCACGATCAGCGCGAGGCCGGTGTTGAAGAGGAACTGCAGCGCCAGGACCGGGATGATCAGCAGCCAGGACGGCGAGGGGTAGCTGCCGAAGGCGAGGGCCACCGCGAACAGCACGATCATCGAGAACAGCAGTTGCTGGAGCTGCTGGAGGGAGAAGGAGATCGGCAGCGAGGCGCGCGGGAAGTGCAGGGCGCGCACCAGCCCGAGGTTGCCGGAGATGGCCCGCACGCCCGCCATGGCGGAGGACTGGGTGAAGGTGAAGACGAAGATGCCGGTCACCAGGAACGGGATGTAGACGCTCCGGCCCATGCCCCGGTCCGCCTTGAGGATCAGGCCGAAGATGAGGTAGTAGACGAGCGCGTTCAGCAGCGGGGTGGCCACCTGCCAGAGCTGGCCCAGCTTGGCCTGGCTGTACTGCGCGGTCAGCTTCGCCTGGCTGAAGGCGAGGATGAAGTGCCGCCGGCCCCAGAGCTGACGGACGTACCCGACGAGGGACGGCCTGGCTCCGCTCACGGACAGTCCGTACGTGGCGGCGAGCCGTGCCGCCGTGAGGCCCTCGTCGGGCGACACGGGCGTGGTCACCGCGACCGTGCCGTCGTGTGTTGTCTCACTCACTAGTGGAAACTCTCGTCTTCGTCGATGCGGGCCGTGAGGGGCACGGCGGGAGCCGGGGGCCCGGCACGGGCCCGGATGCCCTCGGATACGAGCTTGTCAGATCACGGGGGGCCGGCCCAGCCGGGTCAGGCGCCACACCGTACGCCACCTCATCGGCCGGCGGGGACCGCAGGGAGCCGTCCAGCCCTCACGGAAGCCGCCGAACCACGCCTTGAGGGCGGGGCGGGAGGGACGCCGCACCAGCGTCAGCAGCAGCCACACCCCGAGGTAGACCGGGATCAGCGGCAGGGGCAGGTTGCGGCGGGCCAGCCACACCCGGTTGCGGGCCACCATGCGGTGGTACACCGCGTGCCGCGAGGGCGCCGTCGTCGGGTGGTACAGCACCATGTCCGACCGGTAGTCGATCATCCAGCCGGCGTCGAGGGCCCGCCAGGCCAGGTCGGTCTCCTCGTGCGCGTAGAAGAAGGCCTCCGGCAGGCCGCCGACCTCCGCGAGGACCCGGGTGCGCACCGCGTTGGCGCCGCCGAGGAACGTGGTCACCCGCGAGGAGCGCATCGGGTCGGAGGCGCGCAGCCGCGGCACGTGCCGTCGCTGGGTCTCGCCGGTGTCCGGGTCGGCGATGCGGAAGCTGATGATCCCGAGCGCGGGGTCCTCGGCGAACGCCCGGCGGCACAGCTCGGCCGTGTCGGTGCGGGCGAGCAGGCCGTCGTCGTCGAGGAAGAGCAGGATGTCGACGTCGGTGCCGCCGGGACCGAACGCCTCGATGCCGACGTTGCGCCCGCCGGGGATGCCCAGGTTCTCGGGCAGCTCGACGGTGCGCACGCCGTCCGGCACCTCCGGGACGGGCGAGCCGTTGCCGACCACGACGACCTCGACGGCGCCGCCGTCCTGCCGGGCGACCGAGTCGAGCAGGGCGCGCAGCTCCTCGGGGCGGTTGCCCATGGTGATGATCACCGCGCCGACCGTCAGCGACTCCGCCACGCCGGTCACCGCAGCCTGCTCGACGCCAGCACGGACACCAGGTGGAGCAGGGTCTGCACCAGGGCGATGCCGGCGAGGACGGCGGTGCCGAGGCGGGTGAAGAACAGGTCGCCGCGGCCGGCGTCCACGATCGCCAGGAGCAGGATCAGCAGGGACGCCTCGATGCCGAGGATCAGCCGGTGGAAGCGGAGCGCGGCGGCGGCCTTGCGGGCCAGCGCCATCCCGGAGGACCGCGGCACGGAGGCGGCCTCCTGCACCGGGGCGAGCCCCGCCTGGTGCCGGGCGACGCCGACCAGGTCCGTCTCCGCCTTGATCAGGATCGCGCCGAGCGCCGCCAGGGTCCCGAGGAAGGCCCACAGCCAGTCGATCCGTCCGCCGCCCCAGAGGTCGGCGGCGCGCAGGCCGAGGCCGACCAGGACTGCGGCGTCGGTCAGGTAGGCACCGACCCGGTCCAGGTAGACACCGCCGAGCGAGTACTGCTTCTTCCAGCGCGCGACCTCGCCGTCGACGCAGTCCAGCAGCAGGTAGAGCTGGACGGCGACGACGCCGAGCACGGCGCCCGGGATGCCCGGCACCAGCAGCGCCGGGCACGCCAGCACGCCGCAGACGGTCATCAGGTACGTGAGCTGGTTGGGCGTGACCCGGGTGTTCACGAGGTAGCGGTCGATCCGCAGCGAGACCTCGCGCATGTAGAGGCGTCCCGCCCAGTGCTCACCGCTGCGCCGGTCCTTGATCCCCGGGGGGTGGACGACCGGGCGTAGTTCAGCTACCGATGGCCTTGACATAGTCCGCGTACAGGTCCTTGATCTGGTCGGTCTTGAGGTCGAGGTGTTCGAGGATCGTGTAGCGGCCCGGCCGGGTCTGCGGGGCGAACTCGACGGCCCGGACGAACTCCTCCGTGCTGAAGCCGATGTCCTGCGGCAGTACCGGGAGCCCGTGGCGGCGCAGCACGGAGGCCATCGCCGCCGACTCCTCGTGGGCCCCGCGCAGGTACATCGCGAAGGCCGCGCCCAGTCCGCACTGTTCGCCGTGGGCCGCCGCGCGCTGCGGGAAGAGCAGGTCGAAGGCGTGGTTGATCTCGTGGCAGGCGCCGGAGGCGGGCCGGGAGTCGCCGGAGACCGACATGGCGATGCCGGTGAGCACGAGGCCCTCGGCGAGCACCTGGAGGAAGTCGTTGTCCTCGACGCCGCCGGGGTGGCGGAGCACCGCCTCGCCGGCCTGGCGGGCCATCGCGGCGGCGAGGCCGTCGATGCGCTCGCCCTTGACCCGGTTGGCCAGCTCCCAGTCCGCGATGGCGGAGATGTTGGAGACGGCGTCGCCGATACCGGCCCGGACGTAGCGCACCGGGGCCTGGCGGATGACGTCCAGGTCGATGACGACCGCGATCGGGTTGGGCACGCCGTAGGAGCCGCGGCCGGCGTCGTTGTCCAGGGTGGCGACCGGCGAGCAGAGCCCGTCGTGCGCCAGGTTGGTCGGCACGGCGACCAGCGGCAGCCCGACCCGGGCGGCGGCGAACTTGGCGCAGTCGATGATCTTGCCGCCGCCGAGGCCGACGACCGCGTCGTAGTGACCGCGCTTCATGTCGCCGGCCAGCCGGATCGCGTCGTCCAGGGTGCCGCCGCCGACCTCGAACCAGTCGGCGCCGGGCAGGGACGGGGCGACCCGCTCGCGCAGCCGGGCCCCGGAACCGCCGCTGACGGCGACCGCGAGCTTGCCCGAGTGGGAGATCCGCTCGTCGGCGAGGACGCAGCCGAGGTCGTCGATGGCACCCGCGCGGATGTCGACGACGACCGGCGAGGGGATGAGCCGGGTCAGTACAGGCACGCGATCTCCCTGCCCTTGGCGAGGTCGTCGTGGTTGTCGATCTCGACCCACTTGACGTCGCCGATGGGGGCCACGTCGATGGTGAAGCCGCGGTCGACCAGCTCCTGGTAGCCGTCCTCGTAGTAGAGCTGCGGGTCGCGCTCGAAGGTGGTCTTCAGCGCGTCGGCCAGGTCGGCGGCGGCCTCGCCCTCGATGAGGGTGACGCCGATGTACTCGCCGGTCGCCTCGGCCGGGTCCATCAGCTTGGTGATCCGGCGGACGCCCTTGCCGGGCTCGGCGACGACCTTCATCTCCTCGTCGGCCAGGGACTTCACGGTGTCCAGCGCGAGGATGATCCGCTTGCCGTCGCCGCGGGCGGCCAGCAGCGTCTTCTCGACGGAGACCGGGTGCACGGTGTCGCCGTTGGCGAGGATCACGCCGTCCTTGAGGGCGTCACGGCCGCACCACAGGGAGTAGGCGTTGTTCCACTCCTCGGCCTTGTCGTTGTCGATCAGCGTGAGCTTGAGGCCGTACTTGCGCTCCAGGGCCTCCTTGCGCTCGTAGACGGCCTCCTTGCGGTAGCCGACGATGATCCCGGCCTCGGTGAGCCCGACCTCGGCGAAGTTGCCCAGGGTCAGGTCGAGGACGGTGATGCTCTCCTCGTCGCCCGCCGGGCCGACCGGCACCAGTGCCTTGGGCAGGGTGTCGGTGTAGGGGCGCAGACGCCGGCCGGCGCCGGCCGCCAGCACAAGGCCGATCATGCGGGTTCTCCTTCGTCGTGTACGGCGGGTGCGCCGCCGCGGTGGGCGGCGACCCAGAAGCGGATGCTCTCGACGAGCACCACGAGGGCGACGGCCACGGCGAGGGCCGTGAGCGCGTCCGTGAACTGGGAGGCGGTGAGCAGCGCGGCGAGCGCGGTGATCAGCAGCGTGCGGCCCTCGTGCCCCCCGATCGCCCGCACCAGCCAGTGCGGGGGCGCACCCGCGTTGCCGCGGATGCGGTAGACCGTGTCGTAGTGATGGTAGGCGACCGCCGCGACCAGCCCGAATGCCGCCGGCAGCGCTCCGGGCACGTCCGCGCGGGCGGCCAGGGCGAGGACCGTGCCGTACTCGGCGGCGCGGAAGAAGGGGGGGACGAGCCAGTCGAGGGAGCCCTTGAGGGGGCGGGCGACGGCGAGTCCGGAGGCCGCCGTGTACGCGAGGGCGGCGAGCAGCGGCCAGGGGCCGCCGAAGCCGGTGAGCGCGGCGGCGGCGACCACGGCGGCGGCGCCGAGCAGCGCGACGGCGGGGGCGGTGAAGCCGGGCAGCCGGCGGGCGCGCTCGCGCAGCGGCCGGGCGACGGCCTGGGCGAGCGGGCCGGAGTCGGCGAGGTCGGCCAGCGCGGTCGCGGCGCGGTCGGTGCGGGTGGCCTTGCGGGTGAGCGAGCGCAGCACGCGGCCGGCGGTGGTGTACGTGGCCGCGAAGGCGCAGCCGACAAGCAGCACGACGAAGGTGGTCCGGGGGGTGGTGACCGCGGTGAGGACGGCGATCATGGCCCAGCGTTCGCCGATGGGCAGGACGATCATGCGGCGGACCCAGACCGTCCAGCCGAGGCCGTCGAGCCGGCCGGAGAGGGCGGCGGTGGGACTGGTGTTGCCGGTGGCGTCGTGGTTGGCCTCGTTGAAGGAGAAGTCCACGACGTGCCGACAGGTCTGCAGGACCATCGCGCCGAGGGCGAGGGCCCAGACGTCGTCGCCGCCGCGGGCCGCGCCGAGGGCGAGGCCCGCGTAGTAGGCGTACTCCTTGGCGCGGTCGAAGGTGGCGTCCAGCCAGGCGCCGAGGGTGGAGTACTGGAGGGAGTAGCGGGCGAGCTGCCCGTCGGTGCAGTCGAGGACGAAGGAGGCGATCAGCAGGACGCCGGCGGCGGCGAAGCCGCCCCGGGTCCCGGTGGCCGCGCAGCCCGCCGCTATCAGCGCGGTGACGAGCGAGGCGGTGGTGACCTGGTTGGGGGTCAGCCCCCGGCGGGCGCACCAGCGGGCGAGGTAGCGGGAGTACGGGCTGATGAAGAAGGTGGTGAAGAAGCCGTCGCGGGCCTTCACCGCCGACTTGAGGCGGACGGCCTCTTCGTCGACGCCGGCCACCGCCTGCCGGGCCTCGTTGCGGGCCTGCGGGTCGGCGGGGACAGCGGCGACGAGGCTGCCGAGGTCGGGCCGGTACACCTCGGCGCCGTCGGCGTCCAGGGCGGTGGCGATGCGGTCGGCGAGCCCTTCGGCGCCGGTTCCGGCTCCGTCGGCGGCGTGGCCGGCCGGGGCGGGGGCGGGCGGGGCCGCCGGGGTGACGGGGGTGGCGGGGGCGGCCGGGGCCGCGCCGCAGGCCGAGTTCTCGCGGGCCATGGCGCGGGTGAGGTCCTGGCGGGCCTCGGGACGCGCGGTGACCGCGCCGGGGATCGCGGCGAGCGGGAAGCGGGGGTCGGTCAGGCCGAGGCGCAGGGCGTGCGGGTGGCCGACGAAGCGGGCGTCGACCACGGCGACGCGGTCACCGGCGGGCACCCGGGCGAGCAGGGTCTCGGCGTCGGCGGTGCCGGTGGCGGAGCGCACGTCGAAACCGAGGGACCGCAGTTCGCTCTCGATCGACGAACCGGGCACCGGCTGACCGGTGAGGATGGCGGTCGGCAACCGAACTCACTCCCTGGGTACCGGCGGGGCCGGGCCTGTGCATGGCGGGCGCCCGTGCCGGGGGCACCCGGGCGACATGTCGGCAGAGGCTATCGGATGCTCGGAACAGCGTGTTCACCACCCGTTCGACGGCTGGTCGACACGGTGTGCGCCCGCCTTCGCCGCGATCATCATCGGGGATCGGGGGCCCGGCCCACAAACCGCCCGCGCAGATCGGGCATCGAGGACATCGCACGGGGTCGCCACTCCCTCACGGAGTGTCAGGCACGCCGGAACGGCGTCACCCGCGGACGCCTGCGGGCCGCGCCCCGGCCGTCGGCCACGACGCGGTTGAGCTGCGAGGACGTTTTCGCAGGTCAGGGGAATGACAACGGTGTTCAGTCCCGTTTTGCCCTATACCCCCCACCCGTAGTTGACTGTGGTCCGGACCCACACAGGGAGGCTGCTTTCATGGGGGCTGGGCACGATCACGGACACACTCACGGGGCCGGCGGCACGGTGACCGCCGCGCACCGGGGCCGGCTGCGCGTGGCGCTGGGCATCACGCTGAGCGTCATGGTCGTCGAGATCGTCGGCGGGATGGTCGCGGACTCGCTGGCGCTGGTCGCCGACGCGGCGCACATGGCGACCGACGCCCTGGGGCTGGGGATGGCGCTGCTCGCCATCCACTTCGCCGCCCGCCCGCCGAGCGACCGGCGCACCTTCGGCTACGCCCGCGCGGAGATCCTGGCGGCGCTGGCCAACTGCCTGCTGCTGCTCGGGGTCGGCGGGTACGTGCTGTACGAGGCGATCGACCGGTTCATCACGCCCGCCGAGACCGCGGGTGAGCTGACCGTGATCTTCGGCGCGGTGGGCCTGGTGGCCAACATGATCTCGCTGTCCCTGCTGATGAAGGGGCAGAAGGAGAGCCTCAACGTGCGCGGGGCGTTCCTGGAGGTCGCCGCCGACGCGCTGGGCTCCGTCGCCGTGATCGTCTCGGCGCTGGTGATCCTCGCCACCGGCTGGCAGCCGGCCGACCCGATCGCCTCGCTGGTCATCGGCCTGATGATCGTGCCGCGCACGCTGCGACTGCTGCGCGAGACGCTGGACGTCCTGCTGGAGTCGGCGCCGAAGGGCGTGGACATGGCCGAGGTGCGGGCGCACATCCTGGCGCTGGACGGCGTGGAGGACGTGCACGACCTGCACGCCTGGACGATCACCTCGGGGATGCCGGTCCTCTCCGCGCACGTGGTGGTGAGCGGCGACGTCCTGAACGCGATCGGCCACGAGAAGATGCTGCACGAGTTGCAGGGCTGCCTGGGCGACCACTTCGACGTGGAGCACTGCACCTTCCAGCTGGAGCCGAGCGGCCACGCGCAGCACGAGGCCCGGCTCTGCCACTGAGCGGCACCCGGCCGGGCGGAGCCTGCGGCGGGACCGGCAGGCCGGGACCGGGGCGCGACGGGCGGGCCGGGACCAGGGTGGGCGGGGCGGTGGGAGTGCAGGCGCCGCCGGGGGGCGCGCGGTGTGGAACGCGCCGGTCGGCGCCGCCGTCCGCCCTCCGGCCGCGTCCGGATACCGCCGGTCGGACCCGGACGGTTCCCGGCGGCGCGCGACGGGCACGATCTTCCTTCAAGCCCCTCCTCGGCACCCGACCGGTGACGGACGTGACCCGCGCCACCGCGTGGGACATGCGGGTACGCCGGGAAGTGCCGAGAGTGCCGGTTGCGTGCGGCACACTTGGGGCGCGAGGACCGAAGCGAAGGATGGGTATGCCGATCACTCCTGCCACCGCGACGCACAGTTCGTCGAACGGCACCGCAGACGCGATTTTGCTGGAACTGGTCGACGAGAACGGTGTGACGATCGGTAGCGCGGAGAAGCTCTCCGCGCACCAGCCGCCCGGACGGCTGCACCGCGCCTTCTCCGTGTTCCTCTTCGACGAGCGGGGCCGGCTGCTGCTCCAGCAGCGGGCGCTGGGCAAGTACCACTCCCCCGGTGTGTGGTCCAACACCTGCTGCGGCCACCCCTACCCGGGCGAGGGCCCCCTCGCCGCGGCGGCCCGGCGCACCCACGAGGAGCTGCGGGTCTCGCCGACGCTGATCGCCGAGGCGGGCACCGTGCGCTACAACCACCCGGACCCCGCCTCCGGGCTGGTCGAGCAGGAGTACAACCACCTCTTCGTCGGCCTGGTGCAGGCCGAGCCGCGGCCCGATCCGGAGGAGGTGGCCGCGACCGCCTTCGCCACCCCGGCCGAGCTGGCCGAGCGGCGGGAGAAGGACACCTTCTCGGTGTGGTTCGGGACCGTGCTGGACGCGGCCCGGCCCGCGATCCGCGAGTTGACGGGAGCGTCCGCCGGCTGGTGAGACGCGCCCCGGTCCGGGACGGGCGCCCGGCTCCCACGGCCCGGTCCGGGACGCGGGGGCCGGACGCGGAGCGTCCCGGCTCAGCGTGAGGGGGCGGGCGGGGGCAGGAGCGGTGTGAGCGGCAGGGCGGCCCAGATCACCTTGCCGCCGCCCGCCGTGTGCGCCACGTCGCACGCCCCGCCCGCCTCCGTCGTGATCTCCCGCACCAGGAGCAGCCCGCGTCCGCCGGTGCGGCCGTGGTCGGTCTCCAGGGCCGTCGGCCGGTAGGGGTGGCTGTCCTCGACGCAGACGCGGACCCACTCGGCGCCGACGGCGACCTCCACCGCGAGCGTCGGGGAGAGCACCGCCGCGTGCCGGACGGCGTTGGTGACCAGCTCCGAGACGATCAGGAGCAGCCCCTGCACCACCTCGTCGGCGACCGGCACGCCCTGGCGCAGCAGCAGGTCCCGCACGGCGTGCCGGGCCTGCGGGACCGAGGCGTCGACGGCCGGGGCGGTGAAGCGCCAGACGCCCTCGTACGGCAGGGGCCGGGCGGGCCCGGGGTCGGGGAGCGGGGCCCGGGGGCCGTGCGGGCACGGGCCGGTCCCGCGCCCCTCGTCGTCCATCGTCCGGTCGCCACCCTCGCGCTCGATTGTCGCCACACCCCGAGTGTTGGCAACGCGCCCCTCCCGACCGAAGAACTGAACAGAAGTCAGCGCTTATCGAGCGATTCTGATCGTTGTCGTAGGACACGGTCGGTTTCAGGACTGTTCCTGTCGTGAGTGCGCGGACTCGGCGAACATGCCGGGTGGTACGGGTTCGGCAGGCCCGTCCTCCCGCCCACCCGCTCCGCGTGGCCGCCCTCCGCCGGGCCGCCGCGGCGCCGCTCGCTACCATCCCGGACATGGAGCCCCAGTTGAGGCACCGGGTCGACGACTCGGTCGCCACCGTCGTCGTCAGTCATCCGGCCCGGCGCAACGCCATGACGACACGGATGTGGCGGGAGCTGCCCGGCCTGCTCGACGCGCTGGCGGCGGACCCCGGCGTCCGCGCCCTGGTGCTCACCGGCGAGGGCGCCACGTTCTGCGCCGGGGCCGACATCACGACCCTGCGCGACGGCGCCGAGGAGGCGCAGGCCCTCGCGGTGCGCGCCGAGGAGGCCCTCGCCGCCTTCCCCGGGCCGACGCTGGCCGCGATCCGGGGGCACTGCGTGGGGGGTGGCGCGCAACTCGCCGCCGCCTGCGACCTGCGCTTCGCCGAGGAGGGCGCGCTGTTCGGCGTGACCCCGGCGAAGCTGGGCGTGGTCTACCCGGCGTCCGCGACCCGGCGGCTGGTCGCCCTGGTGGGTCCCGCCACCGCCAAGTACCTCCTGTTCTCGGGTGAGTTGATCGACGCCGGGCGGGCGCTGCGCACCGGCCTGATCGACGAGGTGCTGCCCGCGGGCGAACTCGCCGCGCGGGTGGACGCGTTCGCCCGCACGCTGGTGTCCCGCTCGCGGCTCACTCAGGCCGCGGCGAAGGAGTTCGCGGCGGGCCGGGACGACCGGGAGGCGTACTGGGCGCGGCAGGCCCGCGACAGCGGCGAGACCGCCGAGGGCGTCGCCGCCTTCCTGGAGCGCCGGACCCCGCGCTTCGGCTGGAGCGCGCCCGCCCCCGAGTGACCCGGGCCGGCGGCCGGGAACACCCCGTACCCCTGGAGGACGTACTGAGCGGTTGGTAACGTCGCCGCCATGACGTCTGCCGCCCCGGAGGCGCGTGCCGCGCGCCGTTGCCACAACGCGCTGAACACGCTGCACTCGACGCACTTCTTCTCCCCCGACCTGGACCGGGAGATGGCCGCGCTCGGCGTGCGCGATCCCCGCGCCGTGAACTTCGCGGCCCGTGCCGCCGCGCTCGGAGCGGTCGGTGCCGGTCCGGTGACGGCGGCCTTCTACAACTACCGGCACGAGCTGGTCGCCCGGCACCTGCCCGCCCTGTGGGAGACCGTCTCCCCGGCGCAGGCGCTCGCCGCCCGGCTGCGCGCCGTCGACGCGACCCTGCGCCGCCAGCTGGGCGAGGAGACGCTGGCGTCGCCCGAGATGGCGGAAGCCGCCGAACTCGCGCTGCGGGCCACCGAGGGCTGCTCGCGCGGCGCCCGCCCGCTGTACGCCGCACACGCCGACCTGCCCGTGCCCGACGCCCCGCACCTGGCGTACTGGCACGCGACGACCCTGCTGCGAGAGCACCGCGGCGACGGGCACGTGGCCGTGCTGCTCGCGGCGGAGCTGGACGGGCCCGAGGCGCTGGTGACGCACACCGCCACCGGCCGGGGCATGAACCCGGACTGGCTCCTGACCACCCGGGGCTGGACCCGGGAGCACTGGGACGCGGCGGCGCTGCGGCTGCGCGAGCGCGGGCTGCTCGACGACACCGGGGAGCTGACCGAGCGGGGCACCGCGCTGCGCGCGGAGATCGAGGCGGAGACCGACCGGCTGGACGCGGGCCCCTACGCGCGCCTCGGCGCCGAGGGCGTGGCCCGGCTGACGGAGCTGGGGACCGGCTTCGCGCGGGCGGCCGTCGCCGCGGGCGCCTACCCGGCGGACCTGTTCGGCAAGGGCTGACCCCGGCCGCGGGCTCCGGCACGGGGGCCCGCCACGCCCGTGCCGGAGACCGCCCCGCCGGCGCCCGCCGCCCCGGAACGCCCCGGTGACACCGCCGGTCCGCCGGGCCCCGGCCTGATGCCCGGGGCCCGGCGGGGCGGGCTCCCGGGGCGGCACGCCCCGTGCCCTGGTCCGCGAGGGCCCCGTCCACCTGCCACAATTGCCGCGCAACCTCAGTGAGAAGGCGGTACGGGATCGTGACGACACCCCTCCCCGGGTCCATCGAAGGCAGGATCGCCGAGGAACTCGGCGTACGGGAGCGGCAGGTGACGGCCGCCGTGGAGCTGCTGGACGGCGGCTCGACGGTGCCCTTCATCGCCCGCTACCGCAAGGAGGCGACCGAGATGCTCGACGACGCGCAGTTGCGCGTCCTCGAGGAGCGGTTGCGCTATCTGCGGGAACTGGAGGACCGGCGGGCGGCGATCCTCGACTCGGTGCGTGAGCAGGGCAAGCTCACCGAGGAGCTGGAGGGCCGTATCCGCGCGGCCGAGACCAAGGCCCGCCTGGAGGACATCTACCTGCCCTTCAAGCCCAAGCGGCGTACCAAGGCGCAGATCGCCCGCGAGGCCGGTCTCGCGCCGCTGGCCGAGGGGCTGCTCGGCGCCCCGGGCACCGACCCGCTCGCCGCGGCGGCGGCCTTCGTCGACGCGGACAAGGGCGTGGCCGACGCGCAGGCGGCGCTGGACGGCGCCCGGTCGATCCTCACCGAGAAGTTCTCGGAGGACGCCGACCTCATCGGCGAGCTGCGCGAGCGGATGTGGACGCGCGGCCGGCTCACGGCCAGGGTGAAGGAGGGCAAGGAGGAGGCCGGCGCCAAGTTCGCCGACTACTTCGACTTCTCCGAGCCGTTCACCGCCCTGCCCTCGCACCGGGTCCTCGCCATGCTGCGCGGCGAGAAGGAGGACGTCCTCGACCTCGTCCTGGAACCGGAGGAGCCCACCGACGGCCCGTCCTCCTACGAGGGGATCGTGGCGAGCCGCTTCGGCATCGCCGACCGGGGCCGGCCGGGCGACACGTGGCTGACGGACACGGTCCGCTGGGCCTGGCGCACCCGCATCCTGGTCCACCTCGGCATCGACCTGCGGCTGCGGCTGCGCACCGCCGCCGAGGACGAGGCGGTGAACGTCTTCGCCGCCAACCTGCGCGACCTGCTGCTGGCCGCCCCGGCGGGCACCCGGGCCACGCTGGGCCTGGACCCCGGTTTCCGTACCGGTGTGAAGGTCGCCGTCGTCGACGCGACCGGCAAGGTCGTCGCCACGGACGTGATCCACCCGCACGTGCCCGCCAACCGCTGGGACGAGTCGGTCGCCAAGCTGGCCCGGCTGGCGAAGGAGCACGCCGTCGACCTGGTGGCGATCGGCAACGGCACCGCCTCCCGCGAGACCGACCGGCTCGCCGGGGACCTCGTCGCCCGGCACCCGGAGCTGAAGCTGACCAAGGTGATGGTGTCCGAGGCGGGGGCCTCCGTGTACTCGGCCTCCGCCTTCGCCTCCCAGGAACTGCCCGGTCTGGACGTGTCGCTGCGCGGCGCGGTGTCCATCGCGCGCCGGCTCCAGGACCCGCTGGCCGAGCTGGTGAAGATCGACCCGAAGTCGATCGGCGTCGGCCAGTACCAGCACGACCTGTCCGAGGTGAAGCTGTCGCGTTCGCTGGACGCGGTGGTGGAGGACTGTGTGAACGGCGTGGGCGTGGACGTCAACACCGCGTCGGCGCCGCTGCTCGCCCGGGTGTCCGGCATCTCCTCCGGGCTGGCCGAGAACATCGTCGCCCACCGCGACACCCACGGGCCGTTCACCTCGCGCACCGAGCTGAAGAAGGTCTCGCGGCTCGGCCCGAAGGCGTACGAGCAGTGCGCGGGCTTCCTGCGCATCCGGGGCGGCAGCGATCCGCTGGACGCCTCCAGCGTGCACCCCGAGGCGTACCCGGTGGTGCGCCGGATGGTGAAGACCGCCGGGCGGGAGGTGGCCGCGCTGATCGGCGACACGGCGGCGCTGCGGTCGCTGCGGCCCGCCGACTTCGTCGACGAGACCTTCGGCCTGCCGACCGTCACCGACATCCTGCGGGAACTGGAGAAGCCGGGGCGCGACCCGCGGCCCGCCTTCCGGACGGCCGTCTTCAAGGAGGGCGTGGAGAAGATCTCCGACCTGGAGTCCGGGATGGTGCTGGAGGGCGTCGTCACCAACGTGGCGGCCTTCGGCGCGTTCGTGGACGTCGGGGTGCACCAGGACGGTCTGGTGCACGTGTCCGCGATGTCGAAGAGCTTCGTGAAGGACCCCCGGGACGTGGTCAAGCCCGGCGACATCGTGAAGGTGAAGGTCCTCGACGTCGACATCCCGCGCAAGCGGATCTCGCTGACGCTCCGCCTGGACGACGAGGCGGTCGCGCCGGACCAGCAGCAGGACCAGCAGCAGGGCCGGCGGCAGGGCCAGGGCCGGCCGCAGCGGGACGGCCGGCCGCCGCGCCAGCGCCGGCAGCAGGGCGGCTCCGGCGGCGGCAAGGGCGGGCGCCCGTCCGCCCCGCCCGCGAACGGGGCGATGGCCGACGCGCTGCGCCGGGCCGGGCTCGCCTAGGGCCTCTCGTTCGGATCACGCCGGGCTCGCGGAGTCCGGCACCGGTCCCGGATCCGGTCTGATCCAGACGCGAGACCCTGGGTCCGTGACGCCGGCGGTGCGCCGGGTGCCCCCCCAGAGCGGGGGTGCCCGGCGCACGGCGTTCAGGACGGGTGTTCCGTCACCGTGCCGTCGGCCACCTCAAGGCGCCGGGTCACGCGCACCGCGTCCAGCATCCGCCGGTCGTGGGTGACCAGGAGCAGGGTGCCCTCGTAGGAGTCGAGGGCCGCCTCCAGTTGCTCGATGGCGGGCAGGTCGAGGTGGTTGGTGGGCTCGTCCAGCACCAGCAGGTTGACGCCCCGGCCCTGGAGGAGGGCGAGGGCGGCCCGGGTGCGTTCGCCCGGGGAGAGCGTGGCCGCCGGACGCAGGACGTGGTCCGAGCCGAGGCCGAACTTGGCGAGCAGGGTGCGGACCTCGACCGGTTCGGTGTCCGGCGTGGCCGCCTGGAAGGCGTCGAGCAGGCTCTCGGTGCCGTGGAAGAGACGGCGGGCCTGGTCGACCTCGCCGGTCAGCACCCCGGAACCGAGCGCGCCGTGCCCGGCGTCCAGCGGGACGCGGCCGAGCAGGGCGGCGAGCAGGGTGGACTTGCCCGCGCCGTTGGCCCCGGTGACCGCCACCCGGTCCGCCCAGTCGATCTGGAGGGAGACGGGGCCGAGGGTGAAGCCGCCGCGGCGGACCTCGGCGTCGCGCAGGGTGGCGACGACGGCGCCGGAGCGGGGCGCGGAGGCGATCTCCATGCGCAGCTCCCACTCCTTGCGCGGTTCCTCGACCACCTCCAGGCGTTCCAGCATCCGTTCGGTCTGGCGGGCCTTTGCGGCCTGCTTCTCGCTGGCCTCGCTGCGGAACTTGCGCCCGATCTTGTCGTTGTCGCCGGCCTTGCGCCGGGCGTTCTTGACGCCCTTGTCCATCCAGGAGCGCTGGGTGCGGGCCCGCTCCTGGAGCTGGGAGCGTTTGCCGGCGTACTCCTCGTACTCGTCGCGGGCGTGCCGGCGGGCGACCTCGCGCTCCTCCAGGTAGGCCGCGTAGCCGCCGCCGTAGAGGTTGATGCGCCGCTGCGCCAGGTCGAGTTCGAGGACCTTGGTGACGGTGCGGGTGAGGAACTCGCGGTCGTGGCTGACCAGGACGGTGCCGGCGCGCAGCCCGCGCACGAAGCCCTCCAGCCGTTCCAGCCCGTCCAGGTCGAGGTCGTTGGTGGGCTCGTCGAGCAGGAAGACGTCGTAGCGGGAGAGCAGGAGGGAGGCGAGTCCGGCGCGGGCGGCCTGGCCGCCGGAGAGGGAGGTCATCGGCTGGTCCAGGCCGACCGCGAGGCCCAGCGTCCGGGCGGTCTCCTCGGCGCGTTCGTCGAGGTCGGCGCCGCCGAGGGCGAGCCAGCGCTCCAGGGCGCCCGCGTAGGCGTCGTCGGCGCCGGGGACCGCGTCGACCAGGGCCTGGGTGGCCTCGTCCATGGCGTGCTGGGCGGCAGTGACGCCGGTGCGGCGGGCGAGGAAGGCGCGGACGGACTCGCCGGGCCGGCGCTCGGGTTCCTGCGGCAGGTGGCCGACGGTCGCGCCGGGCGGGGAGAGGCGCACCTCGCCCTCCTCGGGCACGGTCAGTCCGGCGAGCAGGCGCAGCAGGGTGGACTTGCCCGCGCCGTTGGCCCCGACCAGGCCGATGACGTCACCGGGGGCGACGACGAGGTCGAGCCCGGCGAACAGGGAGCGGTCACCGTGGCCGGCGGCGAGGTTCTTGGCGACGAGGGTGGCAGTCATCAGGGCCCCGATCCTAGCCTCGGCGGCCTGTGCGGCCGGCCCCGGCTCCCGGCCTCGGCCGCCGGGTGCTCCACCGCCGTGACCAGGACGCTGTCCGGGGCGCGGGCCACCAGCCAGGAGCGTCCGCGGACCGTGTCCGGGGGCAGGTCGAGGCGGTGGTGCCCGGTGGCGAGGAGGCCGTCGAAGACCTCGCGCGCACGGGTGCGGCGCAGCCGGTCGAGGCGGTACGCGGTGAGCCGGACCCGGCAGGGGGAGGCGATCTCGACCCCGGCGGTGGTGCCGGTGGCGGAGAGCCGGGCCAGCCGGTGCCGTGCGGCGGGGCCGCGCCGCAGGGCGTGTTCGACGCGGGCGACGAGCAGCGGGACGACCGGCGGCAGGTCCTCGACGAAGGCTGCCGCGGCGCCGGCCCGCGCGAACGCGGCCCGCACGGCGGCGCGCGCGGTCTCGGGGACGGCGGGGGCGAAGACGACGGCACCGTAGGCGCGCAGTTCCCCGGCGGGCACGGCGTCGGTGCCGGGGGCGATGTCGGCGCCGATGCCGGTGGTGCGCAGCGCGGCGGCCGGCCGGGCGAGCAGGGCGACGCGGGGGCCGATCAGCAGCGCCCGGCGGCGGGGGCGGGCGGCGCCGTCGAGCAGGGCGGTGAGCGCCGCGCGGTACTCGGGGCCGGAGAAGCGGTAGGGGCCGATGCCGTGGTAGCCGTCGCGGTCCAGGTCGGCGTGTGCGGAGGTCTGCCAGGCGAAGTCGCGCCAGATGACGTCGCCGCCCTCGCGCCGGATCACGGCGGTGACGGCGCCGCAGGCCAGGTCCTCGCACTCGGGGCAGCCGTAGAGGACGTACCGGCCGCCGGGCAGGGGGGCGGGGGCCTCCAGGAGCAGGGCGCGCACCTGCCCGGCGAAGATCTCGGGCGGGACGTCGGCGGCCAGCGGGGAGACCGCGTCGAGGTCGGCGAGGCGGTGCAGGAGGGGGTCCCCGTCGACGAGGAAGTCGGTGAAGTCGCGGTGCGCCTGGTGGTCACCGTCGGCGAGGACCCCTCCCGCCCGGGTCGCCGGGGCGAGGCCGAAGGTCGCGTACTCGGCAGACATGCGGTGAGTATTCCCGGGGCCGCCGCGGCCGGCGGCGCGCCGGTTCCCCCCGGGGAGTGGTGACCGGGCGGGGGGGCCGTGCCCGCCGGGGTGTACCGGGGGCCGGGGGCCCGGGGCGGGGCGGCGGGCGTACGTACGGTCGAAGGGGGGCCCGGCGGGAGCGGGCTGGACGGGGCCGGGCGGTGCCCGTACCGCCGGGCGGATGACGGCCGGATGGCGACCGTGTGACCAAGGGGGGCATGGACACGACGAGCCGCAGGGGACTCAATAGGCTCCGAACGGACCGCGTTCTCCTACCACTTGGAGCAATCGTGCACCGCAGACTGATCGTGCCGGGCGCGCTGGGCGCCGCCGTGCTGATGCTGGCGATCCCGGCGTCGGCGGCGGGCCACTCCCCCGGCGCCCCGGGGATCGGCGACCCCTATTACCCGGCCTACGGCAACGGCGGCTACGACGTCTCCCACTACGACCTGCGCCTGACCTACCAGCCGGCCACCGACCGCCTGGAGGGCACGGCGACCCTCCTGGCCCGGACCACGCAGGACCTCTCCCGCTTCAACCTCGACTTCCTGCTGGACGTCGGCGAGGTCCGGGTCGACGGCGTGCCCGCCGCCTTCGCCACCTCCGGCGAACACGAGCTGGAGATCACCCCGAGGACGCCGCTGGCCAAGGACACCCCGGTCACCGTCGTGGTCCGCTACAGCGGGGTGCCCTCCTCGAAGAAGGCGTACGGCTTCACCAGTTGGCACCGCACCCCGGACGGCGGGGTCGGCGCCAACGAGCCCGAGGCGGCGTGGTGGTGGTTCCCCAGCAACGACCACCCACTGGACAAGGCCACCTTCGACGTCTCCGTGCAGGTCCCCGACGGCACCCAGGTCATCTCCAACGGCACGCTCCAGTCCACGAGTTCCCGGCTGGGCTGGACCCGCTGGAACTGGCGCAGCGACAAGCCGCAGGCCACCTACCTGGCCACCCTGGCGATCGGCCGCTTCGACCTCACCACCGGCACCACCGAGAGCGGCATCCCCGTCGTCAACGCCTACAGCAAGGGCCTCGGCGCCCACGCCGGGGCGGCACGGGCCAGCGTGGAACGGACCGGCGAGGTCGCCGACTGGCTGGCCGGCTACTTCGGGCCCTACCCGTACAACGCGCTCGGCGGGTACGTGCCCAACACCACCACCGGGTACGCGCTGGAGACGCAGACGCGCCCCTTCTACAGCCCCCGGCAGTTCGCGAACGGCTCCAACGTCTCCGTCGTCGTGCACGAGTTGGCCCACCAGTGGTACGGCGACCTGGTGTCGGTGCGCGGCTGGCGGGACATCTGGATCAACGAGGGCTTCGCCCGGTACGCGCAGTGGCTCTGGTCCGAGCACGAGGGTGAGGGCACGGCACAGGAGCTGGCCGACCACACCTACGCCTCCCACCCGGCGGACGACCCGTTCTGGACCGTGCGGCCCGGCGACCCCGGCCCGGACGACCAGTTCCACACCGCCGTCTACGACCGGGGCGCGCTGGCCGTGCAGGCGCTGCGCAACGCCATCGGCGACGCGGACTTCTTCACCGTGCTGAAGGGCTGGCCGGCGAGGTACGCGCACGGCAACGCCTCCGTCGCCGACTTCCGGCGCTACGCCGAGGAGGTCTCCGGCAAGCCGCTGGCCGCGCTCTTCGACACCTGGCTGTACGAGCCGTCGAAGCCGGCCGCGTCCGCCGCCCGGTCCGCCTCCGTGGCGTCCGCCGCGACCGTGGAGCCGGCCTCGTGGAAGAAGATCGCCGCGACCAACGGCGTGCACGCGCCCACGCCGGTCCGGCCGGGCATGCGGGTGCGTGCGCACCGCGAACACCCCGCGGACCACCGGGTGTCACCACGCCGGTGCCCGCGCGGCCCCGCCGGGCGCCGCAGCGGCGGCGCACGGGCGGTTCCGCGGCGGGGGCCGGGCGGCGATACTGCTGCGCATGACGACGACCGACGCCGAGGAGCCGGCCCTCACGATCGACGAACTGGCCGCGCGTTCCGGCGTCACGGTGCGCACGCTCCGCTTCTACGGCACCCGGGGCCTGCTGCCGCCACCGGTGATCGGCCCGCGCCGGGTCGGCCGCTACGGGCGGGCGCACCTGGCCCGGCTCGCCCTGATCGAGGAGCTGCGCTCCCAGGGCATGACCCTGGCGGCGATCGAGCGCTACCTGAACCGGCTGCCGCCGGACCTCACCGCCCGCGAGCTCGCCCTCCAGCGGGCGGTGGTGGCGTCCTGGGCGCCCGTGAGCACGGAGCGGGTGGGCCGGGAGGAGCTGGGACGGCGGGCGGGCCGGCCGCTGAGCGACGAGGAGGTGGCGCGGCTGGTGGCGCTGGGCGTGGTCACCCCGGACGGGGACGGCCACGTCGTCGACGCGGGGCTGCTGCGGCTCGGCGTCGAACTGCTGGACGTGCCGCTCTCCCCCGAGACGGTGCTCGCCGCCCGCGGCGCGCTCCTGGAGCACTCGCGGGCCGCCGCCCGGGACCTGTCGCGGCTGTTGCGGGACGCGGTCGCCGAACGGGACGCCGCCGACGTGCGGTCGCTCTCGGCGCACATGCACCCGATCGTGGTGCAGGCGCTGCTGACGACCTTCCAGCGCTCGCTGCGCGAGGAACTGGGCCAGTGGCTCGACGGGGGCCGCGAGGAGGGGTGACCCGCTCGCGGCCCCGTCGGGGCGGGTCAGCGCCCGTCGGTGAAGACCTCGCCCTTCTCCGCCTTCTCCACCAGCAGCGCGGGCGGCGTGAACCGCTCGCCGTAGCGCTCGGCGAGTTCCCGGGCGCGGGCCACGAAGCCGGGCAGGCCGCCCTCGTAGCCGTTGGCGTACTGGAGGACGCCGCCGGTCCAGCCGGGGAAGCCGATGCCGAGGATCGAGCCGATGTTGGCGTCGGCGACGGAGGTCAGCACGCCCTCCTCCAGCAGCCGGACGGTGTCCAGCGCCTCGGCGAACAGCAGCCGCTCCTGCAGGTCGCGGAAGGGGATCTCGTGGCCGGGCCGGGTGAAGTGCTCCCGCAGTCCGGGCCACAGGCGGGTGCGCCGGCCGTCCTCGTCGTACTCGTAGAAGCCGGCGCCGCCGCTGCGGCCGGGGCGGCCGAACTCGTCCACCATGCGGTCCACCACGGCGTCGGCGGGGTGCGGGGTCCAGGTGCCGCCCGCCTCCTCCACCGCCCGCCGGGTCTCGGCGCGGATCCTCCGCGGCAGGGTGAGGGTGAGTTCGTCCATCAGCGAGAGCACCTTGGCCGGGTAGCCGGCCTGGGCGGCGGCCTGTTCGACGGAGGCGGGCTCGACGCCCTCGCCGACCATGGCGACGCCCTCGTTGAGGAAGTGGCCGATGACGCGGGAGGTGAAGAAACCGCGCGAGTCGTTGACGACGATCGGCGTCTTGCCGATCTGCCGGACCAGGTCGAAGGCGCGGGCCAGCGCCTCGTCACCGGTGCGCTCGCCCTTGATGATCTCCACCAGCGGCATCTTGTCGACCGGCGAGAAGAAGTGCAGTCCGATGAAGTCGCCCTGGCGCTCGACGCCCTCGGCGAGGGCGGTGATGGGCAGGGTGGAGGTGTTGGAGCAGAGCAGGGCGTCGGGGGCGACGACGTCCTGGACCTCCTGGAACACCTTGTGCTTGAGGGCGGTGTCCTCGAAGACGGCCTCGATGACCGCGTCGCAGCCGGCCAGGTCGGCCACCTCGGCGGTGGGCGTGATGCGGGCCAGCAGCGCGTCGGCCTGCTCGCGGGTGGTGCGGCCCTTGGCGACCGCCTTGTCGCACAGCGCCTCGGAGTAGCCCTTGCCCCGCGCGGCGGCCTCCGCGGTGACGTCCTTGAGGACGACGTCGATGCCGGCGCGCGCGCAGGAGTAGGCGATGCCGGCGCCCATCATGCCGGCGCCGAGGACGGCCGCCCTGCGGACCGTGCGGGGCGCGACGCCCTGGGGGCGTCCGGCGCCGGAGTTGACGGCCTGGAGGTCGAAGAAGAACGCCTGGATCATGTTCTTCGCGGTCTGCCCGGCGGCCAGTTCGACGAAGTAGCGGGCCTCGATCTCCTGGGCGGTGGCGAAGTCCACCTGGGCGCCCTCGACGGCGGCGGCCAGGATGCGCCGCGGGGCCGGGTAGGGGGCGCCGTTGGTCTGCTTGCGCAGGGTGGCCGGGAAGGCGGGCAGGTTGGCCGCGAACTTCGGGTGGGCGGGGGTGCCGCCGGGGATGCGGTGGCCGGGCCGGTCCCAGGGCTGGGCGGACTCGGGGTGGGCGTCGATGAAGGCGCGGGCCCTGGCGAGCATGTCCTCGGGGGTGTCGGCGACCTCGTCGACCAGTCCGTTGTCCAGGGCGCGGCGGGGGCTGTACCGGGTGCCCTGGAGCAGCACCTTGAGCAGGGCGTCGGCGATGCCGAGCAGGCGCACGGTGCGCACCACGCCGCCGCCTCCGGGCAGCAGGCCGAGGGTCACCTCGGGCAGGCCGATCCTGGAGCCGGGCGCGTCGAGGGCGACGCGGTGGTGGCAGGCGAGGGCGATCTCGTAACCGCCGCCGAGGGCCGCGCCGTTGATGGCGGCGACGACCGGTTTGCCGAGGGTCTCGATGCGGCGCAGGGCGCTCTTGAGGGCCATGCCGCCGTCGAACAGGTCCTGGGCGCTCTCCGGGGTGACCCGGATGAGGTCGCGCAGGTCGCCGCCGGCGAAGAAGGTCTTCTTGGCGGAGGTGACGATGACGCCGCGGACGGTGTCCCGCTCGGCCTCCAGGCGGTCGGCGACGGTGGCGAGGGAGGCGCGGAACGCCTCGTTCATGGTGTTGGCGGACTGGTCCGGGTCGTCGAGGACGAGGGTGACGACGCCGGTGTCGTCCTGCTCCCAGCGGATGGCGGTGCTCTCGGTCATGGCGGGGTCTCCGTTGAGGTCTGGCGGGTGCGGGGCGCTCGGGGGCCGCGGGGAGGTCAGAGGCGCTCGACGACGGTGGCGATGCCCATGCCGCCGCCGACGCACAGGGTGGCCAGGCCGTAGCGCTTGTCCTGGCGCTCCAGTTCGTCGACGAGGGTGCCGAGGATCATGGCGCCGGTGGCGCCGAGGGGGTGGCCGAGCGCGATGGCGCCGCCGTTGACGTTGACCTTGTCCAGGGAGAGTCCCATGTCCTTCACGAAGCGCAGGACGACCGCGGCGAACGCCTCGTTGATCTCGACGAGGTCGATGTCGTCGATGGTCAGCCCGGCCTTGGCGAGGGCCTTGCGGGTGGCCGGGGCGGGCCCGGTGAGCATGATGGTGGGCTCGGAGCCGGACACGGCGGCGGAGACGATCCGCGCGCGGGGGGTGAGGCCGTTGCGGTCGCCGGCCTCCTTGGAACCGATGGCGACCAGGGAGGCGCCGTCGACGATGCCGGAGGAGTTGCCCGCGTGGTGGACGTGGTCGATCTTCTCGACCCAGTGGTACGTCTGGAGCGCGACGGCGTCGAAGCCGCCGAGTTCGCCGATGTCGGCGAAGGAGGGCTTGAGCCGGCCGAGGGAGTCGGCGGTGGTGCCGGGGCGGGGGTGCTCGTCGCGGTCGAGGACGGTGAGACCGGCGCGGTCCTTGACCGGGACGACGGAGCGGTCGAAGCGGCCCTCCTTCCAGGCGGTGGCGGCCCGCTCCTGGGAGAGGGCCGCGTACTCGTCGACGTCGCGGCGGCTGAAGCCCTCGATGGTGGCGATGAGGTCGGCGCCGATGCCCTGCGGCACGAAGTTGGTGGCGAGGTTGGTCATCGGGTCGTTGAACCAGGCGCCGCCGTCGGAGGCCATCGGCACCCGGGACATGGACTCGACGCCGCCGGCCAGGACGAGGTCCTCCCAGCCGGAACGGACCTTGGCGGCGGCCAGGTTGACCGCCTCCAGGCCGGAGGCACAGAAGCGGTTCTCCTGGACTCCGGCGACGGTGTCGGGCAGCCCGGCGGCGAGGGCGGCGATCCGGGCGATGTCGGAGCCCTGGTCGCCGACGGGTCCGACGACGCCGAGCACGATGTCGTCGACGGCGGCGGGGTCGAGGCCGGGGAACCGCGCCCGGATCTCGTGGATGAGGCCGACGACCAGGTCGACGGGCTTGGTGCCGTGCAGGGCGCCGTTCGCCTTGCCGCGTCCGCGCGGGGTGCGGATCGCGTCGTACACGTACGCTTCGGTGGTCACTGGCGGGCCTTTCGGTGAGGGTTTTCTCGGGCGGGGGCCGGGCCGGTGAGCCCGGGGAGGCCCCAGTCGCGGGCCACGGCCGCGGTGTCGGCGCCGGGCCGGGCGGGGCCGGTGCGGACGGCGGTGGGGGTCGCGGCGAAGCGGGGGGCGGGGGCGGGCTGGGTGAGGCCCTCGTGGTCGGTGAAGGTGCCGCGGGCGGCGAGGTGCGGGTGGCGCGGGGCCTCGCCGAGCGAGAGGACGGGGGCCACGCAGGCGTCCGACTCCTGGAAGACGGCCGTCCACTCCTCGCGGGTGCGGGTGCGGAAGCGGGCGGCGATCGCCTCGCGCAGGGCGTCCCAGCGGGCCGGGTCGTCGCGGCCGGGGGCGTCCGCCGGGAGGCCGAGGAGGTCCGTGAACTCGGCGTAGAACCGGGGTTCCAGGGCGCCGACCGCCATGTGGCGGCCGTCGGCGGTCTCGTAGGTGCCGTAGAAGGGGCAGCCGCCGTCCAGGAAGTTGGCGCCGCGCCGGTCCTGCCAGGCGCCGGCCGAGAGCATGCCGTGGAGCATGGCGGTCAGGTGGGCGGTGCCGTCCACGATGGCGGCGTCGACGACCTGTCCGGTGCCGGTGGCGCGGGCGTGGTGCAGGGCGGCGAGGATGCCGACGACGAGGTAGAGGGAGCCGCCGGCGAAGTCGCCGAGGAGGTTGGCCGGGAAGGGCGGCGGGGTGCCGGGGGCGCCGATCGTGCCGAGGGCGCCGGTGGGCGCGAGGTAGGTGACGTCGTGTCCGGCGCGCGGGGCGAGGGGGCCCTGCTGGCCCCAGCCGGTCATCCGGCCGTAGACGAGGCGCGGGTTGCGGGCGTGACAGGGCTCGGGGCCGACGCCGAGGCGTTCGGCGACGCCGGGGCGCCAGCCCTCGATGAGCACGTCGGCGCGGGCGGCGAGGTCGAGGACGTGGGCGGCGCCGCCGGGGGCCTTGAGGTCGACGAGGACCGAGCGCTTGTTGCGGTTGGTGACGTCGTGGGCCGGGTCGATGGCGAGGCCGGGCCCACCGGGCCGGTCGACGCGGACGACGTCGGCGCCCAGGTCGCCGAGGAGCATCCCGGCGAAGGGGCCGGGGCCGATGCCGGCCAGTTCGACGACGCGGACGCCCGTGAGGGGGCCGTGGGCGCCCGGGGAGGTCTGCGGGGCCGGGGTGGCCGGGGAGACGGAGGGGCCCCCGGTGTCGCCGGAGGCGGGTGGGCTCATGGGGACGCGCGGTGCCCCCGGGGTCGCGGGGGCGTGCGGTGCCCCCGGGGCCGTGGCGTCGTGCGGTGCCCCCGGGGCCGTGGCGTCGTGCGCCGTCGCTTCGGTGTGCGGTGTCGTGCGCCTTGCCGTGGCCATCCAGCCCCCAGTCCGTGACACAACTGATGTAACACCGGTGATGCTAGGAACGTGCCCGGACCGGCACAAGGGCTGGGCGAGCAAGCGCTTAGCCCATTATGGCCGCGGGCGCGCCGCGCCGGCCGGGGCCGGACCCGCCCCACGCATCCCGCGCCGCTCACGCTAGCCTCGGCCACCGACAACGGCGCGTGGTACGCAGCCGGGCGCCGCCGTGGGCCGAGAAGGGGTGTCATGGACAGGCTGAACAGGGCGGAGCGGCCGTACGACGTCGTGCTCTTCGGGGCGACGGGCTTCGTCGGCGGACTCACCGCGCGCTACCTCGCCGCACACGCGCCGAAGGGGCTGCGCTGGGCGGTCGCGGGGCGCGACGAGACGCGGCTGCGGCGGCTCGCGGCCGGGCTGCCGGGACCGTCGGAGCCCGGGGTGCTGCGGGCGGACTGCGCCGACCCGGACGCGGTGCGGGCACTCGCCGGCGCGGCCCGGGTGGTGGCCACGACGGTGGGCCCCTACCTCCGGCACGGCGAGGCGCTGGTCGCGGCCTGCGCCGACGCCGGGACGGACTACCTGGACCTGTCCGGGGAGCCGGAGTTCGTCGACCTGATGTACGTGCGGCACGACGCGCGGGCGCGCGAGACGGGCGCCCGCCTGCTGCACGCCTGCGGCTTCGACTCCGTACCGCACGACCTCGGTGTGTACTTCACGGTCCGCCGGCTCCCGGAGGGCGTGCCGCTGACGGTGGACGGCTTCGTCACCGCCGACGCGCGCTTCTCCGGCGGCACGCTCGCCTCGGCGCTGGGCCAGTTCTCGCGCGGGCGGCACCTGCGGGACGCTGCCCGGGACCGCCGGCGCCACGAACCCCGGCTGGTGGGGCGGCGCGTGACGACCCCGTCGGGCGCCCCGCACTACGCCGGGGAGGTGGGGGCGTGGGCGCTGCCGCTGCCGACCATCGACCCGCAGATCGTGCGGCGTTCGGCGCAGGCCCTGGACCGTTACGGCCCCGACTTCCGCTACCGGCACTTCGCGGCCGTACGGACCCTGCCGGTCGCCCTCGGCGCGCCGCCGGCCGCGGGGGCACTGCTGGCGGCGGCGCAGGTCCCGGCCGTGCGGCGACTGCTGTCGGACCGGCTGGCGCCTGGTGAGGGGCCTGGGGCGGAGCGCCGGGCGCGGAGTTGGTTCCGCCTCCGCTTCGTGGGCGAGGGGGGCGGCCGGCGGGTGTTCACCGAGGTGTCGGGCGGCGACCCGGGCTACGAGGAGACGGCGGTGATGTTCGCAGAGGCGGCGCTCTCCCTCGCCCTCGACGACCTGCCGCCGGCCGCCGGCCAGGTCACGACGGTGGCGGCGATGGGCGACGCGCTGACCGAACGGCTGATCGCGGCGGGCATCCGGTTCCGGGTGGCGGCCGTCCTCTGACGCGTCCGGGCGGCGGCGGACCGGTTGAGGGTCGTGCCGCCGCCCGGGGCGGTGACCTGGGACCCGGCCGGGCCCGGTGCCCACGAGGAGTTCAATGAAACCATCGAAGGTATGAGATTCCTGCTCGACATCACCCTGGACGAAGGCGCGATCGCCGAGGACCCGGCAGGCGAACTGGGGCGCATCCTGCGCTACTGGGGCGGCAACCTCCGGCACTACGCCCTGCGCCCCGGCGACGGCTCACCGGTCCACGACTCGGACTACCGGGAGGTGGGCCGCTGGAGCGTCGAGGAGGACGCGGGCGTGACCGGCTAGCCGGCGGCCGGGCCGACGGCCTCCCGCAGGGCCGCGCGGCACAGGGCGTCGGCCCTGCGGGTGGTCTCCGGGAGGCGGTAGGCCGGGGTCAGCGCCAGCGTGTGGGCGCAGGCGTTGTCGAGGCCCACCCGGTGGCCGACGGAGACGAACACCGGCTTGACGCCGTGCCGGGTGCGCAGCGCGCGCCCGACCTCCTCGTCCCCGTCGAGCAGCGCGGAGGCGCTGCCGCGCGGGGCGTCGGGGGCCGCGTGGGCGAAGGTGAACGGGTTCTTGGCGACGCCGACGGCGGGCAGTCCCGTGAGTACGCCCAGGTGGCTCGCCAGGCCGAAGCGGCGCGGGTGGGCCAGTCCGTAGCCGTCGCAGACGATCAGGCCGGGCGGCACGTCCAGGGCGCCGAGCGCGGCGAGGACGGCGGGCAGTTCCCGGAAGGCGAGCAGCCCCGGCACGTACGGGAAGGCGACCCGTCCGACGGCGGTGGCCTCCTCGACGACCTCCAGGGTCGCCGCGTCCAGGACGACCGCCGCCGCCACGACGACGTCCCGTTCGTCGTCGTAGGCGACGTCCACCCCGGCGACGCGGCCCGTGCCGGGCGGCGGGCCCGCCTCGTCGAGCACGACGCGGGCGCGCAACGCGTCCTGCGCCGCGCGCGCCTCCCGCTCGGTCGCGGGCCAGCCCTCGGGGATGTCCACCGTCACCATGGTGGCCCGAGCCTACGGCAGCCCCGGGGCGGCCGGGCGGGTGGGCGCCCGCCCGCGGCTACTTGTCGAGGGCCTTGCGCAGCTCCTTCTTGTTCATGGACGAACGGCCGTGCACGTCGCGGCGCTTGGCCTCCTCGTAGAGCTGGTCGTAGGTGGGGCCCTGGGGCCCCTGGCGCTTGCCCGCGCGCCGGCCGCCCCGCTCGCCGGAGGACATGTCCTGGGTCGAGACGCGGCTCGCGGTCCGGGACTCGCCGGAGCGGGCGCGCTCCTTGTTCACGGTCCGCGCCGCGATCTCCTCCGCCCGGGACTCGCTCTCGCCGCGGTCGCGGGCGCTCTGCCTGATGTGCTCGTACTGACGCTCCCGTTTGGGGCTCGATCCGCGTGGCATGTCCGTTCCTTTCCTCTCGTCCCTGGCAACCGGATACCCATGTTCCGGACGAACACGACACCCCGCGCGGTGCGCGTCGGCGCGGGCGCATGAACGCGGTGACAGAGGTCACCCGGACGGGGTGTGCACGGACCGGCGGATTCCGACGTCTCCTCCGGTGTCCGGACCGCACCACCCCCGTCAGCCGTCCAGCCGTCCCGAGGGAGCCAGGCGTTGTCCACCGTCATCGAGCAGTCCGTCGAGGCGCGACTCGTCGCCGCAGCGCCCCGTATGCCGAACATCCCCGCCACTCTGCGCTACGACCGTGAGGACCCGTTCGCCGTACGGATGACGTTCCCGGCCCCGGCCACGCTGGAGGGGGTCGAGGTCTGCTGGACCTTCTCCCGCGAACTGCTGACGACCGGGATGAGCGAGCCCGGCGGTGTGGGGGACGTACGGGTGCGGCCGTACGGGTACGACCGGACGGTGCTGGAGTTCCACGCGCCCGAGGGGACCGCCGTCGTGCACGTGCGCTCCGGTGAGCTGCGCCGCTTCCTGCGCGCCACCGGCGAACTGGTGCCGGTCGGCGCGGAACACCTCCACCTCGGCCTGGACCGCGAACTGGCGGAGCTGATGCGGGGCACCGGCACCTGCTGACGGGCCGCGGGCCGGCGGCGCGCTCCGGGGCGGCCGCTCCGCCGCCCGCCGGGTGCCCGAAGCGGCGGGGCGCGCGCCTCTGCCGCCCGGCGGGGAGGCGGGGCCGCGGGGCTATCCGGGGCCGTCCGCGGGGGCGGTCCGGCGGGTCTCGCGGGAGCCCACGGCCTCGCGGAGGCCGTGCAGGACGCCGGGCAGCCCGGGGACCGACGCCTCGCCGAGCGCGGTCAGCCCGCCGACACGCCGCCGCCGCTGCGCCGGGTCCTCCGGCACGCCGAGGACGCGCAGCCGGGCGGCCTCCGCGAGAACGGCGACGACCGCGTCCCGTTCCGCCACGGCCCCGCACGGAACGGGCCCGTCCAGGTCGCGCCGCGTCTCCTCGGCGAGCGCCCGCGCCACGCCCGGACACGCCGGCACGTGCTCGACGGAAGGGAACACGCCGAGGACACGCCGCTTCTCGGCCCGCAGCCAGCCCCCTGCCGTCAACTGCTCGCGGACGGCGTCGTGGGTGACGCGGGCGTGCAGCCGTACCCAGGTCCGCCAGCGGTGCGGCAGGGATTCGCGGACCAGGTCCAGGAGACCGTCCAGGGCGACGTCCCCGGTGCGCGTGTCCAGGTCGGCGGGGGTGGCGATGCCGTCCGCGTCGGTGAGCAGGCCGCGCCGGGCGAGTTCGGCGAGAGCGCCGGCGCGCACGAGACGGTGGGCTCCGGGCGGGTCGCCCGCCTGCGGGGCCGTGCCGTCCCAGGCGAGCAGGGCGAGCCGCGCCGGCACGGAGGGCGGGGGCACACGGGGCGGTCGCGGCGCGGGGCGCGGGCCGTCGGGCACGGGGGCCTCCTCGGAGCCGGGGACACGCGGGCGGCCGGACGGCACGTCCCGGCACCGGCGCCCCGCCGGGCTCCCCCGGTGCGGGCGCCGGCTCCCGGCGTCTCCTTGCGCGGGTGCCCCGGGGCGGGCCCGGCACGCGTGCCGTTCCGGTCCGCCGCCGGGCGCGTGCGCGTGTGAGGTGTCTCTCCTCCGGCGCCGCCGCGTACTCCTCCAGGGTGGGCGTGTCACCCGACCGGCCCTGGGACCTGCGGCTCCCCGCCCCACGGCGCCGACAGGGGGCCCCCGCTGCTCAGCCACCCTTACCGCGCGTTTAACCTACGGTCTCGTAACCTACGGTTTCGTAGCCTACGATCCCGTAGGTTTCCCGGCACCGCTCGCCGGACCTCTTCCGCTCTGTCGCACGTCCCCACTGGAGTACCCGTGACGCTCACCTCCCCGCACCTCGGCGCCCCCGCCGAGTGGACCGACGCCCGCCTGCTGTACGCGCTGGAGGAAGTGGTCGAGAAGGAGCTGAACCGCCATCTGAAGGTCGCCAAGGACTGGATGCCCCACGAGTATGTCCCGTGGAGCGACGGCCGCAACTTCCCTGGTCTGTTCGAGGACGGCGAGCCCTGGGAGAAGGAGCAGTCGAAGGTCACCGAGGTCGGTCGGATCGCCCTGGTGGTGAACCTCCTGACGGAGGACAACCTCCCCAGCTACCACCACGAGATCGCCACCCTCTTCGGCCGCGACGGCGCCTGGGGCACCTGGGTGCACCGCTGGACGGCGGAGGAGGGCCGGCACGGCATCGTCATGCGCGACTACCTGCTCGCCTCGCGCGCCGTGGACCCGGACAAGCTGGAGCAGTTCCGGATGTCCCACATGAGCGAGGGCTTCGAGTCGGACAACCGGCACTCGATGCTGCACTCGGTCGCCTACGTCGCCTTCCAGGAGCTGGCGACCCGCATCTCGCACCGCAACACCGGCCACCAGTCCGGCGACCCGGTCTGCGACCGCATGCTGGCCCGCATCGCCACCGACGAGAACCTGCACATGGTCTTCTACCGGAACCTGCTGCGGGCCGCCTTCGAGATCGCGCCCGACCCGACGATGGCGGCGGTGCGGGACGTGGTCGTGAACTTCCGGATGCCCGGCCACGGCATCCCCGGCTTCGAGCGGGCCGCCGCGCAGATGGCCATCGGCGAGGTCTACAACCTGCGCATCCACCACGACGACGTGATCCAGCCGGTGCTGCGCTTCCTGAAGATCATGGAGATCGACGGGCTCGGCCCCGAGGGCCGCCGCGCGCAGGAGGAGCTGGGGCTGTTCATGGGCGGACTGGACGCCGAGGCCGCCAAGTTCGACGAGCGGCTGGCGGCGCGCAAGGCCCGGATGGCGGCCCGCGGCAAGGTCTGACGGCACCCGAGCGGACGCCGGGGGTCCGGCGGGCCGGTGCCGCGGCGCGCGCGGGTCAGCGCGTGCCGCGGCGCAGCGCCAGGCGTTCCTTCTCCGACAGCCCGCCCCACACGCCGAAGCGTTCGTCGTTGGCGAGGGCGTACTCCAGGCACGCGGGGCGTATGGGGCACAGGGCGCAGATGCGTTTGGCGTCCCGTACGGAGCTTCCGGGCTCGGGGAAGAAGAACTCCGCCCCGGTCTGCGCGCACAGCGCCTCGTCCGTCCAGACGGGGACGGGCGCGATGGTCGTCTCGATGTGCATGTCCTGGAGTGTGCACCGCGCCGAAAAACGTTCGCTCAACGCCGGATCAACGCCGTCGCGCACGCCGCCGCGCGGCCCTGGGCGCCGGTACGCCGGACGCGGCCCCCGGCACTCGCCGACCGTTCCCGATGGTCTCCCACGGCGCCCCTCGGCGCACGACGGCGCGCGCGAGCGCGGGCCAGGGGCGAGACTCGTACGGAGCGTGCCGCGGGACCCGTGCGAGGAGGGCCAAGATGCTCACCACCCGTTTCGTCACCGGCGCCCCCGACTGGATCGAGGTGGGCGTCCCGGACCCGGACGGCGCCGCGTCCTTCTACGGGGCCCTGTTCGGCTGGCGGCTGCGTCCGGGGACCGGCCCGGCGGACGGGGGCGTCTTCGAGCGGGACGGGGCCGTGGTGGCGGGCGCGCGGACCGTGCCGGAGGGGGAGCCGACCGCCTGGACGGTGTACTTCCGCGGTCCGGACCCCGAGGCCGCCGCCGAGGTCTCCCGCCGCTCGCGCGGCGAGGTGCTGCGCCCGGCGGAGCGGGACGCCGAGGGGGCCGTCACGGTACTGCTCCGGGACCGGGGCGGCGCGGTGTTCGGGGTACGGCGGCCGGGCCGGCGGGCCGGGGTGGAGGCGGCGGGCGTGCCCGGCGCGCTGTGCTGGACGGAGCTGCACACGGCGGACGTGGCCGCCGCGGCGGCGTACTACCGCGCGGTGCTCGGGCTGGACACGTCGGGCGTGACGTTTCCGGGCGGTGTGTACACCTGCGTCGAGCCGGGCGGCGCGCAGGAGGACGCCGTGTTCGGCGGCCTGGCCGCGCTCGCCGACGATCCGGTGGAGACGGCGCCGCACTGGCTGCCGTACTTCGCGGTCCCGGACACCGACGCGGTGGTCGGCCGGGCGCTGGAGCGCGGCGGCGGGGCGCCGCTGCCCGCGACGGACGTCGGGGGCGTCGGCCGGCTGGCCCGGCTCACCGATCCGTGGGGCGCCCGGTTCGCGGTCCTGAGGCCGGCGCCCCGCCAGGGGTGAGCCGGGCAGCCCGGCCACGCGGGCACCGGCCGTGGAACGCGCGCCGGGCGCCCGCCCGTCCGGTTCAGGCGCTGGCGCGGCGGACCAGCGTGGTGGGCAGGACCACGCTCCGGGCCGCGCCCGGCACGCCCTCGCTCCCCTCGCCGTCGCTTCCGTCGCTTCCGTCGCTTCCGTCGCTTCCGTCGCCGGGAGCGTGGTCGAGTGCGCGCAGCAACAGGCGGGCCATCAGCCGGCCCATGCCCTCGATGTCCTGACGGACCGTGGTGAGCGGCGGGTCGGTCTGCTCGGCGACCGGCAGCATGTCGTCGAAGCCGACCACGGCCACGTCCTCCGGCACCCGGCGCCCGTTCTCGCGCAGCACCCGCAGGGCGCCGGCGGCGGTGAGGTCGTTGGCGGCGAAGACGGCGTCCAGCGCGGGGCACCGGTCGAGCAGTTCGCGCATCGCCCGTTCGCCGCCGGCCGGGGTGAAGTCGCCGTGCGCGACCGGCCCCGGCGCGTGTTCGCCGGCCGCGTCCAGGAACCCGGCGAGCCGGTCGGCCGCGGAGGTCTGGTCGAGCGGGCCGGTGATGTGGGCGATGCGGGTGCGGCCGAGCGCGGCGAGGTGCCGTACGGCCTCGCGGGCGCCACCGCGGTTGTCGCTGTCGACGTAGACCACGCCGCCAGGGCCGTCGTCCCAGTCGGGCCGCCCGCCGAAGACGGTGGGCACCCCGGCGCGGCGGACCAGTCCGGGCAGCGGGTCGTCCAGGTGCAGGGAGAAGACGAGGGCGCCGTCGACGTGGCCGCCCGCCAGGTACCGGCCGACGCGGGCGTGGTCCTCCCGGCCCTCGGTGAGCAGTAGGACCAACTGGTTGTCGTGGGCGGTGAGTTCCTTGCTGATCCCGCGGAGCTGCTGGGCGAAGTAGGGGTCGGCGAAGACCCGGGTCTCCGGTTCGGCGGCGACGACGGCGATCGCGTCGTGCCGCCGGGTCACGAGGCTGCGGGCGGCCTGGTTGGGGACGTAGCCGAGTTCGTCCACGGCGTGCCGGACCCGTTCGGCGAGCGCGTCCCGCACCCCGTGCGCGCCGTTGACCACGCGGGACACGGTGGCGCGCGAGACCCCGGCCCGCGCGGCCACGGCCTCCAGCGTGGGGCGCGGGGCTGTCTCGCTCACTTGGGGCTCCTCGTCGGCGGCTGCGGATCAGAATAACCGCCGGCGCCGCGCGGACCTGGGGCCCCGTCAGTGCGCGTGGCCGGGCGGGTGCCCGGACCCGTCGCCCGTACCGGAACCCTCGCCGGTGCCCGCTCCCGCCCGGGACGCGGTGCCCTTGCCCGTTCCGGACGCGGTGCCCGTGCCCGCCCCCGCGCCGGACCCCTCGCCGCTCCCGGACCCGGTCCCCGAACCCGCCGCCTGGCCCGGGGCGTGGGCGTGCGGGTCGTGGCCCGGGATGGTCCCGTCCGCCTTCTTCACCAGGAAGAGGCCGACCATCCCCATGTCGGAGTGGCTCTGCACGTGGCAGTGGTACATCCACGCCCCGGCCCCGACCCCCTCCCCCGCGATCACCTGGAAGCCGAAGGAGTCCGCCGGGCCGACGATCTTGTTGTCGACGACGCGGCTGGGGTCGTCGGGGCCGGTGAGCAGGCCGGTGCGGTTGTCCGCCCAGCGGTGACCGTGCATGTGGAAGGTGTGGTAGTACTCGCCGTGCGTGATCATCACGAACTCGACCCGGTCCCCCACGGTGGCCTCGAAGTCGGGGCCGGCGGGCAGGTTGTTGACGAGCATGTCATTGAAGACGATCGTGTGCGTGGCGTCCGGCAGGACGTCGCCCGCGCGCCGGACGATCACGGGCCCGTACAGGCCCCGCCGGATGCCCCCGGTGCCGTGCTCGGTGCCGACGACGTGGTCGTGGTAGTGCCAGTAGCCCGCGCTGCCGGGCCGCCAGGTGCCGTCCTTGCGCCGGCCCGGGGTGTGGGTGCGCCAGGTGTAGGTGCGGGTGTCGCCGGGCTCGACGGCGCTGCGGTTCATGGTGGTGCCGTCGCTGGAGATCTCGTAGTCGAGGCCGTGGACGTGCAGGCTCGCGGTGACGTCCATCGTGTTGGTGAACTCGATGTGCAGCGTGTCGCCCTCGTTGATCTCGATCAGCGGGCCGGGGATGCTCGCCTTGCCCTTCTCCAGGCCGTAGCCCATCTGGCCGTCGGGAAGCTTCTCGGCGTACATCCTGAGGTGGCGCACCTCCCCGCCGGCCGGGGCCGTGCGGGCCGGGGCGGTGGCGTCGGGGGCGGCCCCGGCGCGCTCCGGCGCCAGGGACAACGATGTCGCGACGGCCGCGCCACCCAGCAGCACGCGTCGGTTGAAACCACGTCTGTCCATGCTCGACTCCCCACTGCGGTACGGGATGTGCCAAGGCGGAGCGTGATGTGCCGGCGAGAGGCCGGGGGAACCTGTGGGACGGTACCGGCTCACGCCTGGTTTATCCACACTCAGGACAAAGTTAGTCCCGTCGCGGCCATACCTCTTGGCGAACCGCGCAAAGAGGTCTAGCTTCCATGGCGCTGTCGCCGCGACCGAGGAGGGGTGGGTGACCCCATGCGGTTCACTTCGCACCACGATCCTTCGCACCACGATCCTTCGCACCACAAGCCCGTCCGCCCACGAGGACCGAGCGCCGTACGAGGCAGGAGACGGATCCTGGCGGCGTCCCTGACCGCCGCCCTGGCCACCGCGGGACTGCTGTCGAGTCCCGCGGCGGGCGCGCTCCCCGCGCCCGAACCCCCGACAACGATGTCGATCACATCCCCACCGGGCAGCGCCGACGTGCGCGTCCTGGTCTTCTACGGGTCCGCCGCGCCCGGCGAGGAGTCACCGGTGGTCAACGCCGGTATCGCGGCGATCGAGCGGATCGGCCTGTCCGGCCCCGCCGACCAGCGCTTCACGGTCGAGGCCACGGACGACGCCTCGGTCTTCACCAGCGAGCGCCGGCTGGGCCGCTTCAACTCCGTCGTGTTCCTGACCGGCGGCGGCGACGTCCTCGACCCGGACCAGGAGAGCGGGCTGGAGGCGTACATGAAGGCCGGCGGCGGTTTCGTCGGCATCCACGACGCGGCCCGTGCCGAGCCCTACTCCGACTGGTTCACCGGTCTGATCGGCGCCCGCCCGGCGGCGTCGAGCCCGACGTCCGTCCAGCGGGCCACCGTCGAGGTCGGCGACCGCGTCCATCCGGCCACCAAGGACCTGCCGGTGGAGTGGAAACGGCCCGACAAATGGCTGAACTGGGCGAAGAACCCGTCCGGCGAGGTGCACACCGTCGCCCGGGTCCGCGAGTCCACCTATCAGCCGGGCCAGGGCGCGGCCGGCTGGGACCACCCGGTGAGCTGGTGCCGGGACTACGACGGCGGACGCTCCTTCTACACCGCCATGGGCGGCACCGCCTCCTCGTACGACGAGACGGACTTCCGCGCCCACCTGCGCGGCGCCCTGCTGTGGACGACGCGGATGGCGCGCGCCGACTGCAAGGCGACGATCACCGCGAACTACCGTGCCGAGCGGCTCACCCAGGCCAACCAGCCCGGCCAGAACGACCAGATCGGCGAGCCGCACGGGCTGGTCACCGCCCCCGACGGCCGGGTGTTCTACATCGGCCGGGGCGGCGCGGACTCCTCCCGGCCCGTGGTGACCGACTGGAACGACCCGAACGTCGGCAAGGGCACCGGGCAGATCCACGTCTACGACCCGAAGACCCGGAAGGTCTCCCTCGCCGGGGAGCTGACCGTCTTCGGCAACAAGGGCGGCGGCGACGAACTGGTCAAGGTGGAGGAGGGCCTGCTCGGCATCGAACTGGACCCGGGCTTCGCCCGCAACGGCTGGGTGTACCTGCACTACACGCCGCACTCCGGGGTCGACCGGGACACCCGTGTCGCCCAGCGGCAGGTCTCCCGCTTCACCTTCGACGAGGCCACCGGCCGGCTGGACCCCGGCAGCGAGAAGGTGCTGCTGAAGTGGCCGGTGCAGGTGCACAGTTGCTGCCACGCGGGCGGCGGGATGGCCTGGGACTCCCAGGGCAACCTGTACATCGCCACCGGTGACAACAACTCCAGCGGGTTCAGCGACGGTTACTCGGGCAACAACCCGCTGCCCGCCTACAAGGGCCTCTCCTTCGCCGACGCGCGCCGCACGGCCGGCAACACCAACAACCTCAACGGCAAGATCCTGCGCATCCACCCGGAGCCGGACGGGACGTACACGCTCCCCGAGGGCAACCTCTTCACCGGCAAGGAGACCGCCGAGGGCGGCGGCAAGACGCGCGGCGAGATCTACGTGATGGGCGTGCGCAACCCGGCGCGCATCTCCGTCGACACGTCGACCGACGTGCTGTACGCGGGCTGGGTCGGGCCCGACGCGGGCGCCCCGTCGACGACCTGGGGCCCGGCGAAGTACGACACGTTCGCCGTGATCACCAAGGCGGGCAACCGGGGCTGGCCCTACTGCATGGGCAACAAGCAACCCTACCGGGACCGGAACCTGCCGGACCCGTCGAAGCCGCTGGGCTGGTACGACTGCGACCACCCGAAGAACGAGTCGCCGAACAACGACGGGCTGGTCGACCTGCCCCCGGTCACCGGCAACAACATCTGGTACTCCCCGCAGGGCGGCGGGCCGGACTTCCCGCGGAACGCCGACGGCGTGCCCTCGTACCGGCAGAGCGAGTCCACGTACGCGCTGCCCTGGCTCAAGGGCGGCGGCCAGGCCGCGATGAACGGCCCGGTCTACCGCTTCGACGCCGCCAACCCCAACGCGGCCAAGTGGCCCGCGTACTGGGACGGCAAGTGGTTCGTCGGCGACTTCTACGACGCCGACCAGCCGCGCAACGCGGTCCTGACCGACCCGCGGACCCACGGCGACGGCGGGCTGCCTGTGCACTCGGAGTCGCTGAAGAAGATCGTGCCGGTGGGCAACGACCACATCCGGAACCTGATGGACTGGAAGTTCGGTCCCGACGGCACGCTGTACGTCCTCGACTACGGCCGCGGCTTCTTCACCTCGGACGCCAAGTCCGCGCTGTGGCGCGTCACCTACACGGGCGGCGGGGCGACCCCCGCCGCCGGCCAACTCGTCAGGGGGGCCGCATGATCCGCCACCGAGGAATGCGCCGCAGAGCCGGGTGGGCCGGTCTGCTGGCCACCCTGCTCGTCGTCCTCGGCATGCCGGTGCCGTCCGCGGCCGGACCGGGCGAGGGCCCGGCCGCCGGGGCGGCCGGGCAGGTGCTGACCTGGACCGCGGGCAACGACATCGACCGCTACCTGTCCGCGCCGGCCACCGCGGTGGCCGGCCCCGCGACCATCGTCTTCGAGAACAGCGAGGCGACCGGCAACACGACCGGCATGCCGCACACGCTGACGTTCGTGACCTCCGACCCGGAGTTCAACGGCGACGTCCAGCTCAACATCCTCGCCAATCCGAGCGACGCCCAGGGCGGCCGGCACACCGCCGAGGTCACCCTCACCCCGGGCCGCTACTCCTACCACTGCACCATCCCCGGCCACGGGGAGATGCGGGGCGTGCTGGTGGTGACCGAGGGCTCCGGCGAGGACACCACCGCGCCGACGGCGAGCGCCGAGGTGACCGGGACCAAGAACGCCGACGGCGCCTTCGTCGGCTCGGCGACCGTCGCCCTCTCCGCCACCGACGAGGGCTCCGGCGTCGACCGGATCGAGTACGCCCTCGGCGACGAGGAGGCGTGGCAGCCGTACACCACGCCCGTGGTCGTCGACCAGGTCGGCACGCACACCCTGCGCTACCGCGCGCTGGACAAGGCGGGCAACGTCTCCGACGTCGCCACCGTCGAGTTCACCGTGGCGGCCCCGCCGACCGACGACACCACCCCGCCCGAGACCTCGGCGACCGTCGCCGGGGAACGGGACGCCGACGGGGCCTACATCGGCATGGCGACCGTCACCGTCACCGCCTCGGACACCGGGTCCGGCGTCAACACCATCGAGTACGCGGTCGGTTCGGGCGCCTGGCAGTCCTACACCGGACCGGTGATGGTGCACGAGGCCGGTACGCACACCGTGCGCTACCGGGCCACCGACAAGGCGGGCAACGCCGCGCCGGAGAAGAGCGTCGGCTTCACCGTCGTCACCGCTCCGCCACAGGACACCACCCCACCGGTGACCGGGGTCGGCGTGGCGGGCTCGAAGAACTCCGACGGCGCCTACGTCGGCAGCGCCGAGGTCACCGTCACCGCCACCGACGAGGGCGGCAGCGGCGTCGACACCATCGAGTACTCCCTCGACGCCGGGCCGTACCTCGCCTACACGAAGCCGGTCGTCGTGGACCGGGTGGGCCGGCACACACTGGCCTACCGGGCGAGCGACAAGGCGGGCAACACCTCCCCGCCGCTCACGGTGAGCTTCACCGTCGTGGCCGGCCAGGTGCCCGCGCCGCCCTGCCCCGAGTACGACGAGCGGCGCACGGTGTTCGTCGGCACGGTCGACTCGGGCGTGCCCAACCGGGTCACCGACAACCGGTGCCGGATCGGCGAGCTGATCGAGGACGAGAAGGAGTGGACCTCCCACGCGCTCTTCCTCAAGCACGTGAAGGCCGTGCTGGACCGGCTCCGCAAGGACGGCGTCGTCGACCAGCGGGAGCACCGGGCCATCACCGACGCGGCCCGGCAGTCCGGCATCGGCCGGCCCGGGCAGACCGAGGGCTACCGCAGCCTCTTCGACGGCACCGCCGAGTCCCTCGCCAAGTGGGAGCACGTCGGCGGCGGTTCGTTCGCGCTGAACCAGGACGGGACCATCACCTCGGGCACCACCCGGGACGGGCTCGGCATGCTCTGGTTCCCGCAGCGGGCCTACGGCGACTTCTCGCTGAAGCTCCAGTGGCGGGACGACGCCCCGGGCACCGGCAACGCCAACTCCGGTGTCTTCGTCCGGTTCCCCGAGGTGCACGACCACCCGGAGGAGCCGCGCCCGGAGTGGGCCGCCATCAAGTACGGGCACGAGGTGCAGGTGTTCGACTCGCCCACCGGCGACATGTACAAGACGGGGTCCGTCTACGGATTCGACCGCGTGGGCCTGGCCGGCGCGGGCGTGACGGAGAAGGGCACCTGGAACGACTACGAGATCCGGGTCGTCGACCAGCACTACTCGGTCTACCGCAACGGGGTGCTGATCAACGAGTTCGACAACACCGGCGGCCAGGAGTTCTCCCCGCCGCGCTCGGACGACCCGGGCACGGACGGGCGGCGCTTCGCCTCCGGCTACCTCGGACTCCAGGTGCACAGCACCTCGGACGTGGTCTCCTACCGGGACATCCGGATCATGGAGCTGTAGTCCACCGCGTGGCTCACCGGGCCGGGGGGCTCTGCTTCCTGGCCCGGCTGGGCTGCACCCGGCTCGGTTCGCCCGGCATCTTCGGGTACTCGGGCGGGTACGGCAGATCACCGAGGCCGTGGTCGCGTTCGTCCTGGTTCGCCAGTTCGAGCAGCGCCTCCAGGGAGTGGGCCTCCGCGTCCATGCCCGCGTGCACGTCGCCGAGTTCGGCGAAGCGCGCGGGCATGGTCGTGATGTCGAAGTCGGCGGGTTCGGCGACGCCCACCTCGTCCCAGCGCAGCGGCGCCGAGACGGGGGCGTTCGGCCTCGGGCGGACCGAGTAGGCGGAGGCGATGGTGCGGTCGCGGGCGGTCTGGTTGTAGTCGACGAAGATCTTCTCGCCTCGCTCCTCCTTCCACCACTTGGTGGTCACCCGGTCCGGCATCCGCCGCTCCAGTTCCCGTCCGGCGGCGATCGCCGCGCGCCGCACCTGGGTGAAGGTCCAGCGCGGCTCGATGGGCACGAAGACGTGCAGGCCCCGGCCGCCGGAGGTCTTGGGCCAGCCGCGCAGGCCGCCGAACTCCTCCAGCACCTCCCGGAGTTCGTGGGCGGCGCGGACCGCGTCGGAGTAGTCGGTGCCGGGCTGCGGGTCGAGGTCGAGGCGGAGTTCGTCCGGGTGGTCCACGTCGCCGCGGCGCACCGGCCAGGGGTGGAAGGTGAGGGTGCCGTACTGGACGGCCCACAGCACCGCGGCCTCCTCGGTGGGGCACATCTCGTCGGCGCTGCGTCCGCTGGGGAAGGTGATGTGCGCGGTCGGGATCCAGTCGGGCATGCTCTTGGGCGCGCGCTTCTGGAAGAACCACTCGCCGCCGACGCCCTCCGGGTAGCGCTCCAGGGTGGTGGGCCGGTCGCGCAGAGCGCGCAGGATGCCGGGGGCGACCGCCTGGTAGTAGCGGGCGACGTCCAGCTTGGTGTGGCCCCGCTCGGGGAAGAAGAGCTTGCCGGGGCTGGACAGCCGTACCGTCCGGCCACCCGCCTCCAGTTCCACCGCGTCCGCCATGCGAGCCACGGTAGGCGCACCGGACGCACTTCGCATATCAGGCGTACCGGGCGGCGGGCGCGCAGAATCGGTGCCATGGACCTTCCCGTCATGCCGCCCGTGAAGCCGATGCTCGCCAAGTCCGTGGCCCGCATCCCGCCGGGCATGCAGTACGAGGCGAAGTGGGACGGCTTCCGGGCGATCGTCTTCCGCGACGGGTCCGAGGTCGAGTTCGGCAGCCGTACCGGCAAGCCGCTGACCAGGTACTTCCCCGAGCTGGTGACGGCGGTGCGGGAGCGGCTGCCGGAGCGGTGCGTGGTGGACGGGGAGATCGTGATCGCGCGGGAGGGGCGGCTGGACTTCGACGCGCTCACCGAGCGCATCCACCCGGCCGACTCCCGGGTGCGGATGCTGGCCGAGCGGACCCCGGCCTCGTTCGTCGCCTTCGACCTGCTCGCGCTGGACGGCGAGTCGCTGCTCGACGTCCCGCTCTCGGACCGGCGGGCACTGCTCGTCGAGGCGCTGTCGGGCGTCGCCCCGCCGGTGCACGTGGCGCCGGCGACGACCGACGTCGAGGTGGCGCGGCGGTGGTTCGAGCAGTACGAGGGCGCCGGGCTGGACGGGGTGGTCGCCAAGCCGCCCGGCCTGGGCTACCGGCAGGACGAGCGGGCGATGTTCAAGGTCAAGCACGAGCGGACGGCGGACGTCGTGGTCGCGGGCTACCGCCTCCACAAGACCGGACCGGTGGTCGGCTCCCTGCTGCTCGGCCTGTACGACGACCGGGGCGCGCTCCAGCACGTCGGGGTGAGCGCGGCCTTCCCCATGAAGCGCCGGGCCGAGCTGGTGACGGAGCTGGAGCCGCTGCGCATGGCGGACGTCCGGGGGCACCCGTGGGCGGCCTGGGCGGAGGCGGAGGCGCACGAGTCGGCGCGGCTGCCGGGCGCGCCGAGCCGCTGGTCGGGCAAGAAGGACCTGTCCTGGATCCCGCTGCGCCCGGAGCGGGTCGCGGAGGTGGCGTACGACCACATGGAGAACGGGGCGCGGTTCCGGCACACGGCCCGCTTCCGCCGCTGGCGCCCGGACCGCACGCCCGAGAGCTGCACGTACGCGCAACTGGAGGAGCCGGTGCGGTACGACCTGGCGGAGATCCTGGGCGGGCCGTAGCCGCGCCGGCGGGCCCGCCCGGGTCGCTCACGGCGTCATGAGCACCTTGACCGAGCCGTCCCGCTTCTTCTGGAACATCTCGTAGGCCCGTGGCGCCTCCGCGAGCGGGACCCGGTGGGTGGCGAAGCCGTCGACGCCGAGCGGGTCCTCGTCGGTGAGGTACGGCAGGATGTCGTCGCTCCAGCGGCGCACGTTGGCCTGGCCCATCCGCAACTGGATCTGCTTGTCGAAGAGGGTGAGCAGCGGCAGCGGGTCGGCCATGCCGCCGTACACGCCGGACAGGGAGATGGTGCCGCCGCGCCGCACCAGTGCGATGGCGGTGTGCAGGGCGGCGAGCCGGTCGACGGCGAAGCGCTCGGCGAGCGGTGCGCCGACGGCCCGGGGCAACAGCGTGGACGCCTGCTGGGCGAGTTTCGCGGCGGCGCTGCCGTGCGCCTCGGTGCCGACGGCGTCGATCACCGCGTCGGGGCCGCGGCCGTCGGTGGCGTCCCGGATCGCCGACACCAGTTCCTTCTGTCCGTCGAAGGAGCGCAGGTCGTAGGTGCGCACGCCGCGGGCGTGGGCGCGGGTGAGGCGTTCGGTCACCAGGTCCACGCCGAAGACCTCCCCGACGCCCCGGGCCAGCGCGATCCGGCAGGCCATGTCGCCGATGGGGCCGAGGCCGAGCACGGCGAGGCTGCCGCCCTCGGGCACGTCGGCGTAGGCCACGGCCTGCCAGGCGGTGGGCAGCACGTCGGAGAGGTAGACGAAGCGGTCGTCGGCCGGTCCCTCGGGCACCTTGACCGGCCCGTACTGGGCCTGCGGCACCCGCAGGTACTCGGCCTGGGCGCCGGGGACGGCGCCGTACAGGCGGGTGTAGCCGAAGAGCGCGGCGCCCATGCCCTCGTCCCCGACCTGGGTGGTCTCGCACTGGGTCGGCAGTCCGGTGCCGCACATGTGGCAGTGGCCGCAGGCGATCTGGAACGGCACCACCACCCGGTCCCCGGGCGCGAGGCCGGTCACCTCGGGGCCGACCTCCTCCACGATCCCCATGGGTTCGTGGCCCAGGATGTCCCCCGGTGTCATGAACGGGGTGAGCACCTCGTACAGGTGCAGGTCGGAGCCGCACAGGCCGCTGGAGGTGATCCGGACGACGGCGTCCGTCGGCTCCTGGATCACCGGATCGGGCACGTCCTCGACCCGTACGTCGCGCTTGCCCTGCCAGGTCACTGCCTTCATCGCCCCGCGCTCCCTCCGTCGGTGGGCCGCGCACCGCCGTCCGTGCCGCGGCGGCGTGTCGCGTCGGTTCGCGGCCGGCCGGGTACCCGACGGGCGCGACGACCAACCGTTCGGCGGACGTCCGGACGGCCGAGCCGCCGGTGGCCCCCGCGGGCGCGGCCGGGTATGGCACTCCCGGCCCACGGAAGCGCACAATCGAGACGAGGACGGGCGGACGGGTGGTCGGTATGCGACGGACGACACACGGGCGGCGGAAGAACACCGGGACGGGCGCGGCACGGCGCCGGGGCGGCGTCGGGCGGGCGTTGCCCCTCGCGCTCGCGGCGCTGGTCCTGGCCTCCGGGTGCACCGCCGGGTCCGGCGGGGTCGCCGACGGCCGCCCTCCGCGTCCGGAGCCGCCGGCCGACGGATCGGTCCTCGCCGTCAAGATCGACAACGCCTCCGCCGCCCGCCCCCAGACCGGCCTGGACACGGCCGACGTGGTCTACGCGGAGCCGGTGGAGGCCGGGCTGAGCCGCCTCATGGCGGTCTACGCGACCCGGCTGCCGGACTCGGTGGGCCCGGTGCGCAGCGCCCGCGAGTCGGACCTGGAGCTGCTGCGCCAGTTCGACCGGCCGACGCTCGCCTTCTCCGGCGCCCAGACGAAGCTGCTCCCCCTCATCGACCGGGCCCCGCTGCGGCCCGTGCCCCCGGAGGAGGCGACCGGTGCCTACGTCCGCGAGGACGGCCGGCCCGCCCCGCACAACCTCTACGTGCGGCCGGACCGGCTGCTGCCGAAGCCGGCCGGGGAACAGGCGCTGACCACCGGTTTTCACTACGGCCAGGCCCCCTCCGGCGGCCGGCCCGAGTCCTCGCGCACGGTGCGCTACCCCTCGGCGAGCTTCACCTTCACGTGGTCGGCGGGCCGGGGCGGCTGGCTGGTGGACCTGGACGGCGAACCGGCCTCCGCCCCGGGCGGCGAGCGCCTGGCCCCGGCGACCGTCGTCGTCCAGCACGTGAGGGTGCGCTCGTCCGGCTTCGGCGACTTCCGGGGCAACAACTCGCCCTACGTGGAGTCGGTGGGCTCCGGGCGGGCCGAGGTGCTGCGCGACGGCCGGGTCCACGAGGCGACCTGGAAGCGGGGCGCCGCCGAGGACGGCACGTCCTTCACCGCCGGGGACGGCAGCCCCGTGAACTTCGCCGAGGGCCCGGTGTGGGTGGTCTTCACCGGCTCCTGATCAGCTCTGGGCGGCGGTGGGTTCCGCCGGGTTGCGCAGCCCCTCGGCACCGTCCGCGACCCGGCGGATGAGCTCGAAGAACACCGCCTGCTCGGCGGGGGCGAGCGGGGCCAGGAAGACCTGGTTCATCCGGGCGGTGCGCACGGTCAGCTTGCGGTGCACGCGCGCGCCCTCGTCGGTCGTGCGCAGCAGGAAGCGGCGGCCGTCCTGCGGGTCGCGGACCTTGTCGACCAGCCCGCGCCGGCCGAGTCGGCTGATGACCTCGGCGATGGTGGACCGGTCGAGCCCGACCCGCTCCCCCACGGTGCGCTGGTCGAGTCCGGGCTCGGCGACCAGCGCGTTGAGGACCGCGAACTGCGGTGAGGTGATCTCCTCGGAGACCATCGTGTTCCACAGCAGGTGGTGCGCCTGCTGGAGCCGCCGGGCCAGGTGCCCGGGATGGGTGGTCAGGTCGACCGCGGCCATGTGCGCTCCCCAAGGTCATTTTCGTTTGTGCACTGACGATACCGTGATCGAACGAAGACCGCCGACCGACTCACCCCTGTGTGGCGCCCCATTTCTCCAGGTCTTGACGCCCGCCGACTCCGATGGCAGCGTGTGGGGAACCTCGCTGAAATACTCAGTGCCCTGACTATCTCGGTCGGGGTGCTTCGCAGAGATGGGGCTTCGATGGACAAGGTGGTGGCCACGGCCGGGGAGGCGGTGGCCGATGTGCCCGAGGGCGCGTCGCTCGCGGTGGGCGGCTTCGGGCTCAGCGGTGTGCCGAACGTGCTGATCCAGGCGCTGTACGAACGCGGTACGGGCGGCCTGGCGGTGGTGTCGAACAACTGCGGGGCGATGGAGTCCGGGCTCGCGGTGCTGCTGGCGGCCGGGCGGATCGCCCGGGTGACCGGCTCGTACATCGGCGCCAACAAGGAGTTCGCCCGGCAGTACCTGGCCGGGGAGCTGGAGGTGGAGCTGATCCCGCAGGGCACCCTCGCCGAGCGGCTGCGCGCGGGCGGCGCGGGCATACCCGCCTTCTACACCCCGGCCGGCGTCGGCACGCAGGTCGCGGAGGGCGGACTGCCGTGGCGTTACGACGGCTCCGGCGGGGTGGCGCTCGCGTCGCCGCCGAAGGAGGTGCGGGAGTTCGACGGGACCGAGTACGTGCTGGAGCGCGGCATCCGCACCGACTTCGCCCTGGTCCGGGCCGCCAGGGGCGACCGGCACGGGAACCTCGTGTTCGCCAAGTCCACCCGGAACTTCAACCCGCTGGCCGCGATGGCGGGCAAGGTGACGATCGCCGAGGTCGAGGAGCTGGTCGAGCCCGGCGAGATCGACCCCGACGCCGTGCACCTGCCGGGCGTCTTCGTCCAGCGCGTCGTCGCGCTCACCCCGGAGCAGGCGGCGGACAAGCAGATCGAGCAGGTCACCGTGAGCGAGCGGGAAGAGGAGCGTGCCTGATGGCCTGGAACCGTGAGGAGATGGCCGCCCGCGCCGCCCGCGAGCTGCGCGACGGCCAGTACGTCAACCTGGGCATCGGCCTGCCCACCCTCATCCCCAACCACCTGCCGCCGGGCGTCGAGGTCGTCCTCGAATCCGAGAACGGCATCCTGGGCACGGGGCCCTACCCCACCCGCGACCGGGTCGACCCCGACCTGATCAACGCGGGCAAGGAGACGGTCACGGTCCTGCCGGGCGCCTCCTTCTTCGACTCCGCGCTCTCCTTCGGCATGATCCGGGGCGGGCACATCGACGTCGCCGTGCTCGGCGCGATGCAGGTCTCGGCCGGCGGCGACCTCGCCAACTGGGCCATCCCCGGGAAGATGATCACCGGGATCGGCGGGGCGATGGACCTCGTGCACGGCGCCCGCACCGTCATCGTCGTCATGACCCATACCGCCAAGGACGGCTCCCCGAAGATCCTGGAGGAGTGCGCGCTGCCGCTCACGGGCAAGGCGTGTGTGAACCGGGTCATCACCGACCTCGGCGTCCTCGACATCACCCCCGAGGGCCTGGTCCTCGTCGAGACCGCCCCCGGCGTCACCGTCGAGGAGATCACCGCCAAGACCGACGCCAGGCTCATCGTCGCGGAGGGAGTGCGGTGAAGGACGTCTACATCGTCGACGCCGTCCGGACCCCGTTCGGCAAGTACAACGGTTCCCTGGCCACCGTCCGCCCGGACGACCTGGCCGCCCACGCCCTGCGCGAGCTGCTGGCCCGCACCCCGGACCTCGACCCGGCCCGCGTCGACGACGTCTACCTCGGCAACGCCAACGGCGCCGGCGAGGAGAACCGCAACGTCGCCCGCATGGCCGCCCTCCTGGCCGGGCTGCCCACCAGCGTGCCCGGCGTGACCGTCAACCGGCTGTGCGCCTCCGGCCTCGAAGCCGTCGTCCAGGCCGCCCGCGCCATCGCCTGCGGCGACGCCCACGTCGCCGTCGCCGGCGGTGTCGAGTCCATGACCCGCGCACCCTACGTGCTGCCCAAGAGCGACCGGGCCTTCCCCGCCGGGCACACCGAGCTGTACTCGACCACGCTCGGCTGGCGCATGGTCAACCCGCGCATGGACCCGCAGTGGACCATCCCGCTCGGCGAGTCCGCGGAACTCATCGCCGACAAGCACGCCATCACCCGGGAGCAGCAGGACGCCTTCGCCCTCGACTCCCACCGGAAGGCGGCCCGTGCCCAGGCCGAGGGCCTCTTCGACGCGGAGCTGGTGCCCGTCCCGGTGCCCCGGCGCAAGGGCGAACCCGTCCCCTACCGCGCCGACGAGTGCGTCCGGCCGGACGCCTCCCTGGAGGCCATGGGCCGGCTGGGTCCGTCCTTCCGGCGCGAGGGCGGCACCGTGACCGCCGGCAACGCCTCGCCGCTCAACGACGGCGCCGCCGCCCTCCTCCTCGTCGACGAGGAGGGGCTGCGGGCCACCGGCCGCGAACCCCTCGCCCGGGTCTCCGCCACCGGCGTCAGCGCCAACGACCCCGACTACTTCGGCCTCGCGCCCGTCCGGGCCGTCGAACGCGCCCTGGCCAAGGCCGGCCGGGGCTTCGCCGACCTGGACGTCCTCGAACTCAACGAGGCGTTCGCCGCGCAGGTCCTCGGCTGCGTCGCCGAATGGCCCGCGTTCGACCCCGCGATCCTCAACCCGCAGGGCGGCGCCATCGCCCTCGGCCACCCGCTGGGCGCCTCCGGTGCACGACTCGCCGGCTCCCTCGCCCACCAGCTCGCCCGCAAGGGCGGCGGCACCGGTGTCGCCACCCTGTGCATCGGCGTCGGCCAGGGCCTCGCCCTCGTCCTCGACCGCTAGCGCCGCACCCGTGACGGCCCCAGGACCCCAGGGAACCTCCATGACTCTCACCCAGCACGACATCGACGCGGAGATCGCGGCCGAACACGCCGCCTACGAGAAGCGGGTCGCCGAGGGGGCGCCCGTCGAGCACCACCCGCGCCGCGACTACGCCCCCTACCGCTCCTCGGCGCTGCGCCACCCGAAGCAGCCCCCCATGGCCATCGACGTCACCAAGGACCCGGAGCTGGTGGAGCTGGGCTCCCCCGCCTTCGGCGAACGCGACCTCACCGGCATCGACAACGACCTGACCCGCCAGCACACCGGCGAGCCCATCGGCGAGCGCATCACGGTCTCCGGCCGGCTGCTGGACCGCGACGGGCGCCCGGTGCGCGGCCAGCTCGTGGAGATCTGGCAGGCCAACTCGGCGGGCCGCTACGCCCACCAGCGCGAGCAGCACGACGCGCCGCTGGACCCGAACTTCACCGGCGTGGGCCGCACCCTCAGCGACGACGACGGCTTCTACCGCTTCACCACCGTCCAGCCGGGCCCCTACCCGTGGCGCAACCACGTCAACGCCTGGCGGCCGGCCCACATCCACTTCTCGCTGTTCGGCTCGGCGTTCACCCAGCGGCTCGTGACCCAGATGTACTTCCCGAACGACCCGCTGTTCGCCTACGACCCGATCCTTCAGTCCGTCACCGACGACGCCGCCCGGCAGCGGCTCGTCGCCACCTACGACCACAGCCTCTCCGTGCCCGAGTTCTCCCTCGGCTACCACTGGGACATCGTGCTCGACGGCCCGAACGCCACCTGGATCGAAGAAGGACGCTGACCTCCATGACGAAGATCGACACCAGCCGGCCGGAGAACGTGCTCCCCACCCCGTCGCACACGGTCGGCCCCTTCTACGGCTACGCGCTGCCCTTCCGCGGCGGCGAGGACATCGCGCCCCTCGGCCACCCCGACACCGTCACCGTGCACGGGTACGTGTACGACGGCGCGGGCGCCCCGCTGCCCGACGCCCTGGTGGAGCTGTGGGGACCGGACCCGGACGGCAGGCTGCCCGCCGTCGACGGCTCGATGCGCCGCGACCCCGCCTCCGGCGGGTACCTGGGCCGCAACGGCGTGGAGTTCACCGGCTTCGGCCGCATCCAGACCGACACCGACGGCCACTGGTACGCCCGCACCCTGCGGCCGGGGGCGCGCGGCGACAACGCCCCCTACGTCAGCGTGTGCGTGTTCGCGCGCGGGCTCCTCACCCACCTGTTCACCCGGCTCTACCTGCCGGGCGACGACGCGGCGCTGGCCGCCGACCCCCTGCTGTCCCGGGTGGACGAGGAGCGGCGCGGCACGCTGATCGCGGCGGAGGAGGGCAACGGCACGTACCGTTTCGACATCCGCCTTCAGGGCGAAGGCGAAACGGTCTTCCTGGAGTTCTCGTGACCCCTGCCGACGCCGACACGAGCCTGCTCGCCCCCGGGTGGGCGGGCTCGCCCGTCTCCGCCGCCACCGGCGACGCCGCCTACCTGCGGGCCCTGCTGGAGGCGGAGACCGCCCTCACCCGGGCCCAGGCCGAGCTGGGCCTCGCCCCCGCCGGCGCCGTGGCGGCCGTCGCCGACGCCGCCGACCCGGACCGCTTCGACCCGGCCTCGCTGGCCGAACGCGCCCGTGGCGGCGGCAACCCCGTGATCCCGCTCGTCGCCGACCTGACCCGGGCGGCCGGCGAGGAGTACGGGCCCTACGTGCACCGGGGCGCGACCAGCCAGGACATCCTGGACACGGCGACGATGCTGGTCGCCGCCCGCGCCCTGGACCTGATCCTGGCCGACCTCGACCGCGCCGGGCGGGCGCTGGCCGCGCTGGCCGCCGCCCACCGGGACACGGCCATGCCGGGCCGGACGCTGACCCAGCACGCGGTGCCCACCACCTTCGGGCTGAAGGCGGCCGGCTGGCGCTCCCTGGTGCTCGACGCCCGGGACCGGATCACCGCCGTCCGCGACTCCCTGCCCGCCCAGCTCGGCGGCGCGGCCGGCACCCTGGCGGCCTTCGGGGCGTACGGCGCCCCCGACCCGGCCGCCCTGCCCGCCGCCTACGCCCGCGAACTGGGGCTCAGCGCGCCGCTGCTGCCCTGGCACACCCTGCGTACCCCGGTCGCCGACCTGGCCGGCTGCCTGGCCTTCACCGCCGGTGCGCTCGGGAAGGTCGCCGTGGACGTGCTGACCCTGGCCCGTACCGAGATCGGCGAGGTCGCGGAGGGCACCGGCGGCGGCTCCTCGGCGATGCCCCACAAGGCCAACCCCGTACGGGCCACGCTGATCGCGGCGGCGGCCCGGCGCGCGCCGCAGCTCGCCGCCACCCTCTACGGGTCCCTCGCGGCCGAAGACGAGCGGCCGGCCGGAGCCTGGCACGCCGAGTGGGAACCGCTGCGCGACCTGCTGCGGCTGACCGGCGGGGCCGCGCGCGACGCCGCCGGCCTCACCGAGCACCTGCGGGTGCGTCCCGGGGCGATGCGGGCCCACCTGGACCTGACGCACGGGCTGATCGTGTCCGAGCGGCTCGCCGCCGAACTGGCGCCGCTGCTCGGCCGGTCCCGTGCCAAGGCGCTGCTGACCGAACTCGCCGCCCGCGCCTACGCCGAGGACCGTCCGCTGGGCGAGCTGCTCGCCGAGGTGCCGGAGCTGCGCGAGGCGGACCTCGCCGCGGCGGCCGACCCCGCCCGTTACACCGGCTCCGCCGGAGAACTCACCGACCGCGCTCTGGAGCGACGTTGACCAGCACCATGCTCAACCACCGTACCGAGGGGCCCGATACGGCTCCCCCGCTGCTGCTCGGGCCCTCGCTCGGCACCTCCCTCGCCCTGTGGGACCGGGTGGCCCCCGAACTCTCCGTCACCCACCGGGTGATCCGCTGGGACCTGCCCGGCCACGGCGGCTCGCCCGCCTCGCTGATCGGGCCCGGGGCCACGGTCGCCGACCTGGCCCGGCTGGTCCTCGACCTCGCCGACTCGCTCGGCGTGGACCGCTTCGCCTACGCCGGGGTGTCGCTGGGCGGCGCCGTGGGCCTGCACCTGGCGGCGCACCACCCCGAGCGGGTCGCGTCGCTGGCGGTGCTGTGCTCCTCGGCCCACTTCAACGGCGCCTCGGCCTGGCGGGAGCGGGCCGAACTGGTGCGCCGGGAGGGACTGTCGGGGCTCGCCGAGAGCGCGGACGCCCGCTGGTTCACCCCCGGGTTCAGCGTGCCCCGCCTGGTCCGCGACCACCGCGAGGCCGACCCCGAGGGGTACGCCGCCTGCTGCGACGCGCTCGCCGCCTTCGACCTGCGCGCCGGCCTGCCCTCGATCTCGGCCCCCACACTGCTGGTCGCCGGGCGCGAGGACCCGGCCACGCCGCCCGCGCACCTGCGGGAGATCGCCGACGCGGTGCCGGGCGCCGCGCTGGTGGAGATCCCGGACGCCTCCCACCTGGCGGTCGCCGAGCGCCCCGGGGCGGTGCTGACGGCACTGCGCAACCACTTCGACGGGGGCGCCAAGCGGGGCATGGAGGTGCGGCGCGAGGTCCTGGGCGACGCCCACGTGGACCGGGCGCAGGCGCGGCAGACGCCGTTCACCGCCCGCTTCCAGGACTTCATCTCCCGCTACGCGTGGGGCGAGATCTGGACCGACGAGACGCTCTCGCGCCGCGAGCGCAGCATGGTCACGCTGACCGCGCTGGTCGCGCACGGCCACTACGAGGAGCTGGCGATGCACGTGCGGGCGGCCCGGCGCAACGGGCTCACCCCCGACGAGATCGGCGCCGTCCTGCTCCAGACGGCCGTCTACTGCGGGGTCCCGGCGGCGAACTCCGCGTTCGCCACGGCCCAGCGGGTGCTGGCCGAGGAGGAGGGCGCGGCCGGCTGACTCAGCCGGCGACGCGGCTGGTCGCCAGTGCCCCGGCGGCACGCGCGGCCAGCCCGTCCGCCCCGCAGGAGCGGGCCAGCGCCAGTCCGCGCTCCAGTTCGGAGGGCGAGCGGGTGGCGAGGCCGTACTCGACGCGTGCCGCCGCGTGCTCGTACTGGCAGGGGGAGGCTTCGAGGTAGGTCACCGCCTGGGCGGCGAGCCGGGCCGCGCGCTCGCCCGTCTCCAGGGCGGCGGCGCAGCGCAGGGCCTCTCCTATGGCGGTGTCGGTGCCGAAGCGTTCGGCCTGGCGGCGGGCGTCGGAGGCGAGCCGTGCGGCGCGCTCGGGGTCCTCGGCGGCGAGGGCCCTGGCGAGGTCGGTGGCCCAGGGGACGACGACCGGGTTGTGGCGGCCCCGGGAGGCGGCGGCCTTCTCGGCGGCCTCCAGTTCCTCGATGCCCTCCGCGGTCCGGCCGGTGGCCAGCAGCAGCCGGCCGCGTATGGAGCGCGGGTCGGGGAGCACGATGGTGGACGGGTAGGGCGGGGCGAAGTCGTACCGCTCGGCGAGCGACCACGCCTCGTCGACGTGGCCGCGGGCGAGCAGCGTGTCGATGAGGTTGCAGATGGCCGACCAGTACAACGGCAGTCCGCGGCCGACGCGTTCGGCGATGCGCAGCGATTCGCGCAGGGCGGCCTCGGCGTCCACGAGCCGTCCGCGCCGGCGGTGGCCGAGACCGACGTAGGCGTGGGCGAGGGCCAGGTGGCCGCCGTTCCATCCGGCGCTCTCGTAGGCGCGCAGGCCCTCGGTGAACAGGGCCTCGGCGCGGTCGAGGCGGTCGCTGTAGGCGTAGGCGCTGGCCAGCATCAGGGGCAGTTCGATGCCCCACTCGGAGTCGGTCCAGCCGAGTCCGGGGGCGAGACGGCCGTTGACGAGGGCGCGGTCGCAGAGTTCGACGACCACCTCGGCGTTCTCGCCGTGGCTCATGGCGTCGAAGCCGCGCAGGATGAGCAGGGCGCGTTCGGAGTTGTCGCGGCCGGTGCAGGTGTCGGCCAGCTCGGCGAGGCGGGCGGAGCGGCCGGGCGAGGAGATCGCGCCGGCGTGGATGCCCTCCCACATGTACTGGACGGCCTGGAGCCGCAGCCGTTTGGCCGGGTCCGGGTTGCGGGCGGCCTCGGCCTCGACGGTGCGGACGGCCTCTTCGAGCTGGTCGTTGTGGAGGAGTGCCTGCGAGAGGCGGAAGACGGCGTCGACGCGCTGGTCCTCGTCGAGTCCGGGCATGCCGAGGGCGGTGCGCAGGTGGTCGATGGTGGTGGCGGGCGCGGTGAGCAGGGTGGCGCAGCCCAGTTCGTAGATGACGGGCGCGTGCAGGGCGGCCGTGGGCGGTTCCTGGAGGGCGCGTTCGAGGCAGCGGCGGGCCGCGTCCGGCGCGCCGACGGCGAGGTGTTCGCGGGCGGCGGCGCGCAGTTGGTCGACGACGTCCTGGTCGTCGTCGGGGTGCACCTGGACGAGGTGGCGGGAGGCCGCGGCGGCGCCGAGCCCGCGGTCCGCGACGAGCTGGGCGGCGATGCCGTGCAGGCGCGGCGCAGCGCGTCGGGGATGGAGTTGTAGACGGCGGTGGCGATCAGGGGGTGGACGAACTCCATCTCCCCCTCGGGCCGCCCGGTGGTGGGGTCGGGATCGGTCAGGATGCGGGCGCCGCGCAGGAGTTCGGCGCAGCGGGCGGCGTCGTCGCGGCGGAGGGTGGCGAGCGAGGCGACCATGTCGGTGGTGATGCCGGTGCCGAGTATGGCGGCGGCCCAGGCGAACCGGGTGGCGTCGATGCCGAGTTGTTCCAGGCGGGCGACGAGTCCGCCGCCCCGGGAGGAGCGGTTGAGGTCGCGCAGTTCGGCGGCGTGGGCCTCGACCGGGTCGAGTTCGCTGTCCTGGACCTTGGCGAGCAGTTCGACGGTCTCGTACGGGTTGCCGCCGGTGACGGCCCACACCTCGCGGCAGAAGGGGTCGTCGGCGTGGGCGCCGAGGGTGGCGCGGGTGAGGCCGGCGGTCGCGTGGGGCGTGAGGGCGCTGAGCGTGTCGAGGTCGCGGCCGGCGTCGGCGACGGCGTCGAGCAGGCGGGCCCGGTCGCCGCCGACCTTCTCCGAGCGCCGGGCGAGGACCACGAGCACGGAGGTCTCCTCGATGCGCTCGGCGAGGGCGGCGAGCCACTGGAGGGTCTCCTGGTCGGCCCAGTGGACGTCGTCGATGATGAGCACGAGGGGCCATTCGCGGAGCGCGAGCCGGCGGACGACGGCGACGAGGCCGGCGCAGACGGCCTGCGGGTCGGCCTGCCGCTCGCCGGGGTCCACTATGCCGAGGGCGGGCCCGGCCAGGTCGTACCAGTCGCCGAGGTACTCGCGGGCCTCCTCCGGGAGCATGGACACGAGCGCGGGCTGGAGCAGTTGCCGGACGACGTTGAAGGGGACCGAGCGCAGCGTCTCGCCGCCGCGCGCCCACCAGACGGCGCAGCCGCGGTCGAGGGCGATGCGGCGGGTCTCGGCGAGCAGGGCGGTCTTGCCGAGTCCGGCCGCGCCGCGCCACACCAGGAGACTGCCGGAGGACGAGCGGCCGGCGCGCAGGGAGTCGACCGCCTCCGTGATGGCGGCGAGTTCCGCGTCACGCTCCAACAGCGAGCCCGAGGGGGTTGCCGTGGGCCCTACCTCCGTCATCCCGCTACCTCCCCAAGTCGCCCGAACGACGTACAGGGAGTGAGCCTAGCCGCCCGACGGCCCGCGTGGTGGACTGACCCGCGAGCAGTTGCCATGGTGGATGACATGCGGTAAAGCGGGGTTCGCCGGGGCCGACGCGGGCTGGGACCGACAGGTACTGACAGCTCGTCAACTGACATGTAGTCAATAGCGCCGCGCGCCGTCCGGAGCGGGCGCGCCGCCCTCGGGACACCGGCCGCGCGGCGGGCTCGCGACGGCCGGACGCGGTCCCTCCGCCCGCCCCGGACGGCGGGTACGGCGGGCGGGCCGCGCGGGCGGCCGGAACACCGCGCCACGGCCAGGCCTCTCATACGCCTTTCACCCGCGCCTCATACGGTGGGCCCATGACGCAGGCGACTCCCCCCGGGTGGTACCCGGACCCCGGGCAGAAGAGCGACGGCCCCGCCACCGAACGCTGGTGGGACGGCGAGGCATGGACGGACCGGGTCCGCCCCGCGGGCCAGGCCGCCGCGTGGGTACCGCCGGGCGGCGCGTACCCCGCGTACCCGGCCTTCCCGGCACGGCCCGAGCCTCCGGCGCGGCGGCGCGGGCCGCGGACCGGCGTGGCGGTCGCGGTGACGGTGGCCGTCCTCGCCGGCCTCGGCACCGGCGTGTACGTGCTGGCCGGCCCCGGCGGGGACCGGACCGCCGCCACGCAGGACGGGCGGGGCCCCGGCCGCGAGGACCCGTTCGGCGGGCCGGGGGGCGGGGGCGGTTCGCCGGACGCGCCCGACCCGGCGCCGCCCGCCGTCGGCGGCGGCTCGGTGACGGACCGGGTCAACGGCATCAGCCTGCCCGTGCCGGACGGCTGGCGCGGCGAGTCGGTGGCGGTCGGCGCCCAGGTGATGGCCGACGAGTCCTACGACTGCCCCGGCGACACGTCGAAGACGTGCGTCAAGGGCGGCGCGTACTCGGCGCCCGCGCTGGTCCTCGGCACTCCGGGCGGGACGCCCGAGGAGATCGCCAAGGCGGACATCGAGAAGAACGCCGAGGAGTCCTACGGGTCCGCCTACGGCGGCATCGGCTCGCACGAGGAACTGGCGTCCGGGGCGGTGACCGTCGCGGGTCAGAAGGGCTGGCGGGTCCGCTGGAAGGCGGTCACCGAGAAGGGCTCGGACGGCTACGTGGAATCCCTCGTCTTCCCCTCGCCGGGCGCCCCGGAGCGCATCGTCGTGGTCCGCGTCGGCGTCGACGTCGACCAGGGCCAGGGCATCTTCGACGACATCGCCGACGGCATCCGCGCGGCGTCCGGCAGGGGCCCCGGCCAGGACGTCTGAAACCGTCTACCCGACGGCCGTGCCGACCTCGGCCCACACCGTCTTGCCGGGACCGGCCGGCCGGTCCCGCACCCCCCACCGGTCGGCCAGCGCCTCGACGAGCGACAGCCCCCGGCCCGCCTCCCCCAGCGGCGCCGGGGCCGCGAGCCCGCCGGCCCCGGGCGGCCGGCACTCGCCCCTGCTGTCGGAGACCTCGATGCGCAACTGGACGTCCGGGGTGTGGACCAGGCACACCTCGAAGTCCCGTCCGGGCACCCGGCCGTGGGTCACCGCGTTGGCGGCCAGTTCGCCGACGATCACCGCTGCGGTGTCCGAGAGCGCGCTGCCGTGCGCGACGCCCCACACGTCGAGCTGGACGGCGACGAGGTGCCGGGCGAGCCGGGCACCGAACGGAGTGGAGCTGAAGCGCTGCCTGAACATACGTACGGTAACCGGCGGTCGGGGTGCGGAAGGTGCGGTCATGGGGCCCAATCTGGCGCCTTGGAGCACCCCCTGACCAGGCGGGCGCCGCGTACGCCGGGGCAGCGTACGCGGCCACGGACTGGACGGTACCGGTGACGTTCCGTGAGCATGTCCGTGGTCGATGCGTACGGCGAGGCGGGCGCGCGGGAGGTTCTTCGATGGCGGCGGACGGCACGGCGGGGACGGGGACGAGCGGCGAGCCCGAATGCTCGGACAGTCTGCGGACGTTCGGGGCGGTGGTCCAGGCGTTACGCGAACACGCGGGGCTGAGCCGGGCGGAACTGGGCGAGCGGGTGCGCTACTCCCACCACACGGTGGCCTCCGTGGAGTTGGGCCGCCGCATGCCGGACCCGGCCTTCGTGGAGCGCGCGGAACAGGCCCTCGGCAACACGGGCGCGCTCCGCCGGGCGGCGGGCTTCCTCGCCCGGCAGCCGGGACTGGCCGCGTGGTTCCGCCAGTGGGCCCGGCTGGAGGCGCATGCGATCAGCCTGTGCACGTACGAATGCCGGGTCGTGCCGGGCCTGTTGCAGACGGAGGCGTACGCGCGGGCGGTCTCGTTCAGCGTTCCGCCGCTTCCGGCGGAGGACGAGATGAACGCGCGGATCGCGGCACGGCTGGCCCGGCAGGAACTCCTGTCGACCGCCCGGAAACCACCGGCGGCGTTCAGCTTCGTCCTGGAACAGGCGGTACTGGAACGGCACACCGGCGGCGACGAGGTCACGCGGGACCTGCTGGACCACCTGCTCGGCCTGCTGGACCGCCACTGGAACGTGGAGGTCCAGGTGATGCCGCTCCGACAACCGGTCCACGCGGGGCTGGACGGGCCGTTGCAACTGCTGGAAACGCCGGAGAACCAGTGGTTCGCGTACTCGGAAGGGCAGAAGAACGGACGCCTCATCACTGACCGGAAGGAGATCAGCGTACTCCAGCAACGGTATGCGAAACTGCGTTCGCAGGCCCTCACCCCCGAGGACTCAAGGAGCCTGCTGGAGCGAATGCGAGGGGCGCTATGAGCATGTCCGAACTGGCTTGGTTCAAGAGCAGCTACAGCGGCTCCGAAGGCGACAGTTGCGTCGAGGTCGCCGTCTCTCAGGCGGACGCGGACACCGCACAGGCCGTCCACGTCCGCGACTCCAAGCACCGGCACGGCCCCCGGCTCACCCTCACCCCCACCGCCTGGCACGCCTTCCTCGGCCATGCCGTCCGTTCCTGAAACCCGTTCCCGGCGCCAGAAGGGACGCAGAACTCTCGGGATGCGGCCACCGGCCGACCCTCGCACACCATCCGCGCCCGGGGGAACCGGATATCCCCGTCGTGCCGGGCGGCCGGGTGGGGTGCCTCCGCTCAAGGCACCCCACCCGGCCGGTGCGCGCCGCCCCCGTCCCCACGGTGCGGCGCGGAAGGGCCACCGTCCGGTCATCCCGGGGACGGCGGCCCCGTTCTCAGGGAAGGCCGAGCGCCGGCAGGACGACGGCCTCCACGAAGCGGACCAGATAGTCCGCGTCGGCGTACTCCCCCTCGACGACGGGCCGCATCCGCAGTACGCCGAAGAGCTGCGCGGGCACGAACTCCAGCGCCGGATGCCCGGCCGGCACCTCGCCCCGCTCGACCCCGCGCCGCAGGATCTCCCGCAGCGCGGCGATCTCCGGTTCGACGAACGCCTCGCGCAGCGCGCCCTTCAGCTCCTGGTCCCGCGTGACGGCGTGGCCCAGTCCCTGGAGGAGGGTGTCCTCGGCGGACCACTCCCCCGCGACCCGGGCCGCCTGGCGCAGGTCGTCGGCGAGCGAACCGGTGTCGATGCCCGCGAACCGCACCGGCCGGTGTGAGCGCAGCGCCGCCGCGACGAAGCGGGGCTTGGTCTTCCACTGACGGTAGAGCGTGGACTTGCTGCACCGGGTGCTGGCGGCGATGCCCGCCATGGTGACGGCGTCGTACCCGCACCGGCGGATCTGTTCCAGTACGGCGTCGAAGAACTCCTGCTCGCGCTCGGGCGTGAGCTTGGTGCGCCGTGCGGTGCCGGCCGTCTCCGGTCGGTCCACGGCCTGCGGCGCCATCCGCTGTGCTCCTCACGTCCTCGCCCGGCTCCGGCGCCCGCTTCCCGTCGGGTCCGCCCATCGATACGCCAGTGTACCGGTACACGAGCGTATCGGTACGAGGTCGTATCGATAACCGGCCGTGCTCGGGCGTCGCCCGCGCCCGCGCGACCGTCCTGTGTAGAGGCTCCCCGCCGCCCTGTCCACGCGCACTTCCGCCCGGCGGAAGGCGCGTTGCGGCGGTACGAGCCGCGTCACCAGCATGGCGCCACCACGAAGAGACGGGAGCCGTCACCATGGCGCACATCACGGAATTCGCCCGCAACCACTGGTACGTCGCCGCGTACGCGGAAGAGGTGGGACGGGAACTGCTGGGGCGGACGATCCTCGGGGAGCCGCTGGTCCTCTACCGCTCCGAGGAGACCGGCTCCCCGGTCGTCCTGCACGACCGGTGCGTGCACCGCCGCTTCCCGCTCTCCGAGGCGCCCACCCGCCTCGACGGCGACCGCGTCGTCTGCGGCTACCACGGGTTCACGTACGACACGAGCGGCGCCTGTGTGTACGTGCCCGGCCAGAAACGGGTGCCGCGCACCGCGCGCCTCGCCTCCTACCCCGTCGTCGAGCGGGACTCGCTGGTGTGGGTCTGGATCGGCGACCCGGCCCTGGCCGACCCCGAGTCCGTCCCGCGCGCCCGGCACCTGGACTCCCCCGGCTGGGTCACCGTGCGCGGCATGGAGCCGATCGACGCCGACTACGGGCTGCTCGTCGACAACCTGCTCGACCTCTCCCACGAGACGTACCTGCACGGCGGCTACATCGGCACCCCCGAGGTCGCCGAGACGCCGATCACCACCGAGGTCGACGAGGGCGCCGGCATCGTCCGGGTCAGCCGGCACATGGAGGACGCGGAGTGCCCGCCCTTCTACGCCAAGAGCACCGGCATCGAGGGCCGCATCTCGCGCCGGCAGGACATCGAGTACCACGCCCCCTGCCTGTACCTGCTGCACAGCCGGGTCGCCCCGGTCGGCGTGCCGCCCGAGGCCGACGGCAGCGACCCGAACGGCTTCCACACCGAGATCACGTACGCCATCACGCCGTCCGCTCCCGGCAAGGTCTACGACTTCTGGGCGGTCTCCCGCGACTGGGCGACCGAGGACGCGGAGGTCACCGAGTACCTGCGCGAGAACAACCACACGGTCGTCATGCAGGACGTGGACGCGCTCAACCTGCTCCAGCGCACCCTGCGCACCGAGCGCGCCGGCTACCAGGAGCTGAGCATCAACATCGACACCGGCGGCCTCGCCGCGCGCCGCATCCTGACCCGCCTGATCGAGGAGGGCGGCCGGACCGTGGAGGCGGCCCGGTGACCGCGTCGTCCCGCCCCGGCACCGGGGAGATCTACCGCGTCGACTGGCTCCCGGGCACCGACGTGCTGCACGGCACCTGCCACTGCGGCGCCGAGCACAGCGCCGACGACCCGGTCGTGATGTGGGAGTGGATGCTCGGCCACCCCAGCGGGCACCACCCCCGAGGAGACGGCTCGTGAGCCCGGACGAGACCGAGGTGGTCGTCACCGGCCGGGAGACCGCGGCCGACGGCGTGCTCGCCCTCACTCTGCGCCGGCCGCTGGACGAGCCGCTGCCCGCCTGGGAGCCGGGTGCCCACGTCGACCTGCTGCTCGGCCCGGACCTGGAGCGGCAGTACTCGCTCTGCGGCGACCCCGCCGACCGGACGAGCTGGCGGATCGCCGTGCTGCGCGAGCGGGCGGGGCGCGGCGGCTCGGAGTACGTGCACGAGCGGCTGCGCCCCGGCGACAAGGTCCGGGTCCGGGGGCCGCGCAACCACTTCCGCCTGGAGCCCGCCCCCCGCTACCGCTTCGTCGCCGGCGGCATCGGCATCACCCCGCTCCTGCCGATGGTGGCCGCCGCGGAGGCGGCCGGCGCCGAGTGGAGTCTGCTCTACGGCGGGCGCGGCCGGGCCTCCATGGCCTTCACCGGGGAGCTGGAGCGGTGGGGCGGGCGGGTCACCGTGGTGCCGGAGGACGAGTGCGGCCGGCTGGACCTCGCCCGCGTCCTGGACGACGTGCCGGAGGGCACCCTCGTCTACTGCTGCGGCCCGGGGCCGCTGCTGGACGCGGTCGAGGAGCGGTGCCCGGCCGGGCTGCTGCGCACCGAGCGGTTCCGGCCGAAGGAGGTGGAGACCGGCGCGGACACCGCGTTCGAGGTCGTCCTCGCCCGCAGCGGGCGCACCGTCACCGTCGCGCCCGGGGTGTCGGTGCTGGACGCGGTCCGGTCGGCGGGCACCGAGGTGCTGTACTCCTGTGCGGAGGGCACCTGCGGCACCTGCGAGACCGACGTGGTCGAGGGCGAGATCGACCACCGCGACTCGGTCCTGAGCGAGGAGGAGCGGGCCGCCGGGGAGACGATGCTGATCTGCGTCTCCCGTTGCCGCGGCCCGCGGCTCGTCCTGGACCTGTGACCCCCGGGGCCGGCGCCCGCGGCGGCGCCGTCCCGGTCCCGGACCGGGACGGGTCCGGCTCCACCCCGGCGAGCCGGGCCGCCGGCCGGCCGAGGGCGAGGTCGCCGTCGGGGCCCGGGCCCGGGGGGAGCGGTCCGGCCCGGTGCTGTTCCGGCCGGAGTCGCCGCCGCCGTCGGTGAGGGCGCGGCCGGCCGGTACCGGGGCGCGCGGGTGGCCGGGGTCAGCCGAGGTCGGCGTGCGGGCGCACCTCGATCGCGGCGTCCGGGGCGTGGCCGTCGAGTTCGAGGACGACGACCTCGTTGGCGCCGGGGCGCAGCAGCGGCCAGGGCAGGTAGAGGGTGCGCTGCGGGCCGCGCTCCCAGTAGCGGCCCAGGCAGAAACCGTTGACCCAGACGTACCCCTTGGTCCAGCCGGGCAGGGCGAGGTGGCCGTCGCGGGGTACGGGGACGTCCAGGCGGGCGCGGTGGAATCCCGCGCCGGGGACGGGGCCCGCCCAGGGCAGGGCGGGCAGCGGGCGGTCGAGGGGCACGGGCAGGGCCGTCCAGCCGTGCAGGTACTGGTTGCCGTGCCGGACGGAGCCGAGCCCCTTGCGTTCGCCGAGGCCGGGGCCGTAGTTGGTGCGGCCCATCGACTCGACCAGGATCTCCAGGTCGGCGCCGCCCTCGGGCACGGCGGCCTCGGGACGTGCCCCGTCGTCGCGCCACAGGGTGGCGAGGTGTTCCCCGTCGAGGCGGACGTGGGCGCGGTCGCCGAGTCCGCCGAGGGTGAGCGGCAGCGGGCCGCGGGGTCCGGGGATCCGGACGCGGTAGCGCACCAGGCCGTGGCCGATGCCGAGTTCCTCGAAGGAGAGCGGCGTCGGCGACGCGACCTCCCGCGTGCCGAGCAGGGGCAGGGCGTCGGCCAGCGGCAGGGAGGCGTCCACCGGGAGCCGGGCGGGGTCCAGCGTCGGGCCCAGGGGCTCGGGCTCGGTGGGCTCCCCGTAGCGGGCGAGGATCTCGCGGAAGGCGTGGAACGTGGCGGTGGGCGCCCCGCGCTCGTCGATGGGGGCGGCGTAGTCGTAGGAGGTGACCGTGGGCTGGTAGGCGCCGTCGTGGCCCGCCCCGGCACGGTTGGCGCCGGCCCAGGTGCCGAAGTTGGTGCCGCCGTGCGCCATGTAGAGGTTGACGGAGGCGCCGAGGGCGAGGGTGCGTTCCAGGACGGCGGCGGCCTCGGCCGGGTCGCGCACGGTGTGCTCCTCGCCCCAGTGGTCGAACCAGCCGCACCAGAACTCCATGCACATCGGCGGGTCCGCCGGCCGGTGGCGGCGCAGTGCGGCGAAGCCCTCGTCGGGGCGGGAGCCGAAGTTGACGGTGGCGAGCGTGCCGGGGAGGGTGCCGCCCTGGAGCATGGCGGCCTCGGGCCCGTCGGAGGTGAACAGCGGTACGTCGACGCCGCGGGCCCGCAGCCCCTCGGCGAGGTGGCGCAGGTGGCCGGTGTCGGTGCCGTAGGAGCCGTACTCGTTCTCGACCTGCATCATCAGGACGTTGCCGCCGCGGGTGACCTGGTGCCGGGCCAGGCGCGGGATCAACTCGTCGTACCAGCGGTCGACGTGGGCGAGGTAGCGGGGGTCGGCGCAGCGCAGCGCGAGTTTCCGGTCGGTCAGCAGCCACCAGGGCAGCCCTCCGTTCTCCCACTCGGCGCAGATGTAGGGGCTGGGCCGCACCAAGGCGTGCAGTCCGGCGTCGGCCGCGGCCCGCAGGAAGGCGCCGACGTCGGCCGGGCCGGTGAAGTCGTACTCCCCCGGCCGCGGTTCGTGGAAGTTCCACGGGACGTACGTCTCCACGGTGTTGAGGCCCATCGCGCGCAGCATCCGCAGCCGCTGGGGCCACTGGGCGGGCAGCACGCGGAAGTAGTGCAGGGCGCCGGAGAGGATGCGCAGGGGGCGCCCGTCGAGCGTGAACCCTTCGGCGGACATGCGGAACATACGGGCCCTCCCGGTCGCTTCGGTTCGGTTCGGCCGCTTCCGTCGCCGCGGGAGGGCGGCGGCCGGCGCGGCTCGGGCCCCCTGCGGCGCGCGGGTGCCGGCCGGGTCAGTCGGAGGCGGCGACCACCCGCAGGTGGGAGCCGGCGCGCCGGGGCCGGCCGCGCCGGTGCGGGGCGCGGCGCGTCTCGCGCAGCACCAGGGTCAGCCGCGTGTAGCCGAGTGCGGCGAGCGAACCGGGCGTCTCGACCACGATGCGGCACTCGGTGGCGCCCCAGCGGGGGTCGGGGTGGCGCAGCGGCCGTACCGCCCCGTCGTGCTCGACGGCCTTGCGGCCGACGGCGCGGACCCAGTGCGGCAGGCCCTGCCGGTAGGCGGCCTCCATGATCGGGTCCTCGGCGATGTCGCGGCGGATGGCCTGGAGTCCGTGGTCGTGGCCGTGGCGCTCCACGGCCGCGGCGAAGTGGGCCAGCATCGGCAGGCACCAGCTCGACTCGTGCTCACCGAGGACGGCGGACGCGTCGGGGTGGAACAGCACGTAACGCAGGAAGTTGTCCGCGGGCATGGCCGTGGGATGGGGGCCGGCGCCGCCGAAGAGCGACCGGAAGGCCCCGTTGACGAGGACCACGTCCCAGCGGTGGTCGACGACGAGTGACGGATGGGGGACGGCGTCCAGGAGGGCGGCGTAGTCCTGGAGGTACGCCTGGACTTCGGGATTCGCGGGTGCGGGCCGCGGTGCCGGCCGCTGCCCTCCTGCCTGAAATGCCATCGGGAGGTCACCCCTCTTGCCTATGCGGCCTTCTCGCGGCGTCCCGATCCTGGTGCCCCGACGCGAGGCGTGTCAACTATCGTGGCATTTCATGCCGGTTGACGGCTGAAATTGGCCACAGTTGTGGCGAGACCTGGAGGTGGGTTCGAGCGGCAGGCTACTCTCCGGGAAGTTCACGGCTTCGCGTATGTGAGAATCCTGTGTGGCCTGGGAGAGACGTAGGAGATCGTCGGTGACGGGTGGCTTCGAGGGTCCGGACGCCAAGCCGACGGCGGCACTGCCGGCCGTCCTCGCCCGGGTCACCGCACTCGCGGACCGGCTCGGCGTGGCACATGCCGAGGTCGTCGACCCCGGCCGGCTCTCCGTCGCCTCCGGTGTCCCCGAACCGGTGGTCAAGGCCCTCCTCGGCGGGCGCGCGGCGGGCGAACCCGACGTCCAGGCCCGCTTCGTGCAGCGGCTGGACCTGCTGCGGCGCACCCGGCTCAAGCCCAACGGCCGCAAGTACACCCAGCAGGAGATAGCCGACGGCGCCGGGATGTCCCGGCAGCAGGCCGGCGCGCTCATCAACGGCGACCGGCGGCCCACCATGGAGCACTGCGACGCCATCCAGCGCTTCTTCCGGGTGCACGCGGGCTTCCTGACCGCCGAGGACCCCGAGGCACTGGTGCACGCCCTCCACCGGACCGAGCAGGAACTCCTCCAGCAACTCGCCGACCGGGAGCGGGCGGCCGACGCGCCGGCCCAGGACCCGCTGGAGCGGCTGCTCCAGGACCACGGAGTGCGCGGCATCGCCTGGCGGGCCGCCCAACTCCCCACCGACCAGCACCGCGACAAGGTCGCCGAGTGGCTGGACATGCTCCTGGAGAGCGTCAAACGGCCCGAGTCGTGATCCGGGGGAGAAGCGTGGGCATCGGCAGGCAGATGCGCCGCCTCTGCGGCGAGCTGGTCGGCGAGCTGACGCTGCCGGCCCCCGCGCGGCCGGTCGACCTGTGCACCCAGCTCTGCGAGGCGATGAGCCGGCGCCGGGGCCGCCCGGTCCGCTTCTGCCTCTCCGCGTTCCCGCCGGGCACGGCGAGCGGGCTGTGGCTCGACATGGCCGACCAGGACCTCGTGGTGGTCGAGGAACACACCGCCCCCGACCACCAGTTGGTGATCCTGGGTCACGAACTGTGGCATATGCACGCCGGGCACCGCGGCCACCGGGTGGAGGGCGTGCCGGTCGCCGCCCGACTGCTGGGCCAGGGCCTCGGCGAGGTCGACGGGGAGGCGCTGCGGGCCACCGTGCGCGCGGTGGCCGCCCGGTCCCGCTTCGATCTGGCCGACGAACGCGAGGCCGAGGGCTTCGGCCTGCTGCTCGCCAGCAAGTGCCGTACGTGGCTGGAGGGTTCGTCGCTCCGCGGGCCGGTGCAGCGGGACCATCTGGCGGGGCGCATCGAGACGTCGCTGGGCTACCTGGGCTGACGGGCGCGGCGCGGCCGGATTGTCGGTGGCGGGCGGCAAGCTGGTGACGTGCGCCCGCCGTGCGGGCCACGGTGACCGCCGATGTCGTTGTGGGGAGACCGACCGATGACCACCGCCGTACCGACCGACCGTGAACGCGGCGCCGTCCAGGCGTACTTGCGGCTGCTCAGCACCGTGCGGGCGGGCCTCGACGCGCCGGGCGGGCCGGCCGCGGTGCCGCCCGGCGTCCTCGACGAGGCGGAGTCGGCACTGCGGGCGGCGGGCCTGTCCGGCACCGAGGAGTCCTTCTTCCGGCTCCTGCGCGCCTGGTTCCCGCCGGCCGACGGCCCTGCCGCGCCGGGCGCCTGATCACGGGCCGGCGCGCACCGGGGCGGGCGGGTGCGGGACCGTGACCGCGGTGGCCAGGAGCCCCCGGCCGGCCGTCCAGCGGCCCTCGAAGTGCGTCAGGCGCCGGCCGCCCACCGAGGGCCCGGGGACCAGGAGCGCGGCACGCAGCCCGCCCCGGCGCCCACCGGCGTCCACCGAGATCTCGATGTCCGCCTCCATGAAGTCCAGCCACGCCCCGGTGAGCGGGAACCACGCCTTGTAGACGGACTCCTTGGCGCTGAACAGCAGCCGTTCCCAGTGGACGCCGGGCGCCCGCGCCGCCAGCGTCCGCAGCCGCCGCGCCTCCTCGGGCAGGGCCACGGCGGACAGCACCCCGTCGGGCAGCGGACCGTCGGGCTCGGCGTCGATGCCGAGGGAGACCAGCTCCGTGGCGCGGACCAGCGCGGCGGCGCAGTAGCCGTCGCAGTGGGTCATGCTGCCCACCAGCCCGGCGGGCCAGAGCGGCGCCCCCCGCTCGCCGCTGAGCACGGCCTGCGGGGCCACGCCCAGTTTCTCCATCGCGCGCCGGGCGCAGGAGCGCACCGCGGTGAACTCGCGGCGCCGTTTGGCGACGGCCCGCGCCACGAGGGCCTCCTCCTCGGGGTAGAGCGGGGAGCGGGCGGCGTCGTCCAGACCGTGGGCCTCCACCGCGACGACCGGCTCCGGCAGCAGCTCCTCGATCAACGCGCCGTGTCCTTCCCCGGCAGGATCTGGCGCAGCCGGCCGGGCGGGCGGTTCCGTTCGCGCCACTCCCGGGGGTAGCCCACCGACACCTCCTCGAAGCGGACCCCCTCGTGCCAGGTGGTCCGGGGGATGTGGAGGTGTCCGTAGACCATCGTGTCGACCCGGAAGCGGCGGTGCCAGTCGGCGGTCAGGGTGGTGCCGCACCACATGGCGAACTCCGGGTACCGCAGCACCTCGGTGGGGTGGCGGTCCAGCGGGTAGTGGCCGACCAGGACCGTCGGCAGGTCCTCCGGCAGCTCGGCGAGCCGGCGTTCGGTCCCGGCGACCCGCGCCCGGCACCACGCCTCGCGGCTGGGGTACGGGTCGGGGTGCAGCAGGTACTCGTCGGTGCAGATCACGCCGGTGCCGTGGGCGTAGGCCAGCCCCTCGTCCTTGGTCGAGGTGCCCGCGGGCAGGAACGAGTAGTCGTAGAGCAGGAAGAGCGGGGCGACGACCGCGGGGCCGCCCTCGCCCTCCCACACCGGGTAGGGGTCCTCGGGCGTCGTCACGCCGAGGGAGCGGCACATCTCGACGAGGTGCCGGTAGCGGGCCTCGCCGCGCAGTGCGGTGGCGGTGTCCCTGGGGTGGGTCCACAGCTCGTGGTTGCCGGGGGTCCAGACGACCCGGCGGAATCGGCCGGCCAGGGTGGCGAGCGCCCAGCGGATGTCGGTCACGGTCTCGCCCACGTCGCCGGCGACCAGCAGCCAGTCCTCGTCGGAGGCGGGCCGCATCGCCTCGACCAGGGCACGGTTCTCCTCGTGGCCGACGTGCAGGTCGCTGATGGCCCACAGCCGCCCAGGACCACCGGTCCTCCCCGTCATCCCCACTCCTTCGCGCACCCCTGCGACGGTAGGGGATCACATCCGCCCGCGCCGCCACAAGACCGCACCGACGCCGCCGGACGGCGGTATCCCGCCACCCCCGCACCGGCGTGGCGTGGCGCGGGCCCCGCGGCGCGTGGTGCGCCGGACGGCCCGCGTGGCCCTGTGACCGTCCCGCCGCCTCCGTTCCGGGCCTCCCCTCCGCGCGGGACGGCCCGGCTGCCCCTCCGTCCCGCCCCGCAGGGCACGGTCTCCGCGGCTGTCCGCGCCCGGGGAAAGGCGGCCACCGGGATCTCACGCGTACGCGACCGGGGCGTCCGACCGGACCTGGCCCCGGGGACCGGTCAGCGCAGGTAGGCGAGGCCGGGGTGGACGGCGGTGTAGCCGTCGACGAGGCGGCGGGCGACGTCCACCGAGTCGACGAGCGGGTGCAGGGCGAACGCCTTGACGGCCGTGGCGCGCGAGCCGGTCGAGGCCGCCGCCAGCACCTCCCGCTCGACGGCCTTGACCGCGCAGACCAGGGCGGTGGCGTGCGCGGGCAGCGGGCCGGCCGCCAGCGGCCGCGCGCCGTTCGCGCCGACCAGGCAGGGCACCTCGACGACGGCGTCGGCGTCGAGCGCGGCCAGGGTGCGGCGGTTGCGGACGTTGAGGATCAGGGTGGCGCGCTCGTCGCGGGCGATGGCCCGCATCAGGGCGAGGGCGACCTTCTCGTAGCCGCCGGAGAGGTCCTCGGCCTCGCGCTCGCCCGCGCCCGCGGTCTCCCGGTTCTCGGCCATGTAGGTGGCCTCGCGTTCGGCCCGGGTGCGCTCCCAGGCGGCGAGGGCGGCGGTGCCGGGGCGGCGCGCCTCCTCGTAGAAGCGGTCCTGCTGGGTCTGGAGGAAGGCACCCCGGGTGGGGCCGGGCCGCCGTCCGGCGCGGACGGCCTCGCGGTGGAAGTAGTAGTAGTGCAGGTACTCGTTGGGGACGGCGCCGAGGGCGCGCAGCCAGTCGGCGCCGAAGAGCCGGCCCTCCTCGACGGTGCCGAGCAGCCCGGGGTCGGCGAGCAGGCGCGGCAGTTCGTCGCGGCCGTCGACGCGCACCGCGCTGACCCAGCCGAGGTGGTTGAGGCCCGCGTAGTCGATCGCCGCCCGGCCCGGATCGGCGCCGAGGGCGCGGGCGAGGCGGCGGCCGAGGCCGACCGGCGAGTCGCAGATGCCGATGACGCGGTCGCCGAGGTGGCGGGACATGGCCTCGGTGACCAGTCCGGCGGGGTTGGTGAAGTTGACGACCCAGGCGTCCGGGGCGAGCCGGGCCACCCGGCGGGCGAGGTCGACGGCGACCGGCACGGTGCGCAGCCCGTAGGCGATGCCGCCCGCGCCGACCGTCTCCTGGCCGAGGACGCCCTCGGCGAAGGCGATCCGCTCGTCCTGGGCCCGGCCCTCCAGACCGCCGACGCGGATCGCGGAGAACACGAACCGGGCGTCGCGCAGCGCCGTGTCCAGGTCGGCCGTGGCGGTCACCGCGGGCGCGTCGGGCACTCCGGCGGCCTGCTCGGCCAGGACCCGGGTGACCGCGGCCAGCCGGTCGGGGTCGGTGTCGTGCAGCACCACCTCGCTCACCCGGCCCTCGGCGCGGTCCCCGAGGAGCGCCCCGTACACCAGCGGCACCCGGAATCCGCCGCCTCCCACGATCGTCAGCCTCATGTCCGCGTCCCCTCTCCCGCTCTCCCGCTCTCCCGGGGTCCGTGCTTCCGGCCCGGCGCCGATCATGGCATGTCCCGACGGCCGGTCCGCGGCCTCGCGGGGCCGCGGCACGTGCGGAATGAGCGCGTCCACCCCCTGGGCCGGAAGGCCGCGGAGACGTACCCTCTGGCCGACACCCGCATCCGCCGCGCGGCCCGCCCGCGTACCGCCGCCGACCTGCTCCGACGCTCCCGGACCCCGCTCCTCCCCCGTGACTCCACCGACCCCGAAGGGACGCCCGGCATGACCGTCCGTTCCGCGCCAGAGCGGCTGCTGGCCGTGCTCGCCGCCTTCGACCACGCGCACCCGGCCCTGAGCCTCACGGACATCAGCCGGCGGGCCGGACTGAGCCTCACCACGGCGCACCGCCTGGTGGGCGCCCTCGCCGAGTGGGGCGCGCTGGAGCGGGACGCGGAGGGGCTCTACCACGTGGGGCTGCGGCTCTGGGAGATCGCCGTGCTCGCCCCGCGCGGCCTGGCGCTGCGCCAGGCGGCACTGCCGTACCTGGAGGACCTGTACGAGGCGACGCACGAGAACGTGCAACTGGCGGTGCGCGACGGGGACGACGTGGTCTACGTGGAGTGGCTGTCGGGCCGCTCGGCGGTGGACGTGCACATCCGGGTCGGTGGGCGCTGGCCCCTGCACGCGACCGGGGTCGGCCTCGCGTTGCTCGCGCACGGCACGCCGGAGTACCAGGGCGCCTACTGTGCGGGGCCGCTGGCCGCCTTCACCCCGTTCACGATCACGGACCCGGTGCGGCTGCGCCGGGTGCTGGCGGAGGTGCGGCGCACCGGGGCGGCGGTGAGCGACCGGCAGGTGACCGGCGACGCGCTGTCGGTGGCGGCGCCGGTGCGCGGCGGGGACGGCGCGGTGGCCGCCGCCGTGTCGGTGGTGGTGCCGCGTGCGGGGGCGGCCGTGCCGACGCTGGTCCCGGCGGTGCGGCTGGCGGCGCGGGGGATCTCGCGGGCGCTCGGCTGGCGGCCCGCGCCCTCCGTGCGGCCGGGGGTGCGGTACCCGGTCGTCGGGTGACGGGGGCGGGCGGGGGACGGGAGCGGGGCCGGGGGGCCGGGGACCGGGGGTCGCGGACGAGGGCGGGACCACGGACGGGGCGACGGACCAGGGCCGAGGGCGGGACGAGGGAGAGGACCGTGGCGGCCCGGGGTGGCGGCGACGCCCCCGGTTGCGCCCATTGGTCTGATTCACGGAGTGAACTCCCCTACTCCGCAAGGACTTTCTCGGCTTCACCTCTTGACGGCGGATACGTCTCAGAGCACATTGGCCGCATCCTGAGAGCGCTCTCAGGCGCGGTTCCCGCGACCGCCCGCGCGCTCCGTGGTGACCCACCCCTCACACCCCCGCACCCGAGAGGCGACCCCCCATGAGTGAGACCTCCGGCACGCCCAGACGCCGTCCCTGGCACCGGGCGCTGGTGGCCGTCGTCGGCGCGCTCGGCCTCGCCGCCGGCGCGACCGCCGTCACCGGCCCGTCCGCGAGCGCCGCCGCCCCGCCGCCCCCGTCCGGCTGGACGCAGGTCTTCGCCGACGACTTCGACGGGCCGGCCGGCACCGGCGTGAACACCGACAACTGGCAGTACACGACCGGGACGTCGTACCCGGGCGGTCCCGCCAACTTCGGCACCGGCGAGATCGAGACGATGACGTCCAGCACGGACAACGTCTCCCTCGACGGCAACGGCAACCTCCGCATCACCCCGCGCCGCGACGCCGCCGGCAACTGGACCTCCGGCCGGATCGAGACCCGGCGCACCGACTTCCAGCCCCCGGCCGGCGGCGCCCTGCGCGTCGAGGCCCGCATCCAGGTCCCGAACGTCACCGGGGCCGCCGCCAAGGGCTACTGGCCGGCGTTCTGGATGCTCGGCAGCCCCTACCGGGGCAACTACTGGAACTGGCCCGGTGTCGGCGAGATCGACATCATGGAGAACACCCAGGGCATCAACACGGTGTGGGCCACGATGCACTGCGGCACCTCGCCGGGCGGCCCGTGCAACGAGACCACCGGCATCGGCGGCAGCACCACGTGTCCCGGCGCCACCTGCCAGGCCGCCTTCCACACCTACGGCGTGGAGTGGGACCGCTCCAAGAGCGTCGAGGAGATCCGCTTCCTCGTCGACGGGAACCACTACCACACCGTGCGCGCCGACCAGGTCGACGCGACGACCTGGGCCAACGCCACGAACCACGGATACTTCCTCATCCTCAACGTGGCCATGGGCGGCGGCTTCCCCGACGCGTTCGGCGGCGGCCCGGACGCCGGCACCCAGCCCGGCCACTCGATGCTGGTGGACTACGTGCGGGTGCTGTCCAGCGGCGGGGGCGGCACCACTCCCCCGCCCTCCGGCAGCCGTGACGCCTACGGCACCATCCAGGCCGAGTCGTACGACGCCCAGTCCGGCGTGCTGACCGAGGTCACCACCGACTCCGGCGGCGGCCACAACCTCGCCGCGCTCGCCAACGGCGACTGGGCCCAGTACAAGGGCGTGCGGTTCGGCTCGACACCGGCCCGGCAGTTCACCGCGCGGGTGGCGAGCGGGGCCGCGACCGGGGTCAGCGGGCTGGTCGAGGTGCGTCTCGACAGCCGGGCCAACGCCCCGGTCGGCAGCTTCTCGGTGGGCGACACGGGCGGCTGGCAGTCGTGGCGGTCCGTGCCGGCCAACATCAGCCCGGTGACGGGCACCCACGACGTGTTCCTGACCTTCACCAGCGGGCAGCCGGCGGACTTCGTCAACGTCAACTGGTTCACCTTCGGGCGCTGACCCGGCGGCGACCGCGCGCACCGAGGGGGCTCCGCACCGCGGGGCCCCCTCGGCCGTCCGACCGCGCCGGCCCGGGGGCGCACTCGTGGCGTCCGGGGGGTGCGGCGCAGGCGTCCTCGGTGCGCGCGAAGGCGGCGGTGCCACGGGCCGCGTGGTGCGAGCGCCCGGCGGTGACGGGCGGCCGGACCTCGGCGGTGGTGTCCGCCCGGGACGGCCGGCGCGGGCCGGGAGCCGACGTCGGCCGGGAGGTCGCCGGGGCGGGGCCCCGGGGCGATCGGACGGGCGCGGCCACCACTCCGGCGGGCTCCCCCGGCGCCCGGCCCGGGACAAGTCCGGGTACGGCCCCGCCCGGCCCCGCCCGGCCTCGTGCGGCCCGCGCGCACGGGGCCGAGGCGCTGGAGGCCCAGTTCCCGAGGTGAGGGACTCCTTCGCCCCGCGCGCACGGGGCCGAGACCCGACCGCATGATCGACCCCGTTCCGCGGTACCCGCACGACCGTGAGCAGGGTGGACCGTCCGTCGCGCCCGGCACCGAACACCCGCGGCGGCCCCAGCGGGGGAGGCAGGTCGCGGCATATCGGGACACCCTGTAGGGAAGGGGCCGGTCACCCCCGGCCCCGCGGACCGGTCACCGGCCGCGCCCGGCGGCCGGGAGGCGGTGCCCGCCGGGCGGCCCCGGCGGGCCGGGTGGGTACGGATGCGGTGCGACGACGGAGTCCTCGACGGCAAGGGAGTTGACGGGGAATGAGCGAGGAGCCTCCCGCGACGACGGTCCACGGGACCGGAGCGGCGGAGGAAGCGGACGGCGGGCACAAGGCCCGGACGGCCGGGGAGCCGCGAGGCTCCGCACCGGACGGCGGGGGCCGGGGCGGCACGGGCCCCGGCCCGGCCGGGGGCGCCCGGGACACCGAGGCGGCCGGGGCCACCGCGAACGGGTCCGGGGAGAGCTCCGGCGACGGCTCCGGAGAGCAGCCCGGCCGCGCCGCGGGGAAGGGCGGCCGACGGCCGCCCGCGGGCACCGTCACCCCCTCGCCGCCACTCGACTGGCGCAACCCCCTGCGGGACCCGCGCGACCGCCGCCTGCCCCGGATCGCCGGCCCCTCGGGACTGGTCATCTTCGGCGTCACCGGTGACCTGTCCCGCAAGAAGCTCATGCCCGCCGTCTACGACCTGGCCAACCGCGGCCTGCTGCCGCCGGGCTTCTCCCTGGTCGGCTTCGCCCGCCGGGACTGGGAGGACCAGGACTTCGCGCAGGTCGTGCACGACGCCGTCAAGGAGAACGCGCGCACCACCTTCCGCGAGGAGGTCTGGCAGCAACTCGCCGCCGGCATGCGCTTCGTCCCCGGCGACTTCGACGACGACACCGCCTTCGAACGACTGCGCGAGGCCGTGGAGGAGCTGGACGCCTCGCAGGGCACCAGCGGCAACTACGCCTTCTACCTCTCCGTGCCGCCCCGCTTCTTCCCGAAGGTCGTCCAGCAGCTCAAGGACCACGGACTGGCCGACGCCCCGCGGGGGTCCTGGCGCCGCGCGGTGATCGAGAAGCCCTTCGGCCACGACCTCGCCAGCGCCCGCGAGCTCAACGCCCTCGTGCACGAGGTGTTCGAACCCGACCAGGTCTTCCGCATCGACCACTACCTGGGCAAGGAGACCGTCCAGAACATCCTGGCGCTGCGCTTCGCCAACACCATGTTCGAACCGATCTGGAACCGGTCCTTCGTCGACCACGTGCAGATCACCATGGCCGAGGACATCGGCATCGGCGGCCGGGCCGGCTACTACGACGGCATCGGCGCCGCCCGCGACGTCATCCAGAACCACCTCCTGCAACTCCTCGCCCTCACCGCGATGGAGGAACCCGCCGCCTTCGACGCCCCCTCCCTGCTCACCGAGAAGCTGAAGGTGCTGCGCGCCGTCCGGCTGCCGGACGACCTCGGCGCGCACACGGTGCGCGGGCAGTACGAGGGCGGCTGGCAGGGCGGCGCCCAGGTCTGCGGCTACCTGGAGGAGGAGGGCATCGACGCGGCGTCCACGACCGACACCTACGCCGCCGTCGGCCTGGCCATCGACAACCGCCGCTGGGCGGGCGTCCCCTTCTACCTGCGCACCGGCAAACGCCTCGGCCGCCGGGTCACGGAGATCGCCGTGGTCTTCCAGCGGGCCCCGCACTCCCCCTTCGACACCAGCGCCACCGAGGAACTCGGCGAGAACGCGATCGTCATCCGCGTCCAGCCCGACGAGGGCATGACCGTCCGCTTCGGCTCCAAGGTCCCCGGCACCTCCATGGAGATCCGGGACGTGTCCATGGACTTCGCCTACGGCGAGTCCTTCACCGAGTCCAGCCCCGAGGCGTACGAACGGCTGATCCTGGACGTCCTTCTGGGCGACGCCAACCTGTTCCCCCGGCACCAGGAGGTGGAAGAGTCCTGGCGGATCCTCGATCCGGTCGAGGAGTACTGGGCCGCGCACGGCAGGCCCGCCCGGTACGCCTCGGGAAGCTGGGGACCGCGGGAAGCCGACGAGATGCTCGCACGAGACGGACGGAGCTGGCGCAGGCCATGAGGATCGATCTGACCGACACCACGGCAAGCGAGGTCAACAAGGCGCTGATGCGGGGCCGCCGGGCCAGCGGCACCCCCGCCGTCGGCATGGTGCTCACGCTGGTCATCGTCACCGACGAGGAGAACGCCTACGACTCGATCAAGGCGGCCGAGGAAGCCTCCCACGAGCATCCGGCCCGCACCCTGGTCGTCATCCGGCGCCACCCGCGCAACCTGCGCGAACGCACCCTCTCCCACCTCGACGCCGAGGTCCGGGTGGGCTCCGAGTCGGGCGCCGGGGAGACGGTGGTGCTGCGCACCTACGGCGAGGTGTCCGACCACGCCGACTCCGTCGTGCTGCCGCTGCTGCTGCCGGACGCCCCGGTCGTCGTCTGGTGGCCCGTCGACGCGCCCGAACACCCGGCGCAGGACCCGCTCGGAGCCCTCGCCCAGCGCCGGATCACCGACCTGTACGCGGTGGAGCGGCCGATGGAGGTGCTGGAGAGCCGCATCCGCTCCTACACGCCGGGCGACACCGACCTGGCCTGGACCCGGCTGACGCTGTGGCGCTCGATGCTGGCGGCGGCACTGGACCAGGCCCGGGCCGAGGTCACCTCGGCGGCCGTGGAGGCCGAGGCGGAGAACCCGGCCGCCGAACTGCTCGCCCGCTGGCTGGAGGCGCGGCTGAAGGTGCGGGTGGAAAGGGTGATCACCGACGGTCCGGTCGTCACCGCCGTCCGGCTCGGCACCGCGGGCGGCGAGATCGTCGTCGACCGGCCCGAGGGCCCCCTCGCCACGATGACCCTGCCCGGCCAGCCCCCGCGCTCCCTCGCCCTGAAGGTCCGCCCCACCTCCGAACTCCTGGCCGAGGAGCTGCGGCGGCTGGACGCGGACGAGATGTACGCCATCGCCCTGCGCGGCGAGTCCTCCGAGGGAGAGCGGACCCGTGTCTGACGCCCCCGCCCCCGGCGCCGCCGTGCTCACCCTGCGGCCGGAGTGGACCGCGCTGGAGGACCACCGCGCGGACGCCCTGCCGCGTCCGAGCCTGCGCCGGCTCTTCGCCGAGGACCCGGACCGCGCCGAGCGGTACACGGCACGCGTCGGCGACCTGTACGTCGACTACTCCAAGCACCTGGTGACCGATGAGACGCTGGCGTTGTTGCGTGAACTGGCGTCCGCGACCGGTGTGTTCGCGTTGCGGGATGCGATGTTCCGCGGGGAGCGGATCAACACGACGGAGGACCGCGCCGTTCTGCACACGGCGCTGCGGGCGCCGCGGGGGGCGGTCGTCGAGGTGGACGGGGAGAACGTGGTCCCCGGGGTGCACGCCGTGCTGGACAGGATGGCGGCCTTCGCGGAGCGGGTGCGTTCCGGGGAGTGGACCGGGTACACCGGCCGGCGTATCCGGAACGTGGTGAACATCGGCATCGGTGGTTCCGACCTCGGCCCCGCGATGGCCTACGAGGCGCTGCGTGACTACAGCGACCGCTCCCTGGTGTTCCGGTTCGTGTCGAACGTGGACGGGGCCGATCTGTACGAGGCGACGCGGGACCTGGATCCGGCGGAGACGCTGTTCGTCGTCGCCTCGAAGACGTTCACGACGATCGAGACGATCACCAACGCCACGTCCGCGCGGAGCCGGCTGCTGGACGCCCTCGGTGACGAGGCGGCCGTGGCCCGGCACTTCGTCGCGTTGTCCACGAACGCGCAGAAGGTCGCGGAGTTCGGTATCGACACGGCCAACATGTTCGAGTTCTGGGACTGGGTCGGCGGCCGGTACTCCTTCGACTCGGCCATCGGCCTCTCCCTGATGATCGCCATCGGCCCGGACCGCTTCCGTGAGCTGCTGGACGGTTTCCACCTCGTCGACGAGCACTTCCGCACGGCGCCGCCCGAGGCCAACGTGCCGCTGCTGATGGGCCTGCTGGGCATCTGGTACGGCAACTTCCTGGGCGCCCAGTCCCACGCGGTGCTGCCCTACAGCCACCACCTCTCCCGCTTCACCGCCTACCTCCAGCAACTCGACATGGAGTCCAACGGCAAGTCCGTCGACCGCGACGGGCAGCCGGTGCGGTGGCAGACCGGGCCCGTGGTGTGGGGCACCCCCGGCACCAACGGCCAGCACGCCTACTACCAGTTGATCCACCAGGGCACCAAGCTGATCCCCGCCGACTTCATCGGCTTCGCCCGGCCCGTACCGGGACTCGACGACACCCTCGGCGCCCAGCACGACCTGCTGATGGCCAACTTCTTCGCCCAGACCCAGGCCCTCGCCTTCGGCAAGACACCCGACGAGGTCCGCGAGGAAGGCGTCCCCGAGGAACTCGTCCCCCACAAGACCTTCCACGGCGACCACCCCACCACCACCATCCTCGCCCCCCAGCTCACCCCCTCCGTCCTCGGCCAGCTCATCGCCCTCTACGAACACAAGGTCTTCGTCCAGGGCGCCGTCTGGAACATCGACTCCTTCGACCAATGGGGCGTCGAACTCGGCAAGATCCTCGCCCGCCGCGTCGAACCCGCCCTCTCCGAGGGCGCCCACGTCCCCGGCCTCGACCCCTCCACGGCCGCGCTGGTGGCCGCCTACCGCGACATCGGGAAGTGAACTGACATGCAGATCGGCCTCGTTGGACTCGGCAAGATGGGCGGCAGCATGCGCGAGCGGCTGCGCAACGCCGGTCACACCGTCATCGGCTACGACACCAACCCCGCGCTGTCCGACGTGCCCGGCCTGGTCGACCTCGTCGAGGGGCTGGACCGGCCGCGCGCCGTCTGGGTGATGGTCCCGGCCGGCGGCGCCACCCAGCACGTCATCGACCAACTGGCGACCCTGCTCAAACCCGGCGACATCGTCGTCGACGGCGGCAACTCCCGCTGGACCGACGACGAGAGGCACGCCAAGGAGCTGCACGCGCGCGGTATCGGCTTCGTCGACGCCGGTGTCTCCGGCGGCGTGTGGGGGCTGCGCAACGGCTACGCGCTCATGGTCGGCGGCGACGACGAGCACGTCGAAAGCCTCAAGCCGATCTTCGAGGCGCTCAAGCCGGACGGCCCCTACGGGTACGTGCACGCCGGGAAGGTCGGCGCCGGGCACTTCTCCAAGATGGTCCACAACGGCATCGAGTACGCGATGATGCAGGCGTACGCCGAGGGCTGGGAGCTGCTGGAGAAGGTGGACTCGGTGGAGAACGTCCGCGAGGTCTTCCGCTCCTGGCAGCAGGGCACCGTCATCCGCTCCTGGCTCCTCGACCTCGCCGTCAACGCCCTCGACGACGACCACCACCTGGAGAAGCTGCGCGGCTGGGCCGACGACTCGGGCGAGGGCCGCTGGACCGTGGAGGCGGCCGTGGACAACGCGGTGCCGCTGCCCGCGATCACCGCCGCGCTGTACGCCCGTTTCGCCTCCCGCCAGGAGAACTCGCCGCAGATGCGGATGGTCGCCGCGCTGCGCAACCAGTTCGGCGGCCACGCCGTGAAGAAGTAGCCGCCGGGCCCGGTCAGGCGACGGCGTACTTGCGTACCGCGTGCTGCGCCGCGAGGCGGACGAACGCGTTCGCCGCGCCGTAGCCCCGGTAGCCGCCGTCGCGCTGGAGGAGTTCGAGGAAGACGCGGCCGACGGTGTGCGTGTAGCAGTGCCGGAAGGTGCCGTACTCGTCGCGGTCGTAGAGGATGCCCAGTTCCCGGTAGGTCTCCAGCTCGCCGTCGGCGAAGGTATGGCGGGCGGCGAGGTCGTCGTAGTAGTTCGCGGGGATGGGCAGCAGCCGGCCGCCGGCGTCGCGGTAGCGGCGGGCCGCGGCGACCACGTCGTCGGTGCCGAGGGCGATGTGCTGGGCGTGCGCGGTGGCGTCGGCCGGGGCCGGGCCGACCGTCAGGACGATGCGGACGGCGCCGTCCTCGCTGGTGACGGCGCGGCTGCGCAGCAGGCCGTACGGGTCGGCGACGTCCACGCTCTCCTGCGGGCGCAGTCCGAGGACGCCGCGGTGGAAGAGGGCGGCCTCGTCGAACTGGTGCCAGGGCTGGGTGAGCGAGAGGTGGTCGACCCGCCAGTGGCCGCCGTCGCCGGGGGCCTGCCCGGTGTCCTCGAAGTCGGCCCGCCAGTCGGGCAGTCCGGGGCGCCCGGTGGCGCAGAAGAACAGTTCGGTGCCGTCGGGCGCGGCGACCGCCTCCAGCGGGACGTCGCCGGGGGCGCGGCGGCGCGGCAGCACCGGGGCGAGCAGGGCCTCGGCCCGGCGGGCCGCCCCGGCCGGATCGGGCGACTCCAGTCCGACGGCGGCGAGGTGGGTGCCGTCGCGGCGTTCGCCGGGTCCGGTGTTGACCAGGACGCGGGCCTCGCCCCGCTGCCACAGGTCCACGGGTTTGCCCCGGTGGCGGGCGGTACGGGTGAAGCCGAGGGCGTCCAGGACGGCCGTGACGGGCGCGGCGTCGGGCGTCACCAGCTCGGCGAAGGCGACCGCGGTGGGCACGACGGGCGCGGGCGGCGCGTCGACGCCGGCCGCCTCCTTCAGCAGGCGCAGCGAGCGCTGGGCGTCCACGGCCGTCGGCCCGGCCTCGGACTGGCGGAAGACGTCGTTGAAGACCTCCAGGGAGAGCGGTCCGTCGTAGCCGGTGCGCAGGACGTGGCGCAGGAGTCCGGCGACGTCGAAGCCGCCCTGGCCGGGGAAGCAGCGGTAGTGGCGGCTCCACTGGAGGACGTCCATGGCGAGCAGCGGGGCGTCCGCGAGCTGGAGGAAGAAGATCTTGTCGCCGGGGATGTCCTCGATGCCCCGGGGGTCGCTGCCGCGCGAGAGGATGTGGAAGCTGTCCAGGCAGGTGCCGAGCGCGGGGTGCCCCGCGGCCCGGACGATGCGCCAGGCGTGGTCGTAGGTGCTGACGTGGCGGCCCCAGGCGAGGGCCTCGTAGGCGACGCGCACGCCGTGTTCGCGGGCCGCGTCGGCGATCGTGCTCAGTTGCCCGGCGGCGAGGGCGTCGTCGTCCACGGCGTGCGGGGAGACGCTGGAGCAGACCAGGACGGTGTCGGTGCCGAGCCGGCGGGCCAGCTCGAACTTGTGCCGGGCCCGGCGCAGCGCGCGTGCGAACTCGTCGGGCGGCAGGGCCTCCAGGTCCCGCAGCGGCTGGTAGAGGTCGACGGTGAGGCCGAGGTCGGCGCAGCGGGCGCGGACCTCCTCCGGGCCGAGGGGGCCGGCCAGCAGGTCGTTCTCGAAGATCTCCACGCCGTCGAAGCCGGCCCGGGAGGCGGCCGTGAGCTTCTCGGTGAGCGATCCGCTCAGGGAGACGGTGGCGATGGACGTCCGCACGGGGGGTACCTCTCTCTTTCGGTCCGGGGCCTACGGGCGGGCCCCGAGGGCCTGCGCCAGGGGGGCGATGTCGGCCAGCATCCGCCCGGCGTCGGGTTCCCGCCCGGTGAAGAGGCGGAACGCGTCGGCGGCCTGGAAGGCGGCCATCCCGCCGCCGTCGAGCGTGGCGCAGCCGGCGGCGCGGGCGGCGCGCAGCAGCTCCGTCTCCAGCGGCCGGTAGACCACCTCGGCGACCCACAGTCCCGGGCGCAGCAGCGCGGCGGGCAGCGGCAGCCCGGGGTGGGCGGCCATGCCGGTGGGGGTGGCGTGCACGAGGCCGTCGGCGTCGGCGAGGAGGGCGGGCAGCCGTTCCGGGGCGGCGTCGGCGGCCCGGCCCGGCCCGAAGCGCCGGTTGAGGGAGCCGGCGAGGGCGGCGGCCCGCCCGGGGGCGGCGTCGACGACGGTGACCCGTTCCGCGCCGAGGGTCAGGGCGGCGTGGGAGACGGCCGCGCCCGCCCCGCCGGCGCCGAGCTGCACGACCCGTTCCAGCGCGGCGTCCGGCAGTCCGCGGGCGAAGGAGGCGGCGAATCCGGTGACGTCGGTGTTGTGGCCGAGGGCCCGGCCCCCGTCGAAGACGACGGTGTTGACCGCGCCCAGCGCCTCGGCCTGCGGGGAGAGGGCGTCCAGGTGCTCGATGACGAGCTGTTTGCAGGGGTGGGTGATGTTCAGCCCGTCGAAGCCGAGGTCGCGTGCGGACCGCAGCAGGTCGCCCACCGCGGCGGGCGGCACCCCGAGGGTGTCGATGTCGATCAGCCGGTACACGTAGCGCAGGCCCTGCCGGTCGGCCTCCCGCTCGTGCAGCGCGGGGCTGAGCGACGGGCCGATGCCGGAACCGATCAGTCCGACGAGATACGCGTCCTTGGCCACCGGGGGACCTCCTGAGGGCTCGGGCACGGAACCCGGGCAACTAATGTACGAACCAGTACGTTAGTCATAGCAGGTGGACGGGGCCGCGGGGAAGTCCCTCCGGCGCTCCGCCACCGGCCGCGACGGGCGCCTTCTACAATCACCGGCACCGGCCCCTGGACCTCCCGGGCCCCTCAGCTCCTCGCCCGCCCGCAGCCGAAGGAACCCGATGACCAGCGTCGACGAACCGGCACGATCAGGCGCGCGCACCCGCGACGCCGCCCGCACCCGGGCCGAGATCCTCGACATGGCGACGCGCGAGTTCGCGCGGGCCGGCTACGACGGGGCCCGCGTCGACGAGATCGCCGCCCGCACCCGCACCACCAAGCGGATGATCTACTACTACTTCGGCGGCAAGGAGCAGCTCTTCACGGCCGTCCTGGAGCGGGCCTACGGCGTGATCCGGGAGGCGGAGCAGCGGCTCGACGTCGACCACCTGGACCCGGTCGCGGCCATCCGCCGGCTCGCGGAGCTGACCTTCGACCACCACGAGGAGCACCCGGACTTCATCCGTCTGGTGAGCATCGAGAACATCCACGAGGCCGAGCACATCGCCTCCTCGGAGATGCTGTCCCGCATGGGCTCCCCGGCCCTGGAGGTGATCCGCCGCATCCTCGCGGAGGGGCGGCGCTCCGGGCTGTTCACGGCCGACGTCGACGCCGTCGACCTGCACGCGATGATCAGCTCCTTCTGCTTCTTCCGGGTCGCCAACCGGCACACCTTCGGCGCGCTGTTCGGCCGCGACCTGGTCGACCCGGCCCGGCGCGCGCACTACCGGACCATGCTCGGCGACATGGTGATCGCCTACCTGACGGCGGAACGCGCCCGGGACTGAACGCGGGCGGGGCGCGGGGCCGTCGCCCCCTCGGCCCGTCGACGGCCGCCGCGTCGGCCCGTCGCCCCCGTCGGCTCGTCGCCCCGCCGCGCCCGCGCGGGCCCACCCGGGCCGGCCGGGGCCCCAGGGCGGGGCGACCGGTGCGCGGCGGGCGGTCCTCCGGGCGACGCGGGCCGCGGCGGGACGGGCGCTGGCGGGCGCGGCGGAGCGGTCCGCTGGACGACACCCCTTGACACACGGGAAACCTGCGCGCAACATCCCTCCCACCGCGACTAACTATCCAGTGGGTTAATTAGCCGACCGGCATCCTCCCCCACACCCCGCACGTCCCCGTCCCCGTCCCCTCCCCTCCCCCGTACGTTGCCTACGGTGGAGTTTCCCGAAGGAGCACGCCGTGTCCGTCCCCGCCGCCCCGACACCCGCCGACGCCGCGCCGCCCGGCCAGCCCAGGAAGGCCGCAGCCGCCGCGTGGATCGGCAGCGCCCTGGAGTACTACGACTTCTTCATCTACGGCAGCGCCGCCGCGCTGATCTTCCCGGAGGTCTTCTTCGACGAGTCCGACCCGGCCACCGCGACCCTGCTGTCGCTGGCCACCTTCGGCGTCGCGTACGCGGCCCGTCCGGTCGGCGCCTTCTTCCTCGGCCACGTCGGCGACCGCCTCGGCCGCAAGAAGATCATGGTGTTCACCCTGATGCTGATGGGCGTGTCGACCTTCCTGATCGGCTGCCTGCCCACCCGTGACCAGGTCGGCACCCTCGCTCCGACACTGCTGGTGCTCTGCCGCGTGCTCCAGGGCATCTCCGCCGCCGGCGAGCAGGCGAGCGCCAACTCCATGACGCTGGAACACGCGCCCCCGAACCGGCGCGGCTTCTTCACCAGCTTCACCCTCAGCGGCACCCAGGGCGGCCAGTTGCTCGCCACCCTGGTCTTCCTGCCGGTCGCCGCGCTGCCCGAGGAACACCTGCTCTCCTGGGGCTGGCGCGTGCCGTTCTGGATGAGCGTCGCGGTCGCCGTGGTCGGCTTCGTGATCCGGCGCAAGCTGGACGAGACCCCGGCCTTCGTCGCCCAGCAGGCGGCCGGCGCGGGCGGCACCGTGAAGATGCCGCTGGCCGTGCTCGCCCGCGACCACTGGGCGGACGTGCTGCGCGTGGTGGCCGCCGCGCTCATCGCCTCGGTCAGCACCATCTTCACGGTGTGGGCGCTGGCGTACGCCACGAGCGACGCGGTCGGCATGTCCCGTACGGCCATGCTGTGGGTCGGGGCGCTGGCCAACGTCGTCGCGCTGGGCGCGATCCCGCTGTGGGCCATGCTCTCCGACCGCGTCGGGCGCCGCCCCGTGTTCCTGATCGGCGCGGCCGGCAGCGCGGGCGCCATGTTCCTCTACCTGTGGGCGATCTCGACCGGCTCGTACGCGCTGACGTTCCTGCTCGGCATCGTCGCCTTCGGTGTCGTCTACAGCGCCGCGAACGGCGTGTGGCCGGCCTTCTACGGCGAGATGTTCTCGACCCGGGTCCGGCTCTCCGGCGTGGCCATCGGCACCCAGATCGGGTTCGCGGTGGCCGGGTTCGCGGTGACGTTCGCGGCGCAGATCGCCGGTCCCGGCGGGGACGACTGGTTCGCGGTCGCCCTCTTCACGGCCGCCCTGTGCGTCCCGCCGGTGATCGCCGCGCTCACCGCACGCGAGACGCACGAGGTCCCGACGGAGGACCTGGGCGAACGGACGGCCGGGGAACCGGCCCGGCGGGAGACGGTGGACGTCTGAGCCGGCCGGACGCCGGAGGGGGCGGGCGGGGTCCGGCGCGCCGGGCCCGCACCGCCCTCCCCTCGTCCCCGGCCGGGGTCAGGACGAGGCGTGGACCATCGCGTCCAGGTGGGGCAGGTGGTGGTCCAGGCGCTCCCGCTTGGTGCGCAGATAGGTGATGTTGCTCTCGCACGGCGGGATCAGCAGCGGCACCTGCTCGTCGACGCGGATGCCGTGCAGCGCCAACGCCTCCCGCTTGCGCGGGTTGTTGGACATCAGCCGCACCGACTCCACCCCGAGGTCCGCCAGCATCCCGGCGGCGGCCCCGTAGTCCCGGGCGTCCACCGGCAGGCCCAGGGCGAGGTTCGCCTCCACCGTGTCCAGGCCCTCCGCCTGCAAGGCCATCGCCCGCAGTTTGGCCAGCAGCCCGATGCCGCGCCCCTCGTGACCGCGCAGGTAGAGGACGACGCCGCGGCCCGCCGCGACCACCGCGCGCAGGGCCGAGGCGAGTTGGTCGCCGCACTCGCAGTGCCGCGAACCGAAGGCGTCCCCCGTCAGGCACTCCGAGTGCAGCCGGGTGAGCACGCCGGCGGCGCCCGGGTCGCCGTGGACCAGGGCGACGTGCTCGTCGCCGCGGTCGTGGTCCACATATCCGATTGCCCGGAATTCCCCGTACACGGTGGGAAGCGGCGTCACCACGACCCGTTCCACACCGGTGCGCTGCGCTGCTTTCTTGCCGAGCATGCCCATGCTGTCTGTCATGATTCTCACGTTCCTCAACAGAGACGAAAGGCCGTGCGGGAATGGATGTTTCACTGGTGCCGGCGGACACCACGGAGGATGTGCGCGGCCGGGCCGCCGGAGTGGCACGGCAGGTCGCCGTGCTGCCGGTGGGGAGCTTCGAGCAGCACGGTCCGCACCTGCCGCTGGCGACCGACACCCTCGTCGCCTGCGCGATCGCCCGCCGGATCGCCGCCGACCACCCGGTGCACCTGCTGCCGCCGGTGACGATCGGCTGCTCGCACGAGCACGCCGCCTGGCCCGGCACCGTCAGCATCTCCGCGGTCACCCTGCACGCGGTGGTACGGGACATAGCGGAATCGCTGCGCCGCTCGGGCGTCGACGCCCTGGTGGTGGTCAACGGACACGGCGGCAACTACGTGCTGGGCAACCTCGTTCAGGAGTCCTCCGCGCGCGGTGAGCGGATGGCGCTGTTCCCGTCCGTGGAGGACTGGGAGACGGCGCGGGAGCGGGCGGGGGTGGCCACCTCGCTCCTCACCGACATGCACGCGGGGGAAATCGAGACCTCCCTCCTCCTCCACGCCCATCCCGAATTCGTCCGGCCCGGTTACGAGGCCGCCGATGTCCTCTCCGACGACCGGCGTCATCTGCTCTCCCTCGGTATGTCCGCCTATACCGATTCCGGTGTCGTCGGGCGGCCTTCACTCGGTTCCGCGGAAAAGGGGAAGAAAATCCTGGCGAGTCTCGCGGATTCCTTCGGCGCGTATTTCTCGCTGCTCACCTCGGCGGACGTTCCCGCGCGGGGCGACGAGCGCGCATAGGCGACGCGGGGCGCGGGGCGCGGCTCGGCGCCGCCCACCGCCCCGGCCGCCGGACCGGGCCGCCCCCGGGCGGCTCGTTCCCGGGGTCCGCCCGGGGCCGGCCGCGCGGCGCCCCGCAGTGGCGGACCCGGGTGCGCCGGGCCGGCGGCCGGGCCCGCCCCGCCCACGGCACCGGTGACTTCGGCCTCCCGCGTGGCGCGGCGGCGCGCCACCAGGACGGCGGCGCCCGGCAGGCTCGCCGCGAAGCCGAGCACCCCGTAGACCACGGCGACGGCCAGGCCGCTGCCGGCGCCCAGCCCGGCCGCGCCGAACGCCCAGGCGGTGACGCCCTCCCGGGGGCCCCAGCCGCCGACGTTCAGCGGCAGCCCCATCGCGAGCAGCGCGAGGACGGCCAGCGGCACCAGCACCGTCACCGGGGCGGCGCTTCCCGCGACCCGGGCGGCGAGCACGAACATGCCGAGGTGTCCGGCCAGGACGACGGCGGACGACAGCGCGATCCCCGGCCCGGTACGCCGCGACAGCAGCGTCCGGCGCACCTCGCCCAGCACCGCCCGCACGGCCCGGCCCCGGCGCCCCGGACGGTACGAGCCCGGCCTGCTCCTCCGTACCGCGAGCACGACGGCGAGCGCCCCGAGGACGGCCAGTCCGGCGACCGGGGCGAGGTTTTGGGCGGGGGCCGCCACGGGCGACTCCATCGTGAGCAGCACCACCCCACCGACGCCCATCAACGCCAGTTGCCCGGCGGCCCGTTCGAGGACGACGGCCCGCACCCCGCGCCGCAGGTCCCCGGCGTCGCGCCCGTGGCGTACCGCGCGGTGCACGTCGCCGAGGACGCCGCCGGGCAGGGCCGCGTTGAGGAACAGGGCGCGGTAGTAGCCGGCCACGGCCGGGCCCAGCGGCAGCCGGATGCCCAGCCCCCGGGCGACCAGGGACCAGCGCCAGGCCGAGCAGACCGTGGTCACCAGGCCGATGCCGAGCGCCGCCGGAAGCGTCGGCCCGTCGATCCGGCGCAGCCCGTCCAGGAAGGCGCCGGTGCCCAGGCGCCACAGCAGCACGGCGAGGAGGGTGACTCCGGCGAGGGTCCCCAGGTGGGGGCGCACGGCCCGCAGGGCGCGGCGCGGCCGGGGCACACGGGCGGTGCCCGGCCCCGGGACGGCCGGCGCGTCGGCCACCGGGCTGCTCACCGGGTGCCGCCCGCCGGACGGCACAGGGCGAGCAGGTCGCTGTGGTGGACGGTGACCCGCAGGGCGCCGGTGGCGCACTCGGCGAGCCGCGCCGCCAGGTACCGTGCGGCCGGTTCCCGCAGTTCCGGGCGTTGTTCGACGGCCGCGCCGACCCAGCCGCGCAGCCACTGCCCGGTCAGCCCGGCGTCGCCGTCGCCCAGGTGCCAGGGGCTGGCGTGCAGGCGTACGGTCGCGCCGTGCGCGGCGAAGGCGTCGGCGGCGACGGGGACGGCGTCCGGGCCGAGCAGTCCGGTGCGCCGCTGGTGGTCGTTGAACGCCGCGGCGATCTCGCCGTCCAGGGGATGCGCGGGGGTCAGATCCACGCGTCCGGCGACGGAGAGGGTCAGCAGCGCCGCGCAACCCGCGCCGGCGCAGGCGGCGGCGAGGGCGCCGACCTCCTCGGCGGTGAGCACGTCGAGCAGTGCGGACGCCGTGACCAGCGCGGCGCCGGCCAGCGCGTCCGGCGTGAGCCGGCCGATGTCCCCGCGCCGGGTCTCGACGGTGACGCGGCTGCCGTCGGCGGCCGAGCGCGGGGTGCCGACGGCGGCGAAGTGCAGCAGGTACGGGTCGCGGTCGTGCAGGATCCAGTGCTGGGCGCCGTCCAGGCGGGGGGCGAGCCAGCGCCCCATGGAACCGGTGCCGCAGCCCAGGTCGTGCACGATCCGGCCGCCCGCGCGGCCGGGCAGGTTGGCGAGGCGGATGCGGAGCGGGTCGAGCAGGTCGTGGGCGCGGGCGGCGGCGTCGGCGCCCTCCCGCAGCCGCAGCCACTCGGGCGCGTAGCGCGGGGGCTCCTCCCCCTCGGGCGCCGCGTGCCCCTCGTGCCCCTCGTGCCGCCCGTGTGCCCGTGGGGCTCCGGGGGCGGGCGGGGCGGGGCGTTCGCCGGGCCGCGCGGCGGGACCGGCGCCGGGGATCACCCCGTCCGGCCCGGCCGCGCCGGGCGCCTCGCCCGCGGGGTCGGCGGGTGCCGTGGGGCTCGTCATGCGGCCCTCCAAGGCTCGCTCGGCAGCCGGCGCAGTACGCCGGCCAGGCTCTGGGCCGTCAAGGCCCAGCCGTCGAGCGCGGCGCGGCGGTGGCGCGCGGCGGACTTCAGCCGGCGCCGTACGTCGGCCTCACCGAACCAGCCGCGCAGTTCGGCGGCGAGCGCGGCGGGGTCCTCCGGCGGGACGAGGATGCCGGGCACCCCGCCGTCGGGGGCGCGGCCGACGGCCTCCGGCAGGCCGCCGACGTCGGTGGCCAGCACGGGGATGCCGCGGGCCAGCGCCTCGGTCACCGCCATGCCGTACGTCTCGGCGTACGAGGTGAGGACCATCAGGTCGGCGGTGGCGTAACGGGCGTCGAGGTCGGCGCCGCAGGCCGGTCCGGCCAGCTCCAGCCGGTCCTCCAGCCCGTGGTCGCGGATCATGGCGCGCAGCCGGTCGACGTACGCCGGGTCGTGGCCGAGCCCTCCGACGCACACGCAGCTCCACGGCAGGTCCGCCACCGCGGCCAGCGCCTCGACCAGCCGGTGCTGGCCCTTGCGCGGAGTGACGGCGGCGACGCACAGCAGCCGCGAGACGCCGTCGGTGCCGGGGGCGAGCGGGGCGATGTCGGCGCCGGGGGCGGCGGCGTGGACGCGCTCGGGGGCGAGGCCGTGGTGGGAGACGAGGCGGCGCACCGCCCAGTCGCTGGTGGCGACGACCCCGGACACCGCGCGCAGCACGGCCCGCTCCCGGGCGTCCAGGTCGGCGGCGACGGCGGGGGCGAGGCCGGTCTCGTCGCCGAGCGGGAGGTGGACGAGGACCACCATGCGCAGCCGCTCGGCCTCCGGGACGACGACCTCCGGGACGCCGCATGCCACCAGCCCGTCCAGCAGGACCACGGCACCGTCCGGCAACCGGCGCAGGACGCGGGCGAGTTCGGTACGGGCGGCCTCGTCCGGGCGGGGCCAGTCGCCGGTCACGGTCAGGGGACGCACCCGCCAGCCGAAGCCGGGCAGGTCGAGGCCGATGCGCCGGTCGTAGGCGTTGCCGCCGCTGGGCGCGGCGGGGTCGTCGACCCCGCCCGGCATGACGAAGTGCACGGAGCGCAGGGACATGGGGATGATCCCGCCGTTCCTCGGGGCGGTCCGGGCGGACGCCTGTGCGGGTACGTGGGCGAGCCGGCCGGAGCGGCCGGGGGCGGTGGCGGCCGGACCGGGCGCGGTGGTGGTGTGGTTCACAGCGCGCGCTCGTAACTCGCCCAGGCGACGTGCGACTCGTGCAGGGTGACGGTGAGGCCGCACAGGCCCTTGGCGCCCTCGCCCAGCGCGCCCTTGTGGACGCGCTCGGCGAGCCGGTCGGCGATGACCTTGGCCAGGAACTCCGTGGAGGTGTTGATGCCGGCGAAGTCGGGTTCCTCGTCGAGGTTGCGGTAGTTCAACTCTCCGGCCACCGCGCTCAGTTCCTGGGTGGCCAGGCCGATGTCGACCACGATGTTGTCGTCGTCGAGCCGCTCGCGCCGGAACGTGGCGTCCACCAGGAACGTGGCGCCGTGCAGGGCCTGCGCGGGCCCGAAGACGTCGCCGCGGAAACTGTGGGCGATCATGATGTGATCGCGGACGGTGATGCTGAACAACGGACGACCCTCCAGGTGTGGCGCGTCTGATCCCCCGCCGGTCGCTGCGCGGGGTGCCGTCTATTACGGCCGCGTACCGTGCCGTGTTCAGCGTGCCGCACCTCTTTTCTCAAGGTCAGGCACGGGGCCGTCCCGGGCGTGGCGGGACGTCAGGACGGGTCGGGGTCCCCGTAGCGGACGCGGTGACACAGGGCGGGCAGCTCTCCGGAGGCGATCTCGGCGAGGACGACGGGGAGTTCGGTGAAGTCCGACTCTCCGGAGACGAGGGCGTCCAGCGCCGGATCGGCGAGCAGGTCGAGGGCGAGGGCCATCCGGTCGGCGTAACCGCGGGTCGCGGCACGGGCCGGGGAGACGGTGCCGACCTGGCTGCCGCGCAGCGTCAGGCGCCGGGAGTGGAACGCCTCGCCGAGCGGGAGGGCGACGCGCCGGTCCCCGTACCAGCTCAGCTCGACGACCGTGCCCTCGGGGCGCAGGAGTTCGAGGGAGCGGGCGAGCCCGGCCTCGGTGGCGGAGGCGTGCACGACGAGGTCGCGTTCCCCCTCGGCGTCGGCGGGCGCGGCGAAGTCGGCGCCCAGCGCCGCGGCGACCGCCGCGCGGGCCGGGTCGGCGTCGACCAGCTGGACGCGGACGCCGGGGAACCGGGCGAGCAGCGCGGCGACCGAGCAGCCGACCATGCCGCCGCCGACCACGCTGATCCGGTCCCCGATCAGGGGCGCCGCGTCCCACAGGGCGTTGACGGCGGTCTCCACCGTGCCGGCCAGCACGGCCCGCGCGGCGGGCACCGACGCCGGTACGGGGGTGACGGCGGCGGCCGGGACGATGTAGCGGGTCTGGTGCGGATGGAGGCAGAAGACGGTGCGGCCGGTCAGCTCCGCCGGCCCCTCCTCGACGACGCCGACGCTGAGGTAGCCGTACTTCACCGGGCCGGGGAAGTCGCCCTCCTGGAAGGGGGCGCGCATCGCCGCGTACTGGTTCTCGGGCACGCGGCCCTGGAAGACCAGCGTCTCGGTGCCCCGGCTCACGCCGGAGTACAGGGCGCGCACCAGCACCTCGTCGGGGCCCGGCGCGGGCAGTTCCACCTCGCGGACGGTGCCCCGGCCGGGTGCGTCGAGCCAGAACGCGTGCGCCGTACGGGGCGTCGTGCTCGTCCGGATGGTGGGGGTCATCGTCGTCCTCCTGAACGATCGGGAAGCCTGCCACGTACCGAGGGGGCACAGGCCGCGCACAAGGTAGCGGCGTTGATCGACTCTGTCACACGGCCGGAGGGTGTTCGGTGGCCCGGAACAACACGTACGACGCGAGGCCCCCGCAGCGGGAGACCGCGGTGGGAGCGGCCGTGCAGGTGCTGCTGCTGGCGCTGCTCGGCACGGCGATCGGCATGGGCACGGCGGGCTGGCTGAGCGGCCTGGCGTTCGCGTTCGCCACCTGGGCCGTCCTCACCCGGGCGCTCGGCCGGACCCGGCCGCCGTCCTTCGGCCCGGCCAACCGGGTCACGCTCGGCCGGGCCACCCTGGTCGGCGGGGTGACCGCGCTGGTCGCGGACTCCTTCCGCAGCGCGCCTCCGGTCTCGCTGCTCGTCGGCCTCACGGCGGTGGCGCTGCTCCTCGACGGCGTCGACGGCCAGGTCGCCCGCCGCACGGGCACCTCGACCGCGCTGGGAGCCCGCTTCGACATGGAGGTGGACGCCTTCCTCATCCTCGTGCTCAGCGTCCACGTCGCCGCCGACCTGGGCCCGTGGGTACTCCTGATCGGCGGCATGCGGTACGGGTTCGTCGCCGCGGCCCGGGTGTGGCCGTGGCTGACCGCGCCGCTGCCGCCGAGCACCGCGCGCAAGACGGTCGCGGCACTGCAGGGCGTCCTGCTGCTGGTGGCGGGGGCCCGGCTGCTGCCGGACGCGGTCAACACCGGGGTGGCGCTGCTCGCGCTGGGCCTGCTGGCGTGGTCCTTCGGCCGGGACGTGCTGTGGCTGTGGCGCACCTCGCGCCGCCGGCCCCCGACGCCGGCGAGGCCGGCGGCGGCGCCGGAGCCCACGACGGTGCGGGCACTCGTGACGCGGTGAGGGGCCCTTGCGAGCGGACACGGGGTCCGGGCGCGAGGATGGGGCGGGCGGGAGCCGGGCGGGGCACGGGGCCGAGCGGGGCCGGAGCCGAGCGGGGCACCGGGACAGGCGCGAGGCGGAGCCGGGGCGCGAGGCGGAGCCGGGCTCCGTCGGCCGGCGGCGCGGTGGGGATCGCGGCGGGCGTCGCGGGCACGGAGCCGAGCGAGGCACAGGGCCGGGCGCAAGGCGGAGCCGTGCTCCGTCGGCCGGCGGCGCGGTGGGGATCGCGGCGGGCGTCGCGGGCGGTCCGGCGGCACCGGGCCGGGGAGCGAGGCGGAGCCGGGCGGGGCACGGGGCAGAGCGGGGCACAGGGCCGGGGCGCGAGGCGGAGCCGGGCTCCGTTGGCCGGCGGCGCGGTGGGATCGCGGCGGGCGTCGCGGGCGGTCCGGCGGCTCGGCGGCACCGGGGCTCGGTGACTGGCCGCGTACGTACGCCGTCGGCGGCGGCCGGCCGCGCCCCTCACCCGTCCCCGTCGCCCCCGCCCCGCTCCCGCCCGGTGGCGGCGCGATCCGCTCGGTGACGGGTCGGGACGGTCCCCGTCCGGGGTGTCCGCCCGCGCCCCTCACCCCGGGCCCGTGGCCCCGCTCCGTTCCGTGCGCGGCAGGAGGACCGCCGCGCCCAGCGGCACCGCGGCGAGGACCAGCCAGGGCACCGCCGTCGGCAGCCCGCTGTCCAGCAGCAGGCCGGTCGCGGAACTGCCGGCCAGGACGATCAGGCCGGAGACCGAGGACAGTGCCCCCGTGTAGAGGCCGAGGCGGCCCTCCTCGGCGAGGTCGGGCACCCAGGCTCGGGCGACGGGCGCCACGAGCATCTGCCCGAGGGTCAGCAGGACCACGAAGGCGGCGGCGGGCAGCAGACCGGCGGTGCCCGTCGGCCCGGCAGGCTGGGCACAGGCCACGACGGCGAACCCGGCCGCCACCGTCACCAGCCCCGCCGCCATCGACCGGCGCATCGTCAGCCGCCGCCCCGCCCACCGGGTGACCGGCAGTTGCGCGGACACCACCAGCAGCGAGGAGAGCGCGAAGAGCCAGGCCAGCGGCGCCTGGGAGCCGGCGGCCCGGGTCACCTCGGCGGGCAGGGCGAGGTAGAGCTGGTTGTAGGCGAGCAGATAGGCGCCGTAGGCGGCGCACAGCGCGAGGAAGCGCCGGTTGCGCAGCAGCAGCCGGGCCCCGCCCCGCACCCGGGTGCGCTCCCGGCCGGGCAGGTGCTGCGGCAGCAGCCACACGTGCCCGGCCAGGACCAGGACGAAGACGCCCGCGCCGGCCAGGCACGCGGTGCGGAAGTCGACGGCGAGCAGCAGCGCGCCCAGCAACGGACCGGCGAAGGCGCCCACTTGCCCGGCGACGGTGAACAGCGCGAGCACCCGGGTCCGGTCCCCGCCGCCCTCCCGTTCCCACCGGACGGCCTGCCGGGCGGCCTCGGACTCGACCGCCGGGGAGAACAGGGCGGCGGCGAACCCGATGAGCAGCACCGCCGAGACGACGGCCGCGGTGCTCTCGGCGTACCCCAGCCAGCCGAAACCGGCGATCCTCAGCACGCAGCCGGCCAGCACGACCGGCCGGATGCCGTACCGGTCGGCGAGCGCGCCGCCGACCACGAAGAGGCCCTGCTGGCTGAAGGTGCGCAGGCCGAGGACGAGACCGACCAGCCAGCCGGCCATGCCGATGCCCTGCCCCAGATGGTCGGCGAGGAAGGGCAGTACGGCGAAGAAGCCGAGGTTGAAGGCGAGTTGGGTGAGGACGAGCAGTCTCAGCAGCGGGGACAGCGGCAGGCGCGGGCCCCGCCCGGTCGCCCGCGCGGCCCGGCCCTCGGACAGGGTGGTCATCCGGCCTCCACGAGCGTCTTCCGCCCGGCCCCGGCCGCACGCCCGGCCGGCGGTGCCTCGGGTACGGGGGTACGGTGCCGCCGCCGCGGTCGGCGCAGGGCGCCCGCGGCGGTGACGGCCACCGCGCCGAGCAGGGCGAGCACGGCGGCCGGGGCGAGCACGGACCAGGGGGCGCGTTCGGCGTAGGGCTGGTTCTCGGCGAGGAGCAGGCCCCACTCGGGGGACGGCGGCTGGGCGCCCAGCCCGAGGAAGCCGAGGGAGGCGAGGGCCAGGGCGACGCCGGGCAGCCGCAGCAGGGCGTGGCGGAGCACGGACGGCAGCACCGCGGGGAGCAGTTCGCGGCGGAGCAGGTACCCGCGTCCGGCGCCCAGTCCACGGGTGGCGGTGATGTGCAGGGTGGCGCGTTCCTGGGCCAGGAGGGACGCGGTGTGTGCGGCGAGCGGCGCCCAGGCGACGGCGGCCACGGCGAGGGCCGGGGTGGCCGTACCGCTCCCGGCGACGGCGGTGACCAGGAGCGCGACGAGGACCGGCGGGACGGCGTTGACCGTGTCGACCAGCGGTCCGGACAGGCGCGGCACGAGGCCGAGCAGCACGCCGGTGACGAGGGCGACGACCGTGATGGCGCCGGCGAGGAGCAGGGTGTCGAGGGCGCCGTGGCCGACCCGGGCCAGCAGGTCGCGGCCGAGGGCGTCGGTGCCGAAGGGGTGCGCGGCGGACGGCGCTTCGAGCCGCTGCCCGGTGGCGACGGCGAGCGGGTCGCGCGCGAGCCCGGCGACGGTCACGGCCAGCAGCGCGGCACCGCACAGCAGCGGTGGCAGGGCGCGGCCGGGCGGGGCGGGCCGGTGCAGGGAGAAGAGGGCGCCGTCGCGCAGGGCGGGCCCGGTGAGCAGCCGGGCCGCGAGCCGGGTGGCGCCGGTGGCGAGGGCGGCCAGCAGCACCAGGGCGAGGGTGCCCGCCTGGAGCACGGGCAGGTCCTGGGCGAGGGCGGCCTGAAGGGTGGCGCGGCCGAGGCCGGGGATGTCGAAGACCCGCTCGACGGCGACCGCGCCGCCGGTCAGTCCGACGACGAAGAGGCCCAGGTTGGGCAGGAGCGCGGGCACGCAGCGGCGCAGCGCCTGGCGGGCGATCCTCCGGCCGGGCAGTCCGCGGGCGGCGGCGGCCAGCGCCCACGGTTCGCCGAAGGCACCGGGCAGGAGGTCGTCGAGGAGCCGCCCGAGCAGGGCCCCGGCGGGCAGGCCCAGGGCGAGCGCGGGCAGCACCGTCCACGCGGGCCCGTACCAGCCGAGGGCGGGCAGCCAGCCGAGTTGGACGCCGACGACGGTGGCGAGGACCGAGGCGAGCAGGAACTCGGGCAGCGCGGCGGTCATCGCGGAGCCGGTGCCGCCCCGGCGCCGTCCGCCGAGCCGCCGCCGCGCGCCGAGGCGCAGGGTGCGGGCGCAGACGAGGGCGGCGGTGAGCGCGGCGACGGCCAGCGCCAGCGCCATGAGGAGCAGGGAGACGCCGAGCGCCCGCGCCAGGTCGGGCAGGACGGGGGTGCCGGAGATCCAGGAGTCCCCGGCGTCCCCGTGGACGAGCCCGCGAAGCCAGCGGGCGAGCAGGTGCGGCGGGCCGGCGTCGAGGCCGAGCTGCTCGCGGATGCCGGCGAGGACCTCGGGGGTCGGATCGCGGTCGGCGGAGCGGGCCTTGAGGACGGTCAGCGCCGGGTCGGTACGCGTGAGCCAGGGCAGCAGGCCGATGCCGCACACCAGGGCGGCGGCGAGCACGGCCCGCCACACCAGGGCGGTCACCTGCCGGCGCACGGGTCAGCGCCGGGTGCCGGTGCCGACGAGGGCGCGCTCGTACGGGTCGAGCAGGACGCCCTGGACGGAGGGGGCGACGCCGGTGATGATCCGCTGGTGCACCAGGGGCACGACCGCGTCGGAGCCGAGGATGCGGGCCTCGGCGGCCATGGCGGCGGCCTGCCGCTTCTCGGTGTCGGCGGTCTTCTCGGCCTCGGCGACGGCCCGGTCGACGTCCTCGTCGCAGAGCCGGGCGATGTTGTAGCCGCCATCGCAGGTGTAGTCGGCGGCGAGGATGCCCACCGGGTCGCCGGTGTCGAGGAGGGTGTTGCGGGCGAGGACGAAGGCGTCGAACTTCCCGTCCAGGGCGTCGCTCTCCAGCCGGCTGTACTCGCGGACGGTGAGCTTCACCGTGAAGCCGGCCTTCTCCAGTTGGGCCTTGACCACCTGGGCGGCCTCGGGCAGTTCGGGCCGGTTGTCGTAGGTGGCCAGCGTGATCGACGCGCCGCCGGGCTTCTTCGCCGCGGCCCGTCCGACGGGGGCCTTCCGCTTGCCCTCGGCCCAGCTCACGGCGGGTCCGTAGATGCCGGCGCCCGGGTCGGCGTACCCCTCGTACACGTCCTTGGCGAAGACGGAGGTGTCCAGCGCGGCACGGGCGGCGGCGCGCAGACCGGCGTCCTTGAGCGGGCCGGAGGAGGCGTTGAGGAGGAGGCTGGTGGTGCGGGTGGTGGCGGTGTCGCGCCGGGTGTCCTTGTCGAGGGTCGCGGCCTGGGCGACCGGGACGGCCTCGGCGATGTCGAGTTCGCCGGTGCGCAGGGCGTTGGCGCGGGCGGTGCCGTCGGCGATGAAACGGGCGTCGACGCCGGCGGCCTGGGCGCGTCCGCCCCAGTAGTCGTCGAACCGGTCGAGGGAGGCGGAGGTGGCCCCGTTCACCTTGGTCAGCTCGAAGGGCCCGGTGGCGGTGCCGACCGGGTCGACCCGCCCGCCCTTGCCGTACGCCTTCTCGGAGAGCACGGCGAGGCCGGGGCTGGACAGCCGCAGCGGCAGGACGGGGTCGGGCTCGTCGGTGGTGATGCGGACCACGCGGTCGCCGTCGGCCCGCGCGGTGAGGGCGACGCCGGCGAGGGCGGCGGGCGCGGGCTTGGCGGTGCCGGCCCGGGTGAGGGAGCCCGCGACGGCGGCGGGGGTCACGTCGCCGCCGTCCTGGAAGGTGGCCTCGCGCAGGGTGAAGGTCCAGGTGCGGTCGTTCTCGCGCCGCCAGGACTCGGCGAGCGCGGGGGCGGCGGCACCGTTGGCGTCGAGCGCGGTGAGGCCCTCGGTGACGCCGAGCCGGCTGAGGAGGGTGGCGTCGGCGCCGTAGGGCGACAGGTTCTCGGCGGGCGGGAAGGCCAGCGCGACCCGCAGCCGGGCCCCGCCGTCGCCCCCGTCGCCGGATCCCGACGCCTCACCACCACCGGAGGCGAAACAGCCGGCTATGAGCGGCAGCAGGAGAAGCGGGGCGAGCAGCCGGGGGCGGAGAGGCGAACGCATGATCCTCGGATCGGGTCGGGGGCGGTGGCAGGCAGGTGCGGGAGGGGCGGAGCGGGTGGGTGGCGGACCGGGTGACGGCGTGCGGGGCGTGCTCGGCGGGACGGGACCGGCCCCGGTCGCGTGGGGCGACACGAACGGCCGAACAGGACTCTACATGAAAACCGTTCCCACTACTGCTGTCGGGACGGACTCCGCGCCGCTCACCCGAAGGGCACCTCGAAGTGCACGACGCCCTGGCCGCCGCCCGGGTCCTCGCGCTCGTCGTGCACGACCTTGGCGAGGGACCTCCAGAAGGGCTCGGCGCCGGTCACGGCGGGATCGGTGTGCAGATACACGGACCTGTACCCACCGTCGGCGGCGGCGAACTCCAGCAACTCCTCGACGAGTCGCCGCGCCAGCCCGCGCCGCCGGTGCTCGGGCCGCACGTACACCCGGCGCAACTGCGCGGTCTCGCCGGAGGGGTAGCGCTCGGCGACGCGGGCCGGGTTCGGCGGATGCGCGGGCCCGCGCGAGTCCAGCGCCCCGGTGGCGACGACCTCGCCGCCCCCGTCGACGGCGACGATCAGCGTGTGCCGCTCCGGCCGCACGTACGCGCCGTGCAGATCGATGACGTCCCTGTGCCACCGGGGCACGTACCCGGTCCCGAAGTCCCGGTAGACGGTGTCGAGCATGACGGCACGCGCCCCGTCCAGATCGGCGGGGCCTGCGGCGCGGAGGGTGTAGTCAGCAGTGCGCACTTGCACATCATATGCATTAAGCCGTTTACGTCGATCGACCCCCTTGGCACCGGGGTGTCCGGCGGACGGTCTGCGGTGGGGGTGTCCGGCGGAAACGCCGACCGGACGCCGAGGCGGCCTCCGGGCCCACTGATGCCCGGCGGACAGGATGATGGTCACCCTCGGCCACCACGGCCGTACGCGGGCCCCCGGCAAGGGCGTCGGGCGCCACGTTCCCGTCTCACACGAGGAGCGCGCCGAAGGCGCCGGCCAGGGAACCCCGGAGGCCGACGCACCGCCCCCTCGACGGACACGTCCGCCCGCCGCCGGGCCCCGTGCGCGGGCTCGACGATGGTGAGCGGCCCGGACACGCACTGCGGGGCCCGGCCCCCGAGGAGGACAACGGCGCCCCCGGCCGGGGCGGCGCGACCCGGCCCGCACCGACAGAGGGCCGGCACCGTCTCCCGGGACCCGAGAACGGCGAGCACCGCCTCCGCCGCCCACAGCGGAAGAAGACCGGGCCGATGGGAAGCCGCTTCCGGGATACCCGGACATTCCCCAGGAAGCATCGCGCGCGGCAACCTGGGACACCCCGAGTGTCAACGACCCCACTCCCCCACCCTGCCATCACCCTGAGGAAGGTCAGCGTCTGCATCGACCGGTGCGCCGGGGACGCGGCGCCGGGTCTGGCCCGCAACGCCACGTCCGGCTGCCACCGAGCCCGAAGGGCGAACCGTCACGAATGCCGGACGGTTTCCCCCTCCGGGGCGCGGTAACAGCCGGAGATGACCTCGACACCGAGACTCGGGGTGGCCCGCTCGCCGTACGCGACGACCCAGACGCTCATCTTCCGGTAGTCGTCGTCGGCGACGAGGTTGAGGTTCCGGTTCGCGCTGTTGTCGCGGTAGGACTGCTTGATCACCCAGCCGTCCGTGTTCAGCTTCTCCTTCAGGTTCTCCATGGCCACGTCGATGTCGCCGCCGGAGTCCGGCTTGAAGTTCCACGGGTGGTAGACCTGGAAATACGTGTCGGGGTCTCGCCCTGGACACTCCTTGACCCCCGGTCCGGGCTCGGACATCTTGCCAGGCACCCCGATGAACTCGGCGATGCGTCCCGAGACGTCCCGTACCGAGTCGACCGCGTCGTCGGTCGTGGCGGTACCGGCCTCGGGCACCCCGGAGGCCCCGCCGACCGGGAACTTGGTGCTGTCGTCATCCGTCATCGCACATCCACTGAGGAGAAGGGCGGTCAGTACGAGGCTGGGCACGGCGCCACCGGGGCGACGCCGGAAGCCGAGGAACGAGTCGCTGAGCATGCGGGGTCCTAAGCGGTGGTTCGGCAGGCTGGGATCGGTCCGGAGGGCGGCTGTGCGCGCCGGCGGGGCCCCATCACCGGGGAGCGGTGACGTCACCGTACTCGCCGACCACGACCAGGGCCTGGTTCTTCAATGCCGTCGTACCTCGGTTCCAGTACTCGCTGTGCCCCTCCGCCGCGGCGGTGGCCGTAGGACCGCTGCCCTCGGCGCCGGTGTTCACCTGCCGTGCGCCGAAGACCTCGTCGCTGGGAACGATGAACACCCCGCCGCCCAACTTCCACTGGCTCCCGCCATGGCCCCAACGGCCGATGTCCGGGACCACGTCCCCCTCCGCCTCCGCGTTCCACACGTGACCCCGGGGGACGTCCATCTCCTCGGCCGAACCGACCTTCACCCCCGGGCTTCCCGCGAGGATCACGTCATCCGCGTCGAGGTGACCGGTCTGGGCGGCCGCCCCGATGACGGTGGTCCCGTACGAATGGCCGATGGCGGTGCGGTGCGGCTCGCCGGGCCCGCTGTGGGAGACCTCCAGTCCCTCCATGAACCGCCGGTAGGCCGGGGCCCCGTCGTACGCGTAGTGCTCGAAGGGCGCATCCCTGACGACATCCTGTGGGGCGTCGTAACCGAGCCAGGTGATGGTCGACACGGACGCGTCCGGCGTTGCCTTCTGGGTCTGCCGCCACAATTGGGTCATCCGCTCGATGTCGCCGCCGACCGTCCCGAGGTTCGACCCGGTACCGGGAACGTAAACCGCCTGGTGCCGGGCGGTGTCCGGGTTGCCGTTGGCGATGACGGCCCGGCCGTTCCCCTGGGGGTCGAAACCGAGAAGGTATGCCTCGGGCAGTCCGTCCTCACCGGTCCGGTCGAAACGCTCCTGGATGTCCTTCATGCCCTTGAGGGACGATTTCAGGTGCCGGTACTCGTCACCGTAGGTCCTGTCCCATTCCATCCAGGCATCGGTGTGCACCTTGGCGGGGTACCCGCCCGCGGTGATCCACGTCCACTCGTTCGCAGGCGGGGAGGGGAGGGAGTCGAGCCGCAGCCGGAACTCGGCTTGCTTCTCGTCCAGCACGACGCGGTTGGCCTCGTCGCGGACCTCGGACGGAAGACCGTCCAGTCGTCCCACCACGTCGGGGTGGAGGGACAGGTAGGCCGCTCGTTCCTCCGGACTCAGCCCCTCCCACCACGCGGAGTTGCCCTGGGCGTCGCCGCCTTCCGGCGGACCACCGATGGAGTCCAGGTACCCCTGAGCCGCCTCCCGGACCCCGGTCATGTCCGATTGGGCGTCCTCGAGGTCCCGGTCCGACACAGTGAGGTCATCGTCGGCGGTCAACGCCGTGATCCTCGGCTCCCACTTGGCATCGGCCTCTGCCGCCTGCCTGAGCGCGTCGGCGATTCGGTCCGCGATGGCCAGGGCCTTCGCGTGGTGCGGGTTGGGGTCGAACCCCGCTGCCTGACGAGCCAGGGCCCGGGCCGTCCGGTCGGACGAACCACCGACGGTGCCGCCTCTGGCGGGCTTCTCCTCGTCACCACCCGCCGGGACGTCGGGATAGGTGACGCCACCGTCCGCGTCGACGGTGAATCTCATCGCGTCCGCGTCGTCGAGCGCGGAGAGGAGTTTCCTCCGGGCGGCACCCACATCGTGGGCGAATCCGCCGAGCGCCGTGCCCACCAGACCGCATTCGATCTGTACGTAGTGGAAGTTGGCCGCGAGGTTCTTCAACTCGCCGAGCGCCGCCTCGAGTGCCTCTCCCCTCAGGGACTTGCGCATGCCTGCGGCGACCACACGGTCGAGGTGATCCTTCGCCTCGTTGGCCATGTCACTGGTCGCACGGTATCCGTGGGCGGCTTCCTCGAACTCGGACGGCTTCAGCCTCTTCAGAGTCGCAAGATTCACGGCTTTCCCCTCACCGTCCGGCGCCCTGACCGCCGACGGCGGGAGTGTCGGCGTATCTGAGGGTGATCGCGGCAAGGGCCGCCTCAACGGATTCGTCGGTCTTCAGAAGGTCGTGCCCCACCTGTTCGAAGACCTCTTGGACACTGGCGCAGCGCTCGCCGACGGCCTCGACGTACCGTACCCAGGAGTCGTACACGTCCTTCTGCGCGCCGGCGGACAGACACCCCGAGGCGTCGCCGAGTCCCTGCTGTCCGTCGCGCAACCGTTTCAGGGCCTTACCGGTCTCCTCCGTGAGTCCGCCGACGCCCTCACCCGCTGTGTTCCAGGCCAGGCGAGTGGACTTCACACCGCCGGTGACACCGTTGACCGACGGCCCGGACCCGGCATCCGCGGGGTACTGATCGAGTCGCATCCCGCTCGTGTGCCGCTGGACGGCGTCGCGCTTCAACTCGTCCCACTCGTCCCACGCCATGCGCGGTCTCCTCCCCCACGGTCCGGGACCCGCCCGGAAACACGCCACCCGACTTCGTCACGCTCAGCGAGGATAGCGATACGGAGCGGCCGGTGTGAGCGATCCTGAGATGACGCGGGCCACGGCAGACAAGTCGCCTCGCTTCTCGCTCCCCTCATCAACGACGCGGGGAACACGACGAGTCGTGACACGACGCCGGCACCTGGCGCGCACGCGCCCTCCTGTTCGGCCGTCGGGCTCCCGCCCGGCGCGGCCGGGCCAGGGGCCGCTCACGAACGGCATCCCCCGCGATGGCTGAAAAACGTACGCGCGCATCGGTGATCCACTACCGTTGCTCCCGCTGCGCACCTTCCCGGAGGGTACGTCGGCAGTGTTCAGGTGCCGGTTTGAGGTTCCCCCGAGATGCGGAGAATGGTGACAGCAGGTCAGGTAGGACTCACAGAGAGGAGCCCTGCTGATGCCTGCCCCGAGGAAATACCCACTGGAGTTGCGTGAGCGCGCGGTGCGGATGTACCGCACCGCGGAGCCGAAGCCCGTGATCCGCCGCATGGCCGAGGAACTCGGTGTCCATCACGAGGCCCTGCGCGGCTGGATCCGCCAGGCCGAGGCCGACGCCGGCGAACGCGACGACCTGCTCACCAGCGACGAACGCGCCGAGCTGACCGCGCTGCGCAAGGAGAACACCCAGCTCAAGCGGTCGAACGAGATCCTGCGGACGGCCTCGGCTTTTTTCGCGGCACAGCTCGACCCGACCCGGCCCAGGTGACCGCGCTCCTCGACGAGCACGAGAACCTGGAGATCGAGCCCACCCTCCGGGAACTGCACATCCCCTCCTCCACCTACTACCGCTGGCGCCGGGCGAAGAAGGAGCCGTGCGAACGGCACCGCCGGGACACCGAGCTGACCAGGCAGATCCAGCAGATCCACACCGACTCCGGCGGAATCTACGGCTCGCCCCGCGTGCACGCTGTCCTGAAACGCGAAGGCGTCCACGTCGGCCGCAAACGAGTTGAACGGCTCATGCGCGAAGCCGGCCTCGCCGGGATCAGTCCCCGCCGGACGGGCAAGGGCTTCACCCGCCGCGACCGGGACGCCGACCTCGCCCCGGATTTGGTCAGGCGCGACTTCACCGCCGACAGGCCGAACCGGCTGTGGGTCACCGACCTCACCATGATCTCGACCCTTGAGGGGCCCTTGTGGCTGTCGGCGATCAGGGACGCGTTCTCCCGCCGGGTGGTGGCCTGGGAGGCCTCCGCCCACGCGGACGCCGACCTCGTGCTGGCCACCCTCGAGTACGCCCTCGCGTCCCGGGAGGTCGAACCCGGCCAGCTGATTCACCATGCGGACCACGGCTGTCAGTACACGTCCGTGAAGCTCACAACACGCTTGGTGCGGGCAGGAATTGAGGCATCCATGGGCTCCGTCGGGGACTCGTACGACAACGCCCTCGCGGAGAACCTCTGGATGCTCATCAAGACCGAGGGCCTCCGCGGCCGCACCTTCGCCACCCGGGCCGAGGCGAACCTCGCGCTCTTCGAGTACATCGACGGGTTCTACAACAGTCGGCGCATCCAGAAACGCCTCGGCTACCTCAGCCCCGTCGAGTTCGAAGAGAAGCACTACGCCGAGCAGGCAGCGTCCGAACGAGCGAACCTGAAACCCCGCCAACCCGCTCTGACCAGCTGATCAGCCCCTCCCGAGCAACGGGGGAACCTCAGTTCGCGGCCGTGACAGGCGAGTGGTTTCCGCTGCGTTTCGTACGCGGCGTGACTGCGGATGCCCGGAAGGGCGGTCCCGCCATTCCCAGGTCACGCCAAGGAGTGGACATCCATGAACCCCGTCGAGTACAAGCCTGCACGTCGTCACCGGCTTCGCGAGATCCTGGTCGACGTCGCCGCGGGTGTCGTCACCCAGCTCGTGGTGCTGGCCCTGGCGGCGGCAGCGCGCCTGCTCTTCTGACGCAGGCTTGTGGCGGGCCCGGAGAGCCCGCCACTCCACATGCAGGTGGTACGCCTCAGAAGAGGTAGGCGTCGGGCGACTGCGGGCCCGTGCTCTGGCGCCCCCTGCGGCGCCTGCCCCGGCGTGGCCTGGGCAGATGTACTATCCGTGCCACTTCCGGCAGGTTCTCCCAGGTGGGGCGGAGCCCATGGGCCTGGACCTCGCCCACCATGTCCTTCAAGTAGCTTCGAGTCTCCTCATCCGTGGAGTAGAGCACCGTCGCCCTGCTCGCTCGGGTCATCAGCACGTGGTAGGCATGACGGACCAACCGGGCGAACTCATGGTCGTCGACGCTGCCGGCTCTGACTTTGGGGTCGAACGAACCCGGAACGGCCACCCGCTTGACGCCTGTGTCCGGATCCTTCCGCTCCTTGCCCCGCCGGAACACCCACCGGCCGTCCCGGCGCACCATGTCCTCACCCATGATCACGCCGCACCAGTCCCACTCGAGGCCCTGCGCCGTGTACACGCAGCCGATCTGATCAAGCCCTTTCTCGTGCACGGACCAGATCCTGCTCGGCGGCGCACCGTCCTCGCAGAAGGCGTCGCTGTCCGCGTTCCAGGGCCTGTGCCAGGAGCCGATCCGCACGTCGGCCTCCAGCCGCCGCTCCTTGCCGACGGGTTTGGTCCACGGCCAGCAGTACCCGGCGACCAGGCGGGCGGACGCTCCGGCGTGCGCTTCGGTCCGGATGATCCGTTCGAGTTCCTCCGGGCTGTCCGCCACCTCGACGTGCATCAGACCGTCCGGCGTCCACGGCTCGGGCGCCTCCTCGTCCGACACCCCGAGTACGGCACGCACCCAGCGGATGTAGGCGTCGCTGCCACCGCAGCGGAACTGCTCCCGGAGGCCGTACCGGACAAGGGTGGCGCCGTGGCGTCGCGCCGCGTCCTCGATCAGTTCGACGGTGCCGACGTCGTGCGGACGCACGGTCTGGCCCTCGTCGAGGAAGAACACCGTCAGTCGGGACGCGTCCAGCAACTCGTCGACCTGCGGCTTGGTTCCCTGGTCCTCGGGTTTCCAGAACCGGTTGGTCGACCGTTCGCGGAGGCGGTGCGCCTCGTCGCAGATCAGCACGTCCAGGGGCGGGTCCGGCGGGGTGACGAAGTTGCTGAAGTACGTGAAACTCTCCCTGAACTCCCGGTCCCCGTACCCGACGTGCTCCTGGATCGCGCCGTTGAAGGCCCGGCTGCCGCTGGCGTACCGGACCGTGTGGCCGCCTGCTTCGAGCTCCGCCTTGACCTGAAGGCCGATGGCGCTCTTCCCCGTACCGGCACCGCCAGTGACCAGGAACACCACGCGTCGCTCGTCCGGCGTGAGGGCGGGACGCTGCGGATCCGGGAGCACCTTGGCCGCCGTGTCCAGGATCTGGTCGGCGACCTCCTTCTGCCGGCCGCGCAGGGTGAACACGGTGTCCTCTCCCCGGGAGCGGATCATGGCATCGAGCAGGGGCGTATTCCTCAGGCCCATGTTCTGCAGCAGTATCTCCGCCGCGGAGGCGCCTCCTTCGTCGGCGAAGTGCCTGCGGAGGTCGGAGATCAGTTGTTCCCGCCGGTCGCTCGTGTAGACACCGGCGTAGACGCCGGTCGGGGCGTCCAGGCCGACCAGGGGCCGGACGGAGGCGTCGGTGGCGTTGTGCAGATAGGCGAAACCACCACATGCGAAATCCAGCCCGCGCAGCGGTCCCCGGCCACCCGTGAACGCCTCGTAGTACTCGCGCAACTGCAGGGCGGGGTGCTTCTTCCTGCCCATCCCCGGTACATGGACCAGTTCCGCGGTTGCTCGTTCCACCCTGGTCACCGTCGACCAGCGCTTCAGCTCGACCAGTTGGACGGACAGTCCCTTCTCCTCCGGATGATGGCCCACGAGGACGACATCGATGAGCCTGGGGTCGCCGGGTCTGTCGGCCTCGTCGAGGGTGGCCGCGCACTCGACGATCATCTCGACGTTTCCGCGTCCCGCGGCGACCAGGTCCTCCGCCAGGTGTACGAGGCTCTCGGCCCACGCGGACCGTTCCGACAACGAGGCGTCGGCACCTCGGAAGTGGCGCCATCTTGCGGCCAGGTGCGGCACCATGCGGCGCCTCGAATTCAAGGTCAGCAGATCCTGCGCCGCCAGCCGCAGCAGGAGCATGGACACGAGGTGATCCCCCAGAGCACGAGTGACTCGTGCGGGTGGGGGCATGTCCTCGTGAGGAAGCCCGTCGGGCCGCGATCGGTACTCGGGATCTTAGGCTGACCGGCGGTTCCGCGGACGAAGACGGAGCCGTGCCCCGGGAGAGACGTCGCCATCATGCCGGATCACGTATCCCGTGGCCAGGACGCGCCCTTGTCATACAGTGGCAGCCAGCCGACCGAGCCGTCCGTCGGCCAGTTCCCGCAGTTTCTCCCGTGTCTCCGGGTCGGTGGAGTACACCATCGTGCCGACCATGCCCCGGGTCAGCAGCACCTTGTAGGTGTTGCGGATGAGCCGGTCGACGTCTGCGTCCGACGTCGCCTTCTTGAAGACCGGGTCCTTCGACGCCGTGCGGTCCGTGACCCAGCGGTCGCCGCGCCACAGCAGGTCGGGGCCGAGGATGACGCCGGACCAGTCGTACTCGAAGCCCTGGGCGGTGTAGACGCAGCCGACCTGGCCGAAGCCTGCCGGGTCGGTCGCCCACAGGGCGGCCGGCGGTGCGCCGGAGACGGAGCGGTCGCCGCGCAGGTTCCAGGGCCGGGCCCAGTCGCCGATGACCACGTCGGGAGGGAGTGGGTCGCCAGGCTTGGGCTCCGGTGACCAGCGCCAGCAGTAGCCTGCGGACATGCGGGCTCCGTACCCCTGGGCTCGGCGTGCTTCGAGGAACTCCTCCATCTCCTGAGGGCTTTCCGCGACCAACAACTGCATGCGGTCGTCGGGTTCCCAGACGACGGGCCCTCCGGGTTCGAGGCCGAGGAGCCGGACGACCCAGCGCAGGTAGGCGTCACTGCCTCCGCAGCGGAACTGGCTGTCCAGGGGAACGACGTGACACGGGATGTCACGCTTGGCCGCGGCTTCCTTGATGTCGGCTACGGTCCCCATCTCGCCGGGGCGCACCACCTGGTGCTCGTCGAGGAGGAAGACGGGGACGCGGGCGACGTCGATGAGTTCGTCGATCTGGGCCTTGCCGGTGCGGTGTTCGGCACGCGTGTAGCGGTTGGCCGACGTCTCCCGGATACGGTGGGCCTCGTCGCAGATCAGGACGTCCAGACTGTTCTTCTCGACGGTCATGAAGCTGTTGAAGTACTTGAAGAGATCCTGTACCTCCCGCTTGCGCGAACCGGCGACCTTTCTCATCGTCTTGGTGAACGACTGGGAGCCTGTGGCGTGCAGGGCCGGCGTTCCGCGCCGGTACAGTTCGCCGAGCAGTTGGAGAGCGATCACGCTCTTGCCGGTGCCCGGGCCGCCCGTCACGACGACGATCTCCTTTCGATCCGCCCGCTTGGCCCGCTCCACCGCGTTGAGCACCATGCGATAGGCGACTTGCTGCTCGTCGAGGAGAACGAACTGCTGTCGTTCGCGCACCTCCTGCGCGGCAACGGTCATCAACTGCCTCGAGGGCACCGTGGCGCCGGAGAGCAGCTCGTCCGCTGCCTGGGCGCCGGAATGCCTGTCGCTCAGCTTCACACGGAGGTGGTCGAGGAATTCCCCACGGCGTTGTCCCGTGAAAAGCAGTCCTCGGTCGTCGCGTTCGATCTCCCGCAGCCCGGCGACACCCAACTCGGTGGCGTTGTGCAGGAAGGCCACTCCGTTGACGCGATGTCCGTGTCCGGCCAGCGCTCCGTTGAAGTTGACCAGATAGTCGCAGTAGCGGCGCACCTGCTCGATCGGGTTGAGAACCGGGTGGGAGTAGCGCTCGACGTGGCACAGCGTGGAATCGTCCTCATGAGGCAGGGCATCGCTCCACTGCTTCAGTTCCACCACGACGTAGGAAGGCTCCCCGGTGGACGGGTGCACTCCTGCGAGCACGACGTCGGCGCGCTTGCTGTTCAGCGGCAGCGCGTACTCCAGCATGACCTCCACGTCGCCCAGACCCGCGTCGTTGAGCGCGGCGGCCAGGACGGGGATACTGCGCTCCCACGAACGCGCCTCCGAAGTTCCGGGCCGGTAGCCGTGCATGTGGACGAACTGGTCGGTGAGGTGCAGGAAGAGCGAACGGTCGAGGGCCATGACGGCGACTGTTTTCGCGGACGCGCGGAACAGCAAGAACTTCCCCCAGGCAGCACGAAGTGACTCGTGCGGGTGGGGGCATGTCCTTCGAGACTCCACCGGGGTGGAGCGGAAGCCCGTCGGGCCGCGTTGACTGTGCTGGCGAGACTACCTCTCAGGATGCCTTTCCCACCCTCCAGCCGTCCGTCGCGCTGGACGCCCTCGGCACGGGGGGCGGTCGCGCCGCAGCGCTTCCGTGAGGTGACGTGGGCGAGGGGCAGGTGCCTCCAACAGGTGTACCGGTGATTTCCGGGGCGGGCGGCGGTCGTTAGGGGGACGAGAGTGAGGAGGTACCCCATGTCCATGCGTCGACCGTCGGCGAAGCGGCCCACGAGTGAGCTCGACGCCCGCTACAGTTCCGCGTTCCGTCCCCGTCCGGGCGCCGCGGACGTCACCGCCGCCCCCTGGCCGGAGGCCGTTCGGCACTTGGAGGGCGCCGAGATCTTCTGGGTCGTCACCGTGCGTGGCGACGGCCGGCCGCACGTCACGCCGGTGATCGCCGCGTGGCACGACGGCGTGCTGTACTTCTCCACAGGACCCGGTGAGCAGAAGGCCCGGAACCTGGCCGGCAATCCGCGTTGTTCGCTGCTCACGGGTGGGAACTCACTCACCGAGGGGTTCGACCTGGTCGTCGAGGGCGAGGCGGAACGGGTCGGCGACCCGGTGGTGCTGGAGGAAGCGATCGCGGCGTACGAGGCGAAGTACGGCGCGCACATCACGTCCCCGGACGGCACCTTCCACGGGATCGGTGACGCCATGCGGAACGGCGACGCCGTGCTGTTCGCCGTGACGCCGACCACCGCGTACGGGTTCGGGCGGGACGGCGGGGTCTACAGCCACACGCGGTGGGTCTTCTGAGCCACCGGCCGGCCGCCTGGCACGCCGCTCCCGGGCCCCGCGGGAGGTCGGTCGCCCTCCGTGCCCAGTGCCCGCGGCAGCCTGGGCGGGGACGCGTGCAGTTCCCGCTCCCGTAGACCCAGCCGTGGGTTCCCGGGCCCGGGTTCAGCCGCCCGGGGTGAGGAGGCGGACGTCGACCGTGCGACCGCCCGGGGCCGTCAACCGCACCGACGGGTCGACCAGCCGGTCGGCGACCCGGGGGACGGCGACGACTTCGGCGTCGGGGCTTGCTTCGCGTACAGGCCACGGGAGGAGAGTCGGGACCCCTCGTGACGGGGTCGACGGCGCTTCCGGGAGCGGGGGCGGCCGTGTGTGCCTGGCGGGCCCGCGGCGGCGGCACCGGCCCGCGTGCGCGGGGCGCACCGCTCCATCCGCGCCCCTCTCCGCGAGGCCCCAGCCCCCCGTACGGCCCGTACGTCCCCCGGCTCAGGGCACCCGGGCCACCCCCACGTAGAAGCCGCTGCGTTCCCGTGCGGGGGCCGGGGCCTCCTGGTACCACTCGGTGGCGAACACCAGGCCCGGGGGGAGGAGTTCCAGGCCCTCGAAGAAGGGCTCGACCTCGGCGCGGGTGCGCATTCTCAGGGGGATCTCGCCCTTCTCGTAGGCGGCCTCCGTCTGGTGTCTCAGCTCGGGGTGCTGGTCGGCCGTGCCGTGGGAGAGGAGCAGGTGGCTGCCGGAAGGCAGGGCCCCGACCAGGGTGCGCACGATGGCCCGCGGGTCCTCCTCGTCGGGCAGGAAGTGCAGGAGCGCGATCAGGGACAGGGCGACGGGCCTGCGCAGGTCGAGGAAGGCGCCCGCGCGTTCCAGGATCGCCTCGGGGTCCCGCACGTCGGCGTGGAGGAAGTGGGTGGCGCCCTGCGGGCTGCTGGTCAGCAGCGCCTCCGCGTGCCGCAGGACGATCGGGTCGTTGTCGACGTAGACGACGCGGGCGCCCGGCGAGATCGCCTGGACGACCTGGTGCAGGTTGGGTTCGGTGGGGATGCCGGTGCCGATGTCGAGGAACTGGTCGGCGCCGTGCTTCGCCAGCCAGGCCGCGGCGCGGTGCATGAACGCCCGGTTGCGGGCCGCGTTGCCCCGCGCCTCCGCCGGGAGCCTCTCCCCGACCTGCTGGTCGACGGGGTAGTTGTCCTTCCCGCCGAGCAGCCAGTCGTAGACGCGTGCGGGGTGGGGCCTGCGGGTGTCGATGGGGGGCCTGGGTACGCCGGCAGCGGTCACGAGCACTCCTCCGTGCGCGGAATCACGGGCAACCGGGTCTCGGCCGGCCGCGGGAACACGTCTGCGGAACCGCCGGACCCGGCGTGTCGGGTCCGGCGCACGTCAGCCTATCCAGGCCGGCCGGGGGCCGTCGGGAACTCGATGTCAGTGGTCGCCGATAAGTTCGATCTCGTTCCGCCGGAGTGGCGGGAACGTCCCCTTCGGTGTGCTTGGGAGTGGTGTGTCTTGTCGGGGTGGGAGAGGTCGAGCGGGGTGCGGGTGGTGCCGCCCGCGCGGGCGCGGAAGCTGGCCAAGGTTCCGTTCGTCGAGCTGGCCGACGGGCGCTTGCAGGGGGTGGTGTCCAGCGGGTCGGACATCGGGCGGGTGTACGTGTCCTCCGTCGAGGCCGGGACGTACGCCTTCTCGTGCAGCACCAACAACAACCGTCCGTGCGGCGGCGCCCGGGGCATGTTCTGCAACCACATACGGGCCCTGATCGGCGAGGCAGTGCTGCAGTACGGGGGCGGGCGCGTGTCCCGGTACCTGAAGGCCGAGGCGGCCGGCGGGGAGGGCGGCGAGCCGGACGCGGCGTCGCTCACGTCGGTGATGGCGGCGGCGCGGCCCGCGCCGGGCGACCGGTCGGCGGCGGCGCAGGTGTTCAGCCGCTTCCTGCGGCACCTGTCCTACCTCGAACTGGAGCCGGTCACCGCGCCGTTGCCCGAGATGCACTGGTTCCCGACGACGGGGGCGGTGGCCTGATGCGTGCCGATCTGCTCCACGACACCGTCGACGGTCTGGACGAGGCCCTCACCGCGGTGGACGGTTTCGACGACGCCCTCGTGGGCGGGCTGCTGCGTCCGCAGCCAGCGCAGGCCGCCGGGCTGACCGGGCTCGCGGACGCCCTCGCCGCGTCGCCGTTGGCCGCGCGGGTCGCGGAGGCCGCCGAGAAGACGGCCGCCGGGGCCGCGGGCGAGGACCACTTCGTCGCCCTCGCCGGGGCCCGCACGGCGCTGCTCGGGTCCGTCCACGACGCGCTGTCCGCCCGCGTGACGGAGGCCGTGGGCCGGCCGGTCGCCGAGGGGCCGGCAGCCGGTCCGGTCACCGGCGGCGAGGGGACGCAGGGGGCAACCTGCTCCTTGCCGCGCGGGGCTGGCTCTGCGATCTGGCACGGGTCGGCTGGCGGGGCATGGACCACGAGACGGTGGCCGGGGCCGCGCCCGTCGTCTCCGCGATGCTGTCCGACCCGGCGCTGCGCCGACTGGCCACGCTGCTCGACGGGTTCGCGGCCGAGCTGGCCGCCTCCTGCCCCGGGGCGACCCTGGAGCGTGTCCCGGTGCGCCGCTGGGCGGACCTGTGGACGCGGGGAATGCTGCTGACGCTGCCGGGGGCGGCCCGCCTCGCGCCCGTCGCGGAGGTGAGCGGCCGCCTGCTGCCCCTGGGCGTCGACGTCCAGGAGCACGCCACCGCCGTACAGGCGCAGGTGCACGCGGTGTTCGAGCCGGCGGACGGGACCGCGTCGCGGCTGGTGCGGGCCTCGGTGTCCGCGCCGAAGCCAGACTCGGTCGTCGGGGCCGGGCTGTGGCAGGTGCTGCGTCCCCGCATGTCGCTGCTGGGCGCCCTGGGCGAGGGCCGCGCCATGGAGCTGGACGCCATGCCCGTGACCGCCGAGGGCGACCTCCTGTGGGACGACACGCGGGCGCGGGCGGGTGAGAGTGCCGACGCGTTCGCCACGGCCCGGGTGGCGTTGCCGGCCGCCGCCGGGTACGTGACGGCGCCGTTGGACCGGCATCCGGCGCGGATCGCCGTACCGGTGCTGCTGGAGGGGTACGGGGTCCGGGAGGACGAGGACGGGCTCGCGTTCCTGGTCGCCGGGGAGCGGCTGGCCGTGGACGCCGACCGGGTACCGGCCGCGGGTCCGCTCACGCCGGAGGCGGTCGCGGCGTCCGCCGCCTGCCTCGGGCTGCTGCGCTGGGACGCCGGGGAGTTCCGCCTCCAGCCGCTGGCCGTCGAGCGGACGGTGCGCAAGAAGCCCGTGGCCCTCCACGCCGGGGCCTGGGCCGGGGGCACCGCCGACAAGGCGGGGACGCGGGCGGAGAAGGCCGCCACCGACGCCGTCACCGTACTGCGCGAGCGCGCCGGAAAGCTGCTGCGGAAATGACCGAGACGCCGAGCGGGGCGGGTAACCCGCCCGAGACGCCGAACGGGGCGGGCTCCGCGCCCGAGACCCCCACCAGCTCAGGCACCGCCCCCCAGACCCCCAGCGGCTCGGGCCCCGTGCCCGAGCCCGACGACAACCGGCGCCAGGTGCTCTACTGGCGGCTGCTGGCCCGGCTCTTCGACGGCGAGGAGCAGGCCGCGCTGGAGTCGGCGAGCCTCGCCGTGGTCGAGGACATCGGCCTGCCGCCCGCGCTGCTCGACCCGGACGCCTCCGTCGACTCCGTCGTGCAGCGCCACCCGGAGCTGGCCGACGAGCTGGACGGGCTGATGACGCCCGAGCCGGATGCGGACGGTCACCGCGACCGGGCCGCCGAGGTGCGGCGCGCGGCGCTGGTCTCGAAGGTCCTGCTCAACGTGTTCGCCGCCCGGCCCGGCACCGTCACCGCGGGTCAACTGGCCCGCTGGCAGGCGGACGCGGGCCGGCTGGAGCGGGCGCTGGGCTGCCGTCCCGGCGAGCTGCGGGGCACCGGGGCACGGCGGGCGGGCTCCGCCGGGGGCGCCGGCGCGAGCGGCACTGGGGTCGGCGGTCCGCTGCCCGACCTCGGCCGGCTGATCCCGGCGATCGGCCCGGAACTGGGCGCCATCGAGGGCGACCTGGTCCGGCGCATGCGGCTGCGCGAGGTGCTGGCCGATCCGCGGCTCGCCTCGCGGCTGACGCCGAGCATGTCCCTGATCGAGCAGTTGCTGCGGGACAAGGACAACCTCTCCGGCGTCGCCCTCGCCAACGCCAAGGCGCTCATCCGCCGCTACGTCGACGAGGTCGGCGCGGTGCTGCGCACCCAGGTGGAGAAGGCCACCGTCGGCGAGATCGACCGGTCGGTGCCGCCCAAGCGGGTCTTCCGCAACCTCGACCTGGACCGCACCGTCTGGAAGAACCTCACCAACTGGAGCCCGGAGGAGGAACGGCTCTACGTCGACCGCCTCTACTACCGGCACACCAGCCGCAAGACGACGCCCCAGCGGCTCGTCGTGGTCGTGGACCAGTCGGGCTCGATGGTCGACTCCATGGTCAACTGCACCATCCTGGCATCGATCTTCGCCGGCCTGCCCAAGGTCGACGTGCACCTGATCGCGTACGACACGCAGGCGCTGGACCTCACGCCCTGGGCGCACGACCCGTTCGAGACGCTGCTGCGCACCAAGCTCGGCGGCGGCACCGACGGCACGGTCGCCATGGCCCTCGCCCAGCCGAAGATCGCCGAGCCGCGCAACACGGTCGTGGTGTGGATCTCCGACTTCTACGAGTGGCGGGGCCAGGAGCTGTTCGACTCCATGGCCGCCGTGCACCGCTCGGGGGCGAAGTTCATCCCGGTCGGCTCGGTGACCAGCTCGGGGCGGGGCAGCGTGAACCCGTGGTTCCGGGAGCGGTTCAAGGACCAGGGCACGCCGGTGATCTCCGGCCACATCAAGAAGCTCGTGCACGAACTCAAGTCGTTTCTCACCTGATCACCCACCGATCACCCCGACGGGTGATCAGCGAACGGAAAGGCCCTCTCATGTCCGACCTGCTGCGTGCCCCCGCCGAGATCAAGTACGCGGAGGAGCTCGACTGGCTGGAGTCGATCGACGACAACCCGAAGCCCTTCTCCTGGCGCCTGTCCCCCAAGATGGTGCGCCTGTTCATCCTCGGCTCCGAGCGCGCCGACGGGCTGGACCGGGAGATCGCGCAGAAGTGGTTCGGCGACCGGAGCTTCGTCGAGCGGTCGATCGTCACGCTCGCCTCCGACCGCGGTCTGCTGCTCATCGGCGACCCCGGCACCGGGAAGAGCTGGCTGGCCGAGCTGCTCGCCGCCGCGATCAGCCGCAACTCGACCCTCGTGGTGCAGGGCACGGCCGGCACGACCGAGGATCACGTCAAGTACTCCTGGAACGTGTCCATGGTGATCGCCAAGGGGCAGTCGCGGGAGTCGATGATCCCCTCGCCGATCATGACGGCGATGGAGGCGGGCGCCATCGGCCGCTTCGAGGAACTGACCCGCTCCACCAGCGACGTGCAGGACGCGCTCATCTCGATCCTGTCCGAGAAGTACATCTCCGTACCCGAGCTGGGCGGCGGCGAGGGTGACGACAACATCGTCTTCGCCAGGCCGGGGTTCTCGGTCATCGCCACCGCCAACAGCCGCGACCGGGGCGTCAACGACCTGTCGTCCGCGCTCAAGCGCCGCTTCAACTTCGTCCGCATCCCGGTCGTGACGAACAAGAAGAGCGAGGCGGAGATCGTCCGCTTCCGCACCGAGGAGCTGCTGCGCCGCCACTCGATCGAGCTGGACGTGCCGCCGACCCTGCTCGACGTGCTGCTCCAGAGCTTCGCCGACCTGCGTGCCTCGGCCGCCGCGGCCGGCAGCGACGACGAGAAGCTGGAGTCGGCCCTGTCGACGGCCGAGCAGATCGGCGTACTGGAGGACGCCGTGCTGCACGGCAACTTCTTCGGCGAACGCGCCCTGAGCGCCCGTACGCTGGCCGCCTCGCTGGTCGGCTCGCTCACCCGCCGCGAGCCGGAGGACCTGGCCATCCTCAACAAGTACCTGCACGGTGTCGTCGAGCCGCGCAGCAAGGAGGAGGGCGGCTCCTGGCCGGAGTTCCTGGAGGGCGGCCGCGACGCGATCGCCACGCTGTCGTGACCGGCTCCCGGGACGGCGCGTTCGACGCGCTGCGCGGACAGCTCCAGGAGGCGGCGTCCGCCTTCGCCGGCGGGCCGGACGCCCTGGAGGGCATCCTCCTCGGCATGGTGGACGACGTCGACCGCGCGGTGCGCGAGCCTCTGGAGATCTTCCCCGTCTGCCACCACTCCCCCGCCTCCGCGCTCGCCATGGCCCGGCGGCTGCGCGAGAAGCAGCCGAAGGTGGTGTACCTGGAGCTGTGCGAGGACATGGCGCCGCTCCTGACCGAGCTGCGCAACTGCCGGCTGCCGGTGGCGGTGCAGGCGTTCGCCGGGGAGACCGACGGCTTCCCCGCGGACTGGGCGCCGCTGTCGGTGATCGCGCCGATCACGGAGGCGTCCGCCGAGTACCAGGCGCTCGCGTACGCCCTGGACACGCCCGGCGTGGAGCTGGTCCTCGTCGACCGCTCGGCCGACCACGTCTTCCAGTGGGACCCGCGCCACGAACCGGAGCCGCGCCGTGCCGAGTCCGGCGAGGCGGAGGCGGCGCTGCACGGCGAGGCGGTCGGCGTGGAGATCGGCGACCTCAGGCCCCGCTTCGCCGAGCTGGAGGAGCACCTGCTGCGTCACGGCAGGGTGCGGCACTGGTCGGAGTGGTGGCACCAGTACGTGGAGGTGCCGCTCGGCAGCAGCGACCACGACACGTACCGCCAGGTCATGTTCCTCATCGGCAGCCTCTTCCGGCGGCTCGCGCCCGGCGACGGGGACCGGGTCCGGATCGACGAGGACCGCGAGCGGTACATGTGGACGCGGATGCGCGAGCACCTGGCCGCCTCCGGGACCGATCCGGCGGACTGTGTGTACGTGTGCGGCGCGTTCCACGCGGCCAGCCGCGTCGAGGAGTTCGGCGTGGCGGGCACGGCCGGCGCCTTCTCGATCTCGCCGCGGACGGGGACGACGTGGCAGTACGGGCTGATCCCGTCCAGCAACGCGGCGATAGAGGCGCAGTTCGGCCTGGCCGCCGGGTCGGTGTCGATCGCCGCGGCGGAGTGGACGAAGAGCCTGAAGCGCACCCGGGTGCGTCCGTACCGGCTGGCGGGCCAGGACGGGACGAAGAGGAGGGCACCGGCGAAGAAGACGGCCCCCGCCGCCCCGGTCGCCCCCGCGGCCGGCGCCGGGTCGCCGGCCGCCCCCGACCGGCTCTCCGGGTTCCTGCGCCGGCCGCCGGTACTGGACGGGCTGGACGAGGCCGAACTGCTCGGCTGGTCGGTGGACATCGTCCGCGCGGCCCGGAGCAACGGCTACCTCGCCTCGACCGCCGACGCCATCGCGGTCTTCGAGACGTCCCTCCTGCTCGCCGGGATGCGGGACCGGGCGAAGCCGACGCCGTACGACTTCCAGGACGCGGCGGTCACCTGCATCGAGAAGGACGCGGTGCCGGGGCGGCGGGACGTACGGCGACTGGTCGAGAGCATGATGGGCGGCGACCGCGTCGGCCGGGTGGGCTACGAGGCCCTGCCGCCGCTCGCCCGGGACGTGCACGACCGGCTGGCGCCGCTGGGGCTCAGGCTCCAGCAGCGCGGTGTGCGGCGGGCCCTGCTCGACATGGTGTCCCGGCCGGAGCTGCGGTCCTGCTCCGACGTGCTGTGGATGCTGCGCCGGCTCCTGCCGCACGGCGCGGCCCGCCCCGTCATGGGCGAGCGGCGGCTCGGCGAGCGGTCGATCCAGGAGTCCTGGGACGTGGCCCTCGGCACCCACCAGCGTTCCCTGATCGAACTGGGCTACGAGGGTGTCAGTCTCGAACAGGTCCTGGAGCAGCGGCTGCGGCGCGACGCGTACGGGCCGCAGGCGACGACGGCGACCGTGCTGGCCGCCGTGGAGGACGCCGTGCTGTACCTGCGCGGCGGCCGTCTCGCCGACGAACTCGGCGCGCACGCCCTGAAGGTGCTGGCCGGCGAGCGCAGTGTCGACGGGGCGCCGGAGGTGCTGCGCCGGGTGCGCGCCCTGCTCGCGTACTACCGGACCAACGAGCCGGAGCTGCCGGTCTGGATCGAGTCCTTCGTGAAGACCGGGTACGCGCACTACTGCACCCTGCTGCCGACGGCGTTCCGGGACGAGGACGCGACGGTGGGGCAGGTCGCGGCGATGCTCGGCTTCCTGTTCGGCATGGAGTCGCTGGCGCTGTCGCTGGGCTGTGACCGGGCCCAACTGGAGCTGTCGGTGGCCCAGTCGCACCCGGAGGAGCCCGCGAAGACGGCGCTGCTGTGGGCGGCGCGGGTGCAGCTCGGCACGTTGTCCCGGGCGGAGCTGCGCGCGCGGTGCGGGGAACTGCTGGACAATCCGCTGGTCGTCCCGGCCTACCCTCGCTATCTCAGCGGGTTCGTGCACGCCCTGGAGCCGGTGCCGGGGCTGGCGGACGTGGTGGTGGAGGCGGTGTCGAACGCCTTCGGCCGGCTGCCGGACGCGGTGCTGCTGCCGTGGCTGCCGCTGCTGATCACCACGCTGCGGTCGGGGGCGGCCGAGCTGGCGCCGCTGCTGATCCGTGAGGCGGGGCGGATCTTCCCGGCCCGGCTGGAGGAGCTGGACGCCTGGGTGCCGCCGTGGCGGGCGCCGTCGGTGCCCGCCGGCTCGGGCCGGGCCGTGTCCGGGCCCCGGGGGGTGGCGCTGCTCGCGGCGCGTCCGGCGGCATGCGACGCGGTGGCCGAACTGCTGGGCTGCGACGGCGGCTGGGCCGCCCCCGGCACGGCGGGCGCGGTGCCGCGGGGGGCCGCCCTGGCCGCCCGGTATCCGGCCGCCTGCGACGCCGTCGCGGAACTGCTGGGCTGCGACGGCGGCTGGGCGGGCTCCGGCGCGGGCCCGGCGGGGGCGGTGCTGACCGCCCGGCACCCCGGGACGACGGAGGCGGTCGGCGCCCTGCTGGCGGACGCCTGACCGGGCGGCCGGCCGGCCGGGGAACCACCCCGGCCCGGCCGCCGTCCTCGCCCCCGAACCCCCCGCTCCCGACATCCCGCAGGAGGCAGGAGTTTCGGGAGGGCCGCGGCCCTTCTGTTTCCCCCGGACCCAGTCGGCCTCGGCCTGCACTCCCCTTCCCGCGATCCGGTCCACGCCGGCCTGCGGCAGCCCCCGTACGAGCTGGTGGCGGGTTCCAGCCGGCCGGGTAGGCGACTCCCAGGGCCGGGGCGAGGAGCACGTACACGTACTGGTTCCGGTCGACGACCCAGGCGCCGCGCGTCGGCTCCGGCTTGGTGCGGGGGTGCCTCTATGTCTTTCGTCAAGGCGCCTAGGTTTGGTTTGGGATGGTTTGGCTTGCCGGGGTCATGCGGCGAGTTCGACGTCCCTGGGGACGCGGGGTTCGTAGAAGGTGCCGTCGCGGAGCATGGCGAACAGGACGCTGATGCGTTGGCGGGCGAGCCGGAGAAGGGCCTGGGTGTGGGTTTTGCCGCGGGCTCGCTGGCGGTCGTAGTAGGTGCGGGAGGCGGGATCGGCGTTCATGCAGGCGAAGGCGGAGAGGAACATGGCCCGCTTGAGCTGACGGTTTCCGCCTCGGGGTGCGTGCTCGCCGTGGATCGAGGTCCCCGAGGATCTCGTGGCCGGGGCGAGGCCGGCGTAGGAGGCGAGGTGGGCGGCGGTGGGGAAGCCGGTGCCGTCGCCGACGGTGACCAGCAGGACGGCGGCGGTCCTGACGCCGACGCCGGGCATCGACGTCAGGACCGGGGAAAGAGGGTGCGCCTCCAGCAGGGCGTTGATCTGGGTTTCCAGGGCCCGGCGCTGTTCGTGGACGGCTCCCAGCGAGCGGGCCAGGGTGGGGATCACGATATCGAGGGTGCCGGTGCCCGGGACGACGACGGTCTGCTCGTCGAGGGCGTCGAAGACGTCGTCGATCAGCCGCTTGGCCATGCGCGGGGCCTTGGGCCGGATGGCCTCGACGAGTCTGCGGCGGCCGGCTTTGCGCAGGGCGGCCGGGGAGCCGTGGCGTTCGAGCAGCCAGGTGACGGCCTGGTGGTCGAGGCGGGGGCCCAGGACGCGTTCCAGGCTGGGGTGGAACTGGGTGAGCAGGCCGCGTATCCGGTTGCTGGTGCGGGTGGCCTCAGCGGCGAGGTCCTGGTCGAAGCCGACAAGCACGGTCAGCTCGGCGGTGATCTCGTCGGTGAGTTCGAGCGAGCGCAGAGTGTGCGGCATGGTGCGGGCCGCGTCCGCGATCACGGCGGCGTCCTTGGCGTCGGTCTTGGCCTCGCCCGGGTAGAGGTCGGCGATCCGGCGCATCGCCAGTCCGGGCAGGTAGGCGACCTGGCAGCCCGCGTCCCGGGCCACGGTGAGCGGCAGGGCGCCGATGGAGGCGGGCTGGTCCACGATCACCAGCACGGTGCCGAACTTCGCGGCCAGCTTGTCGAAGACGGCCCGCAGCTTCGGTTCGCTGTTGGGCAGCTGCTTGTCGAAGACCTTCTTGCCGGCCGGGGTGAGTCCGTGGCCGTGATGGGCACTCTTGCCGACGTCCAGGCCGAGGAACACGCCCGCGTCTTCGGTGTCGAACATCGCACCCTTCCAAGGTGTTGACGGTGCCGGCCTCGGCTTCGGTGTCGTACGCGCGCATCCACGTTATGCAGACCTGCCGCCCGCGAGCTGCCCGGCATTGCGCCGGACCGGACGGTGGCCGGACCTCTGATCAGCGTCTCCGACGGCACCTCCCGGGCCCGGTGACACCACCCCCCAGGTCATCCGATCGACAGGGGGACACAGTCATGCCGGGCCCGGAGGCCAGCGGCCCTCTTGCAGGACCGCGAAAAACATAACGGGGGCTCCATGCCGGCGGTCTCGCCTTCCGGCCGGCCGGGAGACGGCCGGGTCGTCGACGTCGCCGCCCGGCAGCCGGAAGGCGGGCAGTGACCGTCCCCGACCGGCAGCCGCGTCCGCGCGCCGGCCCGGCCGTGGGTGAAGTCGTCGAAGAAGGTGGTGCGGCAGGCGCCGGGCCGTTCGGCGGGGCCGGAGCGGGAAGGCCGTGGTGGCGCCGCCCGTGCCCCCCCCGCTCAGGGGTGGTGCCCGGGGCGGACACGGACTCCCGCGTCCGCGCCCCGCCCCGGGGGCTCGCCGGTCGCGGCTCAGGCGGCCTCGGGCCGCGCCTTCCGGGCCGCCCGGATGATCTCCGCGTACCGCCGGCCGCTGGACTTGACGGTGCGGGCCTGGGTCGCGTAGTCGACGTGGACCAGGCCGAAGCGCGTGTCGTAGCCGTACGCCCACTCGAAGTTGTCCAGCAGCGACCAGGCGAAGTAGCCCTTCAGCGGGACGCCCTTGCGGGCCGCCGAGGCGCACGCGGCCAGGTGGGAGACGAGGTAGTCCGCGCGCCGCGGGTCCTCGACCGCCCCGTCGGGGCCCGTCTCGTCCGGGAACGAGGAGCCGTTCTCCGTGACGTACAGGTTCCGCGCGCCGTACTCCTCGGCGAGGCGCAGCAGCAGGGCCTCCAGACCGTCGGCGTCGATCTCCCAGTCCATGCCGGTGCGCGGGACGCCGACGCGGCGGACGGTACGGACGCGCGGAGCCGGGCCCGTGGGGTCGTCGGCGACGGTCTGCGGGAAGTAGTAGTTGAGGCCGAGCCAGTCCAGCGGGGTGCCGATGAGGTCCATGTCGCCGGGCTTCTCGGGGAGTTCGACGCCGTACACCTCGCGCATGTCCGCGGGGAAGCCGCGGCCGTGGACCGGGTCGAGCCACCAGCGGTTGGTGTGGCCGTCCATGCGGCGGGCGGCGGCCCGGTCCTCGTCGCGGTCGGTGGCGGGATGGATGGTGGAGAGGTTGTTGACGATGCCCACCTGGGCGCCGGGCGCCTCCGCCTTGACCGCGGCCATCGCCAGCCCGTGGCCGAGCAGCAGGTGGTACGAGGCGCGCACGGCCGCCGTCAGGTCGGTCCAGCCGGGCGCCATCACACCGTCGAGGTGGCCGATCCACGCCGAGCACAGCGGCTCGTTGAGCGTGGCCCAGTGGCCGACCCGGTCGCCGAGGCGGGCGGCCACGGCCGCGGCGTACCCGGCGAAGTGCTCGGCGGTCTCCCGCTCGGGCCAGCCGCCTCGGTCCTGGAGCACCTGCGGCAGGTCCCAGTGGTAGAGGGTGACGGACGGGGTGATGCCCGCCCCCAGCAGGCCGTCGACGAGCCGGTCGTAGAAGTCGAGGCCCTTGTCGTTGACGGGGCCGTCGCCGCCGGGCCTGACCCGGGGCCAGGCGACCGACAGGCGGTAGGCGTTGGTGCCGAGCCCGCGCATCAGCTCGATGTCCTCGGGCCAGCGGTGGTAGTGGTCGCAGGCGACATCGCCGTGATCGTTGTTGTCGGTCTTCCCGGGGGTGTGCGAGAAGGTGTCCCAGATCGACGGCGAACGGCCGTCCTCCGCCACGGCTCCCTCGATCTGGTACGCCGATGTGGCCGTGCCCCACAGGAAGTCGTGCGGGAGTGCGGCGAGGTCGATGGTCACGGGGTTCCTCTCGTTGTCACGGGGTGGGTCGCCGGGCGGCTCGTGGCCGCGCGGACGGGTCGGGCCGGATCACCGGCCGCCCGGCGGCTGATGGCCGGCGGCGGCCGGACGCCGGACGGGCGGTCGCGGTGGGACGGGTGCACGCCGTGCGGCACGTGGTCACGGTGCGGAGCCTGGGCGTGCGGGGGCCGGTGAGCCCGGTGGTGCGGGCGACGGTACGCCGGCCTGCCCCGCCCGAAGCCGCCCGTACGCCGGTCGGCTGGGGGACGCCCGTTCGCGGCGCGGCCGGCCCCGGGGCGGGCGGTCGCGGCCCGGCGGTGACGGACCGCGCGGTGACGGACCGCGCGGTGGCCGCCGGTCACTTGACGGCTCCGGCGGTCAGTCCGGCGACCAGGTAGCGCTGGAGGAGCAGGAAGCCCGCCACCACGGGGACGCTGACCACCAGGGAGGCGGCCATGATCTGGTTCCAGTAGACGTCGTTCTGGGTGGAGTAGCCCTGGAGGCCGACCGCGAGGGTGCGGGTCGTCTCGTTGGTCATCACCGAGGCGAACAGCACCTCGCCCCACGCGGTCATGAAGGCGTAGACGGCGACCGCGACGATGCCCGGGACGGCCGCCGGGACCACGACGCTGATCAGCGCGCGCAGCGGGCCGCAGCCGTCCACCATGGCCGCCTCGTCCAGATCGCGCGGCACCGAGTCGAAGTAGCCGATCAGCATCCAGATGGAGAAGGGCAGGGAGAAGGTCAGGTACGTGAGGATCAGCCCGCCGCGCGAGCCGAACAGGGCGATGCCGGTCGCGTTGCCGATGTTCACGTAGATGAGGAACAACGGCAGCAGGAAGAGGATGCCGGGGAACATCTGGGTCGACAGGACCGTCACCGAGAAGACGCGCTTGCCGCGGAAGGCGTAGCGGCTGACGGCGTAGGCCGCGAAGACCGCGATCACCACCGAGCAGACGGTGGCCGCGCCCGCGACGATCAGAGAGTTCACGAAGTAGTCGGCGAGCGGGACCGTCGACCAGATGTCGATGTACGGGCGGATCGTCAGCCCGCTCGGCAGCCAGCGGAACTCGCCGGAGACGTCCTGGAGCGGTTTGAGCGAGCTGGAGACCATCACGTACACCGGCAGCAGGACGAAGCCGGTCAGCAGGGTCAGGAAGACGCGGCGGGTCCACAGGAAGGAGCGCGGGGCCGCCATCGGGGAGCGGGCCGGGGCCTTCGCCCGGGTGAGCGGCGGGCGTTCGGCCGGCCGGGCGCTAGACATCGGCCGTCTTCCTCCCTCTCGAGGTCAGGAACAGGTAGACGCCGGTCACCAGCAGCAGGAAGAGCAGCAGCAGGACCGACATGGCGGAGCCGGTGCCGAAGTCCCAGGTGACGAACGACGACTGGTAGATGTGGATCGAGACCAGGTCGGCGGCCTCCGGGGCGGCCTTGCCGAACAGCACGTAGGGCGTGTTGAAGTCGTTGAACGTCCACAGGAACAGGACGAGGACGAGGACCTGGTTGACCGGGCGCAGCGACGGCAGGGTGATGCGGCGGATCTGCTGCCAGGTGCCGGCGCCGTCCAGGGCGGCGGCCTCGTACAGCTCGCGGGGGATGTTCTGGAGCCCCGCCATGACGATGAGGAAGGCGAACGGCCAGCCCTTCCACACGGAGACGACCAGAAGGGCGATGAAGCTGTTGTCGCCGATCAGCCAGAAGGAGGGCTTGTCGGTGAGGCCGAGCTGGTCGTACAGGACGTGGTTCACCAGGCCGTTGTCGTGCTGGAACATGAACGCCCAGGTGATCACGGCCGCGTAGACGGGCAGCGCGTACGGGACGAGGAAGAGGGCGCGCAGCAGTCCCCGGCCGCGGAAGGCGTCCTGCATGCAGATGGCCGCGGCCGTGCCGATCAGCCAGCACAGGCCGACCGACAGGACGGTGAAGACGCAGGTGACCAGGAAGGAGTGGAGCAGCGCCTCGCCGACGGGGGCGTCGAAGTCCAGCGACACCCGGTAGTTGTCGCCGCCGGTCCAGGGGGCCGTGCCCCAGTCCCGGAGGGTGAACTGGGTCAGTTCCTTGAAGCTCATCACGATGCCGATGACCATCGGCACGAGATGCACGAGGAGTTCGAGGAGCAGGGCGGGCAGGAGCAGCAGGTAGGGCAGGCCGATGCGGCGCAGGCGGCCGGGGAGGCGGCCGCCGCGCGCCGCCCCGGGGGTGCCGGGGCCGGTCTCCCGCGCGCCCGGCCGGGCCGGGACGGTCGTGGTGGTCATGGCGGGGTCCGTGGTCGTGGTCGCGGGGCCGCTCACTTCGCCGGCATCTGCTGCTGGGCCTTGGCGAGCCGTGCCCTGACCGACTCGGTGGTCACCGCGCGGCCGGCGGCGGCGTCGGCGAACAGTTCCTTCACGGCGGTGCCGACCGCGGTCTCGAACTGCGACTCGTCGGGCACCTGGGGCAGCGCGGCGGCGCTGGTGGCGAGGGTCTCGCGCAGGACGGCGGTGGAGGGCGAGCCGAAGGCGGGGTCGGCCTGGGCCGCCTTGACCGGCGGGATGGAGCCGTACGCCTGGTTGAGGATCTTCTGCTCGGCGTCGCTGGTCATGAACTTCACGAACGCGGTGGCGCCGTCGAGGTTGCGGGTGTTCTTGAAGACGGCCATGTTGATGCCGGCGACCATGGAGTTGGTGGCCTTGCCCGTGCCGGGGGTGCCGGAGGGCACGGGGGCGGGGGCGACGCCCCACTCGTCGTCCGTCATGCCGAGGCTCTTGAAGGTGGCGGAGGCGGTCTGCCACAGCACCATCGCCGTCTTGCCGTTGGCGAAGTCGCTGAGGGACTGGTTCTGCGCGTACTCGGCGTTGCCGGGGGCCACGATCTCGTCCTCGGCCATCAGGTCGACGTACTGCTTGACGGCGGCGACGGCCCCGTCGGAGGTGAAGTCGGCCTTGCCGTCGGCGGTGAAGAAGTCGGCGCCGTGCTGCTTGCCGAGGACGAAGACCTGGTGGATGTTGTTGGAGAGGTTGGAACCCTCCGCCCCCAGGCCCCACTTGCCGCCGTCCTTCGAGATCTTGCGGCCGGCCTCGACGAGTTCGTCCCAGGTGGCCGGCGGTTCGCCGATGCCGGCGTCGGCGAACATCTTCTTGTTGTAGTAGAGCGCGTACGCCATCGAGTAGAGCGGCACCGCCGCCGGGTCCTCGCCCGCCACCCCGGTCGAGCCGAGCGCCGACTCCACGAAGCGGTCCCGCCCGCCGATCGCGTCGAAGTTCTTCTCGTCCCAGGGCAGCAGGGCGCCGGTGGCCTGGAGGGACGCGCTCCAGGTGTTGCCGATGTTGAGGACGTCGGGGCCCTGGCCGGAGGTGGTGGCGGTGAGGATGCGGTTGAGCAGGTCGGGCCAGGGGACCACCTCCAGCTTCACCTTGATGCCGGTCTCCTTCTCGAACTTGTCGAGTTCGGGCTGGAGCACCTTCTTGTCCACCTCGACGCCGGCGCCCTGGTTGGAGGCCCAGTAGGTCAGCGTCTTCGGCGAGTCGCCTGCCCCGCCGCCCGTGGCGGAGCCCCCTCCGCAGGCCGAGGCGGCGAGAGCGAGAGACAGGGTGACGGCGCCTACGGCCGCGGCTCGGATGCTGCGCATGGCTCCTGGGTCCCTTTCCGGGAGTCGAGAAGTCCGAGGACGGCTGACGGGAGGCGGCGGACCCCCCGTTCGCTTCCCGAATCCCCTCATGGCTTAATTTAGGACGTGAGTTAATCTCCGGGAGAGGGGTCCGTCAAGGGCCCGCGCACGGCCGGCGGGCCGTCGCGGGCCGCACGAGTGGGCCCTGATGACCGGTCACCGCGGGCCGAGGGTCCGTGACCTGCGGCGGGAGAGCCGCACCACCGTCTGCAACGGTTGTGTTGCGACGGGCCGGTGAGCCGGCTCGCCCTCGGCCAGGCGGCCGGGCCGAGTTCGGGTTCCGTCGGCGACGTGGTGGTCCGACTGACGGTCGACGGGGTCGTGGAGGAGGCGGCAGCCTCGGCACGGACGGCGGCCCGCCGCGCACCCTGCTGCGGACCGGGCCAGGCCGGGGCCACAGCGGGCGGCCGGCCCGGACACGGTCACGGCGGGCGCCGCGATCCTGCCACCCGCGGCGTTCCTCGCCCTCGGCGGCGGGCAACGCCGGCTCCCCGTACCGCTCCCGGCCCGGCGGACGGCCCTCGGAGGCGGTCGGGGGCCCGGCCCCGTCCCTACGGGAGGGGTGCGGCCGACGGCTGGGTGGGGCGCCGGGGGCGTGCGCGGCAGTACGGGGCGCCGGGAAAGCGTGCCCGGCGGGTGGAGGCTGGGGGCGGTAGGGGACACCGAGGGGCCTGGAGCTTACCCGGCCGTGCGTACGGGGACACCGACAGGCGCGCGCCCGGCCGTACGGGAGGCGGTGGGTGGGCACGCGGCGATACGGAAAGCGGCGGTACGGGAAGCACCGCGGCCGGTGCGCGGCGGTACGGGAGCGGCGGGGCCGGTGGGTGGGGCGGTTGCAGCGGTGCGCGATGATGCCGGTCCGTCCGCCGACCGGAGGAGCCCACCGTATGCCCGCACGTGCCGACGTACCGCCCCCCGTCGCGCAGGAGACCCGCGCCAGGACCGAGGGCCCCGCCGCGGCCGGGGACGATGACTCCGGCGGCCTGATCATCTTCCTGAACGGGACGTCCAGTTCGGGCAAGTCCAGCATCGCCCGGGAGTTGCTCGCGGTGCTGGAGGAACCGTACTTCCACCTGCCCGTGGACGCCTTCCACGCGATGCGCACCCGCCGGGAGGCCGACCCCGCCGAACTGCCCGCCATCCTGCGGCGCACCTGGCGCGGCTACCACCGGGCCGTCGCCGGCATGGCCGCGGCCGGCAACAACGTGGTGGTGGACCACGTCCTCAGCGAGGACTGGCGTCTTCCCGACTGCCTCGGCCTCTTCCCGCCGGGCGATGTCGTCCTGGTCGGCGTACGCTGCTCCCTCGAGGAACTGGAGCGGCGCGAACGGGCGCGCGGCGACCGCCCCGCCGGGCTCGCCGCCCGCCAGTACGGACGGGTGCACGCCCACGGCCTGTACGACATCGAGTGCGACACCACCACCGCCGACGCCGCGGAATGCGCCCGGCGGATCGGCGCCTTCCTCCCCCACCGCCCGCGGCCCACCGCGTTCGAACGGCTCCGGGCCACGCTCCGCCCCGACCTGCCGTCCCCGGCCGCTGAACGGGGTCCGGTGTCGACCGCCGACCGGGGGAGAGTCCTTCCGTGAGCGAGACCTGGGTGATCGAGGAGGACGGCACCGGCGCCGTGGCGGGCGGAGCGGTGCGGGAGGCCCTGCGGACGAGGATCGCCAGGGGGCGGCTGGAGACGTGGCTGACCGGTTCGTCCGGGCGGTCGCTGGCCATTGTGACGAACACCGAGCGCGCGATGGTGGTGCTCCTCGCCCGTCAGGGCGATCCCGGCGAGCACGCGGTGGACCCGGGCGCCGAGGACTGGAGCGACGGCTACGCCCTCGCCAACGGGCAGGACGACGCGTATCCGGACGAGGACACCGTCCCGCTCGACGAGGCGTTCCGGATCGTGGAGCACATCGTCGGCACGGGAACGTGGCCCGCCGACGCCCGCTGGGTGTCCGACCGCTGACCGGCCCCTGGCCGAGACGCGCGTACCCGGCGCGCACACCGTGGAGCGCAGCGCCCGCCCGCTTCCCCGCACCACCGGGCACTGGACCTGGGCGCGGTCGTTCCTCGGCCGGATGAGCCTCCGCCCGACGGACGCCCCCTGCCTGACGGCGGCTTCACGCCCGACACCGACGATCCCGCCGTCCGCCACGTCGACCGGGTGCGGCAGACGGATCAACGGGGAGCCAACGGGCTTATGGCTCGCACTTGTTGAACGCAGAGCCACGGAAACGTCCACGGCTCTTGACGCAACGTTCACAGAGCTGAAGCATGCCTGCCAAGAGAGCGCTCCCCCACCCCCACACCGTTCATTTTCCGAACAGGAGAGCCGCCCCCATGTCCTCTTCCCCCATGGGCACCCCCACAGACCCCTCGCGGGACTCCGCCGCCGCCGGCACCCCCTCCCTGCGTCGGCGCACGCTCCTCGGCGCCGCCGCGGCGGCCCCGGTACTGGCAGGACTCGCCGGCGCCGCCCCGGCGTCCGCGGCCGGTTCCGGCGCACGGCCGCGCACCCTGGCCGGCGGCGGCGACCTCGGGCCCAACGTCCTGGTCTTCGACCCGTCCACACCCGACATCCAGGGCACCCTGGACCGGATCTTCCGGGAGCAGGAGTCGGCGCAGTTCGGCAGTGGCCGCTACGCGCTGTTCTTCAAGCCGGGCACCTACCACGGCCTCAACGCCCAGCTCGGCTTCTACACCTCCATCGCCGGACTCGGCCTCTCCCCCGACGACACGACGATCAACGGCGACGTCACGGTCGACGCGGGCTGGTTCGACGGCAACGCCACGCAGAACTTCTGGCGTTCGGCGGAGAACCTCGCCCTGGTCCCGGTGAACGGCACCAACCGCTGGGCGGTGTCGCAGGCGGCGCCCTTCCGGCGGATGCACGTGCGCGGCGGCCTCAACCTCGCGCCCGACGGCTACGGCTGGGCGAGCGGCGGCTACATCGCCGACAGCCGCGTCGACGGCCAGGTCGGCCCGTACTCGCAGCAGCAGTGGTACACCCGGGACAGTTCGGTCGGCGGCTGGCTCAACGCCGTCTGGAACATGGTCTTCTCCGGCGTCGAGGGCGCCCCCGGCCAGAGCTTCCCCGACCCGCCGTACACGACGCTCGACACCACGCCGGTCTCCCGCGAGAAGCCCTTCCTGTACCTGGACGGGGACGAGTTCCGGGTCTTCCTGCCGGAGAAGCGGACCAACGCCCGCGGCGTCTCCTGGGGCAACGGCACCCCGCGCGGCACCTCACTCCCGCTGACCCGGTTCTACGTGGCCCGCCCCGGCGACTCGGCCGCCGCCCTCAACCAGGCGCTCGGCGAAGGGCTCCACCTGCTGCTGACGCCGGGCGTCTACCGGCTGGACGGCACGATCGAGGTCGACCGCGCGGACACCGTCGTCCTCGGCCTCGGGTACGCCACGCTGATCCCCGACAACGGGGCCACCGCGGTACGGGTCGCCGACGTGGACGGCGTCCGGCTCGCCGGCTTCCTCGTCGACGCGGGCCCCGTCAACTCCGAGGTCCTGGTGGAGGTCGGACCGCAGGGCGCCTCGCGGGACCACTCGGCCAACCCGACCACCGTCCAGGACGTGTTCGTGCGCATCGGCGGCGCGGGCCCCGGCAAGGCGACGCACAGCCTGGTCGTCAACAGCCGCCACACCATCGTCGACCACACCTGGATCTGGCGTGCCGACCACGGCGACGGCGTCGGCTGGGAGACCAACCGGGCCGACTACGGCGTCGTCGTCAACGGCGACGACGTGCTGTGCACCGGTCTGTTCGTCGAGCACTTCAACAAGTACGACGTCCAGTGGAACGGCGAACGGGGCCGCACGATCTTCTACCAGAACGAGAAGGCGTACGACGCCCCCGACCAGGCCGCCATCCAGAACGGCTCCCTCAACGGATACGCCGCGTACAAGGTCGGCGACCACGTGACCGAGCACGAGGGCTGGGGGATGGGAAGTTACTGCTACTACAACGTCGACCCGTCCATCGTCCAGCACCACGGCTTCGCCGCCCCCGAACGCCCCGGCGTCCGCTTCCACGGCCTCCTGGTGGTCTCCCTGAGCGGCCACGGCCAGTACGAACACGTCATCAACGACACCGGCGCCCCCACCTCGGGCACGTCCACCGTCCCGTCGACGGTGGTGTCCTTCCCCTGACGGCCCCGGCTCCCTGGCCGGCCCTTCCCCCGGCGGGAGGGGCCGGCCCGTTCCCGCGCCGAGTCAGCCCAGCCGCCGCAGGGCGTCACCGCGCGCACGGTAAGCGCTTTCGAGCGCGTCCCCACGCAACACCCCCCGCGCCTCCTCGTCCACGCCCACGGCCTTCCCCCACACGTCGGCCATGTCGGCGCTCTGCTCCTCAAGTGCGGCCGGGCTCTCCTCGACACCCCGGGACAGCAGGGACCGCCGCCAGGAGACCACCAGGTGATCCACCGGTTCCTCGGCGTACGCGGGAGGCGGGGACGCCTTCCCCGTGAGCCCTTCGAACACGTCACGTACCCACCGCCCTCCCTCCTTCTTCCGGACGTCGGCGGCCACGGCGTCGAGCGCGCCAAGGGTACGAGCGTTACGTACTGTCGGCGCGGTCAACTCGGCACCGGTGGCGCCGGTTCCGACCACGGCGAGCCCCTCCGCAGCATGCCGGGTCGCCGCCATCCGCAGAGCGACGTACCCGGAGGCGTCCTCGGAGAGTGCCCGCACAGCTCGCAGCAACGCGTCACGCGGTACAGCCATATGCACCCCGTCGGCGTCCTCCCAGGCCGGCCTGGTGGGCGGGGCGTTCCTGACGTAGTCCGCGGTACCGATACCCAGGATGGCCTCGGTGTCCGCCGCGTAGTCGGCCAACGCCTCGGCTAGCGGCACCCTCAGCGCGGGCTCCAGCCGGCCCCCGCCGCGCTCGATCTGTCGGTCGACAGCCACGAGCACGTCTTTCATGGCCTGCGCCTGCTCCGGTGAATGCTCCCCTGGCACAGCCCCCACGGTCGCCCTCTTGACCGCGGCCCCGAATTCGGCACAGCTCATGCCGGACGCGTCGTCACCCAACGCGTCCCGCACCCGTCCGTCCCGCACCAACTCCCGGCAATCCCTGGAATCCCCCCGAGACCCCCCGAACCACCAAGCCCCGATTCCGCCGACCCCAGCCAGACACACCACCACGAAAACAACCCAGACAACCCACGACCGCCGGAGCGTGGACGAAGAAGCCTCAGACATAATCTTCCTTGTTGGGCGCCGATAGAGGGAGAAGGCCATCAGTTCACTGTGTCCGTCAAGTATTTCTGGGCCAACCCTTGGCCCCGGTCGTGACCATTGAGAATGCCATCGACGAGGACAGCTACTTGCGCCTTTCCTTGATCCGTTGCGGTATCGATGTCGGTCCGGCCATTCGCCCAAGCATCGACCATGATGACCATCTGATTATTTACGTTGAGGTACTCATCCGCAATCGCAGCGTTGGCCCGCGCATCCGCCTCAGCCTTCATGGAATTCGCCCACTCCCAGGCCCAGGTATCTACTCCGCGCTGAAGAGCATCACCGACTACTATCGAGCCACCACCAGTAGGAATCGCCAGCGGAGTCACAGCTCCACCAATAATATGGTAAGCGATCTTTGATTTCCAGTCTGCCTCATTGTAATCAGCCAAGCGTCCATCGTTCACCACATCCTCACGGATGGCCGAATAGGCTCCGAGTGTGGCACCGGACTTACTCAGGGGCGCGGATCGCTCAAATTCAGTCGATCCCTCTGGGATATCACGCAACTCCATATCGATGTATCTGGATTCCGCCTTGTGCAGGGTTGCATACGCCACCGGATCCTCCGACAGTCCCCGTATCACTTGGACGAGATCCTTCTGCGACGTTGCGAGGTGCGCCGTACCGCCGTCGTGGAAGTAACCAGCTCCTGTTGCCGCGCGGACGTAGTCGGCATCCATACCACCAAGAATTTCATGCGTGTCGTTGGTGTATTGCGCAAGCGCATTGGCAAGCGGCCGCCGAAGGTTCTCATGCACGGGAGCATCTGTGCCGTTGTCCGGTTTGAGCTCCTCGATAATCCCGTGCATCACACGTGCCTGCTCACTTGTGTGCGGCACCTCAGGCCAAGGATCCTCACCATTCTCGAGTGGCATTTTCCCGGTTGCCCCAGCCTCCAGAGCCACCGCCAGACCTGTCCGACTGAACGGATCATCAATCGACATGTTGGGAAAACCGCCCAGCAAGCGTGGAGGCCATTCCCGCTCGTGGAGCAGGTACTCGAGGTGGTTGTTGTCGACGTGGTCGGCGCCGGAGCCGTTGCCCGCGGGGTCGAAGAAGGCGGTGGCCGCGTCGGGGTTCCTGCTCATCACGGAGAGCAGTCCGTCGAGGGCGTCCGCCCGGACGCCCTCGTGGCCGGCGCCCCACTCGGTGAAGATGTTGGGCTGCTTCTTCTCGGCGGCTATGAGGTCGTCGGCGAGCTGGTAGAGGAACTGGTCGTCGAACTCGGCGTCGGCGTGCTGCATCAGCGCGACGAAGGACTGGTAACCGTACATCGGCTCGGAGTTGGAGCCGTAGTTCTTTGTGCCGTAGGTGTCGAGGCTGCCGGTCCACTCGCGGTAGAACCTGCCGTCCTCGCCGGCGACCCAGTCCTTGAACTTCTGTGATCCTGGGGGCGCGTCGGCGACCGAGCCGGGCACCCGGGTGGCCCTGGCGACGGTGTCGGCGAGCCCGCTCTGCAACGCCTGGTAGCGGTCCTTGTCCTTGCCGTCGAGGGCGAGTTCGTTGAGTTCGTTGCCGAGCTTGATGGTGCCGTCCGGGCCGAGGCCCTGCAGCAGGGTCCGGCTGAACACCTTGTCGTCGGAGTTGTCCCTGAAGGCGCGTTCCAGCTCGGCGAGTTCGGCGGCCGAGACCTTCTTGCCGTCGGCGAGCCGGGTGGCGATGTCCCGGGCGTTCTCGGCCTCGTACTTCTCGATGTCGCCGTAGGCGTGGCCGTTGAAGCCGTTGAGGGTGCCGTCGGTGGCGTCGGTGTCGACGACGACCGCGGTGAAGGCGATGTCGACGCCCTTGTCGGCGTCCGTCACGTCCTTGACCAGTTGGTCTATGCGGTTCTGCCAGGAGGTGACGCTCTTGCGCACGCTGTCCTGGTAGTCGGGGTCGTGGTGGTAGGCGGTGCGGGCGGTGTTGTTGAGCCGCGCAGTGTCGAACGCGACGATCCCCTGGTCGGAGACCTTCATCCCGTCGTTGATGGCGTCCTGGCGGGCGCTGGTGAGCTTGCCGCGCAGGTCGACGAACTGGGTGTGGGCGTCGCGGAGCAGCGAGGCGATGGCCTTCGCCTCGGTCTGGGCGCTCTGGTACTCCTTGAGGGTGATGTCGAAGCGGCGGTTGGCGACGTCCGCGCTGAGCCCCAGCCAGAGCGGTCCCATCGTGATGCCGTGCACGTCCCGCTTGTAGGCCTTCTCCTGCTTCTGGAACTCCTTGGCCATGTCGTCCCAGCCCTCGGCGGCCGTGGTGAGCGTGGCCAGGTCCGTCGTCATGATCTCGTGGTACGTCGGCATGGTTCCCCGTGGTGCGTGCGCGTGGACGTGGACGAAGCGGTGCTGTGCCGGGGGGACGCCCCGGCGGGTGGCGCGGTACGGGTGTCTCAGTAGCCGTCGAGGCTGGAGGACTGGCGCACACCCTGACCGACGCCGAAGTCGGTGTTCTGGAACAGGATGTTGGTGCTCCGCAGGGCTTCCTTCTCGCCGCCGAGCCGGTTCATCAGGTTCTGCACCTGCTCGCCCCAGGCCTTGTGCGCCTTCTTCAGCGCCGAGGAGGTGACCCAGCCCTCGCCGTCCTTCGGGGCGAACGCCTTGACCGCGGCGCCGGTCGGCTCGTCCGCCGTCTCGCCGGCCTTGCGGGTGTCCGGTTCGAGGTGCTCCTCGATGGCCTTCGCCGCGGCCTTCTTCTGCGCGGGGCTGGAGGCGAGGTCCGCCGTGCCGCCGCCCAGGGGAACCGGCGGGCCGCCGGGCTCCGCGGGGTACTGATTCAGCCTCGTCCCGACCGGCTGCCCGGCCCCTTCGCCGTACTGTTCCGCGACCGGCTCCGCCATGATCCCTCTCCCCGTTCCCCTCGATTGGCGTGCACCCGCCAGACTATCAACGAGGGTCCGTCACCCACCCTCTGAGCTGGCCAGATGCCGGAATGACCGACGGCCCCTCCGGGTCGGTCAGGCCGTAGCGGGTCGGCATCCGGTGCAAGGTCGACCTGTCCAGCAGCGCGCGAGGGGTGAGCGTGCGGAACTCGGTGTCGCTCGGGGTGTTCCTCGCAGTGGCCGCTTCCTCAGGGTGCCGCTTACCCTTGTCGAACTGGCGGGACGCGGCATCGCCGCAGACGCGGCTGCGACCCGTTGGGTGTTGGAGGTAGGGAAACCACACCTGGATGGCTTCACGCTGGCGGACAAGCTGATCAGCCGCGGTGAACTGGAAGATCAGCTTGTTGAGCTGTGGCAGGCGTATGCGCACGGCGGGATCGACGCGGCGGTCTTCGAAGCCCGGTTGGCAGAGATCGTCGGGGCCGTCGAGCGGTGGTCCTCGGTTTCCGCGGAAGCCTCCTCAAGCCGCCTTCGTCGGGTAATCGATCCAGGCGCGGATGGGTGAGTCGGACGCGAAGGCTGTCTTCGGTTCGGTGCGGGTGTTGCGCCAGCGGATGTAGGCAGCGAGGGCGGCGTTCTGTTCGTCGTGGCTGCGGTGGTCGGTGGCGTTGAGGGCGAAGTAGCGCAGGTCGGCGAACTCGGCCTCGATCCAGTTCAGCCAGGAGCCGTAGGGCCGGCAGGAAGACCAGCTCGACGTCGTGGCCGCCCGCCCAGGCGCGGACCTTGGCGTGCCTGTGCGGGGAGAAGTTGTCCAGCACCACATACAGCTTCTGACCGGGCCAGCGGGCGCGCAGGGCCTTGAGGAGAGCGAGGAACTCGCGCCAGCGCTTGCGCGGGCGGATGCGGTAGTACAGCTTGCCGGCGGCCAGGTCGAGGGCGGCGAGCATGTGCATTACGCTGTTGTATCGGTTGTAGGTGGCCCGCAGCCTGCTCGGACGCCGCACCGGGCCCCATGCCTTGACCTTGCGGGGCATCAGGTTCAGCGGCCCGAACTCGTCGACGCATATCACCCGTACATCCGTCGGCGGGGTGTCGTACAGCGCCAGGATGCGGTGCATCTTGGCGATGAACTCCGGGTCAGTGGACGCCTTCCACGTGGTGGTGGTCTGCCAAAAAGACCTTGCCGGCGTGCAGGATCCGGCGCAGCGTCTCCCGGCTGATGGCCGCGGTCACCTTCTGCTTGACCAGGTGCTCGGCGAGCTTGCTCAGGCTCCAGGTGGAGAACGCGGTGATCCTCCAGTCGGCGGGGGACGTCCGGGCGATCAGGCAGATGCGCTCACGCACCTGGTCACTGATCGTCTGGGGGCGTTCCCGCTCCATTTTGGGTCCAGCGCGTCCAGCCCCCGCTCATTGAAGGCGTGGATGACATCGCGGACGTAGTCCTCGGCGACCTGCATCAGCACGGTGATGTCCTTGACCGTCTGGCCCTGGGCGGACATCAGCACCACGATCGCCCGGCGGAGTTTCACCGGGTCCTTCGCGGTCCGGCTGATCCGCTGCAGCTTCCGGCCCTCCTCCATGCTCACCGGCCGGACGAACACGCTTGGTCGACGTCCCACGACCACCTCCAAGATCAGGTCTTGGAGACAGTCTGCTGACCGACGAACAGCAGGTCGATTACCAGGCCAAGGCTGCGTGACGAGCCACTAGACCAACCACTTCCCCTCGCGCATCAGGGTCCGTCCGGTCATCTCGGGAACCGTTCCCCATGCCTGCAGCACGTGCGGGGTGACCTGGAAGAAGACGTACGAGGGGTGGTCCTCGCGAGGGTCCCAGCCGTCCTTGGCGGCGAAGGCGTCGCCGACCTCGGCGGGAAGCTCTTCGCGGGTCAGCATGCGCGCGGTGCCGTGCATCAGGACCACGTCCCGGCTGTGGCCGAAGCTGAGCCGTACCCGGCCCGAGGCACACAGGTTGCGACCGGTCGGGTTGGTGTCGAGGGTGGACAGCCACACCGCCTCGCCGTCCCACCAGAAGGCCAGCGGAACGAGGCACGGCTCGCCGGTGGCGTCCGCCGTGGCGACCCATACGTCGTTGTCCCGCGTGAGCCGCTCGAGCGCCTCACGCTTGCGCTGTTCCGGGCCACGGGGCCCGCCGGGATGAGCGTCAACTACCGTCATATGAAGAGGATATGACGTGCAACGCCTGGCTCATCCGGCTGCGGCGGAACGAGAGTCCGTCTCTTCGGTCATCAGGGAAGCGATGCGCACCACAGGCGAGCCGGGATGCGTCGGCGGCACCTGCCGGCCTTCCGGTGCGTCCTGCCGTGCCGTGCAGTGGTCGAGGCGGAGTTCGGACGACGTGCTCGCCGGCGGCCCATCGGCTGTTGGGCCCGCCTCATCCGCGAGGCAGTCACGCCGCGCCCGCGTGACGCCATGGCCGGGATCGATGTCACCCAGCCGCAGCACCGGGTACTCAACCGGGCAGCCGGTGGGCCCACGGCGCCCAGCCGCGAATCGGAACCGCGGCGAGACGCGGAGCGGCCTGGTAGGCGAGGGCGAGCAGATGAGGCCCCACGGCCCCACGGGTACTCTGCACACTCGACGGCTCCGATGTCCCGTGGGGCTCGGCGCAGAACGGGGAACCGACACATGTTCGCTCTGCTGGCGCTTCCCGCGCTGTTCGCCGTTCCCGTGTGGGTCGTCGCCGTCGTGTGCAGGCTGGTGTCCGTCGCACTGCCGGGGCGGCGGCCCGACTGGCGTGTGCGGCTGCCGCGTTGGGGGGCCGGAATGCTGGCGGCGGCCTCGGCGGGGCTCCTGGTGCTGGCGCTCGGTAACGCCGAGATGTCCGACCACGAGTCCCGGTCGGGGACGGACTCCTCCCCCGCGCCCGCCCGCCGCGACGCCGCGCCCGACCTCGTGGCCCGCCTCGTCGGCCACCGCATGTCCTACCTGCCCCCGGCCTTCGACTGCGTGCTCGACGACGGGACGACGTACCCGAGTTCGCCGAGTTACGCATGGCTCAACCATCTGGCCGCGGCCTCCGCCGTGGCGTCCGCGCTGCTCGCGGTGGGGGCGCGGTACGCCGGGGAGCGGCCGGAACCGGGACGGCGGAGTACGGCGCGGGGCACCGCGGCGAACTGACCGGTGGAGCGCCTTGGCCGGATGCGGTCCCCGGGTGAGTGGGCCGCCGTATAGTCCCGGGCCATGCCCGATTCCCTGGCCCGGCCCTCGCTCTGGCGCAACCCTCAGTTCGTCCTCCTGGCCTCGGCCCGGGTCGTTTCGGTGATGGGGAACGGTTTCGCCCGGGTGGCGCTCGCCTTCGCCGTCCTGTCCCTGCCGGGCGCGAGTCCGGGGCGGCTGTCGCTGGTGCTGGCCTGCCAGACCGTGCCCCAGTTGCTGTTCATCTTCTGGGGCGGCGTCCTCGCCGACCGCATGTCGCGGTCCCGGCTCATGGCGATGGCGGACGTCCTCGGCGCCGCCGCGTACGGCGGGCTGGCGGCGCTGGTGCTCGCCGGGCACGCGCCACTGTTCCTCCTCTGCGCGCTCACCGTGGCCGCCGGCACCGCCACAGCACTGTTCTCCCCCGCGATGGACGGTGCCGTGCCCCTGGTCGTGCCGGCCGCGCGGCTCCAGGAGGCCAACGGTCTGCTCCGGGTGGGCACCAACATCTCCCTGCTGCTGGGGCTCGCCCTGTCCGGTGTGGCGGTCGCCTCGATGGGCGCCGGCTGGGCGCTCGCCCTGAACGCGTTCTCCTTCGCGGTCAGCGCGGTCCTGACGTGGCTGCTGCGCATCGGCGAGCGTCCGCCGAGGGCGTCGTCGGGGTGGACGGACCTGCGGGAGGGCTGGCGGGAGTTCTCCTCACGCCAGTGGCTGTGGGTCGTCGTCGGCCAGTACACCCTCGTGGTGGCCGCGCTGAACGCCTTCGCGGGGGTGCTGGGCCCGCTGGCCACCCAGGACGGACGGGGCGGGGCGCGTGTCTGGTCGGTGATCGTCGCCGCGCAGGCACTCGGGGCCGTGGTGGGCGCGGGCCTGGCGGCCCGGGTGCGGGTGGGGCGGCCGGTCCTGGTCGCGGTGCTGGCGACGCTGCCGATGGCCGTGCCGATGGCCCTGATGGGGGCGGGGGCCCCGGTGTGGCTGATCGCGGCGGCGATGTTCGCCTCGGGGCTCTCGACGGACGTCTTCTCCGTCCTGTGGTCGACCACCATCCAGCGGGAGGTGCCGGAGGAGGTGCTGTCCCGGGTGATCTCGTACGACTGGTTCGGTTCCCTCGCCTTCGCGCCGCTGGGCCTGCTGGTGGCGGGCCCGGCCGCCGCGGTCTGGGGCACGGGCCCGGCCCTCGTCGTCTGTTCCGGCGTGATCGTCGTCGCCACGCTGGGGGCTCTGGCCGCCCCACAGGTTCGCGGGCTCCGCACCCGCGTCCCGCACGATGGCCCCGTGCCCCTGTCGCCGGGCTCCGCGGACGCCCGGCCCGCGGGTGGCGAGGCGGTGGGCTGACGGGACGGGGGCGGCCCTCTCAGCGGCGGTGGACGGTGACCGCGTAGCCGCCGTTGTCGTAGGGGTCGGCGTCCCAGGTGGCGAACCGGTCGACGAGGGTGAGGCCGGCCGCGGCGCAGTGGTCGTCGTACTGGGCCAGGGTGAGGCCGGGCGGGACGGGCAGGTGGGCCTCGTCGAGGCCGAAGCCGGCGACGAACAGGCCACCGGGGCGCAGCACGGAGGCGAGTCGGCGAACTACCTCGGCCTCGGTACCGGGGGCGAGCAGCGGGAGCACGTTGCCCGCGGCGACGACGAGGTCGAAGTCGGCCGTGATTCCGAGCCGGTCCGGGTCGAAACCGGCGAGGTCGGCCTGGTGCCAGGGAAGTTCCGGGGCCTGCTCGCGGGCGACGGCGAGCATGGAGGCGTCGAGGTCCACGCCGACGCAGTCGTGACCGAGCTGGGCGAGCCGGATCATGACCCGCCCCGTACCACACCCGGCGTCGAGCACCCGGGCACCGTCGGGCAGGAGAGCGGCGCAGAACCGTGCCTCGCCGTGCGTGTCCTTGCCGCTGCGGGCCAGCTCCGCGAACCGTTCCGCGTAGTCCTGCCCGGACGTCTCTCCGGTGAGCTGCCTCCATCGACTCATGGCGCCACTATAAGACGTCGTCTCCTTGGGGGAGTTCCCGATTCCGCGGCCGTGGGGATCGTAGAGCGCTTGGTGCCGGGCGGGTTGTGGGAGATGTTCCAGCGGGTGGTGCCGCCCGCCCCGACACGGCCAGAGGGCGGCGGCCGACGCCGCTACGCGGCCGGGAGGTGCCGGCCGCGATCGTGTTCGTGGCCACGTCCGGGTGCACCTGGACGCCGCTGCCGCCGTCGTTCGGGCACTCCGGGCCGACCGTCCACCGCCGGTTCACCGAGTGGACCCACGCCCGGGTCTGGGCCAGGCCGCACCGCCTGGTGCTGGACGAGTTCGGGTGTGGTGAGCGGGACTGGTCCCGGTGCGCGGTCGACTCGGTCGCCTCGCCGCATGAGACGACGTCTTACCCCCGGCGACGCAGTCACCGGGCGAGGCGCTCCCCGCCCTACGAGGACCGGTCCGTGACGCCCCGGTTCCGTGACCGGCCTCGTTCGACACGACGGGAACTCTGGGCCGGCATCGGAGTCAGGGCCGAGCCGCGGGCACAGGTCCGGGGCCGCCTCCCGGCAGGAGCCCGGGTGTGTTCGGTGCGGGTGTGGGCTGTGCCGTTTTCCGGAGGCGGGCGGGGGAGAGTTTGAGACACCCCGTACGCTTAGGCGAGCCTTAGCTAAGTGATACGGGGAAGGGTTTATGTCAGGAGCCGCAAGACGCCGCTTCGGGTGGCTGGTCGCCATCCTTCTCCTGTTGTTGCTGGCGGTGCTGCTCAGTCTCGCGGTGGGCAGTCGCGCGGTGGCCCCCTCGGTGGTCTGGGACGCCCTGCTGCACGGCGGGACCAGCGCCGACGCGCAGGTCGTACGGTCGATGCGGGTGCCGCGGACGGTCATCGGGGTGATGGTCGGGGCCGCGCTCGCCGTTGCCGGATTGGTTCTGCAGGGGATCACCCGCAACCCCATCGCGGAGCCCGGCATCCTGGGCATCAGCCAGGGGGCATCGATGGGCGTCGTCTGCGCCATCGCCTTTCTCGGGGTGCACAGCCTGACCGGGTATGTCTGGTACGCGTTCGTGGGCGCGGGTGTCGCGGCGGTCCTGATCTACGCCGTCGCCAGCAGTGGGCGGGGTGGGGCGTCGCCGGTCAAGCTGGCGCTGGCGGGTGCCGCGATGAACGCGTTCCTCGCCTCGCTGATCTCGGCCATCCTCACCACCAACGCTCGCGCCCTGGACGAGTTCCGGTTCTGGGACGTTGGTTCCCTCAGCGGCAGGGACGCCACGATCGCCGGGCAGGTCTGGCCGTTCCTCCTCGCCGGCCTGCTGCTGGTGCTGGCCATGGCGCGCGGCCTCGACGCGCTCGCGCTCGGTGACGACATGGCCCGGGGCCTCGGTCGCAACGTCGCACTGCTGCGGGCGACCGGCGCCCTGGGCGCGACCATCCTGACCGGCGCCGCGGTCGCCGCGGCCGGTCCCATCGCCTTCATCGGTCTCGCCGTGCCGCACATGGCCCGCGCCCTCGTCGGACCGGGCCACCGCTGGCTGTTGCCCGTGGCCGCGCTGCTCGGGCCGGTGATGCTGCTGCTGGCGGACGTGCTCGGACGGGTCGTGGTGCGGCCCGCTGAGGTGCCCGTGGCCGTGATGACCGCGCTGGCCGGTGTGCCGTTCCTGGTCGTGCTGGTCCGCCGGAAGACGGTGGCGGCATGACGCGGATCGGTCACGGGGAGCGCGCGACGCACCGGGAGCAGGCACAACATGCCGGACGCGGCGGACACGATGCCGCCGGCGACGCCGGGGGCGGGCGTCCGCGTGCCCGGCCCGCCGGGCACGTCGTGCTGCGGGCCGGGCGGGGCAGTTTCCTGGTGCACCGCAGGGCCCTGGTGGTGGGTGTCGTCCTCACCGTGCTGCTCGCGGGTGCCGTGGTGGCGTCGCTGTGCGTCGGTGAGTCGTTCGTCGCGCCGGGCGAGGTGGTCCGCGTCCTGCTGGGATTGCCCAGCCCCGACCAACTGGTGGTCGGCACGCTGCGGCTGCCGCGCCTGGTGACCGGGCTGCTGGTGGGCATCGCCTTCGGCCTGTCCGGCGCGCTGATCCAGACCATGGCTCGCAACCCGCTCGCCAGCCCGGACGTCATCGGCGTTACGCACGGCGCGGGTGCGGCGACGGTCGCCGCGATGACGTTCGGGCTCGCCTCGCACGCCGTTCTGCCCTACGTGTCCGTGGCGGGCGGTCTGCTCGCCGCGCTGCTCGTCTACCTGTTCGCCTGGCGGGGTGGGGTGGCCGCCTCCCGCTTCGTCCTGATCGGCATCGGCATCTCGGTGGCACTCGGTTCGCTGACCCGGCTGCTGGTGACCAAGGGCGACTATCTGGTCGCCCAGCAGGCCAAGACCTGGCTCACCGGATCACTCAACGGTCGCGGTTACGACCAGGCGGCACCGCTCGCGACGGTCCTGGTGCTGCTGGTGCCGTTCCTGCTGTGGGCGGCCCGCGCGCAGCGCGGCTCGGCGTTCGACGACGACACGGCCACCGCCCTCGGTATCCGGCTCGGCCGCGTCCGGGTCGGGCTCAGCGTCCTCGGTGTCGTGCTGGCGTCCGTCGCGACCGGGGCGGCGGGCCCCGTCGACTTCGTGGCCCTGCTCGCCCCGCAGATCGCCCGCCGGCTCACCCGCGCTTCGCACATTCCGCTGGTGTGCTCCGCGCTGATGGGCGCACTGATCGTGGTCGTCGGGGATCTGCTGGCCCGCAGGCTCCTCTCGCCGCTGGAGCTTCCGGTCGGCGTGTTCACAGCCCTGGTGGGCGCCCCCTATCTGATGTGGCTGATCGTCCGCACCCGTAGCAGCCGTTCCGGAGGAACCGCGTGACTGGCAACCATTCCCCTGCCCCGGGGCCCTCCCGCCTCGCCGCGCGGGGGCTCACCCTCGCCTACGAGGACCGTACGGTCGTCGAGGAGCTGGACCTGGACGTCCCGGACGGTGAGGTCACCGTCATCGTGGGCCCCAACGCCTGCGGCAAGTCCACTTTGCTGCGCGCCCTGGGCCGGCTGCTGAAGCCGCGGCGCGGGGCCGTCCTGCTGGACGGAACCGAACTGGCCCGCCTGCCCACCAAGAGGATCGCCCAGGTGATCGGACTGCTGCCGCAGACCCCGGTGCCGCCGGAGGGGATCACGGTCGGGGATCTGGTCGCGCGCGGGCGCCAGCCGCACCAGAAGTGGTGGCAGCAGTGGTCCGAGACGGACGAGACGTCCGTCTCGGAGGCGATGGAGCGCACCGGGACCTCCGGTCTCGCCGAGCGTCCGGTCGACGAGCTGTCGGGCGGGCAGCGCCAGCGGGTGTGGATCGCCATGGCGCTCGCCCAGGACACCGATCTGCTGCTGCTCGACGAGCCGACGACGTATCTGGACATCGCCCATCAGGTGGAGGTCCTGGACCTGGTGCGCCGGCTCAACCGGGAACGCGGCCGGACGGTGGTGGCGGTGCTGCACGACCTGAACCAGGCGGCGCGCTATGCCGACCATCTGATCGCCATGCGGGCGGGGAGGATCGTCGCGCAGGGGGCGCCCGGCGACATCGTCACCGCCGAACTGGTCCAGGAGGTGTTCGGGCTGGCGTCGGTCATCGTGCCGGACCCGGTCACGGGCGGGCCCATGGTGGTACCCGGCCCTCCGCGGCCGGCGGACGGCACGAGCGCGGGCGAGGAGGGAGAAGCGACCGTCCCGGCAGCGCGGGATGCCGCCCGGTGACCCGTGAACCGGCCCCTCGACAATGAGCCGACCCGGCGGCATGTGAGCGGAAGCACACACCCTGAATGTATCGAGCACACAGGCTTCTCATAAGGTAAGGCTCACCTAAGACTTCTGTGGGTCCCCTGGGCTCTCGCCCTCGGCGTTCCCCGCGTTTCCCCTACTCCCTCTTCACGACAGGAGCCCTCCCCATGTCTGTCCGACGCCGCGGCACCGCTGCCGCAGCCCTCACTCTCGCCGCCGCACTCGCCCTGACAGCCTGCGGCGGATCCGCCGCCGACGGCGAGGGCACGGACGCCAAGTCCTCGGCCGAGGGCGGGGCGAGCGGCAAGAAGTCCGTCGCCCAGGGCGGGGAGGACTTCGGCGACGCGGCGAAGAAGACGGCCGCGATGGGCACCGACGCGGCACCGGGCGAGTGGCCGCGCACCATCACCCACGCCATGGGCACGACCGAGCTGAAGGCCCAGCCCAAGCGCGTGGTGGTCCTCGACGTCGGTGAACTCGACAACGTCGTGTCCCTGGGCATCAAGCCGGTCGGCCTCGCGCCCACCGAGGGCTCCCCCGCACTCCCGTCGTACCTGAGGAAGGACGCGGGCACCCCGAAGAACGTCGGCACGATCAACAGCCTCAACCTGGAGGCGATCGCCGCGCTCAAGCCCGACCTCATCCTCGGCAGCCAGCTCCGCGCCGCCGACAAGTACGACGAGCTGTCCCAGATCGCGCCGACCGTCTTCTCCCTCCGCCCCGGCTTCACCTGGAAGGAGAACTACCAGCTCAACGCCGCCGCCCTCGACAAGACCGCGCAGGCGAAGCAGAAACTCACGGCCTACGAGGAGAGGGCCGGCGCCCTCGGCAAGAAGCTCGGCGCCGACAAGCCGACCGTCTCGATGGTCCGTTACCTGCCCGACGGCGTCATCCGCCTGTACGCCAACGCCTCGTTCATCGGCACGATCCTCAAGGACGCCGGCATCCCCCGGCCGAAGAACCAGGACATCAACGACCTCGCCGCCGAGGTCAGCGCCGAGAACATCGACCAGGCCGACGCCGACTACATCTTCACCGGCGTTTACGGCGACCCGAAGGCCACCGACAAGTCCACGGCGCAGAACAACCCGCTCTGGAAGAGCCTCGGCGCCGTCAAGGCGGGGCACGCCTACGACGTCCCGGACGAGACCTGGTACCTCGGCCTCGGTGTGACGGCCGCCGAGGAAGTGCTCGCCGACCTGGAGGAGCACCTCACCAAGTAGGCCCGGCCGGGAGGACGGGATCGAGGAGGACGCCCGCGGGCGCCCGGCCCGGCCACGTGCTCGTCCGCTTCAGGGCTGGGACGGCCGACGCCCGCGGCAATGGCCGCGCGGCCGGGGCATCATCCCCCGCCTGGCCCGCCGCGGCCTCGAGTCCTCGGCCCACCTCGGACGACACCGCCGGCTCGTCGAGCGGTCGATGCCCTGGCCGGCCGGATGCCGCCGGCTTCACCGCCTCTACGAGCGCACGGCAGGCCACTTCCTCGCCGTCACCGGCATCGCCCGCGCCCTGATCCGCTCCCGCCGCCTCGCCACACGAGACGACGTCTGCATCGCGCCCTCACACCGGAAGCCGGCCCGCTACCGGCACGCGGACCCGGCCGGTCCGGCTCGACTCGTGGTGTGGCGCCCCAGAGGGGCGCCGCCGGGGCCCGTCCCGGGTATCGGTCCGACAGTGGTCCTACCCGTGCGCGCCTCCTGGGTCGGCTGCGCGACCGCGGACTCGCCGACGCGTGCGATGCCGCCGTACCGCGTGGTGGGTGCCGTTGTCCGAGGGGCCGACGTGGGCGGCGGGGATCGTCACGGTGCCGATACCGGCCGGCGCGGTGGTGCGTACCGGCGGGCGGGTGGCCGTCCTGTCCGGACCGTCCTCGTGAAGCCGCATGACGGAAACGAGGACCGCGGCCGTCGGCCGGGTCCTCGTCGTGGTACCGCTGTGGTGAGTGTCCGAGGGGGGACTTGAACCCCCACGCCCGATAAAGGGCACTAGCACCTCAAGCTAGCGCGTCTGCCATTCCGCCACCCGGACCAGGTGTCTGTCGCCGTTTCCCGGGGCGTTCCCCGCGGTGACGAAGACAACTGTACCAAGGTTTCGCAGTGCCTTTCACCTGCGTTTCCTTCGCTCCGGCGCCCGTCCCCGGTCTCTCCGCACGCGCCCCGGTCAGCTTCCTTCGCGTGCCGGCCGGATCCGGGCGTGGCCCCGGGCGGCAAGTGTCTTCAGGGGGTCACCGGGCGGGGCCGGGGCGGGGCGGCCGGGGAGCACCGTGTCGTCGAGGGTGATCTTGCCGTCGAGGGCCGTGAACGCGCCCCGGGCCGTCCGGGCGAGGGGGCTGATCTCGACGTGGAGGGCGTTCTCGCGCACGAGGACGCGCCAGAGCCGTATGAGGACGTCGACGGTGCGCGGGGGCAGTCCGGCGGCCCGCGCTATCCGGCAGGCCGCGGCGGCGGTCACGCCCTCGGCGGGGTCGACGGGGACGTGGGTGACGGCCTCGGGACGCTCGGCCGCCAGTTCCCCGATCTCCGTGCCGCCCTCGGCGGAGGCTGCGGCGAGGACGTGGCCGGCCGCGCGGTCCAGGACGTAGGAGACGCTGAACTCCCGGTCGATGTCGACGGCTTCGGCCAGCATCACGGAGTGCACGGGGTGGCCGTTGATCTCCATGCCGAGGATGCGGCGGGCCGCGCGTTCGGCGGCGGGCGGGTCGGCGGCGAGGCGTATGCCGCCGGCTCTGGCCCGGCCCCCCGTACGGACCTGCGCCTTGACGACGACACGCCCGCCGAGGCTCCGGGCGATCTCGCGTGCGCGTCGCGGCGTGTCGGTGACCTCGGCTCTGGGCACGACGATGCCGTACCGCGCGAAGAGCTCCCTCGCCTGGTGTTCGTACAGGTCCATCTCTGGCTCCTTGCCGGTGCGCCGCGCCGTCTCGGGGCCACCCCACCGGGCGCTTCGCGCACGAAAGTGGCGCACAACCCCTGGACACCACCCACCGGATGCGGGATAAACGAGCTTCATACAGTATGCGTCGACTGTATGCAATGTACGAGCCCGATGGGGGGCGGTTCATGAGATGAGCGAGAGCGGGGCCGGCCGACGGTGCGCGTCAGCCCGCCCCGAGACCCGTGCGCGCACGAAAGGACATGGACAGGGGGCGCTGGCCAGATCTTTCGAACGCAAGGGGTGTTGACCTACATGACAACCACGGATCTCACGACCTCGGTCCCCTTCCAGGAGGTGAGGGACCACAACGGCCGGGTGTACCGGATCGGCGAGTCCGACATCGACCTCATGGGACGACCTCGCAAGTGGATGGTCATCCTGCCCTGGGTCGGCATGATGGGCATCAGTTCCGCCGAGTACGCGTTCACGTCGGCGGAGGACACACTCCACAAGGCTCATCTGTGGAGCAGCGGGCACATCTTCTGGCTGATGGGCGTCTGGGTGTTCTTCCAGGCGGCCGTGGCCTTCCCGGCCGGGCAGTTGCGGGAGAGCGGCAAGCTCCCGGCCCGCACGGCGATGCTGCTCGGCGCGGTCGGAACCCTCCTGGGCTACCTGTCCCTGGCCTACGCGCCGCACGTGACCGTCGCCTACCTGGGCTTCGGCATGGGCAGCGGCATCGGCGCCGGTCTTGTCTACGCGACCTGCGTGAACATGGTCGGCAAGTGGTATCCGGAGCGCAAGGGCGGCAAGACGGGCTTCGTCAACGGCGGTTTCGCCTACGGCTCGGTCCCGTTCGTGTTCCTCTTCGCCTCCTACATGGACCTCGGCAACTACCGGGTGGTGCTCGCCTCGGTCGGCGTCTTCCTCTGTCTGGTGGTGGCGGTGGCCGGCTGGTTCTTCCGCGACCCGCCGAAGAACTGGTGGCCCTCGCACATCGACCCGCTGCGGCAGACCGACAACCCCAAGATCCGCCGGGCACTGGAGAAGAACCCGCCCGCCGTGAAGCAGTACACCCCGAGGGAGGCCGCGCGCACCCCCGTCCTGTGGATGATGTGGTTCTGTCTGCTCTGCACGGCCGGGATCAACATCTTCGGCATCGCCTTCCAGGTGCCGTTCGGCAAGGACATGGGCTTCGCGGGCGGCATCGTGGCGACGGCGATGTCCCTCAAGGCCATCGTCAACGGCACCGGGCGTGGCGTCATCGGCTGGATCTCCGACCGCTACGGCCGTCGCAACACGCTGATCATCGTCTGCGTGGTGCTGGGCAGCGCCCAGTACGGCGTGCTGATCTCCGGGCAGATGGGCGTCATGCCGTTCTTCCTGGTCTGCTCCATGATCTCCGGCTTCGGCGGCGGGGCGATCTTCCCGCTGTTCGCGGCGATGACGGCCGACTACTTCGGCGAGAACCACAACGCCACCAACTACGGCATGGTCTACAGCTCGAAGCTGATCTCCGGGCTGGTCGGCTCCGGGATGGGCGCGGTGGTCGTCTCCGTCTGGGACTACGAGGGGGCGTTCGTCCTGGCCGGTTCGATCGGGCTGGCCTCGGCGGTGCTGGCGGTGTTCCTGAAGGCCCCGGGCAGGTCGAAGGCGACACCGGCGGGCACGTCCGGCACCCGTGCCCTCGGGGAGGAGGGCGCGTGAGGTGACGCCGGGGCCGGCCGCACGCCGGACGGCCCCGCGACACGACGGCGGCCCTTCCCGAGGGCGTGTTCCACGCGCGCGGGGAGGGCCGCCGTCGTGTGCGGCCGGCGTGTGCCGCCCTCCTGTGCGGAAGGCCGATCCGGCCGCCGCTTCCGGTCCGCGTCCCGGCCCACGCTCTGCGGCCCACGGTGCCAGAACCACCGCACGGGGGGGGCGGCACGGGGGACACGGCACGGGGGACACGGCACGGGGGACACGGCACGAACGGCACGGCGTGCGGCCCGGCCTTCCGAGGAGCGGCGGGCCGGGCCGTCTCGCGGACGCGGTCTAGCGGCGGCGCCTGCGCAGGGCCGCCATGTTGTCGTAGCTGATCTTCGCGTAGCGCAGCGACTGGCCCGGGTCGGTGGCGCTCGGGGCGTTGTCGTCCTCGACCATCGGGTGGTGGTAGTCGCGCTCCCCCACCCGGGAGAAGAAGCCGGTGTAGTCGATGACGCCGGTGCCGAAGGGCACCATCTCGTACCCCATGCCGTTGGTCGTGGAGACGACGCCGTCCTTGGCGTGGAAGAGGGGGTAGCGCTTGTTGTGGCGGACGACGAGGCCGGCGGGGTCGAAGACGTTCCGCCGGGTGGAGCCGTCGTGCGCCGTGTAGGTGTGGAACTTGTACTGGGCGACGTGCGCCCAGAAGACGTCCATCTCCAGCCAGACGTACTTCGGGTCCGTGATGTCGAGGAAGTACTCCAGCTTGCGGATGCCGGAGCTGCGGGTGGGCCGGCCCTGGTCGTCCTTGGGGCCGCCGTCGAGCAGGAAGCCGTAGGCGCCGTCGTGGTTGTGGGTGTAGAGCTTGATGCCCTCCCGCCGGGCGATCCGGCCGAGGGTGTTCCACTTGTCGGCGGCCACGTCCCAGTCGGCGCGGTACGAGCTGCCGGTGGGGTCGCCTCCGGTGCCCATGTGGCCCATGCCGAGGATGTTGGCCATCTCCAGGTGTTTCTTGAAGGTGTCCAGGTCGGCGGTGGTCAGCGGCCAGGAGGGCGGGATGAAGCCGTGGTTGCCCTGGGCGCGCAGTCCGTACTCGTCGAGCCAGCGGCGCAGCAGCTTGGCGCCCTCGACGGACTCCAGGCCGGCCCCGCCGGGGGCGTTGGGGTGCTGTCCGTAGCCGGCGAACTCGACCTGGCGGTAGCCGAAGCGGGCGAGCTGGCGGAAGACCTCGCGGAAGCCGGAGGGCAGGTCGGTGGTGAGGGGGTCGCGGCCGGTGGCGTCGCGGACGGTGTAGAGGATGATGCCGCGCCTGGCGGCGGGGACGAGGACGTCCTTGGCGTCGCCGCGGCCGTGGCCGTGGCCCTGGTCGTCGTGGTCCTGGCCCTGGTCTCCGCCACCGTGGGCCAGGGCGGGGCCGGCGCCGAAGACGGGGGCGGCGATGGCGCCGGCCGCGACGGCGGTGCAGGTGCCGAGGAGACGTCTGCGGTCGATGCCGAGGGCGCGGCGCAGGCCGTCGTCCACTCCTGCGGCGGCGCCGTCGGGGGCGGGTCCGTCCGGGGTGGCGTCGGTGCGGGACGGGTCGGGGTACGGGGTCACGAGTGCCTGCCTTCCGTGTCGTGGCCCGTCCCGATGCCTCGGGGGCGCTGGGGAGCGGGCCGTTGTCAGTGCCGCGTGTTTCACTCTCTGTAGCGGGATTCCGGCGGAGTTCACGGATCGTGAGTCCGTCGTGGCGGTACGGCGCGGCGGTGCGGGCCGTGGTGTCAGCCGAGTCCGGCGAGCCCGAGCAGGAGTTGTTTGACGTCGGTGGCCGCGACGCGGTCGCCGAGGGAGCGGGGGGTGGAGCAGATGAGGAGAGGACCGTCGTCGTCGCTCGCGGGGAGGCGGCCGTGGCTTCCCCGGATGGGTGAGGCGTCCAGGGGCACGACCGCCATGCGGTAGCGCATACCGAGCTTCTTGCGGGCGAGTGCCGTGGCCGCCTTGACCTTCACGTAGGGGTCGTGGGGGTCCATGAAGAGTTCGACCGGGTCGTAGCCGGGTTTGCGGTGGATCTCGACGAGTTGCGCGAAGTCGGGGGCGCGGGCGTCATCGAGCCAGTAGTAGTACGTGAACCAGGCGTCGGGTTCGGCGACGGCGACGAGTTCGCCGGCGCGGGGGTGGTCGAGTCGGTGGGCCTTCTTGCCCGCGTCGTCGAGGAGCCGTTCGATGCCGGGGAGCCCGTCGAGGGCGGCGCGGACGGCGTCGAGGTCCTCGGGGCGGCGCACGTAGACGTGGGCGATCTGGTGGTCGGCGACGGCGAAGGCGCGGGAGGCCATCGGGTCGAGGTACTCCATGCCGTCCTGCGTGTGCACCTCGAGGAGGCCGGCGCGGCGCAGGGCGCGGTTGATGTCCACGGGCCGGCTGACGGGGGTGATGCCGTACTCGGAGAGGACGACGACGGTACGGCCCTCGGCGCGGGCGTCGTCCAGGAGCGGGGCCATGGCCGCGTCGAGGTCGGCGGCGGCGCGAAGGGAGCGGGGGTCGTCGGGGCCGTACCGCTGGAGGTCGTAGTCGAGGTGGGGGAGGTAACAGAGGGTCAGGTCGGGTCGGCGGGTGCGCTGGATGTGGCGGGTGGCGTCGATGATCCACTGGCTGGAGACGAGGTCCGCGCCGGGTCCCCAGAAGTGGAAGAGGGGGAAGGTGCCGAGCTTGGCGGTGAGTTCGTCGTGGAGGTCCGGGGGGCGGGTGTAGCAGTCGGGTTCCTTGCGGCCGTCGGCGTAGTAGACCGGACGGGGGGTGACGGTGATGTCGGTGTCGGCGCCCATCGCGTACCACCAGCAGATGTTGGCGACGGTGTAGCCGGGGTGGGCGCGGCGGGCGGCGTCCCAGAGCCGGTCGCCGGAGACGAGGCCGTTGTGCTGGCGCCAGAGGAGCACGTCGCCGAGTTCGCGGAAGTACCAGCCGTTGCCGACGATGCCGTGCCCGGACGGGGGGAGGCCGGTGAGGAAGGTGGTCTGGGCGGCGCAGGTGACGGCGGGCAGGACGGTGCCGAGGGGGGCGTGGGAGCCGGACCGGGAGAGGGCCTTGAGGTGGGGCATGTGGTCGAGGAGGCGGGGGGTGAGGCCGACGACGTCCAGGACCAGGAGGGGGGTGGGTCGGTCGGGCCGGGTCATGGCAGTTCCTTGAGGCCGAGGTCGGTCAGCAGGTCGCGGGCGAGGGTGAGTTCGGCGGCGATCCCCTCGGTGAGCTGGGCGCGGGCGCGGGGCCGCAGTTCGGGTGGGAGGGCCTGCCAGGTGTAGGTCTCGACCTCCAGGTGGCGGGTGAGCGGGTGGGGGCCGCCGACGAGGCGGGCCAGGGCGGTCCGCAGGACGGGGAGGGTGGAGGTGAGCGGTGCGGCGGGGGGCGCGTGGAGGGGGACGTGGAAGTGGGAGCGCCAGGGCGCGGTGTCGGGCAGGGCGCCGCCCTTGACGGCCTCGGCGAGGTCGTCGGTGCCCTGCCGGCCGGCGGCCGTGACGGTGCGGGTCTGGTGCAGGAAGCGGGGTTCGGCGAAGGCGGCGAGCGCCTCGCGGACCTCGGGGAGATGGGGGTGTTCTGCGTGCAGGGCGGCGGAGAGCTGGGACTTGACGAGGGGGATGCCGGCCGCGGTGAGGGCGTCCACGGCGGTGTGCGGGTCCTCGAAGGAGGTGGCGAGGTGGCAGGTGTCGACGCAGATGCCGATGCGGTCGTGCCCGATGGCGGTGAGGGGGGCGATGGCGTCGCCGGTGGTCTCGACGACGCATCCGGGTTCGGGTTCGAGGCCGACGCGGATGGAGCGGCCGGTGAGTTCGGCGAGGGCGTCGAGGCGTTCGGCGAGGGTGAGGAGGGCGGTGCGGGACTTCTCGGCGCGGGTGTCGTCGTAGGCGGTGCGCCAGGCGAGCGGGAGGGTGGAGATGGTGCCGTCGGTGACGTCGTCGGGCAGGAGGCCGGCGAGGACGCGGGCCAGGGAGGTGGTGTGGTCGAGGCGTTCGGGGTCGGCCCAGTCGGGCCGGTAGACGCGGTACTTGACCTCTTCGGCGCCGAAGCCCTGGTAGGGGAAGCCGTTGAGGGTGACGACCTCCAGTCCGCGCCGGTCGAGTTCGGTGCGCAGCCGGCGCAGCGCGGAGGGGTCGGTGACCAGGGCGTGGGCGGCGTCGTGGGCGAGCCACAGGCCGATGCCGAGCCGGTCGCGGCCGAGGCGGCGGCGGACGGGCTCGCAGTGGTCGCGGAGCTGGGCGAGGACGCCGTCGAGGGTTTCGGCGGGGTGGACGTTGGTGCAGTAGGCGAGGTGGACGGTGGTGCCGTCGGGGTGCCGGAAGCGCATGCTCACTCCCCGCCGCGCAGGATGGAGTTGCCCTCGTGGGTGGCCTCGCCCGTGCCGGCCGGGTCGAGGGTGAGGCGTCCGCTGAGCCCGTAGAAGTCGACGGGGTTGCGCCACAGCACGCGGTCGACGTCGTCGTCGGTGAAGCCCTCGGCCAGCATGAGGTCGCCGACCTTGCGGGTGGTGAGGGGGTCGCTGCGGCCCCAGTCGGCGGCGGAGTTGACGAGGACCCGTTCCGGTCCGTGGGCGCGGAGCAGCGCGACCATGCGGACCTCGTCCATCTTGGTGTCGGGGTAGACGGAGAAGCCGAGCCAGGCGCCGCTGTCCTTGGCCTCCTTGACGGTGGTCTCGTTGAGGTGGTCGACGAGGACGCGGTCGGTGGGCAGGGCGGACTCGCGGACCACGTCGAGGGTGCGGCGGAGCCCGGCGAGCTTGTCGCGGTGCGGGGTGTGCACGAGGGCGGGCAGCCCGTGGTCGGCGGCGAGCTGGAGCTGGGCGGCGAGGGCGGTGTCCTCGGCGGGGGTCATGGAGTCGTAGCCGATCTCGCCGACGGCCACGACCCGGTCCTTGACGAGGTAGCGCGGGAGTTCGTCGAGGACGGGGGTGCAGCGGGGGTCGTTGGCCTCCTTGGGGTTGAGGGCGATGGTGCAGTGGTGGGCGATGCCGTACTGGGCGGCGCGGAAGGGTTCCCAGCCGAGGAGGGCGTCGAAGTAGTCGCGGAAGGAGGCGGGCGAGGTGCGGGGCTGGCCGAGCCAGAAGGAGGGTTCGACGACGGCGCGGACGCCGGCCGCGTACAGGGCCTCGTAGTCGTTCGTCGTGCGGGAGGTCATGTGGATGTGGGGGTCGAAGATGCGCATCAGGACTCCTCGGCGTGGGGGGTGGCCGGGCCGGGCGCGGCGGTCCCGGACTCGGTCAGGGCCAGGACGCGGTGTAGGTCTTCGGGGACGGTGCGGCCGGCGGCGGTGCGTTCGGCGGCGTAGTCGGTGAGCATGCGGGCGAGTTCGGTGTCGGCGTGGGCCCGTGCGGCGAGGCCGGCGGCGTGGTCCACGGGGACGCCGGTGAAGAGGCACTTGAGGAGGGCGTGGCGCCAGGAGTGGGCGTCGAGGTGCCGGGCGGCGTAGGGGCCGACGGCGGCGGCGACGAGGCGGGTGTCGTTGGTGCGCAGGGCGTCCTCGATCAGTGGGAGGGCGCCGGGGCCGGGTATGAGGTGGGGCAGGGCGTGCAGGACGGCGCGGCGTTCGTCGGCGGTGCCCTGCCGGTAGGCACGGGTGAGGGCGTCGGTGTCGGCGCGGGCCGCGTGCAGGATGAGGACGCGGGCGGCGTCGGCGTGGTCGGGTCCGCAGCGGCGGCCGGCCTCGGCGAGGCGCAGTTCCCACGCGGCGATGGGGCCGTGGGTGCCGGGGTGGTCGGCGGCCTCGTCCAGGGCGTGGTCGAGCCAGTCGCGGGCGGCGGGGGCGAGTCGGCCCGAGAGGGCGGTGCGCAGGGCGTCCGGCGGGACGTGGGCGGGGGTGGTGCCCGGCGGGTCCCGCGGGGCGGGGGCTGTGCCGTCCACGGGGGCCGCACCGCCCGCGGAAGTGGCCGCCGCGGGGGTGGCGTCCGGGAGCGGGACGGCCTCCGGACCTGGGGTGGCGTCCGGGCGCGGGGTGGCGTCCGCGCCCGGGGTGGTGGGGGTGGCGTCGCGGTGGGTCATGGCTGTGGCTCCCTTCGGGGGGTGGCGGAGGGATCGCCCGGGTGGTCCGGGCGGCGGCCGGCCGCCGCCGCGCGCAGGAAGGGGAGGGAGGTGGCGGCGTGGTGGGGCCCGGCGTGGGAGTGGCGGGGCAGCTCGACGACGGTCAGGCCCTGGTAGCCGGTGGCGGCGAGGGCTGCCAGGACGGGCGGGAAGTCGATCTCGCCGTCCCCGAAGGGGAGGTGTTCGTGGACGCCGCGCCGCATGTCCTCGATCTGGACGTGCCGCAGCCAGGGGCCGGCGGCGCGTACGCAGTCGGCGGGAGGGAGCGGTTCGAGGCACTGGCAGTGGCCGATGTCGAGGGTGAGGCCGAGCGGCGCGGGGTCGCCGAGGGTGCCGCGCAGCAGGTGGAAGTCGGCGAGGGTGGCGAGGAGGTGACCAGGTTCGGGTTCGATGGCCAGGGGGACGCCGGCGTGGGCGGCGGCGTCGAGGACGGGGGCGAGGGAGTCGGCCAGCCGCTTCCAGGCCGTGTCGGTGCCGGTGCCGGGCGGGGTGATGCCGCTGAAGCAGTGCACGGCGTGCGCGCCGAGGTCGGCGGCGATCTCGACGGCGCGCAGCAGGAGGCCGGTGCGGCGGGCCCGGTCGTCGGGGTCCGGGGCGAGGAGGGAGGGGCCGTGTTTGCGGCGCGGGTCGAGGACGTAGCGGGCGCCGGTCTCCACCGTGACGCCGAGCCCGAGCGCGTCGAGCCTGCGGGCGATCCGGCGGGTACGGGCGGGCAGGTCGGCGGCGAGCGGGTCGAGGTGCATGTGGTCGAGGGTGAGGCCGACGCCGTCGTAACCGAGGTCGGCGAGGAGAGCGAGGGCGTCGTCGAGACGGAGGTCGGTGAGGCCGTTGGTGCCGTAGCCGAAGCGGAGCGGGGTGCGCGGCGGGGTGATGGGGCCGGGGCTCATGTGATGCTCACCTTCTTCGCGGTGGCGCGGCCGAGCGGGGCGAGGGCGGCGACGAGCAGGGCGCGGGCGGGTCCGCCGGCGCGGGCGGCGAGCAGGGCCTGGAGGGGAATGGTGGCGCGGATGCCGCCGCCGACGGCGCGTTGGGTGAGCGGGGGTGAGGGGTTGAGGGCGGCGTGGAGGTAGGGGCGTCCGGCGGTGAGGGCGTAGCCGGCGCCGAGGGCGGCGGTGAGTGCCTCGGCGCCCGAGGGCCGGGGCCGGCCGGGGCCCGGCAGGCCGGGGGTGGCTGCTACCCCTCGGCCTGCCGGGAGTCGGGTGGGGCGGTGTCGGGTCAGCAGGGCGGTGAGGAGGCCGGTGGTGGCGAGGGCGGCCAGCGGGGCGCGGGAGGAGCCGCCCCGGGTCTCCTCCCGGGATACGGCGGTCACCGCGAGGGTGTGGCTGCCCAGCAGGGCCGCGGACGGTAGCGCCGTACGGACCCGGCCGCCGGTCGCGGCGGCGCCGAGGAGCAGGTCCAGGCCGCGGGCGAGAGCCATGGCCGGGGCGCCCGCGGGGGTCCGCTTCAGCCCGAGGTCGTACGCCCAGACGGTCGCCGCGAGCGGGGCGGCGACGGTGAGGGCGGGCCGTCCGGCGCGGGCCGCGAGGGCGAGCCCGGCGGCCGTCAGCGCGCAGGCCGCGGTGAGGGCGGCGGCCGGGCGGATCCGGCCGGAGGGAAGGGGGCGGTGCGGGCGTTCGGCGGCGTCCTCGTCCTGGTCGGCCCAGTCGTTGAGGGCCATGCCGGCCTCGTAGAGGCAGACGGAGGAGCCGATGGCGAGCAGGGTGCGGGGGCCGGCCGGGGCGCCGCCGGCCGCGGTCCCGGCGAGGACGTCGCCGGGGACGGTGAACAGTGCCGGCAGGCGCAGGAGTTCGGCCCAGGCGGCGAGCCGCGCCGGCCCGCGGGGGCTCACCGGCCCTCCCCCGGCCTGCCGTCCCGGTCCCGGCCCGCAGCGGCACCACCGCCCGCGCCGTCCCCGGAGCCCCGGGCGCCGTCCCGGGCGGAGCCCCGCGCACCGGCGCCCGCACCACCGCCCGCGCCGCCGCCGGCGGAGCCCCGGGCGCCGTCCGCCCCACCGTCCCGGGAGCTCCGGGCGGCACCCCGCCCGGAGTCACCGGAGCCCCGGGCGCCACCGCCCGCGCCGTCCCGGGGGGAGCCCTCGCCCCCGCCACCACCGTGGTCGGCGGTCTCACCCCGGGCCGGGCCGGCCGGCTCCGCCGGGACCAGGGTCCGGGCGAAGCGGAGCAGGTCCGCGTACTGCTCGGAGAGCCCCGGGGGACCCTCCCCCACCGGGTCCTTGAAGTAGAAGCCGAGGGCGGAGAGCGGGCCGGAGCGGCCCGCCTGGTGGGCGCGGGCGCTCAGGCGGGCCAGGTCGAGGACGAGCGGCGCGGCGAGCGCGGAGTCGCAGCCCTGCCAGGTGGTCTGCAGGATCATGCGGGCGCCGAGGAAGCCGTCGAAGGCGATGTGGTCCCAGGCCGTCTTCCAGTCGCCGAGCGCGGGCACGTCGTCGATGTGCACGGTGCCCTCGACCGGGGTGCCGAGGGTGTCGGTGAGGACGCGTTCCTTGCCGGCGTTCTTCGCCGCGGCGGCCTCGGGGTCGGCCAGGGCGGCGCCGTCGCCGCCGCCGAGCAGATTGGTGCCGGACCAGGCGCGGACGGCCAGCGCCCGCTGGGCGAACATCGGGCCCAGCGCGGCCCGCAGCAGCGTCTGGCCGGTCTTGCCGTCGCGGCCCGCGTACGGCAGGCCGCCGCGCTCCGCCCGCCGGGCCGCCGCGGGGTGGTGGAGCCCGGCCGACGGGGTGAAGTTGACGTAGGGGCAGCCGGCGTCGAGGGCGGCCAGCGCGTAGAGGGTGCTGGGTGGCAGGGCGCCGTCGGCCGCGGCCGGTTCGGTGGAGGCCACGTTGACCACGACCGCCCGGTCGAGACCGTTGCGGTCGACGAAGTCGCGCAGGTCGGCGGCGAAGGCGGCGATGAGGGCGGCGTCGTCGCGGTGGTCGCCGGGCAGGGGGCCGCCGGGGCGGATCTCGCGGTCGGCGGCGGCCAGTTCGGCGTGGACGGCGGCGGGCAGGCCGGGCGGCAGCACACCGCCCGCGGCGAGCGCCTCGGCGCGTTTGGGCAGGGGGCAGTCCACGGTGTCGTGGCCGCCGAAGACGAGGTCGGTCAGGGCGGGCAGGGCGGCGTCGGCGAAGGCGGGGGTCTCGGTCACCATGCCGGTGGCCGGGTGGAGCCCGGCGGTCACGGCGGCGCAGCCGGCCACCACCGTGGTGGCGACGGAGCCGCGGGCTCCGATCAGCCAGACACCGGTGCGGGCGGCGGGGTGAGAAGCGGTACGGGAACCAGAACGGGACGCGGACATGGGCAGCCTCCTTGTCGAGCGCGTCGTACACGTAGTCCCAGCGGTGCGCTCCCCGTGGGGGGAGGGAGACGGCGGGCGGAGGTCCGGCGTCCTCCGCCCGCCGCCGTTCAGTCGCCCGTGGCGGTCGCCGCGGGCAGTTCCTTGATGCGGATGTCGCGGAAGGACACCCGGTCCTCGGCACCGTGGTTCTGGATGCCGATGTGTCCGTCCCGCAGGCTCCGGGACGGGTCGGTGTTGGTGAAATCGTTGATCCGCACGCCGTTGAGCCAGATGCGGAGCCGTTCGCCCTCGACCCGGATCTCGTACGTGTTCCACTCCCCCGGCGGGTTCAGCGCGCGGTCGCGCGCCGCCAGGTCGGCCGACTGGAAGCCGTAGACGGAGCCGGTGGTGCGGTCGGGGGTGTCGGTGGCGTCGATCTGGATCTCGTAGCCGTGGTCCACGGCCGACCAGGGGTCGTCGGAGGGCGGGAAGCCCACGAAGACGCCCGAGTTGTCGTCGCCGGACTCGCTCGACATGCGCCAGTCGAGCTTCAGGGAGTAGGCCCCGAATTCCCGGGCGGCGTACCAGAGCAGGCCCATGCCGCCCGAGGTGGTGAGCGTGCCGTCGGCGTCCGCCTCGAAGGAGCCCGGACCGGCCTGGCGCCAGCCGTCCAGGGAGGTTCCGTCGTAGAGCGGGAGGTAGCCGTTCTCGGGGCGGCAGTCGGCCTGGGCGTCGCCGATCGCCCAGCGGATGCCGCCCAGCAGGTGGCTCCGGAAGGCGGGTTCGGCGAAGGACTCCTTGGTGTGGCCGCCCCCGGTGTAGAAGGAACGGCCGCCGCGGTACTCCTGGCACCAGGCGATCGGGTGGTCCTCGCCCATCGTGCCGCCGGTGTACGTCGACTCGTCGAGCGAGGCGAGGACACGGGCCCGCTCGCGCGGGTTGGTGCGGTAGTCGTACCACTCGTCGGTGCGGTTCCAGGCCCGTTCCAGGCCCGAGGTGGCCGGGTGTGCCCGGTCCTCGACGGCGACGGTGGCGCTCTGGACGGCCGGGTGGGAGCGGAAGTAGGCGCCGGCCAGGCCCCCGTAGAACTCCCAGTCGTACTCGGTGTCGGCGGCGGCGTGCACGCCGACGTAGGAGCCGCCGTCGCGGATGTAGCGTTCGAAGGCGCGTTGCTGGGCCGGTCCGAGGACGTCGCCGGTGGTCGAGAGGAAGACCACGGCGTCGTACTTCTTGAGGTTGCCCGGGGTGAAGGCGCCCGCGTCCTCGGTGGCGTCGACGGCGAAGCCGCCGGTGGCGCCGAGTTCGCGGATCGCGGCGATGCCCTCGGGGATGGAGTCGTGGCGGAAGCCGGCGGTCTTGGAGAAGACCAGGACGCGTTTGCCGTCCTTCCAGCCGCCCGCCGGGTGCGCGCCGGACTGGGAGGCGGCGGGGCCGAAGACGCAGCCGAGGGCCAGGGCCGCGCCGAGGGCGGTGGTCGCCGTCCGCCCGCCGCCGGGCCACGGGGCGCGGCGCCGCGCGGTGCGGTGGGGTGGTCCCTGGGTCGTGGTGTGGGGTCGTGCGAAGGGTGTCATCGGGTCGTCACCGCCTCTCAGCGCGTGGTGAAGGTGAAGTCGTCCAGGTCGAAGAGTGCTCCGCCGCCGCTGCCCCTGAAGACCAGGTAGAGGGTGGTGGTGCCCTTCGGGGCGTGGGACAGCTTGGCGCTGACGTCCTGGAAGGTCTCCCAGCCGCCGGTCACCGGCACGGTGGCCTTGCCGAGCAGCTTGCCCCCGACCGAGCCGGCGCGGACCTCGAGGGTGCCGCCGGAGCCGCCGGAGGAGACGCGTGCCGTGATCTTCTCGGCGTTGTCCAGGACGTAGGGGGTGAAGGAGATCCAGTCGCCGTCGTGGATGTCGCCGACGGTCTTGGCGCCGTGCGCGGTCTCCTTGGCGATCACCGAGACGCCGGAGGAGTCGCCGAAGTGTTCGGCCTGCCGCTGCCGGGGCTGGGTGACGTTCTGGTCGTGGGTGGTCAGCGGGGCCTGGCCGCCGCCCCCGTTGTCGGTGTACTCCGCGTCGAAGACGCCGAAGATGTTGGCGTTCTCGTCGTGTCCGCCGTCGGCGCTGGTCTGGATGGTGCCGGAGCAGCCGTTGGCGGAGGTGAGCGGGTGGCCGTGGGTGTCGTGGCCGAGGACGAAGGTGACCTTGACGCGGGAGCAGTCGATCTTCTTGCCGTCCTCGCGGTCGGTGACCTTCACCTTGAAGGGCACGGCGTCACCGAAGCTGAAGAGCTGTCCGTCCCGGGGCAGTTCCAGGGTGACGACGGGCGCCGTGTTGCCGACCACCACACGGACGCCGGCGCTGCCGGTGCGGCCGGTGGGGTCCTCGGCGGTCAGGGTCGCCGTGTAGGTGCCGTTGGCGCGGTAGGTGTGGCTGGGGTTGGCGCTGGTGGAGGTGGTGCCGTCGCCGAAGTCCCAGTGGTAGGTGAGGGTGTCGCCGTCCGGGTCCGTGGTGCCGTCGGCGGAGAAGGCCACCTTCAGCGGGGCCTGGCCGGAGGTGCGGTCGGCGGTGGCGCGGGCCGAGGGGGACCGGCCGCCGGTGGCGTTCTCGATGCGGTAGAGCCCGGAGAACTCGTCGCCGCCGAACCAGGCGGTGCCGTAGTCCAGGACGTACAGGGCGCCGTCGGGGCCGAAGGCCATGTCCATCACCTGGGTGCCGCTCCAGGGGATGTCGTCGATGGAGCGGACGGTGCCGTCCGCGTCGGAGGAGATCCGCTTGATCCAGCGGCGGCCGAACTCGCCGGCGAAGAAGTCGCCGTCGTACGCCTCGGGGAACTTGACCGGGGAGTCCAGTGTGGCGTCGTAGTGGTAGACAGGGCCGCCCATCGGGGACTCGGAGCCGTCGCCGAACTCGGGCACGGACGGCCCGTCGTACGGTATCCAGGCGGGCTGGGCCGGGGGCAGGTCGGTGAGGCCGGTGTTGTTCGGGGAGTCGTTCTTCGGGGCGTCGCAGTCGAAGGCGGCGCCGGACTTCCGGGTGGCGAAGTCGAAGTCGACGTAGGCGTCGTTGTCGCCGGTGCAGTACGGCCAGCCGAAGTTGCCGGGGCCGGTGACGCGGGCGAACTCGACCTGGCCGGCGGGGCCGCGGGCGGGGTCGGCGGCGCCGGCGTCGGGGCCGTAGTCACCGACGTAGAGGATGCCGGTCTGCTGGTCGACGCTGAAGCGGAAGGGGTTGCGGAAGCCCATGGCGTAGATCTCGGGCCGCGTCCGGTCGGTGCCGGGCGGGAAGAGGTTGCCCTCGGGGACGGTGTAGGAGCCGTCCTCCTGGACCTTGATGCGCAGGATCTTGCCGCGCAGGTCGTTGGTGTTGCCGGAGGTGCGCTGGGCGTCGAAGGCCGGGTTGCGCCCGGCGCGTTCGTCGATCGGGGTGTAGCCGTCGGACTGGAACGGGTTGGTGTCGTCGCCGGTCGACAGGTACAGGTTGCCCTCGGCGTCGAAGTCGATGTCGCCGCCGACGTGGCAGCAGGTGCCTCGGGATGCCTCGACGTCGAGGACCTTCTTCTCGCTGGCCTTGTCGAGGGTGCCGTCCTCCTTCAGCACGAACCGGGAGAGCCGGTTGACGCCGTCGAAGGGGGCGAAGTCGGCGGCGGTGCCGTTCTCGGGGGCGTCGCCGTCGGGGGTGTCCAGCGGGGGCGCGTAGTAGAGGTAGATGAACCGGTTCTGCTCGAAGCCGGGGTCGACGCCGACGCCTTGGAGGCCCTCCTCGTCGTGGGTGTAGACGTCGAGCTTCCCGGCGACCGTGGTGGTGCCGGAGGCGTCGGTGACGCGGAGGGTGCCGTCGCGGGAGGTGTGCAGGACGGAGCGGTCCGGCAGCACGGCGAGCGACATGGGCTCGCCGACCTCCGCCTCGCCCTTGGCGAGGGTGATCTGCTGGAAGTCCTCGGCGGCCGGGGCGGGCGCGGCGGCCTGGCCCGGGTCGGCGGCGGCGCCCGCCTGCGGGGCGGCCAGGGTGAGCGAGGTGCCCGCGAGCAGGGCGCCGCTGAACAGGGCGACGGACTGCCGGAAGGACAGGCGCCGTCTGCGGAACTCGGTGGCGGTGGGGGTGGTGCGGTCGTTCCCGTGCACGAATGCCTCCAGAAGAGGGCCGGTTGTACGGGGCGGGGGGCGAACGCCGGGATGCGCCGTCATCCCGGAGGGTGGGTCGGTCGGATCAGTTGCCGAAGGCCGCGTCGAAGGCGGCGGCCGGCGGGTCGAAGTCGTACGCCTTGAGGCGGGCCAGGGCCTCGGGGGCGCCCTGGAGCCGGTCCATGCCGGCGTCCTCCCACTCCACGGAGACGGGGCCCTGGTAGTCGATCGAGCGCAGCATCCGGAACACGTCCTCCCAGGGGACGTCGCCGTGGCCGGCGGAGACGAAGTCCCAGCCGCGCCGCGGGTCGCCCCAGGGCAGGTGGGAGCCGAGCCGGCCGTTGCGCCCGTCGAGGCGTTTGCGGGCCTCCTTGCAGTCGACGTGGTAGATCCGGTCGCGGAAGTCCCACAGGAAGCCGACGTGGTCGAGGTCCTGCCAGACGAAGTGGGAGGGGTCGAAGTTGAGGCCGAAGGCGGGCCGGTGGTCGACGGCCTCCAGCGCGCGGTGGGTGGTCCAGTAGTCGTAGGCGATCTCTCCGGGGTGGACCTCGTGGGCGAAGCGCACGCCCTCGGCGTCGAAGACGTCCAGGATCGGGTTCCAGCGGTCGGCGAAGTCCTGGTAGCCGCCCTCGATCATCGTCTCGGGCACGGGCGGGAACATGGCGACCAGGTGCCAGATCGCGGAGCCGGTGAAGCCGATGACGGTGTCGACGCCGAGGCGGGCGGCGGCCCGCGCGGTGTCCCGCATCTCGGCGGCGGCGCGCCGGCGCACGCCCTCGGGCTCGCCGTCGCCCCAGACGCGGGCGGGCAGGATGGCGCGGTGGCGTTCGTCGATGATGGCGTCGCAGACGGCCTGGCCGACGAGATGGTTGGAGACGGCCCGGCAGACCAGGCCGTAGGAGTCGAGCAGTCGGTGGCGGGACTCCACGTAGGAGGGGTCGGCGAGGGCTTTGTCGACCTCGAAGTGGTCGCCCCAGCAGGCGAGTTCGAGGCCGTCGTAGCCGAAGTCGCGGGCCAGGCGGCAGACCTCCTCCAGCGGGAGGTCGGCCCACTGGCCGGTGAACAGCGTGAAGGTGCGCGGCATGGGCTCGTGGTCTCCTCAGACGGCTGTCGGGTCGGCGGCGACCGGGGTGTAGAGGGAGTTCTTCCCGGCGCTCTCCTCCACCGCCGTCAGGACGCGCTGCACGTGCAGTCCGTCGGCGAAGGAGGGGTCGGGGCGGCGGCCCGCGGCGATGGCGTGGACGAGGTCGCGGGCCTGGTGGACGAAGGTGTGCTCGTAGCCGAGTCCGTGGCCGGGCGGCCACCAGGCGTCCAGGTAGGGGTGTTCGGGTTCGGTGACGAGGATGCGGCGGAAGCCGGCGCGCTCGCCGGGCTCGGTCGCGTCGTGGTACTGGAGTTCGTTGAGGCGTTCCAGGTCGAAGGCGAGCGAGCCGCGCTCGCCGTTGAGTTCGATGCGCAGGGCGTTCTTGCGGCCGGTGGCGTAGCGGGTGGCCTCGAAGGAGGCGAGGGCGCCGGAGGGGAAGCGGCCGGTGAAGACGGCGGCGTCGTCGACGGTGACCTGGCCGGTGGCGGGGCCACCGTCCGGGCCGCGGGCGGCGCCGGGCAGCGGGCGTTCGCGGACGAAGGTCTCGGTGAGCGCGGAGACGCCCGCGAGGCGTTCGCCGGTGAGGTACTGCGCCAGGTCGACGATGTGGGCGCCGAGGTCGCCGAGCGCGCCGGAGCCGGCCTGTTCCCGGCGCAGCCGCCAGGTCATGGGGGTCCGCGGGTCCACCAGCCAGTCCTGGAGGTAGACGACCCGCACGTGGCGCAGCCGGCCGACGCGGCCCTCGGCGACCATCCGCCGGGCGAGCGCGGTGGCGGGCACCCGGCGGTAGTTGAAGCCGACCATGGCCACCTGGCCGCGGGCGGCGGCCTCCTCGGCGGCCCGCGCCATGGCCTCGGCCTCGTCGACGGTGTTGGCGAGGGGCTTCTCGCACAGGACGTGTTTGCCGGCGGCGAGCGCGGCGAGCGCGATCTCGGCGTGGCTGTCGCCGGGGGTGCAGATGTCGACGAGGTCGATGTCGTCGCGTGCGACCAGGGCGCGCCAGTCGGTCTCGGCGCTCTCCCAGCCGTGCCGCACGGCCGCTTCCCGCACCGCGTCGGCGTCCCGGCCGCAGATGGCGGCGGGCACCGGGTCGAGCGGCAGGTCGAAGACGCGCCCCGCGGTGCGCCAGCCCTGGGAGTGGGCGGCGCCCATGAAGGCGTAGCCGACCATGCCGACCCGCAGCGGTGGTCTGGTCGCGGACGCCCCCGTGGCCCCGGTGCCGGTGGCTGTCGAGTCCACCTCGGCCCCCTCGGGCTGCTGCGGCTGTCCCATGCGGATGTCCTCCTCGTTCGTGGTGGCACGGTGTCGGCGTCGGTCCGTCCCGGCGGGCTGGTCGGGCCCGCGGGGGCGGCGCCTCACTCGAAGCCGGTGGACATGTACTGGTCGACGTTGTCCTTGTCGACGACGGCCGAGTAGCAGGTCAGCGACGTCGGGATCTCGAACTCGGCGAGCCCTCCGACGCCCTTGCCCTGGCCGAGGGCGCGGGCGAGGTCGATCGCGGAGGCGGCCATGGACGGCGGGTACAGGACGGTCGCCTTGAGGACGCCGTCGTCCCGTTTGATGGCCTGGAAGGCGGAGAGCGCGCCGGCGCCGCCGACCATGAGGAAGTCGTCGCGGCCGGCCTGCTCGATGGCGCGCAGGGCGCCCACGCCCTGGTCGTCGTCGTGGTTCCACAGGGCGTCGAAGGACGACTGCGCCTGCAGGAGCTGGGCCATCTTGGCCTGGCCCGACTCGACGGTGAAGTCGGCGGCCTGGCGGGCCACCTTCTTGATGTTCGGGTAGTTCTTGAGGGCGTCGTCGAAGCCCTGGGTGCGCTGCTTGGTGAGTTCCAGGTTGTCCAGTCCGGCCAGTTCGATGACGCGGGCGCCGGGCTTGTCCTTGAGCTTCCCGCCGATGTAGTGGCCGGCGTTCAGTCCCATGCCGTAGTTGTCGCCGCCGATCCAGCAGCGGTACGCCTGGGGGGAGTTGAAGACGCGGTCCAGGTTGACGACGGGGATGCCGGCGCGCATGGCCTTCAGGCCGACCTGGGTGAGCGCCTTGCCGTCGGCGGGCAGCACGACCAGGACGTCGACCTTCTTGTTGATGAGGGTCTCGATCTGGCCGATCTGCTGGGCGGTGTCGTTGGAACCCTCGGTGCTCTCCAGGGTGACGTCGGAGTACTTCTTGGCGCGCTTCTTGGCGTTGTCGTTGATGGCGTTGAGCCAGCCGTGGTCGGCCTGTGGTCCGGCGAAGCCGATGGTGACCTGTCTGCCGGGCTGGTCGTCGGCGACCGGCCGGTCGCCGGCGGCGGGTTCGTCGTCGGCGGACTCGTTGCTCGTGCACGCGGTGAGGAAGGCACCGGCGGACACGGCGGCGGCTCCGAAGAGCAGTCCTCTGCGGCTCGCGATGTGCTCTGGCATGGTGGGGTTCCCTTTCCTCAGGTGGTGCTCGCGGTACGGCGCTGGACCAGCACGGCGGCGACGATGATCGCGCCCTTGGCGATCTGCTGGACGTCGGTCTGCAGGTTGTTCAGGGCGAAGATGTTGGTGATCGTGGTGAAGATCAGGACGCCGAGGACGGAGCCGGTGATGGTGCCGCGGCCCCCGGTCAGGAGCGTGCCGCCGATGATCGCGGCGGCGATGGCGTCGAGTTCGTAGAGGTTGCCGTTGGTGTTCTGGCCGGAGCCGGCCAGCACGATCAGCAGGAAGGCGGCGATGCCGCAGCACAGTCCGGACAGCAGGTAGAGGTAGAGCCGCTGGCGGCGGACGTCGATGCCGGCGAGGCGGGCGGCCTCCGCGTTGCCGCCGACGGCGACGGTACGGCGGCCGAAGGTGGTGCGGTTGAGGACCAGCCAGCCGATGACGGTGACGGCCGCGAAGACCAGGACCAGGGGCGGCACGCCGAACAGGTACGCCTCGCGTTCACCGAGGTCGAGGACGGAGTCGACGGTGACGACCTGGGTGCGGCCGTCGGTGATCTGGAGGGCGAGCCCGCGGGCCGAGGCCAGCATGGCGAGGGTGGCGATGAAGGGGACCATGCCGCCGTAGGCGACGAGGACGCCGTTGACGAGCCCGCAGCCGACGCCGACCAGGACGGCGGTGAAGAGGATGCCGCCGAAGCCGAAGTCCTGGGTGGCGACCGTGGTGGCCCACACCGAGGCGAGGGCGACGACGGCGCCGACGGACAGGTCGATGCCGCCGGAGACGATCACGAAGGTCATGCCGACGGTGACGACGCCGATCACCGACGCCTGGGTGAGCACCAGTTGCAGGTTGCGGGTGTCGAGGAACGCGTCGGGCTGGGTGACGCCGCCGATCAGGACCAGGACGGCGAGGACGCCGAGCAGGCTGAGGGTGCGGACGTCGGCGCGGGCGGCCAGGCCGCGCCAGGCGGGCGGCTCGCCGGCCGGGACGACCTTGCCGGTGCCTCCCCGCGGCGGGGACACGTGCTGCGTCATGACGCCGGGCTTCCTTCCATCACGAGGTCGAGTACGCGGTGTTCGTCGAGGTCGCGGGCGGGTGCCTCGTGCACGACGCGGCCCTCGCGCAGCACCAGCACGCGGTCGGCGAGGCCGAGCACCTCGGGCACCTCGCTGGAGACCAGCAGGACGGCGAGGCCCTCGTCGGCGAGGCGGCGCACGACCGCGTACAGCTCGGCGCGGGCTCCGACGTCGACGCCGCGGGTGGGTTCGTCGAGCAGCAGGACCCGGCAGCCGCGCAGCAGCCAGCGGGCCAGGACGGCCTTTTGCTGGTTGCCGCCGGACAGGGTGCGCACGGGCACGGACGGGTTGTCGGGGCGCAGCGACAGCTCGCGGGTGGCGGCGCGGGCCGCGCCCCGTTCGGCGCGGTGGTCGATCCAGCCGGCGCGGGAGAAGCGGGACAGGGCGGAGACCGACACGTTGCGGGTGACGGACTCCAGCAGGAGCAGGGCCTGGGCCTTGCGTTCCTCGGGGGCGAGGCCGAGTCCGGCGCGGCCGGCGGCGCGGACGCTGCCGGTGCGCAGCGGGCGCCCGTCGACGTACACGCCGCCGGCGTCGGGGCGGCGGGCGCCGTAGACGGTCTCCAGGATCTCGGAGCGGCCGGAGCCGACGAGTCCGGCGAGGCCGACGATCTCGCCGCCGCGCACGTCGAGGTCGAGCGGGGCGAACTCGCCCGCACGGGAGAGTCCGCGCACGCTGAGGACCGGTTCGCCGGCCGGTGGGGCGGACGGGCGTCCGGGGAAGACGTACTCGACGGTGCGGCCGGTCATCAGGGCGACCACCTCGCGGGTGGGCGTGGACCGGGCGGGCAGTCCGCCGGCGACGGCGCGGCCGTCCTTGAGGACGGTGACCCGGTCGCCGATGCGGCGGATCTCCTCCAGGCGGTGCGAGATGTAGACGACGGCGACGCCGGCGGCGGTGAGGTCGCCGACGATCCGGAAGAGGTTGTCGACCTCGTCGGGGTCGAGCGCGGCCGAGGGTTCGTCCATCACGATCAGCCGGACGTCGTGCGAGAGGGCCCGTGCCATGGACACGATCTGCTGCTGGGCGGCGGAGAGGTCGCCGACCAGCCGGCCCGGGTCGATCTCGGGGTGGCCGAGCCGTCCGAGGAGCGCGGCCGTGGACTCCCGGGCGGCGCGGGCGCGGACCACGAATCCGGCGGTGGTGGGCTCGTGGCCCAGGTGGACGTTCTCGGCGACGGACAGGTGCTCCACCAGGTCGAGTTCCTGGTAGATGGTGGCGATGCCGAGGCGCATGGCGGCGATCGGGGAGCGCAGGGTGACGTCGTCGCCGCGCCAGCGGATGGTGCCGGTGTCGGGCTGGTGGGCTCCGGCCAGCACCTTGATGAGGGTGGACTTGCCGGCGCCGTTCTGGCCGAGCAGGCAGTGCACCTCGCCGGCCTGGACGTCGAGGTCGACGCCGTCCAGGGCCCGGACTCCGGGGAAGGACTTGGTGATGCCGGTCATGCTGAGCAGCGGTGGTTCAGGTGCCATGTGAGGTCCCCTCGGCGGGCATGCGGGCCGGTGTCAGGGCAGGGCGGAGCACGGGGCGGGCGGAGCCGACGCGGTGAGGTGGGCTGGGGTGGGGTGAGGTGGGGGCGGAGTGCGGCGGTGCGGGCAGCGGGGTGGCGCTGTAGAGCGACGTGGGGGGACGCTTGCGGTCGCACCGTGACGTGCGGCGGTGCGGCGGTGCGGCGGTGCGGCGGTGCGGCGGTGCGGCGGTGCGGCGGTGCGGCGGTGCGGCGGTGCGGCGGTGCGGCGGAAACGCGGGGTGGGCCGCGGTGTCACGGGTGCGGGCGCCGGACTTTCCCGGCGCGCACCGGGTGGGGAGGTGCGGTGCGGTCGTACGTCGTACGGGTGAGGTGGGCGGTCAGGCGGGGGAGAACAGGTGGTCGCTGATGAGCCGGGCCGCGCCGATGACGCCGGCGGTGGGGCCCAGTTCGCCGAGGACGATGGGGAGGTTGCCGGTCGCCAGCGGCAGCGACTGGCGGTAGACCTGGGTGCGGATCGCGGCGAGCAGGTTGTGGCCGAGGCCGGTCACCCCGCCGCCGATCACCACCAGGCCGGGGTTGAAGAAGCTGACGAGTCCGGCGATCACCTGGCCGGTGCTCCGGCCGCCCTCCCGGATCAGTTCCAGGGCGGGGGCGTCGCCGGCGGCCGCAGCGGCGGCGACGTCGACGGCGCTCAGGGCCCCGTTCGCCTCCAGCCGGTGCGCCAGTTCGGGTGAGAGGCCCTGGCGGGCGGCCTCCATGGCGTCGCGGGCGAGCGCGGCACCGCTGAAGTGGGCCTCCAGGCATCCCCGGTTGCCGCAGGCGCACGGGCGTCCGTCGGGCACGGCCTGGATGTGCCCGATGTCGCCGGCGCTGCCCGTGGTGCCCCGGTAGACGGCACCGCCGACGACGATGCCGCAGCCTATGCCGGTGCCGATCTTGACGCAGAGGAAGTCGGCGACGGTGCGGGCGACGCCCGCGTGCTGCTCCCCCAGCGCCATCAGGTTCACGTCGTTGTCGACCATGACCGGGCAGCCCAGTTCCTGGCTGAGCACCTCCCGCACGGGGAAGCCGTCCCAGCCCGGCATGATCGGCGGGGCCACCGGGACGCCCTCGGGGAAGCGGACGGGTCCCGGGACGCCGATGCCGGCGCCGTCGAAACCGTCCGCGAGGCCGGAGGCCCGCAGCTTCGCCGTCATGGACAGCACATGCTCGAAGACCGCGACCGGTCCCTCGCGGACGTCGAGGGGCTGGTTGACGTGTCCGAGGATCTCCAGTTCGGCGTTGGTGACCGCGATGTCGACCGAGGTCGCGCCGATGTCGACGCCGAGGAAACGGAGTTCGGGGTGGAGCCGGACGTTGTGGGAGCGGCGTCCGCCGCGCGAGGCGGCGAGTCCGTCGGCCACCACGAGGCCCGTCTCCAGCAGCCGGTCCACCTCCACGGCCAGCTTGGACCGGGACAGGTCGACCTGGTCGCCGAGCTGGGCGCGGGAGTTGGGGCCGCCGTCGCGCAACAGGCGCAGCAGCCGGGCCTGATGGGCGTTCGCGGGTCGCGCGGTCATGCGTCTCACGGTCCCCTCCCCGCCTCGATCGGCTGCGGCGCCGGTCTCCGGACGCCTTCGGTGGCCTGCTTTCGGAGGGAACGTAGCAGTGGATGCCGGGGAGGGGAAGAAGTCGCGCAGGAATCCGTGCCAACTTTCCCCACTGAATGGACAAAGACACGGATGGCCGAGGGGTGCGCACACGTCGAGGCCGCCCGGCACGGATGCCGGACGGCCTGGGACTTCTCGTGCGCTACGCCGCGGACCGGGCGTGGTACGAGCGGCGGGTGTGCTCGGTGTGCTCGCGCATCAGGCGCATCGCCCGCTGCTCGTCCCGCTCGGCGATGGCGGCGATCAGCCCCCGGTGCTCGATCCAGGACTGCCGGCCGCGCTGCCGGGCGACGGGCGTGTAGTACCAGCGCACCCGGCGGTCGACCTGGCCGGCGAGTTCGGCGAGGACCGCGTTGCTCGCCAGCTCCATCACCTTGGCGTGGAAGCGGGCGTTGAGGGCGACGGCGGCGTCCACGTCGTCGGCGGAGACGGCTTCCTCGCCCTCCGCGCACAGCTCCTCCAGGGCGGCGATGCCGGCCTTGTCCGCGTTGGCCGCGGCGAGCCGGGCGGCCTCGGCCTCCAGCAGGGTGCGGACGGTGAGGAGCTGGTCGGCCTCCCGCTCCGTCGGTTCGTGGACGAAGGCGCCCTGGGCGGGGCGCAGATCGACCCAGCCCTCGGTGTCGAGCCGTTGCAGGGCCTCCCGCACCGGCTGCCGGGAGACCCCGAGGTGCCCCGCCAGCTCGCTCTCGACCAGGTGCTGGCCGGGGCGCAGCGCACGGGTGGTGATGAGTTCGAGCAGTGCCTCGTAGACACGGTCCCTCAGCGGGCCCGGCCGTTCGAGCCTGGGCACCGCGCCCTGCGGCAGTCCTGCGGACAACATCGGTCCCCCTCGCAGCCGGCACGAGCGTTGCGTGGCATGACGGTACGGCGATACGTGACAAGACGAGTATCGATTGTCTTTCGTCTACAGTCTACGGCGGGAAAGAGACATGCGGGGGCGGAAAGGGGCGCGGAGTCGTCCATGTCACACCGCGGCCGGCACCCCGGCGGGTGCCGGCACGGGCGGTGGCGGGGCCGTCGGGGACGGTGGCGGGGCGGTCAGGGGCAGCGGACGACCTGTCCCGCGTACGAGAGGTTGCCGCCGAAGCCGAAGAGCAGGACCGGGTCGCCGCTGCCGATCTCGCCCCGTTCCACCAGCTTGGACAGCGCGAGGGGGACGCTGGCGGCCGAGGTGTTGCCGGAGTCGACGACGTCGCGGGCGACCACGGCGTTGACGGCGCCGATGCGCGCGGCGAGCGGCTCGATGATGCGCAGGTTGGCCTGGTGCAGGACGACCGCGGCGAGGTCGGCGGGGTCCAGTCCCGACCGCTCGCAGGCTTGGCGCGCGATGGCGGGCAGACGTGTGGTGGCCCAGCGGTAGACGCTCTGGCCTTCCTGGGCGAAGCGCGGCGGGGTGCCCTCGATGCGCACCGCGTGTCCCAGTTCGGGCACCGACCCCCACAGCACCGGCCCGATCCCCGGCTCGGCCCCGGGCGCGCACGCCTCCACCACGGCGGCGCCCGCCCCGTCGCCGACCAGGACGCAGGTGGTGCGGTCCTCCCAGTCGGCCACCTCGGACATCTTGTCGGCGCCGATGACCAGGGCGCGGCGGGCGGAACCGGCGCGGACGGCGTGGTCGGCGGTGGCGAGGGCGTGCGGGAAGCCGGCGCAGACGACGTTGAGGTCCAGGGTGGCCGGTTCCGTCATGCCGAGCCGGGCCGCGACGCGGGCGGCCATGTTCGGGGAGCGGTCGATGGCGGTGGAGGTGGCGACGAGGACGAGGTCGACGTCGGCGGGGGCGAGCCCGGCCGAGGCGAGCGCCTTGGCACCGGCGTGCGCGGCCAGTTCGTCCACCGGCTCGTCCGGGCCGGCGATGTGGCGCGTGCGGATGCCCACCCGGCTCGTGATCCACTCGTCACTGGTGTCGACCATGCCCGCCAGTTCCTCGTTGGTGAGAACCCTGGCGGGCTGGTAGTGGCCGACGGCGGTGATGCGTGTGCCGTGCATGGGTGGACTCCCTCGTCTCCTGGGATGCGGGTCCACCAGTGTGATCAGTGACCGGCGGGTACGGCGGCAGGTGAAGCGACAGGAAACGAGCGCCGCGCTTGTCGCTTCCGGCAGCGGCCCCGGGGCTCCGGGATGCCGGGGGCGGTCGCCACGCCGCCCCGCAGGCCGCCGGTCCGGGCGGGGCCCCGTGCCGGAGGGCGCGGGGCCCGTCGCCCCTCAGCCCGTGAAGAGCTGGGTCGCCTTGCGCACGAGCTCGTAGAGCCCGTAGGCGAGCGGGAGGCCCACCCAGAGCCAGGTGAAGGCGATCAGCGGGCGCCGGCCGGAGGCGACGGGCGGGCCCTGGGTGCCGTCAGGCGACATCGGCGGCCTCCTTGGGTGCCGGGGCGGGGACGTGGTGGCGGGCGTGGACCGGCCGGACCAGTTCGTTGGCGACGAAGCCGACCACCAGCAGGCCGATCATGATCACGAAGGAGAGCCCGTACAGGGACGAGCCGTGCCGTCCGGCCTCCTCCTGCCGGTCGGCGATCCAGTTCACGATCAGCGGCCCGAGGACGCCCGCGGTGGACCAGGCGGTGAGCAGCCGCCCGTGGATGGCGCCGACCTGGTAGGTGCCGAAGAGGTCCTTCAGATAGGCGGGGGCGGTGGCGAAACCGCCGCCGTAGAAGGAGAGGACGACGAGGGCGCACACCACGAAGAGCGGCTTGGAGGAGTCGCCGTAGAGCGCGATCAGCGCGTACATCACCGCCCCGGCGCCGAGGTAGACGCGGTACATGTTCTTGCGCCCGATCAGGTCGGAGGTGGTGGACCAGCCGATCCGGCCGGCCATGTTGGCCGCCGACAGCAGGGCGACGAACCCGGCGGCGGCCGTCGCCGAGACCGGCGCCGAGGTCTCCGCGAAGAAGTCCGTGATCATCGGCGCGGCCTTCTCCAGGATGCCGATGCCCGCCGTGACGTTCATGCAGAGCACGATCCACAGCAGCCAGAACTGCGGGGTGCGCATCGCGGCCCGCGCCGAGACCTGGACGCCGCCGAGCGTCGCCGCGGCGCCGTCGGCCCGTGCCGCGCCCCGGGGCACCCGCACCAGGAGTACGCCGAGCAGCATGAAGACGGCGTAGGTCAGCCCGTGCACGAGGAAGGCGAGGGCGATGCCGGAGGAACCGGTGCCGAAGGACTCCAGCATCTGCGCCGACCAGGGCGAGGCGATCAGCGCGCCGCCGCCGAAGCCCATGATGGCGATGCCGGTGGCCATGCCGGGACGGTCCGGGAACCATTTGATCAGGGTGGAGACGGGCGAGATGTAGCCGATGCCGAGTCCGATGCCGCCGACGAAGCCGTAGCCGAGGACGATCAGCCAGTACTGCTCCGCGTAGGCGCCCAGCGCGGAGAGCAGGAAGCCGGAGGAGAAGCAGACCAGGGCGACGCTCATCGCCCAGCGCGGGCCGTGGCGTTCGACGAGGGTGCCGCCGAAGGCCGCCGAGAGGCCGAGCATGACGATGCCGAGCTGGAAGGGCAGCGCGCTCTGCGTGCCGCTGAGGCCGAGCGCGGACTCCAGTGGGGGCTTGAACACGGACCAGGCGTAGGCCTGTCCGATGGAGAGGTGGACCGAGAGCGCCGCCGGGGGCACGAGCCAGCGGCTCCACCCGGCGGGGGCGATGGGGGGACTCATGAGTCCCTCACCGTAGGGAGGCGGAAGGGAGTTGAGAAGACTGTTGAGCAGACAACCACCGGTACTGCACAAAGCCTTGCCGTGCCGACTCCCATACTGTAGACAGTATTTCGTCGACAGGAAGCCGGTGAACGACGCCGGTCGGCGGCGAACGGAGCGGCCCCGGCCTCGTCCCCCATGTGCAGGACAATGAGATCGTTGCATCAAGGGCCGCCTCGGCCATCGGAACGGACGGAACCGGGACTGACCGGCACGACGGGACACGGGACATGGGACGAGTCACGGAACGACGCAAGGTGCTCCGCATACGGGAGGGGGCGGTCTCCAGCCGCCCGGACACGCTGGTCGCCGAGGAACCACTCGAGATCCGGCTGAACGGCAAACCGCTGGCGATCACCATGCGCACGCCCGGCGACGACTTCGCGCTCGCCGCCGGATTCCTGGTCAGCGAGGGCGTGCTGGCAGAGGGGAGGGAACTGCAGAACATCGTCTACTGCGCGGGCGCCACCGCCGACGGCTCCAACACCTACAACGTCGTGGACGTCCGCACCACCGCCGGGGTCGTCCTGCCCGACATCACCCTGGAACGCAACGTCTACACCACCTCGTCCTGCGGCCTGTGCGGCAAGGCCAGCCTGGACGCGGTGCGCACGACGGCCCGCTGGCCCATCGCCGACACTCCCCCGGTCCGGATCACCCCGGAGCTGCTGGCGGAGCTGCCGGACCGGCTGCGCGCGGCCCAGCGCGTCTTCGACCGGACCGGAGGGCTGCACGCGGCGGCCCTCTTCACCGACGAGGGCGAACTGGTCGACGTCCGCGAGGACGTGGGCCGGCACAACGCGGTCGACAAGCTGGTCGGCCGCGCCCTGCAGGACGACCGCCTGCCGCTGTCCCGCTCGGTCCTGCTGGTCTCGGGCCGGGCCTCCTTCGAGCTGGCCCAGAAGGCCGTGATGGCGGGCATCCCCGTGCTGGCGGCCGTGTCGGCGCCCTCGTCGCTCGCCGTCGACCTGGCGGCCGAGACGGGACTGACGCTGGTGGGCTTCCTGCGGGGCAGCTCCATGAACGTGTACGCGGGCGAGGAACGGATCGCCCTGCGGGCCGCGGCCGTCCAGGGCTGACCCCGCCTCCCCGCGACACGGCGGCGGGGCCCCGACCGGCGGGGAGCGCCCCCTGCGCCGGAGGGGCCCCGTCTCGACCTCCCGCCCCCGGGGCGGACGGTCGAGACGGGCCCGGTGGGGCGCCCAGGGCCGTCCCGGTCAGCGTCCGCGGGTCCCCGCGCCGACCGCCGTCCGTGCGGTCTCGCCCGGCCCCGGTCGCGCCGTCCCGCGCGATCCGGCGGCCTTCCCCGCCCCCGAACCACCGGGCGGCGCGGCGGTCTCGGCGGGCGCGGCCGTCTCCGGGTCGTCCGCCCTGCGCCGGGCGAGGACCGCGCAGACCATGAGCTGCATCTGGTGGAACAGCATCAGCGGCAGCACGGCCAGGGACGCCTGCGCGCCGAACAGGACACTGGCCATGGGCAGTCCGGCCGCGAGGGACTTCTTCGAGCCCGCGAACTGGATCGCGATCCGGTCCGCCCGGCCGAACCCCAGCGCCTTCGCCCCGTACCAGCTCGCCAGCAGCATCACGGCGAGCAGCACGGCCTCCACCGCCATCAGACCGGCCAGCCGCACCGGGCTCACCTGGTGCCAGACGCCCTCGACCACGCCCTCGCTGAACGCGGTGTAGACGACGAGCAGGATCGAGCCCCGGTCGACGAGGCCGAGCACCTTCTTGTGCCGCGCGACGAAACCGCCGATCCACCGGCGCAGCACCTGTCCGGCGACGAACGGCACCAGCAGTTGCGCCACGATCCGCAGCAGCGAGTCCGCCGAGAAGCCGCCCCCGCCGCCGCCGAGCAGGGCCGCGGCGAGCAGCGGCGTGACGACGATGCCGGCCAGTGAGGAGAAGGAGCCCGCGCAGATCGCGGCGGGCACGTTGCCGCGCGCCATGGACGTGAAGGCGATCGACGACTGGATCGTCGACGGCACCAGGGTGAGGAAGAGCAGGCCCTGGTAGAGCGGCTGGGTCAACAGGACCGGGACGAGCCCGCGGGCGGCGAGCCCGACCAGCGGGAAGAGGACGAAGGTGCAGGCGAGCACGGTGGCGTGGAGCCGCCAGTGGCGCAGTCCGTCCATCGCCTCCCGGGTGGAGAGCCGGGCCCCGTAGAGGAAGAAGAGGAGGGCGATCGCGGCGGTCGAGGCGCCGGAGGCGGCGTCCGCGCCGGTGCCCCGCGCCGGGACCAGTGCCGCGAGGCCCACCGTGGCGAGCAGCAACAGGATGTAGGGGTCGATCGGCATCCAGCGCGGCCAACGCAGGCGTGTCACGGTGCTCCACTTGCTTGTTCGTACGTGCTTCGTGCGGGTCCGGGCCGGTTCGTACCGTCCGCGGCCGGGTCCGGGACGAGGGCCGGAGGTCCCCGCCCCATCCTGCTCCTCCCGGCGGCAATCGGGAATCCCGTATACCGCTCTGACTGCCATCATGTTTCGTGATGACCGGTAGGGTGGGGTCCGTGTACGACCCATCGCACCTGCGGACCTTCCTCACCGTGGCCGGGACGCTCAGCTTCACGCGGGCCGCCCGGCGGCTCGGGCTGCGCCAGTCCACGGTGAGCCAGCACGTGCGGCGGCTGGAGGACGCCACGGGGCGGCAGTTGTTCACCCGGGACACCCACTCCGTGGAACTGACCGAGGACGGCGAGGCGATGCTCGGCTTCGCGCGCCGCATCCTGGAGGTGCACGAGCAGGCGACGGCCTTCTTCGGTGGCACGCGGCTGCGCGGCCGGCTGCGGTTCGGGGCGTCGGAGGACTTCGTGCTGACCCGGCTCCCGGAGATCCTGGAAGGCTTCCGGCACGAGCACCCCGAGGTCGACCTGGAGCTGAGCGTCGAACTGTCCGGCACCCTCCACGAAGAGCTGGCCGCCGGGAAGCTGGACCTCGTGCTGGCCAAACGGCGGCCCGAGGACCCGCGCGGCGAGCCCGTCTGGCACGACCGGCTGGTGTGGATCGGCGCGGAACGGCTCCGCCTCGACCCCGACCGCCCCGTGCCGCTCATCGTCTACCCGCCGCCCGGCATCACCCGCGCCCGCGCCCTCGACGTCCTCCAGCGGCACGGCCGGCCCTGGCGCGTGGTGTGCACCAGCCGCAGCCTCAACGGCCTCGTCGCGGCGGCCCGTGCCGGGCTCGGGGTGATGGCGCACACCCGGGGACTGGTGCCGCCGGGCCTGGTCCGGGTGCCGGACCGGGCGGGTCTGCCGGACCTCGGACGGGTCGACTTCGTCCTGGTCCACGGCCGGCGCCGCCCCTCCGCGCAGCAGGCGGCGGACGCCCTGGCGGCGGCGATCCTGGCCGGCGGCGACCGCCTGCACCGCCCCCAGCGCCCGGGACCCTTGTAGCCGTCCGGCCCGACCGGCGCACACCGTCGCGCACCGGCGCCCGCGGCCAGGCCGGGCCGCCGCCATCCGGCGCGGCCCCGCGGTCCCCGCCATCCGGCGCGGCCCCGCGGTCCCCGCCATGCCCGCGGTCCGGCACGACCCCGCACCCGCCCCGCACCCGCCCCGCACCGCCACGGCCCGGCCCGCGCGCCCCACGACCCCGTCCCGCCCACACGAGTTCCTACCGCCGGTAAGCAGGTCGTAGGGATTCGGTGGAGAAAACGGCACCGAAAAACGCCCGATCCCCGCGAAAGTGTCCGCTCCCTCCGCATGTGGCCGCTTTTCCCCTCCGCGTCCCGACCGCCCCCGTGCGGCGCGGGGCGCCGCGACCCCTCCCACCCCCGGAACGGGTGGGGTAGCTTTCACGGCGCCGTGCGGGGTGCCACCAGGAACGGGGAGCGGGGTTTGCGCGAGTTCACCAACCCTCCGTCGGCGTCGGCCCCGCCCGTGGGCGGTCTGGCCGACGTGGTCTTCCGCCATGCCGAGGAGGATCCCGGCCGGATCGCCCTCGGCCGCAAGGACGCCTCGGGTCACTGGCGGGACGTCACCGCGGCGGCCTTCCGTGACGAGGTGCTGGCCCTGGCCAAGGGCCTGCTCGCCCAGGGCGTCCGCTTCGGCGACCGGGTCGCCGTCATGTCCCGTACCCGCTACGAGTGGACCCTCTTCGACTTCGCCCTGTGGACCGTCGGCGCCCAAGTCGTGCCCGTCTACCCGACCTCCTCGGCCGAGCAGTGCCGCTGGATGCTGCACGACGCCGAGGTGACCGCCGCGGTCGTCGAGCACGAGGACCACGCGATGACGATCGCCACCGTCATCGACACCCTGCCGCGCCTGCGCGGACTGTGGCAGCTCGACACGGGCGCGGTGCAACGGCTCTACGACGCCGGCGCGCACCTCGACGACGAGGTCGTGCACCGGCACCGCCGGGCCGTCACCCCGGACTCGGTGGCCACCGTCATCTACACCTCGGGGACGACGGGCCGGCCCAAGGGCTGTGTGCTCACGCACGGCAACTTCATGGTGGAGGCCGACACGGTGATCGCCGGCTGGGAGCCGGTGTTCCACTCCCGCCGGGGCGACGAGGCGGCGACCCTGCTGTTCCTGCCACTGGCCCACGTCTTCGGGCGGATGGTGGAGGTCGCGGCGATCCGCGGCCGGGTCCGCTTCGGCCACCAGCCGCGGCTCGACGCCTCGGCGCTGCTGCCGGACCTGGCCGCCTTCCGGCCGACGTTCGTCCTGGCGGTGCCGTACATCTTCGAGAAGGTGTTCCACGCGGCCCGCCGCGAGGCGGAGAGGGAGGGCAAGGCCGGCCCGTTCGAGAAGGCCGTCGACGTGGCGGTGCGCTACGCGGAGGCGCTGGAGGCCCGCGCGTGGGGCACCGGCCCCGGCCCGTCGGCGGCGCTGCGCGTGCAGCACCAGTTCTTCGACCGGCTCGTCTACGCCAAGGTGCGGGCGGCGCTGGGCGGACACCTCCGCAACGCCATGTCGGGCGGCTCGGCGATGGACCGCCGGCTCGGTCTCTTCTTCGCCGGCGCGGGCGTGCAGGTCTACGAGGGGTACGGGCTGACGGAGTCCACGGCGGCGGCCACCGCCAACCCGCCCGGCCGGACCCGCTACGGCACCGTCGGCGTACCCGTCCCCGGCGTCACCGTGCGCATCGCGGACGACGGCGAGATCCTGCTGCGCGGTCCGACCGTCTTCCGGGGCTACCTCAACGACCCCGAGGCGACCGGCGCGGCGCTGCGCGACGGCTGGCTCGCCACCGGCGACCTCGGCGCCTTGGACGAGGACGGCCACCTGACCATCACCGGCCGCAAGAAGGAGATCCTGGTCACCTCGGGCGGCAAGAGCCTGTCCCCCGGGCCGTTGGAGGAACGCGTCCGCGACCATCCGCTGGTGCACCAGTGCATCGTCGTCGGCAACGACCGGCCCTACGTCGCCGCGCTGGTCACCCTCGACCAGGAGGCTGTCGAGCACTGGCTGACGATGCGCAACAAGCCGCGCCTGCCCGCGGCCCGCCTGGTGCGCGACGCCGATCTGGAGGCGGAGGTGCGGCGCGCGGTCCTGGCCGCCAACACCCTGGTCTCCCAGGCCGAGTCGATCCGCACCTTCCGCATCCTGGCCCAGCCGTTCACCGAGGAGCAGGGGTTGCTCACGCCGTCGCTGAAGCTGAAGCGCAAGGCCATCGAGCAGGCGTACGCCGACGAGATCGGGGCGCTGTACCGGGCCTGATCCCCGGGCCGGGCAGGAGTTTTCCCGGTCAGGAATGCGCGGGGGCACCTGATCGTTGACCATGGGAGTACGACCGTCCACGACCCTAAGGATCAGAAGCCCGTGAGCAGCAAGGTCCCCCCGATCACCCTGAACAACGGCGTCGAGATGCCCCAGCTCGGCTTCGGCGTGTGGCAGGTGCCGGACGACGAGGCCGAGCGGGCCGTCGCCACGGCGCTTCAGGCCGGGTACCGCAGCATCGACACCGCGGCGGTCTACGGCAACGAGGAGGGCACCGGCCGGGCCGTGGCCGCCTCGGGCATCGCCCGCGAGGACCTCTTCGTCACCACCAAGCTGTGGAACAGCGACCAGGGGTACGACTCCACCCTGCGCGCCTTCGACAGCTCGCTGGAGAAGCTGGGCCTCGACTACGTGGACCTGTACCTGATCCACTGGCCGGTGCCGGCGCTCGGCCGTTACGTCGACACGTACAAGGCGTTCGAGAAGCTGCACGCCGACGGCCGGGTGCGTGCCATCGGCGTGTCGAACTTCCTGCCGGAGCACCTGGAGCGGCTGACCGGCGAGACGTCCGTCGTCCCCGCCGTCAACCAGATCGAGCTGCACCCGCAGCTCCAGCAGGGTGCCGCCCGCGCCTTCCACGAGGAGCGGGGCATCGCCACCGAGGCGTGGTCGCCGCTCGGCTCGGGCAAGGGACTGCTGGAGGTCCCGGCGATCGTCGCCATCGCCCGCAAGCACGGCCGCACCCCGGCCCAGGTGGTGCTGCGCTGGCACCTCCAGGTCGGCAACGTCGTGATTCCCAAGTCCGTGACGCCGTCCCGGATCGCGGAGAACATCGCGGTGTTCGACTTCGCACTGGACGCCGAGGACCTGGCGGCCGTCAGCGCCCTCGACGAGGGCCGGCGCCTGGGCCCGGACCCGGCCGAGTTCAACGTCGGCGCCTGAGCGCACGCGCACGACGCGCCGGGCCCGGTCCACGGGGCCGGGCTCGGCGTGTCGGACGACACGCCGGGTGATCACGGGACGTACGGCCCCGGGGCGCCCCGGGCGTGTCGCCCCGACCCGGCGCCGGAAGCACCGGGGCGCGGATCAGCCGGCAGGTCGAGCCGCCGCGTACACCGTGTGCGCCACCAGGACGAACGCGTCCGGCCGCCGGTGCAGGCTCGCCTCGTCCTCCGGATCGAGGAGCCGGTCCAGCGTCTCCCGGTCGACCGCGTCGAGCACGCCGGCGAGCCCGTCCCGCAGCCGGGACAGCGAGGCGACGGCGTAGGCGCGGGCCCCCTCGTCCAGGGGCGCGGGCAGGTCGAGCAGGAAGCTGCGGGTGCCGGTGTGCCGCAGTCCGGCCGCCGTCAGCATCGCCGGCCAGTCCTCCGCCTCCGCGACGGAACCGGCCAGGTCGGCCCGCATCCCGGCGAACGTGTCCTCCTCGGCGGCGCGCAGCCGGGCCTCCAGCCCGGGGCGGCCGATGCCGATGTCGCGGGGCAGGAACCGGGCGGGCAGCCCGCCCTCCAGAACGGCCAGCGTGCCGCCGGGCGCCAGGTGCCCGGCGAGGGAGGCGAGGGCCGCGCGCTGGTCCCCCAGGTGGTGCACGCTCTGGCCGGCCCACATCAGGTCGGCCGGGCGGCCGAGTTCGCCGAGCACCTCCGGCAGGTCCCCGGCGAGGGTGTCGAGGCGGCCCGCGACGCCGAGCCGGGCGGCGCGGTCGCGGGCCCGCTCCAGCAGCGGTGCGGCACCGTCGACGGCCACGACCCGGGCCCCGGGGAAGGCGTCCGCGAACTGGCAGGCGACGACTCCCGGTCCGCTGCCGACGTCCACCACCAGCCCCGGTGCGGGCACCTGCCCGGCGAGCCAGGCCATGGCCTGCCCGTAGAGCGGTGCGAACAGTTCGGCCTGCGCCTCCAGCAGGGGGGACATCCCGGCCCAGTCCATGTCCCCGTGGTCGTGGTGGCCGGGCCCGTGGTGGTGTCCGTGCGGGTGCGGGTGGTCGTCGGGGGCGCGGTGCCCCGGGTGCTCGTGCGCCATGCCGGTCAGCCTTCCGTTCGCGGAGGTGCCAGCGTGCGACGGCACACCGTCGGGCGGCCACTTCTGTTGCCGTAACCGCAAAACGGCCCCGCGTCCGCGCGGCCTCCCGCGGTACCCGGCGCCGGGTGCCGCGGGAGGCCGGGGCCCGGACCGGTCGGGTCCGGGCCCCGGCGGGGTCGCCTATCCGGGGCGTCCGCTCACGAGAGCGGCGGGTAGGCGTTGCGCATCAGCTCCTGGAACTGGGCGGAGAACCAGTGCCCGGAGACAGGGGCGTCGGGCAGCGCGCCCGAGGGGCTGTTGCCGTTGCGGGCGTTGCCGCCGTACGTCGGGTCGCACATGCGGTCGAAGCCCTTGCCCTCGTCGTTGGGCAGCTCCTGGCTCGCCCCGTCGGACTCGCCCGGGGGCTTCATCCACACGTAGGCGTCGATACCGGGGGCCGGGGCGGCCTGCGGGCGTTCGCCGAGGCCGGCGCCGGACTGGTTGCACCAGTTGCCCGGGTGGATGCGGCGGTCGAAGCGCCCGCCGTCGACGTAGGCGTCCACGCTGGTCGTCGGACCCGGTCCGGCGGGCCGGGCCGAGCCGCCCCAGCCGTTGCGGGAGGTGTCGATCAGCATGCCGATGCGCGAGTCGAAGCCCTTGGAGACCAGCTCGTTGCGGAATGCCTGGGCGAAGGACAGCTCGTCCACGTACTGGTTCCAGTCCACCCACTTCGACTGGCGCACGGACGTGCCGTTGACCTGGTCGCCGAGGGCGAAGTTCTGCTCCTTCAGGGCGCTGTAGTTGGCGGTGTTGGTGATGAAGCCGTGCACGTCGGCGACGGTGGCGCCCTCGGCGCCGGCGGCCTGCCGGATGACGTCGGCGCTGGCGCCGAAGTTGTCGTCCCAGCCGATCCAGCCGTGGTGCCCGGCGTCGATGTAGTTGTAGACGTTGGCGACGTCGCCGAGCTTGTTCAGGGCGTAGCCGACGCCCTTCACGTAGTTGCCGTTGGCGAGCATGGTGTCGCACTGCGGGGTCGCCGTCGCGCGGCTGCCGGTGTTGGTGACGAGGTTGGGCAGGGAGTCGATCTCGACGGTGGTGACGATCCGCAGCGCGGAGTACTTCGGGTCGGCGAGGATCTCGGCGATCGGGTCGATGTACTCGGTCTTGTAGCGGCCGAGGTCGTTCGGGCCCAGTTCGCCGTTGGAGGCGAGGGCGGAGCAGTCGCGGCCGGGCAGGTTGTAGATGACGAGCTGGACGACCAGTTCGCCGGTGCCCTTCTGCTGGAGCGCGGCGTCCAGGTGGTCGCGCAGGCCCATGCCGCCGTTGACGCCGGCGATGGCGGCGGTCCGGTCCAGCCAGACACCGGTGGGCTGGTTGGCGATGCGGCTCCCGCCGGGCTCGGCCGCCGCCAGGGCGGACCACTCCGGGTTCACGTACACCTTGGCTCCGGCGTACGGGTTGTCGACGCGGTCGCCCGGTCCGCCGGGGTCGGTCGGGTCCGTGGGGTCGGTCGGATCGGTGGGGTCGGTGGGGCCGCCGTCGACGTTGCAGGTCACCCCGTCGAGGGTGAACGCGGCCGGGACGGCGTTGCTCCCGCTGTAGCCGGCCTGGAAGCCGAAGCTCACCGAACCGCCGCTGGGCAGCGCCCCGTTGTAGGACTCGTTGGCCGCGGTGACCTCGGCACCGCTCTGGCTGACCTTCGCGCTCCAGCCGCTGGTGACCTTCTGGTTTCCGGCGTACGTCCACTTCACGGACCAGGCGGACTTGGCGGCGCCGTTGTTGGTGACGGTCACGTTGGCGGTGAAGCCGTTGCCCCAGTCGTTCTGCACCTGGTAGTCGACGGTACAGGGGGCGGCGGCCGCGCCGACGGCCGCCGGGTGGGCGGCGAACGCCGTGCCGGAGGCGCCGGCGACCAGCGCCAGGGCGGCGAGCATCGCGGTTCTCGAACGGGTCATGACTGCGGGTTCCTTCTTCCTTCGGGGGTGATCCGGTGATCCGGTGCGTTCCTCGGAAGTGCGGTCTCGGAAGTGCGGTCTCGGAATTGCTGTCTCGGTGGTGCCGTCTCGGTGGTGCTGTCCCGGTGGTGCTTGGTGTCGCGGGTCGTGCCTCGGTGGTCCGGGGGTGCGTCCAGCGGCGCCTTCGTGGTTGCTGGCGGTCCGGGGTGCGCCCCGGCCGTGCCCTGGTCCCTTGGCGGCGCGTCGGTGCGTCGGTGCGCCGGGTGCGCCGGGTGCGCCGTCGCAGTGCCTGGCCGTGCCGTGGTGGGGCCGGTGGTACCTCGGGCGTGTCCGTCCGTGCCCCGGCCGGTCCCGTGCGTGCCTTCGGGGCTTGTCCGCCGCGGGCCGCGTCCACGGCGGACGGAGGCGCGGCGCACCGGCGTCCCGTGCCTCCGGCCGGGGCCTGGCCGCGGGGACGGCCGGCCCCGGCCGCGGACGGCTCGGTACGCCGTCCGGCGGGCGGGAAACACAGGTGGAGCGGTGCCGTCAGGACCGCGTGAGCGGCCGGAAGCCCAGGTCGCGGGCGGCGCGGCACGGGTGGCGCTACGAGCGGGGCAACGGGTGGCGCATGAGCGACTCCTCGCAGTCCGGGCATGCCGTCAGGCACACGTCAACTGTGGAAGCGCTCCCACTGGTTCAGCGAAGGTAGCGTCAAGTGACGGAGAAGAACAGAGGAGTAACCGACTTTCTCCTCCGCGCCCCCGTCGAATCTTTTCGACTCTTCAAGCACCTTGACCGCCCCGGCCCCCCTCCCCAATATGGGAGCGCTCCCACTGGTTCAAGGCTTGTTGCTCCTCCCCCACTCCCTCCCCGAGCGCAAGGAGGAACCAGCACCATGCACCCTCCCAGCAGGCCCGGACGCCGCGGCGCGCGGCTACTGTGGACGGCCGCCCTGGCGGCCCTGGCCCTTCCCCTGACCATGGTGGGCACGGGCACGACACCCGCCCGTGCCGCGGCACTCCAGTGCAGCGTGGACTACCACACCAACGACTGGGGCTCGGGTTTCACGGCGGACCTCACCCTGACCAACCGGGGCACCGACGCCATCGACGGCTGGACCCTCACCTACGCGTACACCGGCGACCAGACGCTGACCAGCGGCTGGAACGGCACCTGGTCCCAGTCCGGCCGGAACGTCACCGTGCGCAACGCGCCGTACAACGCGCGGATCGCGGCGGGCGAAGCCGTCACCGCCGGCGGCCAGTTCACCTACAGCGGCGTCAACACCGCCCCGGCCTCCTTCGCGGTCAACGGCACCCCGTGCACCGGCGCGCACCAGCCGCCGATCACCGTGCTGACCAGCCCGGAGCCGGGCGCCGTCTACTCCCGGGGCGAGGCGGTGCCGCTCGCCGCCACGGCGGCCGCCGCCGACAACGCCTCCATCACGAAGGTGGAGTTCTACGACGACACCACCCTGCTGGGCACCGACACCAGCGCCCCCTTCACCCACACCGCCACCGGACTCGGGGTGGGCAGCCACTCGCTGGTGGCGAAGGCGTACGACAGCCTGGGGGCCTCCGCCACCTCCACCCCGGTCGGCATCACCGTCGCACCGGGCCCCGTCGTGGTCGCCTCGCCGGCCCAGCTCGGCGTCCGCCAGGGCACGTCGGGTACCTACGAGGTCCGGCTCTCGACCCGGCCGACGGCGAACGTGACGGTGACGACGGCCCGCGCGAGCGGCAACCCGGGCCTGTCGGTGTCCGGCGGCGCGAGCCTCACCTTCACCCCGGCGAACTGGTCCACCGCCCAGAAGGTGACCGTCACCGCCGCCACCTCGGGCACCGGCTCGGCGGTCTTCGAGTCCACCGCCCCGGGCCACGGCGAGGCCGCGGTCACCGTGACCCAGCTCGCCGCCTCGAAGAGCTACGACGCCCGCTTCCTGGAGCTGTACGGGAAGATCACCGACCCGGCGAACGGCTACTTCTCGCCCGAGGGCGTGCCGTACCACTCGGTGGAGACACTGATCGTCGAGGCGCCCGACCACGGCCACGAGACCACGTCGGAGGCGTACAGCTACCTGCTGTGGCTCCAGGCCATGTACGGCAAGGTCAGCGGTGACTGGTCCGCGTTCAACAACGCCTGGTCGATCATGGAGAAGTACATGATCCCGACCCACGCGGACCAGCCGGGCAACTCCTTCTACGACGCCTCCAAGCCGGCCACCTACGCCCCCGAGCTGGACACGCCGAACGAGTACCCGGCCGCGCTCGACGGCACGGTGTCCGTGGGCCGGGACCCGATCGCGGCCGAGCTGAAGTCGGCGTACGGCACGGACGACGTGTACGGCATGCACTGGCTCCAGGACGTCGACAACGTCTACGGCTACGGCAACTCGCCGGGCAAGTGCGAGGCCGGGCCCTCGGACACGGGCCCGTCGTACATCAACACCTTCCAGCGCGGCGCGCAGGAGTCCGTGTGGGAGACGGTGCCGCAGCCGACCTGCGACGCCTTCGTGTACGGCGGCAGGAACGGCTACCTGGACCTGTTCACCGGCGACTCCTCGTACGCCAGGCAGTGGAAGTTCACCAACGCCCCGGACGCCGACGCGCGGGCCGTGCAGGCCGCGTACTGGGCGGACATCTGGGCCAAGGAACAGGGCAAGGGCGCCGAGGTCTCCGGGACCGTCGCCAAGGCCGCCAAGATGGGTGACTACCTGCGCTACGCCATGTACGACAAGTACTTCAAGAAGGCCGGCGACTGCGTGGGGCCGGCGAGCTGCCCGGCGGGCTCCGGCAAGGACTCCTCGCACTACCTGCTCTCCTGGTACTACGCCTGGGGCGGAGCCACCGACCCCTCGGCGGGCTGGGCCTGGCGCATCGGCTCCAGCCACGCGCACGGCGGCTACCAGAACCCGCTGGCCGCCTACGCGCTGAGCACCCACGCCGACCTGAAACCCAAGTCGGCGACGGGCGCGGCGGACTGGGCGAAGTCGCTGGAGCGGCAGGTGGAGTTCTACCGCTGGCTGCAGTCCGCGGAGGGCGCCATCGCGGGCGGCGCGACCAACAGCTGGGCGGGCCGGTACGCGACGCCGCCGGCCGGCACGCCGACCTTCCACGGCATGTACTACGACGAGAAGCCCGTCTACCACGACCCGCCGTCCAACCAGTGGTTCGGCTTCCAGGCGTGGTCGATGGAGCGGGTCGCCGAGTACTACCGGCAGAGCGGCGACGCGAAGGCGAAGGCGGTCCTGGACAAGTGGGTCTCGTGGGCGCTGTCGGAGACCACCGTCAACCCGGACGGCACCTTCCGGTTCCCCTCGACGCTCCAGTGGTCGGGCCGCCCCGACACCTGGAACGCCGCCTCCCCCGGCGCCAACGCCTCCCTGCACGTCACCGTGGCCGACTACACGGACGACGTGGGCGTGGCCGCGGCGTACGCCAAGACCCTGACGTACTACGCCGACCGCTCCGGTGACGCGCGGGCCGCCTCGACGGCCAAGGCGCTGCTGGACGGCATGTGGGAGCACGACCAGGACGCGCTCGGCATCGCCGTCCCGGAGACCCGCGCCGACTACCAGCGCTTCGACGACCCGGTGTACGTGCCGAACGGCTGGAGCGGCACGATGCCCAACGGCGACCGGATCGACGCGTCGTCGACCTTCGCGTCGATCCGCTCCTTCTACCGGGACGACCCGAACTGGTCGAAGATCGAGGGCTACCTCGCGGGCGGTGCCGCGCCCACGTTCACGTACCACCGGTTCTGGGCCCAGGCGGACATCGCCCTCGCCATGGGCTCGTACGCGGAGCTACTCGAATAGCCCCCGCTCTCCGCGTACCGGGCCGGGCGGCCCCTCCCGCAGTGGGGCCGCCCGGTCTTCGCGCGTCCCCCTCCCGGCCCGGAGGAGGCCCCCGCCGTGCGCGTCCCCTCCCCGCGTCCACGCCTCACCCGGGTGCCGACCGCCCGCGTCCGTCCCCTCTGCCACCCGGCCTCGCGCCGGGACCGGCCTCCCGCAGCACTCGCAACAGGCCCGGCGCCTCCGTGGGCAGGGGCAACCGCGGCGGCCGGCCCAGCCGTCGGCGTCTCGTGTCTCGTCGGCGCTCGTCACGTGCCGCGCGGTGAGCAGGGTGTCCAGGTCGCCTGTCACCGAACGATCCTGGACACCCTGCCCGCGTTCCCGGACCCACCATCGGCATGGTGATTCACGCGTCCCGCGGGCCCGCACTGCCGATCCGACACCGGGGAGAAGGGCTCGGGAGCCTACGACTCGCGTCTGAAGACGTACGAGTCGCGGGCGTTCCCCACTCGCGCTCAGAATTCGGCGACAACCCGGAAGAGTGCGGGATGGGCGACGGCGAAGTCAGGGGAAGCGGACAACGGCTGCTGGAAGCGGGGGTCGTTGACTGCCGTGCGCCATGCTTCGGGGCTGTCCCAGTGCGCGATGCCGACCAGTTGGAAGCGCGTGTCCGGGGCCACCGCGCGGTGCAGTCGGTCGTCCCGGAAACCGGGCGCCTTGCTCATCAGCTCGGCCCGGCCGAGCCAGTGCGGCAGGAAGTCATCGATCCGCTCGGCGGGCACCTCGAAGGCGTTCACGAAGGTGATTCCCGGTCCTCCGCCCGAACCGTTCCTCTCCGTGCGGAATGCGGCTGCCACCTGATACCAGCCGCCGTGCACGGTGGCATAGCCGGCCGCGGTGGCCGCCGACGCGGTGAAGGCGGGATGGGCCAGCGCCTCGTCCCGGGCTTCGACGCTGTCCCAGTGCGCCACATTGACCAGACCGAGCCGGGACTCCGGGTGCAGTCCGCGGTGTAGCCGCGCATCCCTGAAACCGGGGGCGGTGTGGATGAGCCCGACGCGCTCGCGCCAGCGTGCGAGGGACTCGTCGATCCGGTCCTCGGGCACTTCCCACGCGTCGATCAGGGTGATTCCGTCGTCAGTCACCGCACCATCGTCAAACCTCAACCACGCTTCACGTCAAGCGGACCCGAGCACGCCGGCCGACTGACGACGCAACTCTTCCAGGGCCCCGTCTGCGTCCGGTGGGGCTGCCTCGCCACCGGCCAACCCGCCACCGGTCCCTGATTGCCGACGACCACTGAACGTCAGCAAACACTCGGCCGCCGCCGACGGGGCCTCATATGTGAGATGGCGACGCGGTGTTCGCCGGTCCGTCGCCGCCTCTGTTCGTCCGTTCGTCTCCCGCTTTGTCCCCCCGGGGACTACGCTGGGTGGCTTCACCGCAGCGTCACCCGGGGGGATTTCCATGCGTGTCCGTGTGCCGGCCGTCATGCGTGTCCGTGTGCCGGCCGTCGTCGCTTCGGCGGTCCTGGCCGGCTGTCTCACCGCCTGCGAGCCCGACGGGGGCGCGGGTCCCGCGGGCTCCCCCGCCGTGTCCCGGCCGGCTGACGACAAACTGGCCACCGAGGCCCCGGCGGCCGTGCCCGACGTGGTCGGCATGGGGCTCCAGTCGGCCCAGGACACCGCCCAGGAGGCCGGATTCCACGTGCTGACCTCGCACGACGCCCTGGGCCGGGACCGGATGCAGGTCCTCGACCGCAACTGGAAGGTGTGCGGCCAGAGCGTGGCCGCCGGGCGGAGCGTGCCGACCGACACCCCGCTCGACTTCGGCGCGGTGAAGCTGGAGGAGTCCTGCCCCGCCAAGGAGCGCCCCTCCCCCGACACGGCGGACGGCAGGATGCCCGACTTCACGGGCGGGTCGGTCAAGGCCGCCCGCGCGGCGCTGGACAGCGCCACCTCGCTCACCGTCGAGGACGTCTCCGGGCAGGGCCGCTGGGTGCTGGTGGAGAGCAACTGGCGGGTGTGCGCGCAGGATCCGGCGGCAGGCACCGAGATCAAGGGCCGTCCCGTCGAACTGCGGGCGGTCAAGTACGGCGAGTCCTGCCCCTGAGCGGCCCCGGGGCCCCGGCGGCGGCACGGACCGCGTCAGGGGGGCGGGGCCGACGGCGTGGGGACCGCCGGGGCCTTCGTGAAGGCCCGCAGGGTGAAGACGGGGTCGCGACGGGGCCGGTCCTGGTCGGGCAGGGCGGCGAGCCGTTCGGCGAAACGGTCGGCGAGCGCGCTGCCCGGCGGCAGCGTGCCGAACCAGCCGCGGCGCAGGTCGGCCACCGTACGGCGGGGGGAGCGGCCCTGGCCGAGGCCGGTGAAGCGGGCCTCGCCCGCCGGCAGCAGCCCGTGGGCGCGGGCGTGCGCCTCGACCTGGACGGCGGTGTCGTAGACGGCGGCCGGCGGACGGGCGGCGAGCACGGCGTCGATGTCGCTGCCCACGTTGTGCGCGGCGCCCTTGTCGACCGTGGTGACCCAGACTCCGCCGGGGCGCAGCACGCGGGCGCACTCGGCCACGATGGCGCGGGTGGCGCGGGCGCTGCCGGCCAGGTGGAGCAGCCAGACGCTGGTGACGGCGTCGAACTCCGCGTCCCGGAACGGCAGCCGGGCCGCGTCGGCGCGGACGACGGCGCCCGGGAGTCGGGCGGCGGCGCGGCCGGCCATGGCGACGGACCGGTCGACGCCGGTCACCCGGGGCGCCCCGGGGCCCGCGGCGAGCCGGCGGGTGACGATGCCGGTGCCGCAGCCGACGTCGAGCAGGGTGCGCGGCCGGGGCAGCAGGCTCAGGACGGCGCGTGCGGCGGCCTCGGCGCGGGGCTCTCCGCCGCGCCAGGCGTCGTAGCCTTCGGCTTCCTGGTCGTAGTCGAGCACATCCGTCAGTGTGCCCCGTGACCGGGTGCCAGGTCCCGTACTCGGCGGGCCAGCTCGATGTCCTTCTCGGTGAGGGCGCCGCCCGCGCTGTGGGTGGAGACGGCCAGGGAGACCGTGTCGTAGCCGAGGGTCAGCTCGGAGTGGTGGTTCAGCTCCTCCTGCACCTGGGCGATGTGCACGGTCATGGCGGTGGCCGCGAAGTGGGAGGCGAGCCGGTAGGAGCGGGTGAGCCGGCCGCCGTCGGCGGACCAGCCCGGCAGCTCGGCGAGGCGTTCCTCCAGGCGCTGCGGCGAGAGCGGTTCGACGGGCATGGGCGGCGCTCCTCGTCTGCGGGGTGGGGGTGACGCGGGGCGGGGCGGCCCCGTGTGCCCACCCTGCCACAGCGGGGCCGCGGGGGCCCCGCGGGCGGGCGGCGTCCGGGTGGGGCCGTCGACTACCGTTCCGGCCATGACCTCACTCGCGTCCGGTGACGCCCGGCCCGCCGCCCCGGGGGTGGGTCCGCTGCTGCGGGCCTGGCGGAAGCGGCGGCGGGTCAGCCAACTGGAGCTGGCGCTGCGGGCCGGTTCCTCCGCCCGGCACATCAGCTTCGTGGAGACCGGCCGGTCGCGGCCCAGCGAGGCGATGGTGCTGCGGCTGGCGGAGCATCTGGAGGTGCCGATGCGCGAGCGCAACGCGCTGCTGCTCGCGGCCGGGTACGCCCCGCGCTTCGCGCGTACCCCGCTGGACGATCCGGCGCTGGACGGGCTGCGCTCGGGCATGGAGCGGCTGCTGCGCGGCTACGAGCCGTACCCGGCGCTGGTGGTGGACGCGGAGTACCGGGTGCTGGCCGTCAACCGGGGCGTGGGGATGCTGCTGGAGGGCGTCGCGGAGCACCTGCTGGCGGCGCCGAACGCGATGCGGCTGGCGCTGCATCCGCGGGGGCTGGCGCCGCGCATCCGCAACCTCCCCGAGTGGCGGGCGCACCTGCTGGCGCAGATGGAGCGGCAGGCCGCGCTGCTGCGCTCGCGCCCGCTGCGGGAGCTGTACGACGAGGTGGCGGCCTACCCGGCGCCGGATCCGGCGCCGTACGGGCCCGGCGAGACCCCTGCGGCCGGGGAACCGGAGGTGCCGGCGGTGCCCTTCGCGCTGCCGCTGCGGATCGCGCACGGCGGGCGCGCCCTGTCCTTCGTGTCGTCCGTCTCCACGTTCAACACGCCGATGGACATGACGGTCGCCGAGCTGGCCATCGAGGCGCTGCTGCCGGCCGATCCGGCCACCGCCGCCCATCTGCGCGCGCTGGAGGACTGATGTCCCGTCCGTCCCGGTTCCGTCGTCCCGTCGCTGTCCTCCCCACGCGGAACATGGCACACTGCCGACGGACTTGGGCACGTTGGGGAGGCGTGGCGTGAGTGAGCGGCGGGCCGCACCCACGGTGGGCCAGGTGGTGCTGGGCAGACGGCTCCAGGAGCTGCGCGAACGGGCCGGCATGCGCCGCGAGGAGGCCGCGAAGGTGCTCCGGGTGGCCGCGGCGACGGTGCGGCGGATGGAGATGGCCGAGGTCGCCCTGAAGATTCCGTACGTGCAGGTGCTGCTGACGGCGTACGGCGTGCCGGAGGACGAGGTCGGGGCCTTCGTGAAGCTGGCCGAGGACGCCAACCGGCCCGGCTGGTGGCAGCGCTACCACGACGTGCTGCCCGAGTGGTTCAGCCTGTACGTGAGCCTGGAGGGCGCCGCCCGGATCATCCGCTCCTACGAACCGCATTTCGTGCCCGGACTGCTCCAGACGGAGGAGTACGCGCGGGCGGTGCTGGAGAGCGGCACCATCGGCAACGTGGGCGAGGAGACCGTCGAGCGGCACGTGGCGCTGCGGATGGAGCGCCAGCGGCTGCTGGAGCGGTCCGACCCGCCCCACCTGTGGGTGGTGATGGACGAGACGGTGCTGCGCCGCCCGGTCAGCATCGACGGCTCCGTGATGCGCGGGCAGCTCGACAAGCTGCTGGAGTTCTCCTCGCGGCACCGGGTGACGCTCCAGGTCGCCGAGTTCGAGGACGGCCCGCACCCGGGGACGTACGCGCCCTTCACGCTCTTCCGGTTCGCCCAGCCGGAACTGCCCGACCTGGTCTTCACCGAGTACCTGTCCGGCGCGCTGTACCTGGACTCCCGCACGGAGGTCTCGGCGCACCTGGAGGTGCTGGACCACATGACGGCACGGGCCGCCTCGGCCCAGCGGACCGAGAAGCTCCTCGGCGAGTACCGCGACCGCTACTGACCGCTCGGCCGCCGCGCCCCCGCCCGGCCGCTCCCGCCCCCTGACCCGTACGGGCCCCGCGGGCGGGTGCGGTTCCGCCCCCGCCCCTAGGTTCGGGGTTCAGGGCGACCGAGGGAGCACTCGTGACGGACACGCGGACACCGCCCGCCGAGCCGGGCGCGGCCCTGCTGCGGGCGGGGCGGTTCTTCCGGTCCGTCACGGCCTCGCCCGACCTGCACAGCATCGGTCTGGCCGGCGGCCGGGAGGCGGACACCTTCTACCGGGACCGCTGGAGCCACGACAAGGTCGTCACCTCCACGCACGGCGTCAACTGCACCGGCTCCTGCCGCTGGCAGGTGTACGTCAAGGACGGGATCATCACGTGGGAGGCGCAGGCCACCGACTACCCGTCGGTCGGCCCGGACCGCCCCGAGTACGAGCCGCGCGGCTGCCCCCGGGGCGCGGCGTTCTCCTGGTACACCTACTCGCCCACCCGGGTGCGCTACCCCTACGTGCGCGGAGTGCTGCTGGAGATGTACCGGGAGGCCCGGGAACGGCTGGCGACCCGGTGCTGGTCCCGACGGCGGCCGTCGGCGACGCGCGGCGGCTGGAGGAGTCGGCGCCGCCGGACACGTGCGGCCTGGACCACGAGGGCGGGCCCGGTATGGGCGACGGTCCGTTCGGCGTGGACTCGGGGCGCCGCCGGCTGCCGCTGGTGCCGGTGGAGAACTTCCACGTGCTGCGCCGCCGGCAGGCCGCCGACGACGAGAGGGAGGTGCCATGACCGGGAGTCTCGACGTGCTCTACCAGGCGGCCGCGCTCTGCCTCACCTATCCCGACGAGGACTTCCGCGCCCGGCTGCCGCTGCTGCGCGAGGCCGCTCCGCAACTGCGGGGGTTCACCGAGCACGCGGCGCGCGCCGCGCCGGAGGAGCTGCGGGCGCACTACGTGGAGGTCTTCGACTTCAGGAACCGGCACAGCCTCTACCTGAGCTGGTGGACCGACGGCGACACCCGGCGGCGCGGCATGTCGCTGGTGCGTTTCAAGGAGCTGTACCGCGCCCACGGCCTGGAGTTCACCGGCGAGGAGCTGCCCGACTTCCTGCCGGCGGTACTGGAGTTCACCGCCCGCACCGGCGAACGCGGCCCGCTCGTCGAGCACCGCGACGCTCTGGAGCGGCTCCGCACCCGGCTCGCCGCCGCCGGAACGCCCTACGCGCGCGTCCTGGACGCCGTGTGCGCGACCCTGCCGCCCGCCTCCCCGGGAGCCGACGCGTGACGATCCTCCTCTATGGTGCTGATCGCGCCGGCGCCGTACACGCGGCTGGTGCACATGGTCGGCGCGCCGGTGCGGTACCTGTTCCGCCCGTACGTCGTCTACCGCTCGCGTGACCCGCGGCAGCTCGGTCCGCGCCCGGACCGGCGGGGCTGGGAGCGGACCGGGTCCTAGCCGGTCCGCTCCCTCCCCCGCCGGCGGGCCGGCGGCGCTCAGGCGAGCTTCGCCGACAGGGTGATGGTGGTGCCGGTCAGGGCGGCGCTGACGGGGCAGTTCTTCTTGGCGTCCTCGGCGGCGGCGACGAACGCGTCGTTGTCGATGCCGGGGACGGTGCCCTCGACGGTGAGGTGGATGCCGGTGATGCCCTCACCGGGCTGGAAGCTCACGTCGGCCGAGGTGACGAGCTTGGTGGGCGGGGTGCCGGCGCCGGCCAGACCGTGCGACAGCGCCATCGAGAAGCAGCTGGAGTGGGCGGCGGCGATCAGCTCCTCCGGGCTGGTCTTCCCGTTCGCCTGCTCGGCGCGCGAGGGCCACGACACCGGCTGCTGGCCGATGCCGGAGGAGTCGAAGGTGACGACGCCGTTGCCCTCCAGCAGGTTGCCTTCCCAGACGGTGTGTGCGGAGCGCGTGGTTGCCACGGCGGATTCCTTTCGCTTTCGGGCGGTGTGCGGGTGGGGACCCGGGGCCGGGTTCCCGCACCCATCCGATCACACTCCGGCCCGGCGCACCCGCAGGACCGCTCCGCCGCCCTCTGAACGCGGCGGCGCGGACGGCGGGTTCGGCTGGTCCGGCGGGTTCGGCTGGTCCGGCGGGTCCGGCGGGTCCGGCGGGTCCGGCTGGTCCGGCTGGTCCGGTGTCAGCTCGGGTGGTCGTCCGGCACCGGTGCCTCCCGGACGGCGGCCTCCGACGCGGCGGTCTCCCGGACGGCGGCCTCCGGCCCCCCGGCCTCCGGCACGGCGGCCGGGGCGCCGCCGCCCGGGGGCGTGCGGGGCAGGTCCGCCTCGCGCAGCCAGCGGCGCAGCACCCGGTGGACCTGTTCGGCGCCGACGATCCCCGCCCCGTCCGCCCGCGCGTCCCGCGGGCCGGGGGCGTCGGCGCCGTCGGGGCCGTCCGGGGTCCGCGCGGTGGGCGCCGACAGGGTCAGCGGGGAGAGCAGGAAGGCCCGCGACTGGGCGCCGCCGAGCCCGCCGTGCGAGCCGATCTGCTCCTCGAAGGCCAGCACCTCGCCGTCGGCCGGATCGTGGATGGAGTTGACCATGATGTCGGCGGTGTTCGGGAAGGAGTGGGTGCGGCGCACCGCGTCGGCGGCGCCGGGACCGAACGGCGCGAGGGGGCCCGGCTCCTCGTCCAGCCGGTCCAGCGGCACCCGCGCCCCGCGCGCCCCGAGCACCACCCCGCCGTGCTCCTCGCTGCGCACCAGCAGGAAGCCGATGCCCGGGTGGTTGGCGAGGGTCGGCAGCAGCGCCGGGTACCGGGCGTGGATCTCCTCCTCGCTCATCCGGTGCGGCACGGCCGGGAAGGAGACCAGGCCCAGGTTGCCGGAGGCCAGTACGACCGGCTCCGAACGGCGGCCCTCCGGGCGGTAGCGTTCCTCGCCCTCCTCGACCGGCCGGTGCAGCGCGGCCCGGACGGCGGCCCGCGCCTCGGCGCCGCTGCGGGTGCGCCGGGCCCGGCGCGGCACGGGCAGTCCGCAGCCGGCCCGCACCAGGTCGCCGAGGGTCAGCCCGTAGCGGGAGCGGAAGGTTTCGCCGGGGCTCTGGCCGTGGTCGGACAGGAGCACGATCCGGTAGCGCCGCGGGGCGTGTTCGGCGACCTTCTCGATCAGCGCGACGGCCCGGTCGAGCCGCTGGAGGACCTTGGCCGCGTCCCGGCTGCGCGGCCCGGAGTGGTGGGCCACCTCGTCGTAGGCCACCAGGTCGGCGTAGACCGCGGTGCGGCCGGCGAGCAGGTCGCCCATGACCGCGGCGACGACGACGTCCCGTTCGACGACGGTGGCGAAGGCCCGGATGAAGGGGTAGAGGCCGCCGCGCGAGACGCGGGGGCGCTCCTCGCGCAGCCGGGCGCGGAGCGACTGGGTGATCTCCCGGCCCACCTCGGCGACGAAGGACAGGGCGGTGCGGACGGCGTTGGCCGGGTCGGAGAAGTAGGCGAAGTAGCCGGCCCGGGAGCGGGTCTCGCGGCTGCGCCGGCGGGCCGCGATGGAGAGCACGAGGGCCTGCTCGTCGGCGCCGCCGCCGAACAGGTTGCCCCGGCTGGCGCCGTCGGTGTGCAGCAGCCCGGGGTGGCCCGCGTACCGGGCGGCGCGGCGCTGGAGTTCGGCGGCGCTGGACGGCCGGTTGCAGACCATCACCTCGCCGCTGTGCTTCTCGTACCAGCGGAAGGCGGGCACGTCGTGGTTGCTGCCGTGCAGGATGCCGAGCTGGCTCGCGCCGGTCTGGCTGGACCAGTCGGTGCGCCAGAGGTCGAGGCGGTGGGAGGCGGGCGCGCCGTCCCGGCCCAGCCAGCGGGCCAGGGTCGGCATCAGGCCCCGCTCGACCGCGTCGGTGAGCACGTCGTGGCCGACCCCGTCGAGCTGGAGGAAGACCGTGCCCGGACCGGCGGGAGCGGGCCGGCGGGCCCGGCGGCGGCGCCGGTCGGCGAGGCGGTAGAGCCGGCGCCGGTAGGCGTCGTCGTCGCGCACGGCGAGGGCGCCGCCGGTCGCGGAGGCGACCGCGGACATCACCGCGGCCACCACCACCGCGGTCTCCGGGGCGACCCCGCCGCGCGCGGCCGGGTTCACGTGCAGCGCGAGCAGCAGCAGGCCGCCGTTGAGGAAGAAGACCAGCAGCGCGAGGACGAGCGCCGGCACCAGGAGCAGCAGCCGCACCAGCAAGGGCCACACCAGCGCCGAGAGCACGCCGAAGGCCCCGGCGCCGAAGGCGGCGGTCACCGCGATCTGGGTCGCGCTGTCGCCGTCGGCGGACTGGAGCCGGAAGTCCGGCAGGATGCCGGCGAGCACGAGCATGGTCACGGTGGAGACGGCCCACACCGTGACACTCCGCCCGATCTGGCTGGCGGCCCGGCGCCAACGCGCTCCACCCATCGCTGCGCACACCTCACGTCCCGGCCCGTGGTCGGCTCGGGCCCTCACCACCCTGTCACAACGCCCCGGTGTGCCCGTTTGTCCCCCTGGGTCCGGTCCCTCCCCCGCCCGCCCGGTCCCCTCCGGTCGGGCCCCGCGGTACCCGCGCGCTCCCGGTCAGCGGCCGTCGTACCCGGCCGTCGGCATGGACAGCCTGCGGTGCACGCACGCCTTCATCCGGGCGTCGTAGGCCGGTTCCGCGCGGCCGACGGTCTCGACGCGGACCCCGCGCCGCGCGCACTCGGCGGTGAACTCCGCCACCGAGGAGAGCGCGCACTCCAGGACGCGCAGGCTCGGCGCCACGAACAGGTCACGGCCGGGCCGGACGCCGTCCCACAGCGCGTCGTGGTCGATGCGCAGCGAGCAGACCAGCAGCTCGCGGGCGACGGCCAGGCCGCGTTCGGCGGCCCAGCGCGCGCACATGGCGTGCTGGCTGCGGGAATCGACCAGGAAGGGGTCGTCCTCCAGCCGCTCCAGCGGTGTCAGACTCGCGATCGCCGTCACCCGCAGCGGGCTCATGGTCCCCCTTCACCTCCCGTTTCGCCGCCGACCCTACTCCTGGACGTACGCTTCGGGGAGTCGCGCGAAGGAGGCAACGGGGTGCCGGTGGAGGTCACCTGGTGGGGTCACGCCACCTGCACGGTAGAGGACTCGGACACACGTGTGATCACCGATCCCCTCTTCGCCCGCAGGCTGGCCCACCTGCGACGCAGACGCGGCGAGGTACCGCCGGCGGAGGCCCGGCGGGCCGATGTGGCGGTCGTGTCGCACCTGCACGCCGACCATCTGCACGTGCCGTCGCTGGCGCTGCTCGCGCCGGGCACGCGCCTCCTCGTGCCCCGGGGCGCGCCGCAGGCGGTGCCGGGGCTGCGCCGGCTCGGTCATCTGCACCTGCGCGAGATGGCGCCGGGCGACGAGGACACCATCGGTGACCTGCGGGTACGTGCCGTGCCGGCCCGGCATGACGGGCGGCGGCTGCCGCTCGGGCGGCATCGCGCGCCCGCGCTCGGCTATGTGATCGAGGGCGAGGCGCGCACGTACTTCGCGGGGGACACCGGTCTCTTCGAGGGCATGGAGGAGGAGGTCGGGCCGGTCGACGCGGCGCTGTTGCCGGTGGGCGGCTGGGGCCCGTACCTCGGCCAGGGCCACCTGGACGCGGGCCGGGCTGCCGAGGCGGTGGCGCGGCTGGCGCCGCGCAGCGCGGTCCCGGTGCACTACGGCACGTTCTGGCCCATCGGTCTCGACGCCGTGCGCCCCCACGAGTTCCATACGCCGGGTGACGAGTTCGTGCGCCTGTCGGCGCGGCGCGCGCCGGGTGTGGCGGTGCACCGGCTGGGGCACGGCGAGAGCACACGGGTGGAGGTCCCGCGGTGAGCTGGCTGGGCGTGCCCGCGAGCATCCCGCCCGAACCGACCCAGCAGGCCCTCGGCTATCCCTCGCTGTTCCTGCTGGTGCTGATCGGCGCGCTGGTGCCCGTGGTGCCCACGGGCGCGCTGGTCAGTTCGGCGGCGGTGGTGGCAGTGCACCAGACGGCGCCCTTCGCGCTGGCGGTGGTCTTCGTGACGGCGTCGCTGGCCGCCTTCCTCGGGGACCTGGCGCTGTACTGGCTGGGGCGGCGCGGGGTCGGCTCGCGGAACGGCTCGCGCTGGCTGGAGGCGATACGGGCGCGGGCGCCGGAGGACCGGCTGGCGCAGGCGCGGGAGAAGCTCGCCGCGCACGGGGTGGGCGTGCTGGTGCTCTCCCGGCTGGTGCCGGGAGGGCGGATCCCGGTGATGCTGGCGTGCCTGCTGGCCGGGTGGCCGCTGCGGCGCTTCGCCCGGGGGAACCTCCCGGCGTGCCTGGCGTGGGCGGTGACGTACCAGCTCATCGGCATTCTGAGCGGGTCGCTGTTCGGGAAGCCCTGGGAGGGGGTGGCCGCGGCGGTCGGGCTGGCCGTGGTGGTCGGCGCGGCGCCGGGTGTGTGGCGGCGGCTGCGGAAGCCGGCGAAGGCGTCGTAGGCCGCCGCGGGCCCGACCGCCGGGGCCGGCACGGGACGGCCGGGCGCGCGGCCTCGGCTCCTGGGGCGGGACAGCGAGGGTGGTGTGGGGGCGCGAGGGCACCGGGGGTGGTGCGGGGGCCCCGGGGCGCGGGCGCGCGCTACTTGAGTACGCGGGAGGCGCCGATGGGGAGGTCCCACAGGTCCTCGCGGGGCAGCCCGGCTGCCTCCCAGGCGGCCCGCACGCGCACGAGCGGTTCCAGGACCGGTTCCGCGGAGAGGACGAACGTGCCCCAGTGCATCGGTGCCATCCGGCGGGCCCCGACGTCCCGGGCGGCGCGGACCGCCTCCTCCGGGTCGCAGTGCACGTCGCGCAGCCACCAGCGGGGGTCGTAGGCGCCGATGGGCAGGAGCGCGAGGTCGATGCCGGGGTAGCGGCGGCCGATGCGCCCGAACCAGTGGCCGTACCCGGTGTCGCCGGCGAAGTAGACGCGGTGGCCGTCGGGCGCGGTGAGGACCCAGCCGCCCCACAGGGTGCGGCAGGTGTCGGTGAGGCCGCGCTTGGACCAGTGGTGGGCGGGCACGAAGTCGAACCGGACCCCGCCGAGCGCCGCCGCCTCCCACCAGTCCAGCTCGGTGACGCGGGTGAAGCGGCGGCGGCGGAACCAGCGGCCGAGTCCGGCCGGCGCGAACACCGGCGTGTCGCGGGGCAGCCGGCGCAGGGTGGGCGCGTCCAGGTGGTCGTAGTGGTTGTGGCTGATGACGACGGCGTCGACGCGCGGCAGGGCCTGCCAGGCGACGCCGACGGGGGTGACGCGGGCGGGGGTGCCGAGGATACGCCGGGACCACACGGGGTCGGTGAGCACGGTGAGCCCGCCTATGCGCACCACCCAGCTCGCGTGCCCGGCCCAGGTGACGGCGAGGGCGCGGGTGCCGACGCGGGGCAGCGGCCCGGGTTCGTACGGCAGCCGGGGGATGTCGGCGAGCCCTTCGGCGCCGGGTCTGACCGCGCCCTCGCGGGCGAACCGGGCGAAGGCCCGCAGTCCCGGCAGCGGCGCGGTGAGCCGGTCGTGGAAGGCCCGGGGCCACACCCGGCGTTCGGCCGGCGGCCGGGGCTCGGCGAGCGGCGGAAAGGGGGCGGGGGGGCCGGCCGCGCCCTCGGGGGCGGGCAGGGCACCGCTCGGGGCCGGCCGGGACTGCTGCGTCATCGGAGGGGCTCCCATCGCCGAGCGTCGCGGAGATCGTCGAAGACCGACTGCACGGCGGTCAACGCGTCGTGCACGTGGGGCAGTTCCAGGGGGTCGGGCGCGGTGAGGCACCGGGCGCGCAGCGCGTCGGTGGCGCCGGTGAGCGGTCCGGTGGACAGGCGCACGCGCAGGGCCGGCAGGTCGTCGCCGAAGCGGTGGCCGCCCGGGGCGGGCATGCCCAGCCGTGCGGTGAGGTGGTCCTCCAGTTCCTGCGCGTCGCCGACGCCCCGGGCGGCGAGCGCGTCGCGCAGCGGGGCGAGGTCGGCGTAGAGCTGGCGGCCGGCCTGCGGGGGCCGGGCGGTGGCGCCCGCGCCGGTGACCGCGGTGTGCAGGGCGGCGGCGAGGCGCGCGTGCAGGCGTACGGCGGCGGACCGGCGGGCGGTCACCGCCTCGGGTTCGGCGAGGACGTACCCGGCCGCGGCGGCGACGGGCGGGGCGAGGCGGGCGCCGAGCGCGGTGAGCACGTCCAGCACGCGCGCGTGCAGCCGTCTTCCGCCCGGCGTGTCGGGGAGGCGGGCGACGGCGGCGGGCCAGCCGGCGGGGAGCAGCGCGCCGGCCAGGTCGGTGACGACGGTGACCGCCTCGGGGAGCATCTCGGTGGGGCTGAGCAGCACCGTGGCGCGCGGGTCGTGCAGGGTGTCGCGCCAGGTCTCGTCGCTGACCACGTGCAGTCCCGCGTCCGCGGCGGCGAGGGCGGCCTCGTGGAGCAGGTCGGGCGGGGCGACGGTGCCGGTGGGGTCGTCGGCCACCGAGAGGACCAGCAGACGGGGGTCGCCGCCCTCGGCGCGGACGCGGCGCACGGTCTCCAGGAGGGCGAAGGGGTCGGGGAGGCCCCCGGACTCGGCCGGCGTCGGCACGTGGAAGACGGGCCGGCCCAGCAGCCGCGCGTACGGGGCCCACCAGGCGGCGCAGGGGCGGGGCACCAGGACGTCGCCGCCGAGCGCGGCGGTCAGCGCGACGAGCAGGGCGTTGGCGCCGGGCGCGGCGGCGACGCGGCCGGTCCCGGCGGGCAGCCCGCGCCGTTCCCAGTAGCCGTGGGCCGCGTCGAGGAGCACGGGGGCGCCGCCGACGGGCTCGTCCTCGCCCCGGCCCGCGGCGGCGGCGAGGACGGCGGCGGCCTCGGGCAGCACGGGGAGTCCGTCGCAGGGGGGCGGCGGACCGTAGCGGACGGGGCCGTGCCCCTCGGGGTCCGTCCGCCGCATGCGTACCTCCACACCGTCCGTGGTGCCCTGACCCGGCGCCGTCCGGCGGTGATCGGGGTGGTGATCGAGGCGCCGGCCGTGTTCCGGGTACCCACCGTGCCGCGCCCTCATGGCCGCGCTCCGCTTCGCGTGGGTCACAGCGCCCGCTCCGGCTCAGTGCTCCCCGCCGCCCCGGCGCGGGCGCAGCCGGTGCGCGGCGCCGCCGAGCGCGCCCGCGATCAGCACTCCCCCGGCGGCGAGGGCGGGTACGGAGCCCTCGAAGGCGCCGCCCTGTCCGGCGCGGACGCCGTGTTCCGGGCCGGCCGTGGCACAGGAGCCGTCCGGGGCGGCTCCGCCGGACCTGCCGTGCGGGGCGGGGGTGGCGTGGGACTGGCCGTGCGGGGCGGTGGGGCAGGGCGGTTCCGGGGTGCCGCAGGGCTCGCCGGGGGTGGGGTGCGCGGGGCAGGTGGGGCGGGTGGTGCCCTGGGGCAGGGTGGAGGTGGCGCTCCAGGGGGCGTCCTCGGGTTCGGTGCCCCAGGCGTCGTCGCCGGGTACGGGCGGGCAACCGCCGTCGGCCGCCCGGTCGGGGCCGGGGGCGCCGGGGGTGAGGAGGCCGTCGTTCTCGTCGTCGTCGGCGGGCAGTCCGTAGGCGTCGCAGGCTCGGGCGTCCGGGGCGCCGGTGTCCGGGTCGGGCGCGGCGGTGTCAGCGGCCCCGGGGCCGGCCGCGGTGCCGGCGGCGAGGGCGCGGGGGGTGCCGGCGCGGGCGGGGGCGGCGCCGTCCGCGCCGGGGAGCGTGCGCCAGGCGGCGGGGTCCTCGCCGGGTGCGGGCGGATCGGCGTCGGGGATCGCGGGGACCGGTGCGCAGGGCAGCGGGTCGGTGGCGGCCGGGCCGGGGACGGCGGCGTCGGCCTGGTGCGCGGAAGGGCCCGTGTCCGCCGGCGCGGTGCCCGCGAAGACGCCGAGGGCGGCGCCGGCAAGCAGGGTGGTGACGAGGGCGCGGGCGGTGCCGCGCGCGGGTCCGGCGGTGCGGCGCATGGACGGGCTCCTTCGGGCGACGGCCGTGGGGCGCGGTCCTCGCGCCCCACGCCATCACAGCCCGCCCCGGCGTCCGGCGCCCGTCACCGTGCGCCGTTGGCGGGACCCGTCCGGCCGAGCGGGTGACATCCGGCCCGGGGGCGGTTTGGGCGGGGGCGGGCGGTGCGGCGGCCGGGGCCGGGTGGCGGGCGTACGGCCCGTCAGGCCGCCGGGTCGCGGAGGACCTGGTCCCGGACGCGGTGGCAGGAGCGGGTGATCAGGCGGGAGACGTGCATCTGGGAGATGCCGAACCGCTCGGCGATGCGACTCTGGGTCATGTCGTCGAAGAAGCGCAGGTAGAGGATGGCGCGTTCGCGCTCCGGCAGGGCGGCCAGCCGGTCCCGGACGGCCTCGCGGTCGACGACCGTGTCCAGCGCCGGGTCGGGCGCGCCGAGGGCGTCGGCGAGCGAGGAGCCGTCCTCGGTGCCGGGCGGCCCGGCGTCCAGGGAGAGGGCGGTGAGGTTCTCCAGGGCCTCCAGCCCGGCGCGGACGTCGTCCTCGCCGAGCCCGGTGTGCTCGGCCAGTTCGGGGACGGTGGGCCGGCGGCCCGCGTCGCTCTGGGCGAGGTCGTGGAGCGCGTTGCGGACCTGCCGGCGCAGTTCCTGGGCGCGGCGCGGTACGTGCAGGGTCCACAGGTGGTCGCGGAAGTGGCGCTTGATCTCGCCGGTGACGGTCGGCACGGCGTAGCTCTCGAAGGCGCTGCCGCGACCGGGGTCGTACCGGTCGACGGCCTTGACCAGGCCGAGGGCGGCGACCTGGCGGAGGTCCTCGATGCTCTCGCCGCGGTCGCGGAAGCGTCCGGCGAGCCGTTCGGCCATCGGGAGCCAGGCGGCCACGACGCGGTCGCGGAGCGCGTCCCGTTCCGCTCCGGGAGGCAGGGCCGCCAGGCGGCGGAAGGCGTCGGCGGTGTCGGGGGCGTCGTCGTGCGGGTGCTTCGCGCCCGCTGCGGTCTGCATGGTGCCTCGCCACTTCCTTCGGGGCGGGCCGGCCGGCGCACACCGGGGCGGCGCGGGCGGCACCCTCGCGCGGCACGGCGGCCGGCCGGGTGCGGGGCGGGCGCCGGCGGGTGCGACGGCACGGCCCTCGGTTCGGGCGGTCACCGCGGGAGGGCGTTCCGGTCCGGGACGGACGCGTCCGGGCCGACGTGGCGCCTCTCCCACGGACGTGCCTCCTGTCCGAAGCACTGGCGTTGCCCCTGCCCGCTCAAGCGGACGCCAAACCTCCGCCGGCGCTGCCGATCGCTCGCGGCGGGCGCCGTGTCGCCGGGGAGCGGCGGCCCTGGGGTCTGTCGGGCCCGTACGGGCGCGGGGCTCCGGGTCAGCGGCCCGCGGGCAGGTCGGCCGGCGCGGGGTGCGCGGCGGCGGACGGGGCGGACGCGGGGGTGGCGACCCGGGAGGCGGTCGGCGCGGCGGGGGGCGCGGGCTCGGCCGAGGGAGGAGCCGGTGGCGCGGAGGTGGTGCCGGCCGGGTCGGCGGGCGTGGGTGCGGCGGGGGCGGGGGGCGGGTCCTCGGGGGGCGCGGGGTCGGGTCGCGGCAGCATCAGGTCCTCGTACCGGCCGAGGGCGAGCACCACGCCGAGCATGAGGACCGGGATGAACACAGCGAGCACCGCCATGATCCGTCCTTCCCGACAGGGTGGGCGTGGGGGTGACGGGGGGCCGGGTTCCCCAACAGACCCGGACAAACCGCCACCTACTCGAACAGACAGGACAGCTTCCGGAAAACGGAGCGTGCCCATCCGGGGGAATCCGTGTCGGGCCGCGGTGGCCGGGTACGCGGTCGGCACCCCTGAGGATGTGGAGGGAGACATGCAGCGAGGCAGTGACCGGTTGAGCGTCCACCGCGACGACGAGATGAAGCACGAACTGCAGGGCCTGCTCCGGTCCGGGCACCCGACGCGCACCGAGGAGTGGAACGACCCGGAGCCGGCCGCCGAGGACGATCCCGACGTCGTGTACGGTCCCGTGACGCCGGGTCGCGGACCCTCGTACCTGGAGGCGCTCCGGCTCGAACTGGCCCGGAACCTGACCCGCGGCACCTTTCCCGCGGGCCCGCGGGAACTGGGCCGCGCCCTGCGCCGGGGCAACGCGCCCGACGCCCTCGTCGAGGGCCTGCGGCGGCTGCCGCACAAGGCCCGCTACGACAACGTGCAGGAACTGGCCCTGGCCCTGACCGAGAGCGGCCGGTCCGGACCTCCCGCGCCCGGCGCCGCGTAGACGGCCGTGAGCAGCGCGGTGGCGGGCGGGACCCCCGCGCGGGCGGCGCGCCGTGACACGCCCGGACGTGCCGAGGCGGCGCCTCGGAGCGCCCCGACACGCCGGTACGCACCCACGACACGCCGCGGCCTCACCGGGAAGGGCGCCGGCCCCCCGAGAACCACACGACGCACGACATGCCCACAACATGCCACGAAAGGATGACGAACCCCATGCGCATCGCTTTTCTGACCGCGCCCGAGGGCGTGGAGCAGGTCGAACTGACCGAGCCGTGGCAGGCGGCGAGGGACGCGGGGCACGAACCCGTGCTCGTCTCCACCCGCTCCGGCGAGATCCAGGCCTTCGACCACCTCGACAAGGCGGACACCTTCCCCGTGGACGAGGTGGCCGGGCAGACCTCCGCCGACGCGTTCGGCGCGCTGGTGCTGCCCGGCGGCGTCGCGAACCCGGACTTCCTGCGCACCGACGCGTCGGCGGTGTCGTTCGTGAAGGGGTTCTTCGACCGGGGCCGTCCGGTGGCCGCGATCTGTCACGCCCCCTGGACGCTGATCGAGGCGGACGTCGTCCGCGGCCGGGAGATGACGTCCTGGCCGAGCCTGCGCACCGACCTGCGCAACGCGGGCGCCACCTGGGTGGACGAACGGGTCAAGGTCTGCGACCACGGGCCGAACGTCCTCGTCACCAGCCGCAAGCCGGACGATCTCGACGCGTTCTGCGCGACCTTCCTCGCGGAGTTCGCCAAGACCCAGGCCCACGTCTGAGGCCCCCGTCTCAGGCTCGGGTCCGGTCCGGACCGCACGTCCGGCCCGGACCGCGCGTCCCCGCCCCCGCCGCCGGCCGGTCAGCCGGCGGCGGGGGCGGCGCTCTCTCCGGAGCGGCGCTCGCGGGCGCCCTCGCGGGTGCGGCCCGCGGCGACCGGGCGGCGCGGATTGCGGCGCAGCCACTCGCCCTCCAACTGGGCCATGCGCGCGTTGTGGGTCCGCAGCGCGTCGTCCGACCCGTACAGCAGCGTGTCGTGGCGCGTGCGGTGGATGTTCTCCAGCTCCTTCATGAGCTGCTGGTCGTCCAGGCGCCCCGGGTCCACTCCGGTCATGGTGTCGTCCCGCGTGTCGTGTTCGTTCATGCGGCCCGGGTACCCGCCCCGCAGCACTGCCACCCCCGAGCGGCACCCGGGAGGGAGCCATGGATCTCGCGTTTCTGCACCCGCTCTACGAACATCCGGGGCCCTGGGCCTCCGTCTACGCCGATCTGTCCCGGCACACGGAGGACACCCCGCACGAGCGGGAGCTGACGGCCGCCGCGCTCGCCCGCGAACTGGCGTCGCAGGGGGCGGACGACGCGACCTGCGACGCCGTGCGGGAGGCGCTGACGGAGCTGCGCCACGCCACCGACCCGCACGGACGGGCACTGTTCGCGCGGGCCGGTCAGGTCATCCTCGACCCGCCGCTGGCCCGCCCCCCGCGCGCCGGGGACGCGGCGCGCTGGGCGCCGCTGCCGCACGTGGCCCCGCTGCTGGAGCTGGCCGGCGAGGACCCGCTGTGCGTGGTGGCCTACGTGGACCGCCGGGGCGCCGACTTCGAACTGCGCAGCGCGCTGGGCAGCCGGGACGCGGGCGGGGTGAGCGGCCGGCAGTGGCCGCTGCACCGCACCAGCACCGTCGACTGGTCCGAGCGGCACTTCCAGCTCAAGGTGGAGAACACCTGGGAGCACAACGCCGCCGAGGTCGCCGACGCGCTCGCCGCCTGCCAGGAGGAGACCGGCGCCGACCTGCTGATCCTGGTGGGCGACGACCGGGAGCGGCGCTCCGTGCACGAGCGGCTGCCCAAGCGGCTCCAGGACCGGATCGTGGAGACCCGGCGGGGCAGCGGCAGCCGGCTGCTCGACGAGGAGGTGGAGCGGCTGCGCGACGACCACGTGCGCGAACGGGCCCGGGAGGACCTGGAACGGTTCCTCGCCGCCCGCTCGCCGGACGACGACGGGCGCACCGGCGCGGCCGAGGGCGTGCCGGCGCTGGTGGAGGCGGCCCGGGAGCACCGGATCGACGAGCTGCTGGTCATCCCGGACGCGCCGGACACCCACCGCGAGGTGTGGATCGGCGAGGACCCGGACCAGCTCGCCGTGCGCCGTACGGAGCTGCGGACGCTCGGCGAACAGGACGCCTGGTCGGCCCGCGCGGACGACGCGCTGCTGCGCTCGGCGGTGATGACGGGCGCACCGGCGATCTCCGTGGTGCCCGCGCTGCCGCACGAGGCGGCGCACGACGTCCCGGTCGGCGGCCTCGGCGCCCTGCTCCGCTGGAAGTAGGACGGCCGCGCCAGAGGCGCACGGTCCCCCGGAAGGGGAACGGCCGCGCCGGAAGGGGGACGACGCCGTGTCCACCGCTCCCACCGCCGCCGCTTTCTACCGCGCCCGTTCCACACGGCGTTCGTCCCACACCGGTCCGCTGGTCTCCCGTACCCGGCCGTCGCCGCCGAAGACGAGGTAGCGGTCGAAGGAGCGGGCGAACCACCGGTCGTGGGTGACCGCGAGCACCGTCCCCTCGAAGCCCTCCAGGCCCTCCTGGAGCGCCTCGGCCGATTCCAGGTCCAGGTTGTCGGTCGGCTCGTCGAGCAACAGGGCGGTCACGCCCTGGAGTTCGAGGAGCAGGATCTGGAAGCGGGCCTGCTGGCCGCCGGAGAGCCGGTCGAAGGTCTGCTCGGCCTGCCGGGTCAGCTCGTAGCGGCGCAGCCGGGACATGGCGGCGCCCCGGTCCTGGGAGTGCTCCGTCCAGAGGATGTCCAGGAGCGTGCGGCCGAGGAGTTCGGGGTGGGCGTGGGTCTGCGCGAAGTGCCCGGGGACGACGCGCGCGCCGAGCTTCCAGCGCCCGGTGTGGGCCACGTCCTGGCCGGCGAGGAGCCGCAGGAAGTGGGACTTGCCGGAGCCGTTGGAGCCGAGGACGGCGACGCGTTCGCCGTAGAAGACCTCCAGGTCGAAGGGGTTCATCAGGCCGGTCAGTTCCAGGGCCTCGCAGGTGAGGGCGCGCACGCCGGTGCGTCCGCCCTTCAGGCGCATGCGGATGTCCTGCTCGCGGGGCGGCTCGGGCGGCGGTCCGGCCTCCTCGAACTTGCGCAGCCGGGTCTGGGCCGCCGCGTACCGGGAGGCCATCTCGTGGCTGATCGCGGCGGCCTGACGCAGCGTCAGGACCAGCTTCTTCAACTGGGCGTGCTTCTCGTCCCAGCGGCGGCGCAGTTCCTCGAAGCGGGCGAAGCGTTCGCGGCGGGCCTCGTGGAAGGTGGCGAAGCCGCCCCCGTGCACCCAGGCGTCGGCGCCCGCCGGTCCTGGTTCGAGGGAGACGATCCGGTCGGCGGCGCGGGCGAGCAGTTCGCGGTCGTGGGAGACGAACAGGACGGTCTTGCGGGTCTCGGCGAGCCGCTCCTCCAGCCAGCGCTTGCCGGGCACGTCGAGGTAGTTGTCCGGTTCGTCGAGGAGCAGCACGTCGTCGGTGCCGCGCAGCAGGGCCTCCAGGACGAGGCGTTTCTGCTCACCACCGGAGAGGGTGTCGACCTGCCGCCACTGGGCCCGTTCGTAGGGGACGCCGAGGGCGGCGGTGGTGCAGATGTCCCACAGGGTCTCGGCCTCGTAGCCGCGGGCCTCGGCCCAGTCGGCGAGGGCCTGGGCGTAGGCGAGCTGGGCGGCCTCGTCGTCGACGGTCATGATCGCGTGTTCGGCGGTGTCGACGGCGCGGGCGGCCTCGCGGATGCGCGGCGGGGCGACGGAGACCAGCAGGTCGCGGACGGTCGTCTCGTCGCGGACGGAGCCCACGAACTGCCGCATCACGCCGAGGGAGCCGCCCACGGTGACGCTGCCGCCGTGCGGGGTCAGCTCACCGGCGAGCAGGCGCAGCAGGGTCGTCTTGCCGGCGCCGTTGGGCCCCACGAGGGCCGCGACGGTGCCCTCCCCCACCCGGAAGGAGACGTCGCCGAGGAGCGGCCTGCCGTCGGGGAGGTGGTGTTCGAGGTGCGCGGCTTCGAGATGACCCATGGGACCGGATTCTGTGGGCCCGGCACCGCTCGCCGCAAACCGATTTCCGCCCCGCCCCACCGGCCGGTGCCCGGCGGCGGGACCGGGCCCGCAGGAATCGGCGCCCTCGGGGTAAACGGGGTCCATGAGCCCCGACGTAGACCTCACCATCCCGGTTACCGGCCCGCGCCCGCTGCGCACCGCCCTCCTGCGGCTGGACCGGCGCGTGTTCGAGGCCGTCGCCGCCCGGCGCTGGCCCGGCGCCGATCCGCTGCTGCCCGCCCTGAGCCGCGCCGCGAACCACGGCGTGCTGTGGTGCGCCGCGGCGGCGGCGCTGGCCGCCTCCCGTACCCCCCGGGCCCGCCGGGCCGCCACCCGGGGTCTGGCCTCCCTCGGCGTGGCCTCCCTGGCGATCAACACCCTCGGCAAGCGCACGGTGCGCCGCCCGCGGCCCGCCCTGGACCCGGTGCCGCTGGTGCGGCGGCTGCGCCGGCAGCCGATCACCACGTCGTTCCCGTCGGGGCACGCCGCGTCGGCCGCCGCGTTCGCCGTGGGGGTTGCGCTGGAGTCCCCGGCGTGGGGAGCGGCGGTGGCACCGCTGGCCGCCGCCGTCGCGGTCTCCCGGATCTACACCGGCGTGCACTTCCCGGGCGACGTGGTGGCGGGCGCGGCCCTCGGCACGGTCGCGGCGTTCGCGGTGCGGGGCATGGTGCCGACGCGGGCCCAGCTCCTGCCGCCGGCCCGGCCGCGGGCACGGGTGCCGGCGCTGTCGGGCGGCGACGGGCTGGTGATGGTGGCCAACGTCGGTTCGGGCACCGCCGACCGGGTGCGGGCGCTGTGCGAGGAACTGCCCCTGGCGGAGGTCGTGGAGTGCGAACCGGGCGAGGTGGCGGCCGAACTGGAGCGGGCGGCGGACCGGGCGAGGGTGCTCGGGGTGTGCGGGGGCGACGGCACGGTCAACGCCGCCGCCGAGGTCGCGCTGCGGCACGGGCTGCCGCTGGCGGTGCTGCCGGGCGGCACGCTCAACCACTTCGCCTACGACCTGGGCGTGGAGGACGTCCGGGACCTGTGCCGGGCGCTGGAACGGGGCGAGGGGGTCCGGGTGGACGTGGGCCGGTTCGCCTCGGGCGGGCGGACCGGGATCTTCCTCAACACCTTCAGCCTCGGCGTCTACCCGGAACTGGTGCGCGAGCGGGAGCGCCGGTCGCACCGGATCGGCGGCTGGCCGGCCGGGGTGCTCGCCGCGGTACGGGTGCTGCGCGCGGACCGGCATCCGCTGGAGGCCCGGGTGTCCGGGCGGCGGCGCCCGCTGTGGATGCTGTTCGCGGGCAACGGCACCTACCACCGCAGGGGCCTGGCGCCGGGGCGGCGGCTGGACCTGGCGGACGGGCGGCTGGACGTGCGGGTGGTGCACGGCGGGCGGCGGCCGGCGCTGCGCCTGCTGTCGGCGGCCCTCGCCGGTCCGCTGACCCGCTCCCCCGCGCACGCGGCGGTGCGCGTGACGCGGCTGCGGCTGACCGGGGTCGCGCCGGGCACGCTGCTGGCGTACGACGGGGAGCTGACCGAGACCCGGGGCGACCTCACGCTGGAGAAGCTGCCGGAGGCGCTCACCGTCTACCGCCCGCTCTCCGGCGCCCGCCCCTGCGCCGCCACACCCCGGCCGTCCGCATGATGACACGCCGGTCTCACCATACGGCCGGCGGGCGTACGGTGGTCCCGGCGCCGGGCGGGGGCCGGCGAGACCCCCGCGCGCCGGTGCGCCCAGTCGCCGGGAGAGGGGTTCCACCATGCCGACACCGCGGGAGACCGCCGTCTACACGCACGGGCACCACGAGTCGGTGCTGCGGTCGCACACCTGGCGCACCGCCGCCAACTCCGCCGCCTACCTGCTCGGTTCGCTGCGCCCGGACATGAGGGTCCTGGACGTCGGCTGCGGACCGGGCACCATCACCGCCGACCTGGCCGAACTGGTACCGGACGGCCGCGTCACGGGCGTGGACCGGGAGCCGGCCATCCTGGAGCGGGCACGCGCCGGCGCCGCCGAACGGGGCCTCGGGCACGTCGACTTCACGGCCGGGGACGTGCACGCCCTGAGCTTCCCGGACGACTCCTTCGACGTGGTCCACGCCCACCAGGTGCTCCAGCACGTCGGCGACCCGGTGGCGGCGCTGCGCGAGATGCGCCGCGTGGTCCGGCCGGGCGGACTGGTCGCCGTCCGCGACGCCGACTACGGCGCCATGACCTGGTATCCGGAGATCCCCGGCCTGGACGACTGGCTCGGCCTCTACCGCCGGGTGGCCCGCGCCAACGGGGGCGAGCCGGACGCCGGGCGACGTCTGCGGGCCTGGGCGCTGGAGGCGGGCTTCACCGACGTCACGGCGACCTCCGCCACGTGGACCTTCGCCACGCCGGAGGAACGGCGGTGGTGGAGCGGCCTGTGGGCGGAGCGCACGGTGGCCTCGGCGTACGCCGGCCGGGCCACGTCCGGCGGCCACGCGACGGACACGGAACTGCGGGCCGTCTCGGCCGCGTGGCGGCGGTGGGGGGAACGGCCCGAGGGCTGGTTCGCCGTGCTGCACGGGGAGATCCTGTGCCGCGAGCCCGGCCGGGGAGACGCGGAGCGCACCTGAGGGGCCGGGCCACGGTCGCCCCGGCGGGCCCGGCGGCGGTTCGCCCCGGCGGACCGCTCGGACCGCTCCGGCGAACCACCGTGGACCGGTCGGGCAGGCCCGGGGGCCCGCCCCGGCCCGCTCCAGTCCGGCCCGCTCCAGTCCGGCCCGCTCCAGTCCGGTCCGCTCCAGTCCGGCTCCGGTCCGCTCCGGTCCGGTCCGGCTCCGGTTCACTCGCGGGGCAACAAGGGGCCGAGCGGGCCGAGGTCCAGGTTGAGGTCCTCGGGCCGGAGCCCGTAGCGCTCGCGCAGTTCGGTCATGCGGTCGTCGAGCAGCATCAGGGTCAGCCCGATCCGCTCCTCCTGCTCCTCGTTCAGATCGCCCTCGTCGACCCGGCGCAGGGCCTGACGTTCCATGAGCTGGCGCAGCAGCTCCACCACCGTCAGCACCAGTTTGACCAGGTCCCGCTCGACGGTGTCGGGGTCGAGGTCGAGGTGGTTACGGCGGCGCCGGGGCCGGTCCGTTCCCGCGTCGCTCACGTCGGCTCCTCGAAGGGCGAGCCGACGTTGCGGTTGACCGAGCTGATCAGCGCGTTGAGGTCGATGCGGACCAGGTCCACGTCGGCGATGCGCAGGGTGATGTCGCCGGTGATGACGACGCCGCCGGCCAGCAGCCGGTCCAGCAGGTCGACGAGGGCGATCTCACGGCGTTCGACGACGGTCATGCCCGCTCACCCGCGTTCTCCCCGGACTCCGGCTCGGCCGTGCCCTCCCCCGCGAAGGAGTACGCGGCCCACGGTCCGGTGAGCTCCACACGGAGGCCGGGGACGTCGTCCTTGGTGCGGTCCACCCGTTCGACGAACTCCTCGGAGGCGTCCCGGCGCACCAGGTAGGCCGCGTTCAGGACGTTGCGGCCGGCCGCGCCCGACAGGGCCGGGTTCTGCGGCGCGTGCAGCCGGGCGTCGTCGGCGCGGGCGGAGAGCGAGGCGTGCAGCCCCGTGGCGAACTCCTCGGCCCGCGACCACAGGTCCTCGTGCGCCCGGGTCTCCCGGCGCCGCCGGCGCAGGTAGTCGCGGCCGGAGGCGGGCCGGGACGCCGGCTCCTCCGGTTCGGCCGGCTCCTCCGGCACGTCGACGTACACCTTGACGCCCCACTCCACACGGCCCGCCAGCCGGTCCAGGCCGCGCAGGAAGTCCTCCTCACGCCGCTCCATCATCACGCGGACCGCGCTGTCGTCCCGGAAGACGGTGGCCAGCCGCAGCGGCAGCGGGGTGGTCACGGCGGTGAGCGCGTCGACGACCTGCTGGTGGGCCCGGGCCGTGCCGGCCAGCCAGTCGATGTCCTCCAGGTGCGCCCGCAGCGCCTCCTCCGAGAAGTCGGCCTCGGGCACGTGACTGACCACCGCGACCAGGCCGTGGTGGGTCAGCAGCCTCGGCGGGGCGCCGGCCACACCCGGCAACTGGGCCTGGAGGGCGGCGCCGAAGGGCCGGCAGACGGCGTACACGTAGCGCAGTCCCGTCATGGCGCCTGCTCCTCCCTCGGCACGTGGCCGGACTCCAGGGCCCGCAAGCGCTCGCGCAACTCGGCGTTCTCCCTCGTCAGTTGATCGCGCCGGGCACCCGACGACAGTGCCGGGTCGCTCTCCCACCAGTCGATGCCCATCTCCTTCGCCTTGTCGACGGAGGCGACGATGAGCCGCAGTTTGATGGTGAGCAGTTCGATGTCGAGCAGGTTGATGCGGATGTCGCCCGCGATCACGATGCCCTTGTCCAGCACCCGCTCCAGGATGTCGGCGAGGTTCGCGCTCTGTCCCTGGCCGTACGGTTCGGGCAGCCGGCTCGGCGTGGTCATCGACGGTTCCCCCGCTCCTCACGCTCGGGCTCGTCGACGTACGCGTCCTCGGGCTCGTCCTCGTCGTAGTCGTCGTCCCCTTCCCGGTCGTCGTCCTCGTCCTCGTACCGCTCGTCGTCCCCTTCGCCCTCGTCGTCCTCTTCGTCGTCGGCTTCCTCGTCTTCCCCGTACGCGTCGTCCTCGTCCCGGGGCTCGCGGTCACCTTCGTCCTCGTACGAGTCCTCCGGCTCCTCGTCCCCTCCATCGGCGTGCTCGTCGTGCTCGCCGGACTCCTCGGACTCCTGCGCCTCCCGTTCCTCCTCGGCGACGGCGTCCTCGTGCTCGCGGACGACCTCGCCGTCGCGGATCTCGCCGCGCCAGCCGTCCTCCGCCTCGCCCATGAGGGTGAGGTGGCGGACGAAGTTCTTGAGGTCCAGCCGGGTACGGCGGCCCTGGGCCCGCCAGATGTTGCCGGTCTTCTCGAAGAAGCCCTGGGGGTAGTACTCCATGACCAGCACGATGCGGGTGAGGCGGTCGGCGATCCGGTGGAAGGAGACGACGCCCCGCGTGGTGCCCTTGGCGCCCTCCGAGGTCCAGGAGATCTTCTCGTCCGGCACCTGGTCGGTGGTGGTCGCCTTCCAGGCACGGTTGGACCACAGGATCTTGAGCTGCCAGTCGGAGGTCGTGTCGTCGCTGAGCTTCACGCTCTGGACGCCCTTGGCGAAGGTCTTGAACTCCTCGAACTGCGTCCACTGGTCATAGGCCGTGCGCAACGGTACGCCGATGTCGACCGACTCGATGATGACGGTCGGTTTCGATCCGCCGCCGGGTTGGCGCTTGTCCTTGTCCTTGCCGCCACCGCCCAGGTTCTTCATCGCGCCGGTCACCTTGTCCTTGGCACCGGAGGCGCCGACCTCCAGCGCGCTGCGCAGTGGTCCCTTGCCCTCGGCGATCTTCCGTCCGCCCTCCAGGGCGAGCTTGGCGAAGCCGGGGCTCTCGCCCTCGGCGATGTCGTTCAGCCGGGACGTGGTCTCGCCCAGTTTGCGGCCCGCCCCGGCCACCAGGCGCTGCGCCTGGGCGGCCAGGTAGTCCTGCACCTCCGTTTTGAGACGGTCGACCGCCTCGCTGCGGGCCAGGTCGCCGACCGGGTTGTCCTTCGCGGCCTTGCCCGCCGCCTTGCCCGCCGCCGAGGCGGCGGATCCGAGAGTGTCCGTCATCGTTCGTCGCCGCCCTTCGCGGGCCCGGACCGGGCGGAGCGCGCGGCCCTCCCGGTCTCCGCCTTCCGCTCGCCCGCCGTCCTCGCGGCGGGCCGCGCCTTCTTCGCCGCCGCCCTCCGGGCGGGGGCCTTGGCCGTGGCCTTCTTCGCGGGCGCCGAGCCGGCGGGCTTCCGGGCCGGGGCGCTCTTTCCCGCCCCCTGCCCGCCACGCGGCTCGCGGCGCTCGGGACGCCGCCGGTGCTCGCGTCCGGGAGCCGCCGAGCCGTCGGCACCCTCGGGCTCCTCGCTCCCGCCGTCGCCCTCGGCGTCCTCCGCGTCTTCGGCGTCCTCGGGCTCCCCGGCTCCGCCGCGCCCGGCCGCCTCGTCCGTGTCACCGGCCTCGTCGGCATCACCGTCATCACGGGTCTCGCCGGTCTCGTCGGTCTCGTCGGTCTCGTCGGTCTCGTCGGTCGCCTGCTCCTCCGGCGCCGCTCCCAAGAGCCCGTCGCGCAACTGGGCGGTGCGGCCGTGCAGGCGGTCGGCGAGCGCGTCGATCTGCCGCTCGACCAGGGCACCGGAGGCCGCCGAGCCGACACCGCGCAGGTCGGTGCGGAGCTGGTCCCCGATCTCCTTGAACTGCGGGTTCTCCCGCAGTTGGGTGGCGACCAGTTCGGCCACGCCCCTGGGGGTCAGATTGAGTTTCTTCCCGGCGGCCAACGTGCCCACGGCAATGGCCAGTTTGAGTTTCCTGGAACGTCCCAGCAGGTATCCGGCCCCTACCGCGAGGCCCAGTCCGGTTCGATTCATGGTGCCGTACCGTCGCCCCATCCCGCGCTCGTGCGCGTAGCGATCTCCAGCCGGTCGAGGAGCGCGTCCTCCTGTCGGTCGAACTCCTCCTCGGTGATGTCACCGGCCTCCAACTGCTCCTCCAGACGGCCCAGTTCTGCCCGGACCGTGGCGGGGTCGTAGTAGATCCGCTCCGCCTCGCGAAGCACCTGTTCGATGGCCCAGCGGCTACCGCGCACCGGTGCCAGCGGCAGGAGCAGCACCTCGGATATCAGTCCCATGTCCTCACCCCGATCCGGCCTCCGCCGCCGTGGCGCCGGCGCCGCCGGCCGCGGTGGCCGCCGGTTCGGCGGGCCCCGGTTCGACGAAGCTGTACGGCGGCAGCGGGCCGTTGACCCGCACCTCCAGGTGCGGCAGCTCGGCACGGACGCGTTCCACCGCGGCCAGGAACCGCTCGGCGGCCTCCCGGTCGACCAGGAACGAGAGGTTGGCGAGCCAGCCCGTGGACTCCGGGCCCGTGCTCACCGCCTCGGCGACGTGTTCCAGGACACGTTCCAGGGCCGTGGCGTCCTCCGCCTCCCGTGTCCGCACGGCGGCGGCGACCATCTCGCCGAGCTGGATCTTCGCTTCGTAACTGCCGCCCCCGGCCTGGCGGTTGGCCTCGGCGAGGGCGCGGATCTCCGCGTTCTCGGCCATCACCTGGTGCAGGACGGCTTCTTCCACGTGGTTGGCCTTGACGTTGTACTCGACCCGCCCGTCCAGGGCGCGCAGCCGCTCCCGGTAGTGCTCGGCGCGTTCGGCGAGCACCGCGGTGACGGTGTCGTCGTCGGGGGCGACGCTGCCGAAGCGCATCGGCAGGACGCAGCCGGCGGCGCCCGCCTCGGCCAGCACGCCCTGGTGGGCCAGCAGGTCCCGGCGCTTGGGGCGCAGCCCCTCGGGCGCGTCGCTGACGATCGCCACGAGGTCTCCCGCCTCCAGGATCCGCACCTCGCGCGGGGGGTCGCCGACCCCGCCCATCCCCTCGGGCAGTGCGGGGTGCGCGCGGGCGCCGATGGCGTACACGTAGGTGCTCACTCCTGCTCCTCCTTCCGGCGCGAGGCGGACGCCTTGCGGGTGCGCGGACGCGAGGTCTCCCGCTGGGAGCCTTCGTCGCGGGCCTGCTGGAAGGCGTCGGAGATGGTCTCGGCCGCGCCGGACAGCGCGCCCTTGGACTTGCCGCGGGCGCCGGACTCGGTCATCTCGCCGACCAGGTCGGGCAGGCCCGGTTCCTTGCGGGGCCCGGCCTCCAGGTCGAGCCGGTTGCACGCTTCGGCGAAGCGCAGGTAGGTGTCGACGCTGGCGACGACGACGCGTACGTCGATCTTCAGGATCTCGATGCCGACCAGAGAGACGCGCACGAAGGCGTCGATGACGAGTCCCCTGTCCAGTACAAGCTCAAGCACGTCGTAGAGGCCGCTGCTGCCACCTCCGCCACCGGACTGCTGTGCCGGTACGACTGTCATACGAGCTGTTCCTCCTTCGTGTCATGTGGGTGGATGCGGGAGGCAACCGCGGGTCCCCGCGGCCTCGCGCCGGTCCCGGCGACGAGTGCCGGCCGGGCGGCCTAGCGTCCGCCGGGTCCCCGGTCGGAGCGTCCGCGCTCGTAGCGCCGCACGCGCCGGTAGCCGGTGAGCATGCCCTCGGCGTCGAGCGTCACCTGGTAGGTCGCCAGGAGGCTCATCGTGTCGGGCACCCGTTCCAGCTCCAGGACCTCGATCTCCAACGACCAGCCCTCCTCGGTCCGCTCGAAGGACGAGACCGCCTCGGCCGCCGTGCCGGTCAGTTCCGCGAACTGGGCGCGCGCCTCGCGCAGCACCTCCATCGGCTTCGGCCGACGCGGTTCCGGGGAACTCCGTGATTCCTGTCGCTCATGAGACTGCTCTGACTGCTCTGGCTTCTGTGACTGCTGTGACTTCTGTGACTGTTGTATCTGCTCTGGCTTCTGTGACTGCTGTGGCTTATGGCTCTTGTGTGGCTTCTCGGCGCCGGAACCCCGCGGTGTCCGCGGCTCCGGCGCGCTCTCGTGCCCGCTCCCTGATGCGGACGTGTTCTTCGCGTTGGACATGGCCACCTCGTCACCCGGGTGGCCGCGTGCGGGGCGGCCAAACCTCGTCGGCGTACCGGCCCGGCCGTTGTCGGCCATCCCGCCGGCCCCGGCTCAGCCGCCCCGCGCCCGCAGCCTGCGCCGGGCCGGTCCCAGGGAGCGCGGGCGGCTCATGATCCCCTCCCAGGGCCGGGTCCGCGCCTGCTCGACGGCGTCGTCGACGGTCCAGCGGCGGGCGTGCAGCGCCGGATCGTCGAGCCGGTCCCAGGCGACGGGCGTGGCCACGGGCGCCCCGGGGCGGGCCCGCACCGTATAGGGGGCGACGGCGGTCTGCGCGTAGGCGTTGCGCTGGATGTCGAGGTAGAGCCGGTCGCCGCGGTCCTTCTTGCGGGCGGCGGTGGTGAGCAGACCCGGATGCCGCCCGGCCAGTGTCTCGGCGACCTCGCGGGCGAACTCCCGTACCTCGTCGAAGTCCTGACGGCCGGTCAGCGGTACGACGACGTGCAGCCCGCGGGAGCCGGTGGTCATCAGGCCAGAGGGCAGCTCCAGCTCGCCGAGGAGGTCGCCCAGGAGCCGGGCGGCCGTGCGGACCTGCTCGAAGTCGTCGCCGGACGGGTCGAGGTCGAAGACCAGACGGTCCGGCCGCCGCGGACTCGCGGTCCGCGACAGCCAGCGGTGCAGGGTGAGCGCGGCCTGGTCGACGAGGAACAGCAGCGTCGCCGTGTCGTCGCAGACCGTGTGGACGACGGTGCCGCCCTCCTTGGCGACCTCGGCCCGCGTGATCCAGCCAGGATAGCCCTCCGGGGTGTTCTTCTGCATGAACGTCGGCCCGTCGAGCCCGTCCGGACGGCGTTCCAGCATGAGGGGACGCCCCCGCAGGTGCGGCAGCATGAACGGGGCGACGGCCCGGTGGTACTCCACCAGGTCGCCCTTGGTGTACGGGCGGGCCCCCTCCAGGCCCGGGAGGAGGACCTTGTCCGGCCGGTGGACCTCCACCCGCCGCCCGCCGGCCCGGACGCTCCGTACGCCACCGGTGCTCACGCGACGAGCGCCTCCCCGACCAGCAGCCGGCCGGCCGCCGCGATGTTCTCCGCGTCGATCCCGGCGGCGTGCAGTTGCTCCGCGGGGGACGCGGAGCCCGGCATGGTGCGCACCGCCAGCCGGACCAGGCGCGGCATCGGCCGTCCGTCCGTGAACGCGTCGAGGACCGCGTCGCCGAGGCCGCCCTCGGCCCGGTGGTCCTCCACGGTCAGCAGGCACCCCGTCTCCTCGGCCGCCCGGCGCAGGGTCTCCCGGTCGACGGGCTTGACCGAGTACAGGTCGATCACCCGGACCGGGATGTCGTCGGCGGCCAGCGCGTCGGCCGCGGCCAGCGCCTCGTGCAGGGTGACGCCCGCGGCGACGACGGTGAGCCGGTCCCGGTCCGAGGAGCGCAGGACCTTGCTCCCGCCGACCGGGAAGGTCTCGTCGGGCCCGTAGATCACCGGGCTCTCGCCGCGCGAGGTGCGCAGGTAGCGGATGCCGTCCAGGTCGGCCATCGCGGCGACCAGACGCTCGGTCTGGTGCGCGTCGCACGGGTAGAGCACGGTCGAGCCGTGGACGGCCCGCATCATCGCCAGGTCCTCGACGCCCATCTGGCTGGGCCCGTCCTGGCCGATCGCGACCCCCGCGTGCGAACCGACGAGGTTGATGCCGGAGCCGCTGATGGAGGCCATGCGCACGAAGTCGTGGGCCCGGGTGAGGAAGGCCGCGAAGGTCGTGGCGTACGGGGTCCAGCCGCGGGAGGCCATGCCCACCGCGGCGGCGACCATCTGCTGCTCGGCGATGTAGCACTCGAAGTAGCGCTCGGGGTGTTCCTTGGCGAAGAACTCGGCGCGGGTGGAGTCGCCGACCTCGCCGTCGAGGGCGACCACGTCGCCGCGGGCGGTACCGAGCGCGGCCAGCGCCCGGCCGAAGGCGTCGCGGGTGGCGATCCGCTCGCCGCGGTCGTGGCGGGGCAGGTCGAGGCGGCCGGTGCCGGCGCGGCGCGGAAACTCTCCCGAGGGCGGTTCCTGCACCCGTATGTGCAGGTCGCGGGGGCCGCCGAGTTCGGCGATGGCCTCCTCGGTGTCCGGCAGCGGTTTGCCGTGCCGGCCCTCGCGGTTCTCCACCGCGGCGACGCCCTTGCCCTTGAGGGTGCGGGCGAGGACGGCGGTGGGCTGCCCCTTGGTGGACAGGGCCTCGCCGTAGGCGCGGTCGATGGCGTCGACGTCGTGGCCGTCGACCTCGACGGTGTGCCAGCCGAAGGCGCGGAAGCGGCGCGCGTACGCGTCCAGGTCGTGGCCGTGCCGGGTCGGCCCGCGCTGGCCGAGCCGGTTGACGTCCACGATGAGGGTGAGGTTGTCCAGGTGCTCGTACCCGGCGTGCTCGGCGGCCTCCCAGATCGAGCCCTCGGCGAGTTCGCTGTCGCCGCACAGCACCCAGACGCGGTGGCCGTCGTGGTCCAGCCGCTTGCCGGACAGGGCGATGCCGACGCCGATGGGCAGGCCCTGGCCGAGCGAGCCGGTGGCCGTCTCGACCCAGGGCAGCCGCCGGGGCGTGGGGTGGCCCTCCAGCCGGCTGCCCAGCTTGCGGAAGGTGAGCAGTTCCCCGTCGTCGACGGCGCCGGCCGCCTTGAACGCCGAGTACAGCAGCGGGGAGGCGTGGCCCTTGGAGAGGACGAAGCGGTCGTTGCCGGGGTGGTCGGGACGCTCGAAGTCGTAGCGCAGGTGGCGGCCGAGGAGGACGGCCATCAGATCGGCGGCCGACATGGAGGACGTCGGGTGTCCGGAGGCCGCCGCGGCGGAGGCGCGGACGCTGTCCACGCGCAGTTGCTGGCCGAGTTCGGCGAGTTCACCGGTGTTCATGAGGCTCCTTCCTCGGGTTCTGCTCGTTGCCCCGGTTTCGCGGGCGTCCCGGGTCACCCCGGTCCTCCCGGCTCGTGCGGGTCGTCGGGCCCCGACGTGCGGTCCGGTGCGTCGGGGGCGTGGGCGTCGGTGCGCCGGACGGGGCCGGGGGCGACGCCTGGGCCCGGCGGGGGCCGCCGCGCGGCGCCGGGCTCCGGGGCCCCTTCGCCGGAACGTGCCCGGGGGCCCGCGGGGTCGCCGCCCTCACGGGCCGCCGCGCCCCCGGGTACCCGGGCCAGTTCGGGCGACGCCGACTCCAGCGGCACCGACCAGGACCGTACGAGCCCCAACTGCACGGCCTGGCGTGGCAGCACCGCGTCCAGCAGCCAGTCCGCGGCGACCCGCACCCGGTTGCCGCCCGGCAGCGCCGCCAGGTGGTAGCCGCGGGCCACCGCGCCCGCCGCGGCGCCGGAGAGCGGGACGCCGAACGGGTCGGCGGCGCCCCGGGTGCCGCCCAGGTCGACGACGAAGCCCAGGTCGCGGTGGCGGTAGGGACGCCACGGTCCGAGGCCCAGGGACGCGGCGACGTTGCGGGCGCAGACGGCGCCCTGCCGCCAGGCGTGCTGCGCGGTCATCGGCGTGTACCGGCCGGGCCGGGCGAGGTCGGGCACCGCGGCCACGTCACCGCAGGCGAACAGCGCCTCGCACCCGGGCACCCGCAGGTACGGGTCCACCAGCAGCCGGCCCCGCTCCAGCGGCAGCCCCAGCGCCTCCACCAGCGGATCGGGACGCACCCCCACGCACCACACCAGCGTGCGGGTGGCAAGGGAGGTGCCGTCGCTGAGGACCACCCCGTCGTGCGTGGCCTCCCGGACGGAGGTACCGGTCCGCACGTCGACGCCGCGCCGGCGCAGCACCCGCTCGGCGGTGCGGGAGAGCCGTTCGTCCATCTCGGGCAGTACCCGGTCGGCGACGTCCAGCAGGGTCCAGCGGGGCCGCAGGCCGTTCGGCAGCGGGCGCCGCCGGACCTGCGAGTCGGTGTACATCTGGCCGTGCGCCGCGACCTCCGTACCGGTGTACCCGGCGCCGACCACGACGAAGGAGCAGCGGGCGCGGTTCTCCTCGGGGTCCTCGCCCGCGGCGGCGAGTTCCATCTGCCGGGTGACGTGGTCGCGCAGGTAGAGCGCCTCGGGCAGACCCCGGAAGCCGTGGGCGTGCTCGGCGACCCCCGGCACGGGCAGCAGCTTGTTGACGCTGCCGGCGGCGAGCACCAGCCGGTCGTAGCGGAGCGTGCCCCGTTCGCCCTCGGGGCCGGTGTAGCGCACGGTCCGCTCGCCGGGGTCGATGCCGTCGGCCTCGCCGAGGACGAGCCGCACCCGGGGCAGGGTGGCGGAGAGGGAGACGCTGACCCGGCGCGGTTCCAGCACGCCGGCGGCGACCTGGGGCAGCAGGGGTACGTAGAGGAAGTAGTCGGTCGGGTTGAGCAGCACGATGTCGGCCTGCCGCCGGGTCAGCCGGGACAGGGAGCGGGCCGTCCGGTACCCGGCGAAGCCGGCACCGACGATCACGATCCGGGGTCGGCTCACGGTTCGCCTCCGGGCTCTCGCGTCACGCGTGAGCCTTCCGCGTCCCCGTGGCCGGGGCACCCAAACGTCCGCCGGGCCCTCCCCGGCCGGCGGCCGGCCCGGTGCGCACCGGGCCGGCCGGGCACCCGCCGTACCGGCCGGCCGGTGCGCCGACGGCCCCGGTTGCCCGCCGCCGCGCCGGGTACTCGGCCCGGGTCCCAGCCCGCGTCCCCCCGGAGGCACCCCCATGCCCGAGTACGGCTACTTCCTCTCGTGCGAGCAGTACGGCCCGGCGGAGCTGATCGAGCAGGCGCGGATGGCCGAGCAGGCCGGCTTCCACGCCCTGTGGATCTCCGACCACTACCACCCCTGGAACGGGGAGCAGGGCCAGAGCCCCTTCGTGTGGTCGGTGATCGGCGCCCTCTCGGAAGCCGTCTCGCTGCCCGTCGGGACGGCGGTGACCTGCCCGACCGTGCGGATGCACCCGGCGGTGGTGGCCCAGGCGGCGGCGACGAGCGCGGTGATGACGGAGGGCCGCTTCCGGCTCGGCGTCGGCACCGGCGAAGCGCTCAACGAGCACATCCTCGCAGACGCCTGGCCGCCCGCGCACGTGCGGCTGGAGATGCTGGAGGAGGCGATCCTGGTGATGCGCCGGCTGCTGGCCGGCGAGGAGGTCAACCACCACGGCACGCACTACACCGTGGAGAACGCCCGCCTCTACACGGTTCCCGACCGGCCGGTGCCGATCGACATCTCGGGCTTCGGCCCGAGCGCGACCAAGCTGGCGGCCCGGGTCGGCGACGGCTACGTCACCATGGCGCCGGACGCCTCGATGGTGGAGCAGTACCGCAAGGGCGGGGGCGGAGGGAAGCCGGTCAGCGGCGGAACCAAGGTCTGCTACGACACCGACCGGGACGCCGCGGTGCGCGAGGTGCACCGGCTCTGGCCCAACGAACTGCTCCCCGGCGAGCTGGGCCAGGTGCTGCCGTCGCCGAAACACTTCGAGCAGGCGCAGGAACTGGTCACCGAGGACATGGTGCGCGCGAACCGGGTCTGCGGGGACGACGTGGACGAGCACGTCGCCGAGCTGAAGGCGTTCGCCGACGCCGGCTTCGACCGGATCTACGTCAACCAGATCGGCCCCGACCTGCGCGGTTTCTTCGACTTCTACCGCACCAAGGTGCTGCCGCAGCTCCAGGAGCCGGTCTGACCGGACGACGGTCCGCCGTGCGCCGCCGTCCGGGCCCCGGGGCGGGTGGGGCCGCCGGTGTGGAGGGCCAACTAGGCTCGTCCGCATGGACATTCTGGGAGCCACACTGCGCATCTACGTCGACGACCTGGACCGGGCGATCCCGTTCTACGAGGGGCTGGCGGGCGGTCCCGCGCAGCGTTTCGAACGCGGCGGCGTCCAGGTCGCGGCGGTCGGCTGCTTCCTGCTCATGAGCGGGCCCGAATCCCAGATCTCGGTGCTGCGCGCGGTCTCCGCGACCATCGCCGTCACCGACGTGGAGGAGACCGGGCGGGTCCTCGCCGGGCTCGGCGCCGACATCGTCGCCGGCCCGGTCGTGACCCCGGCGGGACGCAACCTGATCGCCCGTCACCCGGACGGCGTGGTCTACGAGTACGTGGACCGCCGCGCCGGGTGAACCCTGCGGCCGGGCGGGCCCGTTCCGCCCGGCCGCCGGACGTCCGGGCTCAGGCGGGGCCCTCCGCGGTACGGGCCCAGCGCTGGTGGTCGCGCCAGGCCCCGTCCACGAAGAGCATCTTCGGGGAGAACCCCTCCAGCCGGAAACCGCAGGCGCGGGCCAGGCCGGCCGAGGCGGCGTTGCCCGGCTGCACGTTGATCTCCAGCCGGTGCAGCCCCATCGCGCCGAAGGCGTGGCGGACCACCAGGTCCAGTCCCTCGCGCATCAGGCCCCGGCCGGCCGCGTGGGCGAAGGCGCCGTAGCCGAGCGCCCCGCTGAGGAAGCCGCCCTCGACGATGTTGTTGATGTTGATGAAGCCGGCGATGCCGCCGCCGTCCTTCTCGCAGACCAGGAACCCGGCCCGGGTGGGGTCCCCGGTCAGCCGGGTGGCGTAGGCGGCGTACGTGTCGGCGCGGTCCGGCGGGAAGAGCCAGGGGCGGTGCAGGTCCCGGCTCTCGCGTACCCGCGCGGTGAACTCGGGGCCGTCCTCGTGGGTGAGGTGCCGCAGGACCACGCGGGGGCCCTCGGCGAGGTGGCGGGGAGCGGAATGCGGCATCCCGCCACCCTACGACGGCCCCCCGGCCACGCTCCGCGAGCCCCGCCCCGCCACCCCGGCGGGCCCTCAGCGCAGCGCCGGCGCGTCCAGTGTCAGCGTCCCCGCGCCGGCGTCGAGTTCGGCCGCCGTGCCGAAGGGCACCGTCAGCGCCCCCGCCCCGTGCCCGAAGCCGACGCCCTCGGCGACCGGCACGCCCAGCGCGCCGAGCCGGTCGGCGAGCATCTCCCGCAGCCCGGCCTCCGCGCACCCCTCCCAGGAGCCGAGCAGCACGCCCCGGACCCCGTCCAGCCAGCCCGCCCGCAGCAACTGGGTCAGACAGCGGTCCAGCCGGTACGTCTCCTCGTCCACGTCCTCCAGGCAGAGCAGCCCGCCGCGCGCCGAGGGGCGGGCGAGCGGGGAACCCAGTTCGGAGGAGAGCAGGGTCAGGCAGCCGCCGAGGGTGACCCCGCGCGCCCGCCCGGGGACCAGGGCCCGGCCGGCCCAGGCGAGGGTGCGCACCGACTCCGGGGCGAACAGCGTGGCCCGCAGGTGCTCCCGGGCCCGCTCGGTGCCGAGGAAGTCGACCCCGGCGGCCATCGGACCGTGCAGGGTGACCAGCCCGAGCCGGGTCGCGAACGCCTCGTGCAGCGCCGTGATGTCGCTGAAGCCGACGAAGACCTTCGGCCCGGCCGCCCGCATCGCCTCCCAGTCGAGCAGGTCGGCCATCCGCTGGGCGCCGTAGCCGCCGCGCGCGCACAGGACGGCGTCGACGGCGGGATCGCACCAGGCGGACTGGAGGTCGGCGGCCCGGTCGGCGTCGGTGCCGGCCAGGTAGCCGAAACGGGGGTGCCGGTCCAGGACGTGCGGGGCGACCACCGGGTCCAGGCCCCAGCCGCGCAGCACCTCGACCCCGGCCCGCAGCCGCTCCCCGGGCACGGGCCCGCTGGGCGCGACGACCGCGACCCGGGCGCCGGGGGCGAGCCGGGCCGGGCGGGTCAGCTCCCTCATCCGGACAGCTCCAGCGTCGGCACGCCGGGCGGGTTCAGGCCGAAGACCTGGGCGTAGAGGGAGAGTTCGGCCTCCAGGGCACGCACCATGGTCTCCGCCCGGCGGAAGCCGTGGCCCTCGCCCTCGAAGGCGAGGTAGGCGTGCGGCACCCCGCGGCCCGCCATCCGCTCCAGGAAGCGCTCGCACTGCACGGGCGGGCAGATCGCGTCGTCCAGTCCCTGGAGCAGCAGGAACGGGGCGGTGATCCGGTCGGCGTGCTCGGCGGGCGAGCGCTCCGCGTACCGCTCGGGCACCTCGGCGTAGGGGCCGACCAGCGTCTCCAGGTAGCGGGACTCGAAGTCGTGGGTCTCCCCGCTGCCCCATCCGGCGAGGTCCAGGATCGGGTAGATCACCGTGCCGCAGGCGTACACGTCGGTGGAGGCCAGCGAGGCCGCCGCGGTCCAGCCGCCCGCGCTGCCCCCGCGTACGGCGAGCCGGTCCCGGTCGGCCAGCCCCTCGCCGGCGAGGGCGAGGGCGACGGCGGCGCAGTCCTCGACGTCGACGATGCCCCACTGTCCGCGCAGCCGGTTGCGGTAGGCGCGGCCGTACCCGGTGGAGCCGCCGTAGTCGACCTCGACGACGCCGATGCCGCGCGAGGTGAAGTAGGCGATCTCCAGGTCGAGGACGAGTGGCGAGCGGTGGGTGGGCCCGCCGTGCGCCCACACCACGTACGGCGGCAGCTCGCCGGCGGGGCCGGTGCAGCCGGGGTGGTGGGGCGGGTAGAGGTGGGCGTGGATCTCGCGTCCGCCCGGCCCGGTGAAGGTGCGGGCCTCGGGCCGCGGGTAGTGCGCGGGGTCGACGGCGTCGTGGTGCGGTGCGCCGATCACGCGGGTGCGGCCGGTGCGGGCGTCCAGTTCGACGACCTCGTAGCCGCGGTGCGGGCCCGCCCCGACGGCGGCGATCCGCTCGCCGTGGGCGGCCAGCGTGGGCGCGAACTCGGTCCAGGGGCCGGGCGCGTCGACGACCTCGCCGGTCTCCGGGTCGAGGATGCCGAGGGCGGCGGCGCCACGGCCGTGCACGACGGCGATCAGCCCGTTGTCGAGCGGGGCGAACCAGCGCTGGCCGATCTTCCACAGCGCGTCGGCGAACTCCTCCTCGCGGGGGCACAGCGGTGTCCCGTCGCGGTAGAGGTTCCACCAGCCGGTGCGGTCGGAGGCGTGGAGCAGTTCCCCGGCGGCGGTCCAGTCGGCCTGGGCGACGGACTCCTCGGGGCCGCCGGCGACAACCCGCGGTTCCCCGAAGACGCCGTCGGGGCCGATCCCGGCGACGAGCAGTTCGGTGCCGTCCCAGGGCATGCGCGGGTGGTCCCAGGCGATCCAGGCCGCGCGCCGCCCGTCGGGCGAGACGCGGGCCCCGGTCACGAACCGGTGGCGGTCGTCGGTGAGTTCGCGGACGGCGGCCCGGTCGTCGGCGGCGGAGCCGTCGAGGGGGACGGCGGCCAGGACACGGCGCACGTCGCCGGGGCCCTCGCCGGTGAACTCCTCCAGGACGCACCAGACCTCACCGCGTTCCGGACGGGGCTGCGGGTCGGCCCACCGCAGTCCGCCGCCCACCGGGGAGAGGGGGGTCAGCGGGCGCGGCTCGGTCCCGGGCGACCAGGCGTACAGCCGCTGGTCGTCGAAGTGAACGAAGACCGCCCGCGGCCCGTCGTCCGCCGTGAAGGCGCCCCAGGCCCGGCCGCCGTACTCGATGACGCGGCTGCGCACGTTCCACGGGGCGGGGAGCACCGCTTCCTCCGTGCCGTCGCCGCGGCGCCGCACCAGGGTGCGCCGGCCGCCCTCGGCCGGGCGGGGCGCGCTCCACCACACCTCGTCGCCGACGAAGCCGACGTCCTCGGGGCGCCCGTCGTGCGCGGCGGCGGTCTCCGCGCCGATCGGCGAAGGCCACGATCCGTACGCCAGGGTCTGCACTGTCCGTCCCACTCCTCTCACTCCACCCGCGCGCGTCACTGCACCCGCGCGCGCCGCTCGCCTTCCGCGCGAGCGCTGCCGTCTGCGGTCCCGTGCGCTAAGCCGTGCGCAGGAACCGGTCCAGGACGTTGACACCGAAGTGCAGCGCCTCGACGGGGACGCGTTCGTCGACGCCGTGGAAGAGGGCCTGGTAGTCCAGGCCCTCCGGCAGCCGGAGCGGCGCGAAGCCGTAGCCGGTGATGCCGAGGCGGGAGAACTGCTTGGCGTCCGTGCCGCCCGACATGCAGTACGGGACGACGTGCCCCTCGGGGGCGAACTCCTCGACGGCGGCGCGCATCCGCGCGAAGGTCGGCGAGTCGACCGGCGCGTACAGGGCGGGCTCGCGGTGGTCGAACTCCCAGTCCACGTCGGGGCCGGTGAGCCGGTCCAGGGTCTCGCGGAACTCGTCCTCGCCGCCGGGCACGAAGCGTCCGTCGACGTGGGCCACCGCCTCGCCGGGGATCACGTTCACCTTGTAACCGGCGTCCAGCATGGTCGGGTTGGCGCTGTTGCGGACGGTGGCCTCGACCAGGGCGGCGGCGGGGCCGAGCTTGCGCAGCAGGACGTCCACCTCGGCCGGGTCGGCGCCGACGCCGTCGGGGCCGGTCTCGATGCCGTACAGGGCGGCCAGTTCCTCCAGAGCGGCCCGCACGGTCGGGGTCAGCCGCAGTGGCCAGGAGTGGTCGCCAATGCGGGTGATGGCCGCCGCGAGCCGGGTGACCGCGTTCTCGCGGTTCACCTTGGAGCCGTGCCCGGCCCGGCCGCGGGCGGTGAGCCGGAGCCAGCCGGTGCCGCGCTCGCCCGCCGCGATCGGGTAGATCTGGCGGCCCGCGCCGTCGTGGAAGGTGAAGGCGCCGGACTCGCTGACCCCCTCGGTGCAGCCCTCGAACAGCCCGGCGTGCCGGTCCGCGAGGAAGCCGGAGCCGTCCTCGGCGCTGGCCTCCTCGTCGGCGGTGAAGGCGATCACGATGTCCCGGCGAGGCCGCACGCCGTGCCGGGCCCAGGCCCGTACGACGGAGAGGATCATGGCGTCCATGTTCTTCATGTCGACCGCGCCGCGCCCCCAGACGACGCCGTCGCGGATCTCCCCGGAGAAGGGGTGCACGCTCCAGTCGGCCGGTTCGGCGGGCACCACGTCGAGGTGACCGTGGAGCAGCAGCGCGTCGGCGCCGGGGTCGGTGCCCTCGATGCGGGCGACGACGTTGGTGCGGCCCTCGGTGCGCTCCAGCAGGGTCGGTTCGATCCCGGCCTCGGCGAGCCGTGCGGCGGCGTACTCGGCGGCGGGCCGTTCGCGGCAGTCGCCGCCGCCCCGGTTGGTGGTGTCGATGCGGATCAGGTCGGAGGTGAAGCGGACCACCTCGTCGAGCGCCCGCGCGTCCGGTGCCGGGCCTGCGGGGGTCGTCGGGGTCGGCGTCTGCTGCTCAGCCATACTGCTCCTCCACGGCGGCCGAGGCGATCGTGGTGACCGCCTTGAAGGTCCGGATGGCCTCGAACATGGTCTCGTGGGTGTACGCGACGCGGCGCTCCCCGCTGCGAGCCACGCCGGGCACGACGGTCGAGGCCGCCGCCAGGTGCTCCGCGTCGAACTCGACCTCCACGGTGAACGGCCCGCCGGCCACCGGCTCCCGCCGCCCGGCCAGGGCGGTCGCCCGTGCGGCCGCCTCGCGGATGTCGGCGGCGGTCCGGGCCGGGGTACGGCACACGGCGGCGTAGCGCGAGACGTGGTCCTTGACGGCGACCTTCATCGCCTCGGGCGCGTAGCCGAGCGCGTCCTCGCAGGCCACGTCGTCGCCGGTGACCAGCACGACGGGCACCCCGTACTCGGCGACGACGTGCGCGTTGAGCAGGCCCTCGCTGGCGCGGACGCCGTTGAGCCAGACGCCGGTGATCTGGTTGGCGAGGTAGGTGTGGGCGAGGACGCCCTCCATGCCGGCGCCGCCGTGGTAGCCGATGAAGGCGATGCCGTCCACGTCGCCGTGTTGCACGCCCTCCACCATGGACAGCTCCTTGTGCCGTCCGGTGAGCATCTGCACCCGCTCGTCGAGCCGCTCCAGCAGCAGGTTGCGCATGGACCAGTGGGCCTCGTTCACGAGGACCTCGTCGGCGCCGCCGTCGAGGAAGCCGAGCGCGGCGGCGTTGACGTCCGAGGTGAACATCGGACGGCACCGTTCCCACTGCGGCGTCCCGGGCAGCACGTCGGCCGGCCAGGTGACACCGGTGGCGCCCTCCATGTCGGCGCTGATGAGGATCTTCATGATGCGCCACGTTACGCCCCGGTGCAAGGGCCTGCCAGGAGCGCCCCCGCCCCCGTTCCCGGGCGGCCCGCCGCCCGGCCCCCGCACGCCCCCGCACGAAGGAACGGGAGGTCAGGGAAGCCGTCCCCCGACTCCTGATCACGGGAACAGCGCGTATCCGCCGGACGATCGGCCGTGTGTGATCACGCGCCGAAACGGGACCTCACGCCGGAAGGACGTCGATCCGGCCTGTCGATCCGGCCCGTTCCACCGGAGGCGCATCGGTGTCCGGGGCCGCCTGCGCCGGCATCCCGGACGGCGGCCGGTACGGGGAGCGGTGCGCCCGCGGGGCGCCTCGGGCGACGGTTCCCGCTGCTAGCTTGCTCCCGACACATCGTCCCGAGTGAGGAATGGCCCATGCCGGATGCCAGGGTCGCGCTGGTCACCACCGGGCCACGCCCGGAAATCGCCACGGATCACGATCTGCCGCCGCTCCTGGCGGCCCTGCACGAGACCGGCGTCGCCGCGGAGTCCGCCGCATGGGACGACCCCGACGTGAACTGGGCCGGCTTCGACCTGGTGCTGATCCGCTCCACCTGGGACTACACCTGGCGCAGGGAGGCGTTCCTCGACTGGGCGGAGCGGTGCGCCCGGATGACGACGCTGCTCAACCCGCCGCCGGTGGTGCGCTGGAGCTCCGACAAGTTCTACCTCGCCCGGCTCGCGGAGGCCGGGGTCCCGGCCGTCCGCACCCGCTACCTGGCCCCCGGCGCCGCCGTGGAGCCCGCCGCCGTGCTGCCGGCCGACCACGAGTACGTGATCAAACCGGCGGTGGGCGCCGGCGCCCGGTACGCGGCGCGCTACCGGGCGGGCGACCGGGACACCGCCCTACGGCACATCGGCCACATGCACGCCGAGGGCGTCACGGCCATGGTGCAGCCGTACATGGCGCGGATCGAGACCGGCGGCGAACGGGCCCTGGTCTTCCTCGGCGGCACCTTCCTGCACGCCGTGCGCAAGAAGGCGGTCCTCGGCACCGGCGTGCCCTTCGACCACCGCAAGGTCGCCCACCCCAGCCTCGAACCGTGGGTGCCCACGGCGCGCGAGCGCGAGGTGGCCGAGCGCGCCCTCGCGGTGGTCCCCCACGCCGAGGACGTGTTCTACGCCCGGGTCGACCTGGTCGACGACGACGCGGGCCGGCCGGTGGTGATGGAACTGGAGCTGATCGAGCCCAACCTCTTCCTGTTCGTGCGGCCCGCCTCCCTGCCGGTGGTCGCGCAGGCCGTCGCCGCACGGGCGCGGGACGCCCGCCGCGCGCCCGGACAGCCGGTCGCCGGGCACATCTGACCGGCGGCCGGGACGGGTGGTGGCGCACATGGCGGGCGGGGCGCCGGGGCGTCAGTCCTCGTGGCCGAGCTGGAGGTCGCGTTCGGTACGGCCGCCGCCGGCCACCTGGAGCACGGTCGCCACCGGCGGATAGCCGGCGGCGATGACGGTGTACTCGCCGGACGACAGGTCGATGAAGCGGAAGGTGCCGTCGGGCCCGGTGGTCAGCGTGTCCACCACGTTCCCGGCGGCGTCGAGCAGCGTCACGCGGGCGTCCTCCACGGCCCGGCCGCCGTTCGCCCGTACCGTGCCGCGCAGCACCGCGCCGCCGGCCAGCTCCACGTCCTGGCGGGTCTCGCGGGCGGCCTGGACGCTGACCGGCAGGGCGGCGGGGCGGAAGGCGGGGGCGCTGGCGGCGAGGGTGTACTCGCCGGCCACCAGCTCGGTGATGACGTACCCGCCCTCCCGGCCGCTGCGGGTGGTGGCCACGACCTCGCCGTGCACGTTGGTGAGGGTGACGGTCGCGTCCCGCACGGGGCTGCCGTCGGCGGTGAGCACGCTGCCGGCCAGGCGGCCCGCGCCGCCGAGGACCACGTCCAGCTCGACCGGGCGCTCGCCGACGGTGACCGACACGGCCTGCGGCTGGTGCCCGCCGGCGGCCGCGATCAGGACGTAGGAGCCGGAGCCGGGCGTGGACAGCGCGTACCGTCCGTCGTCCCCGCTGGCGCCCCGGCCGATCTGCTGCCCGCCGACGTCGATGAGGGTGAGCGCCGCCCGCGGTACGACGGTGCCGTCCGGGTGCTGCACCGTGCCGCAGACCGGGATGCCGGCCGCGTAGGGCGAACGGGCCTGCGGGACCTGTGCGGTGGCGTGCCGCGGGGTCTCCGGCGCGGAGACGGGGGCGTTGTGGGACACCAGGGGTTTCTCCTTGAGGAAGAAGGCGATGATCAGGCCGGCGACGAGCACCGGCACCAGGTACAGGAAGATGCGCGGCATCGCCTCGGCGTAGGCGGCGACGTAGGCGTCGCGCAGCGCGGGCGGCAGGCCGTGCACGAGTTGGGGGGTGACCGACTCGGCGCCGGGTCCGGCCTCCGCGCCGGCGGGCAGCCGGCCGGCGAGGGCGTCGGTGAGCCGGTTGGCGAAGAGGGTGCCGAAGACGGCGGCGCCGACGCTGCCGCCGATCTGCCGGAAGTAGTTGTTGGCGCTGGTGGCGGTGCCCAGGTCGGCGGGGCGCACGGAGTTCTGCACGGCGAGGACCAGGACCGGCATCACCATGCCGATGCCGGCGCCGAGGACGGCCATCCAGAGGCTGTAGTGCAGCCGGGGCGTGTCGGCGTCGAGCAGCGAGAGCAGCCACATGCCGACGGCGGAGAGCAGGCCGCCGAGGACCGGGTAGACCTTGTACCGCCCGGTGCGGCTGATGAGCTGGCCGGAGACGATCGAGGCGCCGACGATGCCGCCCATCATGGGGAGCATGAGCAGGCCGGAGGCGGTGGCGGAGGCGCCGTCGACCATCTGGAGGAAGGTCGGCAGATAGCTGGCGGCGCCGAACAGGGCGACGCCGACGACGAGTCCGATCAGCCCGGTGACGTTGAAGACGGAGTCGCGGAAGAGCCGGAGCGGGATCAGCGGTTCGGGGGCGAAGTGCTCGGCGACCAGGAAGAGCACGGTGGAGACGGCGGCCCCGGCGGCGAGGCCGAGGATGACCTCGGAGTCCCAGGCGTACTCGGTGCCGCCCCAGCTCGTCAGCAGCACCAGGCAGGTGGAGGCGGCGGCGAGCAGGAGGGCGCCGACCACGTCGAGGCGGGCCCGGGTGCGGGGCCGGGGCAGTTTCAGGACGACGGCGACGACCGCGAGGGTGACCAGGCCGAAGGGGACGTTGATGTAGAAGCACCAGCGCCAGGAGAGGTGGTCGGTGAAGTAGCCGCCGAGGAGCGGCCCGGCCACCGAGGCGAGGCCGAAGGCGGCGCCGATGAGGCCCATGTACCGGCCGCGTTCCCGGGGCGGCACGATGTCCGCGATGATCGCCTGGACGCCGATCATCAGCCCGCCCGCGCCGACGCCCTGCACCGCGCGGAAGGCGATGAGCTGGTCCATCGTCTGCGCGCGCCCGGCCAGTGCCGAGCCGACGATGAAGACGACGATGGCGAACTGGAAGACGCCCTTGCGGCCGAAGAGGTCGCCGAGCTTGCCGTAGACCGGCAGGCCGATGGTGGCGGTGAGCAGGTAGGCGGTGATCGCCCAGGACATCTTGTCGAGGCCGTGCAGCTCGCCGACGATCTTCGGCAGGGCGGTGGCGACGATCATCTGCTCCAGCGCCGCGAGGAGCAGCGCGAGCATGAGCCCGAGGAAGACCAGCCGGACCCGGCGCGGGCTCAGTTCCGCGCCGGGCTCCGGCGCGGGTGCGGACGGCCCCCGGGGCGGGTCCGCGTCCGGGGTGTCCGGGGGCGCGGAGACCGGCTCGTCCTGCACCAGAGTGATCCCGCCCACGTATCGCTCCCCTCGTCGCGCCTGCGCACTTCTGCCGCCTGCGGCGACAACTGCGAGCGAGTGCGACAAGTTACGGTGCGGGACGTGAACACCTGAGGATCACTCGAACCGGTGAGGGCGGCGGGCCAACGCGCCCCGGGTCACGGCCTCTTGACTACTTCTTCTCGACCTCGGCGGCCAGCTTGGCGAGCATCGCGTCGTAGATCCGGCCGAGGCCCTTGGGGGCGAAGGTCCGCTCGAAGAAGCCGCCGATGCCGCCGGCGCCCTGCCAGGTGGTGGTGACGACGACCCGGGAGGAGCCCTCGCCGGCCGGCGTGACCCGCCAGACGGTGACCATGGAGGAGTTGCGGTCCTTCTCGACCAGTTCGCCGTCGGTCGGCTCGGTGACCTCCAGCAGGCAGTCGCGGACGCGCTTGCTGGTGGCCTGGAGCTTCCAGTGGACGAGGGTGCCCTCCCCGTCGCCGCCCTCGCGGACCTCGTACTCGCTGAAGTGCTCGGGCAGCAGCTTCGCGCGCGTGCCGGCGTAGTCGGCGAGGGTGTCGAACACCGTCTCCGCGTCCGCCGCCACGATCCGCTCCGTCGTCGCCTCGACCTGCGCCATCGGGTTCCTCCAGGGCCTGTTTCTCGGGGTCGGGGCAAGCCAACCACCCCGCTGCCCGGCCTCCAAATCGGGGGGCGCGCGGCGGGCGGACCGGGTGCCCCGGGGGCCGTCGGGCGCGCGGGCCGGGGGACACGCGCGCACGATCATGGGAACAGATGTTCTATTGTGGCGCGCAGTGCTACCGAGGAGGCGCCGATGCGCTGGGAGAACCTCACGGACTCCGGCCACACCAGGACCGCCGACGCCGCGCTGTTCGGCGCGGACGCGGTGACGGTCCGTACCGTCGACACGCCCGAGTTCCAGGGCATCACCTTCCACGAGGTGCGGGCCCGTTCGATCCTCAACCGGGTGCCGGGCGCCTCGCGCATGCCGTTCGAGTGGACGGTGAACCCCTACCGGGGCTGCACGCACGCGTGCGTGTACTGCTTCGCCCGCAAGACCCACGGCTACCTGGACCTCGACACGGGCCTCGGCTTCGACACCCAGATCGTCGTCAAGGTCAACGCGCCGGAACTGCTGCGCCGGCAACTGGCCTCCCCCGGATGGCGGGGAGAACACGTGGCGATGGGCACCAACGTCGACTGCTACCAGCGCGCCGAGGGCCGCTACCGCCTGATGCCGGGCATCGTCACCGCCCTGACCGAGCGGGCGAACCCCTTCTCGATCCTGACCAAGGGCACGCTGATCCTGCGCGACCTCGACCTGCTGACGCGGGCCGCGCGGGTGACGGACGTGGGCGTCTCCGTCTCGGTCGGCTTCACCGACACCGAGCTGTGGCGCACCGTGGAGCCGGGCACCCCCGCCCCGGAACGGCGGCTGGAGGTGGTGCGCGCGCTGGGCGCGCGGGGTCTGGGCTGCGGGGTGCTGATGGCGCCGGTCCTGCCCTACCTGAGCGACGAGCCGGCCCAGTTGCGGGCGACGGTCCGGGCGATCGCCGCCGCGGGGGCCACCTCGGTGACGCCGCTGGTGCTGCACCTGCGGCCGGGGGCCCGCGAGTGGTTCATGGCCTGGCTCGGCCGCCACCGCCCTCACCTCGTCCGCCGCTACGAGCGCCTGTACGCGGACGGGGCCTACGCCCCCACGTGGTACCAGCGCCGGGTCACCCGCCAGGTCCACGAACTCGCCCGCGAGTACGGCATGGGCCCCACCACCCCCGCCGGACCCCGCCGCCCCCACCGACCGTCCCCGACGGGACCGGCGGCACCGGCGGCACCGGAGGACCAGACGCCCCCGGAGCCGGTGCAGCTCTCCCTGCTGTGAAGACCCGGCCGCGAGGACTCCGGGCCGTCCGGGTGAGGCGCGGCCGGACGCCCGGCGGAACCCGCGGGCGCCCGGCCGCCGCGGGTGCCGGCCGGGCCGAGGCGCCCGCGACCGGCCCTGACGTCCCGTGGCCTCCCGCCCGCCGCCGCTGACCGGCCGCGGGCATTCGGGGGCATCCGGGGGGCCGTTCGGGCCACGTCGGCGGCGGGGGCGTCGCCCCGGCGGCGGAGTCCGGGACGATGCGGCGGGGACCGCGAGCCGCGCGGTCCCCTGCCTCTCCGTCCCCGGGAGACTCCATGAGACAACGCGCAGCCGTGCTGTGCGGGGCCGCCGTCATCGCCGCCGGATCCGTCACCGCCCTGCCCGCCCAGGCGAGCGCGCCGCACGCCGCGGCCACCCCTCCCCCCGCGAGCGCGGCGCCCGACTGGCGCGCGTGCGGCACCCCCGGCCACCCGACGCTCCAGTGCGCGTCCCTGACGGTGCCCCTCGACCACGACCGTCCGGGCGGCAAGAAGATCACGCTGGCCCTCTCCCGCGTGCCCCACACCTCCGCGACGTACCAGGGTCCCCTGCTGGTCAACCCCGGCGGGCCGGGCGGCAGCGGGCTGACGCTGGCCGGTTTCGTGGCGTCCGCGCTGCCCGCCGAGGTCGCCGCCCAGTACGACGTCATCGGCTTCGACCCCCGGGGCGTCGGCCGCAGCGAACCGGCGCTGGACTGCCTGCCGGGCCACTTCGGCCCCGTCCGCCCCGACCCGGTGCCCTCCGCCCCGGGCGTCGAGGAGGCCAACCTCGACCGGGCCGCCGCCTTCGCCGCCGCCTGCGGCGAGCGGCACGGCGAGCTGCTGCCGCACATGGGCACCACCGACGCCGTGCGCGACATGGACGCCCTCCGCGCGGCGCTCGGCGCGCAGCGGCTCAACTACTTCGGCTACTCGTACGGCACCTACCTCGGCGCCGTCTACGCCAAGCGGTACCCCGACCGCGTACGGCGCCTCGTGCTCGACTCCGTCGTCGACCCCACCGGCGTCTGGTACGAGGACAACCTCGGCCAGGACCGCGCCTTCGAACACCGTCACCGTGCCTTCATGGCGTGGATCGCCAAGCACGACGGCGTGTACCGGCTCGGCACCGACCCGGACCGCGTCGAGGCCGCCTGGTACGCGATGCGCGCGGCGCTCGCCCGCGAGCCCGCCGAGGGCCGGGTGGGCCCGGCGGAGCTGGAGGACACCTTCCTGCCGGGCGGCTACTACAACGGCTACTGGCCCGCCCTGGCCGAGGCGTTCGCCGCGTACGCCCGCGACGGGGAGAGCGGACCGCTGGTCGAGGCGTACGAGGACTTCGGGGCCGCGGGGGCCTCCGACGACAACGGGTACAGCGTCTACACCGCCGTGCAGTGCCGGGACGCCGGCTGGCCCCGGAGCTGGGGGCGGTGGCGCGCGGACAGTTGGGCGACGCACCGTGAGGCGCCCTTCATGACGTGGAACAACACCTGGTACAACGCGCCGTGCGCGTTCTGGCCGGTCCCCGCGCGAAGGCCCGTGGACGTCACCAACGGCGCGCTGCCGCCCGCCCTGCTGTTCCAGGCGACCGGCGACGCGGCCACCCCCTACGACGGCGCGGTCACCCTGCACCGGATGCTGCGCGGCTCGCGCCTCGTCGTCGAGGAGGGCGGCGGCAACCACGGCGTCACGCTGAGCGGGAACGCCTGCCTGGACCGGCACCTGACGGCCTATCTCGCCGACGGCACCCTGCCGAGCGGCAGCGGCGAGGCGGACGCGGTCTGTCCGGCGCTGCCCGATCCGCGGCCGCTGGGGTCCGAGGCCGCCCCGGCCTCCTCGCGCGGCGCGGCCCTGCACGGGCTGCTCGCTCCGCGCGGCTGACCGGCGGGCCGAAAAGGGCGGGACTCCGGCCGGAACCATGGGACATGATGCCCTCATGAGCGACCTGACCAGGATTCCCGCCCCCGACGGCGTCGCCCCCGCCGCCCAGTACGCCCACGTCGTCTCCGCGACCGGCCGCCTCGTCGCGGTCTCGGGCCAGCTCTCGCTGGACGAGGAGGGCCGGATCGTGGGCGAGGGCGACGCGGCGGCGCAGGCCGAGCGGGTCTTCGAGAACCTGCGCCGCTGTCTGGCCGCGGCCGGCGCCGGTTTCGACGACGTGGTGAAGCTGACCTACTTCGTCACCGACATGGCGCACATGCCGGCCATCCGTGCCGCCCGCGCCGCGCACATCCCCGACGAGCGGCTGCCCGCCGCCTCGGCGGTGCGGGTGGCCGGCCTGGTCCGCCCCGAGTTCCTGATGGAGATCGAGGCGCTGGCGGTGGTCGCCCCGTGAGCGGTCCCACCGTGCGCGCGATGACACCCGCGGACTGCGAGCGGGTGGGCGAGATCCGCGTACGCGGCTGGCAGTGGGCCTACCGGGGCCTCGTGGCCCGGTCCTACCTCGACGGGCTCGACCCCGCCGAGGACGCCGAACGGCGCCGCGCCCTGCTCGCCGGGGCGGCGCCCGGCGTGGAGAACCTGGTCTCCGCGGACCCGGACGGCACGGTCACCGGCTGGATCTGCCACGGCCCGTACCGCGAGGGCGACGCCACCACCGCCGACGCCGAGGTGTACGCGCTCTACGTCGACCCCGGGCGGGCCGGCACCGGCATAGGCCGGGCCCTGCTGGAGACCTCCCTGAACCGGTGCGCCGCCGCCGGGTACCCGCGCGTCCTGCTGTGGGTGCTGAAGGGCAACGCCCGCGCCCGCCGCTTCTACGCACGGGCGGGCTTCCGCGCCGACGGCGCCGAGGAGTCCTTCGAGGTGGACGGCGCGGCGGTGGCGGAGGTGCGGTACGCGCGGGCGCCGGCCGGCTGAGGCGGGCGCCGCGTCACGGCCTCAGCCCCGCCCGGCAAGGCGCGCCAGCGCCCCCGTCGCCGCCTCCGCGAGGGCCGGGTGGGCCTGCGCCTCGCGGAGCACCGGTGCCGCCCGCGCGTCGCCGAGGGCGCCGAGGCCCTCGACGCAGGCGAGCGCGACCCGGCGGTACGGATCGTGCGGGCGCAGTCTCCGCTCCAGGGTCGTGATCAGCGCGGGCACGGACTCCGGGGCCCGTAACACCGTCAGCAGGCGCACCGGCTCGAGGGCGTAGGCGACGCGCAGTTCGTTGGTGGCGAGGGCGGCGGCGGCCCGTGCGGTACGCGGGTCGCCGAGCCGCGCCAGCGCCTCGGCGGCGGCGGCGCAGCGGGGCGGGTCGCGGTGGTTGAGCAGCAGCACCAGGGACTCGAAGGCCCGCCGGTCCCCTGCCGAGCCCAGCCGGAACGCGGCCAGTTCGCGGGCCCACAGGGGGTGTCCGGGCTCGGTGAGCACGGCCGCCAGTTCGTCCGGTCCCGCGCCCTCCGCCAGGCGGTCGCAGACCGCGCGGGCGCCCGAGGCGTCCGCCTCGGCCCGTGAGCGTTCCGTGAGCACGCGCAGCTCTTCGTCCATGACAGGAGGTTAGACACCTCACGCCACCTCTGGGACGCAGATCACGAACACCGGGGGCTGGCGCGCTCGTTACCGGGTGGTTAAGCTCAGACGAGCGAGTTACCCACTCGCCGCACTCCGCACGGCGGTCTGGTGACGCGGCCGGCCGTGACGGGACGTGCTCCGCCGTCCGACGGCGGGGGACGTCGGCGCGGAGCCCCCGGGCACCGCGGTGCGACCCGGCTCCGGGACAGGGCCGGCCGGTACGGCGCCGTGGCGCGGACGTGTGCGCGTCCGCCCCGACGGCACCGGGCGCGTGCGCCCGGCACGGCACCACCAGCACCCTCTTTTCCCTCACTGTGCTCTCCCGCACTTCCCGCACCCGGTGCGCCGTCCGGCGCATCCGGGCGCCTCCCGTCGTCACCCCTCATTCCTGGAGTCCCGCGATGGCCGCTCCCCTGTCCGACACCCCCCTGTCCCCGCTCCGGACCGTCGCCGTGGTCGGCCTCGGCACCATGGGCACCGGCATCGCCGAGGTCCTGGCCACGGCCGGCCGCGACGTCGTCGGCATCGACATCAGCGAGGCGCAGGCCGTGCGTGCCGTCGCCGCGCTGGAGTCCTCCACCGCCCGCGCCGTCGCCCGCGGCCGGCTGACCGAGGACGAGCGCGCGGAGGCGCTCGCCCGGCTGCGCACCGCCACCGATCTGCGGGCGGCGGCCGACGCCGACCTGGTGATCGAGGTCGCCCCGGAGTCGTACGAGGTCAAGCAGCGGATCTTCCGGGAGCTGGACGGGATCGTGCGCCCGGACACCGTCCTGGCGACCGGGACCAACGCCCTGTCGGTGACCCGGCTGGCCGCCGACTCGGCCCGGCCCGAGCGGGTGCTCGGCATGCACTTCTTCAACCCGGCCCCGGCGATGCGGCTGGTGGAGGTCGTCTCCTCGGTGCTGACCTCGCCGGCGGCCGTCACGGCGGTCACCAACCTCGCCCTCGACCTCGGCAAGGAGCCCGTCGCGGTGGGCGACCGGCCCGGTTTCGTCGCCGACGGGCTGCTCTTCGGCTACCTCAACCAGGCGGCGGCGATGTACGAGTCGCACTACGCCACCCGCGAGGACATCGACGCCGCGATGCGCCTGGGCTGCGGGCTGCCCATGGGCCCGCTGGCGCTGCTGGACCTGATCGGGGTGGACACCGCGCGCACCGTCCTGGAGGCGATGTACGCGGCCTCGCACGACCGGCTGCACGCCCCCGCGCCGATCCTGCGCCAGCTCAGCGAGGCGGGCCTGACGGGCCGCAAGGCGGGGCGCGGCTTCTACACCTACGAGGCGCCGGGCAGCGCGACGGTGGTGCCGGACGCCGTCTCCCCGCGCGAGACGGAGGTCGTGGTGCGGGGGCGTACGGTGCGCACCGTCGGTGTCGCCGGTTCGGGCACGATGGCATCCGGCATCGCCGAGGTGTTCGCGAAGGCCGGGTACGAGGTCGTCCTCGCCGCCCGCAGCGCGGAGAAGGCGCGGGCGGCGAAGGACCGTATCGGCGCCTCCCTGGCGCGGTCGGTGGCCCGGGGGCGGCTGAGCGACGAGGCCGCCGCCGGGACGCTGGCCCGGATCACGCCGGCCGGGAGCTACGACGACTTCGCCGAGGTGGACCTCGCGGTGGAGGCGGTCGCGGAGGACCTGGAGGTGAAGCGGCAGCTCTTCGCCACCCTGGACAAGGTGTGCCGGCCCGGCGCGGTCCTCGCGACGACCACCTCCTCGCTGCCGGTGGTGGCGTGCGCCCGCGCCACCTCGCGTCCCGGGGACGTGATCGGGATGCACTTCTTCAACCCGGCCCCGGCGATGAAGCTGGTCGAGGTGGTCCGCACCGTGCTGACCGAGGACGAGGCGCACGCCACCGTCCGGGAGGTCTGCGCGACCCTGCGCAAGCACCCGGTGGACTGCGGGGACCGGGCCGGGTTCATCGTGAACGCGCTGCTGTTCCCGTACCTCAACAACGCGGTCAAGATGGTGCAGGAGCACTACGCGTCGATGGACGACATCGACACGGCGATGAAGCTGGGCGGCGGCTACCCGATGGGCCCCTTCGAACTGCTGGACGTGGTGGGGCTGGACGTCTCGCTCGCCATCGAGAAGGTGCTGCACCGCGAGTTCCGCGACCCCGGGCTGGCCCCGGCGCCGCTGCTGGAGCACCTGGTGGCCGCGGGCTGCCTCGGCCGCAAGTCCGGCCGGGGCTTCCGCGAGCATGCCCGCCGCTGACCGGCTGGGCGCCTGGTTCCGGTCCGCCGAGGACTGGGGCGGACTGCTCGACCCGGCCGGCTCTCCCCCGCCCCGCGGCGGCGGGGGAGAGCCCGGTCGCGCGCACCGCCGGGCGCGCATGCAGTACGTTCGGGGCATGTCCCAGCCCGCCAGGACCCCACGTACCCCCGCCACGTCCGACGCGCCCGAGAGCGCGGCCGGCAGCCGAGCCGCGGCGCAGCGGCTGAAAATGCGCCGGGAGCTGGCGGCCGCGGCGATGGAGCTGTTCGCGACCAAGGGCTACGAGGCGACCACCGTCGACGAGATCGCGGCGGCGGCCGGCGTCGCCCGCCGCACGTTCTTCCGCCACTTCCGTTCCAAGGAGGAGGCGATCTTCCCGGACCACGACGACACCCTGGTGCGGGCCGAGGCGGTGCTCAACGCGGCCCCGGCGCACGAGCATCCGCTCGACACGGTGTGCCGCGGCATCAAAGAGGTCATGAAGATGTACGCGGCCCGGCCGGAGATCTCGGTCGCCCGCTACCGGCTGACCCGTGAGGTGCCCACCCTGCGGGAGGCGGAGATCGCCTCGGTCGCCCGCTACGAGCGGCTCTTCACCCGGTACCTGCTCGGCCACTTCGACGAGCACGCGCACGACGACGACGCCAACGACGACCCGCTGCTGGCGGAGGTCGCCGCGTCCGCCGTGGTCACCGCCCACAACCATGTGCTGCGGCGCTGGCTCAGGGCGGACGGGCAGGGCGACGTGGAGGCACAGCTCGACCACGCCTTCGCCATCGTGCGGCGCACCTTCGGCACCGGCATCGGCGCGGGGCGCGGCAGTTCCGTACGCGCCTCCTCCCCGTCGGCCTCGGCGACGGCGCAGGGCGAGGTGCTGGTGACGGTCGCGCGCACCGACGCGCCGCTGGACGAGGTCATGCGCACCATCGAGCAGGCGCTCAGGGACCGCTGAGCGCCTTTCCGCCCTGTGATGACGGCCACCCTCCGGGTGGCCGTTTTTGCATGTCAGCGCCCCTTTTGGGGCGCGCCGGAGGGCCCTTTCGATCGATCATCGCTCATCTGAAGGGTAAAGATTTCATCTGAGTGCATTCTCTGGCACTCAGTGCCTTGCGGGGTGACACGCCGTGTCATACGTTGAAGGTGTCCGGGCTGTCCCCGCGAGCGATCGCCCGCGCGTCCGGACGCCTGCGTCACAGGCACCCTCCCGCGCCACCCAGCGCCGCCGAACAGCACCACAGCCGCACACCCTCGGCACCTCACCCACCCTCAGCAGCACCGCCACACCCCTCTCAGCGCCCCTCCCTCAGGGCGCTCACCGCCGGAGGCAACACCGTGACCGTGAAGGACATCCTGGACGCGATCCAGTCGCCCGACTCCACACCGGCCGACTTCGCCGCCCTGCCGCTGCCCGAGTCGTACCGCGCGATCACCGTGCACAAGGACGAGACGGAGATGTTCGCCGGGCTCGCCACCCGCGACAAGGACCCCCGCAAGTCCCTGCACCTGGACGAGGTGCCGGTGCCCGAACTGGGCCCCGGCGAGGCCCTGGTGGCCGTGATGGCCTCCTCGGTCAACTACAACTCCGTCTGGACCTCGATCTTCGAGCCGCTGTCGACCTTCGGCTTCCTGGAGCGCTACGGCCGCGTCAGCGACCTGACCCGCCGGCACGACCTGCCGTACCACGTCATCGGCTCCGACCTCGCGGGCGTCGTCCTGCGCACCGGCCCCGGCGTCAACTCCTGGCGGCCGGGAGACGAGGTGGTCGCCCACTGCCTCTCGGTGGAGCTGGAGTCCAGCGACGGCCACAACGACACGATGCTCGACCCCGAGCAGCGCATCTGGGGCTTCGAGACCAACTTCGGCGGCCTCGCCGAGATCGCCCTCGTCAAGTCCAACCAGCTCATGCCCAAGCCCGCCCACCTGAGCTGGGAGGAGGCCGCCGCCCCCGGCCTGGTCAACTCCACCGCCTACCGGCAGCTCGTCTCCCGCAACGGCGCCCAGATGAAGCAGGGCGACAACGTCCTGATCTGGGGCGCGAGCGGCGGACTCGGCTCGTACGCCACCCAGTTCGCGCTGGCCGGCGGCGCCACCCCGATCTGCGTCGTCTCCAGCGAGCGCAAGGCCGAGATCTGCCGGCGCATGGGCGCCGAGCTGATCATCGACCGCAGCGCCGAGGACTACCGCTTCTGGAAGGACGAGCACACCCAGGACCCCCGGGAGTGGAAGCGCTTCGGCAAGCGCATCCGCGAACTCACCGGCGGCGAGGACGTCGACATCGTCTTCGAGCACCCCGGCCGCGAGACCTTCGGCGCCAGCGTCTACGTCACCCGCAAGGGCGGCACCATCGTCACCTGCGCCTCCACCTCGGGCTACGACCACAGCTACGACAACCGCTACCTGTGGATGTCGCTCAAGCGCATCGTCGGCTCGCACTTCGCCAACTACCGCGAGGCGTGGGAGGCCAACCGCCTGGTCGCCAAGGGCAAGATCCACCCGACGCTCTCCAAGGTCTACCCCCTGGAGGAGACCGGCCAGGCCGCCCACGACGTGCACCGCAACGCGCACCAGGGCAAGGTCGGCGTGCTCTGCCTCGCCCCCGAGGAGGGGCTCGGCGTCCGCGACCCCGAACTGCGCGCCGTGCACGCCGAGGCCATCAACCGCTTCCGGAACGTCTGAGGCCGCGGGATGAGCGAGCGTCACAAGGACCGGCCGTGGCTCATGCGCACGTACGCCGGGCACTCCACGGCCGAGGCGTCCAACGCCCTGTACCGGCGCAACCTGGCCAAGGGCCAGACCGGCCTGTCGGTCGCCTTCGACCTGCCGACCCAGACCGGTTACGACTCCGACCACGTCCTCGCCCGCGGCGAGGTCGGCCGGGTCGGCGTGCCCGTGGCGCACGTCGGCGACATGCGCCGGCTCTTCCAGGACATCCCCCTGGAGCAGATGAACACCTCCATGACGATCAACGCCACCGCCATGTGGCTGCTGGCGCTCTACCAGGTCGTCGCGGAGGAGCAGGGCGCGGACCTCGCCAAGCTCCAGGGCACCACGCAGAACGACATCGTCAAGGAGTACCTGTCCCGGGGCACCCACGTGTTCCCGCCCGGACCGTCGCTGCGGCTGACCACGGACATGATCGCGTACACGGTGTCCCACCTGCCGAAGTGGAACCCGATCAACATCTGCAGCTACCACCTCCAGGAGGCGGGCGCCACGCCCGTCCAGGAGATCGCGTACGCGATGTCCACCGCCGTCGCGGTGCTCGACGCGGTGCGCGACTCCGGGCAGGTGCCCGAGGAGCGCATGGGCGACGTGGTCGGCCGCATCTCCTTCTTCGTGAACGCGGGCGTCCGCTTCGTCGAGGAGATGTGCAAGATGCGTGCCTTCGGCGTCATCTGGGACCGCGTCACCCGGGAGCGGTACGGCATCGAGAACCCCAAGCACCGCCGCTTCCGCTACGGCGTCCAGGTCAACTCCCTCGGCCTGACCGAGGCGCAGCCGGAGAACAACGTCCAGCGGATCGTGCTGGAGATGCTGGCCGTCACCCTCTCCAAGGACGCCCGCGCGCGGGCGGTGCAGCTCCCGGCCTGGAACGAGGCGCTGGGCCTGCCCCGCCCCTGGGACCAGCAGTGGTCGCTGCGCATCCAGCAGGTGCTGGCCTACGAGAGCGACCTGCTGGAGTACGGCGACCTCTTCGACGGCTCGAAGGTGGTCGGCGCCAAGGTGGACGAACTGGTCGAGGCGGCCACGGCCGAGATGGCCCGGATCGAGGAGATGGGCGGCGCGATGGCCGCCGTCGAGTCCGGCTACCTCAAGTCCCGGCTCGTCGCCTCGCACGCCGAGCGCCGGGCCCGGATCGAGTCCGGCGAGGAGAGGATCGTCGGCGTCAACGCCTTCGAGACCACCGAGCCCAACCCGCTCACCGCCGACCTGGACACCGCGATCCAGACCGTCGACCCGGCGGTCGAGGCCCGGGTCATCGCCGCGCTCGGCACCTGGCGGGACACGCGCTACCAGCCGCCCTTCAACCACCCGCGCCCCTGCAAGGCCCTGGAGCGGCTGAAGGAGGCCGCCCGCGGCACCGAGAACCTGATGGAGGCCACCCTCGACTGCGCCCGCGCCGGGGTCACGACCGGCGAGTGGGCGGGGGCGCTGCGCGAGGTCTTCGGCGAGTTCCGGGCCCCCACCGGGGTCTCCTCGGCGCCGGTCGCGGTCCCCGCCGAGCGGGGCTCGGCCCTCGCCCGGGTGCGCGGCAAGGTGGATCTGACCGCCCGCGACCTCGGCGTCGGCAAGCTGCGCTTCCTGGTCGGCAAGCCGGGCCTGGACGGGCACTCCAACGGCGCCGAGCAGATCGCCGTACGGGCCCGCGACGCCGGGTTCGAGGTGGTCTACCAGGGCATCCGGCTCACCCCGGAGCAGATCGTGGACGCCGCGCTCGCCGAGGACGTGCACGCGGTGGGCCTGTCCATCCTCTCCGGCTCCCACGCCCGGCTCGTGCCGGACGTGCTGGAACGACTGCGCCAGGCGGGCGCCGCCGACATTCCGGTGATCGCCGGCGGGATCATCCCGAACGGCGACGCCGAGCAGCTCAGGGCCGCGGGAGTCGCCGCGGTCTTCACCCCGAAGGACTTCGACATCACCGGGATCATCGGCCGTATCGTCGACGAGATCCGCAACGCGAACAAGCTCGACCCCCTGGAGGTCCCCGCATGACCGCCCACTCGTCCCCCGAAGCCGCCCTGCCCGGCGCCGCCCGGCCCGTCGACCGCCTCCGCCCCCGCCGTTCCTGTCTGGCGGTCCCCGGGAGCAACCCGCGCTTCCTGGAGAAGGCGCAGGGGCTGCCGGCGGACCAGGTCTTCCTGGACCTGGAGGACGCGTGCGCGCCGCTGGCCAAGCCGGAGGCGCGGCACACGATCGTGAAGTTCCTCAACGAGGGCGACTGGAGCGGCAAGACCCGGGTGGTGCGGGTCAACGACTGGACCACCGAGTGGACCTACCGCGACGTCGTCACCGTCGTCGAGGGCGCCGGGCAGAACCTGGACTGCATCATGCTGCCGAAGGTGCAGGACGCGCAGCAGGTGGTGGCGCTGGACCTGCTGCTCACCCAGATCGAGAAGACGATGGGCTTCGAGGTGGGCCGCATCGGTATCGAGGCGCAGATCGAGAACGCGCGGGGCCTGAACAACGTCAACGAGATCGCGCAGGCGTCGCCGCGCACCGAGACGATCATCTTCGGGCCGGCGGACTTCATGGCGTCCATCAACATGAAGTCACTGGTGGTGGGTGAGCAGCCGCCGGGTTACCCGGCGGACGCCTACCACTACATCCTGATGAAGATCCTCATGGCCGCCCGCGCCAACGATCTGCAGGCGATCGACGGTCCCTACCTGCAGATCCGCAATGTGGACGGTTTCCGGGAGGTGGCCACCCGGGCCGCCGCGCTGGGCTTCGACGGCAAGTGGGTGCTGCACCCGGGCCAGGTGGAGGCCGCCAACGAGGTGTTCTCGCCCTCCCAGGAGGACTACGACCACGCGGAGCTGATCCTGGACGCCTACGACTACTGCACCTCCGAGGCGGGCGGGAAGAAGGGCTCGGCGATGCTCGGCGACGAGATGATCGACGAGGCGAGCCGGAAGATGGCGCTGGTCATCGCGGGCAAGGGGCGTGCAGCGGGCATGCGCCGGACCGGCAAGTTCGAGATCCCGGAGGGCTGAGCGCCATGCAGTTCGGACGTACGTACGAGGAGTTCGAGGTCGGGGCGGTGTACAAGCACTGGCCGGGCAAGACGGTCACGGAGTACGACGACCACCTGTTCTGCCTGCTGACCATGAACCACCACCCCCTGCACCTGGACGCGCACTACGCCGGGGAGACGACGGACTTCGGGAAGAACGTCGTCGTCGGCAACTACGTGTACTCGCTGCTGCTGGGCATGTCCGTGCCGGACGTCTCGGGCAAGGCGATCGCCAACCTGGAGATCGAGTCGCTGCGGCACGTGGCGCCGACCTTCCACGGGGACACCCTCTACGGCGAGACGACCGTGCTGGACAAGCGGCCCTCGTCGTCGAAGGACGACCGCGGGATCGTCCACGTCGAGACCCGCGGGTACAAGCAGGACGGGACGCTGGTGTGCGTCTTCCGCCGCAAGGTGATGGTGCCGACCCAGACGTACATCAAGGAGCGCGGCGGAGAGCAGCCCGGCCGCCCGGAGCCGAAGACGCGGGAGAAGTAGATGAGCCGTCTCGCCCAGACCCACGGCCTCACGGACGTCCAGCGGGAGATCCTCTCCACCGTCCGGGACTTCGTGGACAAGGAGATCCTGCCGGTCGCCACCGACCTGGAGCACCGTGACGAGTATCCGCAGGCCATCGTCGACGGACTGACCGAGCTGGGCCTGTTCGGGCTGATGATCCCCGAGGAGTACGGGGGGCTGGGCGAGTCGCTGCTGACCTACGCGCTGTGCGTGGAGGAGATCGCCCGGGGCTGGATGTCGGTGTCCGGCATCATCAACACGCACTTCATCGTGGCGTACATGCTCAAGCAGCACGGCACGCGGGAGCAGAAGGACCACTTCCTGCCGAGGATGGCCGCCGGCGAGATCCGGGGGGCGTTCTCGATGTCGGAGCCGGCGCTCGGCTCGGACGTGTCGGCGATCTCCTCCAAGGCGGTCCGCGACGGCGACGACTACGTCCTGACCGGGCAGAAGATGTGGCTGACCAACGGGGGCACCTCCTCCCTGGTCGCGGTCCTGGTCCGCAGTGACGAGGGTCACCCCGAGGGCACCGCGCCGCACAAGTCGATGACGACGTTCCTGGTGGAGAAGGAGCCCGGCTTCGGGGAGGTGCGGCCCGGCCTGACCATCCCCGGCAAGATCGAGAAGATGGGGTACAAGGGCGTCGACACCACCGAGCTGATCATGGACGGACTGCGCATTCCGGCCGATCGGGTGCTCGGCGGCGCCACCGGACGAGGTTTTTACCAAATGATGGACGGCGTGGAGGTGGGACGCGTCAATGTCGCGGCCCGTGGCTGCGGCGTCGCGCAGCGTGCCTTCGAACTCGGCGTCCGCTATGCCCAGCAGCGCCATACTTTCGGCCGCCAGATCGCCCACCACCAGGCCATCCAGTTCAAGCTCGCGGAGATGGCCACCAAGGTCGAGGCGGCGCATGCGATGATGGTGAACGCCGCACGCAAAAAGGATTCCGGCGAACGAAACGACCTGGAAGCGGGGATGGCCAAGTACCTCGCGTCCGAGTACTGCAAGGAGGTCGTGGAAGACGCCTTCCGGATCCACGGTGGATACGGCTTCTCGAAGGAGTACGAGATCGAACGACTCTACCGCGAAGCACCGATGCTCCTGATCGGGGAGGGCACCGCCGAGATCCAGAAAATGATCATCGGCCGCAGACTGCTCGAAGAGTATCGATTCCAGGGTTAGATGTCCGGATACGGGGTGTTTTCTTGGAGAACAAGGTCACACCCCGTAGGCATGGTCCAGCCGTCGACTCGGCTTCCTGGCTTACCCAGTTGCGGCGCGAAGCCGCTACGATCGCCCGAAAGCCGCCGTCCCCCGTCCTAGCGCGGCCTCATCCGCTACGAAGGTCATCCATGCCCCACAGCCAAACCTCTGCACCTCGCGACAGCCTCACCGGCGTACGCCTCGCGCGCGGGGCCTCGCCGTGGCTCCTGCCGACCGTCGCCACCGCAGCCCTCAGCCTGGTCCGCGCCCGCCGCTCGGGTGCCGCCAAGGCCGTCGCCGTCCCCGCCACCGCGCTCGCGGCGGGGATGCTGTGGTTCTTCCGCGACCCCGAGCGCGAGATCGCCCAGGGCCGGGTCATCTCGCCCGCCGACGGTGTGGTGCAGAGCATCATGCCGTGGAAGGACGGCCGGACCCGCGTCGCGATCTTCATGAGCCCGCTCAACGTCCACGTCAACCGGGCCCCGCTGGCCGGTACCGTGACGTCCGTCGAGCACGTCCCGGGAGGTTTCGTTCCCGCTTTCAACAAGGAGAGCGAGAACAACGAGCGGGTCGTGTGGCACTTCGACACCGAACTCGGCGACATCGAGATGATCCAGATCGCCGGCGCGGTCGCCCGCCGCATCGTCCCCTACGTGCCCCAGGGCACCAAGGTCGAGCAGGGCGACCGGATCGGACTGATCCGCTTCGGCTCCCGCGTGGACCTCTACCTGCCCGAGGGCGTGGAGGTCGACGTCGAGGTGGGTCAGAAGACGGTGGCTGGGGTGACTCGAATTGACCGTGATTGATCCCCAGACCCAGACGGGCTGGGTGCCCGACGCGGACGAGGCGGACGACGAGGAGGAGATGCCCCTCTCCCTCCGCCTCTCGATAGCGGACACCCTCACGCTCGGCAACGCCACGTGCGGCTTCATGGCGGTGTACTTCACCACCACCGGCATCCTGATCCCGCACCTCACGGGCAGCCAGGAGACCGGCATGGCCCGGCACAGCGCGGCCACGGCCGTGATCCTCATGCTGTGCGCGGCGGTCTTCGACCTCTTCGACGGCCTGGTGGCGCGCAAGCTGCGCTCCTCCCCCATGGGCGCCGAACTGGACAACCTCTCCGACCTGATCAGCTTCGGGCTGGCACCGGCGTACTTCGTCCTCGTCTACGGCATGGTCGCCGACGACGCGCACCAGCGGGTGGCGGCGGTGGGCGCGATCGTGGTGCTGCTGGCGGTGGTGCTGAGACTGGCGCGGTTCTCCTGCGTCACCGTGAAGGACGGCACGTTCCAGGGGATGCCGTCACCCTTCGGCGCGCTGACGGTCGTCTCCATCGTGCTGCTGGAGCTGCCGTTCGTGGCGACGCTGCTCGCCATCATCGGCACCGCCTGGCTGATGGTGAGCCGGGTCGAGTACCCGAAGCCCCGGGGCCGCCTCGCCATCGCGATGCTGTCCTGGATCGTGCTGTCCATGGGCCTGCTGGCCGGCTGGGCCTTCGACGCGCCGAGCGGGCAGCTCCTCCTCCAGACCGGGTGCGCGCTGCAACTGGTCATGGGCGCGGTGATCCCGCTGTTCGCCACGGCCCGCCGGGTGAACAACTTCCGCGACAACCGCCGTGAGGCGCGTGCCGCGCAGCTTCCGTAGCCCGCCGTACGAAGGGCCCGGACCGTCGGACGGTCCGGGCCCTTCGCGTTCTCGCGGTGCCGGGGAGGCCGCCCGCTCAGCGCGCGGCGGCGCTCAGCGCGGGGTGGCGCTCAGCCGGGGCCGACGCTCGGCCGGGCGGACGCTCGGCGGGGCCGGCGCTCAGCGCGGGCCGCCCGCTCCGTCCAGGTCGCGGGCGATCCGCTCGGCGACGCGCTCCAGGAGCGGCCCCGCCTCGGCGATGCACCGGGCCACGTCCGGCTCCACGTCGGTGAGCGCGTACGCCCGCGCGATGCCCGCGCCCGCCAGCACCTCCGGCGTCAGCGCCAGCCGCCCGCACACCGCGACGACCTCCTTCCCCGCGGCCCGCGCCGCCGCCGCGACCCCGGCGGGGGCCTTCCCGTGCAGGGTCTGCGCGTCCAGCGAGCCCTCCCCCGTGATCACCAGGTCCGCCCGGTCCAGCGCCGGGGCGAAGCCCAGCACGTCGAGCATCACCTCGATGCCGGGCCGGAACCGCGCCCCGAGCAGCATCGCCCCGTAGCCGAGGCCGCCCGCCGCCCCGGCCCCCGGCGAGGCCGCGTACTCGGCGGCCCGTGGGCCGACCGCCGTCCCCAGGACCTCGGCGAAGCGCGCGAGGGCCGCGTCGAGCCGCGCCACGTCCTCGGGCGAGGCGCCCTTCTGCGGCCCGTAGACCGCGGGGGCGCCCTTGGGCCCGGTCAGCGGATTGTCGACGTCGCTGGCGAGCACCAGCTCGACGGAGGACAGCCGGGCGTCCAGCCCGGACAGGTCGGCCGAGGCGAGCGCGGCGAGACCCCCGCCGCCCGGCGCCACCGGCTCCCCCGCCGCGTCCAGGAACCGCGCGCCCAGCGCGGAGAGCATCCCCGCGCCACCGTCCGTCGTCGCGCTGCCCCCGACGCCGAAGACGATGGTCCGCGCGCCCGCGTCCAGCGCGGCCCGCAGCAGTTCGCCGGAGCCGTGCGTGGAGGCCGTCAGCGGGGCGAGGACGCCCTCCGGCAGCCGCTGGAGCCCGCTGGCCTCGGCCATCTCGACCACCGCCGTCGACCCGCGCAGCGCGAACGCGGCCGTCACCTCGTCCCCGAGCGGACCGGCGACCCGCACCGTGCGGCGCGCGAAACCGGCCGCGACCGCCGCGGCGACGGTGCCGTCGCCGCCGTCGGCGACCGGCAGCGCCTCCACCACGAGGTCGGGCCGTACCCGGCGCAGGCCGGCCGTGACCCGCCGGGCGACCTCGACGGCCGTCAGCGACCCCTTGAACTTGTCCGCGGCGACGAGGACCCCGCGGGTCCCGTCCACAGCAGCGTCAGCCACCTTGTTCTCCCCTTGCTCGTCCGAGCCTTGCGCATGTCAAGGCAGTCGCGCCGCAGCGACCTTAACCGCGGCCCCGCCGCCCCGTCATGCCCCCGCCCACACCGTGGAAGCCGCACCGGCCCGCCCCGGCCCCGGCGCCCGGTTACGCTGCGTGGATGAGCACCGCCGACTACGCGGCCTACATCGCGGGCCTCCCCCGGGTCCTCGTCGCCTCCGCCGCCCTCTTCCGCCACGCCGACGGCCGGGTCCTGCTCGTCAAGCCGAACTACCGCGACGGCTGGACGCTGCCCGGCGGCACCGTCGAGTCCGACGACGGGGAGACCCCGCGCCAGGCCGCCCGGCGCGAGACGGCCGAGGAGATCGGCCTCGACGTGCCGCTCGGCCGGCTGCTCACGGTGGACTGGGTGCCGGGCGAGGGCCGGCCCCCGATCGTGGCGTACGTGTACGACGGCGGCGTGCTGGACGAGGCGCGGTTCGGCGCGATCCAGCTCCAGGAGGAGGAACTGCTGTCCTGGCGGCTGGTGCGCCGCGCGGAGATCCCCGGCCACCTGCGGGGCGCGCTGTGCGGCCGGGTGCTGACCGCCCTGGACGTCCTCGCCGACGGCGCCGGCACCGCCGAGCTGGAGAACGGCCGGCGCGTCGGGCACCAGGGAGGCTAATCCACTCGCCCCGCCGGTCCCGGCGGCCTACCCTCGCCCCATGAACAGGCCCCTCGTCGCCCTCCTCACCGGGGCCGGTGTCTCGACCGACTCCGGCATCCCCGACTACCGCGGGCCCAGCGGGCTGTGGCGGGAGGATCCCGAGGCCGAGAAGCTCGTGACCTACGACTTCTATATGAACGACCCGGAGATCCGGCGCCGGTCATGGCAGATGCGACGCCGCGGCCTCGCCCTGCGGGCCGGGCCGAACGCGGCCCACCGGGCGGTGGCCGAGCTGGAGCGGTCCGGGGTACCGGTCCGGGTGATCACGCAGAACGTGGACGGGCTGCACCAGCTCGCCGGGATGCCCGAACGGAAGGTGCTGGAGCTGCACGGCAGCGTGCGCGGTGTCGTGTGCACCCGGTGCGGGGCGCGCGGGCCGATGGCGGACGCCCTCGCCCGGGTCGAGGCCGGAGAGGCCGACCCGCCCTGCGAGGAGTGCGGCGGCATCCTGAAGTCGGCGACCGTGATGTTCGGCGAGTCCCTCGACCCCGAGGTGCTGGGGCAGGCCCTCGCCATCAGCAAGGCGTGCGACGTGTTCGTCGCGGCGGGCACCAGCCTCCAGGTCCAGCCCGCCGCGGGCCTCGCCGGCGTCGCCGCCGGCCACGGGGCCCGCCTGATCATCGTCAACGCCGAACCGACCCCGTACGACGACCTCGCCGACGAGGTCGTTCGCGAACCCCTCGGCACCGCCCTCCCCACCCTCCTGCGCCGCCTGGCCACCGAGACATGACCGCGAACGCCCCGGGCGGGCCCGGAACGGCTCCCGGGGCGGGCCGTGGGCGGGGAGGGCGTCGTGGGTGGTCAGAAGAGGGGTCGCGGCCCGGCCTGTTCGAGGGCGAGGAGCCGGCGTTTGCGGGGCAGGCCGCCGCCGTAGCCGGTGAGGGCGCCTCTCGCGCCGACGACCCGGTGGCAGGGGACGACGATGCCGACCGGGTTGCGTCCGTTGGCGAGGCCGACGGCGCGGGAGGCGGCGGGGGTGCCGAGGTCGGCGGCGAGCTGTCCGTAGGTGCGGGTCTCGCCGTACGGGATGGTGCGCAGGCGCTGCCAGACGGAGCGCTGGAACGGGGTGCCGTCAAGGCGCAGTGCGAGGGTGAACTCGCGCAGCTCGCCCGCGAAGTAGGCGGCCAGTTGCCGTTTCGCCTCGGCGAAGGGCGCTTCGTCGGGAACGCCGAAGGTCTCCTCGGGCGGGCGGTGGCGCTGGTCGCTCATGTACAGGCCGCACAGGACGCCGTCCTCGGCGACGAGGGTGAGCGGGCCGCAGGGACTGTCGGTGACGGTGTGCCGCTTCATTGCGGGGCCTTCCTCAGGCGGGGAGCTGGTTGATCGGGTGGCTGTCGGTCGCCCACAGGTACTGCACCGCGTACGCCCGCCAGGGCCGCCAGGCCGCCGCGTGCGCGGTGAGCGCGGCCGGGGTGGCGGGCAGGCCCAGGCGGCGGGCGGCGCGGCGGACGCCGAGGTCGGTGGGGAGGAAGGCGTCCGGGTCGCCGAGGGCGCGCATGGCGATGACCCCGGCCGTCCAGGGGCCGAAGCCGGGCAGGGCGAGCAGCCGCTCCCGGGTCCGCGCCCAGTCGCTGCCGGCGCCGAGGGTCAGGGTGCCGTCGGCGAGGCGGGCGGCGAGGGTGGTGAGCGTGGTCCGGCGGGCGCGGGGCAGGGCCAGCCGCTCCGGGTCGAGGGCCGCGAGCGCCTCGGCGGCGGGGAAGAGGTGGGTGAGTCCGCCCTCGGGGTCGTCGACCGGCTCGCCGTGGGCGGTGACCAGGCGGGCGGCGTGGGTGCGGGCGGCGGCGGTGGAGATCTGCTGGCCGAGGACGGCGCGCACGGCGAACTCGGCCTCGTCCACGGTGCGCGGCACGCGCCGCCCCGGTGCGGCGTCGACCAGTGGGGCGAGCAGCGGGTCGGCGCGCAGCCGGTCGTCGACGGCGGCCGGGTCGGCGTCCAGGTCGAGCAGGCGGCGGCAGCGGCTGATGGCGACGGTGAGGTCGCGCGGGTCGGTGAGCGTGAGGCGGCAGGCGATGTGGCCGGCGCCCGGGGTGAGGGCCACCGTGCCGTGGCCGTACGGGAGGCGCAGGGTGCGGCGGTAGGAGCCGTCGCGCCACTCCTCGACGCCGGGTACGGCGGTGGCGGCGAGGTGGCCGAAGAGGTTGTCGGGGTGGAGCGGCGCGCGGAAGGGGAGCCGCAGGGCGAGGGTGCCGGCGGTGGCGGGCGTGCCGGGGGCCGTGGGGCGGCCGGCGCGCGGGGCGCGGGCGCGCAGCTCGCCGGGGCTCAGGGCGAAGACCTCGCGGACCGTGTCGTTGAAGGTGCGTACGGAGGAGAAGCCGGCCGCGAAGGCGACGTCCGCCATGGGCATCGGGGTCGTCTCGATCAGCAGGCGGGCGGTCTGGGCGCGCTGGGCGCGGGCGAGGGCGAGGGGCCCGGCGCCGACCTCGGCGAGGAGTTGGCGTTCGATCTGGCGGGTGCTGTAGCCGAGCCGGGCGGCGAGTCCGGGGACGCCCTCGCGGTCGACGGTGCCGTCGGCGATCAGCCGCATGGCGCGGGCGGTCAGGTCGGCGCGGTGGTTCCACTCGGGCGAGCCGGGGCTGGAGTCGGGGCGGCAGCGGCGGCAGGCGCGGAAACCGGCCCGTCGGCAGGCGGCGGCGCTCGGGTGGAAGGTCATGTTGCCCGGTTTGGGCGGGACGGCCGGGCAGCTCGGGCGGCAGTACACGCGGGTGGTCAGGACGGCGGTGAAGAACCAGCCGTCGAACCGCGCGTCCTTCGACTGGACGGCGCGCACGCAGCGCTCGGTGTCGGTGTGCATCCCGGTCGGCATGGGTCCAGGATGCGGTACGGGCGGGGCCGGGTCTGGCGGGAATCCGACACGGACGTCCCCTTCCCGCGGGCCCGGCCCCGGAGCGGCGGGTCCCCGCCCCGGCGCCGCGGGCCGGGCCCGGAGGGCCGGGCTACGCGTCCCGACCCGGTGCCCGCCCGCTCCCCCGGCTACGTCGTCGCGGTGGGGCGGCGGGAGGCGGCCGGGGCCTGCGCGATGTCCGTGATCGGGCGGAGCCGGTAGGTGTAGGCGTAGTCGCGGTCGGCGAGGAGCTTGTACGCGTCGTGGGTGGGGGCGCCCCAGCTGTTGTCGCCGCCGACGCCCATCTGGCGGTGGTTGAGCCGCAGGACGACCTGGTCGCGGGGGGTGAGCTGGTAGTCGTGGCGGACGCCGGTGGACAGGTCCTCGGGGGTGAAGAAGGAGGCGTTGACCTCCAGGAGGGGTTCGCCGGTGGCGAGGAGTCCGACGCCGTCGCGGCCGGTGAGGGCGGCCCAGCGCACGTCGGTCTTGTTGCCGTTCTCCTGCGGGCGGATGTACGGGGTCCACTGCTCGGCGACGGTGCCGGAGTAGCGGCCGACGTCGGTGCCGGTGTGGCGGTCCCAGTGGTTCTCCTCGGGGCCGCGCCCGTAGTAGTGCAGCCGGTCCAGGCCGCGCGGCAGGAACAGCAGCGAGCCGACCTCGGGGAGGTAGGGCAGGTCGGGGGCACCGGGGTGGAGGGTGTGGTCGACCTTGATCTCGCCGTTGCCGAAGACGGTGTAGGTCGTGGTGTACGCGGAGGCGACCCGGGTGGGCAGGGTGCCCGCGACGGCGATCTCGACGGCCCGGTCGCCCAGTTCGCGCACGGTGACGCCGGTGACGGTGCGGCGGGCGCCGGCGTCGCGCCAGGTCTGGTTGCGGGTGTGCTGGCCGGTGCCCTTGTCGTTGTCGGTGGGCGCCCGCCAGAAGTTGGGCACCGGCCCCGAGGTGAGCAGGCGGGTGCCGTGGGCCTCGTAGGAGGTGAGGGTGCCGGAGCGCCGGTCGAGGGTGAGGCCGAAGTCCTCGCCGCGGACCGTGACCTTGCCGTCGCGGTCCTCCAGGCGCAGGGCGGGGACCGTGGCGAGGCGTACCGGCGTGACGGCGGGGGCGTCGGAGGGCAGCGGGAGCTGGTGCCGGGCGATCTCGTGACCGGCCTTCGCCCAGGGGGTGGACTCCTTGAGGGCGAAGGAGAGTTCGAGGAAGTACTCGGTGCCGGCGGCGGGCCGGGCGGGGAGCCGGACGGGCAGGGTGATGTCCTTGCGGGCGAGCGGCGCCACGTCGAGCTGGTCGCGGGTGAGCTTCCCCTCCCCCACCGCCTCGCCGTCCGCGACCAGGCGCCAACTGCCGGCGAACTCCCGCAGGTTGGTGAAGAGGTATTCGTTGACGAGGGTGACGGCGCCGGGTCCGCCGCCGGGGGTGCGGCTCGCGCCGACCGCCTGGAGGACGCGGGTGATCTCGGCGGCCTTGCCGGTGAGGCGCCGGTCGGCGGTGAGGATGCCGTCGGCGCAGAAGGCGCCGTCGTTGGGGTTGTCGCGCCAGTCGCCGCCGTAGGCGAGGAAGGTCTTCGCGCCGGGCTGTTCCCGGGAGGTCCGGACGGTCTCGGCGTCGAACCAGAAGCGCACGCCGTCGTCGCCGGGTCCGCGGCGCTTTGAGGCCAGGTCGGCGGCGCCGAGGGCGCGGGCGTAGACGCGGGCGCGGCGGATGGTGCCGCTGAACTCGCGGGTCTGGTTGTCGGCGTCGGTGGCGAGGGAGAGGGGGGCGGTGTTGGCGGCGGGCCGCAGCGTGGTGGCGCGGGTGGCGCGCACGGTGCCGTCGACGTACAGGGTGAGGGTGCCGGCGTCGGCGTCGAAGACGCCGGCGAGGTGGTGTTCTCTGCCGGTCCAGTCGTCCGGCAGGTCCCAGGTCGCGGTGATCCACTGGCTGCCGGAGTAGAGGAAGAACTCCAGGGTGCGGTGGTTCTGTTTGAGGGCGTACTGGGTGTCGCCCTTGGCGATGATCGGCTGGTGGTAGCCGGGCACGCCGGGAGTGACCCAGGCTTCCAGGGTGAGCGAGCCGGTGAGGTCGAGCCGCTCGTCGCGGGCGAAGACGGTGCCCCCGGACAGGCCCCGTTCGCGGTCGAAGGAGCCGCCGGGGGCGAGGATCTCGCCGCGCAGGGCGGCCGGTCCGGTCTCGGTGAGCAGGGTGCGGGCGGGGACCGGCCAGTGCAGCGACTGGTCGGCGAAGTCCCAGACCCAGCCGCCCTGGAGCACGTCGTGGCGGCGGACGACGTCCCAGTACTCGCGGAAGTTGCCGTTGGAGTTCCCCATCGCGTGGGAGTACTCGATCATGACGTACGGGCGGGTGTCGGCGGTGTCCGCGGCGCGCTGTTCGACGCGCTGGGGCGTCTCGTACATGGCCGAGCGGATGTCGCTGACGCCGGGGCGGTCGTCGCCCTCGTACTGGATGACGCGGGTGGTGTCGTAGGAGCGGATCCAGTCGTGCATGGCGACGAAGGTGCTGCCGCCGCCGGCCTCGTTGCCGAGGGACCAGATGACGACGCAGGCGTGGTTCTTGTCGCGGTGCACCATGTTGCGGGCGCGGGCGACGCACGCCGCCGACCAGTCGGGGTGGTCGCCGGGGAAGCGGTCGCGGATGCCGTGGGTCTCCAGGTTGGTCTCGTCGACGACGTAGAGCCCGTACTCGTCGGCGAGTTCGAGCCAGAGCGGGTTGCCGGGGTAGTGGGAGGTGCGGACGCTGTTCATGTTCATCCGCTTGATGAGCCGGATGTCCTCCGTCATGTCGGCGCGGGTGAGCGCGGTGCCGCGGGCGGGGTGCATCTCGTGCCGGTTGGTGCCGCGCAGGGAGACGGGACGGCCGTTGATGCGCATGAGCCCGTCCTTGAGGGCGAACTCGCGGAAGCCGACCCGGTGCGAGAGGGTCTGGATCACGGTGCCCGCCGGATCGCGCAGGGTGAGGACGGCGGTGTACAGGTAGGGGTGTTCGGCCGACCACAGGCGGGGCGCGGTGACGGCCTTCGCGGCCCGTACGGTGACGTCCTGGCCGGCGGGGGCGGCGGCGAGGTCGACGCGCTGGCGCAGCGGCCGGGGCCAGACGGGGTGGCCGGCGGCGTCGTGGAGCTGGGTCTCCACCGTGTGGGCACCGGCGGCGGGGGTGCCGTGGGCGCGGACGCTCGCGGTGACCTTCAGCTCGGCGTCGCGGTAGGCGGCGTCGAGGGGGGTCTCCAGCCGGAAGTCGCGCAGCCGCACGGTGGGCGTGGAGTACAGGTAGACCGAGCGGAAGATGCCGCTCAGCCGGATCATGTCCTGGTCCTCCAGCCAGTCGCCGTCGGCGTAGCGGTAGACCTCCACGGCGATGTGGTTGGTGCCGGGGCGCAGGTGGTCGGTGACGTCGTACTCGGAGGGGGTGTAGGAGTCCTCGTCGTAGCCGAGGAGCGTGCCGTTGATCCACACGTAGTGGGCGGACTTGACGCCCTCGAAGTGCAGGAAGGTGCGGCGGCCGGACCAGTCGCGGGGCACGGTGAAGGTGCGCCGGTACTGGCCGACCGGGTTGTAGCGGGTGGGGGCGGCGGGCGGCCGCGGTTCCTCGCCGTGGCCGTTGGCGCCCCAGTAGGGGTAGGTGATGTTGAGGTAGACGGGCAGGTCGTGGCCGTGGAGCTGCCAGACGGAGGGGACGGGGAGGGTGTCCCAGCCGGAGTCGTCGAGGTCGGTGCGGTGGAAGTCGGGGTCGCGGTCCTCGGGGCGGTCGGCGTGCGCGAACTTCCAGGTGCCGTCGAGGCTCAGCCGGTACGGGGAGCGGGTGCGGTCGCCGGCGAGGGCCTGCGGGAGGTCGGCGTAGGGCATGAGCGTGGTGTGCGGGGGCTCGGTGCCGACGCTGTGGACGCCGAAGTCGTTCCACTCCGGGTCCCGGGCGGCGTCCGCGCGGCGTCCGGCGGAGCGGGCCTGGACGGTGGAGGCCGACAGCGCGAGGGCACCGAACACGGCGGCTCCCCCTTCCAGGAGGCGGCGCCGGCTGACGAGCGGCCGGGAGCGGGGGACCGGGGCGGGGGCGTGGGGTGACACGGGAGTGTGCGGCATGACCGTGGCCTTCCGTGGGGCGCCGAGGCGGCTCGGCGTGCGGTGCGGGGACGGCTGGGGAGAGCGGTCCGTGGGGCGAACTGCCGGTGGGGGGAGCGCTGCTGAGCCAGGGTCACCCTAGGACCCGAACACAACCGAATCAATTACCCCGTCGGTCTCTGTCGGTTCCTGGTGGTGTGGTTCGGCCACGCGCGGCGCCCACGCCCCCGGGTGCGGGGCGTGGGCGCGGGGCGGGGCCGGTGGCGGGCGGGTCAGGGCGTCTGCACGCCCGGCACCCCGGCCTCGATGACGAAGGAACGGTCGGTGCGGACGGGGGCACCGGGCCGGGTGACCCGGTCGACGACCCGGTAGTCGGCGGTGTAGGTGTCGCGGGAGACAGTGCAGCGGACGTAGCCGCGGCGGTCGCTGTAGTACTTGGTGTGCGGGTTCTCGTCCCAGTAGACGCGGCCCGGGTCGTGGGAGCCGGTGCCGTCGCCGCCGGAGGTGATCGAGGTGCAGACGAACTCGCTGCCGAGCACGGGGGTCTCGGGGCGTTCGAAGTCGCGGCGCAGGTCGTTGGTCCAGTTGGCGTGGACGTCGCCGGTGAGGACGACGAAGTTGTCGATGCCGCGTTCCGCGACGTGGCCGAGGACCCGGTCGCGGGAGATCCGGTAGCCGTCCCAGCCGTCGTTGTAGCCGCCGTCGTCCGGGCCGGCGACGGCGTCCCAGTTGGCGAAGTAGATCTGCTGGGGCAGCACGTTCCAGGTGGAGCGGGACCGGGTGAGGCTCTCCTCCAGCCAGGCGTGCTGCTCCTCGCCGAGGATGGTGGCCTCCGGGTCCCACTGGTCGGGTCCGGAGACCTGCCACGTGTCTCCGTAGGGCTGGTCGGTGCGGTACTGGCGGGTGTCGAGCACGCTGAAGGTGGCCGTGTCCCCGTACACGAACCGCCGGTACAGGGGCAGTCCGGTGTCGACCGGCTTGCGGAAGCGGCGCAGCGGCATGTGCTCCCAGTACGCCTGGTAGGCGGCCCGGCGGCGGGCGGCGAAGTGCTCGGTGGTGTCGTTGCCCTGGGCGGGGTCGCGGTTCTCGGGGGTCAGGCCGGCGTAGTTGTTGTCGGTCTCGTGGTCGTCCCAGGTGACGATGAAGGGGGCGACGGAGTGCAGCAGCGTCAGGTCGGGATCGGTCTTGTACTGGGCGTGGCGCCGGCGGTAGTCGTCCAGGGTGTGTATCTCGCCGCCGACATGGGTGCGCACGTCGCCGTTGGCGCCTGCCGCGTACTCGTAGAGGTAGTCGCCGAGGTGGAAGACGACGTCGGGGCGTTCCTCCGCCATGTGCCGGTACGCGGTGAAGTGGCCGGCCTCCCAGTTGGCGCAGGAGGCGAACGCGAAGTCGACGGCGGGGGCGGTGCCGGGGGCCGGGGCGGTGCGGGTGCGTCCGGCGGGCGAGAGGGTGTCGCCGACGCGGAAGCGGTAGTGGTACTCGCGGTGCGGTTCGAGGCCGCGGACGTCGGCGTGGACGGTGTGGGCCTCCTCGGGGACGGCGTGTTCCACACCCCGGCGCACGACGGTGCGGAAGCGTTCGTCGAGGGCGACCTCCCAGCGCACGGCGACGGGGCGGGCGGGCACGCCGCCGCCGGGTTCCAGCGGGTCGGGGGCGAGGCGGGTCCAGAGGACGACGGCGTCGGGGAGCGGGTCGCCGGAGGCGACGCCGAGGGTGAAGGGGTCACGGGGGGCGCGGGCCGGGGGCGCGGCGACGGCGGCGGGCGCGGGTCCGCTGCCGAGCAGCAGGGCACCGGCGCCGGCCCCGGCGATGCCGAGGAACCCCCTTCTGCGAAGGGGGCCGGCCATGCTGGTGCGCGGCGGGGTCATCGAACCTCCAGGCGGCGAGGGGCTGGCTGGCCGCGTCCAGCCAAGCGGCGGCGGATGAACCCCGGCCGCTGCCCCCGTGACCCGAGCTTGACCGATACATGTCGCTTCGGTCCGGCGGGCGGAGACCGCCGCCCCCGTACGGCGTCCGCGCGGCGCGGCCCGGCCGCTCGCCCGCGCGGTCGCCCCGTCCTGCGCTCGGCCGGCCCGGTCCGGCGCTACTGCGCGGTCGTCTCCTCGGCGGGCGCCGTGAGGGAGGCCCACTCGACGGTCCGCTCGCACCAGCGGTCGAGGAGGACGCGGTCGTGGCCGACGGCGAGCAGTCCCGCCCCCGTCTCGGCGCGGTACTCCTCGACGACGCCGACCAGCGCGGCGGTGGTGGAGGCGTCCAGCATGGCGGTCATCTCGTCGCACACCAGCCAGCGCGGGCGCAGCACCAGCGCGCGGGCGAGGCAGGCCCGCTGCAACTGCCCGTCGCTGACCTCGTGCGGGCGGCGGGCCGGCAGGTCGCCGGTGAGGCCCACCCGGGCGGCGAGTTCGGCGACCCGTTCGCTCAGGTGCTCGCGGTCGCCGGTGGCGCGCAGGGGTTCGGCGACGAGGTCGGCGAGGGTCAGCCGGGGGTCGGCGGAGAGGCGGGGCTGCTGGAAGACGACACCGAAGGCGGTGCGCTGGGCGCGGGGCGCGCGGTGGCGCCAGTGGCGTATCCGTTCCCCGTCGAGGTGCAGGGTGCCGGCGTCGGGGCGGTGCAGCAGGGCGGCGACGCGGGCCAGGGTGGACTTGCCGCAGCCGCTGGGGCCGAGCAGGCCGACCGATTCGCCGGGGGCGACGGTCAGGGAGACGTCGCGGAACACCGGGGGGTGGCCCGGGTATCCGGCGGTGACGGCACGCAGGTCAAGCACGGTCGGCGGCCTCCGGGACGGCGGTGTGCGGGTGGTGGCAGAGGACCGGGCCGGCCGGCGGCAGCGCGGCGCAGGCGTCGTCGGCCCGCGCGCAGCGGGCGGCGAAGGCGCAGCCGGCGGGCAGGTCGCCGAGTTCCGGCGGCAGTCCGGGGATGGGCGTGAAAGCGCGGTCGGGCAGCGCCTGGAGCAGACCGCGGCTGTAGGGGTGGCGGGGGCCGCGGGCGCCGAAGAAGGCGGCGGCGTCGGCGAGTTCGACGATCCGGCCGGCGTACATCACGGCGACCCGGTCGGCGATGCGCTCGGCGGCGGCCAGGTCGTGGGTGATCATCAGCAGGGCGCGGCCCTCGTCCGCGTCGACGTGGCGCCGCAGTTCGTCGACGGTGCGGTCGACCAGGTCGCGGTCGAGGCCGGTGGTGGGTTCGTCGGCGAGCAGCAGCGGCGCGTCGCCGGCCAGGGCGAGGGCGGTGGCGGCGCGCTGGGCGAGCCCTCCGGAGAGCTGGTGGGGGTGGCGGTCGAGGTGGTCGGCGGGGAAGGCGGCCCGTTCGGCGGCGGCCCGGGTGGCCTCGCGCAGGGCGGTCCGGCCGCGGACCGGGGTGAGCGCGGCGAGGGTCTCGGCGAGCTGGGAGCGGATGGTGCGGACGGGGGTGAGGTGGGCGGCGGGGCTCTGCGGGACCAGTCCGACCAGCCGGCCGCGTACGGTGCGGGCCAGGGTGCGCTCGTCGGCGCCGAGCAGGTCGAGCGGGCCGAGCAGCGCCTGTCCCGCCGTCTGGGCGTTGCCCGGGAGCAGGCCGAGCAGGGCGGAGGCGAGGACGGACTTGCCGCAGCCGCTCTCCCCCACCAGGGCCAGGCACTCGCCGGGGGCCACGTCGAAGTGGGCGTCGGTGACGGCGGCGACGTGCCGCCCGCCCGGCATGAGGAAGCGCACCGACAGACCGCGTACGGACAGCACGGGGGCTCGCCCGGTCACAGCATCAGCTCCGATCGGCGGCGGGGGTTGATCCGCTCCCGCCAGACGCCGGCGAGGCCGGCGATGGCGAGGGTGGGGACGATGATGAACAGGCCCGGGAAGAGCGTGGGCCACCACTGTCCGGCGAGCAGCGAACCGCGGGCGCTCTGGATGAGGTTGCCGAGGCTCGCCATGTGGGTGGGCAGTCCGAGCCCGAGGAAGGACAGTGCCGACTCGTGCCACATGGCGTGCGGCACCATGAGGACGGCGGCGAGCGCGGCCTGCGGCAGGACGCCGGGCAGCAGGTGGCGTACGGCCACCCGCCGGCGGGAGGCGCCGCCGGAGATGGCGGCGTCGACGTAGGGCCGGGCGCGCAGCGAGAGCACCTCGGCGCGGACGATCCGCGCGGTCGACAGCCAGTGGGTGAGCGCGACGGAGGCCACCACGGGCCAGACGCCGGGCCGGAACATGGCGACGATGAAGACGCCGAGGAGCAGGTGCGGTACGGAGGAGAAGGCGTCGACGACGCGCATGACGGCGCGGTCGACCCAGCCGCCGAGGGCGCCCGCGGTGGCCCCGACGGCGGTGCCGACGACGGTGGCGGTCAGGGCCGCGGCGACACCGACCAGCAGGGAGACGCGCAGTCCGTAGACGCAGCGCAGCAGCAGGTCGCGGCCGACGTCGTCGGTGCCGAAGGGGTGGTCCGCGCCGGGCGGCCGGAGCTTGGCGGCCAGATCGACGGCCTGCTGGTCGAGCTGGACCAGCGGGGGGACGACGAGGACGGCGAGCACGGTCAGGCCGGTCAGCGCGGCGGAGGCGTACAGGCGCAGCGTGCGGGTGGAGCGGCGGGCGCCGGTCCGGGAGCGCCAGGGGCCGGTGGCCGGTCCGGGCTCGGGCGGGGCGGTCTTCTCGACCGTGGTCTCAGCCATGGGCGTCACATGTCACGGAGGTTCACCCTCGGGTCGAAGAGTCCGTAGAGCAGGTCGGCGAGGAGGTTGCCGGCGAGCACGGCGGCGGTGGCGAGCGTGGTGAGCGCGGCCAGCAGCGGGAAGTCGACGGCGGTGGCGGCCTCCACGGTGGCGGCGGCGATGCCGGGCCAGCTGAAGACGGACTCCACCAGCAGGGCGCCGGTGATGAGTTCGGGTACCCGGGAGCCGATCAGGGTGAGCACCGGGAGCAGTCCGGAGCGCAGCGCGTGGCCGAACAGGACGGTGCCCTCCCCGATGCCGCGGGCGCGGGCGCCGCGTACCGGGTCCTCGGCGAGGGCGTCGGTCACGCCCTGGCGGACGTAGAGCGTGAACCAGGGCAGTTGGGAGACGGCGAGCACCCCGGCGGGGAGCACCAGGTGGCTCGCCACCTGCCCGGCGCTGACCAGTTCGCTGCCGGTGTCGGTGAGGCCGCCGGCCGGCAGGACGCCCCAGTGCAGGGCGAAGAGCCAGACGGCGAGGAGCGCCGTCCAGAAGACCGGCGCGGCCTCCAGGGAGTAGGCGAGCGAGGTGACGGCGCGGTCGGTGAGCGAGCCGGGGCGGCGGGCGGCCAGGACGCCGAGCACGACCCCGGCCACGACGGCGGCGGCGAAGGCGACGGCGCACAGCAGGGCGCTCCACACGAGGCGTTCGCCGATCACCTGGGTGACGGGCTGGCGCATGACGGTGGAGTGACCGAAGTCGCCGCCGAGCGCCGAGGTCAGCCAGTGCCACCAGCGGGCGACGACGGACTGGTCGACGCCGAGGTTGGCGCGCAGCCGGTCCAGGGTCTCCTGGTCGGCGCCGAGCGCCGCGCTGCCGGCGTACGCCTTCACCGGGTCGAACGGGGAGAGGGCGGCGATGGCGAAGACGCCGAAGGTGACGACGAGGACGACGGGGACGGCGAACAGTGCCCGCCGTCCCGTCATGCGGGCCATCGCCCCCCAGGGGATCGGGGTCACTTCTTCGGCTGCCAGTCCTCGATGTTCCACCACGGGCCGCTGGCGAAGCCGTGCTCGTGCGGTTCGAGCTGGGTGGTCAGGCCGTCCCAGCGGTCGTCGAGGACGTAGAGGTGGTCGATGTGGGTGAGGAAGGTGTAGCCGGGGTCCTCGACCAGGGCCTTCTGGAGCGCGGTGTAGGCGGTGCGGCGTTCGCCGTCGTCGTGGGCGCGGCGCCCGGTGTCCAGGGCGCGGTCGACGGCCGGGTTGCGGTAGCCCGGCATGTTGTTGAAGCCGTCGCCGGCCAGCGAGGAGTGCAGCAGGGTGTAGAGGCCGAAGTCGGGGTCGCCGACGCTGCCGAAACCGGCCAGGACGGCGTCCTTGCCCATGCGCGGTTCGATGACCTCCCAGGTGGCGCCCTCGACCTTGACTTCGATGCCGGCCTTCTTGGCGTCGGAGGCGTAGGCGAGCGCGTGGTCCTGGCGGACCTTGTCGCCGGAGGGGTAGAAGAGCGTGAAGGAGGCACGGGTGCCGTCCTTGACGCGGACGCCGTCGGCGCCGGACTTCCAGCCGGCCCGGTCGAGGCGGTCGGTGGCGCCCTCGAGGTCGTGGGGGCGCTCGATGCCCTCGGCGTACCAGGGGTCGTCGGCGGGCAGCGGCCCGTAGGCGGGGGTGCCCGCGCCGTCGAGGATCTTGTCGACCATGGCCTGGCGGTCCACGGCGGCGTCCAGCGCCCGGCGGATGTCGAGGTCGCCGGTGACCTTGCCCGCGGTGGGCAGGGTGACGGCGCGGAAGTCGTACGACCTGGCCTCGTGGAGCCGCTTGCCGCGGTCCTTGTCGAAGGTGGCGGCGAGGTTGGGGGGCAGCACGGCGCCGTCGAGGTCGCCGGAGCGCAGCCGGGTGGCGCGGACGTTGTCGTCGGCGATGATGGCCATGGTGAGGGACTTCACCTTGGGGGTGCCGCCCCAGTAGTGGGGGTTGGCCTTGAAGGTGAGCTTCTCGCCCTTGCTCCAGCCGGCCAGGACGTAGGGGCCGGTGCCGATCGGGCGGGTGTTGAAGGAGCCGGTGTTCGGGTCCTGCCCGCCCGCCTTGTGCTCGGGGACGATGGGGAGCACGGTCCGCGAGGCGAACGGCGCGTAGGGGTACTTCAGGGAGAAGACGACCTTGTCGTCGCCGTCGGCGCGCACCTCGCGGATGGCGTCGAGTTCGCTGCGGGCGGTGTTGTTGGTCTTCGGGTCGAGGACGGTGCGGTAGGTGAAGACCACGTCCTCGGCGGTCAGCGGCTCGCCGTCGCTGAAGGTGACGCCCTCGCGCAGGGTGTACGTGTAGGTGCGCCCGTCGTCGGCGACCTCGGGCAGGGCGGTGGCCAGGGCCGGCTTGAGGCTCATGTCGGCGTCGCGGGCGAGCAGCCCGTCGAAGATCTTGGAGTTGCCGTCCTTGCCGTAGCCCAGCAGCGGGCTGAGGGTGTCCGGTTCGGTGCCGACCCCGATGACGACGGACTCGGCCGCCTTGGTGCCGTCCGGCTCGCCGCCGCTGCCGGGCGCCGAGCAGGCCGCTGCCCCGGCGGCCAACGCCACGGCCGCGGCGGCGCTTCGTATCCGACGGGTCGTCATGTCTCCCCCACGCGATTGTTGCTGGTGAACGGCTATTGCACATCAGTCGCATTTGAAGGTCAAGCGGACGCCTGAACCATCCGGTTCGTGACAGAAGCCACAGAGACCCGACCTTCACCGGAACTACACGCGTGTGATTGATTCAGCCATATGGCGCGATTTCGCCGACTGGCCGATCGGCCGATCAACCGGACCGACCCCGTTTGACCAGATCGACCCCTTCACCCCCTGCCCGCTTCACCCCTTTCATTTCCTTCATCCCTCTTCACCCCCTTGCGGGTTCTTTCCTTCTTCTTTCGCTTCGTGACACGACGTTCCGCGCCGTGGTGCGCACGCCGCGCGTCGAGAAAGGCATGTGGACGTGAACGCCACAGTGACCGACTTCCACTACGGGGCCGTGACCCCCGTCGCCGCCTACCTGATGGCCTGCCTGGGATCGGCGCTCGGCCTGCGCTGCACGGTGCGCTCGATGCGCCGCGGCCCCCAGGGCCGGCGGGCCGGCTGGCTCACCCTGGGGGCCGTCTCCATCGGCTGCGGCATCTGGTCCATGCACTTCATCGCCATGATGGGCTTCAGCGTGGAGGGCGCCGTCCTCCAGTACGACACCCGGCTCACCGTGCTGAGCCTGCTGGTCGCGGTGGCCGTCGTCGCGGTCGGGGTGTTCCTCGTCGGCTACCGCGGCTCGGGCCCGGTGACGCTGGGCACGGCGGGCGTCTTCACCGGGCTCGGCGTCGCGGCGATGCACTACATCGGGATGGCCGCGATGCACACGGGCGGCGAGATCCGCTACGACACGGCGCTCGTGGCGCTCTCGGTGGTGATCGCGGTGGTGGCGGCCACGGCCGCGCTGTGGGCGGCGGTGTCGGTGCGCGGGTTCTGGGCGACCCTCGTGGCGAGCCTCGTCATGGGCGTCGCGGTGAGCGGCATGCACTACACCGGCATGGCCGCGGTCAGCGTCCACCTGACCCACACGGCACCGGCGCACCACTCCTCGGCCGGTCTGCTCTCCTTCCTGCTGGCCATGATCGCCGGGCCGCTGGCGGTGCTGGTGGTGGCGGCGGTGGTCGTCATGTTCGACCCGGAGATGGTGCTCGGGGAGAGCGAGGCGGAGCGGGGCCCGCGCCACGGGCGCGCCGCGCACGGCGCGGGCACCGGGCGGGACACCGAACCGCCGTTCACCCACCGGCGACCGGGCGGATGAGGGACCGCGCCGCGCCCGTACGGAAGGCGCCCCGCGCTGGGCGCGAGGGGCCATCCCCGCGCCGGATGAGAGGTGACGTCCCCGCTCCGGGCGGGTGACGTCCCCGCGCCGCTCGGCGGCCGGGCCCCGGGCGGCTCAGCCGAGCCGGGCGGCGAACACCTCGTACGCGTCCTCGTCGAAGAGGACGAACCGCGCCTCCTCCACCGAGGCCGGCGACGCGCGCACCGTCTGCACGGCGATCCGGGCGGCGCCGTCCATCGGCCATCCGTAGACACCGGCGGAGACCGCCGGGAACGCGACGCTGCGGGCGCCGAGTTCGTCCGCCACGCGCAGCGACTCCCGGTAGCAGGAGGCCAGCAGTGCCGAGCGGTCGTCCCGGCGGGAGAAGCGCGGGCCGACCGTGTGGATGACCCAGCGGGCGTCCAGGTCGCCCGCGGTGGTGGCGACGGCCGCCCCGGTGGGCAGGCCCTCGGGATACCGAAAGGCGCGCAGCCGGCGGCACTCCGCCAGGATCGCGGGCCCGCCGCGCCGGTGGATGGCGCCGTCGACGCCGCCCCCGCCGAGCAGCGAGGAGTTGGCGGCGTTGACGAGCGCGTCGGCGCTCTCGCGCGTGATGTCGCCCCGGACGAGCGTGATGCGGGGGCTCACGACCGCCTCAGCCTCCGCCAGACCGCCTTGGCCGCGTTGTGTCCCGGCATGCCGTGCACGCCGGGGCCCGGCGGGGTGGCCGAGGAGCAGATGAAGACGGCCGGGTGCGGGGTGGCGTACGGGGTCGGGGAGAGCTTGGGGCGCAGCAGGGTCTGGAGCCCGGAGACGGCGCCGGTGGCGATGTCCCCGCCGACGTAGTTGGCGTTGTGGGCGGCGAGTTCGCGTGGGCCGGCGGTGGCGCGGGCGAGGACGCGGTCCCGGAACCCGGGGGCGAAGCGCTCCAGTTGGCGTTCGATGGCGTCCGTGAGATCGCCCGTCCAGCCGTGCGGGACGTGTCCGTACGCCCAGAAGACGTGCTTGCCCGCCGGGGCGCGGGTGGGGTCGGCGACGCTGGGCTGCACCGTGATGAGGAAGGGCGGGGTGGGGGCGCGGCCCTCGCGGGAGACGGCGTGCAGTGCCGCGCCGATCTCCGCGCTGTCCGCGCCGATCTGCACGGTGCCCGCCCTGCGGGGGGCCTCGGCGGTCCACGGGACGGGGCCGTCCAGCGCGTAGTCGATCTTGAAGACGCCGGGTCCGTACCGGTAGCCCGCGTAGTGGTTGCCGAGGCCGGCGATGCGGGCCAGGGCGGTGGGCGAGGTGTCGAAGACGTAGGCGCGGGCGGGCGGCAGGTCGTCGAGGCGTTTGACCTCGTAGTCGGTGTGGACGGCACCGCCGAGGTCGGTGAGGAGGGCGGCGAGGGCGTCGGAGATGGCCTGGGAGCCGCCACGCGCCACGGGCCAGCCGCGGGCGTGCGCGGCCAGGGCGAAGACCAGGCCGACGCCGCTGGTGGCCAGGCCGCCGAGGGGGGCCATGACGTGGGCGACGAGACCGGCGAGGAGCGTCCTGGCCTTCTCGTCGTGGAAGCGCCGGGCGAGCCAGGTGGACGGGGGCAGCGCGGCCAGTCCGAAACGGGCGAGGGTGACCGGGTCGCGGGGCAGCGCCGTGCCGGGCAGGGACATGAAGTCGCGCAGGAGCGTGTCCCACCGGGGCAGGAAGGGGCCGACCAGACGGCGGTAGGTGCCCGCGTCGCGCGGTCCGAGGGAGGCGGCCGTCTCGCCCACCGAGCGGGAGAGCACGGCGGCCGAGCCGTCGGGGAAGGGGTGTGCCATCGGGAGGGGGGCGTGCAGCCAGTGCAGTCCGTACCGCTCCAGGGGGAGGTCGCGGAAGGCGGGAGAGTTGACGGCGAGGGGGTGCGCGGCGGAGCAGGGGTCGTGCCGGAAGCCGGGCAGGGTCAGCTCAGCGGTGCGGGCGCCGCCGCCCACGGTGCCCTGGGCCTCGAAGACGGCGACGGAGAAGCCGCGCCGGGCCAGTTCCACGGCAGCGGTCAGCCCGTTCGGCCCCGCTCCCACCACGACCGCATCGAGCATCGACGCCACCTTGCGACCCCTTCGTCAGCCGACGGGCACTGGTTGTCCAGGATAGGCGCCGGCGCTGACATGTTCCGGTCGCGGGGGCCGGTACTGGCCCGAGTCCGGGGAAGGGGTCTCTCCTCGGCCGGGGCGGGTCCGGGGCGGGGAGCGGGTCCGCCGGCGAAGGGCGCCATCCGGGGCGGGGCAGGGGCGGCGGGTCAGGGCGGGCGCGGGCCCGGCGCGGGGCCCCGGCGGGCCCGGGGCGAGCGGCCGGCCCGGCCGGGCGGACGCGCCGCTCGCGTGCGCCGCCCGGCCGGGGACCGGTCAGCCCGGCTGGGACCCCGGGTCCCCCGCCAGGAGTGCCGCCACCTGGCGGGCGGTCGCCGCGTCGCGGGCCGTGGTGAACGGCAGGTCGTTGCCGCCGGTGATGCGGAAGGGCTCGCCGTCACGGGTCAGGTGGATGCCGCCCGCCTCCTCGACCAGGAGGATGCCCGCCGCGTGGTCCCAGGCCGCCTCCCACGAGAAGGCCGTGGCGTCGACGCGGCCGAGGGCGACGTCCAGGTACTCCAGGCCGGCCGAACCGCACGGGCGGGGGGCCACGCCCGGGACGCGCAGGCCGAGCAGGGCGCGCTTCTGGTCGTCGGTCGTGTAGTCCGGGTGGGAGGTGGCGACGCGCAGGTCACGGCCCGGCTCCGGCGGTCCGGCGTGCAGGCGTACGCCGTCCAGGAAGGCCCCCTGGCCGCGCCGGGCGGTGGCGAAACGGTCCTGCGCGGGGGCGTAGGTCCAGGAGGCGAGCACGCTGCCGTGCCGGGCGAGCGCGACCAGCGTGCAGAAGCCGGTCTCCCCGCGCACGAACTGGCGGGTGCCGTCGACGGGGTCGACGATCCACACCGGGGCGTCGCCCTGTATCGCCTCGTAGGTGGCCGGGTTGTCGTGCACCGCTTCCTCGCCGACGACCTCGGAGCCGGGCATCAGCAGCCGCAGGGCCTCGGTGAGGTACAGCTCGGCCTGCCGGTCCGCGTCGGTCACCAGATCGTGCGGGCCGGACTTCTGGTCCACCTCGTCGTCGGCGAGCCGCCGCCAGCGGGGCATGATCTCCTGCGCGGCCGCCTTGCGGACGGCCTCCTCCACGTCGCCGGCGTGCCGGGTGAGAAACTCGTCGATGGTTTCGTAGTCCTCGATCATGCCTCCATGAGAGCACGAGGGACTGACAAACCCCACCCGGACCGTGTACGGCGGGTGGAATCGAGGTGAACACCCTGCCCGCGGGCGGTCCCGGCGGGTGCGAGAGGGTGTTTCCGGCCGTCCCCGGGGCGGGGCGGCGGGGGCCCGTGGTTCGCGGACCGGTTCCGCGGGCAGGGCGCCCGGGACCTACGACGGGGAGGAGCGAAGGAATGATCACCGTACGGTCGGTGGGGAGGTCCGCGGCGGGGGCGGCGGCGCTGACGGTGAGCACCGTGGTGGTCACCCTGGGCGTCCTGGCGTTCACCGCGGACACCGCGGGGGACGTCGACCGCAGCGCGTTCTTCGGCTCGATGGTGTTCCGTTCGGCACGGGATAGCGACGGGGGGTTCAGCATGACCGCCGGCACCGGGAACCCGGTGCCGCTCGTCGTGCTCTTCCTCCTGCTCACGGTCGTCCTGACGGGGGTTCAGGCGGTACGACGGCGCGGGGGCGGCCGGGACGGCCGCACCGGCCGCCGGTGAGCCGCCCCGCCCGGCCGGTGCGGCCGGGCGGGGCGGCGTTTCAGGAGGCGTGCCTCCAGGGGTGTTCCGGCGGCAGGGGCGGACGCGGGGCGTCCGGCCCCGCGGCGCGGGCGCCGTGCGCGCCGCTCCGGTCAGTGCCTCGGCCAGGAAGTGCGCCGGGGCGGCGGGTCGGGTCCCGGTGCCAGCAACTCCCCCGCCACACCGGCCAGGACGAGCCCGGTGGCGATGAGCAGACCGTGCGGGAGCACGATGCCGGCGCCGAACACCGCGAGCGCGGCGACCAGCAGCAGCCAGAGCCATCGGCGGCGCCGGTCGCGGGGCCTGCGGGGCAGGCCGCTCGCCAGGGCGTCGGCGAAACGGGGGTCCTCACGGCGCAGTCGCGCCTCGATCTCGGCGAGCCGGTCGTCAGGTGATCGGGGCATGGCTCCTCCCTTCCGGCGCGGGGCCGCAGGCAGGCGGGGCGGGTGAGGCGAGTGGGGCGGTCTTCTTTGCGGGCCATCTGTTCTCCTCGCGGGGTAGGCGGCATCACGTCACACCAGTACGAAGTAGCGCAACCACACATAGGCCGCCGCGATGCTGACCGTGGTGGCGGTGACCACCAGGCCGTAGCGGCTGAACTGCCAGAACGAGATGTGGTGTCCCTCGCGCGCGGCGATCCCGACCACCACGACGTTGGCCGAGGAGGCGATGATCGTGGCGTTTCCGCCGAGGTCCGCGCCGAGCGCGAAGGCCCACCACAGCATGCCCGCTTCCTCCAGGCCGCCCGCCGACTCCACGATCTCGGCGACGATCGGACTGACCGACGCCACGAACGGGATGTTGTCGATCAGTCCGGAGGGTACGACGGATCCGAAGACGAGGGCCATCGCGGTGCCGAAGAGCCTGCCGTCGGCCGCCTCCGCCGCCGCCCGCCCCAACTCGCCGATCACGCCGGTCTGCACCAGCGCGCCGACCATGACGAAGAGACCGGCGAAGAAGGCCAGGGTGTCCCACTCGACGTCCTTGGCGACCTCGGTGGGGTTGAGCCGCGAGGCGGCCAGCAGCACCAGGCCACCGCTGATCGCGACGACGGAGGGCTCCATGTCCAGATGGGTGTGGAGGACGAAGCCGGCGATCACCGCGGCCATCACCACACCGCTGAGGACCAGCAGCCGGGAGTCCTTGATGGCCTCGCGGGGGTTCATCTCCATGACGGCGGCGGCGCGTTCGGGGTCGTGGTGGAAGGCGCCGCGGAACAGGAACCGGCTCATCAGGATGAAAACGATCGTCAGCACGACGACGATCGGCGTCATGTGGATCAGGAAGTCGTTGAAGGACAGTCCCGCCCGGGAACCGATCATGATGTTGGGCGGGTCACCGATCAGGGTGGCGGCTCCGGCGATGTTGCAGGTCATCACCTCGGCGATCAGATAAGGGATGACGGGCAGTCCGAGCTGCCGGCAGACCGAGATGGTCACCGGCACGATCAGCAGGACCGTCGTCACGTTGTCCAGCCAGGGCGACGGTATCGCCGTCGCCAGGATCAGCAACACCATCAGCCGGTACGGTCTGCCGCGCGCTTTGCGCGCGGCCCAGATGGCGATGAACTCGAAAAGACCGGTCCGCTTCAGCACGGCGACGATCAGCATCATGCCGAGCAGCAGGAAGATGACGTCCCAGTCGATGCCGGAGTCGGCGGAGAAGAAGGCGTGATCGGGTTCGGTCGCGCCGATGAGCAGCATCGCGACCGCGCCGCCCAGCGCGGCGGCGACCCGGTGCACCCACTCGGTCGCGATCAGGACGAAGACGACGGCGAACACCGCCACGGCGAGCCATGTCGTGACGTTCACCCAGTGTCCTCCCCCGCGCGGACCCTGATCGAACGGGCCGTCACGGCGCCGGACGGGCGCACGCCGGGCGCGGGCGTGACACGGCGGGACCGCGCGCGGCGCGGCCCCGGTTCGTCTACCGCCTCGGTCCACCCCGATTTCTGCGGCGTTGTCTTCATGGCCCAGCTCCTCTCGTGCACGACCGGCCGACGGCGTCTCACGCCCGCCGGCGAGCCGCGCCCGCGCGCCTCCCGCGAGGGGAGGACGGCCGCGGGCGGTACGACCGTCGAGACCGGGGAGCACCAGACGAGGGCGTCACGAAGCGGCGGCCGCCGCAGGGACACTCACTGGGCCGGAAAGGGGGATTGCCTACACCCTCGCCCGAGGCCCCCACACCCGGCCATTGGGGACGCCACCCAATTACGTCCGGACCCGACCTGTAGATCAGGGCCGTGGTCAGCGAAAACGGGGAGAAATGGGTACCAGGACCGATGGACCCCGGCGCCCCCGGCACCCAGTCTGGGTCGGACCGTCGCGCAGGCGGCGGTCGGAGCAGGGACGTGTCAGGGAAGGCGGTACGAGGTGCCCTTGTTCTGGAGGATCTCCCTCTTCAACGCGGTGGTGCTGGTCACCGCCACCGCGCTGCTGCTGGGACCGGTCACCGTGTCGACGCCCGTTCTGCTCACCGAGGCGGCGATCCTCACGGTCGGCCTGGCCGTGATCCTGATCGCCAACGCGGTGCTGCTGCGCATCGGCCTCGGCCCGCTGCGGCAGCTCGCGCGCACCATGACCACCACCGACCTGCTGCGGCCCCGGGCCCGGCCGGCCGCCGACGGCCACGGCGAGATCGCCGAGCTGATCACCACCTTCAACACGATGATCGACCGGCTGGAGGCCGAGCGCGCCTCCAGCGCCGCCCGCGCCCTCACCGCCCAGGAGTCCGAGCGCCACCGCGTCGCCCAGGAACTGCACGACGAGGTCGGCCAGACCCTCGCCGCCGTCCTGCTCGACCTCAAGCGGGTCGCCGACCGCGCCCCCGACCCCGTACGGGAACAGCTCCACCAGGTGCAGGAGTCCACCCGCGCCAGCCTGGACGAGATCCGGCGCATCGCCCGCCGCCTGCTGCCCGGGGTGCTGGAGGAGCTGGGGCTGGCCAGCGCGCTGCGCTCCCTCGCGGCCGAGTTCACCGGGCCGTCGCTCTCCGTGCGGCACCACATCGAACCCCGGCTGCCCGCCCTCGGCGACAACGCCGACCTGGTCCTGTACCGGGTCGCCCAGGAGAGCCTGACCAACGCCGCCCGGCACGCCGGCGCCACCCGCGTCGACCTCACCCTGGAGCGCACCGAGGGCGCCGTGGAGCTGAGCGTGCGCGACAACGGCAGCGGCATCGACGACACCGCCGAGGGCGCGGGCATCCGCGGCATGCGCGAGCGGGCCCTGCTGATCGGCGCCGACCTGCTGCTGCGGGCCGTGCCGGGCGGCGGCACCGAGGTCCGGCTGACCGTGCCCGTGCCCGACCTGGAGGCGGAGCCCGCGGGAACACCGTGATCGCCCGCGCGGTTGAGGGGGGTGCGGAACGGAGGCAGGACAGTGCACGGTGAGTACAAGATCCCCGGCGGCAAGCTGGTCGTCGTCGATGTGGAGGTCGAGGACGGCGTGCTGCGGCACGTGCGGGTGGCCGGCGACTTCTTCCTGGAACCGGACGAGGCGCTCGACGCGGTCGACCGGGCGCTGGAGGGCGTGCCGGCGAGCACCGACGCCGCGGGGCTGGCGGCGCGGATCGAGGCGGCGCTGCCGGAGGGCACCGTGATGTACGGGCTGACGGCGGAGGGCGTCGCCGTCGCGGTGCGCCGCGCGCTGGCCGAGGCCACCGACTGGACCGACTACGACTGGCAGCTCGTCCGCGAGGGCCCGCAGCCGCCCGCGCTGCACATGGCGCTGGACGAGGTGATCACCGCCGAGGTCGCCGCGGGCCTGCGCCCGCCGACGCTGCGCGTGTGGGAGTGGGCCTCCCCCGCCGTGATCATCGGCAGCTTCCAGTCGCTGCGCAACGAGGTGGACCCGGAGGGCGCCGCCCGCCACGGCGTCGAGGTGGTCCGCCGGATCTCCGGCGGCGGCGCCATGTTCGTGGAACCGGGCAACACCATCACCTACTCGCTGTCGGTGCCCGAGTCCCTGGTGCAGGGCCTCTCCTTCCAGGACAGCTACGCCTACCTCGACGACTGGGTGCTCGGCGCCCTCGCCGACATGGGCGTCCGCGCCTGGTACCAGCCGCTCAACGACATCGCCACCGACCAGGGCAAGATCGCGGGGGCGGCGCAGAAGCGGATGGTGGGGCACGCGGGCCGCCCCGGCGCGGTGCTGCACCACGTGACGATGTCGTACGACATCGACGCGGACAAGATGCTGGACGTGCTGCGCATCGGGCGGGAGAAGCTGTCCGGCAAGGGCATCGGCAGCGCGAGGAAGCGGGTCGATCCGCTGCGCCGGCAGACCGGCCTGTCCCGCGAGGCGGTGATCGACCGCATGGTCGCCTCCTTCGCGGCGCGGTACGGGCTGGCCGAGGGCAAGGTGGGCGAGGACGAGCTGACGCGGGCCCACGAGCTGGCGCGGGAGAAGTTCTCCTCCCCCGAGTGGACCGCCCGGGTCCCCTGACAGGCACCCGCCGCCGGCCGTCGCGGCGGTGTTTTCGCTGGTCTGTGGTGGTCCGGGGGCATCCGTCCGGGGGCTTTGCGGTGCGTCTGCGTCACCGCGCGGGCACGGTCCGAGTTGGCCCTTCCGCCGCACCGCCTCTCGTGTGAGACTGACGTCCCCGTCCGCTGTGCGGACCCCTCTCCGCACCGTCCCCCACGAGAAGTGCGCCGTGCGTCCCCTTCCCCTGCCCCTCGCCCTCACCGCGCGTCTGGCCCCGGTCGCCGTGCTCGCCACGGCGGGCTGGGCCCTGTCGTCCGGGCCGGAGACGAGACCGGTCGCCGAGCGCGAGCGGCCGCCCGAGCCGGGGGCCTCGCAGTCCCCGTCCGCCCCGGCGACGGAGGCGGTGACCAAGACCCATGCCGCCGCGCCCGCGCCGTGCGAGGTGCTCGCCGAGAAGACGATCACGTCGCTGGTGCCGGGCGTGAAGACCGAGGGCAAGGAGATCCCGTCCACCGACACGAAGGTGCGCCGCACCTGCTCGTGGAACGCGCTCAAGGGGTTCGACTACCGCTGGCTCGACGTCTCCTACGAGGTGATGGCCACCGACGAGGCGGCCGGGAAGTCGTACAAGGAGCGGGTCGCCGACCGCGGCGGCGGCGGCGAGGTCCCGGGCCTGGGCGACGAGGCGTACTCGGTGGTCAACCTCACCACCGAGGACAAGCAGGAGACCCGCGAGGGCACGGTGCTGGTCCGCGCGGCCAACGCGCTGGTGATGATCACGTACAACGGCAGCGACTTCGAGAGCGGGCGGGCCCCCGCCACCGACGTGATCAACAAGGGGGCCATCCAGGCCGCGAAGGAGGCGGTGGCCGCGTTGTCGGCCGGTTCGGCCTGACCCGCCGCCCGGCCGCGGCTCAGCCGCCCACGGCCGGGATCACCCGGCTGCCGTAGGCGTCGATCACGGCTTCCCGGGCGTCGTGCATGGCGTACAGGGCGAACTGGTCGACGCCGAGGGCGCGCAGCGCGGTCAGCTTCTCGATGTGGCGTTCCACCGGGCCGGTCAGGCAGAACCGGTCGACGATCGCGTCGGGCACGAACCGGGTGTCCGGGTTGCCGCTGCGCCCGTGGTGGGCGTAGTCGTAGCCCTCGCGGGCCGCGATGTAGTCGGTGAGTTCGCCGGGGACGGCGGCCGAGTGGGTGCCGTAGCGGGCGACGAGGTCGGCGACGTGGTTGCCGACCATGCCGCCGAACCAGCGGCACTGCTCGCGGGCGTGGGCGAGCGCGGCGGGCGAGTCGTCCTCGGTGACGTAGGCGGGGGCGGCGACGCAGACCGTCACCTCGGACGGGTCCCGTCCGGCCGCGGCGGCGGCCTCGCGGACGGTGCGGACCATGGACTCGGTGAGGTAGAGGTCGGCGAGCTGGAGGATGAACCCGTCGGCCTCCTCGCCGGCGGTCCGCAGCGCCTTCGGCCCGTACGCGGCCATCCACACGGGCAGTTCGGCGCCGGGGCGCACCCAGGGGAAGGAGACGACGGTGCCGCCGCCGAGGTCGGCCCGCTCACCCCGGGCCAGGGCGCGGATGACCTTCATGGCCTCGCTGAGGGTGGCCAGCGTGACGGGCCTGCGGCCGGCCACCCGCATCGCGGAGTCGCCGCGCCCGATGCCGCAGACGGTGCGGTTGCCGTACATGTCGTTGAGGGTGGCGAAGGTCGAGGCGGTCACCTCCCAGGCGCGGGTGGCCGGGTTGGTCACCATCGGCCCGACCGTCAGCCGGTCGGTGTGGGCCAGGATCTGGCTGTGGATCACGTACGGTTCCTGCCACAGCACGCAGGAGTCGAAGGTCCAGCCGTGGGTGAAGCCGTTGCGCTCGGCCCGCCGCATGAGGGAGACGACCCGGGAGGCCGGCGGGTCGGTCTGCAGGACGAGTCCGAAGTCCATGGGCACCGCTCCTAGGCGAGGTACTGGCAGGTGGAGCGCGGCAGGTAGACGCCGTGGCCGGGGCGCCCGGTCCAGCGGCCGGCGGTCACGACGGGCTCGCCGCGGGAGAGGACCGTCTCGGCCCGTCCGGTGAGCCGGCGGCCCTCGTACGGCGAGTAGTCGACGTTCATGTGGTGGGTGCGGGCGGAGACGACGTGTTCGGCGCGGGGGTCGTAGACGACCAGGTCGGCGTCGGAGCCGGGGGCGAGGGTGCCCTTGCGCGGGTAGAGGCCGAACATGCGGGCCGGGGCGGCGCAGGCGATCTCGATCCAGCGGCGGCGGGTGATGCGGCCCTCGACGACGGCCTGGTGGAGCAGGTCCATGCGGTTCTCGACGCCCGGCATGCCGTTGGGGATGCGGGAGAAGTCGTCGCGGCCCCGTTCCTTCTGGCCGGCGAAGCAGAAGGGGCAGTGGTCGGTGGAGACCACCTGGAGGTCGTCGGTGCGCAGCCCCCGCCACAGGGCGTCCTGGTGTTCCTGGGGTCTGAGGGGCGTGCTGCACACGTACTTGGCGCCTTCGAAGCCGGGGTCGGCGAGCCGGTCGGCGGTGAGGAAGAGGTACTGGGGGCAGGTCTCGCCGAAGACGGGCAGGCCCCGGTCGCGGGCGCGGACCAGTTCGGCGAGCGCTTCGCGGGCGGAGACGTGCACGACGTACAGCGGCGCTCCGGCGACCTCGGCGAGGCGGATGGCGCGGTGGGTGGCCTCGGCCTCCAGCAGGGCCTTGCGGACCTCGCCGTGGTGGCGCGGGTCGGTGTCGCCGCGGGCGAGGGCCTGTTCGACGAGGACGTCGATGGCGATGCCGTTCTCGGCGTGCATCATGATCAGCCCGCCGTTGCCGGCGGCGCGCTGCATGGCGCGCAGGATGCGGCCGTCGTCGCTGTAGAAGACGCCGGGATAGGCCATGAACTGCTTGAAGGAGGTGACGCCCTCCGCGACCAGCAGGTCCATCTCGGCGAGCGTGTCCTCGCGCACATCGGAGACGATCATGTGGAAGGCGTAGTCGACGGCGCAGACGCCCTCGGCCTTGGCGTGCCAGGCGTCGAGTCCCTCGCGCAGGCCGCGGCCGGGGGTCTGGATCGCGAAGTCGACGATGGTGGTGGTGCCGCCCCAGGCGGCGGCGCGGGTGCCGGTCTCGAAGGTGTCGGACGCCCGGGTGCCGCCGAAGGGCATCTCCATGTGGGTGTGGGCGTCCACCCCGCCCGGGACGACGTACTTGCCGGTGGCGTCGATGACGCGGTCGGCGGTGAGGGCGGCGGCGGCCGGGGTGCCGGCCGCGGCGAGGGCGGCGACGCGTCCGTCCTCGACGAGGACGTCGGCGTGCGTCTCGTCGCTCGCGGTGACGACGAGGCCGCCGCGGACGAGGGTGCTGCTGCTCATGGCTCGTGCCTCCGGTCGGGACGGCGGCGGGCTGTCACAGGCCGCGCAGGGCGGATTCGAGGACGGCGGCGCCCTCCTCGGCCTCGGCGACGGTGAGGGAGAGCGGCGGGGCGATGCGCAGGGCGCTGGTGGAGTGGCCGCCGCCCTTGCCGATGAGCAGTCCGCCGGCGCGGGCGGCCTCCAGGACGGCGGAGGCGGCCTCGTGGTCGGCCTCGTCGGTGCCGGGGCGGACCAGTTCGACGCCGATCATCAGTCCGCGCCCGCGCACCTCGCGGACGTGGGGCACCTGGGCGGCGACGGCCCGCAGCCGTTCGATGAGCAGTCCGCCGACGCGGCGGGCGTTGCCCTGGAGGTCGTGTTCCAGCAGGTAGGCGAGGTTGGCGAGGCCGGCCGCCATGGTGACCTGGGTGCCGCCGAAGGTGGAGATGCTGTGGGCGTCGAGGCAGTTCATGATCTCGGCGCGGGCGATGACGCCGCCGACGGACATGCCGTTGCCGAGGCCCTTGGCGAAGGTCACGATGTCGGGCGGGCCGCTGCGGCCGTGGGCCTGCCAGCCCCAGAAGTGGTCGCCGGTGCGGCCCCAGCCGGTCTGCACCTCGTCGGCGATCCACAGGATGCCCCGTTCGCGCAGCACCTCGCGGAAGGCGGCGTAGAGGCCGTCGGGCGGGGAGGTGAAGCCGCCGACGCCCTGGACCGGCTCGGCGATCAGGGCGGCCGGGGCGCGGGTGTGGCCGAGCAGGTCCTCCAGGTCCCGGACGCAGGCCGCGATGAACTCCCGGTCGTCCAGGTGGGCGAAGGGGCCGCGGGTGCGGACGCCGCCGTGCACGTAGAGGGTCTGGAGCGGGGAGAGGGAGGTCGGGGACCAGCCGCGGTTGCCGGTGACGCCGACGGAGGAGAAGGAGCGGCCGTGGTAGCTGTTGCGCATCGCGAGGACGGTGTTGCTGCGCCGGTGGGTGGTGGCGAGCAGCAGGGCGGTGTCGTTGGCCTCGGTGCCGGAGGTGGTGAAGAAGACGCGGGCGTCGGGGATGCCGCTCAGGTGGGCGACGCGTTCGGCGAGGTCGACCATGGGGCGGTTGAGGTAGAGCGTGGAGGTGTGCAGGACGCGTCCGGCCTGGTCGCCGACGGCCTTGGTGACCTCGGGCAGGGCGTGCGCGGTCATGGTGGTGAGGATGCCGCCGAAGAAGTCGAGGTAGCGGCGGCCGGCGGCGTCCCAGACGTGGCGGCCCTCGCCGTGGGTGATCTCCAGGGGCTCCTCGTAGTAGAGGGCGAGCCAGTCGGGCAGGACGGCCCGGTGGCGGCCGAGCAGGTCGCGGTTCACGGGCGCACCAGCCCTTCGTAGGCGTCGGGGCGGCGGTCGCGGTAGAAGGCCCATTCGCGGCGCACCTCGTCGACGAGGCCGAAGTCGAGGTCGCGGACGAGGAGTTCCTCCTCGGTGTCGGAGGCCGGGTCGCCGACGAGGCGTCCGCGCGGGTCGGCGAAGTACGAGGAGCCGTAGAAGTCGTTGTCGCCGTACTCCTCGACGCCGACGCGGTTGATGGCGGCGACGAAGTACTGGTTGGCGACGGCCGCGGCGGGCTGTTCCAGCCGCCACAGGTGGGCGGAGAGCCCGCGGTGGGTGGCGGACGGGTTGTAGACCAACTGCGCTCCGGCGAGGCCGAGTTGGCGCCAGCCCTCGGGGAAGTGCCGGTCGTAGCAGATAGAGACGCCGATCCGGCCTGCGGCGGTGTCGAAGACGGGCCAGCCGAGGTTGCCGGGGCGGAAGTAGTACTTCTCCCAGAAGCCGGGGAGCTGGGGGATGTGGTGCTTGCGGTACTTGCCGAGGTAGGTGCCGTCGGCGTCGATCACGGCCGCGGTGTTGTAGTGGAAGCCGGGCTGCTCGGTCTCGAAGACCGGCACGACCACCACCATGCCGGTCTCGCGGGCCAGCGCGCTCATGCGGGTCACGGTGGGCCCGTCGGGGACGGCCTCGGCCCAGCGGTGGTGCGCGGGGTCCTGGACCTGGCAGAAGTAGGGGGCGTTGAAGACCTCCTGGAAGCCGATGACCCGCGCGCCGCGCCGGGCGGCCTCACGGGCGTGCTCCTCGTGTTTCGCCAGCATGGACTCGGTGTCCCCGGTCCAGGTCGCCTGGACCAGGGCGGCACGTACGACGTTGGCCATGAGGGTGCCCCTTCGACACGACGCCAGAGCCTTGCCCGTGGGCGGGCCGTAGAGGGACGAACGTAGGCGCAACGGGCGGGCTTGCCAAGACCATCGCCGCCACGCCGCGGTGTCGGCCGGATTTCACACCCCGGTGGCCGAGCGCTGGGCCGCCGGGAGCACGCCCCCTGCTCCATCGGGCGGACGGAGGGCGGCGCGGCCGGACGAAGGGCGGCGCGGCCGGGCGGGGGCTTCCCGCGCCGGGCGGGCAAGGCCCCGGCGCCGTGCGGGCCGGCGCCCGCGCCGCGCCGGAAGGCACCCGCGTCGCATCGGCCCGGCCCGGCGTCGTGCGGCCGGACGGCTCAGGCCGAGAGGCGGTCCGGCTCGGCGGGGGCGCAGGCGAGGGCCAGTTCGTCGAGGGAGAGGCCGAGGGCGCGGGCCAGGGCCGCCACGGTGAAGAAGGCGGGCGTGGGCGCCCGCCCGGTCTCGATCTTCCGCAGGGTCTCGGCGGAGAGCCCTGCCTCGGCCGCCACGCACGGCATGCTGCGGTCGCCGCGGGCGGCCCGCAGCAGCCGGCCCAGCCGCTCGCCGCGCTCACGCTCTTCCGGGGTCAGGGGGGTACGCACCATGGCGTCATTCTAATACCGGCCACCGCCCGGCTCCCAATTCAAATACCGGTATAGTAATCGGCATGGTGGAACTGAAGACGAAAGAATCGATCGACGCCATGCACGAGGCCGGCCAGGTCGTCGCGCGGGCCCTGACCGCCGCACGCCACGCCGCCCGGGTCGGCGTCTCGCTGCGGGAGCTGGACGAGGTGGCCCGAGAGGTGCTGCGCGAGGCGGGGGCCGGATCACCCTTCCTCGGCTACCGGCCCTCCTTCGCGCCGGTCCCCTTCCCCGCCGTGCTCTGCGCCTCCGTGAACGACGCGATCGTCCACGGCGTCCCGGACGACTACCGGCTGCGCGACGGCGACCTGCTCTCCCTGGACTGCGGCGCCACCCTGGGCGGCTGGGCCGGCGACTCGGCGCTCAGCTTCGTGGTGGGCACCCCGCGCCCCGCCGACCTCGACCTCGTCGCCACCGCCGAGCGGGCCCTCGCGGCGGGCATCGCCGCCGCCGTCGTCGGCAACCGGATCGGCGACATCGCCCACGCCGTCGGCACCGTCTGCCGCGCGGCCGGGTACGGCGTGCCCGACGGCTTCGGCGGGCACGGCATCGGCCGCCGGATGCACGAGGACCCCGAGGTCCCGAACGAGGGCCGGCCCGGCCGCGGGCTGCCGCTGCGCGCCGGGATGGTCCTCGCCATCGAGCCCATGCTCATCGGCGGCGGCACCGACGCCTGGCACACCGCCCCCGACGGCTGGACGCTGCGCACCGACGACGGCTCGCGCGCCGCCCACGCCGAGCACACGGTGGCCGTCACCGAGGCCGGCCCCCGGGTGCTGACGGCCCGCGCCGACGACTGACCCGGCACCGCACCGCCCACCGCCCGGCGTGCCCGGCGGCACGGACCGTGTCATGTTGGGCATGGGCGCGGCCCGACCGGGTTACCCGGCCCCGGCACGCCGATCAGCGAGGCAGCGGAGGGACCGGAGACGATGACCAGCGGCTTCATGGGCCCGGAGGGCGACCCGTTCGCGGAATTCCTGGCACGCTTCTTCGGCGGGCCGCGCCCCCGGCAGATCGACATCGGCCGGCTGCTCAGCCAGCCCGCCCGGGAACTGGTGCGCGGCGCCGCCCAGTACGCGGCCGAGCACGGCAGCCGGGACCTGGACACCGAGCACCTGCTGCGGGCCGCGCTCTCCGCCGAGCCCACCCGCAGCCTGCTCAGCCGGGCCGGCGCCGACCCCGACTCGCTGGCGACGCAGATCGACGAGCGGACCGGCCCGGCGCAGCACGCGCCCGGCGATGCCCCGCCGCCGACCTCGCTGTCGCTGACCCCCGCGGTCAAGCGGGCCCTGCTGGACGCGCACGAGCTGGCCCGCGCGTCCGGCACCGGGCACATCGGCCCCGAGCACGTGCTCAGCGCGCTGGCCGCCAACCCGGACTCGGCCGCCGGGCACATCCTGAACGCGGCCCGGTTCGCGCCCGGTGCCCTGCCCCAGGAGACGCCGGACGCGGCGCGGGCCCGCGCCGAGGGGGCCCGCGCCACGAACACGCCGACCCTGGACAAGTACGGGCGCGATCTGACCGACCTCGCCCGGCAGGGCCGGATCGACCCGGTGATCGGACGGGACGACGAGATCGAGCAGACCGTGGAGGTGCTGTCCCGGCGCGGCAAGAACAACCCCGTGCTGATCGGCGACGCCGGGGTCGGCAAGACCGCCGTCGTCGAGGGGCTGGCTCAGCGCATCGCCGACGGCGACGTGCCCGACGTGCTGACCGGGCGCCGGGTCGTCGCGCTGGACCTGACCGGCGTGGTCGCCGGCACCCGCTACCGGGGCGACTTCGAGGAACGGCTGAACACCATCGTCGGCGAGATCAGCGCCCACTCCGACCGGCTCGTCGTCTTCATCGACGAACTGCACACCGTGGTCGGCGCCGGCGGGGGCGGCGAGAGCGGGTCGATGGACGCGGGCAACATCCTCAAGCCGGCCCTCGCCCGGGGCGAACTGCACATCGTGGGCGCCACGACCCTGGAGGAGTACCGCAGGATCGAGAAGGACGCCGCCCTCGCCCGCCGCTTCCAGCCCATCCTGGTGCCGGAGCCGACCCCCGAGGACGCCGTCGAGATCCTGCGCGGGCTGCGCGACCGCTACGAGGCCCACCACCAGGTCCGCTACACCGACGAGGCCCTGGTGGCGGCCGTCGCGCTGTCCGACCGTTACCTCACCGACCGGCGCCTGCCCGACAAGGCCATCGACCTCATCGACCAGGCCGGCGCCCGGGTGCGGCTGCGCGCCCGAACCCGGGGCAGCGACGTACGGGCCATGGAACGCGAGGCCGAGCAGCTCGCCCGGGACAAGGACCAGGCGGTCGCGGACGAGCGGTACGAGGAGGCCACGCGGCTGCGCGACCGGGTCACCGAACTGCGCCGGCGGATCTCGGAGGAGACCGGCGACGCGGAGGCCGACGAGGGCCTGAACCTGGTGGTCGGCACGGAGGCCGTCGCCGAGGTGGTGTCCCGGCTGACCGGCATCCCGGTCAGCAGCCTCACCCAGGAGGAGAAGGACCGCCTGCTCGGCCTGGAGGAGCACCTGCACGAACGGGTCGTCGGCCAGGACGAGGCGGTCCGGGTCGTCTCCGACGCGGTGCTGCGCTCGCGCGCCGGCCTCTCCGGACCGGACCGGCCCATCGGCAGCTTCCTCTTCCTCGGGCCCACCGGCGTCGGCAAGACCGAACTGGCCCGCGCGCTGGCCGAGGCCCTGTTCGGCAGCGAGGACCGCATGGTCCGCCTGGACATGAGCGAGTACCAGGAGCGGCACACCGTCAGCCGCCTCGTCGGCGCCCCGCCCGGCTACGTCGGGCACGAGGAGGCCGGCCAGCTCACCGAGGTGGTGCGCCGGCACCCGTACTCGCTGCTCCTGCTGGACGAGGTGGAGAAGGCGCACCCGGACGTCTTCAACATCCTGCTCCAGGTGCTCGACGACGGGCGTCTGACCGACTCCCAGGGCCGCACCGTCGACTTCTCCAACACGGTCGTCGTGATGACCAGCAACCTCGGCTCGGACGTCATCGGCCGGCGCGGGGCCGGGATCGGCTTCGGCGCGGGCGGCTCGGACGCCGACGAGGAGGCCCGGCGCGAGCAGGTGCTGCGTCCGCTGCGGGAGCACTTCCGGCCCGAGTTCCTCAACCGCATCGACGAGATCGTCGTCTTCCGGCGGCTCAGTGGGGAGCAACTGCGGCAGATCACCGGCCTGCTGCTGGAGCGGACCCGGCGCATGGTCCGCGCCCAGGACATCACCGTCGACTTCACCGACGGGGCCGTCGACTGGCTCGCCGAGCGCGGCTACCAGCCCGAGTACGGGGCCCGGCCGCTGCGCCGCACCATCCAGCGCGAGGTCGACAACCAGCTCTCCCGGCTGCTGCTGGACGGGCGGATCACCGAGGGCGGCCGGGTCACGGTCGAGGTCGAGGACGGCCGGCTGGCGTTCCGCACCGAGGACCCGTCCGTCCCCGCCTCCTGACCCCGGCTACCGGGTGGGCCGGACCACCATCGCCGCACCGCCGCCGCGCCGTTCCTTCTCGGCGGCCGCCAGCCACCTGCCGTCCGGCAGCCGCTGCACCGCGGTGGCCGCCCCGATCTCCGGGTTGCGGGTGAAGACGTGCCCGAGCGCCTCCAGCCGGGGGCGCGCCGGGCTGTCGTAGAGGCCGGGTTCGAGTTCGGTGCGGGCCGCGTTGCGCTGGCTGGCGCGCGGGGCGGCGATGGCGTCGACGAGCGGCAGCCCGCGGTCCAGGACGCCGGTGAGCGTCTGCAGCACGGTCGTGATGATGGTGGCGCCGCCGGGCGAGCCGAGCGCGAGGACGGGCCGGTCGTGCCGGTCGAGCACGATGGTCGGCGCGATCGAGGACCGGGGCCGCTTGCCGGGGCCGGGCAGGTTCGGGTCGTGCACGGCGGGGTCCGCGGGGGCGAAGGAGAAATCGGTCAGCTCGTTGTTGAGCAGGAAGCCCCGGCCGGGCACGGTGATGCCGCTGCCGCCGGTCTGCTCGATGGTGAGCGTGTAGGCGACGACGTTGCCCCACCGGTCGGCGACCGTCAGGTGGGTGGTGCTCTCGCCCTCGTACGTCGTCGGGGCGGCCCGGCCGCCGCGTGCGCAGGGGACGGGGTGGCGGGGGTCGGCGGGGGCCAGGGGGCTGGTGAGCACCGCGTCGTCCCTGATGAGGCAGGCGCGGGCGTCGGCGTGCCGCTGGGAGAGCAGTTCCCGGGTGGGCACGGGCGCGAAGGCGGGGTCGCCGACCCAGCGCCCGCGGTCGGCGAAGGCGATGCGGCTCGCCTCGATGAAGCGGTGCAGGTACCGCTCCTGGCTCGCGGCCCTCAGGTCGGTGCGCTCCAGGATGTTGAGGGCCTCGCCGACGGTGGTGCCGCCCGAGGACGAGGGGGCGATGGAGTGGACGCTCAGGCCGCGGTAGTCGGTACGGGTGGGCGCCTGGAGCTTGGCGCGGTAGGCGGCGAGGTCGGCCCGGTCCAGCGTGCCGGGGCGGGCGTTCCAGCCGGAGGCCGGGTCGACCGGCGGCTTGGCGACGGTGGCGACGATGTCCTCGCCGATCGCGCCGCGGTAGACGGACCGCACGCCCTCGCGGCCCAACTGCCGGTAGGTGCGGGCCAGGTCGGGGTTCTTGAGGGTGGAGCCGACGGCCGGGAGCCGCCCGCCGGGCAGGAACAGCGCGGCGGTGTCCGGGAAGTGACGGAACCGCTCCTCGTTGGCGGCGGTCTGGGAGCGGAAGGTCTCGTCGACGGTGAAGCCGTCGGAGGCCAGCCGTTCGGCCGGCTTCAGCACCGAGGCGAGCGAGCGGCTGCCCCAGGTGTCGAGCGCCTTCTGCCACGTGGCGGGGGTGCCGGGGGTGCCGACGGCGAGGCCGCTGGTGACGGCGTCGGCGAAGGCGAGGGGTTTCCCGTCCTCCAGGAACAGGTCCTCGTCCGCGTCGAGCGGGGCGGTCTCGCGGCCGTCGATCGTGTGCACGGCGCGGGTGCGGGCGTCGTAGTACACGAAGTAGCCGCCCCCGCCGACGCCGGCGGAGTAGGGCTCGGTGACGCCGAGCGCGGCGGCGGTGGCCACGGCGGCGTCGACGGCGTTGCCGCCCTTGCGCAGGATCTCGATCCCGGCCGCGGAGGCGTCCGCGTCGACGCTGGAGACCGCGCCCCCGTGGCCGACGGCGACCGGGGTCTTCGGGAGGGCGGGGCCGGGTGGCGCGCCCGGCGGGGCGGCGGCCCCCACCGAGAGCATGGCGGCCGAGACCGCCAGGACCGTCAGATTCCGTGCGACAGGGCGACGCATCCGCACCTCCAGGGGCAGCCGGTCCGGGCAGCCTAATTCATCGCCATGACCCCGTCAGGAGGGCACCGAAGACACGCCGGACGGTGCCCGCCGGATGGCAACGGTGCCGCGCCGCGACCGACTCGTGACCGTCGCCGTCAGGGATCCCGCCGGTCACCACCGGCTCGGCACACGCCTCGCATCTCCCAACCGGACTGTGGACGGACATCGACAATGCAACGAACAGGAGAGTGCGCCCACGCGGGAACCGGCCATTTCGGACCGTCGATGCCGACTCCCCGGTGAGCACGTCACTCTGCTGAAGTCGTCCGGCCGGGCCCAGGCGGTGTCCCCGGGTGCCGGGTTCCTGGGCGGTATCGGCGGTGCCGGGCGGACGGGTGGCGCGGGGCGGAGCCCGACACGTCGACGGAAGGACGGACAAGCACACGAATCCGTGACGCAGACGGATTTCCTGATCGAAAACTCAACCACCGGCGGCTTTACCTGTTTGCCGGCCCAACCGGCCTGTTCTGCCGCCGGGTTGGGACAGGCTGACCGACTACACCCGAACGATGGGTTTACCGAAAAGCTCCCCGCTGCGGTGGTGCGTCACGGCAGCGCCGTATGCCAGCCTCGTACCGAGGCTCTTCCCGCGATCCCCAGCGGAGCAGCGAGCGGCGTCGGAGGTGGTCGATCGCAAAGCGGCGGGGGTCCCCTTATGCGGTGCAGGCGGACGATCCGACACGCGGCGAGTGGCCGCAATTGGCGGCGGAACCCGCTGGGGGTCACGCGAAGCCCTCAGCGGCTCATCGGTGGGCAGCTTATTGCTTACTTGCCTTGGTTCTCCGGCGTGAACTCGCATGCTGAGCCGGACCTCTTTCGCCCGTGGCAGTGGCGGGCCCTCGATGGTCATTCGACCGCCACCGGTCCAGGCGGCCGGCGGGATCGCCAACGGGCTGGGAGACACCGGCCCCGAACATGGTGCGCGACGTGCTCGACTTCCTCGCCGGCGTGCGCAGCCCGCACATCGGCGTGTGCGTGGACAGCTCCCACGTCGTCCTCGGCAGCAGCGGCCCGAAGGCGTACCGCCGCGACATCCGGGACGCCGCCGACCAGCGGCGCCTGCACTACGTGCAGGTGTCCCCGCCGGACCGCGGCGAGGTCGCGGACAGCTGGATCCCCTGGCGTACGTTCCTCGAACCCGTCCTGCCCGTGTACCACGGGCCGCTGCTCATCGAAGTCTTCAACGCGATCCCGGCGTTCCTCACGTCGTTGCGGCTGACACGGCGCAAGTTCTGGATCCCCATGGGTGACGAGCCGGTTCCGGGTGTGCCGAGCGCCTACGACGTCGCCGAGGAGGGGATCACGAGACTGCGTGCGGAGCTGGCCAAGCTCGAAGAGCGGTGACCCCGCCGGGTAGCCACGCACGGCCCCGGCCGGCCCGAGGCACCGTTCCGGCAGTACCCGGAAGTGCTCGCGACAGGCTCGCACAGGGTCAGCCGCCCAGTTCCGCCACCGCGTAGGTCTCCTTGACGAAGCGCAGGTGGCTCCAGCTGTCGACGGCGCTGACGCCGGGCAGTGAGCGGACCGTCTCCAGCGTCTCCGTGAGCTGGCCGTGCATGAAGGTGCGCACGGTCGCCAGCAGGTCGAAGCGGCCCAGCGTGCGGGCCAGGAAGCTGATCGCCGGCATGTCGAGGAGCGCCCGCGTGACCTCCCGGTGGCCGCCGTCCAGCTGGATGCCGAGCCCCATGGAGAGCTGGTTGTCCTCCCCGGACTGACGTACGAGGGCGCCGACCCGCACCACCTCGCCCTCCAGCAGCCGCACCACGCGGCGGCGCACGCCGGCCGGGGAGAGCCCCACCAGCCGGGCCAGCTCCACGTACGGGACCCGGCCGTCGTCCTGCAGCGCCCGGAGCAGCGCGATGTCGACCTCGTCCACCTCGTGGGTGACCTCGCCGACCGGGCCGATGACGTCCCGGAGCACCTCGGTGTAGGGGAGCGTCTCGACCGTGCGCACGCCGTCCAGGGACCGGAGCGCCCCGACCACCTCGTCGACGCGCAGCGTCGAGCCGGCCCGGATCTCGGCGATGATGGAGGCGAGTCCGCTGGTCAGCGACACGAAGGGGACGTCGTCGCGTTCGGCGATCCGGGCCGCCACGGGTTCGGCGCGGCCGGTGACCGAGAGGCTGGCGTGGGCGAGCGAACCGCGGCCGATCACCGCGGGGTGGACCACGCCCCGCACCTCCACCTCGCCCGAGGTGAGCAGGCGCTGCAGCCGGGCCGCCACGGTCGACCGGGACAGCCCGGACCGGCGGGCGATCTCGCGGTGGGCGAGGCGGCCGTCGGACTTCAGCAGCTGGAGGATCGCCTCGTCGGCCATGTCCATGACTTCACTCCCCCGCGAAATTTCCTCGACGCCAGTTTGGCTTCCCTGGGCTGCCGAACCATACACAGATACGGCAGTTGGCGATAGAAGTGACGCTGACTGGCCATGACATTCGGCAATTCGTGACTGCCACCAGGATGACGCGGATCGAATTGCTTGCCAACCCCCCGGGCTGTTCCTAGTCTCACGGCATCGCACTGCCGGACGGGGCGAGGGGACCGGCCCCGCGAGGGGCGGCAGAACTGGCTCCGCATTCGCCCGCCCCGGCCCCCGAACCGCTTGAGGAGCCCGACCGTGGCAGAAGCAACAGTGGACGCGCACCAGAGACAGGAAGGCTCCGGCACCGGCCTGGCGCGCAACGCGCTCAACCTTCCCGAACTCGTCTTCACCGCCATGGCCGCCCTGGCTCCCCTGACCCTGGTCGCGGCCGTCATGCCGCTCCACTTCTTCGTCGGCGGAGCCTCGGTGCCGGGCGGCTACCTGGTCGCCGCGGCCGTGATGGGCCTGTTCGCCGTCGGGCTGACGACGATCACGCGCTACGTCCGCAGCACGGGCGCCTTCTACTCGATCATCACGCGGGGGCTCGGCAAGGAAGCGGGTTCGGCCGCCGCGCTGCTCGCCGTCATGGCGTACAACGCGCTGCAGATCTCGACCTACGGGGCCCTCGGCCTGTACGCGGGCGATTTCGCCGGCCGGCTGCTCGGCATCGACGCGCCCTGGTGGCTCTACGCCGGGGTCGCTCTGGCCGGGGTGGGCGTTCTCGGATATCGCGGCATCACCGCCAGTGCCAAGGTGCTCACGGTCGTCCTCGGCCTGGAAATGCTGGTCCTGCTGATTCTCGCCGTCGCGATCTTCGTGGACAGCGGGCCGTCGGGATTCTCCGCCGAGCCGTTCGCGCCCTCCACGGTGCTCGACCCGGGCAACGGCGCCATGTACGGGCTCATCTTCGGCGCGTTCATGGGCTTCGAATCCACGGTGATCTATTCCGAGGAGACCTCGGGCGGTGCCCGCACCGTGCGCAGGGCCACCTACGTCGTGGTCGCGATCATCGGGGTCTTCTACGCCATGATGGCCTACGCCATCGTGACCGCGTACGGCGCGGGCGGGATCGCCACCGCGGCGGGTGAGAACCCCTCCGAGCTGGTGCTGGTGCTCTTCGACCGGTACCTGCCCTCCTGGTCCGGCGAGGTCGTCTCGCTCCTGCTGCTCCTGAGCGCCTTCGCCGCGCTCGTCGCCCTGCACAACGCCAGCAACCGGTACACCTACGCCCTGGGCCGGGAGCGGCTCATCCCCTCGGTCTTCTCGCGGACACACCCGACGACCAGGTCCCCGTGGGTCGCCGGCCTGGGCCAGTGCGTCCTCGCGGTCGTCGTGCTGACGGTCTGCGCCGTCCTCGACGTCGACCCCTACCTCGGTCTGCTGCTCTGGGGCAGCGCGCTCGGCTTCCTCGGCATCATCGCCCTGTGGGCGCTGTGCGCGCTGGCCATCGTCGTCCACATGAGACGCCACCACCGCGAGGCCGGCCTGTGGCGCACCCTCATCGCCCCGCTGCTGGCCAGTCTGGCCCTCGCGGTCGTCTCGGTCATCGTCGTCGCCCACTTCGACCTCTTCTCCGGCGGCACGCCGGCCGTCAACACCGTGCTCTTCACGCTCGCCGCCCTCTCCGTGGTGGGAGGCGTGGCGCGCGCCCTGTACCTGCGGGCGCGCTCACCGGAGACCTACGCGCTGATGGGCACGACGAACGCCGCCTCGGCCGACGACACGGAAGGACACTGATCCGCCATGACCCCCTCGCTCCCGCGCGGCGGTGCCCCCGACTACCGGCCGCTGGACCTCACCGGCGTCGCCGACACCGCGGTCGACGTCTTCGAGGACCCGGACGACGTACGGCTCGGCACCCGCGTGCTGCACGGTCTGCCGTTCCGCTTCGGGGACCGGGAGCGCGCCGTGCTCCTCGTCCCGCCCGCCGGCTCGGCCCGGGTCCCCGTCGACGGCCGGCCCACCTGGCTGGTGTTCGCCCACGCGCTCCTGGAGCCGGAACTCTTCGAGGGCGGGCGGGTCGGGCAGGAGGTGGGCGCCTACCGGCTGGAGTACGCCGACGGCACGACCGTCACCCGGCCCCTGCGCCAGCGCTTCGAGATCGGCCCGACACCGCGCCGCTGGGACGACCGCCCGCTCCCCCTCGACTGGGGCCAGACGCCGCTGCTCGCCCGCAACGACGCCGAACACGTTCTGATGAACCGTTCCTGCGGCCGGTACGACGAGGCCGGGGCCCGCCTGGTGGGCATCGACGACCCGCAGTCGCGCGTTCCCTACGTGCTGCCCTACCGCTTCTACCTCTGGGCCATGGAGAACCCGCGGCCCGACCTGGAACTCACCGGTCTGGTGGCCGAGGCCCGCGGCGCCTCGCTGATCCTCGGCGCCCTCACCCTCAGCGACCTCGACGAGGAGCCGTTCACCCGCACCGTCGCCCGCGAGGTGCTGGTCGAGGTGCGCGACGGCGGCGTCACCGAGTCGCTGGAACTCCGGGTCGACCGGGGCACGGCCTCCTACGTCCTGCGCACCGTCCCCGACGTGGAGGCGGCCCCCGAGCTGCCGGGCGGCTGGGGCCGCAGCCGCCCCGAGGTCTGGAGCACCGGGTACACCAAGGTCTCCGCCTCCCCCTCGGCGACCGTCACCGTCCGCGACGGCGACACGGTCCTGGGCACCCTGCGGTGGGGCGACCTCGTCGAGCGCGGGGTCCTCACCCTCGACCGGTGCACCGTCCGGCTGCCCGGCGCCGACCAGAACTGGGTCAGGACGACCGTGCGGGACGAGACCGGCGAACCGGTGGCCTGCCGCATCCGGTTCCAGAGCACCGACGGCATCCCGCTCGCCCCCTACGGCCACCACGCCCACATCAACTCCGACGGCGGGACGTGGAACCTCGACATCGGCGGCGACGTCCGCCTCGGCAGCTACACGTACGCCGCGATCGACGGGGCGTGCGAGGGCTGGCTGCCCACCGGTCCCGTCCAGGTGGAGGTCGCCCGGGGTTTCGAGTACGAGCCGATCCGGGAGACCGTGACGATCGCCCCGGACCAGACGGAACTCGACCTGGTGCTGACCCGGCGGTTCAGCGCCCGCGACCGCGGCTACCTCAGCGGTGACACCCACGTGCATTTCATGTCGACCCAGGGCGCCGAACTGGAGGCACGGGCCGAGGACCTGCAGGTGGCGAACCTGCTCCTGGCCCAGTGGGGCGAACACTTCACCAACACCGAGGAGTTCACCGGCCGCCCGCACGTCTCGCACGACCGCCGGACGACGGTCTACGCGGGCCAGGAGAACCGCACCAACATGCTCGGCCACATCAACCTCCTGGGCCTGCGCAAGCCGATCATGCCCTGGTCCACCGGCGGCTCCGAGGAGGACGAACTCGGCGGCGGGCTGGCGACGACCCTCTCGCACTGGGCCGACGAGTGCCACGCGCAGGGCGGGACGGTGGTCCTGGCCCACTTCCCCGTCCCGTACGGGGAGACCGCCGCGCTGCTGGCCACCGGCCGGCTCGACGCGGTGGAGACGATCGCCTACGACGAGTACAACATCACCGAGTACTACCGGTACCTCAACGCCGGATTCCGCGTCCCACTGGTCGGCGGCACCGACAAGATGACCAGCGAGGTCCCCGTCGGCCTGGTGCGCACCTACGCCGCGGCCGGCGGCGGCGACTACGAGTCGTGGTGCGAGGGCATCAGGCGCGGCGACACCATGGTCTCCAGCGGACCGCTGCTGTGGCTGCGCGTCGACGGGCAGCCACCCGGGACCCTGCTGACCGGCCGTGCCTCCGTCCACGTCGAGGTCGAACTGGAGACGATCTTCCCCGTCGAGCGGATCGAACTGGTCCGCAACGGGGAGGTGATCAGGACCGAGCCCGTCGGCTCCGGCGCCACCGGCCACCGGTTCGGCCTGACGGTGGAGACGGACGGATCGGACTGGTTCGCGGCACGGTGCTTCGGCGCCGCCGACGCGGGCCCGCGGCACGCCGACACCTGGAGCCGGCCGGTCTTCGCCCACACCTCGCCGGTCTACGTGTCGTCACGCCCGGTCTACGAGCGCCACGACGCCGAGGTGCTGACCACCATGCTCGCCATGATCGACGGCGCCCGGCGCCACGTCACGGAGCAGGCGCGCACCCGGTGGGCCGGCACCGTGCGCCACCGCCACGGCGAGGGCGACCACCTCGCCTACCTCACCCGTCCCTTCGACGAGGCGAGCGCGGCCCTGCGGGACCGCCTCGACCGGCACGGGTGACGGACCCCGCAAGCAGGAATCCCCCCTCACCCCCGGAGAACAGAGCCGCAGTGACACTGAACCCCGACGCCATGAGCGCGTTGACGAACACACCCGCCCCGCCCTTCGCCTGGTCCCCGAAGGGGTGGCCCTCCGAGCGCCCCTTCACCGACCCGCGTACTCCGGAGACCTGGCTCTACACCGGCCGGTACTCCTACGCCCCGGGCGAGCGGGTCGACTTCCACGTCTCCTCCACGGCCGACGAGTTCGAGCTGGAGATCATCCGCGACGGTGCCGAACCCCGGACCGTCCACCACGAGCACGGTCTCACCGCCCCCCGGCAGGAGACCCCGCAGGACGCCTACGCCGCGGGCTGCGGCTGGGAGGTCACCCACGGCTGGCAGGTGCCCGAGGACCTGGAGTCGGGCCTCTACCTCGTGGTGGTGCGCAACCCGATGCCGCACGGCGTCTGGGAGCGCGAGCACTTCTTCGTCGTCCGCGGCGCCCCCGGCCGGCGCGCCGGCATCGCGCTCGTCCTCACCACCGGCACGCTCAGCGCCTACAACGACTGGGGCGGCGCCAACCACTACCGCGGCATCGGCGACGACCCGCGCAACGACTCGGGTTCCCCGGTCTCCTCGACGCAGCGGCCCGTCGGCCGGGGCATGCTGCGCAAGCCGCCCGGCGCACCGCGCGAGTACCACCCCTACACCCCCGGCATCGGCTGGGTGCCCCGCTACGACTCCTACGAATGGGCGCGGTACAACGGCTACAGCCGCCACCACGCCGACGCGTTCTGGGCGACGTACGAGAGGCCCTTCGTGGTCTGGGCGGAGCGGGCGGGCTACCGGCTCGACTACCTCACCCAGACCGACCTGCACCAGGACCCGTCCGCGCTCGACGACTACGCGTGCGCGGTGGTCGTCGGCCACGACGAGTACTGGACGTGGCAGATGCGGGACGTCGTCGACGCGTTCGTCGAGCGCGGCGGCGGTTTCGCCCGGTTCGCCGGGAACTACCAGTGGCAGGTCCGGCTCAGCGAGGACGGCACCACCCAGTACTGTTACCGGCTGCCCTCGCTGGACCCGGAGGCGGCGGCCACGCCCCACCTGGCCACGACCAACTGGGAGGCCAAGAGCGTGGGCCGTCCCGGCGCCACCACGACCGGCCTCAATGGCCTCGGCGGCATCTACAACCGGTACGGCACCGCCGTCCCGCGCTCCTCGGGAGGATTCACCGTCTACCGGCCCGAGCACTGGGCGTTCGCCGGGACCGACCTCTACTACGGTGACCTGCTCGGCGGTCCGCCCGCCTTCCTGGCCGCCTTCGAGGTCGACTCGGTCGAGTACACGTTCCGCCGCGGCCTGCCGTACCCCACCTTCGAGGACGGCGCCCCCGACACCCTGGAGATCCTCGCGATCTGCCCGGCCGCCAAGGGCGAGGAGGACCGGTTCGGCGGGCGGCACCCCATCGGCGGCCCCGAGGCCGAGGTCTACGCCTACAACGCCGAACTCGGCGACGACCTGCCGGACTACGTGCACGAGAACCAGATGCGCGGCGCCGGGATGATCGCCGCCTTCACCCGCGGGGCCGGCGAGGTCTTCAACGGCGGCTCGACCGAGTGGCCGCACGCGCTGGAGGTCGGCGACCCGTTCGTCGACCGGATCGTCCGCAACGTCCTGGACCGCTTCGCAGCCGAGGAGAACCGATGAACATCGACGCGGTGAAGGCCGTCGGCCGCGACACCGGCCGGGCCGTCGTCCCCGACCCCGCCGGCTACGACGACGTCCGCGGCCGCTGGTCGGAGACGGAGTACCGGGCCGTCGAACTGGCCGAGGACTCGCTGGGCGGGCTGTGGGAGGGCGAGCCGGGCAGCGTCTCGTTCGACTCCTGGCCCTACACGGAGTTCTGCGTGATGATCAGCGGCCGGGTGGCGGTCGTCGACGCGGACGGCGGGCGCCGCGAGTTCGGAGCCGGCGAGGCGTTCGTCGTGCCCCGCGGCTTCCGCGGCACGTGGGAGACGATCGAGCCGTCGGTCAAGTATTTCGTGGCGATGCGCTGACCGGGACCCGCCCGTGGTGACCGCTCGGGAGCCACTCGGGAACCTCGCCGAGCGTTCCCCGCGAGACGCCCGGCCGGGAGGTCCCGGCCGGGAGGTCCCGGCCGGGCGTCCCGTCTGCTCCGGCCGCACGACCTGCGGCCGGGTGGGGCGGCCGGGTCGGGGACGCTGCGCGGACATCGGGCGGGCGTCGCCGTCGGTGAGGACCCGGCGGATCGGCTCGACGCCGTCGCAGCGGTCCGGGTACTCGTCGATGAACGCTGCGAGCGTGGGTGCGGCCGGTCGGGTTCGCCCGCCACCAGTCCTGCTTGGCCGCCGGATGCAGCCCGGTCAGCGGCGCCCGGGGCCGACCGGCCCCGGGCGCCGGCCTCATGAACCGAGCGCGCAGCTCGACCGCTCCACTCCCCCGGGACCGAACCCGCCGGTACCACCTGCTGGAACTACCCCCGTTCGTCCGGCACCAGCCGCACAACAGCCCCGCCTCCCGAGCCGACGGAGGTGACTTCTCAGGGGCCCGACCGGCGGAGCCCGCGGGAGAAGTCGCCGCGCCGGACGCGGGCGGTGAGCGAGTCGCCGCCGAAGGAGCCGTAACCGGTGGCGGACCAGACGCTGCATTCCGCCGGGATCTGGAAGTACGGCATCTCACGGCCCCGGTAGCGGTCGATCAGCACCTCGGGAGCACGACGGGCCCGGACGACGCCCGCACAGACGGCACAGGCGGAGACGGTCAGCGTCTGCCGGTACCCGACCGGGCGCCAGCCCACCCGCTCCTGGCCCCGGCCGTGGAGCGGCTGGAAGAAGCAGAGTGGCAGTGGCTCGGCCTCCGGCCCGGCCTCCAGCGCGTCCCGGCCCTCGGCGACCAGCGCCAGTACCCCCGCCAGGTCAGCCAGTGAACGGGCCCTCTCCAACACGGTCCCGGCGGCGGCGTAGGCGTCCAGCGCGTGCCGGAGCCGCTCCGGAGCGCGCTCGTCCTGATCGGCGGCCAGGGTTTCGCCCAGCTCCACCACCTCACGCTGCGCCGTGGCCCGCACCTCCTCCTCGGTCGCCGTGAGTGCTGCCGCGTGGACGGCCCGGGGAAGGTGGTACCGGGGGCCGAGTCGACGTCGGCGGCGGCGCAGGTACAGCGTCAGGGTCAGGAGGCCGACGGCGGTCGACGCGACCACGAGGAGGAGCACCGTGACGGCGGCCGTCCCTCCGTCGGCCTCAGAAAACACCTCGGTCCTCCCGTACCTTGCCGATCAATTCCTTGACGACCACCTGCGGCAGTCCCTCCCCGGCCAGCGGACTGGGGAGTTCCTGGTAGGGGCGGGCCTCCTGAACGCCCCGGGGCCGGAGCCGCAGCACCAACTGGTGGGTACGCAGGAGGCGGGGGCCGCCGCCACCGGTGAAGAGCTGGTCGAAGCAGTCGTCACAGACGTAGCGGTGATCGTCGTAGCTGGGCGGGCCGTCGTTCCACGGGATGTTGGTCTCCCTGGAAGCGGGGCCGTGGAGCGGGTTGAGCGCGCACACGTACGCGAGCTTGCGAATGCCCGAGCGCCTGCCCCGCGGCCGGAGCCCTTCGGTGCCCGACCTCAGCAGTGCGATGGCTATCGTCATGGCCACCGGCTCGGCGTCCGGGTCGATGCGGTCGTCGGCGCGCTGGTCGAGTACCAGTGTGGCGGCGTCCAGGCAGTCCCAGGCGTGCGCGTACTCCCGTTCCCTCGCGGCGGCGGCCGACTCCCTGGCCCGGCGGGCCGCCAGCGCCCGGTCCCGGCCCGGCCCGGCCCGCCGGGGCGGCCCCTCCCCCGGCGGCGGTTCCGGACCCGCTTGCTGACGGGACGTCAGCCGTCTGCTCAGTCGGCGGTGTTCCCGTACGGCGATCTTGAACAGCCAGTCCGTGGAGGGCTGCGTGGGTCCCAGGCGCTCCCGGGCCCGTCTCCTCAGCCTTCTCCCGATTCTCCACAACACCACGTCCGTGAACTCGACGTAGTAGTGAAAGAGGACGGACAGCAGCGCCAGTGCCAAACCTGCCAGCAGCAGGCCGAGGAAGGCGCCGGCTCCGAAGTCGCCGGAGTACAGGGGTGGCATCGGGCCCTGGGCGTCGTCGGGCACCTGCCAGACGAACGGCGCGGCCACCCCGATCAGCACCGCGGCGGCGAGCGAGGCGGGCGCGACCCGGCGACGGAGGTCGAGCCCGACGTACAACTGCCGGATCAGCAGCACACCGAGGCCGAACAGCCCTACCGGGACCCCGGCGAAGAGCGCGCCGGCCGTGAGGCTCTGCAGGCCCCGGTCCTCTTCGGTGAAGACGGCCAGCCAGGAAGCGGCCGTGCTCAAGCCGCCACTGCCGGTCATCGCGTGAACCCCTCCCGCCCCGTCGCAAGTGCGCCGGCCCGCACACCTGACGCGACAGCACAGCCTAGCCAACGCGCCTGCGGTCACACCGTGAAGACCAGGAGTACGGACCGGGCCCCGGGGAGCCCCGGCGTGACGGTGTGACCGGGGCGTCCCCGTCGAGCTGCGCCGACCTCGGTCGTCCATGCCACGCGGGGATGAGGAGCGGGCAGGGCTCGGGGAGTCCGGCTCCCCGTCTCGCCACGCACTCTCCCGCCTCGTCCACGCCGCGCACGCCCGAAGCAAAGTTGTACACTGATACAATTTGTATCGATGTCCAATTCACGGGAGGAGACAACACCATGCGCCCCCTGACCCGCGATGAGGTGCGGGGCTCCATCGTCAACCTGTATCCGGCCACCGCGAAGGTTCGCCTGCCCGCGTCCTTCGACGAGACACGGTGGGAGCGGATCGACTACCTCGGCTGGCGAGACACCCGGGCGAACCAGCGCGCCTACCTGGTCTCGGAGATCGACGGCGAGGCCCATGGAGTCCTCCTGCGGCAGAGCCCCAGCCAGGCGGCCCTGGCCTCGCGCGCGGTCATGTGCGATCTGTGCCGGTTCACCCGCAGATTCAACGAGGTCTCGCTGTTCACCGCACCGCGCGCGTCCAAGGACCAGCGCCGGCGTCTGAGTGCTGTGGGACTCTTGTTGTGCACGGACCTCGATTGCGTCCTCAATGTGCACCGAACGCCGACGAGCGGCCCCCAGGACCCACCACCGGAGCAGATCATCGAGAACCGACGCAGCGGACTGCGCGCACGCACCATCGACTTCCTGCGCTCGGTGCCCGACACCGCCGGCGTGGCCCGAGGACCGAGCCGATGAGCTACCTGGCCCGCGCCGCGCGGCGCCAGTCCATCGTGGAAGCGGCGGCCACCGTCGTGGCCCGCGACGGCCTGAGCGCCGTGACCGCCCGGATCGTCGCCGAGGAACTCCAGGGGTCCCCGGGACAGATCCATCACCACTTCGCCTCGACCGACCAACTGGCCGCAGAGGCGTGGCGCCACTACGCACTGGCGGAGATCGAGACCTACCGGCACGAGATCGCCGGTCTCGACCCGAGCGCGGCGCTCGGCCTGTTCTTCGGCGACCTGCTGGGCGAGGAGGGCCAGGAAGGCACGGCTCTCGCCCGATGGGCCGAGGCGGGGGCGCACGCCCAGCTACGACCGCTCGTCGGCGCCGGCTACCTGGAAACCCTGGCCCACCTCACCGACGTGCTCGCCGACGTCCTGGCCCCCGGCCACGCCGACCCGGCAGACGCGCGCCATGCCGCCGGTCGTCTGCTCATGCTCGGCGTCGGACTCGCCGGGACGACCCGCATCCAGGGAACCCCGCCCGTCCCGGTCCGCGACGTGATGCGGTCCGCGATCCAGACCGAGACCAGCCGGCCCGAGACCGGGCGGAGATGACCCGCCTGCGCGTGCACCACGAACGGAACATCCCGCTCACGGTGGCAGGCAGGCGACGAGTCATCGGGCAGCGCGCTGCGGGAAACCCGCACTCCAGGGATCGGGGTGGTGGAACCGACCAAGCGGACAGGATGACCGCATGCCGGGTCGTCACCGATGGGGATTTCCCCGGGGCCGAGGTGCACCCCGGCCCCGCCGAAGGTCCCTTGCCCGAGGCGGAGCGAGGGCCCGGTGAGGACCACGGCCACACGACCCGCCCCCGCGGCAGCGACGTGGCGGACGGGCGGGGCCGGCCGCCGACGTGCGGTTACTGCCGGACCGCACCGCGTGGGCGCCGGGGAGGGCGTGGGGGCCGGGAGGTAGGATGGGGCGGGAAGATGCCGGCGGGACGACCCGTCGGTACGTTGCGAGCAGGGACGACCCAGCAGAAACGGGCTGATCTCCGTGCCCGCGCCTTCCACTCTCCGCACCGTCCTCACGCCGACGTCGGTCTTCCGGCTCGTCCTCGGATGGGGCGCGTTCCTCACCGTCCTGCTCGCCGCCCCCGCGCTCTCCGGCCCCCTGCCGACCCCGGCGCTGTGGGCGGTGCTCGCGGCGATCGTCTCGGTGATCGTCGTCTGCGCCTTCGGGGTGGTCACCCAGGCCGAGCACCTCGCGCACCGGCTCGGCGAACCGTACGGCACGCTGGTGCTCACCCTCTCGATCGTGATGATCGAGGTCATCCTCATCTCCGCCGTCATGCTGGGCCCGGGTGAGCACGGCACCATCGCCCGCGACTCCGTCATGGCCGTCTCGATGATCATCCTCAACCTCGTCATCGGCGCGGCGCTGCTCGCCGGCGGGCTGCGCCACCGCGGCCTGCGCCCCAACCGCGCCGGCGTCTCCGCCTATCTGGCCCTGCTCCTGCTCCTCCTCACCGTGGCCTTCGCGCTCCCCCACCTCGTCGGCACGCACGGCAGCTACACGCCGTGGCAGGCGGTGCCGGTCGTCGTCGTCACGGTGGTCGTGTACGGGTTCTTCCTCCACCGGCAGACGGGGGCCCGGCGCGCCGACTTCCAGGAGGTCGGTCCGGCCGGCTCCGTGAGCGCCCCGGACACCGGGGAGGCCGGCCGGGCGGGGCCCCTCGACGTGCTGGCCCGCCACCGGTCGGAGATCGTCGCCCGGACCGTGCTGCTCGTGGCGACCGTGGTGCCGATCGTGCTGCTCTCCCACGACATGACCGCCCTGCTCGACGACGGACTCGGCCGGGCCGGGGCGCCGGTGGCGACGACGGGCGTCCTCATCGCCATGATCGTGTTCCTGCCCGAGACGATCACCACGATCCGTGCCGCGCTGGGCGGGGAGATCCAGCGGGTGAGCAACCTCTGTCACGGCGCCCTGGTGTCGACCGTCGGCCTGACCATCCCGTCCGTGCTGACGATCGGCCTGCTCACCGGACAGACCGTCGTGCTCGCCGAGAGCCCGGTCGACCTCCTCCTCCTCGGGGCGACGCTGCTGCTCACGCTCGTCACGTTCTCCGGACGGCGGGTGACCGCCCCCCAAGGAGCGGCGCACCTGCTGCTGTTCGCCCTCTACGGCGTCTCCGTGTTCGCCTAGTGCCGTGACCGTATCGGTTCGCCGGGTCGGTGGTCGTGGCGGTTGGATGTGGAATGACGTCCGATCCGACCGGTGGAGGCGGGGTGGCCGAGCCTGTCCGTGTGCCCGGACTGACCGACCAGGAAGGGCAGCGGCCGCAGCAGATCGCGCGCCGGGCACCGATCGCGTAACCCGGCACATCGTGTGGCAAGTCCTTCAGCAACCCCGCCTCCACGAACGGCGCTTCGAGCGACGGCGCCGACTTCCGCTGCGACGGCCAGGTCAACGCGCACACCCTCGCGACGCATACGGCAGCGAAGTGGACGCCGACGTGACGGAGGCCGCGGCCGGCGGCTGAAATCCTGCCCAGGAGGCCCCTCCGATTGCTGTTGACAACCACCCGCGCACCCCTCCATCATCATTCCACTAATCGCGTAGTTAAATGGTGGTGGTCATCGTGGAGTTCCGCATCGACAGGCGGAACGGAGTCCCCGCCTTCCTGCAGATCGTGCAGCAGACCAAGCAGGCCCTGCGGCTGGGCGTACTGGTGCCGGGCGACCGGCTGCCGACCGCCAAGGACGTCGCCGAGGTCAGCGCGGTCAACCCGAACACCACCCTCAAGGCGTACCGCGAGCTGGAGCGTGAGGGCCTGGTGGAACCGCGACCCGGCCAGGGCACGTTCGTACGCCGCACACTGGCCCGCCCCTCGGCAAGTACCGACTCACTGCTGTACGGGGAGCTGGTGGCGTGGGTGTCCCGGGCGGCCGAGGCGGGTCTGGAGGAGGAAGACGTGGCCGCGTTGGTCGCCTCGGCCGTGGAGAAGCAGTACGCCGCCGGCAGTGAGCGGGCGGTCACGACAACTAGGAGCACTGGTGAGTGACGGTATGTACGCGGGGGAGTCGGCACTTGAGGCGCGCGGCCTGGGGATGCGCTACCGGCGGGGATGGGCACTGAAGGGCTGTTCCTTCCGGCTCCCGGCGGGACGGATCTGCGGGCTGGTCGGTCCCAACGGGGCGGGCAAGACCACGCTGCTGAGCATCGTGGCCCACGTCCTGGAGCCGACACAGGGCACGCTCAGCGTGTTGGGCGCGGCACCGGGCTCGGTGGACTCGGGGCGCACCTCGTTCCTCGCCCAGGAGAAGCCCCTGTTCCGCCGGTTCACCGTGGCCGAGACCCTGCGGCTGGGGCGGGAACTGAACCCCGGCTGGGACCAGCGCGCCGCCGAGGACATTGTCCGCGCGGGCAATGTGCCCTTCGACGCGAAGATCGGCACGCTGTCCGGCGGCCAGCGCACCCGCGTCGCCCTCGCCGTCGCCCTCGGCAAGCGCCCCGATCTGCTGCTGCTCGACGAGCCGATGGCGGGCCTCGACCCGGTCGCGCGCCAGGAACTGGTGGGTGCCCTCCTCGCCGAGGCTGCCGAGCGCGGCACCACCGTCCTGATGTCCACCCACGTCCTGGCCGAACTGGAGAACGTGTGCGACTACCTCGTCGTCCTCTCCGACGGCGGAGTACGCCTCGCCGGTGACGTGGACGAGCTGCTGTCCGTACACACCATGGTCACCGGCGCCAAGGAGGGCGAGGGCCTGCCCGCCTCCCTCGCGCACCACCCCCTCGTCGAGTCCCGGATCAGCGGACGGCAGTTCACCGCCCTGATCCGCCCCGAGGGTCCGGTCGCCGGCCCCTGGGAGACGGACAGCCCGAGCTTGGATGAAGTCCTGCTCGCCTATCTCCGCTCACCCGACGCACCGCCTCTGCTCACCCCCACCGCCCAGGTCCGGGACCAGGCGTACAACGCCCGGACGGTGGCAGCATGAGCTCTCTCACCAGCACCTCGACGACGACCAAGTCCACGGCCCCGGGCACCACGGGCACCGGCCGACTCCCCCAACTCCCCCAGCCCCTCAAGGGCATGGCCTGGCTGGTCTGGCGCCAGCACCGGGCCGCGTTCTGGACCATCCTCGGCGCCTCCGCGCTCGCCGTGGCGTGCATCGTCTTCCAGCGCTCCCGGCTGCAGATCGACGGGTACACCCACATATCCACGGGACTGCGGCTGATACCGATCCTGCTCGGTGTCTTCCTCGGTGCCCCGCTGTTCGCCGGCGACCTGCAGAACGGCACCGCCAAGCTGGTCGTCACCCAGTCCGTGAGCCGGACCCGCTGGCTGACCACGAAACTGGCCCTGACCGCACTGGTGGTCGTGGTGAGCACGGTCGCGCTGTCGCTCGCGTTCGGCTGGTGGTGGAGCCTCTACGAGTCCGAGGTCACGGCCACGGAGTGGATCTCCGAATCCACCTTCAACAACACGGGACCCGTGCCCGTCGCCCTCGCCCTCCTCTCCGTCTTCGGCGGGGTGGCGATCGGTGTGGTGCTGCGCCGCACGCTGACGGCCATGGTGGTCACCCTCGGTTTCACCGTCGTCGTCCAACTCGTCTGGTCCCACTTCCTGCTGTCGCTCGGCAACGTCGTCACGAGCACGACGAGCAGGGGTGTCATCGCCGAAACCGCGATCCAGACGTTGCCCACAGGCGCGCACCGGATGGACGGGGCGAACCCGTACCTCACCGGCGACGGGAAACTCCTCGGCTGGGACACCTGTGCGGACGCGCAGACGGAACAGGCACGTGAGCTGTGCCTGCAGAGGGCCGATGTCGTGGGCTGGTCGGTCGACTACCTGCCGATCTCCCAGATGAACGGCATGCAGTGGTTCGGCGCGTCGATCCTGCTGGCCCTGACCGCCGCCGTCACGGTGTTCCTCTTCTTCTGGGGCCGTAAGCGCCTCGCCTGAGACCCGCCCCTGGTCTGTGCGGGGCTCGCACCGCTCGGGCGTACCGAGAAGTCACCGTGTGGTGGGCTCGCACCACCGGCACCACCGGCACCACCATGAACATCGGGGCCCACACCGCTCTCAGCGGATCACGTCCCGGGCGGTGTCCTCGCCGGCCTGCACCAGCTACGCGATCACTGGCACCCGGGTCCCGCCTGCCGAGGCCGACAACAGCATCGCCCGCCGGTAGCGCACCGAGTCGGTGCTGCCCCCGGCGCACGATCTGCTGCGGCTTCCGTCCCTCCTGGTCGGTCGGCCCGCGCACCCGGACAGGCTCGGCCACCGCACCTCCAGCGGTCTGACCGGACATCCCCACACATCCAACCGCCCCGCCCACCGACCCGGCGAACCCATACGGTCACTTCACCATCCGTCCCGGTCCGGGTCGGGCGGGCCGGAGGGCGGGGCGGGCGGGCTCACGCCCCCGTGGCCGGTCAGGGGCCGGCCACCGAGGCGTAGAACTGGGAGAGTTCGGGCACACCGTCAACGGCCCACTCCAGGCCGGACGTCACCACGTCGCACTCCTGCCCGGAGGGCAGCCGGACCACGAACTGCCCGTCATGGCGCAGCGCCCAGACCGCGCCGGGGACCGTGCGCACGATGACCGTGCCCAGGTACAGCCCGGCGTCGCTGCCGAGCCACGGCAGGATGTCGGGATCGGTCCGCCAGCGCGGCAGCATCTGGTCGAGCCGCTCCAACGAGGCCGCCGTGTCGTCGAGTCGGACCCCTTCTCGCGCCGCCTGATCGCGCAACAGGTCGCACTCCGCGAGCAGTTCGGCGACGCCGTCGAGGTCGGGGGCCGTGCGCTCGGTGCGCCGCTTGCCCGGGAAGGGGACTTTCATACCTCCACACTGTCATTTGTCCCGCCCCGCGCGCACCCGGCGCGCGGGAGGGCGCACGCAGCGTGGCCGGGCTCACTTCGGGACGTCGAGGTCCACCACGACGGGGGCGTGGTCGGAGGCGCCCTTGCCCTTGCGCTCCTCGCGGTCCACGTAGGCGTCGGTGACGGCCTTCGCGAACGGCGCGTTGCCGTAGACCAGGTCGATGCGCATGCCGCGGTTCTTGGGGAAGCAGAGCTGGCGGTAGTCCCAGTACGTGAACGGCTGGTCGTACTTGAGCGGGCGCGGCACGACGTCGGAGAGCCCGGTCTCGCGCAGCGAGGCGAGGGCGGCGCGCTCGGCGGGCGTGACGTGGGTGGATCCCTCGAAGGCGGCGGGGTCGTGGACGTCGTCGTCGGTCGGCGCCACGTTGTAGTCGCCGAGGACGGCGAAGGGGCGGCTGCCCGCGGCGTCGCCCGCGACGGCCGCGCGCAGCGCCTCGAACCACTGGAGCTTGTACGCGTAGTGCGCGTGCTCCACCTCGCGGCCGTTGGGCACGTAGACCGACCAGACGCGGACCGGGCCGCAGGTGGCGGAGAGGGCACGGGGCTCGGTGACGCCCTCGAACCCGGGGTCGCCGGGCAGGCCCTTGACCACGTCGTCGAGGCCGACGCGGGAGAGGACCGCCACGCCGTTCCACCGGCCGGTGGCGTGCACCGCCGCCTCGTACCCCAGCTCGCGCAGGGCGTCGAAGGGGAACTGCTCCTCGGCGACCTTGGCCTCCTGGAGGCAGAGCACGTCGGTGCCGCTGCTCTCCAGCCAGGCCAGCAGCCGGGGCAGGCGGGCGGTGATCGAGTTGACGTTCCAGGTGGCGATGCGCATGCACCCCAACCTACCCGGCGGCACCGACAGTGCCCTCCGGCCCGGTCGCCGGGGGCCGGGTCATCCCAGGCGGACCGAGTCGCCCGGGGTCAGGCGCAGGTGCTCGGCGCCGCCCAGCTCCCCGATCTGGCGGTCGTAGACCGGGCGGGCGAGGTCGGTCAGGAGCGCGTCGTGGACGTCGTAGGCGCGTCGCGGGCGGACCTCGCGGACGTAGTCGATCACCTCGGAGATCTTGTTCCAGGGGGCCATCACCGGCAGCATCAGGGTCTCGACCGGGGTGTTCGGCACGGTGAGGGCGTCGCCGGGGTGGAAGACCTTCCCGCCGTCGACGAGGAAGCCGATGTTGGTGACGCGGGGGATGTCCGGGTGGATCACGGCGTGCAGTTCGCCGTGGACCTGCACGTCGAAGCCGGCGGCGGTGAAGGTGTCGCCGTGTCCGACGGTGTGCACGCGGCCCGGGAAGGCCGCCGAGATCCGTTCCGCCACCGAGGCGAGGGTCCAGATCCGGGCGGCCGGGTTGTCCTCCATCGCGGCACGCAGCCGCAGCTCGTCGAAGTGGTCGGGGTGCTCGTGGGTGACGAGGATGGCGTCCGCGCCGAGGGCGGCGTCCTCCTCGCTGAATCCACCGGGGTCCAGGACGAGCGTCTGCCCGTCCTTGACGAGGCGGACGCAGGCGTGCGACTTCTTGGTGAGCTTCATGTCCCCATCCTGCCGCCGGACCCCGCCCGGCGGCGGACGCGGGCTCACTGCGGCGGTGTCGTCTCCTCCCGGATGACCTGCCGCGCCACCCGGAAGGCGGCGTTCGCGGCGGGGACGCCGCAGTAGACGGCGGTCTGGAGCAGCACTTCCCCGATCTCGTCGGGGGTGAGTCCGTTGCGCAGCGCGGCCCGGGTGTGCACGGCCAGGTCGTCGAGGTGGCCGCCGGCGACCAGGGTGGCGAGGGTGACGCAGCTCCGGGTGCGGCGGTCCAGTCCGGGCCGGTCCCAGACCTCGCCCCAGGCGTACCGGGTCACCAGTTCCTGGTAGTCGCCCGAGAAGGCGTCCGCCTGCGCGAGCTCCCGGTCGACGTGGGCGTCCCCGAGCACGTCGCGGCGCACCTTGATCCCGGCCTCGTACGGGTCGGGCCGCTCCTGGGGCTGGGCCGGCACGGCCGGCGGGGCGATCTCGGCGATGGGCCCGGCCTGCTGCGGCACGGGGGCCGGTACGGGCGGTGCCGGCGGGGCGTGCGGCGGCACCGGCCCCTGGGCCTGCGGCGGTACGGGCGCGACGTGGACGGCGGGGACGGCGGGGACGGCGGGGACCGGGGGCGCCGGCTGGACCGCCGGGATGGCCATCTGGCCGGTGGTGACGTCGTGGGCGGGCTGCCAGGCGGAGGTGAAGTGCCGCACCAGCAGGTCGGTGACGGCGGCCGGCTGCTCCACCGGGACCAGGTGGGAGGCGCCCGGGACGACGGCGAGGCGGGCGTCGGGGATGCCGGCGACCAGGGTGCGGGCCTCGGCGGGGCCGGTGACCTGGTCGTCCGAGCCGACCAGGACCAGGGTGGGCACGCCGACCCGGCCCAGTTCCTCGCGGACGTCGAAGGCGGCGAGCGCCTCGCAGGCCGCGATGTAGCAGCCGGGGTCGGTGGTGCGCACCATCTGCACGGCCCACTCGGTGATGGCGGGCTGGGCCGCGGCGTACCCGCCGGTGAACCAGCGCTCGGGCGAGCTGCGGGCGATGGGGTCGAGTCCGTTGGTGCGGACGATCACGCCGCGCTGGCGGAACTCGTCGGCGGTGCCGAACCGGGGCGAGGCGGCGATCAGCGCCAGGGAGGCGAGGCGCTCGGGGTGGCGCAGGGCCAGTTCGATGCCGACGGCGCCGCCGAGGGCGCAGCCCGCGTAGCCGAAGCGCTGCACGCCGAGGCCGTCGAGGGTGGCCAGCAGGCGCGCGGTGAGGTCGGCGACGGACGCGGCCGGGTGCGCGGGGGCGCCGCCGTGTCCGGGGAGGTCGAACCGGAAGACCCGCCACTGCTGGGCGAGGTCGGGAACCTGGCGGTCCCACATGTGCCAGGTCGTGCCCAGCGAGGGCCCGAGGATCAGGACCGGGGCGTCTTCGGGCCCGTCACAGCGGTATTGCAGGGTGTTCGGTGATGTCTCGCTCACGCCCCGCACGTTCTCACATCTCACCATTTCCCACGTACCTGGGTCGGGGCCCCACGCGAGCCGTCCCACGTTGTGGCGACTTCGCGAAGATCCTCCACGTCCGGCTTGACGGACCGCCTCGTGATGGTCCCACGCTCCGGGGCCTTCGCGACAGCACGGGCGACGGGACCGCGCCGGACGGGGCCGCCGAGACGGCCTGGCCCTGGTCCGGATGGCACTGTGGCGACACGTGGTCGCCTCGTCAGGTGGGCCGGTGGCCGGGCGTGCCCTGCTGGGCGAGGCGGTGCAGCCGTAGGGCCACCTGGATTTCGAGGGTGTTGCCGGGGGTGTTCCAGTCGGGGCCGAGGAGGTGGGCGACGCGGTCGAGGCGCTGGACCACGGTGTTGACGTGGACGTGGAGGGCGTCCTTGGCGCGGGCGAGGCTGGCACCGTGGTCGAAGTACGCGGTGAGGGTGCGGACGAGTTCCGTGCCGCGCTGGCTGTCGTAGGCGAGAACGGGGCCGAGGACGCGGTCCACGTACCCGGTGAGGTCCGTCCGGTCGCCGAGGAGGACCCCGAGGAAGCCCAGGTCGGCCAGGGCGGCGCCGTCGCCGGTGCGGCCGAGTGCTTCGAGTGCCCGCAGGCAGCGGCGTGCCTCGTCGTGGGTGTGGGGAAGGTGTTCCGGGCCCGTCGCGGGGCCTGCGGCGCCGATCGTGACGGGGGTGCCGAGGCCGCGGGTCAGGTCGTGGGCGAGTTCCTGGGCGAGTGCGCCCGGACGTGAGGTGGGTGCGAGCAGGACGGTGTGTCCGTTGCGCGTGCCGGCCAGGCCACCGAGCGCGCGTGCGCGGCGCACGGCCTCGGGCAGCAGGCGTGAGCGCAGGGCCGGGTCACAGGTGAGGACGAGTACCGCGTGGGGCCGGGCGAGATTGACGTCCAGCCGTCTGGCGCGCAGCGTCACGCTGCCCGTGTCGCGGTGGTCACCCGGTTGTTGGGCGGTGAGCAGGTCGTCGAGGAGTTCGCCGCGGACGCGGTCCTCCGCCTCGGCCACCGACCGGCGCAGCAGGAGCAGCAGGGCGGTGACCAGACCGGCTCGTTCGAACAGGCGCCGGTCGGCGTCGGTGAGACCGGCCCGGCCGGTGAGGACGAGACTGCCGAGGACTTCCGGGCCCGCCAGGACGGCGCACACCCAGTCTCCGTCGACGGGGACGGCCCGCCCGCCTCTGCGGGAGGCGTCGATCCCCTGCTCGGGCAGGAGGACGGGGCCGGTTCTCACTCGGGCGAGTTCGGTGCCGTCCGCGTCGTGGACGGCCAGGCCCCCGTCGAGGAGGGCCGCGATCTCGCGGGCGACCTCGTCGACGGCACCTCCTCTGAGGACGAGGTCGGTGAGCCGGTCGTGGGCGTCGGCCGCGCGGCGCAGGGCGTCGCCGTGGGCGCGAGCCGTTTCGTTGGCGGCGTTCAGTTCGACGAGGGCGGAGCGGGTCTCTTCCAGCAGGCGTGCGCTGTCGATGGCCACGGCGGCGTGGTCGGCCAGGGAGGCGAGCAGGGCGATGGCCTCCGGGGTGAAGTCGCGCGGGGTGCGGTCCGCGGCGAACAGCACACCGATCACGCGCCGGCCGACGCGCAGGGGCACGCCGAGGATGCCGCGCAGGCCCTCCTCGTCGACTCCTTCGTCGATGGCCCCGGTGTGCTTGAAGCGGCGGTCGGTGCGGTAGTCGGGGCTCGCGTAGGGGCGGGCGGTCTGGGCGACCAGACCGCCGAGACCCTCCCCCATGCCGAGGCGCAGTTGCTGGAAGGTGGCGGAGACCGAGCCGGCGGTCACCCGCATGAACGTGTCGCCCGCGGCGGGGTCGTTGAGGGTGAGGTAGGCGACATCGGTGCCCAACAGGGTGCGGGCCCGGTGCACGATGGCGCGCAGCACGGAGTCCAGGTCGCGCAGGGCGGCCAGGTCGCTCGCAGTGTCGAACAGGGCGGCGAGTTCGGTCTCCCGCCGCCGGCGCTGGGCCAGGGTCCGGTGGATGGTCAGCGCGGTCCGCGTCGCCTCGGCTATGACGTCCTGTTCGTGCGGGTCGGCGCCGGCGGCACCGGCCTGGGCGGCGGGCTGGGCCAGTTGGCCTGCCGAGGCGTCGGCGGCGAGCAGGTCGAGCAGCTCCCGGAGTGCCGCCGTCGCCGCGTTGGTGGGTCCGTTCGCGGTGGTCACGTCGGTCATCGTGGCAGTCCTCCCGTGCGGCCGCGCGGCTGGTTCGCGGATGGGCCGAGGCGCTGTGCGGGGCGCGGTGGGCCGGCGTGCGTGCGGTCCGCCCTGCCCACGGCAGACCGGACCGCACTCGATGGCGTACCCCTCAGACCCGGTCGGTACTGGCCACCGGCGGCTCCTGTCGTCGTGGTGCCCGCGTCGCGTCCGTCGTCGACCGGGTCAGGTCGCGGCCGAGGGTCTCCTTGATGACGGCGACGGTGACGGTGGTGACCACCGCGGCGGCACAGAGATACAGGGCGATGGGCGTCGAGGACCCGTAGCTCCTGAGGAGTTCGACCGCGACGATGGGAGCGAGGGCGCCGGCGACGATGGAGGCGAGTTGTGAGCCCATGGAGGCGCCGGAGTAGCGGACCTTGGTGTCGAACATCTCCGAGATGAAGGCGGCCTGCGGTCCGTACATCGCGCCGTGGAACAGCAGACCCGCGGTGACCGCGAAGGTGATCACGGCGAAGGACTCCGTGTCGAGCAGGGCGAAGAAGGCGAACGCCCAGACGGCCATGCCGATCGAGCCGATCAGTGTCACGGGCCTGCGGCCCAGGCGGTCGGAGAGCGCCCCCCACAGCGGGATGGTGAAGAAGTGGATGGCGGAGGCGATCAGGACGGCGTTCAGCGCGGTGCTCTTCGGCAGTTCCAGGTGGGTGGTGACGTAGACCAGCACGAAGGAGGTGAGGATGTAGTAGGAGACGTTCTCGCCGAATCGGGTGCCGATGGCCCCGAGCACCTCGCGCCAGCTACGGCGGAAGACCTCGACGACGGGCGCCTTCTCCTTGGTCCCCTCGGCGGCTTCCGCCTCGGCCTGGGCGGCGAGGAAGACCGGCGATTCGGACACCGAGGCGCGGATCCACAGGCCGATCACGACGAGGACACCGGAGAGCAGGAAGGGGATGCGCCAGCCCCAGGACAGGAACGCCTCCTCGGGCTGGACGGCGGCCAGCAGCGCGAGAACACCGGTGGCCAGCAGGTTGCCTCCGGGGGCGCCGCACTGCGGCCAGGACGCCCAGAAGCCGCGGTGTCTCTCGCCGCCGTGCTCGGAGACGATCAGCACGGCGCCGCCCCATTCGCCGCCCAGGGCGAAGCCCTGGATCAGGCGCAGGACGGTGAGCAGGATCGGGGCGCCCACGCCGATGGTGCCGTAGGTGGGCAGCAGGCCCATGGCGAAGGTGGCGCCGCCCATCAGCATCAAGCTGAGCACGAGCAGCTTCTTCCGGCCGATCTTGTCGCCGAAGTGCCCGAAGACCACGCCGCCGAGCGGCCGGGCCAGGAACCCGATCGCGTAGGTGACGAACGCGATCAGCGTGCCCACCAGCGGGTCGCTGGTCGGGAAGAAGAGGGTGTTGAACACGAGCGCGGCGGCGGAACCGTAGAGGAAGAAGTCGTACCACTCGATGGTGGTGCCGATCAGGCTCGCGCTGACGATGCGGGCGATGCCGCCGGAGCGGGGCTCGCCCGGCTTGGCGGTTGTGGTCTCGGTCATCGATTCACCGATTCTCGGGTGCGGTCGCGGGGACGGGTGGGGACGGTCGTGGGGGCGGTCGTGGGGACGCAGTGGCGCGCGGGCGCCGTTGAGGCGCCGGGTCAGTGGGCTCCCCAGCCGCCGTCGAGGGGCAGGGAGATGCCGTTGATGTAGCCGCTGTGGTCGGCGCACAGCCACCGGGCGGCGACGGCGACCTCCTCTGCCTCCAGCAGGCGCTTGATGGGTGAGCGGGTCAGGAGCACCTCGGTCAGGACGTCGTCCGGGCTGATCCCGTGGGCGGTGGACTGGTCGCGGATCTGGTTCTCCACCAGGGGGGTGCGGACGTAACCGGGGTTGACGCAGTTACTGGTCACGCCGTAGGGGGCGCTTTCGATCGCGGCCACCTTGCTCAGGCCCTCCAGCGCGTGTTTGGCGGCGACGTAGGCCGCCTTGTAGGCGCTGGCCCGCAGGCCGTGGACGCTGGAGATGTTGATCACCCGCCCCCAGCCGCGCGCGTACATGTGCGGCAGGCTGCGGCGCATCAGCAGGAACGGGGCGGTCACCATGACCTGCTGGATGAGGGCGAACCGCTCCGGCGGGAACTCCGTCACGGGCGCCACGTGCTGCAGGCCGGCGTTGTTGACCAGGATGTCGACCTCGGTCGGCAGCGTGTCGATCGCGGCCGGGTCGGCCAGGTCGGCGACGTACGCCTCGCCGCCGGTCTCGGCGGCGACCGCCTCGGCCGCCTCGGCGTCCCGGTCGACCACGTACACCCTGGCGCCCGCTGCCGCCAGCGCCGCGGCGCACGCCTTGCCGATACCGCTGCCGCCGCCGGTGACCAGGGCGGCCCGGGACGTCAGGTCCACGCCGGCGCCCGTGAGTGCCGGGCGGGCGGTGGGAGGTCGGGATTCGCTTGTCATGGCCGGAAACAGTAGGGACGCCGTCACGTGACACCTATGTGCGGGACGCACACAATGCGGCCCCGGTCCGTGGTGGACGCCACCATGGACCGGGGTGTTCGGTCGGGCGGGGCATGCGGCGGCCACGGCGTGCGGCCGCGGGCGCCGGGTGCTCACCCGTCGAGACGACAACGGGTGAGCAGGCTCGCCGGGGTGGCGCCCTCGGGCCGTACGACGGTGTGGTCCGCGGACGGGCGATGCCCGGTGGTGAGCCAGCTCTCCAGGGCGGTGAAGGCCGAGCGGTGGCACGGCAGCAGGGGCCGGAGCCGGCCGGGGAAGCTGTCGACGAGGGAATCGGTGTGCGTGCCGTCCTCGATGCGGTAGTAGCGGTGCAGGTGGCCGCGGCCCGCCTCACGGATCATGCGGGAGTAGACGTCGGAGTCCTGGCTGATGGGCAGCAGGACGTCCAGGGTGCCGTGGAGGGTGATCAGCGGTTTGCCGATGCGGCCGGTCAGCGCGATGCCTTCCACGGCCTCGTGGACCTCGGCAGGTCGGGTGGCGTAGTCGTAATCGGCGTCGCAGGCCGGGGTCTTCGGGGCGCAGTACGGTGTGCCGGCCTCCGTGGCGCCGTCGTAGGCGGGGTCGAACTCCTCACGGTAGAGGCGTTGGGTCAGGTCCCAGTAGACCTGGTGGTGGAAGGACCACAGGAACTCCGAGCCGGCCGGGAAGCCCGCGCGGTGCAGTTCCTGCCGTGCCGTGTCGGCGGCGGGACCGCCGGCCGCGTAGACGGGGTAGTGGCGCAGGGCGGGCGGCAGGAAGGTGAGCGGGTTGGGGCCCTTCGCGTGCCATAGGGTGCCTTCCCAGTCGACGCCGCCGTCGTACAGCTCGGGGTGGTTCTCCAACTGCCACCGCACGAGGTAGCCGCCGTTGGACATGCCCGTGGCCAGGGTGCGCGTGGGCGGCCGGTGGTACCGCTGGGCGACCACCGCGCGGGCGGCTCGGGTGAGCTGGGTGAGCCGGGTGTTCCATTCGGCGACGGCGTCACCGGGCCGGGAGCCGTCGCGGTGGAAGCCGGGGCCGGTGTTGCCCTTGTCCGTGGCCGCGTAGGCGTAGCCGCGGGCGAGCACCCAGTCGGCGATGGCCCGGTCGTTGGCGTACTGCTCGCGGTTGCCGGGGGTGCCGGCCACGACCAGGCCGCCGTTCCAGCGGTCGGGCAGCCGGATGACGAACTGCGCGTCGTGGTTCCAGCCGTGGTGGGTGTTGGTGGTCGACGAGTCGGGGAAGTAGCCGTCGATCTGTATCCCCGGCACCCCTGCGGGCACCGAGAGGTCCCGGGGAGTGAGGCCGGCCCAGTCGGCCGGGTCGGTGTGGCCGGAGTCCACGGTTCCCGCCGTGGTCAGCTCTTCCAGGCAGTCGGCCCGCTGATGAGCGGCGCCCGGTACGCGCAGGGAGGACTGGTTGGCGCAGTGGCCGGCGGCGCGGGCGGAGGCCGGTGCGGGAAGCAGGACCGCGGCGGTGGCCAGGGCGAGAGCACCGAGTGCGGTGCGCCCTCGCCGGTTCGGCGTGACGCCGATGGGCAGAGCCATGAAGAGCCTCCAGCGGGCCGGGGGTGGTCGGACGGGCTGGAGGCTAGGCGGCGAGCCCCGCGCGGGAACATGTGTGTGCCCGCCACGGCGGCGGCTTCTCTCCGGTGGGCCGCCGCCATCGCGGGCACCCGACCGTCAGTGCCGAGGGGCGCGTCCGCGGCCGTGGCCGGTCCCGCTCAGGGGCAGGTCCGGTCCGCGACGGTGAAGTAGCCGGCGGGTGACTCCTTCAGCGTGTGGGTGACGAACACGTTGTACAGGCCCATGTTCTGCTGGGAGCCCTTGGCGTAGGTGTGGCCGCCGCTGGTCGTGGCGCGTCCCGCCTGGACATGGGCGTAGTTGGTGGCGGTCCAGCAGGCGGTCACGGTGCCGGTGGTCCGCGCGGTGACCGTGCCGGAGAGCGGTCCCGTCCTGCCGTCGGCGTCGCGGGCGGCGACCGCGTAGGTGTGGGAGGAGCCCGCGGTCAGGCCGGCGTCGGTGTAGGACGTGGAGTCCGCCGCGGCGAGCGGGGCGCCGTCGCGGTGGACGGTGTAGCCGTCGGCGCCGTCGACGGGGCTCCAGGTCAGGCGGATGGTGGTGTCGGTGGCTCCGGTCACGGTCAGGCCGGTCGGGGCGGGCAGGGTACCGGGCTCGGGGCCGGGGCCCTGCAGGCCGAAGAACCGGGTGATCCAGTGGCTGGAGCAGATGGAGGCCAGGAAGTAGGGGGCGCCGGTGCCGCCGCACTGCTGGGTCCCGTTGCCGGGGTCGACCGGCGTGCCGTGCCCGATGCCGGGGACCCGGTTCACCTCGACGGCCACCGCGCCGTCCGCGACGGCGTACTCCTCGTGCCGGGTGGAGTTCGGCCCGATGAGGGACGTGCGGGTCGGTGTCGGGGGCAGGCCGTGCAGTGCGGTCCACTGGTCACGCAGTGCGTCGGCGTTGCGCGGCACGACGGTGGTGTCCTTGTCGCCGTGCCAGACGGCCACCCGCGGCCAGGGGCCGGACCACGGGGGATGGGCGTCGCGGACCCGCTGGGCCCACTGGGCCGGGGTCAGGTCGGTTCCGGGGTTCATGCACCCGTAGGCGCCGGTGACATCGTCGGCACAACCGTAGGGCAACCCCGCGACGACCGCGCCGGCCTGGAAGACGTCCGGGTAGGTGGCGAGCATCACCGACGTCATGGCGCCGCCGGCGGAGAGTCCGGTGACGTAGGTCCGCCGGGGGTCCGCGCCGTGGGCCGACACCGTGTGCGCGGCCATCTGGCGGATCGACGCGGCTTCGCCCTGGTCCCTGCGGTTGTCGGTGCTCTGGAACCAGTTGAAGCACTTGTTCAGGTTGTTCGACGTCGTCGTCTCGGCGAACACCACGAGGAATCCGTACCGGTCGGCGGATTCGGGCAGACCGGAGTTGTCCGCGTACGTCTGGGCGTCCTGGGTGCAGCCGTGCAGCGCGATCACCACCGCCGGCCGGGCGGGCAGGGACGCGGGCCGGTAGACGTACATGTTCAGCCGGCCCGGGTTGGTTCCGAAACCGGTGACCTGGGTCAGGCCGGCCGCGGCGTGGGCGGCCGGCGCGGGGCCGGCCAGGGCCGCGACGAGGACGAGCGCCAGGACGGCCACGAGACGGGACGCCGGCCCGCGCGGCGCACGCCCCGGCGTGCGCGGCACCGGATCGGCGGGCGGTACGGACGGGATACGGGACAGGGGGGCGGCGGTTCCCCGGCATGGCGGCGACTGCATGGCGGCTCCCTCGGTGTCGTCTGTGGGGGGCCGGGTGCTCCGTGGCCTGGTGCGGCCGGAGCGACTCGGTGTCCGGCACCATAGGGGTGACCGGCGGGCCGCGGTATGGCGGGAAGCCCCACAGTCCGCCGGCCACGAGGGGAGCGCGGCGGGGTTGTACCGCCGGGGGGAGGTCTGCTCATCCGATGCCGGCGGGCGCCTCCAGCGGTGCGGGCACGAGCAGATCGGCGCCTGTCGCGGCGCGCACGTCGTCGACACCGACTCCCGGGGCGAGTTCGGTCAGCGAGAAGCCGCCCGGGGTGATGTCGATGACGGCGAGGTCGGTGATGACGCGTTGCACGACGCCCGTGCCGGTCAACGGCAGGTCGCACCGCGCGACGAGCTTGGGGCTGCCGTCCTTGGCGGTGTGCTCCGTCAACACGATCACCCGGCGCGCCCCGTGCACCAAGTCCATGGCGCCGCCCATGCCTTTGACCATCTTTCCCGGAATCATCCAGTTGGCCAGGTCCCCCGAGGACGCCACCTGCATGGCCCCCAGCACGGCGGTGTCGATGTGGCCGCCACGGATCATGCCGAAGGACAGCGCGGAGTCGAAGAAGGACGCCCCGGGCAGCGCCGTCACCGTCTCCTTGCCCGCGTTGACCAGGTCCGGGTCGACCTCGCCGTCGAGCGGGTACGGGCCGACGCCGAGGACGCCGTTCTCGGAGTGCAGCACCACCTCGACGCCCGGCGGCAGGTGATTCGGGAGGAGGGTGGGCAGGCCGATGCCGAGGTTGACGTACGTGCCGTCCACCAGTTCACGTGCGGCCCGGGCCGCCATCTGTTCGCGGGTGAGCGCCATCTCAGGCACCGCCTTCGCGCTCGGCACGCACACACCGGCGTTCGATCCGCCGTTCCGCGGCCGGGTCGCCGGGGACGACCCGGACCACCCGCTGCACGAACACCCCCGGCAGGTGTACCTGGTCCGGATCCAGTTCACCCGGCTCCGCCAGGTGTTCGACCTCGGCGATGGTGACGCGACCGGCCATCGCGGCCGGCGGGTTGAAGTTGCGGGCCGCGGAGTGGAACACCAGGTTGCCGTGACGGTCGCCGACGGTGGCCCGCACCAGGGCGTAATCGGTTCTGATGCCCTCCTCCAGCAGGTACTCACGACCGTCGAACGTCCGCGTCTCCTTCGGCGGCGACGCCACCGCGACCTGCCCGTCCGGGCCGTACCGCCAGGGCAGCCCGCCGTGTCCGATCTGCGTCCCGGCCCCGGCCGGCGTGTAGAACGCCGGGATGCCCGCCCCGCCGGCGCGCAGCCGTTCCGCCAGCGTCCCCTGCGGCACCAGCTCCAGCTCCAGTTCCCCGCTCAGGTACTGGCGGGCGAACTCCTTGTTCTCCCCCACGTACGAACTGGTCATGCGCGCGATGCGGCCGGCCCGCAGCAGGAGCCCCAGCCCCCAGTCGTCCACTCCACAGTTGTTGGAGACGACCTTCAAACCGCCCGTGCCCCGCTTCAACACAGCGGCGATCAACGCACTCGGTATGCCGCACAACCCGAACCCGCCGACAGCCAGTGACGCCCCCTCGGGGATGTCCGCCACCGCCTCGTCCATGGTGTCGAGCGTCTTGTCCAGCCCCATACCGCCCCTCTCCGCCAAAGGGCGCGTACGCCCCGAACCGCCCGGCCGCGCGCATCGTCCGACCCGTGCGCCCTGGACTTCCACGACGCGACGACCCTAAGGACGCACGGCAGCCGACCGGTATGGCCGCTTCCGACACCTTTCGGCGGGGCCGGGTATGGCTCGTGACCAGGCGCGGCGGAGCGGCACGGGCGGTCGCGGACGCCGGGCGCCCGCGGGGGGGCCGGCCCGCGCCTGCGGGGTGCCCGTCGGGGCGGGTCCGGCCCGCGCCCCGTTCCCCGAGCCGGGGGCGGGCCGGTCAGGCGCGGTCCAGTTCGTCGAGGAACGTCCGCATGACCTGGCGGAAGCGCTCCGGTTCCTCCAGGTGGGGCAGGTGGCTGGACTCCTCGAAGATCTCCCAGCGCGCCCCCGGGATGTGGTCCTGGAAGGGCTGCACCGTCGCGGGGGTGGCCTCGTCGTGGCGTCCCGAGATCAGGAGGGTCGGTACGTCGATGTCGGGGCAGAGGTCGATGACCGACCAGTCGCGCAGGGTGCCGTTCACGTGGAACTCGCTGGGGCCGTTCATCGCGTAGTAGACCGTGGGGTCGTTGTACACCTCGTAGAAGGAGGCCAGGTAGTCGCGGGGCCACGGCTTGAGCCGGCACACGTGGCGCTCGTAGAAGACGCGCATCGCCTCGTGGTACTCGTCGCTCTCGGTCGTTCCGGCGGCCTCGTGCCGGAGCAGGGTGTCGTTGACGCCGGGCGGGAGCCGGTCCCGCAGGATCTTGGCCTCCTGGAGCCAGAGCGGGTATGAGGCCGGGGAGTTGGCGATGACCAGGCCGCGCAGCCCGGCGGGGCGGGCGGCGGCGTGGTGCGTGATGAGCAGGCCGCCCCACGACTGGCCGAACAGCGCGTAGTTGTCGGCGATCCCGAGGCCGGTGAGCAGGTTGTCGAGTTCGGCGGCGAACAGGTCCACCGTCCAGAAGTCCGCACCGCGGTCGGGCAGGTGGGTCGAGCCTCCGTTGCCGATCTGGTCGTAGTGCACGACGGACCAGCCGTTCTCGGCGAGGTCGGACAGGTTCTGCAGATAGTCATGGGTGGAGCCCGGGCCGCCGTGGACGACGACGAGGGTGGGCCGGTCGGAGCGCAGGTCGCCCGTCACCCGGTACCACGTCTCGTGCTCGCCGAACGGCAGGGTCCCCTTGGCGCTGGGTGCCACGGTCACGTCACTTCGCCTCGCTTCGCTCGCTGGGGTTCACGCTGTGTGCTGGGGGGTTGTCCAGTCGGTGCGTCGGCCCGCCCGGCCCGTTGTCCGGGCCGGGCGGGCCGTCGTCCGGGCCGGGCGGGCCGTTCGCGTCAGCCGGTCTCCTCGGCCGCGGACATCTCGTCCGACGCCAGCCACTCGTCGATGACCCGCGCGGTGTCCTCGGCCCGGTCCTCGACGAGGGTGAAGTGGTTGGCCCGCACGGTCCGCAGGGTGTGTCCGGTCTCCCAGGGCTCGGCGCGACCGCTGACCAGTTCGGGCGACGGGTCGTCGCCGGCCGGTACGAAGGACTGGGTGCACTGGACGAAGAGGACCGGGGCGTCGACGGGGGTGAGCGGGAGTCCCGGGACCAGTTCCACCCAGCGGCCCATGGCGGAGAGCCTGCTGCTGTCGAACCGGCCGAACACCGCTTCCTTGTCGAACATGCCGAGCGCGAGTCCGTCGAGGGGGACGCCGTCACTTCCGCCGTCGTGCACCTTGAACGTGTCCAGCAGGACGACGCCCGCCGGGCGCACTCCGTACGCACGCTCCAGGTACCCGGCGGTGGCGTAGGCGAGGGTGCCGCCGGACGAGTAGCCGAGCAGGACGAACGGCTCTCCGTCCGCCGCCTCCAGCACGCTGCGGGCGAGGGCCTGGACGGCCGCGTCCGGCGAGGTGGGCAGGCTCTCTCCCGCGACGAATCCGGGTACCGGCAGTGCCGAGATCTTGTGCTTGCCGCCGAAGTGGGACACGAGTCGAGCGTGCTGGTGCACGCCGCCGGTGGCCATCGGCGTGCTCAGGAAGATGAGGTGCGGTCCGTCCGTGGCGTCGGCGAGACGTACGGCGCCGGGCAGCCGGTCGATCTCGTCCGGGGAGTCGAAGCCCGGCCGGACGTCGGCAGCCGCCTGGAGGAGGGCGAATCCCTTGTCCGCCCGGCCGGAGACGACGGCGGAGTGGAACAGGTCACGGAGCGTCTCGGGCGACCTGCCGGGAGAGGAGGCGGGTGCCGCCGCCCCGTTGGAGACCGTCGGGTCGTGGTCGCCGGGCGCGTCCGGGGTTGCCGCCGGGGCCGTGTCGGTGTCGTCGGTCGCGAGGGGGCCGGACGCCAGGAGTTCCGTGCGCAGCACTCGGGCCAGTTCCGCAGGGCTCTTGCTGTCGAAGACGACCATCGGGGGGAGTCGGAGTCCGGTGTCCTTCATCAGCGCGTTACGGAGTTCCATCGCGCTCAGTGAGTCGAACCCGGTTTCCAGGAAGTCCCGTTGGGCGTCGAGGGCGTCCGCGCCGCTGTGCCCGAGAAGGGCGGCCGCACGTTCCATGACGAGCGCCTTGAGGAGGGCCTCCTGGCCAGCCGCGTCGGCTTGTGCGAACCGCTGCCGCAGCGAGGTCACGTCAGTCCTGGACGCGGAACTGCGTCGCCTGGTGGTGGGGAGGAGGTCGCGGAGGAGCGCGGGGATCGTGTCGGTACGGGTTCGCAAGGCGTTCACGTCGACCGGGAGGGGCACCAGCGCCGGCCGGCCGGAGGCGAGGCCCGCGTCGAACAGCGCCAGGCCCTGGGCAGGCTCCAGCGCCGGCAGCCCCTGCCGCCTCATCCGCTCCAGATCCGCCTCACCCAGCCACTCCCCCATCCCCGCACCCGCCCACAGTCCGTAGGCGAGCGAGGTGGCGGGCAGACCCAGCGAACGCCGATGCACGGCAAGAGCGTCCAGGAACACATTGGCCGCCGCATAGTTGGCCTGCCCCGCCGCGAGAACCGAACCCCCCGCCGACGAGAACATCACGAAGAACGCGAGATCACGCTCACACGTCACCTCATGCAAATACCACGCCGCATCAGCCTTCGGCCCCAACACCCCATCCAGACGCGACACGTCCATCGACCCGATCAGACCATTGTCACCCGCACCCGCCGCATGAACCACACCCACCAGATCCGCACCCACACCCTCCACCAACGCCGCGACCGCACCACGATCCGACACATCACAGGCCACCACCGACACCTCGGCACCCAGCCCCTCCAACTCCCCCACCAGCACATCCACGCCGGGAGCATCCGGCCCACGACGCCCCGCCAACACCAGACGCCGCACCCCCCGCACCTCCACCAGATGCCGGGCCACCAGACCACCCAGACCACCCGTACCACCCGTCACCAGCACCACACCATCCGGCACCACGTCGGCGACAGCCGAAGCCCCCACCTCCACCAGACGCGGAACCAGCACCTCACCACCCCGCACCGCGACCTCAGGCTCACCCGACGCCAACACAGCCGCCGCCACATCCCCGAAGACCCCACCCCCAGGATCCACATCCACCAGCACAAACCGACCCGGATTCTCCGCCTGCGCCGCCCGCACCAGACCCCACACCGGAGCCTGGCACACATCCACCCCCTCCCCCTCACCCACCGACACACCACCACGCGTCACCACCACCAACGGACCCTCACCCTCAGCCCGCAACCACCCCTGAACCGCCTCCAACACCCCACCCAACACCGACCGCACACCCCGCACCGGATCCACACCCACCGACAACAACGGCACCTCGAACACCGCCGGCACCACAGCAGACCCAGACCCAAACCCAGACACAGACCCAGACACAGACACAACAGCCTCAGACACCGAGGCGGACACAGACGCAGAGGCAGACGACCCCAAAGGCCGCCACACCACCTCATGCAGACCACCCACCCCAGCCGAACCACCCAACTGCCCCACCGACACCGGACGGAAGGTCAGGCCATCGACCGACAGGACCGGTGATCCGGTCGCATCCGCCATCGCCAGCGACACGGTGTCGTCGCTCGATCCGGAGAGACGTACGCGCAGCGTGGTCGCCCCTGACGCGTGGAGGCGAATGTCCTTCCAGAAGAAGGGCAGTGCGGGACCGTCTCCCCCCGCCGCATCGGATTCGGGGGCTGCGGCCCGGACGCCGAGGGCGTGCATGGTGGAGTCGAGGAGAGCGGGGTGCATTCCGAAGCGTGCGGCGTCCGCGTGCGCGGAGTCGTCCAGTTCGACCTCGGCGAAGATGTCGGTGCCTGCCGTCCAGGCGGCCTTGAGCCCCTGGAAGACCGGGCCGTATCCGTATCCACGCTCGGACAGCTGGTCGTACAGGTCGGTGACGTCCACCTGGGCCGCGCCCGGTGGGGGCCATGCGCTGAGGTCGAAGGCCGGCGCCGCCTGAGCCGAACCAGCGCCCAGCACACCATCCGCGTGGAGCACCCACTCGGCCCCCGCACCACCACTCTCCGGCCGCGAATGCACCCGCACCGAACGAGACCCCACCTCGTCCCGACCACCGACCACCACCTGCAACGCCACCCCACCACGCTCCGGAAGCACCAACGGAGCCTGCAACGTCAACTCCTCCACCACCCCACAACCCACCTCATCAGCAGCCCGCACCACCAACTCCACAAACGCCGCACCCGGCAACAACACCGAACCCAGCACATCGTGATCCGCCAACCACGACATCCCCTCCACCGACAACCGACCCGTCAACACCACACCACCCGAATCAGGCAACGCCACCGCCGCACCCAAAACCGGATGATCCACCCCCACCTGACCCAATCCACCAGCATCCCCAGCACCCACCGACTCCAGCCAGTACCGCTCACGCTGGAAGGCGTAGGTGGGCAGATCGACACGCCGGGCGCCGGAGCCGTCGAAGTACCGGGCCCAGTCGACCCCCACCCCCGCGACATGCAGCTCACCGAGAGCGGAAACCACCGTCGGCACCTCGGAACGGCCCTTGCGCATCAACGGAACGAACGCCACCGCGTCCGCGTCCTGGACGCAGTCCTGGCCCATGCCGCTGAGCACGCCGTCGGGGCCGATTTCGATGAACGTCGTCACACCGCGCGACTCCGCGAACGCCACCGCGTCCGCGAACCGCACCGCCTCCCGCACATGCCGCACCCAGTACTCCGCCGAACCCCACCCCTCGGACACCTCACCCGACACCCCCGACACCACCGGAACCGAAGCAGCACCGAACGACAACCCGGCCACCACCTCACCGAACTCCGCCAGCATCGGCTCCATCAACGGCGAATGAAACGCATGCGACACCCGCAGCACACTCGTCCGCCGACCCCGCCCCTCGAACACCGCCACCACACCAGAAACCGCGGCCTCCGCACCCGACACCACCACCGAACGCGGACCATTGACCGCCGCGATCCCCACCCCCGCACCCAGCAACGGAAGCACCTCAGCCTCCGACGCCTCCACCGCCACCATCACCCCACCCGCAGGCAACCCCTGCATCAACCGCCCACGAGCCACCACCAACACAGCCGCATCCCGCAACGACAACGCACCCGACACATGCGCCGCCACAACCTCACCCACCGAATGACCCACCAGGAAGTCCGCACGCACCCCCCACGACTCCACCAACCGGAACAAAGCCGTCTCCACCGCGAACAACCCCGCCTGCGCAAACAACGTCCCACTCAACAAACCCGCGTCCGCACCCCACACCACCTCCCGCACACCACACCCCAACAACGCATCCAACTCCGCGACCACACCATCAAACGCCGCCGCGAACACCGGAAACGCCCCATACAACTCCCGGCCCATCCCCAACCGCTGCGCACCCTGCCCCGTGAACAGAAACGCCGTCGCCCCCGCCGGCCGCACCACCCCACGCACCACCGACACATCCCGCACACCCCCCGACAACGCCCCCAGCCCCCGCACCAACCCCTCACGGTCCGCCGCCACCACCACCGCACGATGCTCCAACACCGCACGCGACACCACCGACGAAAACCCCACATCCACCAAACCAACACCAGCACCAGCACCAGCACCAGCACCAGGTACCGACTCTTCCAGCCGGTCCAGCAACCGTGCCGCCTGACCCGACAAACCAGCCCCACACCGCGCCGACAACACCACCGGCACCACCGACAGTCCCACCGGAGCCTGACCCCCCGGCCCCTCATCCCCTGCCAGGTCCTCTTCCACCACCGGGGCCTGCTCCACGATCACGTGCGCGTTCGTCCCGCTCAGACCGAACGACGACACCCCCGCACGCCGCGGACGACCCCGGTCCGGCCACACCCGCGACTCCGTCAACAACTCCACCGACCCCGACGCCCAGTCCACCTCCGGCGTCGGCACATCCACATGCAACGTCTTCGGCAGCACACCATGACGGATCGCTTGCACCGCCTTGATCACACCACCCACACCCGCAGCCGCCTGCGTATGCCCCAGGTTCGACTTCAACGACCCCAGCCACAACGGATCGCCCACCCGGCCCTGCCCATACGTCGCAAGCAACGCCTGCGCCTCGATCGGATCCCCCAACCGCGTCCCCGTACCATGCGCCTCCACCAGATCCACCTCCGCAGCCGTGAGCCCCGCGCCCTCCAACGCGGCACGGATCACCCGCTGCTGCGACGGACCATTCGGAGCCGTCAGCCCGTTGCTCGCACCGTCCTGGTTCACCGCACTGCCGCGGACCACGGCCAGCACCTCGTGTCCCAGCCTCCGCGCGTCCGACAACCGCTCGACCAGCAGAACACCGACACCCTCCGACCAGGCGGCACCGTCCGCGGCACCCGCGAACGACTTGCACCGGCCGTCCTTCGCCAGCCCCCGCTGCCGACTGAACTCCACGAACATGTCCGGGGTCGCCATGACGGCCACACCGCCCGCCAGGGCGAGGGAGCACTCGCCGGAACGCAGCGCCTGGATCGCGAGGTGCAGGGACACCAGCGAGGACGAACACGCGGTGTCGACCGTCAGGGAGGGGCCTTCGAGTCCCAGCGTGTAGGAGACCCTGCCCGAGACCAGGCTGCCGCCCGTGGTCGCGGCGGCCTCCGTTCCCTGACCGTAGTCGTGGTACATCAGACCGGCGAAGACACCCGTCTTCGTCCCCTTCAGGGAACGGGGGTCGATCCCCGCACGTTCGAAGACCTCCCAGGACGCCTCCAGCAGGAGCCGCTGCTGCGGATCCATGATCAGAGCCTCGTTCGGGCTGATCCCGAAGAAGGCCGGGTCGAAATCGCCGGCCCCGTACAGGAAGCCGCCTTCGTTCGCGTAGGTCTTGCCGGGCACGCCGGGCTCGGGGTCGTACACCCCCTCGATGTCCCAGCCCCGGTCACGGGGGAACGCCGAGACCGCGTCGCGGCCCTCCGCCACCAGGTCCCACAGTTCCTCGGGCGAGGTCACTCCGCCCGGGTAGCGGCACGCCATGCCCACGATGACGATCGGGTCGTCCTCCAGGCCACGCACGGCGGGGCTGCTCTGCCGCTCCGCCGCGTCTCGCGTACCGCTGCCGTCGAGGGCGTCGTCGATGTACGCCGCCACGGCCCGGGACGTCGGGTAGTCGAAGACCAGGGTCGCCGGGAGCCGGAGTGCGGTCGTCAGGTTCAGTTCGTTACGGAGTTCGACGGCGCTGAGCGAGTCGAAGCCGAGTTCCTGGAAGGGCCGGTCCGCCTCGATCGCCGTGGCCGACGCATGTCCCAGCACCTTGGCCACCCGGCCTCGGACCATCTCCAATACCTTGCGGGCGCGCTCGTCGTCAGACAGCCCGGTCAGGCTGCGCACCAGTTCCTGTCCGCCCGCCGGGCCGGCCGCCGCGCGCACGGCGGCTCGCCTGGTGGTGGGGACGAGGTCGCGGAGGAGCGCGGGGATCGTGTCGGTACGGGTTCGCAGGGCGTTCACGTCGACGGGGAGGGGCACCAGCGCCGGCCGGCCGGAGGCGAGGCCCGCGTCGAACAGCGCCAGGCCCTGGGCCGGCTCCAGCGCCGGCAGCCCCTGCCGCCTCATCCGCTCCAGATCCGCCTCACCCAGCCACTCCCCCATCCCCGCACCCGCCCACAGTCCGTAGGCGAGCGAGGTGGCGGGCAGACCCAGCGAACGCCGATACACGGCAAGAGCGTCCAGGAACACATTGGCCGCCGCATAGTTGGCCTGCCCCGCCGCGAGAACCGAACCCCCCGCCGACGAGAACATCACGAAGAACGCCAGATCACGCTCACACGTCACCTCATGCAAATACCACGCCGCATCAGCCTTCGGCCCCAACACCCCATCCAGACGCGACACGTCCATCGACCCGATCAGACCATTGTCACCCGCACCCGCCGCATGAACCACACCCACCAGATCCGCACCCACACCCTCCACCAACGCCGCGACCGCACCACGATCCGACACATCACAGGCCACCACCGACACCTCGGCACCCAGCCCCTCCAGCCCCTCCACCAGCACATCCACGCCGGGAGCATCCGGCCCACGACGCCCCGCCAACACCAGACGCCGCACCCCCCGCACCTCCACCAGATGCCGGGCCACCAGACCACCCAGACCACCCGTACCACCCGTCACCAACACCACACCATCCGGCACCACGTCGGCGACAGCCGAAGCCCCCACCTCCACCAGACGCGGAACCAGCACCTCACCACCCCGCACCGCGACCTCAGGCTCACCCGACGCCAACACAGCCGCCGCCACATCCCCGAAGACCCCACCCCCAGGATCCACATCCACCAGCACAAACCGACCCGGATTCTCCGCCTGCGCCGCCCGCACCAGACCCCACACCGGAGCCTGGCACACATCCACCCCCTCCCCCTCACCCACCGACACACCACCACGCGTCACCACCACCAACGGACCCTCACCCTCAGCCCGCAACCACCCCTGAACCGCCTCCAACACCCCACCCAACACCGACCGCACACCCCGCACCGGATCCACACCCACCGACAACAACGGCACCTCGAACACCGCCGGCACCACAGCAGACCCAGACCCAAACCCAGACCCAGACACAGACACAGACACAACAGCCTCAGACACCGAGGCAGACGCAGAGACAGACGCAGAGGCAGACGACCCCAAAGGCCGCCACACCACCTCATGCAGACCACCCACCCCAGCCGAACCACCCAACTGCCCCACCGACACCGGACGCGACACCAGTGCCCCGACGCTGAGCACGGGCTGCCCTGCCCCGTCCGCCACCAGGACCGACACGCTGTCCGGCCCGGCCGGTGCGATCCGGACGCGGAGTGCGGATGCCCCCGCCGCGTGCAGGGCGACGTCGGTCCAAGCGAACGGCAGGACGGTCGACTCGTCGGTCCGTGAACCGTCGTCGATGAGCGCCACGTGCATCGCCGCGTCGAGCAACGCGGGGTGCAGGCCGAAGTGCTCCGCATCCTGGTGGACGGATTCGGGCAGCGCGACCTCCGCGTACAGCTCCTCCCCGGAGGTCCAGGCGGCCTTGAGACCCTGGAAGACCGGGCCGTAGCCGTATCCACGCTCCGACAGCAGGTCGTAGGCGCCCGTCACGTCCACCGCCGTGGCCCCGGCCGGGGGCCACTCGGTCAGACCCGAGGCCGGTGTGCCCGCCCCTTGCGCCAGGATCCCTTCCGCGTGACGTGTCCACTGTCCGGGGCCGGCGTCCTCACTGTGCGAGTGGACGCTGACCGAGCGGCGTCCAGCCGAGTCGGCGGCGCCAACGGTCACCTGTATCGCGATGCCGCCTTGCTCGGGCACCACGAGCGGTGCCTGCAACGCGAGTTCTTCCAGCAGAGCGCATCCGACTTCGTCGCCCGCTCTGATGGCCAGCTCGACGAAGGCCGTGCCGGGCAGCAGCACGCTGCCCAGGACCCCGTGGTCGGCGAGCCATGCCTGATTCGCCAGAGAGAGCCGTCCGGTCAGCACCATCTCGTCGGCCTCGGCCAGCGCGACGGCCGCGCCGAGAAGGGGGTGATCGGTGGTTTCCAGGCCGAACGAGCCGGCGTCGCCGCCGCCCGCTTCCGCTTCCGCTTCCAGCCAGTACCGCTCACGCTGGAACGCGTAGGTGGGCAGATCGACACGCCGGGCGCCGGAGCCGTCGAAGTACCGGGCCCAGTCGACCCCCACCCCCGCCACATGCAGCTCACCGAGAGCGGAAACCACCGTCGGCACCTCGTCACGGCCCTTACGCATCAACGGAACGAACAGCGCGGACTCCGACTCCGTCGACTGCCGTGCCATCGCGCTCAGCACACCATCCGGACCCACCTCGACGAACGACGTCACACCACGCGACTCCGCGAACGCCACCGCGTCCGCGAACCGCACCGCCTCCCGCACATGCCGCACCCAGTACTCCGCCGAACCCCACCCCTCGGACACCTCACCCGACACCCCCGACACCACCGGAACCGAAGCAGCACCGAACGACAACCCGGCCACCACCTCACCGAACTCCGCCAGCATCGGCTCCATCAACGGCGAATGAAACGCATGCGACACCCGCAGCACACTCGTCCGCCGACCCCGCCCCTCGAACACCGCCACCACACCAGAAACCGCGGCCTCCGCACCCGACACCACCACCGAACGCGGACCATTGACCGCCGCAATCCCCACCCCCGCACCCAGCAACGGAAGCACCTCAGCCTCCGACGCCTCCACCGCCACCATCACCCCACCCGCAGGCAACCCCTGCATCAACCGCCCACGAGCCACCACCAACACAGCCGCATCCCGCAACGACAACGCACCCGACACATGCGCCGCCACAACCTCACCCACCGAATGACCCACCAGGAAGTCCGCACGCACCCCCCACGACTCCACCAACCGGAACAAAGCCGTCTCCACCGCGAACAACCCCGCCTGCGCGAACAACGTCCCACTCAACAAGTCCGCGTCCGCACCCCACACCACCTCCCGCACACCACACCCCAACAACGCATCCAACTCCGCGACCACACCATCAAACGCCGCCGCGAACACCGGAAACGCCCCATACAACTCCCGGCCCATCCCCAACCGCTGCGCACCCTGCCCCGTGAACAGAAACGCCGTCGCCCCCGCCGGCCGCACCACCCCACGCACCACCGAAGCATCCCGCTCACCCCCCGACAACGCCCCCAGCCCCCGCACCAACTCCCCACGGTCCGCCGCCACCACCACCGCACGATGCTCCAACACCGCACGCGACACCACCGACGAAAGCCCCACATCCACCAAACCAACACCAGCACCAGGGACCGACCCCTCCAGCCGGTCGAGCAACCGTGCCGCCTGACCCGACAAACCAGCCCCACACCGCGCCGACAACACCACCGGAACCACCGGCAGCCCAGACCCCTCATCCCCCGCCGGGCCCTCATCCCCCGCCTGGGGCTCTTCCACGGTTGGGGCCTGCTCCACGATCACGTGCGCGTTCGTCCCGCTCAGACCGAACGACGACACCCCCGCACGCCGCGGACGACCCCGGTCCGGCCACACCCGCGACTCCGTCAACAACTCCACCGACCCCGACGCCCAGTCCACCTCCGGCGTCGGCACATCCACATGCAACGTCTTCGGCAGCACACCATGACGGATCGCCTGCACCGCCTTGATCACACCACCCACACCCGCGGCCGCCTGCGCATGACCCAGGTTCGACTTCAACGACCCCAGCCACAACGGATCACCCACCCGACCCTGCCCATACGTCGCAAGCAACGCCTGCGCCTCGATCGGATCCCCCAACCGCGTCCCCGTACCATGCGCCTCCACCAGATCCACCTGATCCGACGAAACCTGCGCATCCGCCAACGCCGCGCGGATCACCCGCTGCTGCGACGGACCATTCGGAGCTGTCAGCCCGTTGCTCGCACCGTCCTGGTTCACCGCACTGCCCCGGATCACCGCGAGCACCGGGTGCCCGTTGGCGCGGGCGTCGGAGAGCTTCTCCAGGAGCAGGACGCCGGCCCCCTCCGACCAGCTGGTGCCATCGGTGGAGCCCGCGAACGACTTGCACCGGCCGTCCTTCGCCAGCCCCCGCTGCCGGCTGAACTCCACGAAGACCTCAGGCGTCGACATGAGGGCCACACCCCCCGCCAGCGCCATCGAGCACTCGCCCGAACGCAGCGCCTGCGCCGCCAGGTGCAGGGCGACCAGCGACGACGAACAGGCGGTGTCCAGCGTCATCGAGGGCCCCTCGAAGCCGAAGACGTACGAGACCCGGCCGGAGGCGATGGAGCCCGTGGCGCTGTTGTGCTGGTAGTCGTGGTACATCATCCCGGCGAACACACCGGTCTTACTGCCCTTCAGGGTGGTCGGGTCGATTCCCGCCCGCTCGAACACCTCCCACGAGCATTCCAGCAGGAGCCGCTGCTGCGGGTCCATGATCAGAGCCTCGTTCGGGCTGATGCCGAAGAAGGCCGGGTCGAACATGTCCGCGGCGTGCAGGAACCCGCCCTGGTTGACGTAGCTGGTGTTCTGTCGTTCGCCCTCCGGATCGTAGAGGTCCTCGACGTTCCAGCCGCGGTTCCCGGGGAATGCGGAGATGGCGTCCACGCCGTCGTCCACCAGCTTCCACAGGGCCTCAGGGGACGCGACGCCTCCCGGGAAGCGGCAGCTCATCGACACGATCGCGATGGGCTCGCGGGCCACGGAAGACAGCTTCCGGTTCTGAGCGCGCAGACGGTCGTTCTCCTTGAGCGACGCCCGCAGCGCGGCGACAAGCTTCTGCTCGGAATTACTCATCGGGGCTCTCACATTCCCTGTGTCGCGTCGTCAAGGCCAGAACCGTCGAACGCCATGCTGATCAGGCTCTCGGTGTCCATCGCGTCGATCGAGTCGATCGCGGACTCTTCCGCGCTCTCCGTCGGGTCCGCCGGCTCCTCGTGAGCACCGGCGAGTTCGAAGAGCACTTCCATCAGCCCGGCGTCCCTGAGCCGACTCAGCGGTATCCCTTGCAGGATGCGCCGGATCCGCTCCTCCCTCGCCGCCTCTTCGCCCGCCGGGGAATCGGGACGCAGTTCCTCCGCGAGGTACTGCGCGAGCGTGCGCGAGTTCGGGTAGTCGAAGACCAGCGTGGCGGGCGGGCGCATTCCGGTGGCCTGGGCGAGGCTGTTGCGGAACTCCACCGCCGCCAGCGAGTCGAACCCGATCTCCTTGAAGGCCCGGTCCGGTTCGATGGCCGAGGGTCCGGAGAATCCGAGGGTGGCGGCCGCGTGGGCACGTACGAGGTCGAGCACCTGCTGTTCGCGCTCGTCGTCGGGCAGCGCGGCCATCCGCTGCCGGAAGGCGGCGCCGGACGACGAGGAGTCGACAGTGGGGTGGGCGCTGGGCCTGACCAGTCCTCGGAACAGGTCGGGCAGGTCGTCGGGACCTGGTGCTCCCGGTCCGGTGAGGTCGAGGCTCATGGTGACCAGGGCGGGGGCTCCGGAGGTCTCGGCGGCGTCGAAGAGGGCGGTTCCCTCCTGGTCCGACAGCGGTTCGATGCCGGTGCGGCGCATCCGCTGGGCGTCGGCCGTCTGCAAGCCGTCCGCCATGCCTCCTTCGGTCCAGGGCCCCCAGGCGAGGGACTGCGCGGGGAGTCCTTCGGCTCTGCGGTACGTGGCCAGCGCGTCCAGGAACGCGTTCGCGGCGGCGTAGTTGCCCTGGCCCGGGTTGCCGATCACTCCGGCAGCCGAGGAGAAGAGGACGAAGGCGGTGAGGTCCATGTCACGGGTCAGTTCGTGGAGGTTCAGCGCCGCGTCCACCTTCGGACGCAGCACCGACGCCACCCGCTCCGGCGTCAACGACCCGACCACCCCGTCATCCAGGACACCCGCCAGGTGCACCACCCCCACCAGCGGACGATCCACCGGAATCGCCCCCAGCACCCGCTCCAACGCCACCCGGTCAGCCGCGTCACACGCCTCGACCACCACCTCCGCCCCGTAACCCTCCAACTCCCCGACCAGCTCCGAGACCCCCTCGGCCTCACCACCACGACGACTCGTCAACACCAGCCGACGCACACCACGCTCGACCACCAGATGACGCGCGAACACCCGGCCCAGCGTCCCCGTACCACCCGTCAACAACACCGTCCCCGCGGAACCGAACACGACCCCGCCACTCTCCCCAGCCGGCCGCACCGCCCGCACCAACCGGCCCACGAACGCACGGTCCTCACGCAACACGACCTGCGACTCACCCAACCCCGCCACCCGCACCACCGCATCGGAGACCCCGTCCACGTCCCCGTCCAGCAGCACGATCCGCCCAGGATTCTCCGACTGCGCCGACCGCACCAACCCCCACACCGCGGCCCCGGCCACATCCGTCAGAACCTCACCCGGCAACGCGACAGCACCCACCGTCCGCACCACCAACCGCGACCCACCGAACCGCTCCTCACCCAGCCACTCCCGCACCACCCCCAACACCTCACACACCGCATCCCGCACCCCACCAGCCGTGCCCACCCCACCGACGGCACGCACCGCATCGAACACCACCACATCCGGCACCACACCACCGGCCGAACCCGCCACCTCACCCCACAAACCCACCGACAGACCACCGAAGCCACCAGCCTCCGGCAGCCCCACCTCAGGCCACTCCACCCCGAACAACGACCCCCACACACCCGACTCCGCCACCGCACGCCGCTCCCCGCCCACCGACCGCAAAGCCAGCGAACCCACCGACGCGACCACACCACCACCCGCATCCGCCAGCACCACCGAAACCCGACCCTCACCCACCACCGAGACCCGGACCCGCACCACCGACGCACCCACCACACCCAACGACACACCCGACCAAGCGAACGGCAACGCCGCCCCCTCACCCACCGCACCCGACAACGCCACCCCATGCAACGCCGCATCGAACAACGCCGGATGAAGGGCGTAGGTCCCGGGCTCGGTGCCTTCGGGGAGTCCCACCTCGGCGAAGAGGTGATCGTCGGTCCGCCAGGCGCCGCTGAGGCCGCGGAAGGCCGGCCCGTAGCGCAGGCCCGCCTCCGCCATGCCGTCGTAGAACCCGTCCAGGTCCACCGGCTCCGCACCCGCCGGAGGCCACTGCCCGGATGCCCACGCCACTTCCCGGGCACCAGGCGCGTCGGGGACGGCGATGAGCGAGCCGGTGGCGTGGCGCACCCACGGCAGGTCCGTCGCCTCGCCTCGCGAGTGCACGGTCACCGGCCGGCGGCCGGAGTCGTCAGGGGTGCCGACGACGACCTGGAGGGCCACGCCACCGTGCTCCGGGAGCACCAGCGGCGCTTCCAGGGTCAACTCCTCGATCCCCGTGTAGCCGACCTCATGTGCCGCTCTCAGTGCCAGTTCCACGAAGCCCGTGCCGGGGAAGAGGGTGGAATCGCCGACCGCGTGATCGGCCAGCCAGGTCTGGGCTCCGGTGGACAGACGTCCGGTCAGAATCACGCTGTCCCCGTCGGGCGAGGCGACGACCGCGCCGAGAAGGGGGTGATCGGCGGACTCCTGCCCGATCGATTCGAGATCGGCGCCACGCTGCTCGCCGACGAGCCAGTAGTTCTGGTGCTGGAAGGCGTAGGTGGGCAGATCGACACGCCTGGCACCCGAGCCGTCGAAGTACCGGGCCCAGTCGACCCCCACCCCCGCCACATGCAGCTCACCGAGAGCGGAAACCACCGTCGGCACCTCGGAACGGCCCTTGCGCATCAACGGAACGAACGCCACCGCGTCCGCGTCCTGGACGCAGTCCTGGCCCATGCCGCTGAGCACGGCGTCGGGGCCGATTTCGATGAACGTCGTCACACCACGCGACTCCGCGAACGCCACCGCGTCCGCGAACCGCACCGCCTCCCGCACATGCCGCACCCAGTACTCCGCCGAACCCCACCCCTCGGACACCTCACCCGACACCCCCGACACCACCGGAACCGAAGCAGCACCGAACGACAACCCGGCCACCACCTCACCGAACTCCGCCAGCATCGGCTCCATCAACGGCGAATGAAACGCATGCGACACCCGCAACACACTCGTCCGCCGACCCCGCCCCTCGAACACCGCCACCACACCAGAAACCGCGGCCTCCGCACCCGACACCACCACCGAACGCGGACCATTGACCGCCGCGATCCCCACCCCCGCACCCAGCAACGGAAGCACCTCAGCCTCCGACGCCTCCACCGCCACCATCACCCCACCCGCAGGCAACCCCTGCATCAACCGCCCACGAGCCACCACCAACACAGCCGCATCCCGCAACGACAACGCACCCGACACATGCGCCGCCACAACCTCACCCACCGAATGACCCACCAGGAAGTCCGCACGCACCCCCCACGACTCCACCAACCGGAACAAAGCCGTCTCCACCGCGAACAACCCCGCCTGCGCGAACAACGTCCCACTCAACAAACCCGCGTCCGCACCCCACACCACCTCCCGCACACCACACCCCAACAACGCATCCAGCTCCGCGACCACACCATCAAACGCCGCCGCGAACACCGGAAACGCCCCATACAACTCCCGGCCCATCCCCAACCGCTGCGCACCCTGCCCCGTGAACAGAAACGCCGTCGCCCCCGCCGGCCGCACCACCCCACGCACCACCGACACATCCCGCACACCCCCCGACAACGCCCCCAGCCCCCGCACCAACTCCCCACGGTCCGCCGCCACCACCACCGCACGATGCTCCAACACCGCACGCGACACCACCGACGAAAACCCCACATCCACCAAACCAACACCAGCACCAGCACCAGCACCAGGAACCGGCTCTTCCAGCCCCTCCAGCCGGTCCAGCAACCGCGCCGCCTGACCCGACACACCAGCCCCACACCGCGCCGACAACACCACCGGCACCACCGGCAAACCCGGTCCCTCATCCCCCACCGGGGCCTGCTCCTCCACCGGCTCTTCCACCACGGGGGCCTGTTCCACGATCACGTGCGCGTTCGTCCCGCTCAGACCGAACGACGACACCCCCGCACGCCGCGGACGACCCCGGTCCGGCCACACCCGCGACTCCGTCAACAACTCCACCGACCCCGACGCCCAGTCCACCTCCGGCGTCGGCACATCCACATGCAACGTCTTCGGCAGCACCCCATGACGGATCGCCTGCACCGCCTTGATCACACCACCCACACCCGCAGCCGCCTGCGCATGCCCCAGATTCGACTTCAACGACCCCAGCCACAACGGATCACCCACCCGACCCTGCCCATACGTCGCAAGCAACGCCTGCGCCTCGATCGGATCCCCCAACCGCGTCCCCGTACCATGCGCCTCCACCAGATCCACCTGATCCGACGAAACCTGCGCATCCGCCAACGCCGCGCGGATCACCCGCTGCTGCGACGGACCATTCGGAGCCGTCAGCCCGTTGCTCGCACCGTCCTGGTTCACCGCACTGCCCCGGACCACGGCCAGCACCTCGTGTCCGAGCCTCCGCGCGTCCGACAACCGCTCGACCAGCAGAACACCGACACCCTCCGACCAGGCGGCACCGTCCGCGGCACCCGCGAACGACTTGCACCGGCCGTCCTTCGCCAGCCCCCGCTGCCGACTGAACTCCACGAAGACCTCGGGCTCCGACATGACGGCCACGCCGCCCGCCAGGGCGAGGGAGCACTCGCCGGAACGCAGCGCCTGGATCGCGAGGTGCAGGGCCACCAGCGACGACGAACAGGCCGTGTCCACGGTCATCGACGGTCCTTCCAGACCGAGGACGTAGGAGATCCGGCCGGAGGCGATGCCGCCCGTGCTCGCGTTGTGCGCGTAGTCGTGGTACATCATCCCGGCGAACACACCGGTGCGGCTCTCCTTGAGGGACAGCGGGTCGATGCCGGCCCGCTCGAACGCCTCCCACGACGTCTCCAGCAGGAGCCGCTGCTGCGGATCCATGATCAGAGCCTCGTTCGGGCTGATCCCGAAGAAGGCCGGGTCGAATCCGGCGGCCTCGTCGAGGAACCCGCCACGGGCCACGTAGCTGGTGTCCGGTCGCAGGCCCGCGGGGTCGTAGATCTTGCGCAGGTCCCAGCCCCGGTCGGACGGGAAGTCGGTGATGAGGTCGGCTCCGTCGCTCACGGCCTGCCAGAGGTCTTCGGGCGAGCCGATATTCCCCGGGTAGCGGCAGGCCATGCCGACGATCGCGATCGGGTCGTCGTGGGCGCCGGACGGCGTCGCCGGGTGGTGAGTCGCCGTCACGGCGGGTTCGGCTCCGGATACTTCGCCGAGCAGGTGGCGGGCCAGGGCCACGGGGGTGGGGTAGTCGAAGACGACGGTCGCGGGCAGACGCAGCGCGGTCGCCTCGGCGAGCCCGTTGCGGAACTCGACGGCTCGCAGGGAATCGAAGCCCAGGTCCTTGAACGCCTTCTCCGGCTCGATGGCCTGGATCGAGCTGTATCCGAGGACCGAGCCGACCTGTTCGAGGACCACCTCCAGCATGGCCGTCTCGCGCTCGGGCTCGGCCAGGCCGGCCAGGCGCCGCTGGAGGCTGTTCGTCTCGGTGTTGCCCGTGGCCTTGCGGCGGGTGACGACCGGGACCAGGGTGCGGAAGAGTTCGCGGCTGCTGTCGCCCTGCGCCCGTATGGCGGAGAGGTCGAGCCGCACGGGCACGACCACCGGTTCCGTCGTCCGCAGCGCGGCGTCGAACAGGGCGACGCCGTGCTCCGAGGAGATCGGGAAGACACCGCCGACGGACGAGATCCGGGTGCGCTCCGCGTCGGACAGCTTGCCGGTCATCCCGCTGGCCTCGTCCCAGAAGCCCCAGGCCAGGGAGTGCGCGGGGAGTCCTTCGGCTCCGCGGTACGTGGCCAGCGCGTCCAGGAACGCGTTCGCGGCGGCGTAGTTGCCCTGGCCCGCGTTGCCGAAGGTGCCTGCCACCGAGGAGAAGAGGACGAAGGCGGTGAGGTCCATGTCACGGGTCAGCTCGTGGAGGTTCAGCGCCGCGTCCACCTTCGGACGCAGCACCGACGCCACCCGCTCCGGCGTCAACGACCCGACCACCCCGTCATCCAGGACACCCGCCAGGTGCACCACCCCCACCAGCGGACGATCCACCGGAATCGCCCCCAGCACCCGCTCCAACGCCACCCAGTCAGCCGCGTCACACGCCTCGACCACCACCTCCGCCCCATAACCCTCCAACTCCCCGACCAGCTCCGAGACCCCCTCGGCCTCACCACCACGACGACTCGTCAACACCAGCCGACGCACACCACGCTCCACCACCAGATGACGCGCGAACACCCGGCCCAGCGTCCCCGTACCACCCGTCAACAACACCGTCCCCGCGGAACCGAACACGACCCCGCCACTCTCCCCAGCCGGCCGCACCACCCGCACCAACCGGCCCACGAACGCACGGCCCCCACGCAACACGACCTGCGACTCACCCAACCCAGCCACCCGCACCACCGCATCGGACACCCCGTCCACGTCCCCGTCCAGCAGCACGATCCGCCCAGGATTCTCCGACTGCGCCGACCGCACCAACCCCCACACCGCGGCCCCGGCCACATCCGTCAGAACCTCACCCGGCAACGCGACAGCACCCACCGTCCGCACCACCAACCGCGACCCACCGAACCGCTCCTCACCCAGCCACTCCCGCACCACCCCCAACACCTCACACACCGCATCCCGCACCCCACCAGCCGTGCCCACCCCACCGACGGCACGCACCGCATCGAACACCACCACATCCGGCACCACACCACCGGCCGAACCCGCCACCTCACCCCACAAACCCACCGAAAGACCCCCGAAGCCACCAGCCTCCGGCAGCCCCACCTCAGGCCACTCCACCCCGAACAACGACCCCCACACACCCGACTCCGCCACCGCACGCCGCTCCCCGCCCACCGACCGCAAAGCCAGCGAACCCACCGACGCGACCACACCACCACCCGCATCCGCCAGCACCACCGAAACCCGGCCCTCACCCACCACCGAGACCCGGACCCGCACCACCGACGCACCCACCACACCCAACGACACACCCGACCAAGCGAACGGCAACGCCGCCCCCTCACCCACCGCACCCGACAACGCCACCCCATGCAACGCCGCATCGAACAACGCCGGATGAAGCTGGAAGTCGGTGGCGGGTGTTCCCGTGGGGAGGGTGACCTCCGCGTAGACGTCGCCGTCCGCGCGCCAGGCCGCGTCCAGTCCGCGGAAGGCCGGTCCGTAGCGCAGGCCCGCCTCCGCCATGCCGTCGTAGAACCCGTCCAGGTCCACCGGCTCCGCACCCGCCGGAGGCCACTGCCCGGATGCCCAGGCCGCGTCTTCGGTGCCGGCCGCGGTCGGTGTCGCGGTGTCCGGCGCCAGGACGCCCGTCGCGTGGCGCGTCCACGGCTCGTCGCCGTCCTCCGCGCGGGCGTGCACGGTCACCGGGCGGCGGCCGTCGGTGCCTGCCGTGCCGACCGTGACGCGGACCGCGACGCCGCCCCGCTCGGGGACGATCAGCGGTGTCTCCAGCGTCAGTTCGTCGAGGACCGGGCAGCCGACCTGGTCGCCGGCGTAGACGGCGAGTTCCACGTGTCCGGTGCCGGGGAAGAAGGCGGCATCGCCCACCCGGTGGTCATCGAGCCAGGGGTGCGTGCCGAGGGCGAGGCGGCCGGTCAGGCTGAGCGCGTCCGTGTCCGGGGCCGGGACGCGGGCGCCGAGCAGGGGGTGGCCGGCCGGTTCCAGGCCGGCGGTGAGCACGTCCCCGGCGCCGGTGGGTGCGGTGGCCCAGTAGCGCTCGCGCTGGAAGGCGTACGTGGGCAGTTCGACGCGTCCCTCGGAGGCGGTGGGGTCGAGGAAGAGGCTCCAGTCGACCGGGGCCCCGTGCACGTACGCCTCGGCCAGCGACGTGGCGAACCGGTCCGTGCCGCCCTTGTGGCGGCGCAGCGAGCCGACGGCGGTGGCGGACGCCGAGGTGGCGGCGACCGTCTCGCCGAGGGCGATGAAGAGGCCCGGGTGGGGGCTGGCCTCGACGAAGAGGGTGAACCCGTCGTCGAGCATGGCCCGGGTGGTGTCCTCGAAGCGCACCGTGCGGCGCAGGTTCTCGTACCAGTAGCCGGCGTCGAGTCCGGTGGTGTCGAAGGGGCCGCCGGTGACGGTCGAGTAGAACGTCGTGGTCGACGGGCGGGGCGTGACATCGGCGATCTCGGCCAGCAGGCGGTCGCGGATCTCCTCGACGAACACGGAGTGGGAGGCGTAGTCCACCGGTATCCGGCGGGCCTGCACGCCCTGGGTCTCCAGGTGGGCGTAGAGCTCGTCGAGGGCTTCGGCCTCTCCGCACACGACCGTGGAGGAGGGGCTGTTGACCACGGCGATCTGAAGGCGTTCGCCCCAGGCGCTCATCACCGTCTCGGCCTGCGCGGCGGGGAGTCCGACCGACATCATGCCGCCGCGTCCGGCCAGGTCCTGGCGGATGATCTTGCTGCGGAGCGCGACGACGCGGGCGCCGTCCTCCAGCGAGAGGGCTCCGGCGACGCAGGCCGCCGCGACCTCCCCCTGGGAGTGTCCGACGACGGCGGCGGGCTCCACACCGCAGGCGCGCCAGAGGCCGGCGAGGGACACCATGACGGCCCACAGGACCGGCTGGACGACGTCGACCTCCTCGAAGGTGGGGGTGCCGGGGCGCTGGTGGACGACGTCGAGGAGGTCCCAGTCGGTGAAGGGGGCCAGCGCCTCGGCGCACTCGCGCATCCGGTCGGCGAACACCGGTGAGGAGGCCAGGAGTTCGACGGCCATGCCGGCCCACTGGGAGCCCTGCCCGGGGAAGACGAAGGCGACCTGGGCGGGGCCGGTGGCGGTGCCGCGGATCACCTGGGGTGCCTTGGTGCCGTCCGCGACCGCGTCCAGGCCGGCGAGGAGGGTGTCGGGCTCGCCGCTGTCGCCGTCCGGGGCGGTGTCCAGGACCACGGCGCGGTGCTCGAACGCGGTGCGGGTGGCGAGCAAGGCGCGGCCGATGTCCCGGGGCCGTGCGGTCGCGCCCGCTCCGGCGCGTACGAAGGAAGCCAGGCGCTCCGCCTGGGCGCGCAGGCCGGCGGCGCTGCGTCCGGAGACGAGGAAGGGGGTGAGGGGGGAGGTGAAGGGGGCGGGTCGGCGGTCGGTGGCCGGTTCGGCCGTTCCCGTGTCCGGGGCGGGTTCCGGTGCGGGCGCCTCCTGGAGGATCACGTGGACGTTGGTGCCGCTGAGCCCGAACGCCGAGACGCCCGCGGTGCGGGGGTGGTCGCGGAGGGTCCAGGGTTCGGCCTCGGTGAGGAGACTGACGTGGCCCGAGGTCCAGTCGACGTGGCGGGAGGGCCGCTCGACGTGGAGGGTCCTGGGCAGCGTCGCGTGGCGCAGGGCCATGACCATCTTGATGACGCCGCCGACGCCGGCCGCGGCCTGGGCGTGGCCGATGTTCGCCTTGAGCGAGCCGAGCCGCAGGGGGTCCTCGGCGGTGCGGTCCTGGCCGTACGTGGCGAGCAGGGCCTGTGCCTCGATGGGGTCGCCGAGGGTGGTGCCGGTGCCGTGGGCCTCGACCACGTCGACGTGGGCGCCGGGGACGCGGGCGTTGGCGAGGGCCTGGCGGATGACGCGTTGCTGGGACGGGCCGCTGGGTGCGGTGAGGCCGTTGGAGGCGCCGTCGGAGTTGATGGCGGATCCGCGGATGACGGCGAGTACGGGGTGCCCGTTGCGACGGGCGTCGGAGAGGCGTTCCAGCAGGACGATGCCGGCCCCTTCGGACCAGCCGGTTCCGTCGGCGGTGTCCGAGAACGCCTTGCAGCGTCCGTCGGGTGCGAGGCCACGCTGCCTGCTGAAGGCGACGAACGGCGCGGGCGTCGACATGACCATGACGCCGCCGGCCAGCGCGAGGGCGCATTCGTCCTGGCGCAGGGACTGGGCGGCGAGGTGGAGGGCGACCAGGGAGGACGAGCAGGCCGTGTCCACGGTGAAGGAGGGGCCTTCGAGTCCGAGGGTGTAGGAGATGCGTCCGGAGATGACGGAGGCGGCGCGGGCGGTGGCCATGTACGCCTCGACGGCCTCGGGAACGCCCTCGGGAAAGTCGCCGTAGTCCTGGATGCCGGATCCCATGTAGACGCCGACGCGGCCACCGCGCAGGGTCTCCGGGTCGATTCCGGCCCGTTCGAACGTCTCCCAGGCGACTTCGAGGGTGAGACGCTGCTGCGGGTCGGTGGCCTCCGCCTCCATGGGGCTGAGGCCGAAGAAGCCGGCGTCGAAGTCGGCGGCGCCCTGGAGGAATCCGCCCTGGTGGACGTAGCTGGTGCCCGGCCGCGAGGCGTCCTGGCCCAGGATCTCGTCGAGGTTCCAGCCCCGGTCGTCCGGCATGCCGGTGACGGCGTCGCGGCCCTCGGCGACCAGCTGCCACAGTTCCTCGGGGGTGGTCACTCCGCCGGGGAAGCGGCAGCCCATGGCCACGATGGCGATGGGTTCCCGCGCGGCGGCCTCGGCGTCCTGGAGGCGGCGCCGGGTGCGGTGCAGGTCGGCGGTCACCTTTTTGAGGTAGTCGAGGATCTTGTCGTCGTTGGCCATATCGGTCTCACCGAGTCCTTAGGGTCAGATGCCGGCAGCGTGCCCGTGTCAGGCGAGGCCGAGTTCCTGGTCGATGAAGGCGAGGACGTCGTCGGCGGAGGCGTCGTCGAGCGTGTCGCGCACCGCCGCTCCCGTTGCGCCGCTCTGGAGGGTGGTCAGGGTGTCGAGGAGGGTTTGCAGCCGTGAGGTGATGCGGCTGCTGCGGATCTCCTCGGGGCCGAGCCTGCCGACCAGTTCCTCGAACCGCTCGACCTCCGTGAGGAGCGGGGTCGCGTCGTCGTCGCCGTCGGGGAAGAGCCGGGTGTGCAGATGGTCCGCGAGTGCGGTGGGGGTGGCGTAGTCGAAGACCAGCGTGGCGGGCAGTGGGGCGCCGGTGGCGGCGGTCAGTGCCTGACGCAGTTCCACGGCCGCGACGGAGTCGAAGCCGAGGTCTTCGAAGGCGCGTTGGGGGTCGAGCTGGGAGGGCGCGTCGTATCCGAGGAGGGTCGCGACGCGGGTGCGTACGAGGTCGAGGAGGGCGCGGCCGCGCTCGGCGGTGGAGAGGGCGGCGAGGCGTGCCATCAGGGTGTCCGCGTCGGAGCCGGTGGAGTCGGGCTCGGCGGTGAGGACCCGGGTCACGTCGTCGAGGGCGTCGAGGAGCGGGCGGGGGCGGGCGAGCGTGTAGGTGGGTGCGAAGCGGGACCAGTCGAACTCGGCGACGACCAGGTGGCTTTCGTCGTGGTCGAGGGCCTGCTTCAGGGCGCCGATGGCGAGGCCGGGGTCCATGGCGGGTGCGCCGATGCGTTCCATCACGGCGCCGAGTTCGGCGTCGACCATGCCGCCCTGCCAGGAGCTCCAGGCCACGGAGGTGGCGGTGAGTCCGCGGGCGCGGCGGCGGTGGGCAAGGGCGTCGAGGTGGGCGTTGGCGGCGGCGTAGGCGGCCTGTCCGGCGCTGCCCCAGACGGCGGCGCCGGAGGAGAAGAGGACGAACGCGTCGAGCGGGCGGTCACCGAGGAGGTCGTCGAGGTGCTGGGCGCCGGTGACCTTCGCGTGGCCGACGGCGGCGAACTCCTCGTGGGTGAGGTCGGTGAGCGGGGCCATGCGCTGCGCGGCACCCGCCGCGTGGACGACGGTGGTCAGGGGCAGCTCCCCGGGTACGGCGTCGAGGACCGCCGCGAGCGCGGCGCGGTCGGTGACGTCGCAGGCCGCGAGGGTGACACGGGTCCCGGTGGCTTCCAGCTCCGCCGCGAGTTCGCGGGCGCCCGCGGCCGCGTCGCCGTTCCGGCTGAGGAGGATCAGGTGTTCGGCGCCGTCGGCGGCGAGCATGCGGGCCACGTGCGCGCCGAGGCCGCCGGTGCCGCCGGTGATCAGCGCGGTGCCGTGCGTCGCCCGGGAGCGCCCGGGGGCGCGGTCGCCCAGGGGTGCGCGGACCAGGCGGCGGGCGAGGGCGCCGTCGCCGCGCAGGGCCACCGCGTCCTCGCCCAGGGTGGCGGAGAGGATGTCGCAGAGGCGGTGCAGGTCGGCGGGGCCGGGCTCGGCGGGGAGGTCGACGATGCCGCCCCACGTGTCGGGGTGGTCGAGGGCGAGGCCGCATCCGAGGCCCCAGAGCTGGCTCTGCGCCGGGGAGGTGAGTTCGGCGGAGCGGGAGGTGGCGACGGCTCCCTGCGTGGCGCACCAGAGCGTGGGGGCGTCCGGGGTGTCGGCGAGGGCCTGGACGAGGGTGACGGTGGCCGTCAGTCCCCGGGTGAGGTGGGGGTTTGCGGGTTCGGGGCGCTCGTCGAGGGCGAGCAGGGACAGGAGGCCGGCGGCGGGCCGCGCGGCGATCCGGGCGGCGAGGTCCGCGCGGCTCTGGCCGGACACGGCTTCGATGACGCGGGGCGAGGCGCCGCGTTCGCCGAGTGCGGCCAGGAGCGCGCCGACGGTGGGGGTGTCGGTCGAGCCTTCGGGGACGGCGACGATCCAGGGGGCGTCCAACGCGGCGGCGGAGGGGAGGGTGGCCGGTTGCCAGACGACACGGTAGCGGAGGTCGTCGAGTGCGGCGCGTTCCTGGTGGAGACGGTGCCAACGGGACATCGCGGGCAGGACCTCGCCGAGGGCGGTCTCGGTGACGTCGAGGCGGTCAGCGAGGGCGGGGATGTCCTGGTGGGCGACGGCTTCCCAGAACGCGGCTCCGGCCGGGTCGGTGGGCCGGGGAGCGCTGTGTGCGTCGGGGCGCTCCGCCCAGTAGGCGCGGCGCTGGAAGGGGTAGGTGGGGAGGGGGACGCGGCCGGCGCCCCGGTCCGCGTGGAAGGCGTGCCAGTCGACGGCCGTGCCGTGCGCGTGGGCGTGGGCCAGGGCGGTGAGCAGGGAGCGTTCCTCGTCGCGGGCGCGGCGCAGGACGGGGATGCACAGGGTGTCGCCGGTGTCCGGCAGGCAGTCGGCGGTCAGGGGGGTGAGCGCCGCGTCGGGGCCGATCTCGATGAGGACGCGGGCGCCTTCGGTGTGCAGGGTGCGGACGGCGTCGTGGAAGCGGACCGTTCCGCGGACGTGGCGGACCCAGTAGTCGGGGGTGGTGAGTTCGCCGGGCCCGGCGAGCCGGCCCGTCACGTTGGAGACGATGGGCAGCCGGGGCGCGTGGTATGTCATCCGGGCGGCCGTCTCGGCGAAGGCGTCGAGCATGGGTTCCATGAGGGGCGAGTGGAAGGCGTGCGACACGTTCAGCCGCTTCGTACGACGCCCCAGCCCGGCGAAGTGCTCCGCGACGGCCAGCACCCCGTCCGCCACACCCGACACCACCACCGACGACGGACCGTTCACCGCCGCCAACCCCACACCCGCACCCAGCAACGGCACCACCTCGTCCTCCGACGCCGACACCGCCACCATCACCCCACCCGCCGGCAACCCCTGCATCAACCGCCCACGCGCCGCCACCAACTCGGCCGCGTCCCCCAACGACAACACCCCCGCCACATGCGCCGCACTCACCTCACCGATCGAATGCCCGGCCACCACATCGGCCCGCACACCCCACGACTCCACCAACCGGAACAACGCCACCTCGACAGCGAACAACGCCGCCTGCGCATACACCGTCCGGCCCAACAACCCCTCGTCCTCACCCCACATCACCTCGAACAACGACCGGTCCAACCACCGGTCCAACTCCCCCACCACCGCATCCAACGCCCCCGCGAACACCGGGAACACCCCATACAACTCCCGCCCCATCCCCAACCGCTGCGCACCCTGCCCCGTGAACAGAAACCCCGTCAGACCCTCCACAGCGGCGCCCGACCCGGTGAGCACGTCGGCGCTCTCCCGGCCTTCGGCCAGGTCGCTCAGGGCGCGTACGGCGGCTTCGCGGTCTCCGGCCAGCAGCACCGCGCGGTGGTCCAGCGCGGCACGCGTCGTCCCGAGCGAGAAGCCGAGGTCGCCTACGGAGGTGCCGGTGCCGGGGCCCGTCGTCAGGTGGGCGAGCAGCCGGGACGCCTGGTCGCGCAGGGCGTCCGGGGTCTTCGCGGAGAGCGGCAGCGGGGTCAGTGAGGAGGTGACGGCGGGCGGGGTGGCCGGTTCGCTCTCCTCGGGTGCCGGTGCCTCTTCGATGATGACGTGGGCGTTGGTGCCGCTGAGGCCGAACGCGGAGACGGCGGCACGGCGGGGGCGTCCGAGAGCGGGCCAGGCGACGGCCTCGGTGAGCAGGGAGATGTTGCCCGTGGACCAGTCGACGGCGGGCGTCGGCTCGTCCACGTGGAGGGTGCGGGGCAGGATGCCGTGACGCATGGCCTGCACCATCTTGATGACGCCGCCGACGCCTGCTGCCGCCTGCGCGTGCCCGATGTTCGACTTCACCGAGCCCAGGTGCAGCGGCTGCCCGGCGGGGCGCCCCTGGCCGTACGTGGCGAGCAGGGCCTGCGCCTCGATGGGGTCGCCGAGGGTGGTGCCGGTGCCGTGCGCCTCGACCGCGTCGACCTGGTCGGCGGTGAGCTGGGCGGCGGCAAGGGCCTGGTGGATGAGCCGTTGCTGGGCGGGACCGTTGGGCGCGGTGAGGCCGTTGGAGGCACCGTCGGAGTTGACGGCGCTCCCCCGGACCACGGCGAGGACGGGGTGGCCGTTGCGGCGGGCGTCGCTGAGCCGTTCGACGACGAGCATGCCGACGCCTTCGCCCCATCCGGTGCCGTCGGCGGCGGCCGCGAAGGACTTGCAGCGACCGTCGGGGGCGAGGCCGCGTTCCTGGCTGAAGCCGACGAAGGAGGTGGGGGTGGCCATGACGGTGACGCCGCCGACCAGCGCGAGGTCGCACTCGCCGGCGCGCAGCGACTTGACGGCGAAGTGGAGGGCGACGAGCGAGGAGGAGCAGGCGGTGTCGACGGTGACCGCCGGGCCCTGGAGGCCGAGCGTGTAGGAGACGCGTCCGGAGGCGACGCTGGCGAGGCCGCCGGTGCCGCCGTCGGTGGCGTAGTCGTGGTAGACGACGCCGGCGAACACACCGGTGAGGCTGCCCTTGAGGGAGAGCGGGTCCACACCGGCGTGCTCCAGCGCCTCCCAGGACGTCTCCAGCAGCAGGCGCTGCTGGGGGTCGGTCTCGCGGGCCTCCTTGGGGCTCATCTTGAAGAAGTCGGCGTCGAACCGGTCGGCCTCGTGGAGGAAGCCGCCCTCGCGGGCGTAGGTGTGTCCGGGGGTGGCGGGCTCGGGGTCGTACAGCCCCTCGACGTCCCAGCCTCGGTTGAGCGGGAAGGCCGAGATGCCGTCCCGGCCCTCGGCCACGAGTTCCCATAGTTGGTCGGGGGTGGTCACGCCGCCGGGGTAGCGGCAGCTCATGCCGGTGATCGCGATGGGCTCGCGCTCCCGGGCCTCGGCGTCCCGCAGGCGTCGCTTCACGTGCCGCAGGTCGGCAGTGGCCCGCTGGAGGTAGTCGCGAAGCTTGTCCTCGGTTGCCATCTGTACCTCTACCAATCTCGGAGCGTGCGTCAGCGGTGCCGGGTGGGAGCCGGTGCCGTGGCCGGCCGTGTGCGAGGGGGTGGTGCGTGCCGCGGGGGCGCTAGAGGAGTCCGATCTCCTTGTCCAGGACGTCGAACAGCTCGTCGTCGGTGACCGTGCCGAGGTCGTCGTCCTCCGGCCCGGTGCGGGTGGTGTCGTCGTGGGTGTCCTGCCAGCGGCGCATCAGCGCCTGGAGGCGGGAGGTGATGCGCGGCAGGTCCCCGGCATCGGGCAGCGCGGTGGTGAGGGTCGCGTCGAGCTGGTCGAGCAGGCTCAGCAGGCCGGTGGCGTCGTCCTGTTCGCCGGTTCCGTCCCCGAGGAGGCCGGTGAGGTGGGCGGCGACGGCGCGGGAGTCCGGGTGGTCGAAGACGAGGCTGGCGGGCAGGCTCAGCCCGGTGGCGTTGCCGAGGCGGCGGCGGAGTTCGACGGCGGCCAGCGAGTCGAAGCCGAGGTCCTGGAAGGCCCGGTCGGCCCCGACGGCATCGGGGGTGGGGTGGCCGAGCAGGACGGCGACGTACGAGCGGACCAGGTCGAGCAGGATCCGGCTCCGTTCTTCCTCGCTCCGGCCGGCGAGGCGCCGGCGCAGGTCGGCGGCTGCGGAGACGCCGCGAGCCGGGCCGGGGCGGCCGGGGGCGCGGACCAGGCTTTCGAGTACCGGGGGAAGGTGGCCGGCCAGGGAGCGCAGGGCGCCCTGGTCGAGGTGGAGGGCGAGCAGGGAGGCGGCCTCGGCGCGCAGCGCTTCGTCCAGGAGGGCGGTCGTCCGCTCGGCGGTCAGGGGCAGGGGGCCGGGTCCGGCCACTGCCTGTTCGTCCGGCTCTCCCGGCGCGAGCGCGAGGGAGGTCGCGGGGAGGCCGAGGGCGTGCCGGTGGCGAGCGAGGGCGTCCAGGAAGGTGTGGGCGGGGGCGGTGTGGGCCGCTCCGGCTCCGTGGACGAGGCTCTGGGTCGAGGTGATCAGCACGAAGGCCGACAGGTCGTGACCGGCGGTGAGTTCGTGCAGGTTCCAGGCGGCGCCGGCGTGGTGGCGCAGTGCCGCCTCCAGGAGGTGCGCGGTGTCCTCGCCGAGGGGGGTGCTCTCGCCGGGGCCCGTGGTGTGGACGACGGCGGTGAGCGGCTGGTCGGCGGGGAGGGCGGCCAGGAGGGCGGCGAGCGCGCCGCGGTCGGCGGGGTCGCAGTCGCTCGCGACCACCTCCGCGGCGGTGCCGTCCACGGCTCCTGGTGCGGCGGCTTCGCCGGTGAGCACGATCCGGGCGGCGCCGTGCGCGGTGGCGAGGTGACGGACCAGTGCGGCGCCCCGCGCGCTCAGGTCGCCGGCGACCAGGACGGTGCCGCCGGCGGGGGGCGGCGTCGGCTCGGTGCCGGGCTCCACCGGTACCAGCCTCGGCAGGAGTACGGTGCCGCCGCGCACGGCGAGTTCGTCGGCTCCGGTGGCAACGGCGTCCGGCAGCGCGGTCGCGGAGGCGTCCAGGCCGTCCACGTCGGCGAGGACGAACCGGCCGGGGTGTTCGCTCTGCGCCGCCCGGACCAGGCCCCACACGGGTGCGTGTCCGAGGTTCGGCGCCGCGTCACCCGCCGCGACGGCGTCGCGGGTGACGACGACCAGGCGGGGGCCGCCCTCCTCCGGTGCGTGGCGGAGGAATTCCCGAAGCCGCGCCAGGGTGTGGGCGGCGGCGGTGCCAGGTGCCGCGGGCAGGTCGCCGGCGGGGTCGGGCAGGGGCAGGAGGACGAAGTCGGGGGCAGGCCCCTCGGCGGGGTCGGCGGGGTCGTAGGCCGGGAAGGGGCGGCCGGTACGGGGGTCGTCGAGCGGTCCGGCGGAGGCGAGCACCGCGGTCCTGGTCCCGAGGTCCGCGACGTCGACGGGCGCCGGGGTCCACTCCAGGCGGTACAGCGCGCCCACGGGTGCGCCGGTGGTCAGCTCGGCCGGGGGGACGGTCCGCCAGGTGACGTCCCGGGCGCTCAGCACGGGCTCCCCCTGGTCGTCGGCGATCGTGAACGCCGCGCTGTCCGGTCCGGCCGGCCGGACCCGTATGCGCACCCGGGTGGGGGCGGTGCGGTGGATCTCGACGCCGGTCCAGGTCGTGGGGCTCAGGGGCGCGTCGCCGGGTTCGGTGTGCTCGGGCAGGGCGCCGTAGCGGGTCAGTTGGACGGCGGCGTCGAGCAGGGCGGGGTGCAGCGGGCACTGGTCGCGGACGGTGTCCTCGTCGAGGACGGCCTCGGCGAGGAGTTCGTCCCCGCGGCGCCAGGCGGCCTTCAGGGTGCGGAAGGCGGGGCCGTGTCCGTGGCCGAGGGCGAACAGCCGGTCGTAGAGGGCCTCGGGGTCGAGGGGCGTGGCGCCGGGCGGTGGCCAGGCCGCCGCGTCATCGGCCGGGGTCGTGACGGCCGGGGTGAGGACGCCTTCCGCGTGCCGGGTCCAGGGCGCCTCGTCGTCGGGACCGGGGCTGTGGGCCCGGGAGTGGATGGCGACGGTGCGGCGGCCGTCGTGCTCCGGCGCCGAGACGGTGACCCGCAGCGCGACGCCGGGACCGGCCGGGAGCGGCAGTTGCGCCGTCACGGTCAGCTCGTCCAGGCGGGGGCACCCCGTCTCGGCTCCGGCGCGCAGGGCGAGGTCGACGAAAGCGGCGGTGGGCAGGACGGCCGTTCCCAGCAGGTCGTGGTCGTCGAGCCAGGGCCGCTCGGCACGGTTCACCCGGCCGGTGAGGAGGGCGCCGCCGTCGGGGAGGGCCGCGACCGCACTGAGCAGGGGGTGGTCCGTCGCGCCGAGTCCGGCGGCGGTGAGATCCGCCCCGGCCCGCTCGGGCAGCGCCCAGAACGGCTCGCGGCGGAAGGCGTACGTCGGCAGGTCGATCCGGCGCGCTCCGCTCCCGGCGAAGAACTCCGCCCAGGCGACCGGCACATGACGCACGTGGGCGTGCGCGAGGGCGCCGGTCAGTTCCTCCGTCTCGTCGCGGTCGCGGCGCGAGAGCGGCAGGAACGCGGCCCTCGTCGTCTCGGGCAGGCAGGCCGGCCCGAGGGCGGACAGGGCCGCGTCCGGCCCGACCTCCAGGTACGTGGTGACGCCGGCCGCGTCCAGGGTGCGTACCGCGTCGGCGAACCGTACGGCCTCGCGTACATGCCTCGCCCAGTGGGCGGGGTCGGCGAGGTCGGCGGCCGTCACGGGGTGTCCGGTCAGGGTGGAGACCAGGGGGACGGAGGGTTCGGTGACCGTCATGCCGGCGGCGGCCTTCGCGAAGTCGGCCAGCATCGGTTCCATCAGCGGTGAGTGGAAGGCGTGCGACACCCGCAGCGGCTTCGCCGTGCGGCCCAGCGCGGTGAAATGGTCGGTCACGGCCCGCACGGCTGCGGAGGCGCCCGACACGACGACGGACCGCGGACCGTTGACGGCGGCGATGGCGACCTCGGCGGTGAGCAGCGGCGCCACCTCCTCCTCGCTCGCTCGCAGTGCGGTCATGGCCCCGCCTTCGGGCAGCGCCTGCATCAGCAGACCGCGCGCGGCGACCAGGCGGGCCGCGTCGGGGAGGGACAGGGCGCCGGACACGTGGGCGGCGACGAGTTCCCCGATGGAGTGACCGGCGAGGAAGTCGGGGCGCACGCCCCAGGACTCCACCAGCCGGAACAGCGCCACCTCGAAGGCGAACAGCGCGGCCTGCGTGTACGCGGTGCGGTTCAGGGCGGCCTCATCCTCGCGGATCACGGCTGCCAGCGGCCGGTCGAGATGGGCGTCGAGGGCGGCGACCACCTCGTCGAAGGCGTCCGCGAACACGGGGTGGGCTCGGTGCAGTCGTGCGCCCATGCCGAGACGCTGCGCGCCCTGCCCGGAGAACAGGAAGGCGGTGGCGCCGCCGGGCGAGACGGTGTCCGCGTCGCCGACGAGGGAGGCGGGCGGGGTGCCGGCGGCGAGGGTCGCCAGGTCACGCAGGGCCTGGGTGCGGTCGGTGACCAGGAGGGCGGCGCGTGTCTCGAGCGGGGTGCGGGTGGTGGCCAGGGAGTAGGCGACGTCGAGCGTGCTCGCACCGGGACGCGCTTGCAGGTGGGCGAGGAGGCGTTCGGCCTGGCGGGCGATGCCCTCCGGGTCACGGGCGGACAGCAGCCAGGGGGCGGGCGCGGTGTCCACGCGCGCGTCGGCGGAGGCCTCGGGGGTGGCCGGGGGCGCTTCGATGATGACGTGGGCGTTGGTGCCGCTGATGCCGAACGACGACACCCCCGCGCGACGCGGGCGGTCCCCTTCCGGCCACGGGCGCGCGGCCGCCAGCAGGGCGACGTCACCCGTCTCCCAGTCGACCTTCGGTGAGGGCTCGTCGAGGTGGAGCGACTTCGGCAGGACCCCGTGGCGCATCGCCTCGACCATCTTGATGACTCCGGCGATTCCCGCGGCGGCCTGGGCGTGGCCGATGTTGGACTTGATCGAGCCGAGGTACAGCGGCCTGCCCTCCGCGCGGTCCTGGCCGTAGGTGGCGAGGAGTGCCTGGGCCTCGATGGGGTCGCCCAGGGTGGTGCCGGTGCCGTGCGCCTCGACGGCGTCCACGTCGGCCGGGGCGAGGCGCGCGTTCGCGAGGGCCTGGCGGATGACACGCTGCTGGGAGGGACCGTTGGGGGCCATGAGGCCGTTGCTGGCACCGTCCTGGTTGACGGCGCTGCCGCGCAGGACGGCCAGCACCGGGTGGCCGTTCCGGCGGGCGTCGGAGAGCCGCTCGATGACGAGCATGCCCGCGCCCTCGGACCAGGCGGCGCCGTCCGCGGCCGAGGAGAACGAGCGGCACCGGCCGTCGCGGGAGAGACCGCGCTGACGGGCGAACTCGACGAACGTCTCGGGGGTGGACATGACGGTCACCCCGCCGACCAGGGCGAGCGCGCATTCGCCGGACCGTACGGCCTGGGCGGCCAGGTGCAGCGCCACCAGGGACGACGAGCACGCGGTGTCGACGGCGAGCGAGGGCCCCTCGAAGCCGAAGGTGTACGAGACGCGTCCGGGGCCCAGCGATCCGGCGGCGTTGTTGCCCGCGTAGTCGTGGTACATGGTGCCGGTGAAGACGCCGGTCGACGTGCCCTTGAGCGACGCCGGGTCGATCGCCGCGCGTTCCATGGCCTCCCAGGCGACCTCCAGCAGCAGCCGGTGCTGCGGGTCGGTGGTGAGCGCGTCGTTCGGGCTGATGCCGAAGAACCCGGGGTCGAAGTCGGCGGCGTCGTGCAGGAATCCGCCGTGGCGGACGTAGCAGGTGCCGGGGCGCGTGGACTCGGGGTCGTAGAGCCGCTCCAGGTCCCAGCCCCGGTTGCGGGGGAACTCGGTGATGGCGTCGACACCGTCGTCGACGAGCCGCCACAGGTCCTCGGGCGAGCGCACGCCTCCGGGGTAGCGGCAGGCCATGGAGACGATGACCACGGGGTCGTCGTCGGTGGACGGCGCGGCGACCGTCGCGGCGGCGGTACGGCTGTCGCCCGCGAGCAGGGAGTCCAGGTGTGCGGCGACGGCGCGGGCGCTGGGGTGGTCGAAGACCAGGGTGGCGGGCAGACGCAGCCCGGTCGCGGTGGTGAGCTGGTTACGCAGCTCCATCGCGGTCAGCGAGTCGAAGCCGATCTCGGTGAAGGCGCGGTCGGGCTCGACGTCGGCGGCCGATCCGTGGCCGAGCACGGAGGCCACCTGCTCCCGTACGAGATCGAGCAGGGTACGCGAGCGCTCCTTCGGGGCCAGGGCCGCGAGTGCGGTACGCGGCTGATCACCCGGTGCGGCGGACGCGGCGCGGGCCTTGCGGCGGACCAGGCCCGAAAGGATCGGCGCCGGCGGTTCCGTCGCCCGCAGGGTCTTGATGTCGAGGTGGATCGGCAGCAGGAGCGCGTCGTCCAGCCGCCCGGCCTCGTCCAGCAAGGACAGGCCGTGGGCGGCGGCGAGCGGCTGCACACCGGACTTGTTCATGCGTCGCAGGTCGGTGTCGTCCAGGCCGCCGGCCATGCCGTCGTCGTCGGACCACAGCCCCCAGGCGAGCGACTGCGCGGGCAGGCCCTGTCCCTGGCGGAGGGAGGCGAGGGCGTCCAGGAAGGCGTTGCCGGCGGCGTAGTTGGCCTGGCCGGGGTTGCCGAGGACACCGGCGACGGAGGAGAAGAGGACGAACGCGGAGAGGTTCAGCGGTGCCGTGAGCGCGTGCAGGTTCCAGGCGGCATCGATCTTCGGCCGCAGGACGCGAGCCAGTCGCGCGGCGGTGAGCGATCCGAGGGTGGCGTCGTCGAGCAGGCCCGCGCAGTGGACGACGGCTGTCGGCGGGTGCAGGGCCAGCAGGGCGTGGGCGGCGTCCCGGTCGGCGAGGTCGCACGCGACGACGGTCACCTCGGCACCCAGGCCGGTCAGTTCGGCGCCCAGTGCCTCGGCTCCCGGCGCGTCGGGACCTCGGCGGCTGGTCAGCACCAGCCGGCGTACCCCGTGGGCGGTGACCAGATGCCGGGCGACGAGGGCGCCGAGGGTGCCGGTGCCGCCGGTGACCAGGACGACGGCGTCGGCGTCGGCGGTGGCGAGGGGGGAAGGCCGGTCCGCCGTGTCCGGTGCGGGCCGGGCGCGCACCAGTCGGGGCGCCCACACACCGCTGTCCCGCAGCGCCGTCTCGGGTTCGCCGGAGGCGAGGAGTGCGGCGAGGTCGAGAGGGACGTCGGTGTCGGTGTCGGTGTCGGTGTCGGTGTCGGTGTCGGCGAGCAGGATGCGGCCGGGGTTCTCGGCCTGGGCGGACCGCACCAGGCCGGCGACGGCCGCTGCCGCCGGATCGGTGACCGTCTCGCCGGGCAGGGCCACGGCGCCCCGGGTGAGGACCAGCAGCCTGGACGACGCGAAACGCTCGTCCGTCAGCCATTCCTGGACGACGCCGAGGGCGCGAGCGGTCAGTTCGTGAGCCCCTGACACCATGTCGTCGTCGGACGCCGGGCACTCCCAGACCAGCACGGCCCCCTCCGGGAGGACGCCGTTGTGGTGGTCTCCCCAGGTCACGGTGGTGGCCGCGGGTGCGGCGGACGTGGGGGGCGCGACCTGGGTCCACCGGACGGTGTACAGGGAACCGCGCTGCGTCACGGCCGCGGGTTCCACGGCCACTGGCCGGGTGACGAGAGCGCCCACGGAGAACACGGGGCGCCCGTCGGCGTCGGCGCCGTCCACGGTGATGCTGTCGGTACCGGACGGCTTGATGCGCACCCGGAGCCGGGTCGCGCCCGTGGCACGGACGCAGACGTTCCGCCAGGCGAACGGGAGGTGGGCCACACCCCGTTCACCGGGGTTCGCGTCGGGCTCGTCGAGGAGCGAGGCGTGCAGCGCGGCGTCGAGCAGGGCGGGGTGCAGGCCGTAGTGCTCGGCGTCGGCACCCGCGGTCTCCGGCAGCGCGATGTCCGCGTAGATCTCGCCGTCCCGCCGCCAGGCGCCGCGCAGGCCCTGGAAAGCGGGCCCGTAGGCGTAGCCCTGGGTCAGCAACCGCTCGTACGAGCCGTCCAGTTCGGCGGCGACGGCACCTTCCGGGGGCCATACGGCGGTATCGAAGGCCGACACCGGGGCATCCGGGAGCAGGACGCCCTCGGCGTGCGGTGTCCAGCGGGCGTCGGCCGTGTCGTCGGCTTCGTCCCGTGCGTGCACGGTGACGCTCCGGGAGCCGGACCCATCGTCGGCGCCCACCCGGACACGGATCTGGACACCACCGTGGGCCGGCAGCACCAGGGGCGCCTGGAGGGTGAGTTCGTCGAGCGCGTCGCACCCGACCTGGGCCCCGGCACGGAGCGCCAGCTCCACCAGTCCCGATCCGGGGAACACCACCGACTCCCCCACCCGGTGGTCGGCAAGCCACGGATGGGTGTCGAGGGACAGCCGACCCGTCAGCACGGTCCCGTCGTCGCCGGGGAGCGCGACGGCCGCGCCGAGAAGGGGGTGATCGGTGGTTTCCAGGCCGAACGAGCCGGCGTCGCCGCCGCCCGCTTCCGCTTCCGCTTCCAGCCAGTACCGCTCACGCTGGAAGGCGTAGGTCGGCAGATCCACACGCCTGGCACCCGAGCCGTCGAAGTACCGGGCCCAGTCGACCCCCACCCCCGCCACATGCAGCTCACCGAGAGCGGAAACCACCGTCGGCACCTCGTCACGGCCCTTACGCATCAACGGAACGAACAGCGCGGACTCCGACTCCGTCGACTGCCGTGCCATCGCGCTCAGCACACCATCCGGACCCACCTCGACGAACGACGTCACACCACGCGACTCCGCGAACGCCACCGCGTCCGCGAACCGCACCGCCTCCCGCACATGCCGCACCCAGTACTCCGCCGAACCCCACCCCTCGGACACCTCACCCGACACCCCCGACACCACCGGAACCGAAGCAGCACCGAACGACAACCCGGCCACCACCTCACCGAACTCCGCCAGCATCGGCTCCATCAACGGCGAATGAAACGCATGCGACACCCGCAGCACACTCGTCCGCCGACCCCGCCCCTCGAACACCGCCACCACACCAGAAACCGCGGCCTCCGCACCCGACACCACCACCGAACGCGGACCATTGACCGCCGCAATCCCCACCCCCGCACCCAGCAACGGAAGCACCTCAGCCTCCGACGCCTCCACCGCCACCATCACCCCACCCGCAGGCAACCCCTGCATCAACCGCCCACGAGCCACCACCAACACAGCCGCATCCCGCAACGACAACGCACCCGACACATGCGCCGCCACAACCTCACCCACCGAATGACCCACCAGGAAGTCCGCACGCACCCCCCACGACTCCACCAACCGGAACAAAGCCGTCTCCACCGCGAACAACCCCGCCTGCGCAAACAACGTCCCACTCAACAAACCCGCGTCCGCACCCCACACCACCTCCCGCACACCACACCCCAACAACGCATCCAACTCCGCGACCACACCATCAAACGCCGCCGCGAACACCGGAAACGCCCCATACAACTCCCGGCCCATCCCCAACCGCTGCGCACCCTGCCCCGTGAACAGAAACGCCGTCGCCCCCGCCGGCCGCACCACCCCACGCACCACCGACACATCCCGCTCACCCCCCGACAACGCCCCCAGCCCCCGCACCAACTCCCCACGGTCCGCCGCCACCACCACCGCACGATGCTCCAACACCGCACGCGACACCACCGACGAAAACCCCACATCCACCAAACCAACACCAGCACCAGCACCAGCACCAGCACCAGGGACCGACCCCTCCAGCCGGTCGAGCAACCGTGCCGCCTGACCCGACAAACCAGCCCCACACCGCGCCGACAACACCACCGGCACCACCGACAGTCCCACCGGAGCCTGACCCACCGGCCCCTCATCCCCCGCCTGGGGCTCTTCCACGGTTGGGGCCTGCTCCACGATCACGTGCGCGTTCGTCCCGCTCAGACCGAACGACGACACCCCCGCACGCCGCGGACGACCCCGGTCCGGCCACACCCGCGACTCCGTCAACAACTCCACCGACCCCGACGCCCAGTCCACCTCCGGCGTCGGCACATCCACATGCAACGTCTTCGGCAGCACCCCATGACGGATCGCCTGCACCGCCTTGATCACACCACCCACACCCGCAGCCGCCTGCGCATGCCCCAGATTCGACTTCAACGACCCCAGCCACAACGGATCACCCACCCGACCCTGCCCATACGTCGCAAGCAACGCCTGCGCCTCGATCGGATCCCCCAACCGCGTCCCCGTACCATGCGCCTCCACCAGATCCACCTCCGCAGCCGTGAGCCCCGCGCCCTCCAACGCGGCACGGATCACCCGCTGCTGCGACGGACCATTCGGGGCCGTGAGGCTGCTGGAGGCACCGTCCTGGTTGATCGCGCTGCCCCGGATCACGGCGAGCACCGGGTGGCCGTTGCGCTGGGCGTCGGAGAGGCGTTCCAGCATCAGGACGCCGACGCCTTCCGAGCAGCCGGTGCCGTCGGCATCGGCGGCGAAGGCCTTGCAGCGGCCGTCCTTGGCCATGCCCCGCTGGTGGCTGAAGTAGAGGAACATGTCCGGCGTCGTCATCACCGTCACGCCACCGACCAGCGCCATCGCGCACTCGTCGGAGCGCAGCGCCTGGGCTCCGAGGTGCAGGGCGACGAGCGAGGACGAACACGCGGTGTCGACCGTCAGGGAGGGGCCTTCGAGTCCCAGCGTGTAGGAGACCCGGCCGGACACCAGGCTGCCGCCGGTGGTCGCGGCGGACTCGGTGCCGAGCGCGTAGTCGTGGTACATGACGCCGGCGAAGACGCCGGTCCGGCTGCCCTTCAGCGACAGCGGGTCGATCCCCGCGCTCTCCACGGCCTCCCAGGACGTCTCCAGCAACAACCGCTGCTGCGGATCCATCCCCAACGCCTCACGCGGTGAGATACCGAACGCACCCGCGTCGAAATCAGCCGCGTCGTACAGAAACCCACCCTCACGCGTCACCGTGCGGTTCGGCTTCCCCGGCTCCGGATCGTAGATCCCGTCCACGTCCCAGCCACGATCCACCGGAAACGCCGACACCCCGTCCCGGCCCTCGACCACCAGATCCCACAACTCGTCCGGAGAAGCCACCCCACCCGGATAACGACACGCCATCCCCACGATCGCGACCGGCTCGCCGTTGGACTTGCGTTCGGCGGCGGCGAGCCTTTTGCGTGTGTCGCGCAGGTCGGCTGTCGCCCGGCGCAGATACTCGAGAAGTTTCGCCTCGTTGTTCACCGAGCATGCCCTCCTGTGTCGTGACGTTCAGCGGACCGCCGACGCGGTGGCGGAAATGAAGAGTGGGTCACTTGGAAAATTACGGCGTCGGCCGACGGCTGCCCACCCCTTAGTCGGGCGCCGGGTCCCCACAATCGCGCCCCTGCCCCACCCCGACGACCCCAGAGCCGGGACGCGCCGGCCCGTCCCGCGACAGGGCCGCCACGTGGCGGTCGCGGGCACCTCTCCCCCCGGCCCCACCTGCGGTTCCGTGTGCGGTGGTGGGGGGCGAACGCTCTGCCCCGCGGCCGGGGGGGTTCGTCGCGGCGCTTTCATAGGGGCGGGTAGGGGTAGGGAATCAGGCGCGCCGGGACTAGCGTCTGGCTCCGGGGACCCCTCTCGCCGGGCAGGTGGGCGAGCGGCTGTTTTCCCGTCCTGTTTCCGCCCGTCCCCGTTCGTTGTCCGCACTGGCGCCTCGGTCGGCCTGCTCGTCTTTCCGTCGCTGTCCGCAGTGCGGTTCCGCGTGCCGGCATCGGTGCGGAATCCCGGCGTCATCATCCACCTTGCGTCTGAACCGGAGTCATCATGTGGGATGAGCAGTTCGACATTCTCCTGCGGAAGCAGCTTTCCTTTCTTCCGCCGGGCGAGCCGATCACCGGCGACATGCGGCTGCGCGATTTCGGACTCGATTCGCTCGGCATGATCGAGCTGCTCGCGGGGCTCGAATCCGCCTACGCCGTCCACTTCCGCGATGAGGCGCTCTCCCTGGAGATCTTCGAGACGCCGGACGCTCTCTGGAACTCGCTGCAGCGCCTGCGCTGAGGGCCGCGACCATGCGACGCGTCCCGACGCTGTGCCTGCGGGAGGGTGACCGAGCACGTCTGGAGACGCTCACCCGTATGACGACCGCGCCCGCCGGTCTCGTGCGGCGGGCGCGGATCGTCCTCCTCGCCGCGGACGGCGTCTCCAACACGGAGATCGCCGCCGCGCTGCGGGTCTCCCGCCCCACGGTCATCAAGTGGCGTGCCCGCTATGCGGAGTCGGGGATGGCCTCACTGGGTGACCTGCCGCGTCCGGGCCGTCCTTCGACGGTGGACGAGGTGGCGGTCCTGGTGGCCACGCTCGCCGACGGTGGTACGCCGCCGGCCCGGTTGCGGGCCCGGTACTGGACGTCGCGGCTGCTGGCGGGTGAGTTGGGGATCGCCCACTCCACGGTCTCGCGCGTGTGGCGCAAGTGGAGCGTGCAGCCCCGGCGTCCCGAGTCCTTCCAGTTGCCCGCCGTCCCGCCGCTGGGCCCCGGCGCCCAGCGCGGTGTCGTCGGGGTCTGTCTCACTCCGCCGTGGAACGCCGTGGTGCTCAGGGCGGACGACGGGCACGGCTCCCGGACCGAAGAGCGGCTCCGGCCACTGCTGTTCGGTCGTACCCGGCCGGGGACCTCCCGGGCGTACGCCCTGCCCGCCTTCCTGAACTTCCTGAACGCGGTCGCCCGGACGCACCCCTATCCGCGACTGCACGTCCTCACGGACGGGGAGGGCCCCGCGCCTTCCCGGGAGGTGCGGGCGTGGCTGGCGAGGAACCCGCAGGTCACCCTGCACCACGCGCCGGCCGGCTGTCGCTGGAGCGATCTCGCCGAAGTCCTGCTGCGGGTCGGTGGCCCGGCGGCCACGCTCCACGGTGCGTTCACCAGCGTCCCGGCTCCGGGCCTTTCACTGCACGCCCTGGTCGAGGCCCAGTCTCCGCACGTCCTGACCGAGCCCCGTCGAAGCTCCCGGCACGGGCCTCTCGTCCTGGGGTCCGGCGAGGGGCTCGCGCGCGACAGGAACAGCTCCACCTCACTCATCCACCGCCACCCGGGGACCACTCATGGACCAGACACCGGCCCACGCCCTCTATGACCGTTTCCTGCGCGGACTCGCGCGGTCACCCCACGGAGTGGCGATTCGCGCGAACGGCACGGCGCTGACGTACCAGGAGCTGTACGACCGGGCGCTGACCTGGGCGGGCTCGCTGCTGGCCGCGCTCCCGGAGCGCCCCGCGGCGGTGGGTGTGCTGGCGGGCAAGAGTGTCGACGCGTACACGTCCATCCTGGCCTGCCTGTTCACCGGGGTGCCGATGGTGCCCTTGCAGCCTTCCTTTCCCGTGCTCCGCACCCGTCGGATGCTCGAAGCCGCCGGCGTCGAGGCGCTGATCGTGGACGGCGAGGCCGCCACGGTACTGGGAAAGCTGCGCGCGGACGGGGTCGCCCTTCCCGCGCTGCTGGACGGGGACGGCGACGATCCGTCCGGCGAGGGGCTGATCGCGCCGGATCCGGCGCGGCGCCTGCCGCGTCCCCACCCGGTCGCGGCCGACGACATCGCCTACGTGCTGTTCACCTCCGGGTCGACGGGCCGCCCGAAGGGGGTACCGGTCACGCACGCCAACGGCGCCCACTACTTCGGTCTGCTCGACGAGCGGTACGACTTCGGACCCGACGACGTGTTCTCGCAGAACTTCGACCTCAACTTCGACTGCGCGATGTTCGACCTGTTCTGCGCGTGGGGGGCGGGCGCCACACTGGTGGCCGTGCCGGCGGCCGCCTATCGGGATCTGCCCGGGTTCGTCGCCGAGCAGGGCATCACCGTGTGGTTCTCCACCCCCAGCGTGGTCGGCCTGCTCCGGCGCACGGGCGGACTGACGGACGGCGCGCTGCCGTCCCTGCGCTGGAGCTTCTTCGCCGGTGAGGCGGTGACGTGCCAGGACGTGACGGACTGGCGGCACGCGGCGACGGGGTCGGTGGTCGAGAACCTCTACGGGCCCACGGAGCTGACCATCACCATCACCCGGCACCGCTGGTCGTCCGAGTCCTCGCCTCGGATCGCGGCCGCGGGTGTCGTACCGATCGGGCCGGTGCACGCGGGCCACGCGTGGCTGTTGCTCGGCGCGGACGGGGAACCGGACCCGGAGGAGGGTGAGTTGTGCGTCGCCGGTCCGCAGCTCATGGCCGGCTACCTGGACCCGTCCGACGACGTGGGCCGGTTCCTGGAGCGGGAGGGCACGCGCTACTACCGGACGGGCGACCGGGTCCGGCTGGGCCGGGACGGCCAGTTGCTCTACCTCGGACGGCTGGACCAGCAGGTCCAGGTGCGGGGCGTGCGCATCGAACTCGCGGAGATCGACGAGGCGTTGCGCCACTGCCGGGGGGTGGACGACGCCGTGACGGTGCCGCTGCCGTCCGAGCAGGGCATCAGCCTGGCGGCGTTCCACACCGGGGACCGCGTCCCGCCGGTCACCCTGGCCCGCGAGCTGAGCCGCACGCTCCCCCGGGCCGTGCTCCCCCAGCACTTCTTCCACCTCGCGGAGTTCCCTCTCAACGCCAACCGGAAGATCGACCGCCGAGCCCTGCTGCGTCGCGCGCTCGAGTTGCTCGACGACGGGCACTGAGAGGCGGGGCAGCCCCGCGGCGACCGCGCGGAGGCACCCGCGGACGCGGCGCACATCTCGTTCCGAGTACGTGACACGCGATGCGTATGCGATACGCGCGTACCTGGTACGCTCAGCGTGTTACGTACTCGGCGACATGACGCAGGAAGGCATGGACGTTCGCCATGACAGAAAACAAGCCCCGGGCGGGGATCAAGGAATGGCTCGGCCTCGTGGTGATCGTCCTGGTCACCCTGCTGATCGCCGTTGACATCTCGGTACTCGGTTTCGCGCTCACGCCCATCAGCGAGTCGCTGAAGCCGAGCGCCACCCAGCTGCTGTGGATCATGGACACCTACAGCTTCGTGCTGGCCGGCGCGCTGATCACGATGGGCTGGGTGGGCGACCGGTTCGGCCGCCGCAAGCTCCTGATCATCGGCGCCCTGGTCTTCGGCGTCGCCTCCGCGATCGCCGCGACGGCGGAGAGCGCCGAGATGCTGATCGGCGCGCGGGCCCTGCTGGGGCTCGGCGCCGCGACGCTGACGCCGACCTCGCTGGCCCTGATCCGCAACATGTTCCAGGACTCGAAGCAGCGCAAGTCCGCCATCGCGGCCTGGAGCGCCACGCTCGCCACCGGGGCGGCCCTCGGCCCGGTCGTCGGCGGCCTGCTGCTGAACCACTTCTGGTGGGGCTCGGTCTTCATGATCAACATTCCGGTGATGGTGCTGGTGCTGATCCTGGCCCCGATCCTGCTCCCGGAGCGGCGCGACTCCTCCCGCGGCAAGCTGGACGTACTCGGCGCGGTCCTGTCGATGGCCGGCATCATGCCGTTCATCTACGGCCTCAAGGAGCTGGCCGTGGACGGCTGGGCCCGCGACTCCGCGATCTGGGCCGCCGCCGGCGCCGTCCTGCTCGTCGCCTTCGTGCAGCGCCAGCGCACGTCGCCCCACCCGCTCATCGACGTCTCGCTGTTCCGCTACGGCGGCTTCACCGGGGCGATCCTCACCAACCTGATGGTGATGTTCTCGTTCATGGGCGTCAGCATCCTCACCAACCAGTTCCTCCAGATGGTGCTGGGCATGACCCCGTTCCGGGCGGCCCTGTGGTCCATGGCCGTGATGCCCGCGATCGGCATCGCGGTCGGTCTCGTCTCGGCCCTGTCCCGCAAGATCAAGCCGGTCCACCTGGTCGCCGGCGGCATGCTCACGATGGCCGTCGGCTTCGGTGTCCTGAGCCGTCTCACCGTGGAATCGAACGTCGCCCTCCTGCTCACGGGCGTGGGTCTGATGGCGGCCGGCATGACCGCCTCGAAGACGCTCACGGCGGAGATCGTGGTCACCTCGGCGCCGAAGGAGCACGCCGGGTCGGCCACGGCCACCTCGGAGACCTTCACCGAGTTCGGCAGCGCGTTCGGCTTCGCGGTCATCGGCAGCATCGGTTCCGCCATCTACCGGCATGACATGAACGCGGTAAGTCCGGCCGGTCTCGGCGGCGAGGCGCTGGGCGCGGTGCGCAACACCATCGGCGGTGCCCACACCATCGCCTCCCAGCAGCCGGCCGCGATCGCCGCCGAACTGCTCTCCGCGAGCCGGGCTGCGTTCACCCACGGTCTCCAGGTGGCCGCGCTCTCCGGGGCCGCCGCCATGGTCGTGGTGGCCGCGATCGTCGCGATGCTGCTGCGCAAGGTGCCGATCGAGACGGGTGAGCGGGTCGACCCGTACGACATCGACGCACCGGCGACCGTCCCCGCCTCGGGACACGTGCAGTCCACCGTCTGAGCCGCCGGGCACGGACGGAAAGGGGGCCGGTTCCCCACCCCGCGGGGTAGGGAACCGGCCCCCTTCGCGTAGGCCCCGACCGTGTCAGGTCAGGGGCTCCTCGCCGTCGCGGGTCCGCACGAGCACCTCGACCCCGTCCAGCACGCGTTGGAGGCCGAAGGCGAAGTCGTCCTCGGGCTCCTCGAACGCCCCGGCCTCCAGCAACTCCGCGAGCGCGGGGAAGGAAGCGGAGTCGACGTACTTGGCCAACGCGCGCACGTAGTTGGCCATCAGGTCCTCCTCGCTGACGCCATGGGTGACCACGCCGAGCGCCAACTGCACGTTGTTGCGGACGTAGCCGATCATCAGCATCATCACGGAGAGCTTCTCGTCCGGCCTCAGGCTCGTGCCCCCCAAGGTGCGCAGGCCGCACTCCAGCCAGCTCAGCTGGCCTGGCTCCAGGGGCGGGCCACTGACCGAGATCTGGAGCATCCACGGGTGCCGGCGGAAGACCTCCTGGAAGGCGCGGGCCCACTGCTCCAGGCCGGCCCGCCAGTCCCCCTCCACCATGTCGATGTGCGGCGGGGTGCCGTAGGCCATGTCCAGCATCAGCTGGCACAGCTCGTCCTTGCTCGACACGTGCCGGTAGAGCGACATGGTGCCGAAGTCGAGGCTCTTGGCGACGCGGGACATCGACAGCCCGGCCAGACCGTCGGCGTCCGCGGACTCGATGGCGGCCGCCACGATCCGCTCGACGCTCAGTCCGATCCGCGCGGTGCGCTGTTCGCGGTTACGCAGCTCCCACAGCACCTCGATACTGTTCGGCAGGCCAGCGCCTTCCTTGCTCGTTCCTTCACCAGTACTCATCTCGTGCCTGTCTTCATCGGAAGCCTTCCCATGCGTATGACGCACGCATAGAGCATCGTATTCGCCCGGAGGGCCGCCGTGTGCGAAGTGGGGGTGACACTGAGGTGGGGAGACGGTGTAGCACCGCGCTCGGTGAGGTCCGGTGTGCCGCGTGCCCGCTCCGGACCTTGAGGGGAATGGAATCGTACTCCGGCGTCCCCTGGTTCTCCGCGGAGGCGACGCCTCCTGGTTTCACGCGATCCGGATCGCCGCCCTCTCCCAGCCCGATGAGCACCGGATCCTCGGGGGGCCGGTCCGTACCGGCCCCGGGTTCTCAGACGCCTGCCGCCGCGGCGGCGAGTTCGGACGACGGAAGGCCGACCAGGAGCCTGCACCGCCGCAGGCCGCGCGCGCTGTTCCAGCCCAGCGCGCCGACCAGCATCCCGCCCCGGTGATACGCCGCGACGAACTCCCGGTCGGCCGTCGACCCGCTGATGATCTCCGTCCGCGCGTCCGGCGGGCACCAGCCGATGGTCTGGATCTTCGCCCCGAACTGCTGGGTCCAGCCGAACGGCACCGGCGCGTACGGCCGGCCGCCGGCGTCACCCGCGAGCAGGTTGGAGACGACCGCCATGGCCTGCTGGGAGGCGTTGGTCCGCTGTTCCAGCCTGACCCGGGCCCCGGCCAGCATCGAGTGGGGCCAGTTGGCGACGTCGCCGGCCGCCCATACGCCGGGGGCGGCGCGACAGTAGGCGTCACACAGGACGCCGTCGCCCAGCGCCAGTCCGGAGTCGGCGAGCCAGTCCACGGCCGGGACGGAGCCGATCGCGACGACGACCAGATCGGCGTCGATCCGGGTGCCGTCGGCCAGCAGGACGGCGCGGACGTCACCCCGGTCCTGGGCCGTGCCCACGACCTGGGCACCCAGGACGAGCCGTACTCCGTGGTCCCGGTGCAGGCCGGCCACCAGTTCGCCGATTCCGGCGCCCACCTGGCGCTCGAGGGGCTGGTCGTGGGCAGCGATGAGGGTCACGTCGAGCCCGGCCTCACGGGCGGTGGCGGCGATCTCCGTACCAAGGAATCCGGCCCCGATCACCGCGACTGTGGGTGCCGTTGCGAGCGCCCGGCGCAGGCGGACGGCGTCGTCCAGCGAGCGGAGCACGTGGATGCCCCGCAGGCCGTCCCCGTACGGAAGCCGGCGCGGGCGGAGTCCGGTCGCGATGACGGCCGCGTCGTAGGGCAGCCGCTCACCGGTGGAGAGGGTGACGTGCCGGGCCGCCTGGTCCAGGCCGGTGGCCCGGCAGCCGAGACGCAGATCGACGTCGACGGCGGCGAGCGCGTCCTCCTGGCGCAGCCAGGTGCTCGACGGCTCCCACCTCTCGCCCAGCAGCTCTTTGGACAGGGGCGGCCGGTCGTAGGGCGGATGGCGCTCGGCACCGACGAGTGTCAGGCCGCCCTCGTACCCCTTGGCCCGCAGCGTCTCCACCGCGGTCAGCCCTGCGGCCGCCGCGCCCACGACGACTATCCGGTTCAGCACACTCGCTCCTCATGCGGTCGGTCGGCCCTCATGCCCATGCCTCGGCCCCGCCGTCGAGAATGTCGAACAGCTCATCCGCGGTCGCCGCGCTCAGGTCGTCTGGGGATGCGTCCTCGCCGAAGAGCGTCAGCCTCAGGTGCGTGGCGAGCTCGGCGGCCGAGGGGTAGTCGAAGATCAGGGTCGGCGCGAGCCGGCAGCCGGTGACCTCGTTGAGCCGGTTCCTGAGTTCCAGCGCGGTCAGCGAGTCGAAGCCGATGTCGAGGAATCCCCGCTCGGCCGCGATGTCTTCGGCACCGGAGTGACCGAGGACGGCGGCGGCGTGACCGCGTACCAGGTCCAGCAGGGCCCGTTCACGGTCCTCGGTGCTCAGTCCCGTGAGGCGGGCCACCAGCGCGGCGGGGTCGGAGCCCTTGGTGCGGGTGCGCTCCACGGTCCTGCCCTCTGTGGGCACCATGTCCCGCAGGAACGCGTGCAGTTCGCCGGGCTTGGCCCTGAGTGCCGGTACGTCGACGGCGAGGGGCACGAGCGCGGCGCGACCGGAGTCGATTCCGGCGTCGAAGAGGCGGAGGGCGTCGGCGACACCGAGCGCGGGGAGACCGCGCGCCGCCATGAGGCGGACGTCCTCGTCGAGGGCTTCGGTCAGTCCGGTGGCGACGTCCCACAGGCCGTAGGCGAGCGAGGTGGCGGGCAGACCCAGCGAACGCCGATGCACGGCAAGAGCGTCCAGGAACACATTGGCCGCCGCATAGTTGGCCTGCCCCGCCGCGAGAACCGAACCCCCCGCCGACGAGAACATCACGAAGAACGCCAGATCACGCTCACACGTCACCTCATGCAAATACCACGCCGCATCAGCCTTCGGCCCCAACACCCCATCCAGACGCGACACGTCCATCGACCCGATCAGACCATTGTCACCCGCACCCGCCGCATGAACCACACCCACCAGATCCGCACCCACACCCTCCACCAACGCCGCGACCGCACCACGATCCGACACATCACAGGCCACCACCGACACCTCGGCACCCAGCCCCTCCAACTCCCCCACCAGCACATCCACGCCGGGAGCATCCGGCCCACGACGCCCCGCCAACACCAGACGCCGCACCCCCCGCACCTCCACCAGATGCCGGGCCACCAGACCACCCAGACCACCCGTACCACCCGTCACCAGCACCACACCATCCGGCACCACGTCGGCGACAGCCGAAGCCCCCACCTCCACCAGACGCGGAACCAGCACCTCACCACCCCGCACCGCGACCTCAGGCTCACCCGACGCCAACACAGCCGCCGCCACATCCCCGAAGACCCCACCCCCAGGATCCACATCCACCAGCACAAACCGACCCGGATTCTCCGCCTGCGCCGCCCGCACCAGACCCCACACCGGAGCCTGGCACACATCCACCCCCTCCCCCTCACCCACCGACACACCACCACGCGTCACCACCACCAACGGACCCTCACCCTCAGCCCGCAACCACCCCTGAACCGCCTCCAACACCCCACCCAACACCGACCGCACACCCCGCACCGGATCCACACCCACCGACAACAACGGCACCTCGAACACCGCCGGCACCACAGCAGACCCAGACCCAAACCCAGACCCAGACACAGACACAACAGCCTCAGACACCGAGGCAGACGCAGAGGCAGAGGCAGAGGCAGACGACCCCAAAGGCCGCCACACCACCTCATGCAGACCACCCACCCCAGCCGAACCACCCAACTGCCCCACCGACACCGGACGGAAGGTCAGGCCACCGATCGTGGCCACCGGTGAGCCATCCTGGTTCGCCAGGCTCAGCGTGCGGCCGTTGACGCCCTGGGGCGAGATCCGAACCCGAAGCGCGCGGGCACCGGCGGCATGCAGGGAAACGTTCGTCCAGGAGAAGGGCAGCTCGGTCGGTTCGTCGCCCGTGACGTCCTCGCCGACTCCCAGGGCGTGCATGGTGGAGTCGAGGAGAGCGGGGTGCAGACCGAAACGCTCGGCGTCGGCATGCGCCTGCTCGGGCAGTTCGACCTCGGCGAAGATGTCGTCCCCGCGCCGCCACACGGCTTTCAGCCCCTGGAAGACGGGCCCGTAGGCGTAGCCCTGCTTCCGGAGCAACGCGTAGGAGTCCTCGGTCCGTACGGTTTCGGCGCCCGGTGGGGGCCATGCGCTGAGGTCGAAGGCCGGCGCCGCCTGAGCCGAACCAGCGCCCAGCACACCATCCGCGTGGAGCACCCACTCGGCCCCCGCACCACCACTCTCCGGCCGCGAATGCACCCGCACCGAACGAGACCCCACCTCGTCCCGACCACCGACCACCACCTGCAACGCCACCCCACCACGCTCCGGAAGCACCAACGGAGCCTGCAACGTCAACTCCTCCACCACCCCACAACCCACCTCATCAGCAGCCCGCACCACCAACTCCACAAACGCCGCACCCGGCAACAACACCGAACCCAGCACATCGTGATCCGCCAACCACGACATCCCCTCCACCGACAACCGACCCGTCAACACCACACCACCCGAATCAGGCAACGCCACCGCCGCACCCAAAACCGGATGATCCACCCCCACCTGACCCAGCCCACCAGCATCCCCAGCACCCACCGACTCCAGCCAGTACCGCTCACGCTGGAACGCGTAGGTCGGCAGATCCACACGCCTGGCACCCGAGCCGTCGAAGTACCGGGCCCAGTCGACCCCCACCCCCGCCACATGCAACTCACCGAGAGCGGAAACCACCGTCGGCACCTCGTCACGGCCCTTACGCATCAACGGAACGAACAGCGCGGACTCCGACTCCGTCGACTGCCGTGCCATCGCGCTCAGCACACCATCCGGACCCACCTCGACGAACGACGTCACACCACGCGACTCCGCGAACGCCACCGCGTCCGCGAACCGCACCGCCTCCCGCACATGCCGCACCCAGTACTCCGCCGAACCCCAATCCTGCGATACCTCACCCGACACCCCCGACACCACCGGAACCGAAGCAGCACCGAACGACAACCCGGCCACCACCTCACCGAACTCCGCCAGCATCGGCTCCATCAACGGCGAATGAAACGCATGCGACACCCGCAGCACACTCGTCCGCCGACCCCGCCCCTCGAACACCGCCACCACACCAGAAACCGCGGCCTCCGCACCCGACACCACCACCGAACGCGGACCATTGACCGCCGCGATCCCCACCCCCGCACCCAGCAACGGAAGCACCTCAGCCTCCGACGCCTCCACCGCCACCATCACCCCACCCGCCGGCAACCCCTGCATCAACCGCCCACGAGCCACCACCAACACAGCCGCATCCCGCAACGACAACGCACCCGACACATGCGCCGCCACAACCTCACCCACCGAATGACCCACCAGGAAGTCCGCACGCACCCCCCACGACTCCACCAACCGGAACAAAGCCGTCTCCACCGCGAACAACCCCGCCTGCGCAAACAACGTCCCACTCAACAAACCCGCGTCCGCACCCCACACCACCTCCCGCACACCACACCCCAACAACGCATCCAACTCCGCGACCACACCATCAAACGCCGCCGCGAACACCGGAAACGCCCCATACAACTCCCGGCCCATCCCCAACCGCTGCGCACCCTGCCCCGTGAACAGAAACGCCGTCGCCCCCGCCGGCCGCACCACCCCACGCACCACCGACACATCCCGCACACCCCCCGACAACGCCCCCAGCCCCCGCACCAACCCCTCACGGTCCGCCGCCACCACCACCGCACGATGCTCCAACACCGCACGCGACACCACCGATGAAAACCCCACATCCACCAAACCAACACCAGCACCAGCACCAGCACCAGCACCAGGAACCGGCTCTTCCAACCCCTCCAGCCGGTCCAGCAACCGCGCCGCCTGACCCGACAAACCACCCCCACACCGCGCCGACAACACCACCGGAACCACCGGCAAACCCAGGCCCTCATCCTCCGCCGGGTCCTCTTCCACCACCGGGGCCTGCTCCACGATCACGTGCGCGTTCGTCCCACTCAGACCGAACGACGACACCCCCGCACGCCGCGGACGACCCCGGTCCGGCCACACCCGCGACTCCGTCAACAACTCCACCGACCCCGACGCCCAGTCCACCTCCGGCGTCGGCACATCCACATGCAACGTCTTCGGCAGCACCCCATGACGGATCGCCTGCACCGCCTTGATCACACCACCCACACCCGCGGCCGCCTGCGTATGCCCCAGATTCGACTTCAACGACCCCAGCCACAACGGATCGCCCACCCGACCCTGCCCATACGTCGCAAGCAACGCCTGCGCCTCGATCGGATCCCCCAACCGCGTCCCCGTACCATGCGCCTCCACCAGATCCACCTGATCCGACGAAACCCGCGCGTCCGCCAACGCCGCGCGGATCACCCGCTGCTGCGACGGACCGTTGGGGGTGGTCATGCCGCTGGAGGCACCGTCCTGGTTGATCGCGCTGCCCCGGATCACGGCGAGCACCGGGTGGCCGTTGCGCTGGGCGTCGGAGAGGCGTTCCAGCATCAGGACGCCGACGCCTTCCGAGCAGCCGGTGCCGTCGGCATGGGCGGCGAAGGACTTGCACCGGCCGTCCTTGGCCATGCCCCGCTGGTGGCTGAAGTAGAGGAACATGTCCGGCGTCGTCATCACGGTCACGCCACCGACCAGCGCCATCGCGCAGTCGCCCTTGCGCAGTGCCTGGCCGGCCCAGTGGAGGGCGACGAGCGAGGACGAGCAGGCGGTGTCGACGGTGACGGCGGGGCCCTCGAGGCCGAGGGTGAAGGCGACGCGGCCGGAGACCAGGCTGCCGTCGCTCGTTCCGGGCCCGTAGTCGTGGTACATGACGCCGGCGAAGACGCCGGTCCGGCTGCCCTTCAGCGACAGCGGGTCGATCCCCGCGCTCTCCACGGCCTCCCAGGACGTCTCCAGCAACAACCGCTGCTGCGGATCCATCCCCAACGCCTCACGCGGTGAGATACCGAACGCACCCGCGTCGAAATCAGCCGCGTCGTACAGGAACCCACCCTCACGCGTCACCGTGCGGTTCGGCTTCCCCGGCTCCGGATCGTAGATCCCGTCCACGTCCCAGCCACGATCCACCGGAAACGCCGACACCCCGTCCCGGCCCTCGACCACCAGATCCCACAACTCGTCCGGAGAAGCCACCCCACCCGGATAACGACACGCCATCCCCACGATCGCGATCGGCTCGCCGGCGTCCTGGGTGAGGCGGTCGTTGTGCGAGCGGAGGCGTTCGTTCTCGACCATGGCCGCCCGGAGGGCGGCGACGAGCTGCTCTACAGATGCTTCCATGATGTTCCTCAGCCCTCGCTCGTGTTCCGGGTCGGGTCGGCGGCCGCGAGCGCGGCCCGCACCAGGTCGTCGACGTCCATGGTCCTGATCGCCTCGCCGGCCTGCCCGGCCTCGCCCTGGAGGGCGGGCGTCCCGGACGCGGCGGCGGGGGCCGCCGGGTGATCGGCCAGTTTCAGCAGGTCGTCCAGCAGGCCGGAGGCGCGGAGCGTGTCGACCGGGATGGTGCTGAGCGCCTGCCGGATGGAGGCATCGTCCCGGTCCGCCTCCGCCCCCGTGGCGCTCCGGGCGGAGGCGGATTCGGGGGTGGTCTCGGGGGTGGTCTCCTCGATGCCCGGCGGGAGTTCGTCGAGCAGGAAGTCGGCCAGCACCATGGGGCTGGGGTAGTCGAACATGAGGGTCGCCGGGAGGCGGAGGCCGGTGGCCTTCTGCAGCCGGTTGCGCAGGTCGATCGCGGCGAGCGAGTCGAGGCCGAGTTCGGTGAAACCCTTGGAGACGTCGATCGTGGCGGGGACGCGGTGGCTGACGCCGGCGACCTCCTCGCGGACGACGTCCAGCACGGTGCGCTTGCGTTCGGCCGCCTTCATACCGGACAGCCTTTGTTCCAGGGGCAGTCGTGCGGCCGGTGTGCTCACCGTGGCCACGGCGGGGGCACGTACCTCCGCCTGGACGGTGGGCCGTTCGGGAGCGCCCAGTACGTCCTTCAGCAGGTGCGGCGGTTCGGCCGTGGTGTGCTCATCGCGCCGCACCCGGAGGGGGACGAGGACCGGTTGGTCGAGTTCCAGGGCCTCGTCGAGGAGCGCGAGGCCCTCGTCGGTCGGCAGGGCGGGCATGCCCATGATGCGCATGCGTCGCAGGTCCGCGTGTCCGACGCCGCCGCCGAGGCCGGTCTTCGTCTCCCACAGCCCGAACGCCAGTGCCGTGCTGGGGAGTCCGGCGGCACGGCGGTGGACGGAGAGGGCGTCCAGGAAGCGGTTGGCGGCGGCGTAGTTGCCCTGGCCCACGCCGACGACGAGTCCGGCGCAGGAGGAGAAGAGGATGAACGCCTTCAGGTCCAGGCCACGTGTCGCCTCGTGCAGGTTCCAGGCCGCGTCCACCTTGGGGCGCATGACCGCGTCGACCTGTGCGGGAGTGAGGCCGGCGAGGAGTGCGTTGTCCATGACGGCGGCCGCGTGCACCACCGCCGTCAGCGGGTGTGCGGCGGGCACGCCGGCCAGGAGGCCGTCGACGGCCGCGCGGTCGGCGGTGTCGCAGGCGGCGAGGGTGACGTGGGCACCGAGTCCGCGCAGCGTGTCCCGGAGTTCGGTGGCGCCGGGGGCGTCCTCGCCGCGGCGGCCCGCCAGCAGGAGATGGCGTACGCCGTGCTGTTCCACCAGGTGGCGGGCGACGACGGCGCCGAGGCCGCTGGTCCCTCCGGTGATCAGTACGGTGCCGTCGGCGTCCCAGGGCGAGGGCGCGGTGGGGGCCGCCGCCGCTACCCGGGCGAGGCGGGGTACGCGTACCTCGGCGCCGCGCAGGATCGCCTCCGGTTCACCGGAGGCGACCACGGCGGGGAGCGACTCGCGGGCGGTGGCGCTGCCGTCGGTGTCGACGAGCACGAACCGGCCCGGGTACTCCTCCTGTGCGGAGCGCAGGAGCCCCCACACCGGTGCCTGGACGAGGTCCGCGGGCACGGCGTCGCTCTCCTTGGCGGGGAGGGCGTCGCGGGTGACGACGACGAGACGGGAGTTGGCGTACCGCTCGTCCGCCAGCCAGGACTGCACCGTGGCGAGGACGTGCCGGGTCACGGAGCGGACGGCGGCCGGGATGTCCTCGTGAGCGCCGGAGGAGTCGCCGGGGAGTCCGCCGGACGGTACGGGCAGGACGACGACCTCGGGTGCGGGGGCCCCGTCGGAGAGGGTGGCGCCCAGTGCCGCGAGATCGGGGTGGGGGGTTCCGGGGGCGAGGCCGGTGTCGGCGCCGACCAGCGCCCAGCGGTCGGCGGACGCGGCGACGGCCGCGCCGAGCGGGAGTTGCTGGGTGACCAGGTGGAACATCGCCTCGCGCTCGCCGCCCCGGGCCGCGGCCGCGGCGTTGACCTTGGCTGCCGTGACGGGCCGGACCACGAGCGAGTCGATGGTGGCGACCGGGGTGCCCGCGGGGTCGGTGAGTTCCAGGCGCACCGCGTCCGAACCCTGTGACCGGTGGGACTCGACGGCGGTGATGCGCACCCGCAGCCGGGAGGAACCGGCCGCGTGCAGGGTGACACCGGACCAGGAGAACGGCAGTTGGGTTCCGCCGACGTCCTGGGGGCGGCGGCCGTCCATGAAGTCGGTGGCGCTCAGGGCCGCGTCGAGGATGGACGGGTGGAGACGGAAGTCCTTGCCGACGTCCAGCGAGTCCTCCGGCAAGGACACCTCCGCGAAGGTCTCCTTGCCCCGGGACCAGATGCCGCGCAGGCCCCGGAACATGGGTCCGTAACCGTAGCCCTGGCCGGTGAGGTAGTCGTACACGCCGGAGATGTCGACCTCGGTCGCGCCCGTGGGCGGCCAGTCGGCGGCGTCCGGGGCGGGGGTGCCGGCGGGCGGCGCCTGGGTGGTTCCGGGGGCGAGTACGCCGCTGGCGTGCTTGCTCCAGGGGGCGTCGGTCCGGGCGTCGTCGGCGCGGGAATAGACGGCGAAGGAGCAGCGTCCGCCCGCGTCGGGTGCGTCGACGACGACCTGGATCGCGAGTCCGCCGTGGGGCGGGAGCGGCATCAGGGCCTCGATGGTGAGTTCCTCGACCACCTCGCAGCCGACTTCCTCACCGGCCCGGATGGCCAGTTCGACGTAGCCGGTGCCGGGCAGGAGCACGGTCCCGAGGACGTCGTGGTCGGCGAGCCAGGGGTGGGTGCGCACGGAGAGGCGCCCGGTGAGCACCACGCCGCCGGCCTCCGGTGAGGCGATCACCGCACTGAGCAGCGGGTGCGCGGCGGCACTCTGGCCGAGGCCGGTCGCGTCCCCGCCGACGGGGGCGGGGGCGTCGAGCCAGTACGTGGTGCGGTCGAAGGCGTACGTGGGCAGCTCGACCTTGTGTCCGCCGCGACCGTCCAGGACGTCGGCCCAGCGGGGGCCCCGTCCGGCGATGTGCAGCCGGGCGAGCGCCGCGAGCAGGGTGGGTACCTCGGGGCGGCCGTTGCGCAGGACCGGCACCGTGAGGAGGTCGGACGCCTCGGGCACGGCGGCCTCGGTGAGCGCGGTGAGCACCGCGTCGGGTCCGAGTTCCACGAAGCGGGTGACGCCCTGACCCGACAGGTGGGCGATCCCGTCGGCGAACCGGACGGCCTCGCGCACATGCCGTACCCAGTACCCGGGTGAGGTGAGCTGTTCGGCGGTCGCCTCGGCACCGGTGACGTGGGAGACGACACGCATCGACGGAGCGGTGTACGAGAGCCCCTCGGCGACCTTCCGGAACTCCTTCAGCATGGGTTCCATGAGGGGCGAGTGGAAGGCGTGCGACACGTTCAGCCGCTTCGTACGGCGCCCCAGCCCGGCGAAGTGCTCCGCGACGGCCAGCACCCCGTCCGCCACACCCGACACCACCACCGACGACGGACCGTTCACCGCCGCCAACCCCACCCCCGCACCCAGCAACGGCACCACCTCGTCCTCCGACGCCGACACCGCCACCATCACCCCACCCGCCGGCAACCCCTGCATCAACCGCCCACGCGCCGCCACCAACTCGGCCGCGTCCCCCAACGACAACACCCCCGCCACATGCGCCGCACTCACCTCACCGATCGAATGCCCGGCCACCACATCGGCCCGCACACCCCACGACTCCACCAACCGGAACAACGCCACCTCGACAGCGAACAACGCCGCCTGCGCATACACCGTCCGGCCCAACAACCCCTCGTCCTCACCCCACATCACCTCGAACAACGACCGGTCCAACCACCGGTCCAACTCCCCCACCACCGCATCCAACGCCCCCGCGAACACCGGGAACACCCCATACAACTCCCGCCCCATCCCCAACCGCTGCGCACCCTGCCCCGTGAACAGGAACGCCGTCAGACCCTCCGGTGACGTACCGGTGGGGGTGAGCACGTCGGCGTTCTCCCGGCCTTCGGCCAGGTCGGTCAGGGCGCGTACGGCGGCTTCGCGGTCCGGGGGCAGCAGTACGGCTCGGTGGTCGAGGACGGCACGGGTCGTGGCGAGCGAGAGGGCGATGTCCGTGAGGGAGTGGTCGGGGTTGTCCGCCAGGTGGGTGAGGAGGCGGGCCGCCTGGGCGGGGAGCGCCGAGGCGCTCCGCGCGGACAGCGGCAGCGGTACGACGGGCAACGGCCCGGCCGGTTCGGCGGTGCCGTGCGGGCCGTCCGGTGCGGGGGCCGCGGTGTCGTCGAGGGGGGCTTCCTCGAGGACGACGTGCGCGTTCGTGCCGCTGAGTCCGAAGGAGGAGACTCCGGCCCGGCGGGGCCGTTCGCGCGGTGCCCAGGTGACCGGTTCGGTCAGCAGCCGCACGCCGCCGGCCTCCCAGTCCACCTGTGGCGAGGGCTCGTCGACGTGCAGGGTGCGGGGCAGCAGGCCGTTGCGCAGGGCCATCACCATCTTGATGACTCCGCTGACACCGGCGGCGGCCTGCGCGTGGCCGATGTTCGACTTCACCGAGCCGAGCCACAGCGGGCGGTCGGCGGGGCGGTCCCGGCCGTACGTGGCGATCAGCGCCTGTGCCTCGATCGGGTCGCCGAGCCGGGTTCCGGTGCCGTGTCCCTCCACCGCGTCCACGTCGGCCGGGGTGAGCCCGGCGGTCGACAGGGCCCGGCGGATGACGCGTTGTTGCGAAGGGCCGTTGGGCGCGGTCAGGCCGTTGGAGGCACCGTCCTGGTTGATGGCGCTGCCCCGGACGACCGCGAGGACGGGATGCCCGTTGCGGCGGGCGTCGGAGAGGCGCTCGACCAGCAGGAGGCCGACTCCTTCGGCCCAGCTCGTGCCGTCGGCGGCACCGGCGAACGCCTTGGAGCGTCCGTCGGCGGCGAGGCCGCGCTGGCGGCTGAATTCGACGAAGATCTCCGGCGTCGGCATGACCGTGACACCGCCCGCGAGGGCGAGATCGATCTCGCCGGCGCGCAGTGCCTGGCAGGCCATGTGGAGGCTGACCAGGGAGGAGGAGCAGGCGGTGTCGACGGTGACGGCGGGGCCTTCGAGGCCGAGCGCGTAGGCGACGCGGCCGGAGGCGATGCTGCCCGCGCTGCCGTTGCCGAGGTAGCCGGCCAGGTCGTCGGGAACGTCGGTGACCCGGCTGCCGTACTCGTGGTACATCACACCGGCGTACACACCGGTCTGGCTGCCGCGCAGCGTCTCCGGGTCGATGCCGGCACGCTCGAACGTCTCCCACGCGCACTGGAGCAGCAGTCGTTGCTGCGGGTCCATCGCGAGGGCTTCGCGCGGCATGATGCCGAAGAACTCGGGGTCGAACTCGGCGGCGTCGTGGAGGAAGCCGCCCTCGCGTACGTAGGTGCGGCCGGGGAGCCCCGGTTCGGGGTCGTAGAGGGCGTCGGTGTCCCAGCCGCGGTCGGCGGGGAAGCCGCCGATGACGTCGACGCCGTCCGCGACGACGTCCCACAGGTCCTCGGGCGAGCGGACTCCGCCGGGGAAGCGGCAGCCGATGGCCACCACGGCGATCGGGTCGTCGTCGAGGGCGGCGGCCGGCGCGGCGGGGGCGGGGCCGTCGGTGGCCGTACCGGTGAGCAGGGTGTCGAGGTATCCGGAGACGGCCCGGGAGTTGGGGTAGTCGAAGACGAGGGTGGCGGGCAGCCGCAGGCCCGTCGAGCCGACCAGCAGGTTGCGCAGTTCGACCGCGGCCAGGGAGTCGAATCCCTGGTCGCGGAAGGCCGTGTCGGGGCCGACCGCCTCGGGCGAGGGGTGGCCGAGCACGGAGGCGACCTGCGTGCGGACGGTGTCCAGCAGGACGCGTGCGCGCTCCTCGGGGCTCGCGCCGGCCAGGCGCCGTTCCAGGGCGGAGCCGGTGTCCGTCGCCCGCACGGTGCGGCGCGCGGGGGTGCGGGCCCTGCCGCGCAGCAGGGCGGGCAGTTCGTCGTGGCGGGCGGCGAGCGCCGCCGCGTCGACGGTCAGGGGGACGACGACGGCTTCCTCGGCACCGAGGGCGGCGTCGAAGAGCGCCAGGCCGCGGTCGGCGGGGAGCGCGGGCAGCCCGAGCCGCCGCATCCGGTCCAGGTCGGCTTCGGTGAGGTCGCCGCCGAGACCGGTGCTGACCTCCCACATGCCGAAGGCGATCGCCGTCGCGGGCAGTCCGGCGGCGGCGCGGTGGGTGGCGAGCGCGTCGAGGAAGACGTTGGCCGCCGCGTAGTCGGCCTGTCCGGCGGCCAGGACGAGTCCGCCCGCCGAGGAGAACATCACGAACGCGGTGAGGTCGAGGTCCTGGGTCAGTTCGTGCAGGTGCCAGGCGCCTTCGGCCTTGGGTCGCAGGACGGCGTCGAACCGCTCGGGCGTGAGGCTGCCGACCAGGCCGCCGTCGGCGACCGCCGCCGCGTGCACGACGGCGCGCAGCGGGTGGCCGGCGTCGATCCCCGCGAGCAAGGCGGCGAGCCCGTCGCGGTCGGCCACGTCGCACGCGGCGACGGTGACCCGGGCGCCCAGGCCGGTCAGCTCGTCGGTGAGCGCGCCGGCGCCGGGTGCCTCCGCGCCGCGCCGGCCGACCAGCAGGAGGTGCCGGACGCCGTGTTCGGAGACGAGGTGGCGGGCGACGAGTGCGCCGAGGCCGCTGGTGCCTCCGGTGATCAGCACCGTGCCCTCGGGGTCCCACGGGGCGCGAGGCGCGGGGTCGGGCCCGGTGGCCCGGCCCAGGCGCGGTACCCACACCTCGCCGTCGCGCAGGGCGGACTCGGGTTCGCCGGAGGCGACGGCGGCGGCAAGCGCCTCTTCGCTCGCCTCTGCGTCGTCGTGCACGTCGACGAGTTGGAAGCGGCCCGGGTTCTCTGCCTGCGCGGCCCGCACCAGGCCCCATACGGGGGCCTGGGCCGGGTCCACGTCCTCGCCGGGCACGACCTGCATGGCGCGCCGGGTCACCACGATCAGGGGGCCGGTGGCGTGCTCGGGCTCGGCGAGCCGGTCTTGCACCGCGCCGAGCACGTGGTGGGTCAGGACGCGCACCGCGTCCGGGACGTCCGTGCCCCGCGGTGCGGCCGGGCAGCGCAGGACGGTGAACGCGGGGGTGGTGGCGCCGGCCGTCGCGGCGACGGGCGCCGTCCGCTGCCAGAGGACGCGGTGGAGGGCGGCGGACGCGGCGCCGGAGGCAGCCGCGATCTGCTCCGGGGAGACCGGTCGGGAGACCAGGGACTCCACGGTCGCCACCGGTGCGCCGTTCTCGTCCGCGACCATGATGGCGGACACCTCGTCGCCGCGTATCCGCTGGATGTGGACGCGCAGCGAGGGCGCGCCCGCGCTGTGCAGGGTGACGCCGTTCCAGGTGAAGGGCAGCAGGGTCGCGGCATCGGGGGCCGGGTCGGTGAGCAGGTCGGCGTGCATGGCGGCGTCGAGGAGCGCGGGGTGCAGTCCGAATGCCGCTGCCTCACCGCGAGCGGGGTCGTCGAGGGCGACCTCGGCGAACACGTCGTCGCCGCGCCGCCAGGCGGCTCGCAGCCCCTGGAAGGCGGGACCGTAGGCGTATCCGCGCGCGCTCAGCCGCTCGTACGCGGAGGCGGTGTCCGCCGGGGTGGCGCCGGGCGGTGGCCACTGGGTGAGGTCGAACGCCGGGTGGGGTGCCTCACGGGTCAGGGTGCCGTGGGCGTGCCGGGTCCAGGGCGCGTCGGGGTCCGTGGTGCCGCGGGAGTGGATGGCGACGGAGCAGGCGCCGGAGGGGTCGGGTGCGCCGACGACGACGCGCAGGGCGACTCCGCCCCGGGCGGGGAGGGTGAGCGGCGCTTCGAGGAGCAGTTCCTCGATCCGGCCGCAGCCGACGTGGTCGCCCGCGCGCACCGCGAGTTCGACGAAGCCGGTGCCCGGCATCAGCACGCTGCCCAGGACCCCGTGGTCGGCGAGCCACGGCTGCGTGCCGGTGGCGAGCCGTCCGGTGAGGACGGCTCCGCCGTTGTCGGGCGTCGCCACGGCGGCGCTCAGCAGGGGGTGGACGACGGTTTCGAGGCCCGCCGCGTCGAGGTCGCCGGGGGCGGTGGGGAGGTCGAGCCAGTAGCGCTGGTGCTGGAAGGCGTACGTGGGCAGGTCGGGGCCCCGCCCGATGCCGCGGAGGCCGAAGAGGGCGTCCCAGCCGACGGTGACGCCTCGCGTGTGGGCGCGAGCGACGGCGGTCAGGACGTCACGGGTCTCGGGCCGGTCGCGTCGCAGTGTCGGGACGAACGCCACCGCGTCCGCGTCCTGGACGCAGTCCTGGCCCATGCCGCTGAGCACGGCGTCGGGGCCGATTTCGATGAACGTCGTCACACCGCGCGACTCCGCGAACGCCACCGCGTCCGCGAACCGCACCGCCTCCCGCACATGCCGCACCCAGTACTCCGCCGAACCCCACCCCTCGGACACCTCACCCGACACCCCCGACACCACCGGAACCGAAGCAGCACCGAACGACAACCCGGCCACCACCTCACCGAACTCCGCCAGCATCGGCTCCATCAACGGCGAATGAAACGCATGCGACACCCGCAACACACTCGTCCGCCGACCCCGCCCCTCGAACACCGCCACCACACCAGAAACCGCGGCCTGCGCACCCGACACCACCACCGAACGCGGACCATTGACCGCCGCGATCCCCACCCCCGCACCCAGCAACGGAAGCACCTCAGCCTCCGACGCCTCCACCGCCACCATCACCCCACCCGCCGGCAACCCCTGCATCAACCGCCCACGAGCCACCACCAACACAGCCGCATCCCGCAACGACAACGCACCCGACACATGCGCCGCCACAACCTCACCCACCGAATGACCCACCAGGAAGTCCGCACGCACCCCCCACGACTCCACCAACCGGAACAAAGCCGTCTCCACCGCGAACAACCCCGCCTGCGCGAACAACGTCCCACTCAACAAACCCGCGTCCGCACCCCACACCACCTCCCGCACACCACACCCCAACAACGCATCCAACTCCGCGACCACACCGTCAAACGCCGCCGCGAACACCGGAAACGCCCCATACAACTCCCGGCCCATCCCCAACCGCTGCGCACCCTGCCCCGTGAACAGGAAGGCGGTCTTGCCCTCGCCGGCCCTGTCCCGCACCGGCCCCGTTCCGGCGGCCAGCGCCGTCAGGGCGGCGGCGAGTTCGGTGCGGTCGGCGCCGAGTGCGACGGCGCGGTGGTCCAGGGCGGCGCGGGTGGTGGCGAGGGCGTGGCCCGTAGCCGCGAGGACGTCGTCCGGGATCGTCGCGAGGTGGTCCAGCAGGCGCGTCGCCTGCGCGCTGAGCGCGTCCGGGGTCTTGGCCGAGAGCGGCCAGGCGACCGGGCCGGACGTCGGCCGCGCCTGCGCCGGCGCGGGCGCGTCCTGCGGTGTGGTGGCGGGCGGCTCCTCGATGATCACGTGTGCGTTGGTGCCGCTGATGCCGAACGACGACACCCCAGCGCGGCGCGGGCGGCCGTGGGCGGGCCAGGCGGTGGGCTCGGTCAGCAGGGCGACGGCGCCCGCGTCCCAGTCCACCTGGGTCGAGGGTTCGTCGGCGTGCAGGGTCGCGGGCAGGGTGCCGTGGCGCATCGCCTGCACCATCTTGATGACGCCCGCGACACCGGCCGCGGCCTGGGTGTGGCCCATGTTGGACTTGATGGAGCCGAGCAGGAGCGGGCTACCGTCCTCGGAGCGCTCCTGGCCGTAGGTCTCCAGCAGTGCCTGGACCTCGATCGGGTCGCCGAGGGTGGTGCCGGTGCCGTGGCCCTCGACCGCGTCGACGTCGGCGGGGGTGAGCCCGGCGACGCTCAACGCGCGGCGGATGACGCGCTGTTGCGCGGGCCCGTTGGGTGCCGTGAGGCCGTTGGAGGCGCCGTCGGAGTTGACTGCGGAGCCCCGGACGATGCCGAGGACCCGGTGGCCGTTGCGTTCGGCGTCGGAGAGGCGCTCCAGCAGGAGCATGCCGACGCCCTCGCCCCAGCCGGTGCCGTCGGCACCGCTGCCGAAGGACTTGCACCGGCCGTCGGCGGCGAGACCGCGCTGCCGGCTCATGTCGACGAACGTGTCGGGGGTGGACATGACGGTGACGCCGCCCGCGAGGGCGAGGGAGCAGTCACCCCGGCGCAGGGCCTGGGCGGCCCAGTGCAGGGCGACCAGGGAGGACGAGCAGGCCGTGTCGACGGTGACGGCGGGCCCCTCGATGCCGAGGGTGTAGGCGACGCGTCCGGACGCGACGCTGGCGAGGCTGCCGTTGCCGTGGTAGCCGGCCACCTGCTCGGGCAGCGGGCCCAGCCGCAGGCCCCAGTCGTGGTACATCACCCCGGCGAACACACCGGTGTCGCTGCCGCGCAGGGAGTGCGGGTCGATGCCCGCCCGCTCGAGGGTCTCCCAGGCGACCTCCAGCAGCAGTCGCTGCTGGGGGTCCATGGCCTGGGCCTCGCGGGGGCTGATGCCGAAGAACTCGGCGTCGAAGCCGGACGCCTCGTAGAGGAAGCCGCCTTGGTCGGTGCGGCTCTTGCCCGGGACGCTCATCTCCGGGTCGTGGATGTCGGTGTCCCAGCCCCGGTCGGTGGGGAACGCCGAGATGACGTCGCGTCCCTCCTCGACCAGGCGCCACAGTTCCTCGGGCGTCGTCACGCCGCCGGGATAGCGGCAGGCCATGGAGACGATGGCGATGGGGTCGTCGTCGGACGCGAGGGGGGCGGCCGGGGTGTGGTGGCGGGCAGGGTGTTCCGGGTCGCCGCCGAGGCGGGAGGCGAGGTGGTCGGCGAGCGCGCCGGGCGAGGGGTAGTCGAAGACGAGGGTGGCGCCCAGCGGCAGGCCGGTGGCGGAGCCGAGCCGGTTGCGGAGTTCGACAGCGGCGAGCGAGTCGAAGCCCAGTTCGTTGAACGCCCTGGCGGGGGCGACGCGTTCCGGCCCGTCGTGGCCGAGGACGGCGGCGACTTGCGTGCGGACGAGGTCGAGGAGGATGTCGCCGCGCTCGGACCGGGTCAGGCCGGTCAGACCGCGTGCGAGGGACTGGTCGACGCTGACGCCGCCGGCGCCCACGGCGCGGCGCGGCGGTCGTACCAGGGCGCGCAGCAGGGCCGGTACGTCGTCGGCGCGGGCGTGGAGCGCGCGCAGGTTCAGCCGGACGGGGACGACGGCCGGGTGGGCGTCGGTGGTGACCGCGCGGTCCAGCAGGGCGAGGTTCTCCGCGACGGACAGGGGCTGGAGGCCGAGGCGTTCGATGCGTCGCAGCGCGGCCTCGTCGAGGGAGCCGCCCATGCCGCCGGTGCCGGTCCACAGTCCCCAGGCGAGCGAGGTGGCCGGGAGGCCGAGGGCGGCGCGGTGGGTGGCCAGGGCGTCGAGGAAGACGTTGGCGGCGGCGTAGTTGCCCTGTCCGGCGCCGTCGAGGAGGGTGGCCGTGGAGGAGAACAGGACGAACGCCGACAGGTCGCTGTCACGGGTGAGTTCGTGCAGGTTCCAGGCGCCGTCGGCCTTGGGACGCAGGACGGTGTCCAGGCGTGCGTCGTCGAGGGAGTCGATCAGTCCGTCGTCCAGGACGCCCGCCGCGTGGACGACCGCGCTGAGCGGGAGCCGTTCCGGTACGGAGGCCAGGAGGCGGGCCAGCGCGTCGCGGTCGGCGGCGTCGCAGGCGGCGATGGTGACCTCGGCGCCGAGCGCGGTCAGCTCGGCGCGCAGGTCCCCGGCGCCGGGGCTGTCGGCGCCCCGGCGGCTGGTGAGGAGCAGTCCCCGGACGCCGTGTGCGGTGACCAGGTGGCGGGCGAGGGTGGCGCCGACGCCGCCGGTGCCGCCGGTGATCAGGACGGTGCCGTCGGTGCGCCAGGGGGCGGCGCCGGTCGCCGGGGCCTGGGTGGTCCTGGTCAGCCGGGGTACGTACAGCCGGCCGTCGCGCAGGGCGATCTCCGGCTCGGTCGAGTCGGCGGTGAGGCGCAGCAGCGTGTCGGTGTCGAGCGAGCCGTCGGTGTCGAGCAGGAGGAAGCGGCCGGGGTGCTCGGCCTGTGCCGAGCGCACCAGGCCCCAGACGGGCGCCTGGGCCAGTGCGGCCCGCTCGCCGGGGGCGGCGGCGACCGCACCGTGGGTCAGCACGGTGAGCCGGGCGGTGGCGGAGCGTTCGTCGTCGAGCCAGGACCGTACGGCGGTGACCGTGGTGCCGAGGGCGGCGCGCAGGCCGGCGGCGGGGTCGGTGCCGGACGGGGTCGTGAGGACGTGGACCGCGGTGTCGGTGGCCGGTGTGGTGGGGGCGGGGGCCGGCAGCGGGGTCCAGTGGACGTGGTAGAGCGCGTCGGGATGGGCCGTGGCGGCCAGTTGGCCGGGGGCCACGGGGCGGACCACGAAGGAGTCGACGGAGGCCACGGCGGCCCCGGTGGCGTCGGCCAGTTCGAGCGCGACCTCGTCGGCGCCGGTGGCGGTGACGCGTACCCGCAGGGTGGTCGCGCCCGTGGCGTGCAGGGTGACGCCGGTCCACGCGAAGGGCAGCAGGACGCGGTCGTCGGGACCGTCGGAGGTCGCCTCGGTGGCGAAGTCGGTGGCGTGCAGGACGGCGTCCAGGAGCGCGGGATGCAGACCGAACGCGGACGCCGGATCGCCGGCCGCGTCGGGCAGCCGTACCTCGGCGAACACCTCGCCCTCGCCCGCCCGCCACACCGCGCGCAGACCGTGGAAGGCGGGGCCGTAGCCGTAGCCCCGCGTGGCCAGGTCCTCGTAGAGGCCGGTGACGTCGACGGGCTCGGCGCCGGGGGGCGGCCAGCTTCCCCGGGCGAAGTCGGCGGCCTGTGGGCCGGACGGGTCCTGCGGGGCCAGCCGGCCCGTGGCGTGCCGGGTCCACGGCGCGTCGGCGGGGGCGTCCTCGTCGCGGGAGTAGAAGGCGAGGGCGCGGCGCCCGTCGGTGCCGGGGGCGTCGACGACGATCTGCAGGGCGACGCCGCCCGTGGTGGGCAGGGTGAACGGGGCCGCCATGACGAGTTCGTCCAGGCGGTCGCAGCCGATCTGTTCACCGGCCCTGACCGCGAGGTCGACGAAGGCGGTGCCGGGCAGCAGGACGGTACCCGCGATGACGTGGTCGGCGAGCCAGGGGTGCGAGCGCAACGAGACCCGCCCGGTGAGGACGGCGCCTCCGGTGTCCGCGAGGCCGACGACCGCGCCCAGCAGGGGGTGGTCGGCGGCGACCTGACCGAGCGCGGCCGCGTCCTGGGCGGTGTCGGGGGCGTTCAGCCAGTACCGCTCGCGCTGGAAGGCGTAGGTGGGCAGGTCGACCCGGTGGGAGCCGCTGCCGGCGAAGAAGGCGTGCCAGTCGACGCGGGTGCCGCGCGTGTGGGCGGTGGCGAGCGCGGAGAGCACCTGGCGCGGCTCGTCGTGTCCGCGCCGCAGCACCGGGGCGAACACGGCGCCCGCGTCGGCGCTGGTACGGCCCAGGGCGCACAGCACCGGGTCGGGGCCGAGTTCCAGGAAGGTGGTGACGCCCCGGTCCGTGAGCGTCCCGACGGCGTCGTGGAAGCGGACGGCATCGCGGACGTGGCGCGTCCAGTACTCGGGGTCGCCGAGTTCCCCGGCGGTGGCGAGCCGGCCGGTGAGGGCGGAGACGACGGGGATCTTCGGGGCGGCGTAGGTGAGGATCTGCGCGATCTGCCGGAAGTCGTCGAGCATGGGGGCCATGAGCGGCGAGTGGAACGCGTGGCTGACCCGGAGCCGCTTGGTGCGGTGCCCGGCGGCCTCCAGGCGGCCGGCGACGGTGGTGACCCCCTCCGCGTCCCCGGACAGGACGACGGAGTGCGGGCCGTTGACGGCGGCGATGCCCACCGTGTCGCGGCAGTCCGCCAGGTACGGTTCCACCGTCTCCTCGGCCGCCTCGACGGCGATCATCGCGCCGCCCTCGGGCAGGGCCTGCATCAGCCGGCCGCGCGCGGCCACGAGGGTGGCGGCGTCGTCGAGGGAGAGGACGCCGGCGACGTGGGCGGCGGTCAGCTCACCGATGGAGTGCCCGGCCACGTAGTCGGGCCGGACGCCCCAGGACTCCAGGAGCCGGAACAGGGCGACCTCGGTGGCGAAGAGGGCCGCCTGCGCGTACATGGTGCGGTCCAGCAGGGCCGCCTCGGGAGTGCCTTCGTCGGCGAACAGGACGTCCCACAGGGAGCGGTCGAGCTGGACGTCGAGATGGCCGATGACCTTGTCGAGCGCATCGGCGTAGGCCGGGTAGGTGTCGTGGAGGCGGCGGCCCATGGCGAGGCGCTGACTGCCCTGCCCGGTGAAGAGGAAGGCGGTACCGCCCGCGATGGCCGAGGTGAGCACGTGCGGGGCGTCGTCGCCGTCGGCCACGGCGCGCAGCCCGTCGCGCAGGCCCGCGAGGTCCTCGGCGAGCACGACGGCGCGCTGCGGCAGCGCGACACGGGTGGTCGCCAGGGAGTAGGCGAGGTCGAGCGGGCGGACGGCGGGGTCGTCCTCGACCCGGGCCAGCAGGCGCCGCGCCTGGTCGCGCAGGGCGGCTTCGCCGCGGGCCGACAGAGTGAGGGGCACGAGCCGTTCGGTGCCGGTGGGCACGCCCTCGTCCCCGGCCGCCGCGGACTCCGCCGTCGGGAGCGGCGGTTCCTCGACGACGATGTGGGCGTTGGTGCCGCTGACGCCGAAGGAGGAGACGGCGGCCCGGCGGGGCCGGTCACCGGGCGCCCAGGGCACGGGCTCGGTCAGCAGGCGGACGTCGCCGGCCGTCCAGTCGACGTTGGGCGTGGGGTCGTCCACGTGCAGCGTCGCGGGGAGGACCCCGTGCCGCATCGCCATGATCATCTTGATCAGGCCGGCCGAGCCCGCCGCTGCCTGGGTGTGTCCGATGTTGGACTTCACCGAACCGAGCCACGCCGGGCCGTCGGAGCGGTCCTGACCATAGGTGGCCAGCAGCGCCTGGGCCTCGATGGGGTCACCGAGGGTGGTGCCGGTGCCGTGTGCCTCGATGGCGTCGACCTCGCCGGCGGTGAGTCCGGCGTCCGCGAGGGCCTGGCGGATGACCTGGCGCTGGGCCCGGCCGCTGGGCGCGGTCAGGCCGTTGGAGGCGCCGTCCTGGTTGACGGCCGTGCCCCGCACGACCGCGAGGACGGGGTGGTTGTTGGCCTGTGCGTCGGAGAGTCGCTCGAGGACGAACACACCGGCGCCCTCGGCGAAGGCGGTGCCGTCGGCGGCGGCGGCGAACGCCTTGACCGTGCCGTCGGCCGCGAGACCGCGCTGTCTGCTGAACGCGGTGAACACCCCGGGGCTGCCCATGACGGCGACACCGCCCGCCAGCGCGAGGGCGCACTCGCCGCTGCGCAGTGACTGGACGGCGAGGTGGAGGCCGACCAACGAACCCGAGCAAGCGGTGTCGACGGTCAGCGCGGGGCCTTCGAGGCCGAGCGTGTAGGCGACGCGGCCGGAGACCACGCTCGGGGCGTTGCCGCTGAGGAGGTATCCGTCGAGGCCGTCCGGCGCCTCGTGCAGGCGCGTCCCGTACTCCTGCGGCTCGGCCGCGACGAAGACGCCGGTGCGGCTGGAGCGCAGGGTGTCCGCGTCGATCCCGGCCCGCTCCAGGGCCTCCCACACGGTCTCCAGCACGAGCCGCTGCTGCGGGTCCATCGCCAGGGCCTCGCGGGGGCTGATCGAGAAGAAGTCCGCGTCGAACTCGGCGGCTCCGGCGAGGAAGCCGCCGTGGCGGGCGTACGTGGTGCCGGGGGTGGCCGGGTCGTCGTCGAAGAGCCGGTCCAGGTTCCAGCCGCGGTCGGTGGGGAACGCGTCGCGGATGTGGGTGCCCTCGGCGACCAGCCGCCACAGGTCGTCGGGGGACGCCACGTCGCCCGGGTAGCGGCAGCCGATTCCGACAACGGCGATCGGATCGTCCTCGTCCGCGGAGCGGTGGGCCACGACCGGGTCGGGCAGGTCGGGCAGGCCCAGGGCCTCGGTACGCAGGTGCGCGGCGAGGGCGACCGGTGAGGGGTGGTCGAAGGCAACGGTAGGGGGCAGCGGGAGCCCGGTGGCGGCGACCAGCCGGGCGTGCAGGGCCAGCAGGGCCACGGAGTCGAGCCCCAGCTCGCGGAAGGCGCGTGCCGGGTCCACCGGCGGCGCCGCGTCCGGCCGGGCCTGCCGCAGCACGGCGAGGGTGCTCTCGCGCACCAGGCCGAGCAGCACCCGGGTCTGCTCCGAGGTGGGGAGGGATTCCAGCTCACGCACGAGTGCGGCCTGCTGCACCGTGCCCCCATCCAGCACACCGTCGGTGCCAGAGACGAAGTTTCCCGACTCGGTCATCTGCACTCCACACACTTGTCGCCCGTCGCTGGACGGAAGTCACCAAGAAACCGCAGCACTTGCGGGTCACGCTATGAAGGCGAAAGGCCGCGCACAGCCCCTATCGCCCCCCTAAGACCTCTTCTGCCGTCCGCCGGACGGAAACGCCCGGTATCCGGCCGGGCCGATGCCCGCACCGTCGGGGTCCGGGGCCTGCCCGGCTCCCCTCGCCCGCTGGTCGAACGCCCTCTGTACGTAGGAGAGATCGGCGAGCAGCCCCGCCGAGGTGACCTCCCGGGCAGGGGCCCGGTCCACGAGCCCGCCCAGGGGCAGCCGCCCGATGCCGGCCCAGCGCAGTCTCCCGTCGCCGTCGATGTAGCTGCGGGCCCGGCCGTGGTTGTCCGGGTGGAGACAGTAGGGGATGTCCAGGACGCCCTGTCTGAAGGCGAGCCCGAGAGCGCGTCCGATGTCCGGGGCCAGTTCGAGTACGCCCTCGACCAGCGCCCTGGCCTCCAGGTACGTCTGCGAGTCGGCTTCGGCGGGGACCGCGCCGGCGGGTGGGCCGCTGCGGGCGGTCCGGGCCGCCGACTCCAGCGCGGCGACGTTCTCCGCGACGGTCGGGATCCGGCGGGACTCCGCCACCGTCTTGACGATGAGCCGCTCCGAGCCGGAGTCCACCGCGAGGCGGGTCGCCTGGTCGAGCAGCAGGTAGGCGCCTTCCTCCGTGGTCGGGTAGACGCCCATGTAGGCGTAGATGACCACGTGCCAGTTGGGCGTGGGAAGCAACTCGCCGCACAGCCGCCGCAGCGCCGCGACCGCTTCCCGGTCCTGCTCCGGGTGGGTCTGCTGGGCGTAGCTGAGCGAGACGCTGCGCATTCCGTGCTGACAGAAGAACAGCGCTTCGAGGACGCTGATCGCCACCAGTTGGCTCGGTGGGCACAATTGGCCGAGCATGCATCCGCCGAATGTCTCCAGATGCGGTTCCACACCGGATTCCCGCAGCAGGGCGAAATCCTCGGTGCAGCGCACCCAGTTCCGTACGGACTCGTCCAGCGGAGTACGTCCGTAGGGGAGGCAGTACGAGACGGGGCCGCCCTCGGTGGCGTTGATCAGCGTCCTGCGCAGCGCGGTGAAGATGTCGTGGGGGACGGCCGATCCGTGACGGACCTGCACCGGGAACGTCTCGTCCCGGATGCCGGCCAGCACCTGCCCGGTCACGGCCGGGTCGTAGCTGACGATGGGGTAGCCGTTGAGATCGGTCCCGGCGCGCAACGCGTCCTTTACGGAGCCGAGTTCACCGATCCGGGTGTAGCTGTCGAGGGTCAGGGTGCCGACCGTCGCGGCGTTGGCGGCACGGGTGGCGGCCAGCCCGGCGCGCATGGTGCCGGGGTCGCTGAACCCCATGCGGGGTTGCACCACCAGCTCCCCTGACCGGCGTCGGGCTCGTACGAAGGCTCCGAAGTCCACCGGGCGCGCCCCCTCGGCCGGCCGCCGGGACAGGCGCGCGCCCGGTCTCACGCCACGACCTCGGTGCGCTGCGGGGAGCGCCTGCCCGTGGGCAGTGCGCCGACGAACCGGCTGAATGCCCGTGTGGCGGTCGACGCGTCGTCGAAGACGGCGTCGAACCCGGCGGTGAGCAGTTCGTCGATCGCCGCGTCGCTCTGCTGCCCGGCGACGCCCAGCTTGCCGCCGATGACCACCGGGGTCGCGGCGAGTTCCGCGCAGGCGCGCAGGGCGCCGATGACGCGCTGTCCGTCCTGGTGGCCGTGGCCGTTGACGCTGCTGATCGCCACCAGGTCGGGCCCGACCTCCCGGCAGACGTCCACGAGGACCCGGTCCGGCACGCACGGGCCCAGGTTGATCACCTCGTAGCCCAGTTCCTCGACGAGCAGTTGGAGGAAGACGAGGTTCCAGGTGTGGGAGTCGGAGGCCACGGTCGTGACGACGACGGTGCCGCGCCGGCCGTCGACCGGGCGCACGGCGCCCGTGGGGCGGTGGCTGAGGTCGGCGCTCATTCGGCTGCTCCCGTGACGGTGCGGGCGGACGGTTCGTCCACGGCCGCGTAGCTGCGGCTGTGCTCGATCCGGGAGACGGACAGCACCGTGTCGCCCCGGACCACGACCTCGACGGGGGCCGGGCGCCCCAGGAACATCAGCAGGCTGGCGGTCGGCCCGTACGCTCCGGCGTTGGGAATCGTCACCAGGTCGCCGGGGGCGAGCGCGGGCACGTCGATCTCGCGGCCGAGGATGTCACCGGGGGTGCACAACGGGCCCACCAGGGTGGCCGATTCGACGCACTCCCCCGTTTCGGGGCCGACGGCGACCGGCAGCAGGCGGCCGAGGCCGGACATACCGCCGAAGGTGTTGATGCCCGCGTCGAGGATGACGAACCTGCGGCCCCGGCTGACCTTGATGTTGCTGACGGAGGCGACCAGGGTGCCGCTCGCTCCGACGAGGTAGCGGCCCGACTCGCAGGCCACCTCGGGGCCGTCGGTGCGCCACCGCGGGAAGTGGGTGTCCAGTGCGTCCGCGAGTTCGCCGCGCAGTCCGGGGTACGAGCCCCGGCTGCCGGGCACGGCGTACGGCACCGCGAAGCCGCCGCCGATGTCGAGGAAGCGCAGGGGGAGGTCCAGTTCGCGCTGGAGGCGGGCGGCCAGCTCGATGGTGTGCCGGAACTCGCCGACCAGGCTGTCCTCGTCCTTGGCGTTGCTCAGCGGGAAGAAGTGCATCCCGGCGACGCGGACACCGTCCACCGTCCGCAGTTCGGGCAGGATGTCGGCCAGCGTCTCGCTGTCGAAGCCGAACTGCGAGGGCGTGCCGGTCATCCGGATGCTGCTGGTGGCGCTGGCCGTGGCGCTGTTGACGCGCAGCAGGCAGTCGGCGCTCACACCGTGCGCCAGGGCGGCGTCGGCGACATGGCGGACGTCGGAGACGGAGTCGGTGGAGAAGAGGCGGACGCCCCGGCGGATCGCCTCGTCCAGTTCACCGGCGGTCTTGCCGGGGCCGGTGTAGAGGCAGTCGGCGCCGTCGAAGCCCGCGGCGAGGGCGGACTCCAGCTCGCCGGTGGAGCTGATCTCGGGCCGGCAGGGGCGGCCCTCGCCCTCCCGCAGCGCCCGGACGAGGCCGGGATGGGGGTTGGCCTTGAGGGCGTAGAAGAGGGTGAACTCCTCGGGCAGCGCGTCGAGAAGCTGCTGTCTGGCCGCGTCGATCTCGTCCAGGTCGTAGACGTACAGCGGTGTGCCGAAGCGTTCGGCCAGTGCCTTGTAGCGGCTCATCTCTCTTCCCCGTCGATCATCTCGGCCAGGACCTGCCGGGCGTTCTTCCCGTGCAGGCTCAGCGGCAGTTCGCCCAGGACCCGGCACAGGGCGGGCACCTTGGCCGGCTCGAGGCGCTCGGCCAGCTCCTTCAGGACGGTGTGCGGGGCGAGTTCGGTCTCGGCGAAGACGATCAGGTCGTGGGTTTCGGTGGGCGGCAACGCGGTGGCGGTGCGCACACCGGGGATGTCCATGGCGGCGGCCTCGATCTCGACCGTGCTCATCCGGATGCCCTTGCGCTTGAACATGTCGTCGCGACGGCCCTCGAAGTAGAGGTAGCCGTCCTCGTCGAGCCGGCCGTAGTCGCCCGTGTGGAGCCGGAGGGCCCCGGTGGCGGGGTCGCGGCGGAAGGTGCGCGCGCTCAGTTCGGGGCGGCGCCAGTAGCCGGGCATGACGTGCGGTCCCACGGCCACGATCTCGCCGGTCTCGCCGGCCGGGAGGGGGCGGCCCTCGGCGTCGAGGATCAGGACCGTGGTACCGGGCAGCGGCAGGCCCACCGAGTGGGGACGCTCGTGCTCCTGCCCGGGCGGCATGATGGTGACGCGCTTGCACTCGGTCTGCCCGAACTGGCGGACCACCCGCGCGCCGGGGAACGCCTCGCGCAGCGCGGTGACCGCGTGGGCGGGCAGGGCGGCGCCGGTGTTGGTGAACATCCTCACCGGGGGCGGGTCCTGGGTGTCGCGCCGGGCGAGGGAGCCGATCATCGTGGCCAGTGAGGGGACGATGGGCACCACGGTGGTGCCGGTCTCGCGCATGCGCCGCAGCAGGACGAGGTCGGACTCGCCGCCGTCCAGGACCAGTCGGGAACGGCCCAGGCAGGCGAGCAGCACCTTGTACAGGCCGTAGTCCCAGGAGATCGGGAAGCGGCAGAAGACGACGTCGTCCGGGCGGTAGGCCAGCACCTCCTGGATGGCGCGGGAGGCGAAGACCACCTGCGCGTGCGGGCACACGACGGCCTTGGGGGCGGCGGTGCTGCCGGAGGTGTAGACGAGGAACGCGATGTCGTCGGCGCTGATGTCGGCGGGCCGCGGGGCGGGGCGGCCGGCCGCCTCCTCGACGTGGGGCCAGATCGCCTGGAGGTCGTGCACGGTCAGGCCGGTGGCCCGGCCGAGGACCTCGGTGGTGGGGCCGTCGCCGATGACCAGGGAGGGTTCGGCGTCCTCGATGACGGAGCGGAGGTGGTACTCCTTCATCGCCGGGTTGAGCGGCACCAGGATCACGCCGAGGCGGGAGGCCCCGTAGACCATGGCCACCAGCTCGCGTCTGCTGGGGAGCTGGACGACCAGCCGGTCGCCGCGAGCGGCGCCCTGCCGGGCGAGCCAGGCGGCGAACCCGTGGCTGAGCTCGGCCATCCGCCGGTAGGTCACCTCGCCGGCGGAGTCGTGCAGGCACAGCCCTTCCGGGGTGTCGGCGGTCGCGTCGTCGAGCAGGGAATGGACCGTCGCGCCGTTCCCGTGCGCCGTCGGCGCGTACGTCGTGTTCTGATTCTCCACGGTTCCAACGTCGCTTTCGGGTGTGGGTGGCGAGTGGGCTGGAGTCCTCGCAGGACGGGGGCGGGTCCTTGCGGCCGTCCGGGCCCTCCGGGTTCTCCGGGTTCTCCGGGTTCTCCGGGTTCTCCGGGTTCTCCGGGTTCTCCGGGTTCTCCGGGTTCTCCGGGTTCTCCGGGTTCTCCGGGTTCTCCGGGAACGTGGGGGTCCGGCGGAGCCGGGGCACGGGACCGGAGGGGGGGTGGTGGTCCCGTGCCCCGGCGGTCGGGGAGGAGTCCCGCTGCCTAGTCGACGACGCTCAGCGCCGCGACCGGGCAGACCATGACGGACTCCAGGACTTCGTCGCGCAGCTTCTCTTCCGGCGTCTCGATCAGCAGTACCACCTTGCCGTCCTCGTCGTTCTGGTCGAACACGGCGGGAGAGGTGATCACACAGGAACCGGCGGCGACACAACGCTCTTTGTCGACGATCACACGCATGGGGAAAACTCCTTTACCAGGTCACCGGCAGTTCGTGGACGCCGTCGATGAGGGCGTTGGCCTTGAAGGGCAGTTCGTCCAGGGCCGCGTCGAGACGCAGTCCGGGGATGCGGCGCAGCAGGGTCGTGAAGACGACCTGGAGCTGCATGCGTACGAGCATCTGGCCGGCGCACTGGTGGCGTCCGAAACCGAAGGCGACGTTGAGGCGTGCCTCGCGGCGGGTCAGGTCCAGGGTGTTGGGGTTCTTGAACACCGCCGGGTCGTGGTTGGACGCCGACAGCGAGCAGATGACCCCCTCGCCCTTGCGGATGAGCTGGCCGCCGATCTCGGCGTCCTCCAGCGCGACCCGGACCGTACCGTGGTCGGAGATGCTGGAGTAGCGCGACAGTTCGTCGACGGCCTGGCCCGACAGCTCGGGGTGCTCTCGGAGCCAGTCGGCCTGCTCGGGGTGCTGGAGGAGGACGAGCGCGCCGATGGTGATGCCGTTGACGGTGCTCTCGTGACCGGCCGCGATCATGGCCCGGACCAGGGCGCTGATGTCGGACGGCTCCAGCTCCTCCTTCTGCGCGTTGCGCTCCAGCAGGCTGCTGATCAGGTCGTCGCCGGGGTTCTTCTGGCGTTCGGCGATGAGCTGGTAGAGCAGCGTCTCGACCTCGGCGTTGGCCGAGGCGTGTTCCTCGGCGCTGCCCTGGGTGACCAGGAGGGTGACCCAGCGGGTGAACAGGTCACTCGACTCGTTCGGGACACCCACCAGCTCGCACATGCCGATGGACGGCACGGGCATCGACAGCATGGAGACCAGGTCGACCGGGCCGCCCTGGGCCAGCATCTTGTCGATGCACTCGTCGACGATCTCCTGGGTGCGCGGCCGCATCGCCTCGACGCGCTTCACGCTGAGCTCCGGCATCAGCATCATGCGGTGCGTGGTGTGCTCCGGCGGGTCCATGTGCAGCAGGGCGGGCTTCACCTTGCCGAGGAGTTCCATGGGGAAGGCGAACTGGAGCGGGTAGCCGGGGTCGGCCATGTTGGAGCTGAACCGGGGGTCGACCAGCATCTGCCGGACGTCCTCGTAGCGGGTGAGGAGCCACGCCTCACGGCCGTTGAACTTGAGCTTGACCCGGGAGACGGGCTCGGTCTCCCGCAGGACCGCGTACTCCGGCGCGGGGTCCAGGGGGCAGCCGGTGCGTTCCAGGGGGAAGGGGCGGGGCTGGGAGCGGGGGCAGGCGTCGGCGATGTCGGACACGGTTTCTTCTCCAGAGGTCTCTGGGCGGTGCGAGGCTTCGGGACGCTCAGCCGCGGGCCTTGTCGAGGCAGGCGCGGACGGCGGCGGCGGTACGGGCGATGTTCTCGCTGAGCGGCAGGGCACGCAGGTCGGTGGAGAGGACCTCCACCGAGGGGGCCAGGTCGACGCCCTTGGCGTCCAGCGTGTGCAGCAGTGCGGTGATGTCGAAGTCGCCCTCGCCCGGCAGGAGGCGGCCACCGAGCGCTTCGTCCATGAGGTCGGGGGACGGGGCGCTGGGGCCGTCCGCGAACTCCACGCCGGCGATCTGGGCGCCGGTGAGCTGCTCGATCGCGCCGATGCCCGTCGGGTCGCGGAAGAGGTGCCACATGTCGATGAGCAGACCCGCGTTGGGACGGTCGGCGGCGACGATGATGTCGGAGGCCACCTGGTAGGTGAATCCGGGCAGCACGGCCATGGCTTCGAGGGAGACGTTCAGGCCACGCGCGGCGGCGCGGTCGCACATCGCGCCGAAGCGCTCGGTGAGGACCTCCAGGGGAGGCATCTCGGTCCCGGGCGGGTAGACGGCACAGGACTTGACCGCGGGGATACCGGCCGCCACGGCCAGATCGAAGAAGTGGGCTTCCGCCTCCGGGCCGGGGCCGCCGTCCTCCGGTCCGGCGTTCCAGCCGAAGAGGACCTCCAGTTCCTGCAGCCCCACCCCGTACTCGGACAGCAGGCCGCGCAGCTTGTCCGCGGAGTTGCCGGACAGGAACGTCTCCAGCTCCTCGACGTTCATGCCCATGGAGGCGCAGCCGTTCTCGGCCAGCGCCGCCAGCCGCTCCTCCAGCGTGTACCGCACCGGCTCCTGCCACGCCGATCCGGTCAGCTGCAGGTAGGAGAATGCCAGGTCCGTCCTGGTCAGAAGGGTCATGGTGTACCTCTCTCGGAATGCCGCGACCGGTGCTGGTGCCGGTGGGGTCGGGACGCGGCGCCGGCCTGGGCGCGTCCCACCGGTGGTGCGTCAGGGCGGGGCGATCGGGCCGCGCTCAGGCGGCCAGGCTCCGGCGGACGGGCCGCAGCGCCGTCCTCGGGTCCACGGCGACCACCTCGAAGTTCCTGGTGGTGACGGGAACCCGGCCGAAGAGGCTGTCCGAGCCGGCGACGTACAGCTTGCCGACGCCGTGGCGGCGCAGGGCGTCGACGACGGCGGGCCAGCGCACCGGGCGGACGAAGCCCTCCAGCAACATGGTGCGGACCTGGTCGCCGGTGGTCAGCAGGGCGCCGTCCTGGTCGGCGAGGACCGGAGTCCGGGGGTCGTGGAAGGTGAGCGGGGCGAACAGTTCCTGCTCGGCCCGCTCGCGCAGCGGGCCGAAGACGCTCGCGTGCATGGGCGGGCGCATCGTGTACAACGGCAGGCCCCCGACGGACCGCAGCCGCTTGCCGAGCCACTCCAGCACGGTCGCCCGCAGCGACAGCATGTAGAAGTCCTCATCGACGTGGCAGGAGATCTCGTACCACTCACCGCGCTCGTCGAGTTCGGCGAGCACCCGGTCCAGTTCGGGGCGCGGGACACGGGTGAAGGAGTGGGTGACGACGTCGTGGTGGTGGTCGGCGAACCAGGACTCCAGGAGTCTGGCCCAGCCGGCGGTCAGGCGCACCGCGTCGGCGAAGCCGAGGACGCCGGTGTGGGCCGCCGCGGTCTTCCCGCCGAAGCTGGGGCCGACGCAGAGAGTGGGTTCCGGGTCGAACCGGTCGCTCGCCCAGGTGGCGAGGGCCAGGCAGTTGACCAGGAATGCGACCTGCGCGTACTCGCTGTAGTCGCCCTCGGTCTGCCGGTAGCGGTCGACGAGCGAGTAGCCGAGCACGTCGTCGGCCTCGGCGACCAGCCGGCGCGCCACCGGATTGATCAGCATGAACTTGGCCGAGTCCTGGAAGCGGGTGGGGCTCATGCCGGGGAAGACCAGCGCGCCACCGGCGCGGAAGTCGTCTCTCATGGTGTTCCTGCCCTTCAGCACGGCGGCCCGGAGCGGTCGGCCTCCGAACCGGTCGGGACTCAGGCTGATGTCTGCCGGCCGATGCCGAAACCCCTAAGGTTGCGGGTTCCAATTCCGTTGACGGGCACGGGGTTCGGGAGGACGGCGCCCTGCGGCCGGTGCGGTGTCAAGGGAGTTTTCTTCCGCTCGCGGGCCCCCCGTAGAGCCCCTAAGGGTCGCGGCTTCGCGCGGGCCGGGTCGGTGAGCGGGCCCGGCGGCGGGAGGCGCGCTCGTAGGGGGGCGACGGGCAACTTAGGGGAGTCCACGGCGGCGGCGCCGGGTCTTCAATGAGGGACGGATACCCGGATTCCGGCGCGGCGGGCGAAGCCGCCGCGCACCGTCGATCCCTTGGATGGGTGGAACCATGACAGTGATGCGGGAAGCCCCGTCGGACAACGAGAGCGACCGTTCCGCGGCGCTCCGGCCGGATCTGCGCTCGCTGGTGGCTCAGACGGAGGAGCTGAAGACCGCGGCACGCCAGGGAACGGGGCCGCGCTCCACCGAACAGCAGCACGCCCGCGGCAAGCTGACAGCACCCGAACGGCTGGAACTCCTGTTCGACCCCGGCACCTTCCACGAGGTGGAGCCGCTGCGGCGGCACCGGTCCACGGGGTTCGGCCTGGAGCACCGGCGGCCGGGCGGGGACGGGGTGATCACCGGGTGGGGCCAGGTGAACGGCCGCACGGTGTTCGCGTACGCCCATGACTTCCGCGTCTTCGGCGGTTCCCTGGGCGAAGCGCACGCGCAGAAGATCCACAAGGTGATGGACCTGGCGATCGCGGCCGGAGCACCGCTGGTGGGGCTGAGCGACGGCGCGGGGGCGCGGATCCAGGAGGGGGTGACGGCACTCGCCGGGTACGGCGGGATCTTCCGCCGCAATGTGCGGGCGTCCGGGGTGATCCCCCAGATCAGCGTGATCCTCGGACCGTGCGCGGGCGGCGCCACCTACTCGCCGGCGCTCACCGACTTCGTGTTCATGGTGCGCGACATCTCACAGATGTACATCACCGGGCCCGACGTCGTGCAGGCCGTCACCAACGAGCGGGTGACGCATGAGCAACTCGGCGGGGCGCAGGTGCACGCGTCGGTCTCCGGCGCGGCCGGCTTCGTGTACGACGACGAGGCCGAGTGCCTGGAGGAGGTCAAGCACCTGCTGTCGCTGCTGCCCTCCAACAACCGCGAACTGCCGCCCGAGGCACCGAGCGGCGATCCCGCCGACCGGCGGTGCGAGAGCCTCCTGAGCCTGGTGCCGCACCACGCCAACCAGTCGTACGACATGCGCGAGGTGATCCAGGAGATCGTCGACGACGAGGACTTCTTCGAGGTCCACGCGCAGTGGGCCACCAACGTCATCTGCGCGCTGGCCCGGCTGGACGGTCACACGGTCGGCATCGTGGCGAACCAGCCCGCCGCGCAGGCCGGGGTGCTCGACATCCACGCGTCGGAGAAGGCCGCGCGGTTCGTGCAGACCTGCGACGCGTTCAGCATCCCGCTGGTCACCCTGGTCGACGTGCCGGGTTTCCTGCCGGGCACCGACCAGGAGCACCAGGGCATCATCCGGCACGGCGCCAAACTGCTCTACGCGTACTGCGACGCGACCGTTCCCCGAATCCAGGTCATCCTGCGCAAGGCGTACGGCGGCGCGTACATCGTGATGGACTCGCGCTCCATCGGGGCGGACCTGTCCTTCGCCTGGCCGACCAACGAGATCGCCGTGATGGGCGCGGAGGGCGCGGCGAACGTCGTCTTCCGGCGGGAGATCGCCGCCGCGCCCGATCCGGAGGAGGCGCGGCAGCAGCGGATCAAGGAGTACCAGCAGGAGTTGATGCATCCGTACTACGCGGCCGAGCGCGGCCTGGTCGACGACGTGATCGACCCGGCCGAGACGCGTGCGGTGCTGGTGCGTTCGCTGGCGATGCTGCGGACCAAGGACGCCCCGGTCCCGGCGCGCAAGCACGGCAATCCCCCGACCTGAGGTTCCGGCCTCCGGCCGGCACGTACCCCCCGACCACCACCTGGCAGGAGTGACGAAGCCGATGACCGCTTCCCCCGACGCCCCGACGACCCCGTCCGCGGGTCCGGACCGCACCGAGCCGGCCCTGCGCTTCCTGGGCGGTGCGCCGTCCGCCGAGGAGATCGCCGCGGTGACCGCCGCGCTGCTGAGCCTTCGCCGCGTTCCGGCGCGCGAGCCGGGCGGGCCGGGTTCCGCGCCCCGGTGGAGAGCGCCGCTCCCCTACCGGCCGCCCGGAAGCTGGGCGGCGCGGTGAAGCCGTTTCCCGGGATCGCCGGACGTGTACCGGCCCTGGAACAACTCCCCTCCGACAGAAGGATGTAGAGCACTGATGACGGACGAATTCCGGGAGACCGGAGCCTGGATCCGGCGCTTCCACCCGGCGCCGCACGCCCGCGGCCGCCTGGTCTGCTTCCCCCACGCGGGCGGTTCGGCCACCTACTACTTCCCGGTGGCGCACGCGCTGTCCCCGGCGACGGACGTCCTCGCCATCCAGTACCCCGGCCGCCAGGACCGCAGGACCGAACCCTGTGTCGAGGACATCGAGGAGCTGGCCGGTCTCATCGTCGAGGAGCTGCGGCCCTGGGGGGACGTTCCGCTGACCTTCTTCGGCCACAGCATGGGGGCCACGGTGGCCTTCGAGGTCGCCCGCAGGCTGGAGGCGGAGGGGACACCGCCGCTCGCGCTCTTCGTCTCGGGGCGCCGAGCGCCCTCACGGGTGCGCGAGGAGACCGTGCACCTGGCGGACGACGACCGCCTCATCGACGACATCACCCGGCTCAGCGGGACGGATTCGGCGGTGCTGAGTGATCCCGAGATCCTGCGCATGATCCTTCCCGCGATCCGCAGCGACTACAAGGCCGCGGAGACCTACCGCTTCCGGCCCGGCCCGCCGCTCGGCTCGGAGGTGGTGGCGCTCGTCGGTGACCACGATCCGCAGGTGACCGTCGAGGAGGCCGGCTCCTGGCGCGAGCACACCACGGGGCCGTTCGAGCTGAAGGTGTACCCCGGCGGCCACTTCTTCCTCGACGCGCACATGCCGGCGATCCTCGACCTGATCCGCGGACGCCTGGACGTGGCCGCCCTGGGCACCTGAGCCGCTCTCGGGCGGCGGCTCACCGCCGACGGTGTGGGACTCCGAGCACGCGGGCCGCCAGGGCCCCGGCCCCGCGTGCTCGGAGGCGCGGGACGGATGCGTTCCGGACAGAGTCCCGCTACCCCCACCAGAATTCAGACGACCGTATTAGACTAACGTCTATTGCGGCGTAGGGGCGGCCTGTCCTCCTGAGCCGACGTGCCAGGCAGTCCCGGTCGGACCCGCGAGTCGCCGGATGGACAGTCGTCCAGCCCATCCGCGTACACGGTCACCCTCCTCCTCACGGATCGCTGTCACCGACCGGCCATCGACAACGGAGGCCCGAATGCCGGTACGACCAGAACGCGGCGTCACCTCGTACGTCACCGAGGACGGGTGCCTGGAGTTCCTCACCGAGGCGAACGGCACCAGCTACCGGTGCGGCCCCGTCGCCACCGCCATGTGGATCGCCCTGCGTCAGCACGGCGGGCGGCTCGGCCCGGCCGCCGAGATGCTGGCCGAGCTGTGGAGCACCGATCCGGAGAACACCCGTACCGACATGGACATCTGGGTGGGCGAGCTGAAGGACGCCTGCCTGGTGCGCGACGAACCCTGACCGGACGGCCGAGCCGGGCCCGCACCCCGCACCCGGCCCCGACCGAGCGCGTTCAGGAGGACGGACCCGAGCCGGTGGTGGCGCCCTGCTGGAGCGCCAGGATGGCCCGCATCGCCTCGGCCAGGTCGCGCCCCGAGGGCGCGGTCTCCGGCGAGAACATCCAGAGCGACATCACCCCGTTGAGCAACGCGGCGTAGAACCGGCCGAGGGTGACCGCCATCTGCTCGTCGACCTCGCTCTCGTCCACGCCGTGGAAGAGCGCCACCAGCGCGGACCAGCCGAACGGCTGCGCCTTGGCGAGGCCCTCACGCATCTGGGGCAGACTCTCCGCGTGGACCGCGACCTCCACGCTCAGCGCCCACAGGGGCTTGCGCGCGGGGAACAGCTCGACGATGTGGTTCCACACCATCTCGAAGCGCTCGATCGGCGAGGAGGCGGAGTCCAGGTCGACACCGGCCGCGGTGCCCGGCTCGAACTCGTCGCCCCACTCCCGCATCGCCTGGACATACGCCTCGACCAGCAGGGCGTCCTTGGAGCCGTAGTGATAGCCGATGGACGCCAGATTGGTGCCGGACGCGGCCACGATGTCCCGTGCACTCGTCCGGGCGAACCCCTTCTCCAGCAGGCAGCGCTTCGCGCCCTCCAGAAGATCTTCTCGGTGACCCACAGCACCACCCTCGCCTCGAACCGTCTGGGCATCCTAAGGGCTCCGGAGCGATCGAACTCCCCGAGGTCCGCAGAACCGTTGCCCGCGCCGGCGCACGCGTCCCCGCCCCGGCGAGGGTGCGGCCTGCGGGCACGCGGGCTCGTGCGGACCTGGACGTACCGGCGCGGCTCCGCGGCATCGCGGTGGCCGGTCCCAGCCTCCGCCGCGCCGTGCGGACTTGGGCGGGCACGGCGTCGACGGGGCCGATTCCGTGCGGGTCCGGCCTCACCGGCCCTTGCGCGCGTCCACAACCGGAAGCCGTCGGTCCCAAGATCCGCCGGACAAGCCCTAGAGGTTGAGGCGTGCGTGCGCCACACTCATCGCGTGTGAGGTACGCACAAGCGTTTCATGTAGGGCACACGCGTTCCACCGGGACACTTCCCCGGGCGGGGACATACCAATCTGCAGTGTGGGGTACGGGGGACAGAGTGGCATTGGCCGAAAGAGAGCCGGAAGTCCAGGCGTTGCGCACCGCGCTGGACGAGTGCAGGTACGGCGCGGCCCGTATCGTCCTCATCGAGGGCGCCGCCGGATGCGGCAAGAGCGAGTTGATCGACACCCTCGCCGAATGGACCGACGCGGGCGAGGACCGGGCCCTGCGGGCGTTCGGCTCCCCGGCCGAGCGGGATCTGCCGCTCGGCCTGATCCAGCAACTCGTCGCGGACGCGCCGGCCGGTGAACTCCCCGAAGTCCGCATGCCACCTGACGGCTGGTCACAGGTCAGCGCGATGCGCGAGTTCCAGACGGCCCTGGAGCGGTTGAGCACCGCCACTCCGCTGGTCGTCTCCGTCGACGACGTGCACCACGCGGACAGCGCCTCCCTGTGCTATCTCCAGCACATCGTCCGGCACAGCCGCTCCACCAGGATGCTGCTGGTGTTCACCGCACCGCCGCACCAGGCCGGCCAGGACGCCTCCTTCCGCACCGAGTTGCTCCGCAGCCGCAACGTCCGGCGCATCCGGCTGCGGCGGCTCAGCGCCGAGGGCTCCAGGCGCGTCGCGGCCGGCTCCCCGGGTCCCACGCCGTGCGAGGCGCTGTCCGCCGAGTTCCACACGATCAGCGGCGGCAACCCGCTGCTGCTGCGGGCCCTCCTGGAGGAGTACCGCTCCGCCCCGACCGGAACCGGCGCTTTCCGGCCCGAGCAGGGCGGGCTGTTCGCCCAGGCCGTGCTCACCTGCCTGCTGCACAGCGGGCCGCACATGCTCGACCTCGGCGCGGCGCTCGCCGTGCTGGGCGACGGGTACACACCGGAACGGGCAGGCCGGCTGCTGGAGGTTCCGGCCGTCGCCGTCGCACAGTCCGTGGCCTCGCTGGCCGCCTCCGGAATCCTGGACGGGCACCGGTTCCCGCATCCGCACACCGAGACCGCGATCCTGGACCAGGTGCCCGCCGACGTGCTGGCCAGCCTGCACCTGGGCACCGCCGAACTCCTGCACCTGGCGGGCGAGTCCGCGAGGGCCGTCTCCGGACACCTGCTCGCCGCCGCCCGGCTGGGCGGCTCGCCCGCCGACGTGCCCTGGGCCGTCGACGTACTGCGGGAGGCCACCGAGGACCTGCTGACGCACCAGGACCCCGCCCGTGCCACGAACGCGCTCGAACTCGCTCACGAGCTCAGCCACGACGAGCAGCAACGGGCCGATATCAAGATCCGGCTCGCCGCCGTCACCTGGCGCGTCAATCCGGGGCGGGCGGAGAAGCACCTCTCCGCTCCGCTCGCCATGCTTCGCTCCGGCCGCCTGGCCGCCGAACGCCTGGCGCCCCTGGCCGAACTCCTCACCTGCCAGGGCCGGATAGCCGAGGCGGCCGAGGTCCGCGCCCAGATCCTCAGAGTGAGCGTGGCGAGCGAGCCCGGTGGCCACGAGGGCCCGGGGTACGGGTCCCGTACGGACGATCCGGCGGGCGCGCTCCACCTGCGGATCGACCACCCGGGAGGGCACGGCGAGGAAAGACCCATGGCCGGCTCCGACGGCGCCGCCTGGACGACGGCGGCCGAGCGGTTCCTGCGCACGACCGTCCTCAGCGACGACACCCTGGAACCGGTCATGCGCGCCCTGCGGTCCCTCATCTACTCCGGAAACCCGGAACGCGCCGCCGTCTGCTGCCGTGAACTGATCGCCGAGGCCCAAAGGCAGAACGCCCTCGCCTGGCAGGCCCTGTTCTCCTCGGCGCTCGCCACGGTCCTGCTGCGCCTGAGCGATCTGCACGCCGCCGAGGAGTACGCACGCCGTGCGCTGGACTGCCTGCCCGAACAGAGCAGCAGCGCGTTCATCGGGAGTCCCACGGCCACGCTCATCAGGGCGCGCACCCTCATGGGGGACCACGCGGCGGTGGCCCGCCAGCTCCGCCAGCCGGTCGCGGACACGCTGTTCAAGAGCACCCACGGTCTGTCCTACCTGCGCGCGCGTGGCCTCTACCTCATAGCGACTCACCAACTGCACGCCGCCCTGGGCGACTTCCTGGAAGCGGGCCGGCTCGCCAGGAGCTGGGGCATGGACCGGCCGGCGATGCTGCCCTGGCGCACGGACGCGGCGGAGACGCTGTTCCGGCTCGGCGAGACGCAGCGCGCCAAGGCACTCGTGGACCAGCAGTTCACCGACCCCGACGCGCGCAAGCCCTGGGTGCGCGGCATCAGCCTGCGTCTGCGCGCGGTGACCTCGGACCCGCGCCGGCGGCTCTCGCTCCTCAACCAGTCCGTCGACGAACTGAGCCGCTCCGGCGACCGGGTGGAGCTGGCACGCTCCCTCGCGGCGCTGGGACGTTCCCTGCGGGCCACAGGCGAACCCTCCCGCGCCGACGCGGTGATCCGGCGGGCCTGGAACCTGGCCCGGGAGTGCGGCGCCGAGTCGCTGCGCGAGGAGATCTGCCCCGAACTCAACCGACAGGACCGGATGCGGGAGCGGATCGTCCCGGCGGAGTGCCGCGTGGACGTGGACACGAAGCTCAGCGACTCCGAGCGCAGGGTGGCCACCCTCGCGGCGAGCGGCTACACCAACCGGGAGATCTCCCTGAAGCTGCACATCACCGTCAGCACCGTGGAACAGCACCTCACGCGCGTGTACCGCAAGCTCAACATCACGCGACGACAGGATCTGCCGGTGGACCTCCAGCTCACGTTCTCCACGGCCGAGGCGGTCTGAGCTCCGGCCGGTCCCGCACGGCGCTCACACCCTCCGGACCCGCACCCCCCCCCACACCGCACCCCGGCGCGCCGCAGACCCTGCGGCGCGCTGCCGCGTCCGGACCACCGCTCTCGCCCGCGGGTCCCGTCGGCACGATCGGCACGATCGGCACGATCGGCACGAGGAGAGGTCCCGGTCCACAGGGCCCCCGCGTGCGGCGCCACCCCGACACCAAGGAAGACAACGGGAGCAAACGGGGCCACTGAGCGGCGAGCGCGGTGGGGCACCAACGCGTTTCGGGCCGGATTCCCCCCGGCTCTCGCCGGCCCTGGGCGCCCGGGGCCGGCACGGGGTGAGGGAACGCCGAGGTCGCGCCGCACCAGTCCGGTGGCGGGGGCGGGGCGCGGGCGTCGCGCGGACCCCGCTCTTCCATCGCCTTTTGTGATGAACGGACCCGGCCACCGTGTCCGGCGCCCTCCGGTACCGGTTCTCCACCCCGGCGACCGACGCCGTGAGAGTGAGGGAGAACCCGATGCTGCGAGGCCACCACGACAGGAGGCCGTCCCCCGTGCCCGTACCCCCGGGAGAGGCGGTGCAGGAACCCCCCGGCGCCACGCCCCCCGGCACCGCGTCGCCCGGCACCATGCCCCCCGGCGCGGCTGCCCCGGGTGCGCAGCGCACCGGAGTGGCCCGCACCGTCCCGGTCCCCCCGGTCCCCGCCGCCCGGGTACCGGCGCCCGAGGGCACGGCCGTCGCGGTGGCCTCCGCTCTGCTGCGCCGCACGTTCCCGCCGCACGGCGGGGCCGGCGAGGCGTCCTGGTCCGTCGGCGGCCCGGGCCCCGTGGAGATCGACGCCGGCGACGAACGCGCCGTCCAGGCCGCGTGCGGGGTCATGCACGTGCACGGCCGGGCCACCGGCGCCCCCCGGCCGCTGACCGCCGACTACGTGTCCACGGTGACCGGTGTGCTCGCCGCCCAGGGCGCCACCGCCTGCCTCCTCGCCCGGCTGCGCGGACGTCCGGGCCTGCGCGCGCGCACCTCGCTCGCCCAGGGCGCGCTGCTCTCCGTCGGCCAGTACCTCGCCGCCGCCACCGCGCCGGACGCCGGCCCCGACGCCACCGGCGACGGTCTCGCCACGCTCACCACCGCCGACGGGGTGCGCGTCGAGATCGAGACGCTGGACCCCCTCGCGTGGAGCGGCTTCTGGCGGCGCCTCGGCGTCGACGCGCGGACCGCGGGGCGCGGCTGGGGCCCCTTCCAGCGCCGGTTCGGCACCGCGGCCTGCCCGCTGCCCGGGGAACTGCGGGCCGCGCTGCGCCGCACCCCGCTGCGCGCGGTCGCCGCGGCCGCCGCGGAGAGCGGCGTGGCACTGGCGGAGGTCCCGGACACCACCGCCGCCCCCGCCCTGGTCCCCTGGACCCTCTCGCCCGCGGGCCACCGCCCCGTCCCCCCGCCGGGCCGTCCGCCGCACGAACCTCCCCCCGCCGGCGGGGAGTCACCGCCGCTCGCCGGGTTCCGCGTGGTCGAGTCGACGCGGCGGGTGCAGGGGCCGCTGGCCGGGCACGTGCTGCGGCTGCTCGGCGCCGACGTCGTCCGGATCGAGCCGCCCGGCGGCGACCCCCTGCGCGGGCTCCCGCCGATGGCCGGCGACTGTTCGGCCCGCTTCTCCGCGCTCAACCTCGGCAAGACGGTGACGCAGGCCGACCTCACCACGGCCCGCGGCCGGGAGACGGTCCGCGAACTGGTCGCCGGCGCCGACGCGTTCGTGCACAACTGGGCCCCGGGCAAGGCGGGCGCGTACGGCCTGGACGCCCACGCCCTGCACGCCGTGCGCCCCGGCCTGGTGTACGCCTGCGCCTCCGGCTTCGGCGACGCCCTCGGCGCCTCGCCCCCGATCGGCACCGACTACCTCGCCCAGGTGCACGGCGGGCTCGCCGCCGCCCTGCGTCCCGCGGGCGAGCCGCCCGCCCCGTCCCTGATGACCGTCACCGACGTGCTCGGCGGCCTCGTCCTCGCGCAGGCCGTCCTCGCCGGGCTGACGGTGCGGGAGCGGACCGGGCACGGCTGCCGCGCCGAGTCGTCGCTGCTGTCGGCCGCCGCGCTGGTCCCCCGGCCGCCGGGGCGGGTCGCGCTCGCCCCGCTGGACCTGCCGCTGCCCACCGCCGACGGCCTGCTCTGCCTGGGCGCCCACGCCCGCTCCCACCCGGCGGCGGTGGCGTACGCCGTCGGCGCCCGGAACGCGGAGGCGGTGCCGGCCCGGCTCCGCACCGGCGGGACGGGGGCGTGGCTCGGGCGGTTGCGCGAGGCCGGCCTGCCGTCGGTGCCGGTCTGCACCGACCTCGCCGGGCTCCCCGCCGACCCCGCCTTCGCGCGGGCCGTCGTGGCCCCGGACGCCTCGGTGCGGCACGCCCGGCCCGCCCGCCCCTGGGAGTTCGAGGAGGCGGGCGCGTGACGCGGGTGTGGCGGTCGGCCGCCGGACTGGACTTCCCCGACCGGGTGCCGTACGCGGACCGGCGGGAGTGGGCACGGCGGGGGCTGTGTCCCGACGCGGACCTGTTCTCCCTGTTCCGCGAGCACGCGGGGGCGCATCCCGGGCGCGACGCCGTGGTGGACGAGGACGGGACGGTGTCCTACGGCGCGCTGTACGCCGACGTCCTGCGCGTGGCCGCGCGGTTCGCGGCGGCGGGGCTCGGGCCGCGGGACGTGATCGGGCTGCGGCTGCCCAACGGTCGCCTGGCCGCCGCGGCGGAACTCGCCGTCTACGCGCTCGGCGCGGTGGCCCTGCCGTATCCGCTGGGCGGGGGCGTCCGGGACACCCTCGGCCTGCTCGGGCGCTCCCGGGCCGCCGGCGCCGTCCTCGCGGAGCCGGCCGACCGCGAGGCCGCGGGCCGGCTCCCGCTCCTGCGGGCGGTGTTCGGGCCGGACGACCTGATGCCCGGCCGGCCCCCGGCCGGTCCCGCCCTCGTGCCCGGCCCGCGCCCGGCCGCGCCCACCGCACCGGCGAGGATCCTCGTCTCCTCGGGCTCCGAGGCCGAACCGAAGATGGTCGCCTACAGCCACCAGGCCATGGCCGGCGGACGGGCCGCGTACGTCCGCGCGCTCGCCCGGGACCCGGCCGCGGTCCCCCGCAACCTGGTCCTCGTCTCGCTCGCCTCGTCCTTCGGCTCACTCGGCGTGCCGGTGACGCTCGCGGCGCTGGGCGGCACGCTGATCGTGCGGCGGCGCTTCGAGGCGGCGGACGCCCTGCGCGCGGTGGGCGACCACCGGCCGGCCCTCGTGTTCGGCGTGCCGACGATGCTGCGCCGGCTCGCGGACCTGCCGCGCTCCCCCGGCGAGGACACGTCGTCGCTGGAGGCGTTCGTCTCCAGCGGCGCGGCGCTGCCCGGCTCCACCGCCACCGCCTGCCGGGAGCGGTTCGCCCGGCCCGTGATCGCGGTGTACGGGTCCTCCGACGGGGTCAACTGCCACACCGCCGCCCCCGGCGCGCCCGCCGGGGACACCGCCGGCACCCCCGACCCCGCCGTGGCCGCCGTGCGCATCGTCCGGCCCGACGGCTCCCCCGCCCCGGCCGGGGAGCCCGGCGAGATCCAGGCCCGCGGCCCGATGACGCCGATGTGCTACGTCGGCGCCCCCGAACTCGACGCGCGCTACCGGACGGAGACCGGCTGGGTCCGCACCGGCGACCTGGGCGTGCTCGACGCGCGGGGCCGGCTGCGCGTACGGGGGCGGCTGAAGAACGTCGTCATCCGGGGCGGGTACACCATCAGCCCGGCCGAGGTGGAGCGCGAACTGGGCACCCACCCGGCCCTCGCCGAGGTGGTCTGCGTGCCGGTGCCCGACGAGGAACTGGGGGAACGGCTCTGCGCCTGCGTCCGCCCGGCCCCCGGGGCGCCCGCCCCCACCCTGGACCACCTCACGGCCCACCTGGGCCGACGGGGCCTGGAACGGCGGAAGTTCCCCGAGTACGTGCTGCCGGTGACCGGTATGCCGCTCGGGCCGACCGGCAAGATCTGCCGGCGCACCGTCACCGCCGACGCCGTACGGGCGCTGGAGGCGGGGCGGCTTCCGGGGCCCCGGGGGCAAGATCAAGCACTTTTCACCCCTTCGAGGCAATCTGCCCATAAGGAATTCCTGGGGGCGAATCCCGCCTGGCACTCTGAACGGGACAAGGTCGAAAGGCACGCCAACCTCCGTTCCCACAGCGGAAGTTGAGCATTACACCAGAACGGGGAACACCTCATGCGTCGCTCGGTCATCACCTGCGCCCTCCTCGCGGCCGTGGCCTGGGTGGGCCTCACACCGGGCCCCGCCGCGGCCGCCGCCGAGGGGGAGGTCACCGTCTTCCAGACGGAACTCCAGCCGCTGACCGTCTACCGGGACCCGGCCGGCTGCCACAAGCTCCCGGCCGCCGCCCACGTGCTGAACAACGCGACCGACGGCCCGGTGCGGATCTACGGCGACCCGTTCTGCCTCGGTCCCTCCGTGACCGTCCCCCCGGGGTACGGGGCCCACGTGGCGCCCGGCAGCGGCAGCTTCAGCGCCTGACCGGCCGTCCACACCCGGGGGAAACGAGGGGAACATGCCCGCAGAACTCGCCGTGGTCGGTCTCGGCTACGTCGGACTCCCACTGGCCCGCCGGGCCTGTGAGGCGGGACTCGACACCGTCGGCCACGACATCAGTCCGGCGGTGACCGGGGGCCTCACCGCGGGGCGCTCCCACATCGGGGACGTCAGCGACGCCGAGGTGCGGCGGATGCGGGCCCGGGGGTTCCGGGCCAGCGCCGACCCGGCGGTCCTCGACCGGGCCCGCACGGTGGTGATCTGCGTGCCGACCGGGCTCACCGCCGACCGGACCCCCGACCTGGAGCCGTTACGGGCGGCGGCGCGCACCGTCGCCCGGCACCTCGCGCCCGGCACGCTGGTCTCCGTGGAGTCCACCAGCCACCCGGGCACCACCCAGGAGATCGTCCGGCCCCTGCTGGAGGAGAGCGGACTGCGGGTGGGCGAGGACTTCCACCTCGCCTACTCCCCCGAACGCATCGACCCGGGCAACAGCCGCTTCTCCTTCCGCACCACGCCGAAGATCGTCAGCGGCTGCACCACCCTCTGCGCCAAACACGCCGAGGCGTTCTACGAACAGCTCGTCGACGAGGTCGTCGTCGCCGCCGGAACCCGCGAGGCCGAGATGGCCAAGCTGCTGGAGAACGCCTACCGGTACGTCAACATCGCGCTGGCCGACGAGGCCGCGCTCTACTGCGGGCAGGCCGGCATCGACGTCTGGGACGTGCTGCGCTGCGCCGGCACCAAACCCTTCGGGTTCGCCCCCTTCCGGCCCGGCCCCGGCGTCGGCGGGCACTGCGTCCCCGTCGACCCCCGCTATCTGATGGCCCACGCCGAGGAACAGGGCTTCTCGTTCCGCACCCTGCGCGCCGCCCGCGAGGTCCTGGACGCCATGCCGGGACACGTGGCCGACCGCGCCTGCCGGCTGCTGCGCGAGCACGGCACCGGTCCGGCCGGGGCCCGGGTGACCCTGCTCGGCGTCTCGTACAAGGCGGATGTCGCCGACGTCCGGGAGTCCCCCGCCTTCCCGGTGGCCCGCGCCCTGCGCGCCCGGGGGGCCGCCCTCGCCTACCACGACCCGCGGGTCGACGCGTTCACCGTCGACGGCACACCGGTCCCCCGGCACCTCACGCCCGAGCGGGCGTGCGCCGGCAGCGACCTCGTCCTGCTGCTCCAGGACCACCAGGAGTACGGGTCCCTCCCGTGGGACGAGACGGGGTGCCCGGTGCTCGACACCCGCGGAACCGCCCGGGGCCGGCGGGTCACCCACCTCTGACCCGCCGCCGGCGCGAAAGCTCCCGGCGGGTGTGGCCCGGTCCACGCCCGCCGTGGGAAGCGGCGCCCGGACGTCCGTCCGGAGCGCCATCACGAAAGAAGGAGATCCCCCCATGACCATGGTGGCCGACAACACCGCCCAGGCCCGTCTGTCGAAGCGTTTCGAGAAGTGGGACAGCGACGGCAACGGCGTCCTGGAGCCCTCGGACTTCGTCGCCGAGGCCGCCCGGATCGCCACCGCCCTCGGCCAGTCCCCGGACTCCCCGCAGGGTGTCGCCCTGCGGAACGCCTTCCAGTCCATGTTCGAGAACCTGGCGGAGCGCGTCGGCGTCTCCCCGCAGGGTCCGCTCTCCCAGGAGCAGTTCCTCGGTGCCGCCGGTGAGCTGTTCCAGGGCGGCGACGCCGCCTTCAACCGGGTGCTGGGCCCGGTCGCCAACGGCATCGTCGGTCTCTGCGACCGCAACGCGGACGGCGTCATCGACGCCGCCGAGTTCGGCTCCTGGCTCGGCGCCGTCGGCGGTCTCGACGCGTCGTCGGCCGCCGAGGCGTTCCGCCGGATCGACACCGACGGCGACGGCGTGCTCAGCGAGCAGGAACTGCTCGCGGCCATCCGCGACTTCCACTTCGGCCGGCTCGAGGTCGAACTGCTCGGCTGAGCGGCGCCCGCAGGACGGACCCGGCCGGCGCCTCCTCCCGCGAGGGGGCGCCGGCCGGCGTGCGTTCACCCGGCGGGGGCGCCGTCCGGTCCGCGCCACCCGGCGGGGGCGAACACGACGCCGGTCTCCGGGGCGAGGGAGAGGCAGGGGCCGGTCAGCAGCCGGGGCGTGTGGATCAGGATGTTGTAGTGGTTGGGCAGGTGGCAGCCGTCGAAGCCGAGCACCGTGCCGACCGGTTCGCCACCGATCAGCAGGGTGTCGCCGCGGTCGACGACTCCCCCGCAGTCCAGTTCGGCGAAGCCGAGGAAACCGACCCGGTCCACCCGGGCGCCCGGCTCCTCGCTCCAGTGGTCGGTGGTGACCAGCTCGTGCACCTCGCCGCGGCGCACGCAGCGGCTCGCGAACGGCTCCAGGGTCATGCCCCGGTCGGTGCGCGTGTGCCGGAGCACCTTCACCACGGCGCCGCGCACGGCCCGCTTGGCCCCGTCCTCGTGCCGCCCGGCGTCGAGCGAGGGACGCGCGGGCGGACCGGAGGCGGTGGCGGGCGCGGGGCCCGGGGAGGGGCGGGGGTTCATCGCACGGCCTCCGGTACGGGCGGGCGGACACGGGCGTAGGCGGCGGCGACGAGGTCCAGGGCGGCCACTCCGCCGGTGGCGGCCGCGTCGGGCGGCGGGGCGGCGCAGACCCGGGCGAAGTCGCGGAGGATGCCCTCGTACTCGTGCCAGAGCGATTCCTTGAAGCCGGGGCGGCCGTCCAGCATGTCCGCGCGCAGCTCGCTCCCGTCGGCCAGCCGCACCACCACGTCCTTGGTCTCCCCCGGGTAGGACCAGTCGAGTTCGACGGTGCCGCGGGCCCCGGACGGCGACTCCAGGCGGATCAGCGCCTGCCGGTCGATGCCCGCCTCCCAGGCGACCTCGGCGGAGGCGACCGTCAGCGGCGGCTCGCCCAGCAGCAGCCGGACCAGGTCGAAGGCGTTGGGACCGTTGTCGGCGACGCAGCCGCCGCCGCAGCGGGCCGGGTCGAGGTACCAGGTGTCGGCGCCGATGTGCTCCTCGATCCGCTCCAGGTACCGCACCCGTACGGACGCGACCGGGTTCGGCGCGTCGGGCGGCGGCACGCTGCGGGCCAGGTCGAGGACCCGGTCGTTGTGGCGCCGGTGGAAGGCGGTGAGGAGGGGGACGCCCCGCTCCCGGGCGAGCGCGGCCAGGGCCCGGCCGTCCGCCGGGTCCAGCGCGAGCGGCTTCTCCACGCAGACCGGTACGCCGGCCCGCAGCGCGTCGGCGCAGACCCGGGCGTGGGCGTGGTTGGGCACGGCGACGACCACCGCGTCCAGGGCGGCGGAGGCCAGCATCGAACGGTGGTCGGTGTGGCAGGCGACCCGGCCGCGGTGCGGGGCCAGCGCGTCCTCGCGCAGGTCGCAGACGGCGGCCAGGGTCCATTCGGGCAGCCGTTCGGCGGCGGCCAGGTAGTAGCGGGAGATCACGCCGAGGCCGACGAGCCCGAGCCTGCGGGGCGGGCGGGCCGCGGGCCCGGGGCGGGTCACCGGGCCTCCGTGAGGACGGGCAGGTCCAGCCCGAGGCCGGTCAGCTCGGCGTGCAGGGAGGCGGGCAGGGGGACGCCGGCGGCGCGGCGGCGCGCGGCACGTTCGGCCTCCTGATGTCCGGGGTAGCGGACCGGGTCGTGGCCGGCGAGGGGCGGGCAGTCCAGCACGGTGGCGAAGACGTCCCGGGCGTCGTCGGGAAAGCCGTCGCGCAGCATGCCGGGCGCGATGGCCAGCAGCAGGAAGCCGATGTCGTCGTCGCTCCCGCCGGGGCGGCCGTCCCCGTCGAGCGCCGCGCGGGTGGGGCCGGTGGCGGCGCCGGAGACCAGCCCGGCCAGCAGTTCCACGGTGAGACCGAGCCCGAAGCCCTTGTACGCGCCGGTCTCGGGCCGGCCGCCGAGCCAGCCGAGCCACGCCTCGCCCCGGTCGTAGGCTCCGGCGTCGGTCACGGCCCGGCCGGCGTCGTCGGTCAGCCAGCCCTCCGGCGCGGGGCGGCCGTCCCGGGCGGCGGTACGGACCCGGCCGGTGGGCACGACGGTGGTGCTCATGTCCAGCACGAAGGGGCGGCCCTCGACGGCGGGCGCGGCCACGCTGAGCGGGTTGGTGCCGAGCAGCGCCGCGGCGCCGAGCGGGGGCCGGGCGATGCGCTGGCCCCCGCAGTTGGAGGCCACCACGCCGATCATGCCCCGGGCGGCAGCCCGCAGGGCGTGGACGCCGGCGCAGCCGAAGTGGGTGGCGCCGCGCACGGAGACGAGGCCGATGCCGTGGTCGGCGGCCCGCCGCACGGCGAGGTCCATGCCCTCGGAGGCGGCCCACAGGCCGAGGGCCCGCCGGTGGTCGACGAGGACGCAGGCGCCGAGGTCGCGCAGGACCGTGGGCTCCGCCGCCGGGTCGGCGCGGCCGGACTCCAGCAGCGGTACGTAGAGCCGGGCGAGGTTGAACACGCCGTGCGAGTCCATGCCGGTCAGGTCGCCGTGGCACAACGCCTCGGCGGCGAGACGGGACCGGGCCGGGGGCACCCCGAGCCGGGTGAAACAGGCGGCCGTCGCGCCGAGCAGGGCGGTGTACGGAACCCTCACCTCCTCGCGGCGGCCGGCGACGGACGGTGCGACAGTCATACGGTTCCTGCTTTCTCGGTGCGTATGGGGGTGACGGGGCCGGGCGCCCGCCCGGCCCCGGAAGGAGTGCCGGGGGCGGCGTCGGGGGCCGGGACGCCGCCGGATGGCACGGCGGGGCCCGCCTCGGGAGCCGGGGCCCGCGCGGCGCCGGGAGGCGTGGCCGGGGCGGCACCCGCAGTCGTGTCGGTGGCCGAGGCGGCGGTGTCGGTGCCGGGGTCGGTGCCGGTGCCGGGGACGGGCGCCGGGACGCCGCCGGAGGAGGTGCCGGTCCTCGTGGCGGGGCCCCTGTCCGGCGCCGGGTCCCGGTCCACGGGGCCCGCGGCCGGGTCGGTGCCCTGGGCCGTGAGGGGGGCGGCGTCGGGAGCCGGGAGGTCACCCGGGTCAGACGTGGGCCCCTGGCCGGAGGCCGCCGGGGCCGGGCCGCGGGGCACGGCGGTGCGCTCCGGCGGAGCCGGGTCGGGGGCCTGGGCGGGGGGTGGCGTCGTGTGCCCGGCCGGCCAGGCCGCGGGTGCCGCGTCCGCGGCGAAGGCGACCAGGAGGGCGGTGACGCGCGACGCGAACCGCTCCAGGTCGGTCAGGTCGACGAACTCGCCGTCCGCGTGGGCGTGGTGGGTGTCCAGACCGCCGGGGCCGAACACGGTGGTGTAGGTGCCGGGGACGGCGTGCAGCCAGATGGCGTCGCAGGTGAACGCGGGCGCCTCGTCGGGCCACCGGTCGATGCCCGCCCGTTCCATCAGGGCGTCACCCCAGGCGGGCTGGGCACCGAGCGCGGGCAGTCCCCGTTTCTCCCAGTCGAGGCGGGTGATGCGGGCCGCGTCGGCGGCGGTGCGGGCGAAGAGCGGGACGGCGCGGTAACGGGCGGTGAACTCCCGCAGGCCCTCGGCCAGGGCGCGGGTGACGGCGGCCTCGGTGGCGGCGCCGTCCTCCGGGCAGGTGTGGGCGAGGTTGAGGGCGAGGCTGCCGGTGCCGTGGACCTTGTTGTGGAGGGTGCCGGTGTGCAGCCCGGCCAGGCAGACCGTGGCCGGCGGGGCGCCGGGGGACGGCGGGGTGAGGGCGGTGGCGAGGTGCTGGGCGAGGAAGCCGAGCAGCAGGGTGGCGTTGTGCCCGGCGTCCGGCCGGTCGTCGACGGCGTCGTCGCCGGTGACGGTGATGCGGGCGGTGGAGGCGGCGGTGGCGCGCGGCAGGTGGCGCAGTCCGGTCGGTTCGCAGAAGACGTTGACGCGGCCGACGTGCCCGGCCTCGACCAGCGGCCGGGTGCCGAAGGTGCCGAGCGCGCCGCCCTCCTCCCCGGCGACGGCCTGCACGAGCACCGACACGTCCCGGCCGACGGCGGGGCAGGCGCGGGCCGCCGCGGCGATCCCGGCCAGGAGCGCGACGGCGGGCCCCTTGGCGTCGACGGCGCCGCGCCCGGTGAAGCGGGTCCCGTCGAACGCGGGCGGCGGCCCGCCGGCGACGGTGTCGAGGTGCACGTTGAACATCACCGTGCGCTCGCGGGGCAGTTCGGGGCCGAGCCGCAGCAGCAGGCTCGGCTGGCCGGTGAGGAAGGCCGGGTCGGCGGCGACGGCGGCCCGCACCCGGGCCGGGGTGCCCTCCCGCAGGACGTCGGCGGCGCGCGGCGGGGCGAGGGAGAGGGTGTCGAGCCCGCACCGGGCGGCGGCGGTCGCGTAGGAGTGCAGGGCGGCGCGCAGGGCGTGCGGGGCGCCGGGGCCGGTCTCCAGGGGCCCGGCGGTGGGGGTGTGCAGCAGGTGCGACAGCAGTCCGGTGTCGACGCCGGGCGGGCGCGAACGCGACGCGGAGCCGGGTCCGGGCGCCGGGGCGGCCCCGGGCGGGAGGGCGGCGAGGCGCTGTGCGGCGCGGATGAACAGGCCCCTGGCGTCGGCGGATTCACGGCGCGTCCCCTCGTGCGGGAGGACCGCCAGATGGGGTTCGAGGGAGTACGCGCCCCGGTAGCCGTGGGCCTCCAGCAGCCGCAGGCAGTCGGCGACCCGGGCCGCCCCGTCCCCGGGGAGGGTGTAGACGGCCTCGCCGGGCCGCTCGCCGGGCAGGCCGTCCTTGACGTGGACGTGGGCGACGTGGGGCAGCAGCGGTTCGAGCAGGGACACGGAGTCGTAGCCGTGGGCCACGCCGTTGCCGGTGTCGAAGAGGACCCGCAGCACCGGGCTGTCGACCTCGTGCAGGAGGCGCAGGGTCCGGGAGGCGCTGGCGCCGGCCCAGCCGGAGCAGTTCTCGTGGAGCAGTTCCAGTCCGAGGTCCTCGGCGCGGCGGGCGAGGCGCCGCACGCGGGAGATCACCCGGGAGGCCCAGGTGTCCTCGGGCAGACCGTCGTTGGGCCAGGACATGATGCGGACGCTGCGGCAGCCGAGGACGCGCCCGTGGGCGGCGAGCCGGTCCAGCTCCGCGAGGTCGGCGGCGAAGTCGGCGGTCACGGGCCGGGACCAGTTGGCGATGCGGGAGTCGAGGCAGACCACACCGAGGCCGGCCGAGTGCAGCCGGTCGGCGAGGGCGTGGACGGCCGGGGTGTCCAGGTCGGCCAGCGCGATCCCGTCGACGGTGCGCAACTCCAGTGTGGACCAGCCCAGTTCCCGGGCGACGTCGATCTGGCCGGTCAGGTCGGGGGCGGCCTCGTCGCCGATGCCGGTGATCCGGCCGGCGATGCCGTCACCCGGCCGCACGGGTGACCTCCCCGGTGCCGTGGCCGCAGTGGGCCTTGGCGGCGACGAGCAGGCGCACGACGTCGGCCTGGACGTCGAAGGCGGCCCGCCAGGAGGGGTGGCCGGAGTCCAGGGTCGCGTGGCGATGGTAGGTCCGGGTCAGGAAGGCGGCGAGCGCGTCGTCGCGGAACACCTCCCGCCCTCGTCCGGTGACGAGTTGGGCGTGGTCGTCGTCGGCGGAGAGCGGGAAGTGGGCGGTGACGGCGGCGCGGGCGAAGGTGAGGGTGACGCTGCGTTCGCGGACGGGGGCGGCGAGGTCGGAGACGACACGGGTGCGGACGCCGCCGGTGTGGCGCAGGTCGAGCCGGGCGGAGCCCATGCCGGGCCGCACGACCGCGCCGATCCGGAGGTCGGTGAGGTGGGCGCCGGTCACCTCGGCGGGCCCGGCGAGGTCGCGTACGAGTCCCAGCGCGTGGGGCATCTCCACGTCGAACGCGGTGGGGTGGCCGTCCCCGGGGCGCAGCGAGCGCAGGAAGCGGGGCTTGTGCTGGACCGCCTCGACGCGCAGCAGCGGGCCGTGCTCCGCCGAGGCGACCGTCTCGCGCAGCCGCCGGGCCAGTTCGCCGGCGAGCCAGTGGGCGACGACCGTGATGCGCAGGCCGTGGGCGTCCCGCAGCCGTTCCACCGCGGCGAGGTCGGCCAGGCCGGTGGCGAGGGGCTTCTCGACGATCAGGTCGCGGAACCCGGCCGCGGCGAGGCCGGCGAGGACGGCGGGGCGGGTGTCCGGCGGAGTGCACACGTGCGCGACGGTGGCGGCGGGGGTCAGCAGTGCCGCCGCCTCGGTCAGGGAGCGGGTCCGGACGACCCCGTCGGGGACGGGTCCCCCGGCGGCGGGCCGGGGGTCGACGGCGACGACCGGCCCCTTCCACAGCCGGGGCGCGCCGGCACGGGCGGTGTGCAGCGCCCGCGTGTGCAGTCCGGCTCCGGAGCGTCCCAGTCCGACGATCAGGGGCTGTCTCATGGCATTCCATCCGGTGAATCTGGCGGGGCAGGTGCGAATCTCGTCGCTGTCGCGGCACCGGTCAAGAAAGTCCGCGGGGTAGTCACCGGAAGGTATGAAGTTCCTCCAGTCATTTGAGACTTGACTCTCGTGGCTGTTACGTTCCCGGAGATGTCAATCCGAGGAGTCCTCGGCCTTCCGGCCGGAACTCCTCCCTTTCCGTCGCCGACCCGTCGTCTCTTCTGGCTTTTCCCTGGCTTTCCCCGGCTTTGCCCCGGCTGCCCGGCCGCGTCCCGCGCCCGACGCGGCCGTGTCCCCGTGCCGAGGCGGCCATGTCCTCGCCCCTCCCCTTCGCTCTCCGTCGTTTCCGCAGGTGGCCCCCGGCGCCCTGTCGGCCGAGATGAATTGTTTCCGCGTGACGCGACCAACCGTTCCCTTCTTCTCCCAGGCCATGACGTTCGAAAAGCTCTGGCCGGTCATCCGGTCGGAAGTGGACAAGATCTTCGACAATGGGAAGTTCTCCCATTCCGCCCGCGTGGAATCCCTGGAGAACGCCCTCGCCGCGTACACCGGCGCCCGGCACGTCGTCGGCGTCAACAGCGGGACCGACGCCCTCGTCCTGCTGCTGCGGGCCGCGGGTCTGCGGCCCGGCGACCGGGTCCTCGTACCGGCCTACTCCTTCGTCGCCACCGCCTCCTCGGTCGTCCTCGCCGGCGGCGAGCCCGTCTTCGCCGACATCGACCCGCGGACCTACGCCCTGGACCCGGCGCGGGTGCCGGACGGCGCGCTGGAGGGCACGCGGTTCGTGATGCCGGTGCACCTCTTCTCACGGATGGCGGACATGACGGCGCTCACCGCCTTCGCCCGCGCCCACGGGCTCCAGGTGGTGGAGGACAGCGCCGAGGGGATCGGGATGCGGCAGCACGGCGTCCACGCCGGGCTGCACGGCCGGGGCGGGGTGCTGTCCTTCTTCCCGAGCAAGACGCTGGGCGCGCTCGGTGACGCGGGTGCCGTCCTCACCGACGACCCGGACCTCGCCGGACGCGTCGCGGCGCTGCGCCACCACGGCCGCACCGGCCGCACCCTCGGCCACTTCCCCGGCATCTCCCACGAGAGCGTGTACTGCGGGCACAACAGCAAGATGGACGACCTGCAGGCCGCGGTGCTGCTCGCCAAGCTGACGGTCCTCGACGAGGACATCCGGCACCGCGCCGGGCTGGCGGCGCACTACGGCCGGCGGCTCGCGGGGGTGCCGGGCGTCACCCGGCTCCCCCGCCAGACCGGCGCGCCCGACGAGGTCTTCTACGTGTACCTCGTCGAGACCGACCACCGGGACGCGCTCGCCGCCCACCTGCTCGGCGAGGGCATCGAGACCGAGGTCTACTACCCGCGCCCGCTGCCGTTCCAGCCCTGCTTCGCCGCCCTCGGGCACCGCCCCGGCGACTTCCCGGTGGCCGAGGCGGCGGCCCGCCGCGCCCTCGCCCTGCCCCTCCACGCGGACCTGACCGAGAGCCAGGTGGACCGGGTCTGCGACGCCGTGGCGGCGTTCCTCACCCGGAAGGTCCCCGCATGACCCGCGCCACCGGCACCATCCCCTTCTTCCCGCCCGACCTCTTCCACGAGGACCGCGACACCCTGCTCCGCCTGCTGTACGAGATCGGCACCGGCCGGGAGCAGAGGTTCATCCTGGGCGAGCACACCCGCCGCTTCGAGACCGCGCTCGCCGAAGGGCTCGGCGTCGCCGACGTGGTGGCCTGCGCGAGCGGTACCGGCGCCCTCCAACTCGTCCTCACCGCCCTCGGCATCGGGCCCGGCGACGAGGTCGTGGTCCCCGCCTTCGGCTGCGCGCCGCCGGCCGCCGCCGTCCTGCACACCGGCGCCGTCCCGGTCTTCGCCGACGTCGACCCGGTCACCCTCACCCTGGACCCGGCCGACGCCGCGCGCCGCGTCGGGCCGCGCACCCGCGCGCTGATGCCGGCCCACGTGTTCTCCGTCATGGCCGACATGCCCGCCTTCACCGCCCTGGCCGCCGCCCACGGGCTGCGGCTGGTCGAGGACTCGGCGGTGGCGCAGGGCGCGAGCCTCGGCGGGCGTCCCGCCGGCACCTGGGGCGACGCGGGCGTCTACTCGTTCGTCCAGGTCAAGTCGTTCGGGATGCCGGGCGAGGGCGGAGCGGTGGTCACCGACGACGCGGAGACCGCCCGCCGGGTCCGCATGCTGCGCAACCACGGGCAGGACGGCCGGGAGCGCTTCCTGCACCACACCATCGGCCACAACAGCCGCTTCGACGAGATCCAGGCCGCCTTCCAGCTCCACCGGCTGCCCGGCCTCGCCGCCCGGCTCGCCCGCCGCGCCCGCATCGCCGCCCACTACACCGAGCGCCTGTCCGGCCTGCCCGGCATCACCACGCCCCCGCCCGGCACCGACGGCCGCTGCTACTACGTGTACACGCTGCTCGCCGACGACCGGGACGCCCTGCGCGACCACCTCGCCGCCCACGGCGTCGCCACCCACGTCTACTACCCGCGCGTCCTGCCCGACCAGGCGGCTTTCGCGCCCGTCGCCGCCCGGCGGCGACCGCCCGGCGGGCGCGACGGCGAGGACTGGCCGCACGCCCGGCACGCAGCCGCCCGGCACCTGTCGCTGCCGGTCCACCACCGGCTCACCGACGCCCAGGCCGAGCACATCGCCGACACCGTCCGCGCCCATGCCCTCGGCACCCGCTGACCCCGGGGCCGGCGCCGGTCCCGCACCCCGCCCGTACCACCCGTACCGCCTGTACCGCCCGGAGCCGCACCATGTCCCCTGAGTCCCCTGATCTCCCTGATCTCGACATCGCCGTCGTCGGCGCCGGACTGGCGGGCCTCGCGGCAGCCCACGAACTGCGCCGCGCCGGACACGAGGTGCACGTCTTCGAGGCCGCCGACGCCCCCGGCGGACGCATGCGCAGCCTCCGCCGCGACGGCTACCTGATGGACACCGGCGCCGAACAGATCTCCGCCCGCGGCTACCGCGCCACCTGGCAACTGCTGCGCCGCGCCGCCCTCGGTCCCGACGACGTGCCCCGCATCGGCCGCCCGATGGCCGTCTGGCGCGACGGCCGGCCCCACACCGGCGCCGGCGACCCCCGCGCGGTCCTCACCGGCGCCGGCCTCCCGCCCGCCGCCCGGCTCTCCCTCGCCCGCTTCCTCGGCTGGAGCGCCCGTCACCGGGCCGCCCTCGACCACGACCACGCCGAGGACACCCCCCTCGGCACGGACACCGTCGCGGACCTGGCCCGCCGCTACCACCCCGGCCTGTACGAACGCCTGCTCCAGCCGCTGTCCTCGGCGTTCTTCGGCTGGGACGCCGAACGCAGCGCCGCCGCGCCCCTGGTCGGCCTCCTCCTCGCCGTCGGGCCCGTCTCCTGCTGGCGCGTCTACCGCGGCGGCATGGACCTGCTCACCCGCCGCCTCGCCGCCCCGCTGCACGTGCGTTACGGCCGGGCCGTCGAGGAGGTCGCCGACCACGGCGGCCACGCCCGGCTCACCGTCGACGGGGCCACCCTCACCGCCCGCGCGGTCGTCCTCGCCGTACCCGCACCGGCGGCGCTGCGGCTCCAGCCCGATCCGGCGCCGGAGGCCGCCGGGTACCTGGCCGCCTCCGGCTACCGGCCCATGTACAAGGTGAGTTGCGCGCTGGACCGGCCGCTCTCCCCGCGCGGCGGCGGCTATGTGCTGCTCACCCCCGAGTGCGAGGAGCCGGTCCTGTCCTGCGTCATCTCCGACCACCTGAAATGCCCCGACCGGGCGCCCGCCGGACGCGGACTGATCAGCCTGCTCGCCTCGCCCCGACGCGTCCCCGAACTCGCCGCCGCCCCCGAGCCGGACGCCGTACGCCTGATGACCGAGGCCGCCGAACGCTACGTGCCGGGGCTGCGCCACGCCCTCGTCGCCGCCCACGTCCACGACTGGCCCGAGGCGATGCCCGAGCTGACGCCCCACGCCCTCGCCCTGCGCGGCGGCTTCCTGCGCCGGCCCGCGCGGTGCGTCGAGTACGCCGGCGACTGGCTCGCGGCCCGCCCCTCCAGCGAGGGCGCCGCCCGCTCCGGGGCGCTCGCCGCCTCCCGCGTGCTGGCCCGCCTCGCCCCGCGCACCGCGCCCGCACCCCTCCAGGAGACCGCCGCATGACGCCGTCCGACCCGGGGGTCCTCTTCGACGACCTCACCGACCGGGGCACCGCCACCCACTTCCACCTCGACCGGCCCCTGGACGCGGCCCCGGGCGGCCCCGGCGTCCCCACGACCCGCTGGACCGTGCCCGAACTCGCCGTCCTGGTACGGGAGATGGCCGGCGCCCTCGGCGCGGCGGGGGCCCGGCGGGGCGAGCGGGTCGCCGTCGTCAAGGCCAACCACTGGGACTACGACCTCCTCGCCTGCGCCGCCGTCCGCACCGGGGCCGTCCCCGTCAAGCTCTCCGGCCACCTGCCGGGCGAGTCGCTGCGGGTCCTGCTGCACCGGGCCGCGCCCCGGGTGCTGGTCACCGACCGCTCCATCGTCGACCGGGTCGGCGCGGACGTCCTCACCGGCCCGGCGTGGACGACCGTGCTCCTCGACGCGGACGGCGAAGTGCCCCCCGGGGCGCTGCGGTGGGACGATCTGCGCGGCCACCCGGACCCCGGCCCGCGCCGCCGCCACGACGACGATCCCCTCGTCATCGTCCACACCAGCGGCACCACGGGCACCCCGAAGCTGGTCTGCCACACCACCCGCACCCTCGTCCACGGCCTGGCCCGGTTCGAGACGCTGCCGCTGCCGCGGCTCGGCGTCCGCCGCGACGACAGCCTCTTCAACTCCAGCTCCTACGCGCACGGCCGCACCTTCTGCTGGACCAACGTCGCCCCTGTCCTCGCCCCCCGGCACATCTCGCTCGCCGCCGGGGACCGGCCCGAGGCGGCCGACCTGCTGCTGCGGGCCCATCCGCCCACCGTCGTCGAGGCGCTGCCCTCCCGCTACGTCCGCATGCGGCCCCTCACCGGCCGCCTGGACAACCCGTTCCGGGACGTCCGCACGTACATCAGCACCTACGACGCCGTGCACCCGCCGGTCGTCCGCGCCTACCTGGGGGCCAGCGCCCGGCGCCGGCCGCTGTGGATGCAGGGCTGGGGACAGACCGAGACCGGTCCGCTCACCTTCGCCTTCCACACCCGCCGTTCCGTCGCCCGGACCGCCGGGGGCACCACGACCCTGCGCGGGCTCGGCCGGCCGGTGCCCCTCAAGACCCGTCTGAAGGTCGTCGACCCGGACACCTTCCGCCCGGTGCCGGCGGGCGCGCCGGGGCTGGTCCTGTGCCGGACCAACGCGCTGGCCCCCGACTACGTGGGCGAGTCCGGCCGGTGGGCCGCCAAACGGCACGGCGACTGGTGGAGCACCGGCGACATCGGCGCCGTCGGCCGTGACGGCGCCGTCCGCCTCCTGGACCGCGAGGTCGACCACGGCGACGGGACGAGCTGCCTGCACACCGAGGACGTGCTGGAGGAACGGCTCCCGGAAATCCTGGAGTGCGTCGTCCTGGCCCGCCCCGACGACAAGCCGCTGCCGGTCGTCGTCACCGAGGACGGCCGGCTCGACCCCGCCCGCTGGGACCGGGCCCTCCGCGGGCTGCCCCCGCTCGCCGAACCCGAGGTGCTGACCTGGGACCGGGTCCCGCGCACCGGCACCGGCAAGGTGATGCGCGCCGCCCTGCTCCACCGGCTCACCGGCACGACCGCCACCGGGGGCACGGGCCGGTGGACCTGAACGGGGGGCCGCCGGCGGCGCGGCCCGCGCGGGCGGACGACGCCCGGGGCGGCACGGCCCGGGAAGGGGGGCCTCAGGCACTTCCGGCGCTGCCGGGCACCGCACCGGCCCACGGCTACGTCTTCGACAACGACAGCCCGCACAGCGGCGACCACCACCGGTACCTCGAAGAGGCCCTGGACCCGCTCACCCTCGGGCGGCTCGCGGACGCCGGGGCCGGGCCCGGCATGCGCTGCCTGGAGATCGGCGCGGGGGCCGGCGGCGTCGCCCGCCGCCTGGCCGCGCTCGTCGCCCCCGGCGGGCACGTCACGGCCACCGACCTCAAACCCGGGCGCATCGCCCCCGCCCCGGGCCTGACGGTCCTCGCGCACGACATCGTCACCGACCCGCTCCCGGACACGGGCTACGACCTGATCGTGGCCCGGCTGGTCCTCCAGCACCTGCCCGAGCGGCAGACCGTCCTCGGCCGGCTGGCCGGAGCGCTGCGGCCCGGCGGGCTGATCCAGGTCGACGAGTTCGACGCCGAGCACGAGCCCTGCCTGCTCGCGCCCACGGAGGACGACGCCCGGCTGTACGGGCGGTTCACGGCGGCCAAGACGGCGCTGATGCGCGCCTCGGGCGGCGATCCGGGCTGGGGCCGGCGGGTCGCCGCCGCGCTGCGCGAGGCCGGGTTCACCGCCATCGACATCCGCCCGCACGTCCTGCTGCGCGCCCCCGGCACCCCCGCCCTCGGCCTGCAACTGCACCACCTGGCCCACCTCGCGCCCCGGCTCGCCGAGCACGGCTTCACGCCCGCCGAACTCGCCCGGCTGCGCCGGCTCATGACCGGTCCGGGGTTCGCCGCGGCCACCGGCGTCCTGTACTCCGTGCAGGCCCGCCGCCCTCCCGCGCGGGAGACACCCGACAGCGACCGAAGGAACACCTGAGACAGATGACCGACGAAACGCTCACCCGGACCGCCGCGCCCGAGGCCGCCCCGGCGGCGCCCGCGCGCCCCGGCGGCAGGCTCCGCCTCTACGCCCGGCTGGGCAAACTCGACGTCTACGACTACTACCTGGGCACCTTCATCGTCCTGGCCGCCGTCCTGCTGCCCGCGGGAGCCCTCACCGCACGCACCGGCGCCCTGCTCGGCGTCTTCCTGATCGCCCAGGTCTGCCTGCTGATGGCGCTGGTCGCCTTCGACGACGTCACCGGCTTCCGCGACGGCAGCGACATCACCAACTACGGCCCCGACCACCCGCTGCGCAACGTCCAGCGCAAACCGCTGGTCGCCGGCACGCTGACCGTCCCGCAGGCGCTGCGGTTCGCGTGGTCCTGCGCGCTCGCCGCGCTGCTGCTGTTCGCGGTGACCCACGCGCTCGCCCCGCACCGGCCGGCCTGGACCGCCGCCGGGCTCGCCGTGCTCTGGGCGGGCGCCCTCCAGTACTCGTACGGCGTCAAGATCAGCTATCACGGCTTCCAGGAGGTCTACCTGGTCGCCCTCGGCTTCGCGCTGGTGATCCTCCCGTACGGCATGATCACCGGTGAGGCTCCCGGGTTCCTGCTGGTGCAGGCGGTGCTGTTCGGCTTCGGCCCGCTGATGTTCGGGGTGTACTCCAACACCAACGACGTCGACGGCGACCGCTCGGTGGGCCGGCCCACGGTGGCCGCGCTGCTCTCCGCGCGCGGCAACGCCCGTTTCATCGCCGGCCTGTCGCTGGCCGAGTTCCTGCTCATCGTGGTCGCCGGTGCGACCGGGATCGCGCCGTGGTGGTTCGTGCCGCTGATGCTGCCGGCGAGCCTGCTGCGGCTGCGCCAGTACCTGCTGGGCTTTAGCCGGGGCGACATCATGCGGGCCCGCCGGGTCGGTTTCGCGGTGCACCGCGTCGGCGTGGCGCTGATGGTGGCCTCTCACGTCCTCCTGTGGGGTCTGGAGCGGTAGGGCGGGCGGGCCGGCCGGCGTCCCCGGCGGGGTCCTCGTCGCCGGTGAGGCGGGTGGCGAGGCGGTAGACGACGGTGGAGTCGCGGTACTCGCGGCCCGGCACGACCCTCTCGGGGAGAGCGGTGCGGTCGCTGTGGCTGACCGACTCCCGCCTGCCCGTGCCGGGGAAGCGGACGGCGGTACGGGGCTCGTCCGCGAAGCGGAGCCGGTCGGAGCGGACCTCGGCCCGGAAGGAGATGTCCCCGTCCCGGACCTCCGCCGGGACGGGGGCATCCGCCGGGACGGGGGCATCCGCCGTTCAGGGCGGCTCCTCCCGGTCGTGGGCGGCGCGGCGACGGGCGGGGCGCTCGGAGATCTTGCCGTCCTCGCCGCGGACGCGCCGCGCCCGGCCGGCGCCCGACCGCTCGGCGGCCCGCTCGCGGTGCCCTCGGCGGACCCGGTGCTCGCGCCGCTCGGGGCGGGGGGCGTCGTCGTCCGCCCGTTTCGTCCCGGAGTCACCACGGGTCGCGCGGGCGCCCTCCCCGGCGGTGCCGGTGGTGTCCCCGGCGACCGCCGTGGCTCCCTCGGCGGTGTCCGCGGCGCCCCGGGCGGCCTCTCCCGCCGTGTCGGTGGCCTCGTCGGCGACGCCCCGGGCCGTGCCCGTGGCGTCCTCCGCAGCACCCTTCGCGGTGTCGGTGGTGTCTTCGACCGCGCCCTTCGCCGTGTCGGTGGTGTCCCGGGCCACGCCCTTGGCCGTGTCGGTGGCGCCCTCGACGGCACCCTTGGCGGTGTCGGTCGCGCCCTCGGCGACCCCTCCGACCGCCTGACCGGCCTCGTCCCCGACGTCCTCCACGGCCCGCCCGGCGCCTCCGCCCACGTCCCGCACGGCCTCCCCCGCACCACCGCCCACATCCCGCACGGCCTCACCGGCACCACCGCCCACATCCCGCACGGCCTCCCCCGCACCACCGCCCACATCCCGCACGGCCTCACCGGCCCCGCCGCCCACGTCCTTGACGGCGCTGCCCGCGCCCCGGCCGACGTCCTGGACGGCCTGTCCGGCTCCGGAGCCCAGCTCACCGAGGGTGTCGCGGGCGCCGCCGCCGACGTCCCGCACGGCGGAGCCGACGCCCCGGGCCAGTTCGCGGAGGATCTCGGGGTTGCGGTCCAGGGTGGTGAGGACCCGGTGGATGATCCCGGAGACGTTGTCGAGACGCACCCTGAGCTGGGCCTGCGCCTCGACGCCGGAGATGCCCAGGTGCACCCGGCCCAGGGCGACGTCGGCGCCGACGTTGAGTTTCAGCAGGTCCAGCACCTCCGCCTGGAGGGAGACGCGGGCCCGCAGATCCTCGACGTCCAGGTCGATCTGCTCGACCTTGAGCACGGGGACGTCCAGGAAGACGTCCGGGTCCTCCCCGCTCCGGACCGGGCGGGGCGCGCCGTCGTCCTCGGCGTCGTCCTCGGTGTCGTACGGCTCGGCCTCGGCGTACTCGCCGGAGTCCTCACCGTCGTACCGCTCCTGCTCGTGTTCCTCGGTGGGCGTTTCCTCGCCCTCGGCGTTGCCACGCATCACCGCACCTCTCGGCAGACGGACACTTCCTCCCATCTTGCCCAGACAAGCCCGCCGGGTGCGCGGGGAGCGGGAGGGCGGGCCCGGCCGACGGCACGGCCCCGCCCTGCCCGGGGCGACGGGGTGGACGGGGGCCTGGTGCGCCCGGCGGGCCGGGCCGCCTCCGCCGCGCGCTCAGCGGCGGAGCAGGAGGGAGGTCACGCGGAGGCGTCCGCTGTGGATCCAGACGTCGGAGTACTCCACGGGCCGGTCGTCGGCGAGGTAGGTCACCTGCTGGAGGTACTGCACCGGAGCGCCCTCGGCGAGATCCAGGGAAGCGGCCACGTCCGCACCGGCCGCCTCCGCGCCGAAGGTACGGCGAGCCGTCGCGATCTTCAGCCCGTACGTCCCCTCCAGCACACCGAACAGACTCGCCGAGGTGAAGTCGACCTCCTCGATCCCCGGCGCGAGGTCGGTCCGCACGAAGTTGGACAACAACGCCACCGGCCCCTGCTCGGTACGCCGCACCCGCACCAGACGCAGCACCCGCGTCCCCGCCGCCACGTCGAGCAGCGCCGCCACCGGCCTGGGCGGCGCGATCAGCGCGCACTCACGCACCGTCGTCGTGGTCACCACACCCTGATCGGCGAAATCCTCCGACAGCGTGCTCAGCTTCTGCGCGATCGCCGGCTCGATCGTCGTCGATGTCACGAACGTGCCCCGCCCCCGCACCTGGCGCAGCAACCCCTCCTCGATCAGCGTCGTCAGCGCCCTGCGCAACGTCCCCCGGCTGACCCCGAACTCCTGGGCCAGCTCCGGCTCGCTCTTGAGACGGTAGTGCGGCGGCCACTCGCCGCCGGCGATCCGCAGCCGGATGTGCTCCGAGACCTGGACGTGGATCGCCGTGGGGACATCCCGCCTGATGCCCGGGAGTCCGCCTTTGTCGGCCGTCACAGTGGTCGCATCTCCTTCTCCGCTCTCACCGGGGACGGGTGTCCCTCCGGCGTGGAAGCCGTACCCCGGCCGCGGCGGGCGGCCGGGGTACGGCGGTGGTGTCCGGTCAGTAGCTGACGGTGGACGCGTCACCGGTGTCGCTGATGATCGCCAGGCCGGCGCTGGTCCCGAGCAGGGAGGCGCCCGCCCGCAGGAGGTCCAGGCCCTGGCGGTAGCTCTTGATCGAGCCGGACGCCTTCACCCGGACGCCTTCCCGCGCCCGGTCAACAAGGTAACGAACGCTGGTGGGATTCGCAGTCTCGATCTGGCCGCTGCTGGCGTTCTTCAGGAAGGACGCGCCCGCCTCCATGGCGAGTTCGACCGCGGCCTCCTTCTCGGCGTCGGTCAGCAGCGGCAGTTCCAGCATGACCTTGACGGGCAGGCCGGAGGCGCGCACGACGCCCGCGATGTCCTCGCGGAAGTCGTCGTAGCGACCGCTCTTGAGCCAGCCGACCTGCACGCCCATGTCGAGCTGGTTCGCGCCGAGGCGGGCGATCTCGGCGGCCTCGGCGGCCTTCCCGGCGCTGGTCATGACGCCGACGGTGGGGAAGTCCAGGGCGGAGGCCACCTCGACGCCGGTGCCCTTCAGCTCGGCGACGACGACCGGCAGCCAGGAGGCGGGGACCATCGCCGCGTTGAAGCCGTGGGTGACGGCCTCCTGGGCGTGGGCGATCATCTCGTCGCGCGTCGCATCCGGGTCGATCTTGGTGTGCTGGATGAAGGGCGCCAACTCGGCCGGGGTGAGGTCGAGTTCGGCGGGATTGACGGTGGTTTCGGACACGGGGTGATCTCCCTTGGGTGGGTGGCGGCAGGAGCCCGGCGGATCGGCCGCCGGGTCTTCTCCATGGGCTGCCGCCACGAGTTGACGGTGCCGTCGGCGCCCGCGTGCGGGCCGGCGGCTCAGACCTTGGAGGCGTACTGCTCCGGGACGACGACGCCTTCGCCGCCGAACCAGCGGGGCGCGTCGACGCCGCAGTAGAGGCCGATGTTGCCCCAGGGCTCGAAGGCTCCGGTGCGCACCACGGCCTTGGCCTCGCGGGCGAGGTCGCCGAGGACCTCGGCGTGCGGGCGGGTGGTGAACTCGGCGCCGGCGAAGCGTTCGTGGAGCCAGGAGTCGAGGCGGGGGTTGTGGCTCGGGACGTCCTCGGCGCGCACCACGCCCTCGACGACCAGTTCGTCGGCGATCAGGCCGAGGACGGTGCGCAGGTCGGGCAGGTTCTCGGCGAGGGCCAGGTCGATGCGGTGCGCGTCGCGCGGCACGGGGAAGCCGGCGTCGACGACGAGCAGCAGGTCGGTGTGGCCGAGGGTGGCGAGGACTCCGCTGAGTTCGGCGTTGAGGATGCCGGAGCGCTTCATGGTGGGTTCCTTTCGGGTGGGGCCTGGGGGACCGGCGGGTCTGCGGGGTGCGGGCGGGGTCAGGCCGCGGCCGGGGCCGCTCCGGTGGCGAGGGTCATCACGGATTCCTCGGTGGCGTCGGCGGAGTCGACGACGGCCGCCAGGCGGCCTTCGCTCATCACGGCGATGCGGTCGGTCAGGGTGAGCAGTTCGGGCAGGTCGGACGAGGAGCAGAGGATCGCCAGGCCCTTGTCGGCGAGCGCGGTGAGCTGGGCGTAGATCTCGGCCTTGGCCCCGATGTCCACACCGCGGGTGGGCTCGTCGAGGATGAGCACGCCCGGGTTGATGGCGAGCCAGCGGCCGAGGACGGCCTTCTGCTGGTTGCCGCCGGACAGGCTGGTGATGGGCTGGGTCATGGTGGCGGTCTTGACCCGCAGCCGCTGGGCCTGTTCGGTGGCGGCCGCGTCGAAGGCGCGGCGGCGGATCAGGCCGAGCCGGCTGAACGCCTTCGTGGTGAGGGCGCCGACGTTCTCGCCGACGCTCATGGTGGTCAGCAGGCCCTGGGCGCGGCGCTCGCCGGGGACGAACGCCAGACGGCGTTCGACGCTGGCGATCGGGTTGCGCCGTTCGTAGGGCTCGCCGAGCAGTTCCACGGTGCCGCCGGTGCCGGGGTCCCCGCCGAACAGGTTGTGGAGGAGTTCGACGCGGCCGGAGTCGGGGAGTCCGGCGACGCCGAGGATCTCTCCGGGGCGCAGGTCGAAGGAGACTCCGTGGTGGCGCTTGCCGCTCAGTCCGCGGACCTTGAGGGCCGGTTCGGCGGTGGGCGTGGCGGCGGCGCCGGCCCGGCGGGTGAACTGGCCCAGTTCGCGGCCGACCATGGCGGCGACGGCCTGGTCGGGGGTGGTGTCCTCGCTGCGCCAGGAGGCGACGTGGCCGCCGTCGCGCAGGACCTGGATGTGGTCGGCCAGGCGGAAGACCTCCGGCATGCGGTGGGAGACGTAGAGCATGGTCGTCCCGGCGGCCTTGAGCTTGTCCATGAGGGCGAACAGGCGGTCGGCCTCGGCGGGGGTGAGCATCGCCGTGGGTTCGTCCAGGATGAGGACGCGGCAGCCCCGGGCGATGGAGCGGGCCACCACGATGAGCTGCTGGGTCGCCAGGTCCAGGGTGCGGACGGAGGCGTTCGGGTCCAGGTGGAGGTCGAGTTCGGCGAGGAGTTCGGTGGTGCGCTCCAGCATGCGGCGCCGGGAGGGGAACCAGCGGTTGCCCGGTTCGACGCCGCTGAGCACGTTCTCGGCGACGGTGCGGTCGGGCAGCAGCGACAGTTCCTGGGGCACGATCGCCACGCCGTGCCGGCTGAGCATGCTGGCCGGTTCGAAGGAGGTGACCTCCTCGCCGAACACGGTGACGCTGCCCTCGCTGGGCGGCTGGAGGCCGGCCAGGATCTTGAGCAGGGTCGACTTGCCGGCGCCGTTCTCCCCGAGGAGGGCCGTGATGTCGCCGGCGGGGACGTCGAAGGAGACGTCGCGCAGGGCGCGGACCGGCCCGAAGTTGCGGGTGAGGCCGCGGATCTGGACGGCCGGCCCGCCGGTGCCCGGGTCCGCGGTGCGGTCCGGGCCCCCCAGGGAGGCGTCGCGGGGTGCGGGGGTCATCAGTCCTCCACGGTCGCGTCGGCGAGGTTGTCGCGGGTGACGAACTGGGCGCCGGTGTCCACGCCCTTGATCTCGGTGTCCTTGGTGAGGAAGTCGTGCAGCACCTTGACGGCCTGGTAGCCCTGCTCGGTCGGGTTCTGGCTGATGCTGAAGTTCAGGACGCCGCGCTCGATGTACTCGGCGGTCTGGGTGAGCAGGTCGAAGCCGCCCATGGTGATGTCGTCGGCCTTGCCGGACTGGGCCACCCACTTGGCGGCGGCGGTGGTCGAGCAGCAGTCGAGGCCGGCGACGGCGACCACGTTGGACTGGCCGGACATGGTGGACTCGACGGTGTTGTAGGCGCTGTTGGGCTCGTTGCCGACGTTGACCGGGCCGACGATCTTCAGCCCGCTGCCGTCCAGGCCCTCCTTGAAGCCGTTGAAGCGGTCGTGCGACCAGCCGGCGCCGGTGTCGACGGAGAAGACCACGACGGACTTGCCGTTGACGTCGCCCTTGAGGTCCTTGCGGAGCTGTTCGGCCTGGGCCTTGCCGGAGCCCTTGAGGTCCTGGCCGACGAAGCCCATCTGCTCGGAGTCGGGGTTGTCGGTGTTGAAGGAGATGATCGGGATGCCCGCCTTGTACGCCTGGCTGATGACGGGCTTGAGGGCGTCGCTGGAGGCGGAGGAGACGGCGAGGCCGTCCACGGCCTTCTGCTGGATGAGCGTCTGGATCTCGGAGACCTGCTTGGCGGCGTCGCCGCCGGTGGGGCCGATGAGGGAGACGTCGGCGCCCAGTTCCTTGCCGGCCTTCTTCATGCCGGCGCCGATCGGGGTGGCGAAGGCGAGGGACGGGTCGTGGTAGCTGAGCTTGATGCGCATCGGCTTGTCGTCGTCGATCCGCTGCTGGATGTACGAGGCGAGCTTGAAGGAGCCGTCGCCGGAGTCGCCGGAGCCGCCGTCGGCGGAGGTGACGGCGCCGCAGGCGGTGAGGGAGAGGGCCGCGGCGGCGGCGGTGGCGGCGGTGAGGCTTCTGAGGAGGGTGCGCGGGGACATGGGGGCTCCTTCGTCGAGTCCGTGGGTCGGGAGGCGGGCGGGGGGAGGAAGGGCCGGTGGGGCGGCGGTGGCGGGGCGGTCCGAACCGCCGGGGGCGCCGGCCGCGGGGGTGCGGCTTCCGCGGGGTGCGGAGGGGGTACGCGGGTGCGGGTGCCGGGGGTGCGGCGTTCCGCGGCGCGTACGGGGTGTCGGGGAGGGGGGAGGTGCGGGGCGGGTCAGGCGCGGGTCTTGCGCTTGCGCTGCCAGGTGTCGGCCGCGACGGCGGCGACGATGACGAGGCCGGTGACGACGGTCTGCCAGAAGGACGAGATGCCCTTGATGTTGAGGATGTTCTGGAGCAGGCCGATGAAGGCGACGCCGATGACGGTGCCCCACATCGTTCCGGAGCCGCCGAAGAGGGCGGCGCCGCCGATGATGACGGCCGAGATGACGGTGAGTTCCAGGCCCTGTCCGGTCACGCCCTGCACGTAGGAGAGGAAGGACAGGCCGAGGACGCCGGCGAGGCCCGCGGTGAAGCCGGAGAGGACGAAGGCGGTGAGCTTGACCCGCTTGACGTTGACGCCGACGAGCCGGGCTGCCTCCTGGTTGCCGCCGACCGCGTAGGTGTTGAAGCCGAAGCGGGAGCGGGCCAGCAGGACCACGCCGAGGGCGGCGACGGCGGCGAAGAAGACGAACTGCATGGGCACGAGGCCGAACAGCCGTCCCTGGCCGAGCAGGTTGAACTCGGCGACGCCGGGCTGGGAGGAGCTGAGCGAGATCGGGGCGCCGTCGGAGATGAGCAGGGCGATGCCGCGGAAGACGCTGAGCGTGCCGAGGGTGACGATGAAGGACGGGACGCCGAGGGCCACCACGGCCAGGCCGTTGAAGAGTCCGGCGAGGACGCCGACCGCGAGGCCGACGAGCATGGCCGCGGGCCAGCTCCAGCCGTCCGAGATGAGCATGCCGGTGGAGATCGCGGAGAGCGCGTAGGTGGAGCCGACCGAGAGGTCGATCTCGCCGTTGAGGATGACGAAGGTCGCCCCGACGGCCATGATGCCGATCTGCGCGATCTGCTGGCCCACCGAGAGGAGGTTGTCGGACTGGGCGAAGGTCGGCGAGAGCACGGTGCCCAGGAGGAAGAGCAGGACGAGCGCGGCGAAGACGCCGGCCTCCCGCGCGTGCAGCAGTCTGCGCAGCGCGAGCGGGAACTGCCGGGTGCTCGCGTCGGACGACGGGGCCGCGGTGGCGGGCGGCTTGGTGGTGGTCGAGGTCACGAGGCGTTTCCAATCAGGGCGTTCAGCTGGGCTCTGGTGGGCAGGGCGGGGACGACGCCCGCGATCGACACGGTGTGGGAGCCCGCGACGGCGGCGAACTCCACGGCCTGGTCGACGGGCCTGCCCTCGGCCAGGGCGACGGCGAAGGCGGCGGTGAAGGAGTCCCCGGCGCCCGTGGTGTCGACGACCGTCCGGGCCGGGTGCGGGGGCACCGTGCCGACGCCGGTGTCCTGGGCGACCAGCGCGCCCTCGCCGCCTCGGGTGATGACGACGGTGCCGCCGGTGCGCTCGTGCAGCGCGCGGGCCAGGTCCTCGTCGCCGAGTCCGTGCCCCTCGTCGAGGCCGAGGAGGACGGGGGCCTCCGTCTGGTTGGGCGTGAGCACGTCGATGAGCGGCCAGCACGCGTCGGGCAGCGGCCGGGCGGGGGCCGGGTTGAGCAGGGTGCGGGTGCCGCTCTCGCGTCCGGCGCGGAGCGCGGCGACGACCGCTTCCTCGGGGATCTCCATGGAGACGACGAGGATGTCGGCGGAGGCGATCTCGGCGCGGAAACCCTCGACGGCGGCGGCGTCCAGCTCGTCCAGGGCGCCGGGGGCGATGGCGATGCGGTTCTCCCCGGACGGCTCGACCAGGATGAAGCCGACCATGGTGGGCGCCGTCGCGGTGACCACGTGTTCGGCGCTCACCCCCTCGCGCTGCCACAGCTCGCGCGCCGAGCGGCCGAACTCGTCGTCGCCCACGGCGGTGAGGAGCGTGACCTCGGCGCCCAGCCGGGCGGCGCCGATGGCCTGGTTGCTGCCCTTCCCGCCGGCACCCGAGTCGAAGAGGCCACCCGAGACGGTCTCGCCGGCCGCGGGCGCCTTGGGGACCCGCATGGTGAGGCCGGCTCCGTAACTTCCGACAACCGCGATCTTCATCGGCACACCACTTTGTGTATGGACAACCATGGACAAGCGAGATCGTAGGTATAGGGATGTCCATAGTCAATGGTCGGGCACACAGTGAATGTCGGACATGGAGGGCACCCGGCTCCCGGGGCACCGCCCCGCCCCCTCGGACACGCGAGAGGCCGGGCCGACGGGCGGCCCGGCCTCTCACCGCGGCGGGTGGTGTACGGCGGCCGGCAGGACGTGCCTGCCCAGGGAGCCGACGCGGCCCCCGCCGGGCGGTCAGTCGTCCTCGCGGAGCCGGCCGGCCAGGGCCTCCAACTCCCCGCCCTCCTCGGTGTGGCCGAGGGAGGTCAGTACGGCGATCGCCTCGTGGAGGCGGGCGAGGGCGCCGAGCGGGCGTTCCAGGTAGATGCCCTCCACCGCGCCGGCCAGGCGCACGCACTCGGCCCACTCGGCGGCGTGCCGCTTCTCCTCCCCCGGGGCGCCGAGCAGCGAGAGGGCCCGGTCGAGGGCGGTCAGCGCCTCCTCGTAGGCACCGGCGTAGGCGTTGACCCGGCCGTGCTCGTAGGCCAGGGCGGTCTCCAGGGACCGGCCCCGCGGGGCGAACCCGGCGGCGCGGGCCTCCTCGGCCACACGGGCGGCGTCGTCGAGGTAGGCGCGCGCGTCGGCCAGCCCGTCGGGTCCGCGCTGCTGCGCGCCGAGGCGGGCGAGTTCGCGCAGGCAGCCGCTGAGCTGTTCGTGGCGCGGGTCGCGGGCGTGGGCGGCGAGCGCCTGGTCGGCGGCCTGCCGGGCCCGGTCGTACTCGCCGGACTCGCCCAGCAGGACCGCCGCCTCCGCCGCGATCACGGCGTGGCTGCCCGGGTCGTCCTCCCATGCGGCCGACTCGGCGGCGAGCGCGGCGCACTCGGCGGTGGCGGCCTTCAGGTCCTCCCCCGCGCGCAGGGCCCGGACCCGGGTCAGCCGGAGCTGGGCGACCAGCCGGTCGTCCGCCTCACCGGCGGTCACGTCCGGCTCGGCGAGAAGGGAGTCGAGCAGGGCGATGCACTCCTCGACGCGGCCCAGGTCGAGGCTGAGCCCCGCGGCGTTGGCGTAGGCGCAGAAGGCGTCCGCGCGGCTGCCCAGACGCAGGTCCAGCTCGGCGGAACGGATCAGGTGCCGCAGCGCCTCCTCATGGCGGCCCAGGTGCATGGAGACCTCGGCCATGTCGACGTGGAGCCGGGAGGTGGCGGGGCCGGCCGGCCAGTCGGCGGCCCGCCGCAGGGCCTCGGTGAGGTCGGCGTGCGCGCCCTCGGTGTCCTGGAGGCCGAGGCGCAGCCGGGCGCGCATGGCCAGCGTGCGGGGCAGGTGCCAGGCCGGGCCGTGCTCCGTCAGCCGAGCGAGCAGGCCGTCGGTCTCGGCCAGCGCGGCGGGCAGGTCACCGGCGAGGGCGTGCGTGCCGGCCCGCAGCAGCCGGGCGCCGGAGACCTGTACGGCGAGGTCGTGCCGGGTGGCGAACTCCTCCAGCCGTTCCGCCTCCGCGAGGACCGGGGCGACGTGCTCCCGGGCTCCGGTGGCCTGCAGGCGCAGGCCGAGGGCGGTGGCCCGGATCCGCAGCAGGCGGGCCTCCTGGTACGGGGCGAGTCCGGGCGTCCGCTCGTGCAGCCGGACCACCGTGGCGTGGGCGCCGGTCAGCGCGGCGGCCTGGGCGTCGGCGTCCGGCTCGCCCCCGGGCGGGACCCCGGCACCGGCCAGCGCGGCGGACGCGCGGGCGAGCACCGCCCACGCGGGCTCCCCGGCGTCCTCGTAGAGGCCCGCGGCCTCCTCGAAGAGGGCGGCGGCCTCGGCGGACTCGTCCTTGTCACCGGCCCGTTCCGCCTCGTCGGCCAGCAGGTCGGCGCGGAGCAGGGCGAGCGTGCCCACGTCCGGACCGTCGGGGTGGGTGTAGCCGGGCTCGGCGACCAGGGCACGCAGCCGCGCCCGGCAGGCGGTGGCGTCCGGGTGCCCCTCCGCGTCCAGCGCCCGCGACCGGACGATGAGTTCGGCCGGGCTCTCGGGCAGCGGGGCGGCCGTGCGGGGCGTGGCCGGGGCGGCGGGGGACCCGTCGGGGGCCAGGTCGTCGAGGCCCCGGGGGCGCAGGCTCAGCTCCAGTTCCTCCAGGAGGGGCGCGCGGTCGAGGCGGGCGGTGCGCCGGTCGGTGTGCGCGGTGGTCCCGTTGCGGGTGTCGAAGCGGGCGGCGAGGTCGGCGGCCCGGCCGCGCACCTCGGCGCGCAGCGCGGACGCCGTCCAGGTGCGGCCGGCGAAGCCGGAGGCGGGCAGGGAGCCGTGGCCGAGCGCCTCGACGCGCCGCAGGAGCACCTCCACGCCGGTGAGGAAGTCCAGGAGGTCCAGCGGGGAGTCGACCTCGTCGAAGAGGGCGCGGTTCTCGGCGAGGAGTTCCAGTCCTCGCGCCTCGTTGCCGGTCAGCGCGCAGAACTCCAGGTGGCGGCCGACCTCGGGGGCCATGGAGGGGTTGCGGCGGCAGGCGCGGTAGCCGCTCAGATGCAGGGTGCGGGCCCGGTCGGTGCGGCCGGTGCGCAGCAGGGGCAGCAGGGCGTGGGAGACCGAGCGGGCGGGCTCCTCCTGGCAGGACTCCTCGCCGTCCAGGACGGGTTCCAGCGTGTCGAGGGCACGCGCGTCGTCACCCGCCGCCAGGTGGTACAGGCCGCGCTCGCAGGTCTCGCACGCCTCGCAGTCGCTGAGCCGGGTACGGGTGCGGGCCGCCCACAACTCGTAGGCGGGCGTGGGGTCCTCGCCGGTGTGGACGGCGAGCTGGTACGCCTGCCCGTAGTACGGCTGGAGGCCGAGACCCTCCTTCTCGTACCGGTCGCGCATCTCGGTCAGCCACCGGCGCAGACTGGCCAGGGGGATCTCCGGCACCGAACGCAGGGCGTTGGCCACCCACTTGAACCGCCAGAAGAGCAGATGCCGCAGCCGCTCGTCGAAGAGGCCGGGCTGCTCGTCGAAGAGGGTGAGCAGCCGGGCGAAGACGACGGGCGACTTCCGGGGTTCGGCGCCGTAGGTGTAGGCCTCCTGGAGTTCGAGGAGAGCGTGAACGAGCGGGACCGGCTCGTCGAACCGCTCGGCTGCCTCGACGAGTTCCTCGGCGGTGACGGTGCGGGCGCGGCCGTAGGGGCGCCGGTCGTTCTCCTGGAGCGCCTGGAACAGCTCGTCGGTGGTCTGGGGTGTGGTCGGCATCGTCAGCGGTCCTTGCGCAGGGCGTGGGCGAGAAGATCGAGGAAGGAGCGGTTGATGAGGCTGGACTCGGCGGGCCGCAGCGGGCGCCGGGAGAGCAGGACGGCCTGCCCGTAGAGGGCTTCGGCGCTGGTGCGGGCCAGTTCGGGTTCGTCGATGGCGACGGCGGTGCGGACCAGCGGGTTGAGCTGGTTGAGGATGAGCTGGGCGCGCGGGGCCTCCTGGCGCAGCGCGCCGAGGATGTCGCCCCACAGACCGCCCTCCTGCTCCCGGGCGAGCTGGGAGCGGGTGCGCTCGTGGCGGGCCTCGCGGCTGTCGACGAGGAGGGCGGGCGCGGAGGCGGGCTGGAAGGCGCGCAGCGCGACGTCGCAGTCGAAGACGGCGAGGGCGTCGCGGGCCCGGGCGAGGTAGGCCGCGGCGGCGAGTTCGGTGTCCCGGTCGACGGGGTCGAGGTGGGCGGTGAGGGTGGCCGGGTCGAGGTCGGCGACGGTGGTCCCGGGGCGTACCTCGGGCAGCCGGCGGACCAGTTCGCGGTCGTAGGTGTAGCCGCCGTTGACGACGCCGAGCCCGGCGGACGAGGCGATCGCGGCGACCTGCCGGAACTCCTCCACGCTGGAGGTGACGAGGACGGTGGAGTGGGTGCGGGCGAACTCGTCGAGCGTGGTGTGCCCGGCGGTGGTCTCGAAGGGCAGCCACGGCAGCAGCATCCGCAGGATCTCGTCGTCGTGCACGGCGAGGGACTTGACGGCCAGGTGGTGGGCCTGGAGGAAGCGGCCGAGGAGGTCCGGGTCGCCGGCGGCGGCGCGGGCGATCCAGTCGCGCAGCCGTTCGGCGAGCGCGTCGCGCACGGCGGCGAGCGTGTCGTCCTCGTACAGGGACTCGCGGGAGGCCGTCGGGCGCAGACTCTCGGCGTCGACGACGCAGCGGACGAAGAACGCCCAGTCGGGCAGGATCTCGTCGGCCTGGTCGGACAGGAGCATGCCCTTGACGTGCACGCGGTGCCCGTGACGGCGCCCGGCGGGCACCGTCTCGGGCAGCACGCAGGCGATGCCCCTGAGTCCGACGGCCGGCAGGTCCAGTTCGATCGTGTCCAGCGGGGTGAAGCCGAAGACCTCCTCACCGTAGGCGGCCAGCGCCCGGGAGCGGGCGCCGGGCGTGGGGTGGACGCGGGACCAGGGGGCCGGTTCGGGGTTGACGGGCACGACGGGGCCACCGGTGCCGTCGTCGAAGGTCACCGGGTGGCGCAGCAGCGCGCCGAAGTGCCGGGCGAGCGCGTGCACCTGGGCCGGGCGGGTCCACTCCCCGGCGTCGGCGCGCGGGGTGAGGGTGACGGTGGTGCCGGGGCGCGGGCGCGCGGAGGCGGGCAGGGTGCGGACGGTGTAACCGCCGTCGCCGCGGCCCCGCCACTCCACGGTGGGCGCGTCGGGGGTGCGGGCGGAGCGGCTGAGGACGTGGATCTCGTCGGCGACCAGGAAGCAGGAGAGCAGTCCGATGCCGAACTGGCCGATGAAGTCGGCACGTTGCTCGGCGACGGTCTCGGCGCGCTTGCTGCTGCGGCCGATGGTGGCGAGGAAGGTGTGCACGTCGGCCTCGGTGAGGCCGACGCCGTCGTCCTCGACGCGTACGGCGGTGCCGTCGGCGTACAGGCGGATGCCGAGGGCGTCGGCGGGGACGTCCGGGGCGAGGCGGTGGCGGGCGGTGAGCGCGTCGACCGCGTTCTGGAGGAGTTCGCGCAGGTAGACGCGGGGGCTGGAGTACAGGTGGTGGGAGAGGAGGTCGACGAGGCCGCGCAGGTCCACCTGGAAGGTGCGGTCGGCGCCGGCCGGGTTCGTGGCGGTGTCGGGCAGAGTCATCGGGCAGTCCGGGGTGGGAGGGGCGACGGGTGACGGGCGGACCCGGCGGCCGGGCGTACGGGGCCTGGCGTACGGGCGTGAGAGCGGTAGGTGCGGAGGGGCGGTAGGTGCGGAGGGGCGGCCGGTGCGCTCGGGATCACGGGCCACGGGGCCGGGGGCGGGCGGGGCGGGTGGTCCGCGGGCCGCGGCGTGCGGCGCGTGGACCGGGCCCCCGCCGGCGGCGCCGGACGGCCACCGGTGGCGGCCGGGCGGAGGAGGGGCCCCGCCGCGGCTCAGGCGCGGCGGTGTGCGCGGGCGAAACTCTTCTCGGGGTCCGCGGAGTGGATCCAGGTACCGGGCACGAAGGCCCCGTCCAGAGTGTGGAGGACCCGCCGGACGGTGTGCCGTTCGTCGGCCAGCGTCAGCGCCATGGCGAAGGTGTGGAAGTCGTACTGCCACCCCGGAGCCCAGCCGTAGTCGGGATGGAGGATGCTGTGGTCGGCCGCCGCCCGCAACTCGGCCTGCGTCTTTGGGGTTTGCAGCACCTCGCCGCTCTCGGCCTCGACCCACTCCTCGATGTGCGCCGCCGCGATCAGGCACCCCAGGCCGTGGCCCCGCGGTGCGCGGCCGAACGCCTCCCGGGCGAAGTCCAGTGCCTCCCCCGGCTTTCCGCCCCACCGGGGCTGCAACTGGGAGAGCCACGCCCGGTGGACGGCGGGCGACAGCGGGTCGCGACGTAGCGCGGCCCGCAGCCGGGTCTCGTTGACGACGGTGCCGAGCGACATGCCGCGGCCTGAGATCAGGAGCTGCTCCCACGGCGTGACCGCCGCCGGCCGCAGCTCGGCCGCCCTCAGCAGGTGCTCCTCGGCGATCCGCAGCCGCTCGTGGAAGACGCGCCACTGTTCCTGCGACACGTTCACCGCGCGGTCGGCGGTGCGCGCCTCCCAGCCCCACACGATGTGGCGCGCGCCGGATATCAGCAGGGCGGCGGCCCGGCCCTCGTCGTCCCCGTCCTCCTCGACGGCCCGCGGGATCCACTTCTCCACGCCGTCCACCCGGGCGAGTTGATCGAGCACGTGGTGGTGGCGGCCGAGGTCGAAGGGGGCGAGGGCCGCCCTGACCGCCGCCCAGTCGCCCGCCTCGGCGGCCTCCACCAGGGCGAGGACGCGGGTGTCGCCGAGGGCCCGCAGCGTGTAGGTGCCGTTCCTCCGCCGGGCCGGTGCGGGGAGGGCGTACGGGTGCGCCGCCGGTCGTTCCGCGCCCCTGCCGAACAGCTTGCCGAACAATGCCGTGCCCTCCCCTGATCCCGGTGATCGTCCGGTGCAGCATATGCGCCGGCAACAGCAGTGCTTCCACAGGGTTTTCACTCCGACTTCACAACCGGACGGGCCAGTTGGGCGTCAGAGGCCGTCCGGGGTACCGAGACCGGTCAGCGCGCCCACCGGGTCGAGGTCGGGGGTGCCGCGGGGCCACCAGTCGTCGCGGCCGGGCTCGGACTCGTACGCGTACCACAGGCCCGTGCGGCCGAGGCGGAGCTGGACGTGGCCCCGGGGGTGGGTGAGGCGGTTGCGCCAGGGGCGGAAGGCCGGGAGGTCGGCGGCGAGCAGCAACGGGCGGGCCCGGTCGAAGCGTCCGGCGGGCGGGTCCCACGCCTCGTCGAGGACGGTGAGCGCCGCCGCTCCGCCCTGGCGCCAGGCGGCCACGGCGCGGGCCAGATCGGCCGTGGTGCGGTCGCAGGCGGCGGCGAGGGCGGCGTACAGGGCCCGGGTGCCGGCGGTGAGTCCGGAGCCGGGGCGGGCGGCGGCGAGGCGGACGGCGTCCTGCCAGTCGGTCAGTCCGCCGACCGGGTCCCGGCCGGTGGTGAGCAGGGCGTGGGCGCGGGCGGCGGCGTCGGTGGCCAGTTGGTCCAGGGCGAAGGGGTCCGGGCCGCCGGGGGACGCCGGGTAGGCGGGGGGCTGCTCGGGGTGCGGGGGCGCGGGCAGCGGCTCCGGCAGCGGCGGCAGCGTACGCGCGGCGAGCGCTTCGCCGGCCCGGACGCCGGGCAGGGGCGCCGGTCCCTTGTCGCGGGCGGCGCGGGCCGCGCGGGCGGCACTGAGCCGGGACAGGGCGTCCAGCAGGGCGCGTTCGCCCCGGCCGCGCAGCAGGAGCAGCACGAAGGGGTCGGCGTCCAGCAGGCGTGCCGTCTGGTAGCAGAGCGCGGCGGCGTGCTTGCAGGGCCGGCCGGTGTCGGGGCAACTGCACTGCGGGGTCAGCTCGCCGGGACCGGGCAGCAGCGGCACGCCCGTGTCGGCGAGGGAGTGCGGCAACTCCTTGTCGAGGAGCGCGGCGATGTGTCCCGGGCGTTCGGCGGCGGTGTCCAGGAAGCGCTGCCAGTCCGCGTCGTCGAGGGTGCGCAGCCGGATCTGCACCCGGTAGGGGCGGGGGCGGCTGCCCTGGACGTAGGCGAGGACCAGGCCGGGGGTCACGGTGATGGCGTCGACGTGTCCCCGCTCGGCGTACGTCCGGCCGCGGGCCAGCCGGGCCGGGTCCAGGGCGCCCTCCTCCAGGGCGGTCACCCAGGCGTTCCCCCACCAGGTCGCGGCGAAGGCGTCACCCTCGCGGGGCTCCGGCGCCGGGAAGGTACGCCGCAGATCGCCGTCCCGGCCCGGGGCCGCCATGGAACGGGGGGCGGGGGGTGCGGCGGGGGCGTCGCCGCCGCCCGGTTCGTGGCCGCCCGCGCGGCCCTGGCGCGGGGGCTCGCCGGCAAAGGGGCCTTCGACGGGCGGGTGCGGGTGCGGACGGCCACCGGGGGGCGCGACGGGGGCGGACCCGGCCTCCGGTGGGGCGGGCGGGGGCGTGGGGGGAACGGGGCGGGCCGTGGGGGCGCGGCGGTCACCGCGGGCGGGCCGGTGACCGGCGGTGGCGGCCCCGGGTGCCCGGCCGGGGTCGGACGCCCGGTCCGGGTCGGACGCCCGGGCGGAGCCGGTTGCCCCACTCCGGTCGGACTCCCGCAGCAGGCCGGCCGTCCCCTCCGAGTCGGGTTCCCGATCCGGTTCGGGCTTCCAGTCCGGGTCGAGTTCCCGGTCCGGGTCCAGTTCCCGGGCCGGGTCCAGTTCCCGGGCCGGGTCCAGTTCCCGGGCCGGGTCCAGTTCCCGGGCCGGGTCGGGCGTCCGATGCCCGTCCGGTGTCCGGTCCACGTCCGGCGGCCCGTCCACGTCCGGCGTCCGGTCCAGGTCGGGCGGCAGGCGGAAGGAGTCCGCCAGGGCCTCCCGGACCGCGCGGACCCGGGCGTCGCCGGACGGGGGCCGGGCCGCGGCGGAGAACGAGGGGCCGTCGACGGACCCGACGCGGCGGGTCCGGGTCGTGGCCCGGGCCAGGGAGCGCCGCGCCTCCTCGCGGGCCGCCCGCAGCGCCTCCCGCGCCACGTCCCCGGGCCGCTCACCCGGGGTGTCGTCGGCGTCGGGCGGCGTACGGGACGGGGAGGGAGACGGAGGAGCGGGCACTGCCGCCTCGGGCGCCGGGTCGGCCTCGGTGTCGGCCTCGGTGTCGGCCTCGCCGGGATGCTGCGCCGGGCCCGCGCCGGCCCGGACCGCTCCCGCCTGGCCCGCTCCGGCCTGGCCCCCCGTCGGCTCGGGAGCGGCCGTGCCCGGCGCGGGCGCCTCCCCGGACGCCTCCGGGCCCTCCGGCTCACCCGGCCCCGCGCGCTCCACCCCCTCCCCCGCCGTCCGCTCCGGGCCGACCGCCGGGGAACCGGTCGCCGAGGGGCCGGTCGCCGTACGCCGCCGCGCCGCGGCCTCGCGGAGGGCCGCGCGTGCCACGTCGCCGGGCCTGGCCTCCGCCTCCGGCCCGGCGTCCGCGCGCCGGGCGGCGGGGCCCGGCGCCCCGTCGTCGCCACGGGCCGCCTCGCTCCGGCGCAGCGCGGCGCGCAGGGCGCGGCGGGCCTCCTCGGAGGGACGGGGGGTCATGACGGCCTCCGCAGCGACACCAGGTCGGCCAGTTCTCGGTCGGTGAGTTCGGTCAGGGCCGCCTCGCCGGAGCCGAGGACGGCGTCGGCCAGAGCGCGCTTGGCCTCCAGCATCCCGGCGATGCGGTCCTCGACCGTGCCCTCGGTGACGAGGCGGTGGACCTGCACCGGCTGGGTCTGGCCGATGCGGTAGGCGCGGTCGGTGGCCTGCTCCTCGACGGCCGGGTTCCACCAGCGGTCGACGTGCACGACATGGCCGGCCCGGGTGAGGTTCAGGCCGGTGCCCGCGGCCTTGAGCGACAGGACGAGGACGGGTGTCGCGCCGCTCTGGAAGCGGTCCACCATCCGCTCCCGCTCGGCCACCGGCGTCCCGCCGTGCAGCAGGTCGGCCGGGACCGCGCGGGCGGCCAGGTGGGCGGCGACGATCCGGGCCATGCCGACGTACTGGGTGAAGACGAGCGCCGAGCCGTCCTCCGCGAGGAGGGTGTCCAGCAGTTCGTCCAGGAGGGCGAGTTTGCCGGAACGGGCGACGAGCCGCCCCGCGCCGCCCTGCCCCGGATCCTCCTTCAGGTAGAGGGCGGGGTGGTCGCAGATCTGTTTGAGCGAGGTGAGCAGCTTGAGCACCAGGCCCCGGCGGGCCATGCCCCCGGAGGTCTCGATGGCGTGCAGCGACTCGCGCACCACCGCCTCGTAGAGCGCGGCCTGTTCGCGGGTGAGGGGGACGGCGTGGTCGGTCTCGGTCTTGGGCGGCAGCTCGGGGACGATGCCCGGGTCGGACTTGCGGCGGCGCAGCAGGAACGGCCGGACCAGGCGGGCCAGCCGCTCCACCGCCTGCTCGTCCTCGCCGTTCTCCACGGCGCGCGCGTGCCGGGCGCGGAAGGACTTGAGCGGGCCGAGCAGCCCGGGGGTCGTCCAGTCGAGCAGCGCCCACAGCTCGGAGAGGTTGTTCTCCACCGGGGTGCCGGTGAGGGCGACGCGCGCCGGGGACGGGATGGTGCGCAGCGCCTTCGCGGTGGCGGAGTACGGGTTCTTGACGTGCTGTGCCTCGTCGGCGACGACCAGGCCCCAGTCCCGTCCGGCCAGTTCGGGGGCGGCCGAGCGCATGGTGCCGTAGGTGGTGAGGACGAAGCCGCCGGTCACCCCGTCCAGGGTGCGGTCGGCGCCGTGGAAGCGGCGGACGGGGACGCCGGGCGCGAACCGGGCGATCTCCCGCTGCCAGTTGCCCAGCAGCGAGGCGGGGCAGACCACCAGCGTGGGTGCGGCGTGCGCCCGTTGGAGGTGCAGGGCGATGACGGTGACCGTCTTGCCGAGGCCCATGTCGTCGGCGAGGCAGCCGCCGAGGCCGAGCGAGGTCATGAGGTCGAGCCAGGCCAGGCCGCGCAGTTGGTAGTCGCGCAGGACGGCGTGGAGTCCCGGCGGGGCGGTGGCCGGGAGGGGGCCGGCGGTGAGCCTGTCGCGCAGGGCGGCGAGGGCGCCCACCGGCACCACGTCGACCGTCTCGCCGTCCGCCTCGGCGGTGCCGGTGAGGGCGGCGGACAGGGCGTCGACCGGGTCGAGGAGGCCCAGGTCGCGTCGGCGGGCGCGGCGGACGAGGGCCGGGTCGACCAGGACCCAGCGGTCCCGGAGCCGGACGACCGGGCGGTGCGCCTCGGCGAGGGTGTCCATCTCGGCCTCGGTGAGCGGATCGCCGCCGAGCGCCAACTGCCAGCGGAACTGGAGCAGTTCCCCGCCCTCGAAGAAACCGGTGCCGTCGGTCGCGGAGCCGGGGGCGGGCCGGACCACCGCGGCGGCGGAGAGGTCCTGGGCGAGGTCGCGGGGCCAGTGCACGGCGACCCCGGCGGCGGCGAGGCGGCCGGCGGCCACGCCGAGCAGGTCGGTGACCTCGTCCTCGGACAGGGCCAGGACGTCGGGCACGTCCTGGTCGGCGAGCCGGTCGAGGGGTGGCCAGACGCGGGCCGCCCGCCGCACCGCGAGGGCGGTGTCCACCCGCGTGCGGGGTCCGAAGGCCGCGTCCGCGGCGCCGGACCACAGGTCGGCGGCGTCGGCGACGAGGGTGGGGTCGGCGAGGCTGTGCACCTGGACGACGGCGGCCCCCGCGCCCCGCGCCCCGCCGGTCGCGCCGGCGTCGAAGAGGTCGTGCGCGCAGAGGTCGAGGCGGAGCGAGATCCGCACCCCGGCGTCCATCCCGGCGGCGACCTCCGCGGCCCAGTCCCGGGCGCCCGGCAGGTACTGCGCGGGGCGGGCGGCGAAGGGCCGGCCCGCGGCGTGGGGCGCGGCCGGGGTGCGGGGCAGGGTGTCGGCGACGGCGTCCAGGAAGGCGCGGGTCAGCGCCTCCGGCTCGGGCAGCCGCAGCGGGCCGGACCCCTCCAGCGGGACCGCGTGACCCTCCGGGGGCAGCGCGGCGGCGACGGCCCGCAGGTGGGCGATGTCCTCGGCGTCGAGGGGACCGGCCCGCCAGGCGTCGTGTCCGGTCGCGGTCAGGCCGGGCAGCAGCCGGCCGCGGGCGGTCAGCCGCAGGGCGTGCAGCGCGGCGGCTCCCCAGCAGGCGGTGGCGGGATGGGCGGCCGGATCGCGCCGGGCGCGGACCAGCAGGGGCAGTGCCTCGCCGAGGGGCAGCGTGAGCGCGGGGACGGTGCGGCGCCGGACGCCCGCGCCGTGGCGCCGGACGACGGTCAGCTCGGTGCGGTCGGCGCCCTGCTCCCCGGTGCCCGGGTCCGGGCCGGGGTCCGTGGCGGGCGCCGCGGGCTCGGCAGCCGGGGGCGGGGAGCCGGGGTCCCAGGTGCCGTCGGGGTCCCAGAAGGCGACGCGGCCCTCGCGCGGCAGGGGGGCGGGCAGGAACACGGCGGCGAGCCGCCCGGGGACCGCCGGCGCGGGCCGGCGTCCGTGTCCCGCCCGGTCGCCGGGGCGTGCGGCCACCGCGACCGCGCCGGCCGCTCCGTCCGTCGTGCTCATCCGTCCTGTCACCTCCCGTCCCGCCCGTGGCCGTGCCCGCGGTCGCCCGCGCACGGCATGCCGTGTCCCCGGACCGGGCGTACCGCCGGGTCCGGACCTCTTCGACTCTACGGGCGGGGTACGACAACGGGCCCCGCCGGCCGCCCGACGGTCCCGGCGCCCGGCGGTCCCGGCCGTCCCGCCGCGCCCGGCGGTCCCGGCCGTCCCGCCGCGCCCGGCGGTCCCGGCCGTTCCTCCGCCCGGCGGGGCGCCGGTGTCCGGGTCCGGCCGCCTGCTAGGGAACCGTCCGGGCGACCACGTACACCATCGGCCGGTCCGGGTCCTCCAGGTCGACCAGGACCTCCTGGCTGGGCGCCGGGTCCGGCTGTTCGCGCACCAGGCCCCACCAGGGGCCGGGCCCGTCGAAGCGCCAGCCGGTGACGCGCCGCTCGCGGTCGCCGATGGCGGCGCGGTCCCGCTCCAGGTCGTCCCGGCTGACGTCGATCCCGCCGAGGAAGGCGTCCAGCCCGGCGCTCGTCGTCTCGAACTGGACGTACAGGCGGGAGGTCTTCCAGTTGTTCGTCTCGTAGTACGCGACCTCCGAGGAGGGGACCGGGACCGGCACCTCGTACAGGCGGCGCTGGAGCTTGGACGGCCAGCCCTCGGTGAGCCCGGTCGCCGAGTACTTCGCCTCCTTGACCTTGCCGCTGTCCCGGCTCTGGTTGGCGGAGATCACCAGGTAGCCGGCGGGGATGCCGATGAGCAGCACGATGATGAGGAGGGTCAGCGACCGGCGCCGGATCACGTGGCGCCGGTCCTCGGCGGGCGGCGCGGGTCCCTGCGGCGGTGCGGCGGGACGCGGCAGCGAGTCCGTCACAGTGCCTCCCGGGCGGTACGGCGGGCCTGCGCGTACCGCTCGTAGCGTTCGTAGCGCTCGACCCGGCGCCGCTTGGCCCGCCGGAAGCGGCGGGCGACCAGGCGGGCCAGGTCGGCGGCGCCCACCATGCCGGCCTCGGGGCCGAGCTGGGCGCGGACGATGCGGGCCTCGGGCCGGTAGCCGCGTCCGGTGAGCTGGCGTTTGAAGGCGTCCCGCGCCGGGCCGATCAGCAGGTCGTCGGCGGCGCTGACCCCGCCGCCGATGACGAAGCAGGAGGGGTCGAGGGCCGCCGCGAGGTTGGCGATGCCGACGCCGAGCCACTGCCCTATGTCCTGGAGCAGTTCGATACACATGGCGTCGCCCTCGCGGGCCAGCTCGGTGATCATCGGGCCGGTGATGTCCCCGACGGCTCCTTTGACGTGCTCGACGATCCCGTAGGCCACCGGCGAGTCGGCGGCTGCCAGCTCGCGGGCCTCGCGGACCAGGGCGTTGCCGGAGCTGTACTGCTCCCAGCAGCCGCGGTTGCCGCAGGGGCAGCGGTGTCCGCCGGGGACGACCTGCATGTGGCCGAACTCCCCGGCCACGCCGTACTTGCCGCGCTTGACCCGGCCGTCCTCCAGTATCGCGCCGCCGATGCCGGTGCCCAGTGTGATCATGACGAGGTGGTCCTCGTCGCGGCCGGCGCCGAAGCGCCACTCGGCCCAGGCGGCGGAGTTGGCGTCGTTGTCGACCAGGACGGGGACGGCGAGCCGGCCGGCGAGGCGGTCGCGCAGCGGTTCGTTGCGCCAGGACAGGTGGGGGGCGAACAGGATGCGGTTGCGGTCGGCGTCGACCCAGCCGGCCGCGCCGATGCCGACGGCGTGCACGTCGTGCCGGTCGGAGAGGTCCAGGACCAGTTCGACGATGGTGTCCTCGACGACTTTGGGGCTCTTCGACTTGTCCGGGGTCTCGGTGCGGAGCCGTTCCAGGATGTTGCCGTCCGCGTCGACCACGCCCGCCATCACCTTGGTCCCCCCGATGTCGATGCCCACCGTCGGGACCCGGGGTGCCGTCAGGTAAGAGCGGCGCTCCCGGGTGCCGACGGTTCTCAGTACGGGCGCCCGGCGGGAGCCGATGGGGGCGGTGAGGTCGCGGTAGGTGCTCATCGGGGCGAATTCTGCCGCACGCCCCTGCCCCGCGCCGAACGGGACGGGGCCGGGACGCCGCGGCCGGCCGACGGGCGCGGGCCCGGCAGCGGACCCCGCTTGCCCGGGCCGGGGCGGGGCGGGGACGGGGTCCGCTGCCGGTCCGGGCGCCGGGTTCGTCCGGTTCGTCATCGGTCCGGGGCCCCGTTCTCCGGGCGCGTCACCGGACCGGGTCCGTGGCCTTCGGGCGCGTCCCCCGGGTCCGTGCCGGGGGCGTCCCGGAGGCCGCGCAGTTCGTGCCGCAGGTCGTCCAGTTCGCTGCCGCCGGCCATCTGCCGGGTCAGCTCGTCCAGGGTGATCCCGTCGCGGGTAAAGTCGCCCGCCGTCGCGCCCCGCTTCAGCAGGACGAACCGGTCGCCCACGAGGTGGGCGTGGTGTGGGTTGTGCGTGATGAGGACGACACCGAGGCCCCGGTCACGCGCCGCCGCCACGTACCTGAGGACGACGCCGGACTGCTTGACGCCGAGGGCCGCCGTGGGCTCGTCCAGCACGAGGACCCGGGCGCCGAAGTACACCGCCCGCGCGATGGCGACGCACTGACGCTGGCCGCCGGAGAGGGTGCCGACGGGCCGGTCGACGTCGCCGAGGTCGATGCCCATGCGCAGCAGTTCGGCGCGGGTGGTGCGGCGCATGTGGTCCACGTCCAGGCGCCGGAAGGGGCCCTTGCCCTTGCGGGGCTCCGAGCCGAGGAAGAAGTTCCGCCAGACCGGCATGAGCGGGACGACGGCCAGGTCCTGGTGGACGGTGGCGATGCCGCGGTCCAGGGCCTCGCGCGGGGAGGCGAGGCGGGTCTCCTCGCCGTCGAGGGCGAGCGTGCCGGCGTCGTGCGGGTGCACACCGGCGATGATCTTGATGAGGGTGGACTTGCCGGCGCCGTTGTCGCCGAGGACGCAGGTGATCTCCCCGGCGTGCACCGTCAGGCCGACGTCCGCCAGGGCGTGGACGCCGCCGTACCGCTTGCCGACACCGGTCAGCTCGACGAGCGGGGTGCGGACGGTGGTGGGGGTCATCGGGTGGCCTCCGCCCGCTTGCGGACCCAGGCGTTGAGCAGGGTCGCCAGGAGCAGCATCGCTCCGAGGAAGAACTTGAACCAGTCGGGGTTCCACTCGGCGAAGACGATGCCCTTGCTGGTCATGCCGAAGATGAGCGCGCCGATCGCCGAGCCGACGGCGCTGCCGTAGCCGCCGGTGATCAGGCAGCCGCCGATGACGGCCGCGATGATGTAGATCAGCTCGTTGCCGACGCCCTCGCCGGACTGGACGACGTCGTAGGCGAAGAGCAGGTGCTGTCCGGAGATCCAGGCGCCGAGCGCCACCCCCATGTAGAGGCCGATCCGGGTCCGGGTGACGGGGACGCCGACCGCGCGGGCGGCCTCCCGGTTGCCGCCGACCGCGAAGATCCAGTTGCCGGCGCGGGTGCGCAGCAGGACCCAGCTCGCCAGGGCGACCAGGCCGAGCCACCACAGGATGGTCACCTTGACGCCGACGCCGCCGACGGTGAGCGTCGAGGCGAAGACGGCGCGGGCGGCCGGGAAGCCGTCCATGTCGGCGATGGACTTGGTGGAGACGGTGGCGCCGATCAGCTTGGTGAAGCCGAGGTTCATGCCGGTGAGCATGAGGAAGGTGCCCAGGGTGATGATGAAGCTGGGCAGCTTCGTGCGGGTGAGCAGGAAGCCGTTGAAGGCGCCGACGGCCAGGGTGACCGGCAGGGAGACGGCGATGCCCACCCAGACGTTGGCGGTCGCCTGGTAGCTGACCATCGAGGAGACGAGGGCCGACGAGGTCACCAGGACACCGGCGGAGAGGTCGAACTCGCCGCCGATCATCAGCAGGGCGACGGGGACCGCCATGATGCCGATCGTCGAGGACGCGTAGAGCACGGTGCTGAGGCTGGCGGCGCGCAGGAAGCTGTCGGCGGTCAGCGCGAAGAAGGCGAAGACCGCGACCGCGCCGACCACCGAGCCCAGCTCGGGGCGGGCGAGCAGCGTCCGCAGCCGGGAGGCGTACGCCCGCGCGGGAGCCGCGGGGGGTTCCGGTTGGGGCCGGGACACCTGCGGAAACGTTTCGCTCATCGCGTGCCCCGCTTCGTGTACGCGGCCAGCGCGGCGGCGTCGTCCTTGGTGAGGATCTGCGGCCCGGTCAGCACCGGCCGGCCGCCGCCGAGGACGTCGGCGTTGTACTTGTACAGCCAGAGCAGGTCGACGGCCTCGTAGCCCTGGAGGTAGGGCTGCTGGTCGACGGCGAAGCCGAGGCTGCCGTCCTCCAGACCGGCGGCCACCTTGGCGTTGAGGTCGAAGGTGTCGATCTCCGCGTCGCTGCCGGCGCCCTGCCGGGCCTTGACGGCGGTGTCGGCGTAGGGGGCGCCCAGGGTGACGACGGCGTCCACCAGGCGGTCGGTCTGGAGCTTGGCCTCCAGCGCGGACTGCACGTCGGGCATGCTCGTGCCGTTGACGTAGAGGCGCTGGAGGGTGCCGTCGAAGGTCTTCTCCACGCCGTCGCAGCGCTGTTCGTGGCCGACGTTGCCCTGCTCGTGCAGGACGCACAGGGCCCGCTCGCGGCCCCGCCGGTTCAGTTCCTCGCCGACCGCCTCGCCGGCCACGGTCTCGTCCTGGCCGACGTGGGTGAGCGCGCCGAACCGGGCGGACTCGCCGGAGCCGGAGTTCACGGTGATCACAGGTATCCCGGCCTTCCCGGCGCGGGCGACGGCGGCCTTGAGCGCGTCCGGCTTGGCGAGGGTGACGATGATGCCGTCGACCTTCTTGTCGACGGCGGCGTCGACGAGCTGCGCCTGCTGCTGGGCCTCGTCGTCGTGGCTGTACAGGAAGTTGACGTTGTCCTTGAGGGCGGCCTGTTCCGCCCCGCTCTGGACGATGTCCCAGAAGGTGTCGCCGTCGCCCGAGTGCGTGATCATGGCGAAGGTCCAGCGGGGGGTGTCCACCGCGGCCCTCCCGCCGGCCGCCGCGGCCTTGCGGGCGTCCTCGGCGCGCTTGCCGCCGGCGCTGCTGCAACCGACCAGGGACAGTGTCAGTGCCCCCGCCAACGCGATGCCTACCCAGGTCCGAAACCGTGCCACGAGGCCGTGCCCTTCTTGCCGTGTCATGCCGTCCTGCCGTCCCGCCGCCCTGCCGGGTCGTGCGGGCGTCCTGCCGTGGTGCGCGGTCGGTGCCGGCCCTCGTGGCGGCCGGGCGGGGAACGGAATCCCCACCGGCGCCGAGGGCCTCACCCACCCCAAACGCTCCATTGTCGGACACCGCGCAGGGCCGCCCGGCGGCGGGGCGCGGGAAGCCCGTCTCTTTGTCAGGACAATGTGACGAACCGGCGGGCAGGACGGCCGGCCCGGGACCCGGCGGACCCGGCCCGCCCGGCCCCGTTCGCCCCTCGGGACCGGACCCCGTACGCCCCTCAGGACCGGACGAGGAGCTGGAAGTCGAAGGAGTAGCGGGCCGGCCGGTAGGTGTGGGTGCCGAACTCGACCGCGCGCCCGGTGTCGTCGAAGGTGGTCCGCTCCATGGTGAGCAGCGGGGCGCCCTCGCGTTCGCCCAGCCGTTCGGCCTCGGCGGCGGTGGCGGCGCGGGCCCCGATGGACTGGCGGGCGCTGTGCAGGGTGACCCCGGCGGCGCGCATCAGCCGGTACAGGCCGGTCGCCTCCAGTTGGGCCGTGTCCAGGTCGAGCAGGCCGGTGGGCAGGATGTTGCACAGGTACGCGATCGGCTCCCCGTGGGCGAAGCGGAGCCGCTCCACGCGGTGGACGTCGCTCCCCTCGGCCACCCCGAGCGCCACGGCGGCCTCGGCGCCGGCCGGCACGAGGGTGTTGACCAGCACGGTCGTCGCGGGGCGCTGGCCGGCCGCCTCCAGGTCGTCGTAGAGGCTGCTCAGTTCCAGGGGGCGCCTGACCTTGCTGTGCACGACCTGGGTGCCGACGCCCCGGCGGCGCACGAGCAGGCCCTTGTCGACGAGCGACTGGATGGCCTGGCGGACGGTGGGCCGGGACAGGCCGAGGCGCCCGGCCAGCTCGATCTCGTTGCCGAGCAGACTGCCGGGGGTGAGGGCGCCGCGCTCGATCGCGGCCTCCAGCTTCTGGGCGAGCTGGAAGTACAGCGGGACCGGGCTGCTGCGGTCCACGCCGAGATCGAGCGAGACGGTCGGGTCCACCACTGGTTTCGGCACGCCACGAGCGTAGCTCCTGAGCCGCCGTTCGAACCCGCCTGGTTCGATTGTCCGGACATACACATTGACAGGGCCCGGCCTTGCGGCCACTTTGTTTCCATGCGCATCGGGATCATCGGTACGGGCCGCATCGGCACCGTCCACGCCAACACACTCAGTCGCCACCGCGACGTCGGATCCCTGATCCTGACCGACGCGAACCTGGGCCGGGCCCAGGAGCTGGCCCACCGGCTGGGCGAGACGGCCGCGCCGGGGGTGGACGAGATCTTCCGCTGGGGCGTGGACGCGGTGGTGATCACCACGGCGACACCGGCCCACGCCGAGCTGATCGGCCGGGCGGCCCGCTCCGGGTTACCCGTGTTCTGCGAGAAGCCGATCGCGCTGGACGTGCCCGGCACCCTCGCCGCGATCGCCGAGGTGGAGGCGGCCGGGACGGTGCTCCAGATGGGTTTCCAGCGCCGATTCGACGCCGGGTACACCGGGGCCCGGGAGGCGGTGCGCTCCGGCCGGCTGGGGCGGCTGCACACCGTCCGGGCGGTGACCAGCGACCAGGAGCCGCCCCCGGAGGCGTACCTCCCGCAGTCCGGCGGGCTCTTCCGGGACACCCTCGTCCACGACTTCGACATGGTGCGCTGGGTGACCGGCCGGGAGGTCGCCGAGGTGTACGCGGCCGGGTCGGACGCCGGTCCCCCGGTGTTCCGGGCGGTGGGCGACGTCGACACCGGCGCGGCCGTGCTCACGCTGGACGACGGGACGCTGGCCACGGTCACCGCGACCCGGCTGAACGGCGCCGGGTACGACGTGCGCATGGAGCTGGCCGGAGAACGCGACCAGATCGTCGTCGGGCTGGACGACCGCACGCCGATCGCGTCCACCGAGCCGACCGGGCCGCCCGCCGCCGACAAGCCGTGGACCGGCTTCGTGGAGCGCTTCGCCCCCGCCTACGAGGCGGAGCTGTCCGCGTTCGTGCAGGTGGTGCGCGGTGAGCGGACCAACCCGTGCGACGGGCGCGAGGCCCTCCAGGCGCTCCGGGTCGCCGAGGCGTGCGAGGTCTCCCGGCGGGAGCGCCGCGCGGTGCGTCCGGCGGAGATCCCGGGGGCGCCCCTCCCGGAGCCGGGGCTCGGCACCTTCGGCGGCCGGTAGGGGACGGTACGCCGCAGTCCCGCGGACCGGGAGCGGCCCTGCGCCGGGCGAGGCGGTGGTGCGCGGCGGGGCCGCGCGCGTCAGTAGGAGCCGTACGAGGGGCTGCCCGTGCGGTCGTACGACTGGACGCAGACGCCGGCGGCGGTGACGTGGCCGCCGGTGTGCCGGAAGGCGGTGGGCCGCACCCCCCGCGGGAAGAGCCGGCGGCCGTCGCCGAGGACCACGGGGAAGGTCAGCAGGTGCACGGTGTCGACCAGGCCCAGGTCGAACAGGGAGGCGGCGAGGTCGCCGCTGCCGTGCACCTGGAGTTCGCCCTCGGTGCGCTCCTTCACGGCCGCCACCTCCTTGGCGAGGTCCCCGCCGAGCACGGTGGTGCCCGCCCAGGACGGGTCGGTGAGGGTGGTGGAGGCGACGTACTTCGGCAGCCCGTTGAGCCGGGAGGCGATGGGGTCCTGCGGGTCGGTCTTCGCCGGCCAGTAGGAGGCGAAGATCTCGTAGGTGCGGCGGCCCAGGAGGAAGGCGCCGACGCGGTCGAAGACGCCGGTCATGAAGGCGCCGAAGTCCTCGTCGCCGTACGGGACGCTCCAGCCGCCCTGGCGGAAGCCGCCGCGGGTGTCCTCGTCGGGACCTCCGGGGGCCTGGTACACGCCGTCGAGGGTGACGAACGAGGTGAGGACGAGCTTGCCCATGGCGGGTGCCTGCCTTCCGTGTCCGGGGTCCGCCGCGGCCGGCGGACCCGCTCTCACGGGTGTGGACCCCGCGGAGGGCGCCGGCTCATCGGTGCCGCCGGGCCGGATCGTCCGGGGCGGCCCCGCGTCCACCCTCGCGCGCGGCGGCCGGGCCCGCCACCGGCACGGGGCCGGCCGGGCGGCGGCGGGCCCGGCCGCCCCGGGGGGTCGGGGCGGCCGGGGCCCGGGGTCAGCCGCCCAGTTCCTGGTGGCGGGCGGTGAGGCGGGCCGCGCCGTCCTCGGTCAGCGAGCCGAACAGGCGCAGGCGGGAGATGCCGCCGTCGGGGAAGACGTCCACGCGGGCGTGAGTGCCGACGGCGTCCTCGGGCAGGACGAAGCGGTGGTTGGTGTCGGGCTGGAGCCGGGTACGCGGCAGCACCTCGCGCCACTCGCCGTCCTCGCCGTCGCGCACCGACAGCGCGGCCCAGCCGCCCGCGTTGCCCACCAGGTAGGCGGTGTCGATCTCGACGGCGCGGAACCGGGAGCGCTCCGCCAGCCGGTAGCGGATCCAGTCGTGGCCCCGGTCGCGGCGGCGCCGGGTCTCCCAGCCGTCGTCCATCTTGCGGGAGCGGCCCGGCTGGATGGTGTTGGTGGCCGGCGAGTAGAAGCGGTCGGAGGCGTCCTCGACCTGTCCGCCGTTCTCCAGCGCGACCACGTCGAAGGCGCCGCGGGCGGCGAGCCACTCGGGGTCGGGGACCACCTCGCCGTGCACCCGCAGGCGGGCGATGCCCCCGTCGGGGTGCTGCTTGAGGCGGACGTGGGTGAAGCGCTGCTCGGTGTCGACGGGGAAGCCGTTGGCCGCGTGGCCGCCGACCGGGGTGCGCGGGACGAGGGTGGTCCACTTGACGTCGTCGGCGAGCAGTTCCTCCGGCGAGGGCGAGCCGTGCACGGTGGTGGCCTCGACCGAGACGGACTGCGGGTAGTTGCCGCGGAAGTGGGCGGTGTCGACGACAATGCCGCGGATGACGCCGGGCGCGCCGAGCCGGATCAGCGCCCAGTCGTGGTCGTCCTCGCCGGGCCACGGCGTCCCGGCGGCGGGGCCGCGCCGGCGGCGGGTCTCCCAGCCGTCCATGACCTTGCCCTTGTGCCCGAAGGCCGTGGGGTCGAACTCGGCCCGCTCGGGCACCAGCAGGTTCTCGCGCTGGGCGAAGAACTCGTCGTTGGCGGCGACGGCCCCGGCGCCGAGCCGCCGGTCGGCGAGGTTGGCGTACCGGGTGAAGGGCAGGTCGCCGGTGCGGTAGTCGGCGTACGGGTCGCCGCCTCCGTACGGCTTCGCGTCGCCGGTGAAGCGGGCCGCCTGTGCGCTGTGCTGGGCCGTCACGGTGATCAGGGGTTCCTTTCGGTGGGGCGGGGTGTCGGGGCCGGGTGGCCGGTGGTCCGTGGGGAAAGGTGATCGGACAGTGGTCAAGGGGTGGGGGTGAGGAGGCGGCCCTGCGGGCCCGTGAGGCGGCCGTCGGCCATGACGCGCCGGCCGCGCAGCCAGGTGGAGGTGACCACGCCGTGCAGGGTGCGCCCGGCGTACGCGGTGACGCGGTTGCGGTGGTGCAGCGCGGCCGGGTCGACGGTGAAGGTCTCCTCGGGGGCGAGGACCGCGAAGTCGGCGTCGTGGCCGGGCGCGATGGCGCCCTTGCGGCCGTCGAGCCCGGCGAGGCGGGCGGTGGCCGCGGACATCCAGCGGACCACGTCGTCCAGGGTGTGGCCGCGCCCGCGGGCCTCGGTCCACACGGCGGAGAGGCTGAGCTGGAGGCCGGAGATGCCGCCCCAGGCGGTGGCGAAGTCGTCGGTCTTCAGGTCGGCGGTGGACGGCGAGTGGTCGGTGACCACGCAGTCGATGGTGCCGTCGGCGAGGGCCTGCCAGAGCAGGTCGCGGTTGGCGGCCTCGCGGATGGGCGGACAGCACTTGAACTCGCTTGCCCCGTCGGGGACTTCCTCCGCGGTGAGGGTGAGGTAGTGGGGGCACGTCTCCACGGTGAGGCGCACGCCCTCGGCCCGTGCGCGGACGATCAGCGGCAGGGCGTCGGCGGAGGAGAGGTGGAGCACGTGGACGCGGGCACCGAACCGTGCGGCCTGGGCGACGAGCGTCGCGATGGCGGTGTCCTCGGCGTCGCGGGGGCGGCTGGCGAGGAAGTCGGCGTACCGGGGGCCGCCGCGCTGCGGGGCGGCGGCGAGGTGGTGCGGGTCCTCGGCGTGCACGATCAGCAGCCCGTCGAAGGCGGCGATCTCGGCGAGGGACCGGGCGAGCTGGTCCTGGTCGAGGTGGGGGAACTCGTCCACGCCCGAGGGCGACAGGAACGCCTTGAAGCCGAAGACGCCGGCCTCGTGCAGCGGGCGCAGGTCCCTGGTGTTGCCGGGCAGGGCCCCGCCCCAGAAGCCGACGTCGACGTGGGTCCGGCCGGCGGCGGCCCGTCGTTTGGTCTCCAGGTGGGCGGTGGTCGTGGTGGGCGGCAGGGAGTTGAGCGGCATGTCGACCAGGGTGGTGATGCCGCCGGCCGCCGCGGCGCGGGTGGCGGTGGGGAAGCCCTCCCATTCGGCCCGCCCGGGGTCGTTGACGTGCACGTGGGTGTCGACCAGTCCGGGCAGGACCGCCCGGTCGCCGGCGTCCTCCAGCCGGGCGCCCGCCGGGACGGGGGCGTCGTGCGGCAGGACGGCCGTGATGGTGCCGCCGCGCACCGCGATCGCGGCGGGGCGCGTCCCCTCGGGCGTGACCACGCGTGTCGAGCGCAGCACCAGTTCAGCTTCGGACACCCGGTCCCCTTCCTTGTCGGTCGTCGTCCGGTGCCACGTGTGTCGGGTGCCTCACGTGCGCCGGGTACGTCGGTCGTGCGTCGTGTGCGTGGCCGCCCGCGCACGGTTCACGCGGCCCCTGCGGCATCCGCGTCGTCCGCGTCCTTCGGGGCGTCCACCTCGTCGGGCCGCTGCCGCGGCCGGGTCCGGCGGGGTGGCGGCTCGCCGCGCGGCGGTGCCGTGCCGTGGTCACCGCACGCGGAAGCCGTCGTGGCGCGGCGCGGGAGGAACCGCCACCCACCGGATTTCAACGTTCTGTTGAAGGAGTCTTCACTCCCCGCCGGGAGCCGTCAAGGGGGCCGGAATCTCCGGACCCGGAGCACGCGCCCGCCCTGGACGTTTCCACAAAGCGGAATTAGACTTCCAGCACGCAGAACGTAGCTTTGGACAAGCGGGGAGTCAACCGGCCGCCGGGTAGGCTGCTGCCCTCCCGCCAGTCCCGAAAGGAACGTGCCGTGCCGACGTCCAGCGCCAGCACCACCGACCCCGCGAGGCCCGCCCCGGGCGGCGTCCAGTCCCTGGAGCGCGCCTTCGACCTGCTCGAACGGATGGCGGACGCGGGCGGCGAGGTCGGGCTGAGCGAGCTGTCCGCGAGCAGCGGCCTGCCCCTGCCGACCATCCACCGTCTGATGCGCACCCTCGTGGCCTGCGGCTACGTACGCCAGCAGCCGAACCGGCGGTACGCGCTCGGCCCCCGTCTGATCCGGCTCGGCGAGTCCGCCTCCCGCCTCCTCGGCACCTGGGCCCGGCCGCACCTGGCCCGCCTCGTCGAGGAGACCGGCGAGACGGCCAACATGGCGCTGCTCGACGGGGACGAGATCGTGTACGTCGCGCAGGTGCCGTCCAAGCACTCGATGCGGATGTTCACCGAGGTCGGCCGGCGGGTACTGCCGCACTCCACCGGCGTCGGCAAGGCGCTCCTCGCCGACGTGCCGCCGGAGGAGGTGCGGGCCCTGCTGCGCCGTACCGGCATGCCGGCCGCGACCGACAAGACCATCACCACGCCGGACGGGTTCGTCGCCGCGCTGGCGGAGGTGCGCCGCCAGGGGTACGCGATCGACGACAACGAGCAGGAGATCGGCGTGCGCTGCCTGGCCGTCTCCGTGCCCGACTCCCCCACCGCCGCCGCCATCTCGATCTCCGGGCCGGCCGGCCGCGTCACCGAGGAGGCGACCGGGCGGATCGTGCCCGTGCTCCAGCAGGTGGCCGCGGAACTGTCGGAGTCCCTCCGCAACTCGGCTGCCGCCTCGGCATCCTGACAGGACGTCAGCCTCCCGCCGCCTTTCGCTGCCTGACGCGGCGTCGGGCGCCCGCCTCAGCGGGCCGCCCGCGCCAGCCACGGGGGCGGGCGGAACGACGCCTCGGCGTAGGGCGCCGGGTGCACCGCCCGGCTGCGCCCGCCCTGCACCTGGTAGACCAGCGGCGCCTGGGACAGCGACGGGTCCGGGCTCTCGTCCGGGTAGGCGGCGTTGGTCTGGCCCGCCGCCCCCAGGAAGTAGGCCCCGTTGACACCGCGGTGCACGACGTGGCGCAGCGCGGCCACGGTCTCGGCCGGCCGGCCCGGCGCGTCGAGGCCGCTCCAGGCCCGCGCGAGGACCTGGACCTGGTCGTACCCGGCGCCGGCGAGGCCGTGTCCGGGCGCGCGGCCGTGCAGCCGGGCGTAGTCCCGCGCGAACCCGGCGCCGCGGGCGTCGCCGTAGCGGCCGGTGACGCTGGCCCACACCACGCCCTCGGCGGCCTCCCCCGCCTCCGCGAGGTAGGCGGGCACCGACGGCGTGTACACGTTGTAGACGAGGGTCGGTGAGGGGTCGCGGGCGAAGGCACGCTGGAAGGCGGCCATCGCCACGGGCGGGTGGTTGCCGAGCAGCAGCGCGTCCGGGGCGGTGCGCCGCACCTGCTCCAGCACCCGCGTCCAGTCGTCGTAGGGCGGTCCGGACCTGATCCGGAACTGCACCCGCCAGCCGGCCGCCTCGACGAGGTCGGCGCCCCGCTCGCCGAGGATCTCCCCGTCCGCGACGCCCGGTTCGACCACGCCGACGGTGCGCCGGCCGGGACGCCACAGCCCGGCCGCCGAGGTGTGGGCGGCGAAGCGCAGGAAGCCGCGCACGTAGTTGCTGCGGCGCGGGCCCGCCTGGAAGACGTTGCCGAAGACGGTGGGTTCGGAGGCGACCCAGGCGGCCTGCAGGTCGCTGCTGCCCACGTTGAGGTACGGGAGGCCGTATGCGGCGGCCCGCTCGTAGCTGGGGCGTTCGTCGACCAGCAGGTAGGAGCCGACCAGGGCGGCCAGGTCGTGGTCGGCGACGGCGCGGAAGGCCGCGTCGACCGAGGCCGCGTCCTGGTTGTCGAGCGCGAAGGACGCCAGCTCCAGCGGGCGTCCGGCGACCCCGCCGCGCGCGTTCACCTCGGCGACGGCGAGTTCGGCGCCCCGGCGCAGTTCCTCGCCGTCGGCGCCGTAGGCGCCGAGCAGCGGGGCCATGAGGCCGACGGTCAGGGGTCGGGGCACGAAGTGGCGGGTGCCGGGGCGCGGGGCGCCCGCGAACCGGGGCGGGGCCGGGCGCCCCCGGTCGAGCGCGTCCAGCATGCCGGCGCCGAGCGCGGACAGTTCCGCGCAGCCGCCGGGCACGGGCAGCCGCAGCAGGCCGCTGTCCACGGCGAAGGCCGCCGCGGCGGCGCGGCTCGGCTGGCCCAGCTTGTCCAGCAGAGATTCGACCTGCTTGCCGACGGTACGGGGGCTGGTGCCCAGGTAGTGGGCGACGGAGCCGTTGGTCAGCCCGCCCGCGAGCAGGGTGAGCACGTCCAGTTCGCGCAGCGTGAGCCCGTAGGGCGGATCGCAGCGGCGCACCGCGGCGGTCACGGTGATGGGGCGGCCCTCGGCGGTGGGCGGCGCGGCGAGGTCGACGCGGGCCCAGCCGCCGTCCTCGGTGATCCACACGAAGCAGACGGCGGTCCGGCCCGTCTCCGGCATCAGGGTCGCCCAGCGGCGCACCCGCTCGTGCAGCACGAGGTCGCAGCCGCGCACGTCGAGCCGCTCGCACTGGCCCAGGGTGTCGAAACGGGCCACCCCCGGCCGGGCCCGCCGCGTGTTCTCGGCCATGGCCGCGGTGGGCCCGGAACGGTCGCGCGTCATGCCGCACCTTTCTCCTCCCGGTGGCCCCACCGCTTCTCCAAGCGTCCGACCAGCACCGACGCCGCCCCGCGTCCATGGGGAGAACGACGTATTACCGCGCATCGTCGGCCATGGGAACGTCCCTTTTCAAGGCCGGAATCCCTACCGGTATGTCCTCTCACATCGTGGAAAGGGGTCTCATGCGCATTGGTGTCGAATGCGGTGGCACCTTCACCGACCTGGTCGTCCTGGACGACGACGGCGCGCTGCGGGCCACCGCGAAGGTCTTCTCGACGCCCGCGGACCCGTCGCACGCGGTGATCGAGGCGATCGACGCCCTCCCCGAGGGGCTGCGCGAGGGGGCCCTGCTGCTGCACGGCAGCACGGTCGCCACCAACGCGCTGCTGGAGCGCCGCGGCCCCCGGCTCGGCCTGCTGGTCACCCGCGGTTTCCGCGATCTGCTCACGCTCCAGCGCCAGGACCGCGACCGCATGTACGACCTGCGGTACGTCAAGCCGGCCCCGCTGGTGCCGCGGGAGCTGGTGCGCGAGGTCGACGAGCGGGTCACGGCCACGGGCGAGGTCGCCGTGGCCCTGGACGAGGAGAGCGTGCTCCACGCGGTCAAGGAGCTGCTGGCCCGGGACGTCACGGCGATCGCCGTGTGCCTGCTGCACTCCTACGGCAATCCCGCCCACGAGCGCCGGGTGGCCGAGCTGATCGGCTCGCTGGCACCGGAGCTGCCGGTGTCGCTGTCCTGCTCGGTGGCGCGGGAGTTCCGCGAGTACGAGCGCACCAGCACCACCGCCGTCGACGCCTTCGTGCGGCCCGCCGTCGCCGGGTACCTGGACCGGCTGGCCGCCGAGACCGCCCGGCGCGGCATCGCCGGGCTCCAGGTGATGCAGTCCAACGGCGGCGCCGTACCGGTGCCCGTGGTGACCGCGCGCCCGGTGACGATGCTGCTGTCGGGCCCGGCCGCCGGGGTCAGCGGCGCCGTCGCGGTCGCCGAGTCCGCCGGGCTGGGCGACGTCGTGACCATGGACATGGGCGGCACCAGCACCGACGTGGCCCTGGTGGTCGACGGTGCGCCGCGGCTGACGCCCGAGGTGAGCGTCGACGGGCTCCCGGTCCGGGTGCCGATGGTCGACATCACCACCGTCGGCGCCGGCGGCGGCAGCGTCGTCGGCGTGGACAGCGGCGGCCTGCTCACCGTCGGCCCGCGCAGCGCCGGCTCGCACCCCGGTCCCGCCTGCTACGGCCGGGGCGGACGACTGCCCACGGTCACCGACGCCGACGCGGTGCTCGGGCTGCTCGGGCCGCGGCCGATGATGGCCGGCCGCTTCCCGCTGGACCTGCCGGCCGCCGAGTCCGCCTTCGCCCCGCTCGCCGCCCGGCTGGGCCGTACGGTGGGCGAGGCCGCCTGGTCCGCCCACCAGTTGGCCAACGTGGCGATGGCCGGCGCCATCCGGGTCGCCTCGGTCGAACGCGGCCACGACCCGCGCGGCCTGACCCTGCTCGCCTACGGCGGCGCCGGCCCGGTGCACGCCGCGGGCGTGGCGGACGAGCTCGGCATGCGCCGCGTCGTGATCGCCCCGCACTCCGGACTGGCCTCCGCCTACGGGCTGCTGGTCTCCGGTTTCCGGCGGGAGTTCGCCCGCACCGTCCTCGTGCCCGCCGACGCCCTCGACGCGGACCGGCTGCGCGCGCTGCTCGACGCCGTCACCGGGGAGGCCCACGCCGAACTCGCCGGGCAGGGCGTCGACCCCGCCACCGTGCGGGACGGCTGGAGCGTCGACATGCGCTACGCCGGACAGGGCTTCGAGCTGGCGGTACCGCTGCCGGACGACGGCCCCGACCGGGTCGGCCGGCTGGTCGCCGCCTTCCACGCCCTGCACGCCCGGCGCTTCGGGCACGCCGACCCCGGCGCCGCGGTCCAGGTGGTCACGTTGCGGCTGAGCACCACCCGGCCCCGCCCCTCCGTCGCCCTGCCCGAGGTCGCCCACCGGCCCGACGCCGCGCGCGTGCCGTCGACGGTGCTGGAGCAGGGCGAACCGCGCGCCGCCGTGACCCTGCCCCGGGAGGCGCTCGCCCCCGGCGCCGTCCTGCCCGGACCGGCGGTGCTCACCGACGCGTCCTCCACCGCCTACGTCCCCGGCGGCTGGACCGCGACGGTCGACCCGGCCACCAACCTCGTCCTCACCAGGAGCTGACCCATGGCACTCGACGCCTCCCGGCTGGGCCTGATCCAGGCCGCGTTCTCCTCCATCACCCGCGAGATGGCCACCGACCTGCGGCGCGCCGCGTTCTCCTCGATCGTCCGGGAGGCCCGGGACTACTCGGTGGCGCTCACCGACGCCCGGGGCGAGGTGGTCGACCAGGCCGAATGCATCCCGATCATGACGGCGGGCATCTCGTTCGCCATCCGGGGGCTGGCCGACGCCGTCGACCTCACCACCCTCACCGAGGACGACGCGCTGCTCATGAACGACCCGTTCAACGGCGGCCAGCACCTCCAGGACATCTACCTGTTCACGCCGGTCTTCGTGGACGGACGGCTGGCGGCCTTCGCCGCGAGCGTCGCCCACCACGTCGACATCGGCGGTGGCAGCCCCGGTCTCAACGCCACCGCCACCGAGATCTACCAGGAGGGCCTGCGCCTGCCGCTGAGCCGCTTCTCCGTCTCGCGGGACTGGGGCCGCGGCGGCTTCGTGGAGGAACTGGTCCGGGCCAACGTCCGGGTGCCCGACCTGGTCGTCGGCGACCTCAACGCCCAGTTCGCCGCCAACCGCACGGCCGCCATCCGGCTGCGGGAGGCCGCCGCCCGCTTCGGCACCGACGACTGCCTGAGCGCGATGGAACAGCTCAAGGACTACGCCGAGCGGCGCACCCGGGCCGCCCTCGGCCGCATCCCGGACGGCGTCTACACCTCGGTGCAGACCCTCGACGCCTCCCCGTGGGACGCCGGCACGGTGGAGGTCCGGGTCCGCGTCACCGTGGACGGCGACCGGCTCCACCTCGACTTCACCGGCACCGGCGACCAGGTCGAGGGCAACGTCAACTGCCCGCCCGCCTCCACCGTCTCCGCCGCCCTGAGCGCCGTGCGCTGTCTGCTCGACGAGCCGGACATCCCGTTCAACGAGGGCTGCAACCGGCCGATCACCGTCCACGCCCCGCTCGGCAGCATCCTCAACCCCCGTTCCCCGGCCGCCGTCCGCAGCCGCCTCACCCCGGCCAGCCGGGTCTTCGACGCGGTCGTCGATGCGCTCGGCGCCCAGGTCCCCGAACGGTCCGCGGCGACCGGCTTCGACACCACGACCGCGTTCACGGTGAGCCACCTCGACCGCTCCACCGGCGACTACCAGGTGGTGCTGGAGATCCTGGGCGGCGGCTGGGGCGCCTGCGACGCGCACGACGGCGCCGACGCGCTCGACAACCCGGTCTCCAACTGCGCCAACGCGCCCGTGGAGGCCCTGGAGTCGGACTACTCCCACTTCCGCGTCGTCGAGTACGCCCTGCACGAGGACTCCGGCGGAACCGGCGCCCACCGCGGCGGCCACGGCATCCGGCGCACCTACGAGGCCGTCACCGACGGCGTCGACGTCGCCGGGTACGCCGACCGGCACCGCGCCGGCGCCCCCGGACTGGACGGCGCCGAGGCGGGCCGCCCCGGCAACTTCGCCATCACCCGGGCCGACGGCTCGGTGGTGGACCTGCCCGTCGTCTTCCACGAGCGGCTGGGCGCCGGGGACCGCATCAGCGTCGTCACCGGCGGCGGGGGCGGCCACGGCGCGGGCACCCCGGCTCCCGAAGCGAACTGACGCCCCGCCTCCCAGGGCCTTTCGTTGGGCTCACACCGGGCTCGCGGAGTCCGGCCTGATCCCAACGAAAGACCCCAGCCCGCTCGTCCCGTACGCCCGTCCCTCCCCCACCCGTCCCCAGGAGTCACGTCATGCGTCACGGAGCCTCCCCGGCCCCCGCCACCGGCAGCGGACCGGCACCGTCCGCCTCCCGGCTCGCCGCGGCCCAGATCATCGGCACCACCATCGAGTGGTACGACTTCTTCATCTACGGCACCGCGTCCGCGCTCGTCTTCCACCACGTCTTCTTCCCCGACCTGCCGCCGCTGGTCGGCACCCTGCTCGCGCTCGCCACCTTCGGCGCCGGGTTCCTCGCCCGGCCGCTCGGCGCCGTGGTCTTCGGCCACTTCGGGGACCGCGTGGGCCGCAAGCGCACCCTCGTCGCCACCCTGCTGCTGATGGGCGGCGCCACCGTCGCCGTGGGCCTGCTGCCGTCCTACGCCACGATCGGCGCCGCCGCGCCCCTCCTGCTGCTGCTCCTGCGCATCGTGCAGGGCATGGCGGTGGGCGGCGAGTGGGGCGGGGCCGCGCTCATCGGCATCGAACACGCCGAGCCGCGCCGCAAGACCCTCTTCGGCGCCTTCGCCCAGCTCGGCTCCCCGCTCGGGCTGATCCTCGCCACCGTGGTCTTCCTCGGCATCACCGCCGGGTCCGAGACCTGGGTGCAGGGCTGGGGCTGGCGCATCCCGTTCCTCGCCTCGGTGCTGCTCATCCCCATCGGCCTGGTGATCCGTACGAAGATCCACGAGTCGCCGGACTTCCGCGCCGGCGAGCGGGACGGGGCACCGCGCCGGCTGCCGGTCGCCGAGGTGCTGCGCGCGGACTGGCGGCGCGTCCTGATCGGCGTCGGCGCCTTCGCGGGGGTCTTCGTCACCTACTACCTGCTCACCACGTTCACCCTCGTCTACGCCACCGGCACGCTCGGCATGAGCACGTCCCTCAGCCTGCCGGCCAACCTCGTCGCCGCGGTCAGCGAGGGCCTGTTCGTCCTGGTCGGCGCCTTCCTGGCACCGCGCTTCACCGCCCGCCGGGTCGCCATCGTCTCCGCGGTCGGACTGCTGCTGTGGGCGTGGCCCGCCTTCGCCCTGGTCGGCACCGCCGACCCCGGGCTGCTCTACCTCGCCGTCGCGGTCAGCATGGCCTTCGTCGGCGCCGGCTACGGCGTCCTCGCCGCCGAGGTCGCCCTGCTCTTCCGCCCCGAGGTCCGCTACACCGGCGCCTCCCTCTGCTACGGCGTCGCCGGCTCCCTCGGCGGGATCGCGCCCAGCCTGTCCACCTACCTGCTCGACCGCTTCGGCACCACCACGCCGGTGGCCGTGCTGACCGGCGCGGTCGCGGTGCTGATGACCGCCGCCTGCGTCGCGCTGCCCCGGTCCGCCGCCGACGGCACCCCGCGCGCGGCGGCCCCCGCCGACGCGCCGGCCGCGGCCGGCTGACCGGCCCTCCCCTTCCGCCCCGCGGGCCGGACGGCACCTCCGTCCCGGCCCGCGGCCGTCCCGCCCGCACCCGTCCCGCCCCGCGTCACCGCGCCCTTCCTCACCCCGGAGTACCGACATGCCCGCACCCGCCCCCGTCAACGGCCAGGTGTCCTTCTGGTTCCGCCAGACCGGCTTCCCGGCGCGGCGCGCGCCGCTCGACGGCCCCACCGACGCCGACGTCTGCGTGGTCGGCGCCGGATACACCGGGCTGTGGACGGCGTACCACCTCAAGAAGGCCCGGCCGGAGTGGGACGTGGTGGTGCTGGAACGCGAGTTCGCCGGCTTCGGCGCCTCCGGCCGCAACGGCGGCTGGCTCTCCGGGAAGATCCCCGGCTCCCCGGAGCGGTTCGCCCGCGAGCGCGGCAAGGAGTCCGTGCTGCGCTTCCAGGCGATGATGAACCGCGAGGTCGACGAGGTGCTCGCCACGCTGGACCGCGAGGGCATCGAGGCGGACGCGGTCAAGAGCGGCTACCTCCGCGTGGCGCACGCCCCGGCCCAGTTGGTCCGCCTGCGGGCCTCGGTGGAGCGGAACCGGCAGTGGGGCAACACCGACGAGGTGCTGCTGTCGGCGACGGAGCTGAAGGAGCGGATCGAGGTCGCCGGGGGCCTCGGCGCCGCGTACAACCCGCACTGCGCCCGCGTCCACCCGGCGCGGCTGGTCACCGGCCTCGCCGAGGCCGTCGTCCGGCTCGGCGTCCGCCTCCACGAGTCGACGCCGGTCACCGCGATCGGCCCCCGGTCGGTCACCACGCCCTTCGGAGAGGTGACGGCGCGTCATGTGCTGCGCTGCACGGAGGGGTTCACTTCCCAGTTGCCGGGCGAGAAGCGGACCTGGCTGCCGATGAACTCCTCGATGATCGTCTCTGAGCCGCTGCCGGAGGACGTGTGGCGCGGCATCGGCTGGGCGGGCGAGGAACTGTTCAGCGACCAGACCCACGCCTACCTCTACGGCCAGCGCACCGCCGACGGCCGGATCGCGCTGGGCGGGCGGGGGGTGCCGTACCGGTTCGGCTCCCGGGTGGACGCGGCCGGCGGCACCAGCGCGTCGACGGTGGCCTCGCTGGCGGCGACGCTGGCCCGGCTCTTCCCTGCGGCGGCCTCGGTTCCGGTGGCCCACGCCTGGTCGGGGGTGCTGGCGGTGCCCCGCGACTGGTGCCCCTCGGTCCGCCTGGACCGGGCCACGGGGCTCGGCTGGGCGGGCGGGTTCGTGGGGCAGGGGGTGACGGCCTCGCACCTGGCGGCGCGCACGCTCACCGATCTGGTCCTCGGTGAGGACACCGAGCGCACCCGGCTGCCCTGGACGGGCCGCGGGTCACGCCGGTGGGAGCCGGAGCCGGCCCGCTGGCTGGGGGTGCACGGCATGTACGCGGCCTACCGCGCCGCCGACCGCCAGGAGGAGGACGCGCGGACGACGACGTCGCCGCTGGCCCGGATCGCGGACGTCATCGCGTCGCGGTGAGCGCCGCCCTGCGCGAGCCGCCCGGCCGGTGAGCCGGGGACAGCGGGACGCCGGCGACCGTCGGGGGGACGCGCCCCGGGGGTCGCCGGCGTGGGCGTGCCCGCCTCCCGTCTCACCGTCCCGGCGGGCCGCCGAACAGGTCGACCGCGTCACGGACCTCGGCCAGGTACGGGAAGAGGGCGCTGACGGAGCCGATGGACCCGGCGACCAGCAGCAGGGAGCGGCGCAGCCGGGCCACCTCCGGCACTCCGTGCGCCGTCATCGCGGCGAGGTCGGCGAGCGCCTCCTCGGCTATGGCGCGGTCCGGGAAGTCGGCCGGCAGGACCGCGAGCCGGCGGCGCAGCCTGGCCACCGCGGCCCGTAGCGCCACCAGGCGCACGTCCTGGTCGTCGGCGGCCGGCCGGCGCCGCCCCACACTGCTTCGCACCACAGCCCTCCCCCTCGCACTCCGTCGTGCGCCCCTACGCAGGGAACGTGTCGAGCGTCCCCGCGGTATGGACCAGGCTCCGGGGACGCCGGTCAGTAAACGCCACCGAGCGCCTCGGGCGCCACCGCCGGGACGGAAATTCAGCCTCCCGAAAGCCGTTGTACGGCAGGGGGTTTGACCGCCGCTCGGGGTATGCAGGAGCCATGACGGAGTACGAATGCCAGGTCGCCGGGGTCCTGCTGGCCGCCGGGGGCGGCCGGCGACTCGGCGGATGGCCGAAGGCCCTGCTCGAACACCGGGGACACCTGCTCGTCGAACACGCGGCCGGTGTCCTGCGCGCCGCCGGATGCGCCCGGGTGCACGTGGTCCTGGGGGCGCGGGCGCCGGAGGTACGGGAGCGGGCGGCGCTGGAGGGGTGCGTCCTCGTGGACAACCCCGACTGGCCGGAGGGCATGGGCTCCTCGCTGCGCGCCGGGCTGGCCTCGCTGGCCTCCACGGGGGCACGGGCGGCGCTGGTCGCGCTGGTGGACCAGCCCGGCATCGGGGCGGAGGCGACGGCGCGCGTGCGAGCCGCGTACCGGGACGAGAGGTCGCTCGCCGCGGCGGCGTACGCGGGCGTGCGCGGGCACCCGGTGCTGCTGGGGGCGGCGCACTGGCAGGGCGTGATCGCCTCCGCGACCGGCGACCGGGGGGCGCGCGGCTACCTGCGCGAGCGGGAAGGGCGGATCACGCTGGTCGAGTGCGGGGACGTGGCACGGCCGTACGACATCGACACCCCCGCCGACCTGGGGCGACTGGAGTGAGGGCGCTCGTCCGGCGCCCCCGTCCGGCGTCCCGCCGCCGCGTCCGCGCCGGCCGTTCCGGGCCCGCGGACTGCCTCGACCCGGAGATTCTCGACATCAACACACCGTTGAGATTCCACGATGAGGAAACTACTATCCACTGAGTAGAAGCACCCGGCCGCTCCCCGGGTGCGGAACATCCCATTCGTCCGCGGTGGCATCCGGTGCCGCCGCTGAAGGAAGTGACCGCTCATGTCCGCACCAGCGCCGTCCCCGCTGGCCCTCGTCGACGCCGAGCCCCTGCCCCGGCAGGAGGAGGTCCTGACCGACGCCGCGCTCGCCTTCGTGGCGGAACTCCACCGGCGGTTCACGCCCCGGCGTGACGAACTCCTGGCCCTTCGCGCGGAGCGCCGCGCCGAGATCGCCCGCACCGCCACCCTGGACTTCCTCCCCGAGACCGCCGCGATCCGCGAGGACGACTCCTGGCGGGTGGCCCCCGCGCCGCCCGCGCTGGAGGACCGCCGGGTCGAGATCACCGGCCCCACCGACCGCAAGATGACCGTCAACGCGCTCAACTCGGGCGCCCGCGTCTGGCTCGCCGACTTCGAGGACGCCTCCGCGCCGACCTGGGAGAACGTGGTCCTGGGCCAGCTCAACCTGAGCGATGCCTACCGCCGGGGCATCGACTTCACGGACGAGCGGACCGGCAAGTCGTACGCGCTGCGCCCGGACGAGGAGCTGGCGACGGTCGTCATGCGCCCGCGCGGCTGGCACCTGGACGAGCGGCACCTGCGGGACGGCGACACGCCGGTGCCCGGTGCCCTCGTCGACTTCGGCCTGTACTTCTTCCACAACGCCCGCCGCCTGATCGAGCTGGGCAAGGGCCCGTACTTCTACCTGCCGAAGACCGAATCGCACCTGGAGGCCCGCCTCTGGAACGACGTCTTCGTCTTCGCCCAGGACCACCTGGGCATCCCGCGGGGCACGGTCCGCGCCACCGTCCTGATCGAGACGATCACGGCCGCTTTCGAGATGGACGAGATCCTCTACGAACTGCGCGAGCACGCCTCGGGGCTGAACGCCGGCCGCTGGGACTACCTCTTCTCGATCGTCAAGAACTTCCGGGACGGCGGCGAGAAGTTCGTGCTGCCGGACCGCAACGCGGTCACCATGACGGCCCCGTTCATGCGCGCCTACACCGAACTCCTCGTGCGCACCTGCCACAGGCGCGGCGCGCACGCCATCGGCGGCATGGCGGCGTTCATCCCCTCCCGCCGGGACGCCGAGGTCAACCGGGTGGCCTTCGAGAAGGTCCGCGCCGACAAGGACCGCGAGGCCGGCGACGGCTTCGACGGCTCCTGGGTCGCCCACCCCGACCTGGTCCCGATCGCCATGGAGTGCTTCGACAAGGTGCTCGGCGACCGGCCCCACCAGAAGGACCGGCTCCGCGAGGACGTCGACGTCACGGCCGCCGACCTGCTCGCCGTCGACTCCCTCGACGCCCGGCCGACCCGCGCCGGGCTGGTCAACGCGGTGCAGGTCGGCATCCGCTACATCGAGGCGTGGCTGCGCGGCCTCGGCGCGGTCGCCATCTTCAACCTCATGGAGGACGCGGCCACCGCGGAGATCTCCCGCTCGCAGATCTGGCAGTGGATCAACGCGGGCGTCGTCCTCGACACCGGCGAGCGGGTCACCGCCGACCTCGCCCGCGAGGTCGCCGCCGGTGAACTGGCGGCCATCCGCGCCGAGGCCGGCGAGGAGGCGTTCGCCGCGGGCCACTGGCAGGAGGCCCACGACCTGCTGCTGACCGTCTCCCTCGACGAGGACTACGCCGACTTCCTGACGGTCCCGGCGTACGAGCGGCTACGGGGCTGAGCCCACCGCTGCGGGGCGGCGCCGGGCCGGGGTCCGGGGCGGCCCGGCCGTACCCGCCCCGGCGTCGGAGGCGTCAGCCCAGGTGGGCCGACCAGTCCGCCTCGGCGGCGGGCCGGCCGTGCAGGTCGGGGACGCGCTGGAGCCAGTCCGGGCGGCCCCGCCGGGTCCGCTCCGCGCGCCGGCCCTCCTCGGCTGCCAGCTCCTCGCGGTCCGGGAACTCGGTGGGCAGCCACTGTGCGGACGCCTTCACCCGGGCGGAGAGGTAGCCGGCGTAGGCCGCGCGCACCTCCTCGGGGCCGGGGAACCCCGGCTCACCGGCCAGCCAGGCGTCGGGCACCTCGGCGAGGACCGCGCGCAGCAGCTCGTCGGTGACCCGGGGGGCCAGCTCGGCGTCGGCGGCCCGGACGTCGGGGGCGCTGTGGCCGAGGGCGTGGTGGCGGAAGTCGTACGCCTTCTCGGGCGCGGACGTGTCCCAGCGGTGGTGGAAGACGAGGGCGGCGCCGTGGTCGATGAGCCACAGCCGCGCGGGGGCGGTGCCGAAGGTGGGCCAGACCATGAGGTTGGAGCTGTGCACGGTGCGGTCCACGTTCACGGTGAGCGCGTCCAGCCAGACGATCCGCCCGGCCTCCTCGGGGCCGACCGGGAACCGCTCGGCGACCTCCGGCGTGTAGTCGGCGGCGCCCGGCAGGTAGTCCATGCCCAGGTTGAGCCCGGCGCTCGCGTCCAACAGTTCCCGCACCTCCTGGTGCGGCTCGTGCGCGGCGATCTCCGGGTCGAACCGGGCGAGGACCAGCTCGGGCACCCGCAGCCCGAGCGCCCGCGCCAGTTCCCCGACGATCACCTCGGCGACCAGCGCCTTGCGCCCCTGCGCGGACCCGGTGAACTTCACGACGTACGTCCCCAGGTCGTCCGCCTCGACGATCCCGGGGACGGAGCCGCCGGAGCGCAGGGGGGCGACGTAGTGGGTCGCGGTGACCTCGGTCAGCATCTTCCCAGGCTCCAAAGTTGTGTCACCTCGCATTCCACGGCCGGCTCCCGTGCGACGCGATGCGGGGGATCTCCCCGATCAGCCCGGGACGGCCTCGGGGACGTCGCGGCCGGCGAGTCGGTCCGCCTGTCCTCCCGGCGGCCCGTCGACGCCGGCGCGTCCCCTGCTTCCCGCCTCCGGCCCGAAGGGAGCATGGTAACCGTGGCGGCCGGCGGGGAACGCCCGGGTCATCGGGCCGATGTCACCGCGCAGTCCTCCGCCTCCGGCATGCCGAGAGGTCGTCCGGCGAGGAGGCCCCGACGTGTCACCGCTTCCCGGGACGCGGCGCCGGGCCGGAACCGGGAGACTTTCTCAACTCGGGTGGTTCGTGCGCGGTCAGCGGTGGTACCGCACCGGTGAAGCGCTCGACCTCGACGAGGCAGGTGTGGGCCGAAGGCCCCTGCGCGAGCTTCGAGGTGGCGAGGTCGGGGGTGAGGACATTGGGGTTTCCGTGCTTGTCGAGCGAGCCGGCCCCACCCGGTGACACCGGGTCGTACCACGCGCCCGTGGGCAGTTGGACGACACCTTGGCGAAGACCTTCGGTGACCTCGACCGCGGCCAGGCACGCGCCCCGCCGGTTGTGGATCCGGACGAGATCCCCGTCGGCGAGGCCCCGCTCGGCCGCGTCCCGCGGATGCAGACGGGCGACTTCCCGCCCTCGGACCTTGCCGGAGAGGCTGTGCGCGCCGTGGTCGAACTGGCTGTGGAGCTTGGTGTCCGGCTGGGTCGAGATCAGGTGGAGGGGGTACTTCCGGGCCAGCGGCGATCCCAGCCACTCCGCCGGTTCCATCCAGCGGGGAAACCCCGGGCAGTCGTCGTACCCGAAGGCGGCGACGGTCTCGGAGAAGAGTTCGATCTTGCCCGAGGGGGTGGTGAGGGGGTGTGCGTCGGGATCGTCCCGGAGTTCCGAGAAGGCCACGGGATGCTCCCACGGCATCGGTACCTCCACCTGACCGGCCTTGCGAAACGTGTCGTAGTCGGGCAGGGCGATACCGCGGGCCGCGCATCTGTCCACCGTGCGGTCGTACAGATGCCGGACCCACTCGGACGCGTCCCGCCCCTCGGTGAATTCCTCCCACGCGCCCAGGCGCCGGGACAGCTCCGCGAAGATCTCGTAGTCGGTGACGACCCCCTCGGGCGCCTCGGCCACCTGGTCCATCGCGGTCAGCCACGGATCGGCCGTGCCGATGGCGAAGTCCTCGCGTTCCAGGGAGGTGGCGACCGGGAAGACGATGTCCGCGTGCTTGGCCATCGCGTTCCAGAACGGTTCGTGCACCACGACGGTCTCGGGCCGCTGCCAGGCGGTGAGCAGGCGGTTCAGGTCCTGGTGGTGGTGGAAGGGGTTCCCACCGGCCCAGTACACGGCCTTGATGTCGGGGTACGGCTGTGTCGTGCCGTTGTAGTCGAAGTGCCGTCCCGGGTGGAGCAGCATGTCACTGATCCGGGCGACGGGGATGAAGGCGGAGACGGGGGGCCGCAGTTGCGGAAGCGAGGCGGCCAGCGAGAACCGGTCGTACAGGTGGGCGTTGTGCATCGAGGAGTATCCGCTGCCGAATCCGCCACCGGGCTTGCCCAGGGAGCCGGCCATCGCCGCCAGCGCGATCCCGGCCCAGTAGGTCATCTCCCCGTGGTGCTGGCGCTGGAGTGACCAGGTCACCGACACGAGCGAGCGCTCCGAGGCGAGCCGGCGCGCCAGGGTGGTGATCGCGGCCTCGTCCGTCCCGCAGATGCCGGCCGCCCAGCGGGCCGTCTTCTCCACTCCGTCGGTCTCACCGCGCAGGTACCTGGCGAAATGCTCGAAGCCGACGCAGCACTTCTCGACGAAGTAGCGGTCGTAGCTGCCTTCCCGCAGGAGTGTGTGAGCCATCCCGAGCATCATGGCGACATCGGTGTTGGGACGCACCGGAAGCCACTCGGCCCGCAGGGAGGGGGCCGAGTCGTCCCTGGAGGGGCTGACGACGACGAACCGCACGCCCGCCCGGGCGCAGGCGTCTTGCTGCCGGGCGTTCAGGTGGGCCCCCACACCCCCCGGATTGACCTGCACGCTGCGCCGGGGCAGGCCCCCGAACGCCACCACGAGCCGGGTGTGTTCCGCGATCTGTGACCACCTGGGGACCGACCGCAGGAACCACTCCCGGTCGCCGACGATGTGCGGCAGCACGACGTCCCCGGCAGCGTGCGAGTACGTGTTCACGGACCGTGTGTAGCCGCCCGTGGCGTTGAGGAACCGGTGGATCTGCGACTGGGCGTGGTGGAAGCGTCCCGCGCTCCCCCAGCCGTACGAGCCGCCGAACACGGCCTCGTCGCCGTATTGGCGGCGCACCCGGTCCAGTTCGCCGGCGACGAGGTCCAGGGCTGTCTCGTGCGTGACCTCCACATACGGGTCCGAGCCCCTTGTGCGGGTCGGGCCGGGTCCGTCCTCCAGCCAGCCCAGACGGACCGCCGGGCGGCGGATGCGGGCGCGGTGCCGCAGGGCTCCCAGGTAGTTCGCGCCCAGGGGTGACGGATCGGGGTCGGCCTCGGCGCCCCGCACGTCGACGACTTCGTCGTCCTCGGCCGTCACGAGGTAGGTGCCCCAATGACTGGCCGTTCGTCCGCGTCGTCGAGTCATGACGTGCCCTGCCTGGTCGGGGACCGGCGCGGCGGTCCGGTCCGGGGAGGTCCGGCACGGTTCGCTCCGGGAGGGTCCCGGGGCGGGGTCGCGGGCTTCGGCCGACGGGGTCACCGTCCCGTACGCCCCCTCTCGCGAGGGGGCGACCTCTGCCCCACCGCACCTGCCGTCGGCGCGGACGGGCGGCGGCCGGTGGGTGCGGGCCGCCGCCCGCGGGCCACGCGCAGCCTACCGCTCGGCGGCGTCCGCGGTGACCGCCGCCGTCGGGTGCGCCTCGGGTGCCGCGGTGGCCGGCCCGGCCGTCTGTCGTGCGTCCAGCAGGGCGGCCGTGTAGAACCCGGGGCTCGTCGTCGCGCAGCCCGCGCAGATGGCCGCGCCTTCGGCCGTCGGGTCGCGGTCCATCTCCCAGGTGGTGTAGTGGCGTTCGCAGGCATGGCACCGGATGCGTGTGTTCCACGCGTCGTCGACCTCGTCGCGCGGGTCACCGCCACGCCTCAGGACGGGGCTGCGCCCCCAGCGCAGCGCCACCGCGTACAGGCCCGAGGCGAGAACGGCCACCAGGAGCAGCGCTCCCTGCACGTACCAGGAGTCCGGGGTGCCGAAATGGATGAGCGCGACACCCACCGAGGAGGGCACGATCCAGGCGAACAGCCCCGGAGACACCCGGCGCAGACGTCCGGGCCGGAACTCCGGCACCCCGTCCCGTTCGCCACGGCCGAGCAGGACGTGGGTCAGGGCGATGGCGACCCAGGCGGCCACGAAGACACCCTGCCAGGCGAGTGCGACCAGCAGGTAGGACAGCACGTCGGTGAGCATGAACAGATAGATGACGACACCGGAGACGAGGACCCAGGTCAGCCGGGGCCAGCGCAGTCTGAACACCAGGGAGCCGAAGGCCTCCAGGTTCGAGGACGCCAGGTAGTAGTTGGCGGAGTTGATCCGGGTCTGGCTGACGATGATCAGCAACAGGCCGGAGAAGCCGAGTGTCTGGAGCACCGCGTCGACGACGCCCGTCTCCGAGGCCGCCTGGTCGGGCAGGACGGCGGACATGAGGAAGATCCCGACGACCCCGTTGACCAGGAAGGTGGCGGCGTAGAAGGCCGGGCCGAAGGTGAACAGCCCGTGGAAGCGGGAGTCCTGCGGTTTGCCGAACCGGGCGAAGTCGATCGTGGACATGATCGTGGCCGCCACACTGAGGAAGATGCAGTAGGCATACAGCCAGCCGGGCAATCCGGAAACCACCTCCGGCGGTGCCACGTGCAGGTACTCGGCCTTGAACCCGTGCCGCACGCCGGCCACCACGACCAGCGCGGCGATGCCCGCCACGTAGAAGGGGAGCAGCCAGCCGTTCAGCTTGTCCAGCCATGCCTGGACCCCGCCGATCGCCAGCGGTACGGCGTAGGCCACGACCAGCGCGTACCACAGCCGCATATCGCTCCCGGGGGCGAACCAGCGCTGGAGCGCGACCGCGATGATCGAGCCCTCGAACACCGCGTAGTAGAGGCACATCGCCGCGAACAGCAGCGGGGCCAGTGCCGCGCCCAGGTAGCCGAACAGACGACGGGACAGCATCGCCACGGTCAGGCCCGTACGCGCGGCGTGCCGGCACAGGATGCTGCCCACGACCCCGAAAGTGGCCGTGGCCAGGAGCATCCCGATGATCGCGTCGGTACTGCCGACCGCCTGGCTCGCCGAGACCGCCACGTAGAGCCAGAACATGGCGCTGAACAGTGACCAGGACGCCATCGGCAGCGAGCGGCGGGTGACCCGCCCGGTCAGGGGAACGATGTGGGAGGAGTAGTCCTCCGACGCCGCGGCCTTGGCGGGATCGGGGTCGTCGAAGGTGCTGACATCGAGGGCCGCACGGGCGCTGCGGGGCACTTCAGGGGCCATGATCGTCCTTCCCTGGACGGGTGGGTTCAGTGCATTCGGTGGGTGTCACGAAATGCCATGGGAGGGGCGGATTCTTGCGTGGATCCGGTGACACACCCTCGGCAGGAAAATCCGAACACTGACGACCCGTGGGGCGCAAGGGGTCGTCCTCGGCCTTTGTCCCGGGCCGGCGAAACCTGGGCGCTCCCGGTCTGCGCCCGGAGGGCGGGCCGGGAGCGCCGCTCCACACCGAGGGCGAGCGCAGTGCCGCGCGCGGTGCGGACGGGGGCGCCGTGCGGCGCCCAGGGCTCAGCCCAGGGTCACGGCCGCCGAGCGGAACTCCTCCAGGGTCCGCCGCGTGCGGTCGGCCGACACCCCGGCGCAGTGCTCCAAGAGGACCGTGGTGGCCAGGCCGAGGCCCCGCGCGTCCAGGGCGGTGGCCCGCACACAATGGTCCGTGGCCAGTCCGACCACGTCCACCGCTCCCACGCGCCGCGCGGTCAGCCACTCCGCGAGTGGCAGCCCGTCCGGGCCGACCCCTCGGAATCCCGAGTAGGCCGCTCCGTACTGGCCCTTGTCGAAGTACGCCTCGAGGCGCGAGGTGTCCAGCAGGGGGTGGAACGCCGCCCCGGGGGTTCCCGCGCGGCAGTGGGGCGGCCAGGTGTCGACGAAGTCGGGGACCGGGCTGAAGTGCGCGCCGGGCTCGATATGCCACTCGCGCGTGGCGACGACGTGGTCGTAGTCGGCGTCCCGCAGGTAGGTGGTCAGACCCTCGGCGACGGCGGCGCCGCCGGCCACCGGTACGGAGCCGCCCTCGCAGAAGTCGTTCTGCACGTCGACGACGATCAGGGCCTTCTTCATGGCAGGTCCTCCTTGGCCGGCCGGATCCGCGGGACCGCGGAACTCCTCGTCACCGCGTTCGAGGGGGGTACCGCGGCCGGCGACAGCAGGGAGTCCAGCGCTGCGCGGAGCACGTCGGCGGCGGGGCCGGGGTTGTCCCAGAACACCATGTGGCCCGCGTCGGGAACCGCGACCAGCCTCGCGTCCGGGTTGGTCTCGCGGGCTTCCTCGGCGCCCGAGGCGGTGACCACGGGACTGTCCGAACCGTAGATCAGGACACTGGGCACCCTCAAGGCGGGCCAGGTGTCGAAGAAGTCCTCGCTCTCGAACCCGGCGTGTGTCGCGGCGATCGCGTCCTCGTCGCAACTGGAGAGCCACCGGGCGCGCAGCTCCTGTTCCGTCCGGGGCCAGCGAGGCCAGTCCCTGGCGACCTCGTCGGCGTCGGTGCCCCGCCGGGCCCGCGCGAGCTGGCCGAGGAACGCCTCCAGGCTCGTCGGGTACGGCCCGCGGCCCGGCCCGCTCATCGGGGGATCGACCATGACCACCCCCCGCGACGGCACGCCCCGGGCCGCGGCCACGGCGGCGACGCGGGCGCCCATCGAGTGCCCGAGCAGCAGCGGGCGGTCGAGGCCCAGCTCGTCGATGACCGCGACGGTGTCGTCCGCGTAGGCCTCCAGCGTGTAGTCCGTCCCGGCGTCCGACAGCCCGCGCCCCCGAACGTCGACGACGACCGGGCGGACGAGGTCGCGCAGGGGGCGTGCGACGAAGTCCATCGTGACGGCGGGGCTGGTGATCCCGGGCAGCACGACCAGGGGGACGCCGGGTCCGCCGTAGTCCAGGACGTGCAGGCGCAGCGCACCGTTGCGCGCCCATCGGCTGACGGCGGGGACGTCGGCGAGATCTGCGAGCGCGTCCTGCCGGACGGCGCGAACGGGTGCGGGGGCAGTGGTCACGCCTTCCCCCCGGTGACGTAGGAGAGGGCGTCCTGCAACTCGATGACATCGCCGTACTTGGCGTTGATGTCGAACAGGTTCGCCTCGTGGGGGCCCTCGGCGCGATCGCCCACACACTGGCGCGGCACCAGGACCGAGAAGCCCGACTGCACCGCGTCGACCGCGGTCGCGCGGATGCAGCCGCTCGTGGTGGCACCGCAGATCAGCACGGTGTCCACCGCCATCGCGGTCAGCAGCGCGGACAGTCCGGTACCGAAGAACGCCGACGCGCCCTTCTTCGTGATCACGTGGTCCTCGTCGGTGAGGGGCAGGCGGGCGTCGAACGCGACGGCGGGAGAGCCGATCTCCATGGAGGCCATGCCCGGGGCCTTCCGCAGCCACACGACGCTCGACCGCTCGGCCGGCGTGTAGGCGATGTTCGTGTACACGACCGGGACCCCGGCCGTCCGGCCCGACTCCACGAGCCGGCCGGTCGCGGCGACGACGTCCGAGAGGTCCGCACCGCTGGGATACTCCGGGTCGGTGAACCCGTTGGTCAGGTCGACGACGATGATCGCCGGCCGCTCGCCACGGTGGACCGGAGCACCGAATCCGGCCCGGGTGTACGTCTGGTCGGTGGGTTCACCGTACTGGCTCATGCAGTTCTCCTGTTGAGGTGATCTCAAGCGAGGGCGCGCGAGGCGAGCGCTGCCACTCGGGGAAGCACCGGGAATCCTCTCCAGGCCCGGACGAGGGCCGTGGAGGCCCGGTGGGCGTGCGCGGTCCGGCGGAAGGGGCCGGCTCCGGGTGGTTCGTCACCCGGCGCGTGTCCGGTGCGCGGGGAGGGCGTCCGGGGAGACCCGCCCACCCCGAGGGGGGTGGAACGGGCAGGGTCGACGGAACTCCTTCCCGCCTGGAGCGGAATCTAGTCCGAACGCTGATGATTAGGCTACACAGCTCCCCGAGCCCGAACAATGCCCTTGGCCACCCGGAAGTTTCCGCCGCCCGGCCTTCGCACTCCGGCCTCGCACCCCGGGGGAAGACGCGTGGTCCACGGCATGCGAACGTTTCGCGCACGGGTCCGACGCCGCGGCGGACGGGCCGGCGCGTGAGCGCCGCTCGGGCCGCGGAGCGGACGGACCCGGACCCGGACCCGCCGCGAACCCGCTTCCGGGCGGCGGGAAGGAAGGAGACCGACGGATGCTGGAAATCGCCGAGGAACTGGACCGGTGGGTTCAGCGAGGCCGGGACTTCGCGGTGGCCACCCTGGTGGCCGTTCAGGGCAGCGCGCCGCACCCGCCGGGCGCCGCCCTCGCGGTGGACGCCGACGGCACCGCCATCGGCTCGGTCTCCGGCGGCTGCGTGGAGGGCGCCGTCTACGAACTGTGCCGGCAGGCGCTGGCCGACGGCGAAACGGTCCTGAAGCGCTTCGGCTACAGCGACGAGGACGCCTTCGAGGCCGGTCTGACATGCGGGGGCGTCATCGACATCGTCGTCACCCCGGTACGGTCCGGCGATCCGGTCCGCGCCCCGGCCGCCTCCGCGCTGGCCGCCGCGGCGCGCGGGGAGGCCGTGGCCCTGGCCCGGATCGTCTCGGGTCCGGCCCGGCTGACGGGCGGGGCCATGCTGATCCGCCCCGACGGCTCCACGGAAGGCGGCTTCGACGGCCCCTCCGGGCTGGATCGCACCGTGGTGGACGAGGCGGCCGCGTTCCTGCGTGCCGGGCACACCGGCACGCGGGAGATCGTCGCGTCCGGCTCGCGCCCCGGCACCCCGGTCACCCTCCTCGTCGAGGCGGTCGCTCCCCCGCCCAGGATGATCGTCTTCGGTGCGATCGACTTCGCCTCGGCGCTCGTGCGCATCGGCAGGTTCCTCGGATTCCACGTCACCCTGTGTGACGCGCGGCCGGTCTTCGCCACCCGGGCACGCTTTCCGGAGGCCGACGAGATCGTCGTCGAGTGGCCGCACGCCTACCTCGCCCGTACCGAGGTCGACGCCCGGACGGTGCTGTGCGTCCTGACCCACGACGCCAAGTTCGACATTCCGCTGCTGGAACTGGCGCTGCGACTCCCGGTGGCCTACGTCGGCGCGATGGGCTCGCACCGCACCCACTTCGACCGCCTTCGCCGGCTGCTGGAGGCCGGCGTGACCCACTCGGAACTGGCCCGCCTGAGGTCTCCGATCGGGCTCGACCTCGGCGCCCGCACGGCCGAGGAGACGGCCCTGTCGATCGCCTCCGAGATCATCGCCGAGCGGCGCGGCGGCAGTGGCGCGCCGCTCGTCGGCGCACGTCTGCCGATCCACCATGACGGCGACGACGCCGCCAGACAGGGGCCCTCCGCCGTACACGGCGAAGCCTGACCGGCGCCCGGCCGCGCGGCGGGCGGTTCGTTCCCCAGGGTTGACTTACCGCTCCCGGTCGGCAATCGTCAGCGTTCGGACTATCCCCCTGGGAGTGACGGAGGTATCCCGCGTCATGGATCAGAACCTGTTCAACGAGATATGCCTGCAACAGCTCACGCTGTCCGGTGTCCACGAGGGCGAGACCGTGGCGGTGCTGACCCGGGGCGCGGAGCGGCTGGAGTACGCCGACGCGTTCCTGTGGGCGGTGCGGAAACTTGGCGCGCAGGGGTTCCACCTGCGGATGCCCGCGCCGTCGTCCGTCTCCGGGGCCTGGGCGGTCGGTGATTCCGGTCTGGCCGGCAACCCGCGCGCGGTGGAGGCGCTCAAGGGCGTCGACATGCTCGTCGACTGCGCCTTCCTGCTCTTCAGCGAGGAGCAGTTCGAGATCCAGGCCGCGGGCACCCGCATCCTCACGGCCGTCGAGCCCGCGCCCCTGCTCGCCCGCCTGATGCCCACGCGCGAGCTGAGGGAGCGCGTCGAGGTCGGTGCCGAGCTGCTGGCCAAGGCGCAGACGATGCGCATCACCAGCCCGCACGGCACCGACGTCACCTACCGCCTCGGCGTCTATCCCACGGTGAGCGAGTACGGCTACACCGACGAGCCCGGCCGCTGGGACCACTGGCCGGCGGCGTTCGTGTTCACCGGTGGCGCCGACGACGGTGTCGACGGGACGATCGTGCTCGCCCCCGGCGATGTGCTGCTGCCGTTCAACACCTATGTGCAGACTCCGGTGAAGCTCACCATCGAACAGGGCTTCATCAGGGACATCCGGGGGCTGGACGGGCACTCCGGCCTGGACGCCGACCTGCTCTCCTCGTACATCAAGTCCTTCGACGACCCCCGCGGCTACGGCATGTCGCACGTCGGCTGGGGGCTGGACGAACGCGCCCACTGGCACGGCCTGACCCAGTTCGGCGGAGGGATGGGCATGGAACTGCGCAGCTTCTACGGCAACGTGATGTTCTCCATCGGCCCGAACAACGAACTCGGCGGCCCCAACGACACCGCCTGCCACTTCGACATCCCGATGCGCGGCTGCTCCCTCCACCTCGACGACGAGCTGATCGTCGACGCCGGCGAGTTGACCGTCCCCGAGATGCGCCCCGCGGCCAAGCCCTGACGGCACGCTCCGGGGGCCTTGCCCGGACGCGTCGTCCCGCCGACGGGGAAGTGACGCGCCGCGGGCAGCGGGGTGAGCGGCAAGGACCCGGACCCCTCCGCCTGGTTTCCCCCCGGGTGCGCCCCACCGGCCCCCGGTTCCCTCCGCCGACCCAGCACAAGGAAAATGGTGTCCCTGATGACCGACCAGTACCGTGACCACCACGTGGGCCTGATCGTCCCGAGCTCCAACCTGACGATGGAGACCGAACTGCCCAGGATGCTGCGCGCCCGGGAGGAGGACGATCCGGCCAACCGATTCGTCTTCCACTCGGCGCGGGCCCGGATGCAGCACGTCACCCCCGAGCAACTGCGCGCGATGAACGCCCAGGCCGAGCGGGCCGCGGTCGAGCTGGCCGACGCGCGCCCGGACGTCGTCGCCACCGCCTGCCTCGTGGCGATCATGGCGCAGGGCCCCGGATACCACTGCACCGCGGAGGAGTCGATCGCCTCGGCGCTGCGGGCCGAGGGGAGCACGGCGCCGGTCGTCTCCAGCGCGGGAGCACTGCTGTCCGGCATCGCCGCCCTCGGCGCCCGACGCGTGGCGATCATCACGCCGTACATGAAGCCCCTCACCCAGGCTGTCGTGGAGTACCTGGAGGACGGGGGCATCGAGGTGGTCGACTCCCTGTCCCTGGAGGTTCCGGACAACCTCGCCGTGGCCCGGCTCGACCCCGCCGACCTCCGCACGCACTACCAGAAGCTCGACCTCGCCCGTGCCGACGCCCTGGTGCTCTCGGCCTGTGTGCAGATGCCCTCGCTGCCCTCGATCCAGGCGGTCGAGGACGAGGCCGGAATCCCGGTGCTGTCCGCGGCCACGGCCACGGCCCACAGGATCCTCACCGAACTCGGCCTGCCGCCCCGGGTGCCCGGCGCGGGAAGCCTGCTGAACGACACCGCGCCGGCCTCGTCCCGGACGGCGCACGCCCACGGTGCGCCGGGCCGGGAGACGGAGGCACCGTGACCGGGGAGAGGGCGCCGCGAGTGCTGCGGGTGAACGCCGTGGCCCATCCCGGTCCCGACGACCCGGCCGCACGCCTGTCGGACCACCTGCGCCGCGGGCTCGGGCTGACCGGGACGAAGGTCGGCTGCGGGACCGGGGACTGCGGGGCCTGCACGGTGATGATCGACGGGCAGCCGGCCTACAGCTGCCTGGTACCCGTCGGCCAGGTCGTCGGGCGCGAGGTCGTCACGGTGGAGGGCCTGGGTGGCTGCACCCGCACCGGGGCGGCGCTGCAGGAGTCGCTGCTGGCTCACCAGGCGGTCCAGTGCGGGTTCTGTCTGCCGGGGATGCTCGTGACGGCCGCGGCGCTGCTCGAGGACGGCGCCGAGGTGACCGCGGAGCGGGTCCGTACGGCGCTCGACGGCGTCCTGTGCCGGTGCACCGGATACCACAAGATCGTCGACGCGGTGACCGCCGTCGCGTCGGGTGCCCCACCGCCCTCCGCCCCCCGCACGGCGAAGGCGGGGAGCGCGGTGGGGTCCCCGTTGCGCCGGCTCGACGGCGCCGCGAAGACGGCCGGGACCGACCTCTTCGCGGCCGACGGGATCCCCCGGGACGCCCTGCTGGCACGGGCGGTCCGGTCCCCTCACGACCGCGCACGGTTCGCACTCGGCGACCTGGCGGCCTATCGCGCCGCGCATCCCGGCCTCGCGCTCGTGCTCACGGCCGCCGATGTTCCCGGGCGGAACCTGCACGGCGTCGCCCCGGCCTTCGCCGACCAGCCGGTCCTCGCCGAGGAGCACACCCGGTTCCGGGGCGAGGCGGTCGCCCTGGTGGTCGGGGAACGCGCCGTCGTCGAGGCACTCGACCTCGACCGCTTCCCGGTGGTCTGGACCCCCCTCGAACCGATCCGCACCGTCGCCGACGGACTGCGCGCCGGGGCGCCGCCGATCCACTCCCACCGGCCGGACAACGTCCTGATCGAGGGCGGCTGCCGGACCGGGGACGCGACGGCGGCCCTCGACGCGTCGCACGTGCTGGTCGAAGGCCGCTTCACCACACAGTTCGTCGAGCACGCCTACCTCGAACCCGAGGCCGGCTGGGCCGTGGCGGAGGGCACGGGCGTCGCGGTGTACTCCTGCACCCAGGCACCGCACGCACACCGCGCGGATCTCGCGCGCATCCTCGCCCTCGACCCCGAGCAGGTGCGTGTGGTGCCCACCGCGGTCGGGGGCGGCTTCGGCGGCAAACTCGATCTGACCACCCAGCCGTTCGTCGCGCTCGCGGCGCTGGCGACGGGACGTCCGGTGGCCATGGTCTACACGCGCGCGGAGTCGATGGCGACGTCGACCAAACGTCACCCTGCCGTGCTGCGTGCCCGGATGGGGGCCACGGCCGACGGCCGGATCACCGGGATCGAGTTCGACGGGGACTACAACACCGGGGCCTACGCCTCCTGGGGCAGCGCGGTCGCGACCCGCGTCCCGATCAGCGCCGCCGGCCCCTACGTGGTGCCCGCCTACCGGGCCCGCACCCGGGCCGTGCACACCAACATCACACCGGCGGGAGCGTTCCGCGGCTTCGGCGTCCCGCAGACGCTGGTCGGCCAGGAGCAGTTGATCGACGAGTTGGCCGACGCGTGCGGCGTGGACCCCCTGGAGTTCCGGATCCGCAACGCGCTGAGGCCCGGCGACACCACGGTCACCGGACAGGTCCTGCGCGACAGCGTCGGCATCGTCGAATGCCTCCAGGCCCTGCGGCCCCGGTGGTCGCGGGCGCGGGCCGCGTGCGTGTCGTTCAACCGGCACGGTGGCAGGTTCCGGCGGGGCGCCGGGATCGCCGCGTTCCTCTACGGCTGCGGCAACACCGCCCTGTCGAACCCGTCCACCATCCGGTTCGGGATCCGGCCCGACGGGACCCCGGTGCTGCACCAGGGCGCCGTGGACGCCGGCCAGGGCGCCAACACCGTGATCCCCCAGATCGCCGCGGACGCGCTGGGCGTGCCGGTCACCTCCCTGGAGATCATCGGCCCGGACACCTCCCGCACCCCCGACTGCGGGCGCACCTCGGCGTCCCGCCAGACGTTCGTCACGGGACGGGCCGCCAAGGACGCCGGCCGGGCGCTGCGCGAACAGATACTCAAGGGCCGCGACATCGCGGCAACCGCCCTCCTGGAACCGGGCGAGGGCACACTGCGCCTGCGCGACGACTTCCGCTGCGTCGATGTCGACCTGCGGTCGCTCCCGCGAGACGAGTTCGGCTACGTGTTCAGGGCGGAGGAGACCTTCGACCCGCCCACCACGACCCTCGACGGCGACGGGCAGGGCTCGCCCTATGCGGTCTACGCGTTCGGCGCCCACCTCGCCGAGGTCCAGGTCGACACCGAGACCGGACAGGTGGAGGTCCGCCGGGTCACCGCGGCCCACGACGTGGGGCGCGCCGTCAACCCCACCCTGCTGGAGGGGCAGTTGGAGGGGGGCATCGCCCAGGGCATCGGCATGGCACTGGTCGAGGACTACGTGCCGGGACAGACCGACAACCTCTACGACTACGAGATTCCCCGCGCGACCCAGATGCCGTCGGTCGAGTCGCTCTTCATCGAGTCGCCGTCGGACCTGGGTCCCTTCGGCGCGAAGGGCATCGGCGAACCGGCCCTGGTCCCCACCCCGGCCGCGGTCCTCAACGCGCTGAGTCACGCGATCGGGGGCCGCGTCCGCAGCACGCCGGCCAGTCCCCGGCGGGTGCTCGCGGCGCTGGCGGATCACGCGGTCGCCGCTTCGGGGGGAGGCCGGTCATGACGCACGGGAATCCCGGCGCCGGACACCCGGCCGCGCGAGGTCCACAGGAGCCCCCCGGCCGGGGCGGTGGCCGCCCCGGCGACACGCCGTCGTACGTCCTGCCCGCCTCGGTCGAGGAGGCGTGCGCCGTGCTCGCCGACGGACGCGGGCTCGTCCTGGCGGGGGCCACCGACCTGCTGGCGCGGGGCGACGCGCCTCTGACCGGCAGGAGCGTGGTCGATGTCACGCGGGTGGCGGGCCTCCGGGGAGTCGTGATCAGCGCGCACACGGTCCGTATCGGCGCGAGCACGACGTGGGGAGCGCTGGAGCGCGCCGAACTGCCTCCCGAACTGTGGGGCCTGCGAGAGGCCGCCGGGCGGGTCGGGAGCGTCCCTGTCCGGACCCGCGGCACCCTGGGCGGAAACCTCTGCACCGCGTCACCGGTCTCCGACGGCATTCCGCCTCTGCTGACGCTGGAGGCCGACGTGGAACTCCGTTCGCGCGCGGGTGTCCGACGGCTTCCGCTGAGCGAGTTCCTCGTCACGAAACACACCACCCGGCTCGGCCCCGGGGAACTGCTCACCGCCGTGATCGTGCGGCGCCCCTCGTCCGCGACCCGGTCGGGCTTCCTCAAGCTCGGCCGTACGACGGGGTCGACGGTGGCCGTCGTCAACGCCGCGCTCCGCGTCGACTGGACGCCGGACGCGAGGGTCGAACGGATCGCCGTGGCGATCGGCGGAGCCGCTCCCCTGCCGGTCCGGCTCACCGCACTCGAGAAGCGTCTCACCGGGGCCGACCGGAACGGTCTGAGCCGTTCCTTGGAGATCGGAGAGGGCGACCTGACCGGGCTGACCCCGCTGTCCGATCACCGGGCGGACGCGGAGTACCGCCGTACGCAAGCCGCCGTGGCCGTGTGCCACCTCCTGACCGCCGCGGTCGGGTGAACCACGCGCCCCCGCGGCTTCGCGGACGCCTTCGCTGATCACAGTCTTCCCCGGCCACCCCCTTCCCCGATAGTCAGTGTTCGGACTATCTTGAGGGTGTCCGGGCGCGCCACCGGGACACCGTCTTCCCGCGTGCCCCGCCTCCCTATCGCCCCACCATGAACATCGCCTCAGGAGAGAACCCATGGCAGCCAGTCAGTCATTCACGGTCACCGTTGTCGGAGGCGGACTCGGAGGTCTGACCACCGCCCTCGCCCTGCGCCGGCGCGGCCTGCGCACAGTCGTGCTGGAGCAGGCGCCACAGCTCGGTGAGGTCGGCGCCGGCATCCAGACGGCGCCCAACGCCAGCCGCATCCTGTTCGGGCTCGGCCTGCGCCACCGCATGGCGGCGATCAAGACCGAACCCCAGGACCAGGTCCGGCGACGCTGGCAGGACGGCAGCATCATCGCCTCGCTGCCCCTGGGTGAGCGGGTCAAGCGCGAATACGGCGCCCCCTACTGGCACTACCACCGGGCGGATCTGCACAGGATCCTGCTCGACGCCTGCGTCGACCCCGGCGGTCCCGGGCCGGTCACCGAGATCCACACGGGGGCGCAGGTCGCCGGCATCGACCGGACCGACGCCACCCGCCCCGTCGCGGTCACCGCCGACGGGCGCCGTTTCGCCGGGGACGTCCTGGTCGGCGCGGACGGCATCCGCTCGGCCGTGCGGGACGCCGCGGGTTTCGACGACACCCTCGAGTTCTCCGGGGAGATGTGCTTCCGCGCGCTGATACCCGGGGACAAGATCGCGGCCGACCCGGCGACCCGGTTCCTGCTCGACCGCTACCACTCCACGATCTGGTACGGGCCGGACCGCCATCTGGTGCACTACTGCATCCGCGGCGGCGAGTTCCTCAACGTGGTCGCCGTGGTGCCCAACACCTTGGACACCAGCGGCGCCTGGACTCTCCCCGCGACCGCGGACGAACTCGTGGCCGCCTTCCCCGGCTGGGACGACCGGGTGGCGGCGATGCTGTCCAAGGCCGAGGGCGACGCCACGAAGTGGGCGCTGTTCCACCGCCGCCGGGACCCGGTGTGGGTCGACGGGCGCATCGCGCTCCTCGGTGACGCCTGCCATGCGATGCTGCCCTACCAGGCCCAGGGCGCCTCGCAGGCCATGGAGGACGCGGCCGTGCTCGCCGAGGAACTGGGCGCGGTCACCCGCGAGGGAATCGACGCCGCCCTCGTGCGCTACGTCTCACGCCGCGCCACACACGCCGGGATGGTGCAGGACGCCTCCCTGGAGAACATGCGCTTCTACCATCTGCCCGACGGCCCCGAGCAGCTTCGGCGCGATCAGCTCCTGCGCGACTTCAACGGCGAGTCCGACGTCTCGTACGACTGGCTGTGGAACGGCACCCCGCTCAACGACCACGACGTCGAGTCACACGCCTACCCGTTCGCCCGCTGAGTCACCTCGCCGCGTCCAGGCGCCGCGCCGTCGCCGTCGCCGTCGCCGTCGCCGGCCACGAAGCCACAGCCCCGCCCTCGCGAGCGGCTGTGGCTTCGGGTTTCGGGTTTCGGGTTTCGGCGGTGACGCCTCCTCGCCCGCCCTCGCCCGAGCCTTCCGAGGGCATCACGGCGATGCCGCGGTGCCGTCTCCGGACACCGGCGTGGTGCGGCCGGGTGACGACCGGCGATCAGCCCAACCGGTCCGGTTGATCACTGCTGTGGTCAACCGGCGCCCCGCCCGGCGCACTCCGAGCCGCCCGGCGTTCAGTCCTCGACCAGGCTTTCCCAGTACTCGGACAACGCGTTGAGCTGCCGCAGAAGCGCCTCTTGCTCCGCTTCCGTACAGCCCTTCATCAAGAGCCGGTCAAGCGCTCTCGCCCGCGCGTACGCGTCCCGCAGCGTCGTCGCGCCGTCGTCCGTGAGATGCAGCAGACGTTTGCGGCCGTCCTCGGCGGGAGTCGACCGCGTGATGAGCCCGCGCGCCTCGAGCCGCCCGACCAGGCTGCCCATGGTCGACCTGTCCAGCGCGACCGCTCGCGCGAGGAAACCCTGCTCCACACCGGGGTAGGCGTCGACAGCCGTCAATACCGCGAACTGGGCGCCGGTCAGCACCGGGTCGACATGGCGCTGCCATGCCGCCACGTACGCGGCATTCAGGCGCCGGGCCACATAGCCGGGTGCGTTGAGCAGATCCGGCGGCGCCGGCAGCTCGGAGCCCCCTGCCGCCTTCCCGCCCGCCCGGCCGTTCCTACCCTTCCCCTCAGTCATGATTCTCATTCCATCACGGATAGCCGGGCACAGGTCCCCGGGTCCGAAGGACGACGCCCCCGAATCCGAGCCGCCCGGCCCGACATATCCCGGAGTCATGGCACATGCCTCCTCCCTCCCGCCCGGCCGCGCGAGCGCGCGGTGCGCGTGAGCGCGCCACGCGCGTGAGATCCGCGGGGGCGGGCGGGTTTCGTCACGGCCCCGCGGATGACGGCCGGGGCGGGTTTCGTCACGCCCCGTGGCAGACGGCGGGACCGGCCGTCATCCGACCCGGGCGGCGATGGCCCGCGCGCACTCCATCGACTCCGCCCGTGTGGTGTCCACCTCCAGGTCGTAGACCACGCCCCGGTGGACCGCTTCGGCCTGGGAGGCGGCCATCCCGACGATCCGGTCGCCGCGTGCGACCTCGCGGCCCGCGGCCACCGCGCCGTCGCACCGGACGCCGACCCACAGCACCCGCAGGTCGCCCAGGGCCTTCCGCCACCGCTGCTGCGAGTCCGCCCCGCCGAGGAAGACCTCGTCGAGGACGACCCGGGCACCCGCACGGGCCATCGCGGCGACCCCCGCGGTCCAGGCCGCCTCCAGCGCCCGGAACTCCGGCCCGACGCTCACCCCTCCGTCGGGGGCGAACGCGATCCCGCCCTCCGACTCCTGCAGGGACGCGGGCATCACGTCGATCAGCGTGTCGGTCCCGAGCGCCAGCCACGGATCCGGCAGCACCGCCTGCAGACACCGGACGATCCCGGACTTCCCGGAGCTGGACCCGCCGTTGAGCACGATCACGTCAGTCTTCACCGCGCCACCGTAGGGCAGCCCCCGCACCCCCGGGAAACGGATTTCCGCGCGAGCCGCGGTGGACGGCATCGAGGGGGAGCCCGCCGAACGCGTCGCCGCCCGGCGGGCGAACGGCGACGCTCCCGCCCCGCACGCCGTACGGGACCTGGTGATCGGCCTGGACGGCCGGCACCTCCGCCGACGGGGTGACTTCGCGTCAGTTTCGATCGCGATGACATCGCAGGTCAGCAGCGACGCCGCAGGCCCCGGCGAGGGTGTCGCCGGTGGTTTCTGCCCTCACCGTGTTTTTAGCTACAGCTAAAGGTGGCATGCTGAGGACAGCGTCGGCAGAAGTCGTCGCCGCGTGAGTTGGGGGTTGATCCATGGGCTTCTTCGCTCGATACGAGGACCGGACCGAGGTGGCGGCCGGCCAGGTGACGCGACAGGCCACGGCCTCTCTGGCCGGTTTGCTGGCCGGGCTGGGCAAGAGCCGTTCGGATCTCGCGAAGGCGATGGGCGTCAGTCCGGGCCGGGTGAGCCAGATCCTGTCGGGCGAAGCCAACCTGACGGTGCGCACGCTCGCCGCCGCGGCGGAGGCGCTCGACGCCGAGGTGCAGATCACCTTCCGTCCGCGGCCCGCGCCCGGCGGGGCCGGCACCCTGGACGGCACGGACTCCACTCCGGTCAGGGACGGTTCGCTCACGTCCCGTCGGTGAGTCCGGCGCCCTCCTCTTTGACCGAAAGACGCCCACCCGCACGGGTTTCAACGGTGCGTCGTGTCCTTCCGGCTCCGCCAACGGTCGAGCCAGGTGGACTGCTCCGGCAGCGCGCGGCAACGGAACACGTCCTCCGACACCGCCTTCGCGCGCAGCGCCTCCAGTTCCCCGTGCTCGCTCCTGCGGCCACGGGTGTAGGCGAAGCGCAGCAGGTGTGAGCAGTGGGCGAGGGCGGTGCCGAACGCCTGGCGGCGGGCGATGACCTCGGCGGGGGTCGGCTGCCGAGGCCCGGCGTCGGTCCGGCGGCACGCCTCGTCGACGCGGGTCTGCACGTCCAGCGCCGCGTCGATGGCCTCCTCGACCTCCGCGTAGATCGCGTTGATCGTCTTCGTGTCGCCGCCGAGCGGGTGACGCTCCAGCAGGTAGAGCTTGAGGTCGTAGACGAAGACGCGCAGTTGGGTGGACGACTCGACGGCGGCGAGGAAGCGGTCCGCCCAGGTGCAGGCGTCCAGGTGGACCCGCTGCTGCAACCGTTCCCGGGCGAGGGCGATGCCCAGGGTCATGAACTTGACGTACGGCTGGACCGTCTCGTCCTGCCTGCGGCGCGGCAACGCGGTCGCGCCGGTCGCCGCGCCCGCGAGGAGCGGCGGGACGGACGCCGCGTGCGGCAACAGCGCCACGGTGCCCACGGCCACCGCCCCCATCAGCGCCAGGACGACGCACACCAGGCCGGCCGACGCCCAACTGCCCAACAGCCGCCCCTTGCCGGAGAACTCCCGGGTCAGCCCCACCCACGCGATCCCGGCGCTCACGAGGGCCGGTAACGCGTAGTCGACCAACCAGGCGTGCTCATACCAACTCACTGGCGGGGCTCCCATGACGTCCACGAACGGGCAGGACCGTCGCCGGCACGCACCGATCCGGCAGACTTCCCCCTCGGCGTGTCACACCGACGCACAGCCCTCTCGCCGCGCACCTGTCACCGGTGGCGGCCGCGAGTGAAGCCGATGATGTCACTCATCGCGGCGCAGTGACGACACTTCCGGCCAGCCGGTGTCGACCGGTCACTTGCTGTCGTCGCCGCCGGTCCCGGCTGCCGTCGGCCCGGTGGCGGCTGCCGTCGGCCCGGTGGCGGCCGGTGTCACCCCGCGTCAGCCCGTGTCGGCCGACCGGAGGGGCCGCAGTGGGAGAACGGGTGGAAGGCGCGGTGGCGGCCGGCGAAATCCCGGTACGCGGCCCCGCCCTCCGCGGGGACGTCGCACGAGGACGGGCGGCACGTGGGCACCGTCCCGGGTCACCGTGCCCTCCTCGACCCCTGGGCCGGAGCCCGGCACGAGCCGGTCCACGGCGCCGCCGCGGGTGGCCGCGGGTCACGGACGGGGCAGCGCCGGCTCCGCCTGCGCCCGCACGCTCCCGTGACCGGCTCGCCGGAAGACCACCCGGCGACCGGGCCGTCCCGTCGGCCGTTCACCCGGATGGCGTGGTGGGCGGGTCGGGGGGAGGGGAAGGGGGGCCGGGGTGGCCAGACTGGGCGGTGTGAAGCACGCTCGTTCCGAGGACCGTGGCGAGGAGAACGACCCGGGGTCCGCCGCGCCCAGCCCCACCGACGCCCTGCCCGGTCTCGACGAGGAGCAGTTGCGGGTGCTGCGCGAGGTCGGCCGGCAGTGGTACCGGGCCGCGCCGGGGTCCGAGGCGGCGAACCGGGCGCTGCCCGTGGACCCGGACGCGGGGACGTTCCCGTCGGCGGCGGCCGTCCGCCCCACCCGGTACAGCCGGCTGACGCACGTCGGGTTCCTCGGCGCGCACGTCGCGGCGCCGGACGCGGACGGCGCCGACGAACTGGCCCGCCCGGGGATCGGCCGCTTCGGGTGGCGTGCGCGCCGGGTGGCGCTCGGTTCGCCGCTGAAGAGCACCGCCGTCGTCCGGGAGAGCATGCGCAAGCTGGTGGCGCTGCCGGTGCTGTCGGCCGACGCCCTGTCCTCGGTGGCCTACGGGCCCGAGGCGATGCTCGCGGTGCTCGTGCTCGCGGGCGCGGCCGGGCTGTCGTACTCCCTGCCGATCGCCGTCACCATCGCCTTCCTGATGCTGGTGGTGGGCCTGTCGTACCGCCAGACGATCCGCGCCTACCCGCACGGGGGCGGCTCGTACATCGTCGCCGGGGACAATCTGGGCCTGCTGCCCGGACTGGCGGCGGCGGGGGGCCTGCTGATCGACTACGTCCTCACGGTCGCGGTCTCGATCGCCTCCGGCATCGCGGCGATCACCTCGGCGATCCCCTCGCTGGCGCCGGCGGCGGTCCCCCTGGGGCTGGCCGTGATGGCGCTGCTGTTCGTCGGAAACCTGCGCGGCGTCCGGCAGGCCGGCGTCCTGTTCTCGGCGCCGACCTACGCCTTCGTCCTGGCCATGTTCGCGCTGATCGCCGGCAGTCTGGTGGACGCCGCCGGGGACGGCTTCGCGGCGCGCGCGACCCCTCCCACGCCCGCCACCGAGGGTCTCGGGGTGCTGCTCGTGATGCGCGCCTTCGCCTCCGGGGCCACGGCCATGACCGGCATCGAGGCGATCTCCAACGCCGTCCCGGCCTTCCGGCCCGTCCGGTGGCGCAACGCGCGCACCACCCTCACCTGGATGACGGGACTGCTCGTCACCCTGTTCGCCGGTGTGGTCGCCATCGTCCACCTGCGCGGCATCGTCCCCCGCACCGGTGAGACGGTCCTGTCCCAGCTCGCCCACCTGACCTTCGGCTCCGGCCCGCTCTACGTGTTCGTGCAGGCCGCCACCGCGGCGGTACTCCTCCTCGCGGCGAACACCGCCTACAACGACTTCCCCCGGGTGCTGTTCCTGCTCGCCCGCAACGGCCACGCCCCCCGCGTCTTCCTCCGCCAGGGCGACCGCCTGGCGTTCAGCAACGGCATCGCCCTGCTGTCGGCGGCCGCCGCCCTGGTCTTCGTGGCGTTCGCCGGGAAGACCAACGCGCTGATCCCGCTGTACGCCGTGGGCGTCTTCCTCGCCTTCAGCCTGTCGCAGGCCGGCATGGTGGTGCACTGGCGTCGCGTCCGCACCCGGCACTGGCGCAAGAGCCTCGCCTTCAACGCCACGGGGGCGGTGCTCTCCGTCCTCGTCCTGATCACGGCCGCCATCACCAAGTTCGCGGCGGGCGCGTGGGTCGCCCTCGTGGCCATCGGCCTGTTCTTCCTGCTGGCCACCCGCATCCGCCACCACTACCGGACGGTCGGCGCGGCGCTCCGGCTGCGCCCTGAGGCCGTCGAGGCGGCCGCTGCTCCGGGCATCGCCCCCGTGCCGCCGGCGCCGGCGCCCGTGTCCGCCCGGCCGGAAGCCGTGCGGCCCGACGGCCGAGGGGGCGAGGGGGAGGCGGAGGAGACGCCCGAGTCCTTCCACCACCTCGCCGTCGTCACCCTGGCCGCCCTGGACCTCGCCGGTCTGCGCGCCCTCGCCTACGCCGCGTCGGTCCGCCAGCCGACCCTCGCCGTGCACATCAGCCCCAGCGAGGAGGAGGCCCAACGCTTCCGGGACCACTGGGACCAGTGGGGCGACCACGTGCCGCTGCACGTCGTCCTCTCCCCGTACCGCGCGATCGTCGCGCCGCTCATCCACTACATCGAGGCGCTGCACCGCCAGAACCCCGGCCTGACCATCACGGTGATCGTCCCGGAGATCGTCACCCGGCGGCTGCGCCACCGGCTCCTGCACAGCAAGGACGCCGCCCGCCTGCGCCGCGCGCTGCGGCCGCTGCCCGGGATCGTCGTCACGAGCGTCCCCTTCCACGTCCCCTGACCCGCCGTCACGGCGGGCCGGCGGGGAGGAGAGGGGCGGGGCGCCGCGCCCCGCGGGGACGGCGCGGGGCGCGGGGGCCGGGTGTGGGGAGGTCACCGGCCGGAGGGCGCCGGGGCGGGCGCCCTCCGAGCGGTGGCCTCCCCGGTCACGGGGTGCCGGACGGCCGCCGGGACACGGCGGCGCCGGCCATCGGGGGCGGGGAGGCCCGGGTGATCGGGTGGTGTACCCACCGTGGGTCATGGCGGGGCAGGGGGTCAAAGCGAATGTCCTTATGCGCTCATAGCCGGGGCCTATCAGCCGCCCTGGCCGCCGAGGTAGCGGCGCAGCAGGACGTCCAGCGACTCCCGGACGCCGGCCCGGCGGGCCTCGGTCAGCAGGGCCGCGGCGAGGACGGAGGGCGGATCGTCGGGGCCGGTCACCAGACCGACCCGCGGCCCTCGTGCCGGACCGTCCAGCGGGACCACCCGCATGCCGTCCGGGACGCCGAAGGTGTGCAGCCAGGCGTGCGAGATGACGCTCGACCAGCGCCCTCCCGGCAGGTGCGCGTAGAGGCCGGCCACGCTGTCCGACTCGATCGCGGGCGCCGCCGCCGCGCCGTCGGCGGCGAAGCACCCGTCGATGATGCGGCGGTTGCGCATCCGGGAGTTGAGCAGGCACAGCGGCACCCCGGCCGCCTGGGCCCAGGTCGCCGTGCCCGCCCCGCCGAGGGGGCCGTCGACCGGGGTGAGCAGCACGTACCGCTCCTCGTAGAGCGGGAGCCGGCGCACCGCGCGGGGGAAGGCGTCGTCGAGGTAGGTCATCGCCGCGTCCAGGGCGAAGTCGGCCAGTCCCTGGGCGATGTCGGCGGAGGACAGCGACTCGACGCTCACCCGGGCCCGCGGGTGGCGTTCGCAGAAGGGCGTGGTCAGCAGGGAGGCGGCGGGCAGCGCGGTCGGTACGACGCCGAGCCTGAGCGTGCCCTCCAGTCCGTCGCCGAGGGCGGACAGTTCCTGGCGCAGGGCGTCGCCTTCGGCGAGCATGCGGTGCGCCCAGGCGAGGACCACCTCGCCCTCGGGGGTGAGCCCCTCGTAGCGCCGGCCACGCCGGACGAGGGGCACCTTGAGTTCCTGTTCGAGGCGGCGGATGGCGGCGGACAGCGAGGGCTGGGAGACGTGGCAGGCCGCCGCCGCGCGGGCGAAGTGCCGCTCGCGGGCGAGGGCGACCAGGTATTCGAGTTGGCGCAGTTGCACGCCCGGCCTCCCCGCGGCTCGGCGGGCGGGTGCCGCTGCCCCGCCTCTCGCGGATGCCAGGCGGCATCGCGTCCCCGCATGCTAGGGCCTCTCGTGTGGATCACGCCGGGCTCGCGGGGCCCGGCGGCACGCGCCGACGGGGGTGGCCGGGGCGGGGCGGGACCGGTTCCGCCGGTCGGCTCCCCGCCGGCGGCGGTGCGGACGGCCGGGTCCGGCTTCGCCACCTTTGGGGACGACGTCGGCACCGGCGCGGAGCCGGGCCGCGCCCACCCGACGGGCCCGCCGCGGCTCTCGGACCCGGTCGGCCTGGACGCCGCCGCCTCGCTCGCCCGGTCGCCGGACGACGAGTTCCGGGAGCCGCTGTACACGGCCCCGCCCCGCCGTGCCGCACGGTGGAGGCGGGGCTCCGGGGCCGCGAGACCGGCCGCGGCCTCCCCGTCCACGACACCTGCGGCGCGGGCTGGGCCGCCGCCCGCCGCGGCATCCGGGCGGCTGGAGAGCCCGTTCGCGCCGCGGTTAGGCTACTGCGGTCAGTTCTCCAGCCGCCGGGTCCGAGAGGTTCACGTGTCCCACGACCCCCGCCTGCCGGCTCCCCGGGCCGCCGCCGGCACCGCCCCCTCCTACGGTCCCTGCGTGCTGCTCAAGCACGGTGAGGTCTTCCTGAAGGGACGCAACCGCCGGCGGTTCACCGAGCGGCTGCACGACAACCTGCGGACCGCGCTGCGCGGGGTGGGCGGCTCGACGTGGATCAAGACCGCGCAGAACGTCACGGTGCTCGGCGGGCAGGTCCCCCGGGAGGTCCTGGTGGAGCGGGCGCGCAGGGTGGTCGGCTTCAACGCGGTCGAGCCGGCCGTGCGCGTCCCCAGCGATCTGGACGGCATCACGCGTGCCGCGGGCGACCTGCTGGGCGCGCTGCACGCCGAGCGGCCGATACGCGGCTTCGCGGTGCGGGTGAAGCGGCGGGACAAGGGGTTCCCGCTGACCTCGTCGCGGATGGAGGCGTACCTCGGCGGCCGGGTGCTCCGCGCGGTCGCCGGGCCGTCGGTCGACCTCACGGCGCCCGACGTGACGCTGACGGTGGAGATCGACCGGAAGGAGACGTACCTCTCCTGTGAGCGGCTGCCGGGCCTGAGCGGGCTGCCGGTCGGCTCCAGCGGACGCGCGCTGGTCCTGCTCTCCGGCGGCTACGACTCCCCCGTCGCCGCCCACCGCGCCATGCGCCGCGGACTGGCCTGCGACTTCGTCCACTTCAACGGCGCCCCCTACACCAACCCCTCCTCCGTCTACAAGGCCTACGCCCTCGCCCGCGAACTCAACCGCTACCAGCCCCCCGGCGACCTCCACGTCATCGCCCTCGGCAAGGCACAGAAACAACTCGCCGTCGCCGGAGCCGGACGCCTCCAGGTCGTCGCCCAGCGCCGCCTCATGATCCGCACCGCCACCGCCCTCGCCACCACCACCGGCGCCCACGCCCTCGTCACCGGCGACAGCCTCGGCCAGGTCGCCAGCCAGACCCTCGCCAACCTCACCGCCGTCGACGACGCCACCACCCTCCCCCTCCTGCGCCCCCTCCTCGCCTGGGACAAACAGGAGATCATCGACGAGGCCCGCACCATCGGCACCGCCGGCATCTCCGTCCTCCCCGACGAGGACTGCTGCGGCCTCCTCGCCCCACCCCGCGTCAGCACCCGCGCCGGACTCCCCCAACTCCACTCGGTCGAACGACGCCTCGACCTCGACGACGTCGTCGAAACCCTCCTCGCGAGCGCCCGCCTGATGCACCCCGGCGAGGACGATCCCGCCCCGGCCTGAGCCCCACCCCGGCCCGGAAGGAGCGGTGGACGACCCGCTTCCCCGACGGTCGCGGCGCCGGGGCCTGAGCGCGCGTCCGTCCGTGCCCGGGGCGGGCTGCTCGCCCGGGGCCGGGCCGAAGGCCGGGCGGTCCGCTGGTCCGCACCCGCTCCGCGGCCCGGGTGAACCCGCCCGCCCTCCTCGACCACGGCGCGGAAGTACCTGAGCCGGCCGCTCTCCATACCTTTCGGTGATAGAGCCGATCAGAACCATTGATTGGACTGATGGGGGCTGGGCGCGCAGCATGGAGGCGAGGGTTCCGGAGCCCGGACCCCGTACCGGACCACCCTCGGCAACCCCCGTGCCGGACCACACTCCGCACCCCCGTGCCGGACCAGACGAAGGGACCCGATCCACCGTGTCCGAGAACGAGAAGGCCATGCGCCCCGAGGACCTCACCCGGCTGTTCGTCGAACGGGCCAACGCCGGTGACGCCGCCGGACTCGCCGCGCTCTACGAGGAGGACGCGGTGATGGCCTACCCGCCCGGCAGTGTCACCAGGGGCCGCGACGCCATCCGCCGGCTCTGGGAGGAGGTGCTGGCCGGCGCCCCGCGCTTCGAGCCCGAGGCGCCGTTGCCCACGCTGGTCAGCGGCGACCTCGCCCTGACCTCGACCCCGCCCAAGGACGGCTCGGGTGCCCGCGCGCAGGTCGTGCGCCGGCAGGCCGACGGGAGCTGGCTGCGCGTCCTCGACCAGCCCGAGTTCCGCCCGCCCACCGACGGCTGAGCGGCACGCGCGGGTTCACGCGCGGCAGAGCGGATTGGGCAGGGGGCGGTAGCGGGCGGCGGCGCCGTCGGCCCCGGTCCAGCGCAGGAGCAGGTTGGTCTTGCCGGGCAGGGTGGGCGAGGCCAGCAGGGTCGGGATCTCGGGGAGGTCGTGGCGGGCCAGTTCACGGCGGACGGCGGGCCACGGGTCGAGGCCGTGGTGTTCGGCGAGGACCCCGGCGATCTCGTGCAGGTGGTTGACCACCAGGCAGTACACCAGCCGCTCCCAGCCGGCCGCGCGGGGTGTCTCCGGGAGCAGCTTCACGCCCTCGGCGTCCCGGAACAGCGCCTGGACGGGGGTGCCGTCCGCGTCCACGGCGACCAGGGTGTTCTGGAGGTGCGCCTCCAGCACCACGCCGTCGTCGGCGAAGGCGGTGAGGACCGGCGGGACGACGGCGGCCAGGTACGCGGTCCACCAGGCGGCCGGGTCGGCGGCGCGCTCCAGGGGACTGTCGGCCTCCACCAGGGAGGCGGCGATCAGCGCCGTGGTGCCGGGCAGCAGCCGGCCGCGCAGTCCGTCGCGGACCACGACGGCCAGTTCCTCGAAGGCGAAGTCGGCGGTGCGGTAGCCGCGGTCGTCGAGCCAGGCGGCGGGCGGGCCGATCGCGGCGAACGCCTCGGCGACCGCTGTGTCGGTGCGCCGCAGCCGCAGCAGGTCGTCGCGCCACAGGCGGCGGACGTCGTTGGTGATGCGCACGTCCAGGCTGAACTTGAGGAAGAGGTCCCGTTCGGGCGCGTACACGGTGCGGATCGCCGCCGTCGGCCAGGCCGGGAAGGAGGTCGTGCCGAGCCGGACGAGGCGGCCGTCGGCGAAGGCCGCCTCCAGCGCGGCCCGCGTCAGGTCGAGTTGCCAGGGGTGGGCGGGCAGCGTCCGGTAGCCGGGCGGGGCCTCGGCGAGCGCGTCCAGGGCGCGGGTGTCGCCCTCCTCGACGACGGTGTCCTCGCGCACCCCGAGCAGCACCAGCGGGAACCGGGCGTGCGCCTCGGGCGCGTAGGGCAGCCAGCCGGTGTGCGGGCCGCCGCCGCGCGCCTTGGGGGCGGGGTGGTGGGTGTGGCCGGTGAGCAGGGACTGCTCGGAGCGCAGGTAGGGGTCGTCGGGCGGCAGGGCCCGCTGCCGGGCCCGCAGCAGGGCGTCCACGGCGTCGCGGCTGTCGGCCATCTCGACGGGCAGTTCGCGGTTGGACAGGCCGGTGTGGCGGTGGAGTTCCTCCGTGACCAGTCTCACGAGGGCGTCGTGGCCGAGGGGTTGCCAGGCGGCGTCCGCGTACACCTCCGGTTCGGCGGGGCGGCGGCCGGCGCGCACGCGCAGCAGCCGGCCGTCCGGGAGCCGGTAGACGGGGCGTTCGGCGGGGCCCGGCAGGGGCTGGGCGACCTCGCGCAGCAGGCAGTTCAGCAGCGGGGCCGCCGCGTAGGCGTCGGCCCGCGCCGCGATGTCGTCACGGGCGGCGGGGTCGGCGCCGGTGGGCGGGGGCAGGAGATCCACGCGTTCCACTCGTTCCCTACGGTCAATCCAGTGGCGGAGACGATCAGTATGTCTGGCGTCGTCCGGCCGCCGTGACGTCCGTCCCGTACCCCGAGGAGCCCGCCCGTGCGCCGTCCGCCCACCGCCGAGGCCGAGATCGCCGAAGAACTGGCCGGCGTACGCCCGGAGTTGGTACCGGCCTTCCTGGCCGGGCTGGCCGGGGCCCGCGCGGCGGTGCTGTCGCGCCTGTGGCGGGCGCTCGCCCACGAGCCGCTGCCGTGGATCGCCGGGCGGCGGGCGGCCGGGGACGCGCTGGTGCTGCGCCTGCGGGACGGCCGGGTGCTGAGCGGCCCGGCGGCGGACCCGTACCGCACGGGGGCGTACGCCCCCGTCGTCCGCCTCGACGAGGTGGCCTACGACGATCCGGCGCGCCTGATGACGGACCTCGCCGTACCGCGTTCGGCCGCCTTCGCCGCCGAACTGGACCACAGCGCCGCCTCGTTGGCGCTGGCGCGGGCGGGGGCACCGGAAATTCACCCGGACGAGTGGCCGGCGACCGACTGGGGGTGGGAGCAGCGGGTGGTGGACGGGCATCCGTTCCATCCGGGCTGCCGGGCCCGGCCCGGATTCTCGGTGGCCGAACAGCTCGCCTACGGTCCCGAGCACGCGCCGGTGGTGGAGCTGGCGCTGCTCCCGGTGGAGGCGGGCCGGTGCCTGGTGAGCGGGGACTGGCCCGAGGGGCTGCGGGACGGCGGGCGGCTGCTGCTGCCGGTGCACCCGTGGCAGGCCGCGCACGTGCTCAGGCGGCGGCCCGGCAAGGACCCCCACGACCGGTGGGCCGGGGAGGGCCCGGACGGGAACCTGGCCGCGCGTCCGCTGATGTCGCTGCGGACGCTGGCCGTGCCGGGCGGGCCGCACGTCAAGACCGCGCTGAGCGCCCGGCTGACCTCCTCGGTGCGGGACATCTCGGTCACCTCGGTCACCTCGTCGGCCGCCGTGTCCGTGTTCGGTCAGCGGCTCGCGGCGCACACGGACGGGCTGCTGCGCGTCACGCGGACGCTGGGCGCGGCGACGGCGGACTCCCCCGACCTGGCGGCCGTCCTGCGCGCATCGCCCCGGGAGTACGCGGCGCCCGGCGAGCACGTGGTGCCGGTGGCGGCGCTGGCCACCACGGGACTGCCCGCGGCACCGGGGTGGGCGCCCCGGTTCGCCCGGCTGGCGCTGACCGTGGCGCTGCGGCTGCTGGAGCTGGGGGTGGCCCTGGAGGCGCACGGCCAGAACCTGCTGGTGGTGCTCTCCGCGTCCGGCGAGCCGCTGCGCCTGGTCTACCGGGACCTGGCCGACATCCGGGTCAGCCCCGCGCGGCTCGCCCGGCACGGGCTGTCGGCGCCCGCGCTGCCGGCGCGGATGCTCACGGACGACCCGGTGGCGTTGCGCCGCAAGCTGTTCGGCTCCCTGGTGGGCGGCGCGCTGGCCGGTGCGTTCGGCTCGGGCGAGGCACTGCGGGCCGCGCTGGAGCCCGCGCTGCGCGACGCGCCCCGCACGGACGACGCGCGGGCGCTCGCGCGGGAGCCGCTGCCGGTGAAGGCGCTGACCCTGATGCGCCTCTCCCCGGGCCGTGCCGGGGACCTGTGGACCGAGCTGCCCAACCCGGTGACGGGCCGCCCGGTCCCGGGGGCCGCGGGCTGATCGTGCGTCGGGCACGGGGAACATTCCCGTTGCCCCGCAGGCGGGTTGGAGACGACTGCGAAAAGGGTGTCAGGAGACGGCGGGGAGGTCCGCCCGTCCGGGCGACGGTCACCCGCCGTTTTGGAACCCGGCACCTTTGATCAATAGGATCCGCCGATGATCACAAGACAACGGTTGGCGGCGGGCGTGTGCGCCCTGCTCGCCGCGCTGACCGCCGGAGTGGCCTTTCCGGCCGGCGCGTCCGCCGGTGAACCCACCGGCGAGGACGCGCCGAAGGTCAACCTCGTGCTGGACGTCAGCGGTTCGATGCGGACGCGGGACATGGACGGCGGCACGCGGATGGCCGCCGCCAAGCAGGCGTTCAACGAGGTGCTCGACGCGACGCCCGAGGAGGTCCAGCTCGGCATCCGCACGCTGGGCGCCGACTACCCGGGCGACGACCGGCAGACCGGCTGCAAGGACACCGCGCAGCTCTACCCGGTCGGCCCGCTGAACCGCACCGAGGCGAAGGCGGCGGTGGCGACCCTGTCGCCCACCGGCTGGACCCCGATCGGCCCCGCGCTGCTCGAGGCGGCCGACGACCTCGCCGAGGGCGACGGCTCGAAGCGGATCGTACTGATCAGCGACGGCGAGGACACCTGCGCCCCGCTCGACCCGTGCGAGGTGGCCCGCGAGATCGCCGCCCGCGGCATCGGGCTGACCATCGACACCCTCGGGCTGGTCCCGAACACCAAGCTGCGCCGCCAGTTGAGCTGCATCGCGGAGGCGACCGGCGGCACCTACGCCTCGGTCGAGCACACCGACGAACTCACCGACCGGGTGAACCAGTTGGTGGACCGGGCGGCCGATCCCGTGGTGACGCCGGTGGCCACCGAGGGGGCCGCCTCCTGCGCCAAGGCGCCGACCCTCACCTCCGGTCTGTACACCGACCGCGAGGAGTTCGGGAAGCAGCGCTGGTACCGGGTGGACGTCAAGCCGGGCCAGGAACTGCGCGCCTCGCTGAGCGTGGGCGCCGACCGGGCCGTGACCCCGTCCTACGGGGTGCTGCTGCGCGCCGTCACGGTGCACGGCCGGGAGATCGTGCGCGGTGAGGCCGCCGAGAACGGCCGTACCGACGTGCTCTCCACGGGCCTGCGCTACCCGAAGCCCCCGAGCGACGAGGAAGAGGCGCCCGCGGAGACCGTGTGCCTCCAGGTCACCCACTCCTTCTCCGCCGCCTCCGGTGTGCAGACCACGCCCGGACTGCCGCTGGAGCTGACCGTCGACGTGGTCGACGGCCCGAGCCAGGCCGACGACGTCGCCTCCTTCGGCCTCGGCCGCGGCTGGTGGCTGCTGGGCGTCCTGGTCGTCGCCGGCTTCCTCGCCGGTCTGCTGTGGGGCTGGCTCTCGCGCTGGCGGTTCGCGATCTGGAGGACCAACTGATGCGTCTCATACGAACGGTGAGCGCCGCCCTCCTGGTGCTCGGCCTCTCGGTGTCCCCCGCCGCGGCCGACTCCTCGCCCTCCGCGAGCCCGTCCGAGGACGGTGCCGGGCCGACCCTGGCCGGCACGTCCTTCCGCACCGCGACGGAGATCGAGCAGGGGCAGCGGGCCACCGCCAACGGCTCCGCCGGCGACTACCTGTACTGGTCCTTCCCGGCCGACGTCGGCCAGCGCGCCACCGTGAAGGCCACGGTCACCCTGCCGGAGTCGCACGCCGCGCAGACCTGGCGGATCGACGTGTACGACGGGCTCCGCCGCCACCAGGCGTGCCAGTACGGCGCGCAGATCCGCACCGCCCCGGCCAACTCCCCGAGCGTGGAACTGGCCTGCGTGCTGCGCACGGTCCGTGCCTGGGCCGAGCCGTGGGCCAACGACCCGCTGCCGGGCACGTACTACCTGCGGCTGACGGTGGCCAACCTGCCGGCCGGCGACCTGGGTTCGCGGATCGGCGCGGAGGTCCGCGTCGACTCCAAGGACATGGGCGGTGCCGCGGCGGTGGACGGCCGGCTCTCCGAGCCGCTGGTGCCGGGCATCGCCATGGAGGCCGCGAGGAAGGCCGCCGAGGAGACCGCCGAGAACGCCGCCGACGGCGAGGGCAAGCGCAAGAACGCCCTGCTGTCCGCGATCGAGCCCGAGGACGGCTGGGCCACCGGCTGGTGGTCCGACCGGTGGGTGTGGACCGGCGTCGGCGCGGCGCTGGCCGCGCTCGCGGGCATCGGCGGCTACGTGCTCACCCGGGGCTCCGGGCGGCCCTCACGGGTCCCGCCGGGCGTCTGACACGCCCGGCAGGAAAGACGGCACGGCATCACCAGGGGGAGGCCCCGCCGGACACCGGCGGGGCCTCCCGCCGTCCTCACCCCTCGCGCAGCGCCTTCGCCGCCGGTCCCTCCCCGCTGAGCCCGGCCCGCCCCGCGCGCACGGCCTCGCGCAGGGACAGTTCCCCTCGGCAGACCTCCGCGCACACCCCGGCGTCCAGCACCAGCCGCGCGCCGGGCTCCCCGGGGGCCGGCCCGTCCCCGTACAGCGGGCCCTCCACGGCATCGGCGTACAGGTGGAAGTCGCCCTCCGCCAGCCGGACTTCGACGAGGCCCCGGTCGGCTCCGGCCACCCTGAGGGCGCGCAGCAGGGGCAGCGCGAACCAGTGGGCGCGCACCGCGTCGGTGGGCCGCCGCTCCCCCAGTTCGTCCGCGCCCCAGGCGCCCAGCGCGTCCAGCACGGGCAGCAGGGCCCGGCCGCGTCCGGTGAGTTCGTAGACGGTGGCCGCGGCGGGCGGGGCGAGCCGGCGGCGGGTCGCCAGGCCCTCGCGCTCCATGTCCTTGAGGCGGGAGGCGAGGACGTCCGTACTGACGCCCGGCAGGTCGGCGTGCAGGTCGGTGTAGCGCCGCGGTCCGGCGAGCAGTTCCCGGACGATCAGCAGGGTCCAGCGGTCGCCGACGGCGTCGAGCGCGCGGGCGGCGGAACAGTACTGGTCGTAGCGTCGGCGAGGTGACATGCGACGCAGTCTAGACATGTTGTTGGACTTTCCAAGCGCCCACTTGGTAAAACCAAGCATCAACGGATACCGGAGGGGAAGCCGCGCATGGAGTTCCGGCAGTCGAACAAGCTCAGCGAGGTCTGCTACGAGATCCGCGGCCCGGTGATCGAGCACGCCAACGCCCTGGAGGAGGCCGGCCACAGCGTGCTGCGCCTCAACACGGGCAATCCGGCGGTGTTCGGCTTCGAGGCACCGGAGGAGATCCTCCAGGACATGATCCGGATGCTGCCGCAGGCGCACGGCTACACGGACTCGCGGGGCATCCTCTCCGCCCGCCGCGCCGTCGCCCAGCGGTACCAGGCCCTCGGCCTGGAGGTGGACGTCGACGACGTGTACCTCGGCAACGGCGTCTCCGAACTGGTCTCCATGGCCGTGCAGGCGCTGCTGGAGGACGGCGACGAAGTCCTCATCCCCGCACCCGACTTCCCGCTGTGGACGGCGGTCACCACGCTGGCCGGCGGCACGGCGGTCCACTACCTGTGCGACGAGGGGTCGGACTGGTACCCGGACCTCGCCGACATGGAGGCCAAGGTCACCGACCGCACCAAGGCGGTCGTCCTGATCAACCCCAACAACCCGACGGGCGCGGTCTATCCGAAGGAGATCGTCGAGGGCATCCTCGACCTGGCCCGCCGCCACGGCCTGATGGTCTTCGCCGACGAGATCTACGACCAGATCCTCTACGACGACGCCGTGCACCACTCGGCCGCCGCCCTCGCCCCGGACCTGGTGGTCCTCACCTTCTGCGGCCTCTCCAAGACCTACCGGGTGGCCGGCTTCCGCTCCGGCTGGCTGGTCGTCACCGGCCCCCGGCAGCACGCGCGGGACTACCTGGAGGGGCTGACCATGCTGGCCTCCATGCGCCTGTGCGCCAACGCGCCCGCCCAGTACGCGATCCAGGCCGCGCTGGGCGGGCGCCAGTCCATCCGGGACCTGACCGCGCCCGGCGGCCGGCTGCGCGAACAGCGGGACGTGGCCTGGGAGAAGCTGAACGAGATCCCGGGCGTCTCCTGCGTGAAGCCGAAGGGCGCGCTCTACGCGTTCCCGCGCATCGACCCGAAGGTGCACCCGATCCACGACGACGAGAAGTTCGTCCTGGACCTGCTGCTGCGGGAGAAGATCCAGGTCGTCCAGGGCACCGGCTTCAACTGGCCCTCCCCCGACCACTTCCGCATCCTCACGCTCCCGCACGCCCAGGACCTGGAGGCCGCCATCGGCCGCATCGGCCGCTTCCTGAGCGGCTACCGGCAGTAGGCGACCCCGCCCGGCCGGCCCGTACCGCCGGTCAGGCGAGGACCGTCTCGCACCACACGGTCTTGGCGCACCCGTCACTCCGCGGCGGTCCCTCAGCCGGCGGCCGGTGTCCGCGACGCCCCCGGGACGTCCGAGGCCCCCGGGGGCGGCAGGCAGGGCCGCCGTACGGTGGGCCTCCCCGTCCGGCATTCTCCGAGGAGGAGCTGGAGAGGCGCGTCGAGGCTCGCCTGGCACGTCAGTCGATCCTCGACCGCGACCGGATGACACCCGCCTTCGGTTTCGTCCACGACGAGGCGACGCTGCGGCGGCGCATCGGGGGCGGGATGGTGTCGCGCAGACAGCTCGAACGGCTCCTGGAGGTCGGGCAGTGGCGCAACGTGGCCGTCCAGGTGCTTCCCCTCGGGTGCGAGGACAACGGCGGGCTGGACGGTCCCCAGTGGGCCACCTTCGTGTCCTACGCCGCCGGACACTGACCCGTACGGCCCCGCGCCCGACCCGGCGCGGGGCCCCGGGCTCGTAGCCTGACGCCATGGGTGATCTCTTCCTCGTCCGGCACGGCGAGACCGCCTGGTCACGCGGCGGACGGCACACCGGACTCAGCGACGTCCCCCTCACGGGACACGGCCGGGACCAGGCCCGCTCCCTCATGCCCCTCATCCGCTCGCACCGTATCGGCGCCGCGTTCGTCAGTCCGTTCCAGCGCACCCGGGAGACCGCCGAGCTGATCGGTCTGGACGAGGCGGAGGTCGACGCGGACCTGCACGAGTGGGACTACGGCGGCTACGAGGGCGTCACCACCGTCGAGATCCACCGGAGCCGGCCGGACTGGTTCCTGTTCACCGACGGGGTCGTGCCGGGCCCGCCGGGGCACCCCGGGGAGAGCCCGGAGCAGGTCGGCGAGCGGGCGGACCGGGTGCTGGCCCGGGTGGAGGCCCCGTTCGCCGACACCGAGGGCTGTGTCGTCCTCGTCTCGCACGGGCACTTCCTGCGCGTGCTGACCGCGCGTCACCTGGGGCTCGGCCCGTCGGCCGGGGCCATGTTCCAGCTCGCCACGGGGACCCTGTGCCGGCTGGGCACGGAGCACGGGCGGCCCGTGATCGCCGCCTGGAACGTCCGACCCCCGTCGTAGCCTTCGGACAGGGCCCTCGACGGGCCCGGCGAGGGAGGGAGGACGCCATGGCAGGGCCGCCGAGCGCCGCGCAGCGGCGGATCGTCGACGCCGCCGACCCGGTCACCGGACGGGTGCGCGGGACGCCCGCCCAGCTCGCCGCGCTGCTCAGGCGCGGCCTGGTCTTCCGCCATCCCCGGCCGCCGCACGACCACTTCCTCACCCCGGCCGGGCACCGTCTGCGCGAGGCCGCCGACGCCCCCGAGACCCCGGCGCCCGTACCGGCGGAGGACGGGGCGGCGGGCGGGGTGTTCGCGGCGCGGGTGGGCGGCGAGGAGCCGCTGTCCGGGGACGCGGCGGCGGCCCGGCTGCGCGAGGTGCGCGGCGCCTGGCAGGGGCTGCGGGAACTGCGCCGGATGACCCGGGCCGACGGCGCCACGGACCGGCCCTGCGACTGGGAGCGGACCCACCTCGTACGGGCCGCGGCGCTCGCGCTGGAGGCGGCCGGGCACACCCCGGCGCGCCCCGGCGGCGGGCCCGGGTACCGGGTGCGGGCGACGCCGCAGCCGGAGGCCGTCGCGGTGTACGAGGAGGACCCGGCGGCGCTCGCGGCCTGCGCGGCCACGCTGGCGGAGGCCGGCTGGCAGGCCGGGGAGCACACCGAGCCGCGCACCAGGGCGCGGTACCTGCTGGCGTCGCCCCGGCGGGCGTAGCGGGCGAGGGCGTGAGCCGGGATCGTGCGCGCGCCGTTCGCCGACCGTCCCGGGGAGGCCGCGACCGAGCCTTGTCCCCCTGCGCCCCCATCCCTCGGGACCGGTGATCCGGACGGCGGACGGCGGACGGCGTCGTCGCCGAGGTCGCGGGAGTGGGCGGTCCGAGGGGACGCCGGCGCCCCGTGGCCGGGCCGTGGGGCGACGGCCCGGCCACGGGGCGGACGGCGCGGTGCCGGGCCGGCTACCGGGTCGCGGCGGCCCGTCCCGGTCCGGCGATGTCCTCCGCCGCCTCCATCGGATGGGTCACGTCCTGCGCCTCCCGGCCCCGGCCGATGTGGTTGAAGACCAGGTTGAGCAGGACGGCGGCCAGGCACCCGGTCGAGATGCCCGAATCCAGGATGATCTTCGCGTTCTCCGGGAACGCGTGGTAGAACTCCGGCGCCGCGATGGGCACGATGCCCACCGCGAGGGAGACCGCCACGACCAGGACGTTGTTGTCCTTGTCCAGGCCGGCCCGGACCAGGGTCTGGATGCCGCTGGCCGCCACGGAGCCGAAGAGGACGACCCCGGCGCCGCCCAGCACCGGGCGCGGGACGACGGCGATGAGCGAGGCCGCGACGGGACACAGGCCCATCAGCACCAGGAAGCCGCCGCCCGCCGCGACCACGAAGCGGCTGCGGATGCGGGTCATGGCGACCAGGCCGATGTTCTGGGCGAAGGCGCTGCACATGAAGCCGTTGAAGACGGGGCTGAGCGCGGACCCGAGGGTGTCGGCGCGCAGCCCGGCGGCGATGGTCTTCTCGTCGGCCGGCCGGTCGACGATCTCGCCCAGCGCCAGCATGTCGGCGGTGGACTCGGTCATCGAGACGATCATCACCACGCACATCGAGACGACGGCGGCGATCTGGAACTGCGGGGCGCCGAAGTGGAACGGCGTCGGGAAGCCGACGAGGGCGGCGTCGGCGACCGGGGCGAAGTCGGTCGCGCCGAACGGGATGGCGATCACCGTGCCCGCGACCAGGCCGAGCAGCACGGCGATCTGCTTGACGAAGCCGCGGGTGAAGCGGCGCAGCAGCAGGACGATGAGCAGGGTGATCCCGGCGAGGCCGAGGTTGGTGGCCGAGCCGTAGTCGGCGGCGGTGGCGCTGGCCCCCTGGGCCCAGCCGAAGGCGACGGGCAGGAGGGATATCCCGATGAGGGTGATCACCGTGCCGGTGACGACGGGCGGGAAGAAGCGGATCGCCTTGCAGAAGACCGGCGCGGCGAGGAAGCCGAGGAGCCCGGCCACGATGACCGCGCCGAAGATGACCGGCAGCGCGTCGGACGGGTCGTCGGTGGCGGCGACGATCGCCGTCATGGGGGCGACCCCGGCGAAGGTGACGCCGTTGACGAAGGGCAGGCGGGCACCGATCTTCCAGATGCCGAGGGTCTGCAGGAAGGTGGCGAGGCCCGCGGTGAACAGGCAGGCGCCGGTGAGGAAGGTCAGTTCGCCGGCGGACAGTCCGATCGCGGCGCCCACGATGAGGGGCGGTGCGACGACTCCGGCGTACATGGCGGCCACGTGCTGGAGGCCGGTCGTCGCCATTTTCAGGGCGGGGAGTTTTTCGTCAACAGGGTGGTCGGCCACGGCGGCGTCCCTCCGGTCGGTTACACGTCGTCGTCGACGTGGGTGTCAGGGAGGTGGTGCGGTGGGCATGAGGGAGTGCCTCCCGCTTCCGGCGGGTGCCGGGGCGCGGGGAGGGCCCGGGACGGCCCGTTCCGGCGGAACGGGGACCGGCTCCGGAGCGCGTGCGGGCGCACGCCTCCGGAGACGGCCGCCGAGGACCCCGCTCGGGTCCAGGGCTGCCGGCCGGGAGCCGTCCCTCCCGGCCGGAGTCCGCGGGTGCGGTCGCGCGGCGTCGGCCGCGCGGGTGCGGGTTCCCGTCAGTCCCCCGCCGCGACGCGTGCCAGGCGCCGCGCCTGGTCGCGGGTGGTACGGGCGACGGCGTCCTCGTCCACGGTCAGGAGGCGTCCGTCGGCCACGATGCGCCGTCCGTCGACGAAGGAGGCGGTGACCGGCGCGGCGGCGCCGAGGACGAGCGCGGCCACCGGGTCGGCGATCGAGGCGTGGGCGAGGGTGTCCATCCGCCACACCACGAGGTCGGCCAGCTTGCCGGGTTCGAGGGAGCCGGTGTCGGCGGCCCGGCCGAGGACCCGTGCCCCGCCGTGGGTGCCGAGGCGCAGGGCGCGGCGGGCGGTGAGAGCGCCCTCGCGGTGGGCGCCGAGCCGGTTGATGAGCAGGGCGTTGCGCAGTTCGGTGTGGAGTTCGCCGGACTCGTTGGAGGCGGTGCCGTCGACGCCGAGGCCGACCGGGACGCCGGCCGCGAGGAGGTCGGGGACGCGGGCGATGCCGGCGGCGAGGCGGGCGTTGGAGGAGGGGCAGTGGGCGACGCCGGTGCCGGTGCGGGCGAAGGCGGCGATGTCGGCGTCGCTCATGTGGACGCAGTGGGCCATCCACACGTCCTCCCCGAGCCAGCCGGTGGAGGCGAGGTAGTCGGTGGGCCCCATGCCGAACCGCTCCCGGCAGAAGGCGTCCTCCTCGACGGTCTCCGAGCCGTGGGTGTGCAGGCGGACGCCGAGCCGGCGGGCCAGTTCGGCGGAGTGGCGCAGCAGGTCGGTGGAGACGGAGAAGGGCGAGCAGGGGGCGACGGCGACCTGGACCATGGCGTCCGGGGACGGGTCGTGGTGGGCGCGGACGGTGTCCTCGGTGGCGGCGAGCGCGCCGTCCAGGCTCTCCACGGCGAAGTCCGGCGGCAGCCCGCCGTCGGAGGCGCCGAGGTCCATGGAGCCGCGGGCGAGGGTGAAGCGGACGCCGGTCTCGCGGGCGGCGCGGACCAGGGCGCCGGACAGGTCGCCGGCGCCGCGCGGGAAGACGTAGTGGTGGTCCATGGCGGTGGTGACGCCGCCGCGGGCCATCATGGCCAGGGAGCCCTGGGCGGCGGCATGGACCATGGGCTCGTCGATCCGCGCCCAGGTGGGGTAGAGCGCGACCAGCCAGTCGAAGAGGTGGTGGTCGGTGGCGAGGCCGCGGGTGAGCCACTGGTAGAAGTGGTGGTGGGTGTTGACGAGGCCCGGGGTGACCAGGTGACCGGTGGCGTCGATCCGCTCCACCACGTTCTCCAGGTCCGCGGGGGCCGGTCCGGGTCCGACGGACTCGATCCTGTTGCCCGCGACGACGACGTGGCCCGAGGCGTACTCGGTGTCGTCCGCGTCGACGGTCGCGACGGCGCCGTTCTCGATGACGGTGCGCTCGGCTGCCGATGGGGCCATGGCGCTTCCTTGTCTTTCGGTGGGGGCCCGTGGTGTGTGGGTCCACGGGGAGGGCACGGCAGGACCCTGGTGGAGTTGAGTGCCGGAACCGTGCTGCGACTCCGGGTGCCGAAGGGGACAGGGCGAAGGGGTGCGGGCGGGGAGGACGGGCGGTGGGGCGCGCGCCCCCGGTGCCGGGAGGGCTGGCGGGCCGGGGACGCGCGGCCGGGTCGTCGGCCGGGGCCGGCCGGGGTCAGAGGTTGGTGAGGTCGGACGGGATGCGGGCCTCGCAGCCCTCACGGAGCACGGTGCCCTCGATCAGGCCGTAGGGCCGGTCGGCGGCGAAGTAGACCTCGTTGTCGTTCTTGAGGCCGAAGGGCTCCAGGTCCACCAGGAAGTGGTGGCTGTTGGGGAGGGAGAAGCGGACCTCGTCGATCTCCGCGCGGTGGTCGATGATCCGGGTGCCCATCTGGAACAGCGTCTGCTGCAGGGAGAGCGAGTAGGTCTCCGCGAACGCCTGGAGCAGGTGGGTGCGGGCCGCGGCGTAGGACGCGTCCCAGTCGGGCGCCTCCTGGTCGTCGCCGGTCCAGTTGAACCGCCAGCGGCCGTGCACGGAGGTGGCGAGGATGCGGTCGTACGCCTCCTTGAGGGTGGTGTAGTCGTCCTTGACGTACCCCCAGAACTCGGAGTCGGTGGAGTTCATCACCGTGAGGTCCTTGAGGCCGGAGACGACTTCCCAGCGGTCGCCGTCGTAGGTGACCTGGGCGAGGCGGACCTCCTGGCCGCGGCGGGCGAAGGAGTGGCCGCCGGCCTCGTCGCCGCCGGCGCCGATGCGCTCCCAGGCGTACTCCTCGACGCGGACGCGGGCCCGGTGGATGGCGTCCTGCCAGGTGACGAAGTGCCGGGCGAGGTGGATGGCGAACTGCTCGGGAGAGGCGACGCCGTGTTCCTTGGCGAAGGCGAACACCGTGTTCTTGGTGGTGTCGGTCGGCAGGACGTGGGCGTTGGAGCCGGAGCGGTGGACGTCCTCCATGTCCCCGGAGAGGGCGATGGAGACGTTGAGGTCCCGGATGTGGTGGGTGGCGCCGTTCCGCGTGATCCTGACGACTCGGTTCTCGGCCTTGCCGTACTGGTTCTGGCCCAGGACGACAGGGCTGGACGAGCGGGACTGGACGGTCATGTAGCTAGCTCCCTCGGTATACGGAGTAGCCGAACGGGTTGAGCAGCAGCGGTACGTGGTAGTGCTCGCCGGGGCGGACGGCGAAGGCGACGTCCACCTCCGGGAAGAACACGTCGTCGGCACCGCTGTCCCGATGCGCGGGGGCGTCCTGCTGTGGATCGGCTCGCTTCTTCTCGACGAAGTACGGCTCCACGGCGAAGCCGAGCCGTACGTGGGTGGTGCCCTCCGGCGGTGCCGGGAGGTCCTTGCAGCGCCCGTCCGCGTCGGTCGCGGAACCGCCGAGGTCCTGCCAGGGCGCGTTCCGGCCGGTCCGGGCGCTGAGGCGGACGGCGACGCCGCGGGCGGGGCTTCCGGTGCTGGTGTCCAGGACGTGCGTGGACACGGAGGCGGTGGTCTCGGTGCTCATGCGGTGCGGTTCCCTCGTACGACGGTGGATCGGGCGGGTGGGCGGGGGCGGGCCGGGCCGGGTCAGGCGGTGCCCAGGAGCCGGGCCAGCCGGACGCGGTTGATCCTGCCGAGTTCGGCGCGGACGACGTCCCGTTCCCGGTCCGGCGTGTTGCCGATCCGTTCCCGGGCGGCGTCCCGCATCTGCTCACCGGTCCGCCCGGTGGCGCAGATCAGGAACACGTGGCCGAACTTCTCCTGGTAGGCCAGGTTCAGTTCGAGCATCTCCGCCTTGAGCGCGGCGGAGGCCCCCGTCATGCCCGACTGCTCCCGGGCGGAGACCGGGTCGCCCGGGGCGGGGCGGCCGATCGGCGGGTGGGCGGCCATCGCCTCGGCGAGGTCGTCCCTCGTCAGGTCGGCCGTGGCGGCGTCGCTGGCGGTGTACAGGTCTTCCGGGGTGGTGCAGGGCCGGGCGTCGAGCAGTCGCCGGACCCAGGCGGTGCAGGCGCATGCCTCGCGGAGTTCGGCTTCCGCCGCGGACTCGTCGAGGGCGTTGAACCGGGCCAGGCCCGGTGGCAGGGAAAAGGACGTCACGGGAATCCTCCGTGGCGGGGTGCTGAACGGGCGTGCCGATAGCTAACGCCCTCCGACCCGACCCGTCAACAGTTTGTTGAAAACTCGGAAACAGCGGCGCCGCCGCCCCGGGTCCGGGCGGCGGCGCCGTCATCTCCGCGTTCTCGCTGGTCAGTTGCCCTTTTCGCGGTTGAGGTAGTTGTAGACGGTGAAGCGGCTGACGCCGAGGGCGCTCGCGACGGTCTCGACGCCGTGCCGCACCGAGAAGGCGCCGCGCGCCTCCAGGCTCCGTACGACCTCCTGTTTGGCCTTGCGGTCCAGTTCGGCGAGGGGTCTGCCCTTGCGGCGCTCCATCGCGGCCAGGATGTGGTCCAGGGAGTCGGCGAGTTGCGGCAGCCGCACGGCGACGACGTCGGCGCCCTGCCAGGAGAGCACGACGTCGTCGCGGCCGGCCTCGTCCGGCGGGAGCATCTCGCCGCCCATCGCGTCCACCAGGGGCTTCACGGCGGCGATGAAGGACTCCTCCCCGGGGCCGGTCACCGTCCGTCCTCCTCGGCCACGTTGACCTGGAGCGAGATGCGGGTGGCGCCGGCCCCCAGGGAGCGGCGGAGCATCGCGTCCACGGCGGTGAGGACCGCGTCGGCCTCGCCCTCGGCGGTGTTGCCGAAGGGGCCGACGTCGACGGCGTCCAGTCCGGCGGTCTCCACGACCTCGCGGGCGACCACCGCGTGCGCGGGCGCCTCGTCGAGGTCGAAGGGTTCGGTCGTGAACTCCACTCTCAAACGCACTGCGCCCCCATCACTGGACCGGCCTGCACTGCTCCCCGGCCGGGTGGCCGAGCGGGCGCGCCCGGGGCGTTCCCCGGCCGCTGGGGCACGACCTTAACGGACTCCCCCGGGGTCTCGAATCCGGTACGCGGAAGGGAGTTTCCGCCCCGATGCCGGCGGTCGGGGGCGCCGCGCGCGGCTCACCGGCCCCGGGAGGCGAGGCCGTGCCGCTCGATCACGTGCCCGACGATGTGCTCGGCGATCGCCAGGGACGAGGTCGCCCCGGGCGACGGGGCGTTGCGCAGGTGCGTGACCGGCCCGGTGTGCTGGACGACGAAGTCGTCGACGAGACGTCCGTCGCGCCCGAGGGCCTGGGCGCGGATGCCGCGTGGCAGGCGGGTGAAGGCGGCCCCCTCGACGGCGGGGACGTAACGCGCCGCCTCCCGCAGGAAGCGCCCCGTGGAGAGCACGCCGCGCAGTTCGCGCCGGGCCCCGGCGAGGTTGCCCGCGGCGAAGCGCCAGAAGCCGGGGTCGGCGGCCACCGCCAGCGTGTCGCGGACGTCGACGCCGAGCCCCCGGTAGACCTCCCGGGAGAAGGACAGGAAGGCGTTCGGGCCGACGGTCATCGCGCCGTCCACCCGCTTGGTGAGGTGGACGCCGAGGAACGGGTACGCCGGATCGGGCACGGGGTAGACCAGTCCGCGGGTGAGGGCGCCGAAGCGGGGTTCGAGGAGCAGGTACTGCCCGAGGAAGGGCACGATCGACGGGGACGGACCGGCCCCGGAGCGCCGGGCCAGCCGGTCGGACTGGAGTCCCGCGCAGGCGATCACGTGGTCGAAGCGCTCCTCGCCCTGCCGGGTGCGGACGGTGGCGCCCCCGCCGGGCGCCGCCCCGGCGGCGACGACCTCGACGCCGAGCCGGACCCGCGTCCCGGCGCGTTCGGCGTCGGCGACGAGCGCGCGGGTGACCGCGGCGTAGTCGACGATCGCGGTGTCCGGCGAGTACAGGGCCGCGATCCCGCGTGCCTCCGGTTCGATCTCGCGCAGTCCGGCCCCGTCGACGAGGCGGACGCCGGGGACGCCGTTGCGCCTCGCCCGCTCGTGGATCGCCGCCAGGCGCCCGCGTTCCGTCTCGTCGAGGGCGACGACGACCTTGCCGCAGCGCTCATAGGGGATGCCTCGCTCGGCCGTGTACTGCGCCAGGAGGCGCACGCCGCGGCGGCACAGCCGGGCCTTCAGCCCGCCGGGTTCGTAGTAGAGCCCGGCGTGCACGACACCGGAGTTGTGCCCGCTCTGGTGGGCGGCCGGCGCGCGCTCCTTCTCGAAGAGCACCACCTCCGCGTCCGGCAGCCGCCGGTTCACCTCCCGGACGACCGCGGCACCGATGATGCCGCCGCCGACGACCGCGAGACGTCGCCTCTGGCCCATGCGCTTCCTCCCGGTGGCAGGCCCGCTTGACGGGCACCCGGCCCGTCCGGCGGACTACCCGCGGACCAGCATGCGCGAAACGGCGCTCCGGGCTCGACGGCGTGACCGTTGCACCCCCGCGTCGCGGTCAGGCGACCCGGTCGCCGTGCACGGTGTACCAGGCCATGTCGCGCAGGGTCCGGGCACGGGGACCGGCCGGCAGGAGGGGTTCCAGTTCCCGCCAGGACCGCTCCAGCAGGGCGTCGGCCTCGCGCCGGCAGGCGTCGGTGGCGCCGCATCCGGTGAGGACGTCGCGCACCTCGTCCAGCCGCCGGCCGCCGGCGCCGGGGTCCCGGACCAGGTGCCACAGCTCCCGCAGCCGCGGGGCGGGCAGCCGGGGGACGGCCAGGGCGAGCGGCATGGTCACCTTGCCGTTGCGCACGTCCTCGGCGACCCGCTTGGTGGCGGCCCCGTCCCGGGTGACGCCGAGCAGGTCGGCCACGTCGTCGGTGATCTGGTAGGCGGTGCCGACCGCCTCGCCGAAGTCGGCCAGCGCCCCGCGCGCCCCGGGGCCGGCGCCGGTGACCAGGGCGGCGGCCTCGCAGCCCGCGGCCACCAGCGCCCCCGACTTCAGCCGGTGGGTCAGCAGCACCAGCTCCCGGACCGGGCCGGCGTCGCCGGTGGCCACGGCGTGCTGCATCTCGGCGCGGTGGCCCTCGATGTCGAGCGCCTGCCCGGCGTGCGCCGAGCGCAGCGCCGCCAGGTACACCTCCCTGAGCCGCCCGGCCAGCGCGGGGTCGCCCGCCGTGGTCAGCGTGATGGCGCGGTCCAGGGCGAAGTAGGCGTTGGTCCCGGCGTTGAGCGCCGCCGCCACGCCGAGGACGCTGTGCACGGCCGGAATGCCGCGCCGCAGCGGGGAGCCGTCCTGCACGTCGTCGACCATGAGCGATCCGGTGTGGGTGACCTCCATCGCCGCGCACAGCGGGCCGTAGTGCTCGCTGTCCCCGCCGAGCAGGTCGATCGCCTCCGCGATCAGTCCGGGCCGCCAGCGCCGGCCGCCCGCGTCCACCAGGTGCCGCACCGGGGCGGCGAGCGTCCGGTGCAGGCGCCGCGCGACGAGGTCGGCGGTGCCGGGGGCGAGGCCGGACGCGGCCCGCGGGCACATCCAGCGCTCGGCGCCGGCCGGGGCGGGCGGGTAGAGGCGGGCGAGGTGCTCCTCGATCCGCAGCGCCGCGCGCCGGAACCGCCCCGCGACGTCCGTCGCGGCGGGCGGCGCCGCGTCCCTCCCGGCGGGCGGCGGGTCCGGGACGGCCGGGCGGGCCGCCGTGCCGCCGTCCGGGGTGGCCGGGGCGGGGACCGGGGCACTGGGGGCCGCGTGCGCGCCCGGAGCCGCCGCCGGCGGGCCGGCCGCGGAGAAGATGACCTCGTTCACGCGTCGGCTAACGAGGCCCCGCGACCGAGGACACGCCCCGGCCACCCGAGTGCAACGGTGCGCCGGGCACGGCCCGTTGGGCGGCACACGCGGGGCCGGGGCACCCCCAGCCCCCGTTGGGCGGCACGCACGGGGCCGGGGCACCCCCAGGCCCCTCACGCCCCGGCACCGGGCCGTGACCGTTCCTCCGTGCGGCGCCCGGCCCCGCGCTGACCCGGCAGCGCGGGCCCCCGGGCCCCCGGGCGCCGGAAGGCGCGGGTGCGCAGGGAGAAGAAGAGCAGGCCGGCCGTGGTGCACAGGGCGAACCAGACCAGGCCGCCCGTCGCGTAGGAGGCGGCCCGCTCGGGCGTGAAGGCGGAGGTGTAGGCGAGCTGGGAGGCCGCGTACATGGGCAGGAACCGCAGGCCGGGCTGGTCGGCGAGGGGGTTCATGCCCGGGTTCTGGAGGGCGGCGTCCACCAGGCTTGTCATGATGATGAGGAAGAAGCCCTCCAGCTCGCCCCGGAGCAGCGGACCGAGCATGACGCCGATGCCGCCGTAGGCCAGGTTCGCGGTGAGGACGGCGAGGGCGAGCTGCCAGAACTGCTCCTGCGGGAAGGACAGCCGCAGCAGCGCGGCGGTGTAGACGGCGAGGACCGCGGCGATGGCGACCAGGGCCAGGACCTTGCCGGCCATGAGGTGGCGGCGCGGGTAGCCGGCGAGGACCAGGCGCCGGTCGAGCGGTCCGGACTGGAACGCCTCCATGAACATCATGAAGCCGACGATCACGGTCACCGCGTTGAGGGCGCTGTTGACCTGGGTGGCGTGGTTGTTGGAGGCGGCGATCTCCCCGCCCGCGGCGTGCACCCGGAAGTGGAGCACGGCGTCGTAGGCGCAGATCCGTACCAGGTGGATCCACAGGGGGATGAAGGTGACGGCCAGCACGAGGGCCAGCCGGTTGCGGCCGTGTGCCGCGAGGGTGAACCGCAGCGCGGTCGTGAACCCGGTCCACTGCCCGCTCACGCGGCCCGCACCCCCTCGTGCAGGACGCCGTCCCGGAGGTGGTGGACCGCGTCGAAGTGGCCCAGGTCGTGCACCAGGTGGGAGACCACGACGACGGACTGGCCGCGGTCGCGCAGGGCGCGGGCGAGCCGCCAGAACCGCTGGTGCGTGTCCCAGTCGAAGCCCTGGTAGGGCTCGTCCAGCACGAGCAGGGGCGGGTCGTGCATGAGCGCGAGGACGAGGTTGAGCTTCTGCCGCGTGCCGCCCGAGAGCGTGCCGGCGCGCTGGTCGAGGCGGTCGGCGCAGCCGAACTCGGCCAGCAGTTCCCGCGCCCGCGTGACCTGGGGCAACCGGTAGGCGACGCGGAAGAGTTCGAGGTGCTGGGCGAGGGTGAGCAGCGGGTTCAGGACCGTCTCCTGGGGGCAGTAGCCCACCTCGCCGCCGCGCCGCACCTCTCCCCCGTCGGGTGTCAGCTCGCCGACCATGATCCGCAGCAGCGTGCTCTTGCCCGCGCCGTTCTCGCCGACGACGCCGACGAGCGAGCCCGCCCGGACCGTCAGGTCGACGCCGTTCAGGACGCGTCGGCGTCCGTAGGACTTCGCCACCCCGCTCAACACCAGCCGCGGTTCCCCTTCGGATGCGCGCACCGGCACCTCCCCACCTGGAGCCTTGTCTACGGCAGGGCTCAACGAGCGGGGCGGCGTCCGGACACCGCACCCTGCGGACGATCTTCCGCAGGTCAGCCGCCGGGCGGGCGGGCCCGCGCCGCCCCCGGGCGGCGGCGCTCCGCGGGGCGGCCGGGCGGCGCCGCCCGCCCCGGCCCGCTCACCCCCCTTGACAAGCCTGACCCCCCGGCGGCAATCTTCCAGTACGCAGAAATGACTTTCCACGATATGAAATTCGCGGAACTCTCCTGGAAGGGGGCGCGGCATCCGATGCCCGGTATCGCGTGGAGCACCGCCGCAGACCAGCGCTTCACCGTCAACCTGTCGATACTCTTCACGGAGCTCCCGCTGCTGGAGCGCCCCGCGGCGGCCGCCGCGGCCGGTTTCGGCGCCGTGGAGCTGTGGTGGCCCTGGGTCGACGCCCCGGTCCCCGAGCGGTCGGAACTGGACGCCCTGCGCGGCGCGATCGAGGACGCCGGCGTCCGCCTGACCGGGCTGAACTTCTACGCCGGACGGCTGCCCGGCCCCGACCGGGGCGCGCTGTCGATCCCCGGCGCGGAGTCGGAGCGCTTCCGCGCCAACGTCGACGTCGCCGCCGATTTCGCCCGGTCCCTGGGCTGCACGGCCCTCAACGCCCTCTACGGCAACCGCGTCGCGGGCGTGGACCCGGCCGAGCAGGACGCGCTGGCCCTGGAGAACCTGGTGCTGGCCGCGCGGGCCGCCGACCGGATCGGCGCCGTCCTGCTGATCGAGGCGCTCAACGGGCCCGAGTCGCCGCACTACCCGCTGCTGTCGGCCCCGGCCGCCGTGGACGTCGTCGAGAAGGTCGACCGGGCGACGGGACTCGGCAACGCCCGGTTCCTCATGGACCTCTACCACCTGTCCATGAACGGCGAGGACCTGCCCAAGGTGATCGACGCCTACGTCGCGCGCACCGGGCACGTCCAGATCGCCGACGACCCCGGCCGCGGCGCCCCCGGCACCGGCTCGCTCCCGCTGGAGGAGCTGCTCGGCCGGCTGCGCGCGGCCGGATACGACGGCTGGGTCGGCCTGGAGTACAAGCCGGGCGACCGCCCGAGCGCGGAAGCCTTCGGCTGGCTGCCCGCCGACGCCCGCGCACCCCGCTGACCACAGGTTTCGAGAGCAGTGAGAGAGGCACTTCCTATGAGCACCCTCCCCAAGGTCGCCTGGATCGGGCTCGGCATCATGGGCTCCCCCATGTCCGAGAACCTGGTCAAGGCCGGTTACCCGGTCACCGGTTACACGCTGGAGCGGGAGAAGCGGGACCGGCTGGCCGCCGCCGGCGGGACCGCCGCCGCCTCCATCGCCGAGGCGGTACGGGACGCGGACGTCGTGATCACGATGGTGCCCGCCTCCCCCCAGGTCGAGGCCGTCGCCTACGGTCCCGACGGCATCCTGGAGAACGCCCGCTCCGGCGCCCTGCTGATCGACATGTCCTCGATCACGCCGCAGACCTCGGTCGACCTGGCCGAGGCCGCGAAGGCCAAGGGCATCCGCGTCCTGGACGCCCCCGTCTCCGGCGGCGAGGCCGGGGCCATCGAGGCCGTGCTGTCCATCATGGTCGGCGGCGAGCAGGCCGACTTCGACGCGGCGAAGCCGCTCCTGGAAGCGCTCGGCAAGACCATCGTGCTCTGCGGGCCGCACGGCTCGGGGCAGACGGTGAAGGCCGCCAACCAGCTCATCGTCGCCGTGAACATCCAGGCGTGCGCCGAGGCCGTGGTCTTCCTGGAGAAGTCCGGCGTGGACCTCAAGGCCGCGCTCGACGTGCTCAACGGCGGCCTGGCCGGCTCGACCGTGCTGACGCGGAAGAAGGACAACTTCCTCGCCCGCGACTTCAAGCCGGGCTTCCGCATCGACCTGCACCACAAGGACATGGGCATCGTCACCGACGCCGCCCGCACCGTGGGCGCCGCGCTGCCGGTCGGCGCCGTGGTGGCCCAACTGGTCGCCTCCCTGCGCGAACAGGGCGACGGCGGCCTCGACCACTCGGCGCTGCTGCGGGCCGTGGAGCGCCTCTCCGGCGCCCAGGTCTGAGGCGGGCCCGCACAGACTCCGGGCGGCGGCGCCGCTGACACCTGTTCAGTCGCGCCCGAGCGGCGGCGCCGCCCGGGAACCACGGCTCCCCGGCCCCGGTGACCCCCCGCGGGCCCGGGACGCGGAGCACGGCCTCGCGGGAGCCGTGTCACCGGCCGGGCGCCGACACGCCCGGCCGGTGACACGGCCCGCGAGGAGAGGGAGACACCAGCTCGCACACGGGACCCGACGGGGAGGTCGGGCCCGGGTGCGCTGCCCGCCCCAGCGGGGACGGCCCGGATGAGGGGTGGCCGATCCCCGCCGGAGCGGGCGGGACACGGACCGCGGCGGCCCGCGAGCCAGTGCGGTGGTGAAAGGAACGGGACTCCTCCTACGACCTGAGGGGAGGGGCCCGCGTTCCCTTCGCGGCCCGCCGCGGTCCCTCCGTCCACCGCCCGCCCGTGAGGGCGGGCCCACAGACCCCGTCCGGCGGCGTGGACGATCCGTCGCGCCCGGCCCCGCGCCGCCGGACGGACACCACGTACCCGGACGAGACGCCGGACGCGGAAACCCGCGTCCGGCGTCTCGCGCGTTCCCGGGCCCCCCGCCGCCGCCACGCCGACGACGCCGACGGGTCGGCGCGGCCGGCGGCAGGGGGCGGACGGGTGCGCGCCCCGTACGGGAGGGACGTGGAGGTGTTCCCCCGGGGGTCACCGGCCGCCTCGCCGTCCGGCGGGACGGCGGAACGGCGGAACGGCGGAACGGCGGAACGGCGAGGCTGCGAGACAAGGGGCGAGGGGGCCGAGGGGGCCGTGCCGCCCCGGGCCGGTCCACCGCGCCGGGCGGCACGGTTCCCTCCGGTGGATGCCCCCGCGCACGCGCGTAGGGGCGGCCCGTCGGTGAGACGGACCGCCCCTCACGGGACCGCGCCGGGCGTCAGCCCTTCAGCGGCAGGATCGAGGTCGGGGCGTGCCCCGGCTCGGTGGCCACCTCCTCGAACTCCACGACGTTGCCGATGTCGTTGGTGCCCGACATGGAGATGTTGGTGACGCGCTCCAGGATGGCCTCCACGATCACCGGGACGCGGTGCTCCGCGGCGAGCTTGCCGGCCAGTTCGAGGGCCGCCCCCAGCTCGTTCGGGTCGGTGACCCGGATCGCCTTGCAGCCCAGCCCCTCGGCGACCTTGACGTGGTCGACGCCGTAGACGCCCAGCTCGGGCGAGTTGATGTTCTCGAACTCCAGGTTGACCTGGAAGTCGATGTCGAACGCCCGCTGCGCCTGGCGGATCAGGCCCAGGTAGGAGTTGTTGACCAGGACGTGCACGTAGGGGATCTTGTGCTGCGCGCCGACGGCCAGTTCCTCGATCATGAACTGGAAGTCGTAGTCGCCGGAGAGCGCCACGACGCGGGCCTGCGGGTCGGCCTTGGCGACCCCGAGCGCGGCCGGGACGGTCCAGCCGAGCGGGCCGGCCTGGCCGCAGTTGATCCAGTGCCGCGGCCGGTAGACGTGCAGCATCTGGGCGCCGGCGATCTGCGAGAGGCCGATGGTGGAGACGTACCGGGTCTCCGGGCCGAAGACCTTGTTCATCTCCTCGTAGACGCGCTGCGGCTTGATGGGGATGTCGTCGAAGTGGGTGCGGCGCTGGAGCGTGGCCCGCTTCTCCTGGGTGGCGGCGGCCCACGCGGAGCGGTCGGGCAGCCGTCCCTCGGCCTTCAGCTCCCGGGCGACCTCGACGAACAGTTCCAGCGCGGCCTTGGCGTCGGAGGCGATGCCGTAGTCGGGGGCGAAGATCTTGCCGATCTGGGTGGGTTCGACGTCGACGTGGACGAAGGTGCGGCCGGCGGTGTAGACGTCGATCCGGCCGGTGTGGCGGTTGGCCCACCGGTTGCCGATGCCGAGGACGAAGTCCGACTCCAGGAAGGTCGCGTTGCCGTAGCGGTGCGAGGTCTGGAGGCCGACCATGCCGGCGTTCAGCTCGTGGTCGTCGGGGAGCACGCCCCAGCCCATCAGGGTCGGCACCACCGGGGTGCCGGTCAGCTCGGCGAACTCGACCAGCAGGTCGCAGGCGTCGGCGTTGATGATGCCGCCGCCGGCCACGATGAGGGGGCGCTCGGAGGCGTTGAGCATCGTGAGGGCCTTCTCGGCCTGGGCCCGGCTCGCGGCCGGCTTGTAGACCGGGAGCGGCTGGTACGTGTCCGGGTCGAACTCGATCTCCGTGGTCTGCACGTCGATCGGCAGGTCGATGAGGACGGGTCCGGGCCGGCCGGAGCGCATCAGGTGGAACGCCTGCTGGAAGACGCCGGGCACCTGGGCGGCCTCCAGGACGGTGACGGCCATCTTCGTCACCGGCTTGGCGATCGAGGCGATGTCGACCGCCTGGAAGTCCTCCTTGTGGATCACCGCGGTCGGCGCCTGTCCGGTGATGCACAGGATCGGGATGGAGTCGCCGGTGGCCGAGTAGAGGCCGGTGATCATGTCGGTGCCGGCCGGGCCCGAGGTGCCGATGCAGACCCCGATGTTGCCGGCGTGGGTGCGCGTGTAGCCCTCGGCCATGTGCGAGGCGCCCTCGACGTGGCGGGCGAGGGTGTGCGCGATGCCCCCGGACGCCTTGAGCGCCGCGTAGAAGGGGTTGATCGCCGCGCCGGGCACACCGAACGCGTCCGTGACGCCTTCCCGCTTGAGAATCTCAACTGCCGCGCGGGCAGCGGTCATTCGAGCCATGGAGTCTCCTGGTCCGACTGCCGGATTCGCCCTCCCGTCGCGCCCCGCGGTGAGCCAAGTCCGATCGCTTTTCCGTATAGTGAAACTGGACTTCTGCTATCTGGAAGTAAGGTAAGCGGGCTGATCCCGAGCCGTCAAGACGCGTACCGGGCCCCGCGCCGAGACCGGGAAGCCGGGGACAACGGAGCACGCCCCGGGGGACGATGGCGCCATGACCGACAGCGTCCTCGTGTGCTGCGCGGCCTGTGGCCGCCGGCACCGCTACACGCCCCCGTCGTACCCGTGCGTGTGCGGGGCGCCCGTCGCCGCGCCGCTCGACCCGCGCGGGTCACCCGCGGCGGTCACCCGCCGGGTCTGGGACGAGGAGTGGGTCGGCGTGCGCTGCGCCGCCTGCGGGACCGAGAGCCAGTGGCCGCGCCCGGAGGTGGGCTGCCCCTGCGGGACGGTGACGAGCGTCCCGGTCGAGCGGTCGGCGCCGGGGCGCACCGGCCCCGTCCCCGGATCGCGGGTCCCGGCGCACCGGGCGGTGCCGGTGCGGACCGCGCGGGACGCGGTGACGGCGGCCGTGCTGCACCTGCGCGGGCTCGGCCACCGCGACGTGCGGCGCGCGGACCGGCGGACGGCGCCGGGGATCGCGCTCGCGGCACGCGGCATCGTGGCGCAGGTGGACCCGGTGCCGCGCCGCGCGGCGACGGCACGGGACGTGGAGTGCCTGTGGCTGGGCGCCATGGCGGAGTCGGCGGAGTGCGTCCACTTCTCGCGGGGCGGGTACACCGACGGGGCACTGGCCGGCGCGGACCGGCTGGGCGTCCCGCTGTTCGTCCTCGAACCGGGCGGGCGGTGCCGCCCGGTCAACGCGGCGGCCGTCACGCTGGACGCGCGGGCGGGATGACCGGGGCCGCCGGGAGGCGGGCGGACGGTCCGGGGCGCCGCCGCCCCGGACCCGCTGCCCTCACGCCCCGTAGGTCTCCCGCAGTTCGATCTTGCGGACCTTGCCGGAGACCGTCATCGGGAAGGAGTCCAGCACCTGGAGCCGGCTCGGTACCTTGTAGTGGGCCAACTGCCCGTCGCAGTAGGCGCGCAGCTCCTCCAGGGTCGGCGGATCGGCCGGGTCGGCGGGGATGACGCAGGCGAGGACCTCCTCGCCGTACCGCTCGTGCGGCACGCCGACGACCTGGACGTCCGCGATCTTGGGGTGTCCGTGCAGGAACTCCTCGATCTCGCGCGGGTACACGTTCTCCCCGCCGCGGATGATCATGTCCTTGATGCGGCCGACGATCTCGACGTACCCGTCCTCGCGCATCATCGCCAGGTCCCCGGTGTGCATCCAGCGTCCGGCGTCGATCGCCTCGGCGGTCTTCTCCGGCTCGTCCCAGTAGCCGAGCATCACGCTGTAGCCGCGGGTGCGCAGTTCACCGGCGGTGCCGCGGGGCACGGTCACGCCGGTCGCCGGGTCGACGACCTTGACCTCGATGTGCGGCAGGACCCGGCCGACGGTGCCGGTGCGGTGCTCCAGGTCGTCGTCCCGCCGGGTCTGGAGGGAGACCGGGGAGGTCTCCGTCATGCCGTAGCAGATGGAGACCTCCTCCATGTGCATCTCGGCGACGACCCGCTTCATGACCTCCACCGGGCAGGGCGAGCCGGCCATGATGCCGGTGCGCAGCGAGGACAGGTCGTACGTGGCGAAGTCGGGGAGGTTCAGCTCCGCGATGAACATCGTCGGCACCCCGTACAGGGACGTGCACCGCTCCTGCTGGACCGCCTCCAGGGTGGCCCTCGCGTCGAAGGACGGGGCCGGGATGACGATGCAGGCGCCGTGCGAGGTGGAGCCCAGGTTCCCCATGACCATGCCGAAGCAGTGGTAGAAGGGGACCGGCAGGCAGACCCGGTCCCGCTCCGTGTAGCCGACCGTACGGCCCACCCAGAAACCGTTGTTGAGGATGTTGTGGTGGGAGAGCGTGGCCCCCTTGGGGAAGCCGGTCGTGCCCGAGGTGTACTGGATGTTGACCGGGTCGTCGCAGCTCAGCTCCGCCGCCAGCGCCTCCAGCCGCTCGGCGGGCACCGCGGCGGCGTCGGCGGTCAGCGCGTCCCAGCTCGGGTCGCCGATGTACACGGTCTCGCGCAGCGCGGGGCACCGGCCGCGGACCTCGTCCACCATGGCGCGGTAGTCGCTGCCCTTGTGGGTGCGGGAGGCGACCAGCATCACCATGCCGGACTGCCGGAGGACGTACTCCAACTCGTGTGCGCGGTAGGCCGGGTTGACGTTGACCATGACCGCGCCGATACGGGCGGTGGCGTACTGGACGAGGACCCACTCGGGGCAGTTGACGGCCCAGATGCCGACCCGGTCGCCCTTGGCTATGCCCCGGGCCACCAGGGCGCGCGCCACCTCGTCGACGGCGGCGCCGAACTCGGCGTAGGTCCAGCGCCGTCCGGAGGCGACGTCGACCAGGGCCTCGCGGCCGGGGTGGGCGGCGACGGCGCGGGCCAGGTTGGCGCCGATGGTGTCGCCGAGCAGCGGGGTGGTGCTGGTGCCGTGGGCGTAGGACGGGGTCACCGGAAGTCCTCCTCGCGGTACTCGTGGGGCGAGCCGGCCGCCGTGGCCTCCCGCAGCTCGACGCGGCGGATCTTGCCGGAGACGGTCTTGGGCAGGTCGCCGAACTCCAGGCGCCGCAGGCGCTTGTAGGGGGCGAGCACCTCACGGGAGTGCTCGAACAGCACCTTGGCCGTGTCCGGTCCGGGCTCCCAGCCGGCGGCCAGGACGACGTACGCCTTCGGCACCGCGAGCCGCAGTTCGTCGGGGGCGGGGACGACGGCGGCCTCGGCGACCGCCTCGTGCTCCAGCAGCGCGCTCTCCAGCTCGAACGGGGAGATCTTGTAGTCGGACGCCTTGAACACGTCGTCGGCGCGGCCCACGTAGGTGAGGTAGCCGTCGGCGTCGCGGGCGCCGATGTCGCCGGTGCGGTAGTAGCCGCCGGCCATCGCCTCGGCGGTGCGGTCGGCGTCGCCGTGGTAGCCGGTCATCAGGCCCACGGGGCGGTCGGACAGGTCGAGGCAGATCTCGCCCTCCGCGACATTGGGCGCCCCGGTGACGGGGTCGACCAGCACGACGCGGTACCCGGGACTGGGGCGTCCCATCGAGCCGGTCTTCAGTACCTGGCCGGGGCTGTTGGAGACCTGCACCGCGGTCTCGGTCTGCCCGAAGCCGTCGCGGATGGTCACGCCCCAGGCGTCGCGGACCCGCTCGATCACCTCGGGGTTGAGCGGCTCGCCGGCGGCGACGACCTCGCGCGGCGGGGTGGCCAGCCGGCGCAGGTCGGACTGGATCAGCATCCGCCACACCGTGGGCGGGGCGCAGAAGGTGGTCACCCCGGCCCGGTCCATCTCCGCCATCAGCCGGCCCGCGTCGAAGCGCGTGTAGTTGTGCAGGAACACGGTCGCCTCGGCGTTCCACGGCGCGAACAGGTTGGACCAGGCGTGCTTGGCCCAGCCGGGCGAGGAGATGTTCAGGTGCACGTCCCCCGGCTTCAGCCCGATCCAGTACATGGTGGCCAGGTGGCCGATCGGGTAGGAGGTGTGCGTGTGCTCGACCAGCTTGGGCCGGGCGGTCGTCCCGGAGGTGAAGTAGAGCATCAGCGGGTCGCCGGCGGCGGTCGGCCCGTCCGGGACGAAGGCGGCCGGGGCCGCGGCGGCGTCCTCGTAGCGCAGCCAGCCGGGGGCGCCGGTGCCGCCGACCGCGACCCGCGTGTAGTCGCCGGGCACGCCGTCGAACTTGCCGGTGTCCCCGGCGCGCACGATCACGTGCCGGACCCGGCCGCGGTCCACCCGGTCGCGCAGGTCGGCGGGGCCCAGCAGCGGGGTGGCGGGGATGACGACGGCGCGCAGCTTCATCGCCGCCAGGGCCGTCTCCCACAGCTCGGCCTGGTTGCCGAGCATGACGAGGATGCGGTCCTCGGCGCGCACCCCGTTCGCCCGCAGCCAGTTCGCGGCCCGGTCGGAGCGCTCGGCCATCTCCGCGAAGGAGACCCGGACCTCGGAACCGTCCTCCTCCACGATGTGCAGGGCGGTGCGGGTGTTGTCCTCGGCGATGACGTCGAACCAGTCCAGCGCCCAGTTGAACTCCGCCGGCCGGGGCCAGGCGAAGCCCTCGTAGGCGGCCGGGTAGTCCTCGCGGTGCTCCAGCAGGAAGTCCCGCGCCTCGCGGAAGAGCTCCGTCGCCGTCGTCATCTGTCCTCCTGGGGCCTTGCAGGGCGGCTCTCTGCCATCGTGTAATCCGTGATGCAGGTCTCACTACCCCCGAACGGGGGTGTACGCCTCGGGAGGCGTCGAGGAGAGGGCGAACGGGTGGCGACGGACGTGGTGGAGATCCGCAACGCGCTGGGGCGGATGCGGCGGACGACCGGGCTCCCGGTCGCCTTCGGCGGCCTGGTCGAGTCCGGGCGGCGGCAGGTGCGGATCAGCGAGCTGAGCGGCACCGCCACCGGCGCGCTCAGCGCCCTCGCCGTGACCTCGGGCAACGGCCTCGGCGGCAAGGCGATCGCGCTGACCCGGCCCTGCGCCGTCACCGACTACTCGGCCTCCCGGCAGATCAGCCACGAGTACGACCTCCCGGTCGCCGCCGAGGGCCTGCGCTCCGTGCTCGCCGTACCCGTGGTGGTACGGCGCCGGGTGCGCGGCGTGCTCTACGGCGCCCTGCGCTCGGCGCACCCGCTGGGCGACCGCACGCTGAGCGCGGCCGTGGACGCGGCCCGGGACGTGGCGGAGGCCCTGCTGCTGCGCGAGGAGGCGGGCGAGCTGCTGGCGGCGGCCCGGCCGGAGCCGGCCCGCGAGCCGGCGGACGCCGCGGCGTGGGAGCAGGTGCGGGAGGCGCACGCGGCGCTGCGGGCGCTGGCGCCGCGGATCGAGGACGCCGCGCTCCGCGACGAGCTGCTGCGCGCCTGCGGGCTTCTCGCCGCCGGGCACGGGCCCGGCCCGGGGGTCCGGCTGGCGCCGCGCGAGCTGGACGTGCTCGCCTGCGTCGCCGCGGGCGCGACCAACGCCAGGGCCGCCGAACGGCTGGGGGTCGGGCCCGAAACGGTCAAGGGGTACCTGCGTTCGGCGATGCGCAAGCTCGGCGCCGCCACCCGCGGCGAGGCGGTCGTCGCGGCCCGCCGGGCCGGCCTGCTCCCGTAGCGGCGGGGCCCCGGTTTTTCCGCCGCGGACATTTGTATTCGCCACCGACAGCGTTGTCGATTCCGCCCGCGGGCTCTCCGCTCCGTTATGCAATGGGCCAAAGCCTAATATTGGCCCCTACACACCATCGGAGGGAGCGGTCACCGTGCGACGGGACGTCACGAAGTCTGCCGGGAACCGCTCCGACCTGGTCATCGGCAGGGAGGAGCCGTTCGAGGCGGCACGGGGACAGCTCGTCGGGGGCGGCAGTGTGCTCCTGCACGGCCCGGCCGGAATTGGAAAGTCGACGGTCCTGCGGACACTGGCCGCGGAATACGCCCGCACGGCGAGCACCGTGTTGCGCTGCTCGGCGACCGAGTCGGAATCCCATCTGCCCTTCCTCGCCCTCGCCGACCTCCTCGGGCTCGTCCTCGACCGGGTCTCCGGCACCCTCCCCCTCGCGCAGCGCACCGCACTGGAGTCGGCGCTCACCGGGCGCGGCGAGTCCACGCTGCGCCGCGACGGGCTCGCGCTGCGGCTCGCGGTCCTCTCCGCGCTGCGCGCCCTCGCCGCCGACGGTCCGGTCCTCGTCGTCGCCGACGACCTCCAGTGGCTGGACCCGGCCAGCACCGAACTGCTCGGCTTCGCCGCCCGCCGCCTGGGCGACACCCCGGTGCGGCTGCTGTGCGCGGTGCGCACCGACGACCAGGAGTACGACCGCCACCTGCGCGCCTGCCCGCCCGACACCCGCGCCATACGGCTGGGCCCGCTGACCCGGCCGCAGGTCGCGGAGCTGCTGGCCCGCCAGGGCTTCCCGCAACTGTCGCGCTCCACCGTCCGGGACATCCACCGCACCAGCGGCGGCAACCCGCTCTTCGCCCTGGAACTGGGCCGGGCCCTGGCCGAGAGCCCCACCCCGCCCCGGCCCGGCGAACCGCTGCCGGTGCCGACCTCGCTGCGGGCGCTGGTCCTCAGCCGCCTGGAGATGCTGTCCCCCGAGGCCCGCCACACCCTCCTGGTGGCCAGCGCCGGCGCCCGGCCCACCCCGGCCCTGCTGCACGCGGCCGGCCGCGAGAACGCCGAGGCGGAGACCGCGCAGGCCACCGAGCTGGGCCTGCTCGCCTCCGACCCGGAGGAGCCCACCCTGCGCTTCGCGCACCCGCTGATCTCCGCCGCGCTCTACGCGGAGGCCCCCGCCCCGGAGCGGCGGGCCGCGCACGCGGCGCTGTCCACGGCCGCCTCCGACCCGATCGAACGGGCCCGGCACCTGGCCCTGGCCACCCCCGGCACCGACCCCGGCGTCGCGGCGCGGCTCGCCGAGGCCGCCGCGCTGGCCCGGGACCGGGGGGCGCCCTCGGTCGCCGCCTCGCTGGGACTGCTCGCGGCCCGGCACACCCCGCCGGACGGCGACCCCTGCCCGGACGAGTACCGGCTCCGGGCCGCCGAGGACGCCATCACCGCCGGGGAGGCCGACCTCGCCCGCGAGGTCGCCCGCGAGGTGCTGGCCCGGGACACCACGCCCGGCCGCCGGGTGCGCGCCTGGATGGTGGTGATCGAGGCCGCCGGGCAGGCCATCGGCGAGGTCGACGCGGTCTTCCCACAGGCCCTGGCCGACGCGGGCGACGACCCGCGGCTGCTCGCCCTCGTGCACTACCAGCTCGCCTGGCGCGGACTGGTGGTGCAGGGCGACTTCGCGCAGGGCCGGGAGGAGGCGGCGCACGCGGCCGAGTTGGCGGCGCGGGCCGGCGACCGCCGCACGGAACTGCTGGCGCTCGCCTTCCAGGCCCAGGCCGAGACGCTGATGGGCCACCCGGACGCGGCGTCGACCATCGAGCGGGCGCAGCGCGAACCGCAGGACCCGCGGGTGGCCTGCCACCACAACGGGGCCGGCTCCACCCGGTTCCGCTGGCTGGTGATGAGCGACCGGCTGGCCGAGGCGCGCACCATCCTCACCGGGCTGCTGCGCGAGGTGCGGCGCCGCGGCATGGCCGAGAGCGAGGTGCACTACCTGCGCTCCCTCGCCGAGACGGAGCTGTACGCCGGGCACTGCGGGCGGGCCCTGGAGCTGGCCCGCGAGAGCCTGACACTGGCCCGGGACGCGGGCATCGGGGAGGGCGCGGGGGTGATGCTCGCCTCCCTCGCCGAGGCGGCCGGCGGCGACGTGGCCCAGGCGCTCGCCCTCGGGCACGAGGCGGTGCGCCACACCGAGGCCGACGGCGACGCCGTGTACCTGTCGCGGGCGCTGGCCGCGCTCGGCCACGCCCACCTGGTGGCCGGCGAGGCGGAGGCGGCGGTCCGGGCGCTGGGCCGGGTGCGGAAGCTGGAGGCCGGCGCGGGCATCACCGACCCGGCGCGGGGGCGCTGGCAGGGCGATCTGGCCGAGGCGCTGGTGCGCACCGGACGGACCGCCGAGGCGCAGGAGGTCGTCGACACCAGCCGGGCGCAGGCGCTCAGGCTCGGCCGGGAGAGCGTCCTCGCCGTCCTGGACCGGGCCGAGGCGCTGGTGCGCGCCGCGCGGGGCGAACGCCGGGCGGCCGTCGAGCAGTTGGTGTCGGCGCGGGACCGGCTGGCGGCGCTCGGGCAGGGGCTGGAGGAGGCGCGGACCGCGTTCGCGCTGGCCGAGCTGGGCGAGGGCCGGCCGGGTCCGGGATCGTACGACGAGGCGGTGCGGCTCTTCCGGCGCTGCCGGGCGCTGCCCTGGCTGCGGCAGGTGGAGGCCGCCGCCGCGCAGCGGGCCGCCGGGCCGCCCCCGGCGCGGGCCGCCGCGCCGGACGGGCTGGCCGGGCTCGCCGCGATGGAGCGTCAGGTGGCCGCGCTGGTGATGGAGGGCGCCACCAACCGGGAGGCCGCCGCCCGGCTCTTCGTCAGCGTCAAGACCGTCGAGGCCACCCTGACCCGCGTCTACCGCAAGCTGGGCATACGCTCCCGGGTGGACCTCGTCCGCCTGGCCGCGGGCCGCCGCGGGGAGTGAACGACGGGGCGGCCCGCGCCCTGGACGGCGGGCGAACCGCACGCCCGGTCCGGGGCGGGGCCACACGCCCGGGTCCGGCCGGGGCGCATGCCCGGTCCTGGTGGGCCGTACGTCTGGCGCGGGGCTCCACGCCCGGGACCGGTGGGGGCCGCACGGCCGGGTCCGGCCGGGGCGCATGCCGCGCCCTGCTGGGCCGCACGGCCGGCTCCGGCCCGCCCGCACGCCCGCACGTCCCGCCGGGAAGGCCGCGGCCGGGCCCGGGGAGGCGGGCCCCCGGGGGACGCCGGCTCCCCCTCCCGTGACCGGACCGAGGGTTTTCCCTGCCCGAACTCCCCTAGGGGACTCCCTCATTGGGCCGCCCGTCGTGCCGGTCATAGCGTGAACACGTGCCGCTCGCCGGGCACACGGAGGCGGTTCCCGAAGCCTCCGTACCCCCCACGCCCGGCGACCCCCCACCGGCCTTCGAGGAGACCCATGTCCGGCCTCACCCGCGCCAGACCGCCCACCGCCGCCGCGCCGCCCGCCTCCCGGGCCGCCCGCCGCCGGGCGGCGTCCGCGGTGCCCGCCCGCACCGCCCGTACGCCGGGGAGCCGCCCGGCGACACGTACACCTGCCAGGACGACAGCGGCGGTTCCCCGGGTTCACGGGGCGTCCTGGCAGGGATCACCCTCCGCACCCCGCACGGTTCCCGTGTCGCCCTGAGCACCGCTCGGGCCCAGTCCAGGGGGCGTTGCGAGCCACCACGAGCGGCCCGCAACGCCCCCTCTCCACGTGTCCTCCCTCCCCCGCGCCCGGGTCACGTCCCGGCGGGGGCGGCCCTGCCGGGTAACACCCGAAGGGGTCCCTCCGGCGTGAGCACCCCCGGTCGCCGCGGGTGCGGTGGGAGGATGGCCCGACTGTGAGGGAGGCCGTGGATGCGCGACGTGGCGATGGCGCTGTGGGACCTGGACAGCGGGCAGGGCCCGCGCCAACTGGCCGAGCTGGCACTCGCGCTGGTCCTGTCCAGTCTCATCGGCTGGGAGCGCGAGGCCCAGCAGAAGAGCGCCGGCCTGCGCACCCACACCCTGGTCGGTGTCGCCAGCGCGCTCATGATGGAGATCTCCCAGCACGGCTTCTCCGCCGTGCTGGGCATGGAGGGCGTGGGCCTGGACCCGTCCCGGGTGGCCGCCCAGATCGTCTCCGGCATCGGTTTCATCGGCGGCGGGCTGATCTTCGTACGCCGGGACGCGGTGCGGGGCCTGACGACCGCGGCCACCATCTGGCTCACCGCCGCGGTCGGCATGGCCTGCGGCGGCGGGCTGCCGATCCTCGCGGTGGCCGTCACGATCCTCCACTTCCTCGTCGTACGCGGCTATCCGGCGCTGTCCCGACGCCTCGTCAAGACCGTCACCACCACGGTCGAGCTGCGGATCACCTATCTCATCGGGCAGGCGCTGCTGCCCCAGTTGATGGAGACGTGCACGCGGCGCGGGTTCCGCATCCTGCGGGTGACCGCCGACCGGCTGCCCGGCCGCACCGACTCGGCGGCCCGGGTGCTGCTGCGGCTGGAGGGCACCGGCGACGCCGTCCGGCTGACCTCCGACCTCTTCCAGGCCGACGGCGTGCTCGACGCCGACATGAACGTCGCCGCCGAGGAGGAGTGACCGCGCCGGGGTTGCCCGCGCGGCGCCGGGGAACCCGGGGCACGTGCAGGGACGAGACGCGCCGGCGGGGCCGCGCACCCTGGTGACCGGCTGGTTCAGCTTCCCGGACGGGGAGGCGACCGCCGGGGACCTGCTGGCGCTCCGGCGGGTGGAGGACCGGCTCCGGCGCACCGGCACCGCGTACGACGTGGCGTGGAGCCCCGGCTTCCGGCCGGGTGACACCCACCTCGCGGACCTCGACCCGGCCGCGTACACGCGTCTGGTCTTCGTGTGCGGCCCCGTGCGTGGGCGGCAGGTGGCGGAGTTGCACCGGCGGTTCGCGCACTGCCTGCGGATCGCGGTCGGCGTCTCGGTCCTCGACCCCGGCGACCCGGCCGCCGCCGGCTTCCACCGGGTGCTGCCCCGGGACGCGCCCCACACCGTGCCGGGCACCGACCTCGCCGCCCACGCCCCCGTGTGGCCGGTCCCGCCGGTGGCCGGGGTGGTGCTCACCCACGGGCAGCACGAGTACGGGCGGCGCCGACGGCACGGGGCGGTCGCGGCGGAGGTGACCCGCTGGCTGGCCGGGCGGGACTGCGCCCGCCTGGAACTGGAGACCCGCCTCGACACCCGCGACTGGCGGCTGTGCGCCACGCCGGAGCAACTGGAGGCCGTGCTGTCCCGGCTGGACGTGGTCGTCACCGACCGCCTGCACGGCCTGGTGCTGGCGCTGCGCGCCGGGACGCCCGCGCTGGCCGTCGACCCGGTCGCGGGCGGCGCCAAGGTGACCGCGCAGTCCCGTGCCTGCGGCTGGCCGGCGCTGGTGCCCGCCGAACGGCTGACGGCACACGCGCTGGAACGCTGGTGGGACTGGTGCCTGACCGAGGGCCGGGAGGCCGCGCGGCACGCCCGGGACGCGTTCCGCGCGGGCGGGCCGGACGCGGCGGACGGGCTGCGGGCGGCGCTCGGGGACCGGAACGGTTAGCCCGCGGGCCGCGCGGGCACTCGGCGGAGCGTCGGTCCCCGGCCCCGAGGGAGACACCGTGACCATCGGCCGGCTCTCCGCACGCGAGCAGCGCGTCCTCGACGAAGTCGAACGGGCGCTGCGCCACGACCGCCGCCTCGACCGGAGGCTGCGCACCATGCGGCTCAGCCGCCTTCCCGACCTGTCGCGGCTCGCGGCCTGCCGGCCGCGCCCGCTGACCACCGCCCTGCTCCTCGCCGTCTCGCTCACTCTGATGGCCACCGGCATCGCCACCTCCGTACCCGGCGTGATCTGGGCCTTCGCCCTGTCCTGGCCGGTGACGCTGTTCGCCGTGTTCCGGCTGCTGTGCCGCCGGACCGGCGAGGAGCCCGAGAGGTGACGGCCGCCGCAGCGCCCCCGCGGCTGCCCCGCGGCGGGCCGGGGAGGAGCGCGCCGGCGCCCCCGCTGGGGGCCGCGGGCGCTGTCCCGGCGCCCGGCCCTCAGCCCGTGTAGTCGCGGGCGGTCGAGGCGCGCTGGGACGGTTCCAGGGCCCGCAGGCGGGCCTCGACCTCCGGCGGGAGCACCCGGCGTTCGCGCAGCACCCAGGGCAGGGCCGCCGCCGCCTCGGCGAAGGCGCGCAGGGAGGCGCGGTCGCGTGGCACGGTACGCGCCAGGAACAGCGTGCGGCGCAGCGCGCGGCGGGCGGGCCGGCGCAGCCAGGTGAACCACAGGGTGTTGCGGATGCCGTGCTGCCGGCGCAGCGTGGGATCACGTACGACCGACGGGTGGTGGTGGACCGTCAGCGTGTCGGCGTACGTCAGCCACCAGCCGTCCGCCGCCAGGTCGGCGGCGAGCAGTTCCTCCTCGCCGCCCAGCCAGAGCCGGGGGTGGAAGCCGCCCGCCGTGCGGAACGCGCCGGTGCGCAGCACGGTGGCGGCGGCGAGGAAGGAGCCGAGCGCCGGTCCGGGCAGCCACGCCGGGGCGGGCACGGGCGAGTCGCGCAGTTCGCCGACGATGGGGTCCTCGGTGCCGTCCGGTTCGACGAGGATGCGGGCGGTGACCGCGCCGAGGGCGGGATACCGGTCGAGCAGGTCGGCGGCCCCGGCGAGGGAGCCGGGCGCCCACCAGGAGTCGTCGTCGCAGAAGGCCACGTAGGGCGTGTGGACGTGGCGCACCGCCAGATTGCGGCCGACGGCGCCGAGGTTGCGCCCGGGACGCAGCAGCCGGACCCGGGGGTGGTGGTGGGCGACGGCGGCGGCGGTGCCGTCGGTGGAGGCGTTGTCGGTGACGATCACCGGGGGCTGTTCGGGCAGGGCGGCGAGGCGGTCCAGGGTGCGCAGGAGTTCGCGGCGCCGGTCGTGGGTGATGACGACGACGGTGGTCCGGGGATCGGTCACGGGGGGTCTCCGTCCAGGAGCCGGGCGGCCCGCTCCACGTGCGGCGGCAGGGGTCTGCGGTCGCGCAGGGCGGCGGGCAGGCGGGCCAGCGCCTCGCGCAGGGCGTGCCGGGCCTGCCGGTCGCGGCGGGCGTCGGCGGCGAGGGCGCGGGTGCGGGCGAGGGCGTGCGGCAGGGGGCGGCGCAGCCAGGCGGTGAGGAGTTCGTTGCGCCGGACCCTGGCCGGGCGGCCGGTGCGCGGCGCGGGGTCGGGGTGGTGGTGGGCGACCACGTCCGGGCAGTGGGTGACCCCCCAGCCGCGGGCGGCGAGGTCGTAGGCGAGCAGGGTCTCCTCGGCGCCGAAGAAGAGCAGGGGGTGGTAGCCGCCGGCGTCGAGGTACGCCTCGCGGCGGACCACCGAGGCGCAGGCGAGGAAGCCGAGGACCTGGGTGCCGGGCAGGTCGGCGGCGGTGCCGAGCGGGGAGGCGGCCAGCCGCCCGTTGAGCGGGTCGGCGTCCCGGCCGGGGCCGACGAGGGTGCGGGCGGCGAGCAGGCCGAGCCGGGGGTGTTCGGCGAAGAGGCGGGCGGCGGTGCCGAGCGCGCCCGGCGCCCACCAGGAGTCGTCGTCGCTGAAGGCCACGTACGGGGTGTCGAGGGCGCGCACTCCGTGGGTGCGGGCGAGCGCGCCGCGGTTGGACGGCAGCCGCACCACCCGGACCTGGGGGAAGTCGCGGGCGAGCAGGGCGGGGGTGCCGTCCGTGGACGCGTTGTCGGCGACGACGATCTCGGGGCGCTCGGGCAGGGCGAGCAGCCGGCGCAGGGTGCGGGCGAGGCTCGCGGAGCGGTCCCGGGTGGCGATGACGACGCCGACGGGGGCGGGGGCCGGGCGGCCCTGAGGGGCGGGGGCCCGGCCGGGCGCGGGGGGCGGGCCGTGGGTCATGGGTCCTCACCGAGGGCGTCCAGTGCGTCGAGCGCGTCGAGGACGTCGTCGGCGCGCAGGCGCAGCAGCGCGGGGTCGGGCTCGGTGCCGTGCGGGTCGCCGTCCGGGCCCGGATGCCACAGGACACGGTGGCGGGGGTGGTCCGGCGGGCCCCAGCGGCTCGGCGGGACCGGGCCGAACAGGGTGACGGAGGGCGCCGCGTGGGCGGCGGCGAGGTGGGCGAGGCCGGTGTCGCCGCTCACCACGGCACCGGCGTCGGCGACCAGGGCGGCGAGCCGGTCGAGGGGCAGGCCGCCGCCGAACACGTCGGTGTCGGGCAGCCGGGCCAGCTTGGCGAGCCGCGCCACGAGGTCGGCCTCGTCCGCTCCCCCGGTCACCACGACCCGCCGGCCGCGGGCGCGCAGCACCTCGGCGACGGCCGCGTACCGCTCCACCGGCCAGCACCGGGCGGGGGCGCCGGCCCCCGGGTGCAGGACGACGGCCCCGGGCGCCGGGGACGGCACCGAGGGGCGGGGCAGCAGCAGGTCGTCGGGGTCGGCGGCGATGCCGTACGCCGTCAGCAGGCGGCACCAGCGGACGCGTTCGTGTTCCTCGGCGTACCAGAGCGGGCCGTCGATCTCCGGGGTGCCCGGGTGGGCGAACGCCAGCAGCCGGCGCGGCCCGAGGCGCTGGAGCAGCCGGTGGCTGGGCGGGCCGTCGCCGTGCAGGTCGACGGCGACGTCGGGGGGCGGGCCCGTCCAGTCGAGGGCGTGCGGGACGGCGCGGCCGGGCGCGGAGGCGGGCAGCAGCCGGTCGACGTCGCCGGTGGCCGCGGCGACGGGGGCGAGTTCGGCCGGGGCGGCGAGGACCAGCTCGTGACCGGGGTGGGACCGGTGCAGCGCCCGCAGCGCGGGCACCCCGGCGAGCAGGTCGCCGAGGCCGAGGGCACGCAGGACGAGCAGCCGGGGCGCCGTCGTGCCCGGCGACCGGCCCTCCCTCCCCTCCGGCGTGCCCCGGGCGTCGGGCACGGACGGGAGGGGCCGGACGGTCCCGGCGTGCGCCGGGTGCACGGGGACGCCGGTGGCCGGCGGCCCTTCCGTACCGGCCCCGGACCATACGCGGGCGGGGGCGGGGCGGGCGGGAAGGCGGGGCGACGGGGGGTGGGGGTGTGTCATGGGGTTTCCTGGGCGGCTCGGGTCAGCAGGGTGGTGGAGGAACGGCCGTCGAGGTAGGGCAGCAGGACCGCCTGGCCGCCCCACTCGTCGAGCAGCCCGGCTTCCGGGAGGTCGGCGCCCGCGTAGTCGCCGCCCTTGACCCACACGTCGGGGCGCAGGTCGCCGAGGAGGCGTTCGGGGGTGTCCTCGTCGAACACGGCGACCGCGTCGACGCAGGCCAGCGCCCGCAGGACCCGGGCGCGGTCGGCGAGCGGGCTGACGGGACGGCCCGCGCCCTTGCGGCGCCGTACCGAGGCGTCGGAGTTGACGCACACCACCAGGCAGTCGCCGAGTCGCCGCGCGGCCTGGAGGAGGCCGACGTGCCCGGCGTGCAGCAGGTCGAAGCAGCCTCCCGCGGCGACGACGGTGCCGTGCGCGCCGCGGACCCGGGCGGCCACCGCGTACGGGTCGTCCGGGCCGGGCCCGTCCGGCGGGGGCGCCGCCGGTGCGGCGTCGGCGCGGGGCAGCGCCCCGGCACCGCCCGCGGCGACGAAGGCCCCCGCCGCGCCCACCGCGCCCTCGACGGCCTCCCCGACCAGCGCCCCGTCGGCGAGCAGCCCGGCCGCCGTCGCCGCGAACCGGTCCCCGGCACCGCAGGCGTCGCCCGCGTGGGCGGCGGACGCGGGAAAGAGCAGCGGGTGTTCCCCGTACGACAGCAGCGCGCCGCGCGGGCCGAGGGTCACCGCGACCGCGGCGGTCCGCCACCGCCGCACCAGCGCGGCGGCGTCGTGCGCGGCGGCGCGCAGGCCGCCGTCGGGGCGGCCCTCGGGCGGGGCGAAGCCGTGCGCCTCCTTCTCGGCGGGGGTGACCAGGCGGGTGCCGGGCACCGGCGGTCCGCCGCGCGGGTGCGGGTCCCAGACGAGCGGGGGCCGTTCGGCCAGCAGGTCCCGCAGGGTTTCGGCGGCGCCCCGCCCGTAGTCGGAGACGAGGACGGCGCGGGCGGAGCGGAGCGCGGCGCGGGCCTCGGCGGTGGCCTCGCGGGCCCGGCCGCCGCCCCGGTCGAGGCGGACGACGGGCCGGCCGCTCGCCAGTACCCGGGTCTTCTCGGGCAGCGGTCCGTCCAGCGGGAGCGCCACCAACCGCACCCGGGGAGGGAGCAGTTCGCGCAGCGCACGGCCCGCCTCGTCGTCACCGGCCCCGGTGATGAGGGTGACCTCGCGGCCGTCGCGGGCGGCGAGGCAGGCGGCGAGCGCGGCGCCCCCGGGGCGCAGGTGTTCCGCGCACTCGGCGATCACCGGCACGGGCGCGTCGGGCGCGAGCCGGTCGGCCGAACCGGTCACGTCACGGTCCAGCAGGGCGTCTCCGACCACGGTCAGGGGGGTGCGGTCAGGCATGCGTGCCCTCGCTCTCCCCGGGCCCGGCGGCCCCGGGCCCCTCGTGCAGGGCCGCGTCGAAGGCCGCGCAGACCATGTGCACGGCGACCAGGTGGAGTTCCTGGACGGTGGCCGTCGAGAGGGCCTCGACGCACAGGGACTCGTCGCTGCCCGCCATGAGCGGGTTGGGGGCGCGGCCGGTGAGCGCCCAGACGCGGACCCCGGCGGCGCGGGCCGCGTCGGCCGCGGAGAGCAGGTTGGCGCTGGCACCGCTGGTGGACAGCAGCATCAGCACGTCGCCGGGGCGCCCGTGGGCGCGGACCTGGCGGGCGAACACCTCGTCCACGCCGTAGTCGTTGGCGATCGCCGTGGTGCTGGAGGTGTCGGCGTGCAGGGCGAGGGCGGAGAAGGGCGGCCGGTCGTCGCGGTAGCGGCCGACGAGTTCGGCGGTGAGGTGCTGGGCCTGGGCGGCGCTGCCGCCGTTGCCCGCGGCGAGCAGCCGTCCGCCGCCGGAGAGGACGGCGGCGAGCCCGCGGCCCCAGTCCTCGGTGCGGTGCGCGCGGGCGCGGAAGGCCCCCAGCGCCTCCTGGAGCCGGTCGCAGTGCCCGAGGACGGGCGGGTGGACGGTCATCACGCCACCTCCTTCGACAGGGCGTGGTCGGCGACGGTCAGCCGGTAGACCTCTTCGGCTCTGTCGGCGACGCTCCGCCAGGTGTAGTGGGCGAGGACGCGGGCCCGGCCGGCCGCGCCGTGGCGGCGGCGCAGGGCACCGTCGGCGAGGAGTTCCCGGGCCGCGCCGGCGATCGCCGCCGGGTCCCCGGGCGGGACGAGGCGCCCGGTGCCCCGGTCGGCGACGGAGTCGCGGTGGCCGCCGACGTCGGTGGCGACGACGGGCACGCCGCAGGCCATCGCCTCCAGCGGCACGATGCCGAACGGCTCGTAGACCGGGGTGCACAGCACCAGGTCGGCGCTGCCGAGCAGGGCCGGCATGTCCCCGGGGTCGACCGCGCCGAGCAGCCGGACCCGGTCGGCGACGCCGGCGCGGTGCGCGAGGCCGGTCAGCCGCCGGGCCTCGGGATCGGCGCCGAGGTCGGCGGCCGGGGGCCCGCCGGCGACGAGGAGTTCGGTGTCGGGCAGCGCGGCGAGGGCGCGGACGGCCTGGTCGAACCCCTTGCGCGGGACGAGCCGGCCGCAGGCGAGCAGCCGGTGGCGCCGCCGCCGCGCGGGGGTGCGGGCGCCGACGGCGCCGGGCCGGAAGTGCGCCGCGTCGACACCGCAGGGCACCACGGAGACCCGGTGGGCCGGCACGCCCATGGCGGCGAGTTCGACGACCTCGTCGGTGCAGGTGGCCAGGACGCGTTCGCAGCCGCGGCCGAGGCGGCGTTCGACGCCGACGCGCTCGGCGGGGCTGGTGTCGCGCGGGCCCTGGTGGCGCCGCTTGACGGTGCCGAGGGCGTGGAAGGTCTGCACGAGCGGGATGCCGTGCGGGCGCACCCCGACCCCGCAGGCCAGGCCGGACATCCAGAAGTGGGCGTGCGCCACGTCGGGCCGCTCCACCGCCCAGGCGCGCGCCAGACGGGCGCCGAAGGCGGGCATGTACGGGAACAGGTCGTCCTTGGGCACGCCCTCGGGCGGGCCGGCCGGCACGTGCTCGACGACCGCGCCGCCGGGCAGCGGCACCCGGTCCGGCAGGTCCGGATCGTCCCGGCGGGTGTAGACGGTGACGTCGTGGCCGCGCCGGGCCAGTTCCTCGCCGAGGCGGGCCACGTAGACGTTCTGGCCGCCCGCGTCGACCCCGCCGAGCGCGGCGAGCGGGCTCGCGTGTTCGGACACCAGGGCGATCCTCATCGGGCCACCTCCTTGAGCAGCCGCTCCCAGTCGTCCAGGAAGCGGGGCAGCCCGTAGCGGGACAGGGCTGCGGCGCGGGCCCGTTCGCCGACGGCGCGCGCGTGGCCGGGATCGGCCAGGAAGTCCCCTACGGCGTCGGTCAGGACGTCGACGCGGTGGGAGACCACCCCCGCGCCGGGGGGCACCGCCTCGGGGACCTCGGTGGTGGCGAGCGCGACCACGGGCATGCCCAGGTGCATCGCCTCCAGCAGGGACAGGCCCAGCGAGGTCCAGCGCACGGGGTGGACGTAGACGCGCCGCCGGGCCAGTTCGGTGTGCAGCCGGCTCTGGACGACGTCCTCGGTGCGGCAGCGGTCCGGGGCGAGGCCCAGGTGGCCGGCGAGGCCGTCGGTGCGCATGCCGAACACGTCGAGCGGGGCGGCCCGCGCGAACTCGGGCAGCAGGTCGGTGCCGGTGGTCCGGCCGCGCCGCACCGGTTCGTTGACGACGACCGCGGCCCGTTCCAGCTCGCCGGTCCAGCGGTGGCCCGGGTCGACGATGCCGTGCTCGACGACGGTGGCGGGCGTGGGGCCGGCGTCCCACATCAGCCGGTTGAAGTGGGTGACGTGGACGAGGGTGGCGCCGGGGATGTCCGCGGCGGGGTGACGGGTGCGGGGCACGTCGCCGTCTGGCGCGTTGTGCTCCAGGTACACCAGCGGCGGTCGGCGGCCCAGCCACCGGTCGACCAGGGCGAGTTCGTGCGGGCGTTGCAGGACGACGACGTCGACGTCCGCGTCCCGCAGCCGTTCCGGGGGCACCTCGACGACCGAGTCGGGCCAGCGCCAGGTGCGGGCGCGGCCGAGGCCGTCGGGCCCGCGGTCGGGGGTGACGGGGACGAGGTAGGTGTGCGGGCCCCGCACGAACGCCGTGGTCCACGAGCCGTGCACGTGCCACAGGAGAATCCTCATGCCTCCCCCAGCAGTTTCTCGACGGCCGCCGCCACGTCGGGGCCGGTGACGGAGTCCAGGCAGGGGTGGCCGGGGACGGGGCACTCCCGGGCCCTGCTGCCCGCGCAGGGCGCGTCCTGGTCTCCGAGCAGCACGGACGGCACGCCGTAGGGCCGCCAGCGCCCGGCCGGCACGACCGGCGCGAACAGCGAGACGACGGGGGTGCCGACCGCCGCGGCGAGGTGCGCCGGTGCCGTGTTGCCGGTGACGACGGCCCCCGCGCCCGCGAGGACGCCGGCCAGTTCCGGGGCGCCCGTACGGCCGCCGAGGTCGGTGCCGTGCCGGCCGGCGACGTGGGCGGTCAGGTCCCGTTCGCCGGAGCCGCCGGTGACCAGCACCCGGTGCCCGGCGGCGGCCAGTTCACGCACCGCCTCGGCCGCCCGCGCGGCGCTCCAGGCCCGCGCGGGCACGCTGGCGCCGGGGTGCAGCACGACGTACGGTCCCGGTCCCGTCAAGCGACCGGTGCGGGGCGGTGGATGGACGCGCAGGCGCCCGTCGTCGGACTGGGGGAAACCCGCCGCTCCCGCGAGGTCGAGCGCCGCCTCGGCCTCGTGGGCGCCGGGGGCCCGCCGGTGGCGCACGTCCAGCAGGGAGCCGGGGTAGTCGACGCTGTCCGCGGCGATGCGGCCGACGCCGGCCAGGCGCAGCACCAGGGCGGTGGGCAGCGGGGACTGGTGGAACGAGGTGAGGATCAGCGCCGTGTCCGCGTCGATCCGGCCGACCAGCGCGTCGATGTCCTCGCGGCGGACGAGGGGCGGGTCGAAACCGCCCCAGGGCGCGTCCCACACCAGCACCTCGTCCACGCCGGGCAGCAGGCGGGCGGCGGGGGCGCCCCGGGGTCCGCACAGCAGGGTGACGTGGTCGGCGCGGGCGGCGACGGCGCGCACGGCGGGCCCGGCGAGCAGGACGTCGCCGAAACTGTCGAGCCGCGTGACGAGTGCCTTCATCGAAGCCTCCGGGAGGTCGCCGGGGGCGGGGTCTGGGGGGCGGTCGAGGGGCGGAGGGTGGTCGAGGGGTGGGAGGGCGTCTCGCCGGGCGCCGTCGGCGTGTCGGCAGTGAGACGGGAACGGGGAGCCTCGGGCGTGTCGGGCGCCGTCGGCGTGCCGGGGTCGGGGCGCCTCGGCGTGTCGGGCTGCCCCGGCGTGTCGGCGGTCAGACGGAAGCGGGGCACCTCGCGCGTGTCGGGCGCCGTCGGCGTGCCGGGGTCGGGGCGCCTCGGCGTGTCGGGCTGCCCCGGCGTGTCGGCGGTGAGGAGGGCGCGTACGGCGGTCGGCAGGTCCGGGGCGACGTGGTCCGCGGCCGACGTCTCCGCCGGACGGGTCCGGTCGTTCGGGACGAGGACGCCCCGTGCGCCGGCCCGTTCCGCCGCCTCGATGTCGGCGCCGATGTCGCCGATGACCACACAGTCGGCCGGGTGGACGCAGATCCGCCCCGCCGCCCACAGCACCAGGCCGGGCCGGGGCTTGCGGCAGTGGCAGCCGTCGTCGGGGCCGTGCGGGCAGACGGCCCACACGTCGAAGGGGCCGAGGAGGTCGTCGACGCGACGGTTGACGTGCCGGACCCCGGCGTCGGTGACCAGTCCGCGCGCGATGCCGGACTGGTTGGTGACCACGCCGGTGCGGATGCCGTGCGCGCGCAGCAGCGCGACCGCCTCGCGGGCGCCGTCGACGGGCCGCACCCGGTCCGGGTCGCCGTTGTAGGGGACGTCGTGGACGAGGGTGCCGTCGCGGTCGAAGAGCACCGCCTTGAGGGGGCTCATGCGGCCACCTCCCGCCAGGCCGGGGCGGCGCGGTACCGCCACAGCCCGCTCAGCCGGTGCCAGGTGGCGGCCGGCGGGATGAGCACGCTGGTGACGACCATGGCGGCGACCTCCTCCCGGTTCCGCGGTCCGGGCGCGATGCGGGCCCAGGCGAACTCGCCGGTGCCCGCCGCCCAGCCGAGCCCGGCGACCGCCGCGGCCCGGGGCCGGCCGGCCGCGGCCAGCACGAGCGCGGCGAGGCCCGCCGCGGTGACGGCGGCGTGGCGGCGGATACGGCCCCGGGGCGCGACCGCCTTGGCCCACCAGTCGGGACCGTGCAGGCGCCGCATGAGGGCGTCGTCGGCGTTGCCGCGCTGCTGCCGCAGGGAGACCCAGCGGGAGGCGGGCCGGACCGGGTGCCGGGTGGTGCGCCGGCCACGGCGGATGCGCCAGCCCTGGTCGAGCACGCGCAGCGCGAGGTCGGCGTCCTCCCGGTAGGCCCGGGTGAACCGCTCGTCGAAGCCGCCGACCTGTTTGAGGACGTCGGTGCGGTAGGCCATGTCGGCGGTGATCCAGCGGGCCCGCGCGAGGCCCGCGGTGCCGCGTTCCCAGTCGGTGGGCCGGCGCTCGCCGGGCAGCGGCACGGCGATCACGCCCTGGACGGCGCCCGTGTCGGGGGCCACCTCGGCGAGGTCCTGCACCAACTGGGCGCGCCAGTGCGGCCCGACCTGCACGTCGTCGTCCAGGAAGGCGGTCCACGGCGCGATCACCGCGCGCATCCCGGTGTTGCGGGCGGCGGCGGGCCCCCGGCCCCCGCTGCGCAGCACCACGGTGCGCTCGCGCAGGTCGCCGAGGACACTCATCGGGTGCTCCAGCGCGGCGGGGTCCTCGTGGGGGCCGGGGCGGTCGTCGACGAGCACGATCTCGTCCGGTCCCGGTCCGGTCGAGGCGGCCAGCGCGGCCAGGCAGTCGGCCAGCGTGTCCCGTACGAGGGTGGGGATCACCACGGCGTACCCGGTCAGGGCGGGATCGGTCAGGGCGCGGTCGGTCATCCGAACGCCCTCCCCCTGCGCACCGCGAACGGCCCGATCGCCAGCAGGTCCACGGGCGCGGACCCGAAGCACTCCAGCGCGTCGCGCGGGTTGTCGACCACGGGCCGGCCGGCGGTGTTGAGGCTGGTGTTGACCACCACGGGCAGTCCGGTGCGCCGTTCGAAGCCGCGCAGCATGCGGGCGACGAGCGGTTCGCGGCGTTCCGCCACGGTCTGGATGCGGGCGGTGCCGTCGACGTGCACGACGGCCGGGATGCGGTCGCGCCAAGCGGCCGCCACCTCGTGCACGAAGAGCATGTACGGGCTGGGCACCGGACCGGCGAAGACGTCGGCGGCGCGGTCGGCGAGCACCATGGGCGCGACGGGCCGGAACTCCTCGCGTCCCTTGACGTGGTTGAGGCGTTCCAGGTTCTCCGCCCGGCCCGGGTGGGCCAGCAGGGAACGGTGGCCGAGCGCCCGCGGCCCGAACTCGCTCCGCCCCTGGAACCAGGCCACGACGCCGTCCCGCGCGAGTTCCTCGGCGACCGTCTCGGCGATGTCGTCCGGTTCCTCGTAGGGGACGGCGGCCGTCTCCAGCCGGGCGCGGATCTCGTCGTCGCTCCAGCCGCGCCCGAGGTCGGCGCCGGGCATGGGGGCGGGGACGGCCTCGTCGGCGGCGAGGTGCAGGGCGCCGCCGAGGGCGGTGCCGGCGTCGCCGGCGGCGGGCTGCACCCACACGTGCCGGTAGGGGCCGCGGGCGGCGATCGCCGAGTTGGCGACGCAGTTGAGGGCGACGCCGCCGGCCATGGTGAGGGCGTCGCCGCCGGCCTCGCGGTGCAGCCAGTGCGTGAGGTCGAGGAGGAGTTCCTCCAGGGCGGCCTGGGTGCTGGCGGCCAGGTCGGCGTGGTCGCGGGTCCAGTCCTCGCCGGGGGCGCGGGGCGGGGCGAGGGCGGCCCAGTCGACGCCGTGGGCGCGGAACCCTCCGTCGCCGGTGGCGTGCACGTGCTCGCGCACCCGGTCCAGGAAGCGAGGGGTGCCGTAGGAGGCGAGGGCCATCACCTTGTACTCGTCGCTGCTGCGCAGGAAGCCGAGGTGTTCGGTGAGTTCCTCGTAGACCAGGCCGAGGGAGTGCGGCAGCGCCTGCGTGGCGAGGGTGTCGAGTTTGCCGTCGCGGTAGCGGCCCGCGAGGTGGGAGGCGCATTCGCCGCGGCCGTCCAGGACGAGGACGTCGTTGTCGGGATGGGGCGAGGCCGGTCCGGCGGAGGCGGCGTGCGCCACATGGTGCGGGACGAAGACGACCTGGCCGGGGTCGAGTCCGGGCAGTGCCTCGGCGAGGAACTCGGGCGCGCGGCGGGCGTACTCCAGCCGCAGCGGGTCCCAGGGGTCGTCCAGCCCCATGGCCTCGGCGGGCCGGGCGAGCCGCGGGTCGAAGGAGTAGGCGACGGCGTCCAGTTCGCCGGGCCGTACCCCGGCGTGCTCCAGGCACCACCGGGCCGACAGCTCCGGCATCTCCCACGCGGAGAAGGGCACGGGGCGCTTGCCGTGCTTGCGCCGGCTGAAACGCTCTTCCTCGGCTGCCGCCACGGTTCGTCCGTCGACGACGAGCGCGGCGGCCGGGTCGTGGAACAGGGCGTTGATCCCAAGGATGCGCATGGAGGCTCCGTCCCGGGCGGTTCGTGGTCCTGCGGGTGTTCGGGTGCTGCTGCTGGTACTGCGGGGGTTCGGGCGCTGCGAGTGGGGGGCGGGTACCGCCAGCGGTTCAAGCCGTTCGAGCGGTTCAGGCGGTTCGAGTTCTTCATGCGGTTCGAGTGCTTCAGGTGACTCGGGGAGACGGGTGCCGACGGGCGGCTGGTTCAAACACTTGGAGCCAGCCTGGTTCCGGACATGAGAGGACTTGTGACCGTGCGTAGGGGTTCGGGGTGGGACGGCAAGGGCGTTGGGCAGCATGGACCGTGGATGTTCACGGGTGACGCAGCGGGTGGCCGGGGATGCAGACGGACGCGCCGTGCGTGAGTTCACAGGAGGCCCGAGTTCACAGCGGCGGCTGCGGGTTCACAGGGAGGGGCGGAGGCCCACGGGCGCGCGGGTTCACAGGAGCTGGGGGTTCACGAGGCCGCTGCGGGTTCACAGAAGGTGCGGGGTCGCGGTAGGCCGCTTGTGAACGCCGTGCCGCCGGTTCACACGCCCCGGGGAGTTCACAGGACGCGCGCGCCGGCCCCGCGCGCGGGCCACCCGGCGGGACGGGGTGACGTCACCCGAGTACGACGCCTCGCCGCCGCGGCAGTTCACAGCGACCCGGTCGATTCACAGACGGCACCGAACCCGAGGAGTTCACACGAAGCGACCGGTTCACACCGGGCGGCGCACGCCTGAAGCAGTTCACATAGCGCGGAGGGTTCACAGCCGTGCAGACCTGGCAGAGTTCACATGCAGCGACAGGTTCACAGACACTTCAGTTCACGCGAAGCGGCGGGTTCACAATCACCTCAGTTACACAACAAGCCGCGAGGCAGGGTGTTTTCAGTGTGAATACTCCGTCACCGATTCACAGCAGGGGCTGAGTTCACACTCCGCCAGCCCGAAACACCGCCCCGCCCGAAACCCCGCCCCGCCCCGCCCCAGCCCCCACGCTCCACCATCCGCCCGTCACGCGACCGCGACCTCCCTCGCGAACCACTCCACCGTGCGCTCCAGTCCTTCCCGCCAGGGCACCCTGGGCTCCCATCCCAGCAACTCCCGGGCCAGCGTCGTGTCGGGCCGGCGTCGGCAGGGGTCGTCGACGGGGCGCTCGACGAACGTGATCCGGGAGGCGGAGCCGGTCAGTTCGACGATGTGCCGGGCCAGTTCGAGCACCGTGATCTCGTCCGCGCCGCCGATGTTCACCGGCCCCGGCTCGCCCGAGGCGGCGAGGGCGAGGACGCCGTCGACCGTGTCGTCGACGTAGCACAGGGAGCGGGTCTGGCTCCCGTCACCCGCCACGGTGAGCGGCATGCCGTCGAGGGCCTGGGCGATGAAGGTGGGGACGGCGCGGCCGTCGCCGGTGCGCATGCGGGGGCCGTAGGTGTTGAAGATGCGGACGATGGCGGTGTCGGTGCCGTTCACCTGGCGGTCGGCGGTGACCAGTGCCTCGGCGAAGCGCTTGGACTCGTCGTAGACGCTGCGCGGGCCGACGGGGTTGACGTTGCCCCAGTAGCTCTCCCGCTGGGGGTGCTCCAGGGGGTCGCCGTAGACCTCGGAGGTGGAGGCGAGGACGCAGCGGGCACCGTCGGCGCGGGCGCGTTCCAGGACGTTGCGGGTGCCGGTGCTGCCGACGTCGAGGGTCTCCAGCGGCAGCCGGAGGTAGTCCGCGGGCGACGCCGGGCAGGCGAAGTGCAGGACGAGGTCGAAGCGTCCGGAGAGCCGGCGCAGGGCGGCCGGGTCGGTGGCGTCGGCCGGGATGAAACGGAAGCCGCGGACGGGTTCGAGGGCGGCGATGTTGGCGCGGTCGCCGGTGGCCAGGTTGTCCAGGCAGACGACGTCGGTCCCCGCGTCGAGGAGCCGGCGGCACAGCCGCGAGCCCACGAAACCGGCTCCGCCGGTGACCAGGGCCCGGCGCCAGGCCCTCCCACCGCCGTTCACTCCCCCGAACAAGCCCACGGCGCTCTCGGGCCCCGGCCACCCCTCCCTGGACTGCCCGCCCCCCGCCCACCAGCCTCCGCCCCACCCGTCCGGGCCCTCTCCACCCCGGAGTTGCGAGCCCCGGTCCCGCGCGCCGTCGCCCCATGACCGCGAGCCCCGGTCCGGCACGTACCCGCCCCGTTCGCCCTCGCCCCGCCCGTCCCCGCCCCGCGGGTCCCCGCCCCGCCCTTCTCCGGCCACCCCTCCGCCGGCCCTCAGGGCCCCGGCCGCCCCAGCCCCGGCCCGCGCACTCCCCACCGCCCCTCCCCCGGCCCGAGCGTCACCGGCCCGCGCACCCCCGGCCCGTGCTGTCTCCGGGGGTCCGCTGCCGGCCCGCAGGCCCGCGGCCGGTCCGTTCACGAGGTTCTCGCTCACGGGGTTCTCGCTCACGGCGTCCTCCTTGTTCTCGCCGTCGGGTGCGTGTCGGCTGAGTAACCGGAGACGGCCCCCACTATCCCCGAACTGGCATTCGAGAGGCGCCCGCGAAGCCGCTATACACTGTATGTATAGTCACCGCATGCCTTCGCTGAGCAGGAAGACGATCACACTGGGTACGGGGTTGCGTGGCAGCGCGGCTTTCGCGCTGGCAGCGGCATTGGCGCTGCTCCCGGCGCTGACCGGCTGCACACGGCTGGAGACCACGTCCCCCAGTACCGTGCGGGCCGCGGGCGCCGAGGCAGGTGCCGCCGGCGGCGGTCCCTCGGGGCACGGCTTCGGGACCGTCGACTGCCGCAAGGCGCGGTGCGTGGCGCTGACCTTCGACGCCGGGCCCAGCGAGAACTCCCCCCGGCTGCTGGACATCCTCCGCGAGAAGCAGGTGCCCGCGACGTTCTTCCTGCTCGGCAAACGCCACATCGACACGTACCCCGAGCTGGTCAAGCGGATGGCCGACGAGGGCCACGAGGTGGCCAGCCACACGTGGACGCACAGGATCCTCACGGACCTCGCGCCGGAGGAGATACGCGCGGAGCTGACCCGGCCCAACGAGGAGATAGAGCGCCTGACCGGCACCCGCCCGACGCTGATGCGCCCGCCGCAGGGCCGTACCGACGACACGGTGCACGACATCTGCCGGGAACTGGGCCTCGCGGAGGTCCTCTGGAGCGTGACCGCCAAGGACTACAAGACGACCGACTCCGACCTGATCACCCGACGCGTCCTGGACCAGGTGGCCCGCGACGGGATCATCCTGCTGCACGACATCTACGACGGCACCGTGCCCGCCGTGCCGGGGATCATCGACGCGCTCAAGGAACGCGGCTACGTCTTCGTGACCGTGCCCCAGTTGCTGGCGCCGGGCGCCGCCGAGCCGGGCGAGGTCTACCGCTGAACACCGCGCGCGGGGGCCGCGCCCGGCGGGGCGGGGGCGGCAGGGTGCTGCACCGGTTCCCTACGATCGGGGCGTGGTCACCTTCCGTATCGAACGCACGGCGCCGCTCCCCCCGGCCGAGGCGTGGCGACGGCTCACCCGCTGGCGGCGCCACGGCGACACCGTGCCGCTGACCCGGGTCGACGAGGTCACGCCGCCACCCACCGGCCGGGGGACGGTCGTGGTGGCGCGTACCGGGATCGGGCCGTTCGGTTTCGACGACCGGATGGAGGTGACCGTCTGGGAACCGCCGGGCGACGGCGGGGGCGGACGGTGCCGGCTGGAGAAACGGGGACGGGTGGTCCGGGGATGGGCCGAGATCGAGGTCCGTCCGGGCCCCGGCGGCCGGTCCCGCGTGGTGTGGACCGAGGAACTGGGCGTGCGCCTCCTGCCCCCGGCGGCCGACGGGGCCCTGCGCGCCGCCGGACGCCACGTCTTCGGCCGGGCCGTCAACCACCTCCTCCGCACCCCGTGACGCCCTCCGCGCCCCCTGACCTCCTCCGGCACCCCCTGACGCCCGCCCACCCCCGCTGACGATCGGCCCGCCCCCTCAAGCCCGCCCCTCTGGCTCGTCCCCTCAGGCCCGCCCGCACGCCGGCCGGCCGACCGGCCCTCACCCCGTACCGGCCCGCCGGCTCCGCCCACGCGGACGTCACCCCGGTCGGCCCGCCGCCCCCGCCATCCCGGCCGGCTCCGGTCCGTCGCGGTGGATGGGGACGCCCGTGCCGGTCAGCGCGGCCCCGCTGCCGCCGTGCCGGGCGGCGACGATCTCCGCGGCGATGGACAGGGCCGTCTCCTCGGGGGTCCGGGCGCCGAGGTCGAGGCCGATGGGGGACCTGAGGCGGTCCAGTTCCCGGTCGGTGAGGCCGGCCTCGCGCAGCCGGGCGGTGCGGTCCAGGTGGGTCCGGCGGGAGCCCATCGCGCCGACGTAGGCGACCGGGAGGCGCAGGGCGAGGGTGAGCAGGGGGACGTCGAACTTGGCGTCGTGCGTGAGCACGCACAGCACCGTGCGCCGGTCGACCCGCGTACGGCGCAGGTAGGTGTGGGGCCACTCCACGACGATCTCGTCGGCCTCGGGGAAGCGCTCGCGCGTGGCGAAGACGGGGCGGGCGTCGCACACGGTGACGTGGTAGCCGAGGAAGCGGCCGACGCGGGCGAGGGCCTGGGCGAAGTCGACCGCGCCGAAGACGATCATGCGGGGCGGGGGCACCGAGGACTCCACGAGGAGGGTGAGCGGCGCCCCGCAGCGTGAGCCCCGCTCACCGATCTCCAGCATGCCGGTACGGCCGGCGGCGAGGAAGGCGGCGGCCTCCGCGGCGACGGTGGCGTCCAGTGCGGGGTGGGCGCCGAAACCGCCCCTGCGGGCGCCGGCGGCGTCCACGAGCAGCGCGCGCCCCCTCAGTTCCGCGGGTCCGGTGACGACGCGGGCCACCGCCGCGGCCTCCCCGCGCGCCGCGGCGGCCAGGGCGGCGGCGAGGACGGGGCGGGCCGGGTCGGCGGCCCGGAGCGGGGTGACGAGGACGTCGATGACGCCGCCGCAGGTCAGGCCGGTGGCGAAGGCGTCCTCGTCGCTGTAGCCGAAGCGTTCCAGGACGGTCGCGCCGTCGTCGAGGGCCTGGCGGCACAGTTCGTAGACGGCGCCCTCGACGCAGCCGCCGGAGACCGAGCCGATGGCGGTGCCGTCGGCGTCCACGGCGAGGGCGGCGCCGGGGCGGCGCGGGGCGCTGCCCGAGACGGCGGCCACGGTGGCCACGGCGGCGTCGCGGCCCTGCTCGACCCACCGGTGCAGCTCTTCGGCGATGTCCAGCATCTGTCGCTCCTTACGGCGGTGATGGGAAAAGGGTTCCCGCACGGGCGCCACGTGCACGCCCCGCAGGCTCTCCGGACCGGGCGCCACGTGCACGCCCCGCAGGCTCTCCGGGCCGGGCGGCACACGCACGCCCGGCACGCTCACACCGGGCGGCACACGCGCCCCCGGCACTCGCTCCACGGGGGCGGCACCGCGCACCCCCGGCCGCGCCGCGCCGCCCGTCCCCGCTAACGCACGCCCAGCCCGCTCTCGATCGGGCCGAGGGCGAAGTAGACGAGGAAGACGGCGGTCAGCACCCACAGGAACACGCCGACCTGCCGGGCCCGGCCCTGGGCGGTGCGGATGGCGACGTGGGACACGACACCGGCGGCGACCCCGGTGGTGATGGTGTACGTGAACGGCATGAGGGCCACGGTGAGGAAGACCGGCACGGCGGTGCCGGTGTCGGCCCAGTCGACGTGCCGGGCGTTCCGCAGCATCATGGCGCCGATCACCACGAGGGCCGCGGACGCGACCTCCTGGGGCACGATCGCGGTGAGCGGGGTGAAGAACAGGCAGGCGGCGAAGAGGACACCGGTGACCACGGAGGCGAGGCCGGTGCGGGCGCCCTCGCCGACGCCGGTCGCGGACTCGACGAAGACGGTCTGGCCGGAGCCGCCGGCGAGTCCGCCGACCGCGCCGCCGGCGCCGTCGATGAACAGGGCCTTGGACAGTCCCGGCATCCGGCCCTCGCGGTCGGCGAGTCCGGCCTCGGTGCCGACGCCGATGATGGTGGCCATCGCGTCGAAGAAGCCGGCGAGGACGAGGGTGAAGACGATCAGGCCGACGGTCATCACACCGACCTCGCCCCAGCCGCCGAACTCGACCCGGCCGAAGAGCGAGAAGTCGGGCAGGGAGAGCGCCGAGCCGCGCAGCGCGGGGGCGCCGCCGGCCCACTGGCGGGGGTCGACGACCCCGGCGGCGTGGAGCAGCGCGGCGGCGGCCGTGCCGGCGACGATGCCGATGAGGAGGGCGCCGGGGACCCGCCGCGCCTGGAGCATGACGATCAGCAGGAGGGTGCCCGCGAAGAGCAGCACCGGCCAGCCGGCGAGTTGTCCGGCGGGGCCGAGGGTGAGCGGGGTGGCCTCGCCCTGGTGCACGAAGCCGGATTTGTAGAGGCCGATGAGGGCGATGAACATGCCGATGCCCATGGTGATGGCGTGTTTCAGGGCGACCGGGATCGCGTTCATGATCATCTCGCGGAGGCCGGTGACCACGAGCAGCATGATCACGACGCCGTAGACGACGCACATGCCCATCGCCTGCGGCCAGGTCATCTGCGGGGCGACCTGGGAGGCGAGGACGCCGGAGACGGAGAGTCCGGCGGCCAGGGCGAGGGGCACCTTGCCGACGACGCCCATGAGCAGGGTGGTCAGGGCCGCGGCGAACGCGGTGGCCGTGATCAGCGCGCGGCTGTCGAGGCGGTCCCCTGCGGCGTCGGCGCCGGAGAGGATCACGGGGTTGAGCAGGAGGATGTACGCCATCGCCATGAAGGTGGTGACGCCGCCGCGCACTTCGCGCGCGAGGGTGCTCCCCCGGTCGGAGAGGTGGAAGTACCGGTCGAGCCAGGACCGTCCGGCCGGGACGCGGGAGCCCGCGCCCGCGTCCTCGGCGGTGGTCCGTGGCCCCGTCGACTGCTGGGTCATGGTGCCGTCTCCCAAGGGTCACGAGGGCACCCGCGGGCGCCGCGTCGGCGCGCGCGGGGGCGAAGGGATGTGCACGACCCGGGGGACGGCCCGAGACGAGGGGTGCGGGGGACCGCGAGCGGTGCGGTCGCCGTGGTGCGCTCCGGGCGGCGGGCGGGGCGCCGGGTGGGCCGCTCCCGCCGTCCGGAGGGCGTCTCACGCCGTTCCGGTCAGGTGCTCCGGGCGGACCGGCGTGCGGTCGAGGACCAGTCCGGTGGCGTCGCGGATGGCCGCGAGGACCGCCGGTGTCGAGGACAGCGTGGGGGCCTCGCCGATGCCGCGCAGCCCGTACGGGGCGTGCTCGTCGGCGAGTTCGAGCACGTCGACCGGGATGGTCGGGGTGTCGAGGATGGTCGGGATCAGGTAGTCGGTGAAGGAGGGGTTGCGGACCTTGGCGGTCGCCGGGTCGACGACGATCTCCTCCATGACGGCGATGCCGAGGCCCTGGGTGGTGCCGCCCTGGATCTGGCCGACGACGGAGAGCGGGTTGAGGGCCTTGCCGACGTCCTGGGCGCAGGCCAGTTCGATGACCTTGACCAGGCCGAGTTCGGTGTCGACCTCGACGACGGCGCGGTGGGCGGCGAAGGAGTACTGGACGTGGCCGTTGCCCTGGCCGGTGCGCAGGTCGAAGGGTTCGGTGGGGCGGTGCCGCCACTCCTCCTCGACCTCGACGGCCTCGTCGCCGAGCACGTCCGTGAGGGCGGCGAGGACTTCGCCGCCCTCGGTGGCGACCTTGCCGTCCTCCAGGACGAGTTCGGCGGTGGCCCAGGCCGGGTGCCCCGCGCCGAATTTACGGCGTCCCCGCTCCAGCACCCTCTCCCGGACGAGGGCGCAGGCGTGGCGGACGGCGCCGCCGGTGACGTACGTCTGCCGGGAGGCCGAGGTGGAGCCGGCGCTGCCGACGCGGGTGTCGGCGGGGTGCAGGGTGACCTGGGCGACGCCGAGTTCGGTGCGGGCGATCTGGGCGTGGACGGTGACGCCGCCCTGGCCGACCTCCGCCATGGCGGTGTGGACGGTGGCGACGGCCTCGCCGCCGACGCTCTCCAGGCGGACCCGGGCGGTCGAGTAGTCGTCGAAGCCCTCGGAGAAGCCGACGTTCTTGATGCCGACCGCGTAGCCGACCCCGCGCACCACGCCCTCGCCGTGGCTGGTGTTGGACAGGCCGCCGGGCAACTGCCGTACGTCGGCGCCCTCGCTGGACTCCCACTGGCGCTCGGGGGGCATCGGCCTCGCCTTGACCCGGCGCAGCAGTTCGGCGACGGGTGCCGGGGAGTCGACGCGCTGCCCGGTCGGCAGGAGGGTGCCCTCCTCCATGGCGTTGAGCCGGCGGAACTCGACCGGGTCCATGCCGAGCCGGTCGGCGAGCTTGTCCATCTGGGCCTCGTAGGCGAAGCACGCCTGGACGGCACCGAAGCCGCGCATGGCGCCGCAGGGCGGGTTGTTGGTGTAGAGGGCGAGGGCCTCGATGTCGACGTCGTCGATGACGTAGGGGCCGGCGGAGAGGGAGGCGGCGTTGCCGACGACGGCCGGGGAGGCGGAGGCGTAGGCGCCGCCGTCCAGGACGATGCGGCACCGCATGTGGGTGAGTCTGCCGTCCTTGGTGGCGCCGTGCTCGTAGGTGAGGCGGGCGGGGTGGCGGTGGACGTGGCCGAAGAAGGACTCGAACCGGTTGTAGACGATCTTGACGGGTTTTCCGGTGCGCAGGGCGAGGAGGCAGGCGTGGATCTGCATCGACAGGTCCTCGCGTCCGCCGAAGGCGCCGCCGACCCCGGAGAGGGTCATGCGGACCTTGTCCTCGGGCAGGCCGAGGACGGGCGCGATCTGGCGCAGGTCGGAGTGGAGCCACTGGGTGGCGACGTACAGGTCGACGCCGCCGTCGTCGGCGGGGACGGCGAGGCCGGACTCGGGGCCGAGGAAGGCCTGGTCCTGCATGCCGAAGTGGTACTCGCCGCGCACGATCACGTCGGCCCGGCGGGCGGCGGCGTCGGCGTCGCCGCGCACGATGGGCTGGCGGTGGACGATGTTGGGGTGCGGGACGTGGCCGGCGTGGTGGTCGTCGCGGTTCTCGTGGACGAGGACGGCGCCGGGTGCGGTGGCGGAGGACTCGTCGGTGACGAGGGGCAGTTCGGCGTACTCGACGGCGATGAGGGCGGCGGCGCGGCGGGCGGTCTCGGGGTGGTCGGCGGCGACGACGGCGACGGGTTCGCCGTGGTGGCGGACCTTGCCGTGGGCGAGGACCGGGGTGTCGCGGATCTCCAGTCCGTAGGAGCGCACGTCGGTCGGCAGGTCGTCGTGGGTGAGGACGGCGTGGACGCCGGGCAGGGCGAGCGCGGCGGAGGTGTCGATGGAGACGATCTCGGCGTGGGCGACGGTGGAGCGCAGGATCTGGCCCCACAGCATGTCCTCGTGCCACATGTCGGAGGAGTAGGCGAACTCCCCGGTGACCTTGAGGATGCCGTCCGGGCGGAGCGTGGACTCGCCGATGCCGCCCTTGGTGCGCGTGCCCTGGGTGAGGGTGGTGGGTACCCCGTCGGCGGTCATGTCAGGCCCCCTCGGACTGCCGGGCGGCCGCGAGGCGGACCGCGTCCATGATCTTCTCGTAGCCGGTGCAGCGGCAGAGGTTGCCGGAGAGCGCCTCGCGGATGTCGGCGTCGCCGGGGCTGGGGTTGCGTTCCAGCATCTCGTCGGCGGCGACCAGCAGTCCCGGGGTGCAGAAGCCGCACTGGACGGCGCCGGCGTCGATGAACGCCTGCTGGATCGGGGCGAGTCCGGTGCCCTCGCCGGTACGGGAGTCGGGGCCGCCCGGCTGCCATCGCCGGGCCTCCTCGGGCGGGGTGCCCGGGGCGTTGCCGGGTCGGGCGCCCGGTCCGGCCGCGCGGCGGGCGGCGTGGTCGGCCAGGCCCTCGACGGTGACGACCTCGCGGCCCTCGGCCTGGCCGGCGGCGACCAGGCAGGAGCAGACCGGGACGCCGTCCAGGCGGACGGTGCAGGAGCCGCACTCGCCCTGTTCGCAGGCGTTCTTGGAGCCGGGCAGGCCGAGCCGTTCGCGCAGCACGTACAGGAGGGACTCGCCCTCCCACACGTCGTCGGCCTCGTACGGGCGCCCGTTGACGGTGAGGTGGACGCGCATCACGCCGCTCCCTTCGTGGTGCGGCACTCGCCGCGGTAGGAGTCCCAGACCCAGGTGAGCGTCCGGCGGGCCATGACGCCGACGGCGTGCCGGCGGTAGCGCGCGGTGCCCCGCACGTCGTCGATCGGGTGGCAGGCGCCGGCGCACAGCCGGGCGAACTCGGCGGCCAGGGACGGCGGGAGGTCCTGTCCGCCCTCCCAGAGGCGGCCCTCGTCGAGGGCCGCCCCGAGGAACTCCTCGGCGGTGTGGGCCCGGATCGGGGTGGGGGCCGCCGAGCCGATGCCGGTGCGGACGGTGCGGCTGTCGGGGTGCAGGGCCAGGCCGAAGGCGCAGACGGCGATGACCATGGCGTTGCGGGTGCCGACCTTGGAGAACTGCTGGGGTCCGGTGGCCTTCTTGACGTGGACGGCGCGGATCAGTTCGTCGGGGGCGAGCGCGTTGCGTTTCACCCCGGTGTAGAAGGCGTCGATGGGGATGCGGCGCACCCCGCGCACCGACTCGGCCTCAACCTCGCCGCCCGCGGCGAGGAGGGCGGGGTGGGCGTCGCCGGCCGGGGAGGCGGTGCCGAGGTTGCCGCCGACGCCGCCGCGGTTGCGGATCTGCGGGGAGGCGACGGTGTGGGCGGCGAGGGCGAGCCCGGGGAGTTCGGTGCGCAGGTTCTCCATGATGCGGGTGTAGGGCACGCCGGCGCCGAGGCGGACGGAGTCCGCGCCGGTCTCCCAGGCGGCGAGGTCGCCGATGCGGGTGAGGTCCATGAGGTACGCGGGACGGCGGTGGTCGAAGTTGATCTCGACCATCACGTCGGTGCCGCCCGCGAGGGGGACGGCGTCGGGGTGCTCCGCCTTGGCGGCGAGCGCCTCCTCCCAGGTAGCGGGGCGAAGGAAGTCCATGACCGGCTCTCTTCTTCGTCTCGTGGGCGTACGGATCGAGCCAATCCGGGTGCGGCGGGCAGGGCTCGTTCCTGTGCTCTTCTCACGAAGTGGGCCAAGTACACCGCCCGGTGCACCAACCGGGTCAGTCGCGGAAACCATGAAGGAGTTGGCTGGCCAGGGCGCACATCTTGTAGATTCGTATGAAAGGAGGGCAGGGGTTCCCTCCGCGTCTTCCTCTGGAAACGGGCGTTCCGGCCGCGTGACCTGGAACGCGGCCCCTCCGCGGGCGCGTGCCGTCCGCCGGCCCCGGACGGGCTCCCGCACCGGACCTCCACGATCACACGGTATTTCGAGACACAGAACGGCGGCGACGAGAATGCGGCTGCGCGCACTGCTGGACACCGATGCGCTGGGCCTCAGGCTGCTCGGCGGCGAGGGCGAGCTGGAGCGTTCCGTACGGGGCGTGATGACCACCGACCTGCGGGACCCCAGCCGCTACCTGAACGGCGGGGAGCTGGTCCTCACCGGGCTGGCCTGGCGCAGCGGCCCCGCCGACTCCGAATCGTTCGTCCGCATCCTGGTGCGGTCGGGGGTGGCCGCGCTCGCCGCCGGCGAGGCCGAACTGGGCGAGGTGCCGGAGGACCTGGTGGTGGCCTGCGCACGGCACCGGCTGCCGCTGTTCGCGGTGAACGAGTCGGTGGCCTTCGCCACGGTGACCGAGCACGTGGTGCGCCAGGTCTCCGGGGAACGCGCCGGGGACCTGGCGGCCGTGGTCGACCGGCACCGCCGGATGATGACCTCGGGACCGGCGGGCGGCGGCCCCGACGTCGTCCTCGACCTGCTCGGCTCCGACCTGGACCTGCGGGCCTGGGTCCTCTCCCCCACCGGCCGCCTGGTGGCCGGGGCCAGGTCGGCGGGGCCCGCGCTGCCCGCCGAGGTCCGTACGCGGCTCGCCGCCGAACACCTCGCCGCCTCCCGCGCCGGACGTCCGGCGCCGCACCGGGTGACCGTGGGCACGACGGCGTACAGCCTCTTCCCGGTGCGCGGCGGCGGCCGGGCGCCGCGCACCGGGCGGGACGCGGGCGAGACCGCGCTCAGCGAGTGGCTGCTGGCCGTGGAGGCGGACGCCGGGGACTGGCCCGGGGAACGGCTCGACCTGCTGTACGGCGTCACGCAGCTCATCGCCGTCGACCGGGACCGGCGCGACGCCGCCCGCACCGTGCGGCGCCGGCTCGCCCAGGAGGTGCTGGAGCTGGTGCAGTCCGGCGCCCCGCCCGCCGAGATCGCCGCCCGGCTCCGGGTCGCGGCGCCGGTGCTGCTGCCCGGCCTGGGCGCGGCCCCGCACTGGCAGGTGGTGGTGGCCCGCGTCGAGTGGGCGGACGGCGGGCGGGACGAGCCGGGCCGGGCCGCGCAGCGGCTGCTGGAGGAGATCCTCGTCGACCCGGCGCCGGCCGGGCGGCCCCGCGCCGGCGTCCCGGCGGGGCCCGGCCACGGGGACCGGATCGCGGTGGCCCACGCCGGCGAGGAGGCCGTCGCCCTCGTGCCGCTGCCCTCGGTCGGCTCCGGGCACGACGGCTCCGCGACCGGCGTCCAGGCCGACGCCCTGCTGGAGTCCGTCCGCGAACCGCTCACGGCCGGGCTCGGCGACGACGGGCGGGTCACCCTCGGCGTCAGCGCGGCGGTGCACTCGGCGGAGGGGCTGCGCGGCGCCCTGGAGGAGGCCCGGCACGCCCGCCGGGTCGCCGCGGCCCGGCCGGGCCGGGTCTGCGCGGCGGGCCACCAGGAGCTGGCTTCGCACGTACTGCTGCTCCCCTTCGTCCCCGACGACGTGCGGCGGGCCTTCACCGCGCGGCTGCTGGACCCGCTGCGCGACTACGACCGGCGCCACCGCGCGGAACTGATCCCGACCCTGGAGGCGTTCCTCGACTGCGACGGCTCCTGGACCCGGTGCGCCGCCCGGCTCCACCTGCACGTCAACACGTTGCGCTACCGCGTCGGGCGGATCGAGCAGTTGACGGGCCGTGACCTCGCGCGCCTGGAGGACAAACTGGACTTCTTCCTGGCGCTGCGGATGAGCTGAGCCGCGCGGCGGCCCGTTTCGCCGTCGCCGGGGGTGGCCTGAAGTCCCACGACTTTGTGAAATTTTTCACCCATCCTCTTGGCCGGGCCCGGTGATCCATGCTGAGATGCCGCCACCACTCGACGGCTCGACGGCGTGCTTGGGAGGGCGATGTGGCGCATTCCGCCATGGCTGGTGCTGGTTCGGGAACGACCGGTGGGGACGATCCGCTCCAGACCGCGGTATGGCGGCTGCGCTCGCGCGCCTGCTGGGCCGACGCCGCCGAACTGCTGCGGCCCGCGACCGCCGCCGCCGCGCTGCAGCGGACCGCGCTCCTGGTGGAGCGGTGCCTCTACACCGAGCAGGGCTGGGCCGAGGCCGAGGAGGCGCTGCGCGCCGCCGAGGCGCTGGCCGACACCGACGACGAGCGCGGCGCCGCCGCCTGCGAACGCGGGCAACTTGCCTACGCCGCCACCGTGCACGGCGTACGGGACCGGGCCGACGAGGCGCGGGCCGCGCTGGGCCGGGCGGCGGCGCTGATCGCGCCGGGCGCGCGGGAGCGGGCGGTGCTGGACTTCCGGCGGGGGCTGCTCGCCGAGAACGTCACGCGTTCCCCGCAGGCGGCGCGGGCCGCGTACCGGCGGGCGCACGCGGCGGCGCTCTCCCAGGGCGATCCGCTGCTGCAGTCCTTCACCTGGCGGCACCTGGCCGGGCTGGCGCTGCGGGAGGGCGAACTGGCCGAGGCCCGGCACGGCTTCGCCGAGTCGCTGCGGCTGCGCGAGGAACTGGGATACCTGGTCGGCACGGCGCCCGCGCTGGTGTCGCTCGCGGACGCGGAGACCGAGCCGGAGGCGTCACGGCTGCGGGAGGAGGCGCGCCGGCTGTTCCGGCTGCTCGGCGGGGTCCCGACGTGGCTGGCCCGCCACCTCGCCCCGCCGGCCGCGGGCGCGGCGACGGCGTGACCCACGCCGGGTGCCGCGGCCCGGCTCACGTCCCCGAAGCGATGCCCGGCACGCGGGCACGGCCCGGGTCGCCCCCGAGCGGGGGCACACGGCACGCGGGCACGGCCCGGGTCGCGACCCCGCGGAGGCCGCACCCGGCACGCGGCCGGCACACCCGGCACAGCCCGCGCTTGCCGCGGAGGGGCCGGGGTGCTCGTCAGGGGGAGCGGCTCCAGCGGGGTTCGGTGGAGGCCCAGTCGGTGTCCCAGCCGGTCAGGTTGCGCCGGTGCAGCGTCCGCCCGGTGATCCCGTACGCGGCGAGGCCGGTGAGCACGACGGCCAGGAGGGCCAGGATCCCCCAGCCCATGGCGCGGCTGCGGATCTGACCGGCGTCCAGCGGCGGTTCGGTGACGCCGCCGCTCCGGTCGGTCCAGACGTGGACGGTGTTCCCGGCGGTGAGCCCCGGCTCCACCTGGGCGGTGCCGGTGCGGGGCACGCCGTCGGGGCCGGTGAAGCGGACGGTCACCGGATAGCGGCTCTCGCGCGCCTCGGGCGAGCCGGGCTCGGGGTGGCTCGGCGCGTCGTGGACGAGGACCGCGGGCACGTGGGCGCGGGACCGCTCCTGCCGCTCGGCGGTGCCGCGGTAGTGCCGGTGGGCGGCGTCGCCGGCGGCGAGGCCGGCGTACGGCGCCACCACCAGCACGGCCAGCGCGAGACCGAGGGCGATCCACGCCTGGAGCCGGTCGCTGGGCCGGCGCAGGGGGTTGCGCCGCCAGCGCCACAGCAGGGGGTGCGGGCGGGCTCCCCGGCGGCCGGGGGGCGGCGGTGCGTGCGGGGTGTCGCCGGCCACGTGCGCCTCCTTCTCGGTCGGGGCAGCCGGAGGGTCGGGGGCTGGTGCTCCGCCGCCGGTGACCAGGGGGGCGCCGGCGGCGGAGCGGGGGGACGGGGGCGGTAGGGGGCCGGTCCGGCGGGCCGGGCGGCCGGTGCCGTACCGGGCGGGCCGGGTCAGCGGCGGGCGGGGTCCGGCGGGTCCGGGTCCGCGGGGAGGGCGCGGGTGTGCACGGCCTCCAGGAGCTTGGCGGCCCCGCGCACCGCGGCGGTGTGCGGCGCGGGCACGGCGCGCAACGGGGCGTGCAGCCCGTCGGTGAGGTGGCAGGTGATCTCGGGCCGCAGCGCTCCCCCGCCGGCCAGCAGCGGACCGCGGCCGAGCGCGTCCAGGGTGAGCGAGGTGCCGTCCTGGCGCAGCATCGAGGTGACCATCTCGACGACGGCCTCGGCGATCCGCGCGGCCGTGGTCGCGTCGTCGAGGTCGCCGGTGCCGAGCGCGGTGCGGCGGGCGTCGAACACGGCGCCGTCCACCAGCAGCACCACCTCGCTCAGGTGGGCGCCGATGTCGACCACGAGCAGGGGCCGGGACAGGTCCGCGCCCGCCGCGAGGGCGACGGCGCGGGCGCTGGGCACGGTCAGCACGCTGCGCGGGCGCAGCACCTCCACCGCCGTACGGGCCTCGGTGCGGTAGGCGTACCCGTCCAGGACGGGCGCGGTCACCACGATCAGGGGCCGGCTGAAGCGGGGCAGGCGGTGGCCGAGGAGCCGGTCGAGCATGCGGGCGGTGCCCTGGGTGTCGACGATGGAGCCGCGCTGGATGGGGTAGACCGCCCCGGCGCCCGGGAAGGTCACCGTCGGCACGTCGAGGATCATGCCGCGGCCGGCCACCCAGGCGCGGGTGCGGGCGCTGCCCATGTCGAGGGCGACACCGGTGTACGCGCGGTGCAGGGGCCAGCGCCGGGGCCGGGCGCGGCCGGAGCGGGGCCCGCGGGTCACGGTCATCGGCCGGCCTCCCGCACCTGCTGGCAGCGGGCGCAGTAGCGGGCCTGCGGCACGATGGCCAGGCGGTCGCGGTCGATGGGGCGCCGGCACAGGTGGCAGGTGCCGTAGCGGCCCTCGGCCAGGCGGACGAGGGCCGCTTCCACGTCGGCGAGGACCATGCGCGCGGAGGCCGCGAGTGTGACCCGGACCTCGGTCTGCGCGGCGGAGCGCCGCTGGATCAGTTCGTCGGCCCGGGTCGGCAGGCTCGCGATCTGGCGCAGTTGCTCCTGGCGGAACAGCCGCTGTTCGTGCAGGTTCTCCTGGAGTGCGGCGAGGTCCTCGGGCGACAGGTGTGTGTCGCGGTCGCCGATGGTCTGGTTGTTCACCACGTCACCCCTTGGGCAGGGCGGGAGAGGAAGGCGGGACGGAGCGCGCTCAGGTGGCGCGGCGCTGGCAGCCGACGCAGTACCGGGTGTACGGCAGGATCTCCAGGCGCTCGCCCGGGACCGGCTTGCCGCAGCCGAGACAGGTGCCGTAGGTGCCGTCCTCCACCCGCGCGAACGCCTCCTCGATCTCCTTGAGCACCCGCTGGATGGCGTCCCGCTGGGCGGACATGAGCTGGTCGTCCACCGACAGGGCGCCGGAGTTCTCGCCCAGCGCCTGGAGCTGGGTCATGCGGGTGTTCCGCGCGTGTTCGAGGCGCTGGCGGGCCTCGTGGGCGGTCAGCCGCTCGGGGCGGGGTTCGATGCGGGAGGCGTCGAGCGACACGGTGAGTCCTTCTCTCAGGAGAAACGGAAAGTGGGTACGCGTCAGGCCCCGGGCTCCTGGGAGGGGGCCCGGGGACGCGTCGGGGTGCCGGAGCCGATAAGGACCGGTCATCCTCAACCATGGACGCCGGCCGCGCGGATTCCCATCGGGCGCAGGCCCCATTTGTGCGGGGCTGGAGCATCCACTGCGCCCGGGAGGGCGAGGTGGTATGGGTATGCGGCGCCCCCGAAATGGGGGCCGTGCCCCATCGACCTCGCGCGGGGGGACATGCAGGGTGGTCGTCGGCTCGGTCGTGATCGAGGACCGCAGCTCCCCGCCGGGGTGCGCGATGACCGACAGTGGAGGCGTACCAGGTCGTGGAAGGAGGCGTACCCCCGGTGTCCCTGTTCTGGCGGATCTTCGGTCTCAACGCGGTGGTGCTCGGCTCGGCCACGGCGCTGCTGCTGTGGGCGCCGGTGACCGTCTCCGTCCCGGTGGTGCTGACCGAGGCCGTGATCCTGGTGGTCGGCATGGGGATCATGCTGGTGGCCAACGCGGCCCTGCTGCGCTGGGGCCTGTCCCCGCTGGACCGGCTGACGAAGCTGATGACCACGGTCGACCTGCTGCGTCCGGGACAGCGGCTGCCGGTCGCGGGCGGCGGCGAGGTGCCGGAGCTGATCCGTACCTTCAACGCCATGCTGGACCGGCTGGAGCACGAGCGGGCCACGAGCAGCGCCCGGGTGCTGCTGGCGCAGGAGGCCGAGCGGCGCCGCATCGCGCAGGAGCTGCACGACGAGGTCGGGCAGAGCATGACCGCGATCCTGCTGGTGCTGGGGCGCTCCGCGGACGACGCCGAGGAGCCGCTGCGGGGGGAACTGCACCAAGCGCAGGAGATCACCCGGGAGAGTCTGGACGACGTCCGCCGCCTGGTGCGCCGGCTGCGTCCGGGGGTGCTGGACGACCTCGGTCTGATCAGCGCCCTGACCTCGCTGACGCACGACTTCGCCACGCACACGGGGCTGCGGGTGGTCCGCCGCTTCGCCTCCGACCTGCCCGCGCTGGACCACGAGACCGAACTGGTCCTCTACCGTGTGGCCCAGGAGGGCCTGACCAACGCCGCACGTCACGCGGACGCCGAACGGCTGGAGGTGAGCCTCACCCGTGCCGAGGGCGGGGTGGAGCTGTCCATCGCCGACGACGGCCGCGGCATCGAGGTGGCGTGCGAGGGCGCCGGCATCCGCGGCATGCGGGAGCGGGCCCTGCTCATCGGGGCCTCCCTCGACATCCTTTCGGCACCCGGCGCCGGCACCCGGGTCCGGCTCATCGCACCCGTACCGAGGAAGCAGCCCTGACCATGCCCGACCCGTCCCTGTCCGAGCCGTCCCCGTCCGGTCCGCCCGGCTCCTGCGAGGCGTCCGCGTCCGGTCCGCCCGAGGCCGGTCCGGCCCCCATCCGGATCCTGCTCGCCGACGACCACGCGCTGGTGCGCCGCGGCGTGCGCCTCATCCTCGACCGTGAGCCGGACCTCGAAGTGGTCGCCGAGGCCGGGGACGGCGCGGAGGCCATCGAGATGGCGCGCGCCCACACCGTGGACCTCGCCGTCCTGGACATCGCCATGCCCCGGCTGACGGGGCTGCAGGCGGCGCGGGAGCTGTCCGCGCTCAAACCGGACCTGCGCATCCTGATGCTGACGATGCACGACAACGAGCAGTACCTCTTCCAGGCACTGAAGTCGGGCGCGTGCGGATACGTCCTGAAATCGGTGGCCGACCGGGACCTGGTGGCCGCCTGCCGGGCCGCCATGCGCGACGAACCCTTCCTCTACCCTGGTGCGGTCACCGCGCTCATCCGCAACTACCTGGACCGGGTGCGCCACGGTGAGGAGACCGCCGACCACATCCTGACGCCCCGCGAGGAGGAAGTCCTGAAGCTCGTCGCGGAGGGCCACTCCTCGAAGGAGATCGCGGAGATCCTCTTCATCAGCATCAAGACCGTCCAGCGGCACCGCGCCAACCTGCTGCAGAAGCTGGGGCTGCGGGACCGGCTGGAGCTGACCCGCTACGCCATCCGGGCCGGTCTGATCGAGCCCTGACCCCACCCGCCCCGAAGCGCCCGGGGCCCTGGTCGTCCACTCCCCGGCCGGCGCCCCGGGTCTCCGTCCGCCACCCGTCCGCGCACCCACCACGAAGGGGGACGCACCATGCGCCCCGTACCCAGGGTCCCGCTCCCGGCACGCCCGGGGCCCTCGGCGACGGGTGCGCGCGTCCTGCTCCCTCCGGCCCCCGGCGGGCCGGAGCGGGGCGCGGCGGGGGCCGTGCCCCAAGCCGCGGTCGGCCGGCCCCTGGCGTACGCCGGCCTGCCGGGCCCGCGGCACGGCGGGGTGCCCGCCCGCCCACCGGACCCGGGACGGCGGCCCGGCGAGACCGGCACACCGCCCGTCCGGGACACCACCACCGCCACCGCCACCGGCACCGGCACCGGCACCGGCACCGGCACCCAGGACGGTGCCGGCGCGCCCGGCGCTCTCGGCGCCCCCCGCGCCCTTCACCTGCCCGGCATGTCAGGCGCCCCCACCCGTCACCCGATCCGGGTTCGGGCCGGCCACACCGGCCTCGGCGCCCGCACCGCCGCCGCCCGCGTACCCGTACCGGGCCGTCGCCCGGCGGCCGGGCGCGCGCGGCGGCGCGGCCGGGGGCTCGCCGTGGCCGCGGCGCCATCGGCCGCCGTCGGCACGCTGCTCGCCGTCCTGCTGACCCTGCTTCCCTCGTGGCCCCAGGCCGGTGCGCGCGTCGCCCCCGGCGGGCCGCTGCCCGCGCACTCGTCGACCGCCGTGCCGCGCCCGGACAGCGGCTACCACCCCGACGACGGCTGCACCGCCACCTGCGGTGCCCAGGCCCGGCCCCGCCACGACCAGCTCGTGGAGCGCCCGGCCCCGCCCGAGCACCACGCGACCGTCGCCCGCCACCCGGGCAGCGCCACCCGCGCCGTGCACGGCCGCGGTTCGGCCGCCCCGGTGCCCGTCCCGGTCTCCCCCGGCCGGTCCGCCCACGACCGCGGGCGCGCGCCTCCCGCCCCCTCCGGCACCTGAGAGAACCCGTCCCTACCCCCAACTCCGCCGCGGCCGCGCAGGCCGCCGCCGTGGCGTGGCCGTCGGAGGCCGTGTTGACACGCTCCCGTTCCCGTAACCAGTCGCGTACGCAACCCCGTACGCAGTCCCGTGCCCAGACCCGGGCGAACCGTATCCGCGCACTGATCGCGCTCGCCGTGATGGCCGCCTCGGTGGCCATCGCCCTGACCACGCCCATCCGGCTCGGGCTCGACCTGCGCGGCGGCACCCAGATCGTGCTGGAGACCCGCTCCACCCCCACCGCCAAGGCGGACCGCGAGGCCACCGACCGCACCGTGGAGGTGCTGCGCGGCCGGATCGACGCGCTCGGCGTGGCCGAGCCGACCATCGTCCGCTCCGGCGAGAACCGCGTCGTGGTCGAACTGCCCGGCGTGCAGGACCCGAAGAAGGCGGCCGACGTGCTGGGCCGCACCGCGCAGCTCACCGTCCACTCGGTGGTCGGCGTGGACGAGTCCGGCAAGGAGGAGGCCAAGCACCCGGCCGACCCCGCCGCCGAGCGCGTGCTCAAGGACGAGTCGGGGCTGGCCCTGCGGCTGAAGGCCGCCGACCTGACCGGACAGGACGTCAAGGGCGCCGACGCCGTCTTCGACCAGCAGGGCGGCGCCGGCTGGCTCGTCACGATCGACTTCAAGGACAAGGGCAGCGACCGCTGGGCGAAGGTGACCGGCGCAGCCGCCTGCTTCCCGGCCGGCGACCCGCAGCGCCGTGTCGCCATCGTCCTCGACAACAAGATCATCTCTTCGCCGCAGGTCGACCCGTCGGTGGGCTGCAACACCGGCATCGCCGGCGGTTCCACGCAGATCACCGGCTCCTTCAGCGACACCGAGGCCCGTGACCTGGCCCTGCTGGTCAAGGGCGGCGCCCTGCCGGTGCCGGTCGAGACGGTGGAACAGCGCACCATCGGCGCCACGCTGGGCGAGGAGGCCATCGAGGCCGCGGCCCTGGCCGGCATCATCGGCACCGCGCTGACCGCGATCTTCATCATCGTGATCTACCGGCTGATGGGCATCCTGGCGACCCTGGCCCTGATCTGCTACGGCGTCATCTCCTACGCCGCGCTGGCCGCCATCGGGGCCACGCTGACCCTGCCCGGTCTCGCCGGTTTCGTGCTGGCCATCGGCATGGCGGTCGACGCCAACGTCCTCGTCTTCGAACGGGCCAGGGAGGAACACGCGGCCCGCAGCCGTCCGAGCCCGCGCTCGGCGCTGACCACCGGTTTCCGCAGCGCCCTCAGCGCGATCGCGGACTCCAACATCACCACCCTGATCGCCGCGGCGCTGCTGTTCTTCCTGGCGTCCGGCCCGGTCAAGGGCTTCGGCGTCACGCTCGGCATCGGTGTCCTCGCCTCGATGGTCAGCGCCCTGGTCATCACCCGGGTGCTCGCCGACTTCGCCGCGAGCCGGCCGATCGTCTACCGCCGCCCGAAGATCACCGGCATCGCCTCGATCGGCCCGATCCGCGAGCGGCTGCTGCGCCGCAACCCGTTCATGATGAAGTACCCGCGGCGCTGGCTGGCCGTCTCCGCGGTGGTCCTGGTGGTGGCCGGTACGGGCATCTTCGTGCGCGGGCTCAACTGGGGCATCGAGTTCACCGGCGGACGGCTCATCGAGTACTCGACGTCCACCCAGGTCGACCCGGGCAAGGCGCGCAACGCCCTCACCGAGGCGGGCTTCCCGCGGGCGGTCGTCCAGACCTCCGGCGACAACGGCCTGACCGTACGCACCGAGCCGCTCTCCGACGCGGAGGCGGCCACCGTCACCAAGACGGTGAACGAACTGGGCGGCGAGGCCGAGCTGATCCGCGACGAGCTGATCGGCCCGAGCCTCGGTGACGAGCTGCGCCGGGACGCGCTCATCGCGCTCTGCCTGGCGCTCGGCGCGCAGTTGCTGTATCTCGCGTTCCGCTTCCGCTGGCTGTTCGGCGGTGCGGCGGTGAGCGCGCTCGCGCACGACGCGGTGATCCTCGTCGGTGTGTTCGCGTGGCTGGGCAAGCCGATCGACGGCGTGTTCCTGGCCGCGCTGCTCACCGTCATCGGCTACTCGGTCAACGACTCCGTGGTCCTCTTCGACCGCATCCGGGAGTTTCTGGGGACCCATCGCAAGACGCCGATGGACCGGCTGATGAACCAGGCGATCCTGCAAACCCTGCCCCGGACGGTCAACACCGGTATGGGCGCGATCCTGATCCTCGCCTCGCTGGCGGTGCTCGCGAAGGACTCGCTCACCGACTTCGCCCTCGCGCTGCTCATCGGCGTGGTGGTCGGTACGTACTCCTCCGTGTTCATGGCGGCGCCGCTCGCGGTCGAGCTGGACCAGCGGGCCGCCCGCCGCGCCTCGGGCGGGGGCAAGGACCGGCCCGCGGCGAAGACGCCGCCGCGCCGGGCGGAGCGGCAGGAGGTGTCGTAGCGGACCGGCACCCACGACGCGAAGGCCGCGGTCGCGCCCCTCGGGGGCCGGCCGCGGCCTTCGCGGTCACCGCGTCCCGGCGCGGCGACGCGGGGTCAGGACATCGGGGCGCCGAAGTGGTCTGCGGCCAGGGTGCGCACCAGGTCCGGGTCGCCGGCGACGAGCGCGTCCAGCAGGGCCGTGTGCTGGTGGGCGTCGGCGACCAGTTCGGCCCGGGCGCGGGCCGTGGGGGTGCCCGCGGGCGGCCACTGGGCGCGACGGTGCAGGTCGGCGGCGATGCGGACGAGCTGGTCGTTGCCGGCCAGGGCGAGCAGGGCGTGGTGGAAGGCGCGGTCGGACTCGGCGTAGGCGACCGGGCAGCCGGCGGAGGCGGCCCGGACGGTGGCCTCGGCGAGGGGGCGCAGTGCGGCCCAGCGTTCGGCGGGCACGGTCCGGGCCAGCCGCAGCAGGACGGGCACCTCGAGCAGGGCGCGGACCTCGGCGAGTTCGGCCAGTTCGCGGGCGCCGCGGAGCACGACGCGGAAGCCGCGGTTGGGGACCACCTCGACGGCGCCCTCCAGGGCGAGTTGCTGCATCGCCTCGCGCACGGGGGTGGCCGAGACGCCGAACCGTTCGCCGAGCGCGGGCGCCGAGTAGACCTCGCCGGGGCGCAGTTCGCCGGCGGTGAGCGCGGTGCGCAGGGCCGCGAGGACCTGTCCGCGCACGGAGGAGCGCCGGACCGGGGGGCGCGGGTCGGGCAGCGGCGGTTCCGCGTGGACGTGTTCGCCGCGGGCGGCGCCGGCCGTGGGGCCCTCGGCGCCGCCCTCGTCGCGGCAGCGGACCGGGCCGCGGTCCGTGGCGCCGGGCTGGGCCGGGACCCGGACCGGTGCCGGGGTACGGCTCCGCTCGGTCCCCGGCGGGGCGGGGACCTGCGTGCTCGGCTTCACGGCGTCCTCCTGTGAACGGACGTTTCGGTACTTGGGGTCATTACGGCGGGTTGTCTCTCCCGCGTCAAGCACGATAAGGGCACGGCGCCCGACTCTTCACCTCGCACGCATTACCGGTAAGGTAAGGCTTACCTCTGACTGTCGGGCCTGTCGCCGACCGTCCGTCGTGGTGTCCGTCTGCTCCGTTGCCCCTGACGTGGATCGGTGGTCCGCATGCCTCTCCCCCGTTCGGCCGTCGCGGCGTCGTACGCGCGCCTGTCGCAGGTGCTGCCGGGGCTGGCCGTGACGGAGCCGGCCGCCGGGGACGCGCTCCCGGCGGGCGGCGGCTGGGCGGCGGCCGAGGACCTCGCGGCGGGCGGGGCGGTCCTGGAGTCCTTCCTGGCCTGGGACGAGGCCCAGGTGCTGCGGGACTACGGGCGGCGGGCCCGGCCGGACGTCGTCGCGAGCTTCGGTCTGCACCGGTACGCCTGGCCGGCCTGTCTGCTGATCACCGTGCCATGGTTCCTGCACCGCAGGGTCCCGCGCTACCCGGTCGCGGACGTGGCCTACGACCGCACCGCCCCGGGCCTCGCGCTGGGCCGGCTGGCCGCGCGCCCGTCCGGCTTCGCCTGCCTGCCCGGCGATCCGGCCGCCGCGCTGCCCGGCGCCCGGGTGGTCGCCGACGAGGAGGCGCTGCGCGCCGAGGTGCGCACGGCGGTCGCCGAGCACCTGGAGCCGGTGCTCGCCGGGTTCGGCCCGCGGATGCGGCGGCGGGGACGCGCCCTGTGGGGCATGGCCACCGACGAGGTGGTCGAGGGGCTCTGGTACGTCGCCCACCTGCTCGGCGAGCAGGAGCGCGCCCGGCGGGAACTGGAGCTGCTGCTGCCGGGGGCGACCGCGCCGTACGTCGGCACGGCGGCCTTCCGGGAGCTGACCGGGCCGGACGGCGAACCGCTGCACACGCGGGACCGGGCGAGCTGCTGCATGTTCTACACGGTGCGCCCCGAGGACACGTGCGCCACCTGCCCGCGGACCTGCGACACGGACCGGGTCAACAAGCTGCCGGCCGCGACCGGCTGACGGACCCTCGGGTACGCGGGCGGGACCGGGGTCCGCTAGGATCCGTCCGGGTTGTTTCACAACTTTCCCACGCGTCGCGGGAACTTTCTGCGGAACCACCCGTACGGGTAGTCTTATTCGAACTCAACTCCCGCCCCTCATGCGGCAGTTCGAGCAGATCGCCGCCCTGGGCGCCCCCTCGCACCCCCTTGGCGGCCTCTTGTCCCGAAACCCCCTGAGGGCCGGTGGGTTTGGGCCACCATGGCGGGCGTTACGCCCTATCCCAATGCAAGGGACCCCCAGATGAGATTGACCGACATATCGCTGAACTGGCTGCTGCCGGGAGCCGTGCTGCTCCTCGGCATGCTGGCGGCGGTGGCGGTGCTGGCGCGCGGCAAGCGATCCTCGGGCAAGGACGCGGGCGCGGAAGACTCGTGGGAGCGCGCCGAGGAGCGGCGCCGGCGCAAGGAGGCGCTCTACGGCACCGTCTCCTACATCCTGCTCTTCTGCTGCGCGGCGGTCGCCGCCGCGCTCTCCTTCCACGGTCTGGTCGGCTTCGGCGAGCAGAACCTCGGCCTGAGCGACGGCTGGCAGTACCTGGTGCCGTTCGGGCTGGACGGAGCGGCCATGTTCTGCTCCGTGCTCGCGGTGCGCGAGGCCAGCCACGGTGACGCGGCGCTCGGTTCCCGCATACTCGTGTGGACCTTCGCCTTCGCCGCCGCCTGGTTCAACTGGGTGCACGCGCCCAGGGGTCTCGGGCACGCGGGCGCCCCGCACTTCTTCGCGGGCATGTCCCTCTCGGCGGCGGTCCTCTTCGACCGCGCCCTGAAGCAGACCCGCCGGGCGGCGCTGCGCGAGCAGGGCCTGGTGCCGCGCCCGCTGCCGCAGATCCGCATCGTGCGCTGGCTGCGGGCCCCCCGCGAGACCTACCGCGCCTGGTCGCTGATGCTGCTGGAGGGCGTGCGCAGTCTGGACGAGGCGGTCGAGGAGGTGCGCGACGACCGGCGCCGCAAGGACGAGGACCGGCAGCGCCGGCGCGACCACGAGCGTCTGGAGCGGGCCCGCATCAAGGCGATCAGCCGCGGCCACCGGGGCTGGCCGGGCCGGGGCGGGCGCCAGGTCGAGGTGGAGGTGCAGGCGGTGGAGCGAGGCTCGGACCGCACCGCAGCGGAGCCTGCCATACAGGCGTCCGAACAGCTTCCGCCCGTACCCCAGCGTCCCTCCCTCCAGCCGGTGCGCAGCGGAGCCGCTGACGCCATGACCGTCGACCTCACCGCGGAGGACGACACCCAGGCCCTGCCGCGCCTGGACTCCCTGGAGCGCAAGCTCAAGGACCTGGAACAGCAGTTCGGCTAGGACGACCCGGCGGCGACGTCGCCGCGCACGGCCGCCACGAGGGGGCGTGACCACCTGTCACGCCCCTTCGGCGTTCCCGGCCCCCGGTCACGGGGCCGGTTCCGGCTCCGGTTCCTCCGGGTCCAGTTCGAACCAGACCGACTTGCCGACCGGATGCCGCCGCACCCCCCAGGAACCGGCGAGGGAGCGCACCAGCACCAGTCCCCGTCCGCCCGTGCCCTCGTGGGGTCCCGCGGGCCGGGGCCGGGGCGGCGCCCCGGCGAAGTCCCGTACCTCCACCCGCAGTCCGCGCGGGCCGACGGCGGCCGTGAGCACCGCGTCGTCGCCGGTGTGCACCAGGGCGTTGGTGACCAGTTCGCTGGCGAGCAGTTCCGCCGTCTGCGACCGGCCCGGCTTGCCCCAGTGCCGCAGCAGTTCGCGCAGCGCCCGGCGGGCCTCGGGCACCGCCCGCGGGTCCTCCCGGCCCAGTCTGCGCCTGAGGTGTGCTACCGCCTGCCTCTCCATGTCCCCCGTCCGCGTGGCGATGTCGGTGTCCCTTCTCGTCGGCCTCCCCGGGCCCCGGGGTCTCCCGGACGCCCTCGGAGTTCGTCGGGTCCTTCTCGAACTCGTACGCGTACCCGGGGAGATCCCTGCCCGAAGCGGGCGCCCGGCAGTCCTGCCGGGGCGGCGGCACACGTTTGCTCGGCCACGGCCGGGGCGAAGTGGCCGGTTCCGTGCGGTGCCGGCCCCGCTACGGGCGCGGTACGTGCCGGAGGTTGGAGCGGGCCATCTGGAGCATCCGGCCGACCCCGCCGTCCAGCACGATCTTCGAGGCGGAGAGGGCGAACCCGGTGACCATCTCGCTGCGGATCTTCGGCGGGATGGACAGCGCGTTGGGGTCGGTGACGACGTCCACGAGGGCCGGGCCCCGGTGCTTGAACGCCGCCTTCAGCGCCCCGGCCAGTTCCTTGGGCTTCTCCACCCGCACGCCGAAGGCGCCGCACGCCTCGGCGACGGCGGCGAAGTCGGGGTTCTTGTTGACCACGCCGTGCGAGGGCATGCCCGCGACCAGCATCTCCAACTCGACCATGCTGAGGGAGGAGTTGTTGAAGAGGACGACCTTCACCGGCAGGTCGTGCTGGACGAGGGTGAGGAAGTCGCCCATCAGCATGGTGAATCCGCCGTCCCCGGACATCGAGACGACCTGGCGGTGCCGGTCGGTGAACTGGGCGCCGATCGCCATCGGCAACGCGTTCGCCATCGAGCCGTGCGAGAAGGAACCGATCACCCGGCGGCGCCCGTTGGGCGAGATGTAGCGGGCGGCCCACACGTTGCACATGCCGGTGTCCACGGTGAACACCGCGTCGTCGGCGGCGACCTCGTCGAGGACGGCGGCCACGTACTCCGGGTGGATCGGCACGTGCTTGTCGACCTTGCGGGTGTACGCCTTGACCACGCCCTCCAGCGCGTCGGCGTGCTTCTTCAGCATCCGGTCGAGGAAGCGGCGGTTCTTCTTCTCCCTCACCCGCGGGATCAGACAGCGCAGGGTCTCCTTCGCGTCGCCCCACACCGCGAGGTCCAGCTTGGACCGCCGCCCCAGGTTCTCCGGCCGCACGTCGATCTGGGCGATCTTCACGTCGTCGGGCAGGAAGGCGTTGTACGGGAAGTCGGTGCCGATCAGGAGCAGCAGGTCGCACTCGTGGGTGGCCTCGTAGGCGGCGCCGTAGCCGAGCAGTCCGCTCATGCCGACGTCATACGGGTTGTCGTACTGGATCCACTCCTTGCCGCGCAGGGCGTGGCCCACCGGGGACTTGATCTTCCCGGCGAACTCCATCACCTCCGCGTGCGCGCCCGCGGTGCCGCTGCCGCAGAACAGAGTGACCTTGTCGGCATCGTCGATGAGCCGCACCAGCCGGTCGATCTCCTCGTCTCCGGGGCGGACGGTGGGCCGGGAGGTGACGAGCGCGGTCTCGGCGGACTTCTCCGGCGCGGGCTCCCCGGCGATGTCGCCGGGCAGGGAGACGACGCTGACGCCGCCCTGGCCGACCGCGTGCTGGATGGCGGTCTGGAGCAGCCGGGGCATCTGCCGCGGGCTGGAGATCAGCTCGCTGTAGTGGCTGCACTCGCGGAAGAGCTGGTCGGGGTGGGTCTCCTGGAAGTAGCCGAGGCCGATCTCGCTGGAGGGGATCTGGGAGGCGAGGGCGAGCACCGGGGCCATGGAGCGGTGGGCGTCGTAGAGCCCGTTGATGAGGTGCAGGTTGCCGGGGCCGCAGGAGCCGGCGCACGCGGTCAGCTTCCCGGTGATCTGGGCCTCCGCGCCGGCGGCGAAGGCGGCGGTCTCCTCGTGCCGCACGTGCACCCATTCGATGGCGGGGTTGCGGCGCACGGCGTCCACCACCGGGTTGAGGCTGTCGCCGACCACCCCGTAGAGGCGTTCGACTCCGGCACGGGTGAGGATGTCGACGAACTGTTCCGCGACGTTCTGTTTGGCCATGACTGTCCGTGTGCCCCTTCGGTCGCCGTCGATCCCCCGGCTCCATGGAGGCACAGCGGCAGGCGTCACGCCTCCCAGAGCGCCGCTGCCGTGCGGTCGTCGGCGTGGCCCTTGACCCGTACGCCGGTGTCGGCGAGGAAGCCGGCGAGGCCGGGCGGGGTGGGCGCGGACCATCGCCGGGCGAGGAGTTCGCGAAGTTCCGGCTCGTCGCGCAGGGGCTCCGCGAGGCCCGCGCCGCACATCAGCAGGACGTCACCCGGGCGGGCTACGGAGGCGCGGAACCGGAAGGGCACGCGGGGCGGGGGTACGGCGGGGCCGCCCGGCGGTGGCGGTGGGGGCGGGGGCGGGGCGAGACGCGGGTCGCTGCGCGGCCGGCCGTCGCCGGGGGTGCCGGCGGGAGTGGCGGGGGACGGTTCCAGGTCCCGCCAGGCGCCGTCCCGCAGCCGGAACAGCCCGCCGTCGCCGACGCCGAAGAACACCCGCGTCCGGCACGCCGGGTCGGCGGACAGCAGCAGACAGCGCAGGCTCGCCGTGTACTCCTCCGGGTCCAGGCCCTGTTCGGCGGCGCCCGCGCGGAGCCGGCCGAGGCTGCGGTCGGTGAGGCGGTGCAGGCCCGACTTCAGGTCCCCGCGGCGCGCGGCGCGCAGGTCCTCGGCGAGCCGGGCCTGGCTGTGCCCCACGGCCCGGCCGATCCACCGGCACGCCTCGGCCGCCGCGAGGTGCGCGACCCCGCAGGCGCGGGTGCCGCTCGCCATCGCCACGAGCAGCAGCCCCTGCTCGCCGGCGCCGAACCGGGCGACGAGCAGCGCGTCGCGCCGCGGGACGCCCCGGTAGCGGGCGGAGTCCCCGCGCACCGAGACGGCCCGCAGCGTGCAGGGCCCGTACCGGGCGCCGTCCAGCACCGTGTCCGGCACCAGGGTGTCCAGGTGGTCGGGGTGGGCGGGCGGCAGCGCGGTCGGTTCGGGGTCGTAGGTGGGCGGGCCGGACCCCACGTGGTCCCGTCCCCGCACGGAGGCCGGGCCGCCGGCGGCGGGGGGCGCGGGGGCCTGGGCGGGCACGAACGGGGGCGGCGGGGGCGGCAACGGCGGCCCGGCCTCCGGCGGCGGCACCGGCGGCCCGCCCCACACCCCGAAGGCCCGCGGCGGAGTGGGCCCGGCACCGCGCGGCGCGGGCGCGTCCGCGGGGGGCGGGGGCGCGTCCGCGGGAGGCGCGTCCGCAGGGGGCGTCTCGGGAGGTGGCCCGGGGCTTCGGGGTGCGTCCGCGGGACGGGCGTCCGCCGGGGGCGCGTCGGGGCGGGGCGCGTCGGCGGGCTTCGGGGTGGGGCGGGCCGGTGGACGGGTGCCGTCGTCGGGGAGGCGCGGGTCGGTGAAGGCGGGCGGTTCGGGCGTCGCCCACCAGGGCGGAGCGCTGTCGGGCGCCCCCGGCGCGTGCGGCGGCTCGCCGCGCCCGGCCGGGTTCCCAGCGGCCGGGGCGGGCGGGACCGGCCCGGTCCGGGACCCGCCGGGAGACGGAACCGGCCCGCGCGGGTCCGGCGGGCAGGGGGCGTCGTCGCTGCGGCCGTCCGGTGCGGGGGCGGCGGCACGCTGGTCCGTGGGCAAGGGCGCGGCGCCGTGCCGGTCCGTCGGGTAAGGGGCCGCGGCACGCCCGGCCGGCCGGGGCGGAGCCGGGTCGTCGGGGTCGCCGCCGGGCCGGGGACCGGCCGCCCCGCCGTCACCGGGTGAGTGCGGCCCGGCCGTCCCGTTCACGCGGAGCGGCCTGGCGTCCTGTCGCTCGGCGGACGGCCCCGCCGCACCGGGACGGTCGGCGGCCGGAGCCCCGCCGGGGCGCTCCCCGGGAGCCACCGGGCCGGCCCCGTCGCCGGACGGCGCGACCTCACCGGCCCGCTCCACAGCCGCGTCCCCGCCAAGGCGGTCGACCGGCGGAGCCACCGGGCCCGGGTGGGCGGCGGGCGCCGCCGCGTCGGGGTGGGCGTCGCCGGGCGGCCCGGCCGGGCCGTCGCCGCCCGGCGGAACGGGTGGCCGCGCCCCCGGCGTCCCCCTCGGCGACGGCGCCGGCGGTGTGCTCGGGTCCGCGTCCGCCGGGCCGGCGCCCCGCGCGGCCGCCCCCGTACCGGAGCTTGCCCCGGCCGGGCGGACCGTGCGGGACGCCGAGGTGAAGCGGTCGTCGAGCGTGTCCGGCGCGGGCGTGGGGCCCGTGTCACCGGTGGAGTCGTCGTACAACCGCGTCCACCAGTCGTCCGCCGGACCGGTGGGCCTTCCCCCCTGCTGGCTCATGTCCCTGATTGTCCACCGCGAAGGCGTCCGGAAAACCGGCATCGCGAAATCCGGCCGGACTTCCCCGCCGGCCGGTCGTACACGGGGGGCCGGGCGGCCCCACCCCCCACGGGAGGACCGCCCGGCCCCGCCACCTTGGCAGAGTGACCACCGGTACGGCGATGATGTCCATGGGCGGGTTTGCGCCGTGGCCGTTTTCCGCCACGGTGGCCGGCGCGCCCGTACGGATCATGGGCTTGTCGGGAGGGACGTCGCCGGATGCTGGGAGTGCTGGGGCTGGAGGACGCGCACGAGTCGGCGTACCGGGCGCTGGTGTCCGTGGGGGCGGCGGACGTCTCCGACCTGGCGCGACGCCTGGCGCTCGGCGAACGGGACACCGAGCGGGCGCTGCGCCGGCTGGAGCAGAGCGGGCTCGCCGCGCAGTCCCCGGCCCGGCCGGGCCGCTGGGTGGCCGCTCCCCCGGGCGTGGCGCTGGGCGCGCTCCTCACCCAGCAGCGGCACGAACTGGAGAAGGCGGAGCTGGCGGCGGCCCTGCTGGCGGAGGAGTACCGGGCGGTGGCGGCGGAGCCCGCGGTGCACGACCTGGTGGAGGTCGTGGTCGGCACGGCGGCGGTGGCGCGGCGTTTCCTCCAGCTCCAGTTGGGCGCGAGCGAGGAGGTGTGCGCGCTGGTCACGGGTGACCCGGTGGCCGTGACCGGGGTGGAGAACCACGCCGAGGAGCAGGCCGTGGGGCGCGGGGTGCGCTACCGGGTGGTGGTGGAGCGGGACGTGCTGGACCAGCCGGCGGGCATCGCGGAGCTGACGGCGGCGCTCGACCGCGAGGAGCAGGTACGGGTGGCGGACCGGGTGCCGACCAAGCTGGTGATGGCCGACCGTGCGCTGGCCCTGGTGCCGCTCACCACCCACTCGGCGGAGCCGGCGGCACTGGTGGTGCACGCGGACGGGCTGCTGGAGCTGCTGTCGGGGCTCTTCGAGGTGGTGTGGCGGGACGCGCTGCCGCTGCGCCTGGGCGCCTCCGGCCTGCGCGAGCAGCGGCCCGAGGGGCCGGACGGCACGGATCTGGAGATCCTGTCGCTGCTGCTGGCCGGGCTGACGGACGCGAGCGTGGCCAAACAGCTCGACCTGGGACTGCGGACGGTCCAGCGGCGGGTGAAGCGGCTGATGGAGCTGACCGGGGTGACCACCCGGCTCCAGCTCGGCTGGCACGCCTACGAGCGGGGCTGGGTGGCCCGGGGCCGCTGACCCGCCCCCCGTGCCCGCCGGGGCGGCGGCGAGTTCTGCGGAGCGGGCCGGACTCGGGCACCCTGGACGGATGGGAGCGTGGGACCTCCTGCTGTCCGGCCTGGTCATCCTGCTCGGCCTGTGCGGCGTGCTGCTGCCCGGCGTGCCGGGGGTCTGGCTGGTGTGGGCCGGGATCCTGTGGTGGGCGCTGAAGGACCCCCGGACGCTGTCGTGGACGGTGCTGATGGGTTCGACGGCGGTGCTGCTGCTGGCCCAGGCGGTGCGCTGGACGCTGCCTCCCCGGCGGCCCCGCGGCCGCCGCCTGACACCCCGGGTCTCGGCGTACGCGGGAGCGGGGGCGGTGGTCGGCTTCGTGGTCGTGCCGGTCCTCGGGGCCGTGCCGGGCTTCCTGGGCGGCGTCTACCTCGCCGAGCGGCTGCGGCTGGGCGGGCACGGCGAGGCGATGGCGGCGCTGCGGACCGCGATGCGCTCCGGCGGCCTGCGGCTGCTCACGGAGCTGTTCGCGTGTCTGCTGGTCACCGGCGCGTGGCTGGGGGCGGTACTGGCGGGTTAGCCTCCAGCGCCAGGAGGCGGGTCTTGCGGTCGAGGCCGCCGGCGTAGCCGGTCAGGGAGCCGTCGGCGCCGATCACCCGGTGGCAGGGGCGCAGGATGAGCAGCGGGTTGGCGCCGATGGCGCCGCCGACGGCCCGTACGGCGGCGCGGGAGGCGCCCACGCGGGCCGCGATCTCGCCGTAGGTGGTCGTCGTGCCGTACGGGACCTCGTCGAGGGCGGCCCAGACGCGTTCGCGGAAGGCGGTGCCGCGTCCGCGCAGCGGCAGCCGGAACCGCTTCGGGTCGCCCGCGAAGTACGCGGCGAGCTGGGCCTCGGCCTCCCGGAAGGGCCCGGGGTCCCGGCGGGCGCCGGTGAGGTCGGGGACGGTCCTGCCGCCGGGTACGGCGAGCGCGGTCAGGGCGCCGTCGGGGTCGGCGGTGAGCAGGAGCCGGCCGACGGGGCTGTCGGTCTCGGTCCAGTACGCCGTGCCGGGTGCGGGTGGGGCCGGGGTGGCGGGGGTGCGGGTCATGGTCTCGTTCGCTCCGGTCGGGTGGGTCGGGTAGGTCGGATGGGCCGGATGGGCCGGATGGGCCGGATGGGACGGGTTCATGGCGCGGGGCGCGGTGCCGGGGGCGGGTCCCGCCGGTTCCGTTCGGTGCGCAGGTGGCGGACGGCGTAGGAGCGCCAGGGGCGCCAGGTGTCGGGGACGTCCTCGCCGGGCGGGGCGACGTCCGGGTCGCCGAGGGCGCGGGTGCGGATGACGGCGGCCGTGGCGGCGTCCAGCCCCGGCAGCACGAGCAGGGCCCGGGTGCTCTCCTCCCGGTCGGCGCCGGGGTCGAGGCGGACGGTGCCGTCGGCGAGGGCGGCGGCGAGCGCGCCCAGGGTGCCGCGCTCCCCAGCCAGGGCGACCGGATCGGGGAAGAGGTGGGTGAGGGTCCCGTCGGGCGCGTCGAGCCGCTTGCCGTGGCGGCGGACCAGGCGTTCGGCGCCGGCCCGGCCGGTGAGGGCGCGGACGGCGAGTTCCTCGGGGTCGGCGGTGCCGGGCGAGCGCAGTCCGGGGCGGGCGGCGACCAGCGGGGCGAGCCGGGGGTCGGCGCCGAGTCGCTCGTCGACGGCGTACGGGTCGGCGTCCAGGTCGAACAGGCGTCGCAGCCGCCGGACGGAGGCGGTCAGATCGCGCGGGTCGGTGAGGTGGAGGCGGGCGTCGAGCCAGCCGCCGGTCCGGGCGGCGGGGGCGGAGTGGCGTTCGTCGACGGCGGCGGTGCCGGTGCCGTGGGGCAGGCGCAGGGTGCGCCGGTAGGTGCGCCGGCCGGGCGGGCCGGTGACCTCCTCGATGCCGGGGACGGCCTCGCGCTGGAGCAGGTCGAAGACGGGTCCGGCCTGGTAGGGGCCCCGGTGGGCGAGCCGCAGCGGGATGCCGGCGGCGGGGGCGCCCGCCCGGCGCCGGTCGCGGGCCGGGGCCCCGGCCCGCAGCCCGCTCGGGGTGGTCGCGTACACGGCGCGGACGGTGTCGTTGAACTGGCGGACGCTGGCGAAGCCCGAGGCGAAGGCGATCTCGGTGACCGGCAGCGTGGTGGTCTGGAGCAGGATGCGCGCGGTGTGGGCCCGCTGCGCACGGGCGAGGGCGACAGGTCCGGCGCCGACCTCGGCGGTGAGCTGGCGCTGCACCTGGCGGGCGCTGTAGCCGAGGCGGGCGGCGAGACCGGGGACGCCCTCGCGGTCGACGACGCCGTCGCCGATGAGCCGCATGGCCCGGCCGACGGTGTCGGCGCGGGCGTCCCATTCGGCGGAGCCGGGCACGGCGTCCGGACGGCACCGCCGGCAGGCCCTGAAGCCCGAGCCCTGCGCGGCGGCGGCGGTGCGGAAGAACCGTACGTTGTCCCGTTTCGGGGTGACCGCGGGGCAGCTCGGCCGGCAGTAGATGCCGGTCGTCCGCACGGCGAAGAAGAACGCCCCGTCGAAGCGGGCGTCCCTGCTGCGTACGGCCTCGTACCTGGTGTCCTCGTGCTGCGTCACCCCTCCAGTCTCCGCCCGCCGGCAACCCCCGGCTGGCGGAATTCGGACATCACACTGCCCCGGCCCGGAGAGACCGGCGCAGTCGTGGCCCCGGGGGCGGCACCGAGCGGCGGGGCACAGGGCACCCCGGAGACGGCCGGGGCCGGACCGACGGCCTCCGGGCCTGTCGCGGCCCTAGTACCGGAGGTGCCCCCTCTTGGCCGCGAGGGCGGCGCGGCCCTCGGCGTGCCGGCGCTTGCCCTCCTTGCGGATCTCGGCCCGCGTGCGGGCGTCGGACTTGGCGGCCATGCGCTGGTTCTCCCGGACCAGCTTGCGGTAGCTGTCCAGCCGTCGCGGCGGCAGCCGGCCCGCGTCGACGGCGGCGAGCACCGCGCAGCCGGGTTCGCCGGTGTGGGCGCAGTCCTGGAACCGGCAGCGGCCGGCCAGTTCCTCGATCTCGGCGAAGACCTGCCCGACGCCGGCGCCGGCGTCGAAGAGGCCGACGCCTCGCAGTCCGGGCGTGTCGATGAGGACTCCCCCGCCGGGCAGGGGCAGCAGGTTCCGGGTGGTGGTGGTGTGCCGTCCCTTGCCGTCGACGTCGCGGACGCGCCGCACGGTCTGGGTGTCCGTGCCGAGCAGCGCGTTGGCGAGGGTGGACTTGCCGGCGCCGGACTGGCCGAGCAGCACGGTGCTGCTGCCGGTGACGACCGCGGACAGGGCGTCGAGGCCCTGCCCGTGTTCGGCGCTGACGGGCAGCACCGGCACGCCGGGCGCGCTGGTCTCCACGTCCCGCACGAGGTGCGCCAGGGTGACGGGGTCGGTGACCAGGTCGGCCTTGGTGAGGACGACCACGGGCCGGGCGCCGGACTCCCGGGGATCCGGTGCCTTGCGCAGCAGTGCCTCACCCGTCGAGCAGGACATGGCCAGCGCCAGGAACCGCTCGATCCGCGACCGGTCCAGCTCGGCCGCGAGCGACACACAGGTCACGACGTGATCGATGTTGGTGGCCAGCACCTGGCCCTCGGACCGCTTCGAGGACGTGGACCGCACGTACGCCGTCCGCCGCGGCAGCAGCGTCCGTACGTAACGGGGGTCGGCGCTCCCCGGGTCGACGGCGACCCAGTCCCCCGTGCACACGACCTTCAGCGGGTCACGCGGAACGACGAACTCGGTGTCCGCGCGGATCACACCGTCCGGGGTGGCGACGTCGCACAGTCCTCGGTCGACCCGGACCACCCGGCCCGGCACCAGACCCCGCACGGCGAACGGAGCGAACTCGGCCTCCCACCCCTCGTCCCAACCGAGAGGGGCAAGAGGGTGCGACGAAGCCGGAAGAGAAGAGAGATTCAAGGGAGACCCTTCGAAGGGCGGCCCCGGCAGCGCGCGTTCGTCGACGCGCGAGGAAGAGAGGAGTGTCAGCCGCAGGCCACGGAGGTGAACGAAACGAACCGCTGGACACGGGCAAGGCCCGTCACAGGAACAGTCATCGGTCACACCTCCCCAGCACCACGACGTGAACGAACAGCACTCTCCGAGCGACTCTCCGAGCGCTTCGCCGGCACGGCACAGCCTAGGGCCGCCGGTGACCGGACGCCATCGCATTTCCCAGCGGGCTCCCCCGGCCGGCTGCTTGCTAGCATCGAACGCCATGGAACTGCGCCAACTCGAGTACTTCGTCGCCGTGGCGGAAGAGGCGAGCTTCACCAGGGCGGCAGCGCGGTTATACGTGGCCCAGCCAGGTGTGAGCGCGCAGATCCGCCGTCTGGAGCAGGAGCTCGGTCAGCCGCTGCTCGACAGATCGGGGCGTACGGTGCGGCTCACCGAGGTGGGCGCCGCCGTTCTCGCCCATGCCCGGAGCGCGCTGGACCGGGTGTCCCATATGCGCCTGGTGGTCGACGAGTTCACCGGGCTGATGCGCGGCCGGGTCTCCGTCGGCATGGTGCGTTCCTGCGCCTCTCTCGACCTGCCCGAACTGCTCGCGGACTTCCACAAGGCCCACCCCGCGGTGGAGATCACCCTCACCGAGGAGAACACCGACCGGCTCGTGAAGAGCCTGCTCGACGGTGAACTCGACGCGGCGGTCGTGGCGCTGACGACGGAGACGCCACCGGGTGTGGACCTCCATGTGATCGCCGACGAGTCGCTGGTGGTCGTGACCGTGCCCGGCGGAGACCTGGCCGAACGGGACGTGGTCCCCGTCGCGGAACTGCGCGACCGTCCGCTGATCAGTCTTCCCCGCGGCACCGGGATGCGCGCCTGTCTCGACCGGGCCTGCGCCGAGGGGGGGTTCGAGCCCCGGGTCGCCTTCGAGGCCAGCGACCCCAACGTGCTCGCGCAGCTCGCCCTCCGCGGGCTCGGTCCGGCCATCGTGCCCGAGTCGCTCGCAGCCCTGCACGCCGCGCGGCTCCGCGCCGTCGCCGTCGCCTCCCCGTGGTTCCGTGGCCGGATGGCGCTCGCCTGGCGTTCGGAGGGGCCGGTCAGTCCGGCGGCCCGCGCCTTCGTCGAGCACGCCCGTGTGGTCCTTCCCTCGCCGCAGCGGTCCGAGACGGAGCGGTCCGAGACGGAGCGGTCCGAGACGGAGCGGTCCGAGGCGGCGCGAACCGAGACGCAGCGGTCCGAGGCGGCACGGCCTGGGGCGGTCGTGACGGCGGTATAACTCCCGCTTCTGCACGTCAGCAGAGCCCGCTCTTGGACTTTCGTTCCGTACTCCCCAAGAGTTGATCTCGAAGGCCGGACCGGTGTGTGGGGACCGGCGTCGAGAAAGGCTGGCTACGTGCCCTCGGACCGCAGAGCGCTCTCCTCCGGAAGACCGGTGAACCCCTGGGCGGCGCTGTCCGCCCTGTGCGTCGGGTTCTTCCTGATCATGATGGACACCACCATCGTGAGTGTCGCGATTCCCGGCATGCTGGCGGACCTGGACACGGATCTGAACCGGGTCACGTGGGTCAACAGCGTGTATCTGCTGACCTATGCGGCGCCGCTCCTGGTCACCGGTCGGCTCGGGGACCACCTCGGGCGCAAGCCGGTGTTCCTGGCCGGCATGGCCGTCTTCACCGCCGCCTCCCTCTGGTGCGGTGTGTCGGGAAGCGTCGAGATGCTGATCGCGGCACGCGCCGTGCAGGGTGTCGGCGCCGCGCTGATGGCGCCGCAGTCCATGGCGTTCATCACCACCTTGTTCCCGGAGAACCGCCGGGGCGCCGCGCTGGGCGTCTGGGGCGCCGTCGCCGGGGTGGCCACCGTGGTCGGCCCGCTGCTGGGCGGCCTGCTCGTCGACTCCGCCGGATGGCAGTGGATCTTCCTGCTCAACGTGCCGATCGGCGTCGCGGGACTGCTGATGACGGTGCGGATGGTGCCCGGCGGCCAGCCGAGGAACAGCCGCCGTTTCGACGTCCTGGGCACCCTGCTGTCCGGTCTCGGCCTGCTGGCCCTCGTCTTCGGCCTCCAGAACGGCCAGTACTACGACTGGGGTGTCGTCCGGGGTCCGGTGACCGTCACCGGTGTCCTGGTCGCTGCGGTGGTGTTGCTGGCCGCCTTCCTGTGGTGGCAGCGGCACAACAGCCGGGAGCCGTTGCTGCCGCTCTCGTTGTTCCGCGTGCGGAACTTCTCCGCCGCCGCCGTCGCGACCGCCTGCATCGGGTTCTCGCTGACCGGTTTCTACCTGCCGTTGACGCTGGTCCTGCAGCCGGTGGCCGGCCTGTCGCCCCGCGAGGCCGGGCTCATGCTGGTACCGATGGCGGTGGCCGGCGGTGTCGCCGGCCCACTCGCCGGCACCCTCTCCGACCGGATCAGCGGCAAGTGGGTGGTGCTCGGCGGCTTCCTGGTCTTCGCGGCCGGCATCGGGATGCTCGCCGCCGTGTCCGAGGCGGGGGTCGAACCGTGGCTCCTGGCCGTCGTGCTGTTCGTCTGCGGAACGGGAAGCGGGTCGGCCTTCGCCCCGTTGGCCAACGTCGCCATGCGGGGGGCGCCGCCCGCCCTGCTCGGGGCGGCCTCCGGCGCCTACAACTCGCTCCGCCAGGTGGGCTGTGTGATCGGCAGCGCGGCGGCCAGCGTGCTGCTCCAAGCGCGGTTGTCGGCATCCGGGTACGCCTCCGCCGAGGACGCGACCACAGGACTGCCCGACGGTCCGGGTGCGGGAGCCTTCCGAGCCGCCCTGGCGGACGCCTCGTCCGCGACCCTCCTGATGCTGGCCGCGGTCCTGCTGGCGGGTGCGGTGGCCTGCCTCGCGATGGTGTCGCCCGAGCGGGTCGCGGCCGGGGCCCCGGCCGGGACCGGCCGGGAGGAGGGAGCGCCGGTGGGGGCGGGCGGCGGGCCGGGGGGCGATCGCGGGTCGGACACGACCGGTGCGTAGTCACCGGTTCCCCCCGCCACCCCACAGGACCTCGTTCCGCCGGCGGCCTGGTGCCGGCGAGGAGAACGCGGGCAGGCCGGCTGCGCTGCGCACCGGCACGGTATCGATCTGAGGAATCCGGAATGACGACTGACGAGATGCGGCACGAGGTCTCCGGGCTGACGCGGCGGGTGAGGGGACCGGTGTCGGTCCCCGGCGAGGAGGGCTACGAGGAGGAACTCAGCGGCTTCCAGGCCGGGTTCCGGCACCGGCCGCGGGTCGTCGTCGGGGCGGAGACGGCCGAGGACGTCCAGGAGGCCGTGCGCTTCGCCGTGGCCCACGGCCTGCCCGTCGCCGTCCGCGCCACCGGGCACGGGATCACGGTCGTCAACGAGGGCGGGGTCGTGATCTCCACCGGTCGGATGGACCGGGTGACGGTGGACCCCGAGAGCGGCAGCGCCCTGATCCAGGCGGGCGCTCGATGGGAGCAGGTCGTCGAGGCGACCGAGCCACACGGTCTGGTGCCGCCCAGCGGTTCCGCGGGGCACGTCGGAGTGGCCGGCTACACGCTGGCCGGCGGACTGGGGCTGCTGGCCCGCGAGTTCGGATACGCGGCCGACCATGTCCGGGCGTTCGACATCGTCACGGCCGACGGCGAACTGCGCCACGTCACCGCCGACAGCGACCCCGACCTGTTCTGGGCCGTGCGCGGCGGCCGGGACAACTTCGGAGTGGTGACCTCTCTGGAAATCGCCCTGCAGCCCGTCCGCCGCATCTACGGCGGCGGACTCTTCTTCGGCTCGGAGCACGCCGGAGAACTCTTCGACTTCTTCCGGAGGTGGACGGCGCGGCTGCCGGACACGATGACCTCCTCCGTGGGGATGATCGGCTACCCGCCCATCCCCGCCTTCCCCGAGGTGCTGCGCGGCCGGCACGTCGTACACGTCCGGTTCGCCACCACCGACCTCGCGGCCGGACCGGAACTCGTCGAGCCGTGGCGGACGGTCGCCCCCGTCCTCCTGGACCACCTGGGTGAACTCCCCTACAGCGAGGCGGGGTCGATCTACCGGGAGCCCAACTTCTCCCACGCCTACGACGGCAACAGCGTCCTGCTCGGCGAACTCGCTCCCGACGTGCTCGACGTGGTGCGGGAACTCGCGGGCGCGGACGCGCCGGTGCCGTGCATCGTCGATCTCCGGCACCTCGGCGGCGCGCTGAGCCGGGAGCCCGAGACGCCGAACGCGGTGTCCTTCCGTGACGCGCGGTACATCCTGCGCGTCCTGTCCTCGCCCGACGGCATCGGACTGGCCGAGGTCCGGGCGGCGCACGAACGGATCGACAAGGCGGTCGCGCCGTGGACGAGGGGCCGGTCCATGAACTTCGTCTACGGCACCAGGGCCGCCGGCGACTTCCGGTCCGAACTGTACGAGGACGCCGTCCTGGCGAGGCTGTCCGCCGTGAAGGCGGTGCACGACCCGGACAACGTCTTCCGCCACAACCAGAACATCGAACCCGCCCCGTGAGGAGCCGGGGCGCCATCGCCCCGGCACTCCCGCACCTCCGCCTCACGCCCAGGTCACGACGCGTCGTGACGGTCCTCCAGCCGGCGGGCGATCTCGCTCCACCGGGCGGCGACGGCCCTCGCCATGGTCGCGACCGTCGCCACCTGGTGCGTGGGGATCCGCAGGAAGCGATCGGCGTCCTCTGTGTGGACCAGCCGGGACTCCAGCCAGCGGACCAGCGCACGGCCGTCGTTGCTGTAGCGGACCGCCGGGTCCCTCTTCAGCGACTTCAGCGCGATGCCGATCTCCAGTTGCGAGGACGGGCCCAGGGTGGTCCGCCGCCCGCCGGCCTGGCGCATGTCACCCTGCTGCATACGCTTGCGGACGTCCCGGGCGGTCTCCACCGAGATCCCCGCGGCTTGTGCTATCTCCCGGAGGGAGGCTTGCGGGTTCTCCGCGATGATCTCCTGTGCCCGGATCCTTCCCCCCGACGCGTCGACGGGCCGGGACTTCCCGTCGAGGCCGATCCTGGCCCCCGTCCCGGCCGCCCCACCCGGCTGCCGGCCGCGCAGGGCACCGACCGTCTTGTGGTCCAGGCCGACCCGTCGGGCGACGGCACGGTCCGACCATTCGGGGAAGATGCCGAGAATCCTCGCCGCCGCGGCCTTGCGGTCCTGGAGGGAGAGCGGGAGGCCGTGACGCACGTTCGACTCGACGGCCAAGAGGAACGCCTCCTGCAAGGACCCGTCGAAATACTCGACATCGATGACCGGAGATCTCCGCAGCCTGGCCGCCTCCAGCCGGTGAAGGCCGTCGATCACCGTCATGGTGGGACGGTGGACGAGTAGCGGGGGCAGCGTTCCCTCCCCGGATGTGGATAAGATCCGGACGTGTTCCCGGTCAATTCCGGCCGAACGCGGGGAATCACCTTTGACGAGGGATTCCGTGGGAACGCGGTACACCGGACCGTAGCCGGTTCCTCTACGGCGGGAAGTGGCTACCGTTCCGAATATCTCATCAGGATTCACACAGCGAACGACTCGACTTCCTTCGGTAGGCACGTGCGGAACTCCTTATCCCTGCATGAGTGGTGGCATGCAGAGTTCCCGACGCTTACGAATAGGTCTTCCTGGCTTCCCGCGGAGGTCATTTCATCGAACACGAACTAGTGCGTCAAGGGGGCGGTAAACCGTTGGCTGGATGACGTGCCGACGGAGCGGCCCACCTCTTCCGGCCCGCCGCCGCGCCTCGCGCCCACACTCCGCGGCGGGCGCGGGCGCCGCCGGCCGGCCGGTGTCAGGCGTCGGTCGCCGACGCGAGGGCGACGGGGTTGCCGTCCGGGTCGGCGACCAGGGCCACCCGCTCGCCCCACGGCGTCTCCGCCGGCCGGCGCAGGACGGCCACGCCGGCGGCGGCCAGGCTCTCGACCACCGCGTCCACCTCCTCGACGAAGACGAACATGTGCCACCGGGGCGCACCGTCCACCTCCGCGGGGCCGTCCGCCGCCTCCGAGGTGATCGCCAGTTCGGCCTCGCCGCGCCGCAGCGCCACGAAGGACGGCGTTCCCTCGGCCGGGTGCCTGTGACGCGGGGCGAAGCCGAGGCGTCCGTAGAACTCCGCGAGAGCCTCGACACGGGTGGAGCGCAGGACGGGGAAGGCGCGCAGGGTCATGAGCCCGAGCCCGCCACGGCCGACCGCTGCGCGTGCACCCTCCAGACCGGCAGCCGGGTCCGGCCCTTCGCGTCCAGTTCCGGACGCATGCCCGTCTTCTCGAAGAACGTCGTCATCGGCGCCGCGGCCCCCGCGTACACGTCGGGGGACAGGTGGGTGACCTCCCAACCCGCCTCGTGCAGTCCCGCGCGCAGATCGTCCTCGGACACCGCGAGCGGGGTCGGCATGCCCCCCGGAACGTCCGCGAAGCAGAGCATGCCGAGCAGCGCTCCCGGCCGGGTGGCCCGGTGCAGTGCCGCCAGGTAGGCGCGCCGGCCCGCCGGGTCCAGCGTGTGGTACAGCGCGCTGTCCAGCACGCTGTCGAAACGGCCCTCGAACATCTCCAGCACCGTCGCGTCCGCCACGACGAACGTGATGTCGAACCCCCTGGTGCGGATCCGTGCCTGCTCGACGACGGCCGAGGCGGCGTCCAGGGCGGTCACCCGGTGGCCCCGGCCGGCCAGGAACGCCGCGTTGTCCCCGGGCCCGCAGCCCACGTCGAGGACCTCACCGCGGAAGCGGCCGGCCTCCTCCAGCCGCACCACGGCGGGCTGCACCTCGCCGATGTCCCAGGGGACGCTCTTGATGGCGGCGCCGGGGAGCAGGTCACCGCCCCTGTAGACCGCGTTGAAGTCGGCCTTCGCGAAGTCGTAACCACTCACGGTCGAGAGCCTCTCGGTAAACGGATGCCACAGGACGCCGTACCGGACGGGGACACATTCCTTCACCCACTCATGGATATCTCCTCCGCTCCCCCGTGGAAAGAGGCGGGTGCGCTGTCCGACTGGGGAACTTCCCCAGTCGGACACGGACGGCACCCCGGTGTTTGGCGACTGCGAGGCCGATGTGGACAGGGCGGCGGCCATGCTGCTGAATGGCTGCTGCCCCTCCGGCCGGCCCCGAGGCCGGGAGACATCCGTATTCGGTTCCCGTCCCAGGAGGATTTCTTTGTCCGGCAAGGTGTGGTTCATTACCGGGACATCCCGCGGATTCGGCAGGGTGTGGGCGCAGGCCGCGCTGGAACGCGGTGACCGGGTCGCCGCCACCGCCCGGAACGTCGACGACATCGTCGGCCTCTCCGAGGCTTTCGGGGATGCCGTGCTGCTTCTGCGGCTCGATGTCCGCGACCGTGCGGCCGTCAGGGACGCGGTCGCCGCGGCGGTCGAACACTTCGGACGGCTGGACGTCCTGGTCAACAATGCCGGATACGGCCTCTTCGGCCCCGTCGAGACCATCGGCGAGGAGGAGGCGCGCGATCAGCTCGACACGAACTTCTTCGGAACCCTCTGGGCCACCCAGGCCGCGCTGCCCGTCATGAGGAGGCAGGGCTCCGGTCACCTCGTGCAGGTCTCGAGCATCGCGGGGCTCGCCTCCTGGCCCATGCTGGGCCTCTATCACGCGTCGAAGTGGGCCATCGAGGGCCTTTCCGAGGCGCTCGCCCAGGAAGTCGCGCGTTTCGGCATCCGCGTCACCCTGCTGGAACCCGGTCCCTACCGGACCGACTGGCGAGGGGACTCGGCGGTGTGGGCCGACCCGGGTCCGGTCTACGCCGACGTGGCGAAGCCACCTTCGGCCGGCTCCCTGCCCGGGGACCCCGGGGCGACCGCAGGGCCCCTGCTCGACATCGTCGACGCGCCGAACCCGCCGTTGCGGGTCCTCTTCGGCGGCACGGTGCTGCAGACCGTCAGATCGGTGTACGAGGACCGCCTCGGCACCTGGGAACGCTGGAGCTCCTTGGCGCGCGCCGCCCAGGGCGAGTGAAGGGAAGAATGGGTTGGGCAACGTGGGCAACAACGAAGAGAGCCTGGCGCCCCCGTCCGGAGACGGCGCGGGACCGGTCGCACGCGCCGCCGCCTTGCGGGACGTGCTCCGGGAGGGCGCCGAGGAGGCCGACCGCGAGGGCCGGCTGCCCGAGAAGAGCGTCCTCGGCCTCACCGAGGCGGGACTGATGCGGCTCATGACGCCACGGCGACTGGGCGGGTACCAGGGGGACGCCCGTACGCTGCTCGAGGTCTCGATCGAGGTGGGCCGCGGATGCTGCGCCTCCGGCTGGATCACCGGAGTGGTCAACGCCGGCAACTTCGTCGTGTCGTTGTTCCCCGAGCGGACCCGGGAAGAGGTGTGGAGCGACAACCCCGACGCCCGCACCGCCCTGGTGCTCGGCCGGCCGGTGACCACCGTCGAGAACGCCGCCGGCGGCATCGTCGTCGACGGCCGGTGGGGCTACGCCTCCGGCTGCCTGCACGCCGACTGGATGGGCGGCCTGGTTCTCGCCGACGACGGCTCCGGCCGGCCGGCCCCGCACTTCGCCCTGATGCCCATGGGCGAACTCACCGTCGAGGACGACTGGCGGTTCACCGGCATGCGCGGAACCGGCAGCAACACCGTGGTGGCCGACCGCGTCTTCGTGCCCCGGCACCGCCTGTTGCCGTACCTGCCGGTCCTGCACGGGGAGACGGACGGCCTGGTGGACCCGGGCCACGCCTACCGCAACAGCCTGACCGGCATCTTCTCCATCGGCCTGATCGGGTCCCTCGTGGGCGGGGCCGACGAGGCATTCCGCCACGTGCGCGAGCGTGCGCCCCACCGGCCCGTGGCCGGTTCCTCCTACGACAGCCAGGCCGCCTCCCCGGCCTTCCAGGCCGATCTCGCCCAGGCCGCGGCGAAGATCGAGACCGCCCGGTTGCTGGCCCTCTCCGTGACCGACCGGATCGACGCCCACGCCGCCGCCGGGAAGAACCCCGACCTGGTGACCCGGGCGCGCGCCCGGATGGAGTCCACCCACGTCACACAACTGTGCCGGGAGGCCGTGGACATCCTGATGACGGCCTACGGTTCCTCCGCATTCGCCGAGTCCAGTCCGCTGCAGCGCATCTGGCGCGATGTCAACGTCGGCAGCAGGCACGCCGGCTTCGGCATGGGGATCCCGCAGCAGGTCTACGGCAGTGCCCTGGTCGGCCGGGACCCCCGTGACATCAGTCTCCTCGTCTGAGCGACCGGCCGACGACCGACGAAGGAGGGCCGCGTGCCCGGTATTCCGCCCATCGAGTCCTATGCCCTGCCCACCCGGGAGACCCTCCCGGCGAACGTCGTGGACTGGACGCTCGACCCGCGCCGGGCGGCGCTGCTCGTCCACGACATGCAGGGCTACTTCCTGGAAGCCTTCCCCGAGCCGCTGCGCTCCGGCCTCGTCGCCAACGCCGGTCTGCTGCGCGGGCGTTGCGCCTCGCTCGACGTGCCCGTCGCCTACACCGCGCAGCCGGGGCGGATGACCGACGAGGAGCGTGGTCTCCTCAAGGACTTCTGGGGCCCCGGCATGCGCTCCGAAGCCGCCGACCGCGACGTGGTGCCCGAGCTGGCCCCCGCCGCCGCGGACCGGCGGTTCGTCAAGTGGCGTTACAGCGCCTTCCACCGCTCCGGCCTCCTGGAGTGGATGGCGGGGAAGGGCCGCGACCAGCTCGTGCTGTGCGGTGTCTACGCCCACGTCGGGATCCTGGCCACCGCGCTCGAGGCGTTCACCCACGACATCCAGGTCTTCGTGGCGGCCGACGCGGTGGGCGACTTCTCCGCCGGCCGGCACCGGCTCGCCCTGGACTACGTCGCCCGGCGCTGCGGGGCGCTGCGGCTCACCGAGGAGGTGTTCCGGTGAGCGCGGCCTCCCCGGCCGGCGGTGACCTCCTCGACCGCGTCCTCGCTCAGGAGGCCCCGGTCTTCGCCCTGCTGCGACGGCCGGAGTCGGGGACACCGGGGGCCGTCGACGTCCTGACCGGCGAGGCGAGCACGCCCGGCAGCCTCGCGCACATCCCCCTGCCGGAGCCCTCCGCTCCCGGCCGCCCCCGGCACGAGGCGCTCGTCCTCGTTCCGTACCGGCAGATCGGCGAGAGGGGGTACGCCGCGCACGACGACGGCGTGCCCCTGGTCGCCGTCACCGTCGGCCGGCAGGACACCCTGCCGGTCGGGGAGGTGCTGAGGCGTCTGCCGGTGGAGCCGGTGCGCATCACCGGCGGACGCTTCGAGCCGCCGGACGAGGAGTACGCCGGCATCGTCCGGCGGGTCCTGGCCGACGAGATCGGCACCGGGGCCGGGTCCAACTTCGTGATCCGCCGCTCCTTCGTGGCCGAACTCGACGACCCGTCGCCGCGCACCGCGCTCACCCTGTTCCGGCGGTTGCTCAGCCACGAACAGGGCGCCTACTGGACCTTCGTCGTCCGCACCGAGGACAGGACCCTGGTGGGCGCCTCCCCCGAACGGCACCTCTCGCTGACCGGGGGCACCGCCGTGATGAACCCCGTCAGCGGCACCTACCGCTACCCCGACACGGGACCCACGCTGGACGGCGTCACCGCGTTCCTCGCCGACCGGAAGGAGACCGAGGAGCTCTACATGGTGCTCGACGAGGAACTCAAGATGATGGCCCGGATCTGCGAGGACGGAGGGCGCGTGGTCGGTCCCTACCTGAAGGAGATGGCCCGGCTCGCGCACACCGAATATCTCATCGAGGGCCGGACCCGGCGCGACGTCCGCGAGATCCTCCGCGAGACCCTGTTCGCCCCGACCGTGACCGGCAGCCCGCTGGAGAACGCGGCCCGCGTGATCCGGCGCCACGAGCCGGCCGGGCGCGGCTACTACGCGGGCGTGGCGGCCCTCATCGGCCGCGATGCCGCCGGGGAGAGGGAACTCGACTCCGCCATCCTCATCCGCACCGCCGACATCGGCCCCGACGGGGGGATGCGCATCGGCGTGGGGGCCACGCTCGTGCGGCACTCGGACCCCGCCTCCGAGGTCGCGGAGACCCGCGCCAAGGCAGCCGGTCTGCTCTCCGCCTGGACACCGGAGCCCGGTGCGCGCTTCTCCGGCCACCCGCGGGTCCGCGAGGCACTGGCCCGGCGCAACGCGCGCATCGCGGACTTCTGGCTGCGGGACGCGCCCGGCAGGGGCTGGAGGACCGAGGGCCTGGCCGGGCGGAAGGTCCTGGTGGTGGACGCCGAGGACGCCTTCACCGCCATGATGGCCCGGCAGCTCGCCGCGCTCGGCCTCGAGGTGAGCGTCCGGCGGTGCGAGGACGCCGGCGATCTCCTGGCTGCCGACGTGGTCGTGCTGGGACCGGGCCCGGGTGATCCGCGCTCGGCGCGGGACCCGAGGATCGCCGCTCTGGGACGCGCCGTCGACACGCTGCTCGCCGGACGACGCCCCTTCCTCGCCGTGTGCCTCAGCCACCAGGTGCTCAGCCTGCGCCTGGGGCTCGACGTGGTGGCCAGAGCCCGTCCCGACCAAGGTGTTCAGCGGGAGATCGATCTGTTCGGCAGGACGGAACGGGTCGGCTTCTACAACACCTACGCCGCGCGGAGCGCCGAGGACAAGATCGATCCCGCCGGGGTGGGCCCGGTCGAGGTGAGCCGGGACCGGACCACCGGGGAGGTGCACGCTCTGCGGGCGGAGCGTTTCGCCTCCCTGCAGTTCCACCCGGAGTCCGTACTCACCGTCGACGGCCCTCGCATCGTCGCCGAGGCCCTCCGGGGGGTGCTGGGAGCGTGTTGATCGACATCGCGTGGTGGGAGCTGGACGGCTCCGGCCAGACCGTCGACTCGCTGCGCGCGCACCTGCGCGAGGAGGCGACCGCGGCCTGGGCGGAGGTACCCGGACTGCTGCTGAAGACGTGGATGGCCGACCGCGCGGGCAACCGCTGGGGCGCCGTGATGCTCTGGCAGACGGATCGCCCGGCCGAGGTGCTTCCGCCCAACAGGGCCGCCGAACTGATCGGCGCTCCTCCGACGCGACGCGAACGGTTCGCGGTCGAGGCGACGGTGGAGGGGGTGCACTCGCTGCCCGCCCTGCACGGTCTCGGGCCGGTCTTCATCTGAGGGCAGGTCCGGCCCGCCGCTCACCGGCGGCTCTCGTTCCCCTTCCCCCACCGGGAGTACCCATGCGTGACTACCTCGTCGTCGACGCCTTCGCGCGCACACCGCTCGAGGGCAATCCCGTTGCCGTCTTCTTCGACTGCGCCGACCTCGACACGAGGACGATGCAGGCCATCGCCCGCGAGATGAACCTCTCCGAGAGCACCTTCGTGCTGCCGCCGGAGGGGTCCGGCGACGCGCGGATCCGGATCTTCACCCCGGTCAACGAACTGCCCTTCGCCGGCCACCCCCTGCTCGGCACCGCGGTCGCCCTCGGGGTGACGCGCAAGCGGAACCGGCTCACCGTCGAGACGGCCATGGGGAGCGTCCCCTGCGACCTCGACGGCACCCGCGACGACGGTCCCGTGGCGGTGCGGATGCGCCAGCCCGTGCCCACCTGGGAGCCGTACCGGCACGCCGGCGAACTCCTGCGGGCGCTCGGTGTGGAGTCCTCGACGACTCCCGTGGAGATCTACCGCAACGGACCGCGCCACGTCTTCGTGGGCCTGCCCTGCGTGGACGCGTTGTCCGCCCTGCACCCGGACCACAAGGCGCTCTCCCGGTTCCCCGACATGGCCGCCAACTGCTTCGCGGGAGAGGGCGCCTCCTGGCGCGCCCGCATGTTCTCCCCGGCCTACGGCGTGGTGGAGGACGCGGCCACCGGGTCGGCCGCGGGCCCCCTGGCGATCCACCTGGCGCGGCACGGCCACGCGAAGTACGGCCAGGACATCGAGATCCGGCAGGGCGTCGAGATGGGCCGGCCCTCACTGATGACCGCCACCGCCGAGGGCACGGACGACCACGTGGAGACGGTGCACGTCACCGGCCACGGCGTCGTCACCGCCCACGGCACCCTCCGGGTCTAGGGAGCAGCGACACGATGCAGCAGGACCACGCCGGCAGCGCCCGCTTCGAGACGCTGACCGCCGACACCGACCTCGGCTTCCCCGAGTACCTGTCCCCTCCGCCGGAACCCATGGGGCTGGTGCTGCGCTGGATGGACGACGCCGTTCGCAGCGGTGCCCGCGAGCCCCGTTCCCTGGCCCTGGCCACCGCCGACGCCGGAGGACGGCCCTCCACCCGCGTCATCACCTTCGTCGGGCTCTCCGCCCGCGGGCTGACGTTCACCACCCACCGGGGCAGCCGCAAGGGCCGCGAGCTGGCGGTCAACGACTGGGCGTCCGCGCTCTTCTACTGGCGGGAGACCGGCCGCCAGATGTCCCTCGCCGGCCCGGTCTCCGAGCTGTCCGCCGAGGAGTGCGACGCGCTGTGGGCCGCCCGGCCCGCACCGCTGCACGCCATGTCCACGGCTTCGCGCCAGAGCGAACCGCTTTCCGACGTGTCCGTGCTCCGCCAGGAGGCGCTGCGGCTCGCCCGCGCGGGCGGCGCGCTGCCGCGCCCGAGCGGCTTCGCCGGATACCTGTTGCGTCCGGCCGAGACCGAGTTCTGGGCGCCCTCCCCCGACCGGCTGCACCGCCGGCTCGGCTACCGGAAGGAGGCGGGCGCGTGGCAGGTCACACGGTTGCAGCCCTGACGCCTGGCCGGCCGACGCGACCCGGCGCCTCCCGCCCTCGGAAACCGCCCGTCCGCCCGCCTCTTCGACCCGCCGTCCCCTCGAACGGAGTCACCTCATGAGCAGGCCAGTGCACCTGGCGGTCGTGTACCACTCGGCCACCGGGACCGTGGCGGAAGTGGCCCGCGAACTCGCGGAGTCGGCGGAGAAGGCCGGTGCCGAGGTCCGGTTGCGGAGAGTCGCCGGCATCGGGGAGGGCCCGGTGCCCGACGGCCCCCGCCCCGCGACGACGGCCGACGGCCCCCCGAAGGCCGCTCTCGCCGACCCTCCCGCGGCGGTGGACGACGTGCTCTGGGCCGACGCGGTCATCCTCGGCTCGCCGACGCGGTTCGGGAACGTCTCGGCGCAACTCAAGCACTTCCTCGACGGCCTCGGGGATCCCTGGCGCAGGGGACTGCTCGCCGACAAGGTGTACAGCGCCTTCACCGCCACGAGCAGCCGCCATGGCGGCCAGGAAGCCACCCTGCTCGCCCTGATCACGTCCTTCCACCACTTCGGCGGGATCGTCGTGGCCCCGGGCTACACCAGTCCGGAGAAGTTCGTCGACGGAAACCCCTACGGGACGGCCCACAGCACCGAGGGCCGCACCCGGCCGGTGGACGCGGTCACCAGGAACGCGGCGCGGGTCCAGGCCCGGCGCGTGGTGCGGCTCGCCGCCGCCGTGCGGGCCGGCGCCTCGCGGGAGGTCCGGTGACGGGCCGGGACGCCACCGGCCGCGGAGCGTGGGCGAGCCTCACCGAGGCATTCGAGAGCAGCACCGCCCGGCGTGCCGACGCGACGGCCCTGGTCGCCGAGGACGGAACCTTCACCTACCGCCGCCTGGAGCAGTGGACCCGGGCCGTCGGCGCGCTGCTGCGGTCGCGCGGAGTGCGCCCCGGCGACCGTGTCGCCCTGCGGATGCCCCCCACCGCCGCGGCCGTGGCGGCGGTCCTCGGCATCCTGCGGGCGGGGGCCGCCTATGTGCCCCTCGACATCCGCAACCCGCGGGCCCGCAACGAGTTCGTGGTGCGCGACGCGGAGGCGACGGCGTTCGTGGGCGACCCCGAGGGCGCTGCCGGGGAGGGGATGCCGGTCGTCGGCGCGGAGGAGATCGCCGCGCTGCTCGACGAACCGGCGCCCGACGTGCCGCCGGCCGACGTGCCGCGCCCGGGGCGGGACGACGAGGCGTACGTCATCTACACCTCCGGCACCACCGGCCGCCCCAAGGGGGTCCCGATCCACCACGGGGCGGTGCTGGCCCTGCTCGCGGGTGCCGGGCAGCGGTTCTCGTTCCGCCCGGACGACCGCTGGCTGTTGTTCCACTCGCTCGCCTTCGACGTGTCCGTCTGGGAGATCTGGGGCGCGCTGTCCACGGGCGCCCGGCTGGTGGTCATGCCGCACTGGACGGCGCGCTCGCCCGAGGAGTGCCTGCGGTTCGTCGCCGGTCACGGCATCACCGTGCTCAGCCAGACCCCCACCGCCTTCAGCGAACTGTCCGCCGCGGCCTGCGCGACGGGCGCGGCCCTGCCCGCGCTGCGCTACGTGGTGTTCGGCGGGGAGAAGCTCCTGCCGGCCTCCCTCGGGCCGTGGACCGACCGGCACGGCCTCGCCCGGCCCACGCTGGTCAACATGTACGGGATCACCGAGACGACCGTGCACTCCACCTACCACGAGGTGACCCAGGACGACGTGGACGGCGGGCGGTCCGTCATCGGCCGCCCCCTGCCGGGCTTCGCCTTCCGCGTCGTCGCCGACGACGGGAGTGACGTGCCGCCCGGGGAGCAGGGCGAACTGTGGCTGGCCGGCCCGCAGGTCAGCCGGGGCTACCTGAACCGGCCCGAGCTGACCGCGGAGCGGTTCGTCGACGGACCGGCTCCGGGCGGAGGTCCCGCCCTGCGCTACTACCGCTCCGGCGACCTGGTGAGCCGGGACGCGGCGGGCGACCTGGTCTCCCACGGCCGGGCGGACCTCCAGGTCAAGCTGCGCGGCTACCGCGTCGAACTCAGCGACGTCGAGGCGGCCGTCCGGTCGCACCCCCTGGTGGCGAACGCGGTGGTGTGGGTGCGCGGCTACGGGCCGGGCGACGACCGGCTGGTCTGCGCCCTCGTCCCGGTCGCGGGAGGACCCCCGCCCGACGCCCGGTCACTGCGGCGGCACGTCAAGGGCTTGTTGCCGAGCTACATGCAGCCCACCGGGTTCGAGGCCGTCGAGCGGCTGCCGCGGACCACCAACGGAAAGGTCGACCGGGCGGAGACCGCCCGGCTGTGGGAAGAGAAGAGAGGGCGTGCCCGATGAGCGGACGACAGACCGCCGGCCGGATGACCGAGGTGGTCCGGAAAATGACCCTGCAATGGGTCTCCGAGCTCCTGGAGGAGCCGGACGTCACCCCGGAGGACAACTTCATCGACCTCGGCGGGCACTCCATCCTCGCCGTCCGGCTCACCCGCAAGGCCATGGACCTGTTCGGCGCCGACTACGACCTGATGATCCTCTTCGAGAAGGACCTCGGTGCCGCGGCGGCGGACCTGGCCTCCCGTGTGTCCGCCGCCGGCGCCGAGGAGGGGGGACGATGACGGGGCCCGCCGTCGACATGGGCATCGCCGCCTTCGGCTACGCGTTCGGCGAGGACACCGAGGTGGCGGCCGTCGCCCACGAGTACGTCGACAACCCCTCGCGTGTCCTTCACTGGGGCTACCGGACCTTCCACCGGGCGCCGGAAGGCGTCCAGGCCACCGACCTGGCCGCCGACGCGGCCCGACAGGCCCTGGAGCAGGCGGACGTGGCCCCCGGCAGCGTCGACGTCCTCGTCCTCGCCGGGCCGGACATCCCCGAGTACCCGGCCTGGGACGGCGCCGCGGCGCTCGCCCGCGCCCTGGGGACCGGCCGTACCCAGACGCTGGTGCTGCACGAGGGCTGTGGGGCCGGCGTGCACGGTCTGCACTACGTGGCGTCCACCCTCGCGCTCCAGCCGGAGACGCGCACCGCGCTGTTCGTGGCGGTCAACCGGACCAGTGAGTTCCACCGGAACCGCATGAACCTGGTCAACACCGTGCTCAGCGACGCCGCGGTGGCCGCCGTGGTCAGACGCGGGCACCCCGCCAACCGGTGGCTGGCCACCGCGCAGTTCACCGACCCGGAGCACTGCGACATCCTGCGCGTCGACTTCGGCGGCGCGGTGTCCCCGCTGCCTCCTCCCGGCTGGTCCAGCCGGAAGGCCCCGGGAGGGCACGACAGGATCCGTGAGCAGTTCGCCGACCGGCCCGAGAAGCTGCAACGGTTCATCGAGGACCGGTACGCCCTGCTCGCCGAGGCGATCGACGCGGCCTGCGCACGGGCCGGGGTCGGACGCGAGGACCTCGCGCATCTGATCTACCTCAACGACAGCGCGGCGAGTATCTCCGCCATCGCGGAACCGCTCGGCATCCCCCTGCAGCGCACCAACGCGGCGCTCGCGCCCGACCACGGGCACATGGGGGCCGCGGACCAGTTGCTGTCCCTGGGCCTCCAGCTCGAACGGGGCGAGGTGGAGGCCGGCGACGTGGTCGTCCTCTGCGGCATCTCCGCCGGCCGCTGGGGCGCCACCATCATCCGCATCTGAGGAGAGGGACGGCATGACCACGGCGACGGACGCCGCACACACGCTGGACGCCTCGGGCGACGAGCGGCCCGACCCCGACACCTTCGTCAGGGCGGCGATGGAATGGCACTTCGGCAAGGAGACCGGGAGTCCGTTCTGGCTCGACCGCGCCAGGAGGCTCGACTTCGATCCGCGCAAGGACGTGCGCACCCTCGGGGACCTCGCCCTCTTCCCCAATGTGGCCGCCGAACTGAGGCACGTCCGCGTCGAGGACCTGGTTCCGCGCGGTTACGGCCCCCGCCCGGACGTGGTCGGGATCTTCGAGAGCGGGGGGACCACCGGGCTGCCCAAACGGGTGGTGCTGCTGCGCGACCGGCTGGAGCGCGCCCTCGCCGCGAGCAACGCCGAACTGGACGCCCACGGGTTCCCGCGCGGCGCCGACTGGCTGGGGGTCGTCCCCGGCGGCCCGCACCTCGTGGGCGAGCTCTTCCGCCGGCAGGCCACCACCCACGGCCGCCACGGCTTCGCCGTCGACCTGGACCCCCGCTGGGTGAAGCGGCTCGTGGCCCGAGGGGCGCACGAGGAGGCGGACGCGTACGCCGAACACCTCGTCGACCAGGCCGCCCACGTGCTGCGCACCCAGGACGTCGGAGTGCTCACCATCACCCCGCCCCTGCTCGAACGCCTCTCCCGGCGGGACGAGCTGGTGGACCTGGTCAACGAGAAGGTGCGCGCCATCCGCTGGGGCGGCACCCGGCTCGACCCCGACTCCCGGCTGCTGTACCGCACCGAGGTCTTCCCGGGGGTGGTCTTCGTCGGCAACTACGGCAGCACGATGATGCTGGGAACGGCCGGCGAACGTCCCGGTCTGGCCCCCGACACGCCCTGCGTCTTCGATCCCCCCGGGCCCGAGGTGACCTTCGCGGTGGTCGACCCGGACACGCTGGCCCCGGTCGAGTACGGCCGGCGAGGGCGCATCGTCGTCCACCACGTCAGCAAGTCGTTCCTGCTCCCGAACAACCTCGAACGCGACCTGGCCACCCGCGTCGCCCCTCCGGACGGCTCCGCCGGCGACTCGGTCGCGGACCTCGCCCCCGTCGGGGTGTTCGAACAGGAGACCGTCATCGAAGGAGTCTACTGATGGCGGCTCCGCCCTACGGGCCGATCCGGATCGACGCGCTCGGCGCACGAGGCCCCTACCGGGCCCTGGCCCGCACCGCGGTCACCGACGTCAGCGGCCGGCCGATGGCCGAACTGAGCCTCGTGCCACGGCTGTTCGTCGGCCGCACCCTGCGGGCCATGCGTCGGGCCGAACCGCTGCCCGCCGACGAGCGGACGGCCGCGATCGTGCGGGCGGCCCGCGTCTTCGCCGAGGACACCGTCGCCGGACTGCCGGCCGACGCCTACGCCCGGGTGGTCAGCCGGGTGGGCGGCACGCCGGTCGGCGTGGTCCGCGCGGCACTGCGTTCCACCGCCGAGCGGCTGAGCCGTGTGCACGAGTCCGTCCGGCAGGCGCGGCCCGCCGGTGCCGTCGACGACTGGCGCGACGTCCGCGCGCGGTCCGGAGCCGCCGTCTGGGCCCGCCGGGGCGAGGTCCTCGCCGTCCACGCGCCCGGCAACCACCCCGGGACGCACAGCCTGTGGCCCCAGGCCCTGGCCCTCGGCTACCGGGTCGCCGTGCGGCCCTCCCGCCGCGACCCCTTCACCCCGCACCGGCTGATCACCGCCTTGCACACGGCCGGGTTCGGGCACGACCAGGTCACGCTGCTGCCGACCGAGCACGACCTGGCGGGCAGCCTGCGGGAAGGCGCCGACCGGAGTCTGGTGTACGGCGGGGCGGACGTCGTTCGCCGCTACGCGGGTGATCCGGCCACGCTCCTCCAGGGGCCCGGCCGTACGAAGATTCTGGTGACCGCCGACACGGACTGGCGCGAACACCTCGACGTCATCGTCGACTCGGTGAGCGCGCACGGCGGCGCCGGGTGCGTCAACGCCACCACCGTCCTGGTCGAGGGGGACCCCTCCGGGCTGTGCGCCGCTCTGGCCGAGCGGCTCGGTGCCCTGACCGGTCTCCCGCCCGAGAACGACGAGGCGGTGTTGCCGGTCCGGCCCGTCGAGACCGCCCGGGCGATCGAGGCCCACCTGCTGCGTACGGCCGTAGGCGCCCGTCCGTGGCTCGGAGGGGAGGGGATCGTGCAGGACCTGGGCGACGGCAGCGCCGCCCTGCTCCCGGCGGTCCACCAGCTCGCCCGGCCCGACGCCCCGCAGGCCGCCGTGGAACTGCCCTTCCCTTGTGTCTGGGTCGCCCCGTGGACCCCCCGGGACGGCATCGCCCCCCTGCGGGACAGCCTGGCGCTCACGGCGCTCACCCGGGACGCCTCGCTGGTCGACCGGCTGCTGGCGGAACCCGGCATCGCCAACGTCTACGTGGGCGGCCACCGCACCTACGTCATGGACCCCGGCCTTCCGCACGACGGCTACCTCGGGGAGTTCCTCATGCGCAGCAAGACCGTCATCCGCGACTGACCACCGGACGTCCGCAACTCCGGCACCAGGAAAGCGAGAGGCATGACCGCGACACCGCACGTCTCACCCAGGCAGGTCGAGGACATCGTCACCCGGCACGAGGCGGTCGCCCGGGCGGCCGTGGTGGTCCGGCCGCGCCCCGGCCGTCCAGGGGACACCGAGTTCGTCGCCTACGTCGTGCCGGCCTCGTCCGGCGAGGAGGGGCGGGAGGCCGCCCAGGTCGAGGAGTGGCAACAGATCTTCGACCGGGTCTACACCTCGGCACCCGGCCGGCTCTTCGGCGAGAACTTCTCCGGCTGGAACAGCAGTTACGACGGGCGGCCGATAGACATCGGCCAGATGGAACGGTGGCGCGCCGCGACCGTCGACCGCATCCGGGAACTGGGGCCGCGCCGTGTCCTGGAGATCGGCGTGGGCAGCGGGCTGCTCCTCGCCCGGCTCGCCGCCGACTGCGAGAGCTACTGGGGAACGGATTTCTCCGGTCCGGCCATCGACGAACTCGGCCGGCACGTCGAGGAGCGCCCCGGACTCTGCGGACGGGTCACGCTGCGCACCCAGCCCGCCGACGTCGTCGACGGGCTGCCCGAGGGGTACTTCGACACCGTCGTCCTCAACTCCGTCAGCCAGTGCTTCCCCAGCGGCGAGTACCTCCGCAAGGTCGTCCGCAGGGCCCTGGGACTGCTCGTCCCCGGGGGCGCCCTCTTCCTCGGGGACGTACGCGACCTGCGGACCGTCGAGTACCTCCACACGGCCGTCACCCTGCACCGCCGCAAGGGCAACGACGCGGCCGCCTTGGCCCTGGCGGCGCGCAGGAGCCTCCTCCGTGACGAGGAACTCCTCGTCCACCCCGGCTTCTTCGACGCACTGGCCGCGACCGAACCCGCCGTCGCGTCGGTCGACATCCAGTTGCAGAAGACCCCCTTCCACAACGAGATGTCGCGGCACCGCTACGACGTGGTCCTGCGCAAGTCCCCCGCCGAGGTCACCGACGTGTCCGGCTGCCCGACAGCGGCCTGGGGCGAGGACGTCACCGACCCGGACGACCTGGCCGGCAGGCTCAGGACGACCTCACTGCCGCTGCGTGTGACCGGCATCCCCAACGCCCGCCTCATGGGGGAGATCGCCGCCTGGCGAGCCCTCGCGGAAGGCGACGCCGAAGCCGCCCGGGCCGCGCTGACCCGCAAGGACCCCGCAGCGGTGGACCCCGACGCGCTGACCCGGCCGGCGGCCGACGCGGGGCTGCGCCTCTCGCTGGCCCCCGCCCCCGACGACCCCGCCCGGTTCGAGGCCGTCTTCGCACCGTCCGGCCACGGCCCCCTCGGCGGTGCGCACCGGCTCGGGGCCACCTCCCCCGCGACGGTCCTCACCGAGATCCCGGCGGCAGCCCACCGGGCCGGCCGGTTCGCCGCCGGCCTGCGTGCCTGGCTCGACGAGCGGCTGCCCGCGCACGCCCGGCCCGCCACCGTCGTCGTCCTCGACACGATGCCGAGCCGACCCGACGGAACCCCCGACCTCACCTCGCTGCCCTTGCCCACACCCGCCCGTACCGCGGTTCCTCCCTCCACGTCACACGACGAAAGGTGAACGACATCATGAGCGCGGACACCACGCACACCGAGGTTCCCACCGACGAGGCACAGCGGCGCGCCCGCAACCGCGCCGTCGTCGCCCAGTACATGAACACCCGCGGCCAGGACCGCCTCGAGCGGCACCTGCTCTTCACCGAGGACGGGATCGGCGGTCTGTGGACCTCCGACAGCGAGGGGCCCATCGTCATCCGGGGCCGGGACAGGCTCGGCGAACACGCCGTGTGGTCCCTGCGCTGCTTCCCCGACTGGGTGTGGACGAACATCGAGATCTTCGACACCCAGGACCCCGACCGGTTCTGGGTGGAATGCGACGGGGAAGGCAAGATCCGCTTTCCCGGGTACCCGGAGGGCCACTACCGCAACCACTTCCTCCACGCGTTCCAGTTCGAGAACGGGAAGATCAAGCGGCAGCGGGAGTTCATGAACCCGTGCAGGCAGTTCGAGGCCCTGGGCATCCCCGTCCCGCGGATCAGGCGCGAAGGCATACCGACATGACCGCGTCCCCCGCAAAGGCCCGGCCCGCGGTGGAGACCGTGGGCCGGGCCGCCCGGCAGCAGCCCCGGTGGGAAGACCCCGTTCTGGTCCGTCAGGTGCGCGAACTCCTCGCCCGGCAGCCGCCCCTGGTCCCCGTGGAGGAGGCCCTCGCGCTGCGCGGGCTGCTCGCCCGGGTCGCCGACCGCGAGTCGTGCGTCATCCAGGCGGGAGACTGCGCGGAGGACCCGGCGGAGTGCGCCGGTGGACACGTCGACCGCAAGACCGCGCTGCTCGACCGTCTCGCCGAGGCCGTCGAGACAGCCGTCGGCACGCCTGCCCTGGTCGTCGGCCGGGTGGCCGGTCAGTTCGCCAAACCCCGTTCGCACCCCACCGAGCGGGTGGCCGGGCTCACCCTCCCCGTCTACCGGGGGCACATGGTCAACGGGCCGGACCCCGACCGGCGGAGCCGACGGCCCGACCCCCTGCGTGTCGTGACGGGGTACGTCGCGGCCCGGGAGGCGACGAGGCATCTCGCGCGCCGCCGGGACGACCCGGCGCACCGTACCGTGTGGACCAGTCACGAGGCCCTGCTGCTCGACTACGAGGAACCCCTCGTCCGCCGCGCCGACGACGGCCGCTCATGGCTGGGCTCCACCCACTGGCCGTGGATCGGGGAGCGCACCCGGCAGGTGGACGGCGCCCATGTCGCGCTGCTCGCGAGCGTGGTCAACCCGGTCGCGTGCAAGATCGGCCCCGCGACGAGCGCCGACGAGGTGCTGGGGCTCTGCGCGCGACTCGACCCGGGCAGGGAACCGGGACGGCTCACTCTGATCGCCCGGATGGGTGCCGGTCTCGTGGCCGAGCGGCTGCCGGCCCTGGTCGGCAAGGTGCGGGCCGAGGGCCATCCGGTGATCTGGCTCTGCGACCCGATGCACGGCAACACCGTCGTCACCCCGGACGGTGGGAAGACCCGGCTCGTCGACGTCATGGCCCGGGAGGTCCGGGAGTTTCGGCAGGCCGTGCACTCCTCCGGCGGCGTCCCCGGGGGACTGCACCTGGAGACCACACCGGACGATGTCCTCGAATGCGTGGCGGACGCCTCGGAGCTGGAGCTCGCCGGGCGCCGCTCCACCACGCTGTGTGACCCCAGGCTGACCCTCGCCCAGGCACTGTCCCTGGTGTCCGCGTGGGCGTGAACCGCGGGGGGCGCCGGCCGGCGGTACCTGGGCGGGAGCGGGCTCTGGGGCCACGCCACCGACGGCCCCTCGCCTCTCCCAGCGTCCTGCCGCGCCTGACGCCATGACCGCGCCGGTCCGGCCTCCCGGTGCCCGGTGCCGGGGGCCGGGCCTCCGGCCGGGGCGGCACGCTCTCCGCCCTCCGTGGGAGGGGCGTGCCGCCACGCGGGCGCGGTGCGGGGCCCCGCCGCGGCGTGAGTGACCGAGCCTCTCGGCCGGCGCACGACCGCCACGGCGTCCCGCGGCCCCCGATGGGCGCCACGACCGGCCGGCCACGCCCGGCAGCCCCTTCCGCGGGCCCGGTCCGGGGCCCACCGCTCCCCCGCGGCCACCAGCCCGTGAGCGGCGCCGGGCCGGGACGGGCGGTCAGCCCGTGGCGCAGGCACGGCCGTTCAGGGTGAAGCCGGGTGGCGGGGAGTTGGCGCCGTGCCAGGAGGCGACGAAGCCGAAGGTGATGCGCCCGCCGGCGGGGACGTCCTGGTTGTAACCGGTGGCCCCGGCGGTGACCCGGTCGCCGTCCTGGGCGTGGACCGCGTCCCACATCTGGCCGACGCGCTGGCCGTCGGGGAAGGTCCAGGCGACGTCCCAGGAGGCGAGGGCCGTGTCGGAGGTGACGGTGACGGTGGCCTGGAAGCCGTCGGCCCACTGGTTGACGAGCTGGTAGCGCACGCGGCAGGCGGGCGGCGCGGTCATGCCGGGCGCCGGGGCCGGGGCGGGTGCGCTGCCGCGCGTGATCGCGGTCGGCCGGGGCGCGGAGGCCCGGGGCGACGGGGTGCCGCTTGCGGTCTTCGGGGTGGTGTCCGGCGCGGCCGTGCCGGCCTCGACGGGGGGCTCGCCCAGGTCGGGCGAGGTCCGGGCGACCGGGTCCGGCGGGGACGGGCGGGCGGCGGCCACGGCGTGCCCGTCCGCGTCCCGGGGTGCGGGGGTGCCGGGGTCGTCGCCGCCGAAGGGCCGCAGCGAGACGGCGAGCGCCGGCAGGGAGACCAGGACGGCCGTGGCGAGGAGCCCGGCGCGGACCCGGCGCGAGCGGCGCCGGTCGCCGTCCTCGCCCGGCGCCGGCAGGGCGGGGCCGGGCCGGTGTTCGGCGGCGCGGCGGCGGCGTTCCACGTGGGCCCGGCCGCCCCAGCCGAGGACACCGTCGGCGAGGGCGACGGGCAGGCCCGGTCCGGGCGGGCGCAGGCAGGCGGCGGCCTCCGCGCAGCCGGCGCAGCCGGCCAGGTGGCGGGCGAGGTCGTCGGGGACCTCGATGCCGGGCGTCCGGGTGACGGCGTCCAACAGCCCGGTGTAGCGGCGGCAGCCGGGGGCCGGCGGGGCGTCGACGTGTCCGCGGCGGCAGCGTTCCCTGAACAGCACGCGGGCTTCGGCGAGTTCGTCGGAGGCGGTGTCCGGGTCGAGGCCGAGGCGACGGGCGGCCACGGCCAGTGGCAGCGCCTCCACGTCGGCCAGCCACAGCAGTTCGGCGTCGGCGGGGCGCATGTCGCGCAGCGCGCGCAGCGCGAGGGGGCGTTCCCGGAGCGGTCCCGCGTACCGGGCGGCCTGTTCCGAGGCGAGCCATCGCCGTAACCCGGGGGCGAGTTCGTCGCCCCGTCCGGCGGCCTCCCAGTCGGCCGCGGTCGTGCGGACGGCGGTCAGCAGCAGCGGGGCGCCGGGCAGCCGGGGCGGGCGGCGGGCGGCCGGGTCGCTGCCGCCGGCACGCAGTTCGCGGGCGCCGCGCGCGGACGCCTCGGCGGCCAGCCGGCCGGCCGCGTCGGGGCCGGCTGCGCACAGGCCCGCGTAGGAGAGCACGGTGTCGCGGCAGACCGCCGACATGGCGGCCTCGGCGGCTCCCTGGGGGCGGCTCGGCAGGTCGGGCATCGGACTCCTGCGTCCACGGGACGAGGCCGGTGCACCGCACGGAGAAGGGTGCGGGGGGCCTCGCGGCAAGCGCCGAGCTTGCCATGTCCGCGGGGCGCCTGACAAGCGCCGGGCCCGTGCGCCGGCGGGCGGTGCCGGGACCGCCCGCGCGACGCGTCGGCGGCTACGCCTCGACGGGTTCGTCCTCCGGGAGGCTGTCCATGAAGGAGCTGACGGAGAAGACCGCGCGGCCGGCACCGGGCGGGCCGTAGCCGGGGGGCGAGGAGAGGCCGAAGTCCTCCATCGTGGCCCGGTACGCCTCCAGCAGCCGGATGTGGTACTCCAGCGGCGCTCCCTGCGGGTTGGCCTTGCCGAGCGGGGTCGTCGGCTCGGGGCACCAGGTGGTGAACCGGGGGGTGATGCCCTGTGACATGAAGAACCGCAGGCCCTCGGTGGTGGACGCGATCGCCTCGTCCACCGTGGTGAACCCGAACGGCTCGGCCATCTCGACGCCCGCCACGAAGTTCGGGATGACGTTGCGGGCGCCGAAGACGTCGGCCGAGTCGAGGACGCGGCGGTGCCACTCGTCGCGGCCGACGTAGCGCTCCTTGCCAGGGCAGTACAGCTCGAACAGGCGCCGGTCCCACACCTCGAAGTTGGGGTGGTAGATCTGCACGCCGTAGTCCTTGAAGCGCTGCACGTCCGGCTTGGGCAGGGCCTGGGCGACGACCTTGCCGATCCAGCGGCCGGGGAAGTGCTCCTCGATGGCCTTGGCGTACATGCCGTAGAAGTCGGCCTCGTCGCGTCCGCCGACGGTCTTGGTGATGGCGCCGCCGGTGAGCGTGTAGGCGGTGGACGTCTTCTGCGTGTCGTACCGGTCGATGATCTCCAGCGCCTCCAGCACCTCGTCGACGTCCTTGACGCCGGTGTAGGGCCGGCCGGCCGCCTTGTGCTGGCGCCAGTTGTGGTTGATGTCGCAGTACTGGCACTCCTCCTTGGCGCCGAAGTACTGGCAGACCCGGAAGACGGTCAGGTAGATCAGGTAGCCCCACTGGATGGTCGGGGCGACCTCCATCACCGACTTCCCGTTGGCGAGGGTGTGCCGGTAGTACTCGGGCATCGGCGGCACGCCGACGTCGGAGATCCGCTTGCCGTCGAGGTAGAGGCCGAGCACGCCGTCCTCGTCGGCGGCGACGCGGTAGGGCGAGGACGGGTTCACCCGGACCGAGACGACGGTGCGCCGCAGGTCGTACGGGCCGCCGGTGAGGATGATCTCCTCGGGCGGGCGGCGCAGCGCGGCCTCGCCCAGCTCCGGCAGGGTGCCGTGGTCGAAGGAGAAGATGAAGTACGACTTCGGTTTGACCTCGCCGTCCTCGTTGTCGCTGAGCGCGGAGGAGTCGAAGGCCACCCCGCCGCGGAGCAGGTCCTCCTTGAAGACCGCCTCCCGCGGTACGTGCGGAAAGCGCTCCATCAGATCCTCGACCAGCGCGGTACGGCTGCCCATCCCTTGTCTCCTCCCGGCTACTGCGTTCGACTTCTCACGGTATGCCCCCGCCGCCGCGTCCACCCGGGCGGGGGCCCTCCCCCGTCCGGGGTAGGTTCGGCGGGGACTCCCGGTCCCGGACCGGCCGCCCCGGTCCGGGCGGCCCCGGCGTGCGGGGATCTCCCGGGGTTCCCCGGTTCGCGGATCTTTTCAGGGAGGGGCGGCGCGATGGCCGACACCGTGACCAACTGGGCGGGCAACATCACCTACTCGGCGAAGGAGGTGCACCGCCCGCACTCGCTCGCCGCGCTGCGGGCGGTGGTCGCCGGCAGCGCGCGCCTGCGGGTGCTGGGCAGCGGGCACTCCTTCAACGGGATCGCCGATCCGGGCGCCGAGGGTGTCCTGCTGTCGCTGGCCGGACTGCCTCCGGAGACGGACGTCGACACGGCCGCCGGCACGGTACGGGTGGGCGGCGGCGTCCGCTACGCCGAGCTGGCCCGGACGGTCCACGCCCACGGTCTGGCGCTCGCCAACATGGCGTCGCTCCCGCACATCTCCGTCGCCGGGTCGGTGGCGACCGGCACGCACGGCTCCGGGGTGGGCAACGGCGGGCTGGCCTCCTCGGTGCGGGAGGTCGAGCTGGTCACGGCGGACGGCTCCCCGCGGACCCTGCGGCGCGGGGACGAGGGCTTCGACGGCGCGGTCACCTCGCTGGGCGCGCTCGGCGTGGTGAGCGCGCTCACGCTGGGCCTGGAGCCGGCCTACGAGGTCGAGCAGCACGTCTTCACCGAGGTTCCGCTCGCCGGGATGGACGCGGCCGAGGTCGAGGCGGTGCTGTCGGCGGCGTACAGCGTGAGCCTGTTCACCGACTGGTCCCGGCCCGGGTTCCGGCAGGTGTGGTTCAAGCGGCGCACCGACCGGCCGCTGCCGGACTTCCGCTGGGGCACGCCGGCCACCGGGACGATGCACCCGGTGCCGGGGATGCCCGGCGTCAACTGCACCCGCCAGCGCGGCGAGGCCGGGCCCTGGCACGAGCGCCTGCCGCACTTCCGCCCCGGCTTCGTGCCCAGCAGCGGTGCCGAGCTGCAGTCGGAGTACCTGCTGCCGCGCGTCCACGCCGTGGCGGCGCTGCACGCCCTGGACGCGATCCGGGAGAGCCTCGCGCCGGTGCTCCGGACCTGCGAGGTGCGCGCGGTGGCGGCCGACGCCCAGTGGCTGAGCCCGGCCCACGGGCGGGACACCCTCGCCGTGCACTTCACGTGGGTCGAGGACACGGCGGCGGTGCTGCCGGTGGTGCGCCGGGTGGAGGCGGCGCTGGACGCCTACGACGCCCGGCCGCACTGGGGGAAGGTCTTCACGACCCCGGCGTCGGTGCTGCGCGCCCGGTACCCGCGCCTGGACGACTTCCGGGCCCTGGCGCGCGACCTGGACCCGGCGGGGAAGTTCGCCAACGCCTTCGTCCGGGACGTGCTGTCGGGCTGAGCCCGGCCGCCCGCCACCGTCGGCGTCCGGGACGGTTACCGTCGGGGGCATGAACGGTGACTTCGCCGGGGCCCTCGCCCGGGGCGCGCTGGTGCTCGACGGGGGGCTGGCCACGCGGCTGGAGGCGGACGGGCACGACCTGGGCGACGCGCTGTGGTCGGCACGGCTGCTCGCGGAGCGGCCGGAGGCCGTCGTCGCGGCGCACCGCGCCTTCTACGAGGCCGGGGCCGACGTGGCCATCACCGCGAGCTACCAGGCCACCTTCGAGGGCTTCGCCCGGCGCGGCGTCGGGCGCGAGCGGGCGGCGGAGCTGCTGGCCCGGTCCGTGGAGCTGGCCCGGGAGGCGGCCCGCCGGGCGCGCACGGGGCGCCGGCTGTGGGTGGCGGCCTCGGCGGGCCCGTACGGGGCGATGCTCGCGGACGGGTCGGAGTACCAGGGCCGCTACGGCCTCGGCGCCGGCGCGCTGGAGCGGTTCCACCGGCCCCGGCTGGAGGTGCTGGCCGCCGCCCGGCCCGACGTGCTGGCGCTGGAGACGGTGCCCGACACGGAGGAGGCCGCGGCCCTGCTGCGCGCGGTGCGCGGGCTGGGCGTGCCGGCCTGGCTGTCGTACTCGGTGGCGGGCGGGCTGACCCGCGCCGGGCAGCCGCTGGAGGACGCCTTCGCCCTCGCGGCCGACGCGGACGAGGTGGTCGCGGTGGGCGTGAACTGCTGCGCCCCCGGGGACGTGGCCGGTGCCGTCGCCACGGCGGCCCGGGTGACCGGCAAGCCGGTGGTGGCCTACCCGAACAGCGGGGAGTCCTGGGGCGCGGGCGGCTGGGCCGGGCCGCCGGCCTTCGACGCCGGACGGGCGCGGGGCTGGCGGGACGCGGGGGCGCGGCTGATCGGCGGCTGCTGCCGGGTGGGCCCGGGACGGATCGCCGAGGTGGCGAGGGCGCTGGCGGGGCCGGACACCTGACCGTTCCGGGGCCTGTTGCGTCCGTGCGGCGGGGGCGGGCCGAGGTCGCCGAGGGCCAGAGGGGCGAGGACGGCCTCCGGCCCCGGGGCCCCGGGGCCCCGGGGCCGGCCCCGGGCGGGCGGGGCGAGGGGGCCGGACCGCCGCCGGTTCCCGCCGTCCCACCGCCTGTCCGGGGCCGCCGTCCCCGCACGGGCTCGGGACCGGCCCGCAGGGGCACCCGCGGGCGGGGCCGACGGCGCGGTCGGTCGCCGCCGACGGCGATCCGCGCGGCCGGCACGGGGGGAGCGGTGGGCGCGCTGGACGGAGCCCGTCGTCCTGGGCGTCGGTCAGGGCCCGGCCGGGGCCAGGACGACGTCGAAGCGTTGCCGCGACGGGCCCCGACGGGCCCCGTCGACACGGCGCCCGTCGGGCCCCCGGTGCCCGCCCGGTGCTGGACGGAGCCTCGGCCGGGGACTCCTCGGCGTCGAAGACGCTGTCGCGGCCGGGGAGTTCGTCGTCGCGCACGAAGGCGCGCGTCACCGGGCGGCGGCGGTCACCGGCGGTCACCGCGACGTGCGGGTGCGAGGCCCGGCAGGGCGGGCGTCCGGCCGTCGCGGGCGTCCCGTCGTGCGGGATCGGGGACGGCGTGGGCGCACCGGGGGACCGGCACCGGGCCGGTGCGGGTCCCTCCGGTGCGGACGCCGGTCATGACGGTCCGCTCCCTTCCCAGGCCGCGCGCAGCAGGCCGGTGACGGCGTCCTCGGTGACGGGTGCGGGGTTGCCCGCGGGGGCCGCCGCGAGGATCGGGCCGACGGCCCTGGCGATGCCGTCCTCGGGCATGCCGTAGTCCTTGAGCGCCGTCGGGGCGTCCAGCCGGGCGCGCAGCGCGGCCAGTCCCGCCGAGGCGGTGTCACTGTCGAACGCCTGCGCGATGCGCCGTTCGGCGTCGGGGGCGTGCGGCGCGTTGAGGGCGAGGACGTACGGCAGGACGACGGCGTGCGTCTGGGCGTGCGGGAGGTCGAACATGCCGCCCAGCACGTGGCAGATCTTGTGGTGCAGTCCCGATCCGGCGCCGGTGAAGGAGACCGCGGCGAGGTAGGCGCCGTACAGGGTCTGCTCGACGCCCTCCCGGCCGGCCGGGTCGCGGGCGACCGCGGGCAGTCCGGCGGCGAGGGCGCGGACGCCCTCCTGGGCGAGGGCCCGGTCGATGGGGTCGGCGCGCGGTCCCCAGAAGGAGTCGACGCAGTGGGCCATCGCGTTGAGTCCGGAGGCCACGCTCAGCTCGCGGGGCAGGCTCGCCGGCAGGGTGGCGTCGTAGACGACGGAGCGGGGCAGTACGGCGTTGTCGACGCCGGTGGTCTTGGTCTCGCCCTCGGTCAGGCCCCACACGTTGGTCGCCTCGGAGCCGGCGTAGGTCGTGGGGACGGCGACCACGGGCAGGCCGGTGGTGAGGGCGACGGCCTTGGCGAGGCCGGTGGTGGAGCCGCCGCCGACGCTGACCAGCACGTCGGCGCCGGAGGCGGCGGCGGCCTCGCGGGCCCGCGCGGCGACCTCGACCGGTACGTGCCTCACGACTTCCTCGTGGCGCGCGGCGACCGGGATCTCCCGGGCGATGGGGTCAGCGCGGGCGGCCTCCCGGCCGGAGGCGATCAGCATGGCCTTGCGGGCGCCGAGCGCCGCGACCTCGGCGGCCACCGCGGCGGCGGACTCGCCGGGGGCGAAGACGACTCGCTGGGGCAGCGTCTCGTGTGCGAACTTCATCGCGCCTTCCGTCTCTCTCGGGTCTTCCGGCCGCGCCGGACGTGGGGGTTCAGAGGCCGCGGGGCCCTCGCGGCCCGTGGGTCCTCCCCACGATCATCGCGCGGTGACGCCTGCGCCGTGCCGGGGCGCCGTCCGGCTCAGTGCCGGCGCAGCGCCCCGGCGCGACGGAACCGGCCCACCACCGACCGGAGTTCGGCAGGTTCCGGCGGGTCCTCCTCGCGGCCGGGCCCGTTCCACAGGGCCATCTCGGCGTCCCGCAGTCCGTACTCGGTGACCGGCCCGCCGGCGTCGAAGACGCGGGCCGGGTGCGAGGCGTCCCAGCGGGGCCAGCCGGGGTCGCCCTCGCTCACGAAGCGCACCCAGGCCGCGTGCATGGCGTCGGCGAGCGCGGCCGGGGCGCCCTCCCCGGCGAGGGCGCGGGCGGCCGGCACGTCCCCGCTGTCGAAGACGAAGCCCAGCTCCAGGGCGTGGCAGGCGCCGAGGCCGGGCAGCCGGGAGGGCCAGGCGAACTCGTACATCCAGGACGCCTCGGCGCGGGCGTCGGCCAGGCGGTGCAGCGGGACGCGCAGCAGGTGGTCGGTGACGAGCTGGCCGACGGTCTCGGCGGTGCCCGCGTCGGGCCGCAGGGCGCGGTAGCCGCGCACCACCTCCGGTCCGCAGCGGCAGCGGGCGCGGGCCCCGGCCAGGGCGACCGGGCCGAGCCGGTCGACGCGCTCCAGCAGTCCGCCGGGGACGAGCCACAGCCGGTACTCGTCGCGGGTCCAGCCCATGAGCAGGTCGACGCCGGGGGCCGCGCCGCCGCCGGCGAGGGCCGCCAGCGGATCGCGGGGCACGAGGTCGTCGTCGACGACGATGCCGAAGGCGGGCCCGCCGAGCACGGGGCTGCCGAGCCGCCCGATCTCGGCCTGGGTGCGCAGCAGCAGGTCACGGTCGACCTCGGCGAAGGCGGCGGCGGTGGCCGGGACCCTGAGCCGGGCGGCCATGCGGCGGACCATCCGGCGTACCTTGTCCCGTTCCGACGCCTCCGGCGGCCCGCTCTGCAGGACGGCGCGCCGGACCAGGCCCGCGGCCCGCGGCGCGGCGAGCAGGGCCCCGGCGCTGATGGCCCCGGCGGACTGGCCGGCCAGGGTGATCCGGCCGGGGTCGCCGCCGAAGCCGGCGATGGCGGAGCGCACCCACAGCAGGGCGGCGAGCTGGTCGCGGAGCCCCGGGTTGGCGGGGGCGTCGGGGAAGAGGCCGTAGCCCTCGACGCCGAGGCGGTAGTTGACGGAGACGAGGACCACGCCGTCGCGGGCGAAGCCGTGCCCGTCGTAGACCGGCACGGCGGAGGAGCCTCTGGTCAGGGCGCCGCCGTGCAGCCAGACGAGGACGGGCAGGCGGGCCCCGGGCCCCGGTTCGGGGGTCCAGACGTTGAGGTTGAGGCAGTCGTCGCCGGGGATCTCCGGGTCGCTCAGGTAGGAGGCGAACGCCTCGGAGTACGGCGGTTTCGGCGCGGTCGGCCCGAAGCGGACGGCGTCGCGGACGCCGTCCCAGGGCTCGGGCGGCTCGGGCGGCCGGAAGCGGCGCGGCCCGAAGGGGGGCGCCGCGTAGGGGATGCCGCGGAAGACCGCGACACCGTCCTCCCACCGGCCGCGTACCGCGCCGTGGGGGGTCCTCGCCACCGGGGGTGCCTGGTCCGCTGTCGTCATCTGCCCACCAGCCCTTCGCCGCGCTCGCGCTCCGGTGACTTCCAGAGCACCGCCGGCCCCCCCGGGTATTCCCCCGCGCGTGCCCGAGAGCGACCGGACGGGAACGTTCCGTGACCGGAGCGGCCGCCGGGGCGCTCAGCCGGGCCGGGCGGCCCAGCGGATGCCGCCGCGCGGGTGCTCCCGGAAGGCGGGGCGGCGCAGGACGCGGCGGTGTGTGCGGGGGCGGTGGAGAGGACGCGGCCCGGGCCCCGCTCCCGGCACCGGACGAGCGGATGGTCCGCGCCCGTGCCGGCCGCCCTCGTACGAGGTCCCGTCGGCGCGGGCGAGGACGGTGCCGCGCGGGTTGCTGCGGAAGCCGTACCGCTCGTCGGCGCACGCCCACACGGGTGGCCGGTGCCGGGTGGTCGCCGTCCTCGACGAGGACGCTCCCCGGCTGGGGGCGGGGTGGGAGTCGAGGCGGGCCCCGCGCAGGGTCCCGTAGGGGGCCAGTCATCCTCGGTGCGGGCCGCGGCGTGCACGCGGGCGAAGCCGCCGCCGGCCTCGACGCAGGCGGCGAGACGGGCACGGCCGGACGGGGTGGGGATCTCGCCGCTGGTGGAGAGGAAGACGACGGCGCCGCATCCGTCCAGCGGCGCCTCGGGTGCGGCGGGGCCTTCGGTGGCGTCCGCCGCGAGGCCGTCGAGGGCGGGCAGGGCCCCGAGCCCGGCCGGGACGGAGTCGTGCCGGTAGGCGGTGGTGCGGGTGTGGACGAGAGGTCGCGGCGCCGTGGTCACGTCCTCAGTGGCCGGGGTGCCCGCCCGGCGGGGCCGACGGGCCGGGGTGGGCCGCGGCCTCCTTGGAGAGCCGGACCGCCGCGAGCAGGCTGAGGCCGGGGACGGCGTCGCGCAGCGCCTTGACGGCCCGGACCGAGTCGGCGGGGCCCTCGTGGCCGACGGCGGCGAGGCGTTCGTGGACCCAGCGGCTGCGCAGTTCGGCGTCGGAGGTGTCGGCCGCCCGCTCCACCACGGTGACGGCGCGCTCCAGACCGGGGCGTTCCCCGGGGGCCGCCTCGGCGAGGGCCTGCCGTAGCGCGCGGGCGACGACGTCGGCGTCCCGCAGGACGAGGACCGCGATCTCCGGTGGCTTGCGAAGTCCCAGCATCTCGCCATGGTCGAGGTCAACCAAAGTGCGACGCAAGGAACTTGAGCAGCATCTGAGGCTGGGTCCCGGGGCGGGCGGCACCGGCGCCGGACCGGGGCGCGGGGACGCCGGGCGAAGGTCCGGGCAGGGGCCCCGCCGGGCGTCCGGTCCCAGGGGAGGCCGGCCGGTCGCGAGGCGGACGGAGGGCGAGGCGGCTCCCCCTCGGGGGCGCGGACGGACGGCGGGTCCGCGGGGCGGCCTCGGTGCGGCGAGGCGGGCCCGGCGGCGGTCCCGGGAGGTGTCCGTTTCGTTCAAGACCCGCCGTGCGCGCCCCGCCTAGCGTGGCTCCCATGACCGCACGATTCGACGCCGTCGGCCTCGTCGTCTCCGACATGGCCGCTTCCGTGACCTTCTACCGCCGCCTCGGCTTCGCCTTCCCCGAGGGCGCCGAGGACGGCCCGCACGCCGAGGCCGCCCTGCCCGGCGGTGCCCGGCTGCTGCTCGACACCGAGGAGAGCGTCCGTTCCTTCCACCCCGCCTGGCGGCCCCCGTCCGGCGGCGGACGGGCCTCGCTCGCCCTGCTGTGCGAGACGCCCGGCGAGGTGGACGCCGTGTACGAGGAGCTGACCGGCGCGGGCCACCCGGGCGCGCTGAAGCCCTGGGACGCCTTCTGGGGCCAGCGCTACGCCGTCCTGCACGATCCGGACGGCAACGGGGTCGACCTGTTCGCCCCGCTACCGGCCGCCGCCGAGTAGCGCGCGGGGCGCCATCCCCGTCAGCCGCCGGACGTCCCGGGTGAGATGCGCCTGGTCGGCGAAGCCCGCCAGGGCGGCCGTCTCCGCGAGCGGCGTGCCGCCCCGGGCCAGGGCCAGGGCGCGCTGGAGGCGCAGGATCCGGGCGAGGGTCTTGGGCCCGTAGCCGAAGGCGGCGAGGGAACGGCGGTGCAGGCGGCGGGCCCCGACGCCGAGCCCGTCGGCGGTGGCGGCGACCGAACGGCCCGCCTGGAGAGCCGCGATGATCCGGCCGGCCAGGGGGTCGGCCGGATCGCCGTCGGCCGCGAGCGCCAGCGCGGCCTCCTCCAGTCCGCGCGCCGGGCCGGGGGCCGCCGCGACCCGCGCCGTCAGCGACCGGACCCGGTGGGCCGGCCACAGGTCGGCGAGGTCCACGCGCCGGTCGCGCACCTCGTGCGCGGGGACGCCGAGCAGGGCGGGCGCGGTCCCGGGGAAGAAGCGGACGCCGGCCCAGCGGCCGGGGGCGCCGTCGGCGGCGTGGGAGCGGGTGTCGGGGCCGGCGACGAGCAGCCGGCCCTCGTGCCAGAGCAGGTCCATGCAGCCGTCGGGGAGGACGGGCCACGCCCGCGGGCCGGCCGGGGCGGCCGTCCAGACCACCGCGCCGGCCAGCCGGGAGGGCCGTTCCGCGTACACGCCCGCCAGGCTACGCGTCCCGCCCCGCCCGGCGCTCAGGAGTCCTCGGGCTTGTCGCGTCCGGGGGGATGCTGCTTGGTGTGGCCGCCGCGCAGCCGGGCGGTGACGTCCTCCGGCGGCAGGAAGCGGGACCAGCGTTCGGGGAACTCGGCCGGCATGTCGGGGTCGGCCTCCCCCTCGGCGGCGGCGCGGGCCACGTACTCGGCGACCTGCGCCTGGCGCATCCGCTCGTTGGCCTCGCGGGCGGCGGCGGTGGCGGCGGCCGGCCAGACCCGGTCGATGGCCGCGTTGACCGCGGCGCCGACCAGCACGGCGAAGGCGGACACACCGATCCACAGCAGCACGGCGACGGGCGCGGCGAGCGAACCGTAGATGGTGGGTCCCTCGACGGTGCTGGTGAGGTAGATGCGCAGCAGGAAGCTGCCGAGCACCCACATGGCGAGGGCGACCAGCGCGCCCGGCACGTCCTCGATCCACGGGGAGCGCACCGGCACGGACACGTGGTAGAGCGTGGTCAGGAAGACCACCGACAGGACGATGACGACGGGCCAGTACAGCACTTGGACGAGCGTCGTCGACCAGGGCACGATCCGCACCACCGTGTCCGGTCCGGCCACCATCAGCGGCAGCGCGACCGAGCCGATGAGCAGCGCCACGATGAAGAGCAGGAAGGCGAGCAGACGGGTCTTGACGATGCCGCGCACCCCGTCGAGGCCGTACATCACGGTGATGGTGTCGACGAAGACGTTCACGGCGCGGGAACCGGACCACACGGCGAAGAGGAAGCCGAGGGAGATGACGTCGGGCCGGCCTCCTTTGGTCACGTCGTCCAGGATCGGTTCGGTGATCTGCCGTACGCCCCGCTCGGAGAGGACCGTGCGGGAGGCGTCCAGGATGTTGGCGCGCAGGGACGCCGTGGTGTCGGCGTGGGTCCACGCGTCGACGTAGCCGAGCAGGCCGAGGACGCTGAGCAGCAGGGGCGGCACCGACAGCAGCGTGAAGAACGCGGCCTCGGCGGCCAGGCCCAGGATGCGGTACTCCATGCAGGAGTTGACGGTGTCCTTGAGCAGCAGCCAGGCGGTCCTGCGTTTGGAGACGTTCCGGTACAGGGCACGGGCGCGGCGGAGCCGTCCGGTGGGCTGTTGCGGGGATTCGCTTGCTGGCTGCACGATCCAAAGGTATCCGCCGCGCCCCGCCGTTCTCATCCGTGGACGGCCCTTGCGGACCCGCCGGCTCCGGCGCGGTAGGTTCGCGGTCATGGCAGGCAGCACCCACACCGTGACCGACCAGGCCCCGCCGTTGGTGGACCACGACGTCTTCACCGCCGACCGGGCCCTCGCGGAGGCCGTCCGGCGGCATCTGGCGCCCGGGGTCCGCGAGGAGGCGCTGTCGGAACTGTCCGAGCTGGGCCGGGCCTGCGGGTCGGCCCAGGTGCGCGAGTGGGGCGGGCAGGCCGACCGGAACCCGCCGGTCCTGCGCGCCCGCGACCCCCGGGGGCGGCGGGTCGACGAGGTCGCGTACCACCCGGCCTGGCACCGGCTGCTGGGCAGGGGCGTCGGCGCGGGGCTGACCTCGGCGTGGACGCGGCCCGGCGGGCACGTGCGGCGCGCGGCCGGGCTCCTGGTGTGGACGCAGGCCGACGCGGGCGCCGCCCTGCCCCTGTCCGCGACGCACGCGGCGGTGCCCGCGCTGCGCGCCGAGCCCGAACGGGCCGCCGAGTGGGAGCCGCCGCTGACCTCCCCGGTGTACGACCCGGAACCGCGCCCTCTGCGGCACAAGGCGGGCGCGCTGTGCGCCCCGGCCCTCGCCGAGCGGCGGGACGGCGACCCGGTGTCGGTCACCACCTCGGCCCGGCCCTCGGGCGTGGACGGCACGTACGAACTGACCGGCCACGCCTGGTTCTGCGCGGCGCCCACCGCCGACGGCCTCCTGGTCCTGGCCCGCGCCTCCGGGCGGGCCGGGGACGAGGACGCCGACGGGCCGGACTGCTTCCTGGTGCCGCGCGTCCTGCCGGACGGCACCCGCAATCCCTTCCGCCTCCGGCGCCTCGAGGACACCCTCGGCCACCGCTCCGCCGCCCGCGCCGAGGTCGGGTTCGCCGGGACCCGTGCCCTGCGGATCGGCCCCGGGGGCCACGGCGCGCGCACCCTCGCGCAGACGCGGGCGGCGATGCGGCTGGACGGCGTGGTGGGCTCGGCCGCCCTGATGCGCCGGGCCGTCGCCGAGGCCGTCCACCACCGCGCCCACCGGGAGGTGTCCGGCGCGAGCCTCGCCGACCGCCCGCTGGCGCGCGCCGTCCTCGCCGACCTCGCCGTCGAGTCGGAGGCCGCCACGGTGCTCGCCCTGCGCCTCGCGGCGGCCCTGGACGACGGCGGGGAGGACGAACGGGCCCTGCTGCGGCTCGCGCTGCCGGCCGCCGCGTTCCGGGTGACCGGGCGCTGCGCCCCGGTGGTGGTGGAGGCGGCCGAATGCCTGGGCGACGCCGGGTACGCCGAGGAGTCGGGGCTGCCCCGGCTGGTGCGCGCGGCGCCGCTCGGTTCCCTGTGGGCGGGTCCCGGCAACGTCCTCGCCCTGGACGCGGTGCGGGTGCTCGGGCGGGACCCGGCGGCGCTGGACGCGTACCTGAGCGAGGTGGGCCGGGCGCGGGGCGCCGACCGGCGGCTGGACACGGCGATCCGGGGGGTGCTGACCGAACTCGCCGACCTGGAGGCCGCCGAGTGCCGGGCGCGTCGGGTGGCCGAACGGCTGGCGCTGGTGCTCCAGGGCGCGCTGCTGGTCCGGCACGGGCCGCCCAAGGTGGCCGACACGTTCTGTGCCGCGCGGCTGGGCGGTGACGGGGGCTCGGCCTTCGGGACGCTGCCGCCGACACCGGATCTGGCGGCGGTGGTGAGACGGGCGCGGCCCGTTTCCTGATCCGGACGGGCGGTGCGGGGGTGGTGCTGCGCCGACACGGCACCACCCCCGCGCCCCGGGCCTGGTCGGGCCCGTGTGCGCCGTTCAGGACAGCGCCGCTCAAGTTTCGGACACCGCACCGCCGTCCACCAGGGTTGCAAGGGGTTGCAACCCGCTGCCGTCCGGACGCGGAGTGTGTCCGCCCCTCAGGGGCAACCGGTCACCAGCAGACGAACCCCCGGGACGGTCACGGTCCCGCGGCCCGGCGGGCCGCGGCGGTGCCCGCTCCCGCCAGCCGCTCCCAGGAGGACGAACCCGTGGCGCTCTCGCCGTTGGACGTGACGCAGTTCGCCGCAGCCGACGCGGCGCGCGCCGCGCGGATGCTCAGCGAGGTCCGCTCGGCCCGGCTCGCCGGCCGGCCGGGCCCGGTGGCGCCGCGCCCGGTGATCGAGGAGTCCTGGGGGCGGATGCTGCGCAGCGGTGTCGACCCGGACCGGGACGTCCGCTCGGGGCTGCTCTCGCGGGAGGAGGTGGAGCGCCGCCGGTCGGCCTCGCCGCTGCGGCTGGTGCTGCCGGTGCTGCGCGAGGGGCTGTTGTCGGTCGCGGACGTGGCGCACCACATCATGGTGGTCGCGGACGCGGACGGCCGGGTGCTGTGGCGGGAGGGCAGCGGGCCGGTGCTGCGCAAGGCCGACGGGCTGGGCTTCGAACTGGGCGCGGACTGGCGGGAGGAGACCGTCGGCACCAACGGGGTGGGCACCCCGGCGGTCACCCGGCGCCCGGTGCAGGTATTCGCCGCCGAGCACTTCGTCCGCTCGCACACCGGCTGGACCTGTGCCGGGGCGCCGATCAGCGATCCGCGCAACGGCGCGCTGATCGGGGTGGTCGACGTGAGCGGGCCGCTGGAGACGATGCACCCGGCGACGCTGGCCTGGGTCACCTCGGTGGCGGGGCTCGCGGAGGCGCGGCTGCGGGAGTTGCACCTGCGGTCCCTGGAGCGGCTGCGGGCGGTGGCGGCCCCGGTGCTGGCCCGTATCGGCGGCCGGGCGCTGGTGGTCGACCGGGACGGGTGGACGGCCGCGGTGACGGGGATGCCGTTCACGGAGCGGGTGCTGCTGCCCAAGTACGCCGGTTCGGGGCCGCGGTGGCTGCCGGTGCTCGGGGCGTGCGTGGTGGAGCCGCTGGACGAGGGGTGGCTGGTCCGGGCGGTCGAGGAGCCGGTCGGGCCGGCGGTCACGCGGATCGTGCTGGACCTCGCGCAGCCGCGTCGCTGGTCGGTGCGGGTGCTGGGCGGCTCGGACGCCTGGGAGCGGGAACTGAGCCCGCGGCACGCGGAGTTGCTGTACCTGCTCGCGGTGCACCGGGGCGGGCGCAGCGCGGCGGAGCTGGCCGAGGACCTGTTCGGGGACCCGGCCCGGACGGTGACGGCGCGGGCCGAGATGTCGCGGGTGCGGCGCTACCTCGGGGCGTACCTCCTCCCCCGGCCGTATCGTTTCTGCGAGGAGGCGGAGGTCGAGACGCTCCTCCCCGTCGACCCGCGCGACCTCCTCCCGCACTCCACCGCCCCGGCGATATCCCGCCTGCGCGGGGTCCCGGCGGGGCCGTGAGGAACCCCGCGCGGCACGGCCGTCACGCCGCGTGACCGCGAGGGGGCCGGGCCGCGCCCGCGGATCGTCTACCCCGGCGCCGCCGCCGGGCGGGGCGGGAAGGCCGTAGCCGCAGGTCGCGCGGGTCCCGCCCGGGACCGGCCCGGAGGGGGACCGAAGCCGTTCGGAGGCAATTGAGGCGTCCGGGTCCCCGGGCGGCGGTCACTGCCGTAGCATCCTCACCGGACCGTCTCGGCCGCTCCTCGGCCAACGCGGGGAAGGCCGAGCGCAGTTGGTCCGTCGCCTGTGGAGGTTCTTCGATGAGGCAGCGGGGCAGACACCGCAGACGCAGACGGGGCAGGGCGCTGCGCGCCGCCCTGACCGGCGCGGCCCTGGGGCTGACGGCCGCGGCCACCCTGATCAGCGCCTCGCAGGCGACCGTCGCCGAGGACCCGGGCGCCCTCAGACCCCTCGCCGCCTCCGTGAGGAGCGAGGAACTGCGCCTCACGGAGCAGCGGGTGCCCCAGCCCTGGCTGGACCGGCTCTCCTCCGCGATGGGCGAGCCGGTGGGCGTCGGCACGGTCCTCGACACCGCCGACCGGCCGCTGCGCGAGGCGGCCGACTGCACCGACGACGAGCGCCAGGCCCTGCCCGTCGCCCCCGCCGCCACCCGCGCCTACTGCTGGGACGAGGGCGAGACCCGGGGCTGGCAGGCCGGCGCCGTCACCACCTCCGGGGACGCCGACGACGACGGCCGCTGGGGCTCGCGCCGGGTCATCCTGTCCGCCTGGAGCCGCGAGGACCAAACCCCCGGCGCCGGACTCGCCCGGGTCTCCTTCGTCGACGCCGACGACCCGGAGAACCTGAGCTACACCTCCGCGCTCCTCACCGTCCCCGTCGAGGGCGGCAACGACTACCGCGGCCTCGACTCCCCGGTCACCGGCATGGTCTGGTACCAGGACAAACTGCTGGTCACCACCGGCGACCGGGACCGCAACGCGCTCTACGTGTACGACGTGGACCGCGTCCAGCGCGCCACCACCGACACCGACGCGGTCGGCCGGGTGCCCGGCGGCTGGGCGGCCCACGGCTGCCGGTACGTGCTGCCGGCCGTCGCCGCCTACCGGCTCCCGGACGTACCCGGCGCCGCGCGCCCCGAGGTGCTCTCCCTGGACCGGGGCACCTTCCCCAGCAGCCTGGTCGCCGGGGAGTGGGTCGCCGCCGACGAGGGCCGCCCCACCCGCCTGTGGCGCTACGCCCTCAGCACCGAGCCGGAGCGCGCCGGGCTGCCCGCCGCCGACCGCGCCGGGCACGTGGACGCGCGGGAGGCGTACGAGACCGAGGCGGTGGAGGTCGGCGGCGTGCTGTCGTACCGGCCGACCGGCGCCGACCGCTCGCGCTGGTACCTGGGCCGCGCCGCGACCGGCACGGAGGGGCGCGGCACCCTGTGGCGGCAGGACGCGACGGGCTCGCGCGCCACCACCTGCGGCGCCGACCGCTCGCACCAGTGCTGGAGCGCGCTGCCGGGCTCCCTGTCCTACTGGGCCGAGACCGGCGAGGTGTGGTCCCAGACGGGCCGGGTGCTCTTCGCCCTGCCGCTGGCGGCGGTGGAGAAGGCCCTCGACTGAGCCGTGCCCGCGGCGGGGCGGAGCGGAGCGGATCGACAGATCTCCCGGCCGGATGGTTTTCTGACCGGTATGAGCCACATCGCCGTGACCACTTGGTCCCTGGAGCAGACCGCACCGACCGACCTGCTGCCCGCCGCCGCCCCGGAGGGCGACGTGCGGATCGTCCGCTCCGAGGTGCCCTCCCCCGAGTTCAGCCGCTTCCTGTACGCCTCCGTCGGCGCCGACATCCGCTGGACCGACCGGCTGGGCTGGAGCTACGCGCGCTGGCGGGAGCACCTGGAGCGGCCCGGCGTGGAGACCTGGGTCGCCTACGACCGGGGGACGCCCGCCGGGTACGTCGAACTGGCGGCCGGGGACGACGGGGTCGTGGAGATCGAGTACTTCGGCCTGATCCCGGCCTTCCGCGGCCGGCGCATCGGCGGCCACCTGCTGGCGTACGGCACCGCCCGCGCCTGGGACCTGGGCGAGCGCCGGCCGGAACTGCCCCCGACCAAGCGGGTGTGGCTGCACACGTGCAGCAAGGACGGCGAGCACGCCATGGCCAACTACCGACGGCGGGGCTTCCGGCTCTTCGACACCAAGGTCGAGGAGGAGCCCGAGGTGGCCACCCCCGGCCCCTGGCCCGGCGCCTTCGCCGGCTGATCCACACCCCCGGCGGACCGTGGCAGACGGCCCGCGAAAGGCTCCCCGCCCGGTGGACCACGACGCCCATGTCTCAGCCTACGAGACATGGGCGTCCGCATCATGGATGAAGCTGGACTGTGTCCAGAGTGCCGTGCCACGCTTCCGCCATGCCTGGAACTGGAACCGCCTTGGTGAGTCGACGTCACGTCGACCTCGGCCGCATGTCCAGCGCCATCTGTCCGGGCCGCTGAGAGCACGCTCCAGCACCACCGGTTTCTCCGCCTCCCCCCTCGCTCCGCGCATCGACGCGCACGCCCCTGCACCGCCATGCGTGCCCATGCGCGCTGGTCAGAGCCGTTTTCGCCTGCCTTGAAGGACGTGTCCTCCATGACCGCCACGCCGCCGCGACCCGCTGCCCCGACTCCCCGCCGCAAGGTGAGCCGTCACCGCGGCGAGGGCCAGTGGGCCGCCGGTCACCACACTCCGCTCAACGGCAACGAGCAGTTCAAGAAGGACGACGACGGTCTCAACGTGCGGACACGTATTGAGACGATCTACTCCCAGCGGGGTTTCGACTCCATCGACCCCAACGACCTGCGCGGGCGCATGCGCTGGTGGGGCCTGTACACCCAGCGCAAGCAGGGCATCGACGGCGGGAAGACGGCCGTCCTCGCGCCGGAGGAGCTGGACGACCGCTACTTCATGCTCCGCGTCCGTATCGACGGCGGCGCGCTGACCACCCGCCAGCTCCGGGTCGTCGGCGAGATCTCGCAGGAGTTCGCGCGCGGCACCGCCGACATCACCGACCGGCAGAACGTGCAGTACCACTGGATCCGGATCGAGGACGTGCCCGAGATCTGGAACCGCCTGGAGGGCGTGGGCCTCTCCACGGTCACCGCCTGCGGCGACACCCCCCGCGTGATGGTCGGCTCCCCGGTCGCGGGCATCGCCGAGGACGAGATCATCGACGCCACGCCCGCCCTGGAGGAGATGAAGCGCCGCGTCCTCGGCAACCCCGCGTACTCCAACCTGCCGCGGAAGTTCAAGACCGCCATCTCCGGTTCCCCGGTCCTCGACGTGGTCCACGAGATCAACGACGTGGCCTTCGTCGGCGTCCGCCACCCCGAGCACGGACCGGGCTTCGACCTGTGGGTCGGCGGCGGCCTGTCCACCAACCCCAAGCTGGGCGTCCGCCTCGGCGCCTGGGTGCCGCTGGAGGACGTGCCGGACGTCTACGAGGGCGTCCTGTCGATCTTCCGCGACCACGGCTACCGGCGGCTGCGCAACCGAGCCCGGCTCAAGTTCCTGGTCGCCGACTGGGGCGCGGAGAAGTTCCGCCGGGTCCTGGAGGAGGACTACCTCGGCCGCGCGCTGACCGACGGCCCCGCGCCCGCCGAGCCGTCCGGCCGCTGGCGCGACCACATCGGCGTGCACCGGCAGAAGGACGGCCGCTGCTACGTGGGCTTCGCGCCGCGCGTCGGCCGGGTCGACGGCGCCACCCTCACCAAGCTCGCCGATCTCGCCGAGGCCCACGGATCGGGCCGGGTGCGGACCACCGTCGAGCAGAAGATGATCATCCTGGACGTGGAGGAGGCGCGGGTCGACTCCCTCGTGGAGTCCCTGGAGGCGCTCGACCTCACCGCCCGGCCCTCCCCCTTCCGGCGCGGCACCATGGCCTGCACCGGCATCGAGTTCTGCAAGCTGGCCATCGTCGAGACCAAGGCGCGCGGCTCCTCGCTCATCGACGAACTGGAGCGCCGCATCCCGGACTTCGACGAGCCGATCACCATCAACCTCAACGGCTGCCCCAACGCCTGCGCCCGCATCCAGGTAGCGGACATCGGCCTGAAGGGCCAGCTCGTCCTCGACGAGGACGGCAGGCAGGTCGAGGGCTACCAGGTGCACCTGGGCGGCGCCCTCGGCCTGGACCCGGGCTTCGGCCGCAAGGTGCGCGGCCTGAAGGTGACCGCGGCCGGACTGCCCGACTACATCGAGCGCGTCCTCACCCGCTACCGGGCCGAACGCCAGGACGGCGAGCGCTTCGCCACCTGGGCCGCCCGCGCCTCCGAAGAGGCCCTGTCGTGAGCGAGCGCGCCGCCCCCTTCCACTGCCCCTACTGCGGCGACGAGGACCTGCGCCCGAACGAAGAGGGTCACGGCGCCTGGGAGTGCGCGGCCTGCAACCGCGCCTTCCGGCTCCGGTTCCTGGGTCTGCTGGCCCGGGGCGCGGCCCCCGACTCGCCTGGAGGCGAACCGATATGACCGCCCTGTGGGACGAGGCGCCGGCCGAGGAGCTGGCGGCCCTCGCCCGGCGCGCCGGCCGGGACCTGGAGGACGCCCCCGCCCTGGAGATCCTGCGCTGGGCCGCCGAGACCTTCGGCCGCGGCTTCTGCGTCACCTCCTCGATGGAGGACGCGGTCGTCGCCCACCTGGCCTCGCGGGTGCTGCCCGGCGTGGACGTGGTGTTCCTCGACACCGGCTACCACTTCCCCGAGACCATCGGCACCCGGGACGCGGTGGAGGCCGTGATGGACGTCAACGTCCTCACCCTCACGCCGCGGCGGACCGTCGCCGAGCAGGACGCCGAGCACGGGCCCCGGCTGTACGAGCGCGACCCCGACCTGTGCTGCGCGCTGCGCAAGGTGCGCCCGCTGGAGGACGGACTCGCCGGCTACCGCGCCTGGGCCACCGGACTGCGCCGCGACGAGTCCCCCACCCGGGCGGGCACGCCCGTCGTCGGCTGGGACGCCCGGCGGGGCAAGGTGAAGGTCTCCCCCATCGCCCGGTGGTCACCGGACGATGTGGCGGCGTACGTCGCCGAGCACGGGGTCCTCACCAACCCGCTGCTGACGGACGGCTACACCTCCGTCGGCTGCGCACCCTGCACCCGGCGCGTCCGGGAGGGCGAGGACGCCCGCGCCGGCCGCTGGGCGGGCCGCTCCAAGACCGAGTGCGGACTGCACGGCTGACCATGACGACCACCCCCGACACCCTGGAGACCGACGTGACGACCGGAGCCACCGTCTGGCTCACGGGTCTGCCGAGCGCCGGCAAGACCACCATCGCGTACGAACTGGCGGGCCGGCTGCGCGCGGAGGGCCGCCGCGTCGAGGTGCTCGACGGCGACGAGATCCGCGAGTTCCTCTCCGCGGGCCTCGGCTTCGGCCGCGAGGACCGGCACACCAACGTGCAGCGCATCGGCTTCGTCGCCGAACTGCTCGCCCGCAACGGCGTCACGGCGCTGGTCCCGGTGATCGCCCCGTACGCGGACAGCCGGGACGCCGTCCGCAAACGCCACGAGGAGAACGGCACCGCCTACCTGGAGGTGCACGTGGCCACCCCGGTCGCGGTGTGCTCGGCGCGGGACGTCAAGGGCCTGTACGCCAAGCAGGCCGCGGGCGAGCTGACAGGGCTCACCGGGGTCGACGACCCGTACGAGGAGCCCGTCGCGCCCGACCTGCGCCTCGCCTCGCAGGACCAGACCGTCGGGGAATCCGCCGCCGCGGTGTACGCCCTGCTCAGCGAAAGGGGACTGGCATGACGACGACCGTGCCGACGGCCGAGGGGGGCGAGGGCGTCGCCGACGGCCCGTACGCCCTCTCCCACCTGGACGCCCTGGAGTCCGAGGCGGTCCACATCCTGCGCGAGGTGGCGGGCGAGTTCGAACGGCCGGTGATCCTCTTCTCCGGCGGCAAGGACTCCATCGTCATGCTGCACCTGGCGCTCAAGGCGTTCGCCCCCGCCGCCGTGCCGTTCTCGCTGCTGCACGTCGACACCGGGCACAACTTCCCCGAGGTGCTGGCCTACCGGGACCGCGCGGTGCAACGGCACGGGCTGCGGCTGCACGTCGCCTCCGTGCAGGAGTACATCGACCGCGGGGTGCTCAAGGAGCGCCCGGACGGCACCCGCAACCCGCTGCAGACGGTGCCGCTGACCGAGAAGATCCGCGAGGAGCGCTTCGACGCGGTCTTCGGCGGCGGGCGCCGCGACGAGGAGAAGGCCCGCGCCAAGGAACGGGTCTTCTCGCTGCGCGACGAGTTCTCCCAGTGGGACCCGCGCCGCCAGCGCCCCGAGCTGTGGAACCTGTACAACGGCCGGCACTCCCCCGGCGAGCACGTGCGCGTCTTCCCGCTCTCCAACTGGACCGAGCTGGACGTGTGGCAGTACATCGCCCGCGAGGACATCGAACTCCCGGCGATCTACTACGCCCACGAGCGCGAGGTCTTCGCCCGCTCCGGCATGTGGCTGACCGCCGGCGACTGGGGCGGCCCGAAGGAGGGCGAGACGGTCCAGAAGCGGCGCGTGCGCTACCGCACCGTCGGCGACATGTCCTGCACCGGCGCGGTCGACTCCGACGCCGACACCATCGGCAAGGTGATCGCCGAGATCGCCGCCTCCCGGCTCACCGAACGCGGCGCCACCCGGGCCGACGACAAGCTCTCCGAGGCCGCGATGGAAGACCGCAAGCGCGAGGGGTACTTCTAGCCATGACCCGCACCACCGAACACTCCGAGCCGCTGCCGGCCGAGCCGTCCGCGTCGACCACGCTGCTGCGGTTCGCCACCGCCGGGTCCGTCGACGACGGCAAGTCCACGCTCGTGGGACGGCTGCTGCACGACTCCAAGTCGGTCCTCGCCGACCAGTTGGAGGCCGTCGAGCGGGCCTCCGCGCACCGCGGGCAGGACACCCCGGACCTGGCGCTGCTCACCGACGGCCTGCGCGCCGAGCGCGAGCAGGGCATCACCATCGACGTGGCCTACCGGTACTTCGCCACGCCCCGGCGCCGGTTCATCCTCGCCGACACGCCGGGCCACGTGCAGTACACCCGCAACATGGTCACCGGCGCCTCCACCGCCGAGCTGACGGTGATCCTGGTCGACGCCCGCAACGGCGTCGTCGAGCAGACCCGGCGGCACGCCGCGATCGCCGCGCTGCTGCGGGTGCCGCACGTGGTCCTCGCCGTCAACAAGATGGACCTGGCCGAGTACCGGGAGTCCGTCTTCGCCGCCATCGCCGGGGAGTTCACGGCGTACGCCACCGAACTGGGCATCCCCGAGGTCACCGCGATCCCCATCTCGGCGCTCGCCGGCGACAACGTGGTGGAGCCGTCCGCCCACATGGACTGGTACGGCGGCCCCACCGTGCTGGAGCACCTGGAGACCGTCCCGGTCAGCCACGACCTGGCGCACTGCCACGCCCGGCTGCCCGTGCAGTACGTGATCCGCCCGCAGACCGCCGAGCACCCCGACTACCGGGGCTACGCGGGCCAGATAGCCGCCGGCGGCTTCCGCGTCGGCGACCCGGTCACCGTGCTGCCGTCCGGCCGCACGACCCGGCTGGCCGGCATCGACCTGCTGGGCCGGCCGGTGGACGCCGCCTGGACCCCGCAGTCGGTGACGCTGCTGCTGGAGGACGACATCGACGTCTCCCGCGGCGACCTCATCGTGCCGAGCGCGGACGCCCCCGCCACCACCCAGGACCTGGAGGCCACCGTCTGCCACGTCGCCGACCAGCCTCTCGGCGTCGGACAGCGGGTCCTGCTCAAACACGGCACCCGCACGGTCAAGGCGATCGTCGAGGACATCCCGTCCCGGCTCTCCCTGGACGACCTCTCCCCGCACCCGCGTCCCGGCCGGCTCGCCGCCAACGACATCGGCCGGGTGCGCCTGCGCACCGCCGAGCCGCTGCCCGCCGACGAGTACGCCGACTCGCGGCGCACCGGGTCCTTCATCCTGATCGACCCGCACGACGGCACCACGCTCACCGCGGGCATGGTCGGCGCCTCGCTGGCCGCGCGGCCGGCGCCCGAGGCGGCCGACGAGGACGGGTGGGACTTCTGACCATGGCCTCCCGCGACGTGTACGGCACCTTCGCCGAGGAGGGCGGCCGGGTGGTCAGCGGCGCCTTCGGCTGGGGGTCCCCCCGGACGGAGTCCGGGGGTGGGCAGGGCGGAGTGACGCGATGTACGGGGTGACGTCCGCGCACCGCCCGCGCGCCCGCACCCCCCACCCGCACCGCCGCAGTCCCGCCGATCCCCCGGCCACGACCTGACCGCACCGACGGTCCGTCAGGCGTGAGCGCCGGGCCACCGAGAGGAACACCTCCCGTGCCTGCCACCACCGCCCTGCGCCGTACCCTCGCGGCCCTGGCCGCCCTCCCCCTGCTCACCCTCGCGGCCTGCGGCTACGGCTCCCAGGCGAAGGAGGACGACACGGCGCGGGTCGCCGCGGGCGCCGAGAAGACGGACGGGCTGGACTCCGTCCGGATCGGCTACTTCGGCAACATCACCCACGCCACCGCCCTCGTCGGCCGCCAGAAGGGTTTCTTCCAGCAGGAGCTGGGCGGCACCAAGGCCACCTACGCCACCTTCAACGCGGGCCCCTCCGAGATCGAGGCGCTCAACTCCGGCTCCATCGACATCGGCTGGATCGGCCCGTCCCCGGCGATCAACGGCTACACCAAGTCCGGCGGCAAGAACCTGCGCATCATCGCCGGTTCGGCGTCCGGCGGGGTGAAACTGGTGGTCGACCCCGAGAAGATCCGCTCCGTCGGGGACGTCAGGGGCAAGCGGATCGCCACCCCGCAGCTCGGCAACACCCAGGACGTCGCCTTCCTCAACTGGGTGGCGGAGCAGGGCTGGAAGGTCGACCCGCAGAGCGGCCGGGGCGACGTGACGGTGGTCCGCAGCGACAACAAGGTCACCCCCGACGCCTACCGGGCGGGCTCGCTGGACGGGGCGTGGGTGCCGGAGCCGACCGCGTCCCGGCTGGTCGCCGAGGGCGGCAAGGTGCTGCTGGACGAGGCGGACCTGTGGCCGGACAAGAAGTTCGTGATCACCAACGTCATCGTGTCGCAGAAGTTCCTCGAGGAGCACCCGAAGGCGGTCGAGGCGGTACTGCGGGCCTCGGTCGACGCCAACGAGTGGATCACCGACCACCCGGACGAGGCCAAGGCCGCCGCCAACAGGCAACTGGAGGCCGACACCGGCAAGGCGCTGCCCGCCGGCGTGCTCGACCCGGCGTGGGAGTCCATCCGGCTCACCGACGACCCGCTGGCGGCCACCCTGGACGCCCAGGCGGCGCACGCCGTGAAGGCGGGCCTGCTCGACGAGCCCGACCTCCGGGGCATCTACGACCTCACGCTGCTCAACAAGGTCCGCAGGGCCAAGGGCGAGCCCGCGCTCGACGACGCCGGTCTCGGCATCGGCTGAGCCCGCACACCCGAACCGTCCCAGGAGGTGACGACCATGGCCACGACCCTCGCCACGGCCGCCGACGACACCGCGGCGACCACCGGCCACGCCGCCCGGCTCGCACACGTCTCGAAGTCGTTCGCGGGCCCCGCCGGACCACAACTGGTCCTCGACGACATCACCCTCGACGTCGGGCCCGGCGAGTTCGTCACCCTCCTGGGGGCCTCCGGGTGCGGCAAGTCCACGCTGCTCAACCTGGTCGCCGGACTGGACCGGCCCAGCGCCGGGGCCCTCACGACCGACGGACGCCCGGCCCTGATGTTCCAGGAGCACGCCCTGTTCCCGTGGCTGACCGCGGGCAAGAACATCGAACTGGCGCTCCGGCTGCGGGGCGTGCCCAAGGCCGGCCGGCGCGGCAAGGCGGAGGAACTGCTCGACCTGGTGCGGCTCGGCGGCGCATACGGCAAGCGGGTGCACGAGCTGTCCGGGGGGATGCGGCAGCGGGTGGCGATGGCCCGCGCGCTGGCGCAGGAGAGCCGGCTGCTGCTGATGGACGAGCCGTTCGCGGCGCTGGACGCGATCACGCGGGACGTGCTGCACGACGAGCTGACCCGGATCTGGCGGACCGCGAACGAGGACGGCGGGGCCACCGGCGGGCTGTCGGTGCTGTTCGTCACGCACAACGTGCGCGAGGCCGTGCGCCTGGCCGACCGCGTGGTGCTGCTGTCCTCCCGGCCGGGGCGCGTGGCGCGCGAGTGGACGGTCGGCATCCCGCATCCGCGCCGCATCGAGGACACCGCCGTGGCGGAGCTGTCCGTCGAGATCACCGAAGAACTGCGTGGGGAGATCCGCCGTCATGGCCGGCACTGACACGACGCCCGCCGCCCGCGACGGCGGCGACCTCGCCGGGCTGGAGGCGGGGCTCGACGCGCTGGAGACCGTGCCGGAGGGCCGTACTCCGCTGCGCCGGACCCTGCTCGACAAGGTGCTGCCGCCGGTCCTCGCGGTCCTGCTGGTGCTGGCCGTGTGGCAGGCGCTGGTCTCCTTCCGGATCGTGGACGACCCGTCCCGGCTGCCCGCCCCGCTGGACGTGTGGGACGTGGTGCGGCGCTCCTGGCTCCGGGGCGAGCTGCTCGGCTACATCTGGACCAGCGTCTCGCGCGGTCTGCTCGGCTTCTGCCTCGCGCTGCTGATCGGCACCCCGCTGGGGCTGCTGGTGGCCCGGGTGCGGTTCGTGCGGGCGGCGCTCGGGCCGATCCTCTCCGGGCTGCAGTCGCTGCCGTCGGTGGCGTGGGTGCCGCCGGCCGTGATCTGGCTGGGTCTGAACAACTCCATGATGTACGCGGTCATCCTGCTCGGCGCGGTGCCGTCCATCGCCAACGGGCTGGTCTCCGGCGTCGACCAGGTGCCGCCGCTCTTCCTGCGGGCCGGCCGCACGCTGGGCGCGACGGGGCTGAGGGGCACCTGGCACATCGTGCTGCCGGCGGCGCTGCCCGGGTACGTGGCCGGGCTCAAGCAGGGCTGGGCGTTCTCCTGGCGGTCGCTGATGGCCGCCGAGATCATCGCCTCCTTCCCGGATCTCGGCGTCGGGCTCGGGCAGTTGCTGGAGAACGGCCGCAACGCCAGTGACATGGCGATGGTGTTCGAGGCGATCCTGCTGATCCTGGTCGTCGGCGTCGCCATCGACCTGCTGATCTTCAGTCCGCTGGAGCGGTGGGTGCTGCGCAGCCGCGGTCTGCTGGTGAAGGGCTGATCCGCCGTGCGCCGACCGGTCCTCGTCGTCATCGCCCACGGCAGCCGTGACCCGCGGCACGCCGCGACCGTGCACGCCCTGATCCGCCGGGTGCGGGCGCTGCGTCCGGGGCTCCGGGTGGAGACGGGTTTCCTGGACTTCAACGTGCCGTCCGCGGCGGGGGTGCTGGAGTCCCTGGCGGCGGAGGGGGTGCGGGACGTCATCGCCCTGCCGCTGCTGCTGACCCGGGCCTTCCACGCCAAGGCGGACATCCCGGCGGTCCTCGCCGAGGCACCGGCGCGACTGCGCGTGCGGCGGGCCGAGGTGCTCGGACCGTCGCCGCTGCTGGTGTCGGCGCTGGAGCGGCGCCTGTACGAGGCGGGCCTGACACCCGCCGACAAGTCCTCGACCGGGGTCGTCCTGGCCTCGGCGGGGTCCACCGACCCGGAGGCGATCGCGGTGATCGCAGAAATCGCGCGGGAGTGGCGGCACACCGGTTGGTGCGCCGTGCGGCCCGCGTTCGCCTCCGCCTCCCTTCCCCGTACCGAGGACGCGGTCCGGGAACTGCGGGAGACGGGCTGCCCGCGGGTCGCCGTCGCCCCGTACGTGCTGGCGCCCGGCTTCCTGCCGGACCGCATCGCGCGGGGCGCGGCGCGGGCGGACGTCCTCGCGGACGTGCTGGGTCCGGCGCCGGAGGTGGCGCGGCTGCTGCTCGAGCGGTACGACGGGGCCCGGCTGCGGGAGCGGACCCCGGCCGCGCTGGGCGCCTGACGCCCGGTCCCCTCTCCCCGGGCCGCCGGACTGCCGCCTCCGGCCCGAGCCGCGCCCGCCTCGGTGCCGGACGCCGCCTGGTGCCGACGCATCTCTGACTCAGGTCACTGGGCAGCGGTGAGTTCGGCCAGCTTGACGACGGTGTTCCAGTTGCGGCTGGTGGCGACCAGGCCCTTGGTCAGGCGTGGCCGGGCGAGGATGTCGGCGAGGCGGGAGCGGCCGAGGCCCTCCGGTGCGTACAGGTAGAGGGCGCGGTCGCCGAGGCGGAACTCCTCCGGGAGGTGGGCGGTGCGGTCGATCTCGGCGAAGCGTTCGGCGTCGACGGGCCCGGAGAAATAGGTGACGTGCAGTTGGCGGGCCTCCAGGGTGGCGGCCGGGAACGGGCAGTCGTCGATGACGGAGCGCAGGTAGGCGTGGTCCCGCACGATGACGTCGACCGGGAAGCCGAACCGTTCCCCGACGGCCCGTGCCAGCTCGGCGGCGAGGGACTCCTCGTCTCCGCGCGCGGCGGCGAAGACGGCCTGGCCGCTCTGGAGGTGGGTGCGGACGTCCGTGTGCCCGAGGTCGGTCAGGAGCGCGCGCAGGTCGGCCATCGGCACCTTCCGGTTGCCGCCCACGTTGACCCCGCGCAGGAGTGCCGCGTACATCGTCGTCATGGGGCCAGCCTAGGGCGGGCCGGTGGACGCCGTGGGGGCTTCGGCGGCTCCGGCCGTCGTGCCCCGTGGGGGTCGGCACGAGGGCCGGAGCCGCGGGCCACTCTCGTCCATCGGGGCCCGCCGGTTCAACCGCTGGGCACGCGTGTGACGCATGCGACAGCCGCGCCGGGGCACGGAGGTGACCGCGCCCCGGCGACGGCGGCCCCCGCGGGGCCGGTCAGCCCCGGGCCGCCGCCAGCTCGGCCTCGATCAGGTCGGCCGCGCGGGGCGTGCCGCCCTCCCGGGCCATCCCGTCGCGGACCTCGGCCAGGCGTCGGGCCACCTCCGGGTCGCCCAGCAGGCCGAGGGCGGCCTCGCGCAGGGTCTCGGCGGTCGCGTCCTCGGTGGCCAGGCGCCGGGCGACGCCGAGCCCGACCAGCATGTCGGCGTTGCCGAACTGGTCCACGGCCTGCGGTACGGCGATCATCGGCGTGGCCGTGGCCAGCCCCTCCTGGCTGCCGCCGGCGCCCGCGTGGGTGACGAAGAGGTCGGCCTGCCGGAGCACCGCGAGCTGCGGGACCCAGGGGCGCACCTCCACGGAGTCGGGCACCTCCCCCAGGTCCTCGGCGGTGACGTGCCGGCCGACCTGGAGCACCGTGTGCCAGCCGGGGAGGCGGGCGAAGGCCCGGACGCACTCCCGGTAGAAGGCGGGCTGCCGGGTGAAGGAGGAACCGAGGGAGACGAGGACGACCTTCTCGGCGCCGGCCGGGCGCTGCCAGTCGCCCTCGCCGGAGCGGTCGCCCTGGCAGGCGCCGACGAAGCTGTGCACGCGCTCGTCGACCCGGTCGGCGTTGGGCTGGAGCACCTTCGGGATCAGCACCAGGGAGCGGTCGGGCCGGCCGACGAACGGGTCGGGGTGCCGGGTGATCCCGTTCTCCTCCAGCCAGGCGTGGAAGCGCGCGTAGTACGCCCGGCCGCGTTCGGTGGTCAGCGGCTCGGCCCACATCGGCTCGGAGACCTCCTTCTCGTACCCCTCCCAGGCGACCAGGTTCGGCGAGAGGGAGACGGCGGGCACGCCCCAGCGGTGGGCCAGGACGCGGGCCGGGTAGGAGGTGATGTCGTGCAGGACGAGGTCCGGGGTGTCGCCCTCGTAGGCGGCGGCGAGCTGCGGGAGGGCCTGGATCGCGTCGTCGAGGAAGGGCTCCACGTTGTCGAGCAGGGTGGAGCCCCAGGCGGACGGGTCCGCGTCGGGGCCGGGCAGGGTGCTGGTCCACAGCCGGGGTTCGGCGCCGGTCTCGGCCACCTTCTCGGCGAAGTGCGGGGGGATCGCGTAGGTCACGCGGTGACCTCGCGCCACGAGTTCACGGATCACCTCCAGACTGGGGTTCACGTGGCCGTGGGCGGCGACGGAGAACATGGCGAGGTGCGCGGGACGGGTCATGCGGACGACCATAGGCGAGACGATACGTCTCGTACAAAGGTTTTTCCGCGGCGGTCCGGTCGCCCGCCCTCCCGGCCGGTCCCCGGCCGGTCCCCGGCCGGGAGGGGGCACCGCGCACACGGCCCCACCTGTGCGAATGGGAGACTGGCCGGTGGATGGCGGACACCGCGGCGCCCTGGGCGCCCGGGCCACGGGCCGTCCCCCGCCGGCACGCCGTCGACGGAGAAACGGCCGAGCACGGACACGGAGGACGGACGGATGGACGAGGCACGGGCCCGGGAGGTGCTGGACGCGGCCGGGGTGCTGCCCGGCCCGGCGCGGGAGGCACGACTGCTCGCGCTGGGCGAGAACGCGGTGTTCGCCGCGGGCGGCCTCGCGGTCAAGGTGGGCCGGGACGCCGAGTTGCTGGAGCGCGCCCGCCGGGAGCTGGCCATCGCGGTGTGGCTGGAGGAGGCCGGGGTGCCCGCGGTGCGGGCGGCCGACCCGAAGGCGCTCTTCGTCGACGGGCACCCGGTGACCGTGTGGCACCGGCTGCCCGACCCCGTACGGCCGGCCGAGCCGCGGGACGTGGCCGCGCTGCTGCGGCTGGTGCACGCCCTGCCCGCGCCGGACTTCCCGCTGCCCCCGCGCGATCTGCTGGCCGGCGTGGAGCGGTGGCTGCGGCTCGCGGGCGACGTGGTCGACCCGGCGGACGCGGCCTACCTGCGCCGGCGCCGGGACGGTTTCGCGGAGGCCGCCGCCGCGCTCGCCCCGCACCTGCCGCCGGGCCCCATCCACGGCGACGCGCTCCCCCGCAACGTGCACGTGGGCCCCGACGGGCCGGTCCTGGTGGACCTGGAGACCTTCTCCACCGACCTGCGCGAGCACGACCTGGTCGTGATGGCGCTGAGCCGGGACCGCTACGGGCTGCCCGCCGCGGCGTACGACTCCTTCACCGAGACCTACGGCTGGGACGTGCGTGCCTGGGACGGCTGCGCGGTGCTGCGGGGCGCCCGGGAGACGGCGAGCTGCGCGTGGGTGGCGCAGCACGCGCCGAGCAACCCCAAGGCGCTGGCCGAGTTCCGGCGCCGGGTGGCCTCCCTGCGGGACGGCGATCCGACGGTGCGCTGGTACCCCTTCTGATCCCGGCGTCCCGCGGGGCGGGCGGCGGCCGGGGGCGGCCGGTCAGACGCGGGCGCCGGCGTCGGCCGCCTCGCGCAGCGGCCAGGCGCCGTCGACGACGGCCGTGGGGTCGCCCTTGCGGCGCAGGTATCCCTGGAAGTCCGCCGCCCACTCGGCGCACCACCGGATCTGACGGCGGTGCAGCTCCGCCGGGGCGAGGGCGGCGACCTTGGGGTGGCGGACGGCTATCGCGGTGGCGAGCCGGGCCGCGGCGAGCGCGTCCGCCCCCGCGTCGTGCGCCGCGTCCAGCTCCACCCCGTACTCGGCGCAGACCGCCTCCAGGTTCCGCTTGCCGCGGCGGTACCGGTCGACGGACCGGTCGATGACGTACGGGTCGACGACCGGGGCCGGATCGCGTCCGCCCAGGCGCTCGCGCAGCGACGGCAGCCCGTACCGGCGCAGTTCGGCGCAGAGCAGGGTCAGGTCGAAGGCGGCGTTGTACGCGACGACCGGGGCGCCCGCCTTCCAGTGGTCGGCGAGCACGCTCGCGACGGCGTCGGCGACCCGGTCGGCGGGCCGGCCCTCGGCCGTCGCGCGCTCGTTGCTCACGCCGTGCACGGCGACGGCGTCCGCCGGTATCTCCACGCCCGGGTCGGCGAGCCACTCCCGGCGGCCGGCCGGTGCGCCGTCACGGACCTCGATCACGGCGGCCGTGACGATGCGCGCCTCGTGCGGGTCGGTGCCCGTCGTCTCCAGGTCGAAGCCGATCAGCGGCTCCCGGTGCCAGCCCATGGGCGGTCCCCCTCCTCGGTGATGCGTCCCCCCAGTGGTTCCCACCTTCGCACGCGGCACTGACAACACCGGGCGGCCGGTCCCGCCGCCGGGCCGGGACGGACACTCAGGACACCGGGCGCGAATCCGCCCACATCAGCTCGAACTCCTCGCGGTACGCGGGGAAGAGCCCCGCCTCGTCCAGGGGGTCCGCTTTGACGACCTTTCCGCCGTTGCGTCCGTTGCGCAGGACCATCACCGGCGTCTCGATGCCCCGGGTGCGGGCCAGGTAGGACTGGACCACGGCGATGCCGTCGGAGCCGTCGCCGTCGACGAGGTAGGCGGTGAAGCGGGGCGTCTCGTCGAAGACCTGGATCTCGAAGGCGCCGGGGTCCCGCAGCCGCGAGCGCACCCGGCGCATGTGCAGGATGTTCATCTCCACGGCGCGGCTCAGCTCGCCCCGCTTGACGCCGAGTTCGCGCTCGCGGCGCTTGACCGCGCTGGAGGCCGGGTTGAGGAAGAGCAGCCGCACCCGGCCGCCGGCCTCGGCCAGGCGCACCAGCCGGCGCCCGGAGAAGTTCTGCACGAGCAGGTTGAGGCCGATGCCGAGGGCGTCCAGCCGGCGGGCGCCGCCGAAGATGTCCTCCGCCGGGAACTGGCGCAGCAGCCGGACCCGGTCGGGGTGGACGGCGACCACGTCGGCGTAGCGGTCGCCGACCAGGTCCTCGACCGCGTCGACGGGCAGCCGGCGCGCGGAGGGCACGTCGCTGCCCGCGCCGAGCACCTCCAGCAGCCGCGCCGAGGCCCGTTCGGCCTGGCTGAGCACCGCCTCCGACAGGGCCCGGTTGCGGGAGACGACGTTGCGGGTGACCTCCAGTTCGTCCAGGGCGAGTTCGACGTCGCGCCGCTCGTCGACGTAGGGCTCGAAGCAGGGCCAGTGCTGCACCATCAGCTCCCGCAGCTGCGGCAGCGTGAGGAAGCTGAGCACGTTGTCGTCGGCGGGGTCGAGGAGGTAGCCCTTGCGGCGGCTGACCTCGCGGACCGCGACCGCGCGCTGCACCCATTCCTGGCCGGCGGGGCCGGCGGCGGCGACCACCCAGTCGTCGCCGTGGACGGGTTCGTAGACCGGCCGGAGCACGGCGGCCACGACCGTGCGCAGCCGCTGCTCGACGAGGTTCAGCCAGATGTAGGCGCGGCCCGCCCGCTGGGCCCGGGTGCGCACCTCGTGCCACGCCTCGGCGCCCCAGTCCAGTTCCGGGCCGATGGCGCCCACGCTCATCGGCCGTGCCAGGGACACCGCGCCGGGCCGGACGTCCGGGGAGTCCCCCTCGCGACCCTCGTCACCAGGGGGCAGTTCCCGCCCTCCCGAGCCCACCCGCGCACCGCCTTCCGCTCCCCGGCTCTCCCGGGGCACCACCTGTCCCAACGATCAAGGAAGGGTACTCCGGGAGCGGTGCGCCGTGCAGCCCGATGGTCAGGCTCGTCGTCCCAACGAGCGTGATCCACGGGGCCGTTCCGGTCTCGGACGGCCACGGGAGTGAGCGGATTCATCACGCGTTCACAGCGCGCGGACCGTCCACGCCCGCGGACCGGCGAGCCGGGGCGCGCCGCGCGGTCGCCCGCTCCCGGAGCACGGCGCGCGGGCGGCCCGGGGGGCGCGGTCCGAACGGGGGGCGCCCCGGGCGCGCTCACAGGTGGCGGGAGCGACTTTCGGGGAGACTCGGAGCCAGGGCGCCGGCACCGGCGCCACACACCGGGGAGAGTCGAGTCCATGCAGGTCTGGCCTGGAGAGGCGTATCCGCTCGGCGCGACGTACGACGGCGCCGGGACCAACTTCGCGGTCTTCACGGAGGCCGCCGACCGAGTGGAGCTGTGCCTGCTCGACGACGACGGCTCGGAGACCCGGGTCGAGCTGCGGGAGAGCGACGCGTTCGTCCGGCACGCCTACGTGCCCGGCGTGATGCCGGGCCGGCGCTACGGCTACCGCGTGCACGGCCCGTACGCCCCGGAGCGCGGGCTGCGCTGCAACCCCGCGAAGCTGCTCCTGGACCCGTACGCGCGGGCGGTCAGCGGGTCCGTCCGGTGGGGCGAGGAGGTGTACGGCTACCACTTCGGCCAACCCGAACGGCGCAACGACCTCGACTCGGCCCCGCACACCATGACCTCGGTCGTGGTGAACCCGTACTTCGACTGGGGCGACGACCGCCTCCCCCGGACGGAGTACCACCACACGGTGATCTACGAGGCGCACGTCAAGGGCCTGACGATGCGGCATCCGGCACTGCCGAAGGAGCTGCGGGGCACCTACGCGGCCCTCGCCCACCCGGCGGTCCTCGACCACCTGGTCACGCTGGGCGTCACGGCGCTGGAGCTGATGCCGGTGCACCAGTTCGTCAACGACCACCGGCTGGCCGACATGGGGCTGGCCAACTACTGGGGCTACAACACGATCGGTTTCTTCGCCCCGCACAACGCCTATGCCTCCTGGGGCGACCGCGGCCAGCAGGTGCTGGAGTTCAAGTCGGCGGTGAAGGCGCTGCACGAGGCGGGGATCGAGGTGATCCTCGACGTGGTCTACAACCACACCGCCGAGGGCAACCACCTGGGTCCGACGCTGTCCCTCAAGGGCCTCGACAACCCGTCGTACTACCGGCTCACGGACGACCGCCGCTACTACATGGACACGACCGGTACGGGCAACTCGCTGCTCATGCGGTCCCCGCACGTCCTCCAGATGATCATGGATTCGCTGCGGTACTGGGTCACCGAGATGCACGTCGACGGGTTCCGCTTCGACCTGGCCGCCACGCTCGCCCGGCAGTTCCACGAGGTGGACCGGCTCTCCTCCTTCTTCGACCTGGTGCAGCAGGACCCGGTGGTCTCGCAGGTCAAGCTGATCGCCGAGCCCTGGGACCTGGGCGAGGGCGGCTACCAGGTGGGCAACTTCCCGCCGCTGTGGACCGAGTGGAACGGCAAGTACCGGGACACGGTGCGCGATCTGTGGCGCGGTGAGCAGCGCACCCTCGCGGAGTTCGCCTCGCGGCTGACCGGCTCCTCCGACCTGTACCAGAACGACGGACGGCGCCCGCTGGCGTCCATCAACTTCGTCACCTGCCACGACGGCTTCACCCTGCGCGACCTGGTGTCCTACGAGCACAAGCGCAACGAGGCCAACGGCGAGGACAACCGGGACGGCGAGAACCACAACCGCACCTGGAACTGCGGTGCCGAGGGCGAGACCGACGATCCGGGTGTACGGGCGCTGCGCGGGCGCCAGATGCGGAACATCATGGCCACCCTGCTGCTCTCCCAGGGCGTCCCGATGATCAGCCACGGCGACGAGTTCGCCCGCACCCAGCGCGGCAACAACAACGCCTACTGCCAGGACAACGAGCTGGCCTGGGTCGCCTGGCCCGGCGCCGACGCCACCGGGGCCGCCGACACCGACCTGCTGGAGTTCACCCGCGCGATGGTGTGGCTGCGCAAGGACCACCCCGTCTTCCGCCGGCGCCGCTTCTTCCACGGGCGGCCCGTGGAGGGCACCCACGACGAGCTGTCGGACATCGTCTGGTTCACCCCCGAGGGCACGGAGATGACCCAGCGGGACTGGACCTCGGCACGGGCCTCCGCGCTCACCGTCTTCCTCAACGGCAACGCGATCTCCGAGCCGGGCCCGCGCGGCGAACGGGTCCTCGACGACTCCTTCCTGCTGCTGTTCAACGCCTCCCCGAAGACCCTCGGCTTCGTGGTGCCCCTCGACCACGGCCGGCAGTGGGAACTGGTCGTCGACACCGCCCGCCCCGCGGGCGTGCCGGACGCGGTGACCAAGGTGCAGGCCGGCGACCGGCTGACCCTCACCGACCGCAGCCTGGCCGTCCTGCGCCGCCCCGCCCAGCCCGTACACCCGTAAAGGGGGCCTGTGAGACGAAACGGGACGGCCCGGGTACGTACCGGTCATGACGTCTGAGCGACACCGCCCGCCGGTCCCCCCGATCCCCACGGCCACCTACCGGCTGCAGCTCCAGCCCGCCTTCCCCTTCGCGGCCGCGGCGGCGGCCGTGCCCTACCTGGCCTCGCTCGGCGTGTCGCACCTGCACCTCTCCCCCGTCCTGGAGGCGGTCCCCGGCTCGGCGCACGGCTACGACGTCGTGGACCACGCGCGCGTGCGCGGCGAACTGGGCGGCGAGGAGGGGCTGCGGGAGCTGGCGCGCGCCGCGCGGGGGCACGGGCTGGGCCTGGTGGTGGACATCGTGCCGAACCACATGGCGATGTCCCCGCGCCACAACCGCGCCCTGTGGGAGGTGCTGCGCGAGGGCCCCGGGTCACCGTACGCGCGCTGGTTCGACATCGACTGGGAGGCGCAGGGCGGGCAGGTGCTGCTGCCGGTGCTCGGCGGCCCCCTCGGCGAGGTGCTGGAGGGCCTGCGGACCGAGGACGGGGTGCTGCGCCACGGGGACCAGGTCTTCCCGCTCCGGGAGGGCACCGAGGGCCTGCCGCTGCCCGAACTGCTGGACGCCCAGTGGTACCGCCCGGTGTGGTGGCGGCTGGCCCGCACCGAGCTGAACTACCGGCGGTTCTTCAGCGTCTCGGAGCTGATCGGGGTGCGGGTGGAGGACCCGGAGGTCTTCGAGGCGACCCACGCCACCGTCCTGCGGCTGCTGCGCGAGGGCGTGGTCGACGGGCTGCGCGTCGACCACCCGGACGGGCTCGCCGACCCCGGCGGGTACCTGCGGCGGCTCGACGAGGCGACCGGCGGCCGGTGGACCGTGGTCGAGAAGATCCTCGCGGACGGGGAGCGGCTGCCGGCCGGCTGGCCCGTCGCCGGCACCACCGGCTACGAGTCCCTGCGCCACGTCGACGCCCTCTTCACCGACCCGGACGGCGCCGCCGGACTCCTCGCCGCCTACCGCGACTTCGCCGGCCCCCCGGCGGACCGGGGCGGCGACTGGGCGGCGACGGTGCGGCGCTCGGCGTACGAGGTGCTCTCCCACGAGCTGGCCGCCGAGACCGAGCGGCTGACCCGGGTGGCCCACCGGCTCTGCGCGTCCTCGCCGGTGGCCACGCTGCGCGACCGGGCGCCGTGGGCGCTGCGCACCGCCCTGCGCGAGCTGCTGGTCCGCCTGGACGTCTACCGGCCCTACGCACCGGCCGACGCGGCCCGGCTGATCACCGGGCGGGTGGTGGCCGAGGCGCGGCGCGCCTTCACCGTGCCGGAGGAGGCGGGCGCGGTGGACGCGGTCCGGGACCTGCTGACCGGCCGGGCGGGGGAGGGCCCGGAACACGAGGAGTTCCGGGCCCGGTTCGCGCAGACCTCCTCCGCGCTGCGCGCCAAGTCGGTGGAGGACCGGGCCTTCTACCGCCACGTGCCGCTGCTGTCGGCCGGGGAGGTCGGCGGCGATCCGGGGCGGCCGGCGCTGCCGCCCGGGGAGTTCCACGCCTTCTGCGCGGACCTCCAGCGCGAGCGGCCCGCGGCGGGGACGGTGCTCTCCACCCACGACACCAAGCGCAGCGCCGACGTGCGGGCCGCGCTCGCCGTCCTCGCCCAGTGCCCCACGGCCTGGGCCGAGGTGGTGGCGAAGGCCGCGGCCGAGGCTCCCCGGGCGCCGGACGGCGTACTGGCCTGGGCGGCGTGGCAGACGGTGTTCGGGCTGGGACCGGCCGACGGCGGCCGGGTGCGGGAGGCGCTGGTGAAGCACGTCCGCGAGGCCGGTCTGCACACCACCTGGACGGAACGGGACCCGGAGTACGAGGAGGCGGTGGCGCGGTTCCTGGCGGCGGGGCCGTGCGGTGCGCCGGGCGAGCGGGTGGCCGCCTTCCGGGCGGAGCTGGAGCCGCACATCCGGGCCCACCTGCTCGGCGCGGCGCTGGTCCACCTGACGATGCCGGGCGTGCCCGACCTCTACCAGGGCACGGAGGGCGAGTACCGGGCGCTGGTGGACCCGGACAACCGGGCTCCCGCGAGCTTCCCGCCCGTCGCCGGCCCCGGGGAGAAGGGGGCGGTGACGCGGGCCGCGCTGGCGCTGCGCTCCCGCCGGCCGGGGGTCTTCGGCGAGGGCGCCTCCTACGCCCCGCTGACGGCCGAGGGGCCGGCGGCGGAGCACTGCGTGGCCTTCGTCCGCACCGGGGCGGCCCTGACCGCGGTGACCCGGCTGTCGCTGCGGCTGGCGGAGGCGGGCGGCTGGCGCGGCACGGAGCTGGCGCTGCCGCCGGGCCGCTGGTCCGACCTCCTCGCCCCCGGCCGGGCGCACACGGGCCGGGTCCGCGTCGCGGACCTCTTCCGGGAACTGCCGGTGGCCCTGCTCGAACGCGAGGACCCGGCGGACGCGGGGAACACGACGGCCACCGCGAGCCCGGCGGAGACGGGAAGCATCGCGGAGACGGGAAGCACGGGAAGCACCGCAGAGACGGGAAGCACCGGGAGCACGGCGCACCTGACGGCCGGGTGACCAGGGCGCGCACGGCCGACGCGAGCGGCGCGGCACCCACGACGGCCACCGCGAGCCCGGCGGAGACGGGAAGCACCGCGGAGACGGGAAGCACCGGGAGCACGGCGCACCTGACGGCCGGGTGACCAGGGCGCGCACGGCCGACGCGAGCGGCGCGGCACCCACGACGGCCGCGGCGGCCCGCTGAGGGGCGCCCGCGGGGCCGGGCGCGTCAGCCCGAGGGCAGCAGGCCGCGCGGCGCGTGCCGGGCGGCCAGTTCGAAGGCGGCGAGCACCACCCTGGTCTGGTACTCCGCCTGCCGGGCCACCGGTATCCAGCGGGCCCCGAAGGACTCGTGGTAGTCGGCGCACCAGGCGTCGAGGAGCCGGTCCAGCTCGGGCAGCGCGTCCGCCGGATCGCGCCCGGCGCGGGTCACCACCTGGTGCAGGAGCCCCGCCGTCCGCAGCGCCAGCCGCCGCCCGGCGATGCGCAGGGCCGCCAGGCGGGCGGTGCTCATCGGCGGCAGGGGGCGGCCCGTGCCGTCGTCGGTGTCCGGGTCCCAGGCGTCGGCGAGCCGGGGGCAGACGAGGAGGTAGTCGTCGACCGGCGCCAGCAGCCGGGCCGCGTCGGGGCCCGCCGCGTGCGGCCGGATCCGGGCGAGGAGCCCGCGCAGCCGCCGCGTGTCGTGGCGCAGCGTGCGGCTCACCGCGCGCAGCACCGCGTCCGCGTCGGCCGGGGCCGACGTGTCGCCGACGGCGGCCACGCCCCACATGGGCGCTTCCACCACCGCCGTGACGGTGCCGTGGCGGCGCGGGTGGCACCAGGTCGAGTCGACGGCGGCCTCGGTGATGGCGGCGGTCAGGTCGCCCGAGCGGGGCGGCGGTATCCGGTAGACGGCGGGCCCGAGGCCGGGCCAGTACAGGGCGTCGTAGGCGCCGAGTTCGCGGGGGATGCCGAGGCGGGTCGCGGCGTGCGCCATCCGCCGGGCGAGGCCGGGCAGTTCGTCGGTGACCTCGGCGAAGCCGCCGCCGACGTCGACGCCGTGCAGGGAGCACTGGACGAAGGGCCGCAGCTCGTCCTGGAGGGCGAGCAGGACGCGGGTCTCGGGCAGCGTGGCGCGGCCGGGACCGTCGGGCAGCCACTCGGGCTGTTCCAGGAAACCGGGCCGGAAGAAGTGGCGCGCGTAGCGCCCGAGGGTGTACGGGCCGGTCAGCCAGCCCTCGTTGTGGCGCAGTCCGTCGGGGTCGGCGCTCAGCAGCAGGTTCCAGGTGGCGTCGGCGGCCTCGGTGAGCCGGGGGTCGGCCAGGGCGCGTTCGGCCAGGCGCAGGACGGTGGCGCCGCCGACGGGTTCGTTGGCGTGCGGTCCGGCGACGACGAGGGCCTGGCGTCCGCCCCGGCCGACCGAGAGCAGGAGCAGCGGGGTCCCGGCGCGGGAGGTGCCGACGCGGCGCAGCCGGGCCCGGCCGGGATGGCGGGCGGCGAGTGCGGCGGCACGGGCGCCCAGTTCGTCCACGGTCGGGTAGCGCGGGAGGGGCGACAGGACACACCTCCACGAATCGGGCCGCCGGGTCACCGGGCGTGCGCGGTGTACGCACAGTCAGTCACGTGCCGGGGTGTACGTCAACACTCGGAACGGCAAAGGGACGTGGGCCCTCCGGGCGCGTCCCGCCGCTCCCCGGCCCGGCCCCGCCGCACCGTCCCGCACCCGGCGGCCCCGGTCACCGCGGGCGCGCCCGCCGGTGCCGGGCACCCCGGCGGGCGCGTGCCGTCAGCTCGCGGCGAGGCGGAACACGGTGCGGCCGAAGCCGATCTGGTCGCCCTCACGGACGACGGCGGCGCCGATCACCCGCCGCCCGTTGACCGTGGTGCCGTTGGTGGAGCCGAGGTCGCGCAGCACCCACATGCCGCCCTGCCGGGTCAGTTCGGCGTGCACGCGGGAGACGGTCTCGTGGGTGAGCCGCAGCCCGTTCGCCGGGTCGCGCCCTATCCGCAGCGGGTGGCCGGTGCCCGGGTGCGGCAGCAGCAGCTTGGGCAGCCGCTCGGCCTGCCAGGCCCGCCGCACCCGGACGCCGAAGCCGGAGACCGCCTCGACGGCCCCGAACACCAGCCGGGAGGCCCGCCCCTCGGAGCGCAGGTCGGCGGTGAGCACGGCCAGTTCCTCGGACCGGCGGGCCACCAGGGCCAGTTCCATGCGGCGCACGAACGTGTCGTGGGAGAGACGGCCCGCCGCGACGCCGTCCCGCAGCACCTTCAGCGCCCGGTCCCGCTCGGCGTCGGACAGCCGGACGAGAGCGGGCGGAGGAGTGTTGGACTCGAAGGTCGACATGATCCGTTACCCCGTTTTCCCGCCGCGGCCCCAGGTGCCCGTTGCTCCTGTTCCTCCGTACACACCGAATGTTTACACCCCGGCCGTCCCCGTCCACACCCCGCTGTGCCACATGTCCGTAACTCCCCCGCCCCTGCGGCGTGCCCCGCGGCGGGCCGGAGGTTGCCGCGAAGGGGTGGTTTCAGCCGAACGGGTCGCCTGGAAGCGGAAGATGACGTTGACTCGGTCCGGGACCCCCGCACCGTCGTGTCCGCGGTCGGACCGTCTTTCGGCACCGCGACGGCTGAGAGGACAGCACATTGGCCACACCCCTGACCGCCACCCGGCTGGTCGCCGCCCTCAAGGCCGAGGGCTGCACCGTCCGCGAGGTCCGCTCCTGGCGGACCCACCACCGCAACGCCAAGGGCGCCTGGGGACCCGTGAACGGGGTGATGGTCCACCACACCGTCACCGGCCCCGGCACGGACGTCGTCGGCCTGATCTACGACGGGCACAGCACCCTGCCCGGCCCGCTGGCCACCGGCTGCATCACCAAGGACGGCACCGTCCACCTCACCGGCAACGGCCGCGCCAACCACGCCGGCGGCGGCGACGGGGCAGTGCTCACCCAGGTCATCAACGAGTCCTACGGCGACCGCCCCACGCCACCCGCCAAGCACGAGGGCGCTCCGGGCGCCGTCGACGGCAACGCCCGCTTCTACGGCTGGGAGTGCGAGAACGCCGGCGACGGCAAGGACCCGTGGCCGCGCGCCCAGTACGTGGCGATGGTCCGGGCCACGGCCGGGGTCTGCCGGGCGCACGGCTGGAGCGCCAAGTCCGCCATCGGACACCTGGAATGGAGCGACTGGAAGTCCGATCCGCGCGGCTTCGACATGAAGGACTTCCGCCGGGACCTCGCCGACTGCCTGGCGCTCCCGGCGGGACAGTGGCAAGGAGACGGAGACGACATGCCCCAGTACGTGAACCTCGGTGTCGCCGAGCACTACACCCTGCGGCCCGGTGTCTGGGACTCGATCGAGTTCACCGCCGAGTGGAGCGACGAGACCGGCGACCACCTCTCGGGCGGCGCCGTGTTCGCCCGCGGCCCGGCCCGCTTCACCGGCAGCCTCAGCCTGGGCGTGGCCGATCTGCCGGTCGGCGACGTGGTCCAGGTCCGCATGTCCGAGTTCGAGGTGGACACGCACAAGGCGGACCACCCGGCCCACGAGGTGATCGGCACATCCGGCGGCTCCTTCGCCATCGTCCCCCTGACGAAACGGATCGGCAGGAACCGCCGGATGCGGGTGCGCCTGCTCAACCAGTCCCCGGCCCCCGTGAAGATCACCAGCGCGGTGCTGACCGTCCTGGTCTGGAAGGAGTGAGGACCCCCGGCCCGCCGTGACCGCCTCCCGGCGCGGGCCGCCCGCCCTCCGGCACGCCGGGTGCCGTCCCGGTGTCCGCGCGGAGGGCGACACCCGCGCGCAAGGGTGACATTCCCCAGCGCGGTGATCGCTTTTGCTGGACCATGGACGGGATCGTCACGGAGAGCAGACGAAGGGGTACCGTCCGTGCAGTTCGAGGTGTGGGCGCCGGGGGCCGGCGAGGTGGCGCTGACGTGCGACGGCGTCACGAGCGCGATGGAGAGCGATCCGGAGCGCCCGGGGTGGTGGTGCGGGCGGGCCCTGGCCGGGGACGGCTCGCGGTACGGCTTCGCGGTCGACGGCGGGCCCGTGCTGCCCGACCCGCGCGCCCGCCGCCTGCCGGACGGCCCCGACGGACTCGCCGCGGTCGTCGACCACGGCCGGTACGAGTGGCACGCCCCGTGGCGGGGCCGTCCGCTCCCCGGCGGCGTCCTGTACGAGCTGCACGTGGGCACGTACACCCCCGAGGGCACCCTCGACGCCGCCGCGGAACGGCTCGATCACCTCGCCGGCCTGGGCGTCACCCACGTCGAGCTGATGCCGCTGTGCCCCTTCCCGGGCCGGCACGGCTGGGGGTACGACGGGGTCGCCCCCTGGGCCGTGCACGAGCCGTACGGCGGTCCCGAGGCGCTCAAGCGGTTCGTGGACCGGGCGCACGGGCTGGGCCTGGGCGTCGTCCTGGACGTGGTCCACAACCACCTCGGCCCCTCCGGCAACCACCTGCCCGCCTTCGGCCCGTACTTCACCGAGACCCACCACACCCCCTGGGGCGCCGCGGTGAACCTGGACGCGCCCGGCTCCGACGAGGTCCGGGCGTACCTGCGGGAGAGCGCCCTCGCCTGGCTGCGGGACTACCGGATCGACGGACTGCGCCTGGACGCCGTGCACGAGCTGGCCGACAACCGGGCCCTGCCCTTCCTGGAGGAGCTGTCGCGGGGCGTGGACGCGCTCGCCGCCGACCTGGGCCGCCCGCTGTTCCTGATCGCCGAGTCCGACCGCAACGACCCGCGGACCGTGACCCCGCGCGCGGAGGGCGGCCTCGGCGTGCACACCCAGTGGAACGACGACTTCCACCACGCCCTGCACACCGCCCTGACCGGCGAGGCGCAGGGGTACTACGCCGACTTCGCGCGGGCCCCGCTGGCCGCGTTCGCCAAGACGCTGACCCGGGGCTTCTTCCACGACGGCACCTACTCGTCCTTCCGGGGGCGCCACCACGGCCGCCCGCTGGACCGCACCCGGCTCGCCTCGCACCGGCTGACCTGCTACGCGCAGAGCCACGACCAGATCGGCAACCGTGCCCGGGGGGAGCGGCTCGCGGCCCTGGTCTCCCCCGGGCTCGCCGCCTGCGCGGCGACACTGACGCTGACGGCCCCCTTCACGCCGATGCTGTTCATGGGCGAGGAGTGGGCGGCGGGCACGCCCTGGCAGTACTTCGCCGACCACACCGACCCCGGCCTCGCGGAGGCGGTACGGCGGGGCCGGCGGCGGGAGTTCGCCGCGCACGGCTGGCGGGAGGAGGACGTGCCCGACCCGCAGGACCCGGCGACCCGCGACCGCTCCTGCCTCGACTGGTCCGAACCGCGGCGCGAGCCGCACGCGCGGGTGCTGGACTGGTACCGCCGGCTGATCGCGCTGCGCCACGCGGAGCCCGACCTGAGCGACCCCGACCTCGCGGACACCCGGGTCGCCTTCGACGAGGAGGGCCGCTGGCTGGCGTTCCGGCGCGGAGACCTGCGCGTCGCGGTCAACCTGGGCCCCGGCCCTGCCCTGATCCCGCTGGGCGCCCGGCCGGCCCGGGTGCTCGCGGCGTGGGAGCCGGTGGACCCGCCGGGGGCGGACGGGCTGCTGCGGCTGCCGGGCGAGTCGAGCGTGGTCCTCTTCCAGGAGTGAGGGCGCCGGGGCGGCCCCGTCCGCCACGCGCCGCCGGCACGACGACGCCCCCGACACGGTGGCTCTCTTCGGCCGGCTCGCGGGACTTCCGGCCGGCCCGCGACCGCGCCGCGTGGCCGGACCGGCCGGGCTACCAGGGCGCGGTGTCGTCGTCCCCGCCGTCACCGCGCAGTTCCGTGACCCGCTCCAGGAGGATCGCCTCCCAGGCCCGGCGCAGCCGGGCCCGCAGCACCGGCAGCGGCGGCGGCGCGGGGTCCTGCCCGGCAAGGGCGCGGGCGAGGTGCGCCACCGCGTCGCAGCGGGCCAGCCACAGGCCGCGCAGGCAGGGCCGGGCCCCGTAGCCGGCGAGGGTCGCGGCGCGGACGGCGGCGGGGGACCCGACGGCGAGCGCGAGGCCGGCGATGTCCTCGGCGGGGTCCCCGAGGACCGCGTCCGCCCAGCCGAGCACCCCGCGCACCCGGCCGTCGGCGGCGACGACGAGGTGGTCGTCGGCCAGGGTGTGGTGGACGAGGGCCACCGTGCCGGGCGCCACGCCGAGCTGGGCCGTCGCCGCACCGGTGAGCTGCGCGAGCCGGGCCGGGTCGAACTCGTCGGCCACGGCGAGCCGGCGGGCGGCGGTCCCGGCGGACCCACGCAGCGCCTCCAGGGAACGCGCCGGGGCCCTCGGCACGCCCAGCGACTCGGCCTGCCGCGGCGGCACCTCGCGCAACCCCGTCAGCAGCGCCGCGAGGTCCGCCTCACCGACGGCGGACACGGAGTGGTCCTCGGCGGAGCCGCCGGGCAGCCGGGCGTCCAGGGTGTAGGTGAGGCCGGGTGCCCACTCGCCGTGCGCCACCGTGACGGGCACGGCGACGGGGACGTGGGCGCGGACCAGGTCGCGCAGGCGCGGCTCGCGGCGCCGGCGGGCCGCGGTGTCGCGGTCGGTGGCCAGGCGCAGCACGTGGCGGGCACCGACCCACCAGGTGGCCCGCCCGGCGCCCTCGGCGGCGGGCGCCACGTCGGGGGCGGTGCCCCGCGGGAGCAGGGAGCCGACCAGCCGTCGGACGGTGTCCTCGGTCGGAATGGGTGCCTGGGTCATGGTCGTGCCGTCGTCTTCCGGGTCCTCTTCCGGTCCTGTGCCGGGCCGGCCGGCCTCGCGCCCGGTGCGCGGGGCGTGCGGGGTGCCGGCTCCGGTGGTGGGGGCGTCGCGCCGGGGGTCATTCCACGACGACCATCTCCCGGGTGGTGTCGTTGAGCCGCCGGCCGCCGTCCTCGGTGACGGTGACGATGTCCTCGATGCGGACCCCGAAGCGGCCGGGCAGGTAGACGCCGGGTTCGACGGAGAAGCACATGCCGGGCAGCAGCGGCTGCTCCTCCCCCTCGATCATGTACGGCGGCTCGTGGGTGGTGACGCCGATGCCGTGCCCGGTGCGGTGGATGAAGTACGGCCCGTACCCCCCGCCGTCGATCACCGCGCGGGCGGCGCGGTCGACGTCCTGGCAGGCGGCGCCGGGCCGCACCGCGCGAAAGCCCGCCTCCTGCGCCTCGCGGACCAGGTCGTGCACCCGGCGTTCCTCCTCGGTGGGCGCGCCGACGTGGACGGTGCGGGAGGTGTCGGAGCCGTAGCCGTCCTTGAGGCCGCCGAAGTCGAGGACGATCATGTCGCCGTCCCGGATGACGCGGTCGCCGGCCTCGTGGTGCGGGTTGGCGCCGTTGGGGCCGGAGGCGACGATGGTGAAGTCGACCCGGGAGTGCCCGAAGCGGCGCAGCAGCGCGTCGAGGTCGGCGGCGACGTCGCTCTCGCGGCGGCCGGCGAAGCGGACGGTGAGGATCTCCTCGAAGGCCGCGTCGGCGGCGGCGCCGGCCGCCGCCATCAGCTCCAGTTCGGCCGGGTCCTTGACGGCGCGCAGCAGCGGCAGCGCCTCGGTGAGGGCGGCGTACGAGGTGCCGGGCAGGGCGTTTTGCAGGCCGAGCAGGTGCAGGGCCCAGGTGTTGTCGCTGACGCCGAGGCGTCCGCCGCCGTCGAGGAGGGCGGCGGTGGCGGCGTAGGGGTCCTGGCCGTCGGTCCAGTCGCGCAGGGTCAGCGCGGGCGCTCCGGCGGCCTTCTCGGCGTCGGGGGCCTCCAGGGCGGGCACGACGAGGACGGGGCGACGGCCGGGGGCGAGGACGAGCAGGGTGAGCCGTTCGGTGTCGGCGGAGGGCGCGTAGCCGGTGAGCCAGACCAGGTCGGGGCCGGGGGCGACGAGCAGACCGGCCAGCCCGGCGTCGGCGGCCGACCGCACGGCGCGTGCCATGCGGGCCCGGTAGTCGTCAGCGGTGAAGCGCGCAGCGGGTGTGCCGCCGGTCATCCGGTCCTCCTGGGCGGGCGGAAAAGGTGCCTATGGGCAGCATCCTGCCCGTTCGGCGGGACCGGCGCGAACCGGCCACCGCACCGCTCGCCTCCGGCCACGCCCCCTCCGCGGGCCGGCGGCGGTCAGGTGGCGACGCCCGGTACCGCCGTCAGCTGCTGGTACCCGCCGCCGGCGTGGCGCACCGTCACCTTGACCGGGGTGCCGGGTTCGGCGCGGGCGACGGCGCGGGCGAGGTCGGCGGCCGAGTCCACGCGGGCGGTGCCGAAGGTCAGCAGGACGTCGCCGCGGACCAGTCCCGCCGCGTACCCGGGGCCGGGGACGTGGATGCCGACGACCAGGGCGCCCGGCCGCCGGTCGTCCACGGCCTCGACGCCGAGGGTGGCGGTGGGCGGTGCCGGGTCGGCGGCGGGCCCGGGGGCGGTGCCGGCGGACGGCTGCGGCGGGGCCGCCCGCACGTCCGCCGCCGGGCCCTGGGCCGGCGCCGTCCCGGCGGCGGGCCCGGACTGCCCGGTGAGCCGGTGCGCGCCGAGCAGGGTGGTGCCGACCGTGCCGAGTCCGACGCCGGCCAGCAGCAGCACGACGGCGCCGACCGTGGCGAGCAGCACGGTCGCCGCCCGCCGACGGCCGCGGCGCACGGGGTGCGGGGGGCGGTCGGGACCGGGCGCGGTGCCGGTCCCGGGGTCCCGGCCCGGCATGGGCTTGGGGCGCAACGCTGTCTGTTCCATGGCTCTCGTCTCCTCCGGCAGGGGACCTACCCCGCCCGCCGGCGCGTCACGAGCCACGAACGGGTGAGAGCGCCGGCGTCCGGGTGCCGCCCCCGGCGCTCGGGCGCCGCCCGGTCTCAGCCGAGCGGGCCGGCCACCACCGTCGCCGCCGCGCCGGGCGCCCGGGGGACGGGCAGCGACGGCGGCCGGTCCGGGAGGAAGCCGTGGGTGCGCCGGGCCAGGTAGTCGGCCTGGTAGCGGGGCACGTTGCGGTGCCAGTTGAGGATGCCGGCCATCCAGTTCTGCAGGTCGGTCACATAGGTGTCCATCACCGCGCGCGCTTCGTCCGAGAGCTGGAAGTCGTCGTAGACGATGGGCAGTTCGTGGGCGACGACGTGTTCGAACTGGCGCATGCGCTGGGTCATCAGGTCGTGCACGACGCGCAGGCCGGAGGGGTAGTCGATGCCGAAGAAGTTCTGCACGACGAGGATCGCGTTGTGGATCTCGCCCTCGTACTCGATCTCCTTCTGGTACGAGAAGACGTCGTTGAGGAGGCAGGCGTAGTCGATGGCCGCGTTCTCCAGGGAGCGGACGGGGCCGCTGCGGTAGACCTCGGGCGGCACGGCCGGGCCGTGTCCGGCGCGGCACAGGCCGAGCGTGAGGTCGGAGCCGAAGGTGGCCCGCCGCATCTCCAGGTAGTCCACGGGGTCGGGGACGCGGTGCTGGATCTGGTTGGACAGCTCCCACACCCAGGACTCGGTCATGACGTCCACGGCGTCCTTGAGCGGACGGCGCTGCTCGGGCGTCATGGCGGCCGTGGTGCGCTCCCACAGGTCGATCAGGGAGCGCTCCATGGCGTTGGCGGGCGGGGGCACGGGCTCGCCGTCCAGCGGCATGCAGGCGGAGAGGCGGGCGGTGGTCAGGCGGGCGGCGGCCAGGTCGCGGCGGTGGCCGTAGACCAGCGGGTAGTAGTCGTCGCCGTAGGTGCCGAAGGCCAGCCAGTCGGAGGCGAGGTCCAGTTGCTCCTGGGTGGCGTCGGGGTCGAGTCCGGCCGCGCAGAGCGGGAGGTCGCAGCCGGCCAGCTTGTCCTCGTCCCACACGCCCTCGGCGAGGATGCCCATGCGCTGCGACCACTCCAGCAGGTGGCGCCGGGAGCCGTCGAGGTGGGGGCTCAGCTCCAGCGGGTAGGGCATGCGCATCTCGGGGATGAGGGAGGGGCCGACCTTCGGGTACGGCACGTGGCCGTAGGGGCGCAGCCGGTCGGGCTGCCGGAAGGCGGCGGGCACGGCGCCGAGGGGGCCGCCGGCGAGCAGCGCGCCGATGTCGGCGGCGGCGGTGCCGGGTCCGGCCGGGACCTGCCAGGGGGAGCCGGTGCGCGCGCCCTCGTTCATGTAGCGGCTGGAGCGCATGTGCCACTCGTGGCCGCCGGACTGCCAGTCCTGGAGGCCCTTGGCGTACGCGGCGACGGCGGCGGTCTCGGCGGGGGTGAGGGCGTTCTCCAGGGCGACCGGGGGCACTTCGGTGAACGCGGTGTGCTCGAACTGGGTGAGCCGGGAGGTGAGGACGTCGTTGACGAGGTCGGCGGCCTCCTGGGTGGTGCAGCCGAAGAAGGTCTCCAGCACCAGCACGCCGTTGCTCAGTTCGCCCTCGTCCTCGACCTCCCGCTGGTAGGAGAAGAGGTCGTTGCGCAGGTGGACGGCGTCGGAGAAGGTCTCCATCAGCACGCGCAGCGGCCGGGTGCCGGCCACGGAGGCGGGCACCTCGGCGGTGGCGTACTCCACGAGCCCGGCCGACCAGGGGGCGCCGCCGACCTTGCGGCGCATCTCGATGTACTCGACCGGGTTGGCGATCCGGCCCTCGTTGATGTTGGACAGCTCCCACAGGGACTCGTTGAGCAGGTGCTCGGTGGCGAGGGCGAAGCGGCGGCGCCAGCCGTCGGACATGGCGGGCACGGTGCGCCGCCACAGGTCGGCGAGTCCGGCCTCCACCGGGTTCCGCGGCTCGGGCGTCTCGGCGGCGGGATCGAGCGGCATGAACAGCGGCAGCCGGTCCAGGTGGGCCTTGCCGGCCACGCGGTCCTGGGTGCGCTTGTACTTCTCCAGGAAGTGGTCGTCGAAGAAGAAGACCCACACGTACCAGTCGGTGATGAGGGAGAGCGCGGGACCGTCGCAGTCGGGGTGGGTGTAGGCGCACAGCAGTCCGTAGTCGTGCGCGTCGAGGTCGTCCTGCTCCCAGACTCCGGAGCCCTCCAGCATGCCCATCTCGCGGGCCCACGTCGTCGAGTGGGTCCGGGCCTCGTCGAGGTGGGGGTTGAGCCGCGCGGGATGCGGCAGGTAGAAGTGCGGGAGTCGGAAGGGCTGTCGCGTCATGCGTGGGCACTACCCAGGGCGTTCCGGAGGCATCCGCGGGCCCGGACATGATCACACCATCGCGTGAACCACGCCGGTTCCGGGCACCTTCCGCCGACTTGCCCCCCTCACGCGCGGTGGCGCGGGCCGCCCAACTGGCCCCGGCCACCCCGAGAACCGGCCGCCCCGAGGCCCGGCCGCCCCGAGGCCCGGCCGCCCCGAGGCCCGGCCACCCCGAGGCCCGGCCGCCCCGAGGGCGCGGGCCCGGCTACGCCGGCCCGGTCTCCCGCTCCAGCCGGGCGGCGAGGGTGAGGTAGCGGGCGCGGCGGGGCACCGGCACCAGCCCGCGGATGAGGACGTGCCACATCTCGGCCGTCCGGCGGGGCTGCCGGGCTGCCGGTTCCAGGGCGCGGCCGACCACGCGGGTGCCGACGAAGGAGGAGACGAGGGTGTGGGCGACGGTGTCGACGTCGACGTCCGGGTGCAGGTCGGACTGTTTCATGGCGTCGAGCAGCCGCGCGGAGGCGATGTCCAGCCACTCCGTGAAGGGGTGCGGCAGCGGCGGGCGGACGGCGACGCCCCCGGTGGCCAGGCGCAGCCCGGCGCGCAGCACCGGTCCCTCGGCGGAGAGGCGGGCCATGCCGAAGGTGAGCCGCATCAGCGTCTCCAGCGAGGTGTAGCCGCGGCCGTCCAGTTCGGTCGCGAGCCGGCGGGAGGTTCTGGACTGGAGTTCCATGATGGCGTGGGCGAGGTCCTCCTTCGCCGCGAAGTGGAAGTAGAGGGCGCCCTTGGTGACCCCCGCGTGCGCCACGATCTCGCTGAGGCTGGTCGACTCGTAGCCCTGCCGGTCGAACAGGTCGGCGGCGGCCCCGAGAATCGTCGCGCGGGTCTGCTCGGCGCGTAGCTGCCTCGCCATCGGCTGAACACTCCTGGGCTGGAACTCAACAGGCCATGCCGTCTGTCTTAACCCCCTGTACACGATAACTCACCGTCAGATCCTCGGCCTCGCAGCCTTCTTGGGCCGTACGCGCACGTGCGGCGGTCCGGCCGGGGCGCGCGCTGCCCCGGCCGGCCCGCCGCGTCGTGGCGCGGGCCGGGTCAGTTGACGTGGACCACCCCCGAACCGTCGGTGACCGGGGCGTAGGTGGCGGTGAAGTAGCCGTCGGCGAAGCAGAGCGCGGAGCCGGAGATCTTGGTGAAGTGCTGGTTGGCGAAGGCGATCCCGTGGGTGGTGTTGTCCGCGGTGCCGGCGAGGCCCGGGGCCTCGTACACGCAGGAGACGCTGCCGAGGAGGGTGCGCAGCGTGACCGTGGTGCGGACGGCGGATCCGCTCGGCGGGGTGACGGCGACGGCTCCGGCGGAGGAGACGGTGGTGGTGTAGGGGAGGTTGTCCACGACGATGCCGTTGACGCCGAGCACGCCGGTGACGTTGCTGGTGCAGCTCGCGCTGTCGAAGGTGTGGCCGGTGAGCGTCTCGGTCGCGGTGCCGGGGGCGGGCGGGTTGTCGGTGACGGTCACGGTGAACTGCGAGGAGGCGCAGGAGACCCCGGAGGTGCCGGTGGCGCTGGAGCGGAAGGTGGCGCTGGTGCCGCTCGCCAGGGAGGCGGTCAGCGTGGTGCCGGTGGCGACGGGGGTGCCGCCGGCGCCGCCGGTGGTGAGGACCGGGGTGCCGGCCGCGGCGGCGGGCAGGGCCGCGGGGAGGACGAAGGCGGCGACGGCGGCGGTGAGGGTGAGCAGGGTACGGGTACGCATGCGGCTTCCTCTTCTCGGACGTGGGGTTCGGTGAAGCGGTGCGGGGCCGGCCGCGGGGTGCGGCCGGGCCGATGCGCGAGGGTCCCGGACGGGCCGGGAGAGGGCGGTGCCCCGCACACGGGCGGGGCAGGGGCCGGGAACGCGGCGATGCCGCGGAGAACGGGTCCGGCGCCACGGACCCGGGGAACGGGGACGTTTGTAGACCGGTTGTCACTTCACCGTCAAGGGTCCGGACAGGAGCCGCTGGTCAGCACAACTGCCTTTGCCAGAGCGGAATATGACGGAGCATCGGATTCAGCCCGCGGCCCGTTCCGGCCGGTGGGCGGGCGACGGCACACCGTGGTCACACTTTTCGCACAACCTGCTTGACCCATGCTGTAACCACCGGTAACTTCCGAATTGGCTACTGGTGCGTAACGTGAACGCCCCCTGCAACCCCGCCGGGAGGTGCCGGGAGACGTGCGCCCCGTCCGCTGTCCGCGCCAGGACACCGTGCCACCGACGCCCGATCCGCATCTCGCCCCTGGGAGCTGACATGGCCACGTCCCCGGACGCCACCCCGTCCGCCGGCACCACCCCCGACCGCGCCGGACGCGGCCGGGTCCGGCTGCGCCGGGCGGCGGTGATGGCGGTGCCCGCCGCCGCCGTCACCGCCGCCCTCGCGGTCCTCACCGCCCAGGGCGCGCTGGGCGTGCAGTTCGCGATCTCCGGCATGCCCTTCACCGTCACCGCGACCGAACTCGACGGCACCGGCTTCGCCCAGTTCGGCGGGCTCGACACCATGGCCGAGGGCAGCCCCAACGAGGGGGACACCGGCGGCCAGGTGCTCGTCGTCACCTCCGTGATCAAGAACGCCAAGCTCACGAGCCTGTGCCAGAGCGTCGACCTGGGCGGCACCAACCTGCTCATCACGGCCGGCGGCGGGGGCACCCGCGTCTCCGCGACCGATCTGACCACGGACTCCACCGAACTGTCCGGCGACGCCTCCTTCGACAACATCGAGATCGGCAACGACGCCTCCACCCTGGACAAGGCCGGGCCCAAGGGCCGCGGGCCGAAGGGCGTCTTCAGCCAGCAGGCCGACACCGTGCACATCAAGAACCTGCGGCAGACCAACTACGCCACCACGGCCGGGGTGTTCAAACTTCCCGGCCTGAAGATGCGCTTCAGCGGGTCGGCCTGCTGATGTCCGGCGACCGGGGGCACGGGAAGCCGGCCGGCGTCCGCGCCGCCTTCCGCCGCTGGCGCCACGGGCGGCCCTTCTGGGGCGGGCTGCTCCTCACGCTCGCCGGGGCCGAGGTCCTCTTCACCATGAAGGCGTCCCTGAAGGTCGTGCTGCACGTCGGCATGCAGGGCGTGGCCGGGTACGTCCTGCCGGTCCTGATGCTGCTGTGCGGGGTCCTCACCCTCGTCACGCCCTCGCAGCGCCTCTTCTACTCCCTCGTCGGCGTCCTCGCCTCGCTGGGGACCTGGGTCACCTCGAACCTGGGCGGCTTCCTCGTGGGCCTGCTGCTCGGCTGCGTCGGCAGTTGCCTGGTCTTCGGGTGGCTGCCCGACCAGGAGCCGCGCGGGGCACGCCGCCGCCGCGCGCGGGAGAGGCGGGCCGCGGCGCTCTCCGCGCGGGCGCCGGGCCAGGGGGCGGGCGAGCCTGCCTGAACTCCCCTCCGGGGGCGACTTCGCGACGCGGTACGCCGCGCACTCGCCCCCGGAGCCGGGTCGCTCACCCGCCGACGGCCGCGTCCGGGTACGGAAAGAACACGCCCCGTCACCAACCGTGCCCCCGGGGCCCTGCGATCCGGACGGCTCCCCTGTGCTCCCGTGTCATCCGGCGGGGCCCGCGTGGGCCGACGCGCTGCCGGGCGATCCGGCACGATCCGGGGCGCGCGCCGCGGGCGCCGCCGGGCCGGCGCCGGAGCGACACCACGGCCGCCCCGGCGCGGACGTGCGCGGAAACGGGACGGTGTACGCACCGCGCCCGGCCGCCGCCGTGGGGGCCCCGGCGTGCGCTCCCCCGCCCCATGCCTGGGTCCGGCGCCGGCCGGCCGCCTCCCGGACACCGGCCCCGCCCACGCCGGAGCGCGCGCCGGTTCCCGCCCCGTCATGCCCGGACGGCGCGGCCCCGGCCGCCCCCACACGCGCCCTGAGGCGGGCTGTTCCGCCGGCGCGCACCCGCTCGCACGGGTCGTCCCCTCCCGCCCCTCCCGCATCACAATGCGGCACCGACAACTCACACCAGGTCGCCGATCACTTGACTACCGGCCGTCACACACGGTTTGCTCCGGCCAGACCAGACTCAGCCGGGCCCGCGTGGCACCACGCGGACCCGGCGCCCCCGCCCCCGGTCCCTCCCGCCGGGCCGCACAGCGAGGTGCCGCGACCACCATGAGGACAACCCCACCGCCCTCCCACTCCCCCGGGCGTCTGCGCGCGGTGGCCCTGGCCGCGGCCCTCTGCCTGCTGGCGGCGGGCTGTTCCGCGTTCGGCGCGGACGGGGACCGCGCCGGCTCCGCGGGCGGTCCCGGCTCCGGCGCTCTGAAGATCGCCGTGATCACGCACGGCGGCAAGGGCGACGCCTTCTGGGACCTGGTGCGCAGGGGGGCCGAGGCCGCGGCGGCCAAGGACGGCGTGGAACTGACCTTCGCGGGCGACGCCGACAGCTCCGGCCAGGCCGGCCTGGTGCGGGACGCCATCCGCGACGAGGCCGACGGCATCGCCGTCACCCTGGCCAAGCCGCAGGCGATGCGGGCCCCGGTGGCCGAGGCGAAGGCGGCCGGCATCCCGGTGGTCGGCCTCAACTCCGGGATAGACGCCTGGCGTCCCGCCGGGCTGCTGGAGTACTTCGGGCAGGACGAGAGCGTCGCGGGCCGCGCCGTCGGCGAGAAGCTCAACGACCTCAAGGCCGCCCACACCCTCTGCGTCATCCACGAGCGCGGCAACGTCGCTCTGGAGGCCCGCTGCGCGGGGCTGAAGAAGACCTTCGCGGGCGAGACCGAGATGCTCTACGTCGAGGGCACCGACATGAAGGCCGTCGACACCGCCGTCACCGCGCGGCTGCGGCAGGACTCCAGCATCGACCGGGTCGTCACGAACGGCGCCCAGTACGCCCTCAGCGCCGTCAAGTCGGTCCGCTCGGCGGGCAGCGGGGCCCGCGTCGCCACCTTCGACCTCGACGCCGACCTGGTCTCCGCCGTCAAGCGCGGGGACGTGCTGTTCGCGGTGGACCAGCAGCCGTACCTCCAGGGCTATCTGGCCGTGGACGGGCTCTGGCTCTACCACACCAACGGCAACGTCAGCGGTGGCGGAGTCGCCCCCGTCCTGACCGGTCCCGCCTTCGTGACCCGGACGAACGTCGACGCCGTCGCGCGCTACGCCGCCAACGGCACCCGGTGACCCGGCACCCCGGCCGCGCGCCCCGGCCCCGCACCGGCCCGGCCGCGCCCCTCGCAGCCCCCGCGGACGCGCCGCACGCACCCCGTACGGCCGTACCGCACGCGGACGCACCGAGCGCCGGAGCGCGCACCGAGCACGCCCCGGCGCAGTCCGCGCCGCTCGCGCGTCCCGCGCGGGCCCGCCGCCCCCTCCCGCTGACCGCCTAGGACGACGATGTCTGCACGGACAGGTTCCCGGCGCCGTCTCGGCTCCATACGCCTCTCGCTGATCCTCCTGGCGCTGGTTCCCGGCGTCACCCTCGCCGCCGTGTGGGGCGTGACGACGATCCGGATGTTCTCGGAGGGTCTGCAACTGCGCTCGCAGACCGGACTGAGCAGGTCCACCGGTGCCATGGGCACCGAGGCCACGCTCGCCCTGCAACGCGAGCGCAGCCTCTCGGCCGCCTGGCTGGCCTCCCCCGACGGCAACCGGGACGCGCTGGACGCCCAGCGCCGCCGGACCGACGACGCCGTCGCCCAGCTCGCCGGACGCCCCGAGACGATCAACCAGGCCCCGGCCCGCGTCTCGGACCGGCTGTACTCGGTGCTCGGTGCCGTCGGCAGCCTGGAGTACTACCGCGACCAGGTGGACGACCCGACCGACATCACCGCGCAGCAGGCCCTCGGCCAGTACACGTCGATCATCGACGAGCAGATCCACGCCTTCCAGGAACTGTCCCAGGTCGACAACGGCGACCTCACCTCCCAGGCCGGGCCACTGGTCGCCCTCGCGCACGCGGCCGAACTGATGTCCCAGGAGGACGCCGCGCTCACCCTCGCCTGGCCCTCGGGACAGTTCGAGGAGGAGGAGTGGGCGCGGTTCGCCCAGCTCGCCCACACCCGCCGCTGGCTCGTCCAGGACCAGATCGTGCCCTCGCTGCGCGGCAGCGCGAAGACCCAGACCGAGCGCATCCTGCGCAGCCCCGAGTGGCAGACCCTGCACGCCGTCGAGGACGAGGTCCTGGCGGCCCGCGCCGAGGGCGGAGAGGGGCGCATCGACCTGCCGGACGCCCGCAAGCGGTGGTCCGCCGCGCTGGACAAGGTCTCCGGGCAGCACACGCAGCTCATCCGGGAGCAGACCTCCGGCCTGCTCGGCCGCAGCGCCGACGAGGCGCACGGACTGCTCGTCAAGGCCGCCGCGGTCAGCGCGGGCGGGTTCCTCGGCCTGCTCGTCTGCGTCCTGATGTCCTGGCGGATCACCCGCTCGCTCTCCCGCCGGCTGCGCGGGCTCCGGCTCGCCACGCTCGGTCTCGCCGAGGAGCGGCTGCCCGACGTGGTGGCCCGGCTGGAGCGCGGCGAGAAGGTCGACGTGGAGTCGGCGACCCCGCCGCTCGACTACGGGCACGACGAACTCGGCCAGGTCGCCCAGGCGTTCAACACCGCCCAGCGCACCGCCGTGCACACCGCCGTCGAACTCGCCGACACCCGGCGCGGTTTCCAGAAGGTCATCCTCGGCATCGCCCGCCAGAGCCAGAACCTCGTGAACGTGCAGCTCGCCAAGCTGGACGCGCTGGAGCGCCGGCACACCGACCCCGACGTGCTCAAGGGCCTGTACGAACTGGACTCCACCGCGAGCCAGTTGCGCCGCTACGAGGAGAACCTCGTCATCATCAGCGGCGAGCAGCCCCGGCGCAGTTGGCGGGACCCGGTCGCGCTGGTCGACATCCTGCGCGGCGCGGTCGGCGAGGTCGCCGAGTACCAGCGGGTGGAGGTGCACACCGACGAGGAGGTGGCGCTCGCCCCGCCCGCGGTGGCGGACGTCATCCACCTGCTGGCCGAACTGATCGACAACGCGACCGCCTACTCCCCCGCCCCGCAGCCGGTCGGCGTCCGGGCCGCGATGGTCGCCCGGGGCCTCGCCGTCGAGATCGAGGACCGCGGACTGGGCCTGTCCGAGGAGGACTACGCCTCGTTCAACGACCAGTTGGCCGTGGTCCCCCAGTTCGACGTGGTGGCCCTCGCCGACGACCTGCGGCTCGGCATGTTCGTGGTGGCCCGGCTCGCGCACCGGCACGGCATCACCGTGACGCTGCGCCCGTCGCCGTACGGCGGGACCACCGCCATCGTGCTGATCCCGCACGACATCGTGGTGCGCGAACCGCGTGCCACCGCGCCGGCCGAGGACACCGCGGCCCCCGCCGGGGCGGACCCGGTGCCCGTGCCCCGGCCCGCCCGGCCTGGCGCGGCGGCCCCCGAGGCGGCGCGGGCCCCCCGCCCAGCCGCCCCTTCCCTGGCGGCCCCCGTCCCCGCGGCGACCGTCGCCGGTCCGGGGGGCCTGGCCCCGCTGCCCCGCCGGGTGCCGCAGACCAGCCTCGCGGCCGAACTGCGCGAGGAGGTCCCGTCCGCCGCCGCGGCCACCGGCGACGAGGCCGAGTTCACCGCGGAGCGCGCCGCCTCCTCGCTGGGCGGCTTCCAGCGCGGCACGTTCCGGGCGCGCGACGACGAATCCGGCGAACACCCCCTCCCTCCGGCCGCCGGGCTTCCCCCCACCGACCCCCCTCTCCCCACCGCCGACCGCTGACCGCCACACTTGCGCCGACCGCACGACCGCCGACGAAGGACACTCCATGACACGACCCACCCCCGCCACGCACACCCAGCTCGACCAGTTGCTCACCGGACTCGTGGAGCGGGTCGCCGACGTGAACCAGGCCGTGGTGCTCTCCGAGGACGGCCTGGTCGTCAGCAAGTCCACCGGATTCCCGCGCGACGACGCCGAACGTCTCGCGGCCACCGCCTCCGGTCTGATGAGCCTCAGCAAGGGCGTCAGCATGGACTTCCGGGGCGGGCCGGTACGCCAGGCGCTGATCGAGATGGCCGGTGGCTACCTGATCCTGACCACCGCGGGCCCCGGCGCCCACCTCGTCGTGCTCACCGGACCGGGCGCCGACGTCGGTGTGGTGGCGTACCAGATGAACATGCTGGTGAAGAAGATCGGTGAGCACCTGAGCGCGGCACCGCGGGCCACCGTCGGCCCCGGCGAGTGACGTGACAGGAGGCGACGCGGGGGGCCGGCTCGTCCGGCCGTTCACCCTGACCGGCGGACGGACCCGGCCCAGCCGCGCCGACTTCACCCTCATCACCACGGTGACCGCGGTCGATCCGCAGCCCGTGCGGGCGGCCCGGCCGCAGCCCGAGCACCAGCGGATCCTGAGGCTGTGCGCCGAGCCGGTCGCCGTGGCCGAGATCGCGGCCCGGCTGGACCTGCCGGTGAGCGTGGTCGTCATCCTGCTCTGCGATCTGCTGGAGGCCGGCCGGATCACCGCCCGGCCGCCGCACTCCGTCTCGCGCACCACCCCGGACCTGGACCTGCTGCAGAAAGTGAGGGACGGCCTTGGCCGGCTCTGACCGCGCCGCTCCGGCGCCCGCGCCCGACACCGTCAAGATCCTGATCGCCGGGGGTTTCGGCGTCGGGAAGACCACCATGGTCGGGTCGGTGAGCGAGATAGCCCCGCTGCGCACCGAGGAACCGCTGACCGCGGCCGGCCTCGACGTCGACGACCTGGCCGGCATCGAGAAGAAGCGGGCCACCACCGTCGCCCTGGACTTCGGCCGGATCAGCATCGGCCGGGAACTGGTGCTGTACCTGTTCGGCACCCCGGGCCAGCAGCGGTTCTGGTTCATGTGGAACGACCTGGCGATCGGCGCGCTCGGCGCGGTGGTCCTGGTCGACGTGCGCCGGCCCGAGACGAGCTTCGCCGCCATAGACTTCTTCGAACGCCGGGGCATCCCCTTCGTCGTTGGCGTCAACGGCTTCCACGGCCGTCACCCGTACCCGGCCGAGGACATCCGCGAGGCCCTGGCACTGCCCGACCACGTCCAGGTGCTGTTGTTCGACGCGCGGGAGCGGGCCTCGAGCCGGGACGTGCTCATCGCCCTCATCGACCAGCTCATCGACGCCGCGGCCGGGGCCACGGCGTCCTGAGCCGCGTACCGCCCGGGGTCAGTCCAGTCCGGCCGAGGCCAGCCACGCCTTGGCCACGTCCAGGGGGTCCTTCTTGTCGAGCTGGATCCGGGCGTCCAGCTCGCGCAGGGTCTCGGTGTCCAGCTTGGCGGAGACCGCGTTCAGCGCCTCGACGCCCTCCCGGGGCAGGCCGTCCTTGGCGACGAGCGGGGTGACGTTGGCGAAGCCGAAGAGGTTCTCGGGGTCCTGGAGGACGACGAAGCCCTCCTTGACGATGGTGGGGTCGGTGGTGAAGATGTCCGCCGCCTGGACCGTGTTCCTGGTCAGCGCGGACTGGGTGAGGGGTCCGCCCGCGTCGAGCGCCTTGAAGGAGGCGAAGCGCAGCCCGTACACGGACTGGAGCCCCTCCAGGCCCTGACGGCGGGTCTGGAACTCGGGTGAGCCGCCGATCACCAGGTCCGGCGCGGCCTCCTTGAGGTCGGCGAGGGAGGACTCGGCGGTCAGCCGGTACTTCTTCGCGGTGGCCGCGTTGACGGCGACCGAGTCCTTGTTCTCGGCCGGCGAGGACTCCAGCAGGGTCAGCCGGGGATCGAGCTTCTCCTTGACGGCGGCGGTCACCGCCTCGGCGGACTCCTGCCCGGCGGCGGAGTCGAGGTAGGCGAGCAGCGAGCCGTTGTACTCCGGCAGGACGGTGACGGAACCGTTCTTCATCAGCCCGTACGTCGTCTCGCGGCTGCCGATGTTGTGCTTGTAGGTGACCTTGAGGCCCTTGGCCTTGAGCGCCTCGCCGTAGATGTCGGCGAGCAGGGTGCTCTCGGCGAAGTTGTTGGAACCGACGACGACGGTCCCCTTCTCCGCCTTCTCCTCCGCCAGAGGGTTGTCGGCGGTCCCGCCGGAGGAGGAACAGCCCGCGAGCAGAGCCGCCGCGGCGGTGAGGGCGACGGCCGCCACGCCGGTGTGTCTCGTCCTGGACCTGCTGTTCTTCGCGGTAGAAGTCATCCGTCGATCCCAACCCGCCGCTCGTCGCCGAGTCAAGTGCCGCCGTGTCACGGTTTCCTCGCCCCCGGCCGGTCGCCCGCCGCTCAGCGCCGCCGCACCCCCGGTGAGACGGCCAGCCGGCCCGCGCCCCAGAACACGGCGAGGGTGGCCAGCGCCAGCAGGGCGACCAGGGTGGCGCCGCCGACCACCTTCTCGTAGTCGCGCTGGTAGAGCCCGTCGATGATGTAGCGGCCGACTCCGCCGAGGCTGACGTAGGCGGCGATGGTGGCGGTGGAGACGACCTGGATGGCGGCCGAGCGCAGTCCGCTGAGGACCAGCGGCAGGGCGACGGGGAGTTCGACCCGGAAGAGGATGCCCGCCTCGGACATGCCGAGGCCGCGCGCCGCGTCCACCGGGGCGGGGTCGACGGAGCGGACCGCCTCGTACGTGGTGACGAGGATCGGCGGGACGGCGAGGACGACCAGTGGCACCATCACCGGCAGCAGGCCGATGCCGATGCCGACCGCGATGAGCACCAGCAGGCCGAAGCTGGGCAGGGCGCGGGCGGCGGTGGCGACGAAGGCGACGGCGTTGCCGCCGCGTCCGGTGTGCCCGGTGAGCAGGCCGGCCGGGAGCCCGACGGCGGCGGCGAGGCCGAGCGCCAGCAGGGTGTACCCGAGGTGCTCCAGCAGGCGCCGCGGTATGCCGTCGTAGCCCTGCCAGTGGGCGGGGTCGGCGAAGAAGGCGTGGACGTGGGTCAGGACGTTCACCGCGCGGCGCCCTCCGGTTCGGACGGCTCGGGCCGGCGCGCGGGCTTCGCGGAGGCGTGCGTGCCGCGTGGCATCCACGGGGTGAGCAGGTTCCGGGCGAGGACCAGCAGCGCGTCGCAGGCGAGGGCGAGGACGGCGGTGGTGAGCACGGAGTTGAGGGCGAGTTCGGGCCGGTCGTAGCGCTGGGCGTCGGCGAGGAGGTTGCCGAGGGCGCCCTGGTTGCCGATGAGGGCGCCGACGCTGACCAGGGAGATGCTCGACGCGGTGGCCACCCGCAGCCCGGCGAGGATCGCGGGCACGGCGATCGGCAGTTGTACCTGGAACCAGCGGCGGGCCGGCCCGAGGCCCATGGCGGTGGCGGCGGCCAGGGTCTCCGGCGGCACCGAGCGGACCCCGTCCACGATCGCGGGGACCAGCACCACGAGGCTGTAGAGGGCGAGCGGGATCATCACCGTCAGCTCGCTCTGGCCGGTGTAGTCGATGAGGAGGACGAAGACGGCGAGCGACGGCACGGCGTAGAAGACGGTCGTCACGCCGAGCACGGGCGGGTAGAGCCAGCGGGCGCGGACGCAGAGCTGGGCGACCGGCAGGGCGAGCAGCAGCCCGGCCAGGACCGGCAGCAGGGCCTCGCGCAGGTGCAGGCCGATCAGGCCCGCGTAGCTGTGCTGGAGGTCGCTCGGGATGTCGAAGAAGCCGCTCACGGGGCGACCTCGGCGATCTCGGCGACGTCCCCCCGGCCGGCGGCGTGGGCGCTGCGGATGGCCTCGCCGATGGCCTGCTGGGAGACGACGCCGGTCACCCGGCCGTCGGCGTCCACGGCGACGGCCCAGCCGGTGGGCGAGAGGACCGCGCAGTCGAGGGCGGCGCGCAGGGAGTCGGTGCCGGGGACGAAGGGCCGGCCGTAGGGCAGCAGCCGCCGGGGCGCGATGGCGCCGGCGATCAGGTCGCGCGGCTCGCCCCAGCCCAGGGGGCGGCCGTCGGCGTCGGTGACGAGCAGGTACGGGGCGTCGGGCGCGGCGAGCCGCGCGGCGGGGGCGTCGAGGGGGACGACGGCGTCGGTGACCAGCTCCAGATCGGCGGCGGGGAAGAAGGAGAGCCGCCGGACGCCGCGGTCGGCGCCGAGGAAGTCCTCGACGAAGGCGTCGGCGGGATCGGAGAGCAGGGCGGCGGGCGTGGCGAACTGGGCGAGCCGGCCGCCGGTGCGCATCACGGCGACCATGGTGCCGAGTTTGACGGCCTCGTCGATGTCGTGGGTGACGAAGACGATGGTCTTGCCGAGTTCGTCCTGGATGCGCAGGAGTTCGTCCTGGAGTCCCTTGCGCACCACGGGGTCGACGGCGGAGAACGGTTCGTCCATGAGGAGCACCGGCGGGTCGGCGGCGAGCGCCCGTGCCACGCCGACGCGCTGCTGCTGTCCGCCGGAGAGCTGGTAGGGGTAGCGGCGGGCGAGGGCGGTGTCGAGTCCGACGCGGTCCATCAGCTCGGCGGCGCGCTGCCTGGCTCGCGCCTTGCCCCAGCCGAGCAGGCGGGGCACGGTGGCGATGTTGTCGAGGACGGTGCGGTGCTGGAACAGGCCCGCGTTCTGGATGACGTAGCCCATGGAGCGGCGCAGGGCGGTGACGGGCTGCCGCTGGAGGTCCTCGCCGTCGAGGAGGATGGTGCCCTCGGTGGGCTCCACCATGCGGTTGATCATGCGGAGGGTCGTCGTCTTCCCGCATCCCGAGGGGCCGACGAGGACGGTGATCGCCCGGTCGGGTATGTCGAGCGACAGCCGGTCCACCGCCACCGTGCCGTCCGGGTACCGCTTGGTGACCGATTCCATCCGTATCAAAACGCCGAACGCCCTTCGGGTCTGGCAGAAGCTGCCCGCTCCGGCCGTGGTCGGTGGGGCCGTTGCCGTCCTGGGTGCGGTCGGCGGTGTCGTGGGGCCCGGTGCCTGGGGCGACTCGTTCCCGTTCTGCGGATTTTCATACCGGTGATTTTCGGCCATCACCGGCCCGAGTGCGGCACGTCACCCCCACGGCCGCGCGACGTCACCGCGCGAGCGCGGAGCGTGACCGGTTCGCGCCGTGCAACGTGGGGAAACGGGCCGGCCGGGGGCGTCGCGGCCCCCGGCCCGGGGGGGGGTCAGCCCTCCGTGGGGGTCAGCCGCAGGGAGATGCTGTTGATGCAGTACCGCTGGTCGGTGGGGGTGGGGTAGCCCTCCCCCTCGAAGACGTGTCCCAGGTGGGAGCCGCAGCGGGCGCAGCGCACCTCGGTGCGGACCATGCCGTGGGAGCGGTCCTCCAGCAGTTCCACCGCGTCGGTGTCCTTCGGGTCGAAGAAGGAGGGCCAGCCGCAGTGGGAGGCGAACTTCGTCCGCGAGGTGAACAGTTCCGCGCCGCAGGCGCGGCAGGAGTAGACGCCCTCGGTGGTGGTGTCGGTGTACTCGCCGGTGAAGGCGGGTTCGGTGCCGGCCTGGCGCAGGACGGCGTACTCCGACGGCGACAGTTCCGCGCGCCACTGCTCGTCCGGCTTCTCGACGTCGTACGGCATGAGCCCTCAGTCCCTCGTTCCGCGGTGTGCGTACTACCGCTTCGACAACTGGTCCAGGATGCGCGGGCCGAGGTCCGTGACGTCGCCCGCCCCCATGGTGAGAACGAGGTCACCCGCCTTCGCCATTCCCGCGATGACCGCGGGGGCCTCCTCCCGGTCGTGGACGGGGGTGACGTCGCCGCCGGCGGCGCGGGCCGCCTCGATGATCAGTTCGCTGGTGACGCCGGGGATGGGGTCCTCGCGGGCCGGATAGACGTCGAGGACGACGGAGGCGTCGGCCAGGCCCAGCGCCTGGCCCATCTCCTTGCCCAGTTCCTGGGTCCGGGAGAAGAGGTGCGGCTGGAAGAGGACGAGGATGCGGGCGTCGCCGACCGCGCCGCGCATCGCCTCCAGGTCGGCGGTCATCTCGGTCGGGTGGTGGGCGTAGGAGTCGACGACCTGGACCCCGGCGGCCTCGCCCTTGAGCTGGAGGCGCCGCTTGACGCCGGTGTACGCGGCGAGCGCCGGGGCCAGTTCGGCGGGCGGGATGCCGAGGGCGGCGCCGGCGGCGAGGGCGGCCACCGCGTTGTGGGCGTAGTGGCGGCCGGGCACGGACAGCGCGAAGGTCAGCTCGGCGCCGTCGATGACGACGGTGACCCGGCTCCTCAGCCCCTGCGGGACGACCGAGAGGATGCGGACGTCGGCGTCCTCGGCCTCCCCGTACGTCACCGTCCGCACCGAGCCGGCCAGGCGCCGGGTCAGCTCCCTCGCGCCCTCGTGGTCGGCGGCGATCACCAGGGTGCCGCCGGGCACGATCCGGGCGGCGAACGTCTCGAACGACTCGTAGATCTCGTCCATGGACGCGTAGTTGGCGTGGTGGTCGAGTTCCACGTTGAGGACGATGGCGACCTCGGGCGCGTAGCGGTGGAAGCTGCGGTCGCTCTCGTCCGCCTCGGCCACGAAGATCTCGCCCGCGCCGTCCAGGGCGTTGGAGCCGGGGGCGTCCAGGTCGCCGCCGATCGCGTAGGAGGGGGCGCGGCCCAGCTCGGTCAGGGAGACCGCCAGCATCGAGGTGGTGGTGGTCTTGCCGTGCGTGCCGGCGACGGCGAGCGGGCGCAGGCCCGCCATCAGCGCGGCGAGGGCGTCGGAGCGGTGGATCACGGGCAGGCCCAGCTCGGCCGCGCGGACCAGCTCGGGGTTGTCCTCGCGGATCGCCGAGGAGACGACCACGCAGCTCGCGTCGTCGGCGAGGTGCTCCGCGGCGTGCCCGATGTGGACCGTGGCGCCGAGCGCGCGCAGGGCCTCGGCGGTCGCGGAGTCCTTCGCGTCGCTGCCCGCCACCGCGGCGCCACGCTGGGCGAGGATCTTGGCGATGCCCGACATCCCGGCGCCGCCGATGCCGATGAAGTGCGGTCGGTCCATGGCGGACGGAAGGCCGGGTGCCATGCGCTGTTCTCCCCAGGGTGCGACGGTGGTGTCGGCGGCGGACGCGCCGAGGGCCGGGTACGGCGTGAGCGCGCTCCCGGTGGCGGGAGCGCGGGCCCAGCCTATGCCTTGCTGTGGGAGAAGAGTTTCAGGACCGGCACACCGACCTTGTGGCGGGCCCGGGAGGCCCAGTCGCGGTGGAAGAACTCCTCCACGTAGTGCGGGTCGGTCAGCACGATCACCTCGTCGGCGCCGGTCTCCTCGACCAGGGAGCGCAGTCCGTCCAGGGGGTGGTCCTCGACGAGGCGCCCCTCGGCCTCGGCGCCGGCGGCGCGCAGCGCGGTCAGGGAGACGTCCAGGGCCCGGCGGCCGACACTCCGCGCCTCCCGCCCCTCGGGGGTCTCGCCCTCGCGGACGGCGTCGTCCAGTTCACCGAGGGCGACGTCGTCGATGGCCCGCAGCAGCCGGTCCGCCTGGTCGCCGCGCGGCTGGAGCAGCACGCGGAACGTGACCGGCTCGTCCCCGTGCAAGGTGGTGACGAACTCCACGTCGGCGGACGTCAGGGCCTTCTCGATCATCAGTACGCTTGTGAACACCAGGCGCCCCTTCTCCTTCGAGGGCCCTCGCGGGGCCCACCCTCCGTGGGCCGTACGGGACCCTGCGGAAACCATCCTGCCCCGTGATCGCACGGGTGCTGCCGGATTCAGTGTGCCCGGCGCGGGCTAAACGGAACGGTTGATTCCGCCGATTACCGGGTCCGCAGTACGGGGCGAACACCCGTCCGGTCACGGTCGGGTCGCGATCCGGTCGCGGTCGGACCCCGGTCCGGGCCGCGCGGTCAGCCGCGCCGGTAGCGGCTGAAGAGGAAACCTTCCTCCTCCAGGAGTGACGCCAGGGCGAAGCGCTGGGGCACCCGCACCCCGGGTCCGCCCGCGATCCGCTGCGCGTCGCCCGCGGTGAGCAGCGGCGAGACGGTGAGGCACAGCTCGTCGAGGACCCCGGCCGCGACGAACTGCCCCAGCAGCCGCGGGCCGCCCTCGGTCAGCAGCCGGGTGTGGCCGAGCCCGGCGAGCGCGGCGACGGCGCGGGCGGGGTCCACACCGACGCCGTCGCCGGCGATCACCACGCGGGCGCCCGCCCGCTCGGCGGCGGCGATCCGGTCGGGGGCCGCGGCGGCGCCGGTCAGCACGAGGGTGGGCGTCAGCGGCGAGGTGAACAGCGGCAGCGTGAAGTCCAGCTCCAGGCCGGCGCTGACCACCGCGATCGCCGGGGCCGGGCCCTGTCCCGCGGCCCGGCGCCGCTCGGCGAACTCCGCCCGCGCGCGGGCGGGCCGGTACCCCTCCTGGCGCACCGTCTCGGCCCCGGCGATCACCACGTCGGCGAGCGCCCGCAGCGTGCCGAAGACCCGCATGTCGGCGGCGCTGGAGATGGGCTGCGAACGGCCGTCGTGCTGACCGGCGCCGTCGAGCGTGGTGACCATGTTGGCCCGCAGCCACGCCGCGGCCCCGCCGCGCTCCCCCGGCTCCGGGTACGCGTAGAAGTCGGCCAGCTCGCCGAGGCCCCACTCCCCGTCCGCCTCGGCCGCGGGCTCCACGCTCTGATCGGTCGGATCGGTCACTGGGAACAGCCGTCGCATACCGCCCAGTCTCCCACGGGGCCCCCGGGCGGGGCGCGGGGGCTCCGCACGGGCGGCGGGGCGGACGGGGGCGCGGGCGGAGCGGGCGGTCCCGCCGGGCCCGGCCCCCGGCGCTTCGGCGGGGGCGGCTCAGGGCGCTCCGGGCCGCGGGCGCCCGCGGCCCGGCGGGGTCGCTCTCGTCACTCGGGGGCCGGGGCCACGGGGTGGAGGGCCTACGATGGGGGATCGTGTCGTCCTCCTCCGCTCCCGGTTCCGCCCTCCCCGGCTCGTCCCCGATAGCCGGCACGGCCCCGCTGTCCCTGTGCGCCCGCGAGCCGCGCGTCCCCGCGGACCGGCTGGTCGCCGAGATGGTGCCGCCGCCGCGTTTCGACTCGGTCCGCTTCGGGACGTACCTCCCCGACCCGGGCCGGCCGAGCCAGCGCGAGGCCGTCGGCGTCCTGGAGGGCTTCGCCGCCGGACTGGACGGCGCCCCCGCGGGCGGCGCGCGCCGCGGTTTCCTCGGCTTCGGGCGGAGCAAGGCGCCGAAGGCCCCCGCCGGCCCCCGCGGCGTCTACCTCGACGGCGGTTACGGCGTCGGCAAGACGCACCTGCTCGCCTCCCTGTGGCACGCCACCCCCGCCGAGCCCTCCCGCAAGGCGTTCGGCACCTTCGTCGAGCTGACCAACCTGGTCGGCGCCCTCGGCTTCCAGCAGACCGTGCAGACCCTCTCCGGGCACCGCCTGCTGTGCATCGACGAGTTCGAACTGGACGACCCCGGCGACACCGTCCTCGTCTCCACCCTGCTCGGCCGGCTCGTGGAGGCGGGCGTCGCCCTCGCCGCGACCTCCAACACCCTGCCCGGCAAGCTCGGCGAGGGGCGTTTCGCCGCCGCCGACTTCCTGCGCGAGATCCAGGGCCTGTCCGCGCACTTCCGCGCCCTGCGCATCGACGGGGAGGACTACCGCCACCGCGGCCTGCCCGAGGCGCCGGCGCCGCACTCCGACGAGCAGGTGACCCGGGTCGCCGAGACCACCGGGGGCGCCTCCCTGGACGCCTTCCCCGACCTCCTGGACCACCTGGCCCGCGTCCACCCCAGCCGCTACGGCGCGCTCACCGACGGCATCACGGCGGTGTGCCTGACCGGGGTGCGGCCGGTGCCGGACCAGTCGACGGCGCTGCGCCTCGTCGTCCTCGCGGACCGGCTCTACGACCGCGAGATACCGGTCCTCGCCTCCGGGCTCCCCTTCGACCGGCTGTTCGGCGAGGAGATGCTGCGCGGCGGCTACCGGAAGAAGTACTTCCGGGCCATCTCCCGGCTCACCGCCCTGGCCAGGGACGCCGGGCGCCTCGTCGACGCCTGACCCCCGCCCCGCGGAACGCACGCGCCCGCGGGCATGCCTCACCCCCCTCGCCGGGCATATCGTGGCAAGAGAGGCCGAAATGGGCCCCCGGGCGAGGAGGTCGCCATGGTCCAGGTGCTGTTCACCGTGATCGCCGTCCTCGCGGGCGTCGCGGTTCTCTACGTGCTGTCGGCGGCACGGGTCGTCAAGCAGTACGAGCGCGGGGTGGTCTTCCGGCTCGGCCGGCTCGCCGAGCCCGTCCGGCAGCCGGGGTTCACGATGGTGATCCCCTTCGTCGACCACCTGCACAAGGTCAACATGCAGATCGTCACGCTGCCGGTCCCCGCCCAGGAGGGCATCACCCGGGACAACGTGACCGTGCGGGTCGACGCGGTGGTGTACTTCAAGGTGGTCGACGCGGCCAACGCCCTCGTCCGGGTCGAGGACTACCGGTTCGCGGTCTCCCAGATGGCGCAGACCTCGCTGCGTTCGATCATCGGAAAGAGCGACCTGGACGATCTGCTGTCCAACCGGGAGAAGCTCAACCAGGGCCTGGAGCTGATGATCGACAGCCCGGCCGTCGGCTGGGGCGTGCAGATCGACCGGGTGGAGATCAAGGACGTCTCCCTGCCGGACACGATGAAGCGCTCGATGGCCCGGCAGGCCGAGGCCGACCGGGAGCGGCGGGCCCGGATCATCAACGCCGACGCCGAGTACCAGGCGTCGAAGAAGCTCGCCGACGCCGCCCGGCAGATGGAGGAGCAGCCCGCGGCGCTCCAGCTCCGGCTGCTGCAGACCATGGTCGCCGTCGCCGCCGAGAAGAACTCGACGCTGGTCCTGCCCTTCCCGGTGGAGTTGCTCCGCTTCCTGGAGCGGGCCCAGCTCGACCCCGCCGCGGGCGGGACCCGCGCGGCCGGGCCGCACGGTGACGGGGTGGCCTCCCCGGCCCCGGCGTCCGGTCCGCGGGGTGACGCACGGTGACTCCCGCGGCACGTGCGGTTCCCGGGGTGCCGTCCAGGTGGTAGACACGACGGGGTCACTGTCCTGTCCCCCAGCAGGAAGGCCCCCGCCCATGTCCGTCTCGCGTCCCGCCTCCCGCCGGGAGGTCCTCGCCCGCTCCGGTGCCCTCGGAGCGGGCATCGTCTTCACCGGGGCCCTCGGCGAGGTCTTCGCCGGCACCGCCGCCGCCCGGACCCCGCGCCCCGCCGGCCACGGCCCCCTCGTACCCGACCCCGACGGCCTGCTCGACCTGCCCCGCGGCTTCCGCTACCGGGTCCTGTCCCGCGAGGGCGAACCGCTGCGCTCCGGCGAGGGCCCGGTCCCCTCCCACCACGACGGCATGGCCGCCTTCCCGGTCCGCACGCCGGGCGGCCGGGGCCGGGTCCGCCTGGTGCGCAACCACGAGAACCGCGTCGACGCCCGCTTCCCCGTCCCCACCGTCGAGGGCCTGACCTACGACCGGGGCGGCAAGGGCGGCTGCACCGTCCTCACCCTGGACGCCGGCGGCCACGTCCGGGACGAGCGCGTCGCCATCGCCGGTACGGCCGTCAACTGCGCGGGCGGACCCACCCCCTGGAACACCTGGCTGACCTGCGAGGAGACCGAGGACCGGGCCGGCACCAACGGGTACGAGCAGGACCACGGCTTCGTCTTCGAGGTCGACCCCGCCGACCCGCACCGCACCGGGGCGGTGCCGCTGAAGGCGATGGGCCGCTTCCAGCACGAGGCGATCGCCGTCGACCCCCGCCTGGGCGTGATCTACGAGACCGAGGACGCCTTCGAGAAGCCGTTCGGCCTCTTCTACCGGTTCCTGCCCGCCAAGCCGCTGGGCGGCACCGGCTCCCTGCGCGCGGGCGGCCGGCTCCAGGCGATGCGGGTGCCCGGCGTGCCGGACCTGTCCACGATCCGGGAGCCCGGCACCCGGTTCGACTCCGTCGAGTGGGTGGACGTACCCGACCCGCTCGCGTCCGGCACCCCGGTCCGCTTCCAGGACTTCGGCCGCGGCGGCATCACCCACGCGCAGAAGCTGGAGGGCTGCTACTGGGGCGGGCGCGGCGTGTACTTCGTGTCGTCCTTCGCCCGCAGCGCGGAGGGCTCGGCCGCCGACCATTACGGCCAGATCTGGCGCTACGACCCCGAGCGGCGCCGCCTCACCCTGGTCGTCGTCTTCGGCCCGGACACCGACGTGCAGTTGCCCGGCGAGTCCCCGGACAACATCTGCCTGGCGCCCAGCGGCGGCCTCATGGTCTGCGAGGACGGCGACGGCGCCCAGCACGTCTTCGGCGTCACCCCGCGCGGCGAGGTCTACGCGGTGGCCCGCGGCCGGCAGGACATCGGCACGCCGGGGAAGCCGGAGTGGGGCGAGTTCGCCGGGGTCACCTTCTCCCCCGACGGCGCCACGATGTACGTCAACTGCTACACGCCGGGGACCACCTTCGCCGTCACGGGCCCCTGGCACGGCTGACTCCTCCGGAAAGCCCCACCGCCCCCGGAGGGCCCTTCGGGCCGGGCCCCGCCCTCCTGCCTCCGGGGGCGGTGACGCGCCGCTTCCGAGGGGTACCCGGCGCGCATGACGGACTCGACACACACCGGCGACTCGTACTGGCTCCGGACCGCGCCCGGCGGTCCCGCCCGGCCCGCGCTGGAGGGCGACACCGACGCCGACGCCGTCGTGATCGGCGCGGGCATGGCCGGGCTGAGCACCGCCTGGGAGCTGGCCCGGACCGGCCGCCGGGTGGTGGTGCTGGACGCCGGGCGGATCGCCGCCGGGGTCACCGGCCGCACCAGCGCCAAGCTGACCGTCCTGCACACCCTGATCTACGACCGGCTGCGCCGCACCCGCGGCCCCGAGGCCGCCCTGCTGTACGCCCGCTCGCAGACCGAGGCCCTCGAGCGCGCCGCCGCGATCGCCGGCGAACTGGGCGTCGACTGCGACTGGGAGACCCGGGACGCGTACACCTACGTGCGCGACCCCGCCCGCGCCGACGCGCTGCGGGCCGAGGCGGAGGCGGCGCGGGAGGCCGGGCTGCCCGCCTCCTTCGTGACGGAGACCGGGCTGCCGTTCCCGGTGGCGGGCGCGGTCCGGGTCACCGGGCAGGCCCAGTTCCACCCGCGCGCGTACCTGCTCGCGCTCGCCGCCGGCCTGGAGGCGCGCGGCGGGCGGATCCACGAGCACACCACCGTGGACGGCCTGACCGAGGGCGATCCGTGCCGGGTCTCCACCAGGGACGGGGCGACGGTGACCGCGCGGGACGTGGTCGTGGCCTCGCACTACCCGGTCTTCGACCGGGCGCTGCTGTTCACCCGGCTCGTCCCGCGCCGCGAGCTGGTGGTGGCCGGGCCGGTCCCGGCCGGCCTCGACCCGCGGGGCATGTACATCACGCCGGAGGAGAACACGCGCTCGGTGCGCACGGCCCCCCTCGGAGACGACGGCTCGCGGCGGCTGCTCCTGGTCACCGGGGAGCACTTCACGCCCGGCACCGGCGACACGCGCGAACGCTTCGACCGGCTCACCGCGTGGGCCGCCCGGCACTTCCCGGGCGTGTCGCCCGCGTACGCCTGGGCCACCCAGGACATCGACCCCACCGACACGGTGGCGATGGTGGGCCCGCTGCACCCCGGCACCCGGCGCGTCCACGTCGCCACCGGCTTCGGCGGCTGGGGGCTGAGCGGCGGCATCATGGCGGGGCTGCTGCTCACCCGGCAGATCGAGGGCGAGGAGTGCGCCTGGAGCGGGCTCTACGACCCGCGGCGGCTGGCGACCGCCGTGCGCGAGGCGCCGGCGCTGCTGCGCAAGCAGGCGGACATCGCCCGGCGCTTCGTCGGGGACCGGCTGCGGCCGGTGCCGCCGCTGGAGGCCCTGCCACCGGGCGAGGGCGCCGTGGTCCGGGCCGGCGGCGACCGGCTCGCCGTCTACCGGGACGAGGACGGGACCGCCCACGCGGTCTCGGCGCGCTGCACCCACCTGGGCTGCCTGGTGGCGTTCAACGCGGCCGAGAAGGCGTGGGAGTGCCCCTGCCACGGCTCGCGGTTCGGCGTCGACGGCGAGGTGATCGAGGGCCCGGCGACCACACCCCTGGAGCGGCGGGACATCTGAGGGCGCTTCTGGCCCGGGAGGGTGACGCCCCGGGCACGTCGCCCCGCATCGTCATATCTTCCGATCACCGCACTCCTACGTTCGTACGGTGATTCCTCTCGTACGACGTACCGCCCTCGTGTGCGCCCTGGGCGCCGTGTCCGCCGCCCTCGCCGCCTGCGGCACCGCCGACGGCCCGCAGGCGCCCCGGCCCGGGGCCTCGGCGCCCTCCGCCGCCTCCCCGTCGCCGGCGCCGTCGACCGGCGGCCCCGCCGAGCCGCCCACCCTCGCCCCGGGGCCCGGCGGGCTCACCCCCGTCTTCGAGCACGGGTCCCGCACCCGGGGCAAGACGGTCGCCCTCACCTTCGACGCCGACATGACCGCCGACCAGGGGCCCCGGGCCGCGTCAGGCGAGCGCTTCGACAACCCGAAGCTGATCGCCACGCTGCGGGAGCTGAAGGTGCCCGCCACCGTGTTCATGACCGGCCGCTGGGCCGAGGAGTACCCGGACGAGGCCCGGTCGCTCGGCCGGGACCCCCAGTTCGAGATCGCCAACCACTCCTACAGCCACTACGCCTACACCGGCGACTGCTACGGCCTGCCCACCGTGTCCCGGGAGCGGATGCGCACCGACGTCGAGCGCGCCTACGCCGCGTTCCGCACGGCCGGGGTGCCCGACCCGATGCCGTACTTCCGCTTCCCCGGCGGCTGCTACGACCGCACCGCCCTCCAGGAACTGTCGGCGACCGGCGTCACCGCCGTGCAGTGGGACGTGGTGAGCGGGGACGCCTTCGCCACGGACGCCGACGCGGTGGCCGGGCAGGTGCTGGACGGGGTCCGGCCGGGCTCCGTCGTCGTCATGCACTGCACCGACAGCGCCGCCCCGGTGACCGAGGAGGCGGTGCGCACCATCGTGCCCGCGCTGCGCGAGCGCGGGTACACCCTGGTCAAGGTCTCCGACCTGATCGGTGCCGCGAACGGGCACCACTGAGGCATGCCGCCGGTCCGGACCGCCGGACCCCGGCGGCCGTGCGGTGCCGGCCTGAGCGGCCCGCTTGGCAGACTGGGGGCGTGAGCACCGAACCGACGTCCGCCCCCGCGAGCCCCTTCCGCGCCGCGCCCGGCGCCCGCGACCTCGCGCCGCAGTTCGTCCTGCCGCTGGTCGTCCGCATCGAACGGGCCGGCCCGCCGGCCCGCACGGACGCGCTGGAGACCGCCGCCCGCGCCGTCCTGCTCCTGCTGGCCGACGAACGCGCGCGGGGCGACGGCGACTGGGCCCGCGCCGTGCGCGACTGGGAGGACGCCCGCATCCGCAAGGTGGTCCGGCGGGCGCGCGGCGCCGAGTGGCGGCGGGCCGGGGCGCTGCCCGGCATCACCGTCACCGGCGGCTCGGCCGAGGTCCGGGTCTTCCCGCCGGTGCCGCTCGACGGCTGGCCGAAGGACCTTGCCCGCCTCCAGGTCTCCGGCACCGACCTGGACGACCCCGAGCCCCCGGCCGACGCCGGTCCCTCGGTGCCCGTGCTGTGGCTCAACCCCGGGCTGGAGATGACGGCGGGCAAGGCGATGGCGCAGGCCGGGCACGGCGCCCAGCTCGCCTGGCGGGCGCTCGCACCGGCACCGCGCGCCGCCTGGCGGGACGCGGGTTTCCCGCTCGCCGTGCGCGCCGCGGACCCGGCCCGCTGGCCCTCCCTCACCGAGGCCGGCCTGCCCACGGTCCGGGACGCCGGTTTCACGGAGATCGCGCCCGGCTCCTGCACGGTGGTCGCGGACCACCCGGCGCTGCGCCGCCGTCCCGCGTGAACCTCAGATGTTGCTCTGAGGAAGCCCTCCCCGGGGTTCCGGCCGGGAGATCCGGGACATAGCCCTCGTACCGCGGTGCCCCGTGCCACGGCACGCGGCATACGGGACGGCTCCCGGGACGGGGGCAGGGACGGGAACGCGGACGGGGACGGGAACGCGAACGGAACGGGGGGAACGGCATGGTGCGGCTCGGGACGGGGATCGGCTGGCGGCCGGAGATCGCGGACGTGGTGGAGGCGATGCCCGGCGTCGACTGGGTCGAGGCGGTCGCGGAGAACGTCTGTCCGGGCCACGTGCCCGACTCGCTGCTGCGGCTGCGCGAACGCGGCGTCACCGTCGTCCCGCACGGCGTCTCGCTCGGCCTCGGGGGCGCCGAGCGGCCGGACGCCGGGCGGCTGGCGGCGCTGGCCGAGCGGGTACGGGTACTGGAGTCGCCGCTGGTCACCGAGCACATCGCGTTCGTGCGGGCGGGCGGGCCGCTGACCGCCTCCCCGCGCCTGGAGGCCGGGCACCTGCTGCCCGTGCCGCGCACCCGCGACGCCCTCGACGTGCTGTGCGAGAACGTGCGCGTCGCGCGGGACGCGCTGCCCGTGCCGCTCGCCGTGGAGAACGTCGCCGCGCTGCTGTCCTGGCCGGACGAGGAGATGACGGAGGGACAGTTCCTGTACGAACTGGCCGACCGCACCGGCGTGCGGCTGCTGATCGACGTGGCCAACCTCCACACCAACCACGTCAACCGCGGCGAGGACCCGGCCGAGGCGCTGCGCGACCTGCCGCTGGAGGCCCTGGCCTACGTCCACGTCGCGGGCGGCTTCGTGCGCGACGGCGTCTGGCACGACAGCCACGCCCACCCCGTGCCGCCGGTGGTGCTGGACATCCTCGCCGACCTCGCCTCGCGGGTGGCGCCGCCGGGCGTGCTGCTGGAACGCGACGAGAACTTCCCCCCGCCGGGGGAACTGGCGGCGGAGCTGGACGCCGTCCGCGCCGCCGTGGCCCGGGGCCGCGCCGCCGTGGCCCCGGGCCCGGACCCCGGTCGGGGGACCCGTGCCGACGCCGCCGCCGGGCCGGTCGCCTCCGCGCCCGCCACGCCCCCCGCTCCGCCCGCGCCCGCCGCCCCGGGACCGGCCCGGCCCGGCGCACCGGGGGCCGCCACCGAGGCGGCCCGGCGGCGGCTCGGCCTCGCGCAGACCTCGCTGCTGTCGGCGCTGGTCGCCGGGACGCCCGTGCCGGAGGGCTTCGACCGGGCCCGGATCGGGGTGCAGGCGCGGGCCCTCGCCGCGAAGCGGGCCGACGTCGTCGCCGGGGTCGCGCCCGAACTCCCCGCCATCCTGGGCGGGGAGTACCGGCCCGCCTTCCTCGCCCACGCCCGGGGCCGTCCGCTGACCGGCGGGTACCGGCGCGACGCGCTGGACTTCGCCGAGGGGCTGCTGCGCGAGGGGCGGCCGGCCGACGCGCGGGCCCGGCACCGGCTGCGGGAGTGGTGGCTCGACCGGTCGGGGCCCGCGCCCCGCCCCCGGACACCGGCCGCGCGCCTGGCCCGCGCCGCCCGGCGGGTGCTGGCACGCCGCTGAACCCGGCTCCGGCCCCGGGTCCGGGGAGCCGTCACCCCGCGTCCGGAATGTGAACAGGGCATGGCGCGGGCGGGCGGCGGTGACATAGAAGTACCGCATGTTCTGGGTCCCTCTGCTGCTGACCGCCTGGGCCGTGGCGGGTACGGCGTGCGCGCGGCTGTGTCTGGCGGCCGTCCGCTCCGCGGCGCTCGACCGTGACGCCGGGCGGGAGCGCCCGCTGACGCTGTACGAGGCCGCGTTCCTCTCCGGCGGCCCGCGCCGCGTCGCCGACCTGACGCTCGTGGCGATGGCCCGTCAGCGGCGGCTGCTGCTCGCGCACACCGGCTGGGCGACCGTCGTCGACCCGTGCGCGCGGGACGCGATGGAACGATCCGTCATCGGCGCCATAGGGCCCGGCGGCCAGTCCCGGATAGCACCGGTACGGGCCGTGGCGGCCGACGCCGCCCCGGTCCGCTCCCTCGCCGACCGGCTGGTCGGCGCCGGGCTCGCGGTGCCGGACGGCAGCCGCAGCGTCGCCGCCGGGGTCCGGCGGGTGCGGCTCGCCGCTGCGGCCGTGTGCGCGCTGGCCGGCGTCGCCCTGGCGCTGCCCGTCCCGCTGGAAGCTCCGCGCCATCTGATCGCCCTGTGGTTCGCGCTGCCGCTCACCCTCGCCCTGAGCTGCCTGGCCATCGCCCGCATGGAGGTGCACCCGTACCCGCACTGGGCGTCCCCCGCCGGGCAGCGGCTGCTCGGTGCGGTCGCCCGGCAGGCCCGGGGCGTCGGCCGGGGCGACGAGCGCGCGTTCCTCGTGTCGGTCGCCGTGCGCGGCGTCCACGCCATCGGCGAGCCGGACCTGCGGGCCGCCTTCGCCCACCACGAGGAGCACGTCGAGGGCTTCCCCCGGGGGACCCGGCGGCCCGGGTCGCCCCGGCCCGCCGAGCGCCCGCCCGAGGCCCCCCGGCCGCCCCGGGACCGCCGGGAGGGGGACCCCGGAACCACCGGTCCGGTGGGCTGACCCGCCCGGGGGCGCACGGAAGCGCCCCGGCGCCGACACGCCGGACGGTGCTTGCCCGGCCCCGGCCCGCCCCGGAGCATCCCCGGTGTCGTCGCCGCGCACCGAAGGGACACCGATGCGAACAGCCGCCCTCCGCCCGGCCGTCGGGGCCTTGCTCCTGACCGCCCTCGCCGTCCCGCCGGCCGGGGCCGCCCCCGAGGGGTCCGGCACCGCGGAGGCGCGCGGCACCGCCGTGGCCGCCGCCCGTGCCGCCGCCACCGGCATCGCCTACGGCGACTGCCCCGCGGACCTGAAACTGCCGCCCGCCGCGCGCTGCGGCACGCTCGCCGTCCCTCTCGACTACGCGGACCCCGGCGGCGAGCGGATCCGGCTGGTGGTCAGCCTCCTGCCCGCCTCCGGCGAGGACCCGGACGGGACCGGGCGCCCGGTGCCCCGGCAGGGCTCCCTGGTGTTCAACCCGGGCGGTCCGGGCGGCAGCGGGCTGTCCTTCCCGCGCGCCGCCGAGGCCCCCGCCTGGCAGCGGATCGCCGCCGCCTACGACCTGGTCGGCTACGCCCCGCGCGGGGTCGCCCCCTCGACCGCCGTCTCGTGCCGGGACCCGGCGCGCTTCTTCCGCGGCCCCGCACAGGCGCCGACGCACCCCTCCCCCGCGGTCAAGCGGGAGCGCGCCGCCGAGGCTGCCTCCTACGCGCGCGGCTGCGCCGAACGGACCGGTGAGGCGCTGCGCCACGTCCACTCCCTGAACAACGCCCGGGACCTGGACGTCCTGCGCGCCGCGCTGGGCGAGCGGAGGCTGACCTTCCTCGGCGCGTCGTACGGGACGTACCTGGGGGCGCTGTACGCTGGGCTGTTTCCGGGGCACGTGCGGCGGATGGTGTTCGACTCGGTGGTGAACCCGGCGCCCGGACGGCTCTGGTACCGCAACAACCTGCGCCAGTCGGCGGCGTTCGAGGACCGCTGGACGGCGTTCAAGACGTGGACGGCGGCCCACGACGACGTCTACGGGCTCGGCGACACGCCCGGGAAGGTGCAGGACGCGTACGAGCGCGCGAGCGAACGCCTCTCGGCGCGTCCCGCGGGCGGGACGGTGGGCCCGGCGCAGTTGCACGGCGCGTTCCTGGACACCGGCTACCACGACGGCTACTGGCCGTACCGGGCGGCTGCCCTGTCGGCCTATCTGGAGGGGGACGCCGGGCCGCTGACGGAGCAGGCGGCACCGCCCGGCGGAGCGGCGGCGGCCGGCGCGGAGAACGCCGCCGCGGTCTACACGGCCGTCGAGTGCAACGACGCGCCCTGGCCCACCGACTTCCGCGTGTGGGACCGGGACAACACCCTCCTGGCCCGCACGGCGCCCTTCGAGACCTGGGACAACGTGTGGACCAACCTGCCGTGCGCCTTCTGGCCCGCGCCCCGGCAGCGCCCCCTGGACGTGCGCACGCCGCCCGGCGAACTGCCGCCGACGCTGCTGCTGGCCGCCGAGCACGACGCGGCCACCCCGTACGCGGGCGCGCGGGAGCTGCGCCGGCGCCTGTCCGGGTCGGTGCTGGTCACCGAGCGCGGCGCCGGCACGCACGGGATCTCCGGCGGGCCCAACGCCTGCGCGAACGCCCATCTGGAGGCGTACCTCCTCCGGGGCCGGCTCCCGGCGCGGGACACGTCCTGCGCCCCGCGCCCGGAGCCCTCGCCGCTCGCCGCACCGGCCTCCGGGCCGGTACCGGAGCCGGTGCCCGCGGCCTGATCAGGCGAGGCCGGCGACCAGTTCGGCGATGTCCTTGCGGCGGCCCGTGAAGAAGGGGACCTCCTCGCGGACGTGCATCCGTGCCTCGGAGGCGCGCAGGTGGCGCATGAGGTCGACGATGCGGTCCAGTTCGTCGGCCTCGAAGGCGAGGAGCCACTCGTAGTCGCCCAGCGAGAAGGAGGCGACGGTGTTGGCGCGCACGTCCGGGTAGCCGCGGGCCATCTTGCCGTGGTCGGCGAGCATGCGGCGGCGGTCCTCGTCGGGCAGCAGGTACCAGTCGTAGGAGCGCACGAACGGGTACACGCTGACGTACTTGCGCGGCGTCTCGTCGGCCAGGAAGGCCGGGATGTGCGAGCGGTTGAACTCGGCGGGGCGGTGCAGCGCCATGTTCGACCAGACCGGGGTCATGGCGCGGCCCAGCCGGGTGCGGCGGAAGCGGTTGTACGCCTCCTGCAGTTCGTCGGCGGTCTCGGCGTGCCACCAGATCATGAGGTCGGCGTCGGCGCGGAGCCCGGAGACGTCGTACGTGCCGCGGATGGTCACCCCCTTCGCGGTGAGCTGGTCGAACAGCTCCTGGACCTCTTCGGCGTGGCCCGCGCGGTCCTCGGGGAGCACGTCCTTGAGCCGGAAGACGGACCAGAGGGTGTAGCGGATGACGTCGTTGAGGTCCTTGGCCAGCTTGCCCTTGTTGGGGATGCGGCCGGCGGCGGGGGTGGAGGCGTTGTCACTCATGGCCCTATTCTCCCGCTCCCCCCTCGGCGCGACCCACCGGGTCGGTGGTGTGCGCGCGCTCCTCGTGGACCCGGTCGGCGGCGGCGTAGGCGCCCGCGATGACCGCCGGGATGCCGACCCCCTCGTAGGCCGCGCCGCACAGGGCGAGGCCGGGCAGTTTCGCCACCTGAGCGTGGACGCGGGCCACGCGCGCGTGGTGGCCGACCGGGTACTGGGGCAGGCCGTCGTCCCAGCGGGTGACGCGGGTGGCGACGGGCGCGGCGGCCAGTCCGGTGGCCTCCCTCAGGTCGTGCCGGGAGACGTCGACGAGGCCCTGGTCGTCGCGGCCGAGGATCTCCGTCTCCCCGTACCGTCCGACGGAGGTGCGCACGACGACCAGTTCCGGGTCCTCCTCGGCGATCCAGCCCCACTTGCGGGAGGCGAAGGTGGACGCCTTGATGGTGCGCCCGTCGACCGGCGGGACGAGGAAGCCGCTGCCCTCGGGGAGCGCGGCGGCGTCGGCGCGCCGGTAGGCGAGGCTGACGAGGGCCATGGAGGCGTACTCGACGGCGGCCAGCTCGGCCGCGGCGGCCGGGCACTCGGCGCGCAGCAGTCCGGCGGCGGCGGGCGCGGGGGCGGCGACGACGACCGCGGCGGCGTGCAGCACCCGGTCCCCGGCGGCGATCCGCCAGCCGCCGGCGGCCGTGCGGCGCAGCTCCGTGACGGGGGCGCCGGTGACGATCTCGCCGCCCCGGGCGCGCACCGACGCGGCGACGGCGAGGGGGAGCGTGCCGACGCCGCCCTCGATGCCCGCGAAGACGGGCCCCTGTCCGGTCGAGGCGGTGGCGGTGCGCCCCTGGATCTCCCGTACGGCCGCGGTGAGGGAGGTGTGGGCGCGGGCGGCCTCGAAGAGCTGGGGGACGGCCGAGCGCAGCGAGATGCGGTACGCGTCGCCCGCGTAGACCCCGCCGAGGAGGGGTTCGACGAGACGGTCGACGACCTCGCGGCCGAGGCGGGCCGCGACGTACGCGCCGACGGCCACGTCGTCGCCGATCTCGGTGCGGGGCAGGTCGGCGTCGCGCTCGATGCGGGCGAGGCCCTCCGCGGAGAGCACCCCGGCGAGGGCGGCGGCGGTGCCGGGGACGCCCATCACGTGGCCCTTGGGCAGGGGGCGCAGGGCGCCGCGGGTCCACAGGGAGGCGGTGGCGGTGGCCGGCGTCCGGAGCCGGTCGCCGAGTCCCGCCTCGCGGGCGAGGCCGACGGCCTCGGGGCGGCGGGCCAGCATCGATTCGGCGCCGAGGTCGACGCGCGCCCCGGCGATCTCCCCCGCGAGCAGCTTGCCGCCGACGCGGCCGGACGCCTCCAGGACGGTCACCCGGGCGCCGTGTCCCAGCAGGCGGTGGGCGGCGGCCAGTCCGGCGATGCCGGCCCCGATGACGACGACGTGCCCCGGGTCCGCGGGGCTCTCGCTAGCGCTCATGGCACCAGCTTGTCAGACCCCGCGGGATGCTCCGCCGCCTGCCCGGAGCGGCCGGATCGTGACCGCTTCGGGACCTGACCGACGCCACCGTCCGCGCCCGCCGGACGTCGAACGTACGACAAGCATCACGAGCCCCGGGGGGACGGACCATGCCCGTACGACGACGATCCGCGCGGCCGGGCCGCGCCCTGTCCGCGCTGCTGCTCGCCGCCTCGCTGGCCCTGGCCGGCTGCGGCGCCGCGCGGGACTCGGCGAAGTCGGCGACGTCCGACGCCGCCGCGGCCCGCGACGAGCCGGCCTACGCCCCCGGTGCGGCCGGGGCGGGGGCGGCGGCCGACGGCGAGGAGGGCGCCGGCGGCACGGGGAGCGGCGCGAAGCGCGGCCGGGACGGGTCGGCGGCGGCCGAGCGCACCCACGTGGCGCGCACGGCCTCGCTGACCGTGCGGGTGGAGGACGTGCCCGGTGCCCGTGACGCGGCGCGGAGCGGCGTCGAGCGGGCCGGCGGGCACGTCGGCGAGGAGACGACGACCCGGGACCGGGAGGGCCGGGAGCGGACCCGGATGGTGCTGCGGGTGCCGGCCGACCGGTACCAGGCGGTCCTGGACGAGCTGGAGGAGGCCGGGACGCTGCTGGAGCGCTCGGCCCGGGCGGAGGACGTCACCGGGCAGGTGGTCGACGTGGAGAGCCGCATCGCCTCGCAGCGGGCCAGCGTGGCCCGGGTCCGCGAGCTGATGGAGCGGGCCGCGGCGCTGGACGACGTGGTGCTCTTGGAAGGCGAACTGAGTTCCCGCGAGGCAGAGTTGGAGGCGTTGCTGGCACGGCGGGCGGCTCTGGCGGACCGCACCGAGCTGGCCACCGTCACCCTGTCGCTGACCGAGACGCGGCCGGTGGGGGACGACGGGGACGACGGCCCCGGTTTCACGGACGCGCTGGCGGGCGGCTGGGACGCCTTCGTGACGGCGCTGCGCTGGCTGGCGGTGGTGTGCGGGGCGCTGCTGCCGTTCGTCGTCCCGCTGCTGGCGCTGGTGCTGCTGTGGCGCCGGGTGGTCCGCCCGTGGCTGCGGCGGCGCGCCGCCGCCCGCACCGCCACGCCGGAGGCTCCCGCCGCGGCACGGGGGGCGGACGCCGGGACGGGGGCGGACGCCGGGACGGGCGGGCTGCCGGTCGCCCCGCCGGTCGCCGGGGACCCGGGCCGCGCCGGGCCGGCGGCGGACCCGCGGGAGCCGGGCGAGGGCCGGGCGGCGCCGCCCGCGTAGCGTGTCCGTATGGACGTCGACGATGCGCGGGATGCCAAGGGTGTACGGGAACGGCTGGTGGTCGTGGGCGGCGACGCCGCGGGGATGTCCGCGGCGTCGCAGGCCCGCCGGCTCCGGGGGCCCGACGAGCTGGAGATCGTGGCCTTCGAGCGGGGCAACTTCACCTCCTTCTCGGCGTGCGGCATCCCCTACTGGGTCGGCGGCGAGGTCGCCGACCGGGACGAGCTGATCGCCCGCACCCCCGAGGAGCACCGGGCACGCGCCATCGACCTGCGGATGCGCACCGAGGTCACCGCGATCGACCCCGCCGGCCGGCGGGTCCGCGCCCGGGAGGCCGGCACGGGGAGCGAGTACTGGACCCCGTACGACAAGCTCGTCGTCGCCACCGGGGCCCGGCCGGTGCGGCCGGACCTGCCGGGCGTGGACGCGGACGGGGTGCACGGCGTGCAGACCCTCGACGACGGGCAGGCCCTGATCGACACGCTCTCCCGCACCCGCGGCCGGCGCGCGGTGGTCGTCGGCGCCGGGTACATCGGCGTGGAGATGGCCGAGGCCCTCATCCACCGCGGCTACGAGGTGACGGTCGTCAACCGGGGCAGCGAACCGATGTCCACCCTCGACCCGGACATGGGCCGCCTGGTGCACGAGGCGATGACGGGGCTCGGCATCACCATGGTCGACGACGCGGAGGTCACCGCCGTCCGGACCGGCGAGGACGGCCGGGTCCGCGCGGTGGCGACCCGGGACGCCGAGTACCCGGCGGACGTGGTCGTGCTCGGCATCGGCGTCCGCCCCGAGACGTCCCTCGCCGCGGCGGCGGGACTGCCGCTGGGCGCGCACGGCGGGCTGCTCACCGACCGGGCCATGCGGGTGCGCGGCCACGAGGACATCTGGGCCGGCGGCGACTGCGTGGAGGTCCTCGACCTGGTCTCCGGTCAGGAGCGGCACATCGCCCTGGGCACCCACGCCAACAAGCAGGGGCAGGTCGTCGGCACCAACGTGGGCGGCGGCTACGCCACCTTCCCCGGCGTGGTGGGGACCGCGGTCAGCAAGGTGTGCGACCTGGAGATCGCCCGGACCGGGCTGCGGGAGAAGGACGCCCGGCGGGCCGGGCTGCGCTTCGTGACGGTCACCATCGAGTCCACCAGCCGCGCCGGCTACTACCCCGGGGCCGCGCCGATGACGGTGAAGATGATCGCCGAGCGGCGCACCGGGCGGCTGCTCGGCGTCCAGATCGTCGGCCGCGAGGGGGCGGGCAAACGGGTCGACGTCGCGGCGGTGGCGCTCACGGCCGGGATGACGGTGGAGCAGATGACCGCCCTCGACCTCGGGTACGCGCCGCCGTTCTCCCCGGTGTGGGACCCGGTGCTGGTGGCGGCCCGCAAGGCGGCCACCGCCGTCCGGCAGACCTGCTGACGGCCCCCTCGCCACCACCGGGGGTGCCCGGGGGCGTCCCGCCGCCCCCGGGCACCCGGACGGACGCGTTCGGGGCCGCCGCCCGGTTCACTCCCCGCGGAGGGGGCAGTAGTCACACGTGGTCATCCCCGTCCATGACGTGAACCCGGTGCGGCGTACGCCCTGGGTGACGTACGCGCTCATCACCGCGAACATCCTGGTCTTCGTCCTGCTCACCCCCGGCGCCACCGGCTCGTTGACGGGCCGGGGCGGCCTCGCGCAGCTCTGCCACCTCCAGTCGTTCCTGGAGCAGTGGGCGGCGGTGCCGCAGGAGCTGGTGCACCACCGGCTGCCGCGCCTGGTGCCGACCGGCGCGGTGGGCGTCGGCCCGCAGGGGGCGGGGTGCGTGATCGGCCCGCCGGGGTACGAGAAGTCGCCCGAGCTGAGCGTGCTGACCGCGATGTTCCTGCACGGGAGCTGGCTGCACCTGCTGGGCAACATGCTCTTCCTGCTGATCTTCGGCAACAACGTCGAGGACCGCATGGGCCACGTCCGCTTCCTGCTCTTCTACGGTTTCTGCGGCTACGTGGCGACGTACGGCTTCGCCCTGCTGAACGCCGGCTCCGCCGAACCCCTGATCGGCGCCTCGGGCGCGATCGCCGGGGTCCTCGGCGCCTACCTCGTGCTCTATCCGCGGGCACGGGTCTGGGTCCTCGTCCCCTTCCTGATCTTCCTGCCACTGCGGCTGCCGGCCTGGATCGTGCTGGGCTCCTGGTTCGTGCTGCAGGCCCTCTACTCCTCCGGCGGCGCCGTCTCCGACGCCGGCACCGTCGCGTACGTGGCCCACATCGTCGGCTTCCTCGTCGGCATGCTCCTCGCCTGGCCCCTGCGCCCCGGCACCCCCCACCCGCCGGAACCCCCGGGCATCCTCTTCGGCAGGCGGGCCCGCCGGGGCTGGTAGGTCAGCGCAGGGACGCCGCCATCGCACGGACCGTCTCCGTGGTCCGGGCGTGCAGGGTGTGGCCGTACGTCACCCGGGACGCGCCCAGGGTGCCCAGCTCCGACGGGGTGGGGCCGTCCGGGAGGCAGAGCGCGTTGATGGGGCGGTCGACGGTGCCGGCGATGTCCGGCAGCAGCTCCGGCGGGGCCAGGATCGGGTAGATGACGTCGGCGCCGGCGCGGACGTAGAGCACGGCGCGCCGGACCGTGGCCTCCACCGAGCGCTCGCCGAACAGGTACGTGTCGACGCGGGCGTTGAGCAGCAGGTACTCGCCCGCCGCCACGCTGACCTCGGCCAGCCAGTCGGCGTGCCGGCCGGCGTCCTTGAGGCTGCCGGTCAGCGGGTCGGAGTCCTCCAGGTTGCAGCCGACGACGCCGGTGTCCAGGAGGCGGTCGACGAGTTCCTGGGGCGCCAGTCCGTAGCCGTTCTCGACGTCCGCGGTCACCGGTACGGGCACGGACCTCACGATGCGGGCGATCGCGGCGAACATCTCGGCGGGCGGGGTGTGGCCACCGTCCCGGTAGCCGAGGGTGGCCGCGACGGCCGCGCTGGACGTGGCGAGGACGGGGAAGCCGGCGTCGGCGAAGGCGCGGGCGCTGACCGCGTCCCAGACGTTGGGGACGACCAGGGGGTCGGCCGGGTCGGGGCGTTCGTGCATCGCGCAGAACCGCCGCACGGCGGCGAGGGTCTCCACTGCTTACCTCCTGCTGAGCTGGTACTTGGCGTACAGGTCGGACAGCTCCCACGCCAGGTCGAGGGACTGTCCCCGGTTCAGCCGCGGGTCGCAGGCCGTCTCGTAGCGGGCGGACAGGTCACCGGGGGTGACCTCGTAGGTGCCGCCCAGGCACTCGGTGACGTGTTCCCCCGTCAGTTCGACGTGGACTCCCCCGGGGTGGGTGCCGTGCTCCTGGTGCACCTCGAACCAGCCCCGGATCTCGTCGAGGACGTCCGCGAGTCTACGGGTCTTGCGGCCGTCGGGGGCCGTGACGGTGTTGCCGTGCATGGGGTCGCAGATCCACGCCACCCGGGCGCCCTCCGCCGTCACCCGCCGCACGAGGCCGGGCAGGACGTCGCGCACGGCGTCGGCGCCCATCCGGGTCACCAGGGCGAGGCGGCCGGGTTCGCGCCCGGGGTCGAGCCGGTCCACGAGGGCGGCCGCCTCGTCCGGGGTGGTGGTGGGCCCGAGTTTGACCGCGACCGGGTTGCGGATGCGGGCGGCGAAGTCGATGTGGGCGCCGTCGCGCGCGCGGGTGCGTTCGCCGACCCACAGCAGGTGGCCGGACAGGGCGTAGGGGCCCTCGGGCGTGCCGCGCGTCAGGGGGTGCTCGTAGTCGAGGACGAGCGCCTCGTGGCTGGTCCAGAACTCGGCGTCCCGCCGGGCCGCGAGCGCGCGCAGCACCTCCAGGGTGGCGGCCGAGACGCGGTGGGCACGGACCAGGCGGGACGGGTCGGGGGTGCGGGACCCGGCGGTGAACGCGTGGCCGTTGACGAGGTCGCCGCGGTAGACGGGCAGGGTCGTCCCGTCGCGGGTCTCGTGGGGCCGCGAGCGCGGTTTGGCGTACTGGCCGGCGATGCGGCCGACGGTGACGACGGGCAGCGCGGACGCCTCGGAGAGGATCGCCGCCATCTGGCCGAGCGTGCGGAAGGTGGCGTCGATCCGGTCCGGCCGCGCCTGATCGAAGGTCTCGGCGCAGTCGCCGCCCTGCAGCAGCAGTGCCTCGCCGCGGGCCACGGCGGCCAGCCGCGCGCGCAGGGCGTCGCACTCCGCGGGGCGGACGAGGCCGGGGGCGCGGCGGAGTGCGGCGACGGCCGCGGCGAGGGCGGCGGGGTCGGGCCAGGCGGGCTGCTGCGCGGCGGGCAGGCCGGGGAACTCCGGTACGTCCGGGGCCCGTTCGGCACACGGCGGGGCCTCCGGCTCTTCGGGCGGCCCGGTGGGCTGGGTCGGGATCACGTCGGGAAGTCCCCCTTCTCGTCGGAGCACGGCCGGCTCAGCGCACGGTCGACCAGGTGTCCCGCCGCTCCGGTGTACCGGGCCGGGTCGAGCAGCGCGGCCACTTCCCCGGGCTCGCACACGCCGTGCAGCGCGGGCAGTCCGGCGAGGACGTCGGCCAGGGGGCGTCCCTGCCGTTCGGCGGCGGTGGAGGCGTCGGTGAGCAGCCGTTTCGCGGCGGCCTTGCCGAGGCGGGGCGCGAGGACGGCGGCGAGGCGCTCGGAGACGATCCGGCTTCCGGTCAGGTCGAGGTTGGCGCGCATCCGGGCCGCGTCCACGGTGAGCCCCTCGGCGAGTTCGACCGCGGTGCGGGCGGCGCCGCCGGCCAGGCGCAGGCAGTCGCGCAGCAGGGGCCACTCGGCGTGCCAGGCGCCCGCCGAACGCTCGTCCTCGGTGGTGAGGCACTGGGTGAGCCCGGCCGCGAGCACCGGTACCTGCAGGGCCGCCGACCGGATGAGGGTGGCGAGGACCGGGTTGCGTTTGTGCGGCATCGCCGAGGAGACCCCGCGTCCGGCCGGCGCCGGCTCGGCGACCTCGCCGATCTCGGTCCGGGCGAGGACCTGCACGTCCACGGCGATCTTGCCGAGGGCGGCGGCGGTGTGCGCGAGGGCGGCGGCGAGGTCGGCGACCGGGGTGCGCAGGGCGTGCCACGGCAGGGCGGGCCGGGCGAGGCCGGTCTCGGCGGCGTACGCGTCGACGAGCCGGTCCGGGTAGGCGCCGTGGTCCGTCTCGCCGCCGGGGGCGGCGAGTTCGGCGTACTGGAGGTACCCGGCCAGGGTGCCGGCCGCGCCGCCGAGGGACACGGGCAGGCCGTGGTGGCGTACGCGGGCGAGCCGTTCGATCGCGTCGAGGACGAGGTGCCGCCAGCCCGCTGCCTTGAGCCCGAAGGTGACCGGCACCGCGTGCAGGGCGAGCGTGCGGCCCGCCTGGGGCGTGTCGCGGTGGCGGGCGGCGAGCGCGCCGAGGGCGGCGGCGACGCGCCGCAGGTCCGCCAGGACGAGGTCGAGGGCGCGGGCCGCGACCAGCATGGACCCGGTGTCCAGGACGTCCTGGCTGGTGGAGCCGCGGTGCACGTACTCGGCGGCGTCCGCGTCCCGCTCCGCGACGGCGGCCGTGAACGCGGCGACCAGGCCGACGACGGGGTTGGCGGTCTCCCGCGCGGCGACGGCGAGGGCGCGCACGTCGAGGTCACAGGTGCCGGCCACGTCCGTGATCGTCTCCGCGGCCCGCCGCGGCACGGTGCCGAGGCGGGCCTGGGCGCGGGCCAGGGCGGCCTCGGCGTCCAGCATGGCCCGCAGCCAGGCCCGGTCCGAGGTCGCCGCCTCCACGGGGGTGGCGGCGCGGACCGGCGCGAGCAGGCCGGTGTCCGGTTCCGGGGCCGGGTGGGCGGCGGGCGCGGGTTCGGTGCCGGTCACGTGTCCGCTCCGATCCGCGTGCCGGCCGGGTCCGCCGAGACGACCGCGAGGACCGCGCCGGCGATCGCGTCCGCGTCCTCCAGCGTCACCGAGCCGACGCCCGGGCGGATGCCGGCGGCGGTGACCCAGTGCACCGACTCCGTGGGCACGCCGTAGGCGAAGCGCCGCGGGTGGGCGCGGCCCCCGGCGTCCACGAGCCGGTAGGGGCGCTCGGTGACGGCGAGGCCCCCCGTCTCGTACGCCTCGCCGTCCCCGGCGGGGATCCGGTAGGCGGCGCACTGCCCGGTCTCCCGCAGCCGGCGCAGCAGCGGATCGGTGGTGCGGCGCAGGTCGGGCTCTGGCAGGCGGGCCTCGATGAGCGTCCTGGCCCGTACCCGTACGTCCGGCAGCGCGGTGGTGCTCGCCACGAAGGCGCCGTCCTCGGCGGTGACGCGCAGGCCGGGACCGAGGCAGGTGACGACGCCGGCCTCGATCAGCGCGATGAGCTCCTCGATCCGGGAGGCCGGCGGCCCGATGGAGAGGTAGGCGTTGAGCGGGGTGTACCAGCCGCGCAGGGCGTCGCGGTACGAGGCTCCGTCGATGCCGCCGTGGTCGACGACGAGGCGTATCTCGTTGCGCAGGTCGCGCAGGACGTCGAGGGCCGCCTTGACCGGGCCGCTGACGTTGCCCTCGCGGGCGTGCGCCACGTCGGCGCGCAGGTGCGCGAGGAGCCAGTCGCGGAAGTCGTCGGCGTCCGTGAACTCGCGCGTGCCCTGGGGCCGGGCGACGCGCCGCCAGTCCCAGCGGTCCGCCGGGCCGACGGCGGCCTCGTCGAGCAGGGCCCGCTCGCCGGCGCCGGGCGCGGCGGCCAGGTAGCGGTCGGCGAAGGCGGCGCCGTCGCGTCCGCGGGAGGTGAGGAGCGCCGCGTAGTAGACGGCCTCCACCTCCTTGGCGATCAGCGGCCACACGTCCGCCTCGAAGTCGGCCGGTGCGCCGCGGGCGGCCCGCGCGCGCAGTGCGGCGGCCTTGGCGGCGGTCAGCAGGCGAGGGTGGTGGCGTCCGTCGGCGCCCTTCTCGTTCTCGCCGCGCGCGTGGTAGGGGATGCCGCGCCGTGATCCCGCGTACAGGCGGGGTTCACGGCCCGAGGGGCGGTAGACGGGGCGGCCGTCGGCGTCGCGCTCGAACCGTCCGCCGCGGCCGAGCGTGAGCAGGGCCATGTGGTCGAAGAAGTTGAGGCCGAGGCCGCGCAGGACCACGGCTTCGCCGGGTGCGATGTCCGAGAGGTCCACGTCGGCCGGGTTGGCGGGGCCGACGTGGCGCAGGCCGTGGCGGGCCGCGTGGGCGGCGAGGCCGGCCTCGGCGCGGGTGGGCTCGGCGTCGAGGTGGCCCTGGGCGAGCACCACGGCGTCCAGGCCCGGCAGTCCGGTGCCGTCGGACAGGACGAGGCGTTGCCGGGCGCCGTCGTCCTCGTCGGTGAGGTCGACGGCGCGGGCCCGGTGCACGCGGACGGTGAGGTGCGCGGGCGCGGTGGTGACGAGCCGGTCGAAGACCCACTCCAGGTAGCGGCCGTAGAAGGCGCGGGAGGGGTACGAGTCCGGGCCGAGCGCGCGGGCCTCGGCGAGGTCGTCGGCGTCGAGGCCGTCGCCGTCGTCCCCGCGCGCCCGCGCGCGGGCCCACGCGTGGAGGCTGGGTCCCTCCTCGATCGGGCCCTCGACGGCGACGCTCGCGTCGGTGAACATGCTGACCTGGCAGGCGACCGTGTTCATCAGCAGTTCACGTGGCTGCGCCGTGCGCCAGACCCGGCCCGCGCCGGGCGGGTCGGGGTCCACGATGTGGACCGTCAGCCGGTCGCACGAGGGCGACTTGCGTTCCCGCGCGCACAGCCGTTCCAGTACGGAGAGGCCGCGCGGGCCCGCGCCGACGAGCCCGATGGCGTGTCGCCGCCCGTCCGCCGGTGGTTCTCCGGCCGGCGGGCGGAGGCGGGGACGGCGGGAGGCGGCCGGGAGAGTCACGCTCCGGACCCGTTCCAGCCGATGTCCCGCGCCGGGCCGTCCACCACGTTCCAGCCGATGTCGGACGCCTGGACCCGGTTCCAGCCGATGTCCCGCGACACCGCGGACGCCGCCGCGGCCGGCACGCATCCGACCAGCAGGGCCGTGATCCCGCCCACCACGGGTCTCGCGACGGCACGCTGCGCGATGAAGATCCCCCTGGACACAGAACTCCCCATTTCCGTCCACTGTGGAAACCGGCGCGCGGGAATTCCCCCGCCGCCTTCAGTCAATGGTTCGCAGACGCAATAACGGAATGAACACATCCGTGTCGCGTCGCTTCCGTGAGACGCGCATCCGGAGCCGACTTCCTCTCCCCCGGCTCCGCACTGCGGCTCTGCGAAGAAATCTGTCACCCCTGGAGTTCCCGCGACAGATCATCAATACTTCGGGTCGGCGCACTGCCGGGAAACGAGGGATCAGATGAACATACCGAGCGATCACGCGAGTACGCTGCACCACGTCGCGGGCACCTTGCGCGAACTCGCGGACACCGTGTCCACCCAGGCGGACCGGGCGGAGCCGGACCGTTCCGGCCACGGCCCCGCTCAGGCCACCGCGGGCGTCACGTACATCCAGGGGATGCCCGAGATCCAGGCCACGATCCAGCGGGCGGTCGACCGGTCGGTGTCCGAGATCCTCACGGCGCAGCCGGAGGGGCCCCGTCCCGAGGCGGTGCTCCAGGACGCGCTCGGCGGCGTCCGCGAGCGGATCGCCGCCGGGGTGTCGATGCGCACGCTCTACCAGCACAGCACGCGGTTCGACGAGCCGACCAAGGAGTACGTCCGGGCGGTCACCGGCTACGGCGTCCAGGTCCGTACGCTCGCCGAGTTCTTCGACCGCGTGATCATCGTCGACCGCAGGCTGGCGTTCATCCCCGGGAACGCGGACCGCACCACGGCGGTCTTAGTCACCGAGCCGGCCATCGTGCGCTTCCTCACCGACGTCTTCGAGCGGGCGTGGGACCGTGCCGAGTCCCACCCGTTCCTGCCGGTGCGGGCCGCCGAGGCGGCGACCGACATCGTGCCCGCGATGCGGGACGCCATCTGCAAACTCCTGACGGAGGGCAAGTCGGACCGGGAGGTGGCCCGGCGCCTCGGCTTCAGCCTGCGTTCACTGCAGTCCCATGTCGCCCGCCTCAAGGACCAGTACGGCGCCCAGCACCGGCTGCAACTCGGATACCTCATGGGAATCGAAGAGGCACAGGCGGCGGCGAAATCCAGGGAAAGGAAAGGGGAATCGGATGAACCACTGCGGGACCTTGCGGAGGAAATCGCGGGAATCTAGGCTCACGCCCCATGGGCCGATCACGCGCATTACGGACCCCGTGGCCGCACCGTTCACTTTCCTCTCCGAAGGACACGCCGAATTCCATGACATCGCCGACGCAGTACAGTCTCTTCGCCAACGAGAATCCTTATCCGCCGCTGCCCTCCGTGCGGGAACTCCTCCACACCGAGGCGGCCCGCGTCAACCGCTACCCCGACCGGCACGCCGTCGCCCTGACCGAGGCCCTCGCACGCCGGTTCGACGTGCCGGCCGGACACCTGGCGCTGGGCGCCGGATCGGTGGGCGTGGCCCTGCACCTGCTGCACTCCGCGCTCGGCACGGGCGGTGGTGACGTCGTCTTCGCCTGGCCCTCGTTCGAGGCCTATCCGCATCTGACCCGGGTGTGCGGCGGCGATCCGGTCCCGGTGCCGCTGGAGGGCCACCGGCACGATCTGGACGCGCTCGCGGACGCGGTGACCGCGCGTACCCGCGTGGTGTTCATATGCAATCCCAACAATCCCACGGGCACGGTGGTCGGCCGCGGGGAACTGGAACGCTTTCTCGCCAGGATTCCGGAGCGCGTGCTCGTCGTACTCGACGAGGCATACCGGGAATTCGTCCGGGACGCGGACATACCCGATGGCATCGAACTGTACCGTGACAGGCCCAACCTCGTGGTGCTGCGCACCTTTTCCAAGGCATACGGCCTGGCCGGGCTGCGCGTCGGATTCGCCGTCGCCCACGAACCCGTCGCGGCCGGGGTGCGCGGCGCCGCGGTGCCGTTCGGGGTCGGCTCCCTCGCCCAGGCCGCGGCCGTGGCCTCGCTGCGCGCCGAGGACGAACTGACCGAGCGGGTGGCGGCGCTGGTCGAGGAGCGCGAACGGGTACGGGACGCGCTGCTCGCCGCCGGCTGCGAGGTGCCGCCGTCGGAGGCCAACTTCCTGTGGCTTCCCCTCGGCGGGCGGACCACCGCGTTCGCCGAGGCGTGCGCGGCGCGGGGCGTGCGGGTGCGGGCCTTCGACGGGGAGGGCGCGCGCGTGACCGTCGGCGAGCCGGCGGCCAACGCCGTGGTGGTGCGGGTGGCGGCGGACTTCGCCGGCTGACGCCCGGGGGCGGATCGCCGGCTACGCGGCCGGCTTCCGCGCCGTCAGCAGGTACTCGTGCGAGCGGTTGGTGACCAGTGGGTCGTCACCGCCGGCCGGCCAGCCGTAGAGGTGCACGCGTTCGTCGCCCAGGGTCAGGTGACGGCCGAGCAGGCGGGCCGCGTCCCAGGCCAGGGGGACGACCGCGCCGTCGATCCGCCGGTTCTGCACCGCGATCACCGCGTACGCGCCCGGCCGCATCACCGCGGCGATCGCGCCGAAGGCGTCGTCGAGCGCCTCCAGGTAGACGTCGTACTCCCGCAGCGCGTACAGGGTGGCGGGGGCGGCCCCGGCCGGGTCGAGCGCCGTCCCGAAGTAGGGCAGGTCGCACAGGACCAGGTCCACGGAAGCGGCGTCGAGCGGCGGCTTGCGGGCGTCGCCGCACAGCATCCGCTGGCCGGGGTACGGCGCGATACGGTCCCGGGCCCGCTCCACCCGGTCCGGGTCGATCTCCAGGCCGACGCCGCGCCTGCCCTCGGCCCCACAGGCCACCAGGGTCGTGCCCCAGCCCGCGAACGGGTCGAAGACCACATCGCCGGGCTGGCTGAACTCACGTATCAACGGCCGGAGTTGGGCCACCATGCCGCAGGAGCCCGGGGTGTCGGACCGCACGAACTCGGGGTCCTCCTCCCCGAGGACCAGCCAACTGGAGACTCCCATCGACGATCACGACCTTTCGCACGTGGAGAAGGAAAGCGGGGCGTGCGCCACAGCGAGCGGCGCGCGCCGGGAAGGACGGAGCGGGGTACGGCGGTGCGCGGCGGGCCGGGCCCGGGTCAGGCCGGGGCCCGCTCCGCCGGCCCGCCACCGGGCTCGGCCTCGGCCACGCCCGGACAGGGATGCACCGCCTCCCTGGGCAGCCGCCGCTCCAGGCGCAGGACGCCCAGGCAGGAGACCGTCGCGCCCACCGCGAGGACCAGCCACATCGCCGTCGGCGACAGGGTGAGCAGGGCCGTCAGCGCGGCGGGCGCCAGGGCGATGGGCACCGCCCAGGAGAGCTGGTAGACCGCGAGGTGCCGGCCCCGCGTCTCCTCCGGCGCGGCCTGGGCGCACAGCGCGGACGCCGTGGCGCCGTGCATCAGCTCGCCGCCGGTGAACAGCAGCGTCGCCACGAAGACACCGGCCAGCACGACCGTCCTGTCCCCCACCGAGGCGAGGAGCGCGAACACCACGAAGGACACCGCGAACACGGCCGCGCCGAACGCCACCGTGCGGGTGCGCCGGAAGGCGACGAGGCCCCGGGTCACCGGGATCTGCAGGAGCGCGATGCCCACCGTGTTGACGGCGTACAGGACGCCCACCAGCGAGTGGGACGCGCCCAGGTCCCGGGTGACGTAGACCGGGATGCCGACCGAGAGCACCGTGTAGCCGAAGGCCGTCGGCACGTTGAGCAGGGTCAGGGCGAGGAACGGGCGGTTGCGCGCCACGAGCCGGTAGCCGCCCTTGCGGGAGACCCGCGGGCCCGCCGGGGCCGCCCTGTGTACGGGGAGGGAACCGATGCAGAGGGCCGCGGCCACGTAACCGGCGGCGGCCCCGAACACGATCACGTGGTACAGCGCCGTGCTGCCCAGGGCGAGCACGGCGCCCGCGAGCAGACCGCCCACGCCAAGACCGGCGTTGCGCAGGCTGCGCTGGACGGCGAGCAGCTTGTCACGGTCGGCGCCCCGGACGAACTCGGCGATGAAGGACTGGATCGCCGGCGGGTACGACATGTCGCCGAGCGCCACCACCAGCAGCACGGCGAACATGCTCGCGCCGTTGTCCACCAGCGGGTACGTGCAGAACCCGGCGGCCCGCAGCAGATAGCCGCCGGTGACGACGGCACGGGCGCCGAACCGGTCGATGAGGACCCCCGCCGCCGGATTGCTGATCAGGCCGATCACCGCCGCCGCGGTCATCAGGGTGCCGACCCGGGTGAGCGGGAGCCCGGTGACGTGGTGGAAGTACAGCAGGGACAGGGGCAGGTACATGCCGCTGCCGGTGGCGTCGACCACCATGCCCAGCATGTAACGCGCTCGCGCCGACGGGCCGTTCGTCGTCACGGTGCCTCCGCGCTCTCGGCGATGTCGGTGTGCTCCCGCACCCGCTCCCCGAGCGCGCGCAGCCGGTCCTCGCACTCCGCGCGGGTCGGCGCGGAGCCCACCGCGGCGGTGAGGAAGTCGGCGGAGCCCGCGGCGGGCGCGATGACCTGGCCCTCCTCGGCGAACAGCCAGAAGCCCGCGAGCCAGGGTTCGTCGGGCCGCGCCGGCAGCGCGCGGACCCGCCCCGGCCGTTTCATGGTGAGCATCTGCCCGGACATGCACCGGGGCGCGGGCGGTCCGGCGCTCTCCGTCAGCGCCCTCGTGGCCGGCGAGCGGACGTGCCCGGCCTCGGCGCGCGCCGCGTACTCGCCGAGGTGCACGCCGAACAGGGTGTGGAAGACCTCCCGGATCTTCGCGCCGCCCGAGCGGCAGGCGCTCTCGCACAGCACGAGCCGGTCGTCGGGGGTGTGGAAGACCTCCATGTGGAAGGCGTAGTCGCGCAGCCGCGAGCCCTCGGGGGCCAGCGCGGAGAGGACCTTCTCGGCGAAGTGCAGCAGCCGCGGGGTGAGCGGGTCGTCCCGGTCGAGGGTCACGTCGATGCGGGGGCCCGGGTCCGAGGCGAAGGAGGCGAGGTCGTACTGGTACTGCGAGGGCCAGGCCGCGACCGTCCGCCCGTCGGCGACGAAACCGTCGACATGGCACATGCGGCCCGGGACGAACTCCTCCAGCAGCAGGTCCTCGCGCTCGCCCGCCCCGTAGGCGTCCGCCAGGCACTTTTCGAAGGCCGCCGCGTCCCGCAGGACGCGCAGTCCGACCGAGTTGAAGCCGAGGCGGTCCTTGAGGACGAGCGGGAAGCCGCGCTCCGCGGCGAACCGCCGGGCCTGCCCGGCCGACCGGGGGCGGGCGTACGGAGCGACCGCGATGCCGGCCCGCCGCGCCCGCTCCTTCATCAGCGCCTTGTCGCGGAACGGCAGCACGTCGGCGTGCCACGCGCCCGGCAGGCCGAGCCGCTCGCGCAGCCGGGCGGCCCGCAGCAGGTCCGCCTCGTGCAGCGCGATCACGTGGGTGACGCCGTGCGCGGCGGCGAGTTCCAGGGCGCGGGCGTCGACGTCCTCGGAGTCGAAGTCGTCGAAGATCTCCAGCCGGGTGTAGCCGAGGGTGCCGTCGGGCGTCTTCTCGCCGGCCAGTTCGATCCGGTCGCGGGCGGCGAGCACCACGAGGTCGCCGGTGTGGTCCGGCAGCCAGGCGCGGTAGGGGAACGGGCCCAGCGGATTGCGGTGCAGGACCAGCAGGTGGGCCTGGTCCCCGGTCCCCGCCGGCCGCGCCAGGCTCCGGTGGCCGTCGGGGTGCGCGAGGACGATCCTGAGGTGCTCCTCGACGACCTCGGCGCCGCGCCGTACGGCGGTGTCCGTGTCGGCGGCGGCGACGGCGACCAGGCCGAGCCGGTCCCAGTTGTCCCGCAGCGGCCGGACGGTGTCGCCGGGCCGGGCACCGACGCGCACGTCGATGACGCCGTCCGCGGCGCGCGCCTCCTCGACGCCGGTGACCGACTCCACCCGGGCGCCGGGCGGGCCGACCAGGGCGCGGACGCAGGCGCCGCCGTGCGGCCGGGGCCGGTCCGGCAGTTCCTCGGCCAGGCCGAAGGGGTGGGCGAGGGCGAGGGAGATCAGGTCGACGCCGTACGCGCCGCGCACCAGTGCGTCGATGGCGTCGCCGGCGATCCGGTTGTGGCTCTCGACGACGCGCGGGCCCCGGCGGGTCAGGCGCACCTCGGTGTGGCACACGCCGTCGCGCATCCCCATCACGTCGAGGAAGCCGCGCACCGCCTCCCGCAGCGCCTCCTCGTCCGGGGCGGACAGCCGGGCCGGCACGGCGTGGCCCAGTTCGGCGAAGTGGTCCTCCGCGGTGAACTTCTCGGTGACCGCGACGACGACGTGGCGGCCCGCGAAGCTGAACGACTCGACGCTGAACTCGGGCCCGTCCAGGTACTCCTCCATCAGGAAGTCCCGCAGCACGAAGAGCGAGGAGACCCGGTCGGTCCGGGTGCCGGCGAGCGCGTCCACCTCGTCCCAGACCCGGCCGACGGCATCCGGTCCCCCGACGCGCCGGACGCCGATGCTCGCGGTGGCGTCGGCGGGCTTGACGACGAAGGGGAAGCCGTACGCCGCCCCGAAGGCGTCCAGGTCCTCGCGGCGGCGCAGGGGCCGGGCCCGTACGGCCCGCGCCGGATCGTGCGCGGCCAGGTGGCGCCGCATCACGGCCTTGTCCCGGAACCGGCGCGTGACCTCGTGTCCGGTGCCGCCCAGTCCCAGCGCGTCGTTGATCCGCCCGGCGTTCTCCAGTCCCGGTTCGGTCAGCGACGTGGCCGCGGTGAACCCGGGGCTGTCGTGCCAGGCCCGCACGATTGGCTCGACCAGCGTCCAGTCCGTGTAGTCGAGGACCTCGACGGCACTCGCGCAGCGGCGTTGCTCCTCGCTCACCTTGGTGGGGTGCTGGAGCAGCAGCACGCTCAGCCCGAGGTCGCGTGCCTTTCGCACGGTGTCGTCGGTACCGCCGACGAGCACCAGGGTGCGCTCGGGGTTCATCTCGGTCCCTCTCTGCCGCCTGCGTCCGCGGAAACTGTGTCCCGCGCGAGGGCGGCGGGGCCATGGGCGCGAGGGTTCGGGTCGTGGCAGTGCGGGGACCGGGGGTATCCGTTAGCGGCACAAAAGGCGCGGGCCGCCGTCCCCGGCGCCCGCCGCGGTCAGGGCGCGGCCCCGGGGACGGCGGCCCGGACCTTGCCGCCCTTCGGCACGTCGGCCGTGACGAGCGCCATCGCCCCGATCAGCGCGTCGTCCCCCACGGTGATCGGTCCGAGCAGCGTCGCCCCGGCCCCGACCGTCACCCCGTTGCCGAGGCGTGGATGCCGGCGCCGGCCGTCCGCGAGCCCCTGCTCCCTGTCGTGCCACCATCCGCGCGACCCCAGTGTCACCTGGTGGAAGAGCGACACGTCGTCACCGATGACCGCCGTCTCGCCGATCACGACGCCGGCGCCGTGGTCGACGAAGAAGCGCCGCCCGATCCGGGCCCCGGGGTGGATCTCGATGCCGCCCGTGAGGCCCTTCGCCAGTACGGAGACCAGGCGGGCGGTGGCGAAGTGGCCGCGCCCGTACAGCCGGCGGGCCACCCGGTGGCCGAGCAGGGCGGTCACGGTCGGGTGCAGCAGGGCCTCGCGCCGGGAACGGGTGGAGGGGTCGCGGGCCACGACCACGTCGAGGACCTGGCGGGCGCGTCGCAGCAGTCCCTCGCGGGAGGCGTCAGCGCTCACCGGAGGGCTCCGTCCCCGGCCACCAGCTCAGGTAGCGCTCGCCGCTGTCGGGGAACACGGTCGCCACGACCGCGTCCGTCAGGTCGTGCCGGCGGGCGAGTTCGAGGCAGCCGTACGCCGCCGCGCCCGAGGAGATCCCGACGAGGAGCCCGGTGCGGGCGGCGAGGGCGCGGGTGGTGGCGGCGGCGTCCTCGTCGCCGACGACGATCACCTCGTCGACGAGGTCCACGTCGGTGACGGGGCTGATGAAGCCGCCGTTGAGGCCGGGGATGCGGTGCGGACCCGGCTCGCCGCCGGACAGGAGCGGGGAGCCCGCGGGTTCCACGGCGACGACGGTCAGGTCCGGGTTCCGCTCGCGCAGGTAGCGGGCGCAGCCGGTCAGGGTGCCGCCGGTGCCGACCCCGCACACCAGGTGGTCCACCCGGCCGCCGGCACCGTGCCAGATCTCGGGGCCGGTCGTCTCGTAGTGGGCGCGGACGTTGTCGGGGTTCTCGTGCTGGCGCGCGTACCAGGACCCCGGCGTCCCGGCGTGCAGTTGCCCGGCGCGCTCGACGCAGCCCGCGAAGCCCAGCGCGTGGTCGGTGAACTCCACCTCGGCGCCGAGCATCCGCAGGGTGAGGACGCGCTCGCGCGAGGCGTTGTCGGGCAGCACGATCCGGCACGGGTGGCCGTCGGCGGCGGCGAGCGCGGCGAGGGCGATCCCGGTGTTGCCCGAGGTCGACTCGATGACCGTGGCGCCGGGCGCGAGCGCGCCGGACTCCTGCGCGGCACGCAGCATGAACAGGGCGACCCGGTCCTTGATGCTGGACAGCGGGTTGGCGGACTCCAGCTTGGCGAGGACCCGGGCCGTCGCGGGCAGCCCGTCGAGGGTGAGCCGGAGCAGGGGGGTGTCGCCGACGAGGTCCTCCACGGACGTGGCGAAGGGGCGGGTGCGTACCTGGTTCACCATGGCTGCGTCCTCCCCGTCTCAGTTCGCCGCGCCGCGGCCGGCGGGGTCGACGTGGACGCGCAGGGTCTCCCGCACGAACTTCAGGGCGTCCTCGCGCTCGCCCGGCGTGGCCGCGTCGACCAGGACGTGGCCCAGCCGCCGGCCGGACGAGGTGAGCGGCAGCACCGTGTCCCCGGGACCCTTGCGGAGCCTGACCCGCACCACGGCGGGGTGCGCGAGGACCTCCTCGGTGCCGGTGATCTCCCGGATCGTGCCGGGCTCCGCGGTCGGGAACACCGTGGCCGCGTACGACACCGGCCGCCGCGGCAGGGGGGCGAGGGGCAGGCCGGTGGCGAGGCGCACCATGGCCTCGTACAGGTCGAAGCCGTACGTGCGGCCGATCGCGTCCGGCAGGTAGTCGCCGGGCGTGCGGACGGCGATCTCGATGAGGACGGGGCCGCTCGCGCCCACCTTGAACTCCAGGTGCACGAGTCCGGTGCGCATCCCGGCGGCCGCGCACACACGGGTGGTCAAGTCCTCGACCTGTGCGGCGAGTTCGCCCTCGAAGCGGTGTCCGCAGCGGTGGGCCAGTTCGACGAAGCGCGGCGGCGGCGTGGTCTCCTTCGCGGTGACGTTCGAGAACAGCACCTCGCCGTCCCGCAGCAGCGCGTCCCAGCTGTACTCGGGGCCCTCGACGGCCTCCTCGACCAGGACCCCGCCCTCGGCGGCGCGCCGGGCGATCACCTCGTCGACGGCCGCCGCGTCACTCACCAGCTCGACGCCCCGGCTGCCGGCGAGGGTGAGCGGTTTGACGACGACCGGCAGCCGGCCGAGCATCCACTGACGGGCGTCCGCGACCGAGCCGACGTGCACGTGGCCGGGTTGGGGGACGCCGTGGGCGGCGAACGTGGCCCGTTGCAGCGCCTTGTTGCGGGAGACGACGGCCGCGTGCAGCGAGGGGCCGCGCAGTCCGTGCCGCTCCTGCGCGAGCGCGCCGGCGAGGACGTGCGGCTCGGCGAAGGCGATCAGGCCGTCGGGCGGGCCCTCGGCGGCGGCCTCGGTGACGGCGCGCACCCAGGACTCGTCGTGGGCGCCGTCCACCCGGTGGAAGCGTTCGGCCAGGTGGAGCGGGCGGCCGTCCCAGGCGGCGGCCGACTCGACGGCCCGCACGCGCAGGCCGAGCCGGGCGGCGGCCTCCAGGTAGGGGCGGCCCATCACGCCGACGCCGACGAGCAGCAGTTCCCTGGTGTCGTACGGGCCTTCGGGGCCCGGCGTCGCGGTCGTCATCGGGTGCCTCCTTCGGTGGATTCGACGGGTACGGTGCCGGCGTCGGGCACCGGGGCGGGGCCGGCGTCCTGCGCCGGCGCGGCGGGCGCGGCGGCCTCCACGGGAGGCGCGGCGGGCTCGGTGGCGTCGGCGGCGCCCGTGGCCTCGGCGGGGTCGGTCGCGCCCGTGGCCTCGGCAGGCGTGACGGGGCCGACGGGGCCGAGCAGCCGCGTCACGGGACCGACGAGGAGGGCCGCCACGGCGAACACCGCCGCGAGCCCGAACCATCCGGCGGGCCCCGCCGCGGTCACCACGGCCGTGACGAGGACCGGCCCGACGATGCGCTGCCCGGTTCCGCCGAGGCTGAACACGGCGAGGTAGATGCCCTTGCGGTCCTCGGGCGCGTAGTTGTAGCTCAGGTCCCAGCCGCCGGTCGCCTGCCACATCTCGCCGAACGTGAGCAGCACGCAGCCGAGGACGAGCAGCGCGCCCGCGGCCCAGGCGGCCGAGGGTCCGCTCGCGGCGGCGAGCGCGAGGCAGCACAGGACCATCGCGATCCCGGCCAGCCGCAGCGCGCGGACCGCGCCGCCCTCGCGTTCGGCGGCCTTGGCGACCGGGACCTGCAGCACGATCGACAGCACGGTGTTGATCAGGACGAGGCCCGGCAGCAGCCCGGCCGGCATCTCGGTGGCCGCGAGCGCCCACAGCGGCAGGCCCACGGAGAGGATCGTCACGTGCAGGTTGAGCGCGCCGTTGAGGACGGTCAGCAGCCCGTAGCGCCAGTCGCGGAAGCGGCGTACGGCGGTCAGCGGGGCCACCTTGGCCTGCGGTCGGTCGGCGCCGGGGATGCGCAGCCGCGCCAGCATCAGGGCCGAGGCGAGGAACGCGGTCGCGGTGCCGAGGACGATCGCCCGGTACGTCCACACGCCGTCGGCGGCGAGCAGCGGTGCCGCGAGCAGGGCGCCGAGCGAGAAGCCCGCGTTGCGGACCGTGCGGATGATGGCCATGGTCCGCGTGCGGTCGCTGCCCGCGACGGTGGCCGACGCCACCGCCTGCGTCATCGGCTGGGTCGCCGCCTCGGCCGTGGCGAGCGCGCACGAGACGAGGGTGAAGCCGACGACGTCGTGCACGAAGCAGAGCGCCACGAACCCGCCCGCCCGCCACAGTTGCAGCGCGACGAGCGTGCGCCGGGCGCCGAAGTGGTCGCCGGCCGCGCCGATCGGCACCGTGGCCAGGAAACCGACCGCGCCGGAGATCGCGAGGCCGGTGCCGACCTCCGCCGCCGTGAGGCCGACCGCGCGCACGAAGAACACCGCGGACGCGGCCAGGTACAGGCCCGTGCCGATGGCGTTGACGAGCGAGATCACCGTGAAGGTGCGGCCGCCGGAGGTGGCCGGGACGTAGTCGCGCCAGGTCGGCAGCCGCATCAGCGCTCCCCCTCCGCGCCCGTCGTGCGCACCGTGATCAGATCCCGCGCCCGCTCGGCGCGGCGGGCGGCCTCGGCTCCGTCCCGTCCGGTGGCGACGACGAACCCGGCCCGCTCCCAGGAACTGGTGACCGGGCCGAGGGTGGCGCCCGCTTCCACGGCCAGGTGCAGCTCCCGCACGCCCTCGGCGGCCCGTGCCTCCTCGGCGCCGTCGATCCCGTCGACGCGGCCGGCCGGCGCGGTCAGGAAGCGCACGGCGGCGCCGCGCCGCACGGGCAGCGGGTCGGCGGGGCCGCGGCCCTCCAGGACCTTCAGCAGACCGGCCAGGATGTCGGTGTCGTGGGCGAGGTCGATCAGCACGGTGATGGCGCCGCCGGGCAGCCGGCCCGCGCACTCGATCAGGTACGGCCGTCCGTCGCCGGCGAGCATCCACTCGGAGTGCAGGACGCCGGTGCGGAAACCCACGGTCTTCACGATGCGGGCCAGGCCGTCGCGCAGCGCGTCGGCCGTGCTCGCGGGCAGGTCGGCGGGCACCGTGTGGCCCGTCTCGACCGGGTACCGCGAGTCCTGGACCCGCTTGGCGGTGATGTTGACGAAGCCGATCCCGCCCTCGTGGACGAGGGCTTCGACGCTGAACTCGGCTCCCCGCAGCCGCTGTTCGGCCAGGAAGCGGGCGGCGTCCGGGTAGGCGGCGCGCAGTGTGGGTTCGTCGGCGGCGGTGGTGTGGCGCCAGGCCGCGGCCACGTCGTCGGCCGGGCCGAGCAGTTGGACGCCCAGGCTGGCCTGGCGGTTGGCGGGCTTGAGCACGGCCTCGCCGCCCCGCGCGTCCCGGAACGCGGCCACGTCGGCGGCGGTGTCGACCACCGCCCACGCGGGCTGCGCGACCCCGGACCCGTCGAGCGCGGCGCGCAGCCGGCCCTTGTCGCGCAGGATCCGGGCGGCGTCGGGGCCCGCGCCGGGCAGGCCCCACGCCTCGGCGAGCGCCGCCGCCGTGACGACCGCGTACTCGACGACCGGGACGACCGCGCGCACCCGCTCGGGGCGCGGCACGGTGTCCGCGATCCGCTCGGGGTGCGCCTCGTCCTGGGTCGGCGCGGGGACGAGCGCGGCCACGGACGGGTGCCGCTCGGGCAGGCCCGCGAGGCCGCGTGCCGCGATGACGGCGGGCTCCTCCAGGACGAGGACCGACCCGGCGGGCAGGCGGGTGTCCAGCTTCGCGAGCATGACCGGGCTGTAGCCGACGAGGACGTGCGTGACGCCGGGCGGCGCCGCGGGTTCGACGTCGAGGGTGATCGCGGCGCGCACCCGCTCCTCCAGGGCGTCGAGTTCGGCGACGGTCGGCGCGTCGATGAAGAAGGACACGGCGCGGTCCTCGGAGTCGCTCAGTTCGGTCAGGCGGGCGCCCCGGTCCTTGTGCACGAGGACGGCGCGCAGGGCGGGCGCCTCGCCGGCGGCCCCGGGCGCGATCCGGGGCCACAGGCCGCCGTCGCCGACCCAGACGGGCTCGGTGCCGAAGCCGTCCACGGTGACGTCGCGCAGCACGCCGGGCGGGTGTTCCAGGTAGACCTGCCGGGCGACCCGGGCCGGTGCCGGGTAGGAGGCGGGCTCGCCGAGGGCGATGCGGACGATCTCGGGCTCCAGCGGGGCCCCGGTGGCCAGTTCGTACAGCACGCACAGCCCGTCGCCCGGCGTGCGGGCCGCGGCCTCCATGAGGTACGGCCGTCCCCCCGCGTCGATGCGCCACTCCGCGTGGGCCACGCCGTCCCGGAAGCCGAGCGCGGCGAGTGTGCGCGCGTTGGCGTCGAGCAGCACCGCGTCGTGGGCGGGCCGGTCGTTGGGCACGGTGTGGGACAGCTCGACGAAGGTGCGGGCGTGGGAGTCGGTGGTGTCCTTGCGGGTCGCGGAGGCGAACAGGACGCGCCCGTCCTGCACCAGGGACTCCACCGAGTACTCCTGCCCGGCGACCTTCTCCTCGACGAGGACGGTCTCGTGGTCCGGGTAGGTGTCGAGCAGCGACCGCAGCGCGTCGGCGTCCGCCACGGTCCGCACACCCGAACTGGAGTGCCGGGCGGCGGGCTTGACGACGGCCGGGTACGGCACCGCCTCCGTGTCGAGCAGGGCCCGCTCCTGCGGCGGCACGGTCAGGGACACGGGGGCGAACTCGGGCAGGTACCAGCGCTGCAGGTACTTGTTGCGGCAGGCCCGGGTGGCGCGCAGCCCCGGCGTGGGGACGCCGAGGGCGTCGGCGAGCAGCCCGGTCGGCTCCACCTGGGTCTCGCCGACGGCGTAGGCGCCCACGATCCGGTACGTCTCCCGCCAGCGCCGCGCCGCGGTGAGTACGCCGGGCAGGTAGGAGTTGTCGCGGGCGACGTCGCCGTCGACGAAGGCGAACTCGTCGACGAGGGCGGCCGGGTGGGCCGGGTCCCGGGACGCGGCGAGGGCCTCGGTCCGCCACGCGGACGGCGTGACGAGCAGGATCCTCAGCCCGCGCCGGGCCAGTTCCTCCAGGTACAGGGGCGCGCGGCACACGACCAGGAAGGATCCGGTGAGGACGAAGGCGTCCGGTTGCACGGTCTGGGGATTCGGCTCGTTGGTGGTCACGTCTTCCTCTGTCGGTACGGGTGCCGGTGGGGTCGTGAGCGGCGGGTGCCGGGGGCGGCGCGGCGCCGCGCCGCCCCCGGCGCCCCGGCCCGGACTCGGCCGGGCCTCAGTCGAAGCGGAGCGACCCCGTACGCGTCCTCTTCAGCTCGAAGAAGTCGGGGTGGCCCGCCAGCGTGCGCGCCGCGTCGAAGAGTCTCGCCGCCTCCTCGCCGCGGGGGATCGAGTTCAGGACGGGGCCGAAGAAGGCCACGCCGTCGATGTGGATCGTGGGGGTGCCCACGTCCTCGCCGACCGGGTCCATGCCCTCGTGGTGGCTCTTGCGCAGGGACTCGTCGTACGCGTCGTCGTCCGCGGCGTCGAGCAGCGACGCCGGCAGCCCGAGGGCGGCGACGGCCCGGGCGGCGACGGCCCGGTAGTCCTTGTCGCCGCCGTTGTGGATGCGGGTGCCGAGTTCGGTGTAGAGGCCGGCCAGGACCTCCTCGCCGAGTTCCTGGGCGGCGGCCGTGCAGATCCGGTTCAGCGCGAGGGAGTTGTCGACGAGGGTGCGGTACCAGTCCGGCAGCTCGCGGCCCTCGTTGAGCACGTACAGGCTCATCAGCCGGAAGCGCAGGTCGAGTTCGCGCAGCCGGGCGACCTCCGTGATCCAGCGGGAGGTGATCCAGGCGAAGGGGCAGGCCGGGTCGAAGTAGAAGTCGACCTTCGGGACGCGGGTCTCGGTCACGCGGTCACCTCGGCGGTGGCGGCGAGGACCTTGCCGTCGGCGGCGGCGAGGTAGGCGGTCAGGTCCGCGTACTTGTCCCGAAGCTGCCGCTTGAGGACCTTGCCGGTGACGCCGACCGGGAAGTCGGCCTCGCTCCGCGCGATCTCCAGCAGGCCGAGCGGCGGGTGGCCGGCGGCCCGCAGCGCCTCGTTGGCCTGGAGGAGCAGCTTGTCCGGGTCGGCGCCGGCGGCGGTGACCACGGCGACCGGGACGACCCGCCCGGCCTTGCGGCCCGCGATCACCGCGACGTCGCCGGTGTCGGGCACGTCGTTGAGGACGACCTCCTCCATGAACACCGAATAGCCGGTGCCGTGTTCGGTCTCGATGGCGTCGGCGGCGCGGTCGACGAGGAAGAAGTCGCCATGCTCGTCACGGTATGCCATATCGCCTGGCAGCCAGTAACCGCCCAGCTTGAAGCGGTAGGTGGTGTCGGAGTCGGCCCAGTAGCCGGGGGTGATGGCGGGCCCCTTGGCGGCGAGGTGGCCGACCTCGTTGTCGTCGGCCTCGCTGCCGTCCGTGCGCAGGATGGTGACCTCGGCGACGCCGACCGGCTTGCCGGCGCAGCGGTCGTTGCGCTCGGTGTCCAGGGTGCGGACCTTCAGCAGGACGCCCCAGCCGAGTTCGGTGGTGCCGAGCCGGTCGAAGAAGAGGGCGGGCGCCAGGCCCTCGCCGCGCATCGACAGGACCTTGGTGATGTGCGCCTGGTGCACGGCGTCGCCGATGGACACCCACGCGTCGACGGAGTCGAGCGAGCCCGGCTCCGGGTCGATGGCGGCCAGCTCGGCGTAGCCGTGCGCGAACGACATCACGGAGGTGGGCCGGTACCGCCCGACGGCCGCGGCGAGTTCGCCGCCGCTGCGGTCGCTGAGCGCGACGATCGGGGTGCCGCCGAGGACCGCGTACACGGTGTACGCGACGCAGCCCAGGTGCGACTGGGGCAGCGCGGTCATCATGAGGGCGCCCGGCTGCTCCTCGTGGTCGACCAGGCGGAACTTCGGTCCCGAGACGATCGACTTGTGGGTGTGGATGGTGGGCTTGGGCCGGCCGGTGGTCCCGGAGGAGTGCAGGAGGGCGACCGGGTCGTCGTCGTGGTGGTTCCAGTACGCGTCCTCGGGCAGGGTCGCCGCGGGCGGCGCCGGCAGCTCGGCGGCGGACCGGATCCACTGCAGGCTCGGCAGTTCCCGGGCGGCGGGGCCGAGCAGGTCGACGCGGTCCTGGTCGGCGTAGAGGCCGACCGGTGTCGTCTGCTCGATCAGGGAGACCGCGATGGCCCGCGAGGCGTTGGAGTTGACGAGCAGGGCGACCGCGCCGATCTGGGCGAGGGCGTAGAAGTGCAGGGAGTAGGCGATGGAGTCCTCGAACCAGACGGCGACGCGGTCCCGGGGCCGCACGCCCTGCTCCCGGTACCAGGCCGACCAGCTCTGGGCGAGCGCGTCGAACTCGGCGAGGCTGAAGTCCTGCGCGGACCCGCCGTCCGGGGTGGCGATGGGGCGCGTGGCGTGGATGAACGGCACGTCCGGGCGCGGGTTCACGGCGAGGGCCTTGCGCAGCAGGTTGCCGCCGCCGATCGAGCTGTCGGCGGCCACGGCCGCGCGCTGCTCCGGCGTGAGGACGGTCGGGGCGAATGTGGTCATGAGGCACCTTTTCGGTGTTCCGGTTCGGACGTCGATGCGAAGGGGTGCGGGGCCCGGCCGGGCGGGCCCGGGTCGTGTGCCGGGCGGGCCGAAGTGCCGTGCGGGCTCCGGGGTGTGCGGGAGGCGCGGGCGCGCCTCAGACGTGCTGGAAGAGACGGGCGCAGGTGTCCCGGTGGTGGTCGAGGCCGGTTCCGAGTGCGGCGCGGGCGTCGGCCAGCAGCGCGGTGAACGCGGCGGCGTCGCCGGTGGCCTCCGCGAGCCGCCGCAGCGCCTCGTCGAGGGCCGAACGGGCCGCTGCCGCCTCGGGGTTGGCCCCCTGCACGTCCCCGTACACCTCCGGGGAACCGGAGGTGATCCGGGCGAGCAGGGCGAGCAGGGTGTTGGCGGGCGGCGGCGCGAGGGCGGCCACGTCCGCGACGGGCACGTCGAGGGCGCGCAGGGCGAGTCCGAAGCCGAGGACCGCGGCGTGGGGCAGCGCCTGCACGGCCGCGGCGATCCTGTCGTGCTCCCGCGCGCCGACGCGCACGATCCGCGCGCCCCACTCCTCCACGAGGCGCAGCACCTCCCCGGCGCGCGGCCCGTCGTGGCCGACGACGGCCGCGACCGGGCGGCCCTCGAAGCCGAGCGAGGGCGCGAACATGGGGTTGAGGCCGACGGCCTGGACGCCGGGCGCCGCGTCACGGACGGCGCGCGTGATCGGCTGCTTGACGGACAGGGTGTCCACGAGCACGGCGTCGGGGCGCAGTTCGCGCGCCACCTCCGGCACCGCGGCCAGGGCCGCCGTCTCCGGCAGGGCGAGGACGACGAGGTCGGCGTGGCCCACCTCGGCGCCGACCCGGAAGCCGGGTGCGGTGATGTCGCCGCGTACGTACCGCGCGCCGGGGGCGTCGTGGGACGCGGCGGTGTCGATCACGGTCACCTCGGCGCCGGAGGCGAGCAGCCGCCCGGTGAGGAGGCGTCCGACCGCGCCGGCCCCGCCGACGACCGCCGCCCGCCTGATCACGACGTGCTCCGCGAGCGCTCCGGCGCCGCGTTGCGGTCGAGGGCCGTGCGCAGCACCGCCGTCACCATGGCCCGCGACTTGACGACGGTCTCCTCGAACTCCTCGGCGGGGTCGGACAGGGAGACGATCGCGCCGCCGACGCCGAAGTCGACCCGGTCCTCGGTGGCGACCAGCGTGCGGATCACGATGCTCAGGTCGGCGGCGCCGCTCAGGGCGAACCAGCCGAGCGCCCCCGAGTAGACGCCGCGCGGGCCCTCTTCGAGCCGGTCGATGATCTCCATCGTGCGCAGCTTGGGCGCCCCGGTCATCGATCCGCCGGGGAAGGCGGCGCGGACGCAGGAGACCGCCGACTCGCCGTGGCGCAGGGTGCCGCGGATGGTGGACACCAACTGGTGCACGGGCGCGTACGTCTCCACGTGGAACAGCCGTGGCACGTGCACCGACCCGACCTCGGACACCACGTTGAGGTCGTTGCGGATCAGGTCCACGATCATCAGGTTCTCGGCGCGGTCCTTCTCCCGCCCGAGCAGGTCCCGCCGCAGCGCCTCGTCCTCCTCGGGCGTGGCGCCACGCGGGCGGGTGCCCTTGATCGGCCGGGACTCGGCGACCCGGTCGGTGCCTATGGTCAGGAACCGCTCGGGGGAGGCGCTGAGCACCGCGATCCCGGGGTAGTCGAGCAGCGCGCCGTAGGGGACGGGGCTGATCCTGCGCAGTTCGGCGTACGTGGTCAGCGGGTCGATCGCGACGTCCATGGTGACCGTGTTGGTCAGGCACACCTCGTACGTCTCGCCCTGCCGGATCTCCTCCAGGCTCTCGGCGATCCGCGCGAGGTACGCCTCCTCGTCGTGCCGCGGGTGGGTCACGGGCACGGCCTCGGGCGCGGTCATGCCCCCGCACAGCGCGGCCGGCGCGTCCCCATCCCGTGTCGCGCCGCTCGCCGCGGGCAGGGCGCGCAGGCGCCGTTCCGTCTCGTCGAGCCAGCGCCCGGCCTCCGCGGTGTCGCCGTCGAGGGAGAGCGCGAGCAGGTGGCTGACGCCCTCGGCGTGGTCGACGGCGAGCATCCGGTCCGCGAAGAGCAGGGCGGCGTCGGGGGTCTCGGCCTTGTGCACGGCCTGCGCGCCGGCCTCGGCCTTCAGTTCGTAGCCGAGGTAGCCGACGTAGCCGAGGTTGAACTCGAAGGGCAGGCCCGGTGGTACGGGCACCCGGCGCAGGGCGAGCTGCTCGTCGAGGTACTCGAAGAAGTTCTGTTCGACGATCTCCTCCGTGCCGCCGGAGCGCACGGTGACGAAGCCGTCGGAGACCCGGTAGTCGACGTACTCGGCGAGCGGACCGCCGCCGTCGCCCAGGAAGGAGAAGCGGGACAGGCCGTCGATGACGGCACCGCTGTCCAGCCAGAACCCGTGCTCCCCGGCGGCGAACAGCTCCCGGTAGGCGGCCTCGGTGTCGGGTTCCACCGCCACGGTGCGCACGTGCACGGTGTAGGCGCGAGGCCGGCGGCCGTCCTTCGCCCCCGCGTGGGCCAGCGCCAGGTCACGGAAGTTGGCGAGGAGTTCGCGGCCGTACTCGCTGCTGATGGACTCCGGGTGGAACTGGACGCCCCACACCGGCAGCGAGGTGTGCCGCACGCCCATGACCACGCCGTCCTCGGTCCAGGCGATGGCCTCCAGTTCGTCGGGGAGCCGGGTCGCGGCCAGGGAGTGGTAGCGCACGACGTCGTAGGGGCTCGGCAGGTCCTTGAAGACGTCGACGCCGGTGTGGCGCACGGCGGAGACACGGCCGTGCATGGGCTGCGGGGCGAGCCCCACCTCGCCGCCGAACAGGTGCGCGATGCCCTGGTGGCCGAGGCACACGCCGAGCACCGGCAGACCGCTCTCCAGGACGGCGCGGGCGCTGATGCCGAAGTCCCGTTCCCGGCCCGGGTGTCCGGGGCCCGGCGAGACGACGATCGCGTCGTACGCGGTGAGGTCCAGTGTGTCCCAGTCGGCGCCGTTCCTGACGACGACCGGCGGCAGGCCGTTCACCTCGCCGAGAAGCTGGTAGAGGTTGTAGGTGAACGAGTCGTAGTTGTCTATGAGCAGTGTTCTCATGCCGGGCGCCCCGCGATCACGACGTCCTCGACGCGGCACGTCTCGGCGATGACCAGGTCGTAGAGGGCGCGCAGGAACTCCTGGCTGATGCCGTGCTCCGCGCCGTAGCGCGCGGCCCTCTCCTGCACGACGCCGATGCGCTGCGGCTGCATCATCGGCACGCCGTGCTCACGCTTGAAGTGGCCGATCTCGACGCACTTCTCGATGCGGGAACGCAGGGTTTCGAGGAATTGCCTGTCGATCGCGTCGAGTTCCGCGCGCAGGTCTTCGATGGTTGCTTCGGAATGTGAATTCTGTTGCATGAGAATGCCCTCCCCCATTGACGCAGTGAATTGTGCAGGTCCGCGGGGTGCGGTGGCCACCCGTTCGATAGCTCGGGTCCCCGCACTGCACACAGTGCGGGGATACATAACACCCGAACCGGGACATAGGCCCCATTCCGTCGTGGCGGGCACACCGGGAACCGGCCCTTGCCAAGATCTGCGGTCCGAACCCATAGTTTCTTTCGCCCGAGGCGGCGAAACGGCACCGGATGGGGGAGAAATGAATACGGTGAACCACACCGGGAGAACCGGAACCGAATCGGCCGGAAGCGCGGAATCCGCCGGCGTCGGCGATCTGACCGGACTGCTCGGCATCCAGGTGCGGACCCGGCCCGACGCCGTCGCGGTCGTCCACGGCGACGACACCCTGACGTTCCGCGAACTGGCCGAGGCGGCCCACTACCAGGCGCTCCACCTGCGCACTCTCGGGGTCGGCAAGGACACCTGCGTCGGCCTGTTCACCGGTGCGGGGCTACGGCAGGCGATCGGGGTCTGGGGTGTCCTGCGCTCGGGCGGCGCCTATCTGCCCCTGTCACCGGATTATCCGGACGACCGCGTACGCACCATGATCGAGGATTCCGGAATCACCGTCCTGCACACCGAGGAGAAACTGCTCGACCGGGCCCGGGAACTCGCGGGAAACGGGGTCCGCCTCGTCACGGAAAAGGATGCGGAGGAATTCCGGAAGAACCTCGACGAGAACACGCGGAACATTCCGCTTCCGCCACCGGATCCGGACGGCCTGGCCTATGTCATCTACACCTCGGGAAGCACCGGAAGCCCCAAGGGCGTGATGATCGAGCACCGCGCCGTCGTCCATCAGATGAGGTGGCTGAAGAGCGCGTTCGGCATCGGCCCCGGGAAAGTCGTCCTGCAGAAGACCCCCCTCAGTTTCGACGCGGCGCAATGGGAATTCCTGGCCCCCGCGTGCGGCGCCGGAACAGTACTGGCCCCGGCCGGCGCGCACCGCGACCCGGGCCGCGTCATCGACGAGATCGTGACGCACTCGGTGACCACGCTGCAATGCGTCCCGACTCTTCTCGCCGCCCTGCTCGACCACCCGGACGTGCGCCGCTGCACTTCTCTGCGGCAGATGTTCAGCGGCGGCGAGAGCCTGTCCCGGAAACTGGCCCTGCACTGCGCCCGGACCCTGCCGCACTGCACCCTGGTCAACCTCTACGGACCCACCGAATGCACCATCAACACCTGCGCGCACACCGTCGACCCCGCTGCCCTCTCCCTCCCGGACGGCCCGCGGTCGGTGCCCATCGGCCGCCCCGTACCGGGCCTGCGCCACCACGTCCTGGACGACCGGGGCCGCCCGGTCCCGCCTGGCGAGACCGGGGAACTGCACATCAGCGGCGTACAGTTGGCCCGCGGCTACCTGCACCGCCCGGACGCGACGGCGGAGCGCTTCGTCCCCTCGCCGCACCCCGCGCCGCACGACCGGCTCTACCGCACCGGCGACCTGGCCCACTGGAACACCGACGGCACCCTGCAGTTCACGGGCCGCGCCGACAACCAGGTCAAACTGCGCGGCCACCGCATCGAACTGGACGAGATACGCCTGGCGATCGAGGCACACACCTGGGTCAAGAACGCGGCCGTCCTGGTCCGCGACGACCCCCGCACCGGATTCCGGCACCTCGTCGCCTGCCTCGAACTCAGCCCGCGCGAGGCCGCGCTCATGGACCAGGGCACCTTCGGCGAGCACCACCTCTCGAAGGACTCCCGGCTCCAGGTCCGGGCACAACTGGCGGCGCCCGGCGTCCGCGACGACCTCGAAGGGGCCCGGTCCGTGGCCCTGCCCGGCGCCGAGGCCACACCCGCACAGCGCCGCCGTGCCTTCGCCCGCAAGACCTACCGCTTCTACGAGGGAGGGGCGCCCACCGAGCGGGACGTCCTCGCCGCGCTCTCCCGCGAGGTGCCACCGGCCCCGCCGCGCCCGCCCGGCCGGCTCACGCTCACCGAACTCGGCGCCATCCTACGGAACTTCGGCCCGCACACCAGCGCCGAACGCCTGCTGCCCAAGTACGCCTACGCGTCTCCCGGATCGCTGTACGCCACCCAGCTCCACGCCGAGGTCACGGGCGGCCTGCCCGGCCTCGCCCCCGGCCTGTACTACTACCACCCGCTGCGCCACCGGCTGGTCCTCGTCCGCCCGGACCGGGACACGGGCGCGGCACCCGGCGTCACCTTCCACCTCGTGGGCCGCCGGTCCGCCATCGAACCGGTCTACAAGACCAACGTCCAGGAGGTCCTGGAGATCGAGGCCGGTCACCTGCTCGGCCTCTTCGACGAGGTCCTGCCCGCGTACGGTCTGGGCCTGCGGACGCTGCCCCACGACCCGCGGGCCCGCGACCGGTGCGGCGGCGCCGGCGACGACCCCTTCCTCGGCTCCTACGCCCTGGTCCCCGCGGAACCCGGCGCCCGCCCCGAGTGGCGCGACCGCGTGGACGTCCACGTCCAGATCCACCCCGGCAGCGGGACGGGGCTGCGCCCTGGCCAGTACCGCCACCGCGCCGGGCGCCTGGAGCGGATCGCGGACGAGCTGGTGCTGAGACGGCACGTCATCGCCATCAACCAGCAGGTCTACCGGCGGGCGTCCCTCGGCGTCACCTTCACCGCCCACACCCCCGGGGACGAACCGGGCTACGTGAACCTCGGCCGGGCCCTCCAGCACCTCCAGCACAACACGGCGGGCCTCGGCTTCATGCCGGCCGGCTACAGCTCGCGCTCGGGCCGCGACCTGCCCGCCGCCCGTCGCATGACCGGCCTGCTCGAAGGTCTCGGCCTGCCCACCGGTCCCCTGTACTTCTGCGTCGGCGGCCGGGTGAGCGACGACCAGATCGCGCACGAGGGCATGGCCGAGGACACCGTCCACATGAAGGGCCCGGCCGAGCTGGTCAAGGAGGACCTGGCCGCCCGGCTGCCGGAGTTCATGGTCCCGAACCGGCTCCTGGTCCTGGAGCGGCTCCCGCACACCGCCAACGGCAAGCTGGACGTCCGGGCCCTCACCGCACTCGCGGACACCGCGGTGGCCCAGGACGCCCGGCCCGTCGTACCGCCCCGCACCCACACCGAGACCCGCCTGTGCGCGCTGTGGCAGGCGGCCCTGCACCGCGACACGGTCTCCGTCCGGGACGACTTCTTCGAGTGCGGCGGCAACTCCCTGGTCGCGGTGTCCCTGGTGCACCGGATCAACCGGGAGTTCGGCTGTTCCCTGCCGCTTCAGGTGCTGTTCACCGCACCCACGGTGGAGCGCCTGGCCGCACGCATCGCCGACACGGCCCCGCCGCCCCGGCTGGTGCCCCTCGCCCGGGGCCACCGGGCCGCGTCCCCGGGGCGGGGCGGCACCGGGGAGCGGCCCGTCCTGTGCTGGCCGGGCCTCGGCGGCTACGCCATGAACCTGCGGCCGCTCGCCTCCCGGCTGGCCGAGGCCCCGGGCTCCCGCCCCCTGTACGGGGTCCAGGCGTACGGCCTCAACCAGGGCGAGATCCCCCACGACGGCCTGGAGGAGATGGCCGCGGCCGACGTGCGCGCCCTGCGCCGGGTGCAGCCGGAGGGCCCGTACACGCTGTGGGGGTACTCCTTCGGCGCGCGGGTCGCCTTCGCCGCCGCCCGCCTGCTGGAGCGGGCGGGCGAGGAGGTGGACCGCCTGGTCCTCCTCGCGCCCGGGTCACCGAGGCTGCCGGGCCCGCCGTCCTGGACGGCCGCGGGGGCCGACTTCGGCGACCGGACGTTCCGCACGGTCCTCTACTCCGTCTTCGCCGGCCGCACCGACGGCCCCCTGCTCGACGCCTGTCTGCGCGAGGGCACCGACGAGGAGGGCTTCACGCGGTTCGTGCTGCGCCACTTCCCCGGCCTCGCCCCCGCCACCGTCCGCCGCGTCGTCCGCGTCGCCTGCCGCACGTACGGCTGGACGCCGGCGCCGGGGCCCGTCGCGGCCCCGGTCACCGTCCTGGCGGCCCGCGGCGACGAGGAGTCCTTCGTCGAACGCGACCCGGCCCTCGTGGCCGGCCCGGCCACCGTCGTCCGCCTGGACACCGACCACTACGGGCTCCTGCGGGACCCGGGGGTCGACGAACTCGCCCATGTCCTGCGCCACTCACTCGACTGACACCCCAGAAGGAGCAGCACCGTGCCCCACGTGACCGTCAAGCACTTCCCCGCCCCGCTCGACGACGAGCGCCGCGCCCGCCTCGCCGCCCGCATCACGGAGGCCCTCCGGGAGGCCTTCGGCGTCGACGACGGCAGCGTGTCGATCGCGCTGCTGCCCGTCGCGCCCGACCGGTGGGACGCCGAGGTCTACCGGCCGGAGATCGCGGACCGCCGCGACCACCTGCTGAAGGCGCCGACGTACTGAGCCGCGCCCGCAGGCCGCGGACCGGGCCTCACGCTTCCCCCGGCCCCGGGCACACCGGGACCGGAGGCACCGGCGTGACCGGGCGGGCCATCAGGCGGCGCGGGTCGGCGGCGCGGTCGATGGCCTGCTCGACGGCGGCCATGCGGTCGGCGAGCAGGGTCAGCGCGGCGACCGCCCGGGTCAGCCGGTCCTCGTCGGCGCCGCCGAGGGCCTGGCCGCGGACGTAGGCGGCCTTGACCTCGGCCCAGCGCGCGGCCCGCTCCGGGCTGAGGGCGTGCCGCAGTTCGGCCAGTTTGAGCAGGCCGGCCTCGGCTCCGCCGGTGAGGGTCTGGGCCTCGGCGGCGTAGTGGTCGTCGACGACGGCGGACAGTTCGGCGGCGTTCATGACCGGCCGGACACGCTGGGCGATCTTGTTCATGTTGCGGTACGAGCCCTGGAGGCCGAAGGGCGGCTCGGTGCGGCTGCCGTCGGTCCGGGCGGCGGAGGCGAGGTAGGCCGCGTTGACCGCGAGGACCGTCTCCCGGGCGGCGAGCAGGTGGCGCAGGACCGCGAGGATCTCCTCCAGTTCGGCCGGCGGGTACGGGTGGGTGAGCCGGTCGGACCGGGCCGCGGGGTCGCCGCCGGCCAGCCGGATCAGCAGTTCCAGGTCGGCGCGGTCGCGGCCGGCCAGCGGGGCGAGCACCGGGTTGGCGGTGAGCGCGTTCTCGACGAAGCTCAGCGCGAACGCCTCCTCCTTGCCGGTGAGGACGTCGCCGAGGTTCCACACGTCGGCCCGGTTGGCGAGCATGTCGGGGACCCGGAAGCGGGTGCCGGACTCGGTGTAGGGGTTGCCGGCCATGCACACCGCGAAGCGCTTGCCACGCAGGTCGTGGCTGTGCGGCTCACCGTCGCGGACGCCCTCGATCCGGCGGGTGGCGTCGCACAGCGGGATGAACTTCTGCAGCAGTTCGGGCGAGAGGTGCTGGATGTCGTCGAGGTACAGGAGCGTGTTGTTGCCCGCCTCCAGCGCGAAGTTGATCTTCTCGACCTCGCGGCGGGCCGTCGCGTTCGGGGCCTCCGCCGGGTCGAGCGAGGTCACGACGCGGCCGAGGGCGGGGCCGTCGATCTTCACGAGCAGCAGTCCGAGCCGGTCGGCGACGTACTCCATCAGTGTCGTCTTGCCGTACCCGGGCGGGGAGACGAGGAGCAGCAGGCCGCCGGTGCCGGCGCGGCGGGAGGTGCCGGTGGTGCCGAGCTGCTTGGCGAGGCTGTCGCCGATCAGCGGCAGGTAGACCTCGTCGATCAGGCGGCTGCGCACGAAGGCGGACATGACCCGCGGCCGGTGCTCGTCCAGGCGCAGCCGGGCGCGCTCGGCGGCCACCAGTTCGGTGCGGCGGCGCTGGTAGGCGCGGTGTCCGGGCACGTCGTGGGTGCAAAACCGCCGGGTGCGGGCCAGGAACTCGTCGATCCGGACGGTGAGGGCGCGGCCGGTCAGCCGCGGGTGGCTGCCGAGCAGTCCCTCGACGGTCGTGGTCAGCGGCGCCTCGCCGGGGTAGCGGGGCAGGTCCGGGCAGAGTTCGGCGGCGACCGCCTCGGCCAGGTCGCCGGGGTCGAGGTCGGTGCCGGCCGCGCCGGCGTAGGCGGTGAGCCACGCCTCGACGAGCTGGTGGCGGGCCGCCGGGTCGGGCAGCGCGGCCAGGTCCTCGTCGTAGGCGGGTGCGTCCACGGCCTCGCGGAAGGCGTCGAGCAGGGCGCCGGTGGCGGCGGCGAGCACGAACCCCTCGGGGCCGCCGGTGAGTTCCTCGAAGAGGTAGGAGGCGGCGGCGGTCGCGGCGGGGCCGCCGATGGCCTCGGCGAGTTCGGCGCGCAGGTCGTCGGCGCCCGGTGCCCGGCCGAAGGCGGCGCGGGCCCGTTCCAGCGAGCGTGCGCGCCGGGTCCATTCCTCGCGCCGGCCCGGGGTGGTGCCGTGGGCCCAGAAGAGCTGGGCGGCGGCGCGTGCGGCGGGCTCGTGGCGCAGCGGTCCGGCGGCGTCGTACAGGGCGAGCAGGGCGCGCAGGATCAGCACGGCGTCGTGGTCGTGGACGCCCCGTTCGTACCCCTCGTCGTACGCGGCCTGCGCGGTCCGGGCGACCAGGTCGGGCAGGTCGGCCGCGGCCAGGGCGCGCGGACCGTGTTCGTCCAGGAGCCGGGCGGCGAGGTGTTCGGCGCGGTAGACCTCGGGTGACTCGGAGGGCAGGGGCCGGTCCCAGTAGGGGCGGGTGGCGGCGAAGCCGGGGTCGGTGACCGGGCGGCGGTAGTCGGTGCCGCCGAGCGCGAAGGCGAGGCCGTCGCCGTCCGGGACCAGGCCCAGGTCGAGCGGCTGGGTGTTGACGGCGAAGCTGTGGTCCCCGAGCCGCAGGGCGCGGCCGTCGTCGGCGTACAGGTCGGCGCGGTCGCGCAGGGCGCGCAGCGCCTCCTGGCGGGCGGCCTCCAGGCGGCCGTCGATCTCCTCGGCGCGGACCGTGTCGCCCTCGGCGCGCAGGTCCCCGGCGATGCGGCGGACCTTGCCGGGCATCGGGTCGGAGGTGAAGTAGGCGGTGACGGCGTCCGCGTCGGGCAGGGCGGCGGCCCGGCGGGTCACGGTGGCGAGGACGCGGGCGGCGGAGTCGGCGAGGCGTTCGGCGCGGCGGGCCCGCGCGTCGGCGAGGGTCTGCTTGCGGGCGGAGAACGCCTCCTGCACCTCGTCGCGCTTGTCGGCGAGCCGGTCGAGGAAGTCGTCGAACTCGCCGAACCGCGACTCCAGGTTCTCCACCTGGACGAGGACGCGGGCCAGTTGTCCGTCGCACTCCTCGGGGCTGTCGGCCGCCGCGAGGGCGCCGGTCACGGACTGGCCGAGCAGCGCGAACTCGGCGGTGAAAGCGGCTCGTTCCTCGTGGTCGAGGAGTTCGCGGCGCCGGTTGTCGAGGGTGGCGCGGACCCGGTTGACCCCGCCGAGGACGGTGGCGATGCGCTCCAGTACGGCGGTGCGGACGGTGGCGTCGCCGAATTCCAGGCCGGCGACGACCTCGGTGACCGTGCGCAGCCGGTCGCCCAGTTCCTCCAGGCGGGCGGCGACGGGCTCGGCCTCGGCGACGGTGGTGACGGCCCCGGCGGCGTCGAGCAGTTCCCCGACGTCGGCGTGGTGTCCGGCGAACGCCTCGTCGCGGGCCAGGTGGGTGACGGCCCGGCGGCCGAAGGAGGCGAGGTCGGCCTCGGCGCCCTCGGCCAGTTCCTCCAGCCGCTCGGCGTCGAGGTGGCGCAGGTCCTTCAGGGTGAGCAACTGTCCCTGCGCCCGCCGCAGTTCGGTCAGTCCGTCGACCCAGGCGGCGGCGTCGCGGGGACTCTCGCCGCGCAGCCGGCGCACCACGGCGTCGAGGCGTTCGGCGGCCTCGTCCAGCCGCTCGGCGGCGTGCCGGGTCAGCTCCTGCACGGTGCGGAACTCGGCCAGCACCTGTTCGGCGGTGGCCCGTACCTCGGCCAACGGCTCGTGCAGGGAGCCGAGTTCCGCGTCGTCGAGCCAGTGGCAGGAGTCGGCGAGGCGCACGCAGGAGGCGGCCAGCTCCTCGTACACCTCGCTGGTGGGGGTGGTCTCGGTGACGGCGCGGGTGATGGAGAGGCAGTCGGAGATGCCGCGGACGAGGTCGGCGTTGCCGACGCGGGCGAGCGCTCCGCTTCCGGTGGGCAGGGCGGCGGCGTGGGTGTCGGAGAGGTAGGGTGACTCCCAGAGCTGGAGGGTGTGCACGCGGGCCGGTTCGTCACCGGAGCGGAGCACCGCCAGGGTGCCGTCGTCGAAGAGCGCCCAGGCCGTGCAGGAGAGCGGGGTGGCGATCTCCTTGCGGAGCATGTTGTACGGCAGCAGCAGGCTCCGGCCGCTCGCCGGCGCGTGGAAGGCGAAGAGCGTGTCCTCGCCGTTGGGCGAGCGCACCGCCCGCTCGAACTCCAGCCCGTCGGTGTCGACGGAGTCGAAGAGCTTGTGCGGGCCGGCGGAGAGGCAGTAGCCGCCGGGGAAGACGATGCCCTGGTCCTCGGGGAGCCGCCTGCACGCCTGCCCGATGCCGTCGAGGCGGAGCACGGTACCGGTCAGGGTGTTGTGCACCAGGTACCGGTCGGCGTCCTCCTTGTACGGGCGTACGCGCAGCAGGATCAGCGCGCCGACCCGGGCGTGGGCGATGTCCGCGTCGGCGAGCGACTGGAGGGGTTCGGCGACCGGCTCGCTGTGGATGCCGTCCGGGGTCTCGGTGTCGTTCTCCCGTTTGACGGTGAGGCTGCCGCCGACGGTGGTGACGAAGAGGCCGCCGCCCACGGAGACGTGCGGGTGCCGGCCGAGGACGTGGTCCTCGCGGGTGGTCTCGGTCCAGGGGAAGTCGTGGGCGGGCGGCAGGACGTGGTCGCGTTCGCCGCGGGCGTCGAGGAAGGCGGCCCGGCCGTCGTCCGTCACCTCCCAGCGCAGGACGCGGATGTCGTCGGTCTTCTCGCCGGTCTGGAAGACGGCGAGCAGCCGGTCCTCGACGCGGCGCAGCCGCAGCAGGCGGGCCTGCCGGTAGTAGCGGTGCAGGGCGGTGAACTCGTGCACGAAAGCGGGGTCGTCGAGCAGCCCGGGGACGGTGTCCGCCGGGAGCGGGTTCAGTTCACGGTCGTACAGCGTGAAGACGTCCCCGACGGCGGTGCCGGCGCCCCGGCCCGGTGTGGTGTTGTGGCCGAGCAGGAGCGTGTCGGCGACGGCCACGGTGTCGCGGGGCACGCCGGGCTGCGCGGTGTGCAGCCGTTCGGTGCCGGCGAGCCCGAGCCGCAGCGACCCGAACTCCTCGACCCGCCGGGCGTCGAGCGCCTCGGCCCGCCGGGCCAGTTCGGCGGCCTGCGCGGCCAGCCGGTCACGCAGCACCTCGTACGTACCGGCATCGAGACCGGTGGTCATGGCACACCTCTCAGTCAGTCATGGGGGCCGGCCGCGGGGGCCGGGGTGGGGGCCTCGCCGGGGCCGGGCCGACGCGCCGTCACGCCCCGTGAAGGCCCCCGCCGGGCGGGGGCGGACGAGCGCGGGCACCAGCCCGCCGCCGTACCGCCCACCGTCGCTCCCGGCCGGGCCGGGGCCGCGTCCCCGCACCGGCCCGCCGGAGCTCCGTCAGCCCGCTCCCCCGCCGGCGGGCGCCCCGTGGCCGTTGGCGTGGGGGGCCGGGGCGAGTTCCGTGCCCTCGCCGGAGAGGACGGGACCGGCGACCGCCGACAGGGGCAGGTCACCGAGGCCCAGTTCGGCGGCCTTGTCCAGCAGTTGGCGAAGCCCCCCGGAGTGCGGGCCCCCGTCGCGCACGAGCCGGAGCAGCAGCGCGGAGACGGTCAGGTTCTGCACGTCGGCCGTGGACACCGACCCGAGGACACGGGTGAGGTCGTCGGTGAAGCTCGACGAGCCGTCCAGCCAGGGACGCGCCAGGGCCTGCGCGGTCTCGGAGTTGCCGACGAAGCCGTCGAGGGACTTGCCGAGCGAGATCGAGGACATGAGCCGGTCGAAGAAGACGGACTCCCCGCCGACGATGTCGATGTCGGCGTTCTCCAGACCGGTGGCGAGCACGGTGGCCTGGGCCTCGGCGATCTGCCGCTGGGCGTCCAGCCCGGCCATGCGGATCTCCTTCTCCGCCTCCAGCCGCAGCCGGTACTCCTCGTGGGTGCGGGACGCCTCGTCGAGGGCGGCCATCGCCGCGGCCTTCGCGGTCAGGCCCTCCGCCTCCGCCTTCAGCTTGCCGCCGATGCTCTCCGCCTCGGCCAGCGCACGGGCCCGCGCGCCCTCGGCCTCGGCCCGCAGCCGCGCCTCGGTGGCCTCGGCCTCCGCACGGCCGGCCTTCTCGATGACCTCGGCCTCCTTCTCCCGGACCTGGACGGCGGCCAGCCCCTCGGCGGCCCGCTCCGCCTGGATGCCCTCGGCGAGCCGCAGCTTGGCCCGCGCGTCGAGGTCGGCGCTCTTCAGCCGGGCCTCGGCCAGGGAGAGTTCCTCGGCGGCGCGGTGGACGGCGGCCTGTTCGGCGGCCTCGGCGGCCTTGATGTCCTTGACCAGCCGCTCCTGCGCCTCCGCCTCGGCCGCGATGATCACCGCCTGGCGGTCGCGCTCCGCCTCCTCGACGGCGCGCAGCCTCTTGATGGACTCCTCCTGCTCGGCCACCGTACGGTCCACGGCCACCCGCTCGCGGACGACCTCGGCGATCTCGCGCCGCTCGGCCTCGACCTCCTTGTCGGCGGCGATCCGGGTGAGCTGGGTCTCCCGCTCCCGGGCGATGACCTCCAGGAGGCGGTCCTTCTCGATGCGCTCGCTCTCGATGGCGATGACCCGCTCGCGGTTCTTCGCGGCGACGGCGACCTCGCGGGCCTGGTTCTCCCGCTGGACCCCCAGTTCCTCCTCCGTCTTCAGGAAGGCGCTCTGCGCCCGCAGCCGCTCCTCCTCGACGACCCGCGCCGTCTCGGCCTCCTCGCGGGCCCGGACGGTCTCGATCTCCCGCTTCTGCTTGATCTCGGCGTCCGTGCGGCGCCGCTCCAGCTCCAGGATGGCCTCCCGGGCGTCGACGTCCTGCCGGGTGATCTCCTTCTCCTCGGTGCGCTGCGCCTCGTTGGTGCGCACGTGCTCCACGGCGGTCAGTTCGGTGATCTTGCGGATGCCCTGGGCGTCGAGGACGTTGGCCGGGTCGAGCTGGGAGAGCGGCGTCTGCTCCAGGTAGTCGATCGCCGCGTCCTCCAGGTGGTAGCCGTTCAGGTCGACGCCGATGACCTCGATGATGCGGAAGCGCAGTTCCTCGCGCTTGGTGTAGAGGTCGGTGAAGTCGAGCTGCTTGCCGACCGTCTTGAGCGCCTCGGAGAACTTGGCGTGGAACAGTTCCTGGAGGGTCTCCCGGTCGCTGGCCCGCGCGGTGCCGACGGCCTGGGCGACCCGGATGACGTCCTCGGCGGTCTTGTTGACCCGGACGAAGAAGGAGATCCGGATGTCGGCGCGGATGTTGTCCTGGCAGATCAGGCCCTCGCGGCCGGCCCGGGTGATCTCGATCGTCTTCACCGAGATGTCCATCACCTCGGCCTTGTGCAGCACCGGCAGCACGACCTGCCCGGTGAAGGACACGTCGACCTTGCGCAGCTTGGAGACGATCAGGGCCTTGCCCTGTTCCACCTTGCGGAAGAGCGCGGACAGCGCGAGGAGGATGAGCAGGCACGCGGCGGCGAGCGCGGCGATGCCCACGGTCATGGTGTTCATGGCATACGTCCTTGCGGCGTGGAAGAAGGGAACGTGCGGTCCGCACGACGCCGGGCGGCGGTGCGGCGTGGGGCACGGCCCGGACGGTCCGCCTCGGGAGGTGCCGGCCCGCGGTACGGCTCGGGCCCGTGGCCCGTGCACCGCGGCTCGGCGCCACCCCGGCGGCACATGCGAGGAGGCCCCTGGGTGGTGCGGCTCAGGTGGCGCGGTCGCGCGAGGTGCGCGGGGCGCGCGCCGCCGGCCGGCGGTCGTCCGGTCCCGCGTCGGCGGCGGGTCCGGACTCGGGTTCGTCGGGGCGCAGTCGATGCAGCGGCCGTACGAAGAGGCAGGTCAGCGGCCAGGCGGCGACCGGGGCCACCGCGGGGGCGGCCAGCCGCAGCAGACCGGCGCCCGGCCCCGGCGGCGCGGTCACGGCCAGCAGGGCCGCCGCGCCGACGCTCGCGGACCAGGCGAGCAGGGTGAGCACGGAGAGGGCGACCGACACGGGCACGCCGCCCAGGCGCCAGGCGCGCAGGTCGATGTCCGTGTCGAAGGTGCCCACGTCGGCCGCGCCCACGGCGACCAGCAGCCAGAAGCACACGACCGCGGCGAGGGCGGTGGTCGGCAGAAGGGTGGGCAGTCCGGTCGCGGCCGTCACCAGCGTGCGCATGTCCCCCACCCCCGTCGTCCGTGCCCGCGCCGCCCGGTCGTCCGGGACCGGCGCGTCCCCCGGGGTCCCGGTGCCGGTCACGTGCCGGGCTCCGGCACCGGGACCATCCGGTGTGCTCCCCGTGGTCCATCCTGCCCCGCGGAAGATCCGTGCGCATTGCAGGGTTCCGGCAGTGTTCGGGGGAACTTCATGCCGGTGCGTGCCAACGGCCCCCGCCCGCACGTGCGGTGGAACGGGAGCGGCGCGCACCCCTCGGCGTACCGCCGGGGTGCGCGCCGCGCGCCGGGTGCGTCAGCGGGCCGTCCGCGTGTGGACGTACTCCACGAGGCGGGTCAGCGCGTCCGCGTCGGTGGTCGGCAGGACGCCGTGGCCGAGGTTGAAGACGTGGCCCTCCAGGCCGGCCGCCGCGTCCAGGATCTCGTCGGTCTTGGCCTCGACGGCCGGGGTCGGCGCGAAGAGGACGGCGGGGTCGAGGTTGCCCTGGAGCGCCTTGCCGGGGCCGACCCGGCGGGCGGCCTCGTCCATCGGGACCCGCCAGTCGACGCCGACGACGTCCGCGCCGGCCTCGCCGAGCAGGCCCAGCAGTTCGCCGGTGCCGACGCCGAAGTGGATGCGGGGCACGCCGAGGCCCTGGACGGCGTCGAAGACCTTGCGGGAGGCGGGCATCACCGAGCGGCGGTAGTCGGCGGGGGAGAGCGCGCCGACCCAGGAGTCGAAGAGCTGGACGGCGCTCGCGCCGGCCTCGATCTGCACCTTGAGGAAGGCGGTGGTGATCTCGGCGAGGCGGTCCAGCAGGTCGGCCCAGAGCTGCGGGTCGCCGTACATGAGCGCCTTGGTGTGCTCGTGGTTGCGGGACGGGCCGCCCTCCACCAGGTAGCTGGCGAGGGTGAACGGGGCGCCCGCGAAGCCGATGAGCGGGGTGGCGCCCAGCTCGCCGGTGAGGATGCCCATCGCCTCGGTGACGTAGGAGACGTCGTCGGGGGTCAGGTCGCGCAGCCGCGCCAGGTCCGCCCGGGAACGGATCGGCTGCTCGACGACCGGGCCGACGCCCGGTTTGATGTCGAGGTCGATGCCGATGGCCTTGAGCGGCACGACGATGTCGCTGAAGTAGATCGCCGCGTCCACGCCGTGCCGGCGCACCGGCTGCAGGGTGATCTCGGCCACCAGGTCGGGACGCATGCACGATTCGAGCATCGGGATGCCCTCACGCACCTTGAGGTACTCCGGCAGTGAGCGTCCGGCCTGCCGCATGAACCACACGGGCGTGTGCGGCACCGGCTCACGCCTGCACGCCTTGAGGAACGCGGAGTCGTACGCGGCGGTCGGCTGGTTGCCCGCAGGGCTCTGGTTCGCACTCACACGGCCCAGTGTCCCATGGTCCGCCCGCGCTCCGGGCCACGGGTGGCTCCGTCACGGTTCGCGGGCGCACACCCGGGAAGGGGCTCCGCCGGGCCGGCCGGCGGCGCGCGATCCGGCCATCGCACTCGAACGGGGGTGTCCCTCCCTGCGCGGGGGCGGCATTCCGCCTAATCTTCCCCGCATGGCTGCGGCTCAGGGACGACTGTCGGACGGCGCTGGCGACATGGACGATCAGAAGGACACCGAGGGGGGTCTCCGGCCTACGGACGGCACGGCGCCGCCACCGTTCGCGGCGGCCGTCGAGGCGTTGCGGGCGGCACGGCTGCGACCGCAGATCGAGGTGGAGACGACACCGGCCCCGCGGCGGCTCGCGCCGTACGCGTACGCCCTGGAGGCGGCGGTCGTCGACGGCGACGAGGACCTGGCCGACGGGCGGCTGGTGCTGCTGCACGATCCGGCCGGGCACGACGCCTGGCACGGCACCTTCCGGCTGGTGACGCTGGTGCGGGCGGAGCTGGAGGCGGAGATGGCCGCGGACCCGCTGCTGCCCGAGGTGTGCTGGTCCTGGCTGACCGGCGCGCTCCAGGCCCGCGGCCTGGCGTACGGCGAGCCCAGCGGCACGGTGACGCGGGCCAGTTCCCACTACTTCGGCGGGCTGTCGGCCCGCCCCTCGGCCTCGCAGATCGAGATCCGGGCGTCCTGGACGCCCCGGGAGGGCCTGGGCGGGGTCCCGGACACGGCCACGCACCTGGCGTCCTGGTGCGATCTGCTGGCGCAGGTCGCGGGGCTGCCGCCGGCCGGTCCCGGGGACGCGTCGGTCGTGACGCTGCCGCAGCGGCGCGGCCCCCAGTCCCGCTGACCCGCCCCTCCCCGCCCGCTCCCTCCCCCACCGGACCCTCCCCGGATTCCGCCCGGTGCCACGGCCCCGGCATCCGGACCCCGGCACCTCGGCACCCCCGTCGCCCGGTCCGGCCCCGACACGACGTCGCGGCCGGACCGGGCGACTCGCGTGTCGGGGACCGGCCGCCTTCCCCCGGGGCCGGCTTCCCCTTCCCTCTCGGGCCTGGCCGCCTTCCCGCGCGCCTCGTCGGCCGCCTCCCCCGCGGCCCGCCGGCCCCTCCCTCACCACGTTCACCGCGCCCAACCCCCGCTTCACCCGTTCGCCGTAGGTCACTTTGTCGATACGGCCACTTTCGACCGCGTTTAGACACCGAGTGAAACCGTTCGATCTTCGAATGATCGACAGCCTGTCCGAATTGCTCGGATTGTTACTCACCAGATCGTGATCATTTTCTAAAGGCGGGCGCGATCGATGCCGAAGACGACTGTGACCTTGAAAGCACGGCTCGCCCCGGCTCCACCCCCACGAGCCGGTCCCGTCCCGCACCCCAGGAGGCCTGGTGTCCGTTCTCCTCGAGCAGCCCGCAAGCCTGGTCGCCTACCGCCCGAACAAGCCGACCGCCATGGTCGTCGTGGCCGACCCGCGCGTCCGTTCCACCGTCACCCGCCATCTGTGGGCGCTCGGTGTGCGCGACGTCATCGAAGCCTCGTCCGTCGCGGAGGCCCGTCCCCGCATCGGCAACCCGCGCGACATCTGCGTCGCCGACGTCCACCTCCCCGACGGCTCGGGTCTGACCCTGCTGTCCGAGACCCGCGCAGCGGGCTGGCCCAACGGGCTGGCCCTCTCCGCCGCCGACGACATCGGCGCCGTGCGCAACGCCCTCGCCGGCGGTGTGAAGGGCTACGTCGTCACCGGCACCCGCACCAACATCGGCCTCCCGAGCCGTCCGGGCGCCGCCCCCATCGGTGCCGCCGCCGCCCGTCTGCACCGCCGCCCGCCGGGCGCCCCGAGTCACCCGGGCGGCTACCGCGAACTCTCCGGCCGCGAGGTCGAGGTGCTGCGGCTGGTGGCCGAGGGCCAGTCCAACAAGGCGATCGGCGTCTCGATGGGCCTGTCCGCGCTGACCGTCAAGAGCCACCTCGCCCGCATCGCCCGCAAGCTCGGCACCGGCGACCGTGCCGGGATGGTCGCGGTGGCCCTGCGCACCGGCATCATCCACTGACCCCGCTCCCCCTTGCCGCCCCCTCCCTCCCCCGCCCCCTCCCCCGGCGCGACCGAGTCCGAGCCCCCGCCCGGTCCGCTCGCCCACCCTCCCGGCGCCCGCCGACGGAACGTTCCGTCGGCGGGCGCCGTCCTGGCCCGCTCCCCCGCGCGCCGGGCCGCCGTACGGGGCGTTCCGGGCCCGCCGGGCCGTCAGACGCCGAAGGCCGGGGCGTAGCGGATGGTGCCGGACGGGACCGGACGCCCCTCGTCCAAGGCGAGCGCCATCAGGGACTCGTCGGGTGCGTCGAAGGGCGCGCGGATGCCGAGGCGGGAGGCCGGGGTGAAGCCGAAGCGCGGGTAGTAGGCGGCGTGGCCGAGGACCACGACGAGGTGTTCGCCCCGCCGGCGGGCGGCGTCCAGGACGGCGCGGACGGCCGCGGAACCGGCGCCGGTGCGCTGCGCCCGGGGCAGCACCGCGCAGGGGGCCAGCGCGAGCGCGGGCCGGCCGCCGACGTGGCAGCGGGTGAGCAGGGCGTGGCCGGCCGGGGTGCCGTCGGGTTCGACGGCGAGCATCGACAGGCCCTCGATCCAGGCCGCCGGGTCGGCGCGCAGGGCGTCGACGAGATCGGCCTCCCCCGGGGTGGGGAAGGCGGCCAGGTTGACGGCGCGGACGGCCTCGGCGTCGGCGGCGGTCTCGGGGCGGGTGGCCCAGGGGGTCATGGCGGTTCCGTTCTCGCTGGTGCGGGCGTGGACGGGGGCGCCGTCCGGACCTCCGGCGCCGCCGGCACGGGCCCCGCGGGGGCGTGCTCCGGCGCCGAGGCCAGTTTTGGCTGGCCACCCTCGTTTCCGAGCGTAGGCGCCCGTCGGGCACCGGTCGGTACGGATACCCTTGACAGGTGACCGACGCCCACGAAACCGCAGCAGACCGTTCACTGCGAACCACCGGAGGCGCCCCTCCGGACGACGCCGGATCTTCTGTGACCGAGGCGCCGATCCCCTTGCTCGACCCGCGTGAGGGCGTGCCGCCGGTGGTCGCGGACGCCGCCGCGCTGGACCGCGTGACCGCCGCCTTCGCCGCCGGGACCGGCCCCGTCGCCGTCGACGCCGAGCGCGCCTCCGGCTACCGCTACGGGCAGCGCGCCTATCTGGTGCAACTGCGCCGCGCCGGGGCCGGTACGGCGCTGATCGACCCGGTGGCCTGCCCCGACCTGTCGGGACTCGGCGAGGCGCTCTCCGGCACCGAGTGGGTGCTGCACGCCGCCACCCAGGACCTGCCCTGCCTCCGTGAGATAGGGATGCTGCCCGCGAGCCTCTTCGACACCGAGCTGGCCGGACGGCTCGCCGGGTTCCCCCGGGTCGGGCTCGGCGCGATGGTGGAGAACGTGCTGGGCTACAGCCTGGAGAAGGGGCACTCGGCCGTCGACTGGTCCACCCGTCCGCTCCCCGAGCCGTGGCTGCGCTACGCGGCCCTCGACGTGGAACTCCTCGTGGACCTGCGGGACGCGCTGGAGAAGGAGCTGGACCGGCAGGGCAAGCTGGAGTGGGCGCGGCAGGAGTTCGACGCGATCGCCTCGGCGCCGCCGCCGGAGCCCCGCAAGGATCCGTGGCGGCGTACGTCCGGCATGCACAAGGTGCGCCGGCGGCGTCAGTTGGCGGTGGTGCGGGAGCTGTGGCAGACCCGCGACCGGATCGCCCAGCGGCGGGACGTCTCCCCCGGCAAGGTGCTCGGTGACGCGGCGATCGTCGAGGCGGCGCTCGCGGTGCCGGCGCACGCGTCCGCGCTGGCCGCGCTGAACGGCTTCGGACGGATGAACCGCCGCCAGCTCGAGCAGTGGCAGGCGGCGGTGGACCGGGTGAAGGGCCTGACGGAGTCCCAGTTGCCGCAGCCCGGTCAGCCGGTGACCGGCCCCCCGCCCCCGCGGGCCTGGGCGGACAAGGACCCGGCCGCCGCGGCGCGGCTCTCGGCGGCCCGTACGGCGGTGTCGGCGCTGGCCGAGCGGCTGTCGATGCCGCAGGAGAACCTGATCTCCCCGGACACGGTGCGCCGGGTCTGCTGGGAGCCGCCGAAGCCGGCGGACGCGGACACCGTGGCGGCGGCCCTCGCCGGGTACGGGGCGCGGCCCTGGCAGGTGGAGCAGGTGACGCCGGTGCTGGTGCCGGCGCTGGCGGCGGACGTGGAGGCGTAGCCGGGCCCGGACGTGCGCGACCGCACGCCCCCCGGGGGTCGCGGGCCACGGGGGCGTCGGCGTACCGGGCCCGTCCCGGGCGGGTCGCGGACCGGCGTGTCGTCCCGCGCGCCGTGCCCGCGCCGCGCCCGGCGTGTCGTCCCTTGGTACGGATTCTCGGCATCTCGGCAGCGTCGATTTCCCGCCAACGTGCCCGGGGCGGGTCCTCCGTACCGGACTCGCGCCCGCGAACCGGCGCCCGCACGGCCGGAGCGGGCGCCCGGGTGCCGCTGCCCGGGTGTGACGTTCACCGCTCCGGGCGGGGGGACTGGGCAGCTACGTTACCCACAAGTAGCATGAGCCTGAGCGCGCGCTCAGCGCATGCGTGCCGCAGCAGTGCCATCCCGCACCCTGGAGGAGAGCCATCGTGCCTCGTACCGTCAGGGACGTCGTCTTCGTCGACGGCGTCCGCACCCCGTTCGGCAAGGCGGGCCCGAAGGGCATCTACCACGAGACCCGCGCCGACGACCTCGTCGTGAAGGCGATCCGGGAGCTGCTGCGCCGCAACCCCGGACTCGACCCGAAGGAGATCGACGAGGTCGCCGTCGCCGCGACCACGCAGATCGGCGACCAGGGTCTGACCATCGGCCGCACCGCCGGCATCCTGGCGGGCCTGCCGACCTCGGTCCCCGGCTACTCCATCGACCGGATGTGCGCGGGCGCGCTGACGGCCGTCACCACGGTGGCCGGCTCCGTCGCCTTCGGCGCCTACGACGTCGCCATCGCGGGCGGTGTCGAGCACATGGGCCGCCACCCGATGGGCGAGGGAGTGGACCCGAACCCGCGGTTCGTCTCCGAGAAGCTGGTCGACGAGTCCGCCCTCTTCATGGGCATGACCGCCGAGAACCTGCACGACCGCTACCCGGACATCACCAAGCAGCGCGCCGACGAGTACGCGGTCCGCTCCCAGGAGAAGGCCGCCAAGGCGTACGCCGACGGCAAGATCCAGGCCGACCTGGTGCCGATCTCGGTGCGCCGCACCACCCCGGAGGGCGGCGAGACCGGCTGGGGCCTGGTCACCGCCGACGAGCCGATGCGCCCGGGGACCACCCTGGAGAACCTCGCCGGGCTCAAGACGCCGTTCCGCGTCCACGGCCGGGTCACCGCGGGCAACGCGGCCGGCCTCAACGACGGCGCCACCGCCTCGCTCATCGCCTCCGAGGACTTCGCCCGCGAGAACGGGCTGCCGGTCAAGATGCGCCTGGTCTCCTACTCCTTCGCCGGCGTGGAGCCCGAGGTCATGGGCTACGGCCCGATCCCGGCCACCGAGAAGGCCCTCGCGCAGGCGGGCCTGTCCATCTCCGACATCGGCCTGTTCGAGATCAACGAGGCGTTCGCCGTCCAGGTCCTCGCCTTCCTGCAGCACTACGGCATCGCCGACGACGACCCGCGCGTCAACCAGTACGGCGGCGCCATCGCCTTCGGCCACCCGCTGGCCTCCTCCGGCGTCCGGCTGATGACCCAGCTCGCCCGCCAGTTCGAGGACCAGCCGCAGGTCCGTTACGGCCTCACCACCATGTGCGTCGGCTTCGGCATGGGCGCCACGGTCATCTGGGAGAACCCGCACTTCGAGGGGGACAAGTGAGCACCACCGCAGAACTGTTGAAGGGCGCGGCCGAGCTGTTCCCGGGCGAGGTCGTCACGCAGGCGCACGTGCGCCACTTCGACCTGCCGCTGGGTGCCGGGCGCTTCGCGCTGATCACCCTGGACAACGGCCACGACCACACGAAGCCGACCACGCTCGGCCCGCAGTCGCTGGCGAACATCGACGCCGCGATCGACCAGGTCGAGAAGGAGGCCGCGGCCGGCGAGATCGTCGGGGCGGGCGTCACCGGCAAGCCGTTCATCTTCGCGGTCGGCGCCGACCTCAAGGGCGTCGAGCTGCTGAAGCGGCACGAGGACGCGCTGGCCATCGGCAAGGGCGGCCACGACGTCTTCAAGCGGCTGGCGAAGCTGGCCGTGCCGACCTTCGCGTACTACAACGGCGCGGCCATGGGCGGCGGGGTCGAGATCGGCCTGCACTGCACCTACCGCACCGTCTCGGCGGCACTGCCCGCCTTCTCGCTGCCCGAGGTCTTCCTCGGCCTGGTCCCGGGCTGGGGCGGCTGCACGCTGCTGCCGAACCTCATCGGCGCGGAGAAGGCCGTCTCGGTGATCATCGAGAACAGCCTCAACCAGAACCGGCAGCTCAAGGGCAAGCAGGTCCACGCGCTCGGCATCGCGGACGCGATCTTCGAGGGGGCGGACTTCCTGGAGCAGTCCCTGACCTGGACCGCGTCCGTGCTCAAGGGCGAGATCGCCGTCGAGCGCCCGGCGATCGACCGCGGCGAGGGCTGGGACCAGGCCGTCGCCAAGGGCCGCGCCCTCGCGGACTCCAAGGTGCACGGCGCCGCCCCGGCCGCCTACCGCGCCCTGGACATCATCGCCGCCGCCAAGGACGGCGACCTCCAGGCCGGCTTCGACGCCGAGGACCAGGCCCTCGCCGACCTCATCATGGGCGGCGAACTCCGGTCCGGCATCTACGCCTTCAACCTGGTGCAGAAGCGCGGCAAGCGCCCCGCCGGCGCCCCGGACAAGAGCCTGGCCCGCCCCGTCACCAAGGTCGGCGTCGTCGGCGCCGGTCTGATGGCGAGCCAGCTCGCGCTGCTCTTCCTGCGCCGCCTGGAGGTGCCGGTCGTGCTGACCGACATCGACCAGGAGCGCGTCGACAAGGGCGTGGGCTACGTCCACGCCGAGATCGACAAGCTGCTCGGCAAGGGCCGGATCGGCCAGGACAAGGCCAACCGGCTCAAGGCCCTGGTCAGCGGCGTGCTGGACAAGGCGGAGGGCTTCGCGGACGCGGACTTCGTCATCGAGGCCGTCTTCGAGGAGATCGGCGTCAAGCAGCAGGTGTTCGCGGAGGTCGAGGCGGTCGCCCCGGCGCACGCGATCCTGGCGACGAACACCTCCTCCCTCTCGGTCTCCGAGATGGCCGCGAAGCTGAAGCACCCCGAGCGGGTCGTCGGCTTCCACTTCTTCAACCCGGTCGCCGTCCTGCCGCTGCTGGAGATCGTGCGCGGCGAGCGGACGGACGATGCCTCGCTCGCCACCGCGTTCGCCGTGGCCAAGAAGCTGAAGAAGACCGCGGTGCTGGTCAAGGACGCCCCGGCGTTCGTCGTCAACCGCATCCTGACCCGCTTCATGGGCGAGATCCAGAACGTCATCGACGAGGGCACCCCCGTCGAGGTGGCGGAGCGGGCGGTCGAGCCGCTCGGCCTGCCGATGTCCCCGCTGGTCCTGCTGGAACTGGTCGGCCCGGCGATCGGCCTGCACGTCTCGGAGACGCTGCACGCGGCCTTCCCGGACCGCTTCACGGTCTCGCCGAACCTCAAGGCGGTCGTCGAGGCCGGCAAGCGCGGCTTCTACGTCTACGACAGCGGCCGTCCCGAGCTGGACCCGGAGGTCGCCGCGCTGCTCGAGCAGGGCGACACCGTCCTGACCGAGGAGCAGGTGCGGGCGCGGGTGCTGGACGCGGTGGCGCGGGAGATCGGGCTCATGCTCGACGAGGGCGTCGTCGCCGAGGCCCAGGACATCGACCTGTGCCTGATCACCGGCGCCGGCTGGCCCTTCCACCTGGGCGGCATCACGCCGTACCTGGACCGCGAGGGGGTCTCCGAGCGGGTCAACGGCAAGCCGTTCCTGGCGCAGGGGGTGGCCTCGGTCCCGGCCTGACGCCGCGCCGCCGCCCCACGTGACGAGGGCCTCCGCAACCGCGGGGGCCCTCTCGCGCGTCCGGGGGCCGGGACGTGCCATTCTGGGCGCATGACCGACGCCGCCGCCCTGCTCGTGATCGTCGACGGCGCCAACGTGGTCGGGTCGGTGCCCGACGGCTGGTGGCGCGACCGGCACGGGGCCGCCGAGCGGCTGCGGGACCGGCTGGCGTCGGACGGGCTGCCGGGGCACTCCGGCCCCGTGGAGATGGTCCTCGTCGTGGAGGGCGCGGCCCGGGGCGTGGAGTCCGTGCCCGGGGTACGGGTGGAGTCCGCGCCGGGCAGCGGCGACGACCTGATCGCCGAGCTGGCCGGCGCCGCCGGGGGGCGGCCGGTCCTGGTCGTGACCGCCGACCGCGAACTGCGCCGCCGGGTCACGGAGTCGGGCGCCGAGGTCACGGGCCCCCGCAGGGTCCGCCCGGACTGACCCGCCGCCGGCCGGGGGCACGCCGCCGCCCGGCGGGACGGCCCCGCCCTCACCCGCCCCGCGGCCGGTGAGGGCGGGCGCGGGCCCGCTCCACCCGCCCCGCAGGGCGCCCCCGGCGTCCGTCCCGGTCCCCCGGCCCGCCCTACGGACGTACAGCACCGCCGTCAGGAAACGGACCTACGGGGCCGGATCGTGGGCGGGCTACGGGCGTTCGGCGGGGGTGGACTCGCCGGTGGCGAGGCGGCTGTGCCGGCGGCCGTAGAGGAAGTACACGAAGAAGCCGATCGCCATCCAGATGGCGAAGCGGAGCCAGGTCTCGGCGGGCAGGTTGAGCATCAGCCACAGCGAGGCGCACACCGAGAGGATCGGCAGCGTCGGCACCAGCGGGGTGCGGAAGGCGCGCGGCAGGTCGGGCCGGGTGCGGCGCAGGATGACGACGCTGACGGCGACGACGACGAAGGCGAAGAGGGTGCCGATGTTCACCAGTTCGGCCAGCTCGCTCAGGCTGGTGAAGCCCGCGACGATCGCGATGACCACGCCGAGCAGGATGGTCGGGCGGTAGGGGGTGCGGAACCTCGGGTGGACCCGGGAGAAGAAGCGGGGCAGCAGTCCGTCACGGCTCATGGCGAAGAACACCCGGGTCTGGCCGAGGAGCAGGATCAGGCAGACCGTGGTGAGGCCGACGGCGGCGCCGAAGCTGATCACACCGGCGAAGAAGGGGTGCCCGGTGGCCTTGAAGGCGTCGGCGAGCGGGGCGTCCACGGACAGTTCGCTGTAGTGCTGCATGCCGGTGACGACGATGGAGACCGCGACGTACAGCGTGGTGCAGATCAGCAGGGAGCCGAGGATGCCGCGGGGCATGTCGCGCTGCGGGTTGCGGGTCTCCTCCGCGGCGGTGGCGACGATGTCGAAGCCGATGAAGGCGAAGAAGACCACGGAGGCGGCGGTGAAGATGCCCATCACGCCGAAGTTGGACGGGGCCCAGCCGAACATGAGCTGGATCAGCGGGGACTTCAGGTCGCCGCCCGCGGCCACCGGCTGCGCCTTCGGGATGAAGGGGTCGTAGTTGGCGCCCTTGACGAAGAAGGCCCCGGCGACGATCACGATGAGGACGACGGTCACCTTGATGGCGACGACGAGGGAGGTGACCCGCGCGGACAGCTTCATGCCGAGGACGAGGATGCCGGTGAGCACCAGCACCAGCGCGGCGGCGAGGATGTCGAAGCCGAAGCCCTGGGCGCCGTCCCGTCCGGCCAGCTCGGCCGGCATGTGCCAGCCCGCGTTCTCCAGCAGCGAGCGGATGTAGCCCGACCAGCCGACGGCCACCACCGCCGTGCCCAGCGCGAACTCCAGGACGAGGTCCCAGCCGATGATCCAGGCGGGCAGCTCGCCGAGGGAGGCGTAGGAGAAGGTGTAGGCGGAGCCGGCCACCGGGACCGTGGAGGCGAACTCGGCGTAGCAGAGCGCGGCCAGCGCGCAGACGACGCCGGCCACGACGAAGGCGAGGGCCACCGCGGGCCCGGCGTTGTCCTTGGCCACGGTGCCGGTCAGGACGAAGATGCCGGTGCCGATGATGACACCGACGCCGAACACGGTCAGGTCCAGCGCGGACAGGGATTTCTTGAGCGCGTGCTCCGGCTCCTCGGTGTCCTGGATGGACTGTTCGATCTTCTTGGTCCGGAAGAGAGAGTTGCTCACGGGGCCTCCACGCTGGGCGTCCTCGACATGATCGAGAGCGGGCGTAGTGCGTATGCCCCGCAGCGGCCGGATTCACGCGGATGGGCCGGTGCCACCACCGCAACGCGCGGTGGCACCGGCCCGTCGGCGGTACCTCGTGCCCGGTCGCGGTCAGTCGCGGGCGGCCTCCACCGGGTCGGGGGCGGCACCGGCGCGGCTCGTGCCGTTGGTCCGCAGGCGGGAGTGCGGGAGGCCGTCCAGCTTGGCGACGAGGCCGGTGACCTGGCGGGCGATGTCGGGCGCGGTGAGCCCGATCTCGGCCAGGACCTCGGCGCGGGAGGCGTGGTCGAGGAAGCGCGGCGGGATGCCGAAGTCGCGCAGCGGCACGTCCACACCCGCGTCGCGCAGCGCCTGGGCGACGGCGGAGCCGACCCCGCCGACGCGGATGTTGTCCTCGACGGTGACGACGACGCGGTGGCGGTCGGCGAGCGGGGCCATGGCCTCGTCGACGGGCTTGACCCAGCGGGGGTCGACGACGGTGGTGGAGATGCCCTGCTTGTCCAGGAGGCCGGCGACCTCCAGGCACATGGGGGCGAGGGCGCCCACGGAGACCAGCAGCACGTCCGGGGTCTCGGTGCCGGGGGCGCGCAGCACGTCCATGCCGCCGACGCGGCCGACGGCGGGTACGGCGGGGCCGACGGCGCCCTTGGAGAAGCGGACCACGGTCGGGGCGTCGTCGACGGCGACGGCCTCGCGGAGCTGGGCGCGGACCTGCTCGGCGTCGCGCGGGGCGGCGAGCCGCAGGCCGGGGACGACCTGGAGGATGGACATGTCCCACATGCCGTTGTGGGAGGCGCCGTCGGTGCCGGTGACGCCGGCCCGGTCCAGGACGAAGGTCACGCCGCACTTGTGCAGGGCCACGTCCATCAGCACCTGGTCGAAGGCCCGGTTGAGGAAGGTGGCGTACACGGCGAAGACGGGGTGGACGCCGGCGTGGGCGAGGCCCGCCGCGGAGACGGCGCCGTGCTGCTCGGCGATGCCGACGTCGTAGACCCGCTCGGGGAAGGCGCGGGCGAACTTGTCGAGGCCGACCGGCTGGAGCATGGCGGCGGTGATGGCGACGACGTCCTCGCGCTCCTCGCCGAGCTTGACCATCTCGTCGCCGAAGACGGAGGTCCAGTCGGCGCCGGAGCTGGCGATGGGCAGGCCGGTGTCCGGGTGGATCTTGCCGACGGCGTGGAAGCGGTCGGCCTCGTCCTGGAGGGCGGGCTGGTAGCCGCGGCCCTTCTCGGTGAGGCAGTGCACGATCACGGGACCGCCGAAGCGCTTGGCCCGGGTGAGGGCGGACTCCAGGGCCTCCAGGTCGTGGCCGTCGATGGGGCCGACGTACTTGAGGCCGAGGTCCTCGAAGAGGCCCTGCGGGGCGATGAAGTCCTTCAGGCCCTTCTTGGCGCCGTGCAGGGTGTCGTAGAGCGGTTTGCCGACGACCGGGGTGCGTTCCAGGAGGTCCTTGGTGCGGGCGAGGAAGCGCTCGTAGCCGTCGGTGGTGCGCAGGGTGGCCAGGTGGTTGGCGAGGCCGCCGATGGTGGGCGCGTAGGAGCGCTCGTTGTCGTTGACGACGATGACCAGGGGGCGGTCCTTGGCGTCGGCGATGTTGTTGAGCGCCTCCCAGGCCATGCCGCCGGTGAGGGCGCCGTCGCCGATGACCGCGACGACGTGCCGGTCCCGGCCCAGCACCTGGTTGGCCTTGGCGATGCCGTCGGCCCAGCCGAGGACGGTGGAGGCGTGGCTGTTCTCGATGACGTCGTGCTCGGACTCGGCCTGCGAGGGGTAGCCGGACAGGCCGCCCTTCATCTTCAGGCGGGAGAAGTCCTGCCGTCCGGTGAGCAGCTTGTGCACGTAGGACTGGTGGCCGGTGTCCCACAGCACCTTGTCGGCGGGCGAGTCGAAGACGCGGTGCAGAGCGAGGGTGAGCTCCACCACGCCCAGGTTGGGGCCGAGGTGGCCGCCGGTCTTGGCGACGGCGTCGACGAGGAAGGTGCGGATCTCCTCTGCCAGCCGGTCCAGCTCCTCCAGGCTGAGCCGGTCCAGATCGCGCGGTCCCCTGATGCGGGTCAGCAGCGGCACCCGTGCCTCCTTGCAATAGAGCTGATCGAGCTGTTACCGGGCGGGTCGAGTCTAATCTTCCGCTGCGCCGGAAGATGTCCGGGCGGTGCGTCGTACGTCACCCGTTCGGCTGTACCCAACAACGCCCCCTCCTACGACACGGGGGAGGCGCGCGGGAGGTTCCGGGCGCCCCCGTACGGGTGGTGCGGGCCGTGGGCACAGCGCTCCGCCCGCCGGTCCCCGGGGACGGGGACAGGCGGGCGGAGCGGACGGCACGGGTCGGCGCGGCTAGGCGCGGCCCGCCGTCTTCTGCGTCTTGCGGGTGACGGCGTCGATGACGACGGTCGCCAGCAGCACGCCGCCGGTGATCATGTACTGGACCGGCGAGGCGATGCCCTCCAGGGCGAGGCCGTACTGGATCGAGACGATGACCATGACACCCAGGAGGGCGTTCCAGGTGCGGCCGCGCCCGCCGAAGAGGGACGTGCCGCCGATGACGGCCGCGGCGATGACGTTCATCAGGAATTCACCGGTGCCCGCGCCCTGGTTGGCGGAGGCGATCTTCGAGGCGACGAAGAGGCCGCCGATCGCGGCGAAGGTGCCGGCGATGGCGAAGACCGAGATCCGGACCAGTTCCACGTTGATGCCGGCGCGGCGGGATGCCTCGACGCTGCCGCCGAGCGCGAAGACCTTGCGGCCGTAGGCGGTGCGGCGCAGCACGAAGTCCGTGAGCAGCAGGACCGCGAGGAAGATCACGACGGCCAGCGGCAGGCCCTTGTGCTGGTTGAAGACGATGGCGACGGCGAAGGCCAGGACGGCCAGCAGCACGGTGCGCACGATCGTCTCGCTCAGCGGGCGGGACGGCACCCCGGCGGCCTCGCGGCGGCGGTTGCCGAAGAAGGCGGTGAGGAAGTAGCCCGCCGTGACGACGACCGCGAGTCCGTAGGCGGCGGCCACGTCGCTGAAGTAGTGGCTGGTGAGCTGGGCGACCAGGCCCTCGGAGTCGAGGTTGATGGTGCCGTTGCTGCCGAGGATCTGGAGCATGAAGCCCTGCCAGAACAGCAGTCCGGCGAGGGTGACGGCGAAGGCGGGGACGCCGATGCGGGCGAAGAAGAAGCCGTGGATGGCGCCCGCGGCGGTGCCGGTGAGGATGGCCAGGACGAGGGCCAGGACCTCGTTCATCCCGTGGGTGACGCTGAGCACCGCGAAGGTGGCGCCCGCGACACCGCTGACCGAGCCGACCGACAGGTCGATCTCGCCGAGCAGCAGGACGAAGACGATGCCGACGGCGATCATGCCGGTGCCGACCATGGCGACCGACATGTCGGAGAAGTTGCCGGCGGTGAGGAAGTTGCCGTTCAGGCTGGTGAAGATGGCCCAGATGACCAGCAGGCCGATGACGACCGGTATCGACCCGAGGTCGCCGGCCTTCAGCTTCCGCTTGAACTCGCCGACGTAGCCGGCGAGGCCCTGCTCGCGCACGAGCAGCCGCGGGTCGACCGCGGTGACGGCGGCGGCTGCCGCCTCGGGGTTCTCCACCGCGGTTTCCTCGGCGGACGTGGAGGTCTTGTCGATGCTCACTTCCGGATCTCCCCATGGGTGCGCGCCGCACGACGGGTCACGGCGTTGTCCGTGGCGCCCGTGATGGCGGAGATGATCTCTTCCTGCGAGGTCGACCTGACCTCGAAGACGCCGTTGTTGCGGCCGAGGCGCAGCACGGCGACCTTGTCGGCGACGGCCTTCACATCGGCCATGTTGTGGCTGATGAGGATGACGGCGTGACCGCGTTCGCGCAGCCGTTCGACGAGGTCGAGGACCTGGGCGGTCTGCTCGACGCCGAGGGCGGCGGTGGGTTCGTCCAGGATGACCAGCTTGGGCTCGCCGAGCATGGAGCGGGCGATGGCCACGACCTGGCGCTGGCCTCCGGACAGGGAGGCGATCGGGATGCGGACGCTGGGTATCCGGATGGAGAGCGTGTCCAGCAGTTCCCGGGAGCGGCGCTCCATCTCGACCTCGTCGAGGACGCCACGCCTGCGGATCTCCCGGCCGAGGTAGAGGTTGCCGACGACGTCGATGTTGTCGCAGAGCGCGAGGTCCTGGTAGACCGTCGCGATGCCCAGGCTCTGGGCGTCGTTCGGCTTGTTGATCGTGACGGGCCTGCCGTCCCACTCGACGACGCCCTCGTCGATGGGATGCACGCCGGCGATCGTCTTGACCAGCGTGGACTTTCCGGCACCGTTGTCGCCGACCAGGGCGACCACCTCACCGGCGTGGACCTCAAGCTCGACGTCGGTGAGCGCCTGGACGGCACCGAATCGCTTGGAGACCCCGCGCAACGCCAGCACGGGCGTAGCGGACACGTGAACCATCTCCTTCGCCGCCTGACCCGGCGGGAGGTTGTGCAGCAGTTTGAGGGGGGTGTTCCGCCGGCGCCCCGCGGCGGAGCTTGCGGGGCTGTCGGTCTGCGGGGCGCCGGCGGAGTTCATGGCGGTCGCCGGGCCGTACGGGCGTCCGGTGCGGGCACCCGTACGGTCCGGCGGGCCCGTGACCGGGCCCGGGGACCGCTTACTTGAGGCCGGCCTTCTCGCAGGCGGCCTTGTACTTGTCCGTGCAGATCTCGTCGAGGGTGTAGTAACCCTCCTTGATGACGGTGTCGTTGACGTTGTCCTTGGTCAGCGAGACGACCGGGACGAGCACCGTCGGAATGCCCTTGTTGGTGGCGCTGTCGGCCTTGTCCTTGGCCATGTCCAGCGGCTCGCCCTTGGCGAGGGCGACGGCCATCTCGGCGGCGACCGCGGCCTCCTGCGGGTAGGACTTGTACACGCTCATGAACTGCTCGCCCGCGACGATGCGCTGCACGCCCGCGAGTTCGGCGTCCTGACCGGTGACCGGGATGTCGGCGATGCCCGCGGCCTTCAGCGCGGTGATGATGCCGCCCGCCATCCCGTCGTTGGCGGAGTAGACGCCGACGATCTTGTCCTTGCCGAGGGCGGAGATGGCGCCCTCCATGTTGGCGTTGGCGTTCTCCGGCTTCCACTCCTTGGTGTCGTACTCGCGGCCGATCTTGACCTTGCCGTCGAGGACGGAGTGGGCGCCTTCCTTGAACTGGGCGGCGTTGGGGTCGGTCGAGGAGCCGTTCATCATGACGATCTGGCCGTCCTTGGCCTTGTCGCCCAGCGCCTCCAGCAGGGCCTCGCCCTGCGTCTTGCCCACGGTCACGTTGTCGAACGAGGTGTAGGCGTCGATCGGGCCCTCGGCCAGGCGGTCGTAGGCGACGACCGGGATGCCGGCGTCCTTGGCCTTCTTCACCGAGCCGGCGATGGCCTTGGCGTCCACCGCGTCCACGACCAGCACGTCGACCTTGTTGGTCACCATGGTGTCGACCTGCTGGTTCTGCAGGCTGGCGTCCTGCTTGGCGTTGGCGTAGACGACCTTGCCCTTGTTGTTCGTCAGCTCCTTGACCTTCTTCTCGATCAAGGGCTTGTCGAACTTCTCGTACCGCGCGGTCTGGTTCTCCGGCAGGAGCAGGCCGACCGTGATGGCGTCGCCCTTCCCGGCGGGCGCGGCGGACGCGTCCTTCTTGTCGCCGGACTCCTTGGCACTGCCACAAGCGGCGAGCGAGACGGCCATCGCACCGGCGGCAACGGCGAAGGCGGCACGGCGCATACGCGTGTTCACTTCAGAAACCTCCCTGACGAGGCCGCGTCCTTGCGGCCGAGGTGGCTGGAAGTCAACTCGGCCACAGGTGCGACGTCAAGAAGTAAATCCTTAACGAGATGGCAACGGTGCCATCCGTTCTCTAAGTGAAGGCAGGAGCGGCTGTGGACAGCGACCCCGCGGCCGTCCCGTCCAAAAGCGTCGAATCACCCATCTCGCCGAGAGCGAGGGCGAGCGCGCCCAGCACCTCGGCCCGGCCGCCCAACGCCCCCGGGAGCACCGAGAGCTGGCGGGCGGCGCTGGGGATGGCGTAGCGGCCCACGGACTCCCTTATCGGCGCGAGGACCAGTTCGCCGGCCTCGGCGAGGTCCCCGCCGAGGACCACCCGGCTCGGGTTGAGCAGGTTGCACAGGTTGGCGACACCGCTGCCGATGTGGCGGCCCACGTCGGCGATGACCCGGCGGCAGCCGGGGTCGCCCTCCCGGGCCAGCCGGACCACGCCCTCCATCGTCAGGTCGCTGCCGTGGCTCGGCTGGAGCAGCGGCAGCACGTACCGCGCGGAGGCGAAGGTCTCCAGGCAGCCGCGGTTGCCGCAGCGGCAGACCGGTCCGGACTCGTCCAGGGTGATGTGCCCGATCTCGCCGGCGGTGCCCCCGGGGCCCCGGTAGATGGTGCCGTTGATCACGAGACCGGCGCCGACGCCGCTGGCGACCTTGATGTACGCCAGGTCCCGCACGCCCCGGCCGCTGCCCCAGACCAGTTCGCCGAGGGCGCCGAGGTTGGCGTCGTTGTCCACGTGCACCGGCACGCCGAGCCGCCCCCGCAGCTCCTCGGCGGGCCGGGTGCCGCCCCAGCCGGGCAGGATGGCGGTGGAGCCGAGGGTGCCGGACTCCACGTCGATCGGGCCGGGGACGCCCAGCCCCACCCCGGTGATCTTGTCCGGTTCGACGCCGGTCGCCGCGATCAGGCGGTTGACCAGCGCCTCCGCCCGGTCGAAGCCCTGGGTGGAGGAGGCGTCGACGTCGAGCGGCTCGGACTCCTCGGCGAGCACCTGGTGGGCGAGGTTCCCGACCGCGACGCGCAGGTGCGTGTGCCCGAAGTCCACGCCGATGACGATCCCGGCGTCCCCGCTCAGGGAGACGCTGCGGGCCCGCCGGCCGCCCGCCGAGGTGGGGGTGACCTCGACCGTCCCGCCCTCGCGCAGTTCGCGGACGATGTTGGAGACGGTCGCGGCGGACAGGCCCGTCGTCCGCGCGATCTCCGCCTGCGTGAGCGAACCGGCGAGCCGTACCGCTCGTACGACCCGTTCCAGGTTGGCTCGGTGCAGCGACGACTGCGACCCGGGAGTCTCCACGACGAACCTCCTGCGCGCGGGACCGCGTCGACGAGGCCCCGTCCATGTCCAACTAGTGAACTCTAAGCTGAGCCGTTCGGGTCGCCTCCCGTCAAGAGGTTGAACCTCATCCGGGTACCCGCCCCGGACGCGTCCATGCCGCCCCCGGGGCCGGGAGCGGCATGGCGGCGGGCGGTGCGGGCGGGCCGTTCGCGGCCGGCCTACTTCAGGGCGCCGGCCGTGAGACCGGTGACGACCTGGCGCTGGAAGACGATGTACGCGGCCAGTACGGGGAGCATGGCCATGACCAGTCCGGCGAAGAGGCCCGACCAGTCGCCCTTGTAGCCCTGGCTGACGGCGAGCTGCACGAGGCCCTGGGTGAGGACGTGCTTGTCCGGGTCGGTGTTGAGCACCGTGGGCAGCATGTACTGGTTCCACTGGCCCAGGAAGTTGAAGATCCCCACGCTGATCAGCCCCGGCTTGGCCATGGGCAGCATGACCTGGAAGAAGGTGCGGCTGTGCGAGGCGCCGTCGACGAAGGCGGCCTCCGCCACCGAGGTCGGCAGGGTGCGGAAGAACGCGGTCAGGAAGAAGACCGTGAAGGGCAGCGAGTAGGCGATGTAGACGAGGATCAGCCCGTGGATCGTGTTCAGCAGCCCCATGTTGTCCACCACGTAGAACAGGGGCACCAGGGCGAGCATGATCGGGAAGCTCATGCCGCCCACGAACAAGTAGTAGACGAACCGGTTGCCGGGGAAGTCGAAGCGGGCCAGCACGTAGGCGGCCATGGAGCCCAGCACCAGGGTGCCCACCAGCGAACCGCCCACCACCAGCGCGGTGTTGAGGAAGTAGTCGCTCATGTGGGCCTGGGACCAGGCCCGCGACCAGTTGTCGAAGCGCAGCCTGTCGGGCAGCGACCAGGGCGAGCCGAAGATGGCGGCGTCGTCCTTGAAAGAGGTCATCACCGCCCACACCAGCGGGAGGGCGACCATGATCGCCCAGATGACGAGGACGCCGTGGGAGAAGACGTTGAGGGTCGTGCCCTCCTTCCTCGCCGTCCGGGGCCCGGCGGCGCGGGCGCTCTTCGGGGCCGCGCCGGGGCCGGCGGGCGGGGACGCGGGGGTCTCGGTCGTCGTCATCTGCTCAGTACTCCAGCCGCTCGCGCCGGCCCAGCCGCATCACGACGGCCGCGAAGGCCAGCGTGACGACGAGCAGGGCGACGCCGATCGTGGTGGCGTAGGCGGCCTGACCGTCACGGAACGCCTTCTGGTACACGTACAGGACCATGACGGTGGTCGAGTAGTCCGGTCCGCCGGGCCCGGTCGTCATGATCTGCACGACCGCGAAGGACTCGGCCCCGAGCGCGAGGATGCCCATGTAGACCCAGCCGGACTGCACGGTGTCCCACAGCAGCGGCAGGGTGACCCTGAAGAAGGTCACGAAGCGGCTCGCCCCGTCCAGCAGCGCCGCCTCGTACAGCTCGACCGGGATCGAGGCCATGCCCGCGGAGAAGAGCACCACGAAGAAGCCGACCGTGGACCAGACGAGCACCGCCATCACGCACCACAGCGCGAGGTCCGGATCGCCGAGCCACAGCGGCTGGACCCCGTCGAGACCGATGCCGCGCAGCAGGGAGTTGACGGCTCCGCTGTCCGGGTTGTACGCGAACGCGAAGAGCAGGGCGACGATCGCGATGGAGAGCACCTGTGGGAAGAAGTAGACGATCTTGTAGAACCCGGAGCCGCGGACGCCGGTGATGGCCGGTCCCCCGCGGCGGCGCCGCCCGCCGACGTTGATCATGAAGGAGAGGAACAGCGCCAGGCCGAGGGTGACCAACGGCACCAGCAGGGCGAACATCACACTGTGCAGCAGCGACTTCCAGAAGATGTCGTCGTCGAGCATGCGGGAGTAGTTGTCGAAGCCGACCATCCGGAAGTCGGGGCTCAGTCCCGTCCAGTCCGTGAACGAGTAGTAGATGGACTGGACGAACGGCCACACGACGAAGAGCGTGTACAGCCCGAGGGGGACCGCGAGGAACCCCACGACGAAGCGGTATTTTCCGTGCTGCATTCCCAGGGCCTCCCCGGCCGAGCGCAGGCCGCGCCACCGGAACCGGCGCGGCGCGCCGCGCGCCTGCCGCCGGTCCGGTGACGCTTGCTCACTGGTGCTTGTAGTGCTTGACCGACGAGTCCTTGGCCGCCTCGTCGGCGAAGCCCTGGATCTTCTTGATCGCCTCGGCCGGGGTGAGCCGGCCGGCCATCATCTCGCCGAGGCCGGAGACGCCGATCTTCTCCTTCTGGAGCTGCACGTACCAGTCCTGGAGCCGCGGGTTCACCACGTTGTCGCCGGCCAGCTCCAGCGCCGCCACACCGGACTTGAGGCCCGGGGTCAGCTCGACGCCGTCGGTGCCGCCGTTGTACGCGGTCAGCGACTTCACCTTGCCGGTGAAGTTCTTCGAGGACTCCTCGCCGAGCATGATGCGCAACTGCTCCATGCCACCGGGGGCGTTGGCCGCCTTGGCGGGCACGATGAACGGCTCGCCGCCGGAGGCCCAGAGTGTGCCGAAGGGCATTTTGTCGCCGTCGTCCAGACCCGAGGGGGCCGAGACGGCCAGGTCGAAGTCGGCGGGGATGACGTTGGCGGACTCGTTCTCCACCCAGGAGCCGTTGGGGAGGAAGAGCGCCTTGCCCTTGGCCCAGGCGGTCTGCGACTGGATGTGGTCCAGTCCCGGGGTGCCCTTGAGCACGTACCCCTTGCGGTACAGCTCGTAGTACGCCTCGAAGCACGCCTTGACCGCGGGGTGCTTCCAGGCGTTCGGCTCCAGGTTGTCGATGGCGTCGAGCACTTCGGCGCCGCCGACCTTGCCGATCATCGGGTACAGCGAGAACGGGACGTAGTACGGGTACTTGCCCGCGTAGGTCCAGCCGGCGATCCCCTTCTTCTTCGCCTTCTCGCAGACCGCGAGCATCTCGTCCCAGGTCTTCGGGTACTCCGCGTCGAGCGAGGCGAGCGCCTTCTGCGAGTACCAGACGCCGTAGACGGTGTAGGCGTAGTAGAGGATCCACACCTTCTCGCCGTCGAACTGACCCATCTGCACGATGCCGGGGCGCAGGGTGTCGCGGACCTTCTTCGACGGGTCGTCGTAGGAGGGGGCGTCCAGCAGCGGGGTGAGGTCGGCGAGCTGGTTCTTGGAGACGAGCACGCCCATGTCCATCTGTTCCGCGCCGGAGTTGTCGATCAGGTCGGGCGGCGTGCCCTGGTTGAAACGCGGCTGGAGCGTCGACTGGATCTTCTGGGTGGCGGAGAACTTCGTCTTGGCGCCGGGGAAGTTGCTCTCGTAGACCTTGACCGCGTCCTCGGCGTACTCCTTGCCGAATCCGCCGTCGAAGAGCACGAATTCCATCGGGGCGGTCTCGTTCACGGCGAGGGGGTTCTTCGCGGTCTTCTTGCCCGCCCCGGCCTTCTTCTGGTCGTCCCCGCCACCGCTCGCACAGGCGGACAGGAAGCCCATGGCCGGTACGGAGATCAGTCCGAGCGCGGCGGACCGCTTGATCAGATCGCGGCGGCCGACACCGTCGGTACCGTTCTCGGCGGACATCGTTCCCATGCTCAAGTCCTCGCCTTCTCCAGGACTCAGGCGGTGCGCCGGATTCCTCCCGGCACCGCGTTCGGGTCACGCTGGGTCGTGCAGGAAGTGCGGATGTCGTGCTGTACGGGCGCCCTGGGCGACGGCCCACGGTTCCACCGGTGGCCGACAGGTATAGTCCACTTCCGGTCGACGGAGCAAGATCGAACGCAAGGTTCCCCCCACGTCTTTTCCGAGTTGAGACCTGACGGAAAAAAGGGCCCCCGAAGGCTGCCCCGAAGAAAATCCGGCATGCGTCCGCCCCGGATGCCGCAGTCAACACCCTTGACATCACAGGCCCCTTCACGCGCTACTGGTTCTTGCGCTCCAATCTGACAACGTTGTCCACTCCCCGGTGTCGCATATCCGGGGCAGGCGCACGGAGGGTGCGGGAACATGCGCTACAGAACTCGGCACAGATGGGGTCCGGCGGTCGTCACGGCGACCGCCTTCGCGTTGGCGGCGACGGCACAGGGGGCGGCGGTCGCGCTGCCGTCCGCGCCCGCCGCCCCCGCCCGGGAGTTCGCGTCCTCGTTCGAGGCGGACGACCCGGCACCGGACTGGACCGACACCGTCGACACCACCCGGGGCGGCGCCAAGCGCGCCTCCGGCGTCGACGGCGGCGACACCACGGGCATACCCGGCAACGTCACCGACCGGGTCACCGCGGTCCGGGCCAGCGCCGAGAACACCGCCGGCGGTGAGGTCAAGGAGAATCTCGTCGACGGCGAACCGGGCACCAAGTGGCTGGCGTTCGAGAAGACCGGCTGGGCCGAGTTCGACCTGGACCGGCCGACCACCGTGGCCCGGTACGCGCTGACCTCGGCCAACGACCACGCCGAACGCGACCCGGCCGACTGGACCCTCAAGGGCTCCGCGGACGGTGAGCAGTGGCGGACCCTCGACACCCGCTCCGGCCAGACCTTCGGGCAGCGCTTCCAGACGCGGACGTACGACCTCGCCGAGCCCGGCGAGTACCGGCACTTCCGGCTGGAGGTCACCCGCACCAACGGCGGGGACATCCTCCAGCTCGCCGACGTCCAGTTCTCCACCGGATCCGACGACACCACCGTCCCGCCGGACATGCTCACCCGCGTCGACCGGGGGCCGTCCGGCTCGCCGACCGCGAAGGCGAGGGCCGGCTTCACCGGCGTCCGGGCGCTGCGCTACGCCGGGCGGCACACCGCCGACGGGCGGGGGTACTCGTACAACAAGGTCTTCGACGTCGACGTCAAGGTCGACCGGCGCACCGAGCTGTCGTACAAGGTCTTCCCGTCGATGGCCGACGGCGACCTCGACTACGACGCGACCCACGTCTCCGTCGACCTCGCCTTCACCGACGGCACCTACCTGAGCGGGCTCGGCGCCACCGACCAGCACGGCTTCCCGCTGTCGCCGCGCGGCCAGGGCGACGCCAAGGTCCTCTACGTCAACCAGTGGAACAGCGTCACCTCGGCGATCGGCACGGTCGCGGCCGGCAAGACCGTGGACCGCGTCCTGGTCGCCTACGACTCCCCCAAGGGCCCGGCGAAGTTCCGCGGCTGGCTGGACGACGTGGCCATCCGGCGGGCCGAGCCCGAGCGTCCGAAGGCCCACCCGTCGGACCACGTGCTGACCACCCGCGGCACCCACTCCAGCGGCAGCTTCTCGCGGGGCAACACCATCCCCGCCACCGCCGTCCCGCACGGCTTCAACTTCTGGACCCCCGTCACCAACGCCGCCTCCACGAGCTGGCTCTACGAGTACGCGCGCGGCAACAACGCCGACAACCTGCCCACCCTCCAGGCGTTCTCGGCCAGCCACGAGCCGAGCCCGTGGATGGGCGACCGGCAGACCTTCCAGGTGATGCCCTCGGCCGCCGCCGGCACCCCCGCCACCGGCCGTGAGGCGCGGGCGCTGCCCTTCCGGCACGAGAACGAGACCGCCCGCCCGCACTACTACGGGGTGCGTTTCGAGAACGGCCTGAGGGCCGAGATGGCGCCGACCGACCACGCGGCGCTGCTCCGCTTCACCTATCCGGGCGACGACGCGAGCCTGGTCTTCGACAACGTCACGGACCGGGCCGGCCTGACCCTGGACCGGGAGAACGGCACCGTCAGCGGCTGGTCGGACGTCAAGTCCGGGCTCTCCACCGGCGCGACCCGGCTCTTCGTGTACGGCGAGTTCGACCGGAAGGCCACCGGGGGCGGCTCGGACGGCGCCACCGGCTGGCTGCGCTTCGACGCGGGCCGGGACCGCACCGTCACCCTGCGCCTGGCGACCTCGCTGATCGGCGTCGACCAGGCCAGGGACAACCTGCGCCAGGAGGCGCCGCGGGGCACCTCGTTCGAGAAGGTCCGCCGGGACGCCCAGCGGCAGTGGGACCGGCTGCTCGGCACCGTCGAGGTCGAGGGCGCCACGCGGGACCAGCTCACCACCCTGTACTCCAGCCTGTACCGGCTGTACCTGTACCCCAACTCCGGTTTCGAGCGGGTCGGCGGGAAGGACCGGTACGCCTCGCCGTTCTCCGAGGCGACGGGGCCGGACACGCCGACCCGCACCGGCGCGAAGGTCGTCGACGGCCGCGTGTACGTCAACAACGGCTTCTGGGACACCTACCGGACCACCTGGCCCGCGTACTCCTTCCTGACGCCGTCCACGGCGGGCGAACTGGTCGACGGCTTCGTGCAGCACTACAAGGACGGCGGCTGGACGTCGCGCTGGTCCTCCCCCGGCTACGCGGACCTGATGACCGGCACCTCCTCGGACGTCGCCTTCGCGGACGCCTACGTCAAGGGCGTGCGTTTCGACGCGGAGGCCGCCTACGACGCGGCGGTGAAGAACGCCACCGTCGTGCCCCCGTCCTCCGGCGTCGGCCGCAAGGGCATGGCCACCTCGCCCTTCCTCGGCTACACCTCCACCGAGACCCACGAGGGCCTGTCCTGGGCGCTGGAGGGCTACGTCAACGACTACGGCATCGCCAGGATGGGCGAAAAGCTGTACCGGGAGACCGGGGAGGAGCGCTACCGGGAGGAGTCCGCCTACTTCCTGAACCGGGCCCGCGACTACGTCCACCTCTTCGACGAGAAGGCCGGCTTCTTCCAGGGCAGGGACGCCGCGGGCCGCCGGCGCGTCGACTCCGACCGCTACGACCCGCGTGTGTGGGGGTACGACTACACGGAGACCAACGGCTGGGGCTACGCCTTCACCGCCCCGCAGGACAGCCGGGGCCTGGCCAACCTCTACGGCGGCCGGTCCGGCCTCGCCGACAAGCTCGACACCTACCTCGCCACGCCCGAGACGGCCGCCCCCGAGTTCGCCGGTTCCTACGGTGGTGTCATCCACGAGATGACCGAGGCGCGGGACGTGCGGATGGGCAACTACGGCCACTCCAACCAGGTGGCCCACCACGCGCTGTACATGTACGACGCGGCCGGGCAGCCGCACAAGACGCAGCGGAACGTCCGCGAGGTCCTCTCCCGGCTCTACACGGGCAGCGACATCGGGCAGGGCTACCACGGCGACGAGGACAACGGCGAGCAGTCGGCCTGGTACCTCTTCTCCGCGCTCGGCTTCTACCCGCTGGTGATGGGCGGCGGCGAGTACGCGATCGGCTCCCCGCTGTTCACCAAGGCCACCGTCCACCTGGAGAACGGCCGCACCCTGGTGGTCAAGGCGCCACAGAACAGCGCGAAGAACGTGTACGTGCAGGGCCTGAAGGTCAACGGCAAGCGCTGGGACTCCACCGCGCTCCCCCACGACCTGATCGCCCGGGGCGGGGTGCTGGAGTTCGCCATGGGCCCGCGGCCGTCCTCGTGGGGCACCGGTGAGAACGCCGCCCCGGTCTCCGTCACGCAGGACGACCGGGTGCCCGCCCCGCGCACCGACGCCCTCGTCCGGGGAGGCGCCCTCTTCGACGACACCTCCGCGACGGAGGCCGCCGCCGGCTCCGTGGACCTGCCGGTGAGCGGGCGGGTGAAGGCGGTCCAGTACACGCTGACCTCCCCCGCGGACCGGACCGCGGCGCCGTCCGGCTGGACGCTCCAGGGCTCCGACGACGGCACCACCTGGCGCACGCTCGACCGGCGCTCCGGCGAGTCCTTCGTCTGGGACCGGCAGACCCGGGCGTTCACGATCGCCTCGCCCGGCACGTACGACCGCTACCGCCTGGTGCTGGACGGCACGCACACCCTGGCGGAGGTGGAACTGCTCGCCTGATCCGGCGACTCCCCCACGGCGGGCTCCGGTCGCGGCCGGGGCCCGCCGCGCCCGCCCCGTCCCCGGGGGCCCGCACGAGGACCGGCGGGACCGCGACCGGGGGGGGCGGCGGGACCGGGGTTCTGGGCATCCCGTCGCCGGGCCGGCCTCCCCGCCTCCGGGCGGCTGGTCCGCGGCGCGGGTGCGAGGACGGGCGCCGTCCCGGACGAGGGGACCGTGCCGGCCCGGCCCGGGGCGCCCCGGTTCGCCGGGGAGCCCGCGCGCGGTGCCGGACGGCTCCCGGCGCGCGTACCGGGCGTACCCGGCGCGGCTCGGGGCGGGGTTCACGAGGAGGGCGCCGACGCGGGAGGGCCGCACCCCCGTGACCGGGGGTGCGGCCCTGACCGCCGTCGCGGGCCGCCCGGGGGCGGCCCGGCCGGCTCACTTGCGGATGAGACCGCGCAGCACGTACTGCATGATGCCGCCGTTGCGGTAGTAGTCCGCCTCGCCGGGGGTGTCGATGCGGACGACCGCGTCGAACTCGATGCCGGTGTCGGTGGTGACCTTCACCGTGCTCGGGGTGGTGCCCTCGTTCAGCTCGGTGACGCCGGCGATGGAGAAGGACTCCTCGCCGGTCAGGCCGAGCGAGTCGGCGGTGTGGCCCTCGGGGAACTGCAGCGGCAGCACGCCCATGCCGATGAGGTTCGAGCGGTGGATGCGCTCGTAGGACTCGGCGATGACGGCCTTGACGCCGAGCAGCGCGGTGCCCTTGGCCGCCCAGTCACGCGACGAGCCGGAACCGTACTCCTTGCCGGCCAGGACGACCAGCGGCGTGCCCTGCGCGACGTAGTTGCGCGAGGCGTCGTAGATGAAGGAGACGGGGCCGCCGTCCTGGGTGAAGTCGCGGGTGTAGCCGCCCTCGGTGCCCGGCGCGATCTGGTTGCGCAGGCGGATGTTGGCGAACGTGCCGCGGATCATGACCTCGTGGTTGCCGCGGCGCGAGCCGTAGCTGTTGAAGTCGCGGCGCTCGACGCCGTGCTCCGTGAGGTACTTGCCCGCCGGGGTGTCGGCCTTGATGGCACCGGCCGGGGAGATGTGGTCGGTGGTGACCGAGTCGCCCAGCTTGGCCAGGACACGGGCGCCGGAGATGTCCTCGACCGGCTCCGGCTCCATGCCCATGCCCTCGAAGTACGGGGGCTTGCGCACGTAGGTGGAGTCGGCGTCCCACTCGAAGGTGTTGCCGGTCGGGACCGGCAGCGCCTGCCACTGGGCGTCACCGGCGAAGACGTCGCTGTAGGACTTGGTGAACATGTCCTCGCCGATGGCGTTGGCGACGACGTCGTTGACCTCGGCCTCGGAGGGCCAGATGTCCTTCAGGAAGACCGGGTTGTTGTCCTGGTCGTAGCCGAGGGCCTCGCGGGTGATGTCCACCTTCATGGAGCCGGCCAGCGCGTAGGCGACCACCAGCGGCGGGGAGGCCAGGTAGTTCATCTTGACGTCGGGGTTGATCCGGCCCTCGAAGTTGCGGTTGCCGGAGAGCACCGAGGTGACCGCGAGGTCGTGCTCGTTGACCGCCTTGGAGACCTCGTCCGGCAGCGGGCCGGAGTTGCCGATGCAGGTGGTGCAGCCGTAGCCGACGAGGTTGAAGCCGATCTTGTCGAGGTACGGGGTCAGGCCCGCCTTCTCGAAGTAGTCGGTGACGACCTTGGAGCCGGGGGCGAGGGTGGTCTTGACCCAGGGCTTGCGGGTCAGGCCCTTCTCGACGGCCTTCTTGGCCACCAGGGCGGCGGCGACCATGACGTACGGGTTGGACGTGTTGGTGCACGAGGTGATGGCGGCGACGGTGACCGCGCCGTGGTCCAGCTCGTACTCCGTGCCGTCGGGCGCGGTGACCTTCACCTTGTGGGTGGGGGCGCCGTTGGAGATGGCCGGGGCGTCGGAGGCCGGGAAGGACTCCTTGCTGGCCTCGTCGACGTCGCCGCCGTCCTTGACGTAGTTGCGCACGTCCTGGCTGAACTGGGACTTCGCCTCGGCGAGGACGATGCGGTCCTGCGGGCGCTTCGGGCCGGCGATGGAGGGCACGACCGTGGACAGGTCGAGCTCCAGCTTCTCGGAGAAGTCCGGCTCGGCCTGCGGGTCCAGCCAGAGGCCCTGCTCCTTGGCGTACGCCTCGACCAGCGCGACCTGCTGCTCGGAGCGGCCGGTCAGGCGCATGTAGCTCAGCGTCTCGCCGTCGATCGGGAAGATCGCGGCGGTGGAGCCGAACTCGGGCGACATGTTGCCGATGGTGGCGCGGTTGGCGAGGCTCGTCGCGGCCACGCCCTCGCCGTAGAACTCGACGAACTTGCCGACGACGCCGTGCTTGCGCAGCATCTCGGTGATGGTCAGCACGAGGTCGGTGGCGGTGGTGCCGGGCCGCAGCTCGCCGGTGAGCTTGAAGCCCACGACGCGCGGGATCAGCATGGAGACCGGCTGGCCGAGCATCGCGGCCTCGGCCTCGATGCCTCCGACGCCCCAGCCGAGGACGCCGAGACCGTTGACCATCGTGGTGTGCGAGTCGGTGCCGACCAGGGTGTCGGGGTACGCCTTGCCCTCGCGGGTCATGACGACACGGGCCAGGTGCTCGATGTTCACCTGGTGGACGATGCCGGTGCCGGGCGGGACGACCTTGAACTCGTCGAACGCGGTCTGGCCCCAGCGCAGGAACTGGTAGCGCTCCTTGTTGCGGCCGTACTCCAGGTCGACGTTGACCTTGAAGGCGTCGCTGGTGCCGAACTTGTCGGCGATGACGGAGTGGTCGATGACCAGCTCGGCCGGGGCCAGCGGGTTGATCTTCGCCGGGTCGCCGCCGAGCTCCTTGACGGCCTCGCGCATGGTGGCGAGGTCGACGACGCAGGGCACGCCGGTGAAGTCCTGCATGATCACGCGGGCCGGCGTGAACTGGATCTCCTGCGACGGCTGGGCCTGGGAGTCCCAGCCGCCGAGGGCGCGGATGTGGTCGGCGGTGATGTTCGCGCCGTCCTCGGTACGGAGGAGGTTCTCCAGCAGCACCTTCAGGCTGTAGGGAAGGCGCGCGGAGCCCTCGACCTTGTCCAGCCGGAAGATCTCGTACGACTCGTCGCCCACCTGCAACGTGCTGCGGGCGTCGAAGCTGTTCGCCGACACGACAGTCTCCTTCATTGATGTGCGCGTACCACCGCATCGTGCCGCCACGCCACCCTGGCCGATCCGATAAGGTAAGGCTAAGTTAGGTAGCCCTTACCGGGGTGGCGGCTGCGGTGCGCCTCGGCAGATATCTCGATGTCGAGATAACTCTAGTACATAGGGGCGAGCTGGTCATGCCCGGCCCGCATCGCGGACACGCCGTTCTCCGCCACGACCACGGGCCAGGGAGGCCGGGACGGGAGGCGGAACCGGACGAACGGGACACCGTCCCATCATCACCCCGGGACCGGAAGGGCACACGCCGGCGCGACCCGACGCGCCCGCCCCGCCCCGCCCGCCGGCCGGGCCGCCGGATCACCAGGCACCTCGCCCATGGCCACCGGACACCTCACAGGCGGACGTACACCGCGAAGCCGCCCCCGGCCGCAGACCCCCGTTCGCCGCCGCGCCGGCGATGAGGCACCCTGGGACGGGGCGCGAGGGGCGCCGGCATGACGGGGCATCACTCGGACGGACCCCCCGAGAGGCGCCATCTCATATCTGAGATAGCCTCAAGCTCATGGCAGACGACTACCTCGTACGCATCGGCAAGCTCATCCGTGACGCCCGGCAACACCGTGGCTGGACGCAGACGCAGCTCGCGGACGCCCTCGGCACCAGCCAGAGCGCGGTCAACCGCATCGAACGCGGCAACCAGAACATCAGCCTTGAGATGATCGCCCGGATCGGCGAGGCGCTGGACAGCGAAATCGTCTCCCTGGGCTACGCGGGCCCGATGCATCTGCGCGTGGTCGGCGGACGCCGGCTCTCCGGCGCCATCGACGTCAAGACCAGCAAGAACGCGTGCGTCGCGCTGCTGTGCGGGTCGCTGCTCAACAAGGGGCGCACGGTGCTGCGCCGGGTCGCCCGCATCGAGGAGGTCTACCGCCTCCTGGAGGTGCTCAACTCCATCGGCGTACGCACCCGCTGGATCAACGAGGGCGTCGACCTGGAGATCGTGCCGCCGGCCGAACTGGACATGGCCGCCATCGACGCCGCCGCGGCGGTGCGCACCCGCTCCATCATCATGTTCCTCGGCCCGCTGCTGCACCGCATGGACAGCTTCAAGCTGCCCTACGCGGGCGGCTGCGACCTGGGCACCCGCACCATCGAGCCGCACATGATCGCGCTGCGCCGCTTCGGCCTGGAGGTCGCCGCGACCGAGGGCCAGTACCACGCGGTCGTCGACCGCACCGTACGCTCCACCCGGCCGATCGTGCTGACCGAGCGGGGCGACACCGTCACCGAGAACGCCCTGCTGGCCGCCGCCCGGCACGACGGCGTCACCGTCATCCGCAACGCCTCCTCCAACTACATGGTGCAGGACCTCTGCTTCTTCCTGGAGGCCCTGGGCGTCAAGGTCGAGGGCATCGGCACCACCACGCTCACCGTGCACGGCGTCCCGGTCATCGACGCGGACGTCGACTACTCGCCCTCCGAGGACCCGGTCGAGGCGATGAGCCTGCTGGCCGCCGCCGTCGTGACCGAGTCCGAGCTGACGGTGCGCCGGGTGCCGATCGAGTTCCTGGAGATCGAGCTGGCGGTCCTGGAGGAGATGGGCCTCGACCACGACCGCACGCCCGAGTACGTCGCCGACAACGGCCGCACCCGGCTGGTGGACCTCACCGTCCGGCCCTCCAAACTGGAGGCGCCGATCGACAAGATCCACCCGATGCCCTTTCCCGGCCTGAACATCGACAACGTCCCGTTCTTCGCGGCCATCGCCGCCTCCGCGCAGGGCCAGACCCTCATCCACGACTGGGTCTACGACAACCGCGCCATCTACCTGACCGACCTCAACCGCCTCGGCGGCAGGCTCCAGTTGCTCGACCCGCACCGCGTCCTGGTCGAGGGCCCCACCCGCTGGCGCGCCGCCGAGATGATGTGCCCGCCCGCCCTGCGCCCCGCCGTCGTCGTCCTCCTCGCCATGATGGCCGCCGAGGGCACCTCGGTCCTGCGCAACGTCTACGTCATCAACCGCGGCTACGAGGACCTCGCCGAACGCCTGAACTCGGTGGGCGCCCAGATCGAGATCTTCCGGGACATCTGAAGGTCTTCAGAAACAACGTCACTACACCCCTCCTGACCTGTGTGTATGCGAGCCAGGAGGGGTTCGGCTTCGCCTGTGGGCCTTCTCGGGGACTTTTGGGCCGAGTGCCAGCGGGCACCTCTTCTGGCACCTCCGTTCACAGACCGTCCGCTACGCGGTGGATCGAGGGTCAGAGCAAGGGTGCAAGGAATGAGTGCGCGGAAAGCAGTCGGTCGCCGGCTTGGTCCGACGACAAGCCCGCCAGGCAGGTCCTCGGTGTGCGTCTGCCGGAGGCCGCCGCCCAGCCAGGCGCTCTGGCGGCGTACGGGTCGTCAGTTCTCAGCGCCGTTCTGATCCGCTCCGAGCAGCCGGATACGACGTCACACGTCCACGTGGCTGCGCCGCGCCGCGCGTGCCCGGGGAGGAACAGAGTGCCAGTCGACGGCCACCGTCCCCGAGGTAGGCCAGGTCTGGTCGCCGGTGGGCTCCAAGGACGCCGACGGCGGAAGGGGGCATGGGCGCCGCTGGGGGCCTGCTGAGGACCTGACGGCGAAAGCGGCCCCCCACACTCGTCGTCGGCCGATCCGGTCCACGAGGTTGCCGGTCAGCGGGTATGGCCGTTCAGCGGGAAGAAGCCCCCGGGCCGCGCCTTCGTCACCTGCGATGACCGCCGCGTGCACCTCGTGGGCGAGTGGCGTCACGTCCCGGATCGACGTGGTCCAGTCGTCCACGTATCGGTCCACGGCCTCGCCCGACAGCCCGATCTGAATGGCACGATGGGGCAACGGATTCAGCCCGAGGTCCCGCTCGGGGTCCCATTGGAGCGTGGTTGGTAAGCCGCCCAAGCCGCTCCTGACCTGAACCGTGCAGTCGATGGAGCGCCTCATCGAGAATGCCCGTTGTGTCCATGGCGAGGACGGTAGGCGAGGCGGCACGGCGGCGTAACGGGCTGAAGGCTTAGACCGTGTCCTACGTGGTGAGTCGGAGGAGTCGCTTGTAGCAGCAGAGGGCGGCGGCGAGGCCGAGAAGGGCCAGGTAGTTGCGGGGGTGGCGTTCGTATCGGTGGTTGAGTCTGCGGTAGCCGGTCAGCCAGGACATGGTGCGTTCGATGACCCATCGGCGGCGGCCTAAGCGTTCGCTGGACTCGACTCCCTTGCGGGCGATGCGGACGCCGATGTGCTTGCCCCATAGCCATTTCCGCAGGTGAGGGACGTCGTATGCTTTGTCGGCGTGAAGTCGCTGGGGTTTGAAGTGGCGGCCACGATGGGGGTCGTGTCTCGTTTGGTGACCCGTGATCATGGGCTTCAGCCCGAGGCTGTCGTGGACGTTGGCCGCGGAGAGGCCGACGAGGAGGGGCAGTCCGTTCGCGTCCGACAGGACGTGCATCTTGGAGCCCGGCTTGCCTCGGTCCACTGGGCTCGGACCTGTGAGTTCGCCCCTTTTTTAGCCCTGACGTGGACGGAGTCGAGCACGGCCCGGGACAGGTCGAGCAGGCCGGCGTCGTCCATACGGTGCAGGATCTCCTCGTGGAGCCGGCCCCAGACACCGGCTCTCGACCAGATCAGGAACCTGCGGTGGGCCGTCGACTTCGATATCCCGAAGCACGGCGGCAACGCCCGCCAGGCACATCCGCTGACCAGGACATAGATGATCGCCGCGAACAGCGTCTCGTCAGGCGTGTCCTGAGTCCCGCCGCCTTGCGGCCGCACCTTCGACGGCGGGATCAGCGGCTCCGCGATCTCCCACAGTCCGTCGGGAACAATCCAACTCCAAGTACCCCTCCCCATGCTGAGCCCAACGACCGACTCACCACGTAGGACACGGTCTTAGGACCGGGTCTGAGGAGCTCGTGCACGGGGTCCTCTGCAACCGGCCTTGCCCGTCACAAAGACCGGGGCTCATCAGCATGCCGCCGGTGCCCGCACCGATCCGCCGCCGGCTCCCGGCTCAAAGGGGGCCGATCCGCCGGACCACCAGGACGAAACCGCGTGACCGAGCGCCTCACTTGGCGAGGTGAGCGTGGATGCCGGGTGCGTACGCACGGCCGGTCGGCTGGTCGAAGCCTTGGCTTGGGGCTGCTCCGGCCTCGCGGAGGCGAGTACCGCAACGGGAACCGATCAGGGGTGAAACGGGCCTCGGTGCGAGGGCGATCGGCAGGCAAGAAGTACGTGCTCTGAGTCTTGCGCCGCATGGAGAGCGCTGGCAGCCTTGCTGCGCAAACAGGAGACATCATACGTCTGCTGTCTGAAATCTTCCCGCTTTCAGGGCAAGGAGAGCACATGAGCCGCGAGACCTTCGGACCGCTGTCGAGGCGGGGTGTCCTGCTCGGTGGCCTGGCCGCGACGGCGCTGGGCGCTGCGGGCACGCCGGCCGCGGCAGGACCGTCAAGCGCCAGACCGCTGGCCGCGGTTCCCACCGCCGGCGGTTCTCCGCTGGCTGACCCGACGAGCCGGCCGCACAAGTACTTCGCGTTCGACACCGGAATCTGGAACGGCCATCGGGGAATGACGAACTGCCAAGTCAAGATGGGCAGTTTCGTCAAGGACACGGACCACAACCCTCTTTTCCGAGAGGGGATCTTCGAGAACCCCCGGCTGCCGTGGGAGCCGCGCTTCGACAACGGGTACCCGAACGTGTTCTGGGACCCGGAGCACAAGAAGTTCCGCTGCTACTACACGCTCTTCCTCCGCGATCCTGCGTCACTCAACACCTCTCCGGAGGAACGAAGCGGGCGGGAGTACGTCATAGCCAACAGACAGACCGGCTGTTGCTACGCGGAGTCCACCGATGGCGTGCACTGGACGAAGCCCGATTTGGGTCTGGTCAGCTTCGACGGCAGCAAGAAGAACAACATCCTGTTCGAGCATGTCCAGGGAACGTCCGTGCTCTACGACCCCGCGGACCCGGATCCCACCCGCCGGTACAAGCTGATCACGTTGCGCGAGTCGGGAGGAACGTCCCTGTGCGTGGCCTTCTCGTCCGACGGCATCCACTTCAGTGCTCTCAAGCCCTGGCCGGCCAACAGCCCGTCCCCTGGTGCGGACTGCCACAACCTCGTCTTCCGCGACTCCCGCACGAATGAGTACGTACTCATCACACGGCTGTGGGACAGCAACATCCGCGTGTCGGCGATGTCGCGGTCCACGGACTTCATCAACTGGTCCAAGCCGGTCGAGGTCCACCGGGGCAACGGATTCGACTCCCAGATCTACTCGATGCCGGTCTTCGAGTACGGCGACCTCTACGTCGGGCTCGCCTCGCTGTACCGCGACGGCGACACCACGCTTCCGCACCACGACACCGTCGACCTGGCACTGCAGTGGTCCGTCAACCTGACGGAGTGGAACGACGTCGCACCCGAGGGCAGCACGTTCATTCCGCACGGCAAGGGCATGGGCACGTACCCGCGCGGCGACTTCGACAGCAGCGTCATCTTCTCCTCGATCCCCGTAGAGATCGACGACAAGCTCTACTTCTACTACATGGGCGGGAAGGGCCGTCACACCGGTTGGCGCGAGTCCGCGCTCGGCAGGGGCTACATCGAGAAGGACAAGTTCGCCTGCTACGGCAGCCGAACCGGGAACAGGTCCGCTTCCGTCACCTCACAAGGCTTCAACTTCTTCGGTGAGAACGTCGAGTTGCTGGTCGACATCGAAGACGGCGGCTGGGTCAGGGTGGACCTGATGAACCAGGGGGGCACCGTCGTCCAGAGCGGCTTCGAGGCCGACAACAGCACACTCCGGGATCTCGGCGATGGGTGGCACCGGCTCACCTGGCGCAATGCGTCCGTCATGGATCTGAACCGTGAGTCCTTCTACGCGATGAGGATCACCATGCGCAAGGCGAAGCTCTGGGCGATCCAGGGGGACCTGTACGTTCGCCCGTTGAAGTACACCAAGCCGTAACTCGCCCCAGCGGCGAAAGGGGAGGCGAAGTACCCAGATCGGACGAGGGGTCTCCGCGTTCGGCGTTCAGGTGTGCGCGGCGGCCCGCGGCCCCCGGGCCCATTCCCCGGCACCGCTGGGTGGACCTCGGTCACCACCGCCAACGGACGGCGGCTCTGGTCCCCAAGGGCATGTCGTTCGGCTGCCGGCACACCGGCAGCCGAACGGCCTTCTCCGGAGCGCGATCGCCGCAGATCTCGCCTCCTCACCACTGATCGGCTACCCAGCGGAAACGCCGGCCCAGCCCCCACCACGTCTCCGACGACCGCGCACGCCTCGCCACCACGGCCTGCCTCCGGACCCAAGTCACACACGGCGAATTTCCATTCACCCCACAACCGGCCGCAGCCCGAAACGCCCCCGAGCACGACGCTGCGTGGAGCCAGGACCGGTCCCCCATCGGTCACGGGACCCGGCAGCACGAGGTGCCCTCCACCAGCAGACGAAGCCGCTTCTCGACTCCTACGCCGCCCAGCTCACCCGAGCCGTCGGCCTCCGTGGCGAACGCGAAGCCCTGCGGGCGCTGCGTGCCACCCGTCACGGCGCGGTCCTCGCTTCCCCCGCCGCGATCCATCAGCGCGCACAGTTCCGGGACTGCCCGGCCCAGGACCTCGAGCACCGGATGCCGGTGCGGGTCATGCCGTCCACGGACCAGCCTGTCCTTGAGGGCGCCGATCGGCTGAGGCGAGGACTCCCCTCACCGTCTTCCGGAGAGCGCCGGCCCCGCCTCCGCCCGCGAGGCGCCGGAACACCGGCTGCTCCCCTCCGCCCGCGCGGCAGCGGCCGACTGGTACGACCAGAACCTGCCCAACGGTGAGATTATGCATATTTCCCCCACTGGACACGGAGCCGCCGCTCACAGCCTGAGTACCACGAAAGCCCAGGTCACAGCCGACATCCGAGGCCTTCACCGCTCCCGAGCGGGCCACCAGATCATTTCGTCAGGAGTATTAGCATGGCCAAGTGCGTCCCAGGCCAGGGTGCTCACCGTGCACGGCCTCCCCCTCTTTTTCGGACCGAGGCCGCGGACGTCCGCCAACGCGGGCGCCCGCTCGAACCCGTCGCCGACAGGAGGAGGACTGCATGACCGAAGCCGTGAACACACCCCGCCCCGGAGGCGAGTCGCCGAAGGCCCCGATCGAACGCCGCCACCTCGGCGGCACCGAACGGCGGCGCCACGGCCCGGAGGCCGAGAACCGCCCTCCCGTCTCCAGCCAGGAACTCAGCAAAGCTCCCGCGGAACTCGTGGAGGAGCCCGGCCCCAAGGTCAACTGGCGTGTCTTCGTCATCGCCTCGGCCGTCATCGTCGCCTTCTCCCTCTGGGCCATGTTCGCTCCCGGGCACGCCGCCGGCACCATGCGGACCATGGTGGCCTGGATCGCGGAGAACCTCGGCTGGTTCTACGTCCTCACCATCACCGCCGTGATCGTGTTCGTCCTCTGGGTCGCGCTGTCCAAGGAGGGCTCCGTCCGGCTCGGCCCCGACCACTCCCGGCCGCAGTACAAGCTCTTCACCTGGGTGGCCATGCTGTTCGCCGCCGGTGTGGGCATCGACATGCTCTTCTACTCCGTCACGGGGCCCATCACCCAGTACATGGCTCCGCCGACGGGCGAGGGCCAGACGGGCGCGGCCGCCCAGGACGCCGTGGTGTGGACCATGTTCCACTACGGTGTGGCCGGCTGGGCCATGTACTCGCTGCTCGGCATGGCCATGGGCTACTTCGCCTACCGCTGGGGCATGCCGCTGTCCATCCGGGCCGTCCTGTACCCCCTGCTCGGCAAGCGCGTCCGCGGCGGGATCGGCGACACCATCGACATCGTCACCCTGGTCGGCACCGTCTTCGGCGTCGCCACCTCCATGGGCATCGGCGTGGTGCTGCTGAACGTCGGCTTCGCCTGGCTGTTCGGCCTCCCCCAGGGCCTGGCCCTGCAGATCGCGCTGGTGGTCGTGGCCGTGATCATGACCATCGCGGCCTGCACCTCGGGCATGGACAAGGGGATCCGGCTGATCTCCGAGCTGAACATCTGGAGTGCGGCGGCCATGCTGCTGTACATCCTGGTCACCGGGGATTCCGCGTTCCTGCTCAACGCTCTGGTGGAGAACATCGGCCGGTTCGTCTTCTCGCTGCCGGACCGGACCCTGCAGACCTTCGCCTACCAGGAGGGGGGCTCCGAGTGGATGGCCGGCTGGACTCTCTTCTTCTGGGCGTTCTGGCTGGCCTGGGGCCCGTTCGTGGGCCTGTTCCTCGCCCGTATCTCCCGCGGCCGGACGCTGCGCGAGTTCGTCATCGCCGCCATCACCGCCCCGGTGCTCTGCGACTTCCTGATCGTGAGCATCTTCGGCAACAGCGCCATGCGCCAGGTCCTGAACGGGAACAAGGAGTTCGCCCGGCAGGCCATGGACAGCCCGGAGAAGGGCTGGTTCTCGCTGCTGGAGATGTTCCCCGGCGCCGCCTTCCTGATCGGCCTCGGCACGCTGTCCGGGTTGCTGTTCTACCTCACCAGCGCCAACTCCGGCGCCATGGTGATGTCCAACTTCTCCTCCTCGATCCCCAAACCGTCGCAGGACGGGGCGAAGTGGCTGCGCGTCTTCTGGGCGGTGCTCACCGCGGTGCTGACCATCGCGATGCTGGTGGCCGGCGGGGTCACCACCATGGAGCACGCGACGCTCATCTTCGCCCTGCCGGTGACGGTCATCGCCTGGCTGGTGATGGCCTCCTTCTCCAAGGTCCTGCGCATGGAGCGGGCCGAGCGCGAGGGCCGCGTCATGCGCCGGCAGTCGACGGCGGTGCACGGCGGCCACGTGCCCGAGCGCACCTGGCGCCAGCGGCTGGAGCGGATGCGTTCCTACCCCTCGAAGAAGCAGGTGGCCCAGTTCATGGAGCGCACCGTGCAGCCGGCACTGGCCGACGTGGTCCGCGAGTTCGGGAAGCAGGGCTACCAGGCCACACTGGACCCGGCCCCGAACGAGCAGACCGGCATCATCGGCCACGCGCTGGTGGTCACCATCCCCGAGCACCGCGACTTCCACTACCAGGTGCATGCCGTCGAGGCCCCGGTGCCGATGTTCGGCGGACGCATGTCCCGCCAGACGGACGTCTACTACCGGGTCGAGGTCTTCGCCCAGACCGGCTCCGAGGGCTACGACCTGATGGGCCTGTCCCACCAGCAGGTGATCGACGACGTCCTGGACCGCTACGAGGCGCACCTGGGCTTCCTCGCCTACTCCACCGAGCGCGACTACGCCTCGGTGCTCACACCGCCACCGCCGGTCGTGACCACCACGGGAGCCGTCCCGGTGGTGGAGCCCGCGGAGCCGCAGGGCGACGCCGGTACAGACGCAGGAGGCACCGGGCCGAAGGCGTAGCACCGCTCCACCCGGCGGCCGGTGCCCGCACCACCCGCGCGGAACGCCGTACTCGCCCTCCGGCGGATAGGCCGCTCGCACCCACGCCGGCGCCGGACCGGGCCGGCGTGGGCATGGACGCCCGGGGCTGCCGAGCGGGCTCGTCGTGTCAGCCGCTGTCCTCCAGCGGACCCACCACGCGTGTCCGAACCCGGGGTCAGGGCCCTGGCGTGCCGTCCGTGATCTCCTTCACGTGGTAGTAGGTGGCGACACAAGCAGCCGGCCACGACCGCTTGTCCTTGTTGCCGAAGGGTTCTGTCATCTTGCTGATGACGAGCGGCTTGTAGCGCAGAACCGTCGCCCCTGCCGCAGCCTCGTTCCTCAGCAGCCGGTCCTGGCTGTCCCATGCCATGCCCCGTGCCCGCATGTCCGACCCCAGATCACGCAGCGCCACAGCCAAGACGACCGTGACGCCCACGCACAACAGCGTCGTACCCACGGCCACGGGCCGTGTGCTGCGGTGGTACCGCCTCACCAGCAGGTTCCCGAGAAGACCGCCCGCACCGAGGAGCAGCAGGAGCAGCAGGAACAAGTAGTCGTTCCACAGGCGGTTGGCGGACGCGACCGAGGATCCGAACACGGGATGAGTGATGACCGTGCACACGTATCCCGACACCAGCAGGGCCAGTACGCCGAACCTCAGTATCAGGGGTGCTCGGTGATCCGGCCGGGGGATGCCGCCGTCCTCGCGGCGAACAAGAACTCCGATGAGCGTGCCGACGGCGATCGCTCCGAGGTACTGCCAGTTCGTCACCAAGGTCAGAAGGATGTGCGTGTAGCCCCGCAGCGATGCCGCCAGCGATTCGGGCGCGAACATGGCCCCCGCATGGTGATGTGCGCGCCGGTTCCGTGAGCCGGGGGAGGTGAGGAGTACCGCGGTGCCGAGGACGATGCCTCCTGCGGCGGACGCGCACCACGTCCGTACGAAGGCGAGCCGTTCCGTTGGGAAGAGCTTCCGAGCGAGCAGCATGGTCAGGGCAAGAAGCGTCAAGGCGACGACTGATGTCTCTTCCGACAGCGTGCCCATGACGGCACCGACCACGCATGCGGTGGCGATGGCGAGAGCCCGCCCGCGACGGGAGGTGGCGAGCAGAGCGGGGATCGTCGCGGCGACCGTGAGTACAGGCGGGAGGGTATGCGAGACCGATGAGGCCGGCCAGAAGAACGTCTTGTAGGTGTTCGTGGAGGCGAAACAGAAGAGGGCGAGGATCATGGCGGCCGAGAACAGCGGTAATCCTCTGGGCACTTGCCAACCGCTGCACCGTCGCAACGCCGCCGCCCATGCCCACAGGAGGGCCAGCATCACGACGGCACTGATCCCCGCGTACCACTGCTGTCCCGGAACGCCGAACGCGGAGTAGGAGGCGACGAGGAATCCGTTGGCGATCCGGCCGTTGTCCGTGGAATAGAACTTGTCCACCAGCGCCATGAAGCCTTCGTCACGCACGCGGGGCAGAAAGCACCATTCGTCTCCGCTCGGACGCACCCAGCGTGCGTACCACGCGGCTCCGGCGAAAAGCGAGAGCGGGAGGAGCGTCAACAGAGTCGTACCCACTGCGGTGAGGCGTGGTGAGGGGAAGGCCGGCCTTCCGTCTGCCACGCGCTGACGGACGTCCGCGTCCTGTGTCTCGACCGGCTGTCCGGCAGCCGGCTGTTCGTCGCCCTCCGAGCGAGCGGCGCTAGCCGAGCGTGGGGTCGTCTTGCTTCGCCTCCGGGACAGAGCGCCGAAGCGCTCCCGCAGTGACCTTGGCGCCCCCCGGCTGCCGGCCGGAGTTGATGGCCCACCGCGCGATGAGGAAGGAGACAGGGGTGACCACGACTCCGGCGACGAGTGCAGCGACATTCTTATCCATTCCGAATTGACTCACGGCCAAGTAGAGAAGGGCGCCCGACGCCACGAGATTGAAGACACTGGAAAGCGGAAACCGGAGGAACGCGCGCCATGTCGGATGGGTTCGACAGGTGAGGTAGGAATTGAGCAGAAAAGAGCATCCGACACTGACGGCAAATCCGAGCGCATGCGCCACGAGGTACGGGATCCACTGGTGCAGAGCGGCAAAAATGCTCAGGTATACGGCGGTATTGACGAATCCGATTGCCACGAAGGTGGCGAACTGCCGTGACGTTTTGGGAAGATTTCCAGAAGGCGTGATTTTTTCATGATGTGCTGGGTGCGGTCGCTGAGACGGGAACTCATCGGTCTCCTGCACCACAAATGCGGGACGGCGCTTCACCTCGTGATAAATTCTGCCCACGTACTCGCCGATGATCCCCAGGGTGATCAGCTGGATTCCACCCAGCGCTACCACCACCATCAGTAGCGTCACATAACCGGGGACAACGCTCCCGTGGATTGCCACGTCCAGGACTACCCACGCCGCATAGGCAACTGCTACCAGAAGGCACCAAAAGCCCGTGTAGATGGCCATTCTCAGTGGGCGGTTGTTGAACGACAGTAGACCGTCGATGCCGTAGTTGAGCAGACGGCGGCTCCCCCACTTCGAGCTGCCCGCCAGCCGTTGCGCGTTCCGGTAGGTGAACGTGGCCGTGGAGAACCCGACCCAGGAGAAGATGCCCTTGGAGAACCGATTGGTCTCCGGGAGTGAAAGTACGGTGTCCACCGCGTGGCGCGACAGCAGTCGGAAGTCGCCGGCGCCGTCGAGTACCTCCACGTCCATGAGGTGTCGGACCAGAGCGTAGTAACCGCGGCTCAACAGGGCGCGTGTCACGCCGTCACCCGCACGATCTCGCCGGGGAACCACCTGGTCGTACCCCCGAGCGTGGAGTTCGAGCATCCGGGGAATGAGCTCCGGGGGGTGCTGCAGGTCCGCGTCCATGAGGACCACCGCCTGGCCCCGGGACATCCGCAGGCCGGCGAGCATCGCGGCTTCCTTGCCGAAGTTCCTGCTGAGCACCGCGTACCTGACCCGCGGATCCGCGAGACCAAGCTGCCTGATGATGTCCGATGTTCGGTCAGTGCTGCCGTCGTCCACGTAGCAGATCTCGTAGTCGAGCTCGGCCGGTCCCAGCACGTTTCCGATGACCGAGTGGAATTTCTCGATAACGGCGGCTTCGTTGAAGCACGGAACGACCACGGAAAGCTGGGTAGTCGTCAAGAGTGACTCCTGACCAACACGCCAGTACGGCGATGTCCGTTTCGCGGGGTACGAGGCGGGCCCGACCGGGCCAGACAGGTGCTGAATGCCGCCGCACTCACCATGTATTCCACCAGCCCGCGGCCAAGGACACGGCACCGCGCCTGTGAGTGCACCGTTCGGCCGCATCACGAGACCTCATAGGGCTACACCATTTCCGCGCCGGATGGCGGCGAGGGCCGGCAGGAGGTTCGGGGTTTCTCACCAGCCGGCTGTTCGCCTCGCGTGGACCTTCATCCCTCGGATCAAGGCGCGGCACTACGGCGGAGATGCCTTTTGTGTGAGGTGGGGCGGTCGCGCCACCGTCGGCAGGAGCCCACGGTGGCGCGACGTTCCCTCATGGGGGAAGGGGAGGCGGTGCTCGAACCTTCGCGGTGTCCCGGCGCAGGCGACGCTACGAGGACGGCGACGGCGACGTCGATGGGGTGGCAGTCGGCGGGATGAGAACACCGTCGACGATGTACACCGTCGCGTTCTTCGTGGGGATGTTGCCGCAGGCGATCGGCACACTGCCGTTGACCTTGAAGGAGTCACCGGAGCCCGAGGTGGTGAGGGTGCTGCCCTCGAGCGTGGTGAACTTGCCGTGCGGCAGTTGTGCCTTGGTGATCTTCTTGTGCTCGACCACGTGGTAGGTCAGCACCTTCTTGAGCTGGGCTTTGTCGTTGAGAAGCGCGTCCTTCTTGGCGGTGCCGAGCTTGTTGAACGCGTCGTTGGTGGGCACGAAGACGGTGCTGTCCTTGAGACCGTTCAGGGTGTTCGCCAGGTCGGTCTTCTTGATGGCATCGGCCAGCATGGACAGGTTCGGGTTGTTGTCCACCGCCGTCGCGACGTCCTCGTGCGCCATCTGTGCGGCGCTTCCGTTGCCGCTCTGCGGCAGCATGGAACAGTTGGGGCCGAAGGGCTGGTCGCTCGGTGACGGAGACGCGGTGTCGCCGTCGGTCGGCGACGAGTCGGACGCCGATGCCTGGGGCACCAGTACGCCCAGCGACAGCGGGATGCTGAGCGCTGCGGCCACGGTGACAGCGGTGGTACGGACGCGTACGGAATTCATACCAATTCCTCGTTCCTTCTGGAGGAGGGCTTGGGCAGGGGGAGGGCTTGGACCTGGGCGAGTGATCTACTGCGGGAATCACCTCGAGGGAGGCTCCGCGCTCCGGTCGGGGATACACACCACACCGGCAGGCCATCGATCCCGATCGGCCCTTTCCCCATGTAAGCGCACATTGCGCCGCCCGGCATCCTCCGGACCGGTGCGACCGCTCTCACCTGCTTCCACGGCTGCTGCTGCGTGGGGGACGACCGCCTGTGGGGCGTCAACCGAAGCCGCACGACCCGTGTGCAGGATCAAGGGGCAAGGTCCGTGCTCACCGCCCGGCGCGAGGAACGTGCCCGCATCCGCGGCGAAGAGGGCATCCGCCGGGGCGGACCCCCTCGACACCGCGGCCTGACCGACCGCGAACCGCGGCCCCCGAGCGCCGAAGGCGGCGGGTCCGGGAGGAGGACGGTGACAGTTGACTCAGGCGCCGGACGACTCGATCTCCCCCGCGAAGACGATGACCTGGTCGATGAGGCTCCGCCGCAGATGGACGACGTCCGTTCCCGCCAGCCGGGGGCCTCCGTCCGGCGTGGTGAAGACCCACTGGTACCGGGCCCACTCGTCAGGCATGTCCACCGCTGAGCAGCGCACCATCGTGCCGGTCCCCGCCGGGTGGCGCCGGATGTCGAGCACGAACCGCTCGACCGCCGCGATTCCCTCGCTGCGGCCCAACGGCCCCCAGAAGACCACGTCCGAGGTCAGAGCCTGGGAGAGGAGGGCGGTCACATAGCCGTCGTCCGAGGCGTTGAACGCGGAGATGAACGTGTCGATCGCGGAGCGTGCAATCTCTTCCTGCATGCCCCAGTCATACCAGCCGTGTCGCCGCGCGTTCGCCCCGCGAGCCGCCTCCCGAGCGGTCATGCCACCTTGATGACGACCTTGCCCGAGGCGTGACCGTTCTCGACGGTGGCGAGGGCGGCCGGGGCGTCGGAGAGCGGATGGACCGCGGTGATGACGGGTGCGAGAAGTCCGTCGAGGGCCAGCCGGGCCGACCGTTCCAGGTTCTCGCGGTCGACGCGGCGCTCGACGAAGCGCCCACCGAGACCGGGCACCGACATATCACCCACGGCGATGACGTTGCGGGGGTCCCGGGCCAGCGGAGCGACCGTCCGCAGCGAGGTGCCTCCGACCAGGTCGACGATCCCGTCGAAGCCGTCCGGAACCAGCTCGCGTGCCGCGGCGGCGACGTCCTCGGCGGTGTAGTCGACGAACCGCGCCCCGACCGCCTCGGCGTGCTCGCGTTTGGCGGCACTCCCGGTGCCGATCACACGCAGCCCGCGCCCGGCGGCCAGGCGGGCGACGGCGAGACCGACCCCGCCCCCGACCCCGTTGACCAGGACCGTGGCACCGGCCGGGAGGCCGAGCTGGTCGAGCACGTCCACCGCGGTCGTCCCGGCCACCGGCAGCGTTGCCGCCACGGTCGCGGACAGACCCTCCGGGATGCGCGCCGTGTTCGGCGCGGACAGCACCGTCGTCTCGGCGTAGGTGCCGCCACCGGTGAGTGCGAAGCCGAAGACCGCGTCACCCACCTCGAGCCCGTTGACGTCCTCGCCCCGCGCGAGAACGGTTCCGGCCGCCTCCATGCCCAGCACGCGGGGAAACGGACGCCCGCCGTCGAGCCCGTCGACCAGGCCCGAGCGCAGAAGGTGGTCGAGGGGATTCACGCCGGCGACGTCGACCCGGATCAGCACCTCGTCTCGACCGGGGACGGGGTCGGGACGCTCCAAGAACTCCTGCACCTCGGGCCCGCCATACCTGCCGAAACCCCATGCCTGGCCCATTTTCCGCCGCCTCTCGTACGAGCGACCCGGTGATTCCGGGGCGCGGTTGCCATCCTCACCTCTGACACCGATGTGAGGGGCAACCGGCTGAGACGCAGATCACAGCGTCAGGCCGGCCGCGCCACCGCTCCCGGGGCCGTGGTCAGTTCCGCCCGGTGCCGGCTGTTGGCCCTGATCAGCACGTCGAGCGCGTCTCGGGTCTCGATCAGGTGCGCGATGTCGGCGTCGATCCGGTCGCGTTCGCGCATCATCGCCGTGAACGTCTCCTCGGCGATGCCCAGGTCACCCGGGATGTCCACACAGGGCAGCACAGTCGCGATCACCCTGCTGGACATACCCGCGTCGAGCAGTTGCCGGATGAGTGACACGCGCTGGACCGCGGCATCGGAGTAGTGACGCTGCCCCGCGTCGGAGCGTGAACTGGTCAGCAGGCCCTGTTCTTCGTAGTAGCGCAGGGAGCGCGGACTCACGCCCGTGCGCTTGGACAACTCGCCTATCCGCATCTCCCGGAGCCTACGCCCGCGCGCTCCGGGTTCGGACCGCCGTCGGGTTCCGTCCCGACCGAGCCCGGTGGAGCGGCGGTTCGCCGAGCCGGCACAGGAGAAGCTCAGGCGGGGCGCCCACCGCTCCGTCCAGACCCTGGAAGGCGGGCATGTCCCCCGGGCCACTGCGGGGCATCGCCGGCACCGCGCTGGCCGTCCTGCCGGTACCCGGGGAGTGGATGTCGGGCGCTCGGATGCCGTCGCGCACGCGACCGCGTCCCGGGCCTCACGTCCGGGCGCGGTTGAGGACACCACGTCGGGCTCCGCGACGGCGATCGCGACTCCGCCGGCTGGAACAGTCCCGGGTGGGGCGTGTGCCCGCGTGTCCGCAGGCCGGGCCACGGCTGTTCGCGAAGCTCTGGCCTACAGTCCCTGTCGTGTCCTTGGGGATGGTGTGCGCACTCGCTTCCGCCTGCTGCTTCGGGACCGCCTCTGTTCTCCAGGCCGTCGCCGCACGTGCGGTGGAGACCGGATCCGGCTCCGGCGTCGACCCGGTGCTGCTGTTGCGCGCTCTGCGGCAGTGGAGGTATTCCGCCGGTCTCTTCCTCGACGGCCTCGGGTTCCTGCTTCAGGTCGTCGCCTTGCGGTCGCTTCCCCTGTATGCGGTAGGTGCGTCGCTCGCTACCAGTCTCGCCGTCACCGCCCTGGTGGCCGTCTGGCTGCTCGATGCCCGGCTGAGCGTCGCGGAATGGGCCGCGGTGGCGACGATGTGCGTCGGGTTGGCGCTGGTCGTCCTCGCCTCGGGAGCGCAGGGGCAGCACCCGGGAGCAGCCGCCCTGCGCTGGTCCCTGCCGGGTCTCGTCCTCGTCGTGCTGGTCACCGGTGCTCTCGCCGGGCGGCTCGCGGACCGGCCGCGCGCCCTGCTGCTGGGGCTCGGCGCGGGCGCGGGCTTCGGTGTGGTCGAGGTGGGGGTCAGGCTGATCGGGCCCCTGGATGTTCCCCGGATCTTCGGCGATCCCACGCTCTACGCACTGGTGTTCGGCGGAGCGGCGGGGTTTCTCCTGCTGACCTCGGCGTTGCAGCGCGGCTCGGTGACCGTGGCGACAGCCGGCATGGTTCTGGTCGAAACGGCGGGGCCCGCCGTGGTGGGCTTCCTGTGGCTGGGCGACCGTCCCCGCAGCGGGCTCGAGTGGTTGGCGGCCGCGGGGTTCGTGGCGTCGGTGGCGGGCGCGCTGGCCCTGACGCGGTTCGGCGACCCTGCGGCGGAGGTACGAGACGGGCCTGAGCCTGCGTCGCGACGCAGGAGGCCGGGGCGGACTCCGGGCGGTCAGCCGCCCCAGCGCCAGTAGAGTTCGGGCCGGGGCCGAGTGCCGCAGTCGGACAGTTCCAGTTCGGGGCTCGGCCGGCCGCGATCGTCCCATCGAGCCGGGAGGCTGTGGTCGTCCTGGTACAGACAGCGGTTTCCGCTCCCGGAGAGTTGCCAGGCGTCACGCTTCCAGGCGGTGTCCGGCCACGGCTCTCGGTGCCACTGCTGGCTCGGGCGGCCGGGCTCGCACTGTGTGAGCCCGGCTTTTCGTGCGAGCGCTGTCAGGCAGGAGTCGCGGTCTCCGCGGGGTCTGATCGTGCCGTCGCGGTCCATGTCCCACTTTTGCGAGGCCGACCCGTCGCACCTGCGGATGCTCACCTCACCGAGGTCCGGCGGACCGGCAGCGGCGTGGAGGCACTGCGCGGGGTCCCTTCCGGTGGCGTACGTCGTCCGGCCGATGTCCCCGAGGATTTCGCCGGAGCGCGGGGCGCGGTGTGACTGTTCGTACTGACGGTGGATCCACAGGTCCCAGTCCTTCTGGAGTCTGCCGCTGAAAGGCGGGACGTTGGCGCAGGTTCCGGTCTCCCGGCATTTCCGGTTCGCGAGGTACCAACGCGCCACTTCCTCCTTCTCCGCGGACTCCCCCGCCGTGAGATTCTCCTTGAGCGAAGACATCGTGTAAGCGAGATAGGAGGACACGGGAATTCCGAGCGTGTAACCCGCCCTCCGAAAGTACCGTGCCCCCACACCATGATCGCTGTGATCGACTCCGCCGCCAAGGCCGAAAGCGAACGACGCGTTGTCGTGGTCCATCGTCAGGATGCGTTCCGCTCCGCTGAGCCGGACCAGTTCCGTCAGCACCGCGAGCAAGCGGTCTTCCGAATAGCTTTCGGCACCCTGGAAAGGTTTGATGCTCTTTCTGCCACCGTCGAAAAGTCTGAGCAGACTGTTCTCCTGTTGACCGTGCGGAAGACCGTCGTGAAGACCCAGGAACGTCAACCGCACATTGACGTCTCGACCCTTGTCGGCAAGCAGATAGGACCTGACCCGCACGCCGTCCGCCCGCACATCTGCCTGCTGCCAGCGGTTGGCCGCCTCCGCCATCTCCGCGTAGGCGGCACGCACGCCGTACTCCCTGCGGTCCACGTACTCCAGCGCCTTGACCCGATTCGTCTGCCCGGCGTCGCCGGCGGTCAGATACACGGTGTCGACCGGACATCCGGCGCGGATGGTCTTTCTGATCTCCGGGTTCAGAAAGAACAGGTCGTCATCGGGATGGGCCACGCCGACAAGGGTGGGACGGCATTGCCCCGGCACCTTCGATCGCACGGCCGGAGGGGACGACCCGGCTGTCCTGACCACCCCGGGAGCGGAATCGGGCGGAGCCGAGCAGGCAGTGCCCAGCACAGCACAGACGAGCATGGTCGCAGCGGTCGTCAGCACACGAGAGGAACTGCCCGGCCGATACCTCTTCCAGCCCACCACGGGCTCCTGTCGTGTCGGCGGATCTCCTCACGGATCATCTTCCAGCGGATGCACCGGAAGCGACCGACACACCGAAAGCCGGCCCCACCCCGACGTCGGCCGTGTCACCTTGGCCTGGAACTGCCGCGATCGGACGTCGGCTCCGGCCGGCGACCGGGTCATCGTCATCACGGCGCACGATTCACACGTCTGCCGTATGCCGTTTCTCACCATCCGACCGGAGGCGAGGGCGGGGCTGCGGTGCCGGTTTCGCGCCCGTGTCCGCTACGGGAAAGGCGGTTCAGAGCGATCGGTTTCCAGGCGCGGCCCGACGGACGGCCTCCGTTGCCCACCGATCATGATCCAGGACAGATGGCGCTCGAGTACCGCGCGGACGCGAGACCCATGGCGCCGGCCCCGCCGAACACCGCGATGCGTTTCATGAGCGGGTTACCAGCAGGTGAAGGCGGCTCGAGCCGATCCACCGGGCCACGGGGAGCGAGCCCCGGCTCAGTGCGAGCATCGCCAGGAGTGCGACGAGCCCGCCCGTCACCATCCCGGCCATGACGTCGTGCGGATAGTGCGCGCCTACCCACACCCGTGAGGCCGCCATCGCCAGTGCGCCGACAGCCGCGGCCGCCCCCAGTCGGCGCGAGACGAAGAACAGGGCCACGGCGGCGGCGGTCGCGATCGCCGCGTGGTTGCTGGGGAAGGACCAGTCCCCGGGTGCCGGACACGCCTCCAGGGTCCTGACCTGGAGGCTCTGGCACGGCCGGTCCTCACGGACCCACAGTTTGAGTGCGGCGTTCACGCAGTACGCGACGACCACGGCCGCCGGCACGGCCAACGCCGTCATCGCGGCGGTCCTGTCGGACCGGCGGGCGAGCCACCATCCGGCGCTCGCGAGGACGGCGAACACCGCGAGCCCGTAGGCCGACCAGAGCGACACCGATTCGTTCAGCCAGCCCGGCGCCTGTCGCGCCGCACGCACCACGTTCACGTAGGCGGAGCCGTCGATCGACGCCCCGTCGAAAGCCATGATCATCTATTTCCCTTCTCCGTTTCACCGTCTCGGCGCGCACGGCGAGCCCGGTACGACTCGACCAGGAGGGGCGTCAGCGAAACCAAGACGATCAACGCCACCAGCGGGAGCAGGTACCGGTCGACGTTCGGGACGGAAGAGCCCAGCGCGTACCCGGCGAGGGTGAGGCCGATGCTCCACACGAGCCCGCCGGCCACCTGCCACACGGTGAACGTCCGCATCGGCACCCCCAGCGCGCCCGCCACCGGGTTGAGCACGGTCCGCACCACCGGAACGAAACGGGCCAGCACGATGGCCTTGGCGTACCCGTACCGCTCCAGTAGTCCCTCGGCGCGTCTCGCACCCTCGTGGAGCCGCTGCGAGCGGCTGCGGGCCAGCAGCGCTCCGCCCGCCTTACGGCCGAGCAGATACCCGCACTGCGCCCCGAGCAGCGCACCCGCCGCGGCCGCGACCAGCAAGGGCCCCAGCGACAGGCGCACGCTCCCTTCGGACGAGCCCGTGCACAGCAGCCCTGCCGTGAACAGCAGCGAGTCGCCCGGGAGGAAGAACCCGACCAGCAGGCCCGTCTCCGCGAACAACACCACCCCCACTCCCAGGGCCCCGAAGGCGACCAGCAGGGAATGGGCATCGAGCACGTTGACAGCGAGCTGCAACGACGGGTCGATGCGTGTCGGCATCCTCGCGGTCCCTTCGGTCCGGCGGAACGGGCGCGTCGCAGCAGCACCCGACCACTGACTACGATCCGGTAGACCGTCTACGGAAATGTAGACGACCGTGGCGTGGGGATCGTTCCACGACCGGCTGTTCGCCCCTCGGCGCCGGGCCGGACCGCGAGCAGCACGGCCGCTCCGGCACCGGCAGCGCCGGACCGTACCGGCCTCATCCCGGCTTCATCCCGGCTTCGAACAGGGTGCCCTCGGGAAACACCGTTGCGACAACGGAGTGACCATGGCGGTCGCCATCTCCACCACTCCAGTCACTCACCCTCACCAGGGCGAGGAAACAGAGTCGCACGTTCTTGCGATCCTTTCCTCTGGGCGGTTTCCGTCAGCCGCTCCCCGATCGTGCAGCAGCAACTCACCGAGGGCTCCGTCGAGCGACCCTACGGCTTTCGAAGCTCCTATTGTCGTTCTCATGGGTCATGGTCGAGGCCGGCAGGCGAGTCGCACCGGGGAACGTCGTTCTTCGCGTTTCTACCTGGCGGCGGTCTGGTATCTGCGGGCCGTGGCATTCGTCAACTTCCTCGCCGCGGTATGGGTCGCTTTCGGCAACGACATCCGGCGGCACAACGACGACGAGTTCTTCACGCCCTACTTGCTGACGGCCGGGTTCTTCTCCGGCTCAGTCTCTCTCTTCCTGGCCATCACCATGCGGCGCCGCAAGCGCGCGGCATGGACCCTCAACCTTGTGCTCGCCGGCCCGGTCCTGATCCTCAGCGCCCTGGCGATGGGACTGCCGGTCTACCGGCAGCACGCCCAGAACTGGTTCTCGATGGTCATCACCGCCCTCTTCGTCACCGTGCTGCTCGGCGGGCGGCGCGAATTCCACGCGAAGGGGGACCCGTCCAATGCGAAACTGGCGGCCTCGGTCGCAGTGGGGGGCGGCCTGACATGCTCGCTGCTTGCCGCCGGACTGGTCACGGTGACGAACACCGACCCGGACGCCGGGCGCTCCGACTTCCTGGAACGCTGGCACTACGGGGTGCTCCGCATGGTCTCCCTCGCCTATGACGACATCTCCTTCGGGGACATCACTACACCCAACTGGACCAATGTTCTGATCAACGTCATGAGCACGATGCTGGTCCTGCTGGTCCTGTACGCGGCGTTCCGCTCTCGGCAGGCCTTCGGCGCCATGACCGAGGAAGACCTGGGTCGTCTGCGCGCGCTGCTGGAACGGCACGGGGAGCGCGACTCCCTCGGGTACTTCGCACTGCGGCGGGACAAGAGCGTCGTGTGGTCTTCGTCGGGCAAGTCCGCGGTCACGTACCGGGTGGTGAGCGGGGTGTCACTGGCGTCCGGGGACCCGATCGGCGATCCGGAGGCATGGCCGGGAGCGATCGACCGCTGGCTGGCCCAGGCCCGGGAGTACGGCTGGGCTCCGGCCGTGATCGGCGCGAGTGAGGAGGGTGGCACGGTCTACGCTCGCCACGGCCTGGACGCCCTGGAACTGGGAGACGAGGCGATCGTGGACCTCGGCGAGTTCACCCTCGAAGGCCGCGCCATGCGCGGCGTACGCCAGGCCTACAACCGCATCGAAAGGGCGGGCTACACCGTCCGGGTCCTGCGGCACAAGGACATCCCGGCGCGGGAGATGGCCGGTCTCGTGCGCCTCGTGGACGACTGGCGGGATGGTGAGACGGAGCGCGGCTTCTCCATGGCGCTGGGCCGCCTCGGGGACCCGCAGGACGGGCAGTGCCTGATGGTGGTGTGTCATGACGGAAAGCGTCCATGTGGCCTGCTCAGCTTCGTTCCCTGGGGAGACGACGGCTTGTCTCTGGACCTGATGCGCCGGGATCGCGACTCCGAGAACGGCCTCTTCGAGTTCATGGTGCTCAAGCTCATCCAGCAGGCCGGCGAGTTCGGAATCCGGCAGATCTCCCTGAACTTCGCGATGTTCCGTTCCGTCTTCGAGCGAGGGTCCCGGCTCGGCGCCGGACCTGTGCTGCGGCTGTGGCACTCGTTGCTCAGCTTCTTCTCACGCTGGTGGCAGATCGAGTCGCTGTACCGGGCCAACGCCAAGTACCGGCCCATCTGGGAACCGCGCTACCTGCTCTTCGAGAAGAGTGCCGACCTCCTGCGCATCGCCGTGGCCAGCGCCCGCGCCGAGGGATTCCTCGGATCACCGGAGCTACCGAAGTGGCTGAACCGGCGGCGCCTGGGCGGTACGGATCCCCACTGGTAGCTCGTTCCGTGCCCGTGTGGACGGGAGGGCGTCTCCCTCCTGCACGCGGCAGGAGCAGTCGCGCCCGTCGCGAGGTGTGCGTCCGCCGCCCATGGTCCCGAACCGTCGCAGAGCCGCATACGAGGAGCCGCCCGGTGACGACAGCAGCACGTCTCGCGCGACGGGAGTGGGGCCCCATGTGGGCGGTGGTGCGCCGCGGGCTCGCGGACCGGGGAGTGCGGGCGATTCCCCTGACGCTCACCGCGCTCTGCCTCATCGCCCTCTTCCAGGTGGCGCAGCACCAGCGGGGCCGGTACTGGGGCTACGGACTTGTCCAGGACGTCGGCTTCGTACGAGCGGCTGACCCCTGGTGGCTCGCGCTCGCGCGGGCCCCCCTCTCCCTGTTCGTTCCGGCCGCCGACCTACCGGTATGGGGTGCGCTGGCGCAGGTTCTTGTGATCTTCGGCATCGCCGAGATCGCACTGGGACGACGACAGACCGTGCTCATCGCCTACGTCTGCACGCTGGCCGGCCTCGCATACGCCCGGATCGGCGTCGCGATCGGCCCCAGCGGGGTGCTCGGACTCCCCGCAGCCGACGCCCGGACCGTCGACACCGGCCCCTCGGCCGCGGTAGTGGGTCTCGCGGTCTGCCTCTGTCTCCGCTTCCATGCCTGGTTCACCGGAGCCCTGGTCGGCATGGTCGTGGTCCTCGAGGCGATCGCCAAGCCCAATCTCGCGGGCAGGGAGCACCTGGTGGCGATCGTGGCGGCTTTGGCGGTGGCCACGTTCTCGGCGCTGCGGCGCGGATAGAGCCGGCCGTGGGCGGCTGTCCGAGAAGTGGATCGTTTGCCGGGGCCGGGTTCACCGGTTCCCGCTCGCCGGGGCTGGGCGTTCTACGATCCGGTGCGGGTACCCCGGGTCGCTGGAGAGGGTCACCGCGCGGCGGGCGGAGCTGGGCGCACTCCAAGAACAGCCGGCCAGGCAGCCGGGATCGGTCCGGGCTGAGCCCCTGGCGTACCCCGAAGTCAACCGCTGACAGACGATCCACTCCGAGGGGATGCCCCCTCGACTTGATAGGCAAGCCATCACTTGCCTATCCTGTGGTGGTGGCCGACGACCTATTCAAAGCCTTGGCCGACCCCACCCGCCGCACCATCCTCGACGTGCTCACGGAGAAGTCCGGACAGACACTGTTCGAGATCTGCTCGCGCCTGAGCGTGAAGCACCAGCTCGGAATCTCACGTCAGGCGATCTCCCAGCACCTCGCCGTGCTGGAGACCGCCGGGCTCGTCGAGACCAGGCGGGAGGGCCGCTACAAGTTCCACGACCTGAACACCGCCCCACTGCGGCAGATCGCCGAGCGGTGGCCGGTGCCCGACACCTCCGGATCAGAAGAGAGCACGCCATGAAGATCCATCTGACCAGCATCTTCGTCGACGACCAGGCCAAGGCCCTGGACTTCTACACCGAGACCCTCGGCTTCGTGAAGAAGCACGACGTCCCGCTGGGCGGCGAGGCCCGGTGGCTGACCGTCGTCTCACCCGACGCGCCCGGCGGCACCGAACTCCTCCTGGAGCCCGCCGGCCACCCGGCCGTCAAGCCCTACCGCGACGCGCTCGTCAGGGACGGCATCCCGCTCGCCCAGTTCGCCGTCGACGACGTGCGGGCGGAGTACGAGCGCCTGAGCGGTCTCGGCGTCCGCTTCACCCAGGAACCCCTGGACGCGGGCCCCGTCACCCTCGCCGTCTTCGACGACACCTGCGGCAACCTGATCCAGATCGCGACCCAGCCCCAGTAGACGGTCGGCCTCGTGCCGCGTCCGGCCGCCGGCGGCGACCGGCCCCTCGCCAGGAACCCGCCGCCAGCGTGGCTGCACGACCGCGGACCCGACACCTGACCCACGGCTGCCACCTGCCCCCTTCCTGTCCGTCGCGATCCTGTCCGCGCGATGCGGGTCCCGAAGGGGCCGGGCGCTCGTCGTCCGGGCCTGGCCGGTGGTGGGGGTCAGAGGCGGTGTACGGCCTGGTTCAGGGCCTTGGCGTAGGCGGTCAGGGTGGCGTGGTGTGCGTCGGCCAGGGGGCGTTCGGCCGTGCGCTGGGCGTCGGCTACCGCGTCCCACAGGCCGCTCTCCCGCTGGCAGCGGGCGTCGCCGCGGGCCACGGCCAGTTCGTACGCGGCCGCCTCCCGCAGCGCCGTCTGCCCACCGGCGCCGACCGCGGCCCGGTTCTTGGCGGTCTCGGCCCGCTCCACGACCGGGTCCTGGGCGGAGGAACCGGCGGCGACCGGGTGACCGGCGTCCGCCATGCACGAGGCCCAGCGGCTCCTGGCCCCTTCGACCTCCGGGCTGCGCTCGACCTCCTCGACCACCTGGTTCGCGAGGAACTGGTACGTGTACATCAGCCGGTCCCAGCCCCGGCCGTACAGTTCCTCGCCGGCCCGGAACTGGCAGCCGTCGGTGTTGACGGTGAAGGACTCCCCCGTGGGCAGCCGGACCGTCTCCCGGTGCGCGTCCGTGCCGGTCAGCGCCCTGCGGTACGCCTCCTCGTCGTCGCCCGTGTCCCGCTCGGGTTCCTCCCGGAGCGACGGCTCGCCGCGCAGCACCGGGCCGGTGATGCCGTAGCCCTCCTTGGCGGCGAAGTCCTCGGTGAGCAGGCCGTACGGATTCCAGGCGGGCGTCTCGTCGCTGACGGCGGACGGTGCCGGAAGGTCCAGCGGCTCGGCCTCGACGCCCCGCTCCGCCACGCAGGCGTCGGCCAACCGGCGTTCCAGCCCGTCCAGTCGGCGCTGGTGGCCGTCCGTCAGGGCCGGGACGGACCCGCCGAAGGGGACCGGGACCTGCGTCTGCGGGCGGGACGCGGGTGTTTCGGGCGGGGCGGCGCAGGCGGCGGTCGTGGCGCAGGCCGCGACGAGCAGCGCCGCCGCGCTGATCCGGGTCTTCAAGCCGTCTCCTCGGAAGGCGCGGGTGGTGGTGCGGTGGCGCCCGTACGGACCGCCCCGGCCGGCGGCCGGGGCGGGCGCCACCTCTCGGCGGGTGCCGTCCGTCAGCACCAGCGGTTCGAGCCCGCGCCGTTCTTGAGGACGCTGTTGCCGGTGTCGTGCAGCTGGTAGCCGATCTTGAACACGGTGGAGGAGCCGGTGAAGGAGGTCCCCGACCAGACGCGCACGCTGCAGCTCGTGCCGTTGTTGTACATGGAGCGGGAGTTGGCGAACTTGGCGTACTGGCGGAGGTTGGAGTTGTCGCCCTGCACCTTTCCGGGAGTGCCCGAGAAGTTCGTCGTCGCCCACGAGCACAGGTAGGTCTTGGGGCAGTCCGACTTCGCGGCCTGCGCCGGGCCCGCCGTGACCAGCAGGCCGCCTCCGGCGAAGGCGACGGCGGAGGCGACGGCGGCGATACGGGTGAAGCGCATGAGAAATCCCTTTCCTGTCTGTGGTGGTTCCGGGGTCCCCGGGTTTCCGGGTTTCCGGAGTGCCCGGGTCCTCGGGTTTCCGGGGTGCCCGGAGTGCCCGAGTCCTCGGGTTTCCGGGGTCCCCGGGTCTCTGGGGCGAGTTGCCGTTGGCCGGTCGGCCGGCCGGCGGCACGGCATGAAGTTATGAGGCCCCGGACACGGCGTGGAAGCACCTCAGGGTGTCCCGGGCAGGGACGGGACGTCCCGGGACGTGCCGCGCCGATGACCTGGAAACTTATGGAGCCGTTAAGGGAGTTGGGAAAGAATGGGGGTTCCTGTCCCACACCATCTCCGCGCAAGAGAAGGGCGGATTTGATGACAGATGGGTATGAAGTGGACGATCTGCGGCACAAGGGTCGGAGTTCGCTGGCGGAGCAGTTGCGCTTCCTGCGCGCCCGCAGTGGTCTGACCCTCAGCGGTCTGGCCGAGCGCACCTCGTACAGCCGGTCCTCCTGGGAGCGTTACCTCAACGGCAAGGCCGTGCCGCCCCGCGCCGCGCTCACCGAGTTCGCGGCGGCCGTCGGTGTCGCGGCGCCCCCGCTCCACCGGTTACGGGAGGAGGAACGGCACTCCTGGCGGGCCGGCCCCCCGGGCGGGCCGCCGCTCCGCGAGCCGACGGCGGGCGCGGGGACGGGCGCGGAGGCGGGGGCGGGCCCTTCGCACGAGGTCCCCTCGCGCGAGAGGGGACCGGCGGGGGCGGCGGTCGCCGCGCGGGGCGCGGCGGGCGGCGGTTCCGATGCCGGGGAAGCGCCCCCGGTGCGGGACGCGCCGCGGCACCCGCGTCGTACGTTCCGGATGAGGACGACGCTGGTGTCCACGGCGTCCGCGGTCATGGCGCTGGTCACCGGCATCCTGCTCGGGGGCTGGATGTTCGGCGGGAACGACGCGGAGCGCACGGGCCGGCAGGGCGCCGGGAGCGAGCCCCGGTGCACCGAGTACGAATGCCGGGACAAGGACTCGCAGCGGCTGGAGTGCCACATCGGCGCGTGGACCGCCGCGGCCGCGTGGTCGGGCCGTACCTACATCGAACTGCGCTACAGCCCGCGGTGCCGGGCCGCGTGGGCCCGCATCACGGACGCCGAGGTGGGTGACACCGCGCGAGTGGAAGGCCCCCGGGGAGTGCGCAACCAGCGCTCGGTGACCTACGAGAACGACACCTACTCCCCGATGGTGGAGGCCCCCTATCCCGCCGCCGCGCGGGCCTGCGGGGTGGTGGGCGGCAAGGAGGTCTGCACCTCTTCGGGAGGGTCCTCGCCCCTGCCGCCCGCCCTCACCGACGAACGCGAACCGGCCCGGAGGGCCGCGCCGGTGGACAGCGGGGAGGCGACAGGGGCGAGGAACGGGTGACCGGGCCTGCCGGGCGCGTCAGTTCTTGAGCGCGACGCCGCAGACGGAGACGTCGGGCGTGTCGTCCCCGGACTGGGCGGCGTCCGGCCGCCAGGTGGCCGTGGACACGACGCCCGGCTCCACCGGCTCCAGCCCGGCGAAGTAGGTGCCGATCTCTTCCGGCGACCGCAGGTGGTAGGTGTTCGCGGACTGCGCGTTGTACGCCTCGACCGCCCGGTTGAGTGCCTCGTTGCCGTCGGTCCCGTCGCTCAGGGCGAGGTAGCTGCCCGGGGGCAGGCCCTCGACGAGCCTGCGGACCAGCTCCGCGGGGCGCTCGGCGTCGGAGATCTGCCCCATGATCCCGAGCGCGGTCAGCGCGATCGGGCGGCTGAAGTCCAGGGTCTTGGCGGCTTCGGCCAGGATGCGTTCCGGGTCCCGGACGTCGGCGTCGACGTAGGCGCAGGCGCCCTCCGGACTGCTGGTGAGCAGCGCCTCGGCGTGTACGAGGACGAGCGGGTCGTTGTCCACGTACACGATGCGGCTCTCCGGCGCGATGCGCTGGGCCAGTTCGTGGGTGTTGTCGGCGGTGGGCAGTCCGGTGCCGATGTCGAGGAACTGGCGGATTCCGGCCTCGCCCGCCAGGAAACGTACCGCGCGCGCGAGGAAGCGCCGTTGCAGCCGGGCGACGGCGGCGAACTCCGGAAACGACGTCAGGATGGCGTCGCCGACCTCGCTGTCGACGGGATAGTTGTCCTTGCCTCCCAGGAGGTAGTTCCACACCCGGGCCGAGTGCGGCCGGTCGGTGTGCAGTCTCGCCCTGATTTCTTCACGCGGATGGGTCATGGTCAAACCTTCACACAAACCCGTGCGTCTGGGGACCGGCCGCCCCGAAGATCCGGCTTTCGCCCCGGCCGGCTCACCGGCCCCGGGGGAGGACGCGGCGCCCGGCGTGTGGTGGGGTCCGGTGTCCCGACGAGCGTCGGGGCGCCGGACCCCACGGCCGGAGCGCGGACGGGGCCGGCCGGAGGTCATCGCCCCCGGGTGTCCGCCGTGGCGTCGGTGAGCGCCGAAAGCCCGTACGGCTCCCCGCTGACGCCGTGGTGCTGTGCCTGCTTCGTGTGCTGGTTGTGGAGGGTGAGGAGGCGGGTGATCTCGGTGAAGTCGCCGGCGGCGAAGGCGTCGATGATCTCGTGGTGCTCCTCAATGGCGTGGGCGCTGGGGGTGCCGCTGCCGCTGAGCGCGGCGGCCATGAGGCCCGGCGTGCCGAGCCGCCGGTAGATCTGGCGCAGGCTCGGGTTGCCGGCGAGGCCGATCAGGTACTCGTGGAACTCCTCGATCGCGGTGAGGTACCCGTCGGTGTCCGTGATCCGTCCGTCGGCCAGGTGGGTCCCTGCCCGGTCCGCGATCTCCCGCCAGCGCCGCACCGCCGCCGGGTCCAGGGGGCCCGGCAGGCTGGCCGCGACGCCGATCTCCAGGGCGAGGCGGCTGTCGAACGCCTCGATGGAGACGCGCCCCAACGGGACGGTGACGTACCCGCGTTCGGGGTCGCGGCCGAGGAGTCCCTCGCCCACCAGGCGGGTCACCGCGTAGTGGACCGCTGCCGCGGGGGTGCCGAGCCGGTCGGCGCTGGACGGCACCACCAGCGGGGCGCCTCCGAGGTGCGTCTCGAAGAGTTCCCGGACCCGCTCCCAGGCGTGGGAGGTGAACATGCGGAGGGAGCCCGCGTGCTCGATGCGGGGGACGACGCTCCCCCCGGGGCCCGGCTGCGCGTCCGTGGCCATGTAGACGTGTCGAAGGCGTTCACCCGGGGCCGTGAAGCATGGCCCGCGCGGGGGACGCCCCCGCTCCCTCCGAGGGCGCCGCCGCGGGCGGGCCGCCGGTCCGGTCCGGCTGACCGGCGGCCCGGCAGGGACCCGGCCGCCCTCGGTTCCCCCGAGCGGCGGCCGGCCCCGGGCCGGGCGGGTCAGCGGGTGCCGACGGCCGCGAGCGACGTCTCGAGTTCGCGGGCGAGGGTGACCGCGTCGGTGGGGCCAGTGTGGCGGCGGTCCCCGATGAAGAAGGTCGGGGCGCCGCTCGCCCCGCTCGCCTCGGCGCTGGCGGCATCGGCGCGTACCCGGTCGGCCGTCTCCTCGGAGTCGAGGTCCTTGAGGAACAGCTCGATGTCGAGCCCCACCTCGACGGCGTGGGCGACGAGGTCGTCGAACTCCAGCTCGTGCGGGTGGGCGAACAGGCGGTCGTGCATCTCCCAGAAGCGTCCCTGCGCGTCGGCGGCGACCGCCGCGCGGGCGGCGAGTTCGGCGTGGGGGTGCACGTCGGGCAGCGGCAGGTGCCGGTAGACGTAGCGGAGCCGGTCGCCGAACCGCTGTCGCAGTTCCTGGGCGACACCGGTGGCGTGGGCGCAGAAGGGGCACTCGTAGTCGCCGTACTCCACCAGGGTCAGCGGCGCGTCGTCGGGGCCCCGCACGTGGTCGGTGGCCGGGTCGACGGGGCGGTCGAGGGTACGGGGCAGGTCGGCGTCCGTCTCTCCGCGCAGCGCCGCGGCCAGACGGAACGTCACCCAGCCCAGGATCGTCGAGATCACGGCCGCCAGCAGGACGCCGACGGTCGCCTGGGCGCGCAGCAGCGGGTCCTGGAAGGCGAGTCCGACGATCAGCAGGGAGACGGTGAAGCCGATCCCGGACAGCACGCCGCCGCCCAGGACGTGGCCCGGACCGACACCCCGGGGCAGGCTGCCGAGGCCGAGGCGGGCGGGCAGCAGCGCGCCGGCTCCGATGCCGATGAGCTTGCCGAGGACGAGGCCGACGATGACGGCCCAGGTGACCTTGGAGGTCAGGGCGTTGGCCAGGACACCGCCGCGCAGGTCGACGCCGGCGCTGGCCAGGGCGAACACGGGCACGATGAGGTAACTCGTCCAGGGGTGGAGGACGGTCTGCAGCCGTTCGTTGACGGAGACGGCGCGCTTGAGTCCCCTGCGTGCCGTCAGGCCCACGTCCGCGCGGGGCGACTGGCGGAAGGCGCGGAAGAGCCGGGCGGCCCGCTCCACGGCCTGCCGCGCGGGTGCCTGGGCGGGGATCAGCAGGCCGCCGATCATGCCGGCGATGGAGGCGTGCAGGCCGGCTTCCAGAGTGGCGAGCCACAGCGCCAGCACGATCAGCACGTACGGGGCGGCGCGCCACACGCCGAGGCGGGTCAGCGCGGCCAGGGCGACGCACAGGACGAGGGCGACCAGCAGCGCCCGCAGGTGGACCGTCTCCGAGAAGACGAAGCCGATCACCGCGACGGCCACGATGTCGTCGATGACGGTGATGGCCAGCAGGAAGACGCGCAGTTGCGTGACGAACCGGGGTCCGACGATGGCGAGCGCGCCCAGCATGAAGGCGGTGTCGGTGCCGATGACCACACCCCATCCCCGGAGGGCCTCGCCTCCGGGGGCGATCGCCAGGTACAGCAGCACCGGGATGAGCATGCCGCCGAGGCCGGCCAGGGCCGGGAGCACGACGCGCCGGCGGTCCGTCATCTCGCCCACGGAGATCTCGTAGCGGACCTCCAGGCCGATGACGAAGAAGAACATGGCCATGAGGCCGTCGCTGACCCAGTGCCCCAGGTCCATGGAGAGGGAGGCGCCGCCGACCGAGAACGAGGCGTCGGTGGCCCAGAGCGAGACGTACGCGTCCGACCAGGGTGAGTTCGCCCACACCAGGGCGACCACGACCGCGGCCAGGAGCAGGCCGACACTGCCGGCCTCGGTGCTCAGGAAGGAGCGCACCGGCCCGGAGAGCTGGGCGACCAGGGTGTGCCGCCTGGCACGGGTCTGGATCGCCGGGTCCTCTTTCCTCCGCGCCGCCATCACCGGCTCACCCGTACCGGGGCCAGGGCGTGCGGGCGGACGACGGCACCGACGGCCTCGGTCCTCCGGCAGGTGGTCCCGCGTACGGGGAGACCCGCCGGGGTCCCTCCGTCACGGATCTCGTGGCGGCTGTGCTCGGGGGTGTCGCGGACGGTGATGGTCATGCGCTCCCTTCCTGCGGGCTCTTCGGGCGGTACGGAGCGGCACGCTCGGCCGCCCCGCCGTCTGCTGGGCACTGGGGGGCGGCCGACGTCCGGTGCCCCGACGGCCGGCGCGCGCGGGTGTCCGCGCTCCGGCGTCACGGGAAAAACGTGTGGCCCCACTTACTGTCATCTGCATCAGGCACCTCGTTTATTCCCGCTTCCGGCCCCCATCTTGCGAGCCCTGCCCGATTCCGGGCAGACAGAGGGGTGATGTAGGGCGGGCGCGGCCCCTCGCGGGGCTGACCTCCGGCACGGCGCTGTCCTGCCCGGCCGCACCGGTGCGGCGCGGCGGTGAGACGTACCGGACCGGGTGGATCACCCGCGATCGCCGGCCGGCTGCCCGGCGGCCACCAGCCGGCGGCGGAGCGCGCCGCACGTGCGGCCGGGCCCGGGGCGCGCCGTGGCGGACGGGGCCCCCGGCGCCGTGGCGACGGCGGGGGCCGGGACGCGGGGGCGGGGGCCTCGGAGGCGGGACCGCGCACGGACGGGCGCCCGCGCCCCCGCGAAGGAGCCCTCAGCCCGCCGCCTCCGCCTCCGCCACCGTGCGGTGGGCCGTCAGACCGCCGTCGACGCGCAGGTCGGTCCCGTTGACCCACTCCGCCGCGTCGCCCAGCAGGAAGGCCACCACGCGGGCGACGTCCTCCGGCGCCCCGAACCGGCCGAGCAGGGCGCCCGCGCCCTCCACCTTGGCGACGCCGTGGTCGCGTTTGAAGTCGTCGAGGATCGGTGTGGCCACCGGACCGGGGCTGACCGAGACGACCCGTACCCGGCGGGACAGGTACTCGGCCGCCAGGTGCTCGGTGAGGTAGCGGACGCACTCCTTGGAGAAGCGGTACGCGTTCCCGGTCACCTCGGCCTCGCCCGCGACCGCGTCCAGCGCCTCCTCCGGCTCCGCCGCGAGGGAGAACTCCCGTACCTCCGCGAGGCGTCGGCGCCAGCCGTCGGCCACCGCGGAGGAGAGGTTGACGACGCAGCCGCCCTCCCGGACCGCCGGAACGAGGGCGCGGGTCAGCTCGCGCAGGCCGAAGACGTTGACGCCGAGCACGGTCCGCCAGGGCGCGGTGCCGGGGACGCCGGCGATGTTGGCGAGCGCGGCGAGTCCGTCCGGGGCGGCGTCCCGTACCGCCCGCGCGGCCTCGCGGGCGCCGGCCGGGGTGGACAGGTCGGCCCGGACGAAGGTGCCGGGGAAGGAACCGGGCAGCGACCGGTCGATGCCGATGAGGGGCACGCCCCCCGCGTCGAGGAGGCGGCCGGTCGCCGCGCCGATGCCGGAGGCGACCCCGGTCACGACCACGGGCATCTGCGTGTTGTTCGTCATGGCTTCCACTCGTTCGTCGGACGGTGCCCCGAGGCTCCGGGGAGGCGGCGCCTTTGACAAGCGGCCTTTCCACTCCCCGGAAAGCCCGGGGCGCCGCACGACCGAGGGGCGCGGGGGCGGGGCGGCACGGTTTTCCACTGAGTGGATGAGCCGCTTGTCCCCGGCCGGGTGCCCGGGAATCGTGTGAGCCGGTCCCGGCGGCGCCCGGTCCCGGCGCGGGCGCCCGGCCCCGTCCGCGGCGGCGCGCGGCCGGTCCCGTACCCGACGGACCGCGCGGCACGCGGTCGCCCGCCGCCCACCAGGAGCGTCCCCGATGGCCCACGAGACGTACGACGTGCACGACCCGGCCACCCTGGAGGTGGTCGGCAGGGCCCCGGTGCACGGCGAGGACGAGGTGCGGCGCGCGGTCGCCGCCGCGCGGGCCGCGGCGCCCGGCTGGGCCGCCGACCGGGAGGCGCGGCGGGCCGCCCTGCGCGCCTGCGCCGGGCTGGTCCGCGCCCACGAGGACGAACTCGGACGGCTGCTCTCCCTGGAGCAGGGCAAGGTGCTGGCCGAGGCGGTCGGCGAGTTCCGGGTGGGCGCCGGGCTGCTGGAGCACTACGCCGCCCTCGACTGGGCCGAGGCGGAGCGGCTCCCGGACCGGGCCGACCGCACCGTGGAGGTGCAGTACCGGCCGGTGGGCGTGGTCGGCACGATCACGCCGTGGAACTTCCCCGTCTCCCTGCTGTGCGTCAAGCTCGCGCCCGCGCTGGCCGCCGGGTGCACGGTGATCGCCAAGCCCTCCGCGTCGACGCCGCTGTCCACGATGGCGCTGGTGGAGCTGATGAACAGGGTGCTGCCCGCCGGGGTGCTCCAGTGCCGCACGAGCCCCGGCCGCGCGGTGAACGTGGCGCTGAGTTCCCTGCCCGGCGTGCGGAAGATCTCCTTCACCGGGTCGACGGAGGTCGGCACCGCCGTCGCCGCGCAGGCCGCCGCCACCGTCAAGCGGATCACCCTGGAACTCGGCGGCAACGACCCGGCGGTCGTGCTGCCGGACGCGGACGTGGAGACCACCGCCCAGGGCATCGTCGGCTCGGCCTTCCGCAACGCCGGGCAGGTGTGCATGGCCGTCAAGCGCGTCTACGTGCCGCGCGGGCTTCGCGACGCGCTGGTGGAGGCGATGGCGGCGGCCGTCTCCCGGCACCGGCTCGGCCACGGGGTGGCGGCAGGTTCGACCATGGGGCCGATGCACTCGGCCGCCCAGCACGGCATCGTCCGCTCCCTGGTGGACGGCGCCGTCGCCGCCGGGGCGCGGATCGCGGCGGGCGGGGGGCGCGGCTGCGACCTGCCCGGACACTTCCTCGAACCGACCCTCGTCACCGACGCCGAGCCCGGCATGGACCTCGTCGACGGCGAGCAGTTCGGCAACGCGCTGCCGGTCGTGGCCTACGACGACCTGGACGTGGTCCTCGACGGGCTGAACGGGCAGGAGTTCGGCCTCGGCGCCTCCGTCTGGTCCCCCGACCCGGACCGCGCGCACGCGGTGGCGGCGCGGATCGAGGCCGGCACGGTCTGGATCAACCAGCACACGCAGGTGGAGCCGGACGCGCCGTTCGGCGGCTGGAAGTCCTCCGGCCTCGGACGCGAGCGCGGCCGGTGGGGGCTGGCGGAGTACCTCGAGACCCGCACCGTCAACGCCCGTCCCCACCACCTCCCCCCGCCGCCGCAGGCGGCCCCCGTTTCGGAAGGAACCCTCCGGTGACCGACCCCCTGACCGCGCCGCGCGGCATGGACCTCCTCACGCTCGGCGTCGCGGCCGGACCCGCCATCCGCGGCCCCGAGCACGGCATCGCCAGCGCGGTCGTCGTCGACGACGCCTTCTACCTCGTCGACTTCGGCCTCGGCTGCACCCGCGCCGCGAGCGAGGCCGGGCTGGCCGGGCACCGCTTCCGGGCCGGGTTCGTCACCCACCTGCACTCCGACCACGTGGTCGAGCTGCCCGGGTTCCTGCTGTGGAACTGGGGGCGTCCGGTGAACGGCTTCTCCTCCCCCGTCCACGTCGTCGGCCCCGGCCCCGACCCCCGGGACGGCACCCGGCACCTGGCCGGCACGGGCCGCCTGGTCGCCTCCGCGCTGGACGCGTTCTCCTACGACATCGCCATCCGGGAGGGCGACGAGGACCGGCCGCCGCTGGCCGACCTGGTGCGGGCCACGGAGGTCGCGGCCCCGGAACCCGGTTCCGCCGAGGCCGGCGAGCCGTTCGAGGTCTACGCCGACGACCTGATCACCGTCACGGCCGTCCTGGTCGACCACCCGCCGGTGCACCCGGCGCTCGCGTACCGGATCGACTCGGCGTACGGGTCCGTCACCTTCTCCGGGGACACGGCGGAGTCGGAGAACCTGGTGCGGCTGGCGGAGGGCACCGACGTCCTCGTCCACGAGGCCGTGCACCTCGGCTACTACCGCGCCCGGGGCTTCTCGCCGGCCTTCCTGGCCCACCAGGAGAACTCGCACACCCCGCCGGCCGGGGCCGGCCGGGTCGCCAAGGCCGCCGGGGCGCGCCGCCTGGTGCTCTCCCACTTCGCGGGCCTCGCCGACGCCTCCCACTGGCACGGGGAGGCCGCCTCGACGTACGACGGCCCCGTCGACGTGGCCACCAGCGGCGCCCGCTACCGGGTGGGCGGCCCGTCCGGCGCGGGCCGCGGGGCGTGAGCCGGCGGGGGCGGGGGGACGAGCGGGCCCTGGCGGGCGCGGACGGCGGGGCCGAGCCGGACTACCGCTTCACCCTCGCCAACGAGCGGACCTTCCTCGCCTGGGTGCGCACGGGCGTCAGCCTGCTGGCCGCCGCGGTGGCGGTGCGCCAGCTCGTGCCGCCCTTCTCCGTCCCGTACGCGCGCGAGGTCCTGGCCGCCGTGTGCGCGCTGCTGGCCTTCGTCATCGCCGTACGGGCCTATCCGCACTGGCGGCGGGCCCAGTCGGCGATCCGGCGCGGCGGCCCGCTGCCCGCCTCGCGGCTGCTGCCGCTGCTGGCCGCCGTCCTCGCGGCGGTCGCCGCCTTCACCACCGTGCTGGTCTGGGTCGGCGGCACCGCGTGAACCGGCCCGTGCCCGTGCGTGATCCCGGGCTCCAGCCCGAGCGCACCCGCCTGGCCTGGCGGCGGACGACGCTGACCCAGGCGGTGGGTGCGCTGCTGCTCCTGCACACGGCCGCGCAGGGCGCCTCGGGAGCGGCCTGGGCGGCGGCCTGCTGCGCCGCGCTCGCCACCGGCGTCACCTTCGCCGCGGGCCGCCTGCGCCGGGAGACCGCTCCGCCGCCGCGTCCGGCGATGGCCCTGACGGCGGGCCTGACCGCCGCGACCGCCCTGCTCTGCCTCGTCCCGCCCCGGTGACCGCGACGGGGGCGCGCGCTCGCTTCCGCCCCCGCGGGCCCCGCTCCCCTACGCCGCCGGTCCGCCCCTGACTGCCAGGCGGCCCGCCTCGCGGGCGATGCTGCGCGCGGCGATCTGGAGCACCGGCACGATGGCGGCGGGCCGGGGCCGGGTGCCCACCGTGACCACGCCGAGCGCGGCGAGGACCGAACCGTCGGCCGCCGTGACCGGGACCGCGATGCCGTGGGCGCCCCGGACCGCCTCCTCCAGCGTCACCGCGTACCCCTTGCGCCGCACCTGTTCCAGCTCGCGGCGCAGCCGGGTCGGGTCGGTCACCGTGTTCGGGGTGAGCCGCTGCGGGTTGGCGAGCGCGGCCCCGGCCAGTTCCGGGGGCCCGTAGGCGAGGAACGCCTTGCCCCCGGCGCTGGCGTGCAGCGCGAGCCGGTCGCCGACCCGGTGCAGGGCCCGCCCCGGCTGGGTGCCGGAGATCCGCTCCAGCAGCAGCGCCTGGTCGCCGTCGAGGACGAAGAGGTTCACCACGTGCTTGGTCAGGAACAGCACGTCGTGCATGTACGGGGCCGCCAGTTCGGCCAGTCCGTGGTGGCTCTCCGAGAGCAGCCCGAGGGACCACAGCTTGTGCCCGATGCGGTAGCGGCTCCCGGTGCGCAGCAGCCCGCCCCATTCGACGAGTTCCCCGACCAGGCGGTGGCAGGTGGCCACCGGCAGCCCGCTGCGGCGGGAGATGTCGCTCAGGGACAGCTCGCAGTGGTCGGAGTCGAAGGTGTCCAGGATTCTCAGGGTGCGGGCGGCGACGGACTTCGGCACCGGCCCCGCGGAGCCGCCGGACGGCTCCCCCCGCTCGGCGGTCCGCTTGTCCAGGGAACTCATGAAACCGCACATTACGGCCCATGGAGGGCGAAGAAAAGCCCGGACGAACGGAAAGCCGCTGGTCGGAGCGGAGCGGTGAGCACGGCGTCGGAGACGGTGCCCGGCGGCCGGGCGAGGCGGGTTCCACTGAGTGGAAAGCGGCGCGGAAAGGGACTCCGCGGTACCTAGCATTCCCGCACCGGGCGACACCGCGTCGCCCGGTCCCCGAGTACCACGTGAGAAAGCAGGCTGCAGATGGGCGGACTCAGTGCGCGCACGGAGGACGGCTCCGTGCCCCGTACCCGTGAGGTGGTCGCGGCGCGCGTGGAACGGGTCGCCGACGGCGTGGTCTCGCTGGTCCTCGTCACCCCGGACGGATCGCCGTTCGAGCCCTGGGAGCCCGGCGCCCACGTCGACGTCCACCTCGGCGGCGGCCTGGTGCGCCAGTACTCGCTGTGCTCCTCCCCGGGCGACCTGTCGCATCTGCGGATCGCCGTGCTGGACGTCCCCGGTTCGCGGGGCGGCTCCCGGTGGGTGCACCGCGAGCTGAACGCCGGGGACACCCTGGAGATCTCCGAACCGCGCAACAACTTCCCCGTCCGCGACTCCCGCAAGTACCTCTTCCTCGCCGGCGGCATCGGCATCACGCCGCTGCTGCCGATGATCGAGCGCGCCGAGCGGGCCGGCCGGGAGTGGCGGCTCGTCTACGGCGGCCGGTCCCGCGCCGCGATGGCCTTCGCCGGGCGGCTCGTGGACGCCTACGGGGACCGGGTGGAGCTGGTGCCGGAGGACGAGCGGGGCCGCATGGACCTCGGGTCCGTCCTGGCCCTGCCGCGCGCCCACACGCTGGTGTACGCCTGCGGTCCGGGCGGCATGCTGCGCGCCGTGGAGGAGCTGTGCATGGGCTGGCCGCCGGGCACCCTGCACACCGAGCGGTTCGCCGCCGCCGCGCTCGGGCCCGGTGCCACGTCCGGCCCCTTCGAGGTCGAGCTGGCGCGCAGCGGCAAGACCGTGTCGGTGTCCGCCGAGCGGACGGTCCTGGAGGCGGTGGAGGACGTGGGCGTGCGCGTCCTGTCCTCCTGCCGGCAGGGCCTGTGCGGCACCTGCGAGACCGCGGTGCTCTCCGGCGAGCCCGAGCACCGCGACGCCGTCCTGACCGACGACGACGCCGGTTCGACCATGATGATCTGCGTCTCGCGCGCCGCCGCCGGCTGCGACCGGCTCGTCCTCGACCTGTGAGATCCCTGCCGAAGAGGTTCCCCTCATGACCATCGCACCTGCCGGGGGCGTCGTGACGCTCCCCGACGACCCCTTCTCGCCGGCGAACATCGCGGACCCGTACCCGCTGCTGGCACGGCTGCGCGAGCACGGCCCCGTGACCTGGCTGGAGACGTGCGGCGCGTACGCGGTCGCCGGCTTCGAGGAGGTCTACGAGGTCCTCACCGACTTCGAGACGTACTGCTCCTCGGGCGGGCTCGGCCCCCGGGACATCCGCCGGGACGCGGGCTGGCGCCCGCCGAGCATCCTGGAGTCGGACCCGCCGGTCCACACGGTGATGCGGCGCGCGCTGACCGGTGTCATCAACCCGGCGACGGTCCGCCCGTTGCGGGAACGTTTCACCGGGCCGGCGGAGGAGATCGCCGCGGAACTGGTGGGCCGCGGCGAGTTCGACGTGGTCAAGGACCTCGCCGAGCGCTACCCGCTGCGCGTCTTCCCCGACGCGGTCGGCATCCCCGAGGAGGGCCGGGAACACCTGCTGCCCTACGGCAACATGGTGTTCAACGCCTTCGGCCCGCGGAACGACGTCTTCGAGGACGCCTTCGCCGACGCCGACGCGCACAGCGCCGCGATCCTGCGCAACTGCGCCCGGGAGAACCTGGACGACACCGGCTTCGGCGCGCGCATCTGGGAGCGGGTCGAGGACGGGCTGATCAGCGCCGAGCAGGCCGCCCTGCTGGTCCGGGCGCTGCTGTCGGCCGGTGTGGACACCACGGTCTTCGCCATCGGCAACACCCTCGCCTGCCTGTCCCGGACGCCGGGGGCGTGGGCGGCGCTGCGGGACGATCCGTCGCTGGCCAAGTTCGCGGTGGACGAGGCACTGCGGCTGGAGTCGCCGTTCCAGAAGTTCCACCGGACGACGACCGCCCCGAGCGTGCTGGGCGGGGTGGCGATCCCGGAGGGCGCGAAGCTGCTGCTGTTCATCGGCGCCGCCAACCGCGACCCGCGCAAGTGGGGCGCCGACGCCGACCGCTACGACCTGGACCGGCAGGCGTCGGGCCACGTCGCCTTCGGCATGGGGCTGCACCAGTGCGTCGGCCAGCCGATCGCCCGGCTGGAGATCGAACTGGTCCTGCGGGCCCTCGCCGCGCGCGTCGAGACCATCGAGCCGGCCGGCGAACCGGTCCCCCTCGTCCACAACGTGCTGCGCGGCTTCGCGTCCCTCCCGGTCCGGGTCACCCCCCGCTCCTGACGGACGCGGCCGGGCCGCGGGGGCGGGCCGGCGGGGCCCGGGCCGGTGGGCGTACGAGCGCCGTCGGCGCTCCGGCCCGCGGGCCCCTGGCCCCCCGGGGACGGGCGGGGGCGTACGGGGCCGGGACCGGGAGCCGGAGGGTCCCCGCCACCGGCCGCCCGTTCCGCCGCCCGCGCGCGGCGCCCGCCCCGTACGGGCCCCGGGACGCACGCTTCCTCCCCGCCTCCCCCTCACCACCCTCCGAGTCACCCCTCCCGCCCCGCCCGTCTCCGTGCGGGCGCGGCCGTCCAGTCCCGGTGCCGTAGCCGTACGGGCCGCCGGGCCCCGGGGCCGCCGGTCGTGCGACCGGCGGCCGCCCCGCCCCTCCCTCCCCTCGCGGTCCGCTCGCGCGGCCGTTCTCCGTTCCGGAGGCTTCCATGACGCACCAACTCACCGCGCCGGCCCCGGCCCCCCAGGTCGCGGACCCGGCGGACCCCCGCCACTGGACACCCGGGAAACGCACGTCGTACGGCTGGCTGATGGCCGTGATGCTGCTGGTCCTGATGATGATCAGTTGGGCCGACAAGGCCATCCTCGGCATCGTCGCGGTGCCGCTGATGCGCGAACTGCACATCACTCCCCAGCAGTTCGGCCTCCTGGGCAGCGCGGTCTTCTTCCTGTTCGGCGTGGCCCAGTTCGTCGCCGCGCCCATCGCCAACCGCGTGAAGTCGAAGTGGTTCCTGCTCGCGCTGTGCCTGATCTGGGCCGTGGCCCAGGTGCCGGTCTTCGTCTTCGCCTCGCTGCCGGCGCTGTGGTTCAGCCGCGTCCTGCTGGGGGCCGGGGAGGGCCCGCTGGCGCCGATCATGATGCACGCGGTGTACCAGTGGTTCCCGAGGAAGAAGGGGGCCACGCCCGCCGCCCTCGCCTCCTCCGGGGTGACGCTCGGCATCGTCTGCTTCGCACCGGTGCTCTCCTGGATCGCCGCCGACTTCGGCTGGCGGGCGACCTTCGTCTTCCTCGCCGGGATCGGCGTGGTGTGGGCGGTGCTGTGGCTGGTGATGGGCAAGGAAGGCCCGTACACCTCGGAGCGGGCCGAGGCGGAGATCGAGGGAACGGCGCCGGTGGCCCCGGGCCCGGCGGGCGCCGCCCCGGCCGTGGCTCCGGTGCGGTACCGCGCGACGTTCCTGACACCGTCGTGGCTGCTCGCGGTCGCGTGCTCCTTCCTCGGCTACTGGACCTTCGCCCTCGCCACGTCCTGGCTGCCGACCTACTACGAGCAGGTCCTCGGCTACAGCACCCAGCACGCCGGGTCGATGATCGTCTTCCCCGCCCTGTGGGGTGCCGCCGCGACGGTGGGGCTGAGCTGGGTCACCCAGTACCTCGACGTGCGCGGGGTGCGCACCCGGGTCTCGCGGGGCGCGGTCCTCTCCGGCGCGACCGTCTTCAGCGGGCTCGCGCTGCTGTGCGGCGCGCTCGTCCCGCCGGGCACGCTCAGCGTGGTGGCGTTCACCTTCGGCTTCGGCACGGCACCGGCGCTGTTCGCGGTGACGTACCTGGTCGCGGCGGAGATGACGACGATCGGGCAGCGCGGCGCGGTCCTGCAGGTGACCAACGCGCTGCTGAGCGCGGGCGGTCTGTTCGCCCCCGCCGTCGCCGGTTTCCTGGTCGGCTCGGCGGCGACCGCGGCGGCGGGCTTCACCCACGCCTTCCTCCTCACCGCCCTGCTGCTGGTGGCCGCGGGCGTCCTCTCCCTCCTCCTCATCGACCAGCAGCGGGACCGGGCCCGGCTGGGCCTGACCGACTGACCGGCACCGGGGTGCCCGTGACGCGCGTGCTCACCGCCCGTCGCAGGCACCCTTTCGGCGTCAGCGGTGGCGCCGGGCGAGAGCCGCGCGGCCGGGATCCCGGGCCGCGGTGACCTTTCCGCCGTAGCCGCGCCGGGACCAGCGCCGCCACCGGCCGGTGTCGCCCGCCTCCGCGCCCCCTCCCGTGCCCCGCGCACCGCGCTCACCGCTCGCGGACGACTGGCCGACCAGCGCGGAGCAGCACCTCGGCGCGTTCGCGCGGCGGGGATGCCGGACCGGTCTTCGGTCCGGTCGCGTCCGTCACCCCCTTCGACACCGCCGACGAGGCGATCGCGCTGGCGAACCGGTGCGAGACGGGTCTGGCGGGATACGTCTACACCCGTGACCTCGCGCTGGGCCTGCGGGTCGCCGAACGGCTGGAGGTCGGCATGGTCGGCCTCAACCGCGGGGTCGTCTCCGACCCGGCCGCGCCCTTCGGCGGGGTGAAGGAGTCGGGCCCGGGCCGCGAGGGCGGCCACGAGGGCCTGCTGGAGTACACCGAGACCACCATGATCGCGGTCCGGTGGTGACCGGGACGGCCCAGGGCCGTCCCGGCGCCGCCGGGGCGCGGGAGAGGACAGGAGCGATGGAGGAGATCGGTTTCGTCGGGCTCGGCACGATGGGCCGGCCGATGGTGCGCCGGCTGCTGGCGGCCGGGCACCGGGTGGTGGTGTGGAACAGGTCGCGCCCCGCAGTCGACGAGATGGCCGCGGAGGGCGCGGTGCCCGCCGCGGAGTTCGCGGAGGTGTTCGACCGGCCGGTGGTGATGAGCATGCTGGCCGACGACGCGAGCCTGCGCGCGCTCCTCCTGGACGGCGGGGTGCTGGAGGCCGCCCGCTGCCGGGTGCACGTGAACCTGGCGACGGTCTCCGCCGCCTTCGCCGCCGAACTGGCCCGGCTGCACGCCGGCCGGGGCATCGGCTACGTCGCCGCCCCCGTGCTGGGCCGCGCCGAGGTCGCGGCCGTCGGGAAGCTGAACGTCCTGGCGGCGGGCGAGGCGTCCGCGCTGGACCTGGCCCGCCCGCCGCTGGAGCCGCTGGCCGGACGGATCTGGGAACTCGGGGAGGACCCGGCCCGCGCCAACGTGGTCAAGATCGCCGTCAACTTCCTGCTGGCCGGGGCGATCGAGGCCACCGCGGAGGCGACGGCGCTGGTGGAGTCGTACGGCGTGGACGCGGCGGCCTTCGCCGAGCTGCTCGGCGGCACCCTCTTCCCCGGCCCGGTGTACCGGGGGTACGGCGGCCTGATGGCGGAGCGGCGCTACGAGCCCGCCGGGTTCACCGCCCGGCTCGGCCTCAAGGACGTCGACCTCGCCCTGTCGGCGGCCCGGGAGCGCGAACTGCCGCTGCCCACCGGGAGTCTGGTGCGCGACGCCCTGCTGGAGGTCCTCGCCGCGGGCTGGTCGGAGCGCGACTGGGCCACCCTCGCCGACCTCGCCCGCCGCCGGGCGGGGCTGTAGGGGCGGAGGGGCGGAGGGGCGGAGGGGCGGGGTCAGGTGCCGGCGGGCCGTCAGGAGCCGGTGCGGACGGCCGTCCAGCGGGTGAGGTCGTGGGCGATGCCGTGGGCGTCGGCGGTGGTGACGGTCTCGTACGCCTCCCCGATCCGGCGCACGACCTCGTACCCGCCGCCGTCCGCCTCCGGGCGGAGGGTCACCGACGCGGACCAGGGCGGGTCGTCCTCGTCGGGCCGGACGACGAGGAAGGTGTTCCCCCGCCGGTCGAGGTCGCCGATCATCAGGAACAGCGCGTCCTCGGACGGGTCGTCGATCCGGTCGCCGTCCTCGCTGTCGGCCCGGTAGTACAGCTCCGCCATCGTGCCCCCCGTCAGGTGCCCTGTCCGCCCCGGCGACGCCGGACGGTGCCCGTAGCGCCGAGCATGGCACGGGGGTCCGACACTCCCCGGCCCCACGGGTCAGAGGCGGTGGTGGGCGGTCACGTGGCGGGCGGCCTCGCTCGCGCCGGGTCCCGTGATCCGGGCGTACGGCACGGGGTCCGCGGTGTCCAGCGGCGCGGCCCGGACGGTCCCGGCGGCGATGGTGACCCGCACGGCGCGGTGCGCGGCGGGGTCGGGCAGGGTGATCTCCAGCTCGGCGTCCGGCTCGGCGCGGGCGACCGCGGCACACCAGACCGCGGCGGCGGCGAGGTCCCACGCTCCGGGCAGGCCGGCCCGTTCCGCGGCCGGCGTGGCGCGCAGGGGCCGCCAGCCGGCCGGCCGCGCGCCGCGGTCCGCCGCCGCCCGCCACAGGGTGTCCAGGTCGGCGGCGTGCACGGTGCGGCCGACGCGGTCGGCGAGCAGGTACCCGGCGGAGAGCCAGGCCCGCACGCGCAGTCCGGACGCCGGTTCCAGCAGCCGGCCGGCCGCCGCCGCGCGGGCGGCGAGCACCGTACGGGTCGGGGGCGCGAGCACGTCCTCCCAGCGCGGCACGGAACGTCCTCCGCCGCAGGCTCCACACACGAGGCGGCTCACCGCCCTCTCGTTCGACGGGTCGCGGGGACACGGGGGAAGACCGTCCCGGGAGGGGACGGTCGCGGGAGCGCGGTCCCGCCACGGCGGACGGTACGGGGCGCTCCGGCAGACGGGGCGGGCGGGGCGCCCCGTACCGCCCCCGCCCCCGCCGTCGTCCGTCCGTCCGGGGCCGGCTCCGCTACGGCATGACGTCGCCGCTGTTGGGGCCCAGGGTCTGGCCGACGTAGAGGTTGCCGCCCGGGTCGGAGGCCAGCAGGACCGCGGTGGGCGCGATCTCCGCCGGGACGCCGAAGCGGCCGAGGGGCAGTTCCGCCTGCTTGGCCGCCTTCCAGTCCTCGCTGATGCCGTCCACCAGCGGCGTGAACACCGGTCCGGGGGCGATGGCGTTGACGAGGACGCCGCTCGGGGCGACCTCGCGGGCCAGGGCCTTGGTGAGGCCGATGACACCGGCCTTGGCGGCCGAGTAGTGCACCAGTCCCTCACCGCCCTTGAGGCCGAGCTGACTGGCGATGTTGACGACCCGTCCGCTGCCCCGGGCGACCATGTGCGGCACCACCCAGCGGCAGCACAGGAAGACGCTGCGCAGGTCGATGGCGATCATCTCGTCCCAGGTCTCGACGTCCATCTCGACCAGCGGGACCTCGGTGAGGATGCCCGCGGAGTTGACGAGGACGTCGGGTACGCCCAGGGTGCCGACGCAGCTCTCCACCATCTCGCGGGTCTGCTCCGCGTCGGCCACGTCCACGACGCCCGTGGCCACCTCGACGCCCTGCGCCGCGTAGCGCTCGGCCAGTTCGGCCAGCTTGCCCGCGTCGCGGTCGGCGAGGAAGAGCCGTGCCCCCTCGGCCGCGTAGGCGTCCGCGATCGCCGATCCGATGCCGCTCGCCGCGCCGGTCACCAGCGCGACCTTCTGCTGGAGGACTCCCATGCCGTTCACCTTTCCCGTCGCGGCCCGCTGCGTCGCCGCCGTGTTCCTGCCGGGCCCGGTCGTCTCCGGGCCCCTTCGTGTACCGGCCCCCCGCCCTCGCCGGGGACCGTTCCCGCGCCGCCGTGCGTCCTCCCCCGTACGTCGCCCGGCACCGGCCGGACGCCGCGGGCCGGATGCCGCCGCGGCGCGGCCGTCACTCCGGCCAGCGCACCGTGAGTCCGCCGTCCACGATGAGCTGCTGGCCCGTGACGTAGGCGGAGTCGTCGCTGGTGAGGAAGCGGATGGCGCGGGCGACCTCGTCCGCGTTGCCCACCCGTCCGGCCGGGATGCCGCGCCCGGCCCGCTCCAGCCCGGCCGGGCCGAGGGAGTTGGTCTCGTCGAGGGACTGCGGGGTCTCGATCAGCCCGGGGATGATCGAGTTGACCCGGATGCCGCGCGGCGCCAGTTCGGTCGCCAGCGACCGGCACAGCCCGAGCACTCCGCTCTTGGCGGCGGCGTAGTGGGCGTGGTCGTCCCAGCCGTACACGCCGCCGGCGATGGAGGAGATGGCCACCATGGCGCCGGGCCCGGTCATCACGGCGGCGGCGGAGCGGAAGGTGCGCAGCACGCCCGTCAGGTCGACGGACAGCATGTCGTTCCAGGCGTCGTCGTCCAGTTCGGCCAGCGCCGCCCTGCGCAGTACGCCCGCTCCGGCGACGGCGATGTCGAGGCGCCCGTAGGTGTCGACGGCGGCCTGCGCCAGGGCGTCGACCTGGGCGCTGTCGCGGACGTCGACGGCGACCGCGGTGCAGCGGCCGCCGGCGGCCTCCACCTGCCGGATCGTCTCGTCGGCGCTGTGCGGGTCCTGGGGGTAGAAGCCGACGACGCTGTGGGCGCCGGCGCGGGCGTACGCCACGGCCAGGGCGCGGCCGATGCCGCTCGCGCCGCCGGTGATGACGGCGACCTTGCCGGCCAGCCCGTCGTCCCGGGCGGGGGCGGTGTGCTCGTGGGAGGACATGTCCTGCCTTTCGTGGAGTTCCCGGTGCGTGGCGGGTGCGGGCCGCCACGCACCGGGAAGCGGGAGGGAGGGGCCGGTCAGGCGGCGGCCGGGGCGACGGGGGCGTCGTCCTCGTCCTGGCTGACCTTGCGCGCGCCGAGCATCAGGACGCCGGAGAGGAACATCCCGAGCGCGCCCGCGACGAACGCGGCGGTGGTGGCGTCGGCGCCGAAGCCGATGACCAGGCTCAGCAGGGCGGAGCCGAGGATCGCGCCGACCGGGCCCATCACGTGGGCGGTGTTGGAGCCGATGCCGCGGACCCGGGCCGGGAACGACTCGCCCATGTAGAAGAGCATCGCCGAGTAGGGGCCGTTCAGGAAGAACAGTCCGAGGGCGTACATGGGGATGACGTAGGCGCTGTTGTCCGGTCCGAAGAGCATCGCGGTCATCACGATGCCGCCGATGGTCCAGCCGGCCATGATGGTGGTCCGCCGGCCGATCCGGTCGCCCAGGTACCCGTGGAAGAGGTAGCCGAGGAAACCGGCGAGGTTGGCCAGGATCAGCACGACGAGCGCGCTGGAGAACGAGACGCCCTTGCCGTCGGTGAGCACGGTGGTGCCGAGCACCGAGAAGACCTGGATGCCCATCCAGTTGAAGAGCCACGCTCCGGAGAGGCACAGGGTGTGGCGCCGCAGGTCCGGGGCGAAGAGCTGGCGCAGGCCGGACTCGTTGTCACGGCTGATGTCCAGGTTGTACAGCTCCGCCAGGCGGGCCGCGTCGGTCTCGCGGCCGGCCGCGCGCAGTTCCCGCGTCCGCTTGAGCGCGACGAAGGACGGCGACTCGCGGAGCTTCGACCCGGCGATGAGGATGACCACGACCGGGAAGGTGGCGAGCAGGAAGATCCAGCGCCAGCCCATGAGCGGCAGCAGCACGGCCGCGAACGCCGCCGCGAGGAGGGCGCCGACCGGCCAGCCGCTCTGCACGAAGCTGAACATGAAGCCGCGGCGCCGGCTCTTGCCGTACATCTCGTTGAGGTAGACGCTGTTGACGACTTCCTCGGAGTAGCCGAGGCCGGAGATGGCCCGGACTCCGATGAGCGAGGCGGCGCCGCCGACCAGGGCGGTGAAGCCCGAGGACAGCGCCGCGCCCGCGGTGGTGACGATCAGGCTGGGCTTGCGTCCCCACCGGTCGAGCATGGGGCCGACGAGCAGCGAGACGACGAAGGTGCCCACGGTGACGCCGGTGGCGATGGCCGTGGCCTCACCGGTGCTCCAGCCGAACGTCTCGGAGATCTTCGGCAGCAGCGTGCCGAAGAGCACGAAGTCGTAGACCGAGAAGACCCAGGCCAGGAAACAGACCACCGTGGTGGTCATGATGGTCCGGCGGCTGAGGGTGGGCGGGCCCTTGAACAGGACCTCGTCCGAGGGGGCCCCGCCGCGGGGCCACTCGGTCTCGTCGACTATCTCGGGGGGAGGCGCGGTGGTCATCTGCTGTCGCCCTTCTGACGGGGGTTGCGGGCGGCGAAGTCGTCCGCGATCTGGTCGAAGGTCACCCAGCGGACGCCTTCGTGGGAGTTGATGTGGTCGATGAGCCGCTCCAGCATCAGCAGCACCTGGGGCCGGCCGGAGACGTCGGGGTGGATGGTCATGGTGAAGACCGCGTGGTCCATCTCCCGGTAGACCCAGTCGAACTGGTCGCGCCACATCTGCTCGATGTCCCGGGGATTGACGAAGCCGTGGCTGTTCGGGCTGGCCTTGATGAACATCATCGGAGGCAGGTCGTCGAGGTACCAGTTGGCGGGGATCTCGATGAGGTCCGTCTCCTCGCCGCGGACCAGGGGCTTCATCCAGGTCTCGGCGGGCGCGCTGTAGTCGATCTTCGTCCAGGAGTCGCCGACCCGGACGTAGTACGGCTCGAAGTCGCGGTGCATCAGGGAGTGGTCGTACTTGATGCCGCGTTCCAGCAGGAGTTCGTTGGTGACGGGGCTGAACTCCCACCAGGGGGCCACGTATCCGGTGGGGCGGCGGCCGGTGCGGCTCTCGATCAGCTCGATGGAGCGGTCGAGGACGGCGGCCTCCTGCTCGCGGCTCATGGCGATCGGGTTCTCGTGGCTGTAGCCGTGCACGCCGATCTCGTGGCCGGCGGCGACACAGGCGTCGAACTCCTCGGGGAAGGTCTCGACGGAGTGGCCGGGCCAGAAGAACGTCTGGGTCAGACCGCGGCGGCGGAACAGCTCCACGAGGCGCGGCACGCCCACCTCGCCCGCGAACAGGCCGCGGGAGATGTCGTCGGGAGAGTCCTCGCCTCCATAGGAGCCGAGCCAGCCGCCGACGGCGTCGACGTCCACTCCGAAGCCGACGAGAATTTCCTTGGTCATCGAGCGTCTCCTTGCCTGAGGGCGTGGGTGTGGATGAGGGATCGGGGGGATCGAGCGGGGTGGATCAAGCGGGGGGGCAGGGGCCCGGCCGGGGGTGGGGGGCCGGGAGGTGGGGGCTCCGGCCGAGGGGGAGCCGGGTCGAGCGGGGAGGGTGGGCCGGGGATCGAGCGGTGGGTCGGGGGGGCGGGGGACGGGGGGCCGGACGGGGAGGTCAGTCGCCGGGGGTGGCGAGCGGGTCCCGCCCGGCGAGCCAGGCGCGGACCAGTTCCCGCGGCGAGCGGTCCGGTACGGCGCTGGCCGCGGCCAGCAGGAGGCGGGCCTGCCAGGGGCTGAGGTCGTCGGCGAAGAGGGCGCCCACCCGTCGCAGCTCGGCGCCGCCGCCCGCGTAGAGCGGGGCGACCGGGCCCGAGTGGACACGTGAGCTGATGAGCACGGGGTGACCCGCGGCGACCGCCTCGGCGACCGCCTCGACCAGTTCCGGACCGGCGTTGCCCGCCCCGGCCGCGGCCACCACGACCCCGGCGGCGCCGGCCTCCAGGCTGGCCCGGACGAAGAGCCCGTCCGCGCCCGGGTACACCGGTACGACGTCCACCCTGGGCAGGCGCGGCAGGTTCGGGTCCACCGGGAGCCGCGGGCTCGGGGCGGGCCGGGCCAGCGGCACGACGCGCCCGTCGACCACGCGCAGCGCCGGTCCGCGTCCGGGGGCGGCGAAGGCGTGGGCCGACATGGTCTCGCTCTTGCGCACCCCGCGGGCGGGGAAGGCGAAGCCGTCGAAGACCAGCAGTGTGCCGAGGCCGCGGGCCGCGTCGTCGGCGGCCACCGCCAGGGCGTCGCCCAGGTTGGCCGGGCCGTCGGCGGCGCGGTCGTCGAAGGGGCGCTGGGCCCCGGTCAGCACGATCGGCCGCGGGTCGTCGAAGAGCAGGTCGAGCAGGAAGGCGGTCTCCTCCATGGTGTCGGTGCCGTGGGTCATCACGACCCCGTCGGCGCCGTCGTCGAGGGTGGTGCGCACCTCGCGGGCGAGCGCCAGGAGATCGCCGGTGTCGAAGGCGTAGCTGCCCCGGGTGACCACGTCCCGGGTGCCGACCTCGGCGTGCTCGGGGAGCGGGCCCACGGACGCGACCAGCTCCTTCGCGAGCACGGTTGCCCGGCGGCCCTCCGCCCCGGACCGGCTCGCGATGGTTCCGCCGGTGGCCACGACCTGGATACGACGCATGGACCTCTCTCCGCTTCTTCGCAATCGATTGCGGTGAGGCTATGCAAACGATTGCCCTCAGGTCAATGGGTGGCGCACACTTGCCTGGTCCGACCGTTCGGGTGTGTGCGAAGCTCAGGGGCGCCGGAAGACGCCGACTGGGGGTTTCCCGCAGAATCCGACAGAATCCACGGGAATCCGAGGTCGGCCGGCGCACCGGCCGGAACGGGGCGCGCGACGGACCCCGGGTCCGGCCCGGGATCCGGCGCACCGTCCGGGTCCGGCACACGGTCCGAGAAGAGGGGTAGCGGGAGTGGAGCGGCAGGCAACGCGGGCGGCGGCCGGCACACGGGCCGGCAGTGCTCCGGTCACCCTCGCCCAGATAGCCCGGCAGGCGGGGGTGCACGTCTCCACCGTGTCCCGGGCGCTCAGCACCGACGAGGCGGTGCGCGGCGGGGTGGCGACGGAGACCGCCGCGCAGATCCGCGCGCTCGCCGAGGAACTGGGCTACCAGCGCGACCCCGCCGGGGCGGCACTGCGCACCGGACGCTCGCGGATGCTGGGCGTGCTCGTCCCCCGGCTGACCGACATCGTGCTGGCGACGATCTACGAGGGGATCGACGCCGCCGCCGCGACGGCCGGCTACCACACCGTGGTGGCGAACACCGGCGACGAACCCGAGATGCAGCGGCGCCGCGCCGACGCGCTCCTCGCCCGCCGGGTCGACGGCCTGGTGCTGGGCGACGCGCGCTCCGACTGCGACCTCGTGGCCGAGCTGGCCCGGCGGCGCATCCCGCTGGTGCTGGTCTCGCGCCGGCTGCCCGGCCGGGTCTCGGTGACCACGGACGACGTCCTCGGCGGGCGGCTCGCCGCGGAGCACCTGCTCGGCCTGGGGCACCGCCGGGTCGCCGTGGTGGCCGGCGAGCGCTACGCGAGTACGGGGGTGGAGCGCACCCAGGGCTTCCTGGACGCGTTCGCGGCGGCGGGGCTGCCGGTGCCGGAGAGCCATGTCGTCCCGTCCCGGTTCGACGTGCCGGGCGGCCGGGCCGCCGCCGAGCACCTGCTGGGCCTGACCCCGCGCCCCACGGCCGTGTTCGCGGTCAACGACTTCGCGGCGGTCGGCGTGATGGCCGCCGTCCGCGACGCCGGGCTGACGGTCGGTCAGGACGTGGGCGTGGTCGGCTACAACGACGTACCGCTGGCGGCGGCCCTGCCGGTCTCCCTGACCTCGGTGCGCTCGCCGATGTACCGGATGGGCGAGGTCGCCGCGACGACGCTCGTCCACATGCTCGACGGCAAACCGGGCCGCTCCCGGCGGCTGCGCCCCACCCTGGAGGCGCGCGCCTCGACCCTCGGCGGCTGCCCCTCCCGCACCGCTCCCGGCCCAGCGGACTGACCGGGGGACGACGGCGGCACGCCGGAACCCACCGGACACGGGCACCGGCACCGGCAGCCACACCGGCGCCGGTGACGACACCGGTCCGGCCGTCGCCTCCGCGCTCTGGGTACGCGGGCCCCCGCCGAGCACGCCCGGCCCGGTCAGCCGTGGGCCAGGGTGACGGTCCGGTGGCCGGCCGCGTGGAAGCCGGGCAGGGGGATCACGCCCTGGGTCCGCAGCTCCATGACGGTGGCCTCGACCTCGGCCGCGCCCGCCCGCAGCGCGTCGGCGGACAGGTGCGCCGTGTTCCGCCAGCGGTGGTCCCGCCCGTCGCACACCGCGCGGGTGCCGCCGACGCCGCGGCGGACGGCGGAGGGGTCCTGGCGCACGGAGGCGCTGACGAAGACGGGCCCGGTGGCGTCGGAGCAGCGGTAGGTGCCGCTGAGGGTGACGGCGCCCTCGGGGGTGAGCACGCCCACCGGGTCGACCGTGACGCTCTCACCGGGCGCGGCAGACGCCGGGGCGGAGTGCGCGGAGGCGGCGGAGGCCGGGGCCGCGGGGGCGGCACAGGCCAGGCCGAGGAGCAGCAGCGCGGCGCCGGACACCAGGCGGGGTACGGGCACGGGGAACCTCCCGAGGGGGACGTCGGTGGGGGTTACCAGCAGTACCCGCCCCTCGGGCCGCCCGCCATGAACGTCACCCCTTCGGGGCGAGTCCGTGGCGACCGGCCCGCTCCCGGTGGCGCGCGCACGCGATGCGCGCCACACCCGCGCCGGGCCCTGTCAGTACCGCGCGCCCGGTGGCGGCGACCGGGGTGACCAGGCCCGATGCCGACGACTTAAGATGATCAACGTGTCCGAGCAGCACGCGCAGCACACCCCCAGGTCCCTCATCGTCACGCTCTACGGCGCGTACGGCCGGTTCGCGCCCGGCCCCGTGCCGGTCGCCGAGCTGATCCGACTGCTGGCCGCGGTGGGCGTCGACGCCCCCTCCGTCCGCTCGTCGGTGTCCCGGCTGAAGCGGCGCGGCCTCCTGCTTCCCGCGCGGACCGACCGGGGCGCCGCCGGGTACGAACCCTCCGACGAGGCACGCCGGTTGCTGGAGGACAGCCACCGGCGCGTCCACGGCGGGCAGGGCGCGGACGACGAGGACTGGGTCCTCGCCGTGTTCTCCGTGCCGGAGTCGGAGCGGCAGCGGCGGCACGTGCTGCGCTCCCGCCTGGCCGGGCTCGGCTTCGGCACCGCCGCCCCCGGGGTGTGGATAGCCCCGGCCCGTGTCTTCGAGGAGACCCGGCGCGCGCTGTGCCTGCTCGAACTCGACGCCTACGTGGACTTCTTCCGCGGTGAGCACCTGGGCTTCGCCCCGACCGGCGAGTCGGTGGCCCGCTGGTGGGACCTGCCCGCGATCGCCGCGCGGCACGAGGCGTTCCTCGACCGCCACACGCCCGTGCTGCGCGCCTGGGAGGGCCGTGAGGACACGCCGCCCGAGGAGGCGTACCGCGACTACCTGCTCGCCCTGGACTCCTGGCGCCACCTGCCCTACGCGGACCCCGGCCTGCCCGCCCGGCTGCTGCCCGCCGACTGGCCCGGCGCCCGGTCGGCGGCGCTCTTCCGCGCCCTGCACGAACGGCTGCGCGACGCGGGCGCCCGCTACGTGACACCCGACGAGCACTGACACCGGGCCGGTTGCCGAGGCCGGACGAGCCCTGACACCGGGCGGCCCCCGGGCTGCGGACCGGCCCGCGGCCGTGGGGCTTCCGGCCCACCGGAGCCGTGACCTCTTGGGCGGCGATCGTCACATAAACGTGACGAAAGCGGACCCGGCGGAGGCACCGCGGGGCGGCGCCGTACGATGCAGGAAGTTGAATGCAGGACAGGACCGCCTGTTCCACGAACGGACCCGCCGTGCACGATCCCTTCCCCGCCCCCGCCTCCTGGCGCATCGCGCTGCCGCACACCACCGCGGCCGTGCCGGTGGCCCGTGCCCTGGTCCGTACCGCGCTGGCCGAAGTGGAGCACCCGGCGGACAGCGACACGGCGGAACTGCTCACCGCCGAACTGGTCGCCAACGCGGTGGAGCACACCTCCGGCGGGTCCCCCATCGAGCTGGTCGTGGAGCTGTTGCCGGGCGGCTGCCAGGTCGAGGTGCACGATCCCGACCCGGCGCCGCCCGCCGACCTCACCCGGCCGGACCGGGAGCCCCCGGACCCCTGGCAGGAGCACGGGCGCGGGCTGCTGCTGATCCGCGCCCTGAGCGCGTCCTGCGGCCACCGGCCCACGCGCTCCGGCAAGGCGGTCTGGTTCAGGCTCCCAGCGGTGCCCGCTCAGCGTCGCCGGACGTGAGGCCCCGGGCCCCGCCCCGGCCCAGCCGGCTGTTGCGGCGCCCGTAGCCCGCGTACAGGAGCAGTCCGGCGGCGAGGAAGACGGCGAACTGGAGCCAGGTGGCCGGACCCGTCTCGTAGATCAGGTACAGGCAGAAGCCGATGCCGAGCAGCGGGGTGACCGGGTAGAGCGGCACCCGGAAGGTGCGGGCGAGGCCCGGTTCGCGGCGGCGCAGGGCGATCACCGCGATGTTGACGGTGACCATGGTGGCCAGGGTGCCGATGGTGCAGAGGTTGACCACCGAGTCCAGCGAGGCGAAGGCGGCGGGCAGGGCGAAGACCGCCCCGACGATGAGCGTGCCGGCGACGGGGGTGGCCGTGCGCGGCGAGACCTTCTCGAAGACGCGCGGGACGAGGCCGTCGCGGGACATCGACATGAGGATGCGGGTCTGGCCGTACATCACGGCGAGCACCACGGAGGCGATGGCGACGACCGCGCCGAAGGCGATCACGCCGCCGCCGATCGCGGAGCCGGTGACCTCGTTGACCACGTGGGACAGCGCCGCCGGGCGGTCGCCGACCCCGTCGCCGCCGAGCGCGCCGATGGCGGCGAGGGCGACCGCGCAGTACAGCAGGGTGACCACGCCGATGCACACCAGGATGGCGACCGGGATGTCCCGGCGCGGGTTGCGGGCCTCCTCGCCGGCGGTGGTGATCGCGTCGAAGCCGATGTAGGAGAAGAAGGCGGCGGTGGTGCCGGCGCCGATGCCGCCGAGCCCGGCGGGCGAGAAGGGGCTGAGGTTGCCGTCCCGGAAGGCGACGAAGCCGATGGCGCAGAAGGCGACCAGTACGGCGATCTTGAGGACCGCCATCGCGGCGGTGGCGCGGGCGCTCTCCCGGACGCCCCGGACCAGCAGGACACTGGCCAGCGCGATGACGATCACGGCCGGGAGGTTGACCACCCCGCCGTCGCCGGGTCCGGCGGCGAGCGCGTGCGGCAGGCTGAGGCCGGTGAGGCTGTGGAGGAGTTCGTCGACGTACTGGCTCCAGCCGACCGCGACGGCGGAGACGGAGACGCCGTACTCCAGGAGCAGGCACCAGCCGACGAGGAAGGCGGTGGTCTCGCCGAGCCCCGCGTAGGCGAAGGAGTAGGAGGAGCCGGAGACCGGGATGGCGCCGCCCAGCTCGGCGAAGGCGAAGGCGGTGAAGACGCAGGTGACGGCGGCCAGCACGAAGGAGACGACGACGGCCGGTCCGGCCTGGGCGACCGAGTCGGAGAGGCCGACGAAGATGCCGGTGCCGACGATCGCGCCGATGCCGAAGCAGACCAGCTGGAAGGGGCCCAGCGTGCGCCTGAGGCCGTGGCCTTCGCGGTCGCCGCCGGATTCGGCGACGAGGAGCGCGGGCGACTTGATGCGGGGGGCGGGCATGACGGGTGGTGCTCGTTTCTGGTGGAGCGGACGCGACGGTGGCCGCGTCCGGGCGGCCCGAAAGGGGTGGTGCGGGCCGCCCGCGTGTGCGTGGGGGATGCCTGGGGGAACAGGGAGCGGAGCGGGAAGGAGGCGGGAGGGGGGTGGGGCGAGCGGGGCTCGCGCCGGGATCAGGCGGCGGTGGGCGGGGCCAGGGTGGCGACGAGGACGGCCTTGATGGTGTGCAGCCGGTTCTCGGCCTGGTCGAAGACGACCGAGTGCGCGGACTCGAAGACCTCGTCGGTGACCTCCAGGGAGTCCAGTCCGTACTCCTCGAAGATCTCCCGGCCGACGGTGGTGCCCAGGTCGTGGAAGGCGGGCAGGCAGTGCAGGAACCTCACGTCCGGATTGCCGGTGGCGCGCAGCACGTCCATGGTCACCGCGTACGGGGTCAGCGCGGCGATCCGCTCCCGCCAGACCTCCTTGGGCTCGCCCATGGAGACCCACACGTCGGTGGCGACGAAGTCGGCGCCGCGCACGCCCTCCTCGACGATCTCGGTGAGCGTGATCCGCGCCCCGCTCGCCTCGGCCAGCTCCCGGGCCCGGTCGACGACCTCGCGGGCGGGCCAGTACGCCTTGGGAGCGACGATCCGCACGTCCATGCCGAGCAGGGCGCCGGTGACCAGGTAGGAGTTGCCCATGTTGAAACGGGCGTCGCCGAGGTAGGCGAAGGACGTCCCGGACAGGGGCCGGCCGCCGTGCTCGGTCATGGTGAGCACGTCGGCGAGCATCTGCGTGGGGTGCCATGCGTCGGTGAGCCCGTTGTAGACGGGCACCCCGGCGTGGGCGGCCAGTTCCTCGACCTTGTGCTGGCTGTCGCCGCGGTACTCGATCCCGTCGTACATCCGGCCGAGGACGCGGGCGGTGTCCCGGACGGACTCCTTGTGCCCCATCTGTGAACCGGCCGGGTCGAGGTAGGTGGTGGCGGCGCCCTGGTCGGCGGCGGCGACCTCGAACGCGCAGCGGGTGCGGGTCGAGGTCTTCTCGAAGATCAGCGCGATGTTCCGGCCGCGCAGGTACGGTGTCTCGGTCCCGGCCTTCTTGGCGGCCTTCAGCTCCGCGGCCAGCCCGACCAGCGCGCGGAACTCCTCCGCGGTGAAGTCGGTCTCCTTGAGGAAGTGGCGGCCGGTGAGGCCGGGCGGGACTGTCGCCATGAGGGGCGCTCCAGGGCTGCGGGACGGGAACAGGACTCTGGAATACTATACAAAACTCAGAATTCTTATACACAGGGTGGGTCCTGGGCCGGTCCGCCCAGCCGGCCTCCCCGGCGTGCCCGGGACCCGGCCCCGGGCACGGTGCGCGCGGCGAGAGGCGCGGCACCGGCCCCGCGAGCCCGGCGTGACCCAAACGAACGACCCTAGACCGGTCCCCTCTCCAGCGGGCAGCTCATGCAGCGCGGGCCGCCGCGGCCCCGGCCCAGCTCGCTGCCCGGGATCTCGATCACCTCGATGCCCTGCTTGCGCAGGTGGGTGTTGGTGGTCGCGTTGCGCTCGTAGGCGATGACCACGCCGGGCTCCACGGCGAGGACGTTGCAGCCGTCGTCCCACTGCTCCCGCTCGGCCGCGTGCACGTCCTGGGTCGCGGTCAGCACCCGGATCTCGCTCAGCCCGAGCGCGGCGGCGATCGCCCGGTGCATGTGCTCCGGCGGATGGTCGGTCACCTTCAGATCCTTCTCCCCCGCGCCCGGCTCGATGGTGTACGAGCGGAGCATGCCGAGGCCCGCGTACTGGGTGAAGGTGTCCCCGTCGATCATCGTCATCACGGTGTCGAGGTGCATCACGGCCCGCCGTTTCGGCATGTCCAGGGCCACGATGGTGCGGGCCGAGCCCGCCGCGAACAGCTTGTACGCGAGCATCTCGACCGCCTGCGGCGTGGTGCGCTCGCTCATGCCGATGAGGACGGCGCCGTTGCCGATGACCAGCACGTCGCCGCCCTCGATGGTGGACGGGTAGTCGGCCTGCCCCTCGGACCAGACGTGGAAGGTCTCGTCGCGGAAGAGGGGGTGGTGCCGGTAGATCGCCTCGAAGTGGACCGTCTCGCGCTGCCGGGCGGGCCAGCGCATCGCGTTGATGGAGACGCCGTCGTAGATCCAGGCGGAGGTGTCCCGGGTGAAGAGGTGGTTGGGCAGCGGCCGGAGCAGGAAGTCGTCCAGCTCCATGGCGTGGAAGGCCACGGAGGTCGGCTCGGCATGCGCGTCCAGGAACTCCCGCTTGGTCATGCCGCCGACCAGCGAGGCCGCCAGGTCCCGGGCCGACAGTGGCTCGAAGGCGGCCCGCAGGTGGTCGGTGGCGAGGACGCCGTACTCCTTCTCGTCGAAGACCCGGTCCAGGACGAGCCTCCGGGCGTCCGGCAGGGCCAGGGTCTCGGCGAGCAGGTCGCCGAAGAGGTGCACGGCGACGCCGCGGTCGCGCAGTGCGTCGGCGAACCCGTCGTGCTCGGCCCGCGCCCGCCGCACCCACAGCACGTCGTCGAAGAGCAGGGCGTCCTTGTTGCTGGGGGTAAGCCTCTTGAGTTCGAGGTCCGGCCGGTGCAGGATGACGCGGCGCAGCCGCCCGGCTTCGGAGTCGACATGGAATCCCATGCCTCCATCCTGACCACTCTCCCCCCACTTCACCCCCTCGCCGGGGACCCGCGTGGCGGCCCGCCGTGGGCCCGGCGCCCGGGTGGGGGCTTCCCGCGCCCTGAGGAGCCCTCCCGGCGGGCCCGCGGATCAGGGGGCGAGCGGCAGCTCGGCCAGCATGACGGCGTACACCGGGGAGTCCGGGAAGGGCCGGCGGTCGCCGACCTTCCGCAAGCCCCAGGACTCGTACAGTGCCTGGACCCTCGGGTGTTCGCGGTCGACGAGCAGGACCACCAGGTCCTCGTCCCGGTCCGCCAGCAGCGCCCGGCTCACCCGCTCCGCCGCCCCGGTCTTCCGCCACGTCGTCCGTACGGCCAGCTCGGAGAAGGAGAAGGTCCGGTCCTTCTCCGGGGTGGGCTCCAGGTGCTCGCGCCACCATTCGCGGCCCGGGTTCGCGGGTGCCCCGTAGGCGAAGGCCACCGGCTCGTCCCCGTCGTAGGCGATCACACAGGCGAACTCGGGGTGACCGCCCCAGTGGTCGACGAACCAGGGGAAGCGCTGGTTGAACTCGTCGTCCATCGCGTCGCCATAGGCGTCGGCGTGCACGTCGATCAGTGCCTGGCGGATCTGCGGGAGGTCCTGGTGCGAAAAGCGGCGGACGACCAGACCGGCGGCGCTCACAGTCGACTCCATTCGGCTCGGTGACGGTCGGCCCACTCTCGTGCGACTGCCGCGTCCGGCGCAAGAGTGATCAAATCGCGGTAGTGGTCACCCATGAGGGACCGCATCCTTCCCGGCAGCGGCGCCCCCTTCATCAGGGCGAAAGCGGTGGAGGCCGTGGCGCAGGACTGATCGATGTCCCAGGGCGAGCCGCATGGTGGCCAGCGCTCGGTTCCTGCGGAATTGCTCGGGAATCACCCCCAATGCCTGGTGCGAAGCGGCCTCAGCCTCTGCGAAGTCACCGATCCGATCCCGGACGATCGCCGTCATGACCGTGAGCTCGGCGGGGCCGTAGAAGGCCGCCCAGCTCGGGCGGGGTTCCGTCAGGTCCCCCTTTCCCAGCGCCTCCCGCGCGTACCCGAGTGAACGGATGGCGGCTCGGCGGTCCCCACGGTTCGAGTGGCCGATGGCGGTACGGGCATGAGCCAGGGAGGCGAAGAAAGGGTCCCGCCTGGTGATCGAGGTGGCCTGGGCGGCCTGGGCGGAGTCGACGGCCTCCCTGTGCTCCCCGCGCTGGTGGGCCAGCATCGCGTACGAGTTCCACACCCGCAGTTCCGCCACGGGGTCCTGTGCCATTCCGGACAGGTACAGGGCCTTTCCCAACAGGACGTGCGCCCGGTCGGACTGCCGGGCGTCGAGGGCGCTCCATGCGGCCGTGGCGGTGTAGTCGGCGGCGATGGAGAAAAGCCGGAGGCGGATGCGCTGCGTGGCACCGAGCTTCTGCTTCTCCAGTGCCTCAGTGGCTCCGGCCAACGCGGCTCGCTCCAGGCCCTCGTGACCACCCCGCGTGTCGTCCAGGGCCATCAGCTCGTCCAGCCCGCTACGGAGCCGGAGGACATCCGACGTGCCGACCCGGGGCGGGGCCCCGACGAAGGGGACTGTCACGGCTGCCGTGGTGCCGCCGGCGGCTGCGAGGAAGTTCCGGCGCCTCAGGGGGTCCTCCTCCGGGTCCGAAATGCGTCTGCTCCGCACCGGCGGGCTGAAGCCCAGCCCAGAGGCGGTGCACCCGAACACCGCCTCCAGTGCCGCGCGTTGCCTCGGGTGAGGCCACGTCGTCCTTCCGGTCAGCCAGTTACGGACGGTGCGGTCGCTCACCGTCCCCTCGTACCCCGCAGTGATCAGGTACGTATTCACCTTGCCGGCCAGCTCGGTTTGGGTGAGGCCGGTCTCCCGCATGGCTCCGTGGAGGCTTTGGTTGCCCGTCACATACCCAAGGTAGCGACTGACCCGCCATCAGTAAGCGGGGGCGGAGAAGTTTCCGGTCGGGGCCGATGCACACGGCCCGCACTTTTCCGGCTCTCGCGCGGTCCCGAGCCGTTCACTCGGTAAGGCCACACCCCAAACCCGCACCTACGAGGTTCTGATGACCGCGATGGCAACGCCTCGCCCCACGGGGCACCCCGGATACTCCGAGACGCTCCCCCGCGTGGCGGAGAGCGCGGCCTCCGCCCGCAGACTCGTGCGGACCGCTCTGGCCGCCTGGGACCTGGAGGACCAGATCGATGACGCGACGGTGATCATCACGGAGTTGGTCTCCAACGCCGTGGACCACGGCCGCCACACCTCGATCCGCGTGCTCCTCTCGCGGCCCGCAGAGGGCCGGGTCCGCCTCGGGGTGGTCGACCGCTCGAAGGACCTCCCGGTGCTGCGGACCGATTCCCACGGTGATCAGCTCCGGGGCCGTGGCCTCGTCCTGGTCGACGCGCTGGCCGAGCGCTGGGGGACCGAGCTGCACCGCTGGGGCAAGCAGGTGTGGGGCGAGCTGCGGTGCGAGTCGGCCCGGCCCGGGAGCACGCACCCCGAAGTGGCCGACCACGGGAGCGGATGAGGGCCGCCCTCGACCCCCGGGGGGTCCCGGGGGTCGGCGGCGCGGGCCGGAGGTCAGAGGCGGGGGTCGACCGGTTCGGATTCGAGGGCGAGGACGGCGAAGACGGGCTCGTGGACGCGCCACAGGGGTTCGCCGTCGGCGAGCCGGTCCAGGGCCTCCAGGCCGAGCGCGTACTCGCGCAGCGCCAGGGACCGCTTGTGGCCCAGCGAACGGCCGCGCAGCCGGTCGAGGGTGCCGGGGCGGGTGTACTCGGGACCGTAGATGATCCGCAGGTACTCGCGGCCCCGGCACTTCAGGCCGGGCTGCACCAGGTGGCCGCGGTCGGTGCGCACGAGCGCGTCCGCGGGCTTGACGACCATGCCCTCGCCGCCCCGGCCGGTGAGGTCGAGCCACCAGTCGGTGCCGGCCAGCACGGACTCCGGGTCGCCGGTGTCGACGTACACCCGCCGGGTGGACTGGAGCAGGCCGCCGTCGTCGTGCGCGACGAGCCGGTCGATCAGCGCGAGCTGTTCGTCGTGCGGGAGCGCGGCGAGGCTGCGGCCCCGTACGGCGAGGATCTGGAAGGGCGCCAGCCGGACGCCCTCCAGGCCGTCGGTGGGCCAGCAGTACCGGCGGTAGGCGCGGGTGAACGCGGCGGCGTCGGCGGCCCGTTCGCGCTGTCGGTCCAGCAGCCCGGCGACGTCGACGCCCCGTGCCGCGGTGCCCTCCAGCGCGGCGAGCGCGCCCGGGAACACCGTGCCCGAGGCGGCGCCCACCGCCGCGTACTGGGACCGCAGCAGTCCGGCCGCCTTGAGGGACCACGGCATCAGCTCGGCGTCGAGCAGCATCCAGTCGGTGGACAGCTCGTCCCAGAGCCCGGCCTTGCCGATCGCGGCGCGCAGCCTGTCGAGGATCTCCCCCGTCGCCGCCGCGTCGTCGAGGAACGGGCGCCCGGTACGGGTGTACAGGGCGCCGGTGGGGCCGTCCACGCCGAAGCGCTCGCGGGCCGCAGCGGCGTCGCGGCAGACCAGGACGACCGCCCGCGACCCCATGTGCTTCTCCTCGCACACCACGCGCGCCACCCCGTCGGCCGCGTACCGGGCGAACGCCTCCCGGGGGTGCTCGAGGTACCCGTCCTCGCGGGAGGCGGGAGCGGGCGCCATGGTCGGCGGGAGGTACGGCAGCAGCCGCGGGTCGGTGGCGAAGCGGCTCATGACCTCCAGCGCCGCCGCCGCGTTCTCCTCGCGCACGGTGACCCGGCCGGCGTGCCGCGTCTCCACCACGCGCCGGCCGTGCACGTCCGCGAGGTCGAGCGGCCGGCCGTCGTGTCCGCCGGGCGCCTCGGAGCGCAGCGGGCGGACCGGCTCGTACCAGACCCGCTCGGCGGGGACGTCGACGATCTGGCGCTCCGGCCAGCGCAGCGCGGTCAGCCGGCCGCCGAAGACGGCACCGGTGTCCAGGCAGAGGGTGTTGTTGAGCCAGGTGGCGCTGGGCACGGGGGTGTGCCCGTAGACGACGGCGGCCCGGCCGCGGTAGTCCTCGGCCCACGGGTAGCGCACGGGCAGCCCGAACTCGTCGGTCTCCCCGGTGGTGTCGCCGTACAGGGCGTGGCTGCGGACCCGGCCCGAGGTGCGGCCGTGGTACCGCTCGGGCAGACCGGCGTGGCAGACCACGAGCCGGCCGCCGTCGAGGACGTAGTGGCTGACCAGGGAGTCGATGAACTCCCGTACCTCGGCGCGGAACTCCTCGCTCTCGCGCGCCATCTGGTCGAGGGTCTCGGCGAGTCCGTGGGTGGGGCGGACCTGGCGGCCGTGCAGGTGACGGCCGTACTTCTGCTCGTGGTTGCCCGGTACGCACAGCGCGGCGCCCGACTTCACCATGGCCATCACCCGGCGCAGCACGCCGGGACTGTCCGGGCCGCGGTCGACGAGGTCGCCGACGAAGACGGCGGTGCGCCCCTCGGGGTGGACGCCGTCCTCGTACCCCAACGTGGCGAGCAGGGACTCCAGTTCGGCGGAGCAGCCGTGGACGTCGCCGATGATGTCGAAGGGGCCGGTGAGGTGGGTCAGGTCGTTGAACCGCTTCTCGGTGACGACGGTGGCCGCCTCCACCTCGTCCGCGCCGCGCAGCACGTGCACCTTGCGGAAGCCCTCGCGCGCCAGTCCGCGCAGGGAGCGGCGGAGTTCGCGGATGTGGCGCTGGACGACCCGGCGGGGCAGGTGGGCCCGGTCGGGGCGGGTGGCGTTGCGGTCGGCGCAGACCCGCTCGGGGACGTCGAGGACGATGGCGATCGGCAGGACGTCGTGGGCGCGGGCCAGTTCGATCAGCCGGCGCCGGCCGTCCTGCTGCACGTTGGTCGCGTCGACGACGGTGCGGCGGCCGGCGGCGAGCCGCTTGCCGGCGATGTGGTGGAGCACGTCGAAGGCGTCGCGGCTGGCGCTCTGGTCGTTCTCGTCGTCGGCGACGAGTCCCCGGCAGAAGTCGGAGGAGAGCACCTCGGTGGGCCGGAAGTGGCGGCGCGCGAAGGTGGACTTGCCCGAGCCGGAGGCGCCGATCAGCACGACGAGGGACAGGTCGGTGACGGGCAGGGCCCGGCCGTCGGTACGGGTGTCACCACGGGAGTCGGGGGTGTTCACGCGGCCTTCGCCTCCTTCTCGTACGGGGTGGTCAGGTCGAACACGGCCATCTGGGTGGGCGGGCCGACCTCGGGGTCGTCGGCGCCGACGGGGCGGTACGCGACGCGGTAGCCGTGCCGGGCGGCCACGGCCCCGGCCCAGGCGCGGAACTCCTCGCGGGTCCACTCGAAGCGGTGGTCGCGGTGGCGGAGGTGCCCGGCCGGCAGGGTCTCCCAGCGCACGTTGTACTCGGAGTTGGGGGTGGTGACGACGACGGTACGCGGGCGGGCGGCGGCGAACACGGCGTGCTCCAGGGCGGGCAGCCGGGGCGGGTCGACGTGCTCGACGACCTCGCTGAGCACGGCGGCGTCGTAGCCGGCGAGGCTCGTGTCGGCGTAGGCGAGGGAGCCCTGCCGGAGCCGGAGGCGGGCCGCCTGCCGCTCGCCCATGCGGTCGGTCCGCAGCCGCCGTGCGGCGATGCCGAGCGCCCGTACGGACACGTCCATGCCGACGATCTCGGTGAACCGCGCCTCCCCGAGCAGTTCGCGCACGAGGTGGCCCTCGCCGCAGCCGAGGTCGAGGACGCGGGCGGCGTCCCGCTCCCGCAGTACGGCGAGGATCGCCTCGCGGCGCAGCACGGCGAGCGGTACGGGCCGCTCCTCCTCGGCGGCCTCGGCGGGGACGGTGGCATCCGCCGGCCCGGCGCCGTCGGCGGCGTCGGCCGGCTCGGCGGGGACGGCGTTGTCGACGTCCTCGACCTCGCTGTCGTCCGACTCGGCCAGCCGGACCAGCTCCAGCCGGTGCAGGGCCTCACGCGTCAGCGACCGGCGGCGGGACAGGTAGCGGCTGGTGATCAGCGTCTGCTCGGGGTGGCCGGGCAGCCAGCCCTCGCCGGCCCGCAGCAGCTTGTCGACCTCGTCCGGCGCGACCCAGTAGTGCTTGGCGTCGTCGAGCACCGGCAGCAGGACGTACAGGTGGCGCAGGGCCTCGGCGAGGGTGAGCGTGCCGGACTCCAGGACGAGACGCACGTAGCGCGAGTCGCCCCACTGGGGGAACTCGGTGTCCAGCGGTACGGACTCGGCGGTGACGGTCCAGCCGAGCGGGGCGAAGAGGCGGTGGACCAGGTCGGGGCCGCCGCGGGCGGGCAGCGCGGGCACCTCGACGCGCAGCGGCAGCGGCCGGGCGGCGCGTTCCGGGCGGGCCGGGCAGACTCCGCGCAGGGCGCTGGAGAAGACGCGGCTCAGCGCCACGGCGAGGAGGGAGGAGGCCGCGTAGGGGCGGTCGTTGACGTAGTGGGCGAGCGCCGCGTCGGGAGCGCCGCCGCGGCCGGCCCTGCCCCGGTTCCGCCGGACCAGTGCCGCCGTGTCCACCTCCAGCAGCAACGCCGCGGTGCAGCGCTGATCCTCCGCCTCGGGGTACAGGACGTGGGCCGTCCCGAAGGAGGTGGAGAACGCCTGCGCCCGGTCGGGATGCTTGTGCAGCAGGAAACCGAGGTCGGTCGCGGGGCCGTCGGGGGTGGCGGTGGTGGTCAGCGTCAGGAACATGCGGAGGGCCTCTCCGGCGGGATGGAAGGGGGATCGCCCGTGCGCGCGGAAGCCCCCGGTCCGGTCGGGTCCCGGGGGCTGCGGCGGGGCGGTCACACCATCGCACAGGAGGGGACGGTGGCGCCTTCGGTTATCGCCCGCTCCTGACGGGGCGTCACGGGTGCGGGCGGGTGGCGGGCGTCAGGCCGTGAGCCGGCTCTGCACCTGGGAGGAGATCAGCTCCAGGTGGTCCAGGTCGTCGAGGTCGAGGACCTGGAGGTAGATCCGCTGCGAGCCCGCCTCCGCGTACCGGCCGATCTTCTCGACGACCTCGGCCGGGGAGCCGGCCAGGCCGTTGGCCTTCAGCTCGTCGACCTCACGGCCGATCACGGCGGCCCGGCGGGCGACCTCGGCGTCGTCCTTGCCGACGCACACGACGAGGGCGTTGGAGTACGTCAGCGCGTCGGCCGGGCGGCCCGCCTCCTCGGCGGCGGCGCGGACGCGGGCGAACTGGCGCCGGGTGTCGTCGAGGGACGCGAAGGGGATGTTGAACTCGTCGGCGTACCGGGCGGCCAGCCGCGGGGTGCGGACGGCGCCGTGGCCGCCGATGAGCACCGGGACCTTGGCCTGCGCGGGCTTGGGCAGCGCGGGCGAGTCGGTGAGGTCGTAGTAGGTGCCGTGGAAGTCGAAGGTCCGGCCGACCTCGGTCTCCCACAGGCCGGTGACGATCGCGAGCTGCTCTTCGAGCCGGGCGAACTTCTCCTTCGGGAAGGGGATGCCGTACGCCTTGTGCTCGTCCTCGAACCACCCTGCCCCGAGGCCGAGTTCGACGCGTCCGCCGGACATCTGGTCGACCTGGGCCACCTGGATGGCGAGGACGCCGGGGAGCCGGAAGGTGCCGGCCGTCATGAGAGTGCCGAGGCGGATGCGCCGGGTCTCGCGGGCGAGGCCGGCGAGGGTGATCCAGGCGTCGGTGGGGCCGGGCATGCCGTCCGCGGAACCCATGCTGAGGTAGTGGTCCGAGCGGAAGAAGGCGTCGAAGCCCAGGTCCTCGGTGGCCTTCGCCACGGTGAGCAAGGTGTCGTAGGTGGCCCCCTGCTGGGGCTCGGTGAAGATGCGGAGATCCATGCCGTCCATCCTGCCTGCTCGGCCGGTCCGCCTCGGACATCCCCCGGGGCGGCGGGTGCGCGCCGGTGGCCCCGGCGGGTGACGGGGGCTGCGGCCCGGGGGCGGGGGCCGCGGGGTGGCGGGGGCTGCCGTCCCGAAACGCCCGGTGGCCCGGTGGCGGGGGGGCACCGGACGAGGTGGGGGCGGAGGGGGCACCGCCGGGACGCCGCCTGCCCGGCGGCCGGACCCTGACCCCAGGACCCGGCGGCCGGGGCCTGGGCGGGGGCCGGGAGGCCGGGGCCGAGGCCGCAAGGTCAGGGCCAAGGCCGCAAGGCCGAGACCAGGAGGCCGGGGCCGGGGCCGGAAGGCCAGGGCCGGGGCCGGAAGGCCGGGGCCGGAAGGCCGGGGCCGGTTGCGGTGGGGCGGGGGTCAGCCTGCCTCTCGTTCGCGGGCCGCGAGGGCCGCCTCCTCCCGGTCGGCCAGTTTGCGGAGCATCTCCAGGACGCGGTCCCGGGACTCGTCGGCCGCGTCGATGGCCTCCAGGCAACTCCAGTAGGTCGCCTCGTCGTCCGCGGCGCAGGCGAGGGAGACCAGGGCGATGCCCGTCTCGCCGAGCAGGGTGCCCAGCCGGACCAACACCTGCCGGGCGTCGCCCAGTTCGGTCAACTGGGCGGCGCGGGGCTCCGCCGGGGCCGGGCCCGGCAGCCGCAGCACCCCGCAGCCCCGCCGCGCCAGCTCGGTCAGGCCCAGGGCCTCGCCGTGCAGCTCGGGGGGCCCGGAGACCGCGAGTCTGCTGCCTATGGCCTGCGCCAGCGCCTGTGCCTGCCACACCTCCGTGAGCATGTCCGGCACCTCACGGCCCGCGGCCAGCGCACGCCCGCTCGTCACGATGAGCCGCACAGCGTCCATGCGCTGCCCCCGTCCCTCTCGCAGCGCGCTCACGGCGCGTGCGCCCGAACTCCCTGATTCACTACCCAGAGTGAAGGCATGCACCCGGAAAAGCCAGGGGAAGGCGGAAAACTCTGGACAGAAAATCGATTTCGGGCGGACCCTGACTCCGGAGAGTGATAACGGAGCGCAGTACTCCCGACCGGGGGCGCATATCACTCCCCCGGTGTGCGCCGTGCGCCCCCTACCGGGAACCGGTCCTCGTTGCGCTCGATCTTCGCCGCCAGCGCATCCAGGGGGTCGACGCCCAGCACCTCGCACAGTTGGAGCAGATAGGCGAGGACGTCGGCGACCTCGTCCCGCACGCGGTGCGCGCTGCCGGCGTCGTCCATGACGCGGGCCGACTCCTCGGGGGTCAGCCACTGGAAGATCTCGACGAGTTCGGCGGCCTCCACGCTCAGCGCGGCGGCCAGGTTCTTGGGGGTGTGGTACGGCTGCCAGTTCCGGGCGGCGGCGAAGTCGGCCAGACGCCGCTGGAGTGCGGGCAGGTCGGCGGCGCCCGGGGCGCCCGGCCGCGGGGCGTCCGGCTGCGGGACGGGGGAGCGCGGTGCGTCGGGAGAGGGATGTGCGGTCACGGTTCCAGGTGTACCACCGTGACGCCCTCGGCCCCCGCCGCCCACGAGGCGTCCGGCACGGAGCCGACCAGGCGGATGTCCCCCCGCTCGCACATCTCGGTGGCCAGGGCGAGGAGTTGGGCACGCTGACGCGCGTCCAGCCCGCGGTCGAGGCCGTCGGCGAGGACGGTGAGGGTCCGGGGCGGGCCGGGCGGCTCCCCCGCCGCGTCGGCCTCCAGCACGCCCGAGCCGGTGAGCAGGACCAGGACGAGGGCGACGTAGCGCAGTTCGCCGTAGCCGAGCCGGGCGAGTCCGGTGCGCACGCCGTCGCCCCGGTCCAGCAGCCCGCGGACGACCCCGCCGACGACGGGCTCCGCCAGTACGTCCGCCACCGGGCCGGTGCATCCGGCGCGGACCGCCGCGACGAACCGGGCGTGCCGCCGGGCGCACACGGGACGCGTGCGCCAGAGCACGTCGGCGAGGTTGTCGCAGCCGGCGAGGAGCCGACCGGTGCCGGTGGGCACCGGTTCGCGCATGCGGCCGGGGCGGGGATCGCAGGCGAAGACGGAGCGCAGCGCGACCAGCATCTGTTCGGCGGCGGCGAGCACCCGGCGCTGTCCGTCGGTCTTGCCGGCCACGCGCAGCGGCACGAGGGCGGTGCCGAGCCGGTCGTCCGGCAGTGGCCCGCGCGTCACCGGCGAGGGGCCCGCCGTGTACCAGGCGGCCTGGACCGCGCGGCGGCCCGGGTCGCGCAGCGCGGTCTGGAGCAGGACGAGGCCGTCCACGCTCAACCGCTCCCCCACCACGCGGAGTTCGGGCTCGGCCTGGACGGCGACGTCGAGGCGGACCGGTCCCTCCGGCCCGTCGGCGGTGCAGCCGATGCGGAAGCCCCGGCGGCGCTGGGCGTCGGGCCGGGCCCGTTCGGGGACGCAGGCGGCCGGGTCGGGGAAGACCGTGCCCAGTTCGGCGCCGCCGCCGAGCCGGGCCAGCGCCTCGTAGGCGCGCAGCGCGCTGGTCTTGCCGCAGCCGCTGGGTCCGGCGAGCACCGTGAGGGGGCCGAGCGGGAACGCGGCCCGCCGGTGCCCGGCGAAGGCGGACAGCCGCAGTTCGGTGACGCAGGGCCGGTCCGGCCGGGGCGGGGCGAGGACGGCGGACGCCGTTTTCGCAGGTGACGCTGCCATATGCCGACCGTAGGACTCCGTGGGGGGGCGAACCGTTCCACCCGGGGGACGTTCCTACGATCGGGGGACGGCGCCGCCGGAGCGCGGACGCGGCGCGCCCGGCCGTCCCGGGGGACGGCACCGCCGCCACCCGCCGTCCGGCGCGCGGTCACACCCCCGGCCGCACACCGTCGCGCCCCCGGCCGACGCGCACGGGACGCCCTGGTACCGGGGTGCCGGCGCGCCGGCCGGCCCCGGACCGCGTGGTCCTCGCCCCCTGCGGCCTCGTACTCCCGGGCCTTCGCCCTCGTCTCCCCCGCGAGCCGTCACCCGTCCGGGCCACGGGCCGTCCGCGCGGCACCGTGAGCTCCGGGGCCGCGGCCCCCGTGCCGCCCGCCCCCGGGACGGACGAGGGCCCCGGCCCCCGTTTCGCCTCACACCCCGGCGGCGCCCTCCATCAGGCCGTTGACCTCGGTCCCGGCCGGGGTCAGCAGGAACACGTTGCGGTCGACGCGGTGCATGCCGTTGCCGAGCCCGAAGACGACCCCCGTGCTGAAGTCCAGGACCCGCTTGGCGACATCGGTCTCGGCGCCGGTCAGGTCGAGCAGGACGGGAATACCCCCCATCAGCGTCTCGGCGACCTCGCGGGCGTCCGCGAAGACACTGACCCGCAGGACGACGAAGCGGCGCCGCGCCGCCGTCCGGTCGTCGGGCAGCGCCCGGTGGCCGACGGCGGACGGCCAGGCGTCGCGTCCGCGCAACGGCACGACCTGGGCGAGCCCTTCCCACTGTTCATCGGTGACGTCGTGGCTGCTCACCGGCTCCCCCCGATTTCCCTCGCCTTTACTGCGTGCACCAGCCAATTCTTACGCCAAGTCACCCGTTCGGCCCAACACCGACACGGGCCCGCGACGGCGCCGGCACGAGGAGGCGCGAGGAGCAGGCGGCCACGGACCCGGGCCGGCCCGCAGGGACCCCGGCCCGAGGCGGCCGGGCCAGGGGCCGGACCCGCCCCGCCGCTCAGGCGTGGTGCTCGTGACGGCTGGCCAGCGCCCAGATCACGAAGACGTCGATCGCCATCATCACGATGGACCAGACGGGCGCGTACGGCAGGAACAGGAACTCGGCGATGAGGCTCAGCGAGGCGAGGACGATGCCCACCACGCGCGCCCAGGCCATGTCCCGCAACAGCCCCCAGCCGGTGAGGATCAGGACGCCGCCGAGGACGACGTGGATGACGCCCCAGCCCGTCAGGTCCAGCTCGTAGACGTACGTGCCGACGCGGGCGTAGACGTCGTTCTCGGAGATGGCGGCGACGCCCTGGAGCACGGAGAGGATGCCGTTCAGCAGCAGCAGGACACCGGCGAAGACGACGCCTCCGACGACCCAGTTCTCGTGGTGGCTCGACGGCGGCCGGCCGTGCGGTCCGCCGGAGCCGTGTGGGGGACCTCCGGGAGAACCGGGGGAGCCGGGAGAGCCGGGAGAACCCGGGGGAGGTGCGGTGTGCTGGCTCATGAGCGCAGTCCTTTCGGCGAGCCCCCGTACGGGCCCGGTCCGCGGGACGCCGCGGGCGCCGGGCCGGCTGAGTCCGAGCCTGCGGGCACACCGGCCGCCCGGCCAGACGGACCTGCCGAACGGGTGAAGGGGCCGGTCCGGGCGCGCGTGCGCCGGGCCGGGCCCTCGCGTTAACTGAACGGTACAGACGGCCCCGTGCGGCCGGTCCGCGGCCCCGCGCCCCGCGGCCCGCGGGAGGCCGGACCCGGCAGCGAGGGGCGGACGAAGGAGGGCCCGTGACGCGTCAGCCCCCGTCCCCCGCGCCCGCCCCGGGCCCGCGCCGGGACGCCCGGTGAGCGCCCCCGGCGATCCCGCGGACGCGCCCGCGCGCGCCGCGCCCGACCAGGCCGAGCGGACTCTGCGCGAGACACTGCTCAGTCCCGGCTATCCCCGGTTGTTGCTGCTGTGCGTGCTGCTCGGCGTACCCGTCGCCGTGGCCTGCTTCTTCTTCGTCGGGCTCCAGCACCAGGTGCAGCACTGGGTGTGGACGTCGCTGCCCGAGGCCGTCGGCTACCGCACCCCTCCGTGGTGGTGGCCGTTGCCCGCGCTGGCCCTGGCCGGGGTGATCCTCGCGCCGATCGTCACCCGGATGCCGGGCGCCGGCGGGCATCTGCCGGTCGACGGGCTCGGCGGGGCGCCCGTCGGCCCCCGGGCGCTGCCGGGCGCGGTCCTGGCCGCGCTGGCCACCCTGCCGCTCGGCGTGGTCCTCGGTCCCGAGGCGCCCCTGATGGCCGTGGGCAGCGGCCTCGCCCTGCTCGCGCTGCGCCGGACCGGCACGCCCGAGGACAGCGGCGCCGGGAGGATCGTCGCCACCGCCGGTTCCACCGCCGCCATCTCCACCATCCTCGGCGGTCCGGTGGCCGCCGCCGTCCTGCTCATCGAGGGCGCGGGGCTCGGCGGGGCGCGGCTGGTCGCGCTGCTGCTGCCGTGCCTGCTGGCGAGCGCGGCGGGCGCGCTGGTCTTCACCGGCTTCGGCCAGTGGACGGGGCTGAAGATCGGCGCGCTCGCGCTGCCCGTCGTGCCGCCGTCCGCCAATCCGGACGCCGGGGACTTCCTGTGGGGGCTGCCGACGGCCGCGCTGATCGCGGTGCTGATCACGCTGGCCCGGCGGCTGGGGCGCCGTACCGCCTCCTGGACCGGTCGCCGTCCGGTGGCGCGCACCGTCCTGTGCGCCGGCGCGGTCGGGGTGTGCCTCAGCGCCTACGCCCTGATCACCGGCCGGTCCCCGGCGGAGGCGGCGCTGTCCGGGCAGAGCACGCTGGCCGCGCTCGCGGAGCGTCCGCACGCCTGGTCGGTGGGCGCGCTGGTGGCGTTGGTCGCCTGCAAGGGGCTGGCCTGGGGGGTCGCCCTGGGCAGTCTGCGCGGCGGCCCGATCTTCCCCTCGGTGCTGCTCGGGGCGGCGACGGCGCTGGCCTGCTCGGGCCTGCCCGGCTTCGGTGTGGCACCGGCGCTGGCGCTCGGCATCGCGGCCGCCGCGGCGGCGGTGACGGGGCTGCCGCTGGCGAGTGCGGTGCTGGCGGTGCTGCTGGTGGGCTCCGACGCGCACGAGCAGACACCGCTCATCGTGATGGCGTCGGTCGTCTCCTTCGTCGTGGCCCAACTCGTGCCGCGCGGGCGGGCGGAGGCGTCCCCGTGACCCGGCACCACCGGGCCGTCCCGCCGGACGGCGGCGGGGACACCGGCCCGGACGCGGGTACGCCGGCCTGGCGCGGTTCGCTCGCCTGGCTGCTGTGCGCCGCCGCCGGGGTGGGCATGGTGGTGGCCTACTTCCTGGCCCCTCTCGACCAACTCGGGCCGCGACGCCCGGCGTTGAGCTGGGCGCTGTTCGCGGGGGCGCTGTGCGTCGTGGCCGGACTGCTGCTGCGGGAGATCCGCAACGTCCTCGTCGACCGCCCGCGCACCCGGCCCGGCGTGATGATCACGCTGCTGATCCTGGTGACCGTGCACGTCTTCTCGACCGCGTACTACGCCCTCGCCAAGGAGCCCGGCCAGTTCGCGGGGGACCTGCGCACCCGCCTGGACGCCCTGTACTTCACGATCGTGACGCTCGCGACGGTCGGCTACGGCGACATCGCCCCCAGCGGCCAGACCTCCCGGACGGTGGCCGTGATCCAGATCCTCTACAGCTTCGTCTTCCTCACCGCCGCCGCGACCGCGCTGACCCAGCGGATGCGCAGGGTGCTGGAGCGCCGGGCGGAGCGCGACCAGGGCGGATGACACCCGTCTTCGTCCCGGCGCGGGGACCGCGGAGCGGACTGGGACGGGGGCCCGCACACCGCGGCGGCCGGCGCCGGGCGGACGGCGTCCGGCGGAAGCATCGGGCGGGCGTCCGGCGCAGGCACCGGGCGGGGCTCCGCACACCGGGCCGCCCGCGCGCGGGCGGGGCCACCGCGGTGAGGTCTCCTCAAGACGTCGGCCTCGCCCCGCGCCGGACGGGGCCGCGCCGCTCACCCCGAGGACGTGCCCACCGGCCGGCCGCCCCGACGCCGGCGCGCGCGGACCCGCCGACGCGGGGGAGCCGCGGGCCGCCCGGGGCGCGGCGGCGTCACCGTCCCGGGGGCGGGGCCGTTGCCGGGCCCGGAACGCCCCCCGCCCCCGAAGGCGTCGGCGGCCCCGGCGTCGGCCCACGTCCCCACAGGGCCCCGGCCCCGGTCAGTCCGCCGGCACCGCCCGCCTGCCGATGCGTACCCGCCAGACGTCCGGGCCGGACTCCACGTACTCCCAGGTGTGCGCGCCCGGGTGGGTCGCCTCGAACTCGCGGCGCAGCGGTTTGGGGTCGTGGTTGTTGACCAGGACGAAGTCCTCGCCGGGCGCGAGCCGGGCGAAGCGGGTGAAGATCCGCGGGTGGCGCCGCCCGTGCGGAATCTCGCGGACGTCGACGACCGCCGGCTCGTCGAGCCGGCCGCCCCCGGCCAGGATGCGCAGGTCCGCGACGAGCGCGGGCAGGTCGGCGCCGGGCAGCCCCGTCAGCGCGGGCAGCAGGGCCTCCTCCTCGGCGGCGAGCCGCGCCTCCAGCACCGCCTCGACGGCGGCGGCCGCCTCGCCCGCTGCCGTGCGGTCGGCGGCGGGCAGCGCGTCGATATGCCGGTCGAGGACCGTGGTCACCGTGCGCAGCGCCCGGACCAGCAGGCGGGTCTCGGCGGCGCCGGACGCGGCGGCGTACAGCGTCCGGTCGACGGCGGACAGGTGCCGGCGCAGCTCACCGGCGCAGAACTCCGCCAGGGCGCTCCCCCCGGCTGCCGCGCCCGGCCCTTCCGCGCCCGCGTCGGCGGCGCGCGCCGCGGCCAGCCCGGCCCGCAGCCGCCGGTGCGCCTCCTCGACGGCGGCGCGTGCGCCGACGGCCGGATCGGTGGCCGTCCCTTCGATGTACACCTCGGACGACGATGTCACGACGTACTCCTCCCGGTGCCGTGCGATGGGCCACGATTATTACAGGTACTATTTGGAGAAACCCCTCCCGGTGGTGTGAGGAGCGTGTCGTGACCTATGTGATCGCTCAGCCGTGCGTCGACGTGAAGGACCGGGCGTGCGTCGAGGAGTGCCCGGTCGACTGCATCTACGAGGGACGGCGCTCGCTGTACATCCACCCCGACGAGTGCGTCGACTGCGGCGCCTGCGAACCGGTCTGCCCCGTGGAGGCGATCTTCTACGAGGACGACGTACCGTCACCGTGGGCCGAGTACACGCGGGCGAACGCCGAGTTCTTCGACCGCGTCGGCTCGCCGGGCGGGGCCGCCAAGCTCGGGCTCGTCGAGCACGACCACCCGCTCGTCGCCGCAGTGCCCCCGAACGCCCAGGAAGGCTGACCGCCGTGTCCCCCACCGAGGAGCGGGAACCGCTCTCCCCCCGCCGCCGCGCCGTCCTCGACGCACTGCGCGAGTCCCCCGCCCCGCAGGGCGTGACCGAGGTCGCCGAGCGGCTCGGGGTGCACCCCAACACCGTGCGCTTCCACCTCGACGCGCTGGTGTCCCGGGGCCGGGTCGAGCGGACCGCGGAACGGCCCTCGGGCCCCGGCCGCCCGCGCACCGTCTACGCCGCCCGCCGGGGCATGGACCGGGGTGGGGCGCGCCGCTACCAGTTGCTGGCGCGGATGCTGCTCGGCCGGCTGGCGGCCGAGGGGCCGGGCGCCGGGGCGGCGGCCGTCGAGGCGGGCCGTGACTGGGGCCGGTACCTCGTCGAGCAGTTCCCGCCCTCCCGGCCGCCGACGGCCGGTGAGGCGGCCGGACGGCTGACGGCCATGCTCGACGACCTGGGCTTCGCGCCGCGGCTCGGCGAGGAGGACGGGCGGCCGGACCGGGTCTGGCTGCGGCACTGTCCGTTCCTCGAACTCGCCGAGGAGCACGGCGAGATCGTCTGCCCACTGCACCTGGGGCTGATGCAGGGCGCCCTGGCCGAGCTGGACGCCCCGCTGGCCGCCACCCGTCTGGAGCCCTTCGCCGAACCCGACGCCTGCCTGGCCCACCTGGCGGTCACCGCGGCGCCCTGAGTCCCGGCCGCCGGACCCGTCCAGCCCGTCACCCGTCCCACCCGTCACCCGTCCGGTCCCGCCCGTTCGGGCCCGCCCGTTTCGGACCCCATCCGCCGGCACACCCGCCGGCCTTCCCGAGGAGACCCCGTGCACGTCGCCGACACCGCCACCGCCACCCGCCACCGCGCCCCGCTCACGGGCGGCCCGACCGCCACGCCGCTCACCGCCGGGACCACGTCGGACCGCGTCGCCGTCGTCCACCTCGAACTCCCGGCGGGCGGCGGCCTGCCCGAACACGACCACGGCGCCTCGGAGATCGTCCTGATCCCGCTCTCCGGCACGGCCCTGCTGCGGCACGCCGGGGACGAACACCGCCTGTCCCCCGGCACGAGCGCGCACATCGCCACCGGGGAGCGGGTCGCCCTCGTGAACCCGGGCGACGGCCCCGTCTCGCTGATGGTGGTGGCCTCGCCGCCCGAGTTCGCGGCGCACATCGCCTCCTGGCCCCTCGCCTGACCGGCGCCCCCGCCCCGGCCACCCCCCTGCGGAGAGACGAGATCCAGCGATGCACGCGACGTCGGCGGCCACTGCGGGCGCCCTCACCTTCCTCTGGCTGGGCATGGTGCTGGCGATCTCCTTCCTGGAGGCGCCCCTGAAGTTCCGTGCCCCGGGCGTGACGATCCCCCTCGGGCTCGGCATCGGGCGGCTGGTCTTCCGCGCCCTCAACCTCGCGGAGGCCGCGCTCGCCGCCGGCGTCGTCGTCGCGGTCGCCACGGGCGGCCCGTCCGCGGCCGTCGTCGCGCTCACCGCCGTCGCGGCGGTGGTCCTCACCGTGCAACTGGGCCTCGTACGGCCCCGGCTCAACCGCCGTTCGGACGCGGTGCTGGCGGGCGCGGACCCCGCCGAGACCCGGTCCCGCGCCCATCTCCACTACGTCGGCCTGGAGATCGTGAAGGTCCTGGCCCTGCTCGCGCTGGGCTGCCTGCTCCAGGCCGCCTGAGCCCGTCCCCGCGACCTCCCCGCCCCACCGGCCGATCCCGCCCCGGGCCCCGGCGCTGCTCCCCTCGGCCCGCCTCTCCACCCGTCCGGCCCTGGGCGCGGCCGTTTCGGCGGGCCGGGGCCGGGGCACCCGTGCCAGGCTCGACGGGAGCGAGGAGGAGCGCAGATGACGGACGGGACGACCGCGCGCCGGGAGGACGCCGACGACGAGGCGATCCGTGCCCACCTGTTCTCCGGCCCCCAGCCGGACGTGGCCAGAGCCGCCGGCCACACCGACCCCCCGCCCCGGATGGGCTTCTTCACCGACACCTCCGTCTGCATCGGCTGCAAGGCGTGCGAGGTGGCGTGCAAGGAGTGGAACGCCATCCCCGAGGACGGCCTCGAGTTCACCGGCATGTCCTACGACAACACCCAGGGCCTCGGCGCCGGCACCTGGCGGCACGTGGCCTTCATCGAGCAGCGCAAGCCGCTCGGCGGGCAGGAACCCGGCACCGGCCACGACCACGTGGACGTCTTCGCCGCCGCCCGCGGCCTCGACGCCTCCGCGACCACGCCCGCGCCGGGTACGGCGCCCCCGGGCGCCCCGGCCGGGGAGATCTCCCCCCTCGCCCCCGACGGGCGCCCCGAACTGCGCTGGCTGATGTCCTCCGACGTGTGCAAGCACTGCACCCACGCCGCCTGCCTGGACGTGTGCCCCACCGGCTCGCTCTTCCGCACGGAGTTCGGCACGGTCGTCGTCCAGCAGGACGTCTGCAACGGCTGCGGCTACTGCGTCCCCGCCTGCCCCTACGGCGTCATCGACCAGCGCCCCGACGACGGACGCGCCTGGAAGTGCACCCTCTGCTACGACCGCCTCGGCGTCGGCATGGAACCGGCCTGCGCGAAGGCGTGCCCCACCGACTCCATCCAGTTCGGCGAGCTGGACGAACTGCGGGAACGCGCGGCGGCCCGTGTCGCCCGGCTGCACGCGGCCGGGGTGCCCGACGCGCGGCTGTACGGGGAGGACCCCGGGGACGGCGTCGGCGGCGACGGCGCGTTCTTCCTGCTGCTGGACGAACCGGAGGTGTACGGGCTGCCCCCCGACCCGGTCGTCACCACCCGTGACCTGCCCGCCATGTGGCGGTACGCGGCGGCGGCGGCCGTGTCGGTGGCCGCGCTGACGGCCGCCGCCTTCGCCGGGAGGCACCGATGACCGGCACCGGGACACCGCCCGGCCGGACGCCCGGCGAACCCACCGGGCGGGACGCGCTCACCGGGACGTACGCCGGGCGGCGCAGGCGGCGGCGCGGGCGCGGCGAGCGGGCGATGGTGCCCGAGGCCGAGTTCTCCTCGTACTACGGCCGGGCCATCCTCCACAAGCCGACGTGGAAGGCGGTCGACATCGCGGGCTACCTCTTCCTCGGCGGGCTCGCCGGGGCGTCCTCGCTGCTGGCGGCGGGCGGCGAGGCCACCGGCCGGCCCGCGCTGGCGCGGACCGCGAAGCTGGGCGCGGCCGGCGCCATCTCCCTCTCGCTGGCCGCGCTCGTCCACGACCTGGGACGGCCGGCCCGCTTCGTGAACATGCTCCGCGTCTTCAAGCCGACCTCCCCGATGAACCTCGGCTCCTGGCTGCTGGCCGGGTACGCGCCGCTCACGATGGTCGCCGCGGCGACCGACGTCGCGGGCCGCCACCGGCTCATCGGCACCGCCGCCACCGCGTCCGCCGCCGTCCTCGCCCCGGCGGTGGCGACGTACACCGCGGTGCTGATCTCCGACACGGCGGTGCCCGCCTGGCACGACGGCCACCGCGAGATGCCCTTCGTCTTCGCCGGGTCGGCGGCCTGCGCGGGGGCCGGACTCGCCCTGGCCGGTGCGCCCGTGGCGCAGACCGGGCCCGCGCGCCGGGCGGCCCTGCTGGGCGCGGCGCTCGAAGTGGGCGCCTTCGAGGTGATGCGCCGGCGGATGGGCCTGGCGGCCGAGACCCTCGGCACCGGGCGGGCCGGCCGGCTGCTGCGCGCGGCGGAACTGCTCACCGCCGGGGGCGCCGTGCTGGCGGCCGGCGCGGGCGGGCGCGGGCGCGGCGCCGCGGCGGTGGCGGGCGCGGCGCTGCTGGCCGGCTCGGCGGCCCTGCGGTTCGGCGTCTTCCACGCCGGGGTCGCCTCCGCCGAGGACCCCCGTTACACGGTGATCCCGCAACGCCTGCGCCTGGAGGCCCGCGCGGCCGGGCCGCGTACCGGCCCGGCCGCGGACTGAGGCACCCGGGACCCGGTCGCCCCTCCCGGTGTCCCGCTCACCTCAGGACGACGGTGTGGGCACCCCGCGGCACGAGGTGGCCGATCACGGGGGCGCCGGGGACCTCACCGGCGACGAGCAGCCCGCCGGAGGTCTGGGCGTCGGCGAGCAGGAGGCGCGTGTCGGTGCCGGTGGTGCCGAAGTCGGTGGTGGGCGCGACCCAGTCGAGGTTGCGCCGGGTGCCGCCGCTGACGTAGCCGTCCCGTACCGCCTCGCGCGCGCCGTCCAGGAAGGGCACGGCGGCGGTGTCGACCACGGCGGTCACCCCGGAGGCGCGGGCCAGCTTGTGCAGGTGGCCGAGGAGGCCGAAGCCGGTGACGTCGGTGGCACAGACCGCGCCCGCGGCGAGGGCGGCGGCGGAGGCGTCCCGGTTCAGCTCGACCATGGTGGCGACGGCCTGAGCGAAGCGTTCGCCGGTGGCCTTGTGACGGTTGTTCAGGACGCCGAGGCCGAGCGGTTTGGTGAGGGAGAGCGGCAGTCCGGGCCGGCCCGCGTCGTTGCGCAGCAGCCGGCCGGGGTGGGCCAGCCCGGTGACGGCCATGCCGTACTTGGGTTCCGGATCGTCCACGCTGTGCCCGCCGCCGACGTGGCAGCCGGCCTCCGCGGCGATGTCGAGCCCGCCGCGCAGCACCTCGCGGGCGAGGTCGAGGGGCAGCACGTCGCGGGGCCAGGCGAGCAGGTTGACGGCGAGGACGGGCCGGCCGCCCATGGCGTACACGTCCGAGAGGGCGTTGGCGGCGGCGATGCGGCCCCAGTCGTACGGGTCGTCGACGACCGGGGTGAAGAAGTCGGCGGTGGAGACCATCGCCTGGGCGGGGGCGCCGCCGGCGGCGGGCAGGGCGACGACGGCGGCGTCGTCGCCGGTGGCGAGGCCGACGAGCAGCGGCAGGCCGGTGCCGGGCCGGGGCCCGGCCAGCCCGCCGAGCACGTCCTCCAGCTCCCCGGGCGGGATCTTGCAGGCGCAGCCGCCGCCGTGGGCGTACTGGGTGAGGCGTACGGGGGTCTCGCGCGTGAGCGTCATACGGGGTCTTTCTCCTCGGGCTCGTCGGGCGCGTCGGGCGTGTCGGCTGGTCGGCGCGTCGGGGCGTCGGGGCGTCGGGGCGTTCGGGTGTGCCGGGCCGCCGCCGGACACGGCGTTCCGGTTAGGGTGGGCGGGCGATGGAGGCGTGTGGGTGCCTGGTGGCCCTCCCGGTCTTCAAAACCGAGGTGCCCGAGGATCTCGGGCAGGCGGGTTCGATTCCCGTCCGCCTCCGCTCTCCCTCCCGCCGGAGAGTCGCCCTCCTCGCCCGCCCCAAACCCGGGGCACCCCACCCTTCTACCCCGCCCCTCCCCCGCCCCGGCGGAAGCACGCCCGAAACCGGACCGAACGCCCCGGACCGGCGGCCGTCGGCGGGGGCGGCACGGTGACCGGGGTCTCGGGACGGGGTGCCCGGTGCCGGTAGGGTCTGACGTATGTCTGCTTCTGCTGCGGCGGCCTGTGCCGCGGTGACGAGGGCGCTCCGCTAGCGGCGGGGCGTTCGTCCCACGTTCGGAGGACGTCCAGCCGCTTCGTGTTCGGACCGGAGCGGCATGTCGTGCTGCTCGGAAGACTTCTGAGCGACGGAGCAGTCGGTGGTTTCAGGTGTTCTCCCTTCGTGCCGGGACGGATGGTCCCCGGTGCGCGCGTGGCTGGTGCTGTGCTGCATGGCCACGCTGCAGTTCCTGGTCGCGGTCGACGTGACCGTGGTCAACGTGGCCCTCCCCTCGATCGGGGCCCGTTTCGGCGTCGGCGGGCACGCGCTGACCTGGGTCGTGGTCGGGTACACGATCACCGGTGGCGGGCTGTTGATGCTCGGCGGCCGGCTGGGCGACGTGGTGGGCAGGCGGCGTGTCCTGCTGCTCGGCACGGCCCTCTTCGGCGCCGCGTCCCTGGCGGCGGGGCTCGCGCCGTCGTTCGGCCTGCTGGTGGCGGCGCGGTTGGCACAGGGGGCCGGCGAGGCGCTCGCGTTGCCGGCCGCGATGGCGGTGATCGTGCTGATGTTTCCCGAAGGGCCGCTCAGGTCACGGGCGTTGAGTGTGTGGGCGGCCGTGGCGAGTGGGGGGCTCGTGCTGGGGTTCGTGGTCTCCGGGGTCGTCACCGAGTGGCTCGGGTGGCGGTGGATCTTCCTGGTGTCCGTGCCGTTCGTGGTGCTCGTGCTCGCCGGGGTGGCCGCGCTCGTACCGCGTCAACGGCCCGCCGGACGGACGCCGGTGGACGTTCCCGGGGCGCTGCTGCTGACCGCCGGGCCGCTGCTGTTCACGCTCGGGGTGGTCGAGGCGGGGCGCGCGGGCGGCGCGCGGCCGTGGGCGGCGCCGGCGGCCCTGGCCGGCGCGGCGGTGGCGGGGGCGCTGTTCGCGGCCGTCGAGCGCCGGGCGCGGAACCCGCTCGTACCGCCTGGCCTGCTGCGCAACCGGCCGCGGGTCCTGGCCAACCTCGCCACCGCGCTGCTGAGCGCGGCGCTGTCCACCTCGTTCCTGCTGTTCGCCTACTACCTCCAGGACCGGTGGGGCGCCGGGCCGCTCCGGGCCGGGCTCACCATGGTGCCGTTGGCGGTCTGCCTGATCGCGGCCTCCGTCCTGGTGCCCCGGCTCCTCAGGCGGTGGGGGCCCCGCGCCTGCGTCCTGGCCGGGATCGGGTTCACCGCCCTGGCGATGGCGTGGATCGGCCTGGGTGCCCGACTCGGCGTCTGCGGGCCTGCGTTGATCCCGGCCATGGTGCTCGTCGCCGCCGGGATGGGCTTCGGGCTCGTCGCCCTGCAGTACGTCGCGGTGTCCGGGGTGACCGGGGAGGACGCCGGGATCGCCTCCGGAGTCCAGCGCGCCGCCGACCAGTTGGGCGGGGCCACCGGGGTCGCGGTCTGTGTCGGCGTCGGGTTCGCGCCCGCCGTGCACGGCGTCGACCCCTACCTCGCGGGCAGTGTCCCCGCCCTCGCCGGGCTCGCCGTGGCGGCGGTCCTGGCCTGGCGGATCTCCGTGCCGGACGCGGTGACGGGGCAGGTGGCGGACGGCTGAGCCCCGGGCCCGGCGGGGCGCGTCGCGGGGCTCACCGCGGCGCGTCCGGACCGGGCCCGGCCGCGGGCGGGCACCGGCGGTGCCGGGGGTCCGGGCGAGCGGTGAGCCCCCGGGCGTCCAGGTGTTCCAGGAGGGGGACGGCCACGCGGCGGGTGGTGTCCAGGGCCTTGCGGGCCTCGCTCAGCGTGAAGGGCTGCGGCAGTTCCCGCAGGACGGCGGCGGCGCGTTCGGCGGCGTCGGGCAGGAGCAGGATGTCCTCGCCGACCCGCAGGAGCGCCCCGGCGGCGACCGCGGCGGCCATCGCCTTGCGGGTGAGGCCCAGTTCGGCCAGCCGTCCGGCCTCCGGCGCGCGGAACGGCGACAGTTCCAGTTCCGCCCGTACGGCCTCGACGGCCGCCCGCACCGCCGGCGGCAGTGTCGGCCCCGCCCCGCCGGGCCCGTACACCCGGCCCTGTTCACGGCGCAGCCGGACCGTGCCGGGGGTGTCCGCGAGGGCGTCGACCAGGCTCCTCTCGGGCAGGCCGAGCAGGTGCCGGGCCGCCTCGGCGGGGAGGCCGGGCTCCAGCGGGTGGCGTTCGGCGTGCCGCGCCACCTCGGCGGCGAGACGGTCGCGCAACCCGGTCCAGTGAGCCGGGTCCGCCAGCCAGTCCCCGGCGACGGCCGGCATGTCGGCCGGGACGCCCATGGCTCTCAGAAGGGCACGGCGGACGAGGCCACGGCGTCGCACCTCGCCTGCGGCGTCGGGCTGTCCGGTCATCTCGGCCAGGTCGGCCGCCCGGCGCCGGCCGGCTCCGCGCCGGGTCAGCCGGGGCGGGCGCACGTCGAGGACGGTGGCGGCGCGCGGGCGGTGTCCGCCGCCCGGCTCGCGCAGGACGGCCCGGTCGCCGACGCGCAGCGGCAGCGTCCCGGTGAGGGTGAGCCGGGCGGTGTCCGTGCCGAGCGGGCGGACCGTCACCGGGACGGCGGCCGTGCCGATGTGCAGGGTCACCGCACGGGGCAGTTCCGCGACCGGGCACCCGGTGACGCGGACGTCGGCCAGCCCGGTCGGCAGCCAGGCGTCCGGGGTCGTCAGCGCCCGGCCCCGGCCGAGGACGTCCTTGCCGGCGCCGTGGACGTTGACCGCGACGCGGGCCACCCCGGTGACCTCGGAACGCTCCTCCTGGAGGCACTGCAGTCCCCGCACCCGTACGGCGGTGCCGTCGCCGGTGGTGAGCCGGTCGCCGACGCGGAGCGTGCCGGCCGCGAGGGTGCCGGTGACGACGGTGCCGTGGCCGCGTACGGTGAACGCCCGGTCCAGCCACAGCCGGACGTCCGCGTCGGCCGGCGGCTGCGGCAACGCGGCGGCCAGACGGGCCAGTTCGGAGCGCAGGTGGTCGAGTCCGGCGCCGGTCACCGCGCTCACCGCGACCGACGGCACGGTGCCGAGGGAGGTGGCGGCCAGCCGTTCGGTCGCGTCGGCGCGTACGGGCCCGGGGTCGGCCAGGTCGGCGCGGGTCACCGCGAGCACGGCGTGACGGACGCCGAGCGCGTCCAGGATCTCCAGGTGTTCCTGCGACTGGGGCTGCCAGCCCTGGTCGGCGGCGACCACGAAGAGCACGGCGGGGACGGGGCCGACGCCGGCGAGCATCGTGGCGACGAAGCGTTCGTGGCCCGGGACGTCGACGAAGGCGAGGGTGTCGTGGGCGGCGCCCGTCCCGGTGTCCGACGTGCCGGTGGTGCCCGGGGCGCCCGGGGCGCCGGCCGTGGTGCCCGGGGCGCCGGCGCTCCCGGCGGGGGCGGGCGCGCCGGGCAGGGGCCCGTCCGCCCCGGTGGTGCCGGCCGCGTCCACCCGGGTCCACACGAAGCCGAGGTCCAGGGTGAGACCCCGGCGGCGCTCCTCCTCGTACCGGTCGGGTTCCCTGCCGGTCAGGGCGCGGACCAGGGTGGACTTGCCGTGGTCGACGTGTCCGGCGGTGGCCAGTACCCGCATCCTCCCTACCTCCCCGCCGCCGACCGCACGGCGTTGGCGAGCCGGGCGTCGTCCGGCTCCGGCACCGAGCGCAGGTCGAGCAGGCAGCGGCCCGCCTCCAGCCTGCCCACCACGGGGTCGGTCCCGCCGCGCAGGGCGGCGGCGTACCGCTCGGGCAGGGAGAGCGCCGCGCTGGGCAGCGTCACGCCGGGGGCGCCGCCGCCGCCGACCGTGGCGGTGCTGGGGACCGCCCGCGCGTCGACGCCGTCGGCGGACAGGGCGGCGGCGAGCCGTTCGGCGCGGCGGGTCAGCGCGGCCGGGTCGGCGTCCAGGGCCTCGGCGGTGGGGGTGCCGGGTCCGGTGAGGGTGGCCTCCAGCGCGGCCAGGGTCAGTTTGTCGACGCGCAGGGCGCGGGCGAGGGGGTGCCGGGCGAGGGTACGGACGGTGTCCTCGCGGCCGAGGAGCAGTCCGCACTGGGGTCCGCCGAGCAGTTTGTCACCGCTGGCGGTGACGAGGGCGGCGCCCGCGCGCAGCGGGGTCCGCGCGTCGGGTTCCTCGGGCAGCAGCGGGTGGGGGGCGAGCAGCCCGGAGCCGATGTCGACGACGACGGGGACGCCGAGGGGGACGAGGTCGCCGACCTCGGCGGCACGGGTGAAGCCGGTGACCCGGAAGTTGGACGGGTGCACCTTGAGGATGAACGCCGTGTCGGGGCCGAGCGCGTCGGCGTAGTCGGCGGGCGTGGTGCGGTTCGTCGTGCCGACCTCGCGCAGCCGGGCGCCGGTGGAGACCAGCAGGTCGGGCAGGCGGAATCCGTCGCCGATCTCCACCATCTCGCCCCGGCTGACGACGATCTCGCGGCCGGCGGCGAGCGCGGTGGCGGTCAGGACGAGGGCGGCGGCCCCGTTGTTGACGACGTGGACGGCTTCGGCGGACGGCACCCGGTCGTGGAGCGCGGCGAGCGCGGTCCGGCCGCGGCGGGCGCGGGCGCCGGTGCGCAGGTCGAGTTCGACGTCGGTGGGCCCGGCGGCGTCCCACACCGCGTGCCGGGCGGCCGGGGAGAGCGCGGCGCGGCCGAGGTTGGTGTGCAGCAGGACGCCGGTGGCGTTGAGGACGGGGCGCAGGCCGCTCGCGGCGCGCGGCAGCAGGGCGACGGCCGCGTCGGCGACCTCGCCGGGCGCGAGGGTGCCCGCGCGGGCGCGCTCCTGCGCCCGGTGGACGGCCGCCTTCACCCGTACCGCGCCGAGCCGGGCGACGGCCTCCCGCAGCCGGGGGTCGGCCAGCAGGCGGTCGGTGCGGGGGACGCGGCGACGGGGGTCGGGGGCACCGGGCCCGTCCGCGCCCGTTCCGCCCTTCGCCCCGGCGGCCTCCGTGCCGCCACCCGTGCCGACGGTCGCCGCTGCGCCGGCCGCCCCGACGGCCCCCGTTCCGCCAACCGGCCCGGCGGCGCCCGTCGCGCTCACCGCCCTGGTGGTGTCCCTTCCGCCATCCGCCCCGACGGCCCCCGTTCCGCCATCCGCCCCGGCGGCCCCCGCCACTCGCCGCCCTGACGTGACCCGCTGGTCCACGTACGCCCTCCGTTCCGGCCCGGTTCCCCTGGTCCGCCTCGCTCACCCGCTTCGCCCGCCTCGTCCACGGGTGCGGTGCGCCCATCGTCTCCCGGTGCCCCGATACCGGCCGGGGACACGCCGGAAGCACCCGGCCGGGACCCCCGCCCCGGCCCCGCCGACGCCGTCCGCCCCCGACCCCGCTGACAGCCCCCGTCAGCGGAATGCCAGCGGGATGCCAGCGGCAGGCATGCCGAACGGTGAGCGGGGGGCGCTGGAATGGGTCGCGTACCCCACCCCGGCGACGGCCGTCGGCCACGGCGGTCCGCCCGAACCCACGGGAGGCACCATGAACCAGGACCTGAGCACCCTCGCGGACGAGATCCTCGAGCTGGAGGCCGAGACCTTCGAGATCTCGGACTACTCGGACGCCAGCGAGGTCGTGCTGGCCGGCTGCACCAGCACCAGCTCCACCTCGACCTCCAGCTCCACCTGCAGCACCACCTCCTGCTCCGCCTGACCCGCACGAGGTGACGCGGCGCCCGGCCGGCGCCCCCTCCCCCTTCGGAGGCGGGCGCGGGCCGGGCGTTCGGCGTGCCCGGAAACGGCCGGCGGACACTCCCCAGGACACCCGGACACCCGGACACGCGGACACGCGGACACGCGGACGCCGTCCCGCCCCGGTCCGGGCACGGCCCCGCGCCCGGGCCGGCGTTCCGCGGGTGAACGCCCCGGCAACCCGGCGCGAACGCCGTACCGCCCCCGGTGCGCCGCCCTCGGGGCGCCCCCTCCCGCCTGGGCCGGGAGACAGGCCCGCCACCTGTAACGATGCTGACTTCAGGCGGATTTGACACGGTGTCAGTGGCCGGATTCCGTCGGTCAGGCATTTCACAATCCCCTCTTGACCCCCGATCTACGCCGGTAGACACTCACCACTGCCACAAGACCGAACGTTTTCGTGCGGAACGACTTCACACGTGCTCCGTCCGTCCCCTGTGCGCCCGTACACCGGGAGGACCGGGGTCCTGTGTGAGCCACCGCCCCCCACGAGGGGCGGCCTCGGCGGCAGGACACGGCTTCCCGGAGGGTGCCGTGGTGCGCCGGACCCGGCAGGTGTTCGACGTCTACGGGGGACCCGGTGCGTTTTCAGTTGCTCGGCCCGCTCAGCATCACCGACGGCCACGACGTGGCCGTCCTCCCGCCGGCCAAGCCCACCTCACTGCTCGCGGCGCTGCTGGTACGGCCCGGTGAGGTGGTCCCGGCGGACCGCCTGCGCAGGGCGGTGTGGGGTGAGGCCCAGCCGGCGGCGGCCAAGGCCGCGCTGCAGAGCTGCGTGCTGCGGCTGCGGCGGCTCTTCTCGAAGTACGGCGTGGAGGAACGGTCGGTGCTCGCGGTGGCCGGCGGCTACCGGCTCTCGGCCGACGGCGACACCCTCGACCTGCTGCACTTCCGCCGCCTGGTGTCCGAGGCGGCCGTCGCGGGCGACTCCGAACTCCCCCTGCTGCGCACGGCGCTGGGGCTGTGGCGGGGCCCGCTTCTCGCCAACGTGCCCTCGGAACTGCTGCACCGGGACGAGGTGCCCCGGCTGGTCGAGGAACGGCTGCGCGTCCTGGAGCGGGTCTGCGAGATCCAGTTGGCCCGGGGGCGGTCCCGGGAGGTCCTGGTGGACCTCTGGGAGGCCACCCGGACCCACCCCCAGCACGAGGGATTCGCCGCCCAGTTGATGCGGGCCCTCTACCGGGCGGGCCGTCAGCGGGAGGCGCTGGCCGAGTACGGGCGCATCCGCTCCCACCTGCGGGACGAACTCGGCGTCGACCCCGGCGCGGAACTGCGGGGGCTGGAACTGGCCATCCTGCGCGGCGAGGAACCCCACCGCCCGGCCGACGGGCCCGCGGCGCTCACCCGGCCCCGCCCGCCGCACGAGCCGCCCGCCGTCGACCGCGCCGGGACCACCGCCGCCGCCCGGGACGACGGGCCCGCACCCGGCCGGTGCGCCACGCTCGACCTCCCGCCCCCTTCCCCGCCCGCCGCCGCGCCCGCGCCCCCGCCCCCCGTCGGCCCGGAGCCGGCGCACCCGCCCCGACCGGCGCTGCCCCGCGTCCCCGGCTTCACCGGCCGCGCCCGCGAGAGCGCCGATCTCGTCGCCCGTCTGGACGGCGGACCGGCGGACGGGCGGAGCGACGCCGCGCCCGTCCTCGCGGTGATCTCCGGCGGCCCCGGCATGGGCAAGACGGCGCTGGCCCTGCACGCCGCCCGGCTGGCGGCCGACCGGTATCCGGGGGGCGGGGTGCTGGTGCCGCTGACCGGCCCCGACGGCCGCCCGCGCCGCGCCGAGGAGGCCGCGGCGGCCCTGCGCGCCGCGCTCCCCGGCGCCGGCCGCGGCCCGTGCCTGGTGATCCTCGACGACGTGGTCCACCCGGACCAGGTGCGCGGACTGCTCGACCTGACCGGGCGCGGTGCCGTCCTGGTCACCAGCCGGCTCGGACTGGCCGCGCTGGTCGCCACGCACGGAGCCGCGGTGCTGCGCCTGGGCGCGCTGCCGCCCCGGGACTCCCACGCGCTGTTCACCTCCGTCCTGGGCGCCGGGCGGGTCGCGGCCGAGGCCGCCGCCGCCCGCGCCCTCGCCGACACCTGCGGGCACGTGCCGCTGGCGCTGCGGATCGCCGCCGCCCGGCTGCTGACCCGGCCGAAGCTGCGCCTGGCGGACTACACGGCGTGGCTGCGCCGGGACCTGCCCGGCCGGCTCGCGCTGCCCGACGATCCGCGGATGTCCGTACCGCTGGCCCTGGACGGGGCGCTGGACCGGCTGCCCGGTCCGCTGGGCGAGGCGCATCTGCGGCTGGCGCGGCTCGGCGGACGGATCACCCCGGCGGGCGCGGCCGGCGCGCTCCGCGTTCCGGAGACCCGGGCCGAGGAAGTGCTCGAACGCCTCCTCGATGCCGGGCTCCTGGACGAGGAGCAACCCGCCGCGCTCCAGATGAACCCCCTGTTCCGCGCGCACGCGCTGCACCGGGCCGCCCGGACCGGCGGACTCCCGCCGGCCGTCGCCGTCCCGCAGCGGCGGGCGCTGCCGTCCGGAGCCACCTGACGGCCGCCGGGCGCGCCGTGGTCCGGCCCGGCCCCGCCGGCCCGCACCCGTGCCCACCTCGTTTCCCCCCGAACCACCCGAGTGGCCCCCAGGCCCCGACCCGGAGGTGTGACCCCGCATGCCCAGGACGCCGTACGAGGAGACCGCCGACACCCGGCCGCGGGTGCGCCGCGACGTGCTGTACACCGAGACGCCGACCGGCGTGGTCTTCCACAACGCCGACGGCGGCTTCCAGCTCAGCTCGCCGTCCGCCTACCGGTTCGCCACCCTGCTCGTCCCGCACCTGGACGGCGCCCGGACCGTGGCGGAGATCTGCCAGGGCTTCCGGGAGCCGCAGAAGGCGATGGTGGGCGGGCTGGTCAAGGCGCTCTACGCCCGCGGCTTCGCCCGCCCCGTACCCGGCCCGGCCGAGGCGAGACGCGGGGCCGCCCTCGACCCCGCGGTCACCGGGCGCTTCGCCCCGCAGATCGCCTACGTCGACCACTACGCCGACGACGCCGAGCGCCGCTTCGCCGCGTTCCGCGACACCCGCGTGGCGGTGCTCGGCGACGGGCCGGTCGCCCGCTGGTGCGCGCTGTCCCTGCTGCGCAACGGCTGCGCCCACGTCGGCGTGGACCGGGCCCTCGCCGAGAACCCGGCCGGGGAGGGCGAGTTCGCCCCCGTACGGGAGGAGGCCGAGGAACTGGCCGCGGCGGGCAGCCCGGCCGAGGTGGCGGTGCTGCCGGGCGCGGCGTCCGGCGGCGCGGGCGGCTGGGCCGCGTACGAGGGGTACGGCGTGGTGATCGCGGCGGGGGGCCACGACGCGTTCCGGACCACGCTCGCGCTGCTCGGGGAGGGCGTGCCGCGAGGGCGGCTCCTGCTGCCCGCCTGGACGTTCGGGCGCCGGGCGGTGGTCGGGCCGGTCGCCGCGCCCGGCGTCGCGGGCTGCCCGGCCTGCGCGGCGCTGCGGCTCGGCGCGAGCGGGGACCCGGCGGTCGCGGCGGAACTGTGGAGCGGACTGGCCCTCCGGGACTCCCCCGGACGGGTGCCGCGCGGGCCGCTGGCCGCGATGCTGGGCAACCTGCTCGGGTACGAGGTGTTCCGGCTGGTCACCGAGGCGTTGCCGGCGGAGACGCGGGGGCAGGTGCTGCTCCAGGACATGGCGTCCTTCGACGTCCAGGCGGAACGGCTGCTGCCGCACCCGCGCTGCCCGCACTGCCGGACGCCGGCCGCCGCCGTCGAGCCGGTGGACCTGGGCGAGGCTCCCGGGCGGCCCGCGTTCCGGCCGGTGGTGGCCGCCGCGCCGGACGACGGGGCGGCCGAGGGCCCCCTCGCCGACCTCGACGAGCGCGGGCTCGCGGTGCGGCCGTCGGTCGGCGTCTTCACCCGGTACGCGGACGAGCCGGTCACCCAGACCCCGCTGAAGGCGGGCGCCGTGGAGGTCCCGCTCGGCGCGGCCGGCACCCGGACCGTGGTCGCCTTCGACGTGCACCACACGGCGGGGGCCCGGCTGCGGGCGCTGGAGGCCGCCGCCGCGGTCTACGCCGAGCACGTGGTGCCCGCGGCGCCCGCGGCCGGTGACGAGGCGGTGCCCGCGGTGGCACCGGAGTCGCTGACCACGGCGGCCGGGGCCGGCGAGGGGCCGGTCGGCTCGTGGGCGGCGGCGGTGTCGCTGCTGACGAAGGAGCGGGCGCGGGTGCCGGCGGGCGCGGTCCGGCCCTTCGGTCCGGACAACGCGGACCGCCGGTTCGAGCCGACCCGGGCCGGGGCGGGCGCGGGCGCGGGGCTGCCGGGGGCGGCGGCGGCCGGGCTGCTGTCCGCGCTCGCCCACGACGCGCTGCTGCGGGCGGTGCGGGGCGCCGGGCGGACGGCGGTGCTGCCCCCCGCGCTCCTCGGTGACGATCCGGAGACGACCTTCCTGCTGCGGTCCGCCGGGCACCTGGGGCTGGACGTCGACCTGCTCGACCTCGGGGAGGCCGGGCACAGCGGCGTCTGCGTGGTGCTGGCCCGGACGCGGCCGGCGAAGGGGCGGGGCCGCTGGGCGGTGGGCGCCGCGCTGGAGCGTACGGCGGCGGCCGTGGACGCGCTGCGGGACCTGCTCGGGGAGGCGCAGCTCGCCGCGGAGGGCGTGCTGGGCGCCCCCGACACCGGCGACCCGCTCCTGGCCGACCTCGACCCGGCCCTGATACCGGTCACGGCCGGGGCCGCGCCGTCCCCGGACGGGGACTCCCCCGGGGGCCGGCCGCCGGTCGCGGGCTGGGCGGACGTGCTGGCCCGGCTGGCCGCCGCCGGCCGGGACGCCTTCGTGGTGCCGACGCACGCGGCCGACCTGCCCGCCGCCGGTCTGCACACCGTGCGGGTGCTGCTCACCAAGGCGGCCGGCGATGACCGCTGACCTCGTCGGCGCGCCGGCCGTCGGCGCGGAGCCCCGGGACGCGGCCTGCCGCCGCTTCGCGCGGGACCTGCGCCGCGCCCTGGCGGAGCTGGCGGGCGATCCGGAACGCCCGCTGCCCGAGGTCGCCGTGGCGGCGCTCGGCGTGCGGGACGCCTTCGCCGAGCCCCCGGTCGCGGACCGTTCGGCGCTCCCGGTGCATCTGTACGGACGGCACGCGCTGGTCGGCCCGTGGCCCGGCGGGACGGCTCCCGGCCAAGCCGCCGGGGAGCCCGGCCGTCAGGACGTCGGCGGACGTCCCGGCTGCGCCACCTGCCTGCGCAGGCGCTGGCAGGGCGTGCGCTCGGTCGGCCTGCGGGAGGGGCTCGAACTGCGGGGCGGCACACGGGAGTCGGGCCCCTGGCCCTACGGGGTGCCGTTCGCGGCGCAGGCCGTCGCCGCGCTGATCGCCCGCATCGGCGCCGGGCCCCGTACGGACACCGGGCCCTTCCCCGACGTGTGGCTGGTCGACCTCAACGACCTGACGGTACGTCACCACCCGCTGGTGCCCGAGCCGGACTGCCCCGGCTGCGGCACCCCGGAGCCCCTGACCGCCGCGTCGGCCGCGCTCGCCCTCGGCCCCGCGCCCAAGTACCGGCCCGGGGTGAGCCGGGTCCGGCCCCTGGACGCGTACGGCCTGCCGGTGGACGCCTTCGCCAACCCGCACTGGGGCGCGGTCGGCCCCTCGGTGGTGTGCGACGTGACCTCGCCGACCACCTCGGCCACGGTGGGCTGCTTCTCCAGCCGCTCCGGCGACTACCTGCGGGAGACGTTCTGGGGCGGGCACGCCGACAGCTACCACGACAGCACCCGGATCGGCGTCCTGGAGGGGCTGGAGCGCTTCGCCGGGATGCGCGCCCGGGGCCGCGAGGTCACCCTGACCGCCACGCTGGACGAGCTGGGGCCGGACGCCGTCGACCCGCGCGAGACCGGCCTGTACACCGACGCCTTCCACCGGGCCAACCCGTGGGTGCCGCCGTTCGCCCCGGACCGGCCGGTCCCCTGGGTGTGGGGGTGGTCGCTGCGCGACGCGCGCCCCCGCCCCGTACCCGAGGTCCTCGCCTATTACCACAAGCCGGGCATCGAGCACCGGTTCGTGCAGGAGAGCTCCAACGGCTGTGCCTCCGGCGGCAGCCTGGAGGAGGCCGTGCTCGGCGGGCTGATGGAGGTGGTGGAGCGGGACGCGTTCCTGCTCGCCTGGCACGGCCGGCAGCCGCTGCCGGAGATCGACCCGTCGAGCAGCGCCGACCCGCACACGCGGATCATGGTCGAGCGGATGGCCCTCTACGGGTACCGGGCCCGGTTCTTCGACACCCGGATCACCTTCCCCGTGCCGGTGGTCACCGGGGTCGCCGAGCGGTTCGACGGCGGGCCCGGCCGGATGTGCTTCGGCGCGGGGGCGGCACTCGACCCGGAGGCCGCGCTCGCCGCCGCCCTGTGCGAGATCGCCACCGACTCGGTGCAACTCCTCCAGCGCTTCGAGCGTGACGAGGCCGCGTACCGGGCCATGGCCGAGGACCACGAGAAGATCACCAGCCTGCACGACCACCCGCTGGTCTACGCCGTGCCCGAGATGGGCCGTCACGCGGACTTCCTGCTCCGCCCCGCCGCGCCGCCCGGCACCAGGAGCGTGGCCGACCTGCGCTGGGCGAAGGCCGACGGCTCCGGACCGGACGTACGGGACGACCTGCTCGCCGCGGCCGGCGCCGTGATCTCCGCCGGGTTCGACGTGGTCGTCGTCGACCAGACCGCGCCCGAGCAGCGCGCCCTCGGCCTGCACACCGTGAAGGTGCTGGTGCCGGGGCTGCTCCCGCTCGACTTCGGCTGGACCCGGCAGCGCGCCCGGCACCTGCCCCGCACCCGCACCGCGCTGCGCGAGGCGGGGCTGCGGCCGGACGACCTGACCGAGTCCGGTCTCCACCCCGGCCCGCACCCCTTCCCGTGACCGGCCGCCCGTACGCACCCGGCGCGAACGCGCCCGGGGACCACCGCACCGAGGAACCGAGGAACCGAGGAAAGGGGGAGCCCATGGGGTACGCCCATGAGTACGCGCACGCCGTGCTGCACCGCGGCCGCGTCCCGATGGAACCCACCGACCACGTCGTGAACTGGGCCGACGGCCCGCGCAAGGGCAAGTTCTACCCGGACGCCGAGGCGTTCGCCCTGCCCGGCACCGAGGACCTGCCCGACGTCCCGGTCGCCCCGGGCCTGCTGCCGGGCACCGGGCCGGCGGAACCGGACGGCGAGGGGGCCGGGTTCGGGCTGCCGCTGCTGTCGGCGATGCTCCGGGACTCCTACGGCCTGACCGGGCGCCGGCTCGGCGTGCAGGCCAACACCGACCTCGCCGGACTGCCGTTCTACCCGCACGCCAACTGGTCGCGCGGCACGGCGGGCGGCGGCGGCCTCTACCCGGTCACCGTGCACTGGGCGTCGGGCCCCTCCGGCCCGCTCACCCCGGGGCTGCACCACTACGACGTCCAACGGCACGCCCTGCAACGGCTCCTCGTCGGCGACGTCACCGGCCTGGTCCGCGACGCGCTCGGCCCGGACGCGCCCGCCGACGCCCTCGACACCGACCAGTACCTGATCCTCGGCGTCAAGTACTGGCAGAACTCCTTCAAGTACAACAGCTTCTCCTTCCACGTGGTCTGCACGGACGTCGGCACGCTGGTGCAGACGTGGCGGATCTGGGGCGCCGCGCGGGGTCTGCGGATCGCGCCGGTGCTCTGGTTCGACGAGCCCCGCCTGAACCGGCTGCTGGGCGTGCCGGGCGAGCAGGAGGCGGTGTTCGCGGTGGTACCGCTGCGCTGGGAGCGGCGCGGGCGGGCCGAGGCGCCCGCGGTCCCGGCCACCCGGCCCGGCCCGGACCCCCGGGTGCTCCACCGGGACGCCGAACGCTCACGGGTCCTGCGGGACTTCGACGCGCTGAGCGCGATGCACGCCGCGACCCTGGAGGGCGCCGCCGAGCGGCCCGCCCCCGGCGCGCCGGCCGCCGCGGCGGCTCTCCCCGACGACGGCACCGGGGTCCGCGTGGCCCTGCCCACACCGGCCTTCCCGGAGACCGGCCTGCGCCGCACGCTGCGCGAACGCCGGTCCAGCTTCGGCCGGTTCGACGCCCGCCGGCAGGTCGGCACCCAACCGCTGTCGGCGGTGCTCGCGGCCTGCGCCCGGACCCGGCTGGCGGGCGACACCGACCCGGCCGGCGCGGTGCGCCTCGCCCGGATGTACGTCTTCGTCAACCACGTCGAGGGCGTGGAGCAGGGCGCGTACGCCTACGACCCCGACCGGGGCGACCTGCGTCTGGTCGCCGCCGGGGCGCAGGGCACGTTCCTCCAGGAGAACTACTTCCTGGCCAACTACAACCTGGAGCAGGCCGGGGCGGTCCTGGTGCCCACCGTGCGGACCACGGCCGTGCTGGACGCCCTGGGCGACCGCGGCTACCGGCTCGCCGTGGGCACCGCCGGGGCCGTCGCCCAGAGCTTCTACCTGGCGGCGGCCGCCGTGGGGCTGGGCGCCGGGGTGGCGCTCGGCTTCGACAACGTCTCGTACGTCGAACGGCTCGCCCTGGACGGCGGCGACGAGGCCCCGCTGCTCGTGATGGCCCTCGGCCACGAACGGCCGGCGCCCGCCGACTTCCGCCACGAGATCGCCTGACGGCCGAGGGGACACCGATGACCACCACAGACTCCGCCCCCGCGGACACGCCCGCCCGCGCCGACGACGCCCGCTGGGAGGTCGGCCGGCGGTTCCTGCTGCGCGCGGCCGGGCTGCCCGTCGAGGCCGTGCACCCCCTGCGCCGCCCCCGCGCCCGCCGCTGGGCCGACGCCGTCCTGGACGAGGAGGAGCGGCTGCGGGCCGCCGGAGCGGACCTCAGCGACCTGCTGCACTCCCTCGTCAGGTCGACCACCGGCCGCGACGAGGACCGGGACGGCGCCGCCGCCCGCCGCGGACTGCTCGCGCTGCGGCGGCAGGTCTTCAACAACCGGCTCCCGGCCGACCCGGAGGCCGCCGCCCGCCTCGTGGCCGGGCGGGACCCGGAGGCCGGCCGGCGCACCGCCGAGTGGCTGCGCGACCGGGCCCGGCTGGAGGAACTGCGGGCCGAGGGCGCCGCGCTGATGGCAGACGAACTGCGGGAGAGCAGGCGGGCGTTGCGGAAGGTGCTGGCCGACGACCGGCTGCGCCACGGGCTGCTGCTCGCCTCCCCCGCGCTGGACGGGCGGCTCGACGCCTACCTGCGCGACACCGCCGACCGCCCGGCCAACCGGCTGCGCAAGATCGAGCGTTCGGCGCTCACGTACCTGTACCGCACGGCCCTGAAGACCAGCCCCTTCAGCACCTTCACCGGCATCGGGCTCGGCACCTTCGCGGGCGCGGCGTCCGACGGCCCGGCCGCGCTCGACGCCGGAGAGCGGTGGGTGAGCCGGGTGCGGCTCAACGTGGTGGCGCTGGCCCGGCTGACCGAGCTGATCACCGCCGACCCGGAGTTGCGCCGGGACCTGCCGGTGGTGCTCTCCCCGGGCTGGGGCCGCGACGCCGACCGCATCCGCTACGTGCGGCACGTGACGACCGCGGGCGACGACCGGGCCGCCGTCACCTTCGACGCGGTCCGCGACCGGCTGTTCTTCCTGCGCAGCAGCGGCACCCTGGAACGGCTCCTCGACTGGCTCGGCGGGCACCGGACGCCGGTGCGCCACCGGGAACTGGTCGACTGGCTGGAGGCCGAGCACGACGCCGGGCGCGAGGCGTGCGAGCGGTACGCGTCCGCCCTGCTGGACCTCGGCATGGTGCAGGTGCCGGTGCTCCGCCCGGACGTGCACGACCGCGACCCGCTCGACGCCTACCGGTCGGCGCTGCGCACGCTCGGCGCCGACTGGGCCGACCGGCTCGCCGCGCTGCTGGACGGCCCCGCCGGCTGCCTCGCCCGCTACCCGCGGGCCGGGGTCGCCGAGCGGCGCGCGCTGCTGAGCACCCTGCGCGCCCGGCTCCTGGACGCGCAGCGCGAGGTGGGCGCCCGGGAACCGACGCTGCCGCAGACCCTGGTGTACGAGGACGTCAGCGTGGGCGAGGACCTGGTGTGCGGTCCCGGCGTGCTGGGCGGGGAGACGGGCCGGGCGCTGCGGGCGGTCGAGGGCGTCCTGCCGCTGTTCGACCTGACCCTGCCGCAGCGGATCACCCTGCTCGGCTTCTTCCTCGCCCGCTACGGCCGCGGCGGGCGGTGCGAGGACCTGCTGGGCCTCGTCCACGACTTCCACGAGGACTTCTTCGACCAGTACGTGTCGTTCACCGCCAAGCGGGGCTCCTTCGCCGAGGACGGCTCCTACCTGCCGGAGGAGAACTGGCTCGGCCAGGAGGAGATGCGCACCCTCGACCGGGCCCGCCGCCGCTTCCACGGCGGTATGCGCGCCCTGTGGGAGGAGGCGGCCGGCCGCGGCAGCGAGGAGATCGAGCTGCCGGCGGCGCTGCTCTCCGGTACGGCCGGCGAACTCGCCCCGCTCACCGGGCACTTCGTACCGCAGAGCCACCACATCCAGCTCTCCCGCCCGCCCGGTGACCGGCCCCTGGTCGTGCTCAACAAGTCCTACGGCGGGGTGGCCTTCCCCTTCAGCCGCTTCACCCACCTCTACGACGCCCCGGCCCCGTCCGGGGACGGGGATGGGGACGGGGCCGGGGACGCGGTGCCGCCGGGCCTCTCCGAGGCGCTGCGCGGGGAACTGGCCGCCCGCTGCCCCGAGGGCGCCGTGCTCGCGGAGGTCACCGGCGGCCCGGTCAGCAGCAACCTCAACCTGCACGGGCGGCTCACCGGCCACCAGATCGTCTGCCCCGGCGAGACCAGCACCGTGCCCGAGGAGGCGCAGATCCACCTCGACGACCTGTACGTCGAGCACGACGAGCGGGCCGGCCGCCTGGTGCTGCGCTCCCGGCGCCTGGACCGCGAGGTCGTGCCGGTCTACCTCGGCTACCTCGTGCCGATCGCGCTCCCGGAGATCCCCCGCACCCTGCTCCTGCTCTCGCCCTCCACCATGGCTCCCCTGGACGTGTGGGCCGGGGTCCCCGAGGGCGCCTCCCGGGACGGCGTCACCCACCGCCCCCGGGTACGGCACGGCGACGTCGTCGTGAGCAGGCGGAGCTGGACGGCCGACGCAGAGGCCCTGCCGGCCGGACCGCCCGGCGCCGGCGAGGCGGAGCAGTACCTGGGCCTGCGGCGCTGGCAGCGCGCCCACGGCCTGCCCGACCGCTGCTTCGCCACCGTCTCCCGGCCCGGCCGGGGGCCGGCCGGCGCCAAGCCCGTCCACGTCGACTTCGACAGCCCGCTCTCCCTGTCCGTCCTCGACGCGCTGGTGGAACGCGAGCCGGGCAACCGGGTGACCTTCCGCGAGATGCTCCCCGCCGAGGACGGACTCCACCTCACCTCACCCCACGGCCGGCACGTCGCCGAACTCGCCGTCGAGACCTACACCGACCGTCAACTCCCCGCTCCCGCACCGCAGTCCGTCCCGGAGGTCGCCCCGTCATGCCCGAACTGACCGAGCCCGCCGCCTTCCGGCCCGCCCCGGGCACGACCGCCTCGCCCTGGCTGGCCCTGCACGTCTTCTACGCCGCCAACCCCCAGCCCCTGCTGGTAAACTGCGTGCGCCCGCTGGTCGACCGGCTCACCGAGGACGGCCTGCTGTCCGGCTACTTCTTCATCAATTACTGGCTGGAGGGCCCGCACGTAAGGCTCCGCCTGCGCCCGAGCGGCCCCGACGCCGAGGCCGAGGTGCGCCGCCGCGCCGAGGACGCCATCGGCTCCTTCCTCACCACCCGCCCCGCCCTCTACGAGGTCGACTCGGGTTTCCTCAAGGACTTCTACAACGCCCTGTTCGACATCGAGTTCCCCGGCGAGGACCGGGACGCCTACATGGGCGCGGACGGCCGCATGAACCTCAGACCCAACAACTCCTTCTCCCACGAGGTCTACGCACCCGAGTACGCCAAGTACGGCGGGCCGGCCGGCGTGGACCTCGCCGAATGGCACTTCCGGCACTCCAGCGACCTGGTCCTGGAGGCGTACCGGAGCATGAACCTGCACCTGCGCACGGTGCTGCTCGGCACCTCCGCCCAGCTCATGATGGTGATGGCGAGCTGCTTCCTGCCCGAGGAGGACCGGCTCGCCGACTACCTGGACTCCTACTACGCCTTCTGGCACCGGCTCTTCCCGGGCACCGGCTTCATCGGCTCCACCGAGTACGAGAAGACCTACGAGAGGATGGCGCCCTCCCTCGGCGCGCGCTTCGCCCGGCTGCGGGAGGCGGTGGCGAGCGGCGACCTGTCCCGGCTGCCCGCCTTCCTGCGCCGCTGGGCCGAACACTGTCTCGAACTCCGGGAACGGGTGGCCGACTTGACCGAGCGGGGCGAACTGGCCTTCCCCGCCTGGGAGGGGCCCGCCCGCGAGGACAGCGGACAGCAGCGGACCGAGGACGCCGACGCGGCCCCGCTGGTCACCGTCACCCACCTGCCGGCGGTGCTGCCCCGCCTGCTCTCGCCGTACATGCACATGACCAACAACCGGCTGCACGTGACGATCCGGGACGAGGCGTACCTCGCCTTCGTCCTCGGCCGTGTGCTGCGCGAGCCGGTCGCCGGACGGAACGCCTCATGAGCACCGCCGGCCACACCGACCCCGACCACGCGCCCACCCCGGCGCCCGCCCCCGACGGCGCCCCCGCCCCGGCGACCGGCCCGGACCCCGCGCCCCGGCCCGCCGACGGCCCCTCCGCCGACCGCCCCGACGGCCGTTCCGCCGGCCGTTCCGCCGCGCTGCGTGCCTACCGGCCCGCCCTGCGCCCCGGGGTGCTCATCGGCCCGGCCCTGCTGCGCGGACCGCGCACCGTGCACCTCATCAAGCACCCGGTGAGCGGCGCCGCCTTCGAGGTCGGCCCCAAGGAGCACTTCGTCATCAGCCGCCTCGACGGCAGCCGCACCCTGGACGACGTCGTGACCGCGTACGCGGACCGGTTCCGCCGCCGGCTGCCCGAGGAGCAGTGGACCCGGCTGCTCGGACTGCTCGGCACCCGGGGCCTGCTCGCCGGCTCCCCCGACCCGGCCCCGCCCGAGCGGACCCCGGCCCCCGCCAACACCTTCTGGAAGGGCAGCCGCCGCACCGTCGCCGACGCGCACGCCACCGCGGGGCGCCTGCACCGGCTGCTGCGCCCGCTGCTCCACCGGTGGGTCCAGCTCCCCCTGCTGGCGGCCGTCCTGGTGATGACCGGCGCCGTCCTCGCCGATCCGCCGGCGCTGCTCGACGGCACCCGGGAACTGCTCGGCCGGCCGCTCGCGCTGGTGCCGTTCGCCGTGTTCCTCTGGATCAGCGTCTGCCTGCACGAACTCGCCCACGGCGTCGCCGCCCGGCACTACGGCGGCAAGGTCACCGAAATCGGGCTGCGCTGGCGCTTCCCGGCGCTCATGATGTACTGCACGGTCGACAACTACCTGTTCCTGCCCGGCCGCCGGGCCAAACTGGTGGTCGCCGCCGCGGGCGCCCACGCCAACCTGCTGCTCCTGCTCCCCTTCGGGGCGTGGTGGGCGCTGCTGGACCCGGCCGACCCCGTCCGGCCGCTCCTGACCGGCATGCTCTTCGTCGGCATCGTCCAGGCCCTCAGCAACCTGGTGCCACTGCCGCCGCTGGACGGCTACCGCATCCTCGGCCACACCCTCGACACCGCCAACCTCGCCCCCGAGACCCGCACCTACCTCGCGCTGCGCCGGCGCGGACGCGACGCCGTATCCGCCTACCCGCCGCGCGCCCGCCGCCTCTACACGTCCTACGCCGTCACCGCCGCCGCCCTCGTGCTGCTCGCCGCGGCCGGCTCCGTCACCGCCGTCGTCCTGCTCGTCCTGCACTGACGCCCCGAACCCGAAAGACCACGCGACCATGAATGAGGTACCCGTATGAGCTCCACCTCCCCCACCGCCGGGGCCGCGTCCGAACCGGCCGTGTCCGTCACCGGCGTGACGAAGAGTTACGGCGGCCGGCGGGCCGTCGACGGGGTGTCCCTGGACGTCCGGCGCGGCGAGTTCTTCGGGCTGCTCGGCCCGAACGGCGCCGGCAAGTCCACCCTGGTGGAGATCATGGAGGGGCTGCGGCAGGCCGACTCCGGCGAGGTCGCCGTCCTCGGCGAGTCCCCCTGGCCGCGCAACACCGGCCTGCTGCCCCGGATGGGCGTGCAGACCCAGTCCTCGGCGTTCTTCGTGCGGCAGACCGTCCACGAGCACCTGCGCACGGTGGCCGCCCTGTTCGGCGCCGACCGCGCCGCCGTCGACTCCACCCTGGAGGCGGTGGGGCTCGGCGACCGGCACGGCGTCCGGGTCGACAGCCTCTCCGGCGGCCAGCGGCAGCGGCTCGCCATCGCCTCCGCGCTGGTCCACGGACCCGAGCTGATCTTCCTCGACGAGCCGACCGCGGCGCTCGACCCGGCCGGACGCCGCGATCTGTGGGAGGTGCTGCGCGGCCTGAAGGCGCGCGGCCGGACCATCGTCTACACCACGCACCACCTGGACGAGGCCGAGGCACTCTGCGACCGCGTCGGCATCCTGGTCTCCGGCCGCCTCGTCGTCACCGACGAACCACAGCGCCTGATCGGCACCTTCGGCGCCGGCAGCCGCCTGCTGGTCCCGCTCGGCCGCATCGACGAGGAACGGGCCGCCGCGCTGCCCGGCGTGGACGCCGTCAGCGTCCAGGGCGGGCACCTCGTCCTGGAGACCCGCGCCACCGGCCGCGTCCTCGCCGCCCTCGACCCCCTCACCGGCCTGGACGGGGTGCAGACCCGCACCCCGAGCCTGGAGGACGTCTACCTCGACATCACCACCCGGCCGACCGGCACCCCCCTCGCCCCGAACCACCAGGAGCAGCAGGCATGAGCGCCTACACCGCGCTGACCGGGGCGGGCTACCGCGCCCAGGTCCGCGACAAGACCACCGTCTTCTTCACCTTCGCCTTCCCGCTGATCTTCCTCGTCGTCTTCGGCCTCGTCTTCCGCGGCCGGGACGTCGAGGAGAGCGGCTTCTCCTACCTCTCCTACACCGCCGCGGGCGTGCTCTCCTGGGGCGTGGCCAACGCCGCCGTCTTCGGCATCGGCTTCACCCTGATGCAGTGGCGCGCGGACGACATCCTGCGCATGATCCGCATGTCGCCGGCCCCGCTGTCCTCCGTCATCGGCTCCCGCTACGTCCTCGCGCTGGGCGTGGGCCTGGTCCAGTCGGTGCTGTTCGTCGGGGTGGCGATGCTGCCCGGCTTCGATCTGGTGCCGGACTCCCGGTGGCCGCTGCTGATCCCCGTGCTCGCCCTCGGCATCACCACCTTCCTGCTGCTCGGCGTGGTCATCGGCAGCATCGCCGACACCCCCGAGTCGGTCGCCGCCATCGCCAACTTCCTGATGCTGCCGATGGCGTTCCTGTCCGGGTCGTTCTTCCCGCTGGACGCCATGCCGGACTGGCTCCAGAAGATCTCCCTGGTGCTGCCGCTGCGCTACCTGAACGACGCGGTCTCGGCCGCCCTCGTCGGCCGCGGCGACCTCTCCGACGTCGGCGTGGGCTGCCTCGGGCTGGTCGTGTTCGCCGTGGTCTTCGGCGCGCTCGCGGCGCGCCTCTTCCGCTGGACGAAGACCTCATGACCACCGCGGCCCGCACGCCCGCGCATCCGATGCGGGAGGCCCGCGACGCGGTCGCGGCGTACCTGGAGGACCGCTTCGGCAGCGGCGCCCCGCGCGTCGTGCCGGTGGGCGCGGTCGGCGCCGGCGGCGCGGACACCGGCGCCCCCGATCCCTGGGCGGCGGACCGGCCGACGGCGCTGGTGCACGTCAGCGCCTCGGCGGTACTGCTCGGCCCCTGGGGCGGCGACGGCACCGCCCCCGCCTGCGGGCGCTGCCTCGCCCTGCGCTGGCAGCGCCTGCGCAGCCGCAGCGAGCGCAACGCCCTGGAGACCGCCGGCCCCGACGGCCCCCGCCCCGCCGGGGCCTGGCCGGTGCCGGCCGCCCACGTCCTGGACGGCGTGGCCGCGCTGTGCGAGGCGCTGCTGCGCGGGCCCCGCCCGGTGCCGCCCGCCGAACTGGCCGCCGACCGGGCACTGCCGCAGGTGACCCGGCTGGACCTGGCCACGCTGGGGGTGCGCACCTACCCGCTGCTCGCCGACCCGCTCTGCCCGGACTGCGGTCCCCAGGCCGGTCCCCGGGCGGCGCACGAGGTCCCGCCCCTGTCCCTCGCCACCCGCCCGAAACCGGACCCCGGCACCTACCGGGTGCGCTCCGCCTTCGCCCACCCGCTGCCCACCGACGCCCTCGCCAACCCGGTCTGCGGGGCCCTCGGCGCGGGCACCTGGACCGACGTGACGTCCTCCACCACCGCGCCGGTGGCGGGCAGCGCCTTCGTCCGGGGGTACGCGGGGCTCCACGACGTGACCTGGAGCGGGCAGGAGAACTCCTTCGCCACCAGCCGCCGGCTGGCCTTCCTGGAGGGCCTGGAGCGGTACGCGGGCACCCGCCGCCGCGTCGGGCACGCGCCGGTCGTCGGCTCGTACGAGGAGTTGCGGGCCGACGCCGTCGACCCGGCCGAGTGCGGCCTGTACGCGGCCGGGACCTACCGGGACGACCCGCTCGTCGACCCCTTCGACCCGGCCCGGCCCCTGCCCTGGGACTGGGGCTGGTCGCTGCGCGACGAACGCCCGGTACTGGTGCCGTCGCGGCTGGTCTACTACAGCATGCCGACGGCCGGGGACAACTTCGTCTTCGAGTGCTCCAACGGCTGCGCCATCGGCGGCTGTCTGGAGGAGGCGGTCCTCGGCGGGCTGCTCGAACTGATCGAGCGCGACGCCTTCCTCAACGGATGGTACGCGGCGGCCCGCCTGCCCCGCGTCGACCTGGCGACCGTCGGCGGCACCACCGCCGCCGCGATGGCCGAACGCGCCGCCCTCCAGGGCTACGACGTGCACGCCTTCGACAACCGCATCGACCTGGCGGTGCCCGCCGTCACCGTGGTCGGCGTCCGCCGCGACGGCGGTCCGGGCACGCTGTCCTTCGCCGCCGCGGCCTCCCTGGACCCGCGCTCGGCGATCGAGGGCGCCCTGTCCGAAGTCCTCAGCTACATCCCGCACCTGGCCCGGCAGACCGGTGAACGCCGGGCCGAACTGGAGGCCATGGCCGACGACTTCACCCTGGTGCGGCACCTGAAGGACCACCCGCAGCTCTACGGGCTCCCCCGCATGTCCGCCTACGCCCGCGCCTACCTGGAGCCGGCTGAGACACGGTCGTTCGACGAGACGTACGGCGACTGGGAGCGCGGGCGCCGGCCCCGCACCGGCGACCTGCGCGACGACGTCGCCCTGGTCGTGGACGAGTTGGTGCGCGCCGGACACGACGTCATCGTCGTCGACCAGACCTCGCCCGAGCAGGAGCGGATGGGCCTGCGCACGGTCGGCACGGTGGTGCCCGGACTGCTGCCGATCGACTTCGGCTGGAACCGGCAGCGGGCCCCGCTGATGCCCCGGCTGCGCACCGCGCTGCGGCGCGGCGGGCACCGGGACGACGACCTCACCGACGCGGAGGTCCACCGGGCCCCCCACCCGTTCCCGTGAGGGCGCCGGCGTACGCACCGCGTTCGGACCGTACGTCCGCCGGCGCCACCGTGTGGGGCCGCCGTGCCCGTGTGCCCCTTCCGGGCCTCCCCGCGGGGGAGGCCCGGCCCGTCCTCTCCCCGGAGCGCCCATGAGCCACCCGCCCGAGCCCGCCCCGGACCGCGCGGCGCACCTCCTCGCCCGCACCGGCGAGGTCCTGCGCCCGGCCCTCGACCTCTACCTGGACCTGCACGCGCACCCCGAGCCGTCCGGCCGGGAGGCCCGCACCGCCGACCGCTTCGGACGGCGGCTCGCGGCGGCCGGCTGCGAGGTCACCCACGGCGTGGGCGGCCACGGCGTCGTCGGCGTGCTCCGCAACGGCGCCGGACCCGCCGTCTGGCTCCGCGCCGAACTCGACGCCCTCCCGCTGCGCGAACGCACCGGCCTGCCCTACGCCAGCCGCACCGACGCCATGCACGCCTGCGGCCACGACCTCCACCTGGCCGCCGCCGCGGGCGCCGCCGGCCTGCTCGCCCGGCTCTCCGGCCGGTGGCGCGGCACCCTCGTCGTGGTGGGCCAGCCCGCCGAGGAGACGCTGGCCGGGGCCGAGGCGATGCTGCGCGACGGGCTCTACGCACGCTTCCCCGCCCCCGCCGTCGTCCTCGCCCAGCACGCCGCCCCGCTCCCCGCCGGCACCGTCGCCCACGCGTCCGAGGGGACGCCGATGGCGGCGGCCGGCGCGGTGCTCGACATCGTCCTGCACGGCCGGGGCGGGCACGCCGCCACCCCGCACCTCGCGGTGGACCCGGTCCTCGCCGCGGCCTCCCTCGTCACCCGGCTGCACGCCGCCGTGGCCCGGGAGAGCGCCCCCGCCGACCGCGTGACCCTGACCGTCGGCACCCTGCACGCCGGCACCGCCGCCAACGTCGTCCCCGACCGCGCGGACCTCGGCGTCGCCGTCCGCGCCGCGACCGAGACGGGCCTCGACCGGGCGCTGGACACCCTGCGCCGGGTCGTCCGCGCCGAGGGCGCCGCCTCCGGTGCCCCCGAGGAGCCCGAGGTGGAGGTCGTCTCCCGCGCGGCGGCCCTGTGGTGCGACCCGCACACCACCGACGCGCTGCGCCGGGCCCACGCCGCGCTGCTCGGCCCGGGGCGGGTCCTTCCCTGGCCCGGCTCCATGGCCACGGAGGACTTCCCCCTCTTCGGCGACGCCGGTACGCCGGTGCACGGCCGCGGCGGGATCCCGCTCGCCTACTGGATGCTGGGCGTGGCGGACCCGGCCCCGGGCGCCGTGCCCCACCCGAACCACTCCCCCTTCTTCGCCCCGCACCTCGCCGGTGCCCTGCGCCCGGCCGTCGCGGCCCTGGCGGCGGCGGCCCTCGACCGGCTGGGGCCGGGACCGGAGAAGGGGGCGCGGGACGGTGCCGGACCGGACGGAGCGGCGCGGGGCGGACACGCGCCGGGCGGGGCGGCCCCGGCGGTCGCCGGGCCCGGGTGAGCCGGTCCCCGGGCCCGGCCCCCGCGGGGTGTGCCCGCGGCGCCGCGTCGTGGCGCGGTACGGACTTCGGCGGCGCCGGGCGGGCACGGGGCCGCCGCCGGGCCGGGGGCCGGGCAGTCCGGGGGCCGGGGGCCGGGCGGGCGAGGTCGGGCCGGGCGGGGCCGGGCCGGGCCGGGGGACCGGTTTCGCGGCCCTTGTCGGTGGCGGCTGAGAGGGTGCTCCTATGCCTCCTTGGGACCTTCTCGCCATCGACCGTGCCCTGCGGGCCGGTTGGGCCGCCGACACCTGCTCGCCGGACGACGCCGAGCGCGCCCCCTGGCAGCCGGACAATCCGGCCTGGGGCCAGTGCGACATCACGGCGCTCGTCGTGCACGACGTCTTCGGCGGCGACCTCGTCGTCGGCGAGGTGTACCTCGGTGCGGAACGGCACGGCCACCACTGGTGGAACCGGCTGCCCTCCGGGGTGGAACTCGACCTGACCCGCGAGCAGTTCCGGGACGGTCAGACCGTCGACGCGCCCCGCCTCGTGCGCCGCCCGCCGGGACCTCCCGCCCGGCGCCGGGCGGAGTACCTCCTCCTGCGCGAACGCGTCGCCGCCCGCCTCGGTCACCTCCCCGCGGAGAACGCGGGCGGCGCGGCGGGGTGAGGGGGCGGGCCGGGTGACCGGTTGGGCCGTTCGGACCCGCGCGGTCGCCGGGGCCGCCCGCCTGCCCTCGGATGGAGGGAAACCCCCCTCCACGCAGGAAGCGAGTCAGTGGTGATCGTCAAGAAGCTGCACGAGTCCGGCATCCGCTCCGAGCACGCCTATGCCGCCGCGTTCGTGTCCATCGGCCTGTCCGTCCTGTCCTGGGGCGCCTCGCGCGGCGTCGAGAAGAAGGGCGAGGAGCGGGCGGACCGCTGGGGCATCTTCGTCGGGGAATGGGCGCCGACCTTCTTCGGCCTCGGACTGGCGCTGTCCACGTACGAGAAGTAGCCGGATGCCGGTCCGCGGACCGCCCCTCGCCGCGGGTCAGGCGGTCCGCAGCCGCGCGTCCAGTTCCTCGGCGTCCAGCTCCGCCGTGTACACGTCGCTGCCGGGCTGGTGCTTGCGCCCGCCCGCGTCCAGCCGGCCGGCGTCCACCGCGTCGAAGCCGATGTCCTGGATCAGGGTCGCCACGACGGCCTTGGCCTCCTCGTCGTCGCCGGAGACCGGGATGGCGATGCGCTCCGGGTCGCCGGGGGGCCGGCCGTGGTCGCGCAGGTTCTCCCAGTAGATCGCGTTGAACGCCTTCACCACGTCCCCGCCGGTCGCCGCGCGCACCTTCTCGCTGGAGGTGGTGGAGCCGGTGTCCAGTTCGGGGTCGTGCCCGTCGCGCTGCGGGTAGTAGTTGCAGGTGTCGACGAGGATCTTGTCGCGGAGTCCGGTGTGCGGGAGTTCGTCGACGCGCCCGTAGGGGATGGAGACGACCACCACCTCGCCGAAGCGGGCCGCGTCCTCGGCGGTCGACGCCTCCACGGGCCCGTCCATGCCCGCGACGAGGCCGGAGAGGGTGTCCGGGCCGCGCGAGTTGGCGAGCCGCACCTCGTGGCCGTTGCCGGCGAAGCGCCGGGCGAGGGTGGAGCCGATCCGGCCCGCCCCGATGATCCCTATCCGCATGCCGTCACTCCGTTCCGTCGTCCGTACGGGGGTCCATGGTCGGTCCGCGGCCGTCCGCGGACGCTGTGCCGCCGGCCCGCCGGCCAGTCCGCCGGCCTCTCTGTGGCCGGGCAGGGCGCTGGGCGTCGCCGCCGCACACGGGCCCGGGTAGCCCGGTGGGCGACGCGGCAAACAACACGCCGGTACGCCCTCACCGTTCCCCGGCCGGGGGCTGGCGGGCGTCCAGCAGGGCGATGACCTCCTCGTCGGTGACCTGCGCGAAGTCGTCGTACCAGAGGCCGACCGCGCCGAAGTCCGGCGGCTGGGAGAGGCAGAGGACGTCGTCGGCCTCCCGGCGCAGCGCGGCGACGGCCTCGGGGGCGCCGACGGGCACGGCGAGGATCAGCCGGGCGGGCGCCCGGCGGCGCAGGTGGCGCAGGGCGGCACGGGCGGTGACGCCGGTGGCGAGGCCGTCGTCGACCAGGACGACGGTGCGGTCCCGCACGTCGGGGGCGGGCCGGCCGCCCCGGTAGCGCAGGGCGCGGCGGCCGAGTTCCGCCCGTTCGCGGGCCACGTCCGCCGCGAGGTCGGCCTCGTCGAGGCCGAGCCGTCCCAGGGTCCGCCGGTCGAAGAGCGGCGGGTCGTCCCCGGCGATCGCGCCGATCCCCGCCTCGGGCCGGCCGGGGACACCGATCTTGCGGACGACAAGCACGTCGAGGGGCGCGTCGAGCGCGCGGGCGACCTCGGCGGCGACGGGCACGCCGCCCCGGGGCAGGGCGAGGACGACGGGGCGCGGCAGGGCGCCGCCGGGCGCCGTTTCCACGAGCCGGCGGGCGAGTTCGCGGCCGGCCGCGCGGCGATGGGGGAATCGCATGGCTGCCTCCACTCCCTGGCCGGGGTTTCCTCCCCGCGGCCGGTGAAACGGCGGGGGCGCGGTGCGGCGGGCGGGGCTCAGCCGATCCGCTTCACCCGGTTCCGCAGCCAGAACGGCCGGCTTCCCCGCGCCGTCGGGAAACGGCGCAGGTCACGCCGGTACTCGCGGACGGACGGCGGCTGCCGCCACCCGGGCGCGTCGTACTCCTGCCAGGAGGCGGTGCGCCACGGGTGCTCGGGGGAGTACGAGTACGCGGTCGGATCGATCTTCTCGACGCTGACGACGAGGACGTGGGCGACGCCGTTCTCGGCGGTGTAGCTCGCCTCGCGCCACCTCCGCAGGGCGGGCAGCCCGGCGAACCCTGGCAGGTCGACCGGCACCCCGGACGCCCCCTCTCCCTCGCTCTCCTCCCCCGGTTCCGCGTCGGTGTCCGCCTCGGGGTCCTCCGTTGCGGGCGGGTCCCAGCCGCGGGCCCACCGGTCCCGGGGGTCGACCCGCACCTGCGCCTCCTCGTACCGCCCGGCGGCCCGGTACTCCAGGAGCAGCAGCCGCCATTCCCGGGGGGCCGCCGCCACGGCAGCGCCGGCGATCTCCTCCCGCAGCCGGTCCATCTCCCCTTCGGCCAGGGGCCGTTCGTACCGTCGCCCCTTGGCGATCCGGCGCCGGGTCGGTGGCCGGGAGCGGGGCCCGAAGCTGCTGCTGTACCGCATCTCGATCAGCACCCTGCCGAGGAACGCCCAGCCGAGGGTGCTGTTGTAGTAGTAGAGGCGGACCAGCAGGAAGTCGAAGTCGAAGGTGACGTCGGTGTCGGTGCGGCGGTAGGAGACGGGGGTGTGGTCGCCGAGCCAGGCGCCGAGGGAGTTGTCGGGGCCGAGCCCGGAGGCGATCAGCCGCTGCACCAGGCTCTCGACGACGAGGACGCCGACGAACCAGACGGCGCACGCGGCGATCGTCACCGGCCAGGCGAGCCATCCCGGCAGCAGCCCGGAGACCCGGTCGTGCAGATGCTCCGGCACCCAGGCGACGGCGGTCTCGGCGACCTGCGGCAGGGTGCCGGCGTACCCGGCGAGCACCACCAGGACGACCCTGTCGACCAGATGGCGCAGGACGCCGAACACGGTGAAGCGGAAACCCCGGTCGGGCCGGAACCCCGCCATGCTCCGAGCGCACAGCGCGCCGAACGCCAGCACCTGCCCGACGGCGGCGATCAGCGCGACCCGGCCGTGAAACCCGGGCTCCTCCTGGAAGTTGGCGGAGACGAGAAAGCCGGAGAAGCCGAACAGGCCCGCCTGGACGATCCAGACGACCACGATCCCCAGCCGCCCGGCGAACGCGACGAACCCGGACCGCGGTACGCCACGCCCCTCCGGCGGCCTCAGCACCGGCCGGTTCAACAGGGAGAACACGGTGGTGAGTACGGCGATGGCCACCGACAGCCCGGTCCTCGCCCGCCCCTGCACATCGGCGAACGCCGAGAAGAGGTACAGCCCGATCAGACCGACCAGGCAGACGACCTGTGCCGCCCGCAGCCCTCGCCCCCCGGAAGCCACCACCCCAGGCTAGAAGCCCCTCCCCCACCGCCCCAGCCCCCGCCTTCCCCCCACCACACCATCTCCCCAACCGGACCACTCCCGCCCGACCGGCGCGCGTCGGTCCACGTGGCCCTGGCCGTCACCGTCGAGGGCCGGCGCGACATCCTCGGGCTGTGGGCCGGCGACGGCGGTGAGGCCGCCAAGCACTGGATGCACATCCTCACCGAGATCAAGAAGCCTCGACGGCCCGGACGGCACCAGCCAGCCCCCACCGCCGTATGCCACCGTCGCCATGCTCGCTGACGCCATCCGGGCCGCCGCCCTTCGTGTCCGAGTGGCCGTCGTGTCGGATGCGATCGGGGAACGCGAACTCACCTGGGGCGAACAGCTCGACATGCGCGAGATCGCCGCCTACGTGGCCAAGTACGCCACCAAGTCCGCCGACGCCTCCGGCACCCTCGACCGTGCCCTGTTCTGCCGCCCCTGCCAGGGACGCGGCGCCACCCTCCTGCCCCACGGGACCCCGCTCCCGTGCACCGCATGCGACGGCACCGGGCAGGCCCGGCTGTTGCCCCGGCTCGCCGTCGCCCGCCACGTGCGGCAGATGATCCGCACCTGCTGGGAGCTGGGGCGCCTGCCCGAATTCGCCGAACTCAAACTCTGGAAGTGGGCGCACATGCTCGGCTTCCGCGGCCACTTCTCCACCAAGTCCCGCTCCTACTCGACCACCCTCGGCGCGCTGCGCGACGCCCGCCGCGTCTGGCGCACCGGACAGGCCCGCACCCACTCCGGCCTGCCCGAACTCGACCCGACGACCACCCTCGTCGTCGGCCACTGGGCCTACCTCGGCACCGGCTACAGCCCCGGCGCCGCCCTCCTGGCCGCTGCCGTCTGGCACCGCAGAGAACTGGCACGCCAGTCCGCGTTCGAAGGGGGCTGCTGATGACCACGCACGCGCCCGCCGCGCCCCACCAGGCGCTGAGTACGCCGGAGGAGCTGCTGACGGTTCCCCAGGTCATGGCCCGCCTCCAGCTCGGCCGCTCCGCCGTCTACGACCTGCTCCGCACCCGCCAGCTCGCCTCGATCACCCTCGGCCGAGCCCGCCGCATCCCCACCCACGCCCTGACCGACTTCATCCGCACCCGCCTCGAACAGGACGCCGCCTGATGACCTCGCCCCGAGACACCAGCCCCTCCCGCCGCGTGCGCGCCAACGGCGATGGGACCGTCTACCAGCGCAAGGACGGCCGCTGGGAAGCCGCCGGATACGTCCTCGCCCCCGGCAACACCCGCAAGCGCATCCGCGTCTACGGCACCACCCGCAAAGACGCCCTGGCCAAGCTCACCGAGAAGATCGCCGCCAGCAACCGTGGCCTCCCCATCCCCTCCGCGCAGGGCAGCGTGGCCGCGTACCTGACCTATTGGCTGGAGAACGTCGCCGTCCACCACCTCCGCGAGAACACCCACACCCGCTACACCACCTGCGTCAACCGCTACCTCATCCCCGGCCTCGGCAAGAAGAAGCTCACCAAGCTCACCGCCAAGGACATCCGCACCTGGCTCAACCAGCTCCGCACCACCTGCCAGTGCTGCACGCGCGGCATCGACGTCCGGCGCGACCAGCCCCGCTGCTGCGCCGTCGGCCAGTGCTGCCGCAAACTGCTCTCCCCGCTGACGCTGACCTACATCCACTCCGTGCTCAAGTCCGCCTTGGAGCACGCCGTCCGCGAGGAGGAGATCCCGCGCAACGTCGCCCGTAACGTCCGCACCGGCACCCCACGCCCCCGCCGCTTCGAACCCCTCACCGCCGACGAAGCCCGCCAGCTCCTCACCACCACACACGGTCACCGGTTGCACGCGCTGTTCGAACTCGCCCTCCACACCGGACTCCGCAAGGGCGAACTCCTAGGTGTATTGCCCTGTGAGGTTGGGGACGCGGCTGGCGGGTGGTTGGCCGTTGAGTGCGGTGTGTCCGCGGTGGTGATTGTAGGTGTGCAGCCACCGCGGGAACGCTTCGCGGCGCTCGGCTTCGGACCGGTAGGGGCGGGCGTAGGCCCATTCGTCGAGCAGGGTGCGGTTGAAGCGTTCGACCTTGCCGTTGGTCTGCGGGCGGTAGGGCCGGGTGCGTTTGTGGGTGATCCCGGCCGCGGTGAGCACGTCGCGCCAGTCGCGTGAGCGGTAGCAGGAGCCGTTGTCGGTCAGCACGCGCTCGACGGTGATCCCGCACTCGCTGAAGAAGGCGTGGGCACGGGTCCAGAAGCCGGTGGCGGTCTCCTTCTTCTCGTCGGTGTGGATCTCGCTGTAGGCGAGGCGGGAGCGGTCGTCGACGGCGGTGTGCAGGTAGCTGTAGCCGACGTTCTTGCGGTTCCTGCGGCCCGCTTGCCGGCCCAGCATCTTGTGGCCACCGCCGTCGGGGATGTTGCCCAGCTTCTTGATGTCCACGTGCACCAGCTCGCCGGGCCGCTCGCGTTCGTAGCGGCGGATGACCCGGCCGGTGGCCCGGTCCAGGTGGGTGAGGCGGGCCAGGCCGAAGCGGGTCAGTACCCGGTGCACGGTCGAGGGCACCAGACGCAGCAGGTGGGCGATGCGGGCCGGTCCCCACCGGCGCAGGAGACGGACCTTGATGATCCGGCGTTCGGTGCGGGTCGGGGTGCGGCGCGGGCTTGCGTGCGGGCGGGAGGAGCGGTCGGACATGCCGGCCTCGCCGAACTGCCGGTAGCGCCCGGCCCAGCGCTGGGCGGTGGTCGGCGAGACCTGGAAGCGCTCGGCGGCCCGGCGCAGGGGCCAGCCGTCCTCGACCACGCAGCGAGCCAGGCGCAGCCGTCCGGTCTCGGTCAGGGGTGCATTACGGTGGGGCACGAGGGCCTTTCGGTCAGGTGTAGACGTCGCAATCCACACCGAACCGGAAGGCCCTCACCTGTTCAAGATCCCACAACCGAGACCTGACTCACCCGTCCACAACCTCCCGGGACAGAACACCTAGGCCTGCGCTGGGAAGACCTCGACCTCGACGCCGGCACCGCCACAATCCGCCGCACCCTTCAGCGCACCAGCACTGGCGGCCTCACCACACTGCCCACCAAGACCAGGGTCTCCGAGCGCCGCATCGCCCTCCCCACCCGTTGCCTCCAGTCGCTGAAGCTCCACCACGAATAGCAGAAGCGCGAGCGTGAGGCTGCGGGCACGACGTGGCAGCACGACGGGCACGTGTTCACCACCGCGCAGGGCCGACCGATCGACCCGACCAACCTCACCCGCACCTTCCTCACGCTCCTACGCAAGGCCGGCCTCCGCCGCATCCGCTTCCACGACCTCCGCCACTCCACCGCCACCCTGCTCCTGGAACAGGGCGTCGAGCTCGTTGTGATCAAGGAACTACTCGGCCACGCCCACATCGGCGTCACCGCCACCGTCTACGCGCACGTCCGACTCCGCCTCCAGCGAGACGCCATCGACTCGGACGCGCCCTCGACCACCCCTGACATACGTACGGCAACGGCGGCGGACACCTGGGTGTCCGCCTCCGTTGCCGTCAACTACTGCCGTCAACCCGGCCAGAGGCCCCGTTACAGGAAGCTCCACGCGGCCGAGATTCACTAAGGGGAATCAGGTCTCGGCCAAGGATCGAGTCCCGGATCGGAGTGCAGACAGACCAGCGGGCGATTCGCGCAGACTGCCAGCTCCAGGGAGTCTGCAAAGGTAGAACCGAGCTCCCAAATCCAACCCATACCAGCAGCAACCACCCTCCCTCCAGCCTCGACGAATACGCTTGAATAGCTGAGCCATTCACCGATAGGGAAATAGTCTCCACCGAGAACACCCTCTACCTCTGCCGCTAGATCACGCTGCCCCGATCCAGCGGCGAGGGGATCGAAATTGTAAGGCTCGTCATTACTGAAGTTCGGGCCGACTCGATTGACGGGATCGATCGAGAGCCCTCCCACCGCCGCGAGGATTTCTTCAGCCAACGGGTGGGCCCGGTATCCTTCACCCTCCAACGGCTTCACCCATTGACCGGCGTCAACTTCCCTGTCCGCACTCCATCCGGACGCAACAAGCGCCCCACACAGATCCTCACTGAGCGAGTCGAATCGAATCATGGACATCAGTTGATCCCCAGGTCTTCTAGCAGCCGACCACAGCGGCCGCAGGGGTGAGCCGGTTCACCATGCCCATCCGTATTCGATGTCGGCATGGAGTTATTCCGCGTTCTTACCGTTCGCATGGTTCCACCCCTGATGGCCTCGGGCCCTTCCGCTGCCTGCGCCTGAATTAGACAGTGCACCTCCGCGCACCCTCCATGGTGACCTGTCCGTTCGAGTGCATCCGCCAACGGCCCTTCCGCCTGCTGGCCATGCTTATTGCGGCCGTAGTACTTCGCCCCTGAAGGGGATGTGTACTCGGAGGCAAACTTCACCCCAGGTTCGTTGCGAATGCTGTCGGCGTAGCCACTCAGGTTGCAGTTGTGAACGAGTACCGGAGTCTGCCCCGCCAGCACATAGTACGTGTGGAAGTTGCCGACGGTCAGGTTGTGGACTGTTGTGGAGAGGGTCGTCCATCGTTGGATGGCGGTGACCTCTACGTAGGTGCCGGCGCTGGTCTTCAGCCACTGGCCGGGCTTCAGGTCGGTGGCGTCGATCCACTCGCCGAGTTCCTCGACCCAGAAGGGGTGGCCGTCGGTCGCGGTGACCGAAGCCGTCTTGCCAGGGGTGTCTCCGTCGGCGTCGACCGTGACGCGGACGAGGTGCTTGACACCACTTCCCTTGATTTCGGAGGTGACCGTCTGGGGGGCGGTCTCACCGGTCTCGGGGTCGGTGGCGAGGACTTCGTCGCCGATGTCGACGTCCTTGATCGCCTTGGTCGTCCCGTCGGCCATCAGGACGCGTGTTTCCGGCGTGAAGCTGTTGCATCCCCGGCCGAGTTTCCGGGCCAGTCGACTATGGCTCCACCAGTCATTCGCCGCATCGACGAGCTTCTCACCCAAGGCGTATAGCCTCTTGGCGAGTGCGGCTGCTTTGTCCCAGCGCCATTTGATGCCGTATTTGGTGATGAGCTTTCCGACAACGCCGCCGATGAAGCTCGTGATGATATTGAACGCGGTCTCCGCACAGGAGCCGAGTGCGCCGGTGGTGAAGCAGTCGAGCGCCGCGGTGATGCCGAGTTCGTCCGAGACTATCTTCGCTATTTCCTTGGCCGCGCTCTGGACCCTCCGCTTGGCGGCGTCCGCCTGGGCTTGTACCTCCTGCTTCTGCCGCTTCTTGACCGCGGCGACGGAATCGTTGGCGAGGGCCTTCTCGAGAGTCCATCCCGCCGCGAGCGCGTTCGCCGACAGCTTGGGCGGGCCGGGCTTCTGTCCTGGAGTGGTGTTCTCGCACAGGGCACACGGCCGGGTCGGGCAGTCGATGAACGGGCACATGCCCGACGGGTCGGCGTGTGTGGCCGGGTTGTTGTTGCCGTAGGTGTAGCCGTTGATGTGCTGGGGATTGGCGAGGTTCATCACAGGGTCGATGGAGATGAACCGCCCGCTGGACGGGTCGTACTCCCGTGCCCCGAGGTGGACGAGCCCGGTGCTCTCGTCGTTGGTGCCGCCGACGAAGCCCTTGTCGTTGACCCAGGAGGAGGTACCCGCCGTGCCCTGGTCCCTGACGACACCGAACGAGTCCATGCGCCGGCGCTGGGTGGAGCCGTCCGACGCGGCGATGGCGAGTTGGGCCGTCCCCTGGTGGTCCGATGCCAGGTAGGTGACCCCACCGGTAGTGCGCTGGGCGATCGTCTGCCCGCCGAATGAGTAGTAGCGGGTGGCCTCGACAGTCTTGCTCGCCTTGTTCAGCCGGAGTTCCAGGCCCGGCAGGTACCGCACCTTCTCCTGCGGCGTTTCCCGGATCAGGCGGGTGCCGGCGGCGTCGTACACGTAGCCGGTGCTGCTTCCGTCGGCCTCCTTCACCTCGGTGAGGGCCCCCTGCTTGTCCCAGGTGAGGCTCTGGGTGTCCCCGTTCAGCACGCGGCTGCTGGTGTTGCCGGCCCGGTCGTAGGTGTAGGTGTCCTGGGAGGTGACGGCGGGGGCGGTGCCCGCCGCCTCGGTACGCGTCACGGTCTTGGCGAGCTGGTGGGGACCCGCGCCGCCCTCGCCGTAGGTGTACGCGGCGGTGGAGGTGGGTGTGCTCCCGATTCCGTGCCGGGTCAGGCCGGTGCGGTTGCCGGTGGCGTCGTAGGTGTAGGTGTTCCAGTACGGGGAGACCCCTCCGAAGCCGGCTGTGGAGGGGGCCGGGGTACAGGCCGCGTCCCGGGTACCGGTGCCGGACGCTCCGTCGGGGGTGCCCGCCGCGGTCCATGCCTCCGTCATGCGGCCGAGGGCGTCGTACGTGAGGCACTGCACGTCGTTCGGTCCGCCGGCCGGCCGGTCGGCGATGGAACGGACGTTGCCGCCGTCGTCGTAGCCGTAGGTGGCGTCAAGGGCGGGTGAGGCCGCGCCCTCCACGCGCACGCTCTGCCGTACCAGGCGGTGCGTGCCTCGCTCGTACCGGAAGTCCAGCCACGTCCTGCGATCCGCGGAACGCCCGGTCCACAGTTCGAGCCCCTCCAGATCGCTGGTGGGTGAATACACCGCGTCGTTGACGTACTTGCCCGTACCGTTCAGCGACGTTCCCATGGCGATGGGCCGTTGGAGCGCGTCGTACTGGAAGGACACGCTTTCCCCGGGCAGCCCGCCGGCCGCCGGGAGGCCCTGTGCCAGGATCGTGCCGTCGAGGTTGTACCCGATGGTGAACTCGTAGGTGCCGCCCAACTCGGGCTCGGCCGCCTTCGACACCGTGTACCTGACCGCCTCGGGCTGGTACATCTTGTCGAGAGACGGATAGAGCACGGAGCTGTAGACCGCACCGTCGCGGTAGGTGTACTCCCCGTACAACTCGCCCTTGGCCACGGCATCGTAGCGCATCGCCGAGAGGGGGGTTCCGGTCTCCGCCGGGCCCTGCCAGGTTCCGGTGGGCCGGCCGATGACGTCGTGGGTCGTGGTCGTCGTGTTGCCGCGGGCGTCGGTGACGGAGACCCTGCGGTCCAGGTCGTCGTAGGTGAACGTGGTCCGGCCGGCGTCGGGATCGCTTCCGGCGACCTGACGGCCGCGCTGGTCGTAGTCGTAGGTCCAGATGTTGCCGGACTGGTCGGTGACCTTCTTGAGCTGATCCGACGGCGTGTACGCGTACCGGGTCGAGACGTAGTCGTCGGCGGTTCCGAACGGCCGTGGCGCGTCGCTCTTGTACTGGCGCAGCTCCACCGTCCGGTCCCGTACGTCCGTGATGGTGGTCGTGGGTGTCTGTCCGTTCGGGGGGTCGACGTGGACGCGATCACCGCCGTAGGTGTAGGTGGTGCGGTTCTCCTCGACTCCGCCGACCTTGAAGATGGTGGCGGTGGTGCGTCCCGCCCCGTCGTACTCGGTCACCGTCTGGGCGTCGATGTCCACGGGGTCGGGCTGGAACAAGCTGGTGCCCGGGGCGCCGCTCACGTAATAGGTGTCGTTGACCTTCACGACACGGCTGGAGCCGTCGTAGTGGGTGTCGGCGATGAGCCGGCCGCCGCCCGGACCTTGAGTCTGAAGCTGACGCGTCCTCAGGAGGCCGTCGAAAAGGCGGTATTCACTGCCGTAGGTGCTGCCGCTCTTCTCAATTTTCTCGGTGCGGACGTAGGTCGGCGCGTCCTTGCGGATCGCGTACGTGTAGCGGATGGACGGGGTGAGGTCGGCGGACTTGGGCCGGTCGGGCATCCACACGGCGGTGAGACGGCCCAGGCCGTCGTACGCGAAGTCGGAGCGCTTGCCGTTCATGTCGGTCTCGGCGACCGGCTGCCCCCACTGAGGGGCGTACTCGGTGGCGGTCTCCCAGCCGAGCGGGTTGGTGTCCACCTTCTTCGTGGCGAGACCGTACGTGTCGGTGTATGTGGTGCGCGTGGTCTCCCCGGCGGCGTCCGTGACCGTCAGCGGGCGGCCGTAATCGTCGTAGGTGGCGCGGGAGACCGTCTGGTGGGTGGCGGTGGTGCCGTCGTGGGTGGCCAGGCGCTTGACGGTGGTCGGGTCGCCCTTGGTGGGGGCCGCGCCGACGGTCGTGGTGCCGTCGTAGAGGGTGATGTCGTCGGAGATGACGTCCTTGGACCGGTCGGGCGTGGTGGCGCAGTCCACGGCGAGTCGCTCGACCCTGGCGACGAGCCCGTAGATGTGGCGGTCCGGGTTGTCCGCGTACTGGGTGGTGGTGCACTGGTTGTCGTTCACGGCGGTCTCGCCGTAGTCGGCGGTTCGCACCAGCCGACCGGTCGTCGCGTCGAAGGTGTGGGACGCCGCGGACTGACGCCACCCGCCGGAGGCGAGTGCCTCGTAGGTGTCGGTGCGGAGGCCGCGCACGTAGCGGGCTGTGCGGGTGCCCCAGTCCTCGACGTCGGTGGCGGTGACCTTGGTCCAAGGGGTGCTGACGGACTTCGCGGTCACGCTGTCACCGTTGTAGGTGAGCGTTTCGAGTGCGAAGCCGGACTTCCAGTCGTCGTCGGTGTGTGACGTCCCCGTGGAGTCGGTCACCGTCGAGGTCCGGGTCCCGCCACTGGCGGTGGCGTCTCCGTCCAGGCCCTGGAAGTACAGGTGCTCGGTGCGGGTGTTCGATGGGTGGTTGGTGCCGTCGGAGGTCTGGACGCGGACGCGCTGGTAGCCGCGCCAGTCGCTCCACGTCAGGTACTCGGACTTGGTCAGACCGTCCGGCTTGGCCTTCCGCCAGCCCGCGTCACCGAGGTAGGTGTACGAAGTGACCTGGTCGGGGCCACCCCCGATGAGATCCGTCTCCTTCACGGAGGAGACGACATACTTGTGGAACCAGTCGGTGATGGGGTCCTTCTCACCCGGGGGGTTCCATTTGACCGGGTAGCAGCGGACCTTCGACCCGCCCGGCGCCGGCAGGCTGGTCCCGTTGCACTGTGTGCTCGCGTAGTCGACGGTGAGCACGCCGCCGGACTCGTTCTCCACAGCAGTGAGCCGGAACCGGATGAAGGGCTGGATGTTGTCACCGGCCTTGTCGACCCGGTTCGCGAGTTGCAGCCCGTGCAGCTTCACGGTCGGGACGGAGACCGCGGTGCCGGTCAGGCCCCTGTGGTCGATCCGGCTGAGCCACAGGGACTTGGAACCGTCCCCGTTGTCGGTGAAGAGGTGGCCCAGGGACCAGGAGTCGACGTCCGTGTAGGCGGAGGCGCCGGTACGGATCTGGGTGGTGATCTTGTCGAGTTGCTTACGCGTCCAGAAGGTGGGCGAGTTCTGGCCGGGGCACTTGCTGTTCGCCTTGCAGTTGCGGTCCCACGGCACGTCGGGCCAGTCCGCGGCGGTGGCATCGGTGAGGTCGGCGGCCTCGCAGTCGGTGAGGTCGCCGATGCACCGTTCGGAGGTGCTGAAGGTGACCCGTGCCGCGGGCTTGGAGCCGTAGACGGAACCGGACCGCTGACCGTAGTCGATGCGCTTGAGGTAGCCGCCGCGAATGTACGGCTTGCCGTTCTCCGCCGTCTTCAGACCCTGGGTGTAGTGGTTGGTCTCGGTGCCGTAGAAGTACGAGACCTGGTTGCCGTGCCGGTCGACGATCGCGTCCAGGTTCCAGCGCCATGCCTGGTCGCAGTAGGCGTCGGCGAAGACGGCCTTGTGACACGGCTCGCCGGGATCGTCCCCGTAGACCGGGACGGTCCAGGCCGAGTTGGTCGTCTCGTCACCGCTGGACCAGCCGGAGAGGCGGTTGAGGCCGAAGAAGAACTGGGTGCCGTCGGTGTCGGTGATCTTCCAGTACTCGCCGTCGGCATCGCCGTTGTTCGCCCCGGTGAGCCGCTCGACCTTCGAGTAGTCGTCGGAGGCGATATGCCACTTGCCGGTGGTGTCGTCCTTGATCAGGTCTCCGGACGCGCCACCGGCGATGGAGAGCGTGGCGTTGTCGGTGCCCCAGCACTGGTCACCGTTGGTCTTGTCGTGGCCGTCGTCCGCGCAGGGCTTGTAGCGGCGTTCGATGAAGCCCGGCTCGTAGGAGAAGCCCTGGCCGATCCACGATCCCTGGTTGTTCGTCGCCGACGTCTGCCCGTCGATCGACTGCGAGTTGTAGCTCAGCGCCACCTCGGGGACGAGTCCTCCCGGCACCGGTGGCGCGCTGATCGGATAGGACCAGTTGAACGCGCCGGACGCGTTGGACACGCTCCACTGCGCGGAGGGGGCCAGTCCCGTGGCCGCGTAACTGCCCTGTGCGCCGGAGTCCCCGGCCGTCGCCGCGAGGACGGTCGGCTGCGCGGCGGTGCCGTCGGCGTCCGACGAGCCCGCCGTCACTCCGACGGTGGCCGTGAGGGTGCGGTCCTGGGTGTCGTTGACGTACCGCAGAGGGGTCGGCTCGACGCACCCTTTCTTCTCGGGGCTGGTCAGCACGCAGGCCGGGTACTGCACCAGCCGCAGTCGGGACGCGTAGTCACCGCCGTAGGCCGAGGCGAACTTCGCGTAGTCCAAGGTCACTTGGACGGTGCCGGACGTCTCGTCCCGGCCGTCCGCGCGGGTCACGGTCAGCAGGATGCCGTCGAGTCCGGCCCGCGTCACCGTGGTGCGGCCGGGGAAGGCCACGTCGACCGCCGCCGGACTGGTCTCGCCCGCCTTGGAGACGTGGACCGGGAGTGTGCCGGCTCGCACCGCCTTCTTGCCCAGCGTCACTCTGGCACGGTCCTCGGCGGGCCAGGCGGAGGCTTCCGCCTCGGTGACCGCAGCCTTCGCTGCGGCGTCCTCCTTCTGATAGCGGCTTGCCTTGAGGTCCTTCCCGCGCACCGGGCGGTCGAAGTCGGTCTGCGTGGGCAGCCGGTCGAGCCCCGCGGCTCGCGCGTCCGCCGGGGACGGCGCGATCTGTGGCAGCAGGGACACGGCGAGGGCCAGGCCCAGGACGGCGGCAACACGTCTCACGGCTCCGGACGGCCGGGGTGTCGAGCGCATGTCAGCTCCAGGAGAGGGAAGGCGGACGTACCGCGAGGGCTGAAGGCCGGCGCGGGGCGTCCGGGGGATCACCGGACGCCCCGATGGGCGTCAGGACGCCATGTCCGACTCCTCAAGGCCGGAGCCCGCGGGCAACTGGCTCACCTGGGCGACGACGCCGGTGTCCAGGTCCCCGGCGAAGACCCGGATCTCGTCCAGGGCTCCGGCGAAGTGGGCGCCTGCCGTGGCACCGCCCAGAGTGCGTCCGACCTGGAGAGACGAGGTGGTGAAGTCCCAGGTGTTGTCCCAGGAGGCGGTGGCCGCGAGCGCGCCGTTCACGTACAGCCGGACGTCGCCGAACACCGCCGAGTAGACTAGGGCCAGATGGTCGCCCTTGCCCTCGCTGCTCGGGAGTGCCGCACCGGCCACCGTCGTCGTGGAGGTGACCGACGCTCCGTCCTCGGATGTGGTGACCACGGCCCAGCGCCCGGCCGACGCCAGGTACTTGACCGTCACGGCGCTGCCGCCGGTTCCCGACAGGGAGAACACCGTCTGGTCCCGCGTCGGCACGGCGGCGGCGAGCCTCGCCCGAGCCGTGAGCGTGAAGCTGTCCTCCGCGGCCAGGAGGCCGGGACCCCGGGCGGCATGGGCTCCGAGGCCGTCGAGTTGCAGGTGTCCGTCGCCCCAGAGCGGTTCGGCCGGCAGCGAGCACCCGAAGTCCAGATCGGGGTCGCAGGAGTCGTCGGGCACGTAGACCGCCGCGCCGCCGCCGAGTGTCAGGCCCGTGCCGCCCTGCGCGTCCGGGGAGACCCCATCGGTGACGCTGTCGACCTCCCAGTAGGCCAGTTGCCGTGCGGGAACCCCGCCCAGGCCGAGCCCTTCGGCCTCGGTGATCACGCGGTCGTGGATCTTGACGTCCGCGACACCGCCCCTGAGGTGGTCGGTGTAGCCGTCCGGCGCGATCCTCCGGCCGATCTGCACGGCACCGTCCGCGGTCCAGACCGTGTGCCGGGGCTGGACGGCGCTTTCGATCAGGTCGCCGTTGACGAACAGGGCCATCCGGCCCGTGACGCCGTCGTAGACCCCGATGAGGTGGGTCCAGCCTCCGGGCACGGCTCTCCCGCCGGACACCTTCCAGGAGCCCATGGTCAGCATGTCGGAGACGGGGATGGAGAAGGTCCACGACTCGGTGTCGGCCTCATAGCCGAGGTCGAAGCCGGGTTGTGCGACGCCGTCCTGGCTGACGACCGTGATGTCGTCGTCCGGCTTCTCGGTGAGGTGGACCCATGCGCTCGCCGAGAAGGTGGAGCCGGTGTCCACGGCGGGCTCCCCCGCGTCCAGGTAGCCGCCGTCCGTACCGTCGAGCGTCACGGCCCTGTCCGTGCCGCCCAGGGGCCCTGCCTGCCCGAAGGTCGCCCCCGGCCCGGGGACCGCGGCCGGTGAGCCGCTCGTGCCCGCCGCCTCGGAAGAGCCCGGAGCGTCGCCGAGGCTCCAGCCCGCGACGGGGGCGCGTCCACGGCCGACGTTGAACGTGTACGTCGTCGGCGTCTTCTGGGCGTTGCCGGCCCCGTCCACCGCCAGGACGTCCACGAACATCGGGCCCTGGTCCGGAGGCATCCACGACGTGCTCGCCGGGCCGCCCGGCGTGGCGGTGTTCACGGACTTCCAGCTCTCGCCCTTGAACCGGTACTTGTAGGAGGCCACGTCCGCCGAGGGCGAGTCGAAGGTGAAGGTGCCGTAGTCGCCGACGCCGGCGTGCCACTCCTCGTCGTCCGGGTAGCGGTCGGAGGTGACGACCGGCGCCTTGGGTACGGTCGAGTCGTAGATGAACTCGCAGCGCGTGGCGTCGCCGTCGAGGCTCCATTTGCCGTAGGACGTGCCGTCATGGCCGCGTACGGACCAGCCGATGACCGTGTTCTGCGGGAGGGCGAATCCGGGTTCACCGTCGCCGGCCAGGTCCGAACCCACGGTGTAGGTGAAGGTGGCCACCCCTGTCTGGACGCTCCACGTACTGTCCACGGTGCTCTTGGCCGCTGTCGTGGCGTAGTGCTGGTGGAGCGTTCCGCCGGCTGTCCACCACACCGAGAACTGGGCCTTCAGGCGTTCCGAGTTGCCGCCGGTGTCACCGTGGTCGTAGTCCCTGATCACCGCGGTGAGCTTCGGTGCCTCGGAGACGTAGTGATCCGTGGCTCGCCCGTACTCGCAACTCCCGCCCGGCGCCATCTTCAGGTCGGTCATGAGCGGTTGCGCCGGCGGGCGGTTGTAGGTGACCTCCAACTGCGCGTTCCCGCAGAAGCGCTTCCAGAAGGAGTAGTCCTGCTCGTTCCCCGCGGCGAGACGGAACGTCGTGGTGTCCCAGCCGCTGTCCGCCGCCCTCTGCACCGTGCTCTTGACGTTGAAGCGTACGTTCTGGTTCGTGCCGGTGCAGGAGCCCGCGGGATTCGTGGGTGAGCGGGTGGTGATGGTCTCCTTCAGGGAGGGCTGATTGGCCCAGTTGGTCGCGGAGTTGATGGCTGCGGCGCCGCCGGAGTTGACCCGTCCCAGTACCACGGAACGGGGAGTGTCGTTGTAGGCGTGCACCATGGTCACGGCGAACTCCGCCGCGATGATGTCCTTGTCTTCGAAGGCGCCCGTCGGGATGGCGAAAAGCTGGCGCTTCACGTCGTTGCTCGACGAGCACCGGGCCGAGACGTTGGCGGGGCAGCGTCCGACACCCTCGTCGGCGCCGAACTTCCAGAACTCCGCGGACGAGTGGTAGGACGGCACCATCGTCCATCCGGACCGTCCGGCCGTCTTCACGACCGGGTCGATGTACACCGGGAAGACCGTCTCGCTGCCCGTCAGCAGGCTCGTGTCGGGCCGCAGGGTCATCATGCCTTCGGCCACCTCGACGGCCACATCCGCCACCTGGGCACCGTCCGGCGGGGTGGAGCCGGCGCCGGCGGACTCAGCGGCGGTCACACCCTGTGTCCGTGCTGCGCCGGCACCGGACTCCGACCCGGTGTGACTGGAGTCCCACATGAGGGGCTCGGGGGCTTCGAAGACGACGCCGGAGCCGGATGCGTCCCGTGCCTCGACCGTTCCGGTCTCGGTCTCCGTCAGCTCCAGGTTCCGGGTGCGCACGGGCAGTTCCAGACGCGTCAGGTCCGGGTTGGCGCCCGCCGCCGCGTCCTTGACCACCAGTATGTGCGAGAACCCCTCGGCATCCGCGGTCAGGCGCAGGTCCACCCCCGGCATGACCTCGGCGAAGGTGGCGGTCGACCCCTCGATGTGGGGCTGGGGCAACGCGCTCGGCCAGGACAGGGACAGCTCCCGGCCGTCCTTCTCGATCCTGGCGAAGGCCTGTTCGCCGCCGCCGGAGAACGACATGGCGGTCACGGCGGCCTTGGGCGACCATGTCCCGTCGGGGCGGCGTTCCAGCGTGGTGTCGATGTCCCGCCAGACACCTTCCTTGCGGGTCCGTACCGGCTGCACGGACTCCGTCTGGGTGAAGGTGCCGTCCGCGTTGGCCACCGTCGTACCGCGCTCGGTGCGCAGTTCGGTGACCTCGACGCTCTCGCCGCCGGCCGCGGCGGCCTTGAGGGCCGACTCCTCTCCGGACATCCGCGGCACACCGGTTCGTTCCGCTGCGGTGACGGGGCTCGGCTGCCCGGCGCCGACGGGCACCACACCGAGGCCGGTGGCCACGACCGCGGACATGATCCCCACGGCCAGGACCCGGCGGACCCGGCTCCGTCCACCGTTGCCCCGTATGGACGTGCTCCTCATGTTCACCCCACCACGCCGAAGGAGACACCGGCGTCGGGGAGACCTCCCGCACCGGGCCGGTACACGGTCGCCGCGCCCGATCCGGAGTCCACGGCGGCCCAGGAGACGGAGTACAGCGCGCCCTTCGCGGTGGCCGGTTCCTTGCTGTACGGCACGCCCACGTGAAGGTCGGTGCCGTCGGACCGCAGGCTCACTCCGAGGTAGTCCCGGGCCGTCGCCACGCCGGGCAGCAGGCCGCCGGAAGGTTGGCGGAACAGCACCTTGTCCGAGGTGCCGACCGAGGCGTCCAGCGGCCTGAAGACCTGCACGACGCCGGCGTCTTTGGCCTCGGCGACGTCCCTCCCCGGGATGCCGACGGCGAGGCGGACCGTCGCCGTTCCGGTGACCACGGACGTGTCGGTGTTCGCGATCGTCACCCGTTGCCCGAAGAAGTCTCCCGTCGTCGCTTGCCCCTCCACACCGGCGAGGGAGGCGTCGATGGTCGTCACGGTCGCGACGCTGCCCGACGGCTGCACGCGCAGCACGTGGACCAGTCCGGCGCTTGCCACATCACCGATCGCCTCACCCGGGGCACCGATCGCCAGCAAGGCGTCCGAGGTGTGGTTCTGGTCCGCGGGCCGGTAGGGGGCCATGCTCACCGAGGCGCCGAGTTGGTCGCCCGCCTCCGCGACGCCGGGCAGGCCGTCCCCGACTCCGGCCTGGTCCAGGCCGGCCAGTGGCGTCGGGCAGCCGTTCTGCAGGGTGTGGCCGAACACCGTCACCATGCCGGCGAACGCCTCCGGCCCGATGGCCTCGCCGGGGCTGCCGACTGCGAGGAAGCGGTCCGTGCCGGCGAGCGACGTACCCATCCGGTCGTGGGCCTCCACGACTCCCGGCACGTTCGGGCTGTCCTGGTGGAACCCGCACACGGTGGAACCCTGCACGTACTCCACTGCTCCCGCCTCCGGCCGGAGGGCGTTGCCGGACGTCAGTGCCTCACCGGGCACACCGATGGCGAGCCACGGCTGCCCCGAGACCGTGCGTCCAGCCGCCAGCGAGTATCCGAACAGGTCGTGGGCTTCCGTCAGCGCCCCGCGATTCAACGCGTGCTGCGTCCAGTTGTCGATGGGAGCGCCCTGCCCCAGACCGGACGGCGACCCGTGATAGACGAAGACCGCACCGGCATCGAGCTGGTTCACGCCGTCGACGGCCACGTCTTCGTACGGCACCCCCACGACGAGGTCCGAGCACGCGTCACCATCCGCGTCGTACACCGCCCAGGAGAACCCGAACTGGTCCCCGCGCTCCGGGACTGCGTTGTCACCGGGGAGCGCCTGTGACAGCTCCACGGTGCCCTTGCCTCCGCCGTAGACGACGCGGACCAGTCCGGCGCGTTCGACTCCGTCCACCGATGCCTCGGGGTCGGCGACCACGAGGTCGGACAGACCGTCCCCGTTGAAGTCGGAGTCGGTGCCCGGACACGCCGCCGCTGCCGCCCTCACATGAGAGGGCCCGGCATGAGCGCTGCCCGGCACGGCAGCCGAGGCCACCACCAGCCCCAGGAGAGCACCGAACACCCCGACTTTTCCGCGCACTTCCCACCCCACGCCCGTCAAGTTCACGGAATTTCCGCAACCGTCACTCCATGATCAAAGATCGTGGCTCGCCGGAGCGTATTGATCACTCAGGCGGCAGACAAGATCATTTTCGGCCGCCCCCATCGAGGCCAAGCAGGCAACTCATGTGGCTGCGGACGGCTGCCTACGTCACCAGGGGGGCTCCCCGCCGGAAGGCTCGCCATGCACTGCGCCGGTTGGCTGAGGTGTCTTGATCGTCGGATGGGTCGGCGCCTAGAGTCACCCGGTGAGTCGGGGAACTCCCGTCGGGGGCCGGGGTGTTGCGCCGGGCCCGGTACCGGGCGGCGGCGAGTGGGTCCAGCGGAGATTACGGGGTTGACGTCATGACGCTGCTGCTCGCCCAGATCAGCGACCTGCACCTGGACGGGAGTGAGCGGGCCACCCGCCGCGCCGAGCGGGTCATGAACCACCTGCGCGCGCTGCCCCGCCGGCCGGACGCGGTCCTGGTCACCGGGGACATCGCCGACCACGGCGAGGAGGCGGAGTACGAGGAGGCCGCGCGCCTGCTGAAGGCGCCGTTCCCCGTGTACCTCTGCCCCGGCAACCACGACGAACGGTCGGCCTACCGCACCGTCCTGCTCTCCGAACCCCCCGGCGACGGCCCCGTCAACCGGGCGCACCACGTGCCCGGCGCCGTGATCCTCATGTGCGACAGCACGGTCCCCGGCCGCGACGAGGGACGCCTCGCGCCCGAGACCCTGGACTGGATCGACGCCACCCTCTCCGGTCTCGCCGAGGGCACCCCCGCGCTGCTCGCCTTCCACCACCCGCCGGTCACGGTCCACCACCCGCTCCCCGACACCTGGCCGCTCCAGGAGACCGGGGACCTCGCCTCGCTGCTCGACGCGCACCCCCGGGTCGTCGCCCTCCTCACCGGCCACGCGCACACCGCGGCGGCGTCCGCCTTCGCCGGGCGCCCGGTGATCGTCTCCCCGGCGGTCACCTGGACGCTCCGCCTGCCCTGGGAGGGCGACGAGCCCGCCGACCGCGACCGGCCGCCCGGCCTCGCCTACCACGTCCTGGACGACGACCACCGGCTGACCACGCACTTCCGCGTCGTCCTCTGAGACCGGGGGCCGGACGGCGCACCACGAGGCCCGCCGCGCGGGTCGCCGCCGGACCGGCCGGGGGCACCGGGACCCGCGCCGCGGATGCCGTCCCCGCCCGGTCGCGGCAGACTGCGGGCAGGGCACGGGTCGCGCCCGCGGCGGGCCGGAGGACTGGGCCCGCCGGAAACGGGCACGCGGAGGGCCGTACCGGACCACGGCGGTGCACCGGCACCGGCGGCGCGGAAGGGGAAGAGGCGATGGGCGTACGCACCTGGATCGACTCCTGGCCGGTCTACCGCCAGCTCAAGGGCACCGACCCCCTGGGCCGCGGGGCCGCCGCCAAGAGCGGGCCCAGCGCGCGGCTCACCCCCCGGGTCGCCTCCGCCGACCGGGTGGTCAAGTCGATCTGCCCGTACTGCGCGGTGGGCTGCGGCCAGAACGTCTACGTGGAGGACGAGCGCGTCACCCAGATCGAGGGGGACCCCGACTCCCCCATCTCCCGCGGCCGGCTCTGCCCCAAGGGCTCGGCCACCCTCCAGCTCACCACCGGCGGCGCCCGCGAGCACCAGGTCCTCCACCGGCGCCCGCACGCCACCGAGTGGGAGCGGCTCGACCTGGACACGGCGATGGACATGATCGCCGACCGGGTGATCGAGGCCCGGCGCGCGGGCTGGCAGTGGGAGGTCGACGCGGCCCGCACCCGGCGCACCATGGGCATCGCGAGCCTCGGCGGGGCCACGCTCGACAACGAGGAGAACTACCTGATCAAAAAGCTGTTCACCGCGCTGGGAGCCGTGCAGATCGAGAACCAGGCGCGTGTTTGACACTCCTCCACCGTTCCCGGTCTGGGAACCTCGTTCGGCCGCGGCGGCGCGACCACCTTCCAGCAGGACCTGCAGAACGCGGACTGCGTCGTCATCCAGGGCTCCAACATGGCCGAGTGCCATCCGGTGGGCTTCCAGTGGGTGATGGAGGCCAAGGCGCGGGGCGCCAAGGTGGTGCACATCGACCCGCGCTTCACCCGCACCAGCGCACTGTCCGACGTGCACGTGCCGCTGCGCGCGGGCTCGGACATCGCCTTCCTCGGCGGGCTGATCAACCACGTCCTGACCAGCGGCCGGTACTTCCACGACTACGTCGTGGCGTACACCAACGGGCCCGTCGTCCTGCGCGAGGACTACCGCGGCCCCGACGACCTGGACGGGGTGTTCTCCGGACTCGAACCGGACGGCCGCCACTACTCCACGGCCACCTGGCAGTACGAGGGCACGCGGATGCGGGCCGTCTCCGGCGAACGCGACCGGGAACCCGACCGGCGCACCGACGGCATCGGTTCCGTGTCGGACGCGGCGCGCGGCGAGTCGCACGGCTCCGGCGGCGCCGACATCGGGGCGGGCGAACCCGAGCGCGACGAGACGCTGACCCACCCGCGCTGCGTCTTCCAGGTCCTCAAACGCCACTACGCCCGCTACACGCCCGAGGTCGTCGAGGAGATCTGCGGAGTGCCGCGGGACCTCTTCGCTCAGGTGTGCGAGCTGTTGACGGAGAACTCGGGCCGGGAGCGCACCACGGCGTTCGCCTACGCGGTCGGCTGGACGCAGCACACGGTGGGCGTGCAGTACATCCGGGCGGCCTCCGTCCTGCAGAGCCTCCTCGGCAACATCGGCCGGCCCGGCGGCGGCATCCTCGCGCTGCGCGGGCACGCCTCCATCCAGGGCTCGACGGACATCCCGACCCTGTTCAACCTGCTGCCCGGCTACATCCCCATGCCGCACGCGCACCAGCGGCAGGACCTGGACGCCTTCGTCCGGGCGGAGGCGGCCCGCAAGGGCTACTGGGGGAACATGCGGTCCTACCTGGTCAGCCTGCTCAAGGCGTACTGGGGCCCGGCGGCCACCGAGGAGAACGACTTCTGCTTCGACTACCTGCCGCGGCTCACCGGCTCCCACTCGACGTACGAGACGGTCATGGCCCAGTTGGAGGGCACCTGCAAGGGCTACTTCCTGATGGGCGAGAACCCGGCGGTCGGCTCGGCCAACGCCAAGCTCCAGCGGCTCGGCATGGCCAACCTGGACTGGCTCGTGGTGCGGGACTTCTCCCTGATCGAGTCGGCCACCTGGTGGAAGGACGGCCCGGAGATCGAGACGGGCGAGCTGCGCACCGAGGACATCGGCACCGAGGTCTTCTTCCTGCCGGCCGCCGCGCACACGGAGAAGGACGGTTCCTTCACCAACACCCAGCGGCTCCTGCAATGGCACCACCAGGCGGTGCCGCCGCCCGGCGAGGCGCGCAGCGACCTGTGGTTCACGTACCACCTCGGGCGGCTCGTGCGGGAGAAGCTCGCCGCCTCCCGTGACCCGATGGACCGGCCGCTGCTCGACCTGACCTGGGACTACCCGACGCACGGCGCGATCGCCGAACCGGACGCCGAGGCCGTCCTCGCCGAGATCAACGGCCACGACGCCGACGGGAACCCGCTGTCCTCCTACGAGCAGCTCGCCGACGACGGCTCCACGGCGTGCGGCTGCTGGATCTACTGCGGGGTGTACGCCGACGGCGTCAACCAGGCGGCCCGCCGCCGGCCGGGCGAGGAGCAGGACTGGGTGGCGAAGGAGTGGGGCTGGGCCTGGCCCGCCAACCGGCGCATCCTCTACAACCGGGCCTCGGCCGACGCCGAGGGACGGCCGTGGAGCGCCCGCAAGTCGCTGGTGTGGTGGGACGAGGAGCAGGGCAGGTGGACCGGCCACGACACCCCCGACTTCACGGCCGGCAAGGCCCCCGGCCACGTCCCGCCCGCTGGCGCGCGGGGGCCCGAGGCGCTGGGCGGGACGGACGCGTTCGTCATGCAGGCGGACGGCAAGGCGTGGCTGTACGCCCCGTCCGGGCTCACCGACGGCCCGCTGCCCGTCCACTACGAACCGCAGGACTCGCCGTTCCCGAACCGGCTGTACGGGCAGCAGCGCAACCCGGTGCGGCACCTGCCGCCCCCGCACCCGGACAACCGCTACCAGCCCAGCGGCACCGAACCCGGCTCGGACGTCTTCCCCTACGTGGCGACCACGTACCGGCTCACCGAGCACCACACCGCGGGCGGCATGTCCCGCTGGCAGCCCTACCTCGCCGAACTGCAGCCGGAGTTCTTCTGCGAGGTCTCGCCGGAGCTGGCCGCCGAACGCGGGCTGGAGCACGCCGGGTGGGCGACGATCGTCAGCGCCCGCGCGGTGATCGAGGCCCGGGTGCTGGTCACCGACCGGATGGCCTCCCTGACCGTGCAGGGCCGCCGGCTGCACCAGGTCGGGCTGCCCTACCACTGGGGCCCGAACGGCTACAGCACCGGTGACGCCGCCAACGAGCTGCTGCACCTGTCCCTGGACCCGAACACCCACATCCAGGAGGCCAAGGCGTTCGCGGTGGACATCCGGCCGGGCCGCCGCCCGAGGGGCCCGGCCTCGGTCGACCTGGTCCGGTCCTACCGGGCGCGGGCCGGCATCGACGCCGACACCGGCACGCGGCCCTGACGGCCCGCGCGGGGCGGGCCCCCGAGCGGCCCCGCCCCGCCACCGCCTCCGCTCCCGTCCCGGCCCGGCCCCGCCACCGCCTCCGCTCCCGTCCCGGCTCCGCGGGCCGCCGGCTCCGGCGGGAGCGCTCCCCGTCCCGGTGGCGGACCTTCCACTCGCGCACCCGGCCGGGGCAGCTCCCGGAGCGGTTTCCGCACAGACCTATTGATATTCCTGCGGTCTCAATACCCTGCAATCAGGTATTTGTGCCGTATGGGAGCCTCTCCTACGCTGTGGCGTATTCGAGGGCCCCGATCACAGGAAAGGGGCTACCCGATGGAACTCAGGCACCTCCGGTATTTCGTGGCCGTCGCCGAGACCCGCCATTTCGGCAAGGCCGCGGAACAGTTGCACATGGCTCAGCCCCCGCTCTCCCAGGCGATCCGCCGGCTGGAGAAGGAGCTGGGCGTGGAACTCCTGCGCCGGACGACCCGCCAGGTCTCCCTGACCGGAGCCGGCGAGGTCTTCCGCACCGACGCGCAGCGCATCCTCAAGGCCGTCGACGAGGCGGTCGCCCGGGTGGGGCGCTTCGCCGCCGGGGCGGAGGGGGTGCTGCGGATCGGCCTGACCGGGTCCGCCGCGTACCGACAACTGCCCACCCTCGCACGGCTGATGAAGCGCGAGATGCCCCAAGTGATGCTGGAGGTGCACACCGAGATGCTCACGCCCGCACAGGAGTCGGGGCTGATCGAGCGCCGCCTCGACATCGGCGTCCTCCGGCCGCCGGTCCGCCTGGACGGCATCGCCCACCGCCCCCTGGACAACGAGGCGCTGGTCGCCGTCGTCCCCGAACGGCACCGGCTGGCCGGCGCGGACACCGTGCGGATCGACGAACTGCGGCACGAGGACTTCATCATGTACGCCGCCACGCTCGGCTCCGTCGTCAACGACGCCGTCGTCCGCGCCTGCCTGGCCAGCGGTTTCTACCCGCACCGCGCCTACGAGGTCACCGAGACCTCCGCCGCGCTGGCGCTGGTCGCCGCCGGGCTCGGCATCGCCGTCCTGCCCGACTCCATCCGTGCCGCACCCCGCGAGGGCGTGCTGTGCAAGGACATCGAGGACGCACTGTCCATCCCCCTGGCCCTGGCCTGGCGCGAGGACGACGACTCCCCCCTGCTGCACAGCCTCCTCACGGTGCTGGAGCAGAACGACCTGTTTCTCGAAGGACCGGCATGAAGATCGTCCAGGTGGAGACCATCCCCTTCGCCATCCCCTACGCCCGCCCGCTGAAGTTCGCCAGCGGCGAGGTGCACACCGCCGACCACGTGCTGGTCCGGGTGCACACCGACGAAGGACTGGTCGGCACCGCCGAGGCACCGCCACGGCCGTACACCTACGGCGAGACGCAGGAGTCGATCGTCGCGGTGATCGAGAAGATCTTCGCGCCGCAGCTCCTCGGGCTGACCCCGCTGGAACGCGAGGCGGTGCACGAACGCCTCGACCGCACCGTCGGCAACCCGGCCGCGAAGGCCGCCCTCGACATGGCCCTGTGGGACATCCTCGGCCAGGCCGCCGGCCTCCCGGTCTCCGCGCTGCTCGGCGGCTACACCGACCGCGTCCGGGTCAGCCACATGGTCGGCTTCGCCCCGGCCGCCGAGATGGTCGCCGAAGCCGAGTACATGCGGTCGGCGTACGGCGTCACCACCTTCAAGGTGAAGGTCGGCCGCCGCCCCTACCGCGAGGACGTGGCCGCCTGCCGGGCGCTGCGCGAGGCCCTCGGCCCCGACGTGGAGCTGTACATCGACGGCAACCGCGGCTGGACGGTCTCCGAGTCCGCCCGCGCCCTGCGGGAGATGGAAGACCTCGGGCTGACCTTCGCCGAGGAGCTGTGCCCCGCCGACGACGTGCTGGGCCGCCGCTGGCTGGTGGCGCAGAGCCCGGTGCTCTTCATCGCCGACGAGAGCGCCACGCGCACCGGCGAGGTGACCCGCGAACTCCTCGGCGGCTCCGCCACCGCCATCAGCATCAAGACCGCCCGCACCGGTTTCACCGCCTCCCAGCGCATCCTGCACGAGTGCGAGGGCCTGGGCGTCGAAGTCGTGATGGGCAATCAGATCGACGGCCAGATCGGCTCGTTGTGCTCGGCCGCCTTCGGCGCGGCCCACCGGGCCAGCTCCCGCCACGCGGGCGAACTCTCCAACTTCCTCGGTATGACAGACGACCTCCTCACCGAGCCGCTGTCCATCGAGAACGGCTCCCTGCGGGTCCGCGAGGGCGCCGGCCTCGGCATCGACATCGACCCCGACAAGCTGGCGCGCTACCGCCAGGACCGCTGACCCACCTCTCAGAAGACGGGACGATCATGAGCGACATCATCACCGAGCAGGCCACGGCCGCCGCCTCCGGAGCCGCCGCCACCGAGCGCTTCCGCACCAAGCGGCGCGAGGAGACGGCCGCCACCGGCACCGGGCGCGTCGACACCCTCGTCACGGAACTCCTCACCGCGGCCCACGACATCATCCGCCGCCACCAGCTCACCTACGCGGAGTACGACGCCCTCAAGTCCTGGCTCATCCGGGTCGGCGAGGACGGCGAGTGGCCGCTCTTCCTCGACGTGTGGCTGGAGCACGTCGTCGAGGAGGTCGCCAACGACTCCCGCGAGGGCACCAAGGGCACCATCGAGGGCCCGTACTACGTGCCGGACGCGCCCGAGCTGCCCGGCGACGCCGCCACCCTGCCGATGCGCGAGGACGAGGCGGGCACCCCGCTGCTCTTCCAGGGCCAGGTCACCGCCGTGGACGGCAGGCCGCTGCCGGACGCCAAGGTCGAGATCTGGCAGGCGGACGACCAGGGGTACTACTCCCAGTTCGCGCCGAACCTGCCCGAGTGGAACCTGCGCGGCACGGTCCCGGTCGACGCCACCGGCCACTTCCGGATCCACACGATCCAGCCCGCCCCCTACCAGATCCCCACCGACGGCGCCTGCGGTAGCCTCATCCAGGCGGCCGGCTGGCACTCGTGGCGCCCCGCCCACCTGCACCTGAAGGTCTCGGCACCGGGCCACCGGCTCATCACGACGCAGCTCTACTTCCGCGGCGGCGAGTACGTGGGCGACGACATCGCCTCCGCCGTCAAGCCCGAGCTGATCCTCGACCCGACCCCGGTCGCCGACGGCACGGGCCGCGAGGTCACGTACGACTTCGCCCTCGACAAGGCGTGATCGGCCGTGCTCTTCGCCGTGCGCATGGACGTCGACATCCCGCGTGACCTCGACCCCGGGGTCAGGCAGGACCTGGTGGCCCGCGAGAAGGCGTACTGCCGGGAACTCCAGAAGTCCGGACAGTGGGTGCACATCTGGCGCTGCGTCGGGCAGTACGCCAACATCAGCGTCTTCGACGTGGCCGACAACGAGGCGCTGCACGCCCTCCTGTGGCAGCTCCCGCTCTTCCCCTACATGCGGATCGAGGTCACCCCGCTGGCCCAGCACCCCTCGGACCTGGCCGCCGGCGACCCCGCGGCGTGAGCCGCTGAACCGCACACCGCGCCCATCGATGCCGAGGACGGCCACCCCGTCCTCGGCATCGGCGTCGGCGTCGGCGTCGGCGTCGGCGTCGGCGTCGGCGTCGGCACACCCCGGTACCGCCCCGTCCCGCCGCGTTCCCTCCCCGTTCCTCCCCACCTTCCGTCCCGTACCAGGAGAGCCGTGTCCCCCGCTCCCCCGCTCCACCACGACCTGGCCGGTCCCGTCGACGCGCCGCCGCTGATCCTCGGCCCCTCCCTGGGCACCTCGTCGGCGGTCTGGGAGCCCCAACTCGCCTCCCTGGCGCGTACGTTCCGCGTGCTGCGCTTCGACCTGCCCGGCCACGGCGGCTCCCCCACCGCCGCCCTGCCCGATCCCGCGCCCGGCCGGACGACGGCCCGGGACCTGGCCGCGCTCGTGCTCCGCCTCGCGGACGCGCAGGGCTGGGACCGCTTCCACTACGCGGGCATCTCGCTCGGCGGGGCGCTCGGCGCCCACCTCGCGGCCTTCCACCCCGAGCGGGTCGCCTCGCTCGCCCTCGTCTGCTCCTCCGCCCACTTCGGACCGGCCGCGCCCTGGCTCCTGCGGGCGGACCTCGTCCGGCGCGAGGGCACCGCGCCCCTGCTGGCCACCAGCCCCGAGCGCTGGTTCGCCGACGCGGCCACCGCGGACACCGCCTTCGGACGCCGGCTGCTCGGCACGCTCGCCGAGGCCGACCCGGCGGGGTACGCGGCCTGCTGCGACGCGCTCGCCGTGCTGGACCTGCGGCCCGACCTGGGCCGGATCACCGCGCCCACACTGGTGGTCGGCGGCGGCGCGGACACGGCGACCCCGCCGGAGCACGCCCGGGAACTGGCCGGCTCCATCCCGCGCGCCGCCCTGGAGATCGTCGACTGCGGCCACCTCGCCGTCGAGCGGCCCGAGGCCCTGGACGCCGTCCTCACCGCCCACTTCCGGTGACCGCGGCCGGCCCGCCGGGCCGCACGCACGCCGACGCCCCGCGCCCCGGACCGCTGTGGTCCGGGGCGCGGGGCGTCGCTGCAGGGACCCTCACCAGGGGCGGCCCAGCAGTTCCTCGACGGCGCGGAGATCACCCGCCGCCAGCCGGCTGCGGATCAGGGTGGAGGAGCAGGTGTGCCCGTCGCGGGCCACGAGCGGCACCGCGTCCACGGTGAAGCCGAGCCGCCGGCCCCGGCGCCCCAGCAGGACGGTGTCGCCCTCCCCGCCCCTGCCGAAGCGGAAGTTCTCGCCGACGACCACGGCCCGCGCCCCGAGCCCGGCGGCGAGGACCCGGTCGGCGAACTCGCCGGCCGGCACGGCGGCCAGCGCCGTGGTGAACGGCAGCACGAGCACCGCGTCGACGCCCAGTGCGTGGGCGAGGCGGACCCGTTCCTCCAGGGAGGTGAGCTGCCGCGGGGCGCGGTCCGGACGGGTCACGGTGAGGGGGTGCGGGTCGAAGGTGAGCAGCACGGACGGCAGCCCGTGCTCGGCAGCCCGCTCGCGCACCCGCCGGACCAGCGCGGTGTGACCGCGGTGGAACCCGTCGAAGACACCCATGGTCACGGCGCACCCCGGCCAGTCGGACGGGACGTCGCCCAGTCCCGTCCACACCGCGCCCGGCGCCGGGCCGGTGGCCGGGGCGCCCGCGCGGGCCGGGCTCGTTCGTACGGTCATCGTGCGGCTCCAGGAACAGGCCGCCCCGGGGGGCGGCGGACGGCCGGGGCGGTGTGCGGCACCGCCCCGGCCCGGGAGGGCGGCGGCGTCAGCGGCGGTGGATGCTCACGTCGTCCGGGTTGATCAGGTCCGGCACGGTCCAGCCGTCGAGGTCGTACTCCGCCATGCACTGCTCGGCGAAGCCCTTCATGGCGTCGGCGGTGCCGGACGCCTGGGCGGTGAAGAGCATCTCGGCGCGCACCTGCTCGTGGTTGCCCGAGTAGTTGCGCTCGTACAGCTCGTGCCGGCCGCCGAACTCGCTGCCGATGGAGTCCCAGATCAGCTTCATCAGCTTGACCCGCTCGACCGAGTCGTAGCCGTTGGAGCCGCGCACGTACTTGTCGAGGTACGGGCGGATCTCGGGGACGGAGAAGTCCTTGGCGTTGGAGTTGAGGTAGATCAGTCCGCTGCCCAGGTCCTGCATGATGATTTCCTTGATCCTGGGGTAGCCCAGGGTCATGAACCAGCGGTAGGCGAGCCCGTAGTCGAGCTTCGGCAGGAAGGCGCCGTTCTTCCAGGAGTCCGGGTTGTTCGCCATGGCGTCGGTCAGGCCCCAGAAGAGGTTGCGCCAGGCGATGACCTCGCCGACCCGGGTCTGGATGCCGCGGAAGTCCTTCGTGCCGGTGACCTCCACGCCCTTCATCAGCAGGCCGGCGATGAAGTCGAGCTTGACCGCGAGGCGGGTGCACCCGTGGAAGGTGAAACGGTGCAGGAAGCCGGAGCCGGGGAAGAACGTGCTGGCCTTCTCGGCGTCGCCGTAGATGAAGACGTTCTCCCAGGGGATCTTCACCTTGTCGAGGATGAAGATGGTGTCGTTCTCGTCGAAGCGGCTGGACAGCGGGTAGTCGAACGGGCTGCCCATGACGTCGGCGTTCATCGCGTAGGAGTGCCGGCTGATCAGCTTCATGCCGGGCGCGCCCATCGGGACGGTGCAGACGAGCGCGAACTCCTTCTTCTTGATGGGGAGTCCGTAGTGCGCGATGAAGTTGTAGTGCGTGATGGCCGAGCCGGTGGCGACCACCTTGGCGCCGCTGATGACCAGGCCGTCGTCGCGCTCGTCCTCGACGTGGACGAAGATGTCCTTGACCTCGTCCGGGTTGCGGTCGCGGTCCACCGGCGGGTTGATGATCGCGTGGTTCCAGTAGAGGACCTTCTCCTGCGACTCCGTGTACCAGCGCCGGGCGTTGTCGCCGAAGGGCTGGTAGAAGTCGCTGTCGGCGCCGAGGGTGCCGAGGAAGGCGGCCTTGTAGTCGGGGCTGCGGCCCATCCAGCCGTAGGTCATCCTGGCCCACTCGGCGATGGCGTCGCGGTCGGCGACCAGGTCCTCGCGGCTGCGCGGGGTGCGGAAGAAGGGGTGGGTGAAGCCGTTGCTGCCGGTGTCCGTGGGCACGGTGAGCACCGGCTGCTTCGCCGGGTCGTGCAGGGCGTCGTACAGCCGCGCGGTCATGCGCACCGAGTTGCGGAACGCCGGGTGCTCGGTGACGTCCTTGACCCTCTCGCCGTAGACCCACACCTCCCGTCCGTCGCGGATGGACTCGATGTACTCGTCGCCGGTCAGGGGGCGGGACACGGGGGCGTCCGCCGCGGGCGGGGCGGCCTCGGTGCGGGGGTCGGGGGAGGTCATGTGGTTCCTCGCTGGTGTCGGGATGGGTGGACGGGGATCAGGAGGCGCGGTTCGTGGCCCGGTCCGCGTGCATCGTGGTGAAGGCGGGGGCGCCGGTGAACCAGCCGCTCTCGGGGCTGTCCAGGCAGGCGCCCCAGTGGGTACTCGCGTCGCGCCGGCCCAGGTGGCGGAAGGTTCCGGCGTGGAACAGCAGCGGTTCCAGGTCGGTGATCTCGGCCTCGGCCACCTCGCCGATGACGATCAGGTGGTCGCCGCCGTCGTAGGTGCGCCAGGGGCGGCAGGAGAGGGTCGCGGCGGCGCCCGTCAGCACGGGGCCGAGGGGGCCGTCGGACCACTCCGGCTCGGGGTGCGCGGGCCGCCCCGCGAAGTGCCAGGCCGTGTCGATCTGGTCGGCGGCGAGGATGTTCACCGCGAACGGCGTGTCCGCCAGGTAGCTGCACGCCTTGGACTGCCGGGTGAGGGTGACCTGACACAGGGCCGGTTCCAGGGAGACGGCGGTGAAGGCGTTGACGGTGGCGCCGTGCCGTCCGCCGTCCGAGGTGGCGCAGGTGACGACGGTGACGCCGGTGGCGAAGCGGCCGAAGGCGTCCCGCAGGCGGCGCTGGTTCACGTGGCCCGCCTCGGGGTGCCTCCGGACGCGAGGGGCGTGCCCCGCGTCCGCCGGGTGCGGTGCCGGGTGGGCACCGGGGGGAGGCCGGTGCGGCGTATGCCGTACGCCCGCGCCGGGCGGCTCGTCCTCGGATGGGTCATTGCCCCGCTCCTGCCTGTCGGAGATGTGGCACGCGGTCCGGTGGCATGCCCGCCACGGCACCGGACCGCGTTCGTGGTGACAGAAGCCTGGACACGGGCCCGGTCCCGGTCTCGGGTGAGATGGCCCCCTTGGCTACCCCCTCCGCACTCGCGGGTACCCCCGTATTCGCACAGGTGCGCGAATTGAGTCGCAGGCGATATGGGCCGAGGTCACGGGGCTATGGATCATGGCGCTGACCGGGGGAAACGCCCTTTCGGTCGGGTACGCGACCTTGGCAGGGCGGGGCCTTCGGCATAGCGTCGGAGCCAGCGCAACGGCCCGAAGCAAGGACATCGAAGACGATGCACGACGAGAGTGGACGCGGTTGTCTGGTCGGCGCCGGCGGCCTCACCAGTTTCGTGGGCCGGCGGCAGGAGATCGCCGACGTGCGCCGGAACCTGTCGGCCTCGCGGCTCGTCACGCTCACCGGTCCCGGCGGCATCGGCAAGACCCGGCTCGCCCTGGTGGCCGCCGACCGGGTCCGCAAGGCGTTCCGGGACGGCACCCAGGTCATCCAGCTCGCCAGCCTCGACGACCCGCGCGAGGTGGCCTCCGCCTTCACCTCGGCGCTGGCCGTGCTGGACCAGTCGAACCGCTCGGCGACCCAGCAACTCGTCGACCACGTACGGAACCAGCAGGTGCTGCTGGTCGTGGACAACTGCGAACACGTGCTGCCGGCCACCGCCCAACTCCTCGCCGAACTCCTGGAGACGGCACCCGGCCTGCGCGTCCTCGCCACCAGCCGCGAACCGCTCGGCATCGCGGGCGAGCTGGTCACCGTGATCCCGCCGCTGTCGGTGCCCACCGCCGACCAGGCGCACGACGCGGCGAGCGTCGACCACAGCGAGGCCGTCCAGTTGCTGGCCGACCGGGCGCGCAGCGTCGCCCCCGACTTCGCCGTCACCGACGCCAACCGCGCCGCCGTCCGGCAACTGTGCGAACGGCTCGACGGGATGCCCCTCGCCATCGAACTGGCCGCCATCCGCCTGCGGACGCTCTCCGTCGGGCAGGTCGTCGAGCGGCTGGACCACCGTTTCGACCTGCTCACCGGCGGCAGCCGCGTGGCCCGCCCCCGGCAGCAGACGCTCCGCGCGCTGATCGACTGGAGCCACGAGCTGTGCTCCGACGACGAACGCCTGTTGTGGGCGCGCATGTCGGTCTTCCCGGGCGGCTGCGACCTGCGGGCGGTGGAGGAGGTCTGCGGCTACGGGGACCTCGCCGCCGAGCGCGTCGTCGACGTCCTCGACCGCCTGGTCGCCAAGTCGATCGTGATCGCCGACCACTCCGGCGAGCAGGTCCGCTACCGGCAGCTCATGACCGTACGCGAGTACGGCGCCGAACGGCTGGGCCGGCTCGGCGGGCTGCCGGTGCTGCGCCGCCGGATGCGCGACCACTACCTGCACCGGGCCCGCGCGATGGTCGAGGACTGGTGCGGCCCCGGGCAGCACGAGATGCTCGCCGCGATGCGCCGGGACCACACCAACCTGCTCGCCGCGCTGGAGTGGTCCCTCGCCACGCCCGGGGAGCGCCCCGCGGGCGGCCGGCTCGCCGCGCTGCTCTGCTACCACTGGATCGTCGGCGGCTCGCTCAGCGAGGGGCGCCGCTGGCTGGACCGCATCCTCAGCGTGCTGGACGGCGACACCGTCGAGCGGGGTTCGGTGCTCTGGGTGGCGGTCTGGGCGACGCTGCTCCAGGGCGACCGGGAGGCCGCCGCGGCCCGGCTCGCGGAACTGGAGCACGTGGCCCGGGTGCTGGACGACCCCGAGCTGAGCGCGCACGCGGCCAACTGGCGTGCCCTGTACCACCTCTTCAGCGGCAACCTGCCCGCCGCGATCGAGCTGTACCACCGGGCGGTGGACGGGCACCGGGCCCTCGGCAGCACCGCGGCGGTGCTCACCGCGCAGTTCCAGCTCGCCATGGCGCGCAACTTCCAGGAGCCGGCCGGCAACGCCCTGGAGACCTGCCGGGAGGTGCTCGCCGTGAGCACCCGGCACGGCGAGCGCTGGAACCACGCCTACGCCCTGTGGATCAGCGGCCTCCAGCACTGGCGCGCGGGCGACATGCCGGCCGCCAAACGGGCCGCGACGGCGGCGCTGGAGATCCAGCGCGACTTCACCGACGGCGTGTGCACCGCCCTGGTGCTGGAGCTGACCTCGTGGATCGCCATGTCCAACGGGCACGCGGACAACGCCGCGCTGCTCGGGGCCGCCGCGGGCGCGGTGTGGCACCGGCTCGGCACCTCCGTCGACGCCTTCGGCCCGCACATCACCGCCGAGTCCCGGCGCATGGCCCGCCAGGTCGCCGAGGCGCTGGGCACCGAGCGGGTCGACGAGGTGACCCGGCGCCTGGCCCGTCTGACCCAGTCGGAGGCGATCGAACTGGCCCTGGAGACGGCCGCCGCCGCCAAGCCCTCCGCCGTGCCCCGGATCGCCCGGAGCTGCCCGCTCACCGACCGGGAGCTGGAGGTCGCGCGGCTGATCGCCACGGGGCTGAGCAACCGGGCCATCGCCGAGACCCTGGTGATCTCGACCCGGACGGTCGACGGGCACGTGGAGCGCATCCTGAACAAGCTCGGCTTCGCCTCGCGCACCCAGGTCGCCTCCTGGACCGTCTCCCTGGACGAGTCCGCCGCCCCGGCCCCCGCCCACGGGGCCCCGACCCGCTGACCGGCCCGGCGGGAACGGCCCTGCCGGGCCGGGGCGGGGCGGGCGGCCGGTGCCGTTCCGGCGGGGGTGCCCGGTTGGCCCTCCGGCCCGAGGTCCCGTACGCGGCGGTCCCCGAGCGCGGGACCGGGCTGGGGCGCATGGGGGGGGGACGGCGGCCGAGGTGGCCGGCGCGTAGCCCCGGCCCGGCCCCGGTGGGTCAGGGGACGCCGAGCGACACGACCTCGTAGACGACGGCCGTGCTCTTCGCCGGGCCGTTGCAGGTCAGCCGGTGCGCAGGCGTGCGGTGGGCGCGCACCTCGACGTCGACGGCGGCCGGGCGGGGCGGGCTGCCGGTGACGCGGACCCGCCAGTGGTCGCCGACGCGGGTGGTGGCGGTGACGGCGTAGTCGTGCCGTCCGGCGGGGCCGAAGCGGCGGAGCACGGCGGTGACGGCGGCCTGGTGGGGCGGGGGCAGGTCGGTGTAGCCGCGCAGGTGGTCGGGGCCGATGCGGCCGGCCAGGTGCGCGTCGACCACGGCGAGGCAGGAGCGGGCGTCGAGGCGCCCGTAGTAGGTGCCGTCGGGTGCGACGACGACGTTGGCGGCGAACCGGTCACCGCCGATGTGGGTGCACTCCCAGACCAGGTCCGGCCACCGTTCGCTCAGCGCGCGCACCACGGGCCGGCCCCGTACGGCACAGCAGGCGTCGTGCCGGCCGTGGGCGCAGACCAGGACGACGGGCGGGTGGCCGAGTTCGCCGGGCCGCTCCAGTGCCCCGGCGACCCGCGCCAGGTCCTCGTCGCCGTGCCACGTGCCCCACCGCTGGCGGTGAGCGCCGGAGCGGTCGTGGTGCAGGACCGCCCAGCGGCGGGGTCCCGCCGGGCGGTCCGGCCGTTCCCGTCCGTGGCGTCTGACCAGCAGGATGCGGGCCCGCACCGCCTGCGCGGCGGAGTAGAGCAGGGCCTTGGCGCCCGGGTCCAGGCCGAGTCCGTCGAAGCCGTCGGCGGGCCAGCCTCCCCGGTACTCCAGGAGCACCCAGACCACGCCGTACGGTGCCGTGCCGAGGAGCGGGTCGCCCCGGGCCTCGGCGGCGTCGGCGCAGAAGAAGCGGCGCTCCGCCGTCACCGGGGCGGCTCGCCGGGTGCCGGGACCAGGACACCCGCGCGCAGCAGCCGGGCGGCGAGCGGGAGGCCGAGGTCGCCCGCGGCGTGGACCGCGCCGTCCAGCAGCCGGGTGACGGCGGGGATGTCGTCCTGCGGGAAGTCGAGCCAGCCGACCCGGGTGGCCAGCCGCGTACCGTCCAGGCGGGCTTCCAGGGCCGCGCGGAGCCGGACCGGCGACGCGGGGCCGAGGGCGTCGACGGCGGCGAGCTGGGCCAGCGGGCCGAGCGGCGCCGGGCGTGCCTGCCGCCGGCGGGCGCGGTGGAACGGCGGGGCGGGGTCGGCCCGCGCGACGGCCGCGGCGAGGCGTTCGCGGACCGCGGCGGTCTCGTCGGCGGGGTCGTCGACGCCGAGGGGGAGCGTGCCGCGCGCCCAGGGGTCGTCGCGCAGTTCCGCGAGCGCCGCGTGCGCCAGGTGCTCGGCGAGGGCGTGGCGGGTCCAGGCGTGGACGCCGAGGGTCAGGTGCAGGGAGACCTCGCCCCGGGCGCGGGCGGCGTGCAGCCATCCCCGGGGCAGGTAGAGGACGTCGCCGGGCTCCAGTACGGCGTCGATGTCGGGCGGGCCCTGCGCGGCCTCGGCGACGGCGCCGCGGTGCTCGGTCCAGGGTTCGTCGCGCAGCGGGCCGGGGTGGACGGGCCGGCGGACGAGCCAGCGTTTGGTGCCCTCGATCTGGAGGACGAAGACGTCGTGGACGTCGTAGTGGTTGTCGAAGCCGCGGTTCCGCGGCGGGGTGACGTACGCGTTGGCCTGTACGGGGTGGCCCAGTTCGGCGCCGAGCGTGCGGACGAGGCCGGCGACGGGGTCCCAGGTGCGGTGCAGGGCCTGGAGGACCAGGGTGGCGCCGTCGGCGAACTCCCGCCAGAGCAGGGTGTCGTCGAGCTGGTCGGCGATGGTCGCGCCGACGCCGGCCGGGGAGGTGTAGGACGCCTCGGGGAGGGTGGCTCCGTCCTTGGCGACGCGGAGGAAGGGGGCGCGCAGTCCGCGGCGCGCGATCAGTTCGTCCACGGCGCGGGCGGAGAAGAGGTCGCCGAAGTCGCTCGCGCGGCGGGTGAGCAGGGCGGTGCGTCCCCAGATCTCGCGGGCGAACTCCTCGCGGGGCCGGTGGGTCAGACGGTCCCGCAGGACCCCGGCGTCCGTGGTGGTGCCGGGGTCCGCCGGGTGGGGCGGGGACGTCAAGAGCGGTTGCCGGGTGCGTCGTCGGCGCTGCCGTCGGCTCCGCCGTCGTGGACGCCGGGCGTACCCGCCGCACCACCGTCGGCCGGCCCCTCCGCCCCACCATCGGCACCACCATCGTGAACACCGGGCGTACCCGCCGCACCACCGTCGGCCGGCCCCTCCGCCCCACCATCGGCACCACCATCGTGAACACCGGGCGTACCCGCCGCACCACCGTCCGCCGGCCCCTCCGCCCCACCATCGGCACCACCATCGTGAACACCGGGCGTACCCGCCGCACCACCGTCCGCCGGCCCCTCCGCCCCACCATCGGCACCACCGTCATGAACACCGGGCGTACCCGCCGCACCACCGTCGGCCGGGCCTTCCTGCCGGTTCGGGTCCTGCTCGGGGTCGGGCATGGTTCCTCCCGCGTCGCGTCGACTACCGGTGCTGTGACCAGGACTGGGACGAGGGGCCGGTGCACGTGCCCCGGCAGGGGCGGCATGCCCCGAATCTCCCTCTTCGGCCAGGCTAGTGCCGTCGGCGGAAAGTCTCGATCCGAGAGGGAACGCCCTGGTCGGGCACCGTGCCGTACGCGGCCCGAGCGGTCTCCCGCCGCCCGCCCGGCCCCGTGCCCGCGCGGTTGCGGGACCGCACCCGGCGCGGGACGGTGGCCGGGGGGCGGCACCACCGGGACGACATCGACGGGGAGGGCGCCCGGGGGAGGAAGCGCGGCGTCCGGACGGAGCGGGCGGCGCGGTCGCTCGTGCGATCGGGAGAGACCCCTCATGGCATCCAGCACGGCACCCGCAATGCAGTTCGGCGTGTTCACCGTCGGTGACGTGACCACCGATCCCACCACGGGCACCACGCCCAGCGAGGCGCGGCGCATCTCGGACACCGTGGCCATCGCGCGGAAGGCCGAGGAGGTCGGCCTGGACGTCTTCGCCACCGGCGAGCACCACAACCCGCCGTTCGTCCCGTCCTCGCCGACCACCCTGCTCGGCCACATCGCCGCGCTGACCGAGCGGCTCGTGCTGTCCACCTCCACGACGCTGATCACCACCAACGACCCGGTGAAGATCGCGGAGGACTTCTCGGTGCTCCAGCACCTGTCGGGCGGACGCGCCGACCTGATGCTGGGCCGCGGCAACACCGGCCCCGTCTACCCGTGGTTCGGGCAGGACATCCGCCAGGCGATGCCGCTGACCGTCGAGAACTACGGGCTGCTGCGCAGGCTGTGGCGCGAGGAGGTCGTCGACTGGGAGGGGACGTTCAGGAGCCCGCTCCAGGGGTTCACGCTCGCCCCGCGCCCGTTGGACGACATCCCGCCCTTCGTGTGGCACGCCTCCATCCGCACCCCGGCGGTCGCCGAACTGGCGGCCCACTTCGGGGACGGATTCTTCGCCAACCACATCTTCTGGCCCGCCTCCCACACCCAGCGCCTGGTGGAGCTGTACCGGCAGCGCTTCGAGCACTACGGGCACGGCAGCGCCCGGCAGGCCGTCGTGGGTCTCGGCGGGCAGGTCTTCATGCGGCACAACAGCCAGGACGCGGTGAACGAGTTCCGCCCGTACTTCGACAACGCGCCGGTGTACGGGCACGGGCCGTCGCTGGAGGACTTCAGCGCGCTCACGCCCCTGACGGTCGGCTCCCCGGCGCAGGTCGTCGAACGCACCCTGGGCTTCCGGGAGTACGCCGGCGACTACCAGCGCCAGCTCTTCCTGATCGACCACGCCGGGCTGCCGCTGAAGACCGTCCTGGAACAGCTCGACCTGCTCGGCGAGGAGGTCGTCCCCGTGCTCCGTGAGGAGTTCGCGGTCGGCAGGCCCGCCGACGTACCGCCCGCGCCGACGCACGCGCTGCTGCGGGAGCGGAGCGCCCCCGGGGTGCGCGGCACGGCAGGACCGGACTCCGACCCGAAGGACTGACCTCGCCATGACGAACCTGGTCACGCTCAGCAGCGGTCTGCGCCGGCCGTCCTCGACCCGCCTGCTCGCCGACCGGCTGGACGCCGCCGTGCGCGCGGAACTGGAGTCGGCCGGCGTCCCGGTGGAGGCCACGGTGCTGGAACTGCGGCCGCTGGGCCACGACATCATGGACGCGATGCTCGCCGGCTTCCCCTCCGAGCCCCTGGAGGATGCCTTCGAGACGCTCGGCGCGGCGGACGCGGTGATCGCCGTGACCCCGGCCTTCAACGCGTCCTTCAGCGGGCTGTTCAAGTCCTTCTTCGACGTGCTGCCCGAGGAGACCCTGTCGGACATGCCGGTCCTCATCGCCGCCACCGGCGGCACCGAACGGCACTCCCTGGTCCTGGAGCACGCCCTGCGGCCGATGTTCTCCTACCTGCACGCCATCGTCTCCCCGCGCGGCGTGTACGCCGCCACCGAGGACTTCGGGACGGCCTCGGCGGGCTCCGCGCTGGCCGACCGCGTCACCGCCGCGGCCGTCGACTTCGCACGGCTCGTGACCTCGTGCGGGCAGCGGGTCCGCCGCGACACCGACGACGAGGAACTCGCGGGCATGCGCGCCCTCCTGGGCACCTGACCGGCCTGCGACCGGTCTGGTGGGCACCGGGCCGGTCAGCCGGTCAGGTGCTCACCAGGCGGGCTCAGCCCAGCGACACGATCCTGGCGGTCGTGTGGCCGTCCGGGGCGTCGTAGGCGACCTCGTCCCCTGCGTGGTGGCCGAGCAGGGCACGGCCGAGGGGGCTGTCGGAGGTGACGAGGTTCTGGTCGAGCGCGTCGGCGACCTCGCCGATGTGCACGGTCTGTTCGGCGCCGTCGCCGAAGCGCACCGTGACGGTCGTGCCGACGCCGATCACCGTCTCGGACGGCGGCCCCGCGTCGGCGGCCTGGCGCAGCCGCACGTCGAGGTCCCGGATGCGGTTGTCGAGCCGTTGCAGGGTGTCGGCGCGCTGGAGTTCGTCGGCCTGGTCGGCCGCGTCGCCCGTGTTGTCGGCGCCGGCGAGGGTCGCCGCCACCGTGTCGCGCTCGGCCGTGAGGCGGGCCAGCTCCTTCTCGAGCGCCCGGCGGGCCTCGGCGCCGATCGGTTCCGGATCACCGGTCATGGTCGCTCCCGGGGGGGGTCGGTGGGGCTCGTCGGATGCGGGACGGACCGGTGCGCTACGCCGCGGAGGCGTCCTCGTCCGGTGCCGTGCCCTTCCTGACGGTGCAGTGGAGGGAGTCGTCGAGGACGTCGGCGACGATGGTGTCGCCGGGGTCGGCCTCGCCGGCCAGGAGGAGGTCGGCGACGCGGTTGTCCAGCTCGGTCTGGATGGTCCGGCGCAGCGGGCGGGCACCGAACTCCGGCTGATGGCCGTGGGCGGCCAGCAGCCGGCGCGCGGCGTCGGTGACCTCCAGGGTGAGGCCCTGGGCGTGGACGCGGCGCTCGCTGTGGGCGAGGAGGTGGTCGACGATCCGGCCGAGGTCGGCCTCGGTCAGCCCGTGGAAGACGATGATGTCGTCGATGCGGTTGAGAAACTCCGGCGGGAACCGGTCCCGCAACTCCCGCATCAGCGTGTCCCCGAGGTCGGAGACGTCGCCGTGCCGGTCGAGGATGCGGTGCGCGCCGATGTTCGACGTCATGACGACCACGCAGTGCCGGAAGTCGACGGTGCGGCCCTGTCCGTCGGTCAGGCGGCCGTCGTCGAGGATCTGCAGCAGCGTGTTGAAGACGTCCGGGTGGGCCTTCTCGATCTCGTCGAAGAGGACCACGCTGTACGGCTGCCGGCGCACCTTCTCGGTGAGCTGCCCGGCCTCCTCGTACCCGACGTACCCGGGTGGCGCCCCGACCAGGCGGGCCACCGTGTGCTTCTCCTGGAACTCGCTCATGTCGAAGCGGACCATGCGGTCCTCGTCCCCGAACAGCAGCTCGGCGAGGGTCTTGGCCAGCTCGGTCTTGCCGACCCCGGTGGGGCCGAGGAAGAGGAACGAGCCCACCGGGCGGTCCGGGTCGCCCATCCCGGCGCGGCTGCGGCGCACGGCCCGCGACACCGCGGACACGGCCTCGTCCTGGCCCACGATCCGGGAGTGCATCTCCTCCTCCAGCCGCAGCAGCCGCTCCTTCTCACTGGCGGTCAACTGGGAGACGGGGATGCCCGTCCGCCGTGAGATCACGTCGGCGATGTCGGCCGCGGTCACCGACACGACGCCCTCGCGGCGCTCCTCGATGCCGGCCAGTTCGCCCTCCACCTCGGCGATCTCCTGCTTCAGCCGGGCCGCCTCGCCGTAGTCCTCGGCGGCCACCGCGGCCTCCTGCTCCCGCCGCAGCCGGGCGATCCGGTCCTCGCGGCCGACGACCTCGGTGGACCGGCCGGCGCTGCGCAGGCGCACCCGCGCGCCCGCCTGGTCCATCACGTCGATGGCCTTGTCGGGCAGGAAGCGGTCGCTGACGTACCGGTCGGACAGCTCCGCCGCCGCGGCCAGCGCCCCGTCGGCGAACCGCACCTGGTGGTGGGCCTCGTAGGCGTCCCGCAGCCCCTCCAGGATCTGCACCGTCTCCTCGACCGACGGCTCCGGCACCATCACCGGCTGGAAGCGGCGTTCCAGGGCCGCGTCCTTCTCGACGTACCTGCGGTACTCGTCGATGGTGGTCGCGCCGACGACGCGCAACTCGCCCCGGGCGAGGGCCGGTTTGAGCATGTTGCCCGCGTCCATCGCGCCCTCGCCGGTGGCCCCGGCGCCGACGACGGTGTGCAGTTCGTCGATGAAGAGCATGATCTCGCCGCGGGCCCGCCGGACCTCCTCGATGACCTTCTTCAGCCGCTCCTCGAACTGGCCCCGGTACTGGGCGCCTGCCACCATCGCGGACAGGTCCAGCGCGATCACCCGGCGGTCCTTCAGGGTGTCCGGGACCTCGCCGGCGACGACGCGCTGCGCCAGACCCTCCACGATCGCCGTCTTGCCGACGCCGGGTTCGCCGATCAGGACCGGGTTGTTCTTGGAGCGCCGGGACAGGATCTCGACCGTCTGCTCGATCTCCTCCGCCCGGCCGACCACCGGGTCGAGCCGGCCGGCCCGCGCCTCGGCCGTCAGGTCCCGGCCGAACTCCTCCAGCGTCGTCGCCGCCTCGCCGCGTTCGCCGGCCTGGTCGCGGCCGGGCCCCCGCTGGGGCGCGCCGGTCAGCCCTTCCAGCCGGTTCACGTCCTCGCCCTGTGCCGTGAGCAGCCGCGCCGCCCCGGTCTGCCCGTCCTCCACCAGGGCGCCCAGCAGGTGTTCCGGCCCGATGTACGAGGCCCCCGCGGCCTGCGAGCGCGCGTACGCCTCCGCCAGGGTCCGCTTCGCCGCCGGGGTCAGCCCCGGCTCGGCCGACGGTTCGGCCGACTCCCGGGGCAGCACCTCGGCCACCCGCGTGGCCAGCCCGTCCGGGTCCACCCCGGCCTGCGCCAGCAGCCCCCGGGAGGGCTCCACCCGGGTCGCCGCCCAGAGCAGGTGCTCCGTGTCCAGGTCGGTGGCCCCGTCCCCGGCCGCCCGCTCGGCCGCCAGCCGCAGCAGTTCCCGCGAGGACTGCGACAGCAGCCGCCCCACCGGCACCCGCTGCACCGCCGGCGGCGAGGACCCCGGTGACATGCCGAAGAACCGGCCCAGCAACTCACCGAACGGGTCGGACGGACCGAAGCCCATGGAGGACAGCGACATCGCAGCTCCCAAAGCCACCGAAGGATTCCCTCCACCGAAACCCGGTATTCCGGGCGGCGCAAGCGGAGCGGAGGCGGACTGCGAGCGAAGCGGAGGCGCGCTGCGAGCGGGGCGGAGGCGAACGGGTCGGCGAGTTCGCCCCGCCCGTCGGCTCGGCCGGATCGGCCCGGCCCCCGGGCCTGCCCCGGCGGGCACCGCGGCGAGGGCCGCCACCTCCGGTACGTACGCCGCGGCCCGCCCGCGCCGCCGCGCGCCCCGGCGCTCCCCGGCCGCCCGGGGGGTGAGGGGCTGGTCACGCCCCGGAGCCTGGCCTACAGTAATCCATGGATCTATGGAGGATGACGTGCCGGAGGAGACGAGGACCGCGTCGAGGGCGCGGCTCTACGACGCGTTCGCGGCCAGCGGGAAGGCGTTGGCCAGCGGGAAGCGTCTGGAGCTGCTGGACGTGCTGGCCCAGGGCGAGCGCACCGTGGACGCGCTGGCGAAGGCGGCCGGGCTCAACCTGACCACCGCCTCGGCGCATCTGCAGATCCTCAAGCAGGCCGGTTTCGTCACCACCCGCCGCGAGGGCGTCCGCATCCACTACCGGCTCGCCGACGACGACGTGGCCCGGCTGTTCGCGCTGCTGCGCAAGGTCGCCGAGGCCCACCAGCCGGCCGTGCCGCCCGCCCGCGACGCCTACCTCGGCGAGGGCGGCCCGGCCGCGCTGAGCCCCGGGGAACTGCGGGCCCGGGTCGCGGCCGGGGAGGCGGTCGTCCTCGACGTGCGGCCGGACGCGGAGTACCGGGCCGGACACATCCCCGGCGCCGTCTCCATCCCCCTCGCGGAACTGGCCGACCGGATCGGCGAACTCCCCGAGGACCTGGAGGTCGTCGTCTACTGCCGCGGCGCGTACTGCGTCCTGGCGTACGACGCCGTGCGGCTGCTCGCCGACCGGGGGCGCCGGGCCGTCCGCCTGCACGACGGCATGCTGGAGTGGCGCCTGTCCGACCTGCCCGTCGACGCCCCGGCCGCGACATGACCGACGCGGCCCCGGACCCGCCCGCGGACCCCGCGGACCCCGGGGGCCCGCGCACGGGCGGACCAGCCGACGCCCGGACCCGGCACACGGGGTGGCCCGGAGTCCTCGGAGACCGGCGCACGGCGCCGCCGGCCGACCCCGGCGCCCTGCCCATCGGGCGGCATGCCGGGGCCGGGGTCCGTCCCCTGTGGTCACCGAGCCGGTTACCAAGCCCGTCGCCCTCCGCCCGGTACCGAACACCCGGCGGCGCCCCCGCCACCACCCCCTGATCACACGCCCGCGTGCCCGCCCCGCGCCCCGGACGCCCGGGGCCGTACGACGCCCGCAGAACCCGCCCCGGCCGTGCCCGCGGTCCGCCGCACCGCTCCCCCGCCGCCCGGCGCACGGCCAGACCCGTCCGGAAGAGAGCATGACGAGTACCGCACCCGCCGACCCGGCCACCGCCCCCATACCCGACGCCGAGCAGGCCCAACGCCGCGTCCTGCGCGTCCTGGTCGCCTCCCAGGTCCTCAGCGGCGCGGGACTCGCCGCTGGCGTCACCGTCGGCGCACTCCTCGCCCAGGACATGCTCGGCTCCACCAGCCTGGCCGGGCTGCCCAGCGCCCTGTTCACCGCCGGGTCGGCGCTGACCGCCATCGCCGTCGGCCGGCTCTCGCAGGCCCGGGGCCGCCGCCCCGGCCTCGCCGCCGGGTACCTCACCGGCGCCGTCGGCTCGGCCGGCGTCATCACCGCCGCCGTGCTGGACGCCCCGGTCCTGCTCTTCGTCGCCCTCTTCGTCTACGGCGCCGGCACCGCGACCAACCTCCAGGCCCGCTACGCCGGGGCCGACCTCGCCGCCCCCGGGCACCGCGCCCGCGCCGTCTCCACCGTGCTGGTCGCCACCACCCTCGGCGGCGTCGCCGGCCCCAACCTCGCCGCGCCCACGGGCGCCCTCGCCGAACGCCTCGGCATCCCGGGCCTGGCCGGGCCCTTCCTCCTCTCCGGCGCCGCCTACGCGCTGGCCGCCCTCGTCCTCTTGCGCCGGCTGCGCCCCGACCCGCTGCTGCTGGCCCGCGCCCTCGCCGAGCGGGCGAGGACCACGGCCGACCCGGCCGACCCCGGCACGGCCACCGCCGCGGAGGAGGGTCGCGGGGGCGTCGTGCTCGGCACGCTGGTCATGGTGCTGACCCAGCTCGTCATGGTCGCCGTCATGACGATGACACCGGTCCACATGCACGACCACGGCCACGGCACCACCGCCTCCGGCCTGGTCATCGCCCTCCACATCGGCGCGATGTACCTGCCCTCCCCGCTGACCGGCCGGCTCGTCGACCGCTTCGGCCGTCTCACCGTCGCCGGTGCCTCCGGGGTCACCCTGCTCGCCTCCGGAGTCCTCGCCGCCCTGGCGCCGGGCGGCTCGGTGCCCCTGCTCGCGCTCGCCCTGGCGCTGCTGGGGCTCGGCTGGAACCTCGGCCTGGTCTCCGGCACCGCGATCATCACGGACGCGGTGCCGCTGGCCACCCGCGCCAAGACGCAGGGCCTGGTCGACGTCTCCATCGCCCTCGCCGGGGCGACCGGTGGCATGGCGTCCGGCCTGGTGGTCGCCGCCGCCGGCTACCCGGTCCTCGCGCTCACCGGAGGGGTCCTCTCCCTCGCCCTGCTGCCGGCCGTGGCCGTGACCGCGTACCGCCGATGACGCCGCCGCTGCCCGGGGACCCGTCGGCGGCGGCCCCCGGCATCACCGTCGACGGCACGGGACTGCTCTGCGTCACGCTGCTGCTGCGGCTGCGCGCGGAGATCGACGGCGCGCCGCCCGGCACCGTCGTCCACGTCGTCACCACCGACCCGGCCGCCCCGCTCGACCTGCCCGCCTGGTGCCACATGACCGGCCACCACTACCTGGGCCCCGTCCCCGGCACCTCCGCGCCGGTCCACGCCCTGCGTCTCACCGCGACCCCCCGGCCCACCCGCCCCGACGCCCCCTGGCACACCGGCCCCCACTGACCGGGCCGGGACGTTTTCCCCGGCCGCACGCGGTTACCCCGACACTGTCCTGCCGCCCGGCCCCGTGACCGACCCGTCCCGGGGCACCGGGGCCGCCCGCCGAGTCCGCAGGACCCGACCGGACCAGACAGGGAGCCGCCATGACCGGCACGAAGGTGTCCGACTACGTCCTGCGACGACTGCGCGACTGGGACGTCGACCACGTCTTCGCCTACGCCGGGGACGGCATCACCGGGCTGCTGGCGGCCTGGGGACGGGCGGACAACCAGCCGAAGTTCGTCCAGGCCCGCCACGAGGAGATGGCCGCCTTCCAGGCGGTGGGCTACACCAAGTTCTCCGGCCGGGTCATTCCGTCTCGGGGGCGTGCGGGGCGGTCGCCGGGGCGTCCACGGTGCGGTCCCGGCCGCCGTCGTGGCCGGAGAGGACCACGGCGAGGATGCCGATCACGACCGCCGCGGCGGCGGCCCGGCCCGCGGCGCGCAGGACCCAGCCCGGCAGGGAGCCGTCCCCGCGCCGGACCGGGGACCCGAGCCGCTCGCCTCGCCTGGCCGGCCGCAGCAGCCGCACCGACAGCAGGACGGCGACGGGCAGTTGCAGCAGCCACAGCACGGTGCGCGGCCATTCGCCGTACCAGACGTTGGTGCCGTACAGGAGGGTGTGCCACACGCTGAGCACGTAGACGACGATGACGAACCGGTGCAGCCGGCGCCAGGTGTTGGGGCCGATGCGGTGCCGGACGTAGAAGAGCAGGCCGAGGGGGATCGCCAGGTAGAGGGCGCCCTGGCCGATGGGGATGGCGACCCGGCCGGTGCCGGAGTCGTACCAGCCGGGGACGAAACTGTCCGCGAACCCGGCCCACAGACGGGCGGCCCATCCCAGCCCGGCCTCGTAGCGGACCAGTTCGGCCGCGAACATCAGGGCGTGCGCGAACATCAGGGCCATCGTGGTCAGGCTGGTGGTGCGGTGCCAGCGCTCCAGGACCTGCCGCGAGACCGGCAGCCGGGCGGGGCGCGGCCCCGACAGCAGCAGGCCGAGCATGACCGTGCCCCACGCCCACAGCAGCCCCGACCAGCCGAACGCCTGGCTGAGCAGGTACATCCAGTAGGTGCGGGCGTCGTCCATGAACGGCATGACCGCGACGGTGGACGAGGTGCCCGCCTCCATCCGCGCCCAGAAGAACGCGAAGACCGCCGCCGTGACCAGCACCGCCGCGCTCGCGTCGGGCACCGCGGCCCGCAGGTCGGCGCGGAGCGTGACGCGCTCGGCGGCCCCCCGGCCGCGGGTCGGCGGGGTGGTCGTGCCGCCCGCTTCGGGCGTCGCGTCTGGAAGCATGCCGTGGCCTCCCGGCACTGGTCACCGATGGGTTGGCGCGGACGAGGTTGCGGTGCACCAGTGTGGCCCAGGAGAACGGTCGCGTTGAGCCCCCTTCCAGCCAGAGGGAGCGCCTGATCTGGTCGGACGCCCCTCCTCCCCCCTCCCGCCACCGCTCCTACCCCTCACATCAGGACAACCCGCGGACACCCCCTGTCGCAGCGTCACGGCGCCTCCTACCCTGAGTGACGCAGTCGGTTCGCGCCGGCCGCCCGCCACGGCGGAGCGGCGGCGTGACGCAAGAGGGAACCCGGTGCGATTCCGGGACTGTCCCGCAGCGGTGAGTGGGAACGGACGCCGTCCGGGCGCACCGGTCCGCCGGCCAGGAATGCCGGCGCGCGGTGGACGCCGCGGCCGGCGCGCGCCCACGAGTCCGAAGACCTGCCACTGCGCCCGTGCCACCGGCACGGGTGGGTGCGGCGACCTCGTGGACTGGGTTGGCGGTACGGACGGCGGCGGCGTCTTCGCGGGGCCGCGTCTCCTCCCGGTCGGTGCGGGGTCAGGAACCGACAGGAGGAGCCGTCCGTGATCACGCGAGTCCGCGCCGGGCGCGACGGGGCACCCCCCGCGCGGGGCGAGCGGGACGGGCCGTGCTGACGCCCGCCGGGCACGAGGCGGCACCGGCACCGCCGCCGGGCACCGGGGTCGTCGGCGTCTGCCACGGCACCCTCGGCGAGCTGTACCAGGGTCCCCTGCGCGCGGGCCCCGACCCGGACATCGCGCTGGTGTCCTTCCCGGTCGGCCTGCGCACGTGGACCACCTTCACCCCCGGTACCGTCCCCCCGGGCCCCTCGCCCCTCGGGGAACGCTCGGCGACCGCGGCGCGGCTCTTCCTGGAGCACTACGGCCGCACCCTGCCGCCGGGCCGCTGGAGCACCCGCTCCGAACTGCGGGTCGGGGTGGGCATGGCCAGTTCGACCGCCGACATCGTGGCGACGCTGCGCTGTCTGTTCCGGCTCTTCGGCCTGCCGTACGACGACGACGTCGTGGTCCGCGTCCTCGCGCGGATCGAGCGCTCCGACAGCGTGTTCCTCGACGAGTTCGCGCTCCACCTGAGCGGCCGCCACCGGGTGGTGCGGCGCCTGGGCACCGGCATCGGCTTCCACACCGCCTACCTCACCGAGCCCGGCACGGTGGACACCGCCGCCGTCACCGGCCTGCTCCTCGCCCACTACCGGCGGCACGGCCCGGAGTACGAACAGTGCCTGGCCGACCTGCTGAAGGGCTTCGCCTCCGGCGACCCCGCCGCCGTCGCCCGCGCCGCCACCACCAGCGCCGCGCTGTCCCAACGCGTCCTGCCCAAGGCGACGTTCGCCCCGCTGCTGGAGCGGCGGGAGCGGTTCGGCGCCGACGGCGTCTTCGTCGCCCACACCGGTTCCCTGGTCGGCTATCTCTTCCGCCGCCGGCCCGACGCCGCCCTGGCACGCGACCTCCGCGCGTTCTTCCGCTCGCTCGGCCACCAGTGCTCATTCGTCCCAGGAGGCTACGGGTGATCCACCCCCACATCGCCGACGCCCTGAAGGTCCCCGACCTGGTCCGGCTCACCGACGGCCTGGTCCTGCTCCGGTTCGAGTCCATGAAGGTCTACTCGGCCCTGGCCGCCGTCCGCCGGCTGCTGGAGCGGGGCACCGTCCGCCCGGGACAGACCCTGATCGACAGTTCCAGCGGCATCTACGCGTACGCCCTCGCGCTCGCCTGCCACCGGTACGGCACGCGTTGCCACATCGTGGCGTCCACCACCGTCGACGCCACCACCCGGGCCCAGTTGGAGATCCTCGGCGCCACTGTCGAGCAGGTCGCCCCGTCCCGCGACCTCGAACTCGACCAGAAGCGGCGGGTACGGCGGGTGAGGGAACTCCTCGCCGAACACCCCGACTGGCACTGGATGCGCCAGTACCACGACGACGTCCACTGCCTCGGCTACCACGAGGTCGCCGACCGGATCGCCGCCGCCTTCCCCGGCCGCGCCCTCACCGTCGTCGGCGGCGTCGGCTCCGGCGCCTCGACCGGCGGCCTCGTCGACCGCCTGCGCGCGAGCGACCCCTCGGTCCGGCTGGTCGGCGTGCAGCCCTTCGGCAGCATCACCTTCGGCAGCCAGGACCACCACGACCCCGAGGCGATCATCGCCGGGATCGGCTCGTCGATCGTCTTCGACAACGTCCGCCACCACCTCTACGACACCCTGCACTGGCTCGACTTCACCCACGCCATGTCCGGCTCGGTCGCCCTGCTGCGCGAACACGCCGTCTTCGCGGGGCTGTCCACCGGCGCCGGCTACCTGGCGGCAACCCACGAGGCCCGCTGCCACCCCGACCGGCTGCACCTGGTGATCGGCGCCGACACCGGACACCGCTACGTGGACCGGGTCTTCGCCCGGCACGCCCAGGCCCTCGACCCGGCGGCGCTCAAACCCGCCGAGGTCACCACCCCCGAGGAGATGACGATGCCCTGGTCGACGATGCCCTGGCGGCGGGCCGCCTGCCCGCCCCGGTGGAAGGAGCCGGCCGCGTGAGCGTCGTCTGCCTGGAATCCCTCACCTTCGGACTCGGCCACCTGGTCCGCGCCGCGGACCGCCTCGGCGAACGGCTCGTGCTGCTCACCCGCGACCCGGCCTGCTACGCCTACGAGTTGGGCCGGCTGGACGCGGACGCCCTGGACGTCGTCGAGACCGACACCTTCGACGTGGAGGGGATGACGGACGTCCTGCGCCGCGTCCCGGACCCGCGCGGGCTGATCAGTTCCACCGACACCTGGACCCTGGCCGGCGCGGAACTCACCACCCGCCTCGGCCTGCCCGGTCTCGACCCCGCCGTACTGCGGCTGACCCGGGACAAGGCGGCCGTCCGCGACCTGCTGCACAGGGCCGGGCTGAGCCGCGGCCGGGCCGTCGAACCCCTCGCCGGCGGACCCGGGCTGCGCGAACTGCTGGTCGAGGAGACCGGCCTGCCCGCGATCCTGAAGGACACGGCCGGCACCGGCAGCCAGAACGTCTGGCTCGTCCGCGACGAGGCCGAACTCGACGCCGCCCTCGCCGCGTCGGCCGGGCGGACGCTGAAGGGACGGCTCTTCGCCGAGCCCTACTTCCCCGGCCCCGTCTACAGCGCCGAGACCCTCACCTGGGCCGGGACCACCCGCCTGCTGGGCGTCTCCAGCCGTCTGATGTCCCCCGAACCGCGCTTCCGGGAGGAGATCACCGCCTTCCCCGTGGCCTTCCCCGAACCCCGGCGGGCCGCGCTCGAGGAGTGGCTCGGCCGGATGCTCGCCGTCCTCGGCTACACCGACCGCTTCGCCCACGTGGAGTTCGTGATGACCACCGGCGGACCCGAGGTGGTGGAGATCAACCCCCGCATCGGAGGCGCCCTGGTCGGCGAGGGCCTGTGCCGCTCCCTCGGCGTCAACGTGTACGAGGCGATGGTCGAGGCCGCCCTCGGCCGCCGCCCCCGCCTGATGGACGCCGACCCGCCGGGCGGCCCCGCCGTCGCCTTCGTCCTCGGCTACCCGGCCGCGCCCGGCGTCCTCACCGGGGTCGCCGGCACGGAACGGCTGGCGGACCTGCCGGGCTCCCCCGCCTGGTACCCGGTCAAGTCCGCCGGGGACCGGGTCGAGCACCTCGACGACAGCCGCGGTTACGCCGGCATCCTCTACGCCGAGGGCGAGACCGCCGAACTCGCCACCCACCACGCCGTGGCCGCGGCCAACGCCGTCCGCGTCCTCACCGAACCCTTCCCCGACACCGGCCCGGCCCCCCGGCAGGCGTCCGGTGGCTGACCGCGGCACGGACGGCGTGCGGTTGCGGACCGCGCTCGGCACCCTCGACGGACCGCTGCGCTTCCTGCTGCTCAGCTCGTTCCTGATCCCGCTCGGCAGCTTCATGGTGCTGCCGTTCATGTCGGTGTTCCTGCACGAACGGCTCGGCATGGGGCTCGGCACGGTCGGCGTCGTGCTCGCCCTCGCCTCCCTCGTCCAGTTCTCCGGCGGCGTCGTCGGCGGGGCCGTCGCCGAGCGGATCGGGCTGCGCCGCACGATGCTGTGGGCGCTGGCCGTGCGCACCGCCGGCTTCGTCGGCCTGCTGCTGACCCTGCTCTGGCCGCCCCTCGCGGTCGCCGCGCTCATCCTCACCTGCTGCGGCGCGGCCCTCTACCTGCCCGCCAACAAGGCGTACCTGGTGCACGGCGTCGACGACGACCGCCGCCCGGCCTTCCTCTCCGCGGGCAACGCCGCGCTCAACGCGGGCATGGCCGTGGGCCCGTTGATCGCCGGGCCCTTCGTGCTGTCCCGGCCCGGCTGGCTCTTCCTCGCCGTCACCGCCCTGTTCGTCCTGGTCACCGCGGGCCACACCCGGCTCCCCGAACCCCCCGCCGCCGCCCGGCCGGCCCCGGCGGAGACCGGCCGGGGCCTGCTCGCCGGGGTGGCGGTCCTGCCCTTCGCCGCCAACGCCCTCGCCTTCCACCTCTACTTCCACTTCCAGCACTACCTGGCGGTGTACGCCGTCGAGCGGGCCTCCAGCGAGTTCTACAGCCTGGTCCTGCTGCTCTGCTTCGCCCTGGTCATCGTCGTCCAGCCGCTCGCGGCCGACCGCATCCGCCGCATGCCGTACGGGACGGCCCTCACCGCCGGATTCCTCCTGCTCGGGGCCGGGATGGCCGTCCTGGCCGCCGGCACCCGGGCGGCGCTGCTGGCGGGCGGGGCGCTGATCACCCTCGGCGACATCCTGCTGTTCCTCAAGAACGACCTGGAGGCGCTGCGCCGCAGCACCCGCCCGGACGCCGTGGTCTTCGGCCGGCAGCGGCTCGCCGCCGGGCTCGGCGCCTGCGCGAGCGGCCTGGTGGGCGGACAGCTCTACGGCCTCGCCGAACACAGCGGCCACACCGGCGGGTTCTGGCTGATCGCCGCCGCCCAGTGCCTGCTGCTGCCCCCCGTACTGCTGGTGTTCCGCGACCGCGGCACGACCCGGCCCGCACCCGAGCCCCGGCCCACCACGACCACCACGCCGGCCACCACCCCCACCACCGAAAGGGCGTCGCGCACTCATGACACGGACGGGCGGGTTCCAGGACGATGACTTCTGGACCGCGTTCCACGACTTCCTGTTCTCCGGCGAGCGCGAGCGGCACGCCGACGAACTCCTCGACAGCTCACCGCTGCTGGCCTTCGCCCCCGGCTCCCGCGTCCTGGACCTGTGCTGCGGCCCCGGCCTCTTCACCGTGCCCCTCGCCCGCCGCGGCCACACGGTGACGGGCGTGGACCTGAGCCCGGCGATGCTGGACCGGGCCCGCGAGCGCTCGGCCGACGCCGGCGCCCCGGTCACCCACGTACGGGCCGACGCCCGGGAGTACACGGCGCCGGGCCGCTTCGACGTCGTCCTCAACCTCTTCACGTCCTTCGGCTACTTCGAGGACCCCGCCGACAACGCCCGGGTGCTGCGCACCATGCACGACTGTCTCGCCCCCGGCGGCACGCTCGTCCTCGACCTGGCAGGCAAGGAACTCCTCGCCCGCAGGGTCACCCCGCCCAAGGTGGTGCGGCGCGGCGACGACCTCATGGTGCAGACCGACACCGTCCTGGACGACTGGGCCCGGCTGCGCAGCGACTGGGTCCTGGTCCGCGGCGACCACGTCACGCGGGCCACGCTGGTCTGGTACGTGTACAGCGCGGTGGAACTGCGCGCGATGGCCGAGGAGGCGGGCTTCGCACGGGTGGAGATCCTCGGCGGTTTCGACGCCCGCCCCTACGACGAGAACGCCGAGCGCCTGATCCTGCGGGCCCGGCGGGGGTCCTGAGGGGCGCCGGCGCAGGGCACCGGGCGGCGCCGCGCCGGGCGGGCACTCGCCGGACGGCCGCGCCCCGGGCGGACACCGCCCCGCGCGGCGCCCCCGCGGTCAGGTGAGCGTGCGGGCCAGCAGCGTGGCCGTCCCGGCGATCAGCGCGCTGTCGGCGACCGCGTCCGGCTCGGTCCCGCTCGTCAGGACCGCCAGGACGAGGGGGGCCCTCCCCGGGGGCCAGGCGACACCCACGTCGTGTCCGGTGCCGTAGCCGCCGCTGCCCGTCTTCTCCGCGACGGCCCAGTCGGCGGGCAGGCCAGCCCTGAGCTTCTCGTCGCCGGTGGTGTTGGCCAGCAGCCAGCCGGTCAGCAGCGCCCGGTCCCCGCGTCCCAGGGCGGTGCCGAGCAGCAGCCTCGCGTAGCTCCGCCCGACGGCTTCCGGGCTGGTGGTGTCCGTCGTCCGCCACGGCTCGGCGGAGTTCAGCTCCGGTTCCCGGCGGTCGAGCCGGGTCGTGCCGTCCCCGATCGAGCGGCAGAACCGGGTGACGGCGGACGGACCGCCCAGTTCCGCGAGGAGGAGGTTCGCGGCGGCGTTGTCGCTGTGGCGGATCGCGGCCGAGCACAGCGCCCCGGCCGTCATGCCCGCGGCGAGGTGGCCCGGCTCGCCGGTGACGGGCGCGTGGCCCGCCTCTGTGACGTCCCGCTCGGTGTAGCGGATGTTCCGGCCCAGGAACTCCCCGTCCCGGTCGAGGTCGCGCAGGACGGCCGCGACGGCCAGGGTCTTGAAGACCGAGCAGAGGGGGAACCGTTCGTCGGCGCGGTACCGCACGGTCCGGCCGGTGGCCGTGTCGTGGGCGTAGACGCCCAGCCGGGCGGCGTAGCGCTCCTCCAGTTCCCTCAGCCGGGCCCCGGTCCCGTCCCGCACCGAGGCGTGGGCGGTGCCGCCCGGCGGCAGAGCGGCCCCGAGCACCGTCCCGGCGCCCAGTACCAGCACTCCGCGCCGGGACGGGGAAGTCCGCGCGCTGTCCAAGGTCGTCCTCCTGCCCGAGTCGGCGAACACCCGGCGGGGGGTGTCATGCCTTCCGGCGCAAGCCTAGGGGCAGTGCCCGGTGAGACCGGGGACGCCGGTGACTCCGCCCCGGTCCCATGGGGCCGGCCCGCGCGCACCGGTGCGGGGCGGCGCGGGCAGACCGTCCTTCTCAGCCGGTGATCTCGATGCGCTGGGGCCTGGTGCCCTCGGCCTTCGGTACGCGTACGGTGAGGACGCCGTCCGCGAGTTCCGCGCCGACGCGCTCCGTGTCGGCGTTCGGCGGCAGGGCGGTGCGGTAGTCGAACCGCCCCACGCGCCGGGTGCGCCGCCGCATCACACCGGTGCGTTCCCTCTCCTCGACCTCGCCGTGGACGCCGAGTTCGCCGCCGTCGACCTCGACGGTGATGCGGTCCTTGTCCACGCCGGGAAGCTCCAGTTCCAGGACGTAGGCGTCCGCCGTCTCCTCGATGTCGGCCGCCGGTGCCCAGGCGTCCTCCGGCCCGGCCCCGGGGAAGCCGCCGCCGGGGGCGGGGAAGGTAGAGCGCATGAGCAGGTCCATCCGCGTGCGGAGTTCTTCGAACTCCCGGAAGGGGTCCCATCCGGGGTGCGCACCGCGACCGCGGTGTACGGGGAGTGTCATCGGTGGTCCTCCTTGACTCGCGCGGGCGGGCACGCCGGCCCGGGAGGGCGGGTGGCCGCCTCGGACCGGGTTCCCCCCTCGGCGCCGGACGCACCCGCCCGGCGGCGGGTCTCCGGCCCGGCCACCCGGCCCCCTGGCCCTGTCACCCGGCTCCGGTCACATCGGCCAGCCGAGGGCCGGGCGGGGTTCCGGCCGGGGCGCGTGCACGCCGTCGAGGTCGCGTTCGGCGCTGTCCACGAGTTGCCGGCCCAGGTCGTGCAGGGCACGGCCCGCCGCCAGTTCGTCGCCGATCTCCGGCACGTCCGGGTCGACCGGGTTGCGGTGGGCGATCCCGTGGCCGGTGACCACCGTGGTCCCGGTGTCGACCGCCGCGCGGGCCTTCGTCGTGCCCCCTTCCTCGAAGAGGTGGAGGTCAACCTTCCATTCCAGGGTGTGCGTCATGCCGTCCTCCTCGGCTCGGGGCGACCGGTGGAGCCCGGCGGAGCCCGGACGAGGCCGCCGCCGTCCGTCACCGCGGGCGACTCCGGGTACCTCCACCATCGGACGGCGGGCGCGACGCGGCAACGCGTGCGGCGGCGGACCAGGCCCTGCCCCGGACCGGGTCCGCCCGCCGCGCGGCCCGCTCCCGCGCCCGCCGCGCCCGGCCCGGCCTACGGCTCCGGGCTGCCGTAGCCACCGCCGCCGGGGGTGAGCAGCACGAACACGTCCCCCGGCCCCACGTGCGCGCGGTCGCAGCCGGCCATCGGGACGACGGTGCCGTCCGCCCGCTCGACCCGGTGGGCGCCGAGGGAGCCCGGTTCCCCGCCGGCCATGCCGTAGGGGGGCACGCGGCGGTGGCCCGAGAGCACGCTGACGGTCATCGCCTCCCGGAAGCGGATCCTGCGCACCACGCCGTCGCCGCCGTGCCACCGGCCCGCGCCGCCGCTGCCCCCGCGTACGGCGAACTCCTCGACGAGGACGGGCAGGCGCAGCTCCAGTACCTCGGGGTCGGTCAGGCGGGAGTTGGTCATGTGGGTCTGGACCGCCGAGGCGCCGTGGAAGCCGGGGCCTGCGCCGGCCCCGGAGGCGACCGTCTCGTAGTACTGGTGGCGCTCGTTGCCGAAGGTGACGTTGTTCATCGTGCCGCTGCCCTCGGCCTGGGCGCCCAGGGCCGCGTAGAGGGCTCCGGTGACGGCCTGGGAGGTTTCGACGTTGCCGGCGACGATGGCGGCCGGCGGCGCGGGGTCGAGCAGGGAGCCCTTCGGCGTGATGACGCGCAGCGGGCGCAGGCAGCCGTCGTTGAGCGGGATGTCCTGGGCGATGAGCGTGCGAAAGACGTAGAGCACCGCGGCCGTGACGACCGAGGCCGGCGCGTTGAGGTTGGTGCCGAGTTGCGGCGACGTCCCGGTGAAGTCCACGGTCGCGGTGCGTCCGTCGTGGTCCGGGGCGATCCGGGCGGCGATCACGGCGCCGGAGTCGGTCTCGTACCGGCAGGCGCCGCCGGTGAGGGTGCCGAGGGCCTGGCGGACCGCCTCCTCGGCGTTGTCCTGGACGTGCCGCATGTACGCCTGGACGGCGTCGAGGCCGAAGTGGCGGATCATGCGGGCCACCTCGTCGACGCCCTTCGCGTTGGCGGCGATCTGGGCGCGCAGGTCGGCCAGGTTGGTCGCGGGGTCGCGGGAGGGGTGCGGGGCGCCGGTGAGCAGGTCCAGGGTCTCGGCCTCGCGCAGCCGGCCGTCCTGGACGAGCAGCCAGTTGTCGAACAGGACGCCCTCGTCGTCGATGCGGCGGCTGTCGGCGGGCATCGAGCCGGGGGTGAGGCCGCCGATCTCCGCGTGGTGGCCGCGGGAGGCGACGTGGAACAGGATCTCGCCGGAGTGCGGGGTGCCCGGTTCCCCGAAGACGGGAGTGATCACGGTGATGTCGGGCAGGTGGGTCCCTCCGTGGTAGGGGTCGTTGACGGCGTAGGCGTCGCCGGGCCGCATGGTCCCGGCCCGGCGTCGGACGATCTCCCGGACGGCGGTTCCCATGGAGCCGAGGTGGACCGGGATGTGGGGCGCGTTGGCGACGAGGCCGCCGTCGGGGTCGAAGAGGGCGCAGGAGAAGTCCTGCCGTTCCTTGATGTTGACGGACTGGGCCGTGGCCGCGAGGCGGGCCCCCATCTGCTCCGCGACGGAGACGAACTGGCTGTTGAAGAGCTCCAGCATCACCGGGTCGGCCTCGGTCCCCGTCTCCTCCCGGGGGACGGAGGCGAAACGGGTCAGCCGGAGGTGGCCGCCGTCCGTGACGCCGGCCTGCCAGCCGGGGTCGACGACGGTGGTCGCGTGGGCCTCGGTGATCACGGCGGGGCCCCGCACCACCGTCCCGGGGCGCAGCCGTTCGCGCTCGCGCAGCGGGACGGTCCGCCAGGCGCCGTCGACGTGGAGGCGGGTGGTGGGCGCGGTCGCGTCGTCGTGGGGAGGTGTACCGGCGTCAGGCCGGCGCAGGTCCGGCCGGGGGGTCACCCCGCGGGCCTCGACGGAGAGGGAGTCGACGACGACCGGCCGGTCCAGCAGGAAGGAGTAGAGCCGCCGGTGGCGGTCGGCGAACTCCCGGGTCATGGCGTCGGCGCCGGCCAGCGCGACGGTGACGGCGGTGTCGGTCCCGTCGTAGCGCAGGCGCGCGGTGCGGGTGACGCGGACGCTGTCGCCGGGGACCTCCTGGTCGGCGAGGGCCGCGCGGGCGGCGTGTTCGAGCCGGTCGGCGACGGTCCGGACGTCGGCCATGCGGTCCTCGTCCAGGGGGACCTCCATCGCCTGCTCGCGCAGGGTGGTGAGGTCGGCGAGTCCGATGCCGAGCGCGGAGAGCACCCCGGCGAACGGCGGGACGAGGACGGTGCGGATGCCGAGCGAGTCGGCGACGGCGCAGGCGTGCTGGCCGCCGGCGCCGCCGAACGAGGTGAGGGCGTAGGCGCGGATGTCGTGGCCGCGGTGGACGGAGATCCGTTTGACGGCGGCGGCCACGTTCGCCACGGCGACCCGCAGGAAGCCCTCGGCGACCTCCTCGGGGGTCCTCGTGTCGCCGGTGTCCTCGTGGATGCGGGCGGCGAGCGCGGTGAACCCCCGGCGCACGGCCTCCTCGTCGAGCGGCTGGTCGCCCCCGGGTCCGAAGACGTGCGGGAAGCGGGCCGGCGGGACGCGGCCGAGCAGCACGTTGGCGTCGGTGACCGTCAGCGGTCCCCCTCCGCGGTAACTGGCCGGTCCCGGGGCGGCTCCGGCGGAGTCGGGGCCGACCTGGTAGCGCCCGTGGGCGAAGCGCAGGACGGAGCCCCCGCCGGCGGCGACGGTGTGGATGTCCAGCATCGGCACCTGGAGGCGGACCCCGGCGACGCGGGTGACGGGGGTCCGCTCCAGTTCGCCCGCGTAGTGCGAGACGTCGGTGGAGGTGCCGCCCATGTCGAAGCCGACGACGTGGTCGTGTCCGGCCTCCCGGGACAGCCGGGCCATGCCGACGATGCCGCCGGCCGGGCCGGAGAGCACGGCGTGGGTCCCCCGGAAGTGGTGCGCGGCGGCCAGTCCCCCGTTGGACTGCATGAACGTCAGCCGGACGCCGGGCAGTTCCCGGGCGACACCGCGCACGTAGCGGCGCAGGACCGGGGAGAGGTGGGCGTCGGCCACGGCGGTGTCCCCGCGCGGCACGAGCCGGGTCAGCGGCCCGACGTCGCTGGACAGGGAGATCTGGGTGAACCCGGCGGCGGCGGCGGTCTCCCCGATGCCGCGCTCGTGCGCGGGGTGCAGGGCGCTGTGCAGGCAGACCACCGCCACGGCGCGGATGCCGTCGTCGTGGGCGCGCCTCAGGTCGGCGGCGAGGGCGTCGAGGTCGGGCGGGCGCAGGACCTCTCCCTCGGCGGTGACGCGTTCGTCCACCTCGATGACGCGTTCGTAGAGCGGTTCGGGAAGGTCGATCCGGCGGGCGAAGAGGTCGGGCCGGTTCTGGTAGCCGATGCGCAGGGCGTCGCGGAAGCCGCGGGTGATCACCAGGGCGGTGCGTTCGCCGGAGCGCTCCAGCAGGGCGTTGGTCGCCACGGTGGTCCCCATGCGGACGCTGTGCACGGCCCCCTCGGGGATCGGCTCGCCCGGTGCCAGGCCGAGGAGGACGCGGATGCCCTCGACGGCCGCGTCCCGGTAGCGGCCGGGGTTCTCGGACAGCAGCTTGCGGGCCCGGAGCCGGCCGTCGGGCAGGCGGACCACCACGTCCGTGAAGGTCCCGCCCCGGTCGATCCAGAACCGGCAGCCGGACAGCGCGCCGCTGGACATGCCCATGGCCGCCTCCCTGCTCCTCCGGTGTGAGGCTCCTTGTCACGGTAAGCCCGGAAAGGGAGGTTCGCGGTGCGGTACGGGGCGGCCACCGGCCGGCGCGGACCCGGCGGACGGCGGTCCGGGCGGCGCGAGGGCGGGCCACCGGCCGGAAAACGCCGCCGAACCCGGCCCGTGCCGTGCGGGAGCGGGCCACCGGCGGGCGGAGGCTTGCGAACGGGCGGCCCGTGCGGGTGCGGGGCCGGGCCACCGGACGGGAGCGGCCCGAGAACGGCGGCCCGTGCGGGTGCGGCGGCGGGGGGCAGGCGCGGCCCACGGGACGGCGGCGCCCCGGCGCGCACCCCGGCCGGTGGCATACCGACCGGCGGCACCCCCCGGCGCCGGCACCCCCGGCCGGCGGCTCAGCGGACGGCGGACTCACGCAGGCGGGCCACCACCTCGGCCAGCGCCACGGCCCGCCGGGCGCACTCCTCCAGGCACCGGCCCAGCACCGCGGCGTGGGCCGCGTCGCGCACCGGGCACCGCGTGTCGCCCGCCAGGAGCAGCCGGGCGAGGCTCCGCTGCCGCGCGGCGGCCTCCGCCACGGCCCGCTCCGGCACGCCCCGGGGGCAGGACGCTCCGGCGACCTCGTGGGCCCGCGCCACCAGGCGCAGGCACGCCTCGCCGAGTTCCCGCAGGGGTCCCCGGAGCGGTTCGGCGACCGGTGCGGCCCCGCGCGCCCGCGCGATGTCGCCCGCCTCCCCGAGCAGCACGGCGAGACGGTCCAGGTCGCCCCGTACGTACAGGGCGGCCGGGACCGCCTGCCGGCCGCCTTCCCGCGGCGGGTCCGCGAGCACCGCCGCCGTCAGGTCCCCGGCCTCCCCGCGCAGCCCGCGCAGGGCCTGGTCCAAGGCGGTCAGCCGGTCCTCGCGCCGCGCCTCGCCGCCGTCCGTGACCAGGTCGGTCGCCATGCGCAGCGCCGTGTGCGCCCGCAGCAGCAGACCCGGCATCCGGTCCGCGTACCCCTCCCGGGGACGCGCCGCGCCGCCCGCGCCATGCTCCACGTCGTACTCCTCGGGAAGGGCGGGCTCGGGCGTAGGGCGGCCCGCCGGCGGACCCCGGCTCGCGCCGCCGCGCGCGCGGCGGCCCACCCGCCATTCTCCGGCCCGCCTCCGGTGCGCGCCCGTCGCGCTCCCGGCGGCGGGCCCGCGCACCGGCACGGCCTCGGCCCGGTCCGCCGGCGGTGGTCAGCCCCGTACGGAGGCTTCGACGACCTCGGCGACCCGGTCGACCACCGGGGGGTCGGGGTGGGAGCGGCGGGCGAGGGCGAGCGTGACGGGCTCGTCTTCGGCGAGGGGCACGTAGGTGACGCCGTCGAGGCGCAGGCTCTGCACCGATTCCGGTACCAGGGCGACCCCGTGGCCCGCGGCGACGAAGACGACCAGCGTGGCGGTCTCACCGACCTCGACGAGCGTGGCGGGGCGGAAACCGGCCCGCGCGCAGGCGCCGAGGACCCAGGCGTACATGGTCGACCGGGCCTGGGAGGGGTGGACGACGAAGGACTCGTCGGCGAGGGCGGCGAGGGGCACCCGGTCGTGGCCGGCCAGGGGGTGCCGGGTGGGCAGGACCGCCACCAGGCGTTCGGTCCGCAGGGGGGTGACCTCGACGGGGGCGTCGAGGCGGCCGTCGGTCCGCAGCACCGCGAGGTCGTACGTGCCGTCCGCGAGGCCCTGCACCAGCTCCGGTACGAGCAGTTCGCCCCGGAGTTCCAGGGAGACGCCGGGGAGCCGGGAGCGCACCGTGCGGGCGACGCGCGGCAGGACGTCGTAGGTGGCGGTGCCGACGAAGCCGACCGAGACGCGGCCGGCCCGGCCGGAGGCGAGCGCGGCCATGTGGGCCTCGGCCCGCTCCACCTCGCCGAGGATCGACCGGGCGTGGGTGAGGAGGTGGCGGCCGGCCTCGGTGAGGGCGACGTGGCGGGTGGAGCGGTCGAAGAGGGTGCTGCCGACCTGGCGTTCCAACTGCTTGATCTGCTGGGACAGCGCGGGCTGGGCCACGTTGACCCGGGCCGCCGCGCGGCCGAAGTGGCGTTCCTCGGCCAGGGCGAGGAAGTAGCGGACCTGCCGGATCTCCATGTCGCTCGCGCTCCGTCCCGCCCCGTGGGCACGTACCGGCACGGCATTCGCCGCATGCACTTATAAGCAGCGCCGATGAAAGCCGCCCCATCCAGTATTGGACACGATAAACCCTGGCCTCCTAGCGTGAGGTCATGGCCGACAATCACCTCTGCGTGTTCCCGCGCACACCCCGCGTCCCGCCGTCGTGCGACCAAACCCCCGGCATCGGTGCGAGGGCGCTGTGACCGTACGGATCTGCGACGACGTCGACGCGGCGGTCTCCGGCGTCGAGGACGGGGCGACCGTGCTCGTCGGCGGCTTCGGCATGGCCGGGATGCCGGTGGAGCTGGTCGAGGCGCTCATCCGGCAGGGCGCGTCCGGTCTGACCGTGGTCTCCAACAACGCGGGCAACGGCGACACCGGGCTCGCGGCGCTGCTGGCCGCCGGCCGGGTCCGCAAGATGGTCTGCTCGTTCCCCCGGCAGAGCGACTCCTGGGTCTTCGACCGGCTCTACCGCGAGGGACGCATCGAGCTGGAGGTCGTCCCGCAGGGCACCCTCGCCGAACGGCTGCGGGCCGCCGGCGCCGGTATCGGCGCCTTCTACGCGACCACCGGCGCCGGCACGCTGCTGGCCGAGGGCAAGGAGACCCGTGAGATCGCGGGCCGCCCCCACGTCCTGGAGTACCCGATCAAGGGTGACCTCGCGCTGATCGGCGCCCACCGCGCCGACCGGATGGGCAACCTCGTCTACCGCAAGACCGCCCGGAACTTCGGGCCGGTCATGGCCACCGCCGCGACCACCGTCGTGGCGCAGGTACGGGAGGTCGTCGAGACCGGCGCCCTGGACCCGGAGGCGATCGTGACGCCCGGCATCTACGTGGACCGCGTCGTGAAGGTGGTACCGACCCCGTGAGCACCGCAACCGCACCGACCGAACACCTCGACCGCGGCCCCCTGTCCCGGGACGAGCTGGCCGCGCGGGTGGCCCGCGACATCCCGCGGGGCTCCTACGTCAACCTGGGCATCGGGCAGCCGACCCTGGTCGCCGACCACCTCCCCGACGCCTCCGGCGTGGTCCTGCACACCGAGAACGGCATGCTCCACATGGGCCCCGCCGCCCGGGGCGAGCAGATCGACCCCGAGCTGATCAACGCCGGGAAGATCGCCGTCACCGAGCTTCCCGGCGCCGCCTACTTCCACCAGGCCGACTCCTTCGCGATGATGCGCGGCGGCCACCTCGACGTCTGCGTGCTCGGCGCGTTCCAGGTCTCGGCCGCCGGCGACCTGGCCAACTGGCACACCGGGGACGCCGACGCCATCCCGGCGGTCGGCGGCGCCATGGACCTCGCGGTCGGCGCCCGGCAGATCTTCGTGATGATGTCGCTGTTCGCCAAGGACGGGACGCCGAAGCTCGTCCCGGAGTGCACGTATCCGCTCACGGGCAGGGCGTGCGTGAACCGGGTGTACACGAACCACGCCACCTTCCTCGTGGGTCCGCGGGGCGCGGTCGTCACCGAGACCTTCGGCATCTCCTTCGCCGATCTCGCCGCCCGCCTCGACGTCCCTCTCACGGTGGACCCGGCGGCCTGACCCACCGGCCACCCGGCCCCGGACCGATTCCTGGAGGCCGGGCCGGACGGCCGCCGCGCCCCGGGCGGCCGGGCGCGGAGCCGCGCCCGCTTCGACCTCGCGCCGGCCCCGGAGCGGGCGGCGCGGGACCGACGGACGGACGAACGGCGGGAGGCGTCCGGGGCGGCGAGGCCGCCCGGCGCCCGCCGCGCTACGGGGGCCACCCCCGCCGGGCCGGGCGGGGGCGGCCCCCGTAGCGGCCTACGACTCGACGAGCCGGCGCAGCGCGGGCAGCAGCGCGTCCAGGTCCTGCGCGCTGCGGAAGGCGACGATCGTCGTCCCCGCCTCCCCGGTGCCCTCGCCCGGCGTCGGCACCGGGAAGAGCGCGAGCACCTCGCGCATCGCCTCGTCCACCTCGGCCACCGGATCGCGGGACTCGCCCCGGAGCCAGCGGCGCAGCACGTGGTTGTGGGCCGCGACCACGGCCGCCGCCATCAACTCGGCCCGCAGCGAGGCCGACGCCGTCGGGTCCCCCATCCACTCGGCGATGAACTCGCGGAACAGCCGCTGGTAGCGCGCCACGCTGGCGATCTCGCGGTCCCGCAGCGCGGGCACCTTGCTGGTCAGCCCGTAGCGCCGGCGCGCGAGATCGCCCTCGTCGACGTAGTGCAGCAGGACCAGGCGCACCGCGTCCGAGACGGCGACGAGGGCGGTGCTGTGGCTGGAGGTGGCCAGCCGGTCCCGGATCAGGTCGAGCAGCCGGTCGTGGTCGGGGAAGATCACGGCTTCCTTGGACCGGTAGTTCCGGAAGAACGTCGTCCGTCCCACCCCGGCCCGTTCGGCGATGTCGTCCACGGTCGTCTGCTCGTATCCGCGCTCGTCGAAGAGCGCGAAGGCGGCATCCGCCAGCCGGATGCGCGCGGGTGACTTGCTCATGGCCGCCCATCCTCCCTTGTCCCGGTACCGGAGACCACTTGCCCAGGACGATGGTACTGAGTACCGTTCGAGGGAGATTCGGTACCAAGGAGGTCGGGCATGGGGTCCCCTGCGCAGAGCGAGTCCGGAGTGCCCATCCAGCCGGTCTACGACGGCGCGTCCCTGGCGGGGTTCGACGCCGAGGCGAAGCTGGGCTCCCCGGGGCGGTTCCCGTACACCCGGGGCGTGTACCCGACGATGTACACCGGCCGGCCCTGGACGATGCGGCAGTACGCCGGTTTCGGCACGGCCAAGGAGTCCAACGAGCGGTACCACGAACTGGTCGGGGCCGGCACCGGCGGCCTGAGCGTCGCCTTCGACCTGCCCACCCAGATGGGGTACGACTCCGACGAGGCCATCGCCCGCGGCGAGGTGGGCAAGGTCGGCGTGGCCGTCGACTCCCTCGACGACATGCGCACGCTCTTCCGGGGGCTGCCCCTGGACAAGGTCTCGACGTCCATGACGATCAACGCGCCCGCGGCGTCCCTGCTCCTGCTCTACCAGTTGGTCGCGGCCGAACAGGGCGTCCCCGGCGACCGGTTGACCGGCACCATCCAGAACGACGTGCTCAAGGAGTACATCGCCCGCGGCACCTACATCTTCCCGCCGCAGCAGTCCCTCCGGCTGATCAGCAACATCTTCGCCTACTGCCACCGGGAACTGCCGCGCTGGAACACCATCTCCATCTCCGGCTACCACATGGCCGAGGCCGGGGCGACGCCCGCGCAGGAGATCGCGTTCACGCTGGCCAACGCCAAGGAGTACGTACGCGCCGCGATCGCCGCCGGGCTCGACGTGGACGACTTCGCGCCACGGCTCTCCTTCTTCTTCGTCGCCCGCACCACGCTCCTGGAGGAGATCGCCAAGTTCCGTGCCGCCCGCCGGATCTGGGCCCGCGTCATGCGCGAGGAGTTCCACGCCCGCGACCCCAAGTCGCAGATGCTGCGCTTCCACACGCAGACCGCCGGCGTGCAGCTCACGGCCCAGCAGCCGGAGGTCAACCTCGTCCGTGTCGCCCTCCAGGGCCTCGGCGCGGTCCTCGGCGGGACCCAGTCCCTGCACACCAACTCCTACGACGAGGCCATCGCCCTGCCCACCCAGAAGGCGGCGCGGCTGGCCCTGCGCACCCAGCAGGTCATCGCCTACGAGACCGACGTGACCAAGACCGTCGACCCTTTCGCCGGCTCCTACGTCATGGAGTCGATGACCGACGGCCTGGAGGGCGCGATCCTGGACCTGATGCGGGCGGTCGAGGACCGCGGCGGCGCCGTGGCCGCGATCGAGCAGGGCTTCCAGAAGTCGGAGATCGAGAAGTCCGCGTACCGGACCGCGCTGGAGATCGACCACGGGGAACGGACCGTGGTCGGCGTCAACAAGTACGCCCTCGACGAGGAGGAACCGTACGAGCCGCTGCGCGTCGACCCGCAGATCGAGCTGGACCAGCGCGAACGCCTCGCCGCCCTGCGCGCGGAACGCGACGGCGCCGCCGTCCGCCGCGCCCTCGACGCCCTGCGCACCGCCGCAGGAGGGACGGACAACGTCCTGCCCCCGATGCGCGAGGCCCTGCGGCTGCGCGCCACGGCGGGCGAGGTCGCGCACGCGCTGCGCGACGTCTGGGGCATGTACGTCCCCCACGACACCTTCTGACCGAACGAGCCCCGGGGTGGAGCAGGCAGTGAACGAGATCGACATGCGTACGACCGCGGGCAAGCTCGCGGATTTGAGGCGTCGTATCGAGGAGGCGACGCATGCGGGGTCCGCTCGTGCGGTGGAGAAGCAGCACGCGAAGGGGAAGCTGACGGCGCGTGAGCGGATCGCGTTGCTGCTGGACGAGGGCTCGTTCGTGGAGCTGGACGAGTTCGCCCGGCACCGTTCGACGAGTTTCGGCCTGGAGGAGAACCGGCCCTACGGGGACGGTGTCGTGACCGGGTACGGCACGGTGGACGGACGGCCGGTGGCGGTGTTCTCGCAGGACTTCACCGTCTTCGGCGGGGCGCTGGGCGAGGTGTACGGGCAGAAGATCGTCAAGGTGATGGACTTCGCGCTGAAGACGGGCTGCCCCATCGTGGGCATCAACGACTCCGGCGGCGCCCGGATCCAGGAGGGTGTGGCCTCACTGGGCGCCTACGGGGAGATCTTCCGCCGCAACACACACGCCTCGGGGGTGATCCCGCAGATCAGCCTGGTGCTGGGCCCGTGCGCGGGCGGCGCGGTGTACTCGCCGGCGATCACGGACTTCACGGTGATGGCCGACGGGACCTCGCACATGTTCATCACCGGCCCGGACGTCATCAAGACCGTCACCGGCGAGGACGTCGGCTTCGAGGAACTGGGCGGTGCCCGCACCCACAACACCGCCTCCGGGGTCGCCCACCACCTGGCCGCCGACGAGAAGGACGCCATCGAGTACGTCACACAGCTCCTGTCGTTCCTGCCGTCGAACAACCTGTCCGAACCCCCCGCCTTCCCCGAGGAAGCCGACCTCGCCGTCAGCGACGAGGACCGCGAACTGGACGCCATCGTCCCGGACAGCGCGAACCAGCCCTACGACATGCACACCGTGATCGAACACGTCCTGGACGACGGCGAGTTCCTGGAGACCCAGGCCCTGTTCGCGCCGAACATCCTCACCGGCTTCGGCCGCGTCGAGGGACGCCCGGTGGGAGTGGTCGCCAACCAGCCGATGCAGTTCGCCGGCTGCCTGGACATCACCGCCTCCGAGAAGGCCGCACGCTTCGTACGGACCTGCGACGCCTTCAACGTGCCCGTCCTCACCTTCGTCGACGTCCCCGGCTTCCTGCCCGGCGTCGACCAGGAACACGACGGCATCATCCGCCGCGGCGCGAAACTCATCTTCGCCTACGCCGAGGCCACCGTCCCCCTCATCACCGTCATCACCCGCAAGGCCTTCGGCGGCGCCTACGACGTGATGGGCTCCAAACACCTCGGCGCCGACCTCAACCTCGCCTGGCCCACCGCCCAGATCGCCGTCATGGGCGCCCAGGGCGCCGTCAACATCCTCCACCGCCGCACCCTCGCCCACGCCGAGACCACCGACGACGCCGAAGCCACCCGCGCACGCCTCATGCGTGACTACGAGGACGCCCTCCTCAACCCCTACACCGCCGCCGAACGCGGCTACGTCGACGCCGTCATCATGCCCCACGACACCCGCCGCCACATCGTCCAGGGACTACGCCAACTCCGCACCAAACGCGAAACCCTCCCCCCGAAGAAACACGGCAACATCCCCCTCTGACCACACCCCCACCACCACCAGAACCAGAACACCCCCACCAGGACCACCCCAGGAGCCACCGTGATCAAGGTCGTCCGCGGCAACCCCACCCCCGAAGAACTCGCCGCCGTGGTCACGCTGCTGTCCGCCGCCACCGCCCCGGGCCACGCGCCGGCACCCCGCCCCGCCACCTCCTGGGCGTCGCCCCGCCGGCTCCTGCGCACGCCCCACGGACACGGCCCCGCCGGCTGGCTCGCCTCGGCACTCCCCCAGTGAACTTCCGATCGGAGACATCATGAACGCCCTGCGACAGCGCGCCGATACCGGCGGCGCCGCAGCCTCCTCCCGGCTGCGCGTGGTGATCGCCAAGCCCGGACTCGACGGTCACGACCGCGGCGCCAAGGTCATCGCCCGCGCGCTGCGCGACGCCGGCCACGAGGTGATCTACACCGGTCTGCACCAGACCCCGGAGCAGATCGTCGCCACCGTCATCGCCGAGGACGCGCCCGTCCTGGGCCTCTCCGTCCTCTCGGGCGCGCACCTGACGATCGTGGAGCGCGTCCTCGAGCTGCTGGCGCGGGAGGACGCGAGCGACGTCCGCATCCTGGTCGGCGGCATCATCCCGGACGCCGACGTCCGCGCCCTCGAGGCGATGGGCGTCGACGCGGTGTTCACCCCCGGGGCGGACATCCGCGGCATCGTCGAGACCGTCGACCGGTTCCGGTCCGCGTCGACGCACGCGCAGGGGGCGGCATGCTGACCAAGGTGCTCATCGCCAACCGTGGCGAAATCGCTGTCCGCGTGGCCCGGGCGTGCCGGGATGCGGGGATCGCGAGTGTGGCGGTGTACGCGGACCCGGACCGGGACGCTCTGCATGTCCGTGCCGCTGATGAGGCGTTCGCTTTGGGTGGTGACACGCCCGGGACGAGTTATCTGGATGTCGGGAAGGTGTTGCGGGCGGCGGCGGAGTCGGGGGCGGACGCGGTCCATCCCGGTTACGGTTTCCTCTCCGAGAACGCCGATTTCGCCCAGGCGGTGCTGGACGCGGGGCTGATCTGGATCGGTCCGCCGCCGCAGGCGATCCGGGACCTCGGTGACAAGGTCGCCGCCCGGCACATCGCCCAGCGTGCCGGCGCGCCGCTGGTGGCCGGCACCCCCGACCCCGTCTCCGGCGCCGACGAGGTCGTCGCCTTCGCGGAGGAACACGGCCTGCCGATCGCGATCAAGGCCGCCTTCGGCGGCGGCGGACGCGGCCTGAAGGTCGCCCGCACCCTCGACGAGGTACCCGAGCTGTACGAGTCGGCGGTCCGCGAGGCGGTGGCCGCCTTCGGCCGCGGCGAATGCTTCGTCGAGCGCTACCTCGACAAGCCCCGCCACGTGGAGACCCAGTGCCTGGCCGACACCCACGGCAACGTGGTCGTCGTCTCCACCCGCGACTGCTCCCTGCAGCGCCGCCACCAAAAACTCGTCGAGGAAGCCCCCGCCCCCTTCCTCTCCGACACCCAGAACCAGCAGCTCTACACCGCCTCCAAGGCCATCCTGAAGGAAGCCGGCTACGTCGGCGCCGGCACCGTCGAGTTCCTCGTAGGCCTCGACGGCACCATCTCCTTCCTCGAGGTCAACACCCGCCTCCAGGTCGAACACCCCGTCACCGAGGAAGTCGCCGGCATCGACCTCGTCCGCGAGATGTTCCGCATCGCCGACGGCGAAGCCCTCGGCTACGACGACCCGCCCCTGCGCGGCCACTCCTTCGAGTTCCGCATCAACGGCGAGGACCCCGGCCGCGGCTTCCTGCCCGCCCCCGGCACCGTCACCCGCTTCACCCCGCCCACCGGCCCCGGCGTCCGCCTCGACACCGGCGTCGAGACCGGCTCCGTCATCGGACCCGCCTGGGACTCCCTCCTCGCCAAACTCATCGTCACCGGCCGCACCCGCCAGGAAGCCCTCCAGCGCGCCGCCCGCGCCCTCGACGAATTCCACATCGAGGGCATGGCCACCGCCATCCCCTTCCACCGCGCCGTCGTCCGCGACCCCGCCTTCGCCCCCGAACTCACCGGCACCCAGGACCCGTTCACGGTCCACACCCGCTGGATCGAAACCGAGTTCACCAACACGATCCCGCCCTTCACCACCCCCGCCGACACCGACACCGACACCGACGACAGCAGCCGCGAGACCGTCGTCGTCGAGGTCGGCGGCAAACGCCTGGAAGTGTCCCTGCCCGTCTCCCTGGGCATGTCCCTGGCCCGCACCGGCCTCGCCGCCGGCGCCAAACCCAAACGCCGCGCCACCAAGAAGTCCGGCCCCGCCGCCTCCGGCGACACCCTCGCCTCCCCCATGCAGGGCACCATCGTCAAAATCGCCGTCGAAGACGGACAAGAAGTCAAGGAAGGCGACCTCATCGTCGTCCTCGAAGCCATGAAGATGGAACAGCCCCTCAACGCCCACAAGTCCGGCACCATCAAGGGCCTCAGCGCCCAAGTCGGCGCCTCCCTCACCTCAGGCGCCCCCATCTGCGACATCACGGACTGAGCCCCGCGGTGTGAAGGACGACTTCGCACGCGAGCGCCGGCGGACGCTCCCTCCCCGGCGCCGCCCACGCCGTCTCCGCTACCGCTTCACGCGGTAGCGGAGGGAGGCGACCCCCGAGCCGAAGACACGGTGGTCGACGAGTTCGAGGTCCACGTGGCGCTCGCGGTGAGGAAAGAACGGGGTGCCGCCGCCCACGAGCACCGGATGGACCCTGACCCGGTACTCGTCGATCAGCCCCAGCTCCGCCGCCTCGGCGGCGAGCGTCGCACCGCCGATGGCGATGTCACCCTCCCCCGGCTCGGCCCGCCACCGCTCGACCTCCTCCGCCAGTCCACCGGAGGCCGGCCGGGCGTTGCCGCGCACCTCCGACAGGGTGGTCGAGAACACCACCTTCGGCAGCGACTTCCAGAGCGCGGCCCATTCGAGCAGGGGAGCGTCGAGCGACGGGTCCTGGTCGGCGGTCTCCCAGTACAGCATCGTCTCGTACAACCGCCGCCCCAGCAGATGGACGCCGACCCCTCGTTCCTCGTCGGTGACGAAACGGAAGACCTCCTCGTCAGGCTCCGTCCAGTCGAACGCGCCATCCGGCCCGACGATGTATCCGTCCAGCGAGACACCCATCGCATAGCTCACGCGTCGCATCGGCTTCCCTCCTCGTGTCCCTCCTCGATGACAGAGGGGACACTACGGCCGGCGAGGACGAGCCAGCCGCCCGCCGCGCCGACCGCGTACCAGAGGAGGTCGGGCGGGTTGAAGGTGGAGCCGAGGACGAGGCGGGCGACAGCGCTGTGCCGGGAGAGTTCCGCCGGTACGTCGCTGAGCTGCGAGAACTCGATCCCCCAGCTCACGGCCAGCGCCGTCGCGGCGGCGGTCAGGGGTCTCACCCGGGGCGCCGCCAGGACGACGAGGGCCAGCAGCAGGACCGTGTACAGCGCGTCCCCGCCGTACTTGCCCACGCTCCCCGCCGACACCGCTCTGAGCCCCAGCGCCGCGGCCACGGTCAGCACGGCGGCCCCGGCCGCCGCCAGCCGCACGCGCCCCGGTGCCGCGACGGCTGTGGCGCGTTGCCGGGTTCCGGGCCAGGAGGTCACGGGGCCATACTGCCGGATGCCCCGGCCGAGCGGCGGCGTCACCCCCGGCCTCCGCCCCGCACGCCCTCAGTCGGCGACGACGGCGGTGTTCTGGCAGGCGGTCAGCAGCCAGCGCCCGTCGTCCTGCTGGGACATCACGTACAACGGGGCGCCCTCGGCGGCACCGTCCGGGGCCAGGTAAAGCTGACGGACCTTGACCGCCGCGACGTCGGGGCGGATGAACAACACGTGGACCACCTCGTAGGTGACCCTGCCGTCCCAGTCGTCGGCGGGGAGGACCTTGCGGGTGAACGCCGAGATCGCGTCGAGGCCCAGCAGGACCTTGCCGCCGCCCGTCGTCCAGACAGCGTCGGGATGGAAGAGGGAAAGGAACTCGTCGGGGTCCTTGTGCCGCTGGGAGTGCTCGACGGCGGCCACGACCCGGTCGATGGCTTCGAGATCGGCGGCGCGCGCCGCGGAATCCGTGTTCATGCGCCCCACGGTGTCGGCTCAAGCACGGTTGAGGTCAAGCGGACGCCCCGGGGCAACTGGGCACCCGGCCACCTGGGGCAACCCCGTTGTCCGGCGGGCCTGTTGCCGCGCCACTCACCCGTCGTCGGCTCCGGCGACCGCTCACACCCTTCGCCTGCGGCGCGACTCAGTGCTGCCGGATCATCCGTACACCGGGTTCCCCGCGGCACCGTGCGGACCGCGCCCACGCGAGCCGCCGACCCGAGGGTGGTCCGGGTCGGCGGCACCCTGCTCGCCTTCTCCCGGCAACACCGGCCCGCCTGGCCGGGATGGGCCGGGCCCCCTCGTACGTCAGCGACTACGCGGGCTCCAGCACCGGCCGCTCGGGAAGCCCACCGTTCTTCTCACAGCCCAGCTCCCTGGCCATGGCCAGCGAGAAGGAATGCGCCACGGTCGCATAGGCGTCCTTCAACTCCTGGACATCGCCTTCAGGTTTCTCCGACATGCCCCAGCGCTCCACGCCGACGATGATATGGCCCACGCTCGACGAGCCGAGCAACTCCTCGCTCCGGCAAGCAAACTGCACGTACGCCTTGTCCGCCGCCGTCACGGTGTCCTCTCCCATCCGCAGCTCGGTGAAATTCGGGGCCGGGGGGCCCGTCGGAACGCCGTCGACCAGATTCCAGGTGATTCGGAGGTCAAAATCCGGCGTGCCGATGGGCGTGTAGACACGGCAGACGTCCTTGGTCACGGTGGAGGCAGGGAACTCCTCGACCAGATCCGCCGCGGCCCGTGCGACGGTGTACCTCTCTGCCGACGCCTCGAACCGCGACGACCCCGTGATCACCCTCAATGCCCTGGCCGCGTCAGCGGACACGGCACTACCACCACAGAGTTGCGTCCCTGCCACCACCTTGTAGTCCTTCGGAACCCCGCGCTCGCTCCCCTCCTCCGCACACCCCGCAACACCGAAAAGAAACGAGCCCGCCACAGCCGCGACAAGAAGTCTCCGGCGCCCTGAACCACGACTGACCATCATCCGCATCCCCACGCACCCTCACCGCCCACTGCCTGGACCGGTATCCGGACCGTCCTACCTGGACGGAGCGGGACTGGTGGCGCCCCGTCACCCCAGCGATTCAAGACGGTGGATTCCTCCCGACTCACAGTCAACGGCCACGTCGACCCCGACGACATCTCCCCCCTCGTACGTCAGCAACTACGCGGGCTCCAGCACCGGCCGCTCGGGAAGCCCACCGTTCTTCTCACATCCCAGCTCCCTGGCCATGGCCAGCGAGAAGGAATGCGCCACGGTCGCATAGGCGTCCTTCAACTGCTGGACATCGCCCTCGGGCTCCGTCGGCACGGCCCAATGTTGCACACCGATGACGATATGGCCCATGCTCGACGAGCTGAGCAACTTCTCGCTCCGGCACGCGAACTGCACGTACGCCTTGTCCGCCGCCGCCACGGCGTCCTCTCCCATCTTCAGCTCGGTGAAATTCGGGGCCGGGGGCTCCGTCGGAACGCCGTCGGCCAGTCTCCAGGTGATTCGGAGGTCAAAATCCGGCGTGCCGATGGGCGTGTAGACACGGCAGACGTCCTTGGTCACGGTGGAGGCAGGGAACTCCTCGACCAGATCCGCCGCGGCCCGTGCGACGGTGTACCTCTCTGCCGACGCCTCGAAGCGCGACGAGCCCGTGATCACCTTCAGTGCCTTGGACGCGTCAGCGGTCACCGCCCTGCCACCGCAGAGTTGCGTCCCCGCCACGACCTTGTAGTCCTTCGGGGTCTTCGGATTTCCGTCCGCTTCTCCATTGCCTCCACAACCCGTGGCCCCGAGAAACACCGAGCCGGCCACGGCCGCGACAAGAAGTCCCCGGCGAACTGATCCACGACGCCGCTTGGCCGCCGCCGCACGCAGGTCGGCCCATTCTTGCTCGAACGTCATGTGTTCCCCCACATCCATCCGGGCAGGGCCACTCCACCGTACGGAGGCTCGGCCACGGCCCCTGATCACCTGTCGCTTGTATCCTCACCCGCGCACGGTGCGCGCGGTCATGGATCCCCCGAAGCCCGGACGGCGACGATCGAATCCCGCCGGCCCGGCGCTCGCGCCCGCGCGTGCGTGGGTCGTGCGCCCAACAGCGTTACCACACCTGTCCGTTCACCGGCGGGCACCGTCACCAGCGTGGAACGGACGTCACGACCATACCCACCGGCGCTTCCGTCGGGCCGCGGGGTCGACGGCACCCACCGCCACCCCCACCCGCGCCCGCGCCCGCGCCCGCGGACAACCGTCGGTCTTCCCCTGGGCCCGGTCCGGGGACGGTCCGTCGGGCGGAATACTCTGTTGGTATGAGTGAACGAGGGATGCAGGAGCTGGCGCTGCTGCTGCTGACGGCGCTGGCGAATGCGCCCCGGCACGGGTACGCCATCGCCCAGGAGGTCAAGGCCATCACCGACGGCCGCGTGACGCCGCGTACCGGGGCGCTCTACGGGGCGTTGGACAGGCTGCTGGCGGAGGGTTTGATCCAGGTGGAGCGTGAGGAGGTGGTGGGCGGTCGGGCGCGCCGGGTCTTCGCTCTCGCTCCGGCCGGCCGGGAGCGGCTGGAGGCCGAGGCGGAGCGGTTGGCCGCGACCGCTCGGGAGGTCCGGCGGCGTCTGGCCGACGGGGCGGCGGCGCCGGCGTGAGCGATCCCCTCGTCCGCCTGTACCCGGCCGCGTACCGGGCCGCTAACGGGCAGGAGATCGTCGACGTGCACCGGGAGATGACGGCGGACCTGCCGCGTGCGGCCCGACTGCGTGCGGACGCCGACCTGGTCGCGCACGCTCTGCGGGTTCGGCTGGGGCTCGACTCGGCCTCGCCCGCCGGGCGTTTCTTCGCCCTGGCCGCCCCGTTCGCGCTGGCCGCCGACGCGGTGGTCAGCGGGCTGCACCTGACGCGCTGGTACGCCGAACTCGTGGTCTCGCCGGCTCCCGTGTGGGTCCAGCTCTCCACCATGGGGGGCCCTTGGGCCTTGTCGTTGCTGTTCTCGCTCCTGGTGTGCCTCGGCGCGGTCACCGCCCTGACCGGCCGATGGGTGCCGGGGGCCGGAGTGGCGGTGTGCGGGCTGCTGGGGAGGGCCGTGCTGTGGACCGTCGCCGTACCCGTGCCCGGCGAGGGCGCGTTCGCTCCTGTCGCGGCGGCTCTGCTGACCACCGCCGTCGTGTCGGCCTGCCCCGCGGACCGGCGGGGTGACCGGTGGTTGTCGGCGGTGGCCGGGGTCATGACCGGCGTGGCGTGGTTCCCCCTGGTTGTCGTGCGCACGGGGGCCTTCGGCGTGACCACGGACTACGGCGCCTGGCCGATGCTGGTCCTCGCCTTCACCGGGGCCGCCGTCGCCCTGCGCTCACGTTCGTCAGGGCTGCGTGAGTTCGGCGCGATGGCCGCGGCCTCGCCGCCCCTGGTCGCCTACGCCTACACGAAGGTGTGGGCGGATCCCCTGCCCACCCTCGGCCTCCTCCTCCTGCTGCCTGTCACGGCCGCGGCGACGGCGGTCTGCCAGGCCGTGCGCCGCCGTCGCCGACTCGGCGTCTGACTCGGCCTCCTCCGCAAGCCGGTTCGTCCGTCGCCGACCGCTCGTCCTCGTCATGCGCGTTGGGGGGGATGGCCGCCCGGCTGCTTCTCCGCGTCGACAGCCGACCGGGGCCCACCCACTTGGCAATAGTCCGTCGAGATGAATACTCTCTCCGGTGTTCTATCCGTGAGTGCTGCCTGGGAACTGGCCGGCCGTGCGATCCCGGACGCCTCGGCCCAGGGGCGCCCGTAGCGCGGCACGCAGTGACCTCCGGCCGGTCTCGTCCGAGCAGGGAAGATCACCGACTTGCCGTTCACCTTGTCCCACCCCGCCGCGGTGCTGCCGTTGATGCGTCGGCCGTTCGTTCCGTCGGCGCTGGTCGCGGGTGCCGTGGCCCCCGACGCCCCGTACTTCCTGGCCGCCCTCGGCCTGTCCGAGAACAGCGCCCAGGACTGGTACGGGCCACTCCTCAACGCCACGCAGACCCACTCGCCCGGTGTGGGCCTCCTGGTGAACCTGCCCGCCGCTGTCGGCCTGGTGGTCGCGTACCGGATGCTACGGGCGCCGGTTACCGCGCTGTTGCCCTCCGGCCTCGGCCTTCCGGAACCGGAGCGGTCGACCGGCCCGCGGGCCAAGGCCCGGTACCTCATGTGGCTGCTGGTCTCCGCTCTGATCGGCATTGCCTCCCACACCGTGTGGGACGCTTTCACCCACGGCGACTTCCTGGTCGTCCGGGTGGGGGCTCTGCACGCCACGGGGCCGGGGGGCTTGTCGTTCGCCCGGCTGCTGCAGTACGCGAGCACCGTCTTCGGCCTGGCGGCGGTCGGCTGGTACCTGTGGCACCGTCGCGGCCGGTTGCGCACCGGGGGCGGGACGGTTCCCCGCCTGGCACCCCTCGCGCGGTGGAGCGTGGTGGCCGTCCTGGTGTCGGCCCCCGTACTCGGCGGCGCTGTCGGCGCCCACCGCGACTTCACGGCCTACCGCTACGTGACGGAAGTGGACTACACCAGCCGGGTCACGGTCGACCTGGGCGACGGCGCGAGCGAGACGACCCACCCCTCCAAGACGGTCCGGGCCCCGTGGGGCACCCTCACCGAAGGCGTGCTGACCGGCGCCGCCAAGAGAGCGGGCGCCTCCTTGGCCATGGCGCTGTTGCTGTACTCGGCCGCCTGGCAGGTCGGTGCGGTGTCCCGTCGGCAGGCGACGGCTTCCGCCGCCGCCCCTTCGCCCCGCCGGGACCACGACGAAGAGCGCTGATGGTGACGCCTCCCCGGTCGCCCTGTCGACGGCGTCGGCGTCAGTGTCAGTGTCAGTGTCGGCGTCCGGGTCGCCTGCTTCACGGCCGGGGGAAGCCGGAGCCGTTCCCCGAAGTCACTGCTTGTCTTCCCACGGTTCCCGCAGGGCCCGGACCACGATGTCGTGCGATTCGACCCCGTCATTCCCGGTGACCGCGAGAATGCGCCGTCCGAGCCAGTTCGGATCGTCCACACGCATCAGGGCGACGTTCCGAGGGACGACCGGAGCGAGGATGCCCGGGACGACGCAGATCCCGAGTCCGGCGGCGACGAGTCCGAAACGGCTGGGCCAGGTCCGCGTGCGGAAGGCGATGAGCGGATCGGTCAGGGTGGGCCACGCGCCGAACTGTGGCTCGTCACCCGCGCCCTTGCCCACGATCCACGACGCGTGGGCGAGTTCACTCACCGGGACGGCGCCTTCCACCGCGGAGAGTGAGTGCCCGCGCGGCACGCCCACCATCAGCTCGCCGCCCGGCAACGGGGTGATCCGCAGCCCCTCCAGGGCAGGCTGCGGCAAGTCGGGTCCGGAGGCCACGACCGCGACGTCGAGCCGTTTGGTGACGACCCGGCGCACGAGTTGGGGCGAGGACGCCTCGGTGAGAGCGAACGTCATCCTCGGCCGCCGCTCCAGCACTCTGGCCAGCGCGAAGGGGAGCAGGGCGGCGTTCGCGGCGGGGAAGGCCCCCACCCGGACCCGCACCTGTGGTCCGGAGGTCAGCTCACCGAGCCGTTCGTCCAGCCGGTCCAGGCCCGCGAGCGTCTCGGCGGCGAACCGGGCGACGATCTCCCCGGCCGGCGTCGTCTTGACGCCGCGCGCGCCGCGCACGAACAGTGACTGCCCCGCGGCCTTCTCCGCGGCCGAGACCTGGCGGGAGACGGCCGGCTGGGAGTACCCGAGCATGCGAGCCGCGCCGCTCAGGGAACCGTGCGCGGCGACCGCGCGCACGACGCGGAGAGCGTGGATGCTGAGTTCGGGCACGGGCTCATCCTATGCCGCCTATGCCGCCCTGAGCCATGCACAGACGGTATGGGAAGGGACCGCACCTTGCATGTGACACAGGGCCGAAAAGGGGTTCCCAGGGCCTACTGTCGAAAGCGGCGACACCCCGACAACCCTGAAGGGCTTTTCCCATGGGCGAGTTCATTTCCCCCGACGACACCCGTTACGACGAGCGGGCGCGCGCACTGGTGCGCATCGGCCGCGAAGCGATCGCCGTGGCCGACGACGAGAAGCTGGACGCCTATTTCGCGGACGACTTCGTGTTCCACGGCCCCGACGGCGACATGACGTACGGGCAGCTCCGTTCCTTCTTCGCGGCCATGCGCGCCGCGTTCGAGGGATTCGCATGCGAGCGTCGCACCATCATCAGCGACGGAGGGTACATCGGTTCGCGTACCAGCATGTCGGGGCGTTTCACCGCGCCCTTCGAGGCGTCCCCCATCGGCACGATCGCACCGAACGGCCGGCCGATGCGGCTCGAACTGATCAATCTCTTCCGCTACGACGAGAACGGCCGGCTGGCCGAGGAATGGGTCCAGTACGACAACGTCGGCTTCCTCCGGCAGCTCGGCGTCGACCTCGCCGAGGGACGCTGACCGCCCCCGGCGGCTCGGCGGCGGTGGGTCGGGCTTCTCAGTTCCCCCGCCTCAGCCGGATGTTCTGGGTCCACGCACTCGTCCCGCCCTTCGGCGTGGTCTTGCAGGCGACGGAGTAGCAGCGCCACACCCACGCGCCGTGCCCTCGGCGGCGAATCTCGATCTCCGCGCCTGCGCACCGTCCGCAGCGTGGCGGAGCCGCGAAGACCGTGGCGTGTTCGTGCTCCAGCAGTCTCCGGGCGAAGTGAGCGCCCCGCATCGTCAGCATGACCTCGCGGGTCCAGCTCTGGGACAGGGCGTTGAGGCTGCCGATCATGACCGTCCGTTCGTCGATGACCGCGATCTTCTGGTGCATGACGTTCATCGGAACGACCACGTGCGCGACGGTGCGCAGGTCGGCGATGAGTTTCTGGTTGGCGGGCTTCTTCTGGAGTTGGTCGGTGTCGTCCCGGATGAAGACGTTGATCCGCACTCCTCGGCCGGCCGCCGCACGCAGCTCGGGGAGCAGGGAGGCGAGGCGTTTTGCCACCCAGGGCGCCCAGAGCCACAGGGAGTGCCGTGCGTGGCGGATCTCGTCGGTGAACGTGCGGTAGAAGTCGCGTTCGTCATGGATCTCCGTCACCTCGACGTGCCGGCTCAACACCTCGGCGAGTGCCGTCCCGAACTCGCCTCGGAACGTGGACGGCGCGGTCGTCGGGGTGATCAGGGTCTTGGCTGGGAGGACCCGCACCCCGCGACGGGAGTCGATGCGGGCCGCGAGATGCGCCAACGCCGTTCCCGGTGCGGCGTTCTTGACGCGTTCGCCGCCGACGATGACGTACAGACGCGTCTTGACCCGGGTGACGGCCACGTTGAAGAGACGGACTCCCTCCCTCGGCCAGCCGCCGGCCGCCGGCTGGAGATGCGCGCAGGCCATCCACAGATCGCGGCTGCCTCGTCCGCCTTCCACCGTGTCGAAGACGACGACGTCGAACTCGCGACCCTGGAACTTGTGGGCGGTGCCGACTTCTGCCGGCACGCCCCCACCGGGGGCCTCGACGTCCCGCAGCGCCTCCAACGTGGCGTCGGCCTGGACGCGGTAGGGGGTGACGATGCCGGTCTCCTCCCCGAGCTCGGCGTGCAGTTCCACGAGCGCCCGTGCGATCAGCGAGCCCGCCGGCCACCATCCGCTGCGGCTTCCGGTCAGGTGGGCCCTGGCCAGCTCGTGGAGCCCGTCCGTGTCGATCAGTACGATCTCGGGGTCGTCCGTCGGGCGTGCCGTCCGCGTCTGGCCGCCCCCGTCGAGGACGCCGCCGTACGCGAGGTCGTTGGCCAGGGCCATCACGGCGGGCCCGAAGCGGTGCTGTTGGGTAAGCGTGACGCAGGCCGGGTGAGCCTGGGCGTCGGTCGGCTCCACGATTCCGCAGTGCCGGAAGACGTCCGGGAGCAGCCAGCGTTTGACGTCCGAGCGGCCGTGGTCCTTGAGTTCGGAGGGGATGACCGCGCCCAGTTGCATGAAGTCCCCGAGGAGAACCGCGGTCCGGCCGGCCTTGCCCGTGGCGAGGAGGACCTCCGGCAAGGTGGCCGCGCCCGCCTCGTCCACCAGGACGACGTCGTACGGCCCTTCGAAGACGGCCCGGTTCGTGCGGAACCTGGCCAACGTCGTGGCGACCAGTCTGGCGCCCTTGACGATCTCGCTGCCGGCATCACGAGCGAGGCGCTCGTACGTCTCCTGGGCTTCCTGGTACTGCTTCTCCAGGGCAGGCCGCCGGGTCGCGTCGTCGGCGGCTGCCGGGCGCAGTCGGCGAGCGAGGTCGAACCGGGCCGGCCAGTCCTGCCGCTCCGCCCGCTCGACCAGTTCGCCGGCCCGCCGGGCGCGCCGGGCGGCCTCCTCCGCCTGGAGCAGTTCCTCCTCGCACGTGTCGCGGTGGCGTCCGGCCCGCTGTTCGGCGGCGCGCCGGGCCGTGGCGTCGGCGGTCAGGCGGGCGGTCTGTTCGCGGGTGAGCGCGATGGTGTCGACCAGGGCGGTGATCCGCCGGCCGAGGGTCCCCAGGTGAGTGGCAGCCGTCGCGCGGGCCCCGGTCGCCGACTGTCTGGCGGACGCGGCGGCCCGCTCGGCCTCGGCGAGCCGGCGCCGCAGCTCGCCGGCCCTTTCCCGCAGACGCCACTTCCTCACGGCGCCCTTGCCCTCCATGTCCTCGAGTTCCCGGCGCAGGGTGTCGCAGGCGCCTTCCGCCAGCAGCGCGGCTGCCTCACGGAGTTCCGCCGCCTCCCGCACCCGGACCATGTCCTCGGACAGGCGGTCGACTTGGCTCCACCGCTCTCGTGACTCCTCCGCGGCCTTGTCCCGGGCCGCGGCGGTCTCGGCCGCGGCGACCGCGTCGCGGAACACCGACTCGGCGTCGGTCAGGCGCCGGCCGGCCGCCTCTTGCCGTGACCGCGTTGACGCGAGATCCCCACCGGGTGTGCGGAGCAGCTTCAGTGCCGCGAAGTAGGCGGAGGAGTCGAACCCGGCCAGGCCTCCGTCCAGGGCGGCGAGCTGTTCGGCCCGGTGCTTGATCGCGACGAGGTCGGCTTCGAGGGCGTCGCGTCGGGCCGCCGCCTCCGTCAAGCGTGCCTTGACCATCAGCGGCAGCGACACCGAGGGGTCCTCGGCCACCTCCCGCAGATGGGGTGGCCCCACCCGGACGATGTGACCGGGGTGGTGCCGCTTGGCCCGCATCACTCCGAGCAGGGCGTTGTCGACGGCGATGTTCGTGGCCGAGACGAGCAGGACGCGATCGCCCCGTGCCATGAGGTCGCCGATCGCCCGCTTCAGCACGGTGGTCTTCCCGGTACCCGGAGGGCCCCACACCAGGTGCACCCCCTCGCCGAGGCAGGCGCGGTACGCGTCGCCCTGCGCCGGGTGGAATCCGGGCGGGTCCGCGGCCGGCGCCGGCCTGCCCCCGATGGCGCCGGCCGCGAGGGCTGCCGCCAGAGGGTGCTCGCCCAGACCGGAGATCCCGTTGCGCAGAGCTTCGACGAGGAACGTGGGCGGCTGCTTCAGCACCCATAAGTGCGGGTCGGTCACGTCGGCGAACTCGGCCACCCGCACACTCAGCAGCGAGCCGCTCTGGACCGTCTCCGAGACCGCGAAGCCGTTCGTCTCGATGTCGTGGCTCTCCGGTCCGGCGAGTCGCAGGCTGTCGAGTTGGTCCGGGCCGATGTCGGAGCCACGGAGGTCGACGACGTACCGGCCGGCGTCCCCCGTGCGGGCCGCCCTGCCGACACGTTGCCATCGGGGCTCCTTGCCGACACCGCCTTCCAGGCTGATCCACTCCCCGAGCGCGGTAGCGATCTCCTCTCGCCAGCCCACGTGCCAGTCCCCCTGTCTGCGGCCTCGTGTCCGAGCGGCGAATCTACCCGTCTCGGGGTGACGTACCAGCAGGATCACGGAGCGGGGAGTCAGAGCCAAGGGGGCCTCGCGGGTGCGAGCGAGGTGCGGAGCGCCGCCGCTGGGGCGACGCCGGCCGGAGCGGGCGGGCGATGCGCCGCGGGCCGCGGGAGACCTGGGGAACCGTTACACCCGAGACAGCGGGGGCTTTCCCTTTCTCACAGGATGATGATTACATTCCATCGGAATACCGGGCACGAGGGGTAATGCCATGCACGACCTCCCGTGTCCGGCCGCCGACCCGGCGACCGCGGTTCGGCCGTCGGGACGCGTCACCAGCGAAGTCAGCGTCACCAGCAAGCGGGGGAAACATGCGCAAGACACGTATCGCACTCGTGGCCACCCTGGCCACCGTCGGACTCGGCCTCACGGCCTGCGACGACGGGGGCGACGAGGGAGCGCCGGCGAAGGAGACGCCCACGGCGTCGGCCGAGGCGTCGTCCACGCCGCAGGAGCGGAGTCCGGCACCGGACGAGGGCAAGGAAGAGGAGGACGCCCCGGCCGCCGGGGACGTCACGAAGCCGGGCACGAAGCTCAAGATCGGCGACCGGGCCGTCCTTCCGTTCACCTATGGGACGTCGAAGACGGGCACCATCGCCGTCACCGTCACGGAGATCGAGAAGGGCGCCGAGGCCGACATGGCCAAGTTCGGCGACAAGGCGAAGGGCATGACGCCGTACTTCATCAGGATGAAGGTGGAGAACGTCGGCGGCACCGACCTGTCGTACTCCTCCCTCAAGCTGGACGGTGTGCTGGAGGGCGGCGGCGGCACCGGTGTCATCCTGATCGGCGGCCTCCCGGACAAGTGCGACAACAAGTCCGCGCCGGCCGACTTCACGACCAAGGGCGCCTCGTTCGAGACCTGCTCGCTGTCCGCCACGAAGACCGCGCCGGTGGCCGCCGCCGAGTTCGACAAGGGCGACGGCTACCAGGACAACCCGGTGGTCTGGGGCAACTGACGGTCGCGGCCCGCCGCGCGCACGGCCCACGCGGCCCGAAGTGCCCGACGGGACGTGCCGGACCTCGACGGCCGGCACGTCCCGCCCGCGGCAGCAGCGAGGCGCGTACCCGAGAGGTCTCTTATCGGCCCGCGCCGGCGCCGCCGTGGCCCGCCGCCCCGTCCCGGCCCGTCGGCCAGGTGCCCGTGCCCGGCCCGTCGGCCACGGGGACGCCGCCCACGCGTGACGCCGACGCCCTCCGCCCCGCCTGACCGGCGCCGACCGCCGGCGGGGACGGCACGGCTGCGGCGTCCGGGGTTTCCGCGGTCCTCCGGCCGGCAGGCGCTGCTCGCGAGCCCGCCCCCCGGCACGGCTCCAGGAGATCCACCGGACCCGGCCGTCCGGCGCGAGGACCGCCACCGCGTCGGCGCCCTGCTCCCGCCCCGGCCGGAACGGCGGCCGTCCCGGCGCCGACGCCGACGCCGGGGGAAACCGCGCCCGGTATGCTACCGATCATGCGGGTAAGGGCGGCGGCGTGATCGACGGTCTCGAACGGGCTGTGCGGATACTGGACCTCTTCTCGTCCGACGCCCCCGAGTGGACGGTCAGCGACGTGTGCCGCACGCTCGGCCTCCCCAAGACGACGGTCTGGGACTACATGCAGAGCATGGCCGCCCTCGGCCTCCTGCGCCGTACGGGACGCGGCCGCTACCGGCTCGGGTGGCACTCCTTCCAACTGGGACTCCGCGCGCGGATGACCTCGGAGATCTCCGGTCCGGCCTGGTCCGAGATGTGCGACCTGGTCGACACCCACCACGAGACGGTCCAGCTGGCGTCCCGCTATCACGGCGAGGTCGTCTACCTGGAGAAGATCGCTCCGCGTAACGGGGTCCGGGTCAACGCGACCCGAGTGGGCGAACGGCTCCCGGCGCACTGCACCGCGGCCGGCAAGGTCCTGCTCGCCTACCTCTCCCCCGGTGAGCTCCGTGGTGTCTACGGCGAGATGAGGTCCCTCACGGACCGTTCCCTCACCACGCTCTCGGCGCTGGAGGCAGAGCTGTCATCGGTCCGGGAGCGTGGCTACGCCCTGGACGTCGAGGAAGCCGTCGAAGGCATGTGCTGTGTCGCCGCACCGATCAGCAATCGGCACGGCGACGTGTCGTGGGCACTGAGCATGAGTTTCCTCGAATACCGGCTGCCCGACCACGCGGACGTGTACGCCCGCGCCGTGCTGGAGGCGGCCCGGCGGCTCTCCGAGCACGCACCGTGACCTGACCCCCCGCGTCGTACCGCTCCCCGAGGTGGTGCCCTCGACGGCTGTTCGGCTGAGCCGAACAGTGCGTTGTCGGCGAATGTGGCGAGGGCTACGGTCACGGAAACACCCCCCTTCGGGGAAATCTCGGATTCGTTTCGCACTGCTGCGCTTTTCACGTGAGCCGCAATTGCCCCGATGCGCTCCACGTCCTCCAGCGCGCCCCGGTTCAAGGCAATGGAGTCTTCTCGATGGCGGAAACAGGCAACAAGGCCAGTCGACGGATCGGAATCGACATCGGAGGTACTTTCACCGACCTCTTCGTGGTCGAGGGAGACGGCGAGTCTCGCATCTACAAGTCCCCCACCACCCCGCAGGACCCCTCCGTCGGCCTGCTGAACGGACTGACCAAGGCGGCCGACAGTTTCGGCGAGTCGTTGGAAGACTTCCTGGGCGGGGTGTCCACGATCGTCCACGGCACGACGATCGCCACCAACGCCGTCCTGACCCGTCAGGGGGCGAGGACCGGGTTCGTCACCACGCACGGCTTCCGTGACCTGCTGAACATGCGTCGCGGCATCCGCGAGCGCCAGAACGACTCGAAGTACGCGCCGCCGTCTCCGCTCGTCCCCCGCGAGTTCATCGCCACGGTTCGCGAGCGGATCGACGTCTGCGGGAACGAACTCGTGCCGCTGCACGAGGACGACGTGCGCGCGGCGGCACGCCGGTTCCGCGAGCAGGGCGTCGAGGCGGTCGCCGTCTCCTACCTGTGGTCCTTCCTGGCCCCCGCCCACGAACAGCGCACCGCGGACATCCTGCGCGAGGAACTTCCCGGCGCCTTCATCACCATCTCCAGCGACGTGGTGCCCCAGATCCGCGCCTACGAACGGCACAGCACAACGGTGCTGAACGCCTTCGTCGGACCCAAGCTGCGCCACTACCTGGCGAACATCGAGCAGCAGCTGGCGGACCGCGGCTTCGGCGGAACCCTGCTCATCGTGCAGTCCAACGGCGGCGTGATGTCGCCCGAGATCGCCAGCGATTCAGCGGTCAACGCGCTCATGTCCGGCCCGGCGGCCGGGCCGGGGGCGGCCCTCCAGTACGCCCGTCGGCACGGCTCCGAGGACGTCATCACCGTCGACATGGGAGGAACCAGCTTCGACGTCGCGCTGGTACGCGACGGCGAGTCGCTGCTCACCAGCGACAGCGAGATCGGCGGATACCGCGTCGCCCTGCCCATGCTGGATATCCACACCGTGGGTGCGGGGGGCGGTTCACTGGTGTGGGTGGACTCCGGCGGCATCCTGCGGGTCGGTCCGCAAAGCGCCACCGCCAACCCGGGCCCCGCCTGCTACGGCCGCGGCGGCGAGAATCCCACGACCACCGACGCCGACCTCCTCATGGGCTACCTGAACCCGGACCTGTTCGGGGACGGTGCCTTCACCCTGGACGTCGAAGCGGCCCGCAGGGCCGTGGAGGAGAAGGTCGCGAAACCACTGGGTCTCTCGGTCACCGAAGCGGTCGAGGGCATCTACCACGTGGTGAACGCGACCATGGCCGAGGCCGTCAGCGCCGTCTCGGTCAAGCGCGGTGTCGACCCCCGCGAGTTCACCATGGTGGTCGCCGGCGGCGCCGGCCCGATCCACGCCGTGCCGATCGCGCAGGAACTGGGCATCAGCCGCATCATCGTCCCTCGCGAGTCGTCGGTCTTCTGCGCGGTGGGCACCCTGCTGACCGACCTCAAACACCTGTACGCGCGCACCTTCGTCTCGGACATGGACTCCCTGGATCCGGACCGGGTCGGCGAGCTGTACCGGGAGATGCGTGACGAGGCCATCGAGACGCTGCGCTCCGAAAACGTGGAAGACGACGCGATCGACCTCGTCTTCAGCGCCGACGTGCGGTACATCGGCCAGTTCACCGAGATCGAGGTCCCCCTGGCCTTCGACGACGGCCTCACCCCGGAATCGCTGAAGCAGTTGGTCACCGACTTCGAGAAGAAGCACGAGGCGCTCAACGGTTACACCATGCCCGGCGAGGCCACCGAGCTCATCAACGTGCGCCTCACCTCGTTGGGCCGCACCGTCAAACCCGCCCTCGCCGACCACGCCTCCGCGGGCGAGGACCCCTCCGCGGCGCGCAAGGGCGCACGCGAGGCGATCTTCTCCGGCTCTCCCCTCCGGACCGACGTCTACGACGGCCTCGCCCTGCGTCGTGACAACCGCGTCCTCGGCCCCGCGATCATCGAGCAGCCCACCACCACCGTCGTCCTCCTCGAGGGCTACGCCATGACGGTGGACTCGCAGGGCAACTACGTCATCGAGCCGGCGCAGCGACCGGCCTGAAGGGAATCAAGCAGATGACACCGACGCACCCCCCGGCCCACCCCATTCTCGTCGCCGTGATCGGCAGCGCTCTGGACGGCATCACCAGCGAGATGGGCCAGACGATGCTGCGCACCTCGCGCTCACCCATCTTCGTGGAAGCCCGCGACTTCGCGACGTCGATCTTCAGCGCGGACTGCCGGCTGCTCGCCCAGACCCACTACATTCCCGTCATCGGCGGGGCGACACCGTTCGCCCTGCGCGCCATCGCGGAGTTCTTCGGTGACGATGTGAACGACGGGGACATCTTCATTCACAACGATCCGTTCGACGGCGGCTCGCACCTGCCCGACATCACCATCGCCAGGCCGGTCTTCTGGAACGGTGAGCTGGCCTTCTGGGCCACGACCAAGGGGCACAACGCCGACGTCGGGGGTGGCGGCGTCGTCGGGTTCAACCCCGGAGCCCGGGACGTCCTGGAGGAGGGCATACGGATCCCCCCGGCCCGCGTCGTCGAGAAGGGCGAGCTGCGGCGTGACGTGTGGGAACTCATCCTCGGCAACGTGCGGATGCGCGCCCTCGTCGAGAGCGTGCTGAACTGCCAGATCGGCGCCACCGCGATCGGCGAGCGCCGGCTCCGGGCACTCCTGGAGAAGTACGGGCCCCAGACCATCCGCGACGCCACCGACGAACTGATGCGGGCGAGCGCACGTCAGGTCCGCGCGGCGGTGGCCGAGATTCCCGACGGCGAGTACAGCGCCGAGGCACTGCTCGACAACGACGGCATCGACCGGGACCGCTCCTACCGGATCGCCCTGACCCTCAAGGTCGACGGTGAGCGCCTGACCTTCGACTTCGGTGAGAGCGACGAGCAGGCGAAGGGCTTCATCAACAGCACGATCGCCAACACCGTCTCCTCGGCGCATCTGGCCTTGTTCGGCTGCATCGACCCGGACATCCGCTACAACGCCGGTGCGATCGAACCGATCGACGTGATCGCCCCGGCCGGTTCCCTCGCCAACCCCCTTGACCCGGCGCCCGTCGCCGCGTGTACGGTCCCGACCTGTGAGGCCATCGCCTCGGCGGTCTGGGTGGCTCTCTCCCAGGCCGTTCCCGGCCTCGCCCACGCCGGCTGGGCCCGCTGGTGCACGCCCGCCACCATGGGGATGAACCCCCGCACCGGGCGTCACTTCGGCGACCTGCACTTCCTGGGCAAGGGCGGCAGCGGTGCCACCGAGGGCTTCGACGGCTGGGACCACCTCTCGCCGTCGAACACCCTGGGCGGACTGCGGGCCCCGGACCCCGAGCTGCACGAGCTGGACACGCCCTACCTGCTGGAGGAGCTCGAGTACCTCCCCGACAGCGCGGGGGGCGGCCAGTGGCGCGGCGGCCTCGGTGTTCGATACCGGTGGCGGGTGCTGGCCGACGGCATCGCCTGCGCGACCTACGGCAGCGGCTTCATGCCCGAGACGGCGCCCGTGGGGCTGCTCGGCGGCAGGCCCGGCATCGTCCAGAGCCTGACCCTGACCCGCGCCGGCGCCGAGCCCGTCGAGGTCGCGTCCAACTCCTTCTACACCCTGAACAAGGGCGACGTCTTCGAGGTCGTCGCGAGCGGTGGCGGCGGGTTCGGCGATCCGCGCCTGCGGCCCGCCGAACTGGTGGTGCGGGACGTGCGCGAAGGCGTGGTCTCGATCGACGCCGCCCGCACCGTCTACGGGGTCGCCATCGACCCGGACACCCTGGAAGAGCGGCAGGACGAGACCCGGCACCTGCGCGCCGCGGGCTGACCCACCCGCTTTCGAGCAAGGAAGGACACCTCATGGCACACGTCAGCCTCGCCGTGGCCGCGAGCCACGCCCCGGGCCTGGTCGGCATGTTCGAACAGGCACCGCTCGCGTCACAGCGGGTGGTCAGCTCGGCCTACGGTTCGCTGGAACGACAGATCCGCGCGGCCGACCTCGATGTGCTCATCATGGTCGCCAACGACCACATGGCCAACAATCGCATCCGCTCATACCCGGACTTCATCGTCGGGATGGCCCCCGAGCACCACGGTCCGGCCGAATTCTTCAAGGACTGGCTGGCGTGCGGCGACTACACGGTCCCGGGCCGCCCGGACATCGCCGAGCGGATCCTCAACGGTCTGAACCAACGGGGCGTGCGCGTCTCCGCGACCCGCGAGAATCTCCACTTCGACGACAACATCTCGGTGCCGGTGGTGAAGACCGGGATCGAGGCCAGCGGCGTTCCGATCATCCCCATCCTCCAGAACGTCACGGTTCCCCCTTTCCCCGACCAGCACCGCTGCTATGAGATCGGCCGGCACCTGGCCGATCTCATCGAGCACGACCTGCCGCCCGACCTGCGCGTCGGCCTCTTCGCCACCGGCGGCATGAGCCACGAGCCGGGTGGTGTACGGGACTTCTGGATCGACGAGGACTTCGACAACTGGTTCCTCGGCCTGCTCGGGAACGGGAACCACGACAAGGTCCTGGAGGAGGTCACCCCACAGCGGCTGGCGGAGGCCGGCAGCGGCGGCACCGAGGAACTGCTGAGCTGGATCCTCGTCATGGGCGCCATCGGTGAACGGCACTGCGACGTCCTCGGCTACACCGCCTGGGACAAGTGGCGCTGTGGCATCGGTGCCGTCAGCTGGGACATGACGTCGGCGCCGGCCGGACGCTGAAAGGAGAGCACCATGAGTCTGGACGGCATCAACCGCGCCCTCGTCTCCCACGACCTCGTGCAGGACCTCAAGTGGAACGCCGACCTGCGCCAGGAGTTCGAAAACGACGAGTCGGCCGTACTCGACCGCTACGAGCTGACCGCCGCCGAACGCACCGCCATCGAGGAACGGGACTTCCGCACCCTCTACGACCTGGGCTTCCACCCCTACCTCGGGGCGCAGTTCGCCCGGATCCTCTTCGCCAACAACAAGTCCGGCGCCACCAGCGCGGTCCAGCATCTGCTGGCCTCGATCCGCCGCGAACCGGCACCCGGCCCGGACGAGGCGGGCCAGGCGTGACGCGGGAGTCTCTCTGCCCGGCCCCGGCCGTCTCGCCGGGGCCCGGGCACCGCGTCCACGACCTCCCCGCCGGACCGGACACCGTTCGGGTCGGCGTGATCGACCCGGCCGCCCCGCCGGTGCTCACCATCGACCCGGGTGACGAAGTCACTCTGTCGACCTGGGGACACTGGGGCGACAAGGTGACACCGGACACGGTCATGGAGGATTTCCCGGCCCTGCGGGCAGCCTTCCCCGAGGCTCTCGGGCCCCACTCCCTCACCGGCCCCATCCACGTGCGCGGAGCGCGTCCCGGCGACACCCTGGCGGTGGACGTGCTGGCGCTCACTCCGGCGGCGCACGGGTTCAACCTGGTGGTGGCCCACCCCCGCGGCCGGGGTGTCCTCCGCGACCGGTTCCCCTCGGGAACGATCCGCCATTTCGCTCTGGACCGCGAGTCCATGACCACCACCCTCGGGGGCCGTGTGCGCGTACCCCTCAAACCGTTCCTGGGCATCATGGGCGTGGCACCGGCCGAGGACGGTCCGCGGAGCACGGTGGAACCCGGCTGCTTCGGCGGCAACATGGACCTTTCGGTACTCGTCGTCGGTTCCCGTCTGAGGCTGCCCGTCTTCCGGGACGGCGCCGGCTTCTACTGCGGCGACGGCCACGCGGTCCAAGGAGACGGCGAAGTGAACCAGACCGCCATCGAAACCGGCATGGACCATGTCCGGTTGCGGTTCACGGTGGAACGGGGACCGCGGCGGCTGCGTACGCCCCGGGCCGAGACCGGGACCCATTTCGTCTCCACCGGCTTCGGCAGGAGCCTTGAGGAAGCCGCGCGTGACGCGGTGGACGACCTGGTGGACTGGCTGATCGAGGAAGGGCTCGACCCGGAAGAGGCCTACAGCCTCTGCTCCATCGCCGCGGACGTCCGTGTGACCCAGATGGTGAACGGCGTCGTGGGCGTGCACGCCGTCATCGAGAAGCTCACCCGCCGGCCGGGAGCAGCACCTCGGCCGTCGCGGAACAACACGTGAAAGGAATGCCGATGACCGCCACCCGGATCCCCGAGTACCGGACCGCCGACTTCTTCGGGCTCGAAGACAAGTGGTTGCCCACCGGCGAAGGCGAGCTCACCCACTACCACGAACTCGGCGAAGGGCCCCCGGTCCTCTTCCTGCACGGCTCCGGGACGGGTGTCACCGCCGCCGCCAACTGGTGGCTGAACCTGCCGCACCTGGCGGGGCAGGGGCGGTGCGTCGCCATCGACTCCATCGGCTACGGCCAGACCGTCGTGGCCCCGGGCACCGCGTACGGCATCCGGGAGTGGGGACGGCACGCGCTGCGCGTCCTCGACGCGTTGGGCATCGACAAGACCTGGATCGTCGGCAACTCGATCGGCGGCTGGGTCGCCCTGCAACTCGCCATCGACGCCCCCGAGCGTCTCCTGGGCATCGTCTCGATGGGCACCGGAGGAGCGAGGAAGACCGCGGCGCTGGCGGGCCATGCCAAGCCGGAGCTGTCTCCGGCCGGCATCCGCCGCACCCTGGAACAGTTCGTCGTGGACACGGACCTGGTCACCGACGAACTGGTCGGCCTGCGCTATCAGGCGGCCCTGAACGACAGCGCGTCGAGCCGGCTGCGGGAGGTCGTGGCCGCCCGCGACCGGGACCGGGACGTACTGCCGCTCGACCTCGACGCGCTCTCCGGTCTGGACATACCCGTGCTGTTGGTCCACGGCATGCAGGACGTGGTCATCCCGGTCTCGCGGACGTGGGAACTCCTGAACGCCATGCCGCGCGCCGACGCGCACCTCTTCAGCCGGTGCGGGCACTGGTCCCAGGTCGAACGCGCCGAGGAGTTCAACGAGCTGGTCAGCCAGTACCTCCGCCGACACACAGCCCACTGAACGCGGGGGCAAACGACATCACGCACTGCGGGCCTGCCGGCCGATCGTCGCGCACCAGTCGCCGTCGAACGACTGTTCACGGTTCCTGACGCCCCGTGCCCTCCGCATGCCTGGAACCGAGCAGCCGTCCTCGGAGTGAAACCTGTCCTCGACGACGTCCCCATGGGCCCCGGCGCGCCGGGGCCCATGGGGTGGGGATTGACACCGAGCGCGGTCGCCCCGGAGATGCCCTTGTTGTCGGTGGAGGCGGATCACCAACAATTTAGTTGAACGCTATACCACATCCACGCTCGCGATCACCTCACAGGCCGGAGGCACGGCCACCCGCAAGATGGTTTACGGTTCAACCAGCACCCGGCACTGGGTGCTCGTCAAGAAACGAAACCTGTCATGGGCATCTTCAGTCGCAACCGATCGAACACCCCCAACCGAACGGAGACCGCCGCCGTGAGCACCCCGACCAAGCTCGCCGTCGTCTACTACTCCTCCACCGGCGTCGTCGCCGCAATCGGCAAGGAGATCGCCGAGGCGGCGGAGAAGGCCGGCGCCGAGGTCCGTCTGCTCAAGGCCGCCGAGCTGGCCCCGCAATCCGCCATCGACTCCAACCCCGCCTGGGCCGCCAACGCCGCCGCCACCGCCGACGTCCCCGTCGCCACCCCGGCCGACATCGAGTGGGCCGACGCCGTGATCTTCGGTTCGCCCACCCGCTTCGGCAACATCGCCTCGCAGCTCAAGCAGTTCATCGACACCCTCGGCGGCCTGTGGGCCCAGGGCAAGCTCGCCGACAAGGTCTACAGCGGCTTCACCGCCTCCTCCACCGCCCACGGCGGCCAGGAGAGCACCCTGCTCGCGCTGTACAACTCCGTCCACCACTTCGGCGGCATCGTGGTCGCCCCCGGCTACACCGACCCCGCCAAGTTCGCCGACGGCAACCCCTACGGCACCTCGCACGTCGACGCCCAGGGCAACAACCCGGTCGACGACACCACCCGCACCGCCGCCCGGGTCCAGGCCGAGCGCGTCGTCAAGATCGCGTCCGGCCTCAAGGCCGGCCTCGCCGCCGCCTGACCCGGCCCGTTCCAGGAGGGGACCAGCGGCGGTCCGTCGGCCGTACAACGGGGTGCGGCCGACGGACCGTCGCGGATCCGAGCGACCCCCGCCGGCCGGCGGGGGTCGCCTTCTCTTGCCGCACGTTCAAGCAGGCACCTCCACGTGGACCGCACGTCAGGTGGGCACAAGCGCCCGCGGGTGCGTGGGAGGCAAGCCGCGCCCTCTGGCGGTCCTCCGGTCACCGGAAGACGGCGACTTCGGCGACCCGGTCAGCCCGGCACGCTACGACACCCCGCTCGTCGGCGTCGGATGAAACCCGCCGGCCCCGGCCACGGTCCCCCTGCGCCCCGACGGGGAGTACGCGCTCGTCGCTCTCCAGGGCACCGTCACCGTCCGCAACCAGCCCCTGCACCCCGGGACTCCTCGGTTGCCCCGGCGAAGGGCGCGACGAACTCCCCCTGGCCGTCCGCGTACCCACCCGGGCCCGGGTCGCCCACACCATGAACGTCTTCGACCGCGTGCCGATCGCCAGTCACCACCCCGTACCGCCCCGGATGGCCGCTCAAAGCTGCCGACCGAGCAGGCGCGCGTGCTCCTGGACGACCGGAAGGAAACGCGTCCGCAGTTCGGCGACGGAGACCCGGGCCGCGGCGACGCTGACCGAGAGGGCGGCGACCGTGGCGCCGGAGGAGTCGAGGACCGGGACCGCGATCGAGCGCAGGCCGAGCTCGAGTTCCTCGTCGGTGAGCGCATAGCCGTTGCCGCGTGCCTCGCGCACACGCTGCGCGATCGCCTCCGGGCGGGTCGGCGTGGTCGGTGTGCGCGCCACCAGCTCCGCCTCCGCAAGTCGCGCGGCCACGTCCTCGTCGGTGAGTCCGGCCAGCAGGACGTGCCCGGTGGCCGAGACGTAGAGGGGGAGCCGGGCCCCGACGCGTACGCCGGTGTTGAGCATCCGCGTCGTCTCGCTGCGGGCGATGAACAGGGACGCGCCGTCCTGCAGGACGGCCAGCGAGGCGGATTCGTCGACGGTGTCCCTGATCGCGGCCAGGTGCGGCTGCGCGAGCTGTGGCAGCTGCGCGGTCTCCTCGTAGGTGGCCCCCAGGCGGAGCACGCGGGGGGTCGGAGAGAAGAACTTGCCGTCGAAGGTGACGTAGCCCAGTTCAGTGAGGGTCATCAGGCAGCGGCGCGCGGTCGCCCGGCTGAGCCCGGTCGCCCCTGCGGCATCACTGATGGTCAGGCGCGGCGCCTTCGCCCCGAATGCCTCGAGGACGGACAGGCCTTTGGCCAGACCGGCCATGCCGTCACTGCTCATAGGTACCCCCTTGACAGACGTAACGCGAGCCACTCTACTGAGCGATGTTCGCAAAGCATACATGTGTGCGCTATCCGAACGCAACAGTGGGGCGTCAAGCGCCGTGTGGTGGAGGAGGACGCGTGTCAGAGGGAAGCAGGGCGGCGACCGCGATGGCGGCGCGCAGCTGGCCCCGGTCGCTGGCCGAGGTGCCGTACTGGGTGTTCCAGGAGGAGGACGTCTATCGGGCCGAGCAGCAGAACATCTTCCACGGGCCGTTCTGGAACTACCTCTGCCTGGAGGCAGAGCTGGCCGAGCCCGGCGATTTCTGCGCCACCTTCATCGGTGAGCAGCCGGTGCTGGTGACCCGCGACCACGACGGTGAGATCTACGCCTTCGAGAACCGCTGCGCCCACCGCGGCGCCCTGATCGCCATGGAGCACTACGGACACGCCAGGGACTTCACCTGCGTCTACCACGCCTGGACCTACAACCTCCAGGGCGACCTCACCGGGGTCGCCTTCGAGGAAGGCATCAACGGCAAGGGCGGCATGGGCAAGGACTTCTGCAAGGCCGCGCACAGCCCACGCCGGCTGCGGCTGGCCAGCGTGCACGGTCTGGTCTTCGGCAGCCTCGACAACGACGTGCCCGAGATCGAGGAGTACCTCGGCCAGGAGATCCTCGACCGGATCGAGCGGGTGCTCGGTGGCCGCAAGCCGGTCGTACTGGGGCGCTTCACTCAGGAGCTGCCCAACAACTGGAAGCTCTACATGGAGAACGTCAAGGACTCCTACCACGCGAGCATCCTGCACCTGTTCTTCACCACCTTCGGGCTCAACAAGCTGAACCAGAAGGGCGGCATCATCGTCTCGGAGAACGGCGGCCACCACGTCAGCTGGTCGGCAATCAACCGCGAAGCCGAGGCCAAAGCGGCGTCGACGTACAAGGACCAGAACATCCGCTCCGACTCGGAGTACCAGCTCGAAGACCCCTCCCTGGTCGACAGCTTCAGCGAGGTCGGCGACGACATCACCCTGCAGATCCTCTCCGTCTCCCCCGGATTCGTCCTGCAGCAGATCCAGAACTCCATCGCGGTGCGCCAGGTGCTGCCGACGGGGGTCGACACCACCAGCCTCAACTGGACCTATCTCGGGTTCGAAGACGACACCGAAGAGCAGCAGCTGACCCGGATGAAGCAGTCCAACCTGGTCGGGCCGGCGGGCTACGTCTCGATGGAGGACGGCGCCATCGGCGGCTTCGTCCAGCGCGGCATCGCCGGTGCCGGCAGCGAGTTCGCCACCCTGCAGATGGGGGGCGACCAGGCAGTCTCCAGCGAGAGCCGGGTGACCGAGGCATCGATCCGCGGCTTCTGGAAGGTCTACCGCGAGGCGATGGGCTTCACCGTCGGCGAGACCGAAGGAGCAGACACGTGACGGACGCGTTCACCCGGATCAGCCGGGCACAGGGCAGCTACGTGCGCGCCATCGACGACGGCCCGATCGAGGACTGGCCCGAGCACTTCACCGACAACGCCTTCTACAAGGTGACCACCGCGGACAACCACCGCCGTGGGCTGCCCGCCGGTGTCATCTGGGCTGACAACAAGGCGATGCTCAAGGACCGCGTCTCCGCGCTCAAGGAAGCCAACATCTACGAGCCGCACGCCTACCGGCACCTGCTCGGTCAGCCGGCGATCGCCGAGGAGAGCGAAACCGGCGCGACCAGCGAGACCTCCTTCCTGGTCGTACGGATCACCGGCAACGGCCCCACCGACATCTTCGCCAGCGGCCGTTACCTCGACGAGTACGTCTTCACCGGCGGAAGGACCCTCCTCAACAAGCGGATCGTGGTCTGCGACAGCTCCCGCATCGACACCCTGCTGGTGCTGCCGCTGTGAGCCGCCTGCTTCTCACCATCGGAGACCCGAACGGCATCGGCCCGGAGATCGCCACCAAGGCGGTCGCCGAGTCGGGTGCCGCGGCGCCGGTCCTCGTCGGCGACCGGTGCGCGCTCGAAGGACCGGCGAGGCAGGTCGGTCTCACGCTGCGCGACGCCGTTCCCGGTGTGACGGCCGAGGCCGGGGTGTGCGACATCGTCGACGCGGGCGCCCTGGATCCCGCCGACCTGCAGATCGGGGAGGTAACCGCCGCGGCCGGTGCCGCCACCATCGCGTACGCCAGACGGGCCGTGCAGTTGGCCATGGACGGCACCTACGCCGGCGTGGTCGCCTGCCCGCACTCCGAGTCCGCGGTGCACCAGGCCGGCATCGGCTTCGCCGGATACCCGCCTCTGATCGCCGAACTCACCGGCACCCCGGTCGACCGGGTCTTCCTCATGCTCGTCGGCGGCGGCGTACGCATCGCGCACGTGACGCTGCACGAGCCGCTCGCCGACTCGCTGGCGCGGCTCACCACCGAAATCGTCACCGAAGCGGGGCTCGCGCTGCACTCCGCCCTGGTCGCCATGGGGATCCCGACCCCACGGATCGGTGTCTTCGGAATCAACCCGCACGCCGGGGAGGGCGGCCTGTTCGGCACCGACGACCAGGAGATCACCGAGCCGGCGGTCGCGGCCCTGCGGGAGCGCGGACTGCGGGCGGAGGGCCCGGCCGGCGCCGACATCCTGCTCGGCGGCGAACGCGACTACGACGCCTACCTGGCGATGTACCACGACCAAGGGCACATCCCGGTCAAGACGCTGGCCGGCCGGACCGCTGCCGCGGTCACCATCGGCGCCGGCGCGCCCTTCTCCAGCGTGGGCCACGGCCCCGCCTTCGACATCGCCGGCCACGGGGTCGCCGATCCCAGCGCGGTGCTGACCGCGCTGCGCCTGCTCGCTCCGACCGCCCGGGAGTTGTGAGATGACATTCACCGTCAGCGTCAAGGAGTCCGAGATCGCCTTCGACTGCGGTCCGGACCAGAACGTCCTCGACGCTGCCGAGACGGCCGGCTGGGCGATCCCCTACTCGTGCCGCAAGGGCGTCTGCGATACCTGCGTGGGCAGCCTGGTCGCGGGCACCTTCGATGTGCCCGGCCGCGGCGAGGTACGCGGCCCGGCCGAGGTGCGGCTGTGCCATGCCCGCCCGAAGAGCGATGTGCAGATCGTGCCGAAGTGGGTCGAGCAGCGTACCCCGCCGGTCCGCAAGCGACTGACCACGACCGTCCACCGGAGGCGCCAGGTCGCGCCAGGCGTGACGATCCTCGACCTGCGCTACCCCATCGGGCGGCGCACGCCGTTCAGGGCAGGGCAGTTCCTCAACATCGTCCTTGACGACGGCGACACCCGGTCGTACTCACTGGCGAACTCGCCGCAGCACAACGACCTGGCTCAGCTGCATGTCCGACACGAGCCGGGCGGCGTGTTCTCCGCCAGGATCCTGCAACAGCTGGAGTTCCACGACACCGTGGAGATCGAGGGGCCGTTCGGCGAGTTCTTCGTGGCGGACGATGCCGAGGAGCCGGTCATCCTGCTGGCCACCGGAACCGGGTTCGCTCCGATGCGGTCGATCATCCTCGACCACGCCGCCCGCCGGCTCACCCGCCCCATCCACCTGTACTGGGGCGCCCGCACCCTCGACGACCTCTACCTGCTCGACGTCGTCGAGTTCTGGACCAAGCGCTACCCCTGGCTGCGGTTCACCGCGGTCCTCTCCCGCCCCCACCCGGGCTGGGAAGGTGCGACCGGGCACGTCCAGGACGTGCTCCTCGCCGACCACACCGATCTGAGCACCCACCAGATCTACGCCTGTGGCGGCGAAGCCATGATCAACTCCGCAGCCGACGCGTTGGCACGCGAACGCGGCGTGGCCCCGGAACGCTTCCACGCCGATGCGTTCGTCTCGGCCGCCGGTGCTCCGGCCGCCGTCTGAGGAACGCCTCGGACGGCTCCCTCTCCCAGTGGAGTTACTCCATGACCGACACCACCGCGGCGGCCGCTCCGCTGCGTCTGCCCGCATTCATCGACAGCCGACGACCCAACAGATTCCAGCTCGGCACGGTACTGCTGTGCGGCCTGGTGATGTTCCTCGACGGCTTCGACACCCAGTCGATCAACTACATGGCCCCGGCCATCACCGAGGACTGGGGCCTGACGAAGAGCACGATGGGCCCCATCTTCTCCGCAGCCCTGGTCGGCCTGATGATCGGCTACCTGCTCGTCGCCCCGCTCTCCGACAAGTTCGGCCACAAGCGCCTCGTCATCCTCGGCGTGCTGACCTTCTCGCTGGCCACCCTCACCTCGGTGTGGGTACAGAGTCCCGAGCAACTGCTGGCGATGCGGTTCATCACCGGCATCGGACTGGGCGCGGCGACGCCCAGCACGATCGCGCTGACCGCGGAGTACAGCCCCAAGCGTGTCCGCGCCAGCCTGGTGCTGGCCATCTACTGCGGCTTCTCGCTCGGCTTCGTCGCCGCCAACTACGCCGCCGACTGGCTGATCCCCGCCTACGGCTGGCGGGCGGTCTTCGTGGCCGGGGCGGTGGCCCCGCTCGCTTTGGTCCCCGTGCTGCTGTGGCGGCTCCCCGAGTCGATCTCCCACCTGCTCCGCCGTGGCGAGACCTCCGCGGCGTACGCACTGTGCCGGCGGATCGACCCCGCCCTGCCGCAGGTGAACGCACCGCAGGTCGAGGCCGAGAGCGCCGACCCCGGCAAACGGGTCAAGCTGCGGCAACTCGTCTCGGGCGGTCAGCTGCTCGGCACCGTGCTGCTGTGGCTGGTCTTCTCGATCAACCTGGCGATGTTCTACGGCCTGCAGAGCTGGATGCCGACCATCCTCAGCGAGCGCGGCTACTCCGCCGCGACCCTTGCCACGGCCGCCTCGATGACCACCGTCGGCGGCATCGTGATCGCCTTCGTCATCGGCCCAGCCATGGACCGGATCGGCTCCTTCGGTGCCCTCAGCACGCTCTATCTCGTCGGCTGCGGCTTCCTGACCCTGATGAGCATCGTCCTCGGCGCTCCGGTCTGGGTGGTACTGGTCGCGATCTTCTTGATAGGTTGCTCGGTCAGCGGCGGTCAGAAGAGCGTCATCGCCCTCGCCGCGGTCTACTACCCCGAGGAAGTCCGCTCTACCGGTGTCGGCTGGGCGCTCGGCATCGGTCGTGTCGGCGGTATCGTCGGCCCCCTCCTGGTCGGTGCCCTGCTCGCCGCCGGGTGGAGCCATCAGCAGTTGTTCCTCACCCTCGCGATCCCGTCCGCGCTGTGCGGCCTGATCGTGCTCTACCTCGGTCGCCGAGCCAAGGCCGCAGCCGGTTTCCGCTCCCGGTGACGCGCGGAGTGCCGAAGACCGTACGCCGGTCGTTGGCACTCCCGCAGGACTTCGACGTTTTACCAGCTCAGAGGCCGCACGTGGTGAGTGTGGTGGGCCGGTGGCCCGTCCGGGGCGGTCTTCACGAGGCCGCCCCTCGACCCTGCGCGACCGGAGTGGGCCAATCGGTCACTTCAGGTGGTCCAGGATCTCCGCATCGCTCTCCATGAGCTCGGCCAGGACGTCATCGACCTTCAGCTCGGCCCGGTCCTGGGCGTCACGGATGGCCTCGATGGCAGGTTCCTGCTTGCTGCGGCCCTGCCGACGAGCCCGCTCGGTGAGCTTCGCGTCAAGGCCGTCGGGAAGCCGAAGTGTCATCGCCATACAGAGGTGATAGCAGGCCGGTATCAATTGATGCGGCCAGGTCGGGGCCCGTCGCGCCCGAGCGCCGTCGTCCCCGACACCGTCCGGCAGGTCGGCAGGAACCCGGACGCGCGGACATCCCTCCCGGACGATGAGCCATGGGCGCCGGACACCGGCGCGGCCAGGCTTGCGGCATGAGACCAACGCACGCGACACCTATGCGCACGACACCCGCGGACACGAGGAATACCGGGGGCACCGTGCTGGTGACCGGCGGCACCGGCAAGACCGGCCGCCGGACGGTGGCCCTGCTCCGCAAACTGGGCGTACGGACCCGAGCGGCCTCACGGTCGGGGGCCACTCCCTTCGACTGGGCCGACCCGACGACCTGGCAGGCGGCCCTCGACCAGGTCGACGCCGTCTACATCGTCCCGCTGGACACCTCGCCCTCCCCGACGCCCGCCTTCGTCGAACAGGCCGTCGCCGGCGGGGTGCGACGGCTGGTGCTGCTCTCGGCCCGGGGCGTGGACGTGCCCGGATACTTCGGCTCCTCCTACGAGGGCGGCGGCCCGCACGCGCAGGGCGAGGCGGCCGTCCGGTCGTCGGGCGCCGCCTGGACGATCCTGCGGCCCGGCTGGTTCGCCCAGAACTTCAGTGAGGGCGTCTTCCTCGACGGCGTCCGCGCCGGCGAACTGGCCCTGCCCACCGGCAGCGGGTCCGCCGCGTTCGTCGACGCCGACGACATCGCAGCGGTCGCCGCCGCGGCCCTGACCGAGGACGGCCACGACGGCGAGGTGTACGAACTCTCCGGCCCCCGGGCGCTCGGGATCGCCGACGTCCTCGACGAGATCGCGAAGGCAACCGGCACGCGTGCCGCCTACGTCCCGGTGGAGGAGTCCGTCTTCCGGGCCGGGCTGGTGGCAGAGGGACTGCCCGAGGAGGAGGCCGCACTCTGGACCGACGCGATGAAGCCGATCCGCACGAGCCGGGAGGCACCGGTCACGGACGGCGTACAAAGAGCACTCGGCCGCCCGCCGCGCGACATCGCCGACTTCGTCCGTGACGCGTCGGCGGCGGGCGCCTGGTCCTGAAGGGGCGGCTGAGTTCCGGGGCGGGGAGGCACCGGATGGCTCCGGGGCCTCCCGGGGCCACCGATGCGCACCGGCCCCTCCCCCGGAGGGCGGAAGCCGTCCGGTTCGCCGACCGGCACGGCCCGGCACCGGCACCGGCACCAGCACCAGCACCAGCACCAGCACCAGGATCAGCCCGCCGGTATGGCGCGGTTCCGCGTACCGCCGGCGGCGGCCCCCTGCCGGTACGCGCTCGGGCTCTCGCCCCGAAGCCGTTTGAACGCCGCGCTGAAGCCGAACGCATCCGCGTAGCCGACCCGCCGGGCCACCGCGGCCACCGTCAGTTCCGGGCGGGTCAGCAGATCGGCGGCGAGCGTCATCCGCCACTCGGTCAGATACGCCACCGGCCCGGTCCCGACCAGTTCCGTGAACCGCTTCGCCAGCGTCGTCCTCGACACCCCGGCCCGGCCCGCCAGCTCCGCCGTCGTCCACGGATGCGCCGGATCCTCGTGCATCGCGCGCAGGGCGGGTCCGGCCACGTCGTCGCCGAGTGCGCCGTACCACCCCGGAGGTTCGGCCTCCGCACGGTCGAACCAGTCCCGCAGCGTACACACCAGCAGCCAGTCCAGAAGCCGGTCGAGCACGGTCTGGTGCCCCGGCCGGCCGACACCGATCTGCGTCTCCAGGTAGTCCCACATCGGCGAGCAGTCTTGCTCGTCGGAGACCACCAGGACCGGCGGCAGCGCACGCAGGATCCGCTGCGGAACCTGTTCCCGTACGTCGTACGCGGCAGCCAGCAGCACGGTGGAACAGTCGAGTTCGACCTCCCGGACCACATGGTCCGGCCCCTCCCCGCCCCAGCGCACCTCCCGTACGCCCGCCGCCCGTTCCGTCCCGGTACCGCTGGGCGCGGTGTCGGTGAAGCAGAACGGTGCGGGCCCCCGGACGATCACCGTGTCGCCGAGCGTCACGTGCCGCGCTTCTCCGGTCTCCGGCACAATCCATCCGGCGCCGCGCAGCGGCACGCACAGAGTCAGGTGAGCGCCGTCGGTGAACCGCAGCGACCACGGCGGCCACAGCACCGAACGGCCGAACACCGCGCCCCTGCCCCGCACGCCCCGCAACAACTCGTCGAACACGTCCATGGAACCAACCCTAGGCACGACCAAGGGCCGTCCCGGACGATTGCCTATGGACGACGGACGGACGGCCATGGCCGCGGTGCCCGCACCACGATGGACTTGCCGCATGACAACGCAGAGCGCACGCCCCGCCCCCTCCGGCATCCTCGTCCTGGGCGCCACCGGCAAGACCGGCCGCCGGCTCGTCACCCGACTGCGCGACACGGGCATCACCTCGGTCCGGGCCGCCTCCCGCTCCGGCGAGACCGTCTTCGACTGGACCCTGCCCGACACCTGGCAGCCCGCCCTCGCCGGAGCCGGGGCGGTCTACCTCGTCACGCCCGATGACCCCTCCCACGTACGGGAGTTCGTGCGGCAGGCCACAGCGGCCGGTGTACGCCGCTTCGTGGCTCTCTCCGGTCACGGCATCGAGAAAGCGGGCCCCGGCTTCGCCTTCGGCCAGGGCATGACCGCAGGTGAGGAGGCGGTCCGGGAATCCGGTGCCGAGTGGACCGTCCTGCGGCCCAACAACTTCTTCCAGAACTTCGCCGAGGACCTGTGGCTGGAGCCTCTGCGGGCAGGACGCCTGGGCCTGCCGATCGGGGAGACGCCGGAACCGTTCGTCGACGCCGACGATGTGGCGGCGGTCGCCGCGACCGTACTCACCCAGGAGGGACACACGGGCCGCACGTACGTCCTGACCGGCCCGCGCGCGCTCACCTTCGCCGAGGCCACCGGGACGATCGCCGAGGCGGCCGGCCGGACCATCCGCTACGAGGAACTCACCCCGGCCGCCTACCGGTCCGAACTCCTCGCCGAGGGCCGTCCCGAAGCCGCCGCCGACGGGCTCGGCGCCATGTTCGCCCTGCACCGGGCGGGCCACTCCGCCAAGGTGAGCGACGATGTCCGCCGGGTACTGGGCCGCGAGCCCGCCGACCTCGAGCCGTGGGCACGCCGCATGGCGGCCCGGGGGACGTGGACGCCGTAGGAGACGCCGCCCGTCATCCGGCAGCGGTCCCGGCTCGGCGAACACCTCCATCAGCGCGGCCGCGACATCCCGGTGCGGGCACCGAGGCCCGCGGTAGCGCGACAGCCACCGCATGTTCGCCATCAGCACCGGACCGGGGGCTCCGGCCCGTTCGCACTCCCGGTCCACCGCTCGGCAGGCTCGGCGATCGACAGCAGCGACGGCAGGGAAGCCGTCCCGCCGCGTTCCAGCTTGCGGACGACGCCCACGGAAACGCCGGCGGCCTCCGCTCATCGCCTACGCGCGGCAATGTGACGCACACCACGTCAGGAGCAGAACCTGTGCGCGCCATCGGGCGTCTGGCTGGTGTGAGCTTACGTTGGAGAGCACTGGACGAGTTGGACGAGGAGCGCCTCGTCCGGCTGGTGGCCAGAGGTGACCGCGGGGCGTTCGACGAGTTGTACCGGCGCACGTCGCCGTGGCTGGCTGTGCGGTTGCGCCGCCGCTGCGCGGACGAGCAGATCGTCGCCGAGGTCATGCAGGAGACCTATCTGGCGGTGTGGCGCGCGGCCGGCGCATTCGCCGGGAGCGCGGTCGGCGGGACGGCCGTCGGATGGTTGTGGACGATCGCGGCGCGCCGCCTCGTCGACGCGTTCCGGCGCCGTGCCCACCATGCCGAGCCGCCGGTCACCGCCGCCGAGCGGGCGGTGGCGCCCGCGGCGGAGGACGAGGCACTGGCCGGGACCGTCGACGGGGACGTCGGTGACGCTCTTCGGCGACTGGCGCCGGAACTTCGAGAGGTCCTGCAGGCCATGGTGCTGGACGGGTTCTCCGTGCGGGAGACCGCCGTCCTGCTCAGACTGCCCGAAGGCACGGTCAAGACCCGCGCCCGCCGGGCCCGAATCGCGATGCGGGAGGCGCTGGCATGAGCGGGGAACACGCGTCGGTGCGGCTGCTCGACGACTACGCACGTGGTGCTACGGAGATGGCCGTGGACGCGGTGTGGGCATTGGAGGCCCATCTGGAGACGTGCGCGATGTGCCGGAGTCGTCTGGCGGCCTCCGTGGCCACCGAGGTGCCCGGCATCGCCACGCTCCTCGACACCGTCCGGGCCGGTCTGGAACCGCAACTGGACGCGGCCGTCAGGACACCCCCGCGGCGACACCGCCCGAGGTGGCCGTCGGCCTGGCTGACGCCGGTCATGGCCCCGTGGCTGGCCATGACCGTCGTGGTCACCCTGATGGCGCTGCTGCTGGACGCGCTCGCGCCGCCTGCGTTCTTCGGCGACATCTCTCCCGTGCTGGCGATCGCCCCCGTGCTGCCGCTGTGTGGTGTCGCCGCATCGTGGTCGCGCGGCCTGGACCCGGCGTACGAACTGACGGCCTCGACCGCCCGAGCCGGCCTGCCCCTGCTCCTCAGGCGCACCACGGCGGTTCTCGTGGTGGTCCTTCCCGGGCTCCTGGTAGAGGGCTGGCTGACCGGAACAATGACGGCCGCGCAGTGGCTGCTGCCCTCCCTGGCCTTCACTTCCACCGCCCTGGCGCTGGGCAGCCTGGTCGGCGTGACCCGCGCCGCCACCGGGCTGGCGGCGGCGTGGGGCGTCGTCGTGGCGCCCGCGTGGGTCACCGGCCCCCCCTTTGCCCTGCGAGTTGCTTTCCAGCCCGGCCAACTGCCTGCGTGGGGGCTGCTCCTCGCGCTCGGCATCGGCGCCGTGATCGCCCGCAGAAACGCGTACTCGACGCTGTGAAACCATCGCCGACCCTCGAAAGGGACCACCGCACCATGCCCACCACGAACGCGGCCGACATCGCACCGAAAACCTACGCCTGGGAGATCCGGGCGAGAGGTCTGGCGGTACGCGTGGGACGCAAGAAGATGGCCGTCGACGGACTCGACCTCTGCCTGGGCGTCGGCGCCCACGGCCTCTTGGGGCCCAACGGAGCGGGAAAGACCACCCTGATCCGAACACTGGCCACCGTGCTGCGCCCCACCGAGGGCGAACTGGAGATGCTCGGCACCCGGGTGGGCGCGATGGCCGACTACCGGGCCCTGCGCCGCCGCATCGGCTACCTGCCGCAGGAATTCGGCTACTACAAGCGCTTCACCGTGCGTGAGTTCGTCGAGTACATGGCCTGGTTGAAGGAGGTTCCGAAGGCAGCCGTCCCCGCGGCCGTCCAGCGGGCCGTGGAACGGGTGGGCCTGGCGGACCGTGCCGACCACCGGATGAAGACCCTGTCCGGTGGCATGGTGCGGCGGGCCGGCATCGCTCAGGCCATCGTCAACGATCCCGCGGTGCTGCTGTTGGACGAGCCGACAGTCGGCCTGGACCCGGCGCAGCGGTTGCGCTTCCGCGAGCTGTTGCAGGAACTGGGCCGCGACACGTGTGTGATGGTCTCCACCCATCTGGTCGAGGACGTCGCGGCCGCCTGCTCCGACGTGGTGCTCTTCGCCGACGGCCGCCTCGTCTTCCAGGGCACGCCGGACGACCTGGCCGCGGCGGGCGGCCCCGAACACCCGGGCGGCAGCCCCCTGGAGCGCGGCTACTCGGCGCTGCTCCAGGGCTCCGAGCAGCCTGGAGGCATCTGGTGAACGCACGTGTCCTGCGCATCGAGCTGAAGCGCTCCGCCGCCCCGTGGCCCGGCCTCGTCGTCCTGGCAGGCAGCCTGGCGGTCCTCCTGCTGATCGACGGGATCTGGTGGCAGGGTGACGCGGGATGGACGGCCCAGTGGACCTCCATGGCCCTGTGGACCCGGTACCTGCTGAGCTTCTGGTGGCCGCTCGTGGTGGGTTTGGGGGCGGTGTACGGGCTGCGCGACTCCCGCTCACGGATGACCGAACTGCTGACGACCACGCCGCTGCCGGCCTGGCGCCGTGCGGCGCTGCCCGCCGGCGCAACGGCACTCGTGCTGGCGTCCGGCTTCGGCCTCCTGGTCCTCGTAGGCGGAGTCCAGGTGGCCCTCGGCGCCACCTCCTACACGAGTCTCGGCTGGCTGCCGATCTCGCTGGTGGCGGCGCTGTCCCTCGTCGCGGGGGCCGTGTTCGGCATGGGCCTCGCGCGGGCCGTGCCTTCTGCACTCACCCCGCCGGCCCTGACCGTGCTCCTCCTGCTGACGACCGTCTCCCTGCGGCCGAGCCATGATGAGGCACTGCCGTCGAGCGTCGCGCCGAACCGGCTCGCTCTGCTGCTCCCGGCGACTGCGGAGCCGCGGGAGATGCTGCTGACCCTGTCCGGTTCCGTGCACCTCGGCCAGACGCTCTGGCTGCTCGGCCTGCTCGCCACCGGTTTCGCACTGCTGTCGGCCGCGACCCTCCGAGCCCGACTGCTCGCGGTGGCCCCCGTCCTGGCCGTCGCGGCCCCGGCCCTGCTGATCCTCCCGGCCACTCCGCGCGACACCTACGTCATCGACAAGGTCGCCGCCACCCTGGTCTGCGACGGGCCGGTGTGCGTGACGCAGGCAAACCGCTCGCACCTGCCCGAACTCGCGTCGCGCGGCAAGGACGCGCTGCGCGTGCTGCACGACGCCTTGGGCGACAAGGCACCGAACTCGGTGCGGGAGGACACCCGGCTGCGCGCGCTCGGCGAAGAACGCCGGCCCTCCGGCGACACGGTGCTGGTCGACTTCGACGACCCGCTGATCGCCCGTGCGACCGGGGCGGAACTGACCCGTCTCCTGATCGCCGAGGGCCTGGTACCGAACTGCGCACCGCGCACCCCTTGGGAGGGCGGGGGGCAGGTCGACATCCCCGCACAGAGCATCGCCGCGAGCTGGGCCCTGGGCGATCACCGGTTCACACCGCTGCAGAGCCCGGACTCCTACGCGTACTCGCAACGTGAACAGACGGACGACGAGATCGTCTGGCAGCGGCTGATGGCTCTGCCACCGGCTGAGCAACGCTCGCGGATGGCCGAGGTGCACGCCGCCGCCCTCTCCTGCACGGAGTACACCGAGGCGTTGGCGGGGAAGGCGACGCAATGAGATGGCTGATCCTGTACGCCCGTTCACGACAGGTGCCCACCTCGGCCGCAGCGGTCGCGCTCGTCGCGCTGGCGGCGTGGATCTTCAACCGGGACGGCGCGGGCCCGGTGAGCCCGGGGATCGCGGTCCTGATCCTGACCGCAAACGTGGCGGCCGCTTCCGTCGGGCTCGGCGGGCAGGACGCCGCGCTGGACCGGACGGCCGCGATCCGGTGGATGCCCCGGCGGGCGGCGCACGTGCTGCTGGCCGGCGCGGTCGCCGGGGCGGCGCTGCTGGCAGCCCAGGCGGCGGGAGCCAAGCTCGCCCCGGCCGCGCTCGTCGTCCGCGACAGCGCGGGCTTGGCCGGCCTGGCCGCGCTCGGGGCTGTGCTCTGCGGGGCACAGTTGGCCTGGACCCTGCCGATCGGCTGGCTCGCGTTCACTCTCCTCGTCCCGGTTCCCCCCGGCATCGCGGGAGAGGTGAGCAAATGGATGATCATTTCCCCCGCTACGACGGCGTCCGCCGCGACCGCGTGGGTCCTGCTGGCGACCGGCACCGTGCTGTACGCCGCAGCAGGACCGAGACGGTGACGCAAACGCTTGCTGGCCTGCTGGTTCGGCGTAGACGGCAGGCCCGATTCCGAGTGCTCGGGCCGCCGTGCGCAGGTCCGCTGCGACGGGCAGCGGCCTGGCGCAGCCACTTCGACAGCGTCATCTCATGGACGCCGAAGTCCTTCGCGATCTGCGCAAGGGTGACGCCCTTCTCGCGGTTGCGGGCCACGCGCACGACGTCGTCACGGAACTCTCCGGGATAGAGAACAGGCACAGCAACATCCTTCCAGGCCGCCCCACAGGCAAGCCGGATCAAATGTCACCACACCGTGCAGCAGTCCCTCGCGCCGTCGGTCTTATGCGCCTTGGTCCCAGCCAGGCGGTGAGACAAGCTTCCGGTGGCTTTGACCTGCGACCGCTCTGATTCGGGTCCTGCCGCTTGGGAGGTCACCTGGTCTGACTACGGGCCTGCTTCACTTCGCGGTCAACGGCCCAGGCGTCGGCGACCGGACCGAGGTGGCCGAGCTTGTCGGGGTTGATGACCGAGCGGATGGTCTGGATCTGACCGTCGAACATGTCGAGGGTGAGGACGTGGAGGATCTTGCAGTCGCGATCGCGGAAGAGCGCGCCCGGCTGGCCGTTGACCTCACGCGGTTCGCACGTGATGTCGACCCGTGTCATCAGCGGGTACACGGTGGCGAGCAGCCGGGCCACGTTCTCGGCGCCGGCGACGGCCCTGGCCAGCTGCGGGGCCTTGCCACCGCCGTCCCCGACGAGCTGGACATCGGCCGACAGCAGACTCTGCAGTCCGTCCACGTCTCCCTGCGCCAGTGCCTCGAAGAACCGCCTCGCCAGTTCCTGCCGCTCCTGGCGGTCCGCTTCGAATCGCGGTCGTCCCTCGTTCATGTGGCGGCGGGCCCGTACGAGCAGTTGTCTGCACGCCGCCTCCGAGCGTCCCAGGGCCGCGGCGATCTCGTCGAAGCCGAAGGCGAAGACCTCCCGCAGCACGAACACCGACCGCTCCAGCGGGCTGAGCCGCTCCAGGAGCAGCAGCGCCGCCATCGACACCGAGTCGGACAGCTCCGCTGCGCGTGCCGGCTCCTCGTACGGATCGTCCAGGAGCGGCTCGGGCAACCACGGACCGACGTACTCCTCCCGCCGCACCCGAGCGGAGCGCAGCACGTCGATGGCGATCCGCGTCACCGTGGCCGACAGGAACGCCTTGACCGACACCGGCCGGGTGGTCGAGGCGTCGTAACGGAGCCAGGTCTCCTGCACCGCGTCCTCAGCCTCGCCCACACTGCCCAGGATCCGGTAGGCGATCGAGAACAGCAACGGCCGCAGCTCCTCGAACTCCTCGACCTTGCCCACGTCGGCTCCCCCTTGCGTTCTGAATGCCTGGTCGGCCACTCGCCGACGAGGCGAATTGATGGTCTTGGCATGGCGTCCTGGCCCGGCATCCTTGCCGGGGCCAGGATTGCAGTAGCGGGTCAGTGGAACTGGCCGACCTGGTAATCGCCCGCCGGCTGCTGGGTGATGATGTTCAGCCGGTTAACCGCGTTCATGAACGAGACCAGCAGGACGAGGGCCGCGAGCTGCTCCTCGTCATAGTGCTGCTCGGCACGCGCCCACACCTCGTCGCTGACCCCGGTGGCCGCGTCTGCGACCCTGGTTCCCTGCTCGGCCAAGGCGAGCGCGGCGCGTTCGGCCTCGGTGAAGACCGTTGCCTCCCGCCAAGCCGCGATCAGGTTCAGCCGCACCGGGCTCTCGCCGGCCGCGGCGGCTTCCTTGGTGTGCATGTCGATGCAGACCGCGCAGCCGTTGATCTGGCTCACGCGCAGCGCCACCAACTCCTGCGTCGTCGCGGACAGCGGCAGTTCCTTCAGCTCCCGGCCAGCTGCCATGAAGTGCTTGAGTGCCTTGCCGGCGGCCGGGTTGGCGAAGTAGTTCAGGCGCGTGTCCATCGTGTGATCCTCTGCGTTCGTCGATGCCTTCACCCCCGAGACGAGATGGCCCTCACTCCTGTGACACGGCACGGTGAGACTCACGTCTCTCCGCTTTCCGGGTTCGGGCATGTCACAGGCCGAGTCGCTACCTCGTCTCGGGTGCGGAAGTCCTCGATCAGGGAGTTGACGATGAACGTTGCGCTGTGGATCACCGCTGGAGTGCTCGCTGCTGTCTGTCTGGTGGGCAGTTCCAAGATGTTCGTGCCGCAGAAGAAGCTGGCCGCGGTGGGCTCCTCCGCGCAGTGGGCACTGGAGTTCAGCCCCAGCGCTCTCAAGGCCATTGGCGCCGTCGAACTGCTGGCTGCGCTCGGCCTGATCCTGCCCCCCGTGCTCGGCATAGCGCCGGTGCTGGTGCCGCTGGCCGCCACCGGGCTCGTTCTGCTCTTCGTCTGCGCGGTCACCATGCGCCTGCGCCGTGGCGAGAAGGCCACCATCACGGGCGACCTGATCTACCTTGCCCTGGCTGCCTTCGTCGCATGGGGCCGCTTCGGTCCCACACACTTCACCGGCTGACCACCAGGGCCGGGCACCGTCCAGGCCCGGCTCGCGCCTCCTTGCCACCGTCCTCCTCGCCGCACTGGACGAGCCGTACCCGGGCACGGCGTTCACGCCCAACCGGAAGGGGATGGACATGCCTGCGGCGAGCCAGGTCGTCCCTCATGACTGCGATCGCAAATGCAGCGCCGCCGAGATCCATGCCTTCTGCCTGACAGTCCGCCACGCCCGAGTCTGCGACGGAGCGGTTGCGACGGACGAGGCGGACTAGTGACCTGAGTCAGAGGTTCGGTGGCAGTAGGCGGCGACTTCGTCGAGGATTTCGTCGGCCGTTTTGGTCCAGATGAAGGGCCTGGGTTGGTCGTTCCAGTCGGCCAGCCAGGCCCGGATGTCGCGTTCGAGAGCCTGGACGGAGCGGTGTACTCCGCGCTTGGGCTTCTTCTGTGTGAGTTCGGCGAACCATCGCTCGACCAGGTTCAGCCAGGACGCGCTGGTAGGTGTGAAGTGCAGGTGGAAGCGCGGGTGGGCCAGCAGCCGCTTCTTGCTCTCGGGCGTCTTGTGCGTCGCGTAGTTGTCGAGGATCAGGTGGACCTGAAGGCCGGCGGGGACTTCCCTGTCGAGCTTGGCCAGGAATTCTTGAACTCGACGGCCCGGTGGCGGCGGTGGAGCGATCCGATCACCTTGCCCGTCGCGACTTCCAGGGCGGCGAAGAGAGTGATGGTGCCGGCGCGGATGTAGTCGTGGCTTCGGCGCTCGGGAACCCCGGGCATCATCGGCAGGACCGGCTGGGACCGGTCCAGGGCCTGGATCTGCGACTTCTCGTCCACGCAGAGAACCAGAGCCTTCTCCGGCGGGTCGAGATAGAGGCCGACGACATCGCGGACCTTGCCGATGAAGAACGGATCGGTAGAGAGCTTGAAGGTCTGCGAGCGGTGCGGGGCCAGAGCGAACGCCCGCCAGATCCTGGATACCGTCGACTGCGACATGCCCGTCGCGGCGGCCATCGAGCGCGTCGACCAGTGCGTCGCGTTCTTCGGTGTCTCCTCGAGCATTCTGACGATCACTCGTTCCACATCCGCGTCGGTAATCTTCCGCGGGACACCCGGCCTGGGCTCGTCACACAAACCGTCCAGGCCGTTTGCCAGGAAGCGCCGCCGCCAGGTGCGGACGGTGTCCGGCGCAACCCGCAGTCGATGGGACACCCCCATGATCGAGTGACCGTCCGCGCACTCCGGCACGATCCGTGACCGCTGAGCCAGCGCCTGCGCGGTCCTCCGCCGACGCACCCAGCCCTCCAGCACAACCCGTTGCCTATCGGTCAGTGACAACGGCGGAATCTTCGGCCCCGGACGACTCATAACCAACTAACACCAAACCTCTGACTCAGGCCACTGAGCGCTTGGCCCCAGCTTCGAGTCCCACGAGGCACCCAGAACATGGCTGGTCCCCTGTCAAGCCATGAGTCCCGGGGGCCATCGGTAGGCATCGCGAACGGGGAGTCTGCGCCTGATCGCCCCGTGCAGTCGGCGGCCCTCTCCGCGCCAACCCGTGACGGGTGCCGGGAAGTCGGTACGCACTACCAGGCAGCACGCCGGGGCGGGAGGAACGGCCATCGCGGCCCAGGACGGAGCGGCCAGCGATGGACCAAGCGAGGGGAACTGCGGGGCCAGGCCGGTACCGTGTTCCCTGTGACCGGGGAACTGAGTGACGCGGAACTCGATGAGCTGGTCGAGCAGACCACCGTGGACGCCTACGACGACGAGGAGCAGCTCACGGGCCTCTACACGATGCTCTCCGAGCATCTGGCTGTCCCGTTCAAGACGGTCGTTCTCGGGGTCGAGGTCACCGTGAAGAAGGTGGACCTGCTGCCCGGCAGCCAGATCGTGGCGGTCTGTACACGAGGCAAACACCGGCAGGCGATCGGCGTTCTCGACCTTCCGTTGCCGGACCCGGCGCCCGAGGGGGCAATGGGGTCTCCCCTGCTCGAGCGGAGCCGAGAGCTTGGGGAAGGATCGAGGCGTACCGGTACTGGAGAGCGTAAGCGCGCCCGGATCAATGACCGCCTGGTGGCGCGGGCCGGTAGCCCTGATCGGCGAGCCAGGCTCGAGCCCGGCCGTACTGCCGTTCCGCGGCGAACAACCAGTACCGCCGCAGCTGTGCCGGCGAGGTGGCCAGCATGTCCTTGAAACGGCGGAAGGATCCTGGGCCCTGGATCGCGATGCCGAGGAACCGGGCGAGGTCCCGGTCGTCGAGGGTGGAGATGAAGTCCTCCATGTCACGGTAGGCATCGCGTGACCCGGCGCACGGCACATGGAGCCACCGCTCGGTGCCTTCCGGTTCGTCCTCGTCCCATGACTCCTCGGTGTCCGCGAGGGCGGGCCGGCACTCGCCGGTGTCCAGGTCGATGCGGCCACCGCCCCAGGCCGGGTCGCCTTCGAGCAAACCGGAGAGTTCCTCCAGACCGACCGACAGCGGCCTCAGCACCATGACGGCACCGCCGCCCACCGTGTCGAGTTGTTCGGCGAGGACCTCGTCGCCGGGCCAGCCCCGTTCACGCAGGGTGGACGTGCACGCGCTCGCCGTCTCCCGGCCCCCGGGCACGCCCCGGAGGACGGCTGCGGTGAGTGCGTCTCCGCACTGCTGCAGCACGTCGGCGGGGTCATGCGTATGCAGCAGGGCGAGCAGGGAGGGGCCGTCCGCGGTGTGGCAGGCGGCGCGGAGCGCCTTCAACGCGTGGTCGGTCCATGCCTCGGTCATGTCCGCGAGGCTATGCCGAGGCGCGCTGCGAACGCCATCGACACATCGCCGCATGGTCGAGCGCTACTTCGACGCGCACCTGTACGTCACCAACTGGGGCACCCACCCTCTGATGCTCCGCCTGCCCAGGCAGACCCTGGCTCTGCCCACGGTGAAGCCGTACTGCCTCGACCACCACGTCGACGCCTGGACCACCCGCACCCACCTCCTGCTCGCCCTCACCAGCGACGACGAAGGCTGCGACTGGGTCGAGGGTGCCGACGACTCCCTGGCCGCCCTCATCGGCGTCCGCGACGAACTCGCCACCGGCGACCTGCGCCCCCTCTACCTCGCCTGGCTCTCCGCGCTCGCCGCCTGGGGACTCGAGGACGACGAGGAGGAGTACCGGATCTGCCCGGAGCCGCCCGTTCCGGCCGGGCTCGGCGAACTGACCGCCCCGCAGCGCGCGCTCGCGGACTTCCTGCGCGTGGACGACGACCTGCTGACGGTCGCGGCCCAGGCCAGTCCCGCAGCGCCGGAGAAACCGGCCAGGCCCATGAAGAAGGTGCTCGCCCCGCTGATCGCCGCACTGCCCCAGAAGGAGAAGGACGCTCTGCTGCTGCGGCTCGCCCTCGGCCCGGAAGCCAGGCTGCACACCGAACTCCTGCACCGCCTGCACGGTGCCGACGCACCCACCACGGTTCCCGGGCAACGCTCCACCGCTCAACTCCTGGACGCCGCCCACACAGGGCGCGCCGAACGCCGGCAGCGCGCCGGACACGAACGGATCGCCGCCCGCGCCCGGCGCCTGACCGCCCTCGCGAGCGAGGCCCGATCAGCCTGGCAGAGGATCGAGGCGCACATCGCCACCAAGAAGACCAGCGCCTACGACCAGGCCGTCACCCTCTCGCGGAACTGCGCGACGCCTGCTCCCACACCGGGCAGGACACGGACTTCCGCCAGCGGCTGATCCGCCTTCGCGAGGACAATCACCGCCGCCCCGGCCTCATCCACCGCCTCGACCGCCACGGCCTCCGATAGGGCCCCTCCTGCCTGGCACCGATCGGGCCGAACCGCGCCCTCCCCACCTCAGGGAGACAGCGTGAGCGCCGGAACACGCACGGCTCCGTGGAGCACGGTCACCGCGTCGTGGCTCCTCGCTGTCTCTTTCCGAGACAGTTGCCGCGTGGTTCGCAGCAGATCGTTCAGGCGCTTCTCCCCTCACCCCAGCCCCGCGCTCTGCAACCCGAAACCACCTGACACCCCATCAGAACGAGTGTCAAATGAGCGTCACGAGCGTCATTTCAGCGTCAAGATATCGCCCGTAACGCCCACATCGCACATAATGCGCACGGGCAAAGCCGCAGGTCAGGAGCCCTTCGCGACCGGCTCCAGGATCGCCACGCACTCGACATGGTGCGTCATCGGAAGGATGTCGGACTGAGCCGATCTCGGAAAGGACCAGGTCAGAGGCTATTTCTCGGCCGACTGGCCTGCGTACGGGGCACGAAGCGTCAAACGAGCGTCATGACCAACAGCCCACCCCTCGGTTCAGGCCAGGGCATGCTGCCAAGACCACGCCCTTGCACAAACCCGCCCTCGTTCCCTCCGGACACGGTTCCCGCATCGCACCCCGCACCACTTCCTCCGGCCTCTGTACGTCCCGGCCGGCGTCCACCTCGGCACCGCCGGCCTCGTCCGCCGACCGACAGCGAGCCGCCGCTCTCGCCCGGGTGCACGTGGCGCGCCCCGAACCCTTCGACCTCCGACCTCAGCCCCGAGCCTGCCCAAGGCCGTATGCATCAATGAGTCCAGCGGGAGCCAGAACCCAAGGCGTGGTCGTCGTTCTCGTCCGGATGCTACTCAGGTTGAATCGGCGATGTTCGGTTCGTCGATCAGCCCGTCAAGGTCCAGACCGGTGGTCGGCAGACAGCCGGCGATCAGGTGCGGCCGGTACTGGATCCTCGTTCGTCCGACCGCCGCGTCGGCCCGCCACCTGCACCAGCGGCCGGGCCCCGCCCGTGCTACGGCCTCGCGTCCCCGCCGGGGTGGTGGGCCGTCCGCCAGGCGTGCCAGAGGGACGCATAGGTTCCGTTCGCGGTGAGGAGCTGGTGGTGGGTGCCGAGTTCGACGATCCGGCCGTGATCCATGACGACGATGCGGTCGGCCTCACGGACGGAGTCCAGGCGGTGCACGATGGAGATCACCGTACGGCCCTCGATGAGCGCCGCGAGCGAGCGCTCGATCCGGCGGGACGCGGTGGAATCTAGCAGGGCCGTGGCCTCGTCCAGGACCAGCGCGTACGGGTCTGACAACAGGAGGCGGGCCAGGGCTAGTTGCTGGGCGGCCGAGGGGGAGAGCCGGGCGGCGCCCGGGCCGATCTCGGTGTCGAGGCCGTCGGGCAGGGCGCGTGCCCAGTCCGTCAGCAGGACCGTCTCCAGCGCCTCCCACAGCCGCTCGTCCGGCGGCGCCTCCTCGCGGGCCAGGGTGAGGTTCTCCCGTACCGTGCCGGTGAACACGTGCTGCTCCTGGGTCACCAGGACGATCTCGCGACGCAGTTGGTCCACCGGCAGTGTGCTGATCTCGGCGCCGCCGACGCTCACCGTGCCGCGCGTCGGGTGGTGCACGCCGGCCAGGAGCTTGCCGAGGGTGGACTTGCCCGCCCCCGAGGCGCCGACCACGGCGAGGCGCTCGCCGTGGGCGATCTCCAGGTCGATGTCCGACAGGACCTCCCGGCCGGGCGCGTAGCCGAAGCCGACGCCCGCCATCCGGATGGTGTGCCCGTCGGTGGCCACGGCGGGGCGTGGCTCCTCTCTCGGCAGGCGGTCGGCGCCCAGGATGCGACGCAGCGCGGCATTCCCGATCTGCAGTTCGTCGGTCCAGGTCAGCAGGTCGTTCAGGGGTTCGCCGAGGGCCTGGACGTACAGTACGACGGCGGTCAGCTCGCCCAGGCCTACGGCACCGTCGCGGTAGGCGAGTCCGCCGATGAGCAGGGTCAGCGTCATCGGCACCATGGTGGCCAGGTCCAGGCTGGGGAACCAGATCGTCTGGAGCCAGGTGGTGCGCTGCCGTGTCCGTACCACCTCGTCCACCGCCCGGCCGTGGCGCCGGATCTGGCGTTCCCCGAGCCCGAGGGCCTCGACGGTGGCGGCGCCGCGCGCGGTCTCGTGCGTGACGGCGAGGACGTCGGCCTCCTGGGCGAGCAGGCGCTCGTACGCGCGGGTCGCGCGCGGCCGGTACCACCAGGTCGACAGGGCGGCGAACGGCACCCCGGCCACCAGTGCGAGGGCGAGCAGCGGTGAGGTCAGCAGGATCGCCGCGAGGGTGAACACGAGGGTGACGGCGGCCAGCGCGATCCGCGGGACGGCCTGCCGGATGCTCTCGTTGAGCCGGTCGGCGTCGACGGTGGCGCGGCTGAGGAGGTCGCCGGTGCCGACGCTCTCCACCTCCGACAGCGGCAGTCCGAGGACCCGGCTGACGAAGTTCTCTCGGGTGCGCGCCAGGACCCGCTCGCCCAGCAGGGCGGCCCGGGTGCGGGCGGCGCGGGCGAGCAGCGCGTGCGTCACGAGCACGGCGACGAAGGCCAGGGCAAGCAGGTCGACCCGGCCCGCAGTGGTGCCGTCCTTGACGGACTCGACCAGATGGCCCAGCAGCCGGGGTCCGACCAGGCTCGCCACGAGGGCGGCGGCGAACAGCCCGAAGGTGACGACCAGTCCGGGTGCCTCGCCGCGCAGGAACGCCCCGACCCAAGCCCGTACGTCGGCCCGGTCGGCCAGCGGCAGCCGCCCCGGGTGGCCGGGCGTGCGGTCGGACCCGGGGGCGGGCGGTGAGGCGGGGACCTCGGCGGTGGCGCGGGCCTGGGCGGGGGTCGTCGTCACGAGGGCCCTCCTGCGGAGCGGTCGGTGCTGCCGGGGACACGGGCGGGGCCGAGGCGGACCTCGCGGTCGGCGGCGCCGCGCCACAGCGGGCTGTCGCTGAACACGACGGTGGTGCGCCCCGCCCGCGCGGCGGCCACCCGCTCGACCACCCGGGCCTCGGTGTGGGCGTCGACGGAGGACGTCGGGTCCTCCAGCACCAGCACGTCGGGGGACGCGAGCAGGGCCCGCGCGAGGACCAGACGCTGGCGCTGGCCGCCCGACAGGGCCCGGCCGCCCTCGTCGAGGCGGGTGTCCGGTCCGGCGGGGAGGGCGTCGACCACGTCGACGGCGTCGGCGGTGAACAGCGCGCGCTCGAGGTCCCGCGGCGAGCGGTCGGACTCGGCGGTCAGCTCCTCCCGTACGGTGCCGCTGAACAGGGTGTCGGCGAGCCCGGACCGCAGTGTTCGCGCGCGCAGCGCGGCGGGGCCCACCCGGTCGAGCGGTACGCCGCCGAGCAGCACGGGCGGGGTGCCGTCGGCGCCGCGGGCGCCGGGGCGGGTGAGCCGGTCGGCGAGGTCGCCGACGCGTTCGGCGGGGGCGACGACCACGGTGAGCCTGCCGGCGTCGGCGGTGATGCCGGTGTGGGCGTCGGCCAGGGAGAGCGGCCCCGGCGGCAGCGGCTCGGGGTGCGCGGGCGGAATGGTCTCGGGGGTGAGCCGCAGCAGGGCGCAGACCCGGCTGGCGGCGACCTTGGCCAGGCTGAGCGTTTCGGCGGCCTCGGTGGCGGTGCTCACCGGGAGGGTGAGGAAGGCCGACGCGCCGTAGAAGGCGACCAGTTCACCGGCGGTGATGGTGCCCCGCAGGGCGAGGCGGGCGCCGAACCACACGATGCCGACGGTGACGAGGCCGGGCAGGAAGACCCCGGCCGCCTGCAGCCACGCCTCCATGCGGCCGGCGGACTCGCCGGCCCGCCGGACCTCCTGGCTGGTGCGGCGGAAGCGTTCGGCGAAGCCGGCCTCGCCGCCGATGCCGCGCAGGATCCGCAGACCGGCGACGATGTCACCGGCCTGGGAGGTGGCGATGCCCATCTGCTCGCGCTGCGCCTCGTCGCGTTCCTGGAGGGGCCGCAGCAGCGGTCCGATGCCCAGGACGGCGGCCGGGACGCCAATGAGCACGGCCAGTCCGAGGACGGGCGAGGTGGCGGTGAGCGCCACGGCCACGAGCACGGCGGCGACCACCGCGCCGATGGTCCGGCCGACCACCTCGAAGGCGTTGCCGATGCTGTCGACGTCGGCCGCGGCGGAGGCGGCCACGTCGCCGGTGCGGGCCTTGCCGCGCAGGGTGGCGCCCAGCCGGACGACGTGCCGCATCAGGACGCGGTGGGTGTGGGACAGGGCGTGCGCCTCGGCGCCCACGGCGGCCTGGATGAGACCGGCGCCGGCGAGGGCCTGGACGATGCCGAGGACGAGGGCGAGCAGCGCCCACAGGTAGGGGCCGGCCGCGTCGCCGCCCTGGCCGGCCGCGTCGATGGCCCGCCCGATGACGAGCGGCACCAGGGCGAGGGGGACCATCCAGAGGGTGCCCAGCGCGGCGCTCAGCAGCAGCGGGCCGGGCCGGATCCGCACCAGCCACCACAGGTAGGCCCAGGGACCCCGCGCGTCCGCCTCGGGCAGGGCGGCGGGGGCCACGGAGGCGACGAAGAGGCGGTTGGTCACAGGTACCGGTCCCGGGTGGCCGCGCGGTCGATCTTGCCGGTGCGGGTGTGCGCCAGTTCGGGTACCGCCACGATCCGGTCGGGGACGAGGTGTTCGGGGAGCGTGGCGCGCAACCGCGCGCGCAGCGCGGCGGGTTCGGCGGTGGCGCCGCAGTCCCCCGGCGCGGTGCCGCCGGGCGTGAGGACCACGAAGGCGACGAGCGCGGTGTGCTCGCTCTTGGCGTGCGCGGCGGCGGCGACGGCGGTCACGCCGGGGAGCCGGCCGAGGGCCTCCTCAACGTCCAGCAGGTCCACCCAGTGACCGCGGATCTTGACCTGGTGGTCGGCGCGGCCGTGGAAGACGAGCGCGCCGTCGGCCCGTTCGTGGACGAGGTCGCCGGTGCGGTACCAGCGGGCGATGCCGTCGCCGAGATCCGCCTCGACGAAGCGGGCGGCCGTGCGGCCGGGGTCGTCGAGGTAGCCAGTGGCGAGCTGGGGACCGGCCACGAGCAGCTCGCCGGGGCCGCCCGGCGCGTCCGGGCGTGGCACCACGGCCTGCCGTACGGAAGGCAGCGGGTGGCCGATTGGCACGCCGTCAGGGAAGGCGGTCCCGGCGATCCGGGCCGGTGCGCCCGGGCCGGCGAGGACGGCACTGTGGGTGACGAGTGCGGTCTCGGTGGACCCGTAGGAGTTGAGGAGCCGCACCTGGTCGGCGCCGAGCCGGTGCCAGCGTTCGAGCATGTCGGGGCGGACGGCCTCGCCGCCGATGACGACGGTCTCGACGGTGTCGGGGAGTTTCCGGCCGGTCTCCAGCAGGTGGCCGGTGTAGATGTGCCAGTAGTCGACGGGCAGGTTGACGAGGGTGACCTCGTGGTCGGTGAGGACCCGGTCGAGGTCCGCCTCGGCGTCGCCGTCCAGCACGACGAGCCCGCCCGCCAGGAGCGGCGGCAGGATCTCCTCCAGGCTGGTGTCGCCGTCGGCGCGGGTGAAGTTGAGGGACACTGTGTCCGTGCCGACCTCGTACAGCTCGCCCAGCGGCGGCAGTACGGCGTGCAGCGCCCGGTGCGGCACGGCCACGGCCTTGGGGGCGCCGGTGGAGCCGGAGGTGAACAGCGCGTAGGCGAGGTCGTCGGCCTGGACAGGTCTGCCGCCGCCCTGGACGGGGGCGTAGGAAGGCCCCCAGTGGGGGCGCAGGACACGGTCGACGGCGGGCGGCCGGTCGGTCTCCGCGGTGGCGACCGCCTCCCGGCAGCCGAGGGCGCGCAGCATCTCGCCGGTGTGGCCGGCCGGGCCGTCGGGTACCGCCACATAGCCGCGGCCAGCCGCGAGCGTGCCGAGGATCGCGGCGATGTCGCGGACGCTGTGGTGGACGGGGAGAGCCACGGGCGGGTGCGGCCCGGGCGCACGGGTGGCGACCAGGTCGGCCACCGCGCCTGCCCAGCACGCGAGTTGGCCGTATCTGACGGTCAAGCCGTTGTCGATGACGGCAGGCCGGCCGGGGTCGGAGCGGGCGAGGGCGAAGAAGGGGTCGAGCACGCTGGGGAGGGTCATGGCGGGGTGCCTTCTGTTGTCCGTCCGTGAGCTGTTCAACTGCCGCGGGTCCCGTCCGCGCCGGGGGGTGTCGTGCCAGGGGCCGGGGTGGTGAGGAGGCTTGTGAGGGCGGCTCGGTGCCGGGCGGCGAGGGCGCGTACGGTCGCCTCGTCATGGAGGGCGGTGGAGTACCACCACTCGACACGCAGCACCTGGTCGTCGGTCGTGGCGATCACCTCGATGAGATGGGGCCGCGTCCAGTGCGGGGCGGTGATGTCGCCGACTGGCTCGGGCGCCACGTCCGGCAGCACGCTGCCCAGCGGCAGGGCGTCCGCGTCGTCGCCCTCGAAGTCGTACGAGATGTCGCTGGGCGGGGCGGCGCGCAGGGCGGCCGCGATGCGCGGCCGGCCGTGGCGGCTGAGCGCGCCGTGTCCCACTCCCCCGCCGGGCAGGGCCGCGAGGTGGCCGACGGTCCGGGCCAGCCGTTCGGCGGCGGTGCCGGGGGACAGGTCCAGGCGGACGGGCACGGTCGTGGTGAACCAGCCGGTGGTGCGGGCCAGATGGGTACCGGCGACGGCCTCCTCGCGCCCGTGCCGCAGGATGTCCACCCGCACCGCCGGCTCGTCGAGCCACCCGGCCAGCACCTCGCCCAGGGCCTGCAGGACCAGGTCGCCGGGGTGGGCGCGGTGGGCGCGGGCCGCCGCGCGGAGACGGCCGGTCAGCTCCGCCGGGAACTCCTCGTGGTGCGTCGTGGCGGTGTGCGCGGTGTTCGCGGCCCGCGGATCGGCGGTGGCGTGGTCCAGCGGGATCGTCGCGGGGGTGTGGACCACCTCCGTCCACCACTCGGCCTCAGCCTCGGCCCGCTCGGTGCGGGCGTGCGCGGCGAGCGCGCGGGCCCATTCGGGGTACGGGGTGCCCTCCGCGCAGCGGACGTCGCGGCGGTCGGCTTCGAGAGCCGTGTACAGCTCCTCCAGGTCCTCCAGGAGGACCGACCAGGAGACCATGTCGAACGCGATCTGGTGGACGATGATCAGCAGTCTCCCCGCGCGGGCCGGACCAGCGTCGAACCGGACGAACCGGGCCACGGGCCCGTTCAGCGGGTCCAGCGAACACTGTTCAACCGCGCACCGCAGGGTGACCGCGGCGGGCAGGTCGCGGTCGGCGAGTTCGGAGATGTCGACCGTGTCCAGCATTGGGCCGAGGGCCGCGCCGGGCGGGCCGTCTATGTCGACGGCCCGCACCTGCTGCCGGGGCCGCCGGGCCGGGCGGGCCTCGACGGCCAGGCGCAGCGAGACGTGTCCGGCCACCAGGCGGCGGACGGCCTCGGCGAACAGTTCGCCGTCGAGGCCCGGCCGGGTGGTGAAGAGCATGGCCTGGTTCCAGTGGCCCCGGTCGCCGGTCTGCTCCTCCCACGCCTGCTCCTGCATGGGGGTGAGCACGACCGGGCCGTGACCGGCGCCGGGCGGCGCGGCTTCGGGGGGACGGCGCCGCTGCGCGCGTTCGGCGACCAGCGCGGCCAGCCGGACCGTGGTCATCTCCGGTACGGCCAGCTCCCGCAACTGCACCCGGACACCGAAGGCGGCCTCGACACGACGGGCGGTACGGATCAGGTCGAGGGAGTCCACGCCCAGGTCCGACAGCGGAGCCGACAGATCGGCCTCCGGCGCCAGCACGGTATCGGCGAGCCAGGCATCGAGCCGGGCCCGGATCTCCCCGACGGTCGGGACGGGCGGACCGCCCGTGGGCTCCGCCGGGGTACCGGCGTTCGCGACGGAGGTCGTGGGGGCTTCCGCGGCGGAGGTCGTGGCAGGGGCCGTGACCGCTTCCGTGCCTGGGCCCGAGGCGGGGTCCGGGGTGGGGTTCTGGGGGGAGCGGGTCGGGGCGCTCACGCGTGGTCCTCGGCCGGGGTGCCCTCGGGGCGGCGTACCAGGAACGGGCCGAGGGCGAGGGCGTCCATCGGCAGCCGGTGGAAGGTGGCGAGGGCGTCGCGAGGGCTGCAGACGACGGGTTCGTCGCGGCCGTTGAAGGAGGTGTTCAGGACGACCGAGGTGCCGTTGCGCTCGCCGACCTCGCCGATGAGGCGGTGGTAGAGCGGGTCGACGTCGGCGGAGACGGTCTGCGGCCGGGTGGTGCGGTCGCTGTGGACCACGGCGGGCATGACTGCGGCACCGGCCTCGGTGACCGGGGTGGTGACGATCATGTACGGCAGCGGTGTGGTGGTGCCGATCAGCGCCTCGGCCACCTCTTCCTGCATGCTCGGGGCGAACGGCCGCCACGCCTCCCGGTCCTTGATACGGACGTTGACCCGATCACGGGTCCCCTCGGGGTTCGGCACGGCTACCATGCTGCGGTGGCCGAGGGCGCGGGGGCCGCCCTCGGCCCTGCCCTGGAACCAGCCGGCGACTCCGCCGGCGGCCAGGACGTCCGCGGTGGCGGCGGCGATGTCGGCGGGCTCGGTGTAGGCGGTGCCGGAGGCGTCCAGGACCCGGCGGATCTCGTCCGGGCTCCACTGCGGCCCCCAGGCCACCGAACCCCGCATGGGCCAGATCCGGTCGCCCTCCTGGGCCGCGACCCGGACCGCCGCGCCGAGCGAGACGCCCTGGTCGCCAGCGAGGGGCTGGACGAAGAGGTCCCGGACCTCGGGCATGCGCATGAGCTTGCCGTTGAGGGTGGCGTTGAAACCGACGCCGCCCGCGATCAGCAGCGTGGTCTCGCCGCTCTCCCGGAGCAGCGAGCGCACCAGGGCCGTGACCGCCCGCTCCAGCGCCGCCTGCGCGGTGGCCGCGATGTCGCGGTACTCGAACGGGTCCCGGTCGGTGACCCGGGCGTAGCGGCCCGCACGAGGGTCGAAGCGGCGGACGGAGCGGTTGGGGGCGTCCGGCAGCACCTTCTCGAGGTGTTCCAGCCAGTACCGGATGGTGGCCGTCTCCTCGTCGGTGCTGCCGTGGGAGCGCAGCCCGGGCGGGACGACACCGACGGTGAAGCCCTCGTCCGTGAAGCGGAGGGCGCCGCCGAAGGTGAGGTCCTGGGGGGTGCCGTACGACGCCAGGCCCATCATCTTGCCCGCCGCGTCGGATCCGAGACCGGCGTACTCGCAGACCGCCGCGTAGAAGTAGCCCAGCGACCAGCCGGGCGGGTAGGAGCGCAGGGTTTTGAGGTCGCCGTCGCTGCCGACGGCGAGCGTGGTGCTCACGTCCTCGCCCTGGCCGTCCAGGACCAGGACGGCGCCACGGTCCCGCCCGGAGAGGTAGTAGGCGCTGGCGGCGTGGGCGACGTGGTGGTCGACGAACGTCAGCCGCGGGTCGCGGGTGCGCGGGAACAGCGCCTTGGGCAGCAGGTGTTCGAGGGCACCGGCGTCGTCGGCGAACCAGTCCAGGCCCCGGTCGCGAAAGAGTTTGGGCAGCTCCCAGCCGTGGGCGACGACGTCGATGTCGTCCAGGGTGAGGCCGCCCTCCGCAAGGCAGTGGGCGGCGGCGTTGAGGGGTGCCTCCCCGTAGGCGTGCTTGTTCCGGGTGAAGCGTTCCTCCTCGGCCAGGGCGATGACTTCGCCGTCCACGACGAGGCAGGCCGCCCCGTCGTGGCTGGCGCCGGGCCAGCCGTTGACTCCGAGCACACGCATGGTCAGTCCCCAAGGGTCGGTCGGGATCGTCCGGGTGCACCCCGCGCCCACGAGGCGCGGGTGCACCGGTCACGCCGACCGATCTTGTCGGGCCGCCGGGTTGTACACGACCTTCGAGATTGTGCGGAGATCCGCGGCGAAGATGGCGGACGCCGCCTTGAGCACCTCGTTGGCGTGCCGCAGTTCCTCCACCTCGCTGCGCAGCCGCCGCAGTTCGGCCCGTTCGTCGCCGGTCAGCTCGTCGCCGCCGCGATCAGGCGCGGTGGCGGTGGCGGGCGCGGTGGGCACGAGCGTGCCACGGCGTCCCCGGACGTGCTCGGCGTCCTCGGGTCCACGGTGCGCGTCCCGGTCGTGGTCCGGACGGTCCGCGTCCCGGTTGCGGTTCGGGCGCCCTGCGTTCCGCTCCGGGTCCGGACGGGCTGCACTCCGATCCGGGGCCGGGCGGCCGGCGTTTTGGCCGGGGCCCGGACGGCCCGCGTCCTGGCGCCGGTCCGGAAGGCCCGTGCGCCCGTCCCGGACCGAACGGCCTGCGTGCCGGTCCTGGCCACGAAGGCCCTGCTCCGGACGGTCCTGGTCCCGACGGGTCTGCTCCCGACGCGCCTGGTCCCGCCGGTCCACGTATCGCCGGTCCACGTCCCCGTCCACGCCGTACCGGCGCTCCGCGTCTCCGTCGCCGCCCAGTCGGTGCCGGCTCCGTTCCTGGTCCCGACGGGCCGCCCCCCGGTCGTGGTCGTCCCCGCGGCCCGTGTTCCGGTCCAGGTTCCGGTTCCGGTTCCGGTTCCGGTCCGCGCCGCCGGGTCGGCCACGCGCCTGCCCGCCGCGTACCTCCAGTGCTTCGCTGACGCTGTGCCAGCGGCGCGACCACGCCTCCAGGTCCCCGCCGCACGCGGCGACATAGGCGAGCGTCACCTTCAGCGAGGGTTTCTGCAGCCCCCGCGCGGCCTCGGAGAGCGTCGCGACGGAGTAGTGGGCCTGGAGCGCCATGGCGCGGTACGAGGGTTTTCCGGCCCGCGTCCGCAACGCGCGCAAGTCGTGGGCGAATGCCTCCAACGGGCCTGCAGTAGGGTCCAGTAACCGCTCTGGCCTGGGCACATGTTCCCCCTGGGAATCGGTTGTCTCGACGAAACGCTGACTCCGTCGAGCCGTAGAACCGTGGTCAGCGGTGTCCGGTGTCGACGGCACGATCGGCCGGAGACCGCCGTACTCCCAGCATGCGTGCCTCCCCGACTGATCTGCGGCTATTGGTACATGTCAGTGACATACCCATCAACCTCTCAGCCTGCAATTCAGGCCAGCCCGGAGCCGATCGCGGGGCCCGTCCGCACTGTCCGGTCCCTCCAAGACACCCGCCGGCGGGTTCCGCTCACCATTCATCAGCCTCCCGTTGTACAGGGGCTACGCACCCTTGCACCCCGTACAAATTCCTCTCGTGTACAACTCCTCAACCTCTGCAAGATCGATGCCAGGCAACACGGCCGAATCCGATGGGATGGGGTGGCGGGCCGGTGGAGACAGTACGCAGGCAGACGGAGTCAGCAGTCCTGGAAGGCGGTTACGAGTACCGCAGCCGTCCACTCGTGGAGCCGGACTGGCGGCGCCTGCCGGGGTGGCGGGACGTCACCGCGGCCCAGTGGGCGGACCCCCAGTGGCAGCGCGCCCACTGCGTGAAGGACGCGAAGGGCCTGCGCGCGGTCATGGGCGACCTGCTGGACGAGCGCTTCTACACGGACTGGGAACAGGACCGGCTGCACCGCGCCACGATGTCGGTCCTGCTGCCGCCCCAGATGCTCAACACCATGGCGCCGGAGGCGACCGGCGCGCGTCCGGGCGAGCTCACCAAGGCGTTCTACGACGACCCGGTACGCCGCTACATGCTGCCGGTCTTCTCCGACCGGCACCCGCGGTGGCCGTCGCACCCGATGGCCGGCCGGGACTCCCTGCACGAGCAGGACATGTGGGTGGTGGAGGGGCTGACCCACCGCTACCCCACCAAGGTGCTCGCTGAGCTGCTGTCGACCTGCCCGCAGTACTGCGGGCACTGCACGCGGATGGACCTGGTGGGCAACTCCACGCCCCAGGTAGAGAAGAACCGCCTCCGGCTCAAGTCGGCCGACCGGGCCGACCGCATCCTGGAGCACCTGCGCGCCTCCCCCGGCATCCGGGACGTGGTGGTCTCCGGCGGCGACCTGGCCAACATGCCCTGGCCGCGCCTGGAGCGCTTCCTCGGCGGGCTGCTGGAGATCGAGTCCGTCCGGGACATCCGGCTGGCGAGCAAGGGGCTGGTCGGGCTGCCGCAGCACTGGCGGTCCGGCCCGGTGCTGGAGGGCGTCGCCCGAATCGCCGGGACGGCCCGGTCCCGGGGGGTGCGCGTCGCGCTGCACACCCACGCCAACGCCGCTCAGCAGATCACCCCCGCGGTGGCGGAGGCGGCCTGGGCACTGCTGGGTGCGGGCCTGCACGACGTACGCAACCAGGGCGTGCTGATGCGCGGGGTCAACGACAGCACGCACGACCTGCTCGACCTGTGCTTCGCGCTCGCCGACCACGCGGGGATCACGCCGTACTACTTCTACATGTGCGACATGATCCCGAACGCCGAGCACTGGCGGGTGCCGCTGCACCGCGCTCAGTTGATACAGCGTCAGATAATGGGCTACCTGCCCGGCTACGCCACGCCCCGCATCGTGTGCGACGTGCCGCTGGCCGGCAAGCGCTGGGTGGACCAGGCCGACTCCTACGACCGCCAACTGGGCGTGTCGCACTGGAGCAAGAGCTACCTCACCCCACTGGAAGCGGCGGACCCGGAAGCCCACAGCGGCTCATACCACTACTACGACCCCATCGACACGCTTCCGCTCGCCGGTCAGCGGTGGTGGCGGGACACCCGTCAGGGATAGAAGGGACAGTTGCCGAACCATGAGCAGTCTGCATCCGCCGCGTGAGGAGCCCCCGGTGCTGGAGGAGTGGTACCGCCGGCACCTGGGCCCCGACCTCCACGACATCAGCTCCAGCGGCGTGTACCCGTACACCTTCGCCGAGATACGGGAGCTGTGTCGCATCCCGGCCGAAGACCTGGACGCCGTCGTCATGGACGACAGCGTCTCCCAGGGCGGCGCGGGCATCCGGCAGGCGATCGCCGACCGGTACGCGGGCGGTGACGCCGAGCGGGTGCTGGTCACCCACGGCTCCAGCGAGGCCATCGCCCTCACCCTGGGCACGCTGCTGCGGGCCGGTGACCGGGTGGTCGTCCAACAAGGCATCTACCACTCGCTGGGCCACTACCCCCGCGCGGCGGGCTGCGAGGTCGCCGAACTGCCGGCCGCGGCCGTGCGCGACGGCGCGATCGACGAGGACGTGCTCCAGGGCCTGGTGACTCCGGGGACCACGGCCGTCGTCGTCAACTTCCCGCACAACCCGTCCGGCGTCACGCTCTCGCCGCAGGGCCTGAAGTCGCTGACCGAGCGGACCGCCACCGTCGGCGCGACCCTGGTGTGGGACGCCGCCACCGCGGAGGTCGCACACCGCTGGGACGTTCTCCCGGACCCCGCCGCCACCTGCGACGACACGATCTCCTACGGCACCTTCTCCAAGACCTTCGGTCTGCCGGGGCTGCGGGTCGGCTGGGCCGTCGCGCCACCGGAGCTGATCACCGCCGTGTTCCCGCTGCGCGACCGGACCACGCTCTTCCTGTCCCCGCTGGTCGAGCTGATCGCCGAACGGGCCATGCGCCACGCCGACGTGCTGATCGGCACCCGGGCGGCCGAGGCGCGGCGCAACCTGGCCCACCTCACCGGGTGGATGGCCGAGCACGAGGACCTGGTGCGCTGGACGCCGCCGGAGGGCGGGGTGTGCGCGCTGCCCGTGTTCCGCGGGCTGGAGCGGGCCGCAGGCGGGCCGGCGGCGGTGGAACGCTTCTGCCTGGAGCTGCTCTCCCGCCATCGCACGCTCCTCGTGCCGGGGACGGCCTTCGGCGTGCCGCACGGCGCCCGGCTCGGGTTCGGCGGCCCGGAGGAGAGCTTCCGAACCGGGCTCGCGGAGCTGTCGGCGTTCCTGCGCGGCGGCGGGGCCGCCCGATGAGCGCCGTGTCCGGGCGCGACGTGCTGGACCTGTGGCACCTCCGCGTACGCGAACAGCTGCAGGCGCCAGCGCTGGTGACACCACGTCAGGTGTTTACGTACGGCTCGGTGGACCGGTTGACCGACGCCTGGGCCGCTTCCCTGGCCGCGCGCGGCGCGGGCCCCGGGCGGTTGGTCGGCCTCGCCTTCGCCGACCCCGGCCGGACGGTGCTCGGCATGGTGGCGGCGCTGAAGGCGGGGGCCGGGTTCACCGTCCTGGACGACCGGCTGCCCGTGGCCGCGCGGGACGCGCTGGTACGCCGTACACAGGCCGCGGTGTGGCTCGGCGACGGCGCCCACGCTCCCGCGACGGCGTACGTACCGCCCACCCCGTCCGACGGCGGTACGGTACGCCCGCCGGCCGAGCCCTCCCCCGGCGGTACGGCGGACGCGGACGGCGCGGCACTCCCCCGGCCGCCGCGGCCGGCGGGCGGCGGCGATGTCGCCTACGTGCTGTTCACCTCCGGGTCGACCGGGCAGCCCAAGGGCACGGTCGTCGAGCGGGACGCGCTCGGCCGGTTCGCGGCGGCGGTCGCCGAGCGGCTGGCCCTGGCCGCCGGGGACCGCTGGCTCCAGGTCTGCTCGCTGGGCTTCGACGTGCTGATCGAGGAGGCCTTTCCGGCGCTCGTCTCCGGCGCGGCCATAGTGTGCCGGGCCAACACCCGGGCCCTGGACGCGGAGGAGCTGCACACCATGATGGCCCGCACCGGGACCACCGTGGTGGAACTGTCCACGCAGTACTGGCTGGAGTACGCCCGCTGGCTCGACGCGCGCGGCCTGACCACTCCGGCGGAGCTGCGTCTGGTGGTGGTCGGCGGCGAGCGGATGGACCCGGCGCCCTACCGGGCCTGGCAGGCCCGCCACCCGGCCCGGCTGGCCCACGTGTACGGGCTGACCGAGTGCACCGTCAGCTCCACCTTCTACACCGGGCTGCTCCCGGCCGACGCCGAGGAGGTGCCGCTCGGCACGCCGCTGCGGGACGTGGAGATCAGCGTCCGGCGCGGCGGGCGGCCGGTGCCGCCCGGCGAGTCGGGTGAGATCCACATCGGCGGCCCGCTGCTGGCCCGCGGCTTCCTCGGCGACGAGGCGGCAACGGCCCGCCGCTTCCTACCCGACCCGCTGTCCGCGGTACCCGGCGCGCGCGTGTACCCGACGGGTGACCTGGGCCGTGTCGACGCCGACGGGAACCTGGTGTTCCTGGGCCGGCTGGACGACCAGGTGAAGATCCGCGGCCACCGGCTGGAGCCGGCCCGGGTGGAGCGGGCCCTGTGCGACGACCCGGCCGTGGACCAGGCCGTGGTCTTCCCCGACCCGCGGACCGGTACCGCTCTGTGGGCGTTCACGGTGCCGGCCGACCCGCGCCTCGCCCCGCTGCCCGGCGAAGCCGTCCGGCTGACCGGGGCGGAGCGGGACGCGCTGGTGGCACCGCTCGGGGCGGGATTGCCCGACTGGGCCGTGCCCAGAGTGCTGTACCGGGTGTCCGTCCTGCCGAAGAACCCGCACGGCAAGATCGACAAGAGGCGGCTGAGCGACTGGGCCACGGCGGCGCCGGCCGGTGCCCCGGAACGGCCGGCAGACCCCTCGCCCGGCCCGGACTCCGCCGACGAGCCGCTGTCCACCGTCGTGGCTCTCTTCCGCGAGGTCCTGGACTCGCCGGCGCTCGGCCCCGACGACGACTTCTTCGAGCATGGCGGGCAGTCCCTGCTCGCCATGCGGGTGCTCGCGCGGCTGCGCGAGTCGTTCCCCGCGGCGGCCGGGCTGCGGGCGAGCGTCCTGTTCCGGTGCCCGACCCCCCGGCTCCTGGCCGGGGCGCTCCCGGCCGCCGAGCCCAGCCGGGCCTGACCCGCCGCGCCGCCTCCACCGCACCGGGCCGCGCCGCGCCGCACAGACCTTCACGTCACCCCGTACCACCCGAGGGCCCGCACACCCGGCTTCGGCCGACCGCGGGCAGCAACCATCCATATATTCAGCGAAAGTTGGCCATGTCGAACCTCACCGACCAGTCCACGCCCAGCTACACCCTCACTCCTGACGAGGCCGCCGCCACCGCGGACGTCACCCGCGAACTGGCCGCCGCCTACCCGTCCTTCGGCGACGCCGGGCTGCTGCGCGACCTGCCCCGGCTCGCCGCCCGACTGCCGCTGGGCGTGCAGCGCTTCCTGCGCGACTTCAAGCTGGGCGACCGCCACGGGCACGTGGTGATCCGCGGGCACGATGTCGACCAGCAGCGCATCGGACCCACGCCGGAGCACTGGCGCGGCCGCCGGCGCCCCGGCCCGGAGTTCCCCGAGGAGCTGCTGCTGATGTTGTACGCGGCGCTGCTCGGCGAGCCCTTCGGCTGGGCCACCCAGCAGGACGGCCACCTCGTGCACGACATCTTCCCGATCCGCCGGCACGAGAACGACCAGCTCGGCATGGGCAGCAAGGAGCTGCTGACCTGGCACACCGAGGACGCCTTCCACCCCTACCGCAGCGACTACCTGCTCCTGGGCGCGCTGCGCAACCCCGACCGCGTGCCCACCACGGTCGGCGAACTGGACCTGTCCTCGCTGTCCGACGACGACATCGACATCCTCTTCCAGCCGCGGTTCCACATCGCCCCGGACGAGTCGCACCTGCCGAAGAACAACACCATCACCTCCGAGGAGGCCGCCCGGTTCGCCACGATCCAGCGGATGATCGACGAACGGCCGCTCGGCCCGCTGCTGTACGGCTCGCGGCAGGACCCGTACATGCGGCTGGACCCGTACTTCACCTCCGTACCGGAGGACGACACCGACGCCCGCCGCGCCTACGACGCGCTGTACAAGGTGGTGGACGCCGGGATGCGGGAGGTCGTCGCGGACCAGGGCGACGTGCTCGTCATCGACAACCACCGGGCCGTGCACGGCCGCCTGCCCTTCCATCCCCGCTACGACGGCACCGACCGCTGGCTGAAGCGGGTGTGCGTCACCGCCGACCTGCGGCGCTCCCGTCCGATGCGTGCCACGGCCGAGTCCCGGCTGCTGGGCTGAGCGCGCCGGTGGAGCCAACCCTCACCGACCTGTCCCGCGACCCCTGGCTGCTGCCCGTCGTGGACGCCCTGACCGGCGCCAACATGCCCGCCTTCATGAGCTGGGAGTCCCCCGGCAACTGGCGTTGGCACGGCATGTACGAACGCTACCCCGCCCACCAGCTCTGCCTGGTCGACGGCGAGGGCACGCTGGTGGCGGCGGCTAACGGCGTGCCGGTGCGGTGGGACGGCACCGCCTCGTCGCTGCCGGCTGGCAGTGACGACGTCTTGGTGGAGGCCGTCGACCAGGGCCCGCCGGACCGCCCGGACGCCGTCTGCATGCTGTCGGTCTCCGTCGATTGCGCGCACCGGGCGGCCGGCCACGCCGAGCGGCTGCTGACCGAGGTCCGCGCCCGGGCCGTGGAGCACGGTCCGCGCGGGGTGATCATCCCGGTCCGGCCCACGCGCAAACCACGCTACCCGCTGATCCCCATCGAGGAGTACGCCGACTGGCGGCGCCCCGACGGCCGCTGTTTCGACCCGTGGCTGCGCACGCACCTGGAGCTCGGCGCCCGACGGCTGGGGATCGCCCCCCGCTCCCTGGTGATCCGTCAGCCGCTGTCCCGCTGGGAGGAGTTGTGCGGCCATCCGCTGCCGGGCCCCGGCGACTACCCCCTGTCCGGTGGCCTGGTGCCGCTGCGGGTCACCGACGACGGCCACGGGACGTACGCCGAGCCGAACGTGTGGGTGCACCACCCGGCCGGCCCGCCCTGATCCGGTCGCACACCCCGCCCCGCCCCCTGCCCTTCCCTGCCGAGCCCTTCCCCGTTTTCCGACCCCCAGGAGAAGCCATGCCTCCCGTACGCCTCGCCCTCGTCGGGTGCGGTGCCGCCGCCCGCGGCTGCCATCTGCCCGCGCTGCCGCCGCTGAAGGGCGACGTGCAGCTCACCGCGCTCGTCGACCGGGACCCGCGGCAGGCGCGTGCCGCGCTCGACCTCTACCGCGAACTCGGCGGCACCGGGGCCGACGAGGTGGTCATCGCCACCGACCCGGCCGAGGTCCACGACGCCTTCGACGCCGCCGTGGTGGTCGTCCCGCACACCGCGCACGCCGGGACCGCCCGGGCGCTGCTCGCCGCCGGCAAGCACGTGCTGCTGGAGAAGCCGATGACCACCTCGGTCGAGGACGCCCGGCAGCTTGCCGCCCTCGCCGCCGACCCCTCCGCGCCGCTGCTGGCGATGGCCCATCCGCGGCGCCTCTTCCCCGCGTACGCCTGGGTCAAGCGGCTCATCGAGGGCGGTGAGCTGGGCGAGGTGGTGCGCGTCGACTGGGCGGAGGGCCACCCGTACGCCTGGGAACCGGTCTCCTGGTCGATGTTCGACCGGCGGCTCGCGGGCGGCGGGGTGCTCACCGACACCGCCTCGCACGTCTTCGACACCTTGCTGTGGTGGCTCGGCCCCGACGTGCGGGTCGTCGGCTACGAGGACGACTCCCTGGGCGGCGTCGAGGCCGACGCCGACGTCCACCTGCGGTTCGGCACGGTCGACGTGCACTGCCGGTTCAGTCGGCTGCGCGACCTCGGCATCTCCTGCACGGTGACCGGCACCCGGGCGACCGTGACCATCGGCACGGACTTCCCGGCCGGCGAGTGCACTCTGGTCACCTCCGACGGCGTGGAGCTGCACCGGGGCGACGTGGCGGCGGTGGCGCCTGCCCAGGACGAGTGGGAGCTGCTGTTCACCGAGCAGATCGCCAACTTCGCCGCGGCCGTGCGCGGGACCGCGGCCGCGCACTCCGGACCCGAGGACGGCGTGCGCGTCGTCGAGCTGATCCAGGAGTGCTACGGCGGCTCCCACGGGAAGGCCGCGCGGCCGTGGACCACCCGGGGCGCCGTGCCCGGCGCCGACGGCACGGCGTTCGACGGCCGGACCGTGGCCGTCACCGGGGCGAGCGGCTTCATCGGGGGCCGTGTCGTCGAACGGCTGGCGCTGGGCACGCGGGCCCGCGTGCGGCCGGTGGTGCGCGGCTTCGGCCGGGCCGCGCGGCTGTCCGTCCTGCCGCAGGACCGGCTGGAGTTCCACCGGGCGGACCTGCTGGACACCGAGGGGCTGCGGGCTACCTTCGAGGGCTGCGACACGGTGGTGCACTGCGCCTTCGGCAGCGCCGGTGACGAGGCGGAACGCTGGGCGGCCTCCGTCGAGGGCACCGCCAACGTCCTGGCCGCCGCCCGCGCGGCCGGGGTCCGGCGAGTGGTGCACCTGAGCACCGTGGACGTCTATGACCCCGCCACCACCGGTGAGCTCACCGAGCAGTCGCCGGCCCGCCCGGCCGACCCCGCCGACCGTGAGTACGAGCAGCAGAAACTGGCCGCGGAGCGGCTGGTCCTGGAAGCCCACGGCACCGGCCTGGAGACCGTCGTGCTGCAGCCCGGCGTGGTGTACGGGCCGTGGGGCGGCCAGTGGACCACCGCCCAACTGGAGCGTTCCATCGAGGACTTCGGTGCGCTGCCAGCGGGCGAGGACGGCGGCGTGTGCAACGCCGTGTACGTCGACGACCTGGTGGACGCGGTGCTCCTGGCCGCCGTCCGGGAGGCGGCCGCCGGGCAGCGGTTCCTCGTCGGCAACGGCGAACCGCTCGGCTGGGGCCGGTTCTTCGACGCGATCCGCGCCCTGCGGGGCCCGGCCGGGCCGGCCCGGCCAGGCGGCCAGGTGCCGGACTGGGAGCTGGAGCTGTACCGCTCGACCGCACGGGCGCGGTACGACAAGGCCGAGCACCTGCTCGGCCTCACCGCGCGCACCGCCTTCGCCGAGGGCGTGGAACTGACCGGGCAGTGGGCGGCCTGGGCGCGGCGGCTGCCGGCGGTGCGGCCGTGACCGGGGTCACCGATGTGCTGGTGGTGGCGCCGCACCCCGACGACGACGTGATCGGCTGCGGCGGCTCCATCGCCCGGCACGTACAGGACGGCGCCCGGGTGACGGTCGTCGTCGTCATCGGCCGGGAACGCAGCGCCCTGGACGACGAGGTGACGGACGCGGAGTTCGCCGCCGAGACGGAGACCGCGGCGAAGACCCTGGGCGTGCACCGCTGCATCCGTTTCGACGAGCCGTCCCGGGACTTCACGCTCTCCCGCCGCGTGCACTTGGACCTGGTGCGGGTGATGCGGGAGGTGCGCCCACAGGTGGTCTATCTGCCGCATGACGACGATGACGACGTCGAGCACCGCATGGTGCACCAACTGACCGTCGAGGCGCTGTGGATGGCGCAGTCGCAGTTCTTCCAGGAGGCCGGCGAGCGGCCGATGCCGGCGCCGCACCTGGTGCTCGGGTACGAGGTGTGGTCCCCGATGGCCCGCTACCAGTACACGCAGGACATCGACGGCCAGATCGAGACGAAGGTCGAAGCGATGCGCGCGTACGTGTCGCAGCTTCGCCACGCCGCCTGGGACGAGGGCGTCCGGGGGCTGGCCCGCTACCGGGGCGCCGTCACCGCGGGGTCGGGCCACGCGGAGGTCTTCCAGGTGGTGAGCCTGGGACGGCGGGCCGTGGGAGCGCCCGGCGAGGGTCCGGGAGGCGGTCGTGATTGAGCGGCTCCTGGTGTGCGGGATCGGTTCGGGGATGGACCACTCGCTGCCCGAACTGCGCTCGCCCCGGCGGGAGCTGGTCGTCGTCACCGACCGGCCCACCGCCCAGGCGCGGGCGGCGGCGGACACGCTGCTGGTCTGCGACCCGACCGACGCCACGGCGGTCCTCGCGGAGCTGGCGGCGGCCGGGATCGACCGTCTGGACGGCGTGTTATCGCTAGGCTCCGACAACCCGCCGGTGATCAGTGTGCTGGCCCACAGGTTCGGCTGTCCCGGTCTGCCCCTGGAGACGGCGCTCGACTGCACGCTGAAGGACCGGCGGCTGGCGATCCTGCGCGAGGCGGGCCTGGACCTGCCTCGGTTCGCGACCGCCGAGAGCGTGGCGGAGGCGCTGCGGGCGGTCGCCGAGGTCGGCCTGCCGGCCGTGATCAAGCCCAGTGACCAGACCGGTTCGCTCGGCGTGCTGAAGGTGTGCTCGGACGCGGAGGTACGGCGGGCGGCGGCCGAGGCGCTGCGGCTGAGCCCCGTCGGCCGGATCGTCGTGGAGGAGTTCCTGGAGGGGACCGAACACACCCTGGCCGCCTTCATGGTCGACGGGGAGCTGCACCGGTTCGGTTTCGCCGACCGGGAGTACGGGCGCAAGGAGGAGTTCGCCCCGTACTTCTTCGAGGGCGGCGACACGCTCCCCAGCCGGCTCACCCCGGAGCAGATCGAGGAGGTCACCGACACGGTGCGGCACGGGGCGCGGGCCCTGCGCCTCGACCCGGCGGTGATCAACACCGACATCCTGCGCACCCGCGACGGCCGGGTGGTGCCGCTGGAGATCACCTGCCGGCTCACCGGAGCCCGTATCGCCACCGAGGTGATGCGGCTGGCCACCGGCGTCGACCCACTGCCCAACGTGGTGCGGCTGGCGCTGGGCCGGCCGCTGGAACTCTCGGAGCTGCGTCCGACGCGCGACCGGGCCGTGGTCCAGCGGTTCCTGCCGGCGGACGGCGGGGTGGTGGAGTGGGCCGGCGACCCGCGCGACGTCGCCCGGCGGGCCGGGGTGCACGACGTGTTCTGGGGCATGGAAGTGGCGCCCGGCACCGTGCTGCCGCCCTACCGCGGCGGGGCCGACGTGCTGGCGGGGGTGATCGCGTACGCCGGTGAGCTCGCCGAGGCGGAGGCCGTCGCCGAGCGCACGCTGCGCGCCCTGCCCCTGCGGTTGAAGGCCCCGGCGCAGTGAACACGACACCGACGAGACGAGGAGGACGGGATGGCCACTGACCCGGTGGACGAGAGCGCGGTCGAGAAGGGTATCGCCGGCACCGCCGTGGTCATCGCCCTGCGCGACGACCTGCGGATCGCCGACTGCATCGCGTCGGTCGACGAGGACGTGGAGATCGTGCTGGCGCTCAACGGCCCCAGCGACGCGGTACTGAAACTGATCGCCGAGCACCCGCGGCCGCTGACGGTCACGGAGATCGAGGACGTCGGCAACCTGGGCGCGGCCTACAACGCGGGCGCCGCCGCCACCGACCGGCAGTACCTGCTGCTCATGGACTCCGACTGCACCTTCGCCCCGGGGGTGGTGCGGGCCATGGTCCGCGCGGTGCTGACCTCCCCGGTGGTCAAGGGACAGGTGGTGTACGGGGAGTCGGACGGGCTGCTCAGCAGACTCACCGCGCGCGTACGGGAGTTCGACGAGGGCGACTACGTCAGCGCGCTGTCCCCGCCGCTGGTCTACAACCGGGCGATCGTCGATCACATCGGCGGCTACCACTTCGACGAGCTCATCCACTGGTGCGAGGACCGGGAGTTCGACTTCCGGCTGCAACTGGCCGGCATCCCGGTGGTGTACCTGCCCGAGGCCCGGATCTTCCACGACGCCCAGCACGGCTTCGCGAACATGCGCAGCTACTTCCGCTACGGCGTCGGCGAGGGCATCGCCCAGGAGACGGGCGTGTTCACCACTCCGGCCGTGCCGGTGCTGTGGCGGCTGTACGAGGCGACCAGGACCCTGGTGCACTGCGCCCGCGACAAGGGCCCCGGTGCCGCCGCCTACTACGCGTTGCTGAAGATCGCCTTCCACGCGGGCACCGCGCACCATCTGCTCAACGACCCCTACCGGGTCCGGGACCGCTACCCGGCCTCGGCGAAGCGGGCCCGTATGGTGCGGTCGATCCCTCAGCACAGCACCCGTCTGACCGGGGCGCAGTTGCGGCGGCTGCGCCGGGCGCACTGGGAGGCGGGCCGGCGGATCGAGAAGGTGACCGACCTGTCGGTCTTCCACGAGGACGCCGCCGGCCCGCCGGCCGGGTCAGCCGCCGGTCAGGCGCGGCAGCAGCAGGCGTGAGGGATGGTCACCGCCGTGGTGGACGACGTGGTGCGCGATCACCCGAGGATGGACGTCGAAGCGCGGCGCGTTGCTGGCCGCGACCTCCAGGCGGACCCGGTGTCCGGCGCGGAACACGTGGCCGATCGCACCGAGCCGGACGGTGACCTCGACCGGCCGGCCGGGGCCGGGCGGGGCGCCGCCCGGCCCCGGCGCGGCGGGTTCCAGCCGCTGGACGCCGTCGCACAGCAGCTCTGCCCGCCCGTCGGGCCCGACGTCGACCAGCTTGCCGGTCACGTCGGCGCCCGCCGGGTCCGGGCTGACGTACACCGTCAGGACGATGTCGCCGACCACAGTCAGCGGAGCGGTGAGCGGGGCGTCGGTGAAGCACAGGACGTCGGCGCGCCGCTCCACCTCGCGCTGGTCGAGCGGGCCGCAGTCGCCCCCGGTGAACTGGCCGGGCAGGGCGGTGGCGCCGCCGGTGGTGGGCACCGGATCGGCCGGGTCGTGGCGCACCGTGTCACGGCCGGCGGCCCGCGGCGCTGCTCCGGGCGTGAGCCGCCGGCCGTCCAGGTGGAGCACGTACTGCTCGGTGCCGGGCACGGGCCAGTCGGGGAAGGAGCGCCACTCGTCGGCGCCGGTGAGGAACAGCCGGACCGGCTCGGGGACCGCCGCGCCGGCCCCCCGTCCGCGCAGGTGGCGGTCGAAGTGGGCCAGGTGCAGGCCGGTGACGTCGAGCTCCCGCTCGTCGGCGGCGAGCCCGTACCGGCGCTGCGGGAAGATGCCGCCGGTGACGCAGTGGGACCAAGGGCCGACCACCAGAGAAGTCTCCACGCCCTGTGGCCGAATTCCCCGATAATTCTCCAGGGCGCCGTTGAGGAAAATGTCGTACCAGCCGGTCAGATTCAGCACCGGGACGTTTATCGACGTATAGGTCTCGCGCGGTGCGGCGCGTTTCCAGTACGGGTGTCCGGAAGGGTGTTCCAGCCATTCCCGGTAATAGGGCGCGAGCCGGTCCAGGAGGTCCGCCGCGGCGCTGGGGTCCGCGTACAGCGCGTCGATCCGGTCGACCGCGTCGGCCACCTCGGCCAGCTCCGGCCCGGTCAGGCGGGCGCCGCTGAGCAGCAGGTCGTACAGCACCCAGTACAGGAGGAAGCCGAGCTGGAGGGCGCCGCCTTGGCGGGTCCAGCCCTCGTCGAACCCGGACCCGGCCACGTGCGGGGCGATGGCGCCCAGGCCGGGCAGCCGTTCACCCGCAGCGAGCAGCGCGGCCATGCCCTCGTACGAGCGACCGAACAAGCCGGCGGAGCCGTCGCACCACGGCTGTCCGACGGCCCAGGCGACGGTGTCCGCGCCGTCCGCGGCCTCGTTCCAGTACGGCTCGAAGGTGCCGCCGGAGGCGAACCGGCCGCGGACGTCCTGCACCAGCAGGGCGTATCCGGAGCGGACCAGCCGCAGGCCGTCGACGGAGGCCCCGCCGGAGCTGCCCGCCTTCCCGTAAGGCGTCCGCCGGACGAGCACCGGGACCGCTTCGGCGGTCCGAGGGCGGTAGAGGTCGGCACTCAATAAGACGCCGTCCCGCATCGGTATTTTCACATCGGTTTCCACGACAATACGCACCGGCCCATATTCCATCACCTCACGGGAATTCACAATGGAGTCCTCCGCAATTCCTCTGCTCGCCCCGTTCTTCGAAACGGCGCGCGACGATCCGGACCGGCCGGCCGTCATCGACAACGGCCTCGTCCTCACCTACGGCGCCTTCGCCGCCCTCGTCCTGGCGGTGGCCGCCGCCGTGGAGCCGCGCACGGACGCGCCGCAGCCACCCGTCGGCGTGGTCGTGCACCACTCGGCCCGTGACGTGGCGGCGATGCTCGGCGTCCTGGCGGCGGGCCGGGCGTACGTACCGCTGGAGGCGCACCTCCCCGAGGAGCGGCTGGCGGACATGGTGCGGCGGGTGGGCTGCCGGGAGGCGGTGGCAACCGCCGGGACCGGCTGGCAGCCCGCCGTCGAGAAGGTGATCAGGCCCCGCTGGGCGTCCGCGCCCACCGTGTCCCCGGCGCCGCCCCCGGCTCCGCGGCCGGAGGATCCGGCGTACGTGCTGTTCACCTCCGGCTCCACCGGTGAGCCGAAGGGCGTGGTGGTCCCTCACCGGGCCGTCGCGGCCGTGGTGCCGCCGCTGCGCGGCCTGTACGGCGTCGGCGAGGGGGAGTTCGTGCTGCACTTCCACGGCGCGGGCGGCGACACGAGCCTGGAGGAGATCCTGCCGGCCCTGACGGGGGGCGCCACCCTGGTCGTCGACGACGCGGCGCGGGAGGACTTCGCGCGGGTGGCGCAAGAGCAGCAACTCTCGGTCGCGGTGCTGCCCACCGGTTTCTGGGACGGTCTGACAGTCGATCTGCTGCACCGGGGCGCCGCGCTGCCCGCGTCCCTGCGCACGGTGGTGATCGGCGGGGAGGCGGTGCGCGCCGACATGCTGGCGCGCTGGCACCGCCTGGCCGGCACCGAGCTCGTCCGGCTGCTCAACACCTACGGCTCGACGGAGACCGCGCTGGTCACGCACGCGGTGCAGCTCGCCGGGCCGGGCGCCCCCGCGCTGCCGGAGGCCGGCGGGGACCTGCCCATCGGCCTCCCGCTGCCGCACGTGGGCCAGCGGATCGACGCGACGGGCGAGTTGTTCGTGTCCGGGCCGGGCCTGGCCCTCGGCTACCACGACAGTCCGGCGGAGACGGCCGTCCGGTTCACCGAGCGCGACGGCGTGCGCTGGTACCGCACGGGCGACCTGATAGGCGGGACGGCCGGCGGTGTCCTGCTGTTCCGGGGCCGCTCCGACCACCAGGTCAAGATCCGGGGCTTCCGGGTGGACCTGCTCGACGTCGAGGCGCTGATCGGGCGGTGCGAGGGGGTGGCGGCGGTGGCAGCGGCCCGGGTGGAGCGGGGCGGGCACTCCTCGCTGGCCGCGTTCTTCGTGCCGTCGCCGGGCGCCGAGCCGGGCGCGGTCGTCTCGGCGGTCCGCGACCGGCTGGCCCGGACGGCGCCGCCGCACCTGGTGCCGAGCCTGATCATGCCGGTGGACGCGCTGGAGCGGACCCACACGGGCAAGGTCGACCGGAACGCGACCCGCGACCGCCACCTGGGAACCGTCAGGGCCGTCCGATGAGCACCACCGCCACCGCCACGCCCCCGGGCGGCGACGTCGCCGTGCTCGCCGCGTACGCCTCGCGCGGGCTCGGCGTGACCCTCGTACCGGATTCCGCGCGGGGCGACGACAGCGGCTGGGACTTCCGCGTCCTCCACCTCAGTGCCACCGACGGCACCCACTGGATCCTGCGGCAGCCGCGGCGGCCGGACGCCTCCGGACGCCTGGCCGTCGAGGGGGCCGTGCTCGGCGCCGTGCGCGACCGGGTCCCGGTGCGGGTGCCCGACTGGCGGCTGCACACCCCGGACCTGGTGGCCTACCCGCGCCTGCCCGGCGAGCCGGCGGGCAGCGAGGACCCGGTAAGCCTCGTCTACGGCTGGTCGATGGACCCGCTGGCCCACCCGGACCGCTACCTGGAGCCGCTCGCCCGCTGCCTGGTCGCCGTGCACTCCACGCCCCTGGACGGCACCTGGGAGCTGCCGGGACGGCACCCGGCCGGCCCTGACGAGGTGCGTTCCGCGGCGGCGGAGAAGCTGGCGCGCGCCCGGGCCGAGCTGGAGCTGCCCGCTGCCGGGGTGCGGCGCTGGCGGGAGTGGCTGGACGACGACCGTCTGTGGCCCGACCGCCTGGTGCTCGTCCATGGGGACGTACACCCCGGCCACACCCTGGTGGAGGGCGGCCGGTCCGGGCCGCCGGTCCTGTCGGCCCTGCTGGACTGGGCGAACGCGGGCATCGGCGATCAGGCAGCGGACTTCGTCGACATGCTTTACGCCGGTGGCCCGGACGTCCTGGACCGGCTCTTGGACGCCTACCGGGCCGCGGGCGGCGAGGTGCCCGCCGGTCTGCGCTCGCACGTCCTGGCTCGGGCCTCCTTCCTCTGGGTCCATGTGGCGCTGCGCGGCCTGGACACCGGCCGCCCCGCGTGGACGCGGACCGCGCTGCGGAGGATGCCCCGGTGAGCGGCGCGACGGCGTACACGGTCCACGGTTCCGGTCGGCCGGTGGTCCTGGTCGCCGGGGCGGGCGGCGCCGGCCGGATCTGGGAGCGGCACCAGGTGCCCGCGCTCACCGCGGCGGGCCACCAGGTGATCACCTTCGACCACGGCGCGCCCGGCTCCTGCGCCGGCGACGTGGCCGCGCTGACCCGGCAGCTCCTCACCACGCTGGGCCTGCCGCCCTGCTCCCTGGTCGGCCACTCCGTGGGGGCGCTCGCGGTGCAGGAGCTGCTGGTCACGGACCCGCACCTGGCCTGCGCAGCGGTGCTGGCCGCGACACGGGGACGGCCCGATCCGGTCGGTGACGCCTTGGCCCGCGCCGAGGCCGCGCAGACCGGGGCGGGCGGGCGGCCGTCGCCGGAGTACGAGGCGGTCGTAGGGATGGCGCAGAACCTCTCCCCGCGGACCCTGGCGGACGAGGACGCGGTCACGGAATGGCTGGACCTGTTCGAGATCGCCGCGCTCAGCGGGTCGTCCGCCGCCGGCCGTCCGTGCCCGCCCCTTGCCGACCGGCTGGCCGCGTACGCGCGGATCACCGCGTCCGTGCTGGTGGTCGGCTTCGCCGACGACGTGCTGGCCCCCGTCCACCTGAGCCGTGAGGTAGCCGCGGCGATCCCCGGCGCCCGCTACACGGAACTGGCGGACACCGGCCACCTCGGCTTCCTGGAGCGGTCGGACGCCTTCAACACCGTCCTGCTGGACTTCCTCGCCTCCCTTCCCGTCACCGACCCCGGAGCGTCCCGTGTCCTCTGAGTCCCTCGCCGCCGAGTCCCTCGCCGCAGCCCCCGCCCCGGTCGAGGTGGTGCACGTCAGCCAGGAACCGCCCGGGTCCTGGGACGCGGCCGTGTACCTGTGCGGGCCCACGCCCACCGATCCCGAGGAGCCGTCCTGGCGGTCGTCCGCGGTCGCCGCCCTGCGCGCCGCCTGGGCGGGCCCGGGACGGCTGGCGGTCTTCCTGCCCGAGCCCGAGGGAAGCGGGTCCTACCCGCCGTACGCGGAGCAGATCGCCTGGGAGGAGACGGCGATGCGCCGCTGTGACGTGGTCCTGTTCTGGATCCCCCGGTCGATGGACCGGCTCCCGGGACTGGTCTCCAACATCAAGTGGGGGGCGTGGCACGACTCGGGCCGGGCGGTGCTCGGCGCGCCGCCGGAGGCCGAGCGCATGGCGTACCTGCTGCACTTCGCCGAGACATTCGCGGTGCCGGTGGCACGCACCCTTCCGGAGGCGGTGGGCGCGGCCCTGCGCGCGGTGGGCGGCGGCGCGCGCCGCACCGGCGGCGAGCGGGCCGTGCCCCTGGTGGTGTGGCGGTCCGAGTCCTTCCAGAGCTGGTACGCCCCCCGCCGCGCGGCGGGCTGCCGGCTGCTCGACGCCCGCGTGGAGTGGTACGAGCGGGCCGCCTCCCCCGACGCGGATCCGGCCTGGCTGCTGACCGTCACGGTCGCGCCCGGCGACGGCGCCGCCCCGTCCGTGTGCTGCCTGCTGTCCGCTCAGGGGCAGGGCATGCTCATGTAGAGCGCCTGTTCGCCCTCCGAGGGCGTGCCGTCGTAGAGGGCAGTGTCGAGCCCGCAGAAGGCGAAGCCCATCCGCCGGTACGCGTGGATGGCGGGCGCGTTGACGTTGGTGACCTCCAGCCAGAGGTGCCCGGCGCCCCGCTCCCGGGCGAACTCGGTCGCGAGCCCCATCAGCGCGCGGCCGACGCCCCGACCCCGGTGATCCGGGGTCACCTCGATGTCCTCGATGGTCAGCCGCCGGTTCCACCCGGAGTACGAGACGGCGACGAACCCGGCGAGGTCACCGGCGGGCCCGTGGGCGACGAAGGTGCGGGAGTCCGCGTCGCCCTCGTCGTCACCGTCCCCCTCGTCCTTGTCCTCGGGGAACACCTTAGTCAGGGGCGGTTCCACCGCGACCTCGCGCAGCGCGAAGCCGTCGCCGGTGACGGTCACCTCGAAGACAGTGTCGGTGGTGAAGGACCCGTCGAGGGCCTCGATGGCCCCGGCGTCCTCGCGGGCAGCGGTGCGGTACCGGTAGACGGCGTCGTCAACAGTGGTCACGGCACCACGCTAAGACTCCCCGAAGCGGAGACGTCGCCTTTCGGCCGCGGGGTCCGCGGACTACGGACACACAGGGCACTCGGCCCTGTGAGCAGCCTCGGCGCACGGTCTTGGCGGGTATCCACGAAACGGCCCCGGCATGGACCCGTTCATGCCACCCTCTCACCCTTCCTGCGCTTCGAGCGTGTATATGAGCGAGCCTGAACATGGACGGTGACGGCGAGTTCGCCGAGGGGACCGTGCGGTTGTGGCACGACGAGTCCGCCGGGATACACGTGACCGAAACCGAGACCACGGCACTGATGGCGGAGTTGGCCGAGCTCGCACCGCATCGCGTCACGCCGCTGCCTGCCCGCCCGGCGCCGGCGGGCGCCCGCTCGGCCGAGGCATGGGAGGCCGCCGCGATCCTGATCAGAATGCGTACCTCGCCGACACTGGTGCGGTCATTGGTGGGGCTGCTGCGGGACTGGCTGTGGCGCCGCAACTCCGGCTCCATACCTCTTCCACCTCCCCGCAGTTCAGCTACGAGGACGGTGAGCAGGGACGCTCCTTGGTGCAGTCGTCGGTCTTCACCACGGCCGTGGTGGAGTCGCTGCGCCAGGGCACGGGTGACCTGGACGTCGACGGGCGCGTCGGCGCCGAGGCCGAGCGGGTACATGCCCTTGCGGCCCGCGGGCACGGCGACGTCGATACGGGCGCGCCATGCACCATGGACCAAGGCGGCAGAAGATCACTCAATGGGTCCGGCAGTGAAGCGACAGCCCGTCAGAAGGAGCGTCATCACAGCGTCGAGACGACCCGCCGCCGTTCGGGCCGAAACGGAGGAGATCCATCCGTCATCCCGCACGACGCTATGGAACGGCAGCTCAGCGGCGGTCGTGAGCATACGACGCGCTTCACGTCATGTACCACGGCAAACAGGTCGAGCACACTCGCCAACTCCTGAAGAACCCGAGAAAACCGATGGTCAGAGCCCCTTTACCACCGGCTCCAGAATCGCCGCGCATTCTACATGCGACGTCATCGGAAGGATGTTGACCTGGACGGCTGCGCACGAAACACCAGGTCAGGCAGAGTTTCTCGGCTCGCCCAAGGAGACGTACGGGGCTTGGAGCGTCAAATGAGCGTCACGACCGTGTACTGGCGAAGCGGGGGGGTGCCTCTATGTCTTTCGTCAAGGCATCTCTGTCTGGTTTGGGATGGTTCTGGGTTGCGGGAGCTATGCGGCGAGCTCGATGTCCGTCGGTGTCCGGGATTCGTAGAAGGTGCCGTCGCGGAGCATGGCGAACAGGACGCTGATGCGTTGGCGGGCGAGGCGGAGAAGGGCCTGGGTGTGGGTCTTGCCGCGTGCTCGCTGGCGGTCGTAGTAGGCGCGGGAGGCCGGATCGGCGTTCATGCAGGCGAAGGCGGACAGGAACATCGCCCGTTTGAGCTGCCGGTTTCCGCCTCGTGGCGCGTGTTCACCGTGGATGGAGGTCCCCGACTGCTTCGTGGTGGGGGCGAGTCCGGCGTAGGAGGCGAGGTGGGCGGCGGTGGGGAAGCCGGTGCCGTCGCCGACGGTGACCAGCAGGACGGCGGCGGTCCTGACGCCGACGCCGGGCATCGACGTCAGGACCGGGGAAAGAGGGTGAGCCTCCAGCAGGGCGTTGATCTGGGCTTCCATGGCCCGGCGCTGGGTGTGGACGGCGGCGAGCGAGGCAGCCAGGGAAGGGATGACGAGGTCGAGGGTGCCGGTGCCGGGGACGACGACACTCTGTTCGTCGAGAGCGTCGAAGACGTCGTCGATGAGTCGCTGGGCCATGCGCGGTGCTTTGGGCCGGATGAGGTCGACGAGTCTGCGGCGGCCGGCTTTGCGCAGGGCGGCCGGGGAGCCGTAGCGCTCCAGCAGCCAGGTCACGGCCTGGTGGTCCAGGCGAGGGCCCAGGACGCGTTCGAGGCTGGGGTGGAACTGGGTGAGCAGGCCGCGTATCCGGTTGGAGGCGCGGGTGGCCTCGGCGGCGAGGTCCTGGTCGAAGCCGACGAGGACCGTGAGTTCGGCGGTGATCTCGTCGGTCAGTTCCAGGGTGCGCAGGGTGTGCGGCATGGTGCGGGCGGCGTCCGCGATCACCGCGGCGTCCTTCGCGTCGGTCTTGGCCTCGCCGGGGTAGAGGTCGGCGATCCGGCGCATGGCCAGTCCGGGCAGGTAGGCCACTTGGCAGCCCGCGTCGCGGGCGACGGTCAGCGGCAGGGCGCCGATCGAGGCGGGCTGGTCGACGATCACCAGGACGGTGCCGAACTTCGCGGCCAGTTTGTCGAAGACGGCCCGCAGCTTCGGCTCGCTGTTGGGCAGCTGTTTGTCGAAAACTTTCTTCCCGGCCGGGGTGAGCCCGTGGCCGTGGTGAGCGGACTTGCCAACGTCCAGGCCCAGGAACACGCCCACGTCTTCGATCTCGAACATCGTGCCCTTCCAGGGGTGTTGACGGTGCCGGCCTCGGCTCGGGTGTCGTGCTCGCGCATCCACGTTATGCAGACTTGCCGCCCGCGACTGCCCGGCGTTGCGCCGGACCGGACGGTGGCCGGACCTCTGATCAGCGTCTCCGACGGACACCTCCCGGGCCCGGTGACACCACCCCCCAGGTCATGCCTTCGACAGGGGGACACAGTCATGCCGGGCCCGGAGGCCAGCGGCCCTCTTGCAGGACCGCGAAGAACATAACGGGGGATCCCCCGACCTCCTACATCGCCGTTGTAGCGGCCGTGGTTGTTGACAGCCCGATTCACCCGTACGAAGCACCTCTGCACACGAGACGTCTATAGCGGCCCTAGGTTGGCCCTCCCGTCCACGGACCGTCGAGGAGCCGCCGCGGTGAAGTACACGTTGACGGAGCCCCAAGTCGACTTGCTCCGTGAGATCGCAGCAGCCTCCAGTGCGATGCCCATCCCACCTGCCCGGACCCAGACATCCTGGGCCTTGGAACAACGGGACCTGATCAAGCGGACCTGGCGCGGGAGCGGATACGTCGCCGTAGTCACTGCGGACGGCCGTTACTACCTCAAGCACGGCAAGCATCCGCGACAGGTACAGGCCGAGAAGGAGAGGCTGAAGGGCGATGCTGCCCAGGCAGCGCTGGCTCCGGCCACTGGAACCGAGCTGATCTCCCGCCTGCAGTCGGCCTCCGGGAAGATCACGGTTCCCGATCCTGCCGCGCAGACCCGGGGGCGATGGCGGGCGGCGTACTACGACGCACTTCACCATGGGCACGTACCCACAGGGCACAAGCTGCGGTGGAACGGCCGACAGCGCGGCGACTGCGTCTTCACGCTGATTGACGAGGAGGCTGAGAAGGCCGCTCAGCCTCTTCCCGTGGCGGCCGTCGACCTGCCGGAGACCCTCGATCGACCTCATCGTCTCGTTCGTGCGACGCGCAAGGCTCTCGGCCGATCACAGAGGGTGACCGACACCAGGGGCAAGCCAGCAGTCATCCCGCTGTACCTGTCGCGTCCCCTCGCCGACCGAGCCCTTCGGATCATGCACGCACTGTTCACTGAAGCAGAAGGACGCGGTTACACGGTCGAGGCCCAGAACGATCTGCAACGCGGTGAAGCTGTACACACGGTCGCGATCGTGATCCAGTGCCGGGCCTTTCCCCTCGCTCTCACGGAGCGGACGACCAAGGTCCCGCACGAGCCGACCCCGCAGGAGCGCCGTCAACAGGAGCGCAATCCCTGGACGCGCCTGCCCAAGTACGACGAAGAGTTCAACGGTCACCTCGCTCTCGGCGCGCCTCCGGGAGCTGGTACCAGCACTCGTACTCGTACAGCGACAGCGCCCGGTGGACATTGGAGGCACGGCTGGGACACCTACTGCAGGATCTCGAACGCCTTGCGGCGGAAGCCGACCGCCGGGAGCGGGAGAAGGAGCTGCGTGAGGCCGAACAGCGGCGCCGCTGGTACACGGCCGCAGACGGCCGCTGGACGCTTCCCGGCGACTGGTCAACCGACCCGCGAACGTGACCCGGCCGGCTCAACCGGGAAACGCCTTTGCCTTGTCCGTGGAGGACAGGGCAAAGGAAGGTTCATGCGACGATGGTGAGCGGGGTTTCCATGCGTTCCCAGGCTCCCAGCACAGCCTTGTGGGCGTCCGGCTGGAGGTGGGCGTAGCGCTGGGTGGTCTGGAAGCTCTCGTGGCCGAGAAGGTGCTGAACTTCGTAGAGCGAGACTCCCCTCTGGACGAGCCACGAGGCGCAGGTGTGGCGCATGGAGTGCGGCGGGTAGTGCGGGACGAGCTGCAACTCGCCGTCGTCGCCGAAATGGTAGGCAGTCTCGACAGCAGGCCACCAGGTTTGCCGGCGCCAGTTGCTGTCGGCGAGGAGGCGCCCGGAGCGGCCCTTGGTGATGGTCGTGAAGACCACTGCGTCGCGGTCGAGCCGGTGGATGTGGCGTTCGAGAGCTGCGAGGACGTGGGGCGGGAGCGGGACCTCCCGGCGGCTCTTGGAACTCTTGGGGTACTCCTTGATGCCGCTCTTGGTGTTGACCTCCACGACGAACAGGCGGGAGCGGCGTGTGTCGATGCGGTGGCGGTGCAGGCCGGAGAGCTCTCCCCAGCGCAGTCCGGTGTAGAAGCCGAGCAGGCACATCGTCCGCCAGGCGGGGGCGAGTCCGTCGAGGATGCTCTGCGCCTGGTCGGGCGTGAACCACTGCGGCGGTTTGACCGCGATGGGCGGCAGATCGATGCTGCGGCACGGGCTCACCGCGATCACATCGTCGTCGACAGCAGCGCGCATGATGGACGACGTCAGGTTGTAGGCCCGCTTGATCGCGGCAGGGCCTGCGCCCTTCTCGACCAGGGAGCGTATCCAGCTCTGGACGTCCATGCGGGTGATTGTCCGCATCTCCCAGTCAGCCCAGTACGGCATGACGTGGTTCTTGATGCTGGACGCGTCGCCCCGCAGCGTGTGGGGTTCGACGATGCGGGCGTTCCACCACCGGTCGTGCCACTCCCGGAACGCGATCTCGCCGGCCCGCGGGTCGCGCATGCCTCCGCGGGCGAACTGGGTCTCCAGCTCGATGCCCCAGGCCCGCGCCTGGGCCTTGAGGGGGAAGGACTCGCTGAACCGGTCTCCGGCCCGGTTGCGTACGGTCGCCTGCCATTTGCCGGACTTCAGTTTGCGCAGGTACGCGGTACTGCTCCTTTGTTCGGAAGCGGTGAGGTCTGGGCTGGGGGCGGGAATTCACCGACGGAGGCGCGGGGAGCCAACCAATCTCCTGGCGATGAACTCCTCAAGCCCGGCAGCAGGGACACGGACGCGAGATCGTTCCGTCCCGGTGCGCAGGTCGACGACCGGGAGGTCGCCGGCGGCGATGAAGCGGTAGACGGTGCGCCGGTCGACGTCCAGGGCGGCGGCGACAGCGGGAATGGACAGCAAACGGGCAGGCATGCGCGAGTCCTCGGAAACAGAGGGGGGAAAGGCTAAGCAGGTGAATTGATTCAGCCGGGCTGCCGGCAGTCCACGGCGCAGGTCAACCGGCCCTGTGGGGCAGTGGGAACCAGATCGCTGGGGGTCGAGCCATGTGACACGGCCGCGTGCGGCGTGGACCGCCGACGTTCGAAATGTGCTCGGCGCGTGGTCTTCGCGCTCGGATCGTGAGTCGGAGCGCGAGAGGGGAAACTACCGCTCGGGAATGCCCGGAAGGCGCAGGCTCTCTTCCAGGTGCTCCCAGTCGATCTCGATGTCTTCCAGCCGGAAGCGGTGCGGGTACCGCAGCGCAATCCAGCTCGCACTCACGCCAGCCCACTCGGCGACACCCCACGCAGGAACGCCCGCCTCGAGCCAGCGGTCCAGACAGGAGTCACGCAGGCTGGAGACCTGCTCCCCCAAGCCCGCCTGCACCTCGTCCGGGCTCAACACCGCTTGGCGAGCGCGCCTCCACGCCCTCTTGTATTCGGAGGACGCCAACGCCCCACCCCGCTCGGCCGGGAACAGCAGGTCTTCAGCTTCCAAACCCGCCTCGTCGATCCAGCGCCTCAGCACACCCACGACGTCCGGGGAGACAGGAACCCTCCGGCTCTCGCCGGCACGGACCAACACCTCCCCGAACTCCCCGTCCGGGAGCGTCACGTCCTGCACCCGTACCGAGACTGCTTCACCCGGCGAAAGGGCGGTGCCCGCCATAGCGGCGAGGAAAGGGAAAACGGCTCCCGAAGATTCCTCCTGGAGCCACTCCAGAAGGGCGCGAACATGGTCCGCAGAGAGCAAGGACGATTCACCTATTGCCAGCTTCGACAAGCTACATGACTCCTCACACGAGACATCGGGATGCGTCGGCATCCCCTGGTCACTCAATGGTCTGCAGAAGCGCCGGTTTGGCCAACCGGCGATCGTCGGCTATGTTGCGCCCGCGACGCACCTCTCGCGGTCCCGACTGATGCGCAGAGAGCAGGTTCTGCTTCCTCAAGACCGCTCTAGGTTCGCTTCCTTCGCCGAGTTAATCCAGTCCGTATGGGACTCAATGTGTCTGCTGTCGGCGAATCTTCCCGAACCCACCCATACCCGCCCCTCGAAGGTCAGGGAACGCGAAGATAGAGCAGGCGCCTTCTAAGCGCTTGGCCGCAGGTTCGAGTCCTGCCGGGGGCGCCACTGGCCTGACGTCAGGCGGACCTTATTTTGCCTGGTCAGACCGTGTCTGACCTCCGCGCATTTCCAGCGTACGCCGGACCGCCGAGAAGCGTGGGAGTCCGGCTGACACCGGCTGAAACCGGGTTTCTACGGGTGTCTGTCCCCCATGCGTCCCCCAGCCTCCACCACCCAGATGCGTCAAAGGGACGTCTGTCGAGCAACACAGAAGGGCGGCGTGGGGCCCCTTCCATGGGGGTCCCACACCGCCCTTCACGCGTCCGGCTTACCCGGCCTTGCCGACATACCTGACGTCGTAGATCTGCTTCAGGTAGTTGTCCCGCTGACCGACGATGCACCGCGCATAGATGGCCAGGAGCACGGGCACGCTGTTCCCGGCCCACTCGGCGACCTGGGCCGGAGGTATGCCCTTGTTGAGCCACGCGGTGAGGCAGGTGTGGCGGCAGTCGTACACGCGCTTACCCGCCGGCGACTTGTACTCGTGCGGCTGGAGGACCTCCGCTCGGGCCTTGTCCCAGACTCGCCGGAAGACCGAGCCCGCTAGCCTGCCGCCGAACTCTCCGGGGAAGAGGAGGTCGGTCGGCTGGAGCTTGTACTGGACGATGACATCGCGAAGGAAGGCGACGAGGTCAGGGTGGATGGGCACAGTCCGGGTGTCGCCCTCCGCTCTCCCCTTCAGGTCACGGTCATCGTGGGGCTCTCCGCTGTCGGTCCACTGGCTGCCGACCTCCGGCCGGGCGCTGTGCACGATGAACTCGCCCCAGCCCGATTCCGGCAGCGTGGCGTCACTCACATGGAGCGCGACGGCTTCCTCCGGGCGGAGACCGGCGTAGCAGAGAGTGGCGAAGAAGGCCCTGTAGAGGGGCCCCCGCCGCAGGGGTCGCTTGCCGATCCAATCGAGGAGCGCGGTGACCTGCTCAGGATTCAGCAGAGAGCGTTTGTCGATGGCCTGAGCGACCTTGGGGGCACCCATTCCACTGCCCTTGCCCTTCGGCAGGGGGTTCTGCCGGAGGATGCCGTGACGGACGGCGTACTCCATTACCAGGTTCATGATCCGCCGGTTGCGGGACACGGAGCTGGACGCTGCGGCAGTGCCGTCTAGCAGCGTTCCGAGAGCGGAGACGACCGTGTCGACTCGGTCCGACTGCTGCCACGCTGCCATCGACAAGGTGTTGCGCTGGACCCAATCGAGGATGACCCGAACATCGTCGGGTATCGGCTCTTCGGGGTTGGTCCGGCGCTTGGAGTTGAAGGCCCACTCGCGCAGCGCGGTCCGCACTTTTACCGGATCGAACTGCTTCGGAGGTGTCCGAAGCAAGGCGACGGTCGCGGAGGTCAGCGCCTTGGCCACGTTCATCCGCTGGTTGGCGGAGAATTGCGGCCACGTCTTGTCGACGAACTCGACCGCGAAATCATACCAGTTGGTGTCCGCGGCCTTGCTGGCGTACGAGATCGGCAGTCCAGTCTCGGTACTGAAGGGCTCGCCGCGCTTGACTGCGGTCAACAGGTCGGAGCGTCGGGCATCCGCGAGTGCCTTGGTCGGGTAGGTCTTGCTGTGCTTCTTCACTCCGACCTTCCAGACCACCTTGTACGTGTACCCGTTAGCTCGCGTGCGGCGCTCGATGCCGTAGATCCGTACGTCAAAAGTGCCATCGGTCAAGATGCATCCTCACAATCGCTAAGCCAGTTTTCGAAATCGCTACGCCGTATCCGGAGGCTTCCGTTGGGAAGTCGGATGCAGCGCGGACCTCGCCCCTTCTGTCGCCAGTCGTAGAAGGTGGATCGAGCTATCCCAAGCTCGTCACACACGTCATCGACCGTCAGCTTTGTCCCAGGCCGCACGGCTACTGCCACGACGTCACCTCCCGGACACCGAGGGCGGAACTCGGTATCGTCTCGCGGCGAAAAATGGAAGGGGGTATCACGGATTGGCGCACGGCAGGATTTCCTTGCTGGGGAGCGAGGAGCGACAGGGGCGCGGCAGCATCACCTCGCGTTGTCAGCGCCAGGAGGGCCGCTTGCCAGCGGCGCACGCTGCCTACGGCAGAGAAGCCGCAGCAGAGCTACCTCGCGCCTCCTCTTGCCAACGCGAAGCTGCCTGCGTCCGCCACGGCTCCACCGCCAAGCACAGCCGGAAGGCGAACACCTCAATGGTCGCGACGATCGCCGGTTTGGCTAACCGGCGATCGTCGGCTATGTTGCGCGCCGCATGGGATCGACCCGACACGGCTAGCCCTAGGCGCCCCCTGCTACCTGGCCCGACCAAACGTTTAGCGCACCGACCTCGAAGGGGACAGGGACGATGAACGTATATATCGGAGAGCGATTTCAGGCAGACGAGCCTCCCAAGTAGGAACCGTGACATCGAGACAGCCGCGCGCTGCGGGGCGTCACAAACCCTCGCAACGCTATGCCGTCTGGTCTGGTGTTTCCGGGACGTTGTACGTTGACATGGTCTCGACGCAGCTTTCCAGTCTTTTGATGTCCTTCCTTGTCTGCCGTGGGCGAATGCCACTTCCGGCTCGACTGGAAAGCCCTCGTCATCGGTCGGGCCGGATGGATGTCCGTGCAGGACATCACCAACTACTGCGTCTACCGGGCCGCCCGCGCGCTTCGAATACGACACCGGCCGACAGGTCACCGCCCCATACGTCACCAGCCGCGCGCTGGACATCAAGCGGCAGAGGGCAAGCACTTCTCACGCTGGACGCGGGACGCCAGGCCGCACTCGGCGTACTTCGAAGACCGGGTGCGATGCCGTCAACCGCCCGCCGTGCAGGGATCCCGATGGGGACTGCCCCTCGACCGGGTCCGCGAGACGACCATGGTCCCCAGCGAATCCTTCTGCCTGAAAAGACCAGCCTGATAGCCAGAATGTGCGATTCTGAGGCGGCTGCGCTCGACTGGGCTCTGGGGAGGCTCGGTGTCCCGGCGGGCGACATCACTGCTCGCCGGCTCCTCGACGCCGCAGCAGGTTTCCTCGCTGTGGACGCCGTGAGCCGGTCGCGGCGATGAGGAAGCGTGGAGCTATGCCTCACCAACGATTGGCCGATCACGCAGAAGGGCCGTACCCAGACTGGCGCGACAACGCGGTCCGCAGGGAACCACCCTGGGCAGGTGAGACCTAGGGCGTGTTTAGAAAGTGCTGGTCACAGCCATTCGTTGATGGCTGCGACCAGCACGGTCGCCTCGTAGCGAACGGCGAGCTTGTCGTACCTCGTCGCCACCGCGCGGTGGCGCTTGAGGCGATTGATGCCGCACTCCACCGCGTGGCGCTCTTTGTAGTCGGCCTTGTCGAACGTCGGTGGCCGGCCGCCGCGGGAGCCGCGCTTCTTGCGGTTGGCGATCTGGTCGCGTTTCTCCGGGATCGTGCAGCGGATACCCCGCTTGCGCAGGTAGGTGCGGTTCGCGCGGGAGCCGTACGCCTTGTCGGCGCGCACCTTGTCCGGCCGGGAACGCGGGCGGCCCGGCCCGAGCCGGGGCACCCGGATACGGCCCAGGACCACCTGGAACTGCGGGGAGTCGCCGCGCTGTCCGGCCGTGATGACCAGCGCCATCGGTTTCTGGGCCTGCTCGACCGCCAGGTGGAGCTTGGTGGTCAGTCCGCCCCGGGAGCGTCCGAGCCCGTGGTCGTCGGGCTCGCTGAACACACCACCGGGCGGCTCGACCTGCAGATCCCCTTTTTGCGAGCACCCGCCGCATGCTGGTGGGCGCGGGCGATGGTCGAGTCCACCGAGACGTCCCAGGTGATCAGCCCCTCGGCATCGGCCCGGGCCTGCAGTTGCTCGAAGATGCGGTGCCAGGTGCCGTCCCGCTGCCACCGCCGGAACAGTCCGTACACCGTCTCCCACGGGCCGTACCGCTCGGGCACGTCCCGCCAGGGAGCACCGGCGCGGGTACGCCAGCGTATGCCGTCTATCAACTGCCGCTTGGTGTGCACCGGCGGCCGTCCGGGCTTCTTGCCGACCGGGAGCAAGGGCTCCAGTTTCGCCCACTGCGCATTCGTCAGATCATGCCGTCCCACGAAGTGGATCTTGACACATCAAGATCCACTTCTGAAACGCACCCTAGAGAGTCTGGTCCTGGTCGATGAGGCGAAGCAGGGTGGTGGTGGAGGTGAGGTCGGCCAGAACGTGTTGTGCACCTGCAGTGCGTAGTTGCTGTTCGGTGGTGGTGCCCGAGGCGACCGCGATCACCCTGGCTCCCCCTTCCAGGCCGGTGCGCACGTCTTCCAGCGAGTCGCCCACGATCACTGTGTTTTCGCGGTTGAACGGTCCTCCGTACTTCGCGGCTGCCCGGTCTTGTGCGATGCGTACGAGAGCCGGGCGGTGAGGGTCGTCGGACGCGTAGCCGCCGATGGTGGTGTCGAGGTAGCCAATGAGTCCCAGCTCGGACAGCTTGGTCTCGGCGCTGCCCCGTAGGTTTCCGGTGACGACGGTCGGGATTAGGTGCCCCGTCTGCTGGACCGCGGCGAGCGCGTCCACGGCGCCCGGCATGATGACCCCGTTATTGACCAGCAGCTCCCGGTGGGCGGCGAGGCGTCCGGGAAGTTCGTCAACGATGCGGGCTGCGAATGTCTCCACGTCCTGTTCGGGTACCTGGTTGACGCGCAGAAGTTCACGGACGGCCAGGGGCATGGTGACGCCGGTTCCCCGGGCCGGCAGGGCTGTCGGGGAACAGCCGACGACGCTGGTGAAGGTCTCCTTGTAGACGCGTCGGTCGATGTCACCGGTGTAGAGCAGAGTGCGGTCGATGTCCCACAGGAGCAGGATCATGCGCTTCATGCGGCGCGTTCTTCCATGACGGCCTGACCGCGTTCCACGAGTTCTTGGGCGGGAGTCGCCGCGGAGTATCGGCGGGCTTCGGCGAGCATCGTGTCCAGGTTGTCGTCCAAGCGTGCGGAGCGGACTCCGGAGACGAGAGCGAGGACTTCGTGTCCGGTGGCAGATCCGGCGTCGACGTCGCCAGCGCGCATCTGGGCGGTGGCGGCGCGGGAGAGGAACTGGGCGCGGGTGCGGATCTCGTCCGGGCTGAAGGCGTTGCGGGCGTCAGCGAACGCCTGGGCGGCCTGGTCGGGGCGGCCGAGGTCGAGCAAGCAGCTGCCGGTCTGGCCCATGATCTCGCCGGGGTTGATCCAGTAGAGCCAGTGTGGGTCGTCCTCTCCTCGTCCGCGGGCGCACAGGGCCTGTGCCTCTTCCAGGGCAGTGCGAGCCTGGCGGTCCTCACGTAGACGGGCGTGCCCGCGGGCCTGACGGGTGAGGAGCATCGCGTGCAGGGCGGGCGCGTCTTGGTCGGCAATGACCTGGCGGGCGGTGCGCGCGGCGGTGACCGCGTCGCGGGGGTCGCCGGCGGAGTAGCCGTGGATGGCGATGAAGGACAGCGCCCCGGCCCGGAGCCTGCTGTCGCCGCTGGCATGGGCGGCGCGGAGGGCTCCGACGAGGAGGTTGTGGGCGACGGTGTGGGCGCCGCTGTCGAAGTGGTACCAGCCGGTCTGGATGGCGGTGTCCGCGGTCACCGCTGCGAGGCGCCTCCCGGTCGCCTCGTTGAAGTCTCCTTGTTTCAGAAACCGGAGGAGGACCTTGAGGTGCGCTGTGGCGGCTCGGGCGAGGTTACCGCTGCCATGGCTGGCGTCGGCTTGGCGCAGAGCGTCGGTGGTGGATTGCAGGCTGGTGAGAAGCTGGTCGGAGACGCTGATTCCGTTCCGGGCGGTGGAGGCGACGGCCTCGGGAGGGGCGACGGCTGCTTGCAGGATGTACTGCGTGAGGCCGGCCCCGCCCAGGGCGGCGATCACGCTGCGGCGGTTCAATCCGGTCATGGCTCCTCCGACGGCTGCTTCCAGTGACGTCACCATACGAGCCGCCGTCCAGGGCAGAGCCGGGTCGATGACCTCGACAAGTCGCTGCGATTCGGCCTGCGCGAAAGGGGCGAGGAGGAGCGGGCGAAGGTCGGCGGGAAGCCCAAGTCCGCTCAGGAGGTCGATGATCGTCTCGCGGCCGTTGACCTGTTTGAGGCCGCGCTCCAGGTCTGAGATGAAGCCCTGAGTGAGTCCGGTCAGCTCCCGTACAGCCTTCTGCGAAAGCCCGGAGCGGCGGCGGACCAGACGTACAACCGTCCCGAAATCCCAGGCAGCAAGGGCCCTGTGCACTTCCTCGTCGCGCCAGGCCCGGTCCGGGATCGTCGGTGTCGCATCGGTCCGGGCGCAGGTAGAACAGCGGGTATCCGGGTTGTACCGGCTGATCGGCAGTCCGCACCGCACGCACGTGCGCCCTGGTCCCTTTGACATGGTCACCTCGGCTTTTCTTCTCGCGATCCAGCTCGCCCCAGCCGTGAGAACCAGGCTAGGTGGAGATCGATATCGCTGCAGCGATATCGCCACAGCGATGCCCTCGAAGCCGACGCGGCTCCAGACTCATGGCACTGCACCGGCCGCTCAGCGTCTAACCGCGCTGGTAACAGGCCATTTTGAACCGCCGGCCCAGAAAGGAGGCGCCCGATGGGAACAGGACACCTGGCTGTGCCCCCGTCACATGGCACCTGCCCTCGGCTATGCGGCGATCTCCGTGCGGAGCTGGGCCAGGGCACGGGTGGCAGCCTCATGGATATCGGGGAGCCTGCCAACGGTGGTGCGCTGAACGCGTTGGAGCTGGTGCGGAAGGCGCTGGGCCTGTGCTTCCTGTACAGCCGCGGCCAGGAGCTGAGTAGCACCGTGGCTGTCGCCGGCGAGAAGGCGGACGCGGCCCGTGGTGATGAGTTCGATGACACGCCACTGAGGTGCGACCGCGATGGTCGGGGCAGGCGAGGCCGCCTCGGCATGCCGTATCGCATCGCGGGTGCGGCCGGTGGAGATGAGGCCCCGAAGATGGATCTCGTAGAGAGCAGTGGGGTTGACGAGGCTGGTGTGCTCGACCGTGTCAAGGAGATGGTGGGCCTCACGGACGGCCTGGTCGAACAGCACCGCATTGCCGAGGGCACCGGCGGCACGAGCCAAGAGCGGCAGCACCGCGGCTCGCTGTTCGGTGCCGGGTGCGGTGGCCGCGGCCTGGTTGAGCCGGTCAATGGCCGCGCCAAGCAGGCCGGCCTTGCGCAGCTCGTTTCCGTGCATGCGCAGGGCGGTGGTAGTCAGAGCCTGGTCATCGAAGGCGCGCACAACGTCCAGGCTCTTGGCGGTCCAGTGCGCGGCGGTGGCCAGCCGTTCCTCAGGCAGCACGTTTCCCAGAGCCGTCCCGAGACTCAGCCGGGCGTGCGCAAGGAGCCGGAGGACATTTCGTTCGGTGCTCCCGTCCCGGGCGCGGGCTTCCAAGCGAGCCACGAGCGGCCACAGTTCAGCGACGGCCTCGGCCGCTCGCCCGCACTGGCGGGCGACCTCGGCGAGCCGCACCGTGGAGGTGCCGAACTGGATCATCGCCCGGTGGTCGGTGTCGGCCGGGTCGGTGACGCCCAGGACATGCGCGGGCAGAGCGAGTCGCTCGGCGACGTGACGCAGGCTCCCGACATCGCTCAGATGCCGTTTGCCCAGTTCCAGGGCCGAGATGTAGGTCTTGTCGTAGCCCAGGAGCTCACCAGTCTCCATCTGGCTGGTGCCGTGGACGTGCCGGTAGTACTTCAGGATCGAAGCCAGGTCGCGCGTAGCGAGGACAGCCTGAGCCTCCGGCGTCGCCCAGCGCCAGGAGACCAGCCGCGCCGAGCGGCGCGTGGCCGACCCGGAAACAGAAGTGAAGACGTCCATGACGGGTCACCTTCCGGGGTGGTCGTACCAGGCCGCGATCGACTGCTTGTACCCATCGGGCATGGTCAGGCCATCGACCTCGTGCCGGTTGAAGAGCCCGATCTCCTTGTGCTCGTGGCTCAGGACCGGCATACGTTCGGGGGACAGGACCGCGCAGCCGTAGGTGACGATCAGGACCCGGCGGTCGGGAATCGGCTCGTAGATCCAGGTCCCGCCGTCGAGCAGAGGCCCGGCCTTCACCATCCAGCCGCTCTCCTCCGCCACCTCGCGCTCCAGCGCCGCACCGGGACTCACGTCGGCTGGCGCCGACCCATTACCTGCGGGACCGATCTCCAGCCGACCGCCCGGCAGTTCCCACTCGCCGCGCTCGTTGTGCAGCAGCAACACGCGTTCGCGGGCATCAAGGGCAACACCCTTGACGGACACTGGCCACAACGACGGCTTGTACATGGGCTGTCCCTGAGACGTGAGGGCGGGCAGGTCCTTCGGAACGTAGCACCCGTCTGCAAGACGGAGCCGGGCTTGCCGCCTTTGTCCGGATCGACAGTTTGTCGCTTTACGCCGCCCGCCGTTCGTCCGGACGCTGGACGTCCAGCCCGATTTCAGAGGAGCACGTCGATGAAGACCCGATCGCTCACCCTGTTCGAGGCACACGCCGCGCCCCTCATCAGCGGTTTCGACCGAACCACCACCGTGATGGAACTCCTGCGGACTCGGGGAATCGCCACCGTCGACGGTCTGAACACCCGGGCCGCAGTTCTCGCCTTCGCCCGGCAGGTGATGACGCTGGTGCCGCACCCGGACAGCGACTCGGATCGGTTGACCACCATTCGTGACAGAGGCGCCGCCTCCCGCCGCCCCGGGCTAGCGGGGCTGGGCACTGGAGAACTCCTCGCGCACACCGAGCGCTCCAGCCTCCCCCGTCCGCCTCGCCTGATGCTCCTGGTCTGCCAGCAGCCCGCCGCCTCTGGTGGGGACGTGCTCCTGACCGACGGCCGCGCCCTGCACGCCCTCCTCCTGGAACACGCGCCCCGGGCCCTGGAGATGCTGGCCCTGCCTGGTACCGCCTACTACGGCGACGGCGGCGGACACCCCTCTCAGATCTTCACCCGTCACCGAGGCAAGCGGGTCTCCATCCGCCTGCGCCAGGATGCCCTCGCCGCGTTCAGCCCTCTCCTCACCCCGCACCTGCCCCACCTCCGCACGGCGATCGAAGCGCTCCAACAACGCATCACTCTCGACGTCGGCCAGGGCTACCTGATCGACAACAGCCGCTGGCTCCACGCCCGCACCGGCTTCTACGGCGACCGCGTGTGTCTGCGCGCCCTGGGCGACCCCCGCACCCCGATACCCCCGGGCTTCCCGTTCCAGACCCACTGCCCCGCGCCGTGACGAACGGGCCCGCCGACACCTAGCGGCCGAACGCTGCCGCGGAGCGACCCGTACGACACGGTCTCGCCGCAGGCACAGTCCCCGGCCGCCTTGATCAGTCCAAAACCGCCCGGAGGAAGGCAACGTGGCTTTCGACGTCGCATTAGCTCACCCGGCGCCGATAGGGAAACGCCTTCAAGCACAGATGGTGACCGTATTTGTCCCTTGTCGGGACCGAGAAGGGGAGCTGATGAACGTGCATTCCTCCGACGCCGCTCTTCAGCGGCCGGACGAAGTCCTTGACGTGGCGGTTCAGAGTCTCGTTGGTCCCCATCCCAGTGCCCCGGTCGAAACCGTGCCGATCTCGGATCGGAGGCGTGCCTTCGAAATTGTGGCGGTGTACCCGGCGGAGGTGGCAGCGATCTCGCGGGGCCGGCGCGAGCTTCACGAGTTGATGGTGCTGACGGGACTGGCGGCCATCGCGGACGCTGTTGCTCTGGGAGCCCATGAGCTGATGGCAAATGCAGTGATTCACGGGTGCCGCCATCAGGCGGCGAAGGCGTTCACGGTGAAGGTCACCCACTCCAGCGGACGTCTCCGGGTCGAAGTGCAGGACCCCTCCGGCAGACGGCCGTTCCAGAGCCCACCGAGCGACGAGCGTGAGGGAGGCCGGGGCCTGCTCCTGGTCGACGCGTTGGCCACCTGCTGGGGAGTCCATCCTGGTCCGGGCGGGGGCAAGACGGTCTGGATGGAGCTGGACGTCCCCGGTGATGGGACTACGTCGTGAACCTCCGCAGCCGCGGCGCTCGCACAGCCGCCTGGTCCGTTCTGTCGGTACCGGCCGGAGGCTTTGATCGAAGCCATGTCCTGAGAGTGGAGTGTCAGCGAGACCAGCCGACTACTTGGTGCACCCCTCTCATCTCTGCGGGCGGGGCCCTCATGAGCGCTGCTGCGAGCGACAAATCGCCACGGCAGGCCGACTTATGGGCGCTCCGAGGCGTCCAGCCAGTAGGTGGCAAGCATCTCGGCTGGCCAGGCTGGCTGATGAACCGGGCCTCGGGGCCCCATCTGTGCGAAGTACGGCGCTATGTCGAGGACGGGAGTGCCGTCAACAGCATCCAGGTCGGTGACGACGAGGTCCCGGCCGTCCGCCTTGAGCAGTCGCGGGTAACTGATCGCCAGTTGGTTGGGGCGCCGGTGGTTGCGGTGGACGAACGTGCCGGTCGCCGGCCAGATCGGGTTTCCCCGTGGGCTCCGCGCGTGGAGCTGCACGTCTTCGGGACGCGCCAAGTGGAAGCGCCAGGTCACCGTGAGGTGGGAGAACTTCTCGATGCCCTGCAGCGTTTCGAGCGGGAAGGCGTCGTTCAGTCGGATGATCGATTCGACCCCGCCTTGGTAGTCGTCCTGGACGCGGGTGTGGCCCCCGACGACCGTTGCGATCGATTCGACCTCGTACGTTGCCATCGGCGCTCGTTCCTCTCTCCTGGAGTCGCGTGTTCAGCAGCCGCCAGCTGCAGCCGCGGATCTTCCGTGTGGTCAGCCTATGGCGCGCAGCATTTCCCGTGCCCGGCGGTCCAGTTCGGCCACGTGGCGGCCTCCGCGTTGCCGGACGGGCGACAGGTCGCTCTGCATGCGGACGATGACGTCGCGAGCGCGGCCGGACTGGACGCCGACCATGGCATCGAGGGCTTGTCCCCAGGTACTGCACGCCTCGTCGAGACGTCCTTGCTGGACCTGGACGGCGCCCAGGTAGCCGAGTGTCACGCTGTGGGTGCGGGCGTACTGCTGCCGGCGGCGGGTGCGGACGCTGCGCTGGAAATGGATCTCCGCCTCGACGGGGTTGCCCAGGTCGCGCAGGGCGCAGGCAGTTTCGTGGGCGAGAGAGGCTTCCTGGAAGAAGCCGACGCGGTCGGGGGCGTCCTCGTCGTCGGCGCGGGCGAGGTCCCGCTCTGCTCGGCTGATGGCCGCGAGGGTGCCGGGCCTGGCGCCGTCGGCGGCCAGGGCACGGGCGTGGACGATGGAGAGCAGGGCCTTCTCGCGCGAGCTGGCCTGGCCGTAGTGAGTGCGGGCCATGGAGGCATCGGCCAGGTCGAGGGCCCTTCGTGGGTGTCCGAGGTCGACTGCCTGGTGGGCGAGGGCGCGCAGGATGTGGCCGCCCAGCGGTCCGTCGCCGGCTTCGGCCGCTATGCGGGCGGCGAGGGTGAGGTAGCGCTGGGCGGTGCGGTGCTCCGAGGCGTCGAACGCCATCCAGCCGGCGATGTAGGTCATCTCTGCCACGGCCGAGTACGTGTCCCGTCGGTGCCGTTCCGTTCGAAACCTGCTGCCCAGCAGGGGCACCGCTTCGTCGCGAAGGTGACCGGCCAGAGCCGAGCGCCCAGAGGCTCCACCACGCTGCTGGTCCCGTGCGGAGTAGAAGGCTGTCAGGTTGCGGACGTCATCGATGTCGGCCTGGGTCACCAGCCGTGGGGAGACTGCTGGGCGCGATGCTGCAGCGGCTGGGGCGGTTGTCCACCACGAACTCGCGGGCAGAGTGAGGCCGGCGGCCGAGTACGCGGCGGTCGCCAGCAGCTTGCGTCGGTGCATGTCCAGGTCGTCGCTTCCCAGCTCGGCCAGCACGGTCAGAGGGTCGACGCTCCAGTCGGAACTGCTGTCGGGCGAGCCTGTCGGCCCGTCTTCCAGCCCGAGGTCAGCGAGGGTGAGGGGGCGACTGAGCCTGCGGGACAGCGTCTCACGCAGGATATGAGGCGCTCGCCCGCTGGGCTTGGTGCCCTGGACCCACATGGCGATGTGCGAGCGCGAGATGGCCTCCAATTCGCGAGCACCGCTCTCCGCGGCGACACGAGTGACCGCGGCGGCTGCTTGGGGCTGGGACCAGCCCGCTTCGCGCAGGAGTGCGGCGAGGGCGACGTTTCGCTCACGGGCCATGGGCTGCCCCTCGGGTCCGAAATGATCTTTGACGCCTTTGACGGCCTTGCGGGCCGCACAGGCATACCCCCCAGCGGGGATTCGCGGTTCGCTCAACGTAGCGGCCGGATCACTCACCATGCACGCCGACCGACTGTGGTGCACGGCGTCTCTCACTCAATTTGGCTTGATTCACATAGGAGTTGTGTCATGCGTCTCTCGCTGGCCCCTCGCCGGGCGTTCTGCCAGCGCAGTGGTCAGGGCCGGAGTCTCGGTGATCCAGGTGCCGGGCGTGACCAAGCGGTGTCCGCGACGGAGACGGTGACGCTCGTGCTGGGCGAGGACTCCCCGGTGCCCGAGACCGCCGCCGATGTGGAGGACCTCGTCCTGCGGCTGCGAGGGCACGTCAACCAGCTCGGAACCCTGATGCCTTCGCAGGAGCCGGCCTTGCTCCGTGCGCAGCAACTCTGCTCGGTCGGGCTCCCGGAGGGCTATCTGCCCAGCCGGGTGCACCTCGTCAGACTCGCCGAGGCCACGCAGGAACTCATCGCGAAGATCCGGCTGGACCACGTCGGAGCGAGTCGACCGGCACGGAGGTTGACTCGATGGACGCCGCAGATCAACGTGCTGCGTGGTGCGATCTTCGCCGTCGCCCTCACCTGCCTGGTGTGGGCCGCTTCGGTGCCCCGGACATGACCCTACCGGAGCGCTCCTCATCGGACTGATCCTCGTCGCGATGGCGTGGCTGGTGTGCCAAGGCACTCGTGCGACTGGCCTCGATCCCGCAGACAGGGCCTCTACACCACCTCCGAGCGAGCCTGCGTCCCCGCGCTGAGCGCTGACTCCTTGACTCCCGGCCTGTCCCCGGCCGCTTCGGCGGCCCCGATAACACCCCCAGACCAGCGGGGCTTAACGGAGATCCACACACGATGAAACGCCTTCCGCGTATCGAGCAGTACGGCCTGATCGGCGACACGCAGACCAGCGCCCACGTCTGCGACGACGGCACGATCGACTGGCTGTGCCTGCCCCGCTTCGACTCACCGGCCGTGTTTGCCGGTCTGCTCGGCACACAGAAGCACGGCACCTGGCAGATCGCCCCGGCCTCGTCCGCAGGCTGGTCCGGCTCCGGAAGAGTGGCTGAGCGCCGGTACCGCGGTGACTCGCTCGTTCTCGAATCACTGTGGCGTACCCCGACTGGTTCGGTCCGGGTCCTGGATTTCATGCCGCCGCGCGACGGGGCCCCGCAGGTGATCCGGATCGCTGAGGGCCTGACTGGCGAAGTGGAGATGGTCTCGGCCATGCGTCCTCGGCCGGGGTACGGCAGCGTCAGCCCGTGGATCCACGAGGTCGGTGGGCGCATGGTCGCGGAGGCCGGCGCGGACGCTCTGTGGCTCGACACCTGCGTCCCGCAGGTGGAGAAGGACGGCGTCGTCGTCAGCGCCTTCACCATCGCCGCCGACCAGAGTGTGGCGTTCGTGCTCAGCTGGTGCCCGTCGCATGCAGCCGCCCCTGACATTGCTGCCCCTGAGACCGCCCTCGCCGAGACGCTCGCTTTCTGGCAGGACTGGACGCAGGAGTGCACCTACGACGGGCCCTATCACGAGGCCGTGGTCCGGTCCTCGATCACGCTGAAGGCCATGACCTACGGGCCGAGCGGCGGGATCGTCGCGGCGCCGACCACGTCGCTTCCCGAGGAGATCGGCGGCGACCGGAACTGGGACTACCGCTTCACCTGGCTACGCGACGCCGCCACGACGCTTGCCGCGCTGCTGGGGACCGGATACCGGCAGGAGGCACAGGCATGGCGGCGCTGGCTGTTGCGGGCCGTGGCCGGCGACCCGGAGAACCTGCAGATCATGTACGGGATCACCGGGGAGCGTGATCTGCGGGAGCGGGAGCTTCCCTGGCTTCCCGGGTACGAGGGATCGACTCCGGTCCGGGTCGGGAACGGGGCTGCGGACCAGCTGCAGTTGGATGTGTACGGCGAGGTGATCGACACCCTGTACCTCGCGCACCAGAGCGGAGTCGCCCACTGCGCCGACACCGCGGTCCTGCACCAGCGGCTCATCGAGCACCTGGTCCAGCGCTGGCGGGAGCCCGACGAGGGAATCTGGGAGATCCGCGGGGCCCGCCGGCACTTCGTTCATTCCAAGGTGATGGCCTGGGTGGCGGTCGACCGCACCATCCGCCTGGCCGAGGCCGGCGCGCTCGACATGGACGTGGCCCCGCTGGTCGAGCTGCGGGCGACGATCCACCGGGAGGTCTGTGACAAGGGCTTCGACCCGGTGCGCAATACCTTCACCCAGTCCTACGGCTCGCAGGAGCTGGACGCTGCCACGCTGCTCATCCCCCGCACCGGCTTTCTGCCGCCCGACGACCCGCGCGTCATCGGCACCGTGGATGCGGTCCGTCGTGAACTCTCTACGGAAGACGGGCTCGTGTACCGGTACCCGACCTGCGGTGAGGACGTCGGGGTGGACGGCTTGACCGGCGACGAGGGCGCCTTCTTCCTGTGCAACTTCTGGCTCGTCGACGGCCTCGCCCTGACCGGCCGCCCCGACGAGGCCCGTGCCTTGTTCGAACGCCTCCTGGCTCTGCGCAACGACCTCGGGCTCCTGGCGGAGGAGTACGACCCCGTCCAGCAGCGCCAACTCGGCAACTTCCCGCAGGCGTTCAGCCACATGGGCCTGATCCAAAGCGCCCTGCTCCTTCAACAGATGGCGACGCAGTCCTCCCCCCGCCACGCCGCGCTCGCGGTTCCAGCACCCCGCTCAACCTCCCGCAGCACGCGCCAGCCCACCGCAGACCTGACGCCGCAGCACGCATAGCCACCCCACCCCCTGACGAGGATTCCCATGCCTGACAGCGCCTTCCCGGCACGGCCGGCCGCGACCGGCCACCGCAGACGGCTGCCCCCGGTCGACGCGAACACGCTGTACCTCGCCCGTCGCGCCGTGGCACTGCCCCTGGCACTCCTAGCCGCGCTGCTGCTCGCCGCCTTCGCTCTCCGGTCGGGGTCCGTCGTAGGCCCCGGCTGGGTCCTGGCCGGCCTGGTCTGCGGACTGGCGGCGATCGTCGCGGTGGCGGCACACGGAACACGCACCGTCGCCAGTGCCGTGCAGTCGTCAGTGGAGGAGTCCCAGGCAGCAGCGCTGACAACGGTCACAGGGGCAGCGGCAGCCGTTGAGAAGTCGGTGCAGTGGTCGGCGGACGAGCTGTGCCGCGGAAAACGTCCAGCGTTGCCGGACCCGCACACCGCGCAGTCGCCCACTGCGAACGCCGGGATCGACAACGCGCTGAGTGCCCTCCAGGCGCAGGCCATCATGTCGCTGATCCGCGTGCACGACGAGTCCCAGTCCGTGGTCCTCCTCGAAGTGCTTCGCCGCCTGGCCATGCGCGAGCACGCCCTGGTCAGCAAGGCACTCCAGGCACTGAGCCAGCTGGAGATGCTGACCGACGACCCGGAACTGCTGGCCAAGATCTTCGAGATCGATCACCTCGTGACGCGGATGCGCCGCCAGGTCGAGAGCACGGCGGTCCTGGGCGGACAGTCCCTGCGCAGCGTGCGCCGGCCCGTTCCCGTCACGACGGCCCTGCGTGGCGCTGTCTCCGAGGTCGTGCAGTATCCGCGGGTGGCCGTCGCGGCCGGATCCGTGGGCGCCGAGCTGGGGTTGCCCGGCCATGTGGGGCCGGACCTGACGCACCTGCTGGCCGAGCTGATCGAGAACGCCTGCGAGTGCTCGGATCCAGAGACGCGGGTGATGGTGCGCGCGCAGCGGGTGCCACACGGGCTGGCCATCGAGGTCGAGGACCGCGCCATCCCCATGCACCCGCAGACGCGGGCACAGATGAACCACCTGCTCAAAGCCCCGGACGAGGTCGACGTCAGCGGCCAGGTCCGGGCTGGACAGCTCGGCCTGCTGGTCGCCGCGAAGATCGCCCAGTCACACGGGTTGTCCGTCCTCCTGCAGGAGAACGCGACGGGAGGCACCACCGCCCTGGTCGTCATACCGGCACGGCTCCTGGTAGCCATTCCATCGGTCGAGGACGCGGGTGCGCCGCAGCCCGAGGAAGCTCGCATGTCCGGGCAGCAGCCGCATCAGGTGGCCGCGGCTCCTGCCGCCCCAGGGGTGGGGCAGGTCGCAAGCCCCGGCGCCGCTGGGGCATCGACCTCGGCGGGTCATTCGGCCGACGCGCCCGCTCTTCCCACGCGCACGCGTCGGTCGGAACCTTTCCGTCCGCCACAGGAGCGGGAGCAAGCCCCCGTGTCCGCGGCGACGCCCGGGTTGGCAGCCGCCTTCCGCAGCGGCCTCCAGGCCGGCGGCACCGCCAGTCCCCCTCCCGCCTCGACAGAAGACCCCACCCCCTGACCCGCTTCTTCCGCGTTCCCGGCGGCCCAGTACACCCACTGGCCCTTCCCCCTTCTGGAGCGATCCCCATGAGCACCCACCCCGCGATGAACAACGTGACCGACGGCACGCCCGCATCCGCGACGACAAGCGGACAGCGGGACAGCATGGCCTGGCTGCTGCGTCAGTTCGCCTCCGAGACGCCGGGCGTCACGCACGCCGTCCTGCTCTCGCGCGACGGACTGCGGCTGCTGGACAGCGACGTCGACAAGGACTGGGCGGACGAACTGTCGGCCGCCTTCAGCGGGGTCGCCTCCCTCGCGGCGAACATCACCGGCCCCAGCCACAAGAAGAGGCCGGCCCGGCAGGTCATCATCGAGCGAGACGACTGCCTGTTCTTCGTCCAGAGCGCCGGGCGCAGCGCGGCCTTCGACAACCACCCCGGGGCCGAACGCGGTGAGGTGGACACGATCCTCGCCGTCATCGCCACCAGGGACGCCGACGTGGGCACCGTCGGCTTCGAGATGGGGCGCCTGGTCCAGAAGTTCGCCCCGTACATGCTGATCCCCGTCCGCGTTGGCACGGGCGGAGAGGTCCGGTGACCACGTACGGCCGCGCGGCCGAGGAGTCGGCGTTCGTGCGGACCTACGCCGTGACGCGCGGGCGTACCAAGCCGCGGCACCTGCTCGGTCTGGAAACCGTGCTGGAGGCCGGGCAGGGACGGCCCGGCCCGGCGCAGGCCGAGGAGTGCGAGGAGATTCTCGCCCTGTGCCGGGAGCGCCGGCGGTCGGTGGTCGAGCTGGCGGGCCGCCTCGGCCGGCCCGTGACCGCCGTCAAAGTGCTCGTCTCCGACCTCCTGGACGCCGACGCCCTCGTCGTCCCCCTGACCCAGTCCTCTGCCGATACCGGCGCAGGGTCCGGTCCGTCTATCCAAATGCTGGCAGCCGTTTCCGCCGGCTTGAAGAGGAAGTGGCCTGATGCCGTCGCCTATCCCCAGGCCGGATGACCCGACCACGGTTTCGCCGCACTCGCAGGCCGGTGCGCCGACCGTACTGAAGATCGTGATCGCCGGCGGTTTCGGCGCGGGCAAGACCACCGCCGTGGGCGCCGTCAGCGAGATCACGCCGCTGAGTACGGAGGAGTACCTGACCGAGGCGAGCGCAGACGTCGACAGTCTGGCGGGCATCGAAGCGAAGACCACCACCACGGTCGCCTTCGACTTCGGCCGACTGAGCCTGCCCGACGCGCCGATGCCTCTGGAGCTGTTCCTGTTCGGCACGCCGGGCCAGGACCGGTTCGTCGATCTCTGGTACGACCTCTCCCGCGGCGCCGTCGGCGCGGTCGTCCTAGTCGACACCCGCCGCTTGGAGAGCAGCTTCACGCCCGTCAGCTTCTTCGAAGACATCGGCCTGCCCTTCGTCGTCGCGGTGAACCAGTTCGACGGCGCACACCGCTACCACCCCGAGCAGGTCCGGGCCGCTCTCGAACTCCCCGCCGCCGTGCCGGTGGTCACCTGCGACGCCCGCGAGCCGAATCACGTCGCCGGTGTTCTGCTGGCCCTCGTCGACCACGCCGTGAACAGCGCCGCCACCACCAATCGCGCTGGGCACACCCCTTCTACCACCCTCCAGGACGCCTGATGTCACAGCACCCCAGCGACCCCTACCGCACGCCGCAGACTGCCCCGCCCGCCCGGTCCTTGCCTCGGCGCGACATGCGGGACCCCAACTGTGGCCCGTTCACCCCGCCCGCCACCGCCCTCACCAGCCAGCGACCTCAGCAGTCGCTGGAACTGGCTCAGCGTTACGAGCTACTCAACCGCCTGGGCGTGCCCCCGGTGGCCAACGAGGACTTCGACGACCTGACCCGCAACATGGCTGAACAGGCCGGGTTCTTGTACGGGTTCGTCAACCTGTTCCTGGAGGAGCAGACTTTCGTCGGGCTGCACCAGCCGCCGGCGGACAGCGGGTTCGTGATCGTCGGCCGCACCATGAGCCGGGACCACGGCTGGTGCCCGGAGGTCATGGCCCGCAAGAAGGCCCTCCCGCTGCACGACGTGCACGCGTCCCCGCGCTTCAGCGGCAACGCGGTGGTCGACGCCGTCGGAATCCGCTCCTACTTCGGCGCTCCGTTGATCCACGACAGCGGCACGGTGCTGGGCACGGTGTGTGTGATCGACCCCGAGAAGCGGCCCCTGGCTGAGGCACGTCGTCTGCGGGACATCGTCATCAACGCCAGTGCACAGGTGATGGACCACATCGCCCGCGCCCCCGTCCGCTAGGCCGTTCCACAACTTCCCACCCGGGAGCCGTAGGCGTTCCCCGGCCGCTCCACGCGTTGCGACCTTCATCCAGGGAGAGGGAGACCATGTCCGCCACACCCACCACGCCGCCACCGGCGCTGCGTCCCTACCTCACCGCCCGCCACGATCTGCTGTGGCAGGAGGCGGACGCCTTCGCGGCCGAGCACGTCGCGCCGCGCGCCGCGCGGATGGAGGCCGCTCCGCGGAGGGTGGAGCGCAAGGTCGCCGACCTGATGGCCGCCCGGCGGTGGTTCGCCGTCACCGTCCCGGCGGTCTTCGGCGGGCTGGGCGCCGGACACGTGGCCAGGACCGTCTTGGTCCACCGCATCGCGCGGGTCTCGGCGGCTGCCGCGGCCATCCTCCAGGCCACCCTCATCCCCGTGGGCGCCCTGCTGCACTTCGCCACCTACGAGCAGAAGGGCCACTGGCTTCCCCGGGTCGCGGACGGGTCCGTGCTGCTGTCGATCGCCGTGACCGAACCGCTCGCCGGCGGACACATCGGCGGCATCGAAACCACCGCCGAACACATCGGCAACCAATGGGTGATCACCGGCAGCAAGATCCATATCGGCAACAGCCACCTCGCCGGAGCCCACCTCGTCGTCGCCCGCACCGCCGAGCCGGGAGTAAGCACCTCACAGGCGCTGACCGCGTTCATGGTCGAAGCCGACCGCCCCGGACTTTCCGTCTCCGACCACCGTGCCGGGCTCGGTCTGCATGGCTTCTCCGCCGGCCGCCTCGACCTCGGCCACGTCCGCGTCCCCGAGGACAACGTGGTCGGCGAGGTCGGCCAGGGCCTGGCCGTGGCCCAGAGCAGCAGCATCCTCTACGGCCGCCCCAACCTGGCCGCCGTCAGCCTCGGCATCCACGAAGCCGTCGTGGACACCACCACCAGCCGGCTCAAGACCCGCCCCCGCTACCAGGGCGCCCTGTCCGACCTGCCGGTCCTGCGGGACCGCGTCGGCGGCATGGAAGCCCGCCTGCGCGCCGCCCGGATACTCGCCTACCAGGCCGTGCACCTCCTCGACCAGGGCCTGCCCTGCGACGCCGACCTGATCAACTCGAAATACCTCGGCCACCAGTGGGCCGTCCAGTCCGCCCAGGACGCCATGGAACTGCACGGCGCCAACGCCCTCGATGGCGACTACATCGTCCAGCGCCTGTGGCGCGACATCCAGCACACCTACCCACCGGCCGGAACCGGCGAAGTCCAGCGCATACGCCTGGCCGACGCCGCCTTCGCAGAGGACCACATCCAGTGGTCCGAACGCCTCGCCGCCGAAGCCGCCTGGGCACGACCCGACCCGACCGCCGCATGAGCCCCCGTGCGCGGCACCCCGTGACTCCCCACCGCCGCGCACGGGCCCGTGCCGCCGGCCCCCGTCCCCCGCGGGGACCGGCGGCACCCCTCCCAGTGACCATCCACTCAGCCGAGAGAGACACCGTGACCCCGCCCGTGACGACCAGCGCACCGATCACGCCCCTGACGCCGACCCTGCAGCGCGTCGCCCAGCACCTCGCGAACGGCCTCACGGCCAAGGAGATTGCGGCAGAGACCAGCCTGTCGGCCGTGACCGTCCGCCAGTACATGCGCGACATCCGTGAGAGCCTGCACTGCCCGCCCCGCTGCAAGCCCCCGGTGATCGTGCACCGCCTGTTCACCACCCAGCAGGTGGCCTCACCCACGGCGGACCGGCCAGCGCCATCCCTCACCCCGGAGCAGCGGCTGCTGCTCCGAGCCGTCGCCGAGCACAGCGACCCCCGTGACATCGCCGTCGCCGCCAAGCTCGCCCCCGCCGACCAGCGCGCCGCACTCGACCAACTCCTCGCCGACACGGGCGCGCGGGACACCACCCACCTGGTGGTCCTTGCCCACGGCTGGAAGCTGCTGCCGACCGACCCGGCGGCGCGGAGCGGAGCGAGCCAGTGAGAAGGCCCCCCACCCCCCTGGCCAACGAGGAGGCTCCGGCTTCCACCTCGTTCGCAGCGAAGTACCCGGGCGCCGTGTACGCGGTGCGCAGGTTACGTACGGAAGCCGAGCGCGAGGAAGCCGCTGCTCTCGTGCAGGACCGGCAGCGCTGGCTCACCCTGCGCGGTCTCCCCGTGCCCGCCCAAGCCGACGTGCCGGCCCTGTTCCGCGACCCGCACACGACGTCGGCCGGTCTGTTCGAGGACGGAAAGCTGCTCGCCTGCATGGTCCCCGCGCGCGACCCCGGCCTCAGCTGGGGCGAAGGCCCCTGCCTCCGTCTGGGACGCGTCCACACCCTGCCCGAGCAGCCCGACGACATCACCCGGCTGATCACCCTGTGGGCCTCCGACTTCGCCGCCCGGCAGAGCCTCCCGCTCGTACGGGCCGAAATCCTGGCGCGCCACACCCTGCAAGCCGAACCCATCGCCGCCCTGCTGCGTCGGCTCACGGACATGGGCTGGGACGTGCGGGGTTCCGGTCCGGGACGGGAGGGGGACCGGGTCGCCCGCCTCGAACTGGCCGCCGAGCACCGCCCCCGACTCAGCACACTAATCAGCTGCCAAACCCAAGCTCCCCGTCTTGCCGCGGAAGAAGGGAGCAGCACGTGACAACCGAAAAGCCGCAGCGGCCCGACATCGCCCGCGAGCTGATCGCCCGCGCCACGGAATCGGCCGCGCACCGGGCCACACGCGTGCGCAACCAGCTCGACGGCGTCCAACTCGGCCGTGGTCGGCACACCGACTACGCCAACACCAGGTTTCTGCGCCGCGTCTTGGGCGAATACGAGTGGCCCGGCCACCGCCTCGTCGGCCCTGCTGCTGCCCGAGCCACCTGGAGCATCGCCCTGCACAGCGACCACGATCTCGTCTTCCAGCGCGCCGCCACCATCCTGCTCGGGCGTGCGGTCGAGGCCGGTGACGCGCTCGTCCACCACTGGGCACACCTGCACGACCGCACCCTCATCAACACCGGCCAAGACCAGGAGTACGGCACCCAGCTCCTGCTGAGCGCCGACGGGATCGAGCTGTGCCCGCTGCGTGCGCCGGAGTCCGTCGACGCACGCAGGTCAACCGTGGGCCTGCCGCCGCTTGCCATTGCCCTCAAGGCGGTGCGCCGCCGCTACACGCCGGACCACTCTGCCGATAAAACCCCGACCGTCGTCCTCGCGGGGGCCGCGTGAACACGGGCCTCCAGGTTCCAGTCGGCCTGCCGGCCGCAACCCCGCCCTGCGAAAGGATCGTTGACCGATGAAGCTCACCACCGCCGTCCTGACTGCTGGTGCGGCCGTCTCCCTCACCACCGCCGTGGTCGGAGCCGCCCGGCTCAGGCAGGACGCGCGGCACCAGGCCGAGCGCAACGAGACGGTTCTCGCCCGCAACCAGCTCGACTGGTTGGCCCAGATGTCCACCAACCCTGACCTCGCCAAGCTCTGGACGCCCGAGGACATGGACGTCGAGGAGTACATGCAGTTGCTGAAGGCCAATCAGCTCATCTGCATGCTCAGCCTGCGCAACCGCCTCGGTTTCGTGCGCGCCGGACATCTGCCGTGGTACGCCGCGAAGCTGATGGAGAGCAACGTCTGCCAACGTTACTGGAAGCGGTTCGGCGGCCTCCGAGCCGAGGAGGCCGAGGGCGATGAGCAGGCCGAGCACTTCACCCGGGTGCTGGACCAAGCCGCCAAGAATCCCCCGCGGGCACAGGCCGCTACGGCCTGACGGCACCACACCGACTCCCCGGCGCGCGACCACGCAGGCGCCTTCGCCGCCCGTCGCCGTCTGGTGGCAGACCCCGGGGTCCGACCGGGCCTCGGCATCCCGCACCACCCACTCCTAGGAGGCATGCATGACCGCCATCCAGGCCGAGAGGCCGACCGCTCCCGCGCAGGCGAACCTCGCGAAGACCGATGACGACCCGTTCCAGCTCGACATCACCTTCATCGAGGGCACGCCGGCGACCGAGACGGTCCTGATGTGCAGCACGGGTGACACCTGCGGCAGCTCCTGCCCCAGCGCCTGCACCACCTCGTAAGCCGGGACGCCCCGGCAACGAGGGCCGGACGGGGGCTCTCCCCGTCCGGCCCGCCCAGCCCGCCACGCCAGAAGATGAGGAGAGCCCTGATGACACGGCGACGGCCCACTCTGTACGAGGACACGGGGCAGGCCATGCTGCGCGCCGCGGTGCACACGACCGAGCCCGCCATGCCGCCCTGGCCGTCATCCACGGCGCCCGTGGAAGAGTGGCGCGCGTGGCTGCGCACGGTGTGGTCCGACACCGACTTCCGCCAGACCGTGACGCAGGCGAGCCCTCACCTCGCCGACCAGCTGCAGGGCATCATCGACGGCCGCACACCGAAGGCGCGCCGGATGCGCCGGGCGGCGCTGGCCACCGCCCGCTACGCCATCCGCTACGCCCGCCGCTCCACCCCCTTCGGCCTGTTCGCCGGCGTCGCGCCGCTCGGCTTCGGCCAGGCCGCGTCCGTCCGCGTCGGCGACGAGCACCAGGTCGTGGCTCGCCCCGAGCCGGACAGCCTCGAGAAAATGCTCAGCGCCTGGGAGAGCGACGCGGCGTGCATGGCCGACGCCGAGGTCTGCGTCAACACCCTGATCCGGCAGCGCGACCAGCACATCCACGTACCGTCCGAGGGCGACGCCGAGTACCGCCTGGCTCTGAGCCCCGCACTGCGTCTCGTACTCGACCTGGCCCGATCACCCGTCGCGTACCGCCAGTTGACAGAGAAGCTGGCTGCGGAGTTCCCCGCCGTGGACGGCACCGCGCGTGACCGGCTGCTCGGTGAACTGCTGAGGGTGCGGCTGTTGCGCTCGTCGCTGCGTGCGCCCGCCACCGTCGCCGATCCCACCGACGTCTTACCGCCTGCGGCGCGCGCTCAGGCAGCCGGCCTGCGGGCCGCGTGCGACCTGCGGCTGGACGCCGAGGTGCGGCTGCCCGAGCAGGTGCTGACCGAAGTGGAGACCGCGGCGACCGTCCTGGCCCGCCTGGTCACCCATCCGAACGGGACACTGACCTGGCGTCGGTGGATCAAGCAGTTCTCCGAGTGCTACGGCGAGAACACTGCGGTGCCGGTGGACGTGGCCACGGACCCCGACCGGGGCGTGGGCTTCCCGGCCGGGTTCGTCACAGCGAGCGAACCCCCTCGGCCGATGTCCCGGCGGGACCGCCTGCTGCTGGAGCTGGCCGGCACCGCCGCCGCCGAAGGCAGCCGCACCGTCACGGTGACCGGGGCGATGATCGAGGAACTGGAAGCAGCGGCCGGCGGCAAGCCTCGCGACGCGGCGCCCCACCTCGAACTGGCCGCACAGGTCCACGCCACCTCCGTCCCTGCCTTGAACCGGGGTGACTTCCGGCTTCGTGTGCTGACCGTCTCTCGCTCAGCCGGGTCGATGACCGGTCGGTTCTGGTACCTCTTCCCCGGCATCGAGACGGCGTACGCGCATCTGCCCACCGTCGATCCGGAGGTGGAACTCGCGCAGCTCTCCTTCCACGCCGGACGGGTGGCGGCCGACCTGCTCACCCGCGCGCCCCAGGCCCTGCCCCGGATCGTGAGCGTCGGCGAATTCCGCCGCCCCGCCCCGCACGTCCTCTTCCCCCGCGACCTCGCGGTCACCGTCACCGACGGCCGCCCCCAGCTGGTGGAATCCGCGACGGGCAAGCCGCTGGAGCTACTGGCCCCCACCGCCATCAACTTTCTGTGGAACAACTACACCCCGCCGATGGCCCGCTTCCTCGGTGAGATCAGCAGGGCCACTTCCTCGCAGGTGACCTGGTTCGACTGGGGCGCCGCCTGGACCCTGCCCTTCACCCCGGCCCTCACCTACCGGCGCACTATCCTCACCACCGCTCGGTGGAAGATCCGCAGCCGCACGCTGCCCGCCCGCACCGCACCACTCCAGCAGTGGGCAGACCAACTCCACGCCTGGCGTGCCCGGTTCCGGATGCCGGAGCGGGTCCTGCTCGCCGAGGACGACCAGCATCTGCCCCTCGACCTCGCTCGCGACATCGACCTGGACCTCCTGCGCGCGCACCTGGACGCCAGCCCCTTCGGCATCGCCACCCTGCACGACGCGCCCCCGCCGGACGCCGACGGGTGGATCGGCGGCCGGGCCCACAGCATCGTCGTCCCCCTGGCCAGGCGCTCATGACCTCGACGACCGTGCCTCGCACGCAGGACCTGTCCGAGGGCGCCCTGGGGATGGCCCTGCTCGACATCGAGCGCCGCGACCTATCGACCGCCCGCCGCCACCTCACCCAAGCCACCGCCCGAGGAGTGAGCACCGGCAGCAACGCCAGCCTCTTCCACGGCGCGCCCGCCCTAGAGTTCGTCCTGGCTCGCGCCCACGGAGCCGACGACAACGTCCGCACGGCCGTCGACCGCGTCGTGGACGCCCGGCTCGCCGCCGCCCACCGCCGCCAGGCGGCTGGCGCGCTGCCCCACCTCGCCGAATGGGACCTCATCCGCGGCCTGAGCGGACTCGCCGCCCTCCTGCTCTCCCGCCAACCGCCCGCGCCCCGGCTGCCCGACGTGCTCACCTGCCTCGTCGCGCTCGCCCACCCCACCCCCGGTGACGGCCGGACACTGCCCGGGTGGTGGTCGCCTGTCGGCCCGGACGGGGAGGAGATGGCCGGCGGGCACGGCAACAACGGCATGGCCCACGGCATCGCCGGGCCCCTTGCCGTGCTCTCCCTCGCACTGCGCGACGGCATCAGCGTCCCCGGTCAGGAGGAAGCCGTCGACACCTTCGCGACCTGGCTCGACCGGCACGGCGACCACTACTGGTCCACCACAGCCCACCTGGACGCCGACCAGCCGCCCGCGCCTGAGCCGACCCGCCAGTCCTGGTGCTACGGCCAGCCCGGCATCGCCCGCGCCCAGCAGCTCGCCGCGCTCGCCCTCGGCGACCCCGCCCGCCGCCAGGCGGCCGAGACCACCGTGGAGACCATCCTGACCGACCCGCTGCACCTCGCCCGCATCACCGACTCCACTCTCTGCCACGGCTGGGCCGGGCTGCTGACGCTCACCCGCGCGGTCGCCGCCGACAGCCCCGCACCCGACCGCTTCACCCCGATCATCCAAGACCTGCACCGACGGCTGGCCACCAGCTGGGAACTCCTGCCCAAACCCGGGTTCATGGAAGGCCGAGCAGGCGCCCAACTCGCCCTGCAAGCCCCCGATGCCACCGGCTGGAGCCGCGCCCTCCTGCTCACCTGACCCCGAACCTGCCGACGTGCAAGGAGTTGCCTCCCCATGACCTTCGACGACGAGAACCTGCCGACCCCTCCGGCCACGTCCTGGTGGCACGCATCCGTGGCCTTCACCGATCCGCACGTGGACGCTGCTCGCGCCCTGGCATCAGCGCTAGCCAAACACCGCTTTCACTTCCTGCGCAAGGACGCCGGCGTGCGCCTGCGCACCGAACAGCCCGTCGCCGACTTGCTGGACCAGCTCGTCGCCGACGGAGTGATCACCGGCTGGGTGGGCGGGATCTACGAGCCGGAGACACACGCCTTCGGCGGCCCCGAGGGCATGGAGGTTGCGCACGGCGTGTTCTGCGCCGACAGCCCGGCCGCGCTCGCCGAGACCGGCACCCCCGGCGCCCGCGAGTGCAGCGTGATGCTGCTGTCCGCCATGATCCGCGAGGCCGGGCTGGACCCGTTCGAAGCCGGAGACGTCTACGCCCAGTGGGCCGCCCTGCGGCCCCCCGTCGCCCCGCCCCAGGGCCCCGCGCTGGAGAAGGCCGTATCGGCGATGCGGCGGCTGATGAACGCGGACGCCGCCCTACGCCCCGACGCGGAAGCCGGCTGGGTCGAGCGCGTCGCCGCGTTCGAGGACGCCGGGCGTCGGCTGCGCCGGCTCGCCGCCGACGGCCGACTGATACGCGGAATCCGGGGCGTCATCGCCCATCACGCGATCTTCGCGTTCAACCGCGCAGGCGTTCCTGCCGACGTGCAGGCCGCCACCGCGTGGCTCGGCCGTCACGTCGCCTTCTCCACCGGAGATGGCGACGTGTCCACCCGCACGTCCGCCTCGGCGGACCCTAGCCTCCCCCGAATGGAGACCACCGTGACACCCGTAACTGACCCTATCCAGCTGCGCGAAGCCCTCGCCCAGCGGCTCGTCGACAGCGGCCACCTGCGCAGCCAGGCGGCCATCGACGCCTTCCGCACCACCGACCGGCACGCCTTCCTGCCCGGCGTCGACCTGGAGAGCGCGTACAAGGAGGACGCGGTCCCGATCAAGCACGACGAACACGGGGAGATGATCTCCTGCATCTCCGCGCCGTCCATCGTCGCCACCCAGCTCGAACAGCTCGGCGCCCAGCCCGGCCACAAGGTCCTGGAGGCCGGAGCCGCCACCGGCTACAACGCCGCCCTCCTCGGCAAGATCGTCTCCCCCGGCGGGCAGGTGTGGACGCTCGACGTCGACCAGGACCTCGTCGCCGGCGCGAGCCGGCACCTCGCCGAGGCGGGCGTCGACAACGCCACCGCGGTCATGGCCGACGGCGCGGCCGGACTGCCCGAACATGCCCCCTACGACCGGATCATCTTCACCGTCGGCGCCGGCGATGTCCCCGTGAAGATCCTCGACCAGCTCGCCCCCGGCGGGCGCCTGGTCCTGCCGATGCGCATCCGGGGCAGCATCTCCCGCTCCTTCGCCTTCGAACGCGACGGCGACACGTGGAAGACCGTCTCCTGCGAGATGGCCACCTTCATCCCGCTGCGCAAAGGCGTCTGCGACGACGTCTACACCCTCGTGCCGATGGCCGGAGACGGCAACGTGCGCCTGGAGACATTCAGCGAACAGGACATCGACCGCGACGCCCTGCGTACCGTCCTCGACCAGCAGCAGACCAAGCTCTACACCGGGGTGAAGTTCCGGCAGGGCTCGGCCTGGGAGTGGCTGTACCTGTACATGGCCTGCGTGCTGCCCAACGGCCTGTCCCGCCTGCCGGGCCAGCGCCCCGGCTTCAGCCCGCACTTCGGGTGGGGCTCCATGGCCGCCCTCGACGGCGGGTCGCTCGCGTACCTGACCATCCGGGAGGGCGAGGACGCGCAGGGCCGGTACTGGGAGGTCGGCGTGATCGGCCACGGCGAGGGCGGCGCCGGCCTCGCCGAGCGCGTGGTGAGCGAGATCCGCGCCTGGGACGCGACCGGCGGCAACGACGCCCCCGAACCGGGCTTCCGGATGGCTGTTGCGGACTCGCGCGACCGGCTGACGGCGGACGACCCACGCTTCGTCGTCGACAAGCCGTACAGCCGACTGGTCGTCGACTGGGCGCGCAAGGGCTGAGCCGATGATCCCCGCGATAGCCAGCCGCGTTCCCCTGGTCCGCCGCACCAAGGCGCCCGCGCTCCCCTTGGAGGAGCGCATCAACCACCTCACCGGGCTGACCGTCGCGCCCGCAGGTGCGAGCCACCACGACCTGGTGGCTCGCACCTGCGGGGTCCTCAACTACGCGGCTCTCATCGCCTCCGACGTCGGCCAGCCCGACCTAGCCGAGGATCTGTGCTGGCGCCAGCACCAGGTCTTCGCCAACGCCGGACGCCTCAGCGGACGAATCGCGGTCATGTCGCTGATGCCGCTGGTCAACCTCGCCCGGCTGCAGACCCGCGCCGGCCACGGCGAACTCGCCTACAGCTTGTTGCACTGCCTCAACCACGCCGCCCGGCACCGCAACAAAACCGACATCGACGGCCGCACCGTCGACCTCTCGCCCCTGACCGGCACAGACGAGGACCACCGCACGGTGTGCCAGGAGCTGTACGTCACCCTGCTCGTGGACGGCGCCCGCGCCCTTGCCCAGATCGGGCGGTGGACCGAGGCCGCCGACGCCATGGCCCAGCACCGCGGCATCGGCAACCGCCTCCTCGACGGCCGCCAGATCAAGATCATGGCCCTGATGGAGCAGGGCTTGGACCAGCAGGCCCGCGACCTGATCGACACCACCCAGCCCGCCGAGCCCTGGGAGAAAACCGTCGCGTTCCTCCTGCACGCGCACTGCCGGCCCGCAGACGCCCCCGTCCCCATAGCCGATCTCGACCGCACCGTGGAGGAAGCCGTCCAGCTCCTTGCCCATCCCGATCCGCCGACCGCCGTCTTCCAAGCCCGAACGGGCCTGTCGGCCCTGGATGTGGACCACGCCAGCCGTCATCATGCCCGGATACTCGACTGCCTCGTCGGCGTCGCCCGACTCGACGCCTACGCCGCACGAGATGTTCTGCACCACCCCGTCGCCGCGTCAGCCCTGGACGACCAGGCGACGGGAGCGCTGACCGCTGTGATCGCTGCGGCCGGACTGGGAGCCGGCACCCTGTCCGCCCCCGACCACGAGGCCCTGATGGGCGCGGTCGGCCACGCCGAGAGGGAGCTGGAAAGGCTGCTGCAGGCCGATTCCAATCCCGGTTAGGAGGCGGGCGACCTGCGGTGCCGCGGCGTACTGCCCACGCGGTGTGGCGGTGTCGGCGTTTCGGCCATTTCCTGCCCGCAGCCGCTCCAAGCCGGACCAGGGAAGTGTCGCCCCCGGATTCCACGGACGCGGGGAATCACGGGCTTTCCAGCACGACCGAATGACGTGTGTTCGATATCGCGCCCGCGTCGTTAGACCTCACGACCTTGCCGCAGCGACCGTCCCAGGGGGAACGATGACCTCGGCCATCACTCAGGACCCGCCACCACAACCACCCGAGGGGACCGCGCCGGACGGCGAACAGCAGGATGCCGGTGTTCGAGAAGAGGAATACCTCTACCGCGACGAGTCGAGACTCCGGGCCGGGTCCCTCCTGACCTCCCGCACCATGGCGCGGCGCCTGCCCTCGCTGGTGCGACGCTCGGTACAGATGGCCTGGCGCGTGGACCACGGCGCGACCGTCGGCCTGTTGCTGTGCCAGATCGGTACGGGCGTCCTTGCGGCCCTCGGCCTCCTGGCCGTCACGGGCACGATCACCGCGCTGGTATCCTCGGGCGACATCACCGAGCGGCTGTTGGACGCCGCCCCGCAGCTGGCCGTGATCGCCGCCGCCGCCGGCCTGCGCGCGCTGCTGGGCATCGCCGTCGTCTGGCTCACCGGGCGTCTGCGTCCGGTGCTCGGCCGGGCGGCGGAGCTGACGATGATCGAGGCCGCGCTCGGCGCGGAACTGGCCGCCAACAACAAGCCCGGCTACAACGACGCCTACGACATCGCCGACCGCGGCGCCCAGGTCACCCCCGACCTCGTCGAAGAAGCGCAGGACGTGCTCGCAGCCACCGCCACGCTGGCGGCCGGCGCCACCGTCCTGACCGTCCTGCACCCCCTGCTCCTCCCCCTGCTCTTCCTCGCGTGCCTGCCGCAGGCCGCCGCGTACGTGCGCTCCGCACGCGTGCTCTACCTCGCCGGACTGGAGACCTCCGGGCGGCGCCGGATGCTGAACAAGCTCCGCTGGCACATGGCCTATCAGGAGTCCAGTGAGGAGATGCGTGCCTGCCTCGCCGGTCCCTTCCTGATCGGGCGGTACCGGCGGCTGGCCGCCTCGGTCAACGCCGCCGAGCGCAAGGCCGCGAACACCGGTGCGTGGATGGGGCTGGCCGGAGCCGTGGCCGGCGGGATCGCCTCGGCCGCGGTGTGGGCGGCGCTGTTTTGGCTCCTGGCCTCCGGGCGGATGAGCCTGGCGGCCGGCGGCGGCGCCGTCTTCGCCCTGCAGACCGCCACCGGCTCAGTGCGCGGCATCATCAACGGCGGGGCCCGCCTGGTACGCACCGGCTGGTACGTACAGGACTGGCAGAACTTCCTCGACAACGCTCACGGCCAGGCCATGATCGACTCACGCGGCACCGCGTCGCTCCCCGCGGCCCCGGAGCGCTTCGAGGTCCGTGACGTCACCTACCGCTACGACGGCGCCCCCAAGGACAGCCTGAGCAACGTCTCCCTCCATGTGAAGCGCGGCGAGATCGTGGCGCTGGTCGGGGAGAACGGCTCCGGGAAGACGACCCTCTCACGTCTGCTGTGCGGGTTGCTGCTGCCCACCGAGGGCGACGTGGCCTGGGACCACGCCTCCACGGCGGACCTGGACCCGTGGGGGCGTGGGAGCACGTCGCGCTGGTGCCGCAGAAGTTCACCTACCTGCCGCTGACGATGCGCGACAACATCACCTTCGGGCAGGGCGACACCAGCGACGCCGCCCTGCTCGCCGCGTGCGAGGCGTCCGGCGCCGCGGAGATGCTTCCCAAGCTCCGCTCGGGCCTGAACACCCTCCTGACCAGCGAGTGGTTCGGAGGACAGCAGCTCTCCGGCGGGCAGTGGCAGCGCCTGGTCCTCACCCGGGCGTTCCATCGGCGGGCGGCGCTGCTGGTGATGGACGAACCCACGGCCGCCCTCGACGCCCGCGCCGAGCACCGGATCTTTGCCGGCCTGCGCGAACTCGCCAAGGACCGCGCCGTCCTGCTGATCACGCACCGCCTCACCAACGTGGCCGTCGCCGACCGGATCGTGGTCCTGGACCAAGGGCGGATCGTCCAGGAGGGCACCTACGCCCAACTCACGCGGCAGCCGGGGCTGTTCCGGCCCCTGTGGGAACTGCAGCGCCGGATGAGCGGCGAAGTCCCGCTGAAGACCCGCCCGTCCATCGTGTCGGAAGGCGGAGCTACGTGACGTCTCCCGTGTCCTCTTCGGATCATGTCTCAGCGGGTGCGGGTGTGCCGGCAGATCAGTACGCCGCGGCCCGACATACCGCGTGGCTAGGTGCCGCCGCGATCATCACCAACGAGGTGGGCCAGGTCCTGCTGGTGCACCCCACCTACCGTGAGGACGGCTCGTGGGTGCTGCCCGGCGGTGTCGTGGAACACGGTGAACACCCGCATGTCACCTGTCGGCGCGAGATCACCGAGGAAGTGGGGCTGGACCTGCCGCTGTCGGCCGTACTCGCCGTCCACTCCTTCTCCGCGCACCATCCCGGCCTTCGGCCCGGCACGCACTGCCCCGGAGAGGTCCGGTTCGTCTTCGACGGGGGAGTCCTCACCCCCGACCAGGTGGAGGCGATCCGCCTGCCGCACGAGGAGCTGTCCGAGTGCGCCTTCCTGGACACTCGGGATGCGGTCCAGCGGCTGCGCCCCGTGGACGGGCAAATCATGCTCGCCGCCTACCGGGCCCGGCTCGGCAACACCGCCACCGCGCACCTCGCCGACGGCCAGCACATCCTTGAGGTCCCGGCGCTGGACCGGCACGACGTCCACGTCCGCTACCGGCCCTTGTGGGACAGCCCTCTCCACCGCAGCCCCGTGCCCGAGCGGCTGCCCGTGCGGCAAGCCTGGGCGTGGTGCTTCATCCCCGACGGCCGGGTCGTCGTCGTGGCCGACCCCGGCCCGCGGGGCGCGCTGCCAATGCTGCCCGGCGGCACCGTGGAGAGCACCGACGCGACGCCCGAGGACACCCTGCATCGCGAAGCCGCCGAGGAAGCCCAGCTCACCCTGACCGACCCGGTGCGACTGGGCTGGGTGCTGGACAAGACCGGCGAGGTCTACGGAGGCGTGGGACCCAACGCCCGGCTCCGCCTGGCCGCCCGGGTCACCGACATCGGGCTGGCGGCCGTCGGCCCCGCCACCGGGCATCCCTTCGCCCGCCTGCTCGCCACCCCCGCCCAGACTGCCGCCCTGCTGGGCTGGGGCCTGCCCGGAGCCCAGCAGGCCCAACTCGCGGCGGACACGGCACGCGAGCGGTGGGGCCTGCCCACCACTTCCCCCTCTGCCATCGAGGAGATCCCTGCGGAGGGGATGCGGCTGAGCTGACCTCGGCCCCGCCCACCTCGCCTCCTTCCCGCACCTCTGAGGTTGTCCCCATGCCGTTGTCGCACCACCGCATCCGCACCACCGTCGACACCTACCTCGCCCGTCACCCCCACGAGCGGGAGCAACTCAGCGTCCTCCTGGACGCCCTCGACCGGCCTGGCGAGGACATCGCCAGCCGCTCGACCTTCACCGGGCACGTCACCTGCGGCGCGATCGTCGTCGACCAGTTCGGCCGTACCCTGCACGTGCTGCACCTGGCCAGCGGGAAGGTCCTCGTTCCCGGCAGGCACACCGAGCCCACCGACGACTCCCTGGCAGCGGTTGCTCTGCGTGAACTGCACGAGGAGACCGGGTTCCCGCCTGGGGCCGTCACGCCGTGGCCGGGCTACGAGACCGTGCCGCTGGACATCGACATTCACGACATCGACGCCCGTCCGGGCAAGGGCGAGCCCGGACACCAGCACTTCGACCTCCGGTTCCTCTTCCGTCTGCAGACGACCGAGGTGTCAGTCGCGCTGCAGGAAGAGGAGGTCGGCGGCATCGAGTGGCGTCCCGTGGACCAGGTGACCTCCCCGGCGCTGCGCACTAAGCTGCTCAAACTGCCGCTCCCGGTCGAGCCAGAGGCGGCCAACGCCTCGGCCCTGATCTACAACGACCGCGGCGAGTACCTGCTCCATCTCCGCGACTACTTCCCAGGACAGATCTGGGAGCCGGGCATGTGGTCCCTGCTCGGCGGCGGCCGAGAGCCCCAGGACGCCACCCTGGAAGACACCGTGCGGCGCGAACTGGCCGAGGAAGCCGGCCTCGATCTCGCCGACCTGTCCCCGTTCACCACCGAGTACGCCTCCCACGACGACGGCACGACCGTACCCATGGCCGTCTACGCCGGCCGCTGGAACGGCGACCCGCGCGAACTCTGCCTGACCGAGGGGGTGATGCTCGCCTGGTTCGCCCCCGACGACCTTCACCGCCTGCGCATCGCGGACACGACCAGCGCCCTCGTACGGCGCCACGCCGCCGGCCTCCCGCCGATGCGGAGCGGACCCGAGCCCGGACCCGGACCCGAGCCCGCGCCCGCGCCCGCGCCCGCGGAACATCGTCCGGCGTCACCGCACGGCACGGTCCCCCACATCATCGGCGTCCACCTCTACCTGGAACGCCCCGACGGGACGGTGCTGCTCGGGCTGCGCCACCCCGACTCCGCGTTCGCGCCGTCCACCTGGCACGTCCTGGCCGGCCACTGCGAGCAGGAGAACGCCATCGACTGCCTGATCAGGGAGGCGATGGAGGAAGCCGGGCTGCGCATCGAGCGCCAGGACGTGGAACTCGTCCATGTCGTCCACCACATCGGTCAGCCCAGGAACCCGCCCCGCATGGCCCTGTTCTTCCGCGCCCGTACCTGGGGCGGCAAGCCGGTGCTGCGCGAGCCGGACAAGTGCACCCAGTGGAAGTTCTGGGATCCCGCCGCCCTTCCCGACGACCTCGTCCCCTATACCCGCCTGGCAATCACGAAGATCCGGAACGGCGAGCCGTACAGCGAGACGGGCTGGCCCGCATGACCCGCCCCCCGAGCCACACACACCACCCTGCGCCCGCCACGACGGCTACCGGTCGTCACGACACCCGCCTCGTGGTGATCCGCGGGAACTCGGTGTCAGGCAAGTCCAGCGTGGCCCAGGGCCTGCGAGATCACTACGGCCGCGGTATCGCGATCGTGGGCCAGGACGTGATCCACCGGGACGTGCTCAGGGGACCGTGACGTCGATGACCTCCGAGGCGTCACCGCTGAACTCGGCACCCACCCGGCGCGAGGAGAACGGCACCACCGTCTTCACCTGGTCGACTGGCCATCCGCTCCTGCACGCCCGCTATCGTCTTGAATGGCGCTTTCGAGCGGCGCGAACACGACGCGAATCAACAGGAGTTCACGTGAACGAGGTGCGGCCCAGCGAGCAGATGCGCAACCTCGGCGTAGTCCAGGAAGGCGCCCCCATCCTTGCCGAGCCAGCCCGCCCCTTCTCACTCCCTGCCGAACGTGAGGCCGCCGAGCAAGCCGTGGAGAGCCTGTTCACCTCCATGGAGCGCATCGCAGGCGTCCACACGTTCGCCAAGGGGATGGGCATTGCAGCCCCACAGATCGGCATCGGCCGGGCCGCGGCCGTCGTCCAGCCCGCCGAGCCAGGAGCGGGCGCGATCGTACTGCTCAACCCCCGGATCATCGCCGCCTCGCAGGAGACCGACGACCAGTACGAGGGATGCCTGAGCTTCTTCGACGTACGCGGCCCCGTCCCTCGCCCCCTCCGGGTCACGGTCGAGACCACGACACTCGACGGGACCACGGTGACCACTGACTACGAACGCGGCCTCGCCCGTCTGGTCCAACACGAGATCGACCACCTCGACGGCCACCTGTACACAGCCCGGATGCGCCCCGGAGTACAGCCCATCTCCGTGACCGAGTACCGGCAGACCGGACGGGCCTGGTCCTACGAGCACTGAAACCCGATCCTGCCGGCCCCCGAGCTCGGGGATGCAGGGGCCCGAAAGCCGGGTGAGATACCTGAGAGGCGTAGCGGTCGCTCTCAACCACGCCCCTCCCTCGGATCAGCGCGCCAGGTGGAAGACGGCTGCGGCCACCATGGTGCCGAGGATGGTGCCTGCGATCACTTGGTTGCGTGTGTGGTCCCGCAGCTCGACGCGGGACCAGCCGACGACGACGACCAACAGGAAGCCAAGGGCCATCCACGGGCCGTAGGTCTGCACGAGCATCGCGCAGGCACCTGCGGACACGGCCTGGTGGACGGAGATCTTCCAGGCGAAGGTGATCGCGGTGAGAATCGCGAGCGTCACGAGCATCGAGACGATGAGGGCAACCATGGTGCGCGGCGCCCCCGCGACAAGCATCAGGACGATGCCGGTGGCTACGGAGAGCAGGATGACAGCCATCACGACTAGCCGTGCTGGCTTCGCTCCGACGTGTCTGTCGCCCCAGTGACCCTTGCGAATGCCGTACTTGATGAAGGTGATCGGGATGACGGCCGCGAAGAGGGCGCCGACCACACCCCAGACAACACCTGTCCATTGTGCGGTGTGCCAGCCGACCAGCAGCGTGACAGCGATGATCCAGTTCTTCGGCTCAAGCCAGTCTGTAATGCGGCGGGCCAGCCGCGACTCGCTAGGGCGGACATCAGTTGCCATTTGAGGAGATCCCTTCCGAAGCGCCCTGCTCGTGGGAAATGGACGAATGTTCTTGCCGGACGAATTCGGAAACGACTGGCGAGGAGAGGTACGCGCGGGCAACGGTACGCAACCATGACAGTTCGCTCGCTCTGTCTCGGCCAGTGACGCCGAGGGGTGGATATTCAACTCCCCGCAGCCGTTCCCCATTTCGTGCGCTCTGGACGGCTGCACGCAACCAGCAGGCTTCCGCCACTGCGTCAGAGAGTTGCGCAGCGACCCCTTCCTGACGGACGAACCTCCGGGCCTTTGTGTGCATGTCGACTGACACGTACTCGCGAAGCGCCAGGCAGGCATCCTCGATCTCGATGACGCACCGCTCCAGCCGGAAGCGGACACGCCACCTGCCTACAGATGTCGCCAGGACCACGTACGGGGCTGCTTCCGTGAGCTGCACCCAGAGGGGACGCAGTTTCCGCAGGGTGCTCCACGCGGCGACGTATTCCACGGCGACGGAGAGGGGAGGCAAGCAGACGCCGACTGCGACCGACAGGACGGTGGCTTGCTTGAGCGTTGTGGAGAGAAGGTTCTCCAAGGCTGGATAGCTGGTGCCGGAGGCGAGCTGAACCGTCACGAAGACGATGCGCTGGAGGGCGTACAGGCTTCCGAGCAGGGTTCCCAAGCCCAGAAATCCGAGGCCGGCCTTCCCAAGGAGAGTCCGGCTGTGGCGTACGCCTCCGAGGAACAGCCATGTCGCTACGACCATGGCGATGCCGATGTAGAGCGTGAAGACCGTCATGTAGAGGACGGGGAAGAGGGCGCCACGGCCCTCCCCAAGCCTGACGGGCCCTCCTGACGTCCAGTTGGCCAGGGCGTAGAAGGCGATCATGAGGGGCAACGTCACGCCGGCGGCCACCAGCCGGGTGCGACTTGCCAGGCCCTGCGGTCGAACGACTGCGATGACGAAGTCGAGCAGATATGCCGCCGAGGTAACGCCGAGCAGGTGCTTCAGCAGCGGCGACAGCCTGGCGTCTGCGCCGACGGCGGCATCGACTGCCTCTTTGACCGGCGGAACCTCGAACGTCATGGCAGCCGCGAGAGTCACCAGGGTCAGCGCCAGGCTTCGCTGCTTGTGAGAGTGCCGGAGGGACGGCAGTCGCCATAGAGCCACCAGCCAGAGGACGCCGGCAACGATGGTGGGTGTGCTCATGAGCGGCGGTTCCTCCGTGGGTGGACCAGGGCGTCGTCGAGTCGAGCCACGGCGCCGGACCGGCCTCGTTCCCGGCCCGAGTGAGCAAGATCGTGAAAGAGTTCTCCCAGGCAGGAGGCGGCCACCTCGGCGTCGTACTCGGTCTCGCTGTCGTAGCTCGTCCGACCGAGAGCGGAGAGCACGGCAGAGGGGTCGACCCCGTCAGGGAGCACTCCCAGTAGTGAATTAACGACGCTCTCGTTGTTCCCGGCGTGACCGAGCAGCAGGTGCGCTAGCTCGTGGCGCACGATTTGCGCACGATGCCGCTCGCTGGTAGCCGCGACGTGAAAGACGTAATCCCCGTGGTCGAACGAGAGAACCATTCCACAAGGAGCGTTGGCCCCTCCGGTCTCAGGCAATTCATGGACGTGCAAAGGGCGGCCACGCTTGATGGCGAGCTGCCTGCATATCTCATCCACCGCGTAAGGATCGGATATCTCGACCCCCCGAAACTGCTCCTCACACAGTCGCCTCAGCTGCGCCTCTCTGCGCGCAAATTGCCGATTAAACATGGACGAGATCCTTGCTGTAGCCCCCGAATGAGCGCTGACACAGCCTGCGCTAACTGGAACCCGCCATTCCGCGTGGTTCTATCGGAGCTTTGCATATGTCCAGATGGTTGCCCAGGCGAACTTGAAGGGCCATGTACGGCATACCAGTCAAATCCACCCAGCAGGTGAGGGAGGTCACATCACTTCTCGGGCTGGTCGAGCCCTTCCCACCGTCGCGCCTGGTTGATCACATCCGTGATCATCCTCAAGCTGTCCGCCGAGAGGCCATTGGCTCGAAGCGCAAGGCCGCGGACGTCGCTGTCGGCTACGGCCTCGATGAGTTCCATGGAGGCGCGCACCTTCTCGGCCTCCTCGGCGTCGTAGTCCGAGAAGAAGTACTGCTCTTTGACGTGGAAGTGGCCGGCCAGTCGTTCCACCGTCGTGTAGGTGGGGTTGGGCTTCGCACCGGTCCGCAGCTGCGAGATCGCACTCTCGGACACGGAGATCGCCCGGGCGACCTCGGCATTGGTGTAGCGCTTGCCGGTCTCCCGGTTTGTCACGGTCTGGAACAGGTGGTTGAGCTTGTCGGCGAATGAGCGCCGAGCGTCGGCCGGTCCGCTGGACTCCACCATCACCGACTCCTCTCATCTAGACGCCGACTCCGGACTGTACTGCAGTGTAGTTCCCAGGATCAAAGGCCGAGAGTCTTCACTTCAGTGTTGACAGACTGGGATCACCCTGGCGTAGGTTTTCGATCACAGCTTCACTGAAGTGTTGTGACGCCGGCGGGGTGCGGTAAGCGCTCCTTGCCCGGCCGTCGTGGCCTACGTACGCGCTAGGACTTGCCCATGCTCGCTCCACCACCGTCGCAGCAGCTCACGCGGCTTCTACAGGGTTTAAGAACCAACTCTGGACCTTGACGCGGAGCCGTGCGATGTTCGTCGTCCCCCGCTGGGCAGACCGCCCGCGCGGACGAGCACAGGAGCAATGACGTGCACAACCTCCGGGCCTCATAGGTCCCAGGACACAGCGACGGCGCCCGAGAGCTGCAACTCCCGGACGCCGGACGCTTAACGGCTGTACCGCCCCGGCAAGGGCGGAGATCGCCACCATCACCACGCTGATCCCTTCCACGGGGTGTCTCAGCGTGGCAACACCGAAGGAGATTCTTGCATGCGCTCCGCCCTGCGCAAAAGGCTCTGGCGTCCGGCCTGCGCGGCAGCTAGCTCCGCCTCGGCGCCTCAGCGCCCCGAGCCGGACCGCACCACGCTAACCCCGGCGAGCCGACGCTCCCGCTCGCTTGCCGGGAGCGGCCGATGAGCAGCGAAGCCCGCGAGTGGGTGTGGGAGCACAGCTCCAGCCGAGGGGCCGCGCGTCTGGTCCTGCTGTCGATCGCCGACCGGGTAGCCGACGATCAGTGCATCTCCTGGGCCTCCCTGTCCAGCCTGGCCAAGCGCACGCACGCCTCGGTCTCCACGGTGCGCGAAGCCATCGAACGCCTCGTCCTCGCCGGCGAGCTGGAACAGCTCGACGACCTGGTGGGCCCGCAGCGCAGCACGGTCTACCGCCTGCCGCTCGCCGCCGAAGCAGTCGCACAGGCGCTGCGAGAGCAGCGGGAGGAAGCGGGCGACACGGCGGTGCCGGACGAGCCCACTGGTCCTGCCAAGCTCCGGCTGTCGGCGCTGCGGCGGTACGGAATCCGCCCGCGTGAGGTGCCGGAATCCCCCGCTAGGGCCCGGAAACCGGCAGTACCGGAAACCGGCAGGTCCAGGCGGAAACCGGCACAGCGGCGTACCGGCCACCGGCACAGCGATGTACCGGCCACCGGCACACAGAACCGTAGTGAACCTGATTTGAACCGGAGGTACAGCAGTAGTGGTGGTGCTGCGGTCACCTCGGCTGCCGAGTGGCAAGTCGACCCCGCCACCCTCACCTGGGCCCGCCAGCAGGGACACCTCGACCGCCTCGGCGAGCATGGCCTGCAGGCCGCCGACGCGAAGTGGCGTGCCCACCGGGCGGCCCATGCCCCGAGGCCGGCGGAAGCCTGGGCTGCCGACTGGCGAGCCTGGATCACCCGGGAACACGCCCCCAACCGCCCGAACCTCTACGCCGTGCCCGGCCAGAACACCGCCGCGCCCGGTGGCATGACGCGGGCCGAGAAGCACACCGCCGCCCTTCTCGCCGCCCTGGACGAGCCGACCGGAACGGAGGGCTGACCGTGGACCGCCGCGAAATCGCCGCCCTGCTGGCCTACATCGGCCGACTCGACCCCCGCAGCATCCGCACCGACGAGGGCGAGGCCCGCGACCAGCTCGCCCAGTGGCACGAACTGCTCGGCGACGTGCCGATGGCCACCCCGCACGGCTGGGACGCCCGCATCGCCGCCCGCCAGCACTACCGCACCTCGCCGTACCAGATCCAACCCGCAGACGTGGTCCGCCCCTGGGAGAGCTACCGGCGCAACCGCCTGGCCCTCCACTGGGACCCCACACCGTCCGCGGACCCGGACGACCAGGCCGCCTGGACCGCAGAACTGGTCGGCACCCGCCGTGCCGTCGCCGCCGGCATAGCACAGCCCGCGTATGCCCCGGCCATCACCAGCAGTCAGGAGGGGATCAACCCGAGGCTGCAGGCTCGGCTGGACCAGATCGGCTCCTGTGTACCGCCCGCTGCCCGCGCCGCTCTCGCACCGTTCCGGCCCGCCCGGGCAGCACGCGAAGCCGCCGTCGCACAAGGGCTGCCCGATGCCCTGAGCGTGCGATGCGAGTGGTGTCTGGCCCCGGTCGGCGAGCCGTGCCGGCGCCGCCGGATCGGCCCCAACGACGGGGTACGCGCCATCACGCCGCGCGCCACCCCGCACCCCGGCCGTGTGGACCTCGCCGCCCAGCAGGCCCAGCATGCCGAGCAGGCCCAGCAGCCCGCCCTGGCCTGACCGGCGCCTCCGGCGCGTGCATCCCGTCCGCTGCACCGCCGCAACCTCACCGTCCCGCACCGGCTGCGGCGCACACCCACGCGCCGCAGCCGGTGCCCGACGCCGCACCCGCCATGCACTGCGCCAGCCGGCCGGTGTGGCAGCACATCGGAGACTCGCCTTGCGCCACATCACCACCCACGACGCGCCAGCCACCGGCCTGCGCGGCATCGGAGACACCAGCTGGCACGTCCGCGGAGCGTGCCACGGCATGGACATCGAGGACGCCGACGCCGTGTTCTTCCCCGGCCCCCGGGACCACGAGGAGATCGCGGAGGCGAAGGAGCTGTGCGGCTGGTGCCCCGTCCGCCGCGCGTGCCTGGACTTCGCCCTGGAGAACGTCCTCAAGGAGGGCGTCTGGGGCGGGCTCACCGAAGCCGAGCGGCGCCCGCTGCACGACAACCTGCACCGGCGCCTGGACTACCGGCGTGTGACCGCCTTCTTCAAGGGACGCGACGTGCACCTGACGGAAGCCGAGCGGCAGGTGGCCATCGACCACGCCTACGTCCGGGGCTGGCAGCCCGACCGGCTCGCCGCCGCCCTGCAGATCAGCCACAAGCACGCCCGCGACCTGCTCCGGCAAGCGGCCAACAAGGTCTTCGACCGTGACCGCAACTACGGCGTGCCCCGCTCCAAAAAGAAGCGGAAGAAGACCTCCAAGGCTAAGGGCACCCCCGCGCCCGCAGCTCCCGGCACTCAGCAGCCGACAGGCCGCCCGGCGGCGTTGACCCCGGCGCACGCCCCTCTCGGAAAGGCAGCATGACCGACCCTGTCCTCGCCTTCGGTGCTCCTTCGGACCTCCCTCTCCTCCTCGCCGCCGTCGTGCCCGCCGCCCTCGCGCTCATGCTGACCGCCTGGGCCATCCGGCGCCGGGGAACCCGCCCGCGGAAACGTCTCGGCGGCCCGGCGGTCAAGGTCGCTGCCGTCGCCGCCCTGGGCTGCACCGCATACAGCGCCGACACCAGCTGGCGCTTTGCGGCCGACTACCTCGACATGGCTGGCACCGCCGAGCGCGCCGGCATGTTCGCCGCCGCCGAACTCGCCCTGTTCGCCACCGCGCTGATGGCACGGCAGAACCTCGCCGTCCAGGGCGCTCCCGGCCTGCCGGGCACGCTGGTCTGGGTGATCACCACAGTGCAGGTGATCCCCGCCTACGCCGAGAGCGGCCCCATCGGCGGCACGGTCCGCGCCTTCGTCGGACCGGTCATGGCGGCGATGCTGTGGCACCTGGCCATGGGCATCGAACTGCGCCTGCGCACCCCGGGTGCAGCCTCGCACGGACTGCTCGCCGTCCTGGGCCGGGAGGCACGCGAGCGACTGCTGTCCCGCCTGGGCATCGCCGCGCGGGACCGCGACGCCGCGCAGATCACCCGGGACCGGGCCACCGCCCGTGCGGTCACCCTCGCCGCCCGCCTCGCCGAGCGCACACCCGAGCAGCAGCGGAACCGTCGCGGCCGGCGGCTGACGCGACGCCTGTCGAAGGCGGTCGGCAGGGCTTCGGTCGGAACCGATCCTCACCAGCGGGCGCAGCTGCTCGACCAGCTCGCCGCTCGGCGACACGCGCTGGCGCTCGCCACGGTCCCGCTCCCTTCTCCCTGGTGCCCGGCGCACAGCAGCACATCGGCGGCTACGGTCCCTGTACAGCCGACATCGGATGTGCCGGCCACCGTCCCCGGTCCCGACGGTTCCGACGAGCCGGTCCGGGACCGAGGACCGAGGGCTCCTCGGGGCCCCGTCCCCGAGAACCCGGAAGCCGAGGTCGGCGCAAGGGCCAAGGGCGACGCAACGGGAACGGCCGCGGGAACCAAGCCCTCTGAAGACGGTGCGGTCCCAGGGACCGAACTCGCCGGCCCGGAAGCCGCAGCGCGGGACGCAGCGGCCATGAGGACCGGCCACAGCACGCGAGAAGTAGCAGCTCAGGAACCGGACTTTCATCGGGGACCGAGCATCACGAAGTCGAGGACCGAGACCACCGAGGACCGAGGACCGACCGCCCCACAGTCCGGGACCGAGACCACCCAGGACCGAGGACCCACCGCCCCACAGTCCGGGACCGAGACCACCCAGGACCGAGGACCCACCGCCCCACAGTCCGGGACCGAGACCACCCAGGACCGAGGACCCACCGCCCCACAGTCCGGGACCGAGACCACCCAGGACCGAGGACCCACCGCCCCACAGTCCGGGACCGAGACCACCCAGGACCGAGGACCCACCGCCCCACAGTCCGGGACCGAGACCACCCAGGACCGAGGACCCACCGCCCCACAGTCCGGGACCGAGACCACCCAGGACCGAGGACCCACCGCCCCACAGTCCGGGACCGAGACCACCCAGGACCGAGGACCCACCGCCCCACAGTCCGGGACCGAGACCACCCAGGACCGAGGACCCACCGCCCCACAGTCCGGGACCGAGACCACCCAGGACCGAGGACCCACCGCCCCACAGTCCGGGACCGAGACCACCCAGGACCGAGGACACAAGGTCCCGCTTCGCCGGAAGCCGACCAGGACCTCCCGGACGAAGAACAAGGACAAGCGTGCACGGTCCCGCTCGCAGACGGAGCGCCAGGCACGCGAGCTGGGTGAATCCGAGCGCCAGCTTGTCCGTGAGGTGCGCCCCCATGTGCCGGCCCTGCTCGAACGGGACGGCAACGGCGCGATCACCCGAGTGCAGCTGCGCGAAATCATCCGCCGCCAGGGCCTGACGGGTGTCGGTAACGACCGACTCGGCCTGGTCCTCCAGGAGCTGCGGAACGAGGACATCACGACGACGAGGAGCACCACCCGATGAAGACCTGCCACCAGTTCAAGACGGTCCGCGCCGAGTACGAGCGCGAGATCGGATTCATGCTCGCTCACTCCGAGCGGCATGCGGGCAGGCCGGCGGCAAAGTCCAGTGCGAAGCAGGCAGCCTCGGCGAAACAGCGGATGGCCCGCGCGCTCAACAGCCACGTCGGACGCTGCCCCGAATGCGGCTGAACCGGCAAATCCCAGCACAAGGCCCGTATCCGTAAAGGTGGCCCGGCTCCACGCCGGGCCACCGCCCCGCTTAGGAGGTACGCCATGATTCCTCGTCCCCCTCGCTTTTCCGGGCCCACCACCGCCGAGGCCGGTGCCTGGGCGGACGTCTTGGTCCGCCGGCAACTCCTCCACGCCGTCGTCCTCACGCCGACCGGGCAGTGGCTCGTCCAGGACCGTCCCAACAGACCGGTTCGCGTCCTTGCCAGCCCAGCCGAAGTTCTCGCGCTGGCCGCAACCATCCAGCACCGCACCCGCTCTACGATGCCCCAATCTCAATGACGAACGCACCCAAGAACGGCACCACCCCGGAACCTGATCCCGGCTCCAACACGGTCTCGGGGCGAGCAAGTTATCGGCCAAGACACTCTTCCCCGACGGGGAAGCGCGTCTTGGCCAATGCCGCCCCAGAAGCGGCGGAAGCGGTCCAGCACCGGGGGGTGCTGGACCGTCAGGCTGCGACCGAGGGCGGGTCGCAGCCAGAGGAGAAGCCTGTACCGCGTCGCGAGCGCCGCGCTGTGAAGAACGCCTCACGCAAGCGCTCGCCGAAGCCTTCCGTCAACAAGCGCAACTACGTGTGCAGCGTGCGTCTCAACGACGACGAGAAGCACCGCATTGCCGTCGCAGCCGCAGCAGCCCGTACGAGCCTGCCCGCGTTCCTCGCCCGCAGCGCACTCGCCGCCGCCCATGACCCCGAGCATGCCGCCAGTGCCATCGCCGGCGAGCGCGAACTGATCTCCGAAGTATTCGCCGCCCGCCGCAATCTCGGCCAGGTCGGCAACAACCTCAACCAGATAGCCAAGGCCATCAACTCCGGCAGCCAGCCTGCGGACGCCCACCTCGACGCCGTGCTGACCGCCGTGCGACGGGCCACCGCCCGCGTACAAGCCGTCGCCGACCTTCTCCTCGAACACCGCTAGGAATCCCACCCGTCATGGTCCCCAAGATCCACAAGCGCGGGAAGCGCACCATCGGCCTGATCTACTACCTCTACGGCCCCGGCAAGGCCGAGGAACACATCGACCCGCATCTGGTGGCGTCCTGGGACCACGCCGCCCCTGACCCCGGTCGCGACGCGCAGGCCACCTACCAGCAACTCCAGCAACTCCTGGACCAGCCCCTCGCGCTCCTCGATGACAAGCAGCGGGCGAAGAAGCACGTATGGCACCTGTCGGTGCGCAACGGTCCGACCGACCGGATCCTCACGGACAAGGAGTGGGGCGACGTTGCCCGCCGCATGGTGTCCGCCGCTGGCATCGACGACCCCGACCAGGGCGCAGGCTGCCGGTGGGTCGCCGTCCGGCACGCCGACGACCACATCCACATACTTGCCACGCTCGCCCGTGAAGACGGCTACCGGCCCTACCTGGACCGCGACGCCAACCGGGTCCAAGCCGAGGCCCGGCGCTTGGAGAAGGAGCTGGGCCTGCGCCGTCTCAAGCCCGGCGACGGCACCGCAGCGAAGCGGCCCACCAGCGCCGAACGCCACAAAGCGATGCGGCAGGGTCGCGAGCGCACCGCCCGCGAAGAGCTACGCGAAACCGTACGACGCGCGGTGAGCGGAGCGCGGAGCGACGAGGAGTTCTTCGACCGGCTCGCCGCCGCTGGCCTCCTGATCCGCAAGCGCGCCGCGCCCTCCGGTGACCTGCTCGGATACAAGGTCGCCCTGCCCGACGACCTGAACAAGGACGGCGAGCCGGTGTTCTACCCTGGCGCGCGCCTGGCTCCCGACCTGTCTTTGCCTCGCATCCGCGAGCGGTGGTCCGGTGATGCGCAGGATGTGCCTGCGGCCCGGCGGGAGGAAGCGATTCGTACGGGGCCGGGCAGTCCGGCCTCCGCGCGCCGCGGCACGGCATCGGCCGTGTGGCAGGCCGTGCTCGTCGTCGAACACGGCGAGGACGGGGTCGCCGCCGCCCACATCGCCGCGGTCGGCGAGGTCCTGGACGCACTCGCGAAGACGTCTGCCGCTCACACCCGCCGCGAACTGCGCGACGCGGCAACGGCTTTCGAACGGGCCTCGCGCTCTCACGTCCGCGCCGTACGCGGGCACGATCGAGCCCTGCGACAGGCTGCCCGCGACCTCGTCCAGGGCGGTCCGGCCCTCGGCCGGGGTGAGGACGGAGCCACTACGGCGATGGCGATCGACATGCTGGTCTTCCTGATCACCGCCACCGCGCACTGGCACGCCAGGAAGGGGCACGCCCAGCAAGCAGAAGCCGCCGCCCGGGCCGCCGAGCACCTGCGCACCGCCTACCGGGCCGCCTCGGCCCAGCCGCTCGGTGTGCTCTACCAGCGTGGTCGGCGTCTGAGCCGACCGATGCTCCAGCGTCAGACCGTGCTGCTGCGCGAGGCGCTGCCGGAGCTGGCCGAGCAGATCCTTGCCGAACCCGGCTGGTACGCCCTGGCTGCAACCATTGCGGAAGCCGAAGCCGCCGGCCACGACCCAGCCGCTCTCCTGTCCGACGTTGTCGCTCGGCGCGAACTGGGCACCGCGGACTCCGTCAGCGACGTGCTCGTGTGGCGGATGCGACGGACAGCCGATCTGCCCGCCGATGCCTCCCAGCTTCCCGAGACCAGCACCGCAGGGAACCGGTCCGTGACGCGCGGGATGGCCGCCAGACCCTCCGCGCCCGGCAGGCGGCGCAGCGGAGAGGAGACATCGCGTCAGACGCGGTGAGCCCACCGGATATCGGCACGCAGTCTCACCGCATCGCCGCCGTTGTGATGCCGCCACGGCGACTTAAGCACGCATCGTGGCCCACTCGTCATCCGGGCAGACGAGCGGTCGAGTGCCCCTGCTGACCTGGCCGGAGGGGGCTGTGGAGTTTGTGAATTGAAACCACGGGGGCGTGAGGCACGATCATGAAACGCGCAGGACGAGGTGCCGAGGTAGAGGAGGACGCCAGGGTGTTTCACCGGATACGTCGCAGGGCCAAGGAGCCGAGCGAAGCTCAGAAGCGGTTCGCCGAGCTGCACGCACAGCTGCAGGGCCAGGTCCCGCCCGGCTTCGGAGTGCCGGCACCTGAGCCGCAGTCCGTCGAACCGGCTGCCGTCGTGGACGATTTCCTCCCGCCGGAGCTGCGGGTGCCGAGCCACGACCAGGTCGAAGGCAGGATGATGCCGTGGCAGCAGCCTCTGGTCCTCGACGGTGAGCTGGCCGCCTGCGCCGAGTGCGGCGCGTACCGGGACTGGCTCATCCTCTCCACCCGCGGTGAGATCTGGCTGCGCTGCCGGGCCGGACATCAGCAGCTGGAGACCCGCATCGACACCGCCTGGTACAACCGGCACTCCGGGCCGGCGGACTCGACGCACGCCACGTTCGAGGACTGCCTGCGCCACCTCGGGCACTGACCACCACTCCTACGACCCCACCGGGCCCGCGGGCCCGCACTGACCACCCGTCGCCTAGCACCAAGGGGTCAGTTCCGTCATGCGCGTTCGCGTCGCCACCACCGCATTCGGCATCACCGCCGCCCTCCTCGCCGTGCCCGCTTGCTCCACCGACACCACCGGATCCAAGCACCAGACCTCCTCCTCCCGTACGGGAAAGCCGACCGAGACAGCCCAGGAGCCGGCCGCGCTCTCCTCGGCCGCGCTCGAGTCCCGCCTGCTCGACCCGCGCGACCTCGGCAGCGGCTACCTGCCCAAGCCGGAGCGTCCGGCCCAGCACGACGACGTCACCGTCATCGGCTGCCCGGCCTTGAGCGAGCTGGGCGGCGACGCGGCGACTGGCGGCACACTCGCCTTCCCGCACAAGGCGGAGGTGGACTTCACATACGGCGGCAGCTCCTCGGAGATCTCCGAGGAGCTGTACAGCGACAGCGTGAACAAGCTCTCCGACGGCGTCGGCCGGATCTTCGACGCCATGGCCGGCTGCCCGGCCTATCAGGTCGTCTCCGGTGGGACCCCGGTCGACGTGACCTCGCAGAAGCTGCCCGCACCCACCGTCGGCGGTGATGAGCGGTGGAGCCTGCTCCTGACCTTTATCGCCGAGGGCCGGAGCACCGTGGTCAAGCAGACCGCGATCCGCGACGGCAACCTGCTGCTGGTCGTCTCCGGCTCCCCGGCCCTCGTCGACCGCCACCTCGACAAGGCCCTTGCCAAGGCCACGGCAACGAGCTGACCCGCGCGCGCGTCACGCTGCTGCCTCCGACCACCGCTGGTCGGGGGCAGCAGTGCGTTATGGGCTGCGCATGGACGACCCGACCGGCCACTTCACCCGGTAAGCAAGAAAGTCCGGCACCCCCAACTGGGAGGATGCCGGACTGCGATCATCGAGAGTGGTGCGCGGGACGTTAGATGGTCGGCGCGCGCAGGAGGCGCTCCTGGGTGGCCTCGGGCAGGACCCGCCGCAGGACCGGTGCGGTCGAGCTGAGGGAGGCGGCGAAGGCGGCGACGAGATCGTGCGGGACGCTGGCGGCGAACGAGGCCACCCACAGAAGCGGGTCGCCGAGCACGGGCTCGGCCCACGCCTGCCAGCCGGCCGGTCGCGTCTCGTCGTCCTCGGCGGGCAAGGCCCGTAGGTCGCCGTCCTGGATGAGGGGCGGGACCTCGCCGAGGCTGATGTGCGAGGTGAACGTCGGGTCCGTCGCCGCCTGGGGTTGGTCGATGTCTCGGAACCATCCGTGGGCGGCGACAGCGTCAAGGACCAGCTCAGATCCGGCGAGCGGCACGGCAGGCTGGTTGCTTGCGTCGAGCGCGACGAGGAAGTCGACCACCGCCTCGCCGGGGACGTCACGGGTGAAGTAGGCGGACCACTGCGCGAGCGGGCTGCTCGCCTCGGCTCGGGCGGAGATCTGCCAGGCGATCGGCAGCCCACCCAGGTGGAACGGTTCGTCCGCCAGCCCCCACTGGGCCCAACGCAAGGCGTCGGGGCTGATGTGCAGGACGGTGCTGCGCAGGACCTGGCGGTCCTCCGGTTCCTCGTCCGGCTCGTGCCGTCCCCGGACGATCGTCAGGCTCGTCCAGCCCAGGCCGGCGAGCGCGTCGGCGACGACGTCGTAGAGCCGTCCGTCGTCACCGGCTAGGTGCCGGGGGCCAACCCAGAACGCGGGCTGGCCGCCGCGCGGGGCGGACTGGTCGGGCGGAAGGTCGGGGTACAGGGGCACCTCCAAGGGCTCGGTTCGTGTCTAGTTGCCGCCGGCGCGGCGGCGAGGGCGGCGCGGGGGCGCCTGGACGGGGCCCTGCCAGGTCAGGGCGATGGCGACCTCCGGCGGAAGGTGGCCGAGCTGTGCATCCTCGTCCCGCCCTTCGGCGAGGTAGACAACGGTCCGGCCGGTCTCGTCGACCGACTGCAGGACCTGCGCCAAGCGGTGCGCCATCGGGAAGAACGGGTTCATGGCCTGGCGGACCGGAGCGCTCCGGTCGCAGCCGGACAACAGGTCAATGAGAGTGCCGACGGTCATCTCCGGGGACGTCACGGACAGCCTCCTGGGGTTCGGGGAAACGGGGGCGGTGGAGTTGGGCCGGCCTCGGTACGGCCAGCGCTCACAGGGCGGGCACTACGTGTCAGCGTCCGCGCTGTCAGAGGCGGCGCGAGGTCTCCAGCACCCTCGCCACGGTGGCGGCGACGATGTCGGCCGGCGTCTCAGTGTCGAACGACAGGTGGTAGCCGCGCACCTTGGCTGTGCCTGTGACAGCGATCGTCCAACCTTCGCCGTCGGTGCCGGGGCGGCCGTTGGGGAACCAGCCGAGGTAGAAGCGGCCATCCTTCGAACTGATGTGCACGTCCGCTCGGTCGTCCACGATGAGGTGGAAGTCCTCCGCGGAGAACTGATCCGTGACGAGCGTGGGCTGGCCGGGGCCGAGCTGCCACTCACGCAGGCGCAAGGCTTCGACGGTGGTGGAGAGACCAGGGCCCAGGGGAGCCACGGTCACGGGCAATCACCTCTCTGACCTGGGGTTACTTGCAAGGTCGTCTACGTTGACATGCGCTCGCGCCCGTTGACCAGTCTTTCCGAGGTCTTTCCTGTCTGCCCCCGGCGAACTACTGACCGCTGCCAACTGTGGGGGCTCAAGTTCGGCTGCACGTTCTCACGGCCGACTTCATATCGGCTGCATTTGTGAGGCGGCCGTGAGACAGCGCAGGTCAATGACAGTGCCCTGCGGCACGCCCTAGTCCGAGGCGCGACGGCCGTTGATAACAGCGCGTACGGCCCGATCGCCGCGAGGGTCGGCCATCAGGCGGGCGATGTCCCACCATCGCAGTAGCAGCGCCGGATAGTGCGGCGGGATCGCGTCCATGAACTCCCGGTTGAACCGTGCGCGGACGCTCTCGTGGCGCAGGGCGGCGCGGATGTCGTCCAGGGACGGCGGGAGGTGCCGGACGGCGGGCGGCAGTGTGGCCTCGTGCTCCGGCGCCAGCTTGCGGCCGGGCTGGGCCATGATGTTCCCGCCCAGCGCAGCGGCAACGTCATCCTCCAGCTCCTCCTGGGCCTGCACGGCACGCTCCCACCAGTCGAGTGCGCCGGCCGCGTTCAGCTCGGCGAGCAGGATGCGATGCAACTGGTCGAAGACGCCGGCCCGCTGCCACCGTTCCAGGCGGCGCCAGGAGGTCTGTCCAGAGCCGAACCCCAGCTCCAAGGGCAGGAGTTGCCAGGCTATGTCGTTGTGGAGCACGTACAGGATGCCCTGCAGACACAGCCGGTCCGCCACCGGTCGTGGCCCCGGCGACCGCTCGGGCCAGGGCGGCAGCAGCGGTTCGATCAGCGCCCACAAGTCGTCGTCCACGATCCACGGCCGGGTCGTCACACCCTCCGAACGGCCGAATCCTCACATCGGTCACGGCCTACCAGGCCACTTCAACAAGATCGCGTTACGAGCTCTAAGTGAGATCTGTCACAGTCGAATTGCACCCTACTCCGGCGGCGGGGCGAAGAATCCGGGCACCTTTATGCGCGTGACCAGCCATCCTTTCGAGGTGACTCTATTACCTAAACACAATTCCCCCCTCGGGGGCACATTAGAGGAAACTCGAGCCGCAAGTGGGCATCCGATACCATCGCTTCGCATGGGACTCGAAACGCAGGTCACGATCACATCCTGCCCGATCTTCGCCCTGCTCACGACACTGTTCGCCGCAGCACTCGCACACCCTGATCCGCAGATGAGGGCGAGGGCTGAGCGGATCCTTAGGGTGATTTTCAGAGCACGGTAGAGCGCACATTCATCAGCCTGAAACAAAGTACCGTCACTGGTTTTCAAGCCAAGGAGCTGCGCCTCCGTTCACGCTCGCACGATGAAGCCCCCGGAATCGAATGATTCCGGGGGCTTCATGGGGTCGGTTGGGTTAGCTCTCGGCGGAGCCGTCATCGTTGGAGTCGTCCACGGGTCGGCGGCGGGCCATGATGAGGGCGCCTCCGCCTCCGACGATCAAGACGGCCGCTCCGCCGATCAGCCATGGTGTGGCGTTAGCGCCGGTCTGGGCGAGGGTACCCGTCGGCGTCTTCGGTGTGGAGTCGCCAACTGGGGTGGCGGCGACGGTGGAGGAGTCGGATTCCGGTGTGTCGCTGCCCGACGCGGACGGAGTGGCCCCTTCGGTACCGCTGTTCGGCTTGCCGGGGCTGGAGGGGGTGTCGGTGGGCGTGTGCGTGGGCTTGACCGAGGGTTCGGGCTTCGAGTCGGTGGGGGTCTTGGCGTTGTTGACGGTCACGGTCACCGGGTCGCCGGGAGCAGCGGTGAACGTCTTGGTGGGCTTGTTCAGGTCGTAGCCGGCGGGGGCTTTGATCTCCTTGACCCAGAACTGGGCCTTCCGGCTCGACATGGGCAGCTCTCCGGAGGCCGTGCCGTCGGCTCCCGTGGTCAGGGTGAGCAGCGTCGAGGTGCCGGTGCCGATGTTCACGGTCGCACCGGGCAGGAGCTTGCCGGTCTTGTCGTCCTTGGCCTGCAGGAGGACCTTGGCGGCCTTGAAGGGATCGGTGATCGTCAGCCGGGTGGTCGCGCCCGGGGTGACGATGACGTCCTGGTCGACGACGACCTCGTGGAGCGGGCTGCCGGAGGCCGTCTCCTTGAGCCGGTAGACGCCGGGCGCGAGGTCGGAGAAGGTCAGCTTTCCCTGTGCGTCGGTCTTCCCGTGTCCGGCTTCCTGGCCGGCGGAGTCGAGCAGCAGGAACACGGCGCCGGGCAGGGCGTCTCCGGCCGTGTCCTTGGTGGTGATCTCGACGCTGCCCGGGTCCGGGGCCGGAGTCTCGGCGGCGGAGGCTGAGGGGGTCGGTTCGGTGGGCTCGGCGCTCGCGGCCGGTGCCCAAGTGAGGGTGCCGGCCGCCGCGACGGCGATGGCGGCGGCGGATCGGACGAGACGTGCGTGCACGAGGAAGAAGGCTCCTTGATCGGTCGGGGGAGGTCAGCGGGCGCGGCCGAGGGGGTGGGTGCGGACGGCAGAGCGGGCGGCATGTGGTTAGGCGGCTGCGGGGCTGCAGCCGGTGGGACGTAGAGGTGACGACGGGTGTGGAAGGGGATCTGCTTCACGGCCCGGTGCAGCGGTTCGGTGGAGATCAGCGAGGCGGTGAAAGCCGCGGCGAGGGTGGTGGGCGCGGCGGCAGAGAACTGGGCCTGCCAGTGCGGCTCGCTCGGGTATCCGCCCCAGACCCGCCAGACCGGACCGTTGGACCCAGTGGTGGCGTACCGGTGGCGCACGCCGCCAAGGCCCTCTGGAGGCAGGAAGGTCTGCGTGCAGCAGGCTCGCTGCGGCCAGCGCGGCCAGAAGCCAGAGCCTTCCCGGCGACGGAAGCAGAGGCAGCTTCCCAGCGCTGGCGCGCATTGCGGGGCGGTCTGCGCCGCTCAGGCTTCGGGTGACCGGCACGGGCGATCGCGACGCCGGCCAGGAGGGTGCCTGTTGCGGTGAAGAGGGTGCTGTGCGGGGCCTGGGCGGTGAGGGCGGCCAGGCGGCGCCAGCCAGGGCGCCGAGGGACTATGCGGCGTGAAGACCAGACATGATGGGCCGACCGAAGGCCGTTTGGCAACGGACGGCCGCACTGTTGGCGGCAACATCAAGGACGCCGTGGGCGAGGCCGAACGCGAGAGCCGCCGCGAGCAACGCGGACAGGCTCTCTCCCTGGCCCACGAGGACGAGGCATCCGGCCAGGGCAAGGGACCCAGTGGTGAGCAGGGCCGGTAGCCGCGCTGGGCGCGTGTAGCGGCCTCCGATCTGGAGGCCGGCGACCATGCCGATGGCGGCGGCCAGCAGGACCAGGGCCAGCCCTGCGGTGCTGAGGTGGGCAGTCTGCTGCACGGCAGGCATCCGGGCACCCCACACCGCCATGATGGCCCCGAGGCCGAGGAAGTAGCAGGTCAGCAGCGCCCGGCTGTGCCGGTCGGCCGCAGACACCGCGCTCACGCCGCCGTGCTGCGGGTACCGCGGGTCCGGTCGAGGACCGCGGTGACGGCACGAGCGGCCTGGTCGGCGCGGGCACGCGCCTGCTGGCCGGTGGTGGCGGTGGTGATGAGGTAGCCGATCCGGCCGGTGTACAGGTTTCCTCCGTCGGAGGGGACGAGGAGCTGGTCGCCGGGGCGGCACTGGTAGTGCACCCGGTCCAGCCACGTCGGGTGGGGCCCGTCGTAGATGAGGTGGGTGAGCGTGCCGGAGGTGTCCGGGTAGAGCAGCCGGATGGCGGCGGCCGAGGACCTGGTGGGCGTGAGGTCGGGGGCACGGTCGCAGGCGATATCGGCGGCAGCGCGGGGCAGGTCGATGCCGGTGGCGAGACGCACGAGGTGGCCGATCATGTCTCCGGCCAGGCGGGCATTGACCTCGATGAGACGGGGCCTGCCGTCGACGAGGCGCATCTCGATGTGGCTGACGCCGTCGGTGATGCCGAGGGCGTTGATGGCCGCCCGGGCGGCTGGCGCGACGGTTTCCAGGAGCGGGTCGTCGGCGTCCACGCTGTGGGCCAGCTGCTCGAAGTGCGGCGGGGGGCTGATGGTCTTGCGGTTGACCGCGACCACCGTGGTGGCGCCGCGGTAGGTGACGCACTCCACGGAGATCTCCGGCCCGTCGAGGAACTCCTCGACGAGGACGCTGGTGCTCTCGGTGCCCTGACCGGCAGCCCGTTCGGCTGCCTGGTAGGCGGCCGTGAGCTGGTCGCGGTCGTCGACGCGGCGCACGCCGATGGCACCCGCGTGTGAGGCGGGCTTCAGCACCACGGGGTAGCCAATCCGTTCGGCGGCGGCTTCGGCCTCCTGGCGGGTACGCACGCTCACCGAAGCGGCCGAGGGCACGCCGTGGCGGGCGAACAGCGAGCGAGCGGTGGCCTTGTTGCGGCATCCCTGCATCACTTCGGGTGCGGTGGTGGACAAGCCGAGCTGGCGGGCGAGGCGGGCGGTCGGGACCACGCTCCATTCGTCCCAGGTCATGACGCCGGCGAGGTTGTGGCGTCCGGCCAGGGCGTGGCCTCCTGCCAGCAGTGCGGCAGGATCGCTGAGATCCACGACGGCGTGATCGGTGATGTGCGGCTCCTCCCAAGAGGGTTCGGTGCCGGTGAGCAGCACGATGTCGTAGACGTCGGCGACCTGCTCAAGGCAGTAGCCGCGGTAGTTCACATCTCCGGGAGCGACGACAAGTACAACAGGGCGAGCGGGCAAGAGAGCTTCTCCGTATCGAGGGACGGCAGGGCAGGAAAAAAAGGGGGTGTTCAGGCGGCGCGGCGACGGCGCAGCTCTCCACGGGCTGGGGACAATTGGGTCAGGTGCGCAGGGCAGGGTCGGTGCGCAGGCGGGCGAAGGCGCAGAACAGGCCGAGGGTTTGCAGGGCGGCGCAGGCGGTGATGACGTGTCCCAGCGCGTCGGGCGGGGTGAGCGCAGTGAGCACGCCGGCGACCGGGAAGGGCAGCAGGAGGATGAGAATGGTGGCCGACAGGGTGCTGCCAAACGCCTCTGGAGGGATCAGGCGGGAGCGCAGGGTGCGCAAGACAACCGCCAGGCCGCCATCGGCTGCCATCAGGACCGCGACCATGACCAGGTAGGACAGGTAGCCGGGGGCCAGGGCGGCGGCGAGGCAGGCGAGCGAAGCAATGGCGGAGCAGGCGGCTCCCACTGGCCACAGGCCCAGGCGATCCAGCACGAACCGACAGATGGTGACGGCCGCCAGGGTGGCTGCCGCTGCGGCGGACCACACCAGGCCGACGGCCGTAGTGGACTGCCCGAAGTGCTGGACGACGATCACCGGACCGGCTGCCTGGAGAAGGCCGATAGACAGGTTGGACAGGGTCAGCCCGGCCACCAGCCAGCCGAGCGCGGGGAGCGCGCGGATGGTGCGCCACCCCGTGACGAGCCCGGCGCCGGGCCGCCCCTTTCGCGCGCGGGCCGGGGCAACGGGCGAGGGCGGTGTGCGCAGGGCGAGCAGCGCGGCGAGCAGCGAGAGCACGGTGACCACCGCGAGCATCGACGGCGGCCCGGCGAGCAGCAGCACGCCGGCGAGCGCCGGTCCGGCCAAGGTCGCGGTCTGGTCGATGCCGAGCAGGACGGCCTGGACACGGTGGGCCCGGGGTCCGGCTCGGCGGCCAGCGGCGGCTCCGGCGGTCTCGGTCGCGATGTAGCTGAACTCGGTGAGCACGCCGGTCGCCGCCGCGAGCACCATCGCTGTCGCGCTCGCCACGGTGCCGGATGGGAAGAGGTACAGGAACACCGCGCCAGCGGCGAGCACCACCGCCCGTCCCAGGGAGGCGAGGTGGAAGACCACCGAGGCGCCGCGCCGGTCGACGATCGATCCGGCCCACCCGAACGCAGCCAGGCGCGGGATCCACTCCAGGGCGAAGGCGGCCCCTGTCAGCACGGCGGAGCCAGTCGTGGCCAAGACGAGCAACGGGATGCCGTAGGTGGACATCGCGAACGCCAAGGCATCCGCCGTGCGCGGCAGGTAGATGCTGCTCATCAGCCCGGCCGTGTGGCGTGCGTGCCGGGGTGTGACCGCTGCGCTCACGCGGCCCGCTCGGGCTCAGCCTTGGCCACCTGGGGGTTGCTAATCAGCCACTGGATCAAAGACGTGCGGGCACAGGCCAGCTCCGACTCAGCCTCAACGCTGATGGGGCGCACAGGGGCCAGAGGGCCGGGGCGGTCGGCATCCCCAGGAGTGAGCGATGGTGCCAGCAGGCCGAGGACATGCCGGACACGGCTGCTGAACTCGCAGACGGCGGCGGGGACCGAGTGACACCGCGCCCACCGGGCTAGCGCGTCGTACAGGTCAGCCAGTTCCCGCCCGGATTCGGTCAGTTCCAGGCCGGTGCCGGGCGCGACCCGGACGAGACCGTAGGTGCGGGCCGTGTCGGAGGCACTTCGCAGCTGGTGCGGGGAGAGGTCGGACAGAGTCCCGGCCAGACGTCGCGGCGGTATGGCGCCGTTGTCGTCGATCTCGGTGACCAGACGGATCAGGGAGCACGAGGCGAGCACGTCGACAGCGTGGCGCGCTGCGGCAGAGGCGAAGGGGGTGCTCATCGGCGCGGGCCTCCCGCCGGGAGGGCTGCCGTCGGGTAGCTGGTCATAGCGTGCGAGAAGAGGTCACGGTGGTGCCACGCCGGGGACGACCCAACCGCCCGAGCGGGCGGCAGCGCCGCGGGCGCCGGCCGTGATGGGCTGCTGACCCACGGCCTCGGCTTGCTCTTGGCCTTTGGCTGGCCCCAGACGGGGTGGTGGGCCGCCTGGTCGAGGGGCTGCCCGGCGGACCAGGCGGAGAGCGTGCCGAGGACGGGGCCCAGGGCGTCGCCGGCGGCGGACAGCCGGTAGGGCCGGCCGTTGCCCTCGGTGTCGGCCAGACCGTCGGCAACGAGTTGCCGCAACGGCGGATAGATGTTCGTCCAGTCGCTGCTGGGCATCACGATCCGGGCCAGACCCCGGCCGCTGACCTCCTCGCGCGACTTGAGCACCCACAGGATGGCGGCGGCGTGGCGCCGGGTAAGCAGGGTGAGGCTGTCCTCGATCTGCTCGATGGCGGCCAGCGGGCGTTCCGCCTTCTCCAAGTGCTCCTCGGCCCAGGTGACGATCACCGGCAGGATCGGCAGCAGGGCAGTGGCTCGCTCGGTGTGGCCGTAGGTCACGTGGCGTGCGGTGTGTTCGGTGCGCTCGACGAGGCCGGCGTCGCACAGCGACTTGAGCTTGGGGTGGAGCTGGCCGTTCTGCAGCCAGGACACCTTGGCCGCCAGCTCGCTGTAGCGCAGCGGCGGGCCGGAGAGGGCCAGCAGGATCCTCACGTTCCAGCGCGGGGTGATCATGGCGAGGGCCTCGGTGACCCGGGCGATGTCGGCATCGGCATCGGGGGGCAGAGCGGTGATGGCCAAGGGAGGAACTCCTGGGTGAAAGGAAAGGGGGGTGCCTGCAGGTCAGCGGCTGTGTGCCGCGCTCTGCGCCGCAAGGGGCGCGGCCGGGGCAGGCAGCGTGGGAGCCGGGGAGGCAGAGGTCGAGGCCGGGACGCGGACCAGGCTCTGCAGGACGGCGGCGGCCGACTTGGCCTGGGTCTCGCGGATGGCGACGGCTTCGGTGAGCCGGCGGATGCCGTCGAGGAGGTGGGAGACCTCGTGCGGGCCGATCTGCTGCTCGGGGTGGATGAGACGGGTGAGGTGGTCGCGGTGGAAGTCGATGCTGCGCTCGGCCAGGGCGAGGGTGTCGTGCATGCCGAGCAGGGCGGAGAGCATGCCGGGTGGCTGGTCCTGTGCGTGGGCTTCGAGGTCGGCGAGCGGTGCGCCGTACAGGTCCTCTATCCGTCCGGCTATGTCGGTGGACGTGAGGTGGGGCAATCAGGGGCTTTCACGGTCGGCGGGCCCGGGCCGCCCCGGCACGCTGGGGTGCCGGGGCGGCAGACGGGGGCAGGGTGGCGGTGGCCCTGAGCTGAGCCGTTCGTACGGGCCGGGACTGCTGGGCGGGCGGGGGCATGGTGCGCAGCAGCTCGCCTAGGGCTGCGCGGTAGCCGTCGCGGGCCTCCAGTGCTGCTTCCAGCCACTGCGCGTCGAATCGGAGCTTGTCCGCCGACAGTTCGTCCATGTCGCGGTCGGGATCCATGTCGGCGTGGACGCGGTCGCGGACGCGGGCGACCTGCTCCTCGGTGAGCGCCAGGAACGAGCGCAGCTCCAGGGCACGGGCGAGCGCGGGCGAGGCACCTGGGCTGGCAGCCGTCTCGTACAGCTCGGGTAGCGGGTTGCCGAAGACCTTCTGCAGGTCGGCGTCCATGGTGCTGGCCTTGTCCCGGCTCATCGGGCGGTCCTTGCCGGCCGCCACGCCGATGCCGGAGCGGCTGTGCCGGCGGGCCGGTGGGGAGCGCTGGTCTGCACCGCCGGGCCGGTTCGGGGCCGGAGGCGGGCGAGGCGCTGGGCGGCGAGGTCCTTCTTCCCCGGGGCGTCCGGGTCGAGGAGCCAGCGCACGACCATGGCTCGGCCGTCGCGGGCGGTGACGGCCGCGTTCACCCGGTGGGCGAGGCCCATCGTCGGATCGTCGATCTCGCTGGGCTGGGTTTGCAGCGCAGCGAGGAGGTCGTCCTCCGCACGCTCCAGCACGGACTGGGCCTCGACGAGAAGGCCATGCCACTTGACGACGTCGGTGGCATCGGGATTCGCGGTCGGCGCGGCGGCGACCGCGGCCTTCAACTGGTCCATGCCCATGTCGAAGCACGCTTCGATCCGTTCGGTGAGCACGCCCACGACATCCTCAGACTCATCGGATATGCCATCGGGCAAAGGGAAATCTCCTGTTCTGGAAAGGCCGATCCCTGGGGTGGGAGGGGCTGCCGTACCCAGTGGCTGAGCCGCTTACGGCCACCTGCTGGGCTCTGTCAGGCCAGGCACATTCGGACGTCGCGGTAGACGTACGTGCCGGAGACCCAGCCCTTGACGCCAGTCGTCTTGTCCGTGATGTAGAGCCAGTTGCCGCTCTTCTTGGACACGCTGAACGCGTGGCTCTTGTAGAGCACGCCGAGCGCGGTGGACTTCGAGCTGGTCTTCGACCGAATGGTCACGGCACTGGCGTGCACCGTGTAGGGGAGCGGCGGCCGGTTGTGGCAGCTCACGGCGGGGGTGGCGGTTACTGCGGTGGGTACGGTCGCGGCGCTGGCGGGGGTGGCGGACAGCGCCGGCAGCGCGAGCGCGCCAAGCATCGCCGCGGATATGGCAATTCGGGTGGAGCGCATGCGGAAGAAACCTCCGTGAAGGCACAGGGAATGCAGGGAAGGAGCCGCGGGAGTTGTCCCGGCGGCTGTATAAGAGTCCGGAGAATCGCCGGTTTGGCTAACCGGCGATCGTCGGCTATGTTGCGCCGCCCGCGTCGGGCTGAGCGCTCAGCGTGTACGGCCGGGCGGGCGCGGGGCGGGGGACTTGGTGACCTGAGCCGGACGGCTGGTGGTGGCTGTCGGGCGGACCGGTGGGAGTGGGCCGGCCTCGCCGGTGAGGCGGTCGTTGCACCACTTCAGGGCCTCACCGGCCGTGTCGAAGCCGCCCTCGCGCAGGGTGTGCGTCCACGTCTCGGTATCGACTTCCTCGACCACCACGCGGAAGGGGCTGGGGGCTTGCTCGTCCCGTGGCCGCAGTACCACGACGATGACCATGTCGTTGGGGTCGTCGCTGGTGTAGGAGTAGCCCATGGCGTAACGGTCGCCGTCGCCGACGAGGCGTCGCTCCAGTGCTCGCGTAGCCTCGTCCGCCGGTGGTGGTCCCAGCTCGGGGTCGAGGCCGATGGCGTCGTGCGGGCAGCCGCGGTGTATGAGCCACGACTGCGCTATCGCGGGCAGCGGCAGCGGAGCGTGCTCGTAGCTGAAGGTGCGGTTCTCGTAGTCCCGTTGCAGATGCACGGCGAGCACCTGGGGCATGCCGGGGTGTCCCCAGGTGGCGGTGCGGTCGAACAGCACGTAGTAGCTGTTCGGGCCATCGTGGTGTTCGGCGAGGGGGACGAGCATGTCCTCGTGGACGGCGACCTTGCGGTAGAAGTCGAGGTGCCTCTCCTCGTCGGCATTGAGGTCGTCCAACTCGAAGTCGACGTGAAGGATGATCTTCGAGGTCGGCGCCGGTTCGGTGGGGGTCAACAGGAGCCTTTCGGTGGAGTTCAGCGCCGCTTCGCGGGAGTGGACGGCGAGGCGCTGGGGCGAGCCGGGCTCGTCGGCGGATGCGTCGTGGGAGTCCGGCGGGCGTCGAGCAGTGCGGCTCGTCCGGCGTCGGTGAGGAAGACGGGCTGGCCGGCGTGCACAGGGTGGCTGGTGTCCCGGACGATCAGGCCGGCGCGTTCCAGCTGCTGCATCTGGGGATAGGGGATGCGGATGCCGGAGGAGGCGGTCACGGAGACGCGGCCGGTCAGGAGGTGTTCGTGGAGCTTGGCACCGCCGGCGATGGCGAGCAGTGCCGCCCGGTCATCGGTCGAAAGCGGTGGTGCGTCGGGCGTCGGCGCTGCGGTGGCGGCCTCGATGGGCTCCAGGGCAGCAAGCACCTCTTGGACGGCGGCGTCGCGCGCCTCGGTGGCTACCTCCAGCTGGTCCACGGTGCGGTCGATGCGTACGAAGAGAGCGCCGTCGACAGGGAACTCACCGGTCGTGAGCCGGTTGAGCAGTTTGAGGTAGAAGGTGACGCCGATCTGGGCGTTGGTCAGCGTGCGGTGCCGATCGACCAGCTGGGCGTGTGGTTCGTCGAGGGCGCCGCGGTCGCGGTAGGTCCACAGGGTGTCGATGTCGTGGCCGGTGACCGCTTCGAGGCGGTGGTCGAGCTGCGTGACCGCACGCCGGGCGGGTGTCGGCGCAGGTTGACGGGGCATGGGCGACGCTCCGTGCGTTCAGCGGGTGGGATGGTGCGCGGGGTTGAGGGCGGGACGGGGCAGACCCGGCAGTGCGGCAGGCGGCGGACCGGGCCGGGGCACGGAAGCACGGGTGGTCAGCTGCGGGGAACGCGAGCGGGCCGCGTGCGTCCGAGCGCTCAGCGGCCGGCGGGTCATCCCCAGGCGGCGGCCGACCTCGTCGTAGACGTCGTTGCCCGCACGCGGCCGGATCGCGACGACGTGAATCTCGTTGGGGTGGGCGGATTCCGCGGGCGCCGGGCGGACGCCGTAGACGACGCGCCAGTCCTTGCGGCGGTCCACGAACAGCTTCCGGTACCCCTCCAAGTCGCCGTCGAGGCGCAGGCCGGAGCGCTGCGCGTTCACCACTTCCTGCAGGTAGGCGAGGGTGAGGTCGCGGATCTCGCTGGGGGCCTGTAGGAGATCGGTCAGCGCGCGAGGGTCGAAGCTCAGGGCGAAGGCGGGCTCTCCCATTCCCGCGCTCATGGCGCCGGCTCATCCTGCTCGGTGGTACCGGCGCCATCCGCCGTGGCCGCCGTCTCGGTGCGCACGGACGGCGGCGGGCCGGGCAGGAGACGGTGCGCGGGCCGGTCGGGAGAGGTCATGCAGGCCGACAGCGGTCCGCCCGGCGCGCGAATTGCGGCGACGGCATGGGTGAGGAAGTCGCGGTGCCACACGAACAGTCCGGAGAGCCCGGCTTCGGGGTCCTTGTGCTGCTGGTAGGCGAGCCACAGGGCGTGGAGCCAGGCCACGACGTCGTCGTGTTCCTGCCACCGTAGGCACCAGGGTGCCGCGGTGGTGACCTCTGCCCCGTAGACAGGGAGGAAGAAGTCGTCGACCCAGTCCGAGAGGGCGTCGAGTTCGTCTTCCCGTTCCTCCCCGTCGAGTTCCAGGATCGGGCGGGGTTCCGGCGGAGCGGCGGCTGGAGGCCCGCCGAGTCCCGGCATGCCGAACGCGGCGAACGGTGACCCGCTCGGCGCCGGCGCGGATGCGAGGTGGTCGAGCTGCTGGGCCTGCTGCGCCGACTGCTCCATGAGCCGCCGCACGCTCGCCTCGATTCCCTCCAGCTGCGGATCCGGAATGCGAACCGGCTCCAACTCGCCATCGCCGGAGTGCTTTGCGGTTTCGGACATTGAAAGTTCGGCCTCCTACGAGACACGGGATAAGGGAAGGGCGAAAGCGTCCTGCACGGACCGGGCAGCGAAATCACACGTCCGCTCCGGCGGTGCTCCGCCGGCGGCTCAGCAGGGAGCCGGTTGCGTTGGCGGCAGGAGGGGGCCCGGATCAGACGGCGAGAACCACGTCGTTGGTGAGGGTTGCGCAGATCGTCTCGGTGAGCCGGTCGGCCGCGATCGACGCGTAGTGCTCGGTCTTCTCCACGCCGATGAAGTCCCGGCCTTCCAGCAGTGCGGCGACGCCCGTGGAGCCGGAGCCGGCGCAGAAGTCGAGGACTGTGCCGCCTTCGGGGCTGATCTTGACCAGCTCGCGCATCACCTCGACCGGCTTCTGCGTGATGTGCTGGCGCTTGGACCCTGAGGGCTGTGAAGCCGAGTACATACCCGGCAGGTAGACCGGGTTCCGGGAGCCGTCGATTGGCCCCTTGGACGCCCAGACGATGAATTCGCAGTTCTGGGTGAACCGGCCCTTTTGGGGCCTTGCCTGCGGCTTGTGCCAGGCCAGCACACCGCGCCACAGCCATCCGGCGGCCTGAATGGCGTCTGTCGTCGTGGGGAGTTGACGCCAGTCGGTGAACAGCAGCGCGGTCCCGCCGGTCTTCGTCAGCCGGTGGGCCTCGGTCATGATTTGCGTCAGCCAGAACGAGTAGGACCGCTGGTCCATGTTGTCGCCGGTGAAGTCGGCAAGGTCGTTCTTCGCATCGGCGGAGGTGTACTTCTGCTTCGCGGAGCGGGTGGTGCGCTCCTTCGCAGTCCGGCCACCGCTGTTGTACGGCGGGTCGGTGATGACGGAGTCGACGCAGCCGTCCGGGAGACCGGAGAGAACGGCCAGAGCGTCGCCCTGATGCAGGGAAAAAGGCAAAGAGGAACCCCAATTCGGGTGCGGAAACGCGGAGGGAAACCCCCGCCTCGCACAGGAGTCCTCGCGGGCCGGAAACGGGCATGCAAGAGCCCATGGCCACAGGCGGAGGAAGGCGAGGGGGGAGTCCAAAAACTGTAGAGCCGAATCCGCCGACGACCAAGAAGTGCCGTGCTCAGGTGCCGGTTTCCGGCACCTCACGCCGCAATTTTTGGTCAACCGCCGATCCGCGCCTACTGTTTTTGAACCGCCCGGCGCACACCGCCGCTGGCTACTCCCCTGCCACACCTCACGGAGGTACCCCCCTGCCCCGGCACACCTAGCCCACGGCGCGGCCACACACGGAGCGAGCGGCAACTCGCCCCGCGCCGGCCCGTCTCCGATCGCCCACCCGGCCGCTGCGCCCTTCCACCACGCCTCGCGCACGCGACACGCCGGACACCGCACCCTCAAGGAGCCGTTCATGACGTCTCGCTACCCATCCATGCCCGAACCCGCTGACCGGCGAGCGGTCCGCTCAGGTTGAAGGGGCTCGCCGCTGGCATCGGCGTCGTCTTCCTCTCCCCGATCCTGCTCGCCGGCGCCAGCATGATGCTGGCTTCCTCCGCCGATGCCGTGCAGAGCAGCGGCTCCTTCAGCGACTGCCTGAGCGACATCGACAGCGACAAGGTCGCCGAGCAGGTAACCAAGATCCTCGACGGCGCCTCCGGCAAAGACGTGCACGTCGAGGGCTTGGACCTGCCCGCCGAGCAGGTCCCGAATGCCCAGACGATCGTGGCCGCCGGCCTCTCCCTCGACGTCCCCAAGAAGGGACAGATCATCGCGCTCGCCACGGCGATGCAGGAGAGCCGGCTGCGCAACCTCAACTACGGCGACCGCGACTCCCTCGGCCTCTTCCAGCAGCGTCCCTCCCAGGGCTGGGGCAGCTCCCAGCAGATCCGTGATCCGGTCTACGCCTCCGAGCAGTTCTACAAGCACTTGCTCAAGGTGGACGGCTGGCAGCAGATGACCGTCACCCAGGCTGCCCAAGCCGTGCAGAAGTCCGGTCTTCCGGACGCGTATGCGCAGTGGGAAAGCCTGGCCACCGCGCTGCAGAGCGCCATCGCCAAGACCTTCCCCGGCGCAGGCGATGACGCGGACGGCAAGGACACGAACCAGGGCGAGAAGCCCTCGACCAGCACGACCGGCTGTGCGCCGGGCCAGGACGGGTCAGGCTTCGGCCGCATCCCCGAAGGGAGCGTCCCCAAGGGCTACTCGATCCCCAAGGACGCCGACCCGAAGGCCCGAACGGCCATCGAGTGGGCGATGCACCAACTCGGCACGCTCTACCAGTGGGGCGGATCCTGCACGAACGCGCACGGCCCCGACCCCATGGGCCGCTGCGACTGCTCCAGCCTGATGCAGCAGGCGTACGCCCATGCCGGCATCACGCTCACCCGCACCACGTTCACGCAGGTCAACGAGGGCAAGGCGGTCTCGCCCGCTCGCCTCAAGCCCGGCGACCTGATCTTCAGCCGCGGCAGCGCCGCACGGCCTGAGCACGTCGGCATGTACATGGGCGAGGGCCTCGTGATCGAGGCGCCGCGCACCACCAAACCGGTCCGGATCACCCCGATCAAGGACTGGGACATTCTCGCCGTCCGCCGCGTCCTCTGATCCCGGTCAGACCGTAGGCCCGTGAGCCGCCATCGCCGCGATACCTCGCCAGTGGTCTGCCCGATAGCCGGGCTCGGAGGCCGACCCCCTCCGCGATGGCCGTCTCGCCCGACGAACCGCCCAGCAGGACGAGTCGAACGGCCCACCTTCTATCTCCCTGCCCCCGGAGCATCCACGTGACAATCCCCTCCCGCGTCCGGCGTGCCCTCGCCGCCAGCTCGATCGGCCTCGCTGTTGCCGCCGGCGGCCTGGCCAGCGCCTCCACAGCCCAGGCGCACGACACGGGCCACACGACGATCTCGTGCAAGGCGGACAAGGTCCACAAGGATCCTTCGAAGAAGTCCGCCGTCGTGGGCATCGCCTACCGGCACGACAAGGTCGCCTATAACCAGTTCGCGTACAAGCGCGCAGAGAAGACCTGGTACACCCGCGGTGCGGTGACCCGGAAGTCCGACGGCAAGAAGATCCGCGGCTACATGATCTACGACTGCGCCAACCCGTACGCGTTGAACCCGGCACCGAAGCCGCCGATTCCGAAGTAGCGCGCCCCGGCAGCCCTCCCTGGCCCCGAGCAGAAAAGGCTGCTTCGAAGCCGTGCCCCGGCCCGAGGAGTGGGCTCTCCTCGCCTCTGCCCGACGCAGGTCGGGGCAAGCCGCCGCCGCGGCCAATTTCGCGCCCCGGGCGCACGTCCCCCTCCGCTTCGCTTTTCCCGCCGGCCCTCACCTGGCCCGCGTATGCAAGGAGCCTGCCACGCCTATGTCCGTCCCTCTCGCAGACCGCGTCATCCAGCTCGCCTACGACCCAGGTATCTCGCCCAAGGGCGGCGGGTTGCCTGGCCTCGCCGTGCTGAAGAACGTGGTCAACAGCATCAACATGTTCGGGATCATCGCCGTCGTCGGCGCCCTCGCCGTCTCGCTCGGCGTATGGGCCTGGGGCCACCACACCGGTGGTCACCAGGCCGAGGCCAACGGGAAGAAGGGCGCCGTCGTCGCCGCCGGCGCCGCCCTCGGTCTGGGTGCCGCGAACGGCATCGTGGCCTTCTTCTCCGGCCTGGGATCGCAGGTCCACTGATGCGGAAACGCTTCCCCGCCTCTTCGCTGTCCTCGTACGGCTCGGGCTGGTCGACGAACCGACGCATCGCGATCGGCGCCACCATTGTCGCCGTCCTGCTCGCCCTCGCCGGGGTCGTTGCCCTGCTGACCGACGGTGGCAACGGCCACCAGACTCCCGATGCCGCGCCACCGGCTCCCACGGGCAGCCCGTCCCAATCCGAGGCTGCTCCCAAGCCTTCCTCCGGGTACGGGTCGGTACCCAAGCCTCCGCAGATCGCCGAACCGGTCGCCTACGCCAAGGCAGCGGCTCAGATGCTGTGGTCCTACGACACCCGCGACACCAGCCGCGACCAGCAGCTCGCCGGCATGCGTGCCTGGATGACCACTGAGACCAAGTACGCCGACTGGGCCTCGGTCGCCGGGCAGGTGCCCGACCCGGTGCTGTGGTCGCGGATGGCCGACCAGGACCAGCACGCCACCGCCCACGTCACCGAGGGCCACTACCCCGGTGCGTTCAAGCAGGCGTTGGCCGAGGATCCGTCCGCGATAACCGAGGCGTACGTCTACGTAGTCACCGTCAACGGCAAGCAGACCCTCAGCTGGAAGAAGGGCGGTGGCGGCACCGAGGAACGGGCCGTGACCCTCGCCGTCCAGTGCCGCCCAAACCACGACTGCACCCTGGCCGCTATCGCCCCCAGTGTCACGCAGTGACCCGCACCTGAGACAAGAAAGGAGGCGTAACTCCCCGTGGGTTTCTGCGACATCCCCCTGGCCGACAAGCTGTGCGCTGTCGGCGACGCCGTCGATTTCGCCTCGGACCCCGGCAAGGCCATCGGTGACTGGATGGCGAAGTCTGCCGGTGAACTGGCAGCCGCATCCGCCGATCTGGCCGCCGAGGCGGTCAACACCACCACGAAGGTGGACCTCAACGCCGGATGGTTCCGCGACAACTACGAGATGTTGCTGCCACTGGGCCTGGTCCTGCTGGTCGCCACCTTCTGCGCACAGCTCGTCCGAGCCGCCATCCGACGCGACGGACAAGCACTGACACAAGCATTCACCGGCACCATGAGCGGCGTCCTGTTCGCCTTCTGCGCCATCGCCCTGACCACAGTCGCCATCGAAGTAGTCGACGCGCTCTCCGACGGACTGTTCCACGCCGCGCAACTGGACATCGCCTCCGCCGTACGGCGCATCGTGAAGGTCAACCAGATCCCCGGTCTGGCCGGCCTCGGCTGGCTGGTGGCGGTCGTCGCCGGTCTGGGTGCCGCCATCGGCGCCGTCCTGTACTGGTGCGTGATGATGGTCCGCAAGGTCGGCATCCTCGTCATGGTCACCCTCGCCGTCTTCGCCTCCGCCGGCGGAGGCTGGGAGGTCGCCCGACGTTGGCGCAAGGGCTGGATCGAAGCCACCGCCACCCTCGTCGTTTCCAAGCTCCTGATGACCGTCATCTTCGTCCTCGGTATCGCCGCAATGGGCAAGACGGAAGCCAATGACGGCATCGCCGCGCTCGCCGACGTCATGTCCGGCATCGTGATCATGGTCCTGGTGCTGTTGTGTCCGTACGCGGTCTTCAAGTTCGTGCACTGGGCAGCCGACGGCACCGACGGCGAGTCCATCCACCGTGCCGGTGGCACCGGGGCCCAGATCGCCAAGGCCCACGCCGAGAAGGCCGCCCGCAAGGTCGCCGCAGCCGCGGCCACCGCCGGAACCGGTGGCGCCGCAGCCGGAGCAGGTGGCGCTGCCGCCATGGGGAGTGCCGCACCGCAAGGCCCCGACGGCGGCGGATTCCCCGGCGACGTCGCCACCGACCCGACCGGCGGCGGCGAAGACAAGGACGGTTCGCAGGGCGGTGGTACGGGAGGCTCGCCCGGCGGCGGCCCCGTCAAGTCCGGCCTGGAGAAGACCGTCCAGCCCGCGCCGACCAGTGTGTCCGACGACACCAGTGGCCAGGTTGGAGGCAGCCCGGGTCCAGGCGGATCCGGCGCGAATGCCGCGTCCGGCCAGGGCGGCGGGTGGCAGGCCACTCCGCCGACGACACCGCCTCCGCAGGGAGCACCCCCGTCCTCCGGCTCACAGGGCGCCGCGTCGAGCGGGTCGGCTCCGCCGCCGCCGACCGGCCTCTGACCCCTGCCCGACTCCCGAGGGCGGAACGCGCACACCACCTCCCGCCCCCGGACTCCACCCGCGCCTCCAGGACCCGCCCCTCATGACTGATCTTTCTATCGCCCCGGTCACGGTGAAGTTCCCGCACCGGAGCCGCCGCGGCATCCTCCTCGGCCTCGCCCTGCCCCAGCTCGTCCTCGTCTCCTGCACGCTGGCCCTGCTGCTGGTGACGGTGATCTCCACCGGGCTGCTCGGCGCCGTTGCCCTGGCACCGCTGTGGGCGGCATCCGGTGCACTCGTCGCGATCCGCCGCCACGGCCGCTCCCTCATCGACTGGGCACCGATCGTCACCCGGTACGCGCTCCGCCGCCGCACCGGCCAGACCCTCTGGCTCGCCCGGCCCGTCACTCGGCCCCGGCAGGACGGCGTCCTCCACCTTCCCGGCACCGCCGCTTCCCTCAAGGTTGTCACCCCCGGCGATTCCGCCAACGGAGCCGCAGCTGTCCACGACCCGCACCAGCAGACCCTGACCGCCATCGCCCGCGTCAGCAGCCGTGCTTTCGCCCTTCTCGACCCGGCCACCCAGAACCACAACGTGAGCAGTTGGGGGCGCGCGCTGGCAGGTATCGCCCGCACCGGGCACGTCGCCACCGTGCAGGTGCTGGAGCGCACCGTGCCCGACAGCGGTGACACGCTCACCCGCCACTGGACCCAGAACGGGCAGCCCCAGGCCCCCGTCGCCGGACAGATCTACTCCGAACTGGTCGCCTCGGCCGGCCCGGCCGCCGCTCCGCACGAGACCTACCTCGCCATCTCCCTCGACCTCAGGGCCGCCCGGCGCCTGATCTCGCAAGCCGGGGGAGGGCTGCCTGGGGCGTTCACCGTCATGGAGCAGACCACCGCGTCCATCGCCCAGGCCGCCCGCAACGCCGGCCTGTTGGTCACCGGGTGGCTGAGCGCGCGGGAGATCGCCGCCGTCATCCGCACCGCCTACGACCCCAAGGCGCTCGCCGCGCTCCAGCAGTGGTCCGAGACCGGCAGTGCCGAGGCCGACCCTGCAGCCGCCGGTCCCGTCGTGCAGTTCGAGGAGTACGACCGCCTCGCCACCGACAGCGCGCGGCACGCGACGTACTGGGTGGAGAACTGGCCGAGAACCGAGATGGGGGCCGGGTTCCTGCACGGGATCATGTTCACGGCCGGCGTGCGCCGCACCCTGTCCCTTGTTTACGTGCCGCAGGGGCTTGAGTCCGCACTGCGAGACGTCCAGCGTAAGAAGGCCGCGATCATCGCCGACGCCAACGAGCGCGCCCGCCGCGGGCAGGTCGACTCCGAAGAGGATTCCGTCGAGTACGCCGACGTCAAAACCCGCGAGCGCCAGCTCATCGCCGGGCACGCGGACGTGGCGCTGACCGGCCTGGTCACCGTCACCGCCGAGACCGACGCTCTCCTGGACGCCGCCTGCGCACAGATCGAGACACACGCCGTCACCTCCGGAGTCGACCTCCGCAGACTCAACTACCAGCAGCCGGACGCCTTCGCCCTCTCCGCGCTCCCGCTCGCCCGCACCGCCCTGTGAACCAGCAGCTCCCGTGCGCGCCCTGGCCCACTGCCCTCCGGATCACCCGCGACGGGACGCCCGTCGCCGCCCTGCCGACCGGCAGGAAGGACCACCACCTTTGACCTCTCCCCCGCGCCCCGACGACGCGCACCCCTACCTCCGCGCCGCGAGCGCCGGCATCCGCTACCACGCACGATCCCTGGCGCCGTCGGACGCAGACCCGCCCCGGCCCGTGGACCGTCTGCACCTCGACGTCCTGCACGCCCACCTCACCGCCCTGCTCCAGCTCCTGGACCGGCTCGCCAACCACACCCGGCCCCTGCACCCGGCCGCCGGACGCCACCTGGCCACCGCCCACACCAGGCTCTGGCAGGCCACCACCGAAGTCCACGCCGCCTTCCACCTGCTGCCCGGCACAACCGAGGCCACCACCGCGACGAGCGCCTGTCATCCGGAACGGCTCCCCGACGGCCCGCCCGTGCTGACGATCTGCCAACGCCACCTCGCCGCCGGACACGTCGTCCGCCGCAAGACCACCCCCACCGACCTCCGCCCGCACATCACAGCCTGCGTGCGATGAGTACCACCCGCAGAATCGAGGGCCCCCGATGAGCCACCGGCCCGCCCGCCGCGCCCGCCGCGCGTCCGCCAGCCCGCTGTTCACCCCCCACGGCACCGACCGCGCCAGCCGCAAGGCCGCCCGCCGCCAGCTCGCCGAGGCCACCGCCAAAGCACGAGCCGAAGCCAGCGCCCACCAGAGCGAAAGCATCTGCCCCGAGCAGCAGATGCCCGCCCCGCTCTACCCACCGAGCGGACGTCCCGGTCCCGCCTCCGCCCGCGGGAACCGGCTGAAGCTGCCCGCCCACCGCATGACCACCGCGGTCGCGGCCGGCGCCTATCCCTTCCTCGCCGAAGGCGGACTCGGCGCTGAGGGCATCTACATCGGACGCGACGTCCACGCCGAGGCGTCATTCGTCTTCGACCCGTTCGCTCTGTACGGCAAGGTCGAGGGGTTCACCAACCCGAACTTGCTCCTCGCCGGTGTGATCGGCCAGGGCAAGAGCGCGCTGGCCAAGTCCTTCGCGCTGCGGTCGGTCGCCTTCGGCTACCGCGTCTACGTCCCGTGCGACCCGAAGGGCGAGTGGACTCCGGTCGCGGAAGCCCTCGGCGGCCGGTCCGTCGCGCTCGGGCCCGGACTGCCCGGACGCCTGAACCCCCTGGACGCGGCCCCGCGCCCGGACAGCGTGGCCGAGGCCGACTGGGTCGGCGAGATCCGCAAGCGGCGCCTGCTCCTGCTCGGCTCCCTGGCCCGGACCGTCCTGGGCCGGGACCTGATGCCCATGGAGCACACCGCCCTGGACGTCGCCCTCGACTCCGTCGTCACCCGCGCCGTCGACACACACCGCACCCCGCTCCTCGGCGACATCGCCGCCACCCTCAACAACCCGAACGCGCTCGACGAGGCCGCCGGGATGATGTCGGGCCAACTCGGCGACGCAGCCCGCGACCTGGCCCACGCCATGCGCCGATTGGTTCACGGCGACCTGGCCGGCATGTTCGACGCCCCCTCCACCGTCGCCTTCGACCCGAGCGCGCCGATGCTCACCATCGATCTGTCCCGCCTCGGCGGATCCGGAGACGACACCGCCCTCGTCCTCGCGATGACCTGCGCGAGCGCCTGGATGGAATCCGCCCTCTCCGACCCCGGCGGCGGCCGGCGCTGGATCGTGTACGACGAGGCATGGCGCCTGATGCGGCACGTCGGCCTCCTGCAGCGCATGCAGGCTCAGTGGAAGCTCAGCCGCGGCCTCGGCATCGCCAACCTCATGGTGATCCACCGGCTGTCCGACCTGCTCACCGCCGGCGACGTCGGATCACAGGGCCGCGCCCTGGCCGAGGGCCTCCTCGCCGACTGCTCCACCCGGATCATCTACCGCCAAGAGACCGACCAGCTCCACGCCGCGGCCTCCCTGCTCGGCCTGACCTCCGTGGAGATGGACGCCATCGCCCACCTCAACCGAGGGCGCGGCCTGTGGAAGGTCGCCGGCCGATCCTTCATCGTGCAGCACCTCCTGCACAGCCACGAACTGGCGCTCTTCGACACCGACGCCCGGATGCACTGAAAGGTTCAGCGCTTCCTTGCGCCTCTGACCCGCTGGGAGGGACCGCCGGAGCCTCCGCCGTCCCGGCCTGGCGGTCTCCACCGCTGACCGCGCCGGAGCCGTGAACTGTTCGTGCGGCAGATCGCCACCCCGGCGGAGTTCGACCGCAACGACCTGCAGCCCGCACCAGCCCGAAGGACTCCTGCATCATCTCCCGCGACCCAGACTTCGAGCTCTACGACAACGTCGGCCGCGACGCCGACCAGATCCAAGCCGCCCGGTACAACCTCGCCACCCGCAGCGACCTGAAGCGGTGGGCACGACGCGACGCACAGCCCTTCCGCGCCGCGCACCCCCTACCCGACCAGCCCTGGCCAGCGCCCGACCTCACCCCATACCTGGACGCCCTCGCCGCAGCCCGAACCCCAGCGGAGATCGACGCGGTCACCGACCACGTCCTGGACGCCGCCGAACCTACACTGCGCGTCCTGAGCGACTTCCTCGTCGCCGCCGCCCGGTGGAAGCAGGAGAACCGCGACGCGGCCAAGGGATCACCTTCACACCTGCTGATGACAGCGGCCAGCCGAGCGCTGTCGGTCCTGGCCCTCGCCGACGAAGCCGGTCTGAAGAGGCTGCGCGCCGAATATGACCCAGCCCCAGCCCCCACCGCGCCAGCCGACGCCTCGCGGGGAGCTACCGCGGGCCTGCCGCCCGCTCCCCCCACCAGCGGCCCGGCGCCTCGCCGTTAGCTCTTCTCCATCGGCCGTGCCCGTGCGCGCCCTGACCCACTGCACTCCGGACCAACCCGACGCCACAGCCGTCGCCTCTCTGCCCGCCGGCAGGAAGGAGCACACCCTTTGATCTCTCCCCTGCGCCCGGACGACCCGCACGCCTACCTGCGGGCCGCAAGCGGCGGCAGCCGCAGGAGGAGCCATGGCCGCTGACGAAACGACCACCCCGGAACCCCGCCCGGTACCGCTCGCGCCACTGCCCGACCACCGCAACGTGCACACGCCGGGGTGGCGGGAGCTGTGGCGTCGCCACGCACACATCATCACTCCACTGCGGGCACGCGGGCTGCAGTGCGACATCGAATTCGGCCTCAGCACCTACAACGTACGCGTCTCGCTCCCCGACGACAGCTACCTGATCATCAGTCCGCCGCACGACCCGCCCTCCGAGCGACCGCCCGATGAGCCGGGGGGCTGGATCGCCACTCGCGAGCACCCCGACGACCAGACGCTGTTCGAGGTCATCTACGACTCGGCGCCCTCCGTCGATCCCAGTGCTCCACAGCGGCCCGAAGCCCGCCACGGCGGCAGCGCCGAACCCCTGATCGAGGCGCTCGACCACCGCCTCGCCCAGCTTGGGCTGCTCCCGCACCCCGTCTTGCCCCACGAAAACTCACACGTGCCCCCAGCCCAGCCGTCAGCCCCGCCCGAGGCCCGGAGTGTCCCCAGCACACCACACCCTGGCCCCGCTACGTCTACGGCGACGCGCTGCGCGATCTGACCGACCGGCTCAACGCACCCGAGTCACCAGCGGATGCCGCTGCCCTGCTGCACCAGATCCTGGAACCCACCGACGGCCTGCTGGCGCAGCTCGGCGAGTTCTTCGAAGCAGCCGGGGAGAAGGCCAAGGAAGCCGAGGAAGACGACGGCTTCGACCTGTCCTTCGACCTCGCCGACGCCGCCGCCGACATCCGCAACCTCTCCGAGGTCCTGCACGTGGCCGAGGACCGCATGCCAGCCCTCACTCCGCTCGCGCCAGCACCACGACTGCCCTCCAGCCCGGCCTAGGCGTCACCCCTCCCGCCACGGGTCCTCCCGCCGACATCGCCGAAAGCCGCCTCACCGGGCCGACGGGCAGGAACGCTGGTTCGCTGCCACTGACCGTTCCACCCCGACAACGTCCGGAGACTTCCGCCCCTTTGCACCCTGACACCCACTTCTCCTTCGGCGACCACAAGGAACACGGCTTCGTCGCCTCCTTCACCTCCTCGATTCCCCAGCACCTCGCCCACTGGTTCCTGGAGCGCGAGCAGTTCGAGCCCGTCCCCGGTGAACCCGGGCTGTACCGCCTCAGCGAGCCCGAGCGCGACGGAGTCCGCCGCACCCGCCAGGCCGTCCACGACCTGCGCCGCCACGGTTACACCGTGCAGGCCGACATCCGCCTCAACCCGGCCCTCTCCACCGGCTCGCTGCGCCCCGTCCGGCCCCACGGGTTCCAGGAGCGACGCAGCAGGCTCGCCCAGGCCGCCGCCGGCCGAACGACGCAGCGCTCCACACCGCCCACCACCACCCCGCCGTCGGCCCGGCCGATCCCGCCGAAGCCCACCTACGCTCCCACCGTCCACCTGACGGCCGCAGCCGCCGGGCGGTCCCGATGACACCCGCGAACAGCCCGGCCCCCGACAGTCCGCTGCCGACAGCGTCCGCACTGGCCAGCAAAGCACGCGACTTCCGGCTGCGGATGGCCGTCATCGACTGCGAGACCGATGCCGCCCTCGACATGACACGCGACCGCCACGGCCGCACCGTCCACGCAGACGCCGCCGCAGCCGCACGAGCCCACCGTGACAAGGCGGCGCTGGAGGCGTACACCACCCACCTCGCCCCGCACGCCGAGGCTCTCCTCGATGCCGCCCGACTCGCGCTCGACGAGTTGCCGCCCGCCCGGTACCTGACCGGGTGGCGGGCCGTCCTGGACGGCCTGGCATCGTCCGCCGCCGAGATCCGCCGGGCCCTCGACCGGCCGGCCGCGCCCGGCTCCCCCGCCGAACGTGCTCAGCACGCGACCCTGTGGCCGCACCTCACCGCCTGGGCGGACCACAGCCCGATCGCCAGCAACCTCGCCGGCCAGCGCGACGGCCAGCACCACAGGGCTCCGCTGACCGACAAGGATCAGCAGCTGTGGACCGACAGGGCCCGGGCCGCGGTTTAACCGCCCGACACCGGCCCCGGAGCTGTCCCTGCAGGACCTCATCCGCGACGTCGTCGAAGGCCACAGTGCCGGTGACGCATCGAACGCACTCCTGGGAGCTGCCCAGCGGGGCTACGCCGCCGGCCCGATGGTCCGCCTGCAGGAACTTCTTGAGACGAGCGGCCAGTTCGCCAGCGCCCTGGAGACCGTGCAGGGCCGCCAGATCGCCGCCCGCCTCTCAGCGCTGGGCCGGCAGATCGAGTTCCTCACCCGCGAAGTCGAAGAGGCAGCCGAAGACCTCGGTGCGACCGTCGCCGTCCTGCCCCCGCACCGCACCCCCGTGCTGCGCACCCGCCCTCGCCCGGCCGTGGGCACCACACCGCCCGCGCCGCCGCCCCGCGCCAGCATGACCGCCCGCCACCGATAGGAGATCCGCTTTGCCCGAAGCACCAGCAGTGCCGTTCATACCGATCCGGCACACCATCACCGGCGAGATCACCACCACCGGCTACAACGCCGCCGCCCGGCGGATCCTGCTCCAGGACGGCTTCGAAGAAACGCCCGGCTGCGCCTGCCGAGTAACGGGACCCGGTACCGAGCTCACGAACGGGCCTGCTCGCCAGCCAGCCAGCTGCTCATCGCCAGCCATCCCGTGCCCCTGGACCGAGCCCTCGGCCGGCCGGTGAGCGCCGACGGCGGCCGGCCTCTTTAGCCCATCGCCCACTCCTCCCCCACCCACACCTGTTGAAGGGTTCTCGTTTTGACCACACCCGGGCCTACCAGACCAGCGCGTACCAAGGGCGGCGAACTACGGGCCAAGGTGGCCCGACTGCTGGCCGACCGGCCGGCGGACAAGCTCACTATCGGGGACATGGCCAGGCAGCTGGGCCACTCCCACGGCGCCGTCCGCAACGCCGCCCTCACCCTGGTGCGACGCGGCGAGGCCGACCAAAGCGGGACCGGTCAACCGGAGTTCCACGCGAACGGGAAAACCGCCGCCGCCGCGCAGACCGCTGTGATCAGCCCACCGGGCACCCACTCTCCCCGCGCTCAGGCGGCCACGGCCCGTACGACCTACACCGCAGCAGCCACGCCCAGGCAGACTGGCCCGATCCGCCGCGCGGGGGGCCAGCTCTACCACCCCCGGGAGCTGGCCGATCTGCCCGACGTCGAGGCGTTGAATCGCTTGCGCGACGCCGACGTGCCGGTGCTGCTCTACGGCCCTCCGGGCACCGGCAAGACGAGTCTGGTCGAGGCGGCGTTCCCGGACCTGCTCACCGTCGCCGGCGACGGCGACACCACGGTCGGCGACTTGATCGGCGAGTACACACAGGACGACGCCGGAGCCTACGTCTTCCAGTACGGTCCGCTGGTCACCGCGATGACCGAGGGCCGCGCCCTGCTGATCGACGATGCCACCTTGATCTCACCGAAGGTCCTGGCGGCGCTGTATCCCGCGATGGACGGGCGCAGGCAGATCCAGATCAAGGCCCACAAAGGCGAGACCATCAAGGCCGAGCCGGGCTTCTACGTGGTGGCGGGCCACAATCCCGGCGTCCACGGCGCGGTGTTGACGGAGGCGCTCGCGAGCCGGTTCAGCGTGCAGATCCAGATCGGCACGGACTATGACCTCGCCCTGGCCCTGAGGATCGATGCCCGGGTGGTCCGGGTCGCCCGACACCTCTCCCGTCAGGTCGAACTCGGCGAGCTGGGCTGGGCCCCCCAACTGCGGGAACTGCTCAGCTACCAGAAGACCGAGGCCGTCCTCGGCACCAAGGCCGCGCTCGCGAACCTGGTAGGCATCGCTCCTGTGGAGGATCGCGACGCCGTCGCCGACGCCGTCATGAAGGCTGTCGGCGTCAAAAAGATCGCTCCTCTCACCCTCGGCAAGCAGCTCCCCGCCTCGGCTGCCCGGCAGCCCCCGGGCAGCACCGGCTCCACACACCGGGGCCGCCCGCGATGAGCGCCCACCACCATGTCCAGTCCCCCGCCACCACGCCGGACGACGACGCCGACCTCGCGCGCTGGGAGGACGACGGCGCCCCGCCCGCGCAACCCCGCTCCTCCCCGGCCGCGTGGCTGCGCGTGGGAGCCGAACTCGGCGACCGGCTCGTCGCCCTCTCCGGCCGCCAGGACCTCCTCGTCACCTGCCGCCCCGGCACGCGCAGCGGCGCACCGGCCGCCTACTTCCCCACGCTGGGCGAGGTCGAGTTCGACGCCCGTCTGTTCGCCCCGCTTCAGCCCCACGAGATCCATCCGCGGATCGTGGGCGACGAGGAGCGGTATCCCGCCGCCTGGGGAGTGTTCGTCCACGAGGCCGCGCACGCGGCCCACTCCGTCTGGACACAGCCTGCCGGAGCCAACCCCCGCGTCGTCGAGGCCGCGCTCCTGCTGGAGGAGAGCCGCGTCGAAGGCGCGCACCTGATCACGCGGCCCACGGACCGCACGTACCTGCGCACCAGCGCCCGGACCCTGGTCATGCCCGACATCGCCCACCCCACCCTCCAGGGCATCGAGCAGGCCGCCGTCGTGGCGGCCCTGATCCTCGGCCGCCGTGACGTCGGCATCCTGGACGCCGGCGAGACCCGGGCCGTCGCCGATCTGTGCGAAAAGGTGCTGGGCGCAGACCTGCTGGCCACACTCACCCGCATCTGGACCGCAGCTCACCAGTGCGCCGACCACGACGCCACGACCATGCTCGCGCACGGCCAAGAATGGTGCGACGCTCTGGACGCCACGGCCCCCGCCCTGCCCGTGCCGGAGGGCCTCTCCGATCTGCTGTCCAGCGCCGTGGGGGTCGTCATGGACAGCACGGCAGCCACCGACGCGGCCGATCTCGCGGCACAGGACGCAGCGGCCAACGCCATGGCGTCGCGGTCCAAGGCGCAGGCTCAGGACCGCGCCCAGCGAGCCGGCCAGCGACGCAAAGCCGCCGCCACCGCCAAGTCGGTGTTCAACGCCCGTGGCACCACCGTCAACCCCGACGGCACACCGGCGCCCTCCGGCAACCCGGTCACCGGCACCCGCAGGCCCACCGCCGCCGAGCAGAGTACCGCCGCGCGCCTGAGCCGCGCCCTGCGTGCCGCCGCCTACCGCGAGCGGACCGAGGAGCGGACCACCAGCCCCACCCCGCCCGGCCGCCTCAACATGCGCGCGGCCCTCGCCCGCGACGCTCAGCGCGCGGCCGGGTCGGTCCCCACCGCGGAACCGTTCACCCACACCCGCCGCCGGAACTCCCCCACCCCACCGCTGCGTGTGGGGATCGCCGTCGACGTCTCCGGCTCCATGCGTGCCGCCTGCGCGCCCGTCGCGTCCGCTGCCTGGATCGTGGCACGCGCAGCCGCCCTGACCGACCCCGACTCCCGTACCGCCACCATCGCCTACGACAGGCACCTGACCGCGCTGACCCGACCCACCCACCGAGCACCAGAGCGCGTGACGACGTTCGATGCCACCGGCGGCCACCACAACCTCGGCGACGCCATCGACGCACTCGACCACGGCCTCGAACTCAGCCGCCCCGGCGCCGGCCGCCTCCTCGTGATCGTCACCGACGCCCGGTACGGCAGCGACGAAACCGCTCAAGCCGTCACCCGCGTCAAGCAGCTCACGACCGCCGGCTGCGCTGTACTCCAGCTCACCCTCAGCGCGGAATCCCGCCACTTGCCGGGGACCACCTTGCTGCACCTGCCCCAGCCCTCCAGCGCTCCCGCCGCCATCGCCAAGGCGGCCACAGACGCCATCCGCAGGACCCGCTGAGACGACGCAGAAGGCGCAAGCATCCCCGAGACCACCGCCAAGCACTCCAGACCACTACGAAAGGCACTCGATTTGAAGCCCCAGACCAGCAGCCCGACCTCGAACGTGACACCCATCAAACGGAGTTCTCCGGGGGTGAGTACGCACTGGACCGTGGAACACGCCTGCTCCCACCGGGTAGATCATGACCTGTCCAACCGCCCCGCCGACAAGCGGGCCGGCTTCGCCCGTTGGCTCGCGTCGAAGGACTGCACCGACTGCTGGAAGGCGGCGCGCGCCGCCGACTCCGAGTCCAAGCAGGAGTGGCTCGCGGCGAAGCGCGCCGAGGAGCAGGAGGCAGCCGCCACCTGGGCCAAGCAGTTCGACATGCCGCAACTGGAGGGCCCGGAGAAGGCCCTGGACTGGGGTGAGCGCTCCCGCCATCAGTTGATGACGGCCGCGCACACCGCCCTGGTGGTCGAGGGCGGTTGGAACGAGGCGGACTGGGCGGAGCTGGAGGAGAAGGCCCGTTCTATCACCCGTGCCGGATGGTGGATCGACCAGCGCGACGCCGAAGGCACTGACCTGCTCGAACTCCTCGACGCAGCCACCGAGGCGGACCGCGGATCTGAGAACCCGTTCCGCTGACGGCGGGCAACATAGCCGGGAAACGCCGGTTAGCCAAACCGGCGTTCCTCCGGACTATTGATGCTCCCACCCCGCCAGCCATCGCGTGGAAGGAACCGCGTGCTCCCTCCGTCCTGGGACCATCAACCCACCCCCGTCACCGCCCTCACCCCCGACCCGCTCACTCCCACCCGAGATATCACCCACGCCCACTTCCAGGCCGGGGACACTGTCGTCGTCCTCAAGGGGGTGGCCGGCGGAGAACTGTGGGGAGACTCCATGCGCATCGTCGCCCCCTCCTGGCACACCCCCACCGACGAGGACGGATGGCGACTGCGTGATCCCACTGGCGGTGCCCAGTCCTACGTCACCGCTCACCCCCGCTACCTCGTGCACCTCTCGCGCCGCTGCCCGGACTGCCTGATCTACCTGCGGGCCATGGAAGACGCCCTCCTTACGCGGTTCGCCGGCCGCGACGAGCTGATCGACTGCGGCTGGTACACCACCACCGCTCTGGGCCAGTTCGTGCACACCGCAGACAGCAGGGGCGGCCGGTGACTCCCCCCATGAACCGCCCCGACCGTGCCGCTGCGCTCCACAAGGCCAGGGCCCGAGCCACCGCAACGCCGGACGATCCCTCCTGGCCGCTGCACCTGGCCGAAGACCTCCACGGCATCCGGGCCGACTGGAAAACCTCAGCCGAGGTGTGCGCGGATGCTGCCTGGGCGGCACGGTCAGCCGGCCGCAGCGTCCTGGACCTGCTGTCCCCGGAGGATGTCCACGCAACGAACCGCGATCCGGTCACCACCCGCACCTTGGCCCATCTGTACCTGAGCGCCCTTCGGTTCGACTTCCGCTGCCCCACCCTCCAGCGCCTCGTCGAACAGCTCGCGCAGCCCGCGCGTCTGGCCCTCAGCTCCCGGCCCGCCCTCGCCACCGGCACCGACCCGATCGTCCTCTTCCGCGTGGCGGGTGCCCTGCGCCGGCTGGGCCGGTACGACGAGGGGCTGAGCGCCATCGACAGGGCGATCGACTGTCTGCCGCCGGGAGACATCTCGGTTCACGCCGACCTGGTCCGCGAGCGCTCGCTGCTCTGTGCAGCCCGCGACCTTCATCAGCACCGGTCACCCACCCGCACGTCGAGCGGGGCGACGTCGTGATCCCCCGCCTGCATGCAAGGGCCCACTCGCCGCGCGAACCGCTGGCCGAGGCGCTCGGGCGGCCCCTTTCCCCGAACGAGGGCCTGACGGAGTACACCGTGGTCGCCCACTGGCCGGGCCTGGACTACTACACCCCGGACGACGAGCAGAGGACCTGGACATCGGTTGAGTGGGCCGAGCACCTCGAAGATCCCTACCTGGAGCATCCGTTCGCCGCCAGCCCGGACGACGACCGGCACGCGATCCTCCATCTCGACGTCCGGCTCCATCCGGACGACCGGGAGCTGACAGGTCCCGAGTGGTCCGAAACTGCCCACCGGTTCGCGCGGGCCGCTGGTATCGAGGTACCCGGTGCCGCAGAGCACGGCTGGCGGTGGATCGCTGTCCAGGGCCAGCCCGGACGTCTGGACCTGATCGCCACCCTGATCCACCTCGACGGCACTTGGCGCACCCCTCCCGCCGACATCCTGCGACGGCTTGTGGACGAAGCACGCCGCATCGAGCAGGACCTGAACCTGCTCCCCGTCCGCACCGGCACCACGCAGTGGTCCGCTGCCCATACGGTCCCCAGCGCATCGGCGCAGCTCGCCGGCGTCCTCACGCAGCTCGCCGACGAACAGGCCGGCCCGCTGGCCACGGTCCGCGGACTGGCCGAGCACACCGCTTACCGGATCGCCCGCCAACCGGGGGCTGCCGGCACGGACACGGCGCACCGTCTGGAGCTGATCGCCCGCCGCCTCCATGCGATTCAGCAGGACCTGTACGCCACTGCGGCCCATCTGGCCCAGCCCCGGGTCGCCGCCGCACCGGCTGCGGCCCGGCGCACCGCCCACCGATCTTTGTAGGAGAAACGTCTCTTTGCCCCGCACCACCGGCCGCTTGCTGGACATCCGCTGTGACCCCCACTCCGGCGAACTCCTCGCCCGCGGGGGCGACGCTGAGGCGCACAGCATTCTCCAGCGCGCGGGATTCGTCGCTGTCGTCCGCCTCCACGAGAGCTACCACCGCGCCCCCGCCGGCCTGACCGAGGACGAGGAGTCCCGTCTCGCCACCGATGCCGTAGGGCGCCTGCGGGCCGTCGGGTACCACGTCGACTGCGACGAGCGCTTCGACACCGAAGCCCGCCCCGCCAGCTATCCCACGCTCGGCGCCTCGGTCTCCCACCTCGCCGAACGCCTGCGCGAGGCCACCGACACCGCCGAGGCAGCCGACATCCTCACCGAACTCACCGCGCCCCACGACGGCATCCTCGCCGGGTTCGAGGAAACCCTCGGCGCCCTGGCGGAGTTCTTCGACGGCCTCGGCGACGCGAGCGATCCGTACACCGCCGGGCGCCTGCGCTACCTCGCCGACGCATACGTCCGCGTCATCCGCTCCGACCTCGCGCACACCCGCGGACGGCTGGCCGACCAACACGCCCCTCACCCCGGCCGCCGCGCCTGCACAGAGCAGGTTCCCGACCATGAGCCCGAACGCTCCGCGGTGTGCGCCTGCCCGCCCCCGCCGCGTGTCCTGCCAGCCCCGGCACCGCCACCCGTCGGTGCCACCCACCTGCGCCGCTAACGCCCCTGCAACTGCCCAAGGACACCATGCACGACCACGTCAACTCCGAGCGCCTTGCCTCTTACGCAGACGTCCTCGCCGGCGAACTCCCCGACACCTGGACCAGCACCCACCTGACGGGCGACGCCAAGGACGACCTCGCCGACCTCACCGACCGCATCTGGGACCTGGACCTGGTCGCCGCCTCCCTGGCCGAACGCCCCCTGCAGCAGGCAGCCGTCCTCAGCCGCCCCGACGGCGCCCAGCTCGTCCTGATCGACCGGCACGACGAACGCGACGGCTTCCTCCTCGCCGCCGTCGCCCCGCACGCCCTGCCGGACGAGGCGTACCGCGGCGTCCCCGAGCCCAACGGCATCGCCCTGCCCGACGACCCGTTCCTCGGCGCCGAGCAGGTCGCCGGCGATCTCCTCGTCCGCTACGACCGTGCGCTCGCCCAGGTCCGGCACAACACCCTGGACGGCATCCAGCCCTCCCAGCCGGACCGGGTCGTCCTGACCTGGCAGCCGGATGGCAGCGTCGCCACCGCCGCCGCCGACGACCGGGCCGGCACCATCCTCGCCGCCCACGGCTTCATCCAGGACCCGCACAGCGGCATCTACCGCCTGAGTGGCGACGACACCCAGGCTCAGGCCCGCGCGCTGCGCGAGATCGGCCCGCAGCTCGACGCGCTCGGCATCGGCACCGCCCTCCAGCACCCCGCCGGACGCCACGCGCCCACCTCCGCCCCAGCCTCCATGCCGCCGGCCCCCGCTGGCGCCCGCACATCCACCGCCAGGACGCGATGAACCAGACGGAGCCCGACTTCTGGGTCCTGGAGTACGTCACCATCACCAAGGACCCCCGCACCGGTCTGGTCGTGGCCATCGGCGGCACCGAGCAGGCAGCAGACGTCCTTCAGCGGACCGGCGGCTTCCTCACCTCTCCCGGGCCCCGCGGGGACTACCACCGTCTTCCGCACGGCCTGCCCATCGAGCAGCAGCGCCTGAAGGCGACCACCGCCTCGCACGCCCTGCTCGCCGCCGGCCACAGCGTCCACCTCGACCCCGCCCTGAACATGCTGGCCGCCCCCGACGGCGACCGTGACGCAGCCCTGCGCTACGTCACCCAACTCGCCGAGCGGGCCTCGGCCGCCGAGACCAGCAGCGAGATGGCCGAAGTCCTGACCGAGGTCGCGGCCCCCGTGCACGGGCTGCTGCCCCTGACGAGAGAAGTGATCGTCCGCGCTTGGATCGCCGCCAGTGATCTACACGGCGCCGCGCCCGGCGAGGAACCCGAGCCCATCGCACGGCTCGGTAGCACCGCCAACTCCCTGAGCGAAGCCGCCCGCGTCATCCTGCACGCCCGCAACCACGCCGCCCGCCCGGCGCAGCGGCCAGTGACCGCACCGGCCCCGACACCGGCAGCGGGCCGTGCACAGTCCCCGGTTTCCCGCCGCCGCTGACCCCGGAGAAGAAACGTATGGCCAATCTGGCCGACGAGTACGGCACAGACGTAGAGATCTACATCAAGGCCCTGACGACCACCATCCGCACCGACACCCCCACCGGCGCTCCCGCCGGCCTCCACGACCTGCTGGAACAGCTCGGCCTCGAACGCCACGAATACCCCACAGGCGAGCCGCTCTACCTCTGGCACACCGTGCCCGATCACCTCGGTGCCGAGGAGCAGAAACGCCTGGCGAACCGCGCCATCCCCGCCCTGCTCCTGGCCGGATACACGGTCAACTGCGACCCCGAGGTCTTCGACGAGGCCCTCTACCAGCAGGCCGTGCACCGTCTCCGGGCGCGCGGCCCGCCCTGCCCCGCAGCAACCGGCGCCCGCCAGTTCCCCTCGCGCCCCCGCACCGGCCCGCCGCACCCCGTGAGCCCGGGCGGCCCCGGCACCGCCCCGGGGCCGCCCACCTCCCCGCCGCCCAACTCCACGGAGAAACCCGTAGCAGAACGCACACCCGCACCGATCAGCCATCGGCTCAAACCCCGGCTCGCAACCGCCCTGTTCCGCCGCTATCTACGCGCCTGCATCACGGCCGGCCCCGACCGCGCCTCCCCACTGGCCGGCGCCCGCCCGGACGCCGTCCCCACCGAGGCGCAACGCGTCGGGCAGCGCCACCACCACTGAACGTCCACGCACCCGGAGGAGCATGTCCCACCCAGCCCCCTACCCGGTGAGACTGGCCGACGAGATCACCCGCCAGCTCGGCCAGCTCTCCGACCACCTCTCTCAGCTTCCCCCGCCCCAGGCAGCGCAGGTCATCGCACGCGTCCTCGACCCGGACAACGGAGTTCTCGGCGGCGTCACTCACCTCGTCGCCACCGGCAGTTACTTCGCCAAGGACCAGGCCGAGCAAGGCACTCTCCCTGCGGAGGTGTGGCTCGCTCTGGGCCGCGCCGCGCACGAACTACACGACATCACCCTCGACCTGGACGAACACCAAGGCACCCTTCATCGCGTCGGCACCCAGCCCGCCACCACTGCGGCGGCGAAGCCCCCGGCGCCCGCACCGCTCGTCGTGCGGCGGCGCCGGTGAAGAAGAAGCAGTGGCAGGGCTGGGGGCCGGACGAGCAGGCCGAGCAGCACTACCTCGTCCAGCCCCGCGCCCTGGCCGGCGGGGGCGATGTCCGGCACGTCTCGGAGTTTTTGCGCGCCTCGGGCTGGCGGGACAAGTCCAAAACGGGGGGCCCGCTGCTCATGGAGAGCCCGGACCGCGCCGTCCGTGTCGCCTACGATCCCTACGTCCTGCCCGGTGGATGGACCATCCACGGCCGGGCAAACGGGGCGAACGCCGAGTGGTCCGCGCACTTGGGCCAGCAGACTCCGGTGGAGATCGTCTCCGGTCTGACCGACGCCCTCACCCGCCCCCGCTCCGCACACGCCCCCAACGTCTGGGCACCTCTGCAGGAGCAGAACTGGCACACGCGGTTCGAGGGCCAGGACTACACGGCGACCAGCCCCGACGGCACCGCATGGATGCATTACCACCAGGACGTCGACGGCTCGGCGATGTGGTGGACCGGAGCGCAGGACAAGCAGGGTAACGGCTGGACTGCCAACTTCACGCCGAACACGCCAATGCACCTGGTCCAAGCCTTCTCAGCCGAACTCGCCGGCCCGGACCCCGTGATGCGCCCACGCGGACGCGTCCCGCACAGCGCCCAGATCCGTACCTGGTCGGTCTCCGTCAAGCCCTCCCAGCTCAGTGCCTGGCGACAGGCCCGGATCACCGCTGCCCGTGCCGCTACCTGGGCCCGCACCACCGCCGGAAGCTCCCGGCCACGCGCCACCGCCCGTCCCTACACCCCGGCCGGCAGCGCCCGGACCCGCCGCTGACCTGAATCCCCGTCTCAAGGAGCCCGATGCCCGTCCCCACCCCGGAATCCCTGCGCACCCTGACCGAAACGCTGTCGGATGTCACCGAGTACCTGCGCGAGAGCCCCGACCCCGCCGAAGCCCTCACCCTCGTCGAGCCGCTCCTCGACGAGTACACGGGCCTGCCCGTCCAACTCGCCGACGCCCTGCGTGCCCTCGCCCGCACCATCCAGGAGCACCAGGCCATCCCCCGCACCGCGCACGTCAACCTCCTGCTCGCCGAGCTGCGCTCCGCTGCCTGGGAGCAGACCGACCAGCACACCCTCCACTACGTCCTGGACGAGCTGCGTGCGCTGCACGACGACGCCGAGAGCGAGCAGGGGTGCAGCCGGTGCCGTTGAGCGAACGCCAGCTCGACGCCTTCGCCGACAAACACGCTAGGCAGATCTTCTTCGACACCAGCCCTCGCTACCTCGCCGGTCCGGGCGACGCCCGCCACGTCACCCACGGCCTGGCCGCGGCCGGATGGGCCACGGTCTCCGACCCGCTGAGCGCCGAGATCGTGATGGTCAGCCCCGATCACCGCTACCGTCTGCAGTTCGACCCGCAGTCCGCCACCTCCGCCTGGTGGCGGCTGCGGGCCGCCCCCGGCGACAACGATTACGGCTGGTACGCCGAGTTCGGTGAACTCGTGCCGGCCGAGGTCCTCTCCGGCCTCACCGACGCCCTCATCACACCACCCTCACCCCAGCCGGACCCCTGGCAGCCGGTGACCAGCGCAGGCTGGCAGCGCGACGATGCCGGGACAGCGCTCTCTCCGGACGCACGGTGCCGCATCGAACACCGCGCCATGAGTGAGTTCCATGAAGGGCCGTACTGGCACATCGAGGTCAGGACAAGCAGCGACGAATCATTCCCGGGCCCGCGGATCTGGCACGCCTACCTTGATGAGCACGTTCCCGATCACCTGGCCGGCGCCTTCCTCGGTGCCCTGGCCGACCTCCGGCCCCTGCAGCGCGGCATGTTCGACCGCACCGCTCACCACCGAGCCGTCCAGGAGCCCAGTCCGCTGCGCCCACAGCAGGTAGTCGACGCGCATACCGCCCGGGTAAAGACGATCCGAGCACAGGCCCGCGCCGGGCGCCGTCAGCAGACCGCCTCCGCGATAGCCCCGGCGCCCACCACCGCCGTCCAGCCGGCCGCCCGCCGCTGACCTCAAAGGATGCTTCCATCTCCCGCACCACGAACCACGGCCGCCGCGCCTCACTGCGGCGCCTCAACCGCTACCTGCGCCACAGTGAACGGATCCTGGCGTCCTGGGACGCCTTCACCGAGTTCAACACTGACCTGGACGGCTGGCCCCTCGACGAGGACGCCTACGGCTACCGGGCCGCCGTCCGTGACGCAGACACCGCCGCAGCGTTCGCTGGCATCCGCCCTGGCGCCCGCCAATTGCTGGCCACCGCCCGGCTCCAGCTCCAGCACCTGCCCGCACACCTCACGCGGGATACCTGGCCCGGGCAACTGACCATCCTGGAGGAGGCACTGAGCCATCTCGACGCCCTGGACGCGCAGTGGCGCCAGACCCAGGCCCAGTTCCCCGAGGGCGCCGGACCGGGCAGCGAAGCGTACGTCGACGCGCTGGACGAGCACCACGCAGAGTGCTGGAGCTATCTGGACGACTGGGCCTGCCACGGCCGCGTCATCCTCGACATCCAGGCCGCCGCACGCCGAGCACCGTCCCGGCCGAAGCGCCCGCAGTTCCCCGCCCTGACGTCCCGGCGCAGCGGACACGGTGCGAGGGGATGGTGACCATGCCCGACCGCCCCGCCAACGTCGACATCGACTTCGTCGCCCCGCGTCACCTGGCCGGCGGCGGCGATGCAGCCTGGATCACCGTCCCTCTCCACCGTGCCTGCGGCTGGAGCTTCGGTCACGACCCCCTGATGCCCCGCGTCCTGCTTTCCAGCCCCGACCAGAAGGCTCTCCTGCGGCTGGAGCCCGACCCCGACGGACGGTGGTGGACTCTGCAGCACGCCCCCGCGCCGGGCCGGCCCGCCTGGTTCGCCTGCTTCGATGCTCGCACCCCCGTTGAGATGATCGCTGCGTTCACCGATGCGCTGACCGATCCCACGGCCGATCCAGCAGACAACTGGGATCCGCAGGAGCCGCTTCTGACAGCGGGCTGGTCTCCGGCCTACAGCCACCACCGGCTCGCCTCACCCGACGGCACCGTCCGCGTCGAGGCCGACGAGACAACCGGGGCCTGGTGGGTCGACACCGCCCTCCGCGACTTCCGGACTCTCCTGTGGCAAGCCCACTTCAGCGAGCACACCCCACCCCACCTGATCACCGCGTTCACCGCCGCGCTCACCGATCCCCGACCGGTGCCCCGCTCCGCAGGCCCCTCCAGCCTCCCGACTCGCAACCCGGACCTCATCACCCTCTCGCACCGGGAAGTACCCGCCACGCAGGTCGCCGGCGCCCTGGAAGAACGCATCCGCTCCCTCACCGCACGCCGATCCGGCCCACCGGCGAGGAGTACGCACCCTCCGCAACGGCCGCAGGCCGAGCGCCACCGCCTGCGCTGATTCTCCGTCCCCGCCTGGAAGTACCTAGCCCTTGCCCCCCTCCCCCTCCAGCAGCAACACCGACGGATACGACCTTGTCCTGCGCCTCCTGCTCGGCGTGCTCGCCGTCGCCGTCCCCCTGTCCCACCTGGCCTGGCTGTGCGGCAACATCACCGCCTCCCTCACCGGAGGCAGCTGGGCCCCCTACCAGCCGACCAACGCCTTGCTCCACCCCGAGCAGGTCTGGCCCGAGGCCGGGGAGAACGCCCTGCTCATCGGGACACGCATCATTCCCGTTCTGCTTCTCCTGGCCCTCGGGGTGACGGCGGTCGCCCTGTGGCTCCGGCACAAGAACCGCGGCGGCGGCCGGAAGAAGATCACCGGCATGGCCAAGGCCCGGGACATCGAGCCCTTGATGGCCAAGGCGATCACCGACAAAGCCCGCTCGCTGCGTCCGAGCCTGAAAGACGCCAAGCACATCGAAGCCCGCGACACCGGCATCCTCCTGGGCAACCTGCAGAACACCCGGCACGAGGTGCGCATGGGCTACGAAGATGTGGCCGTCGCCATCATGGCGCCCCGCTCGGGCAAGACCACCTCGCTCGCCATCCCCTCGATGCTCGCCGCGCCCGGCCCCGTCCTGCTGACCTCGAACAAGGCCGCAGGCGACGCATTCACCACCACATACGAGGCCCGCTCCCGCGTCGGGCAGGTGTGGACCATGGACCCCCAGCAGATCGCGCACGCCGCACGCGAGATGTGGTGGAACCCCCTCACCAGCGCGACAACCCTGGACGGGGCGAACCGGCTCGCCGGACACTTCCTCGCCGCCTCGGTGGACGCCTCCCAGCAGGGCGACTTCTGGTCCAAGGCCGGCAGCAACATCCTCTCCCAACTACTACTGGCCGCAGCTCTCGACGAGCGGCCCATCACCGACATCATGCAGTGGCTCGCCTTCCCCGCCGACCGCACCCCGCTCGACATCCTCCGCGACCACGACTTCGTCGCCGTCGCAGCACAGCTCAAGGGCACCGTCGAGGGCCCCCCGGAAACGCGCGACGGCATCTACGAGACCGCCCGCCAGTACGCCGCCGCCCTGCTGAACACCGAGATAGCCGCCTGGGTCACCCCGCAGAAGGACGTTCCCGAGTTCCGCCCGTCGGAGTTCGTCACCTCCACCGACACGCTGTTCCTGCTGAGCAAGGACGGCGGAGGCGGGGCCTCGGCACTGATCGCCGCGTGCGCGGACTCCGTCATGCGCGCGGCCACCGCCCAGGCTGAACGCGCCGGCGGACGCCTGGACCCGCCCATGTTGGCGATCCTCGACGAGGCCGCCAACGTGTGCAAGATCAGCGACCTGCCGGACCTGTACTCCCACCTCGGCAGCCGCGGAATCATCCCGATCACCATCCTCCAGTCCTACCGTCAGGGCCAGAAGGTCTGGGGAGACGCGGGCATGGACGCCATGTGGTCCGCCTCGACCGTCAAGGTCATCGGCTCCGGCATCGACGACCCCGACTTCGCGGACAAGCTCAGCCGCTTGATCGGCGACCACGACGTGGAGACCACGTCCACCTCACACTCGGAGTCCGGGAAGTCGACCTCAGTCAGCATGCGCCAGGAACGGATCCTGCCCGCCGACGCGATCCGCGCCCTGCCCAAGGGCACCGCGCTGTGCTTCGCCACCGGCATGCGGGCCGCGATGCTCGACCTGCGGCCGTGGTACCGGGAGCCAGGAGCGGAGGAGCTGTCCACGGCGTCCGCCCGCGCCTCGAAGGCAATCACCGCCCGCGCCATCGCGAAGCACGCGCCGACACAGTCCGACTTCGGGACGGCCGCGTGAACGACACCTCGCTGCACCTGGTGCCGGTCCGCTCCCGTGAGGCGAAGGACTTCGTGCGCGCCTGGCACCGTCACCACCCGCCGCCCGCAGGACAGATCTTCGCGGTCGGCGCCGCCGACGAGACCGGCACGCTGCGCGCCGTGGCCATTGTTGGCCGGCCGGTGGCCCGTCACCTCGACGACGGCGCCACCCTCGAAGTCACCCGGACCGCCACCGACGGCGCGCCCAACACCAACTCCTTGCTCTATGGGGCCGCGTGGCGGGCAGCGAAAGCCCTCGGCTACCGGCGACTGGTCACCTACACACAGGACGGCGAGAGCGGCGCATCACTGCGCGGCGCCGGGTGGCGCGTCATCGCCAGCCGGCCGCCCCGTGCCGGATGGCACACCCCGTCTCGCCCACGAGCCGGCCACGGCAACGACCACGTCGCCCGCCTGCTGTGGGAGGCCCTCTGACCGAGCCCGTTCCTGCACAGCAACGGACCGAACATCTCACCTTGCCCCGTACCGCCCCGCGTCCTCCCGGAGTTGTCCTGCACACCGTCGACCTGACCGAACACACCCGCCTTCTCGGCGAGGTGGCCCCCGCCCTGAAGGAGCTGTCCGTGGAGGCGGCACGCATCCGGGAGGGCGAGATCGCCAAGCCCGTCCGAGAGATCGCACTCCTGAGCCTGCGGGTGCACGAGCTGGCGATGAAGTGCACGCGGCAGGTGCACGACCTGTCGGTCAGCCAGTACCCCGCGATGAAGGACGGGGCCGACAACCTGGCGCTCCTCGCCGGCGCCTGCTCCCAGATCTCACTGGCCGCCACCCTGTGCAACCTCGCCATCCATCACCGCACCGAGATCCTGCTGTACGAGGACGCCGATCCCACCCCGGCGACCAGCCGTGATCAGCTTCGCCGTGCCGGTGTCGAGATGCAGCAAGCGGCCACCACTTATCGCGCCGTAGCGCGACGGCTCTCCCGACGCCTCGCCTCATTCTCGGCGCGCGCTGAAGACCGGCAACTCATCGCCGAGGCCCAAAGGCCCAGCCCGCAGAAGGCGCCCTCCACACCGCCCGTGCTCGCTGCCCGGCGCCGCGTATGACGACGCCGCCCGAGGGCTTCCTGTTCGACGTGGCCGCCCCGCCGACGCCGGTTGAGCGCCTGTTGCTGCTCGCAGACCAGTACGTGCAGCACAACGACATGCTCGACCGTCTCCTGCGGGCCCATCCGCCATCCGAGCCCAACGCCCACGCCGCCTCCGCCCAGCGACTCGCTTCTGCGACCCGCACCGCCCTCAAAGCGGTCACCGACGGACGTCTCTTCCGCAGTCCCGATCTGTCGGACGCAGTGGTCCGCCTTGAGCAGCTCGCCTTCCTGAGCAGTGCCTCCGCGGACCAGCAGCTCCCGATGGCACGCACTCTGACGGCCTTGGCACCCGAAGCCGCGATGGGCTGCGCCAACACCCTCGCCTACGAAATCCGACGCCGCCGGGGGACGGCAGCAGGCGACGGTCCGGAGCACACCCTGACCGCCGCTCACCACACCGCTCTGTGGGAGATCGCCTGCGGGAACGTGGTGGTCACCAGCTCCCTGGGACGGCAAAACGTCCACTACCGCGACGAGCGCGTGCTCATGGGCACACTGCGGGCGTTGGAGGCAAAGGGGCTCGCGGAGCGCGTTCCGGAGTCCGCGCCTGCCGCCTATGTGGGCGGCCCGCTCCAGGACCGAGTCCGCCTCACTCCCGCCGGCACCACCGCGCTGGCCACGGCCATCAGCAGCCCGCCCAGTCGCAGGGCGCCCGGCACGACACCCGCGCCCGCACCCACCGCTGCGAAGACGGCCGCCCGCAGCCGTTAACTGACCCATCGGAGCCCACAGCAGCCCGCCCACCGATGTCGCCGGGCAGCTCGCTACTGCTCACGACCAGGCCCGGCAGATCGCCCAGGCCCTCGACCGCGTGGCCTCCGCCTTCAGCCACCAGCCCACCACGCCCCGTGCCCAGGCCGCCCACGGCAGTGCCACCACCCCCGTGGCCTCCCCGCCCACGCTGGCACCACGCCACCGCTGACCTGCCGCGACAGCCCGCCCTCCGAGAAAGGCATCTCCTGGCCGCCACCGACTCCCTCCACGCCCTCCTTGCCCAACCTCGGTGCGCGCTCGGCGTGTTCGTTGCCGCCGGACTGCATCCGGCCCGCGCCGAGCGCCGTCAGCTCGACCAGATCGCTCGGGCCGGCGCCGATCTGTTCGAGATCGGCCTCGCCCACCATGACGCCGGCCTCGACGGGCCCGTCATCCAAGCCGCCTACCGCCGCGCCCTAAGCCGCGGAAACGTCCTCGCCCGCGCCCTGCGCGCGGTCGAGCACGCCGCTGGCCTTCGGCCGACCGTCGTCATGACCTACTGGGATCCAGTCCACCGGCACGACCCCGAACACCTGGCCCGACTGCTCGCTGACGCGGGCGCCGCCGGGGCGATGGTCGTCGACCTGCCCGACGACCAGGCAGAGCGCTGGCAGGCCGCAGCGAAGGACGCGAACCTCTCCACCCCACGCCTCGTCCCGCGCCACCTCGCCGACACCGGTCTCGCCACCGTGGCCGCCGGTGCGTCGGGATGGCTCTACGCACCCGCCAGCACCGGCCCCACCGGCTACCGCGGCCCGCTCGACGTGCCCGCGCTCGCCGACTTCACGACACGCCTTCGTGCCGCGAGCCCCCTGCCCATCGTGTCGGGCGTGGGGATCTCCACCCCGGCCCTCGCGGAACGCATGGCGCCACTGGTGGACGCCGTCGTCATCGGCACCCCCGTCGTCCGCGCCCTGATGGCCTCCCCCGAGCAGGCCCCGGTGCTCACCACCGCGTTCGCCCACGCCCTGTACCCGTACGCCACGGAGACCCGTGCCTGACTCCACCAACCCGGTCCCGATCCTGTCCCGCATCGCCTCCGACGCGTCCTGTCTGCACCAGGCCCTGCGTGCCCTGCCCGCCGAACGGGACGCATCCGCACTGGCCGCGCGCATCACTGACGCCCAGGACCTCGCCGGCATCGCTTTGCGGCTGTTTCTCACCCGCAGCCGCCAGACGTCGCGGCCCTCCCCTACGGACCTGCTGCTTCTTCACCGTGTCGCGCAGATCACCAAGGCCGCCCAGGACGCCGCTGCCGAACTGACGGCTGCTCTTGCCCGCGCCGTGGAGAACCAGCGCCGCCAGGCCGCCGCCACATCACGGCGGGTCGTCCTGATCGGGCCGACACCGCAGCAGTCCATCGAGTCGGCCGCCGACCTCCTCGACCGCATCCCCGCCCTCTGCGACGCCCGCGAGTGGCCGGAATCCCCCTGCCAGTGACGCGACAGCCGCGATGCGAGCGCCCCCCTTTCCCCTACACCCAGGACAGACCATTTCAGATCAGCCCCGATTCCGCGCCCTCTCCCTCGGCGCGGGAGTTCAATCCAGCACGCTCCTTGCACTGTCAGCCGAGGGCATTCTCCCCAAGGTCGACTACGCGATTTTCGCCGACACCGGATGGGAACCCGCAGCGGTCTATGCACACCTTGACCGCCTGGAAGAAGAGATAGCCGCCCCCGCCGGGATACCCGTACTGCGCGTGTCGGCCGGAAATATCCGAGACGACGCCCTGAACCCGGAACACCGGTTCGCCTCCATGCCGCTCCACATCCTCAATCAGGACGGGCGACCTGGAATGACCCGGCGGCAGTGCACCGGCGAATATAAGGTTAAGCCAATCAAGCAGAAGGTCCGCGAACTGCTCGGCTACCCCTATCCGGCACGCATCCCGAAGGGTGTTTTCGTCGAGCAGTGGGTAGGAATCTCCACGGATGAATTCCACCGCGCGAAGGACGCGGACGTCAAGTACATGCGTAACCGGCATCCCCTTCTGGACATGTCCTGGAGCAGGGCCGACTGCGCGCGCTACCTGACTTCCCTCGGTCTCGCCGATACCCCGAAGTCGAGTTGCCTGGGATGCCCGTTCCATGGAAATGCGCAGTGGCGGCATATCAGGGACACCTCTCCGTCCGAGTGGGCGGACGTCGTCGAATTCGACGCGGCCATCCGGCAGGGCAATGCCCGCGCCAACGCCACCGGCAACAGACTGCTCGGCGAGGCGTTCCTGCACCGCTCCCGCGTCCCGCTCAGCGAAGCCCCCATCGATCACGTCACGGCTGCCGAGCGGGCCGCCCTGCGGATCAGCGCGGACGAGGCCGAGGTCCTGGAGAACGGTGTCGAGGACGGCTGCTCGCCCTGGGCGTGCCGGGGCGACGCCGACGCGCTGACGCAGGACGATTTCGGGCTGGCCACGTGATACTCGATCTCTTCGCGGGGCCGGGTGGCTGGAGCAGGGCACTGCACGTCCTGGGCGTGCGCGACGTCGGCCTGGAATGGGACCCGTGGGCATGTAAGACCCGCGCTGCGGCGGGTCAGTTGACCATCCGGTGCGACGTGGCGAGGTATCCGGCCTGGCCGTTCCTCGGCCGCACCCGCGGTGTGATCGCTTCGCCGCCGTGTCAGGCGTGGAGCATGGCCGGCAAGCGCCTCGGCCTGGTCGACCAGCCGCTGGTGCACGCGGCGGTCGAGGACCTGGCCGCCGGGCGCGACACCCGTGAACGCCTCCTCTCCGCCTGTCGTGACGAGCGCTCCCTGCTCGCTGCCGAGCCGATGCGCTACCTGCACGCGCTGAACGCGGTCGGCGAGCCCGACTGGGTGGCCATGGAGGAAGCACCGGACGTGCTGCCCTTGTGGAAGCAGTACGCTGCCGTCCTGCGAGGGTGGGGGTTCTCCGTCTGGTGCGGGATCCTCAACGCCGCCAACTTCGGCGTCCCGCAGACCAGGAAGCGGGCAATCCTCCTGGCCTCCCGCGTCCGGACGGCGCAGCCGCCCACGCCCACGCACGCCCAGCTCGCCGAGCCGGAATCGCTGTTCGGTCCGGGCCGTGCCCGCTGGGTCAGCATGGCCGAAGCCCTGGGATGGGGCGCGACCGACCGGCCCGTCCCCACCGTCTGTGCAGGAGGTGGGCCTGGCGGCGGCCCCGAGCCGTTCCCGTCGGGCTCTCGCAAGACGCTGTCCGACGCGCGGGAGCGCGGCACCTGGATGCCGCGGCCGGACGGGGTGGTTCTGCAGTCCCGCCGGGAAGGCGCGGGGTGGGCGGCCCGGCACGGCACGCGCGAGAATCGTGCGGCCGACGCTCCGGCGCCCACGTTCACCGCCGAGGCGCACCGCTGGTCCTGGTCCCTGCGCAGCAACAACCAGGCCAACGCCACCGTCCGGTCCATCCAGGAGCCGGCTGGCACGCTGTTCTTCGGGCACCGCGCCAACGAGTGCACCTGGGTCGCCGAACCCGTCACACCCTCGGCCACGGACACCGATGCGCCGGCCGTTCCCGAGCCGATCCGGATCACCGCCCGCGAGGCGGGCCTCCTGCAGACCTTTCCCGCCGACTACCCCTGGGCCGGCAACAAGGGCCAGCAGTTCTCCCAGATCGGCAACGCCGTGCCCCCGCTGCTCGCCGGCCACCTCCTCGCCCCGCACCTCGGCGTCACCCTCGACCCCGACGACTTCACCCTCGCCGCCTGATGCCCCACACCCCCGAACCCGACGAAGACAATCTCGACACCATCACACCGCCCCAGCCGGTATTCCACGTCGAGCAGGCCCTCCTGGGGGCTCTCCTCCTCGACCCGCACCGCCTGGACGACGTGAACGGCATCGCCGCCGACTCGTTCTCCACCGCCGCGCACGCCGCCCTGTATGCCGCGATCAGTACCCTGCCACGGCCCGACCCCGTCGAGCACGCGAAGAACACCAGGTGGCTCGACCGCGTACTCGCCACCGCCCTGGAGGAGGCGCGCGGACTGACCGCCTCCTACCTGCACGCCCTCGTTCAGGTCTGCCCCTGGCCCCGCCACGCCCCCGCGTACGCCCGGATGGTCGAGGCCGAGCACGCCCGCCGCCGCCTGCTGACGGCCGCCGAACGCCTCGTCCACACCGTCCACGACGCCTCCCTCCCGCACCCCGTCCAGACAGCGCTCGCCGAGGCGGATGCACTTGCCGCGGTCGTGGACGACATCGCGAACCGCTTCCCCCCGCGCTCCGGTGTCCTTCCCCGCACCCCGGCACCTCCTCCCACCGCCGCCGACGACACCGAGGCGGTCGAGGAGGAGCAGCTCCTGCTCGCGACCGCCACCGCCCGCCCGGACGATATCGACGCCGTCCGGTGGCTGGTCCCTCACGACCTCACCCTGCCCCTGCACGCCGGCCTGTGGCAGTGCCTGACCACCCTCGCCCGCCGCGACGAGCCCATCGACCCCGTCACCGTCCTGTGGGAAGCCCAGCAGCGCGGCCTGCTCGACTACGGCCGTGAACCAGCCGAGGTCCTGCGCATGCTGGCCGAACCGGCCGGATCCGTCGAGCACTGGGCCAAACGCGCCCTGCGGCGCTCCCTGCTGGCCACGGCCGAACACACCGGACGGCGCGTCGAGACGTACGTCGGCGACGCGGCGAACACCCCCTTCCAGCTCGTCGCCGGGGCCCGCCGCGCTCTCGCTGACATCGCCGCCGTCCGCACCCGCTGGCAGCACGCCGCCGGAGCCACTCCGCCGCAGCAGCGGCGAGCAGCGCCTGCCACCCGCGCCGGCCCGCCGACCACCACTGCCGCACACGCCGCCCGGCCCACACGAGCAACCCGATAACTCCCGATTACGCCGGTGGCCGGGCCAGCGGGTCCGGCCACCGGCAGAACGGATGAGGCCCCCACGTGACTGCCTCCATCGACGCCCATGTCCGCCTCGACACCCACCCCACGCACCCGAGCGCCGTGCAGGCCGTCCTGACCGGCACTCAGGCCCGTGTCGCCTCCATGGCTCTGGAGGCTGCCGGCTGGAGTGTCGCCACCACAGGCGTCCTGGTCCTGGCCCGCATCGATCACGAGGAGCCCTACCGGGCCGCCGACGCCGCCCAGAACCTGATCGCCGAAGGCATCACCCCACGGCTCCAGGAGGCCATCGACGAGGAATGGACCTGGGTGAACTATCCGATGCCCTGGCTCAGCCGTAGCGAAATCCGCGAGGTCTCCAGCGAGGCCCAGAAGATCCACGACGACCTCCGCAACGGCCGCCTCCTGATCCACGCCCACGCCCACGATGGCCACACCACCGTCGCGGTCGGCACATATCTCCACCGGGGCGGCAAGTCCGTCTACCTGCACGGCGAGGAGTACGTCGAGAGGCAACGTCCTTCGGGTCCGCCTTCAGGGAGCCCAGCAGCTTGCTGCGCTGCGGCGGGCACAGGCAGGCGAAGTTCCGCAGCCCCCGATGCGGCCGGCAGATCGTGCGCTCCACCTGGTTCCCGCCGTGCCCGAGCAATGTCTATCGGGCACAGGGCCCGGGCACAGCTTGTGGCGTTCACTCATCACAGCGGCCGACCGTATCTGCCGCCGCATATAGGCGTAGGCCGACAACCCGTGCCAGCTCGTCGTTGCGCATGCCGCGCTCTCGCCGGCCTCCAGTCTCTTGGCACCCGCTAGCCGTAGGGGCGGCGCCCGCCACAGCAATCGCGCGCGACTCGCGCCCCCGTGCCAACCCGCCGCACCACCACGGCTGCCCACTCGACGGGTCCCTCTGTGCAATTGCAAGCCTTCCTGAACATCGCGCCGAAGCGCGTGACAGCACTCGCCTGCGACCCGCGTCCCGCCCCGCCGTGGGAGGGGTGGGCTTCGGCCATTCTCTGAGAAGGCGGGCCGTCACTTACCGCATCAATATGCTTTTCGCATTTTTCTTTCTCCGGCACCTGAAAACACCCCTTCGAGGGACGACGCGCACCCCTGGGATATCGCTAGACTTTCACCCATTCACTTCTGGCCGTGAAATTTTCACGGCCTCGGTGAAAACGGAGGAGTGGAGTCCAGACCGGCCGACGCGGGGAGTTGTCGCTGGTCACAAGAGGAAGGCGGGCAGGGCATGTCTGCGATTTACAACGGAATTAGCTCCGGCGAACTGAAGGGGGTGCGCTGGATCAAGGCGTCCCGCAGCGACGGGGTCAACGAGTGCATCGAGGTGGCCGAGGTCGGCGAAAACATCGCCGTGCGCAACTCCCGGGACCCCCAGGGGCCCGCGCTGGTCTTCACGCGTGGCGAACTGTCCGCTTTCGCCGACGGAGTGAGCAAGGGCGAGTTTCGGCATCTGACCGACTGAAATATCCTGGCCTGGACTTGCTCTGAGTTGATCGGGCGATCAATCCTGTTGCCGCTGCGGCGAGGGTGCCGCTCACGCAGAAGGAGTCCGCACCGTGTCCGCTCGCCTCTCCGCGCTTCCAGGGCCAGGAAGCAAGCCCCGGCCCGCGCCACACCCCGTGGCGCGGGCCGTCGGCGCGATGCTGAAGCAGCACCGGGATCAGATGGGCTGGACGCAGGCCGAAGCCGTCTCTCACGTCCCGGAGATGGGGTCGGCCCCCGCCCTGAGCAAGTACGAGACCGGGAGGCAGGCCCAGGACCCGGCCCGAGTCGACCTCTTCCTCCGTGCCTGCGGAGCCACGGACGCCGTGCGGGAGGAGGCAGCGCGGTCCCTGCAGCGGATGCAGAACTCGCCGTCATGGGCCAACCCCTCCGACGTGGTTTCGGAGCCCCTGGCCGGACTGTTCGCCCTGGAGGCCACCTCCAAGATGATCCGGACCTACCAGGAGAACGGCGTCCCCGGCATGCTCCAGACCCGCCGGCATGCCCGCGCCCTGATGATGGGCGTGGCCGACGCGCAGCCCACCGAGGAGGGCCGGCGCACCTACCGCAAGCTGGTGAAGCGGCGCCTGGAGATTCGGCTGCAGCGCCAGGCCCTCCTCGACGCGACAGACGGATCGGACGATTCCCTGATGTACGAGGCCGTCTTGTCGCAGGGCGTGCTCCACGCGCCGGTCGGTGGGCCGGCCGTGCACTGCGAACAGTTGCTGCACCTGTTCACTCTCGCGGCGACCCGGCCGAACATCCACATCCGTATCCTGCCGTGGTCGGCCAGCCACGAGGGCGTGGCCTTCCACCCGTCGATGATGCTGCTCAAACCGTACGAGAACACGGTCGGCCGTGCCTTGTACCTGGAGACCCGGAACAGCAGCGGCAACCTGCTGGTCGACGACGAGGAAATCGAGAAGTACCAGGCGTCTCTGGAGGACCTGTGGACGAGGGCCTTGTCAAAGACCGAGTCGTTGGATCTCCTTGAGCAGTACATCGAACCGCTTCTCGCAGAGTTCCGTGCGAAGCAGGAGGATATCTAGACGATCCTGGCCACTCCGCCGTACTCGATCCATTCCTCCGTGCGCTGACGGGGAGCCAGGTCACTGTCAGGCAGCCAGCGTGAAACCTCCACGGGCTTTTCCGTCTCCAGCAGGTCAAGGCCGTCGAAAAACCGCTCCACCTCGTTTATCCCCCGGACCTCTCCCCACTGATTACCCGTAATCTCGGCCATGAAGTCGGTGATCTTCTTGCGAAGTTCTGGGTTGCCGCTGGCAAGCTGCGAGATGACCAGATAACTCCCGGCAGGAAGACGCTCGGCAACGCGACGGACGAGAGCCCACGGATCATCCCGCCCGGGAATGCAGTGCAGGACCGACACGAAAAGGGCGGCGACAGGTTCCCCGCTCCGCAGCAGCCTCCGGACTTCGGGACTGTCGAAGATCGCCTCCGTGTCACGCATGTCCGCGTCGAGAACTGCCGTGGTGGCCGGGTCCTCGGCGAGCATCATGCGCCCGTGGGCAAGGACCACGGGGTCGTTGTCGATGTAGACGACTTCGCTCGACGCATCGACCGACTGCGCAACTTGGTGCACGTTGGGCCGTGTTGGCAGGCCAGAGCCGTGGTCGAGGAAGTGACGCACTCCGTGCTCACGGGCAAGGTAACGAACCGCCCGCACCAGGAACGCCCGATTTACCAGGGCAAGTTCGCGTGTACTCGGAGCGATACGAAGTAGTTCTTCACAGGCGTCCCGGTCAGCCCGATAATTGTCGGTTCCGCCGAGAAAGTGGTCGTACATTCTGGCAACACTGGGCTTACTGACATCAATGATGGGCCGCTCCCCACGCTCTGGGACACACAGGTCCCCCTCGGATGCCACGGAACTCCGAGGACAGGGGTGTCATGTTAGGAGGCTGGTCGCCCTGACTGCTACCCGCTCCTACCAACGAGCGAAACGCCATCGGAGCAGATCGAGAGGAACAACGACCGGAACTTGCTCCGGCGCACCTCTTCCCAGTCAGACCGCAATCGCTGGTGGCATATTCAGCCCCCAGTCCAGCCGTGCCGCCTTACGCAGAGCGTCATGACGAAGCGAATCGAACATGCCCGCAGACACACCCATCGCACCGCCTGCTCGGGCTGCGGACAGCCCCAGACGGTAGTGCAGTACCAGGGCATCCACCTCCTGCGGACGCAGAGCACACTGAAGCGCCCTCACCGTAGATGTGCGGCGGAAGGCCGTGGCCGCTCGCAGTAGCACCCAGCCGAGAGCACACGGATCCGCGCTGCGCAGGGCGTGTGGCCACTGAGCCCCCAGCTCCTGCAGAGCCGCGTCAGCAAGGGTCCTCCCCACGGCGGCATCTCCGATCACCGCACCCGCATAACGCCGGTAGACCTGACCGTAGTCGCGGCAGAAGGCGGCGTACGCCTGCACGGCACCTGCATCGGTTCCCACGAGCGCGACCCAGTGGCTTGGGTGGTCGCCACTTTGCGGATCGCCCCCGGGTCCACGCTGCTCGGAACCCACCATAGTGATCACCTCACGGATCAAGATTAACGACGACGGCAGAGACGCGACAAGACGCACACGCAGACCCGGTGTTGAGGCAACGACGGGCGGCTGCCGCCTCCAGGGAGGCGGCAGCCAGACGAAAAGCGCCGGGGAGCGTCAAAGAGTGCGGCGGACCCTGACATGTGTCAGGCTGCTGCGGTCCATCGCCGCCGCGGCCAGCACCCCGGCCAGCACCGCGGCCAGAAGCCTCACCGGGAGGGGCTCCGGCCAGACATGGACGGTCGCCACAGCAGCAGCCGACGCAACGGTGCCCCAACGCAAGGTCACCACGGTGACGCTCTGGACTCCGGTTTCAAGAACGGTGGAAACCGGGATGCTAATCTCGGGGTTTGCTGGCAGGAGCTTTGCAACCTGCTGGCGAACGTGCTGAATCATGCTGCCTCCTCAGATGGGGTTTCGGTCCGGCACGTCGGGAAGGGCCCTGATGCTGACTCGACACCAACTCGGGGTCCTTCCCAGTGCCGAGCAGCACGCTAATCGCACTCCCGGGCCTGCCTGGGGTGGGCGAAAACCGCGAAAGCGGATCCAGGCACTCCGTCGCTGGGGATGGACGATCACCCCCAAGCACCGCCAGCACGACGAAGTGTGTCCACAACACTTCCGAAGCCGATCAAAGTCATTCGAAACCTGAGAGATGGCCTTTCACTCGTGTGGTGAAAGTCCTTATTCGACACTCACTCGCAGTCACTCCTTCGAGTGAAATTCTGAGGCGCTGGCAGAGGGCCGGTGATATCCCATCCGGCTGACCCACGCTTTGGACGTCCACTCGGGCCTCGGGGACAACGGCCTCGCCGAGGGCGCTCCCTGTCGTGCAAGTGACTGGGAGAAGCGAGTACTGGACGGAAAGCGGCTGGACTGCGTCGGAACATGCAGACGGGCGACCCCCGAGCCGGGCCTGGACGTCTTCGATGGCGCGGCTGCCGACGACACCGCCGCCGTGCTCTTTCAGCGCATGCTCGCCGAACGGTAGCCGCCGGCCACTCGATGCAGACCCCGCCAGGGGCAGGTCAGCCCGGGGTACGTCTACGCTGCCATCGGCAGTCAGTTCCGATGGCAGCGCAGCAGCGCCCCCTCGATACCTGCCTGGGCCCACTCCGGCAAACCCTCGCCCTCGCAGGGAGCGTGCACGGGCCGGGCGCCCTTCCCTCGGGTTCTCCCTCTATCCGGTGACCGTGCCACCGGTCCCGGGCGCGTCGGCGCCGTCCCTTGGTAGCAAGAGCGCGACCAGTTCTTCGAAGGGACACCCATGCGCCGTACCTTCGCGCTCGCCGCCGCCGCGGCCACTCTGCTCCTTCCCGTCTCCGCCCACGCTGTCCCGGCCCCAGCCGCAGCCCCAGGGGGCACCGTCACCCTGACCGTCCGCGAGGCGCTGGACGCACTGGTCGTCGCGCCCGAGGACACCACGCCGTACAAGCGTAGCTATTTCAAGCACTGGATCGACGCCGACCACGACGGCTGCAACACCCGACAGGAACTCCTTCTGGAAGAAGCCGTCGAAGCGCCGGATCAGGGCGCCGGCTGCAAGCTGACCGGGGGCCGCTGGTACAGCGCCTACGACAACACCTACATCGACGGGCCCAGCAGACTGGACGCCGACCACCGTGTGCCGCTGGTTGAGGCGTGGGACAGCGGAGCACCCGCCTGGACGCCCCAGGAACGGCAGGACTTCGCCAACGACCTCGACGACCCGCGCTCCCTGGTGATGGTGTCCGCGAGCAGCAACCGCTCCAAAGGAGGAAAGGACCCGGCGCAGTGGCAGCCACCGGCCGAGGTCAACCGGTGCGAGTACAACACCCAGTGGGTGGTGGTGAAGACCCGGTTCCGGCTGTCGGTCGACCCGGCAGAGAGGAAGGCGCTGGGCGACGAGTTGATCCAGTGCCCGAACGAAGAATTTACCGTGCTATTGGCCCGGTAGACGACGCCGACCCGAGACGGCGACCGGTAGAAGCCATGAGCCTGGATCTTGAGTGCTGTGCCTCTGAATCCGGTCAGGCTGTCAGCTCAAACCCTCGCGCAGGCAGTCGGGAAATCCCAGTCATCAGGCGGCCTACCGCTCCGGCGCGACGTCTCCTGCGGTGACGGCTGGCCAGCTGCCAACCCTTCATGCTGATCAGTCGCCCACCCAGGCGAGGCAGCATAGCGTGGGAACGCCGGTTGGCCAAACCGGCGATCCCACAGACCATAGATAGTCCACCGCCACCCCCCTGCCCGGACTGTCGGAAGGACCCGCTCACGGCCACAGACACGACTCGAAGCACAGCCCACCAGGTGCCGTGCAGCGGTATCCGCTACGCCGCGGCGTAGCTCGCCCGGAACAAATCCTGCGCGCGTTCCACGTCCCTCGGCGTACGGAGCTGCACCTCCAGATCACCCGTGCCGTGGTGACCGAGACCGGACACGTCCCGGGTGAAGCCCGGAACGAGGTCGACGCCCTGCGGGTCAACCTTCAGGTAAACCAGCAGCTTAGTCCGCTGCGGCGGGCACAGGCAGGCGAAGTTTCGCAGCCGCTGATACGCCCGGTAGGTCTTGCGCTCCACCCGGTTCACACCGTCCCCGAGTCCGAGCAGGACCTCGTCGACCGCGCCCGCCAGCTCCACCATCGCCGCGCCCTGGACGTCGGCAGCCGCCCGGGTAACAGGCCGGCGCCGCGCCCGGCGGGCCGCCTGCACCCCGCCGCTCACGGAGGCCACCGTCTCAAGCCCGAGCAGGTCCCTGCCAAAGAGTCGGTAGCGGACCAGGTCGATCGACCGCCGGTGCTCGCGCACGGCATGCACGTCGTAGCGGGTGAAGTCGCCGGCGATACAGATCAGGCGCGGGCCGCCCCACAGGACCTGGGACGCGGCCGTCACCCCGAGCCGGTCGCGGACCATGTGCTCGAACTCCGCCCGGTGGTCCATCAGCCAGGCCAGGTAGAACAGGCCCTGGTTGATGACGCCGGCGTCCGTGCCGCGCTTGTACTCGACGATGACCGGCGATCCGTTCTCGTCCAGCCCGAGCGAGTCGATCCGACCCCCGTGCACCGGTCCGGTGCTGTGCTCGCTCGCCAGGAACCGGACGCCCAGCAGCGTCTCCATGTGCGCTTCGACAAGGCCCTGCACATCGGCCTCGATCTCAGCAAGACGCGGCATAACCTGGATCATGCCGCTATTCGCCGTGTCCATGCGGAACAGCTTCAGGCCCGACACCTTCCCCTCCTCGGCTCGGACATCACCAACGCCGACGCAGTGAGGGATTGTTTCCGCGAGAGCCTTCGGGGGCGTGAAGATAGTGTGAGACCCTGCGTGCTGCCCGACCGGGGAGCGCTCGCGTCCCCCGGTCACCGGGAATCCGCGCTTCCCCCATGTGTCCCCCGCCACTTGGGGGACAGCGCCCGGAGGCTGCGTTTACGCAGGTCAGCCCCCGTAGCTCAGTGGATAGAGCAGGCGCCTTCTAAGCGCTTGGCCGCAGGTTCGAGTCCTGCCGGGGGGTGCCACCGCCATACCCCAACCAGGGCACTAAGAAGTAATCTCATTTGGCGAGTCTGCGATAACAGATGAGGGTGCAGGCGATGCTTGTGAAGGCAAGGAAGTGCTCTGCCTTGCGCTCGTAGCGACGGTGGAGCCGTCGGCAGCCGGCGAGCCAGGACATGGTGCGTTCGATGGTCCACCGGTGCCGTCCGAGCCGCTGCGAGGTGTCGACGCCTTTGCGGGCGATGCGGTGCCGGATACCCCGCTGGGATAGCCATTTCCGCAGGTGGCGGTAGTCGTAGCCCTTGTCGGCATGGAGCTTGCCGGGCCTGCGCCGGCGGGGACCCCGGCGGGAGCGGATGGGCGGTATGCCCTTCACGAGCGGGATCAGGGCCTGGCTGTCGTGGACGTTGGCGCCCGAGATTCCGACGGACAGGGGCAGACCGGTCCGCTCGGTGATCAGGTGGATCTTCGAGCCGAACTTGCCCCGGTCCACAGGATTCGGACCCGTCAGGTCCCCCTTTTCAAGGCCCGCATGTTCACCGAGTCGATCGCACACCGCGACCAGTCCAGATCGCCGCGGGCTCCGAGTTCGTCGAGGACCAGGCGGTGTAGCTTGGCCCAGACCCGGGCCTTTGACCACTCGGTGAACCTGCGGTGAGCCGTCGCTCCGGACGGCCCGAACGACGCTGCGGGCAGCTGCTGCCACGTGCAGCCCGACGTCGCCACGAACACGATCGCGGCCAGCCCTTCACGGTCACCGTGCCGACGTCGGCCGCCGCCCTGCGGCCGCGATGGCGCCTCCGGCACCACGCGCTGGAACAGCTCCCACAACTCGTCCGGCACCAGCCGCTCAACAATCCCCGCCACGACCAACAGCCTACTGGGCCAAATGAGATGACATCTAAGCCTGTGAAAACGTGTGCTGAACAGCCCGGCGCTCGGATCCGCAACCCCCGGCTCACGGCCACATCGCCGGATCCGACGCGATCAGCCGCTACGACCTCGGGGTGCTCATCGCCCAGCGTGACGGCCTCAACGCCTCCCGGCTGCGCGTCGGCCGGCGGGCGGACACGCGCTCGCCAGGAGCCCTCGACGTGCGCATCGACAGCCACACCACAAGCGTCGGCTGACCACCAGGGTCCACGGTGCCTGCGAATTTCTCGGCGAGCGGTGAGGCGAGAAGTCGGAACTTGCTTGCCTGGGCCGTCGTTCCTCGGGGAGCCAGACGCACACGCTCACAGCCCTGCTCCAAGACATTCCCTTCCAGCTCGCCCACGGCCATCGGCGCCGAAGAGCAGACCGGACCGGGCTGCGCTTGACCACGCAGCCCGCCATCCTCCGCCCCCTGGTTCCCGCCTCCCGATCAGTGGTCGCGCAGAATTCCTTTACCCGTCCTCGCGCACCCGACTATTACGCTCGGGCGGTGGCACCGTGCTCTCGACTCGGACAGCTTCGTGCCCCGCCAGGAGCCTGGAGCACCGGTTTCCAACCATCATCCCGGATCAGAAACCCGAAATTCCGGAGCCCGGAAGCCCTAATCGTCGTACTCTAACCGGGTGAACCTCAGCGCCCTGTTGAATCCGCCCGTGAGTCATTCCGGCACCGTCGTTCGGCGTCCGAAGCCCGTATTGCGACGGGCAGGTCAGCGACGGTGAGGCTCACCAGGCTGAAAGTCGTCAACTACGCCCGATTGCAAGACCTCGACATCGAGGTTCGCAAGCACCTTGTCGTCGTGGGCGCAAACGATGTCGGCAAGACGTCGCTCCTGCGGATGCTTAACCTCACGCTAGGCGCCACGCTCGGCCAGTTGTACCAGAGTCTGTCACGAGCGGATCTTCGGGACCAGGATCAGCCACTGACCGTGGAGGCGGTTCTGGCCGACTTCTCCATCATCGAGAAAGCCCTGTTCCACCGTGAGATCGACATCGATGCCAGCTCCGACGCCGCATCGCTGACGGTCCGTCTCGATGTGCAGCCCAACGAGGATGACGTGGAGGCTGTGGTCATCCACCGGGTCCTGACCGGTACGGCAGACCGTCGCGCGCCGACTCGCCAGCAGCTCGACGCGTTCGGCTGGCGCTACCTGCCGGCCACGCGCGGGACGAACGGGGCGCAGCTTGGGGGCCCGAACAGTGCCCTGCAGCTGATGTTCGACAGCCTCGACATGGGCGCGGAGCGGGCCGCCCTCACGGCGATCCTCGGCGATTTCAACGACAAGCTCCACGTCAGCGAGAGTCTGACCAAGCTCCGCAAGAAGATCGCGGGGCACTTGGCCAAGGCTATGCCGCGCCAGGTCACCGCCAACGATCTGGCTGTGCGCACCGCGGCCGACCCGGGTGCGTCCGTGCTGGAGGGCGTCTCGATGTTTCTCCATCGCGATGACCAGTACGTGCCGATCGCCCAGCAGTCGGATGGTCTTCGCCAGCTGATGGCGCTCACCCTGTTCGACCTTGCCGAGAACGCCGCGAACATCATCGCGGTCGACGAACCGGAACTCCACCTGCATCCTGCCAGCCAGCGGACCATCGCCGAGTTGTTCGCCGCGGCCGAAAACCAGAAGATCGTCTGCACGCACTCGCCGTACGTTCTGCAGCGCTTCGAGCCGGCCCAGGTGCTGGTGGTTGCCCCCGGTGGGGATGTGCACCAGGTGCCGGATGGTGGCCTGGGTGCGGTGGAGAAGCTCCGCGCCCAATGGTGGTCCCCGCGCCTGCTAGAAGCCCTGACCGCCCGCTACGTCATCGCGGTCGAAGGCGTCGCCGACAGGATCATCGTCGAAGCGGCAGCACGGGCACTCGGTATCGGGCTCGACCGTCTCGGCGTAGTCGTCTTCGAACTGGACGGTGCCGACAAGTTCCGGCACGTCTACAAAATGCTCGGACCAAACGGCTTCGGCGTGCACGTCCTGGGCCTCGTAGACAAGGCCGAGGAAGGCATCTTCCTCGGTGCTATCGGGGGCCGGCCGAAGGATCTGATCGGAACGAAGGTCTGGTCCAGCGACAGCGACCTGGAGGATGAGTACTGCAAAGCGCTGACCGGGCCTGGCGCCGGCCGCATCCTCATCGACGCAGGCGTGTGCCGACTCGAGGGGCTCCTCCAGGCGTGTGGTGCCTCCAGCGAGGATGAGCTCACGTCCGAAGCCGTCGCGGCCTACTGCCGCAGGAACAAGACCGATGCGGCCACAGCCATCGCGGACGCGATAACCCGTGAACAAGCGGAGGCGATAGGTAGCGTCGCTGGAATCCTCACCCGGGCTAAGGAACTGGCCGGAGGATGAATCAGGACACGGGACAGGACCTGGCCTACAGCCCAGCGGCGAATCTCCTGGCCATCGCACCGCCGGGCTGCGGCAAGACGGAGCTGCTCGCCCGACGCGCGGTTCACCTACTCGGTGCGCTACAGCCCCACCAGCGCATCCTCGCACTGACGTTCTCCAATCGCGCGAAGCAGAACCTACGTGAGCGCCTTTTGCGCACTCTGGGACCGCAACGTTTTTCGCGCCACGTCCGAGTTACCAACTTCCACGGGCATGCCGCTGACATCATCCGCGCCCACGGCCGGACTCTCGGGCTCGATCCGAACACTCCGATGCCTGGCCGCTCAACCCTCACCGACGCGATCTCCTTGTTCACCGACGGCCTAGACATCGGCCCTGCCATCAACCGCAGGAAGGCCATCGAAGCGGCCCTGACCGCCGCAAAGCAGGGCCCATACGACGACGATGAGGTGCGCGAAGCCCTCGCCGCCAGCGGTAACACCTTCGCCCAGCAGATCGAGGCCAAGCGTCTCGCAGAAGGGATCTTCCACTACGAGGATCTGCTCCGGCACGCCCAACGGCTGCTCAGGGTCGAGGAGATCGCCCGCCTGTACCAACTGCACTACGGTGCGGTTCTGGTCGACGAGTTCCAGGACATGTCACCGCAGCAGCTGGAGATCGCCCTCGCGAGCAGCTCGGCTAGCCGGACCTTCGTCGGCGACCCCCTTCAGGGGATCTTCAGCTGGGCCGGCGCACGGCCCGCTGAGGTGGAACGGGAGTTGAGGCATATCTGCGGCGAACCAAGCCGGCTCACTCTCTCGTATCGGTCCTCCCCCGCCGTGCTCGACGTCGTGAACCATGTCGCAGCCCGGCTCAACGATGTCGCGGATCTCCGGTCAGTCCGGCCTGATGCCTGGCCTCAGGGCGGGGCCGCAGCCACCGCGGGCTTCAACAGCGGGGCGGAGGAAGCAGGGTGGATTGTGGACCGGTCAACCGAAATCCTGTCTGCCTTTCCCAAGGCGACCATCGGCGTCATCACCCGGTCTGGGTGGCGCCGCAAGTACGTGGATGCGGCGTTCTCGAACGCAGTCCACCTCCGGTGCCAGCGCTGGGACCTCGCGATCGAGGACAACACCATGGTTCAGCGGCTGGTGGCCACGGTTGCCCAGCTGCCGCGCCAAGCCGATATGGAGAGGCTGCGAAGCGCGGTGCTTGGAGGCATCGACCCGGGCGATGTCGACACGATGGAACAGGCGACGAACGCCCTATCAGAGTTCGAACGCCTGGCCATCCAGGCAGGATCTCTCGCCGCGGCGGCAGCCCAACTCCGCATCGTGGAGCAGGGCTCGGCAATCGAGCCGGGCGTCCACTTGCTCAACGCCCACACAGGAAAAGGGCAGCAGTTCGACTGGGTATTCGTGCCCGGCTTCGAGGACTGGCACATCCCAGATGGTCGGGCCGACACCGCCGAGCAACTGGCAGAAGAGCTCCGGGTCGTCCTCGTCATGGTCTCCAGGGCACGCCATGGCATCGTCATCACCCGCGCGCGGTCCCTCATCTCCAAGTCAGGCAATCCCTACGCCACGCGCGAGAGCCAGTGGTGGCCCATAATCGTCGAGGCATGCCCAATGAACGCCAACACCCTCGCCCAGCACATCTCCGAACTGGTATCCCAGGGAGCCCCTCGGGATGAGTCCGTGTCCGCACCGCCACAAGCGTCAGAACAGGTGCGAACCGAGGTCGCGGAGGATTCGGTGGCCACTGGCACAGTAGGCAAATGATCCCTTCGCACTTCATCGACATCCCGCCCCGAGCAGCACGAGGACCGGCAACCGCAGCAGGTTGCCGGGGCAGCACCACGCGGGGCACGGCCCTGACCGCGAGGCGCAGTCCGGGCCGTGCTGCCGTATCGGGGCTCTGCTGCCGTGCCGGGTACGGCCAGCGCTCGGCGCAGTGGTAGGCGCGACCTACTAGGTCCGCGCTCGGGCAGCAGGGCCATGGTTCCTTGGCCTCACTCCCGCAGAGGTGTGGTCTGCTGGGGCGGGACATGCGGGATATGCGTGCTGCCGCATCTAAGAATCCACGTGCTGATCGACCGCTGCTTCGTAGAAGGCATCCGCGAGGGCGACGATGATCGAGTTGATGGCCGGCCCGTCGGTGAAGAAATAGTCGGCCATCGTGTTGTGGGCGTCCTGGTTGTCTGCGACCGCCTCCGTAACGGCTGCTTGGAAGTCCTGCGACTCCACGAACTGCTTCTTGGAGTTCACCTTGGTCTGCTTTACCAAGTTCGGGTCGGCGAGCAACCGCTGGACGAGGCCCTGCACGAATTCCCTGATCTGGTACTCGGCGAACGACTCGGCGCCGAAGAGGTCGTTCATTTTGTCTATGACGACCTGGAGCGCGACGTACTTCGGGTCCTTCTTCGTTCCTGTGCCGGCGGCGCTGATGCCCTTCAGCTGCCCGTCACCCACGAGCGAGATGTCGACCGCGATTGCCTTGTTGTGCTTGACCCCGACCAGCACCACGTCGGAGAGGTCGACGTCGGCCGCCCACGCGGACTCGGCGATGACCTTCTCCAGCAGGCGCAGGAAGATCGAGAGCATCTCCATGTAGGGGTCGCCGTAGTCGACGATCTGGGACATGAAGTCATAGAGGCGTACGTAGGTGGAGACGTCCTTGCGGAACAGGTCGAGCGCCTGGAGCGTGACCTTGTCCTCTTCCGCGATCGCCCGCGCGTAGCGGCGCCGGAAGTCGTGCTGCGCCGGGCTAATCGCCGCCGAGAGTGCGTTGTTGCCCTTCCGTGTCACCCACAGTTCGGCGACCTTGCGGACGTCGTCCTCGGTGTAGATTCCGGCCTGGGCGAGCTTGTTAGCCAGGTGGACGACGACGTACGGGTCGGTCTCGGTCTCCAGGGTGGCGTTCTTGAAGTACGGCTCGAAGGCCGCCTTGATGTCCTCGGGCTTGTTGGCGAAGTCGATGACGAACGTCTTGCGCTTCTGCTCCCCACCAGCGGTTCGGTGGGTGCGGTTGAGCCGCGAGAGCGTCTGTACCGCGGCGACCCCCGACAGCTTCTTGTCGACGTACATCGCCGAGAGTAAGGGCTGGTCGAAGCCGGTCTGGAACTTGTTGGCGACCAGCATGATCTTGTACGTATCACCCTTGAACGCGGCCGCCAGATCAGCCCCGGCACCGGGGTTCATGTTGGCCTCGGTGAACTCGTCATCCTTAGACGGCTGCGGGCCCCAGTCACTGTGCCACGTCTCCTCCTCGGCCATCGTTACCCCGGCGGAGAAGGCGACCAGGGTGCGGTAGTTGTACGAGGCGTCCTCGGCGCTGCGCCTGGCGATATAGGCGTCGATGGCCCGCTTGTACTTCACCGCGGACTTGCGCGAGTCGGTCACCACCATCGCCTTCGCCTTGCCTTCGAGGAGGTAAGCGACGTTGGAGTGGAAGTGCTCGACGATGATTCGCACCTTCTGGCTGATGTTCGTCGGGTGGAGCTGCACCCACCGCATCAGGCCCTTCCGGGCGGCACCCTCCTCGACCTCCCCTCCGTCACCACTCTCGGCCCTGCCGGCGATCTTCAACGCGGTGTCGTAGTGCTGGTAGCCCTTGAGCACGTCGAGGATGTAGCCCTCCTCGATCGCCTGCTTCATCGAATACAGGTGGAACTCGTACGGTTTCCCGTCGGCGCCCTTGCGGCCGAACAGCTCCAGCGTCTTGTTCTTCGGCGTCGCAGTGAAGGCGAAGTAGGAGATGTTCTCCGACTCGGCCCGCTCGGTCATCTCCGAGGCCAGCAACGACTCCACATCGATCTCGCCACCATCCTCGATCTCCTTCACCTCCTCAGCGGTCAGTACCTGCTTCAACTTCGAGGAGATCTGACCCGACTGGGAGGAGTGCGCCTCATCGGCGATGACGGCAAAGCGCTTGCCCTTCAGGCCAGCGTCGGTCCGTATCTCGTCCAGCGCATGCGGGAAGGTCTGCATCGTCACGACGATGATCAGCTCACCGTTCTTCAACACCTGTGCCAGCAGACCCGACTTCGACTTCGCGCCGGCCTTGCGGACGTCCTCGGGGCTGATAGTCGCGACGATCTTGCCGGAGCCGTCGATCTGCCGGATCGCATCCTGCAACTGGGAGTCGAGAACGGTGCGGTCGACGACCACGATGACCGAGTCGAAGACCTTCCGATCATCGACATGCAGCCGCGCCAGCCGATGGGCGGTCCAGGCGATGGTGTTCGTCTTCCCCGACCCGGCCGAGTGCTCAATCAGGTACCGCTGCCCCACACCCTCCTCCTTCACCGCCTCGACGATGCTCGTGACGGCCTCCCACTGGTGGAACCGCGGGAAGAGCATGCTCGTACGCCGCACCGATGTGCCGGCGGTGACGTCCCACTCCTCCTTGGTCTGCACGATCATCAGCCGCCCGATGATGTTCAGCCAGGCGTGCTTCTCCCACACCCGCTCCCACAGGTACGCCGTCGACGACCGTCCGTTCGCGCCGGGCGGGTTACCGGCACCGCTGTCGAAGCCGATGTTGAACGGCAAGAAGTGGGTCTTCTCCCCCTCCAGCCTCGTGGTCATCGCCGCCAGGCCGTTCGAGACAGCGAAGTGCACCAGCGCCCGGTGCCCGAACGACAGCAACGGCTCCGGCCGCCCGTTCGTCAACGGATTGCGATCACGCTTGTACTGGTTGACCGCCTCGTCCAGCGACTGGGTGAAGTCGGTCTTCAACTCCACCGTTGCCACCGGGAGCCCGTTGACGAAGAAGACCAGATCGATACTGCGCTGGTCGGCGGTCGAGAAGTGCACCTGCCGCACCACCCGCACCCGCATCGCCTCGTAGTGCGCCGTCGTGGTCTCGTTGAGCGACGTCTCCGGACGGAACTGCGCCATCTTCAACCGGCCACCGCCGATGTACTGCACCCCGTTACGCAGGATGTTCAGCGTCCCACCGCCATGTTCCAGCGGCCGATCGAGCGCCGCAGTCAGCACGTCGAGAAACTTCGCCTGCGACCCCGCCGCCTTCAACGCCTTCTCGTACGCCGGCCCCTGCGTCTCCTCCAGCCACGCGAACAGATCAGCGGGGAACAATGCCCGCTCTCTGTCGTACTTGCCACCGTCGCGGTCGTTCTTCGAGTACAGCCAGCCGTGATCCCGCAGGTACTCGCAGATCTCCTTCTCGAAGACCGGCTCGTTATGGTCGGCCATCACGCCCCCTCTCTCACGTCGATCTGGCCCGTCACCGCCGCCGTGATCAATGCAGATCGGCGCTTCCTGGAAAGTTCGACGAACCGCTCCGTCTCAGTGATGAGTGAGTCGATCTTCACTGTCTCCTCGTCCAGGAATTCGACGATGCGGCGCTGCTCGTCGAGAGGCGGCAGCGGAATGCGAAATGCCTTTAGGTCTCTCATCCCAATCGTTCGGATCGTCGAGCCATTCTGGAATGAGTCGAAGAAAGGCTGCATCGCATCCTCAAACAAGACCCAGAGGTACTCGGGATCAAGATCCGGTCCGCACACCCACGCCGCGAAGTGCTGAGATGTTGCCATCGGAACACCCATGATCGCAGTACGGCCGACAGTGGCGTCCCGAGAGAGGACAACAGTCCGTGCTGGAAGGAGACGGGCGGAGCTGTTGGCAATTCCAGCGTCACTGATGTGCTGCGTCGTGTCGTTTAGGTACTTGACACCTCGCATCATCCCAACATCGTGGAGGCTTACCCACGGGATATAACAGTCCTGCCACCAGTCCTCCCGGGAGCGGCTCGGAGTGTGTCCGCTTTCGAGTGCTGCAACGGAGGTGAGTGGGACGACACGCCAAGCAGCTGGGAGCGTCTTTGCCCACGGCAAGGGACTTTCGGTCTCCTCCGTCGATGTCGTTCCGTGTAAAGCCACGTTGACGCGAAGTGCAAACCGACGCTCACGAAGCATCTTGATCAGCTGCTGCTGCTCTTCGATGAGCGTGTCGATGCGGGCTGTCTCGCGGTCGAGATAGTCTGCGATGGCGCGCTGCACCTCCGCTGGCGGAAGCGGGATAGGAATCCTGGCAAGCTTCTCTGCCGTGAGGTGCGGCATTGAGACAACGTTGGAGCAGGCACGGATGAAGCCACTAGCCCGCAACGCAATCAAGTAGAAAGCGATGAAGCGCCCGTCAAAGTCTCCAAGCGGCCGAAGTCGGTTGATCGAGTTCTGGAATCCCCAGCCAGGAATATCCTGATCGATATACGCGGCACGGCCGAATCCGCCCTGGCCGCCCTCGACGACGACCACGTCGCCCGCGCGGATACTCAACTGCTCAAGTTCGCCCTCACCGAACCACATCTCATTCACGTCGTCGAGGGCCAATACGCCATCGGGCTGCACATTCGCAGCGCGCATGTAGGGCGCACGCGTGTCACTGCCCGAATCCTTGCCCTGCAACATCTTACCGAGCGTGACCGTCGCGGCGTGCTTGACCTGGCCTGCCATCCATCCATCGGGCAGGGCCTCCCAAAGAGGACCGGTCACTGCTCCACCTCTCGCAGGAGGTCAAGAATCTTGGCGACCTGCTTCTCCAGATCGGCATCGATGTCGGCGAGCGGCCGGGGCGGGACGTACCTGTAGAAATGGCGGGTGAAGGGGATTTCGTATCCGACCTTTGTCTTCGCCCAGTCGATCCAGGCATCGGGGACGTGCGGCTTCACCTCCGCGTCGAAGTACGCCTGGATGACCTCGCGCTCCGCCTCCGCGTCTGCCATCGAGTCGCCGTAGGTGAATGGCACGTTCTCGGTGTCGCGCTTCTTCGAGTCTGGCTTTGGGTTGCCCTTTCGGTCGACGACCGGCTTACCGTCTTCCATTAGCGGGCGCTCGACGGTGATGTTCCAGTAACCGAACTCGTTGCTTCTCAGTACCTTGGAGAGATCGGGATCAGCTTCTTCGAAATCGGCGTACAACTGCACAATCTTGGCCCGGTCATCGTCACTGATCTCGCGGTTCTTCGAGCCGAGACTCGGGCGCATCCTGGTCCAGAACGATGTGCCGTCGATGAGTTGGACCTTGCCCTCGCGGTCGGGGTGCTTGGTGTTGTCGAGGATCCAGATGTAGGTGGCGATGCCGGTGTTGAAGAACATGTTGGTCGGCAGCGCGACGATCGCCTCGACCAGGTCGTTCTCCAGCAGCCACCTGCGGATGTTGGAGGGGCCCGACTCGGCGGCACCGTTGAACAGCGGCGAGCCGTTCATGACGATGCCGACGCGGCCGCCGCCGTCCTCAGGTGCGCGCATCTTGTGGGCCAAGTGGAGCAGGAAGAGCATCTGGCCGTCCGAGGTCGCGGGGAGTCCCGGCGCGAAGCGGCCGTAGGGGCCGGCGGAGTCGCGCTCCTCCTTGACTGCCTTGGCGTACTGCTTCCAGTCCACCCCGTAGGGCGGGTTGGACATGCAATAGTCGAACTGGCGGCCCTTGAAAGCGTCGTCGGTGAGCGTGTTACCGAAGGCGATGTTGGTCGCGTCGTGGCCCTTGGCGAGTAGGTCGGACTTGCAGATGGCGTACGACTGCGGGTTGTACTCCTGGCCGTACAGGCTCAGCTTCGCTTCGGGGTTCTCGGCGAGCAGGTGTTCCTCTGCCAGGGAGAGCATGCCGCCTGTGCCGGCGGTGGGGTCGTACAGCGACCGGATGATGCCGCCCTCGGTGAGGTCGACGTCCTTCTCCGCGAAGAGCAGGTCCACCAGCAGCCGGATCGCGTCGCGCGGCGTGTAGTGGTCTCCTGAGGTCTCATTCGCGGCCTCGTTGAACTTGCGGATGATGTACTCGAACGCATCCCCCATGTCTGCGTTGGACACCACGCCGGGATGCAGGTCGATGGCGCCGAAGGACTTGACGATCTCGCGCAGGAGCCCGGCCTTCTCCAGGGCCAGGATCTCCTTCTTGAAGTCGAAGAACTCGAACACGTCCACGTCGGCGGAGAACCGGTCGATGTAGTCGGCGAGGTTGTCCGCCAGCCCGTCCGCGTCGGCCAGCAGGTTCGCGAACTCGTAGTTGGAGGTGTTGTAGAACGTTCGGCCCGTGACCTTCTTGACCTCGACCTTGAGCCGGTTCGGGTTCTCGTGCCTCGCAGCCAGCTCCCGTACCGCCGCGCGGTCCGGCTCGAGGATGCAGTCGAGCCGTCTCAAGATCGTGAACGGGAGAATCACCGTCCCGTACTGGTTGGGGCGGTAGGGGCCCCGAAGCTGGTCAGCGATTGACCAGATGAAGCTACCGAGCGTGCTCACAAGGTTCCTCACGAGAATCGTCTAGCAGTGCCGATCACTCTGCCAGAGGCAGCAGCCAGCGTCCCATGGTTCACCTATTGGACCTCCTCGACGTGCTCTTGCCGATCGGCCCCGGAGCCTGCGCGTGCTGCCGGAGCGGAACTTGCCTAAGCGTTGGAAGATGGCAAAAGCGAACCAGGCTCGTCGGACTTCCACTACGGCGAGATGAAGATGCGCCGGCACGACACCGAAGCACCTCTGGGCAAGCAACTGCTCCTGAGCGTGCACTGGACAGTGGCCGGATAAGAGTTGCGGGTCGTTCGTGCCCTCACCTCCCGCAGGAGGACTCCGACCCACCGTCACCGCAGGAAGAACCAACTGACCCTCCATCAGAACGAGCGTCAAATGAGCGTCACGAGCGTCATTTCAGCGTCAAGATATCGCCCATAGCGCCCACAACGCACATAATGCGCACGCACAAAACAGCAGGTCAGGAGCCCTTTGCTGCCGGTTCAAGGATCGCGACACACTCCACGTGGTGCGTCATCGGGAAGAGGTCGAAGGCCCTCAGGGTGCGGGGGCGGTAGCCGCCGGTGCGGAAGTAGGCGAGGTCGCGGGCGAGGGCGGCCGGGTCGCAGGCGACGTAGGCGATGCGGCGGGCGCCCAGGGACGCGAGGTGCTCCACCGTCTTGCGGCCGGCGCCGGCCCGCGGGGGGTCGAGGACGATGAGGTCGGCCCGCGTGATGCCGGTGCGGGGCAGGACGGACTCCACCTTGCCCTGTTCGACGCGGACCCGGTCGAAGGCGGCGAGGTTGTGCCGCGCGTCCTCGACGGCGCGTTTGCCGGACTCGATGCCCAGCACCGCCCCCTGGTCGCCGACGCGGTCGGCCAGGGCACCGGCGAAGAGGCCGACACCGCAGTACAGGTCGAGGGCGGTGTCGCCCTTGCGCGGCAGCAGGCCCTGCATGACCGCGGTCACGAGGGTGTCCGCGGCCCTCGGGTGGACCTGCCAGAAACCGCCGTTGCCCACCCGGTAGGTGCGGCCGTCGGCGCGCTCCCGTACGAAGGGGCGGCCGTGGACCCGGTGGACGCCACCGTCCTTCTCGCCGACCCGCATGACCGACACCGGCCGGTCGAGTTCGACGATCGGCAGCCGTGCGCCCGGCCTCGGCGTGAGGATGACCTGCCGGTCCTGCGAGCCCGTCGCCGCGATGGCCTCGACGGAGGCCATGCCCGTCCAGTCCCGCCGCTCGATGCCGAGTTCGCTGACGCCCTCGGCGGCGATCATGCAGTGGTCGACCGGCTCCACCTCGTGCGAACGGTGCCGGCGCAGACCGGCGCGGCCCGCCTCGTCCACGGCGTACTGCACCCGCGTGCGCCACGCGGGGACCTCGCCGGCGGGCAGCTTGTCGCCCTCGGCCGGCATCACCGTGCCGTCCCAGCCGGCCTCCTCCGGGGTGAGGCCGGCGAGTCGCTGCAACTGCTCGGCGACGACCTCGCCCTTCAGGCGGCGCTGCGCGCCGGGCTTCGCGTGCTGCCAGTCGCAGCCGCCGCAGCGGCCGGGGCCGGCGAAGGGGCAGGGGGCCTCGACGCGGTCCTTGGAGGCGTCGAGGACGCTGACCGCGTCCGCGCGCAGGAAGCGCGCGCCCTCCTCGCCCTCGGTGACGCGGGCCACGACCCGTTCGCCGGGCAGCGCGTGGCGCACGAAGAGGACCTGGCCCTCGGCGGTCCGTGCGACGCAGTGGCCGCCGTGGGCGACGGGGCCGACCTCGACCTCGTACTCCTCCCCCACCAGGGACGTTCCCGCCTGCGGATTCTTCGGTTCTGCCTGCATGGCGGGGTGACTCCAGTACGACGAGGGGGAACGTGCGGACAACAGCCGTCCGGTCGCGGCCAGCAGCCGTCGAGTCTACGTCGGCGGCGGAGGCTCCCGCACCGCCAGCCTCCGGCGCGGGGACCTCCGCTACGGAAGCCTCCGGCGCGGGGACCTCCCCGCGCGGGGACCTCGGCACCGGCAGCCTCCGCCGCCGGGTTCCGCCGCCGGACTTCCGTGCCAGGGCCTCCGACGGCGGACCCCCGTGCCGGACCTCGCCGCCGGACCTCAGCCCGCGGATCCCGGTGCCCGGCCGACGGCCGACCTCGGTGCCCTGCTGCCGGCGAAACTCGCCGCGGGGCCAAAGGCCGATCCCAGTACCCGGCCGACAGCGAAACCCACCCCCGAACCAAAAGCCGATCCCAGTACCCGGCCGACACCGAAACCCACCCCCGGACCAAAAGCCAACCTCGGTACCCAGCCGACACCGAAACCCACCCCCGGACCAAAAGCCAACCTCGGTACCCGGCCAACGGCGGAACCCGCCGCCCGGCCGGTCGGCGGAACCCGCCGCCCGGCCGGTGGCCGGCCTCGTGCCGGGCTTCGGGCGGCGGCCTCCGACGGCGAGACCACCACCCGGGGCGCCGCCCTTCCACGGCCCGCCCCGGCTCCTAGGTCCCCGGGGCGCCACCCCGCCGCCGGTTACTTCGGCGGCGGCTGCGGCTCTTTCGTCGGGCCGGCTTTCGCCGGGCCGCGGCGGACGGCGCCGGGGGCCGACCACTCCTGGCGGCGGCGGGCGCGCAGCCGGGCCGCCTCCGAGGACTGGAGCTGGTAGGGCACCGACGTCACCATGACGCCCGGCGTGAAGAGCAGCCGGCCCTTGAGCCTGAGCGCGCTCTGGTTGTGCAGCAGGTGTTCGTACCAGTGGCCGACCACGTACTCGGGGATGATCACGGAGACGGCGTCGCGCGGGGCCTCGCGGCGGAGGTTCTTGACGTACTCGATCACCGGGCGGGTGATCTCGCGGTAGGGCGAGTCCAGGACCTTGAGGGGGACGTCGATGTTCCGCCGCTCCCACTCCTCGCGCAGTTCCTTGGTCTCCTGCGGGTCGACGTTGACGCTCAGCGCCTCCAGGCTGTCGGAGCGCAGCAGTTTGGCGTAGGCGAGGGCGCGCAGCGCGGGCCGGTGGATCTTGGAGACGAGGACGACGGAGTGGACCCGGGAGGGCCGGCCCGTGTCGTCGCCGGAGGTCTCGTCCGGGGCCTCGGGGGCGGCGATCTCCTCGGCGACCCGGTCGTAGTGGCGGCGGATGGCGGACATGGTCACGAAGAAGATGCACATGCCGAGCAGCGCGACCCAGGCGCCGTGGCTGAACTTGGTGGCCAGGACGACGACCAGCACCACCCCGGTGAAGAAGGCGCCGAAGGTGTTGATGGTGCGCGAGCGGATCATGTGGCGGCGGGCCGCGGGGTCGCGTTCGGTCGCCAGGTGCCGGTTCCAGTGCCGCACCATGCCGATCTGGCTGAGCGTGAAGGAGACGAAGACGCCGACGATGTAGAGCTGGATCAGGCGCGTGGAGCTGGCCCCGTAGACGACCACGAGCAGGGCCGCCGCGCCGGCCAGCAGCACGATGCCGTTGGAGTAGGCGAGGCGGTCGCCGCGGGTGTGGAGCTGGCGGGGCAGGTAGCGGTCCTGGGCGAGGATCGCGCCGAGCAGCGGGAAGCCGTTGTACGCGGTGTTCGCGGCGAGGAACAGCACCAGGGCGGTGGCCGCGGCCAGCACGACGAAGAGGAAGCTGCCCCGGCCGAAGACCGCCTCGGCGACCTGGGAGATCACGGGGTCCTGTACGTAGTCGGGGCCCACGGGCACGCCGTTGTGGAGGAGGTCGGTGGCGGGGGCCTCGGCCATGCGGACCTTGGTCGTGGCGGCCAGCGCGATGATGCCGCAGAACATGGTGACGGCGAGCAGGCCCATCAGGGCGAGGGTGTTCGCGGCGTTCTTGGACTTGGGCCGGCGGAAGGCGGGGACGCCGTTGGAGATGGCCTCGACGCCGGTGAGCGCGGCGCAGCCGGAGGAGAAGGCGCGCAGCAGCAGGAAGACCAGGGCGAAGCCGGCCAGCCCCTGGTGCTCGGCCTTGATCTCCAGGTCGGCGGTGGGGGCGCGCATGCTGTGGTCGAGGACCAGGCCCCGGAAGGCGCCCCAGGCGATCATGATGAAGACGCCGGTGACGAAGACGTACGTCGGGATGGCGAAGAGGGTGCCCGACTCCCTGACGCCGCGCAGGTTCATCAGCGTCAGCAGCACGATCACGGCGACGGCGCAGAGGACCTTGTGCTCGACGACGAAGGGGATGGCGGAGCCGAGGTTCTCGATGCCGGAGGAGATGGAGACGGCGACGGTCAGGACGTAGTCGACGAGCAGGGCGCTCGCCACGGTCAGGCCGGCCTTGGGGCCCAGGTTGGTGTTGGCCACCTCGTAGTCGCCGCCGCCGCTCGGGTAGGCGTGCACGTTCTGCCGGTAGGACGCGACCACGGTGAACATCAGCACGACGACCGCTGCCGCGATCCACGGGCTGAAGTGGTACGCGGACACCCCGGCGATGGACAGGACCAGCAGGACCTCGCCGGGCGCGTAGGCCACGGAGGACAGCGGGTCGGAGGCGAAGACGGGGAGGGCGATCCGCTTCGGCAGGAGCGTTTCGCCGAGCCGGTCACTGCGCAATGCGCGCCCGATGAGAATCCGCTTGGGCACGTCGGTCAGTTTGGACACAGCTGAGCATCGTAGCCCTCGGACCGGGGGCATCCCACCCGCCACCCCAGATCTTGACGCCCTCTGCTCTCCGGGTGAAATCGGGCATCGCCGCGGCTGCGGAATCGGCCGGGCGCGGAGTTCCCATGCCTATATGACGAACACGGTCCGCCATGACGAACACGGTCCGCGGGGCGGACGAACCCGTCCGCGGGGCGCCCGGGACGACCCCCCGGGACCGTCCTCCGAAACCGGCCTGCGGGCCCCGTCCCACGGCCCCGCCCCAGCCCTCGCCCCGCCCAGGAGTCCCCATGCATCTCACCGCAGAGCTGATCGGCGGGGCCGCCACGCTGGCCGGCCTCGCCCTGCTGACCCTCGCCAGCGTGCGCAGCATCGGCCGCCGGTCGTCCGCCGGGGGGTGAGCCGGGCGGCGACGGCGGCCCGCGCGGGACGTCCGGGGGCGCCGCGCGGCACGGCGGGTACGTTGGGCCGGGGCGGGGGAACCCGGCTTGCCGGGCCCCCGAGCGGCGGCACCGTGGGTGCCCACCGGCATGATGTCCCCTGCGGCCCCGCACGCTGGCCGCGACGTGTCGCCAGGCGAGCCGAAAGAGAGACATGAGCACGACGTCAGCAGAGGTCAGCAGGCCCGTGGAAAGCGCGGTGTGAGGCGATGCATATTGTCATCATGGGCTGCGGGCGTGTGGGCTCCGCTCTCGCCCAGACCCTGGAGGGGCAGGGCCACACGGTCGCCGTGATCGACCAGGACCCCACCGCCTTCCGCCGGCTCGGCTCGGCCTTCGGCGGGCGCCGGGTCACCGGCATCGGCTTCGACCAGGACACCCTGCGCGAGGCGGGCATCGAGGACGCGGGCGCCTTCGCCGCCGTCTCCAGCGGCGACAACTCGAACATCATCGCGGCCCGGGTGGCGCGCGAGATGTTCGCCGTGGAGAACGTCGCCGCCCGGATCTACGACCCCCGCCGCGCCGAGGTCTACCAGCGGCTCGGCATCCCCACCGTGGCCACCGTCCGCTGGACGGCGGACCAGATGCTGCGCCGGCTGCTCCCCTCGGGGGCGGAGCCGCTGTGGCGCGACCCCACCGGCGGGGTGCAGCTCGCCGAGGTGCACACCTCGGCGTCCTGGATCGGACACAAGATCAGCCGGCTCCAGGAGGAGACCGGTGTGCGGGTGGCCTTCCTCACCCGGTTGGGCGAGGCGATCCTGCCCAGCTCGCAGACGGTGCTGCAGGAGGGCGACCTGGTGCACGTGATGATGCGCACCGACGAGGTCGACAAGGTCGAGGCGGCGTTCGCCGAGGGTCCCGACGAGGAGGCCGGTCACTGATGAGGGTCGCCATTGCCGGAGCCGGCGCGGTCGGCCGTTCGATCGCGGGCGAGTTGCTGGAGAACGGGCACGAGATCCTGCTGATCGACAAGGCGCCGACGGCCATCTCGGTCGAGCGCGTGCCGATGGCGGAGTGGCTGCTCGCCGACGCGTGCGAGATCACGTCCCTGGACGAGGCGGCGCTCCAGCGCTGCAACGTCGTCATCGCGGCGACGGGCGACGACAAGGTCAACCTGGTCGTCGCCCTGCTGGCCAAGACGGAGTACGGCGTCCCGCGCGTCGTCGCCCGGGTGAACAACCCGAAGAACGAGTGGCTGTTCAACGAGTCGTGGGGCGTGGACGTCGCCGTCTCCACCCCGCGGCTGATGTCGGCCCTGGTCGAGGAGGCGGTGAGCGTCGGCGACCTGGTCCGGCTGCTGCGCTTCAGCCACGGCGACGCCAACCTGGTCGAGCTGACCCTGCCGGAGGAGTCGGCGCTGGCCGGCACCCGGGTCGGGGACGTCCAGTGGCCGGAGGACACCTCGCTGGTCACCATCATCCGGGGCAACCGGGTGCTGACCCCGTCCCACGAGGACTCCCTGGAGCCGGGCGACGAGTTGCTGTTCGTCGCGGCGCAGGCCCGGGAGGAGCAGTTGGAGGACCTGCTGTCGGCGCGGCGGACGCCGCGCTGAGGCGAGGCGGTCCGCAGCGGCGGCCGTGACGTCCGGTACGGCCGCCGCCGACGGTACGCGAGGGGGCGCCCGGAGATCTTCTCCGGGCGCCCCCTCGTGTGCGGACCCACGCCTTGCCGGGGCGTCCCTCCGCGGGGCCGTGCCTCCGCTCAGCCCCGGCGGTGCCGTCCGCCGTGGCCGTCCGCCGCGCCGCGGTCACCCAGCGGGGAGCCGTGCGGCGCGGGGTCGGCGACGGGGGCCGTCGCCTCGCCGGCCAGGCCGTCCGCCGGGCGGTGTCCCGCCCACTCGGGCTCCGCCCGCCCGTGTTCGGCGGCGCGTCCGGCCGCGGGCTCGGCGGTCCGTTCCCGTTCGGCCCGCTCAGCCGCCTCCATCTCCGCGAACACGTCGATGGGCGCCGGCGCCTTCGCCAGGAAGACCCAGGTCAGCCAGACGGCGAGCAGGAAGGGCGGGATCTTGAGGGCGACCAGGACCCAGCCGAACCGGGTGGGGTCCGCCCACAGGTAGAGCGGGAAGAGGATCGCGCACTTGGCGAGGAGGATCAGTCCCCACGCGTAGCTCGCCCTGGTGTACGCCTTCTTGCGACCCGGGTTGCGGGTGCGCCAGGAGAGGTTCTCCTTGAACACCGGTCCGAGGATCAGGCCGAGCAGCGGCACCCCGGCCAGCGCCGTGACGAGGTAGGCGAGCGCCAGCCCCAGCGTGTAGAGCAGGCCGGGCAGGTAGAAGTTCTTGGCGTTGCCGGTCATCATCGCGAAGACCACGCCGAAGCCGACGCCGAAGACCCCGCTGAAGGCGTGCTTGACGGTGTCCTTGCGGGCGAGGCGGACCACGAGCAGCACGACCGAGACGCCCAGTGCGGCCAGGGCCGACAGGCGCAGATCGTTGCCGATCGTGAAGATCGTGACGAAGAGGAGGCCCGGCAGCACCGTCTCGACCATGCCCCGCACGCCGCCGAACGCGTCGAACAGGGCAGCCTCGGTCACCGTCCGTGCCTCGTCCGCAGATGTCTGGTCGGTCGGCTTGTCGAGCGACGTCACCGGCTACTCCCGTCCGAGGGGTCTCAGTTCGTATTTCGGGTTGAAGAGCACCCGGCGGCCCCGGCTCATGGAGATCCGTCCCGATGCGATGAGCTTGCGCCCTGGTTCGACGCCGAGGATGGAGCGCCGGCCCAGCCACACCACGTCCAGGGCGGCGGTGCCGTCGAACAGCTCGGCCTCCAGGGCCGGGACGCCCGCACGCGGTCGCAGGGTGACCGTGCGCAACGTACCAGTTACCGTGACGATCTGCCGGTCCTGGCAGTCCTCGATGGCTATGCAGCCGGTGGTCTCGGTGTCCTCCCGCAGCTCCTCGGACTCCAGGTCCTCCCTCGACGAGGAGAGCCGGTCGAACATGCGCCGCAACCGGCCCGCCGCCTTGCCGGAACGGGGAACAGCACTCATGAGTGAAGCGTACCGGGGAGCGGTGACGGGCACGCAGTCCCCCGGAAGAGGGCCGTCCGGCTCACCGTTCGAACCGGTAGCCCATGCCCGGTTCGGTGATGAAGTGGCGCGGGTGCGCGGGGTCGGCCTCCAGCTTGCGGCGCAGTTGTGCCATGTAGACCCGCAGGTAGTTGGTCTCGGTCCCGTACGAGGGGCCCCAGACCTCGCGCAGGAGCTGCTTCTGGCTGACCAGGCGGCCGCTGTTGCGCACCAGGACCTCCAGCAGGTGCCACTCGGTGGGGGTCAGGCGGACGTCCTTGCCGCCGCGGTGGACCTTCTTGGCGGCGAGGTCGACGGTGAAGTCGGCGGTCTCGACCAGGACCTCGTCGCCGCCCGGCACCGGTTCGGCGCGGCGGACGGCGGCGCGCAGCCGGGCCAGCAGTTCGTCCATGCCGAAGGGCTTGGTGACGTAGTCGTCGGCGCCGGCGTCCAGGGCCTGCACCTTCTCGTCGGAGGAGTGCCGGGCGGAGAGCACCAGGATCGGCACCCGGCTCCAGCCGCGCAGGCCCCTGATCACCTCGACGCCGTCCATGTCGGGCAGGCCGAGGTCGAGCACGACGACGTCGGGGTGGCGGGTGGCGGCGAGGCGCAGGGCGGTGGCGCCGTCGTGGGCGGCGTCGACCTCGTAGTGGCGTGCCTTGAGGTTGATCACCAGGGCGCGCACGATCTGCGGCTCGTCGTCGACCACCAGGACCCTCGTGGGGGCCTGTGCCTGGGGGTTGCCCCCGGTCGGGCTCATGGGACCTGCCTTTCTGCTGTCGCGGGGCGCGCGGGCCGGGGCGCCGGGCCGGGAGCGCCCGTGCCGGGGCCGGGGCCGGGCGCGGTGTCGGGGGCCGGGCGCGGGGCGGAGCCGGCCGCGCGGAGGGTGAGGACCATGGTGAGGCCGCCGCCCGGGGTGTCCTCGGCGTTCAGGGTGCCGCCCATGGCCTCGGTGAAGCCCCGGGCGACGGCCAGGCCGAGCCCGACGCCGGCGCCGCGGGGGGCGTCCCCGTAACGCTGGAACGGCTCGAAGATACGGTCCTTCGCGTCGTCCGGCACACCCGGCCCCCGGTCGACGACGCGCACCTCGACGCGGTCGGCGAGGGCGCTGGCGGCGACCACGACGTGGCTGCCCCCGGGGCTGTACTTGACCGCGTTCTCCACCAGGTTGGCCATGGCGCGCTCCAGCAGCCCGGCGTCGACGGCGACCATGGGCAGCGTCTCGGGGATGTCCAGGTCGACGGTGCCGTCGGGGACGCCGCCGAGCGCCATGGGCACCACCTCGTCCACGTCGATCTCGCGGATCAGCGGGGTGACGGTGCCGGTCTGGAGGCGGGACATGTCCAGCAGGTTGCCGACGAGGTGGTCGAGGCGGTCGGCGCCGTTCTCGATGCCCTCCAGCAGTTCGGCGCGGTCCTCCTCGGACCAGGCGACGTCGTCGGAGCGCAGGCCGGTGACCGCGGCCTTGATCCCGGCCAGCGGTGTGCGCAGGTCGTGGCTGACGGCGGCCAGCAGCGCGGTGCGGATGCGGTTGCCCTCGGCCATGGCGCGGGCCCGGTCGGCCTCCTCGCGCAGCCTGCGCCGGTCCAGGACGACGACGGCCTGGGCGGCGAAGGCGGCGAGCACCCGGCGGTCCTCGGCGGGCAGCACCCGGCCGGTCAGCGCGAGCGCCATGTGGTCCCCGACGGGCATGTCCACGTCGGCGTCCTCGGGGCGTTCCACGGGCAGTCCGAGTCCGGCGCGGCCCGCGCATGTCCAGGGTTCCAGGTCGCCGGCGCGTTCCAGCAGGGCGGCCGACTCCATGCCGAAGGTCTCGCGGACCCGTTCGAGCAGGGCCTCCAGGCTGGTCTCGCCGCGCAGGACGTTGCCCGCCAGGAAGGACAGGATCTCCGACTCGGCGCGCAGCCGGGCCGCCTGGTGGGTGCGGCGGGCGGCGAGGTCGACGACCGAGGCGACGGAGAGGGCGACGCCGACGAATATCGCGAGGGCGAGGAAGTTGCGCGGGTCGGCGATGGTGATGCGGTTGACCGGGGGCGTGAAGAACCAGTTCAGCAGCAGGGAGCCGACCGCAGCCGAGGCGAGCGCCGGGAAGAGTCCGCCGAGCAGGGCCGCGGCGACGGTGAGCGCCAGGTAGAACAGGACGTCGTTGGCGAGGCCGAGCTGGACGGTGGCCAGCAGCGGGGTCAGCGCGAGCGGGCCGGCGAGGCCGGCGACCCAGCCCCACACGATCCGGGAGCGGCCGAGCCGGGCGCCCCGGGCGACGGGCAGCCCGCGGCCCTTGGCGACCTCCTCGTGGGTGACGATGTGGACGTCGAGGTCGGGTCCGGACTCGCGGGCGACGGTGGCGCCGACGCCGGGGCCGAAGACGTACTGCCAGGACTTGCGGCGCGAGGAGCCCAGCACGATCTGGGTGGCGTTGACCCCGCGGGCGAAGTCCAGCAGGGCCACGGGGATGTCGTCGCCGAGCACGTGGTGGAAGGTGCCGCCGAGGTCCTCGACCAGGGTCCGCTGGACCGCGAGTTCCTTCGGCGAGGCGGAGGTCAGCCCGTCGCCGCGGGCGATGTAGACGGCCAGCACCTCGCCGCCGGCGCCCTTCTCGGCCAGGCGCGCGGCCCGGCGGATCAGGGTACGGCCCTCGGGTCCGCCGGTCAGCCCGACCACGATCCGTTCGCGCGAGCCCCAGATCCGGGAGACACGGTGCTCGCTGCGGTACTGCTGGAGGTACTCGTCGACGCGGTCGGCGACCCACAGCAGGGCCAGTTCGCGCAGGGCGGTGAGGTTGCCGGGGCGGAAGTAGTTGGAGAGGGCGGCGTCGACCTTGTCCGGCTGGTAGATGTTGCCGTGCGCCATGCGGCGGCGCAGGGCCTGCGGCGACATGTCGACCAGTTCGATCTGGTCGGCGCGGCGGACCACCTCGTCGGGCACCGTCTCCTGCTGGCGCACGCCGGTGATCGACTCGACGACGTCGCCGAGGGACTCCAGGTGCTGGATGTTGACGGTGGAGATCACGTCGATGCCGGCGGCGAGGAGTTCCTCGACGTCCTGCCAGCGCTTGCCGTTGCGGGTGCCGGGGACGTTGGTGTGGGCCAGTTCGTCGACGAGGGCGACCCTGGGGTGGCGGGCGAGGACCGCGTCGAGGTCCATCTCGGTGAAGGCGGTGCCGCGGTACTCCAGCTCCCGGCGCGGTATCTGCTCCAGCCCGTGCAGCAGCACCTCGGTGCGGGGGCGGCCGTAGTGCTCGACGTACGCGACGACGCAGTCGGTGCCGCGCTCGACGCGGCGGTGCGCCTCGGCCAGCATGGCGTAGGTCTTGCCCACGCCCGGCGCCGCGCCGAGGTAGATCCGTAGCTTGCCGCGTCCCATGGCCCCATTGTCTTCCGGTCGGCGCCTCCCGCGCAGCGCCGGCCCCGCGCCCCTCGCGCCGGGGCATCATGACAAACCCGGCCGGGGCCGGGGCGCCGGGGCCGGTTCCCTTGACGCGCCCCTGACGCGCGCCTGGCGCACCCGCCTGGCGCGCCTCGCACGCCGGCCGCACGGCGAAGGCCGCGCGCTGACCCGGTGGGCCGGTCCGAGGTGGTGGACCGAGGACTCCCGAGAGGGCGGGCCCTCACCCCTCGGTGATCGTGCCGTCCCGCAGTTCCAGCACCCGGTCGGCGAGGCCGAGCAGGGTGGCGTCGTGGGTGGCGACGAGGGCGGTGAGGCCCTCGCTGCGGACGACGGCCCGCAGCAGTTCCATCACGGCGCGGCCGGTCTCCGCGTCCAGTTGCCCGGTGGGCTCGTCGGCGATGAGCAGTGCCGGCTCGTTGGCGAGGGCGCGGGCGACGGCGACGCGCTGCTGCTGTCCGCCGGACAGTTCGCCGGGCCGCTGGGCGGCGTGGTCGGCGAGGCCGACCAGGGAGAGCAGCAGGGCGACGCGTTCCTCGCGCTCCCGGGGCGGGGTCCGGCGCAGCCGCATCGGCACGCCGACGTTCTCGGCGGCGGTCAGGACCGGCAGGAGCCCGAAGGACTGGAAGACGAAGCCGACCCGGTCCCGGCGCAGCGCGAGGAGCCCGTCCTCGTCGAGCCGCGCGAGGTCGGCGCCGTCGACCTCGACGCGTCCGGCGTCCGGGGCGTCCAGGCCGCCCACGATGTTGAGCAGGGTGGTCTTGCCGGAGCCGGAGCGCCCCTTGAGGGCGACCAGCTCGCCGTGCGGCACCTCGAAGGAGACACCGCGCAGGGCGTGCACCGCGGCGTCCCCGCGGCCGTACGACTTGTGCACGTCCGCGACGCGCACCATGGCCTTCGTGGCGACCTGGCCGCTCATGATCCTCCCCCGGGTCCGGGCGCCAGTATGGCCAGCGCGCACCCGGTGTTCAACGCCTGCGCGCGCCCGGACCGGGCCGGGGCCGCGTCCCGGACGCGGGACGCGGCCCCGGCCCCGCGCGCACCCGGCGCGCGGTGGAGGGTCGGTGGGTCTCTAGCGGACCTCGGTGATCTCCGGGCCGCGCTGGAGCTGGCCCATGCCGCCGGAGAAGCGGGAGCCCTCCTCCTGCTGAACGCCCTCGGGGACCATCTGCGCGTCGTTCGGCAGCTTGAGGACGATGGGGTCGCGGGGGGCCATGGGGCCGTCGCCGCGCACCACCACGGTGTCCCGGAAGATCTGCTCCAGCAGTCCGGCGGCCTGCGGCTGCACGGCGCCCTGGCCGGAGATCACCCCGCGCAGGAACCAGCGGGGGCCGTCCACGCCGACGAACCGCACGACCTGGAAGCCGCCGGTGCCGTCCGGGAGCTGCACGGGCACCTGGGCCCGCAGCTCCCAGCCGAGGGGGCCCTCGACCTCGTCGACGATGCCGCCCTGCTGGGTGATGCCGGAGCCGATCTCCTCGCGCACCTCGCCCCAGATGCCCTCGCGCTTGGGGGCGGCGAAGCCCTGGAGCTGGATGGCGCTGTCGTGCAGGACGACGGTGGCCGCGACGATCGCGTCGCCGGCGACCTCCACGCGCAGTTCCATGCCGTCGACCCCGGGGACGAAGAGGCCGCCCAGGTCCACCCGGCCCTCGGCCGGGTCGCGTACCTCGGAGCTGTCCCAGGGCCCGTCGGGGCGCGGTTCGGGTTCGAGCCGCACCCGCTCGGTCCCGCTGTCGTCCGCCTGGGTGTCGATGCTGTCGACGACCTGCTCGGCCTCGCCGGCCGCGTCGTCGGCGGCACCCTTCTTCTTGCGACGTCCGAACACGTCACTGTCCTTCCCGGTCGGATACGACCGAAGCGTATCGATTCCCACCCGTCGGGCCGCCGTCGGCGACCTGACCGCTTGTGCCGCTCGCAGGGTCCGTCCCGGCGTGGCCGCCGGTGGACCCGAAGCCCCCTTCGGCCCGCGCCGATCCGGGAAGCTCCGCGACCTGGCGGAAGCGGACCCTCTCGACCTGCTGGACGACCAGTTGGGCAATCCGGTCGAAGCGCTCGAACCGCACCGTCTCGCGCGGATCGAGATTCACCACGATCACCTTGATCTCCCCACGGTACCCGGCATCAATCGTCCCCGGGGCATTCACGAGGGCGACACCGCAGCGGGCGGCCAGTCCGGATCGCGGGTGCACGAAGGCCGCGTACCCCTCCGGGAGCGCGACAGACACGCCCGTGGGCAGCACGGCCCGTTCCCCGGGTGCCAGCGCGCAGGCGACGGTGGTGCTCAGGTCGGCCCCGGCGTCGCCGGGGCGGGCGTACGACGGAAGCGGTACGTCGGGGTCGACGCGGCGGATCAGGACCTCGAGGCTCACGGGTTCACCTCGAAGGCGCGGGCCCGGCGGACCTGGTCGGGATCGTCCAGCACGGCGCGGATCTCCTCCTCGCGGCCGTGCTCGACGAAGTGGTCGACCTTGACCTCGACGAAGAGGGCGTCGGCACGGACGGCGACGGGGCCGTCGGGGCCGCCGATGCGGCCGACGGCGGTGGAGTAGATCTTCCGGCCCGAGACGGCGGTGACCTCGGCGGCCAGGTGGAGGGTGGTGCCGACGGGCACGGGCCGCTGGAAGTCGGTCTCCAGCCGGCCGGTCACGGCGATGGTGTGCAGCAGCCAGTTCAGCGAGCCGAGGGTCTCGTCGAGCGCGGTGGCGAGGACGCCGCCGTGCGCCAGTCCCGGGGCACCCTGGTGGGCGGGGCGGACGGTGAACTCGGCGGTGACCGAGACGCCCTCGCCGGCGCGGGCCTCCAGGCGCAGTCCGTGCGGCAGGCCGTCGCCGCAGCCGAAGCACTCGGCGTAGTGGGAGCCGAGCGGTTCGCCGGGGGCGGGGGCGTCGGGGTGCCGTACGGGGGGCACGGCGTCGGCGGGGGGCTGAAGAACCGGGGAAGTACCACTCACAGGCGCAGACCTTACCCGCGCGTCGGGCGAACGCGGATACCTGCCAAGCTGGTTCCATGCAGCTCTCCGCCGTCCCGTACGAAGAACGTCTCACCGCGCCCCGCTCCTGGTGGCTCGTCTGCGGCCTCGTGGGGTTCGCGTTCGCGCTGATCCTGACGCCGCTCGGCAAGCTGCCCATGCTGGGCGGACTGGCCGGGGGCACGGCGGTGGCCGCGGTGGCCGCCAGCTCGTACGGCGCGGTGCGCATCCGCGTCGTGGGCGGCGCGCTGATCGCCGGTGAGGCGAAGGTGCCGGTGACGGCCCTGGGCGAGGCGGAGGTCCTCGACGCGGAGGAGGCCCGCGCCTGGCGCACGCACAAGGCGGACACGCGCGCCTTCCTGCTGCTGCGGGCCTACATCCCGACGGCCGTGCGGGTGCCGGTGACCGACCCCGCGGACCCGACGCCGTACCTGTACCTGTCGACGCGGGAGCCGGAGCGGCTGGTGGAGGCGCTGCGGGCGGCCCAGGCGGCCGTCTAGGACCTTCCGGGCGCCTCCCGGGCCCGCCGTGCCGCTCAGGGCCGGGCGGGGCCGCCGGGGCGGCGCAGGGGGTCGTGGGTGAGGGCGTCGACGTCCAGGGCGTCCGGCGGGGTCTCCAGCCCCGGGAGGGCGCCGAGGGCGTCCCAGGGCACCTGGGCCTGGCGCAGGTCCGCGCGGATGCGGGCGGCGAGCTTCCGGGTGTCCCGGCGGTTCATGACGGCGCCCACGGCCGCGCCGACCAGGAACGGCATCAGGTTGGGCAGGTCCCGCACGGTGCGTTTCATGATCTGCTGGCGGAGCTGCCGTTTCATCGGGCCGTTCATCGCGGCGGCGACGGTGGAGGGTCTGGTCACCTCGATCCGGCGTTCGTCGGACCAGCAGGTGAGGTAGGCGGTGCTGCGCTGGGCGAGGGTGCCGGGCGGACGCAGGCCGTAGACCTCGTGGAGTTCGGCGATCAGCTTCAGCTCGATCGCGGCGACGCCGGTGATCTCGGCGGCCAGTTCGGCGGGCATCGCGGGCGGTACGGGGAACATCGCCGCGGCGCCGACGCCCGCTCCGACCGTCGCGGTGGCGCGGGCCGCGCCGGCCACGAGCCGGTCCGCGATCTCCTCCGGGCCGAGGCCGGGGAAGTGGGCGCGCAGGGTGTCGAGGTCGCGTACGGGCACGCGCGGGGCCAGTTCGACGATCCGGTCGGCGAGGCGCCCGAGGGCGGCCCTGGCCTGGTGGACACCGCGGCGGGCGCCGTCGCCCGCCCGCTCCCGGAACGCCGCTGCCCGGCGCCGGGCAGCGGGCGTCGGTGTCCGGCCGGCCGGGAGGTCGCCCCGGCCGCTCACAGCTTCGAGCGAGGCCGTACCCGTATCGGTGCGGCCTCGCTCGTCGTCACGCGCGCTGTGGGGGCCGTCCGGCGGCCCTTGGTCCGCTCCTTCGCGGAGGAAGGGGCGGCGCTTCCAGGGAGGGGTCGAGCCGGTCACGGCCGACCCCGCCTCAGTCGCAGTCGCGGCAGATCGGCTGGCCGTTCTTCTCGCGGGCCAGCTGGCTGCGGTGGTGCACCAGGAAGCAGCTCATGCAGGTGAACTCGTCCTGCTGCTTCGGCAGTACACGGACCGCCAGTTCCTCGTTCGAGAGGTCGGCGCCGGGAAGTTCCAGGCCCTCTGCGGCCTCGAACTCGTCGACGTCGACGGCCGAGGCGGACTTGTCGTTCCGCCGGGCCTTCAGCTCTTCGAGGCTGTCCGAGTCGACGTCGTCGTCGGTCTTGCGTGGAGTGTCGTAATCGGTGGCCATGGTCGCTCTCCCCCTCTGGGTGTCTGCGGGTGTCTCCAGCGCACGTAACGCGTGAGAGGCCGGGCTTGTGCCCGACCCGAGGCGGAGATTTTGCCTCACATCAAGGTCTGTTACTCAATCGACACCCAACCGGACCCCTCATGAGTGATCGGCTGGGATGGCGATGGGGACCGTACACGGTTCGATTGCCGCACCACAAAGGCGTCTCACCCTGTACTTCCCGTGATCGGGAGCCCTGAAAACCAGGATTTTCCCGACTCCCCCACGGGGTATGCGGTCACCGAGCGTGCATGACCGGAAAGCACACACTGTGATCGATCACACACGTGAACTCGGGTCCGACGCCCCGGGGATTCCGCTCGAAGCGAACAATTTCGAAGATTCGGCACCCTACCGCGCCCAGGTTCTCAGAGGGGCAGGGTGACACGCATCACGAGTCCACCACCTTCACGCGGCCGGGCGTAGATGTGGCCGCCGTGCGCCCGCGCGACCGAGCGGACGATGGACAGGCCGAGTCCGACCCCCTTGTCGCTGCCCGTGCGCTCGGTGCGCAGCCGCCGGAACGGCTCGAAGAGGTTGTCGATCTCGTACGCCGGCACGACCGGGCCGGTGTTGCTGACGACGAGGACCGCGTTGCCGTTCTCGACGGAGGTGTCGACCTCCACCCAGCCCTGTTCGGGCACGTTGTAGCGCACGGCGTTCTGCACCAGGTTCAGCGCGATCCGCTCCAGCAGGACCCCGTTGCCCTGGACGACCGCCGCCTCCCGGCTGCCGCCGATGCGCACGCCCCTCTCCGCGGCCTCGCCGTGCACCTGGTCGATGGCCTGGCCCGCCACCTCGGCGAGGTCCACCGGCTTGCGCTCGACGATCTGGTTGTCGCTGCGGGCGAGGAGCAGCAGCCCCTCGACGAGCTGTTCGCTGCGTTCGTTGGTGGCCAGCAGCGTCTTCCCGAGTTGCTGGAGCTCCACCGGGGCGTTCGGGTCGGAGAGCTGCACTTCGAGGAGGGTGCGGTTGATGGCGAGCGGGGTGCGCAGTTCGTGCGAGGCGTTGCCGACGAAGCGCTGCTGGGCGGTGAAGGCCCGCTGCAGCCGCTCCAGCATGTCGTCGAAGGTGTCGGCCAGCTCCTTCAGCTCGTCGTCCGGGCCGTCCAGCTCGATCCGGCGCGAGAGGTCGGAGCCGGCCACGGCGCGGGCGGTGCGGGTGATCCGGCCGAGCGGCGACAGGACCCGGCCGGCCATCGCGTAGCCGAAGGCGAAGGCGATCACGGCGAGCCCGAGCAGGGCCAGCAGGGAGCGGCTGAGCAGGGTGTCCAGGGCGACCTGGCGCTGGTGGTCGACGCACTCGCTGATCGCCGCGTTGAAGGCGGACAGCGACAGGTTGCTGGCGTTGTTGACCGCCGGGCACTTGTCGCTGGCGACCTTGATCGCCTGGCCGTCCACGATCTTGAACAACGGCTCGTTGCCGGTGGTCAGCGCCTGCGCGGCGAGCAGGTAGATGATCGACAGCAGCAGGATGCCGGCGATCAGGAACATGCCCCCGTACAGCAGCGTGAGCCGTATCCGGATGGTCGGGCGCAGCCAGGGCGGCGGGGTGGCCGGGCGGGGGTCCCAGGTGGGCTTGGGCGGCGCCTGGGGCGGTGTGGGGGTGGACGCCATGGGGGATCAGATCCGGTAACCGGAGCCGGGGACGGTGACGATGACGGGGGGCTCGCCCAGTTTGCGGCGCAGGGTCATGACGGTGACGCGGACCACGTTGGTGAAGGGGTCGGTGTTCTCGTCCCACGCCTTCTCCAGGAGCTGTTCGGCGGAGACCACGGCGCCCTCGCTGCGCATGAGGACCTCCAGCACGGCGAACTCCTTCGGCGCGAGCTGCACCTCCCGGCCGTCGCGGAAGACCTCGCGGCGGTTGGGGTCGAGCTTGATGCCGGCGCGCTCCAGGACGGGCGGCAGCGGCACGCTGGTGCGCCGGCCCAGGGCGCGCACGCGGGCGATCAGCTCGCTGAAGGCGAAGGGCTTGGGCAGGTAGTCGTCGGCGCCGATCTCCAGTCCCTCGACCCGGTCGCTGACGTCGCCGGAGGCCGTGAGCATCAGCACGCGGGTCGGCATGCCCAGCTCCACGATCCGGCGGCAGACGTCGTCGCCGTGCACGAGGGGGAGGTCGCGGTCGAGGACGACCACGTCGTAGTCGTTGACGCCGATGCGCTCCAGGGCGGCCGCACCGTCGTACACGACGTCGACGGCCATGGCCTCCCGGCGCAGTCCGGTGGCCACCGCATCGGCGAGCAGTTGCTCGTCCTCGACGACGAGTACGCGCACGTCGCTGGTCCTTCCTGTGTCTGGTTCGGGTCTCCCCCGGGCCGCCCTCGTGGCGCCGTCGCGGCGTGCGCGGGGGCGGACGCGTGGGGTGTCGGCGTCCATCCTGCCCTTTTCGGCCATAAGTCGGCGGTAAGGCGGGCCAGGCCGGGCGTCCCGGCGGGGTGGGGCGGACCGTCGCGGCCGGGGGCCCGGGGGGACGAAATTTTCTCGTGTGGGTGAGGTTTCCAGGGAAGGAACGCGGGGGAGGACGGGTTTACACCCCACGATCACGCTCTGCCCGTACCGCATGACCACGTGGTGCACGCGGTCCGCCGCCGCGGAGCGGGTGGGGGTGTCCGGCACGGTCGCCGCCCCCGGCGGGGCTGCGCGGGGCATCCCACGAAGACGTGATCGTCACCTTCCCCTGGCACACCCCCGTGCCACCGACCCACGACCCAGGACGAGGGGGCGCAGCATGGACGCTTTCACCGCAGGACTTCTGCAGCGCATAAAGACGACCGAGTCCGACCTCTCCCGGGCCCGCGACGAGGGCGACGACTTCCTCGTCGACGTGGAGCTGGGCGAACTCGACGACCTGCGCCGCCTCGCTGCCGAGCACGGCGTGGAGGTCGAGGCCACCAACGCCTGACCGGCCCGTGAGCGACGAGGGCCCCGGCGACGACCGCGCGCCGGGGCCCTCGTCGCGCGGTCGTCGCGCGGTCGTCGCCGGGGGCACCGCGGGAGCCGGTCAGGCGCCGAAGTCCGCCAGGAGCCGCTGCAGCGGCGCGAAGACGGCCGGGGTGGCGGCGATGGCCAGCTCCCCGGAGGGGGGCTCGCCGGGTCGTCCGCCGGTCACCGCGCCGGCCTCCCGGGCGATCAGGTCGCCCGCGGCGCGGTCCCAGGGGTGCAGCCCCCGCTCGAAGTAGCCGTCGAGCCGGCCGGCGGCCACGTCGCACAGGTCGATCGCGGCCGAGCCGCCGCGCCGGATGTCGCGCACCAGCGGGATCAGCCGCCGGGCGATCTCGGCCTGCTCGGCGCGGACCTCGGCGACGTAGTTGAAGCCGGTGGAGACCAGCGCCTGGTCGAGCGGCGCGGCGGAGCGGCAGGACAGCGCCCGCTCCCCCTCCCAGGTCCCCGTCGCCCAGGCCCCGCCGCCGCGCACCGCGTGGTACGTCTCCCCGCGCATCGGCGCCGCGACCACCCCGGCGACGGTCTCGCCGTCCTGCTCGGCGGCGATGGACACCGCCCAGGTCGGCAGGCCGTAGAGGTAGTTCACGGTGCCGTCGAGGGGGTCGATCACCCAGCGCACGCCGCTGGTGCCGGCGCTGGAGGAGCCCTCCTCGCCGAGGAGGCCGTCGTCCGGGCGGCGCTCGGCGATCAGGCCGGTGATCAGCTTCTCCGCCGCGATGTCCATCTCGGTGACCACGTCGATCGGGCTGGACTTGGTGGCGGCGACCGCGAGGTCGGCCGGGCGGCCGTCGCGCAGCAGTTCGCCGGCGCGGCGGGCGGCCTCGTGGGCGAGGGCCAGCAGCTCGGCGTGGAGCGGATCGGTCGGGGCGTCGGTCACGGGGCTCCTCACGCGTAGGGGCTGTCGGCGCCCGCGGCGGCGGGACGGGGGGCGCGGGCGGGGCAGCAGCCCACCGGGCAGAGGTCGTGGGACGCGCCGAGCGAACCGAGGAAGCAGGGCGCGGTCTCCTGCCCCCGCTCGGTGGCGGCGCGCTCGGTGATCAGTTCGCGGACCGCGGCGGCGAAGCGCGGGTCGTCGCCGACGGTGGCCGAGCGGCTCATCGGCAGGCCCAGTTCGCGCGCCTTGTCCGCGGCCTCCGTGTCGAGGTCGTAGAGGACCTCCATGTGGTCGGAGACGAAGCCGATGGGGGCGATGACCACGGCGGGGACTCCGGCCGCGTGCCGCTCCTCCAGGTGGTCGCAGATGTCGGGCTCCAGCCACGGGATGTGCGGGGCGCCGGAGCGGGACTGGTAGACGAGCCGCCAGGGGTGGTCGACGCCGGTGCGCTCGCGGACCGCGTCGGCGATGAGCCCGGCCACGTCCAGGTGCTGGCGGACGTAGGCGCCGCCGTCGCCGTGGTCCTCGACGGGGCCGGAGGTGTCCGCGGCCGAGGTGGGGATCGAGTGGGTCGAGAAGGCGATGTGCGCGCCGTCGCGGACCTCCTCGGGCAGTTCGGCCAGCGAGCGCAGGACGCCGTCCACCATGGGTTCGAGGAAGCCCGGGTGGTTGAAGAAGTGCCGCAGCTTGTCGACGCGGGGCAGGTCGAGGCCCTCGGCCTCCAGGGCGGCGAGCGCGTCGGCCAGGTTCTCGCGGTACTGGCGGCAGCCCGAGTAGGAGGCGTACGCGCTGGTGGCGAGGACCAGGATGCGGCGGCGTCCGTCGCGGACCATCTCGCGCAGGGTGTCCGTCAGGTACGGGTCCCAGTTGCGGTTGCCCCAGTAGACCGGGAGGTCCAGGCCGTGCTCGGCGAAGTCCTTGCGCAGGGCGTCGAGCAGGGCGCGGTTCTGGTCGTTGATGGGGCTGACCCCGCCGAACAGGAAGTAGTGGCTGCCCACCTCCTTGAGGCGTTCCGTCGGGATGCCGCGCCCGCGGGTCACGTTCTCCAGGAACGGGACCACGTCGTCCGGGCCCTCCGGGCCGCCGAACGAGAGCAGGAGCAGGGCGTCGTAGGGGGAGGCGTCCAACAGGTCAGGCATGCCTCGATCCTGCCACCCGGCACCGACAACGGGAAACGAAGGGCCACGTGGCCCGGCGGCCGGGTCCGGAGGGTACTCCCGGGCGGTATGGGCCGGTAATCTGTATCGACTGCGTACGCCGCTTACCGAGCCGTTCCGGAGACCCCGTTGACCAGCCCCTACCGCGCCCTGTTCGCCGCTCCCGGCACCAAGGGGTTCTCCGCCGCGGGCCTCCTCGGCCGGATGCCGCTGTCGATGATGGGCATCGGCGTGGTGACGATGGTCTCCCAGCTCACCGGCCGGTACGGACTGGCCGGCGCGCTCTCCGCGACCCTCGCGCTCTCCGCCGCCGTGGCCGGCCCGCAGATCTCCCGGCTGGTCGACCGGTACGGCCAGCGGCGGGTGCTGCGCCCGGCGACGCTCGTCTCGCTGGCCGCGGCGGCGGTGCTGCTGCCGGCCGCGCACCACGGCTGGCCCGACTGGGTGCTGTTCGCGGCCTGCGTGGGCATCGGCTGCGTGCCGAGCCTCGGCGCGATGGTCCGGGCCCGCTGGGCCGCCCTGTACGGGGGCACCGCGCGGCTGCACACCGCGTACTCCTTCGAGTCGGTGCTCGACGAGGTCTGCTTCGTCTTCGGGCCGATCCTGTCCATCGGGCTGTCCACGGCGTGGTTCCCGGAGGCCGGACCGTTGCTGGCCGCCTGCTTCCTGGCGACCGGCGTCTTCTGGCTGACCTCCCAGCGCGCCACCGAACCCGCCCCGCACGCGCGGGACGAGCACCGGGCGGGCGGTTCGGCGCTGCGTTCCCGGGGGCTCCGGGTCCTGGTGGCCACCTTCGTGGCGACCGGCACGATCTTCGGCGCCGTCGACGTGGTCACCGTGGCCTTCGCCGAGGAGCGGGGGCACAAGGCCGCCGCGAGCCTGGTCCTCGCCCTGTACGCGGCGGGCTCCTGCACGGCGGCGCTGGTCTTCGGGCTGCTGCGCTTCGCGGGCCGGCCCGAGCGCCGCTGGCTGCTGGGCATCTGTGCGATGGCCGTGAGTATGATCCCCCTCCTACTGGTCGGAAACCTGCCGTTTCTGGCCGCGGCGCTGTTCGTCGCGGGGCTCTCCATCGCTCCCACGATGATCTCGACGATGTCCCTCGTCGAACAGCACGTACCACGCGCGCGGCTCACCGAGGGCATGACCTGGGTGAGCACCGGTCTGGCGGTCGGGGTCGCGCTCGGCTCCTCCGCGGGGGGCTGGGTGATCGACGCGGCGGGGGCCCGCGCCGGGTACGGGGTTCCGGCGGTGGCCGGGGCCGTCGCGGTGGCGGTCGGTTTCCTCGGGTACCGCCGGCTCGCGCGGCCGGCTCCGCGTCGGGGAGGGACCGTTGGGCAGCACGACGAACGGCACGTACCGCAGGAGCGGCAGGAGCGGCACATGGCGTAACTGGGGCGGCAACGTCTCGGCGCGCCCCGCCCGGGAGGCCGTCCCGGCCTCCGTCGGCGAAGTGGCGGAGGCGGTCCGCCGGGCCGCCGAGGAGGGGCTGCGGGTCAAGGCGGTCGGCACCGGGCACTCCTTCACCGCCATCGCCGCGACCGACGGGCTCCTCATACGCCCCCGGCTGCTGACCGGGATACGCCGGATCGACCGGCGGGCCATGACGGTCACGGTCGAGGCGGGCACCCCGCTCAAGCGGCTCAACACGGCGCTCGCCCGGGAGGGCCTGTCGCTGGCCAACATGGGCGACATCATGGAGCAGACGGTCTCCGGCGCCGTCGGCACCGGCACCCACGGCACCGGCCGGGACTCCGCCTCGATCGCCGCGCAGATCCGGGGGCTCGAACTGGTCACGGCCGACGGGTCGGTGCTCACCTGCTCCGCGCGGGAGAACCCCGAGGTCTTCGCCGCCGCCCGGATCGGCCTCGGCGCGCTGGGCATCGTCACCGCGCTCACCTTCGCCGTGGAGCCGCTGTTCCTGCTCACCGCCCGCGAGGAGCCGATGCCGCTGCCGCGCGTGCTGGACCGCTTCGACGAACTGTGGGCGGAGAACGAGCACTTCGAGTTCTACTGGTTCCCGCACACGGACGGCACCATCACCAAGCGGAACAACCGCAGCGCGGGCCCGGAGCGGCCGGTGCCGCCGCTGCGGGGCTGGTTCGAGGACGAGTTCCTCTCCAACGGCGTCTTCCAGGCGGCCAACTGGGCCGGCCGCGCGGTGCCCGCCACCGTCCCGGCGATCGCCCGGGTCTCCAGCCGGGCGCTGTCGGCGCGGACCTACACCGACATCCCCTACAAGGTCTTCACCTCACCGCGCCGGGTGCGGTTCGTGGAGATGGAGTACGCCCTGCCGCGCGAGGCGGCGGTGGAGGCGGTGCGTGAACTCAAGGCGGTGATCGACCGGTCGCGGCTGCGGGTCGGCTTCCCCGTCGAGGTGCGCACGGCCCCGGCGGACGACATCACGCTGTCCACCGCGTCGGGCCGCGACACCGCGTACATCGCGGTCCACATGTTCCGGGGCACGCCGTACCGGTCGTACTTCACCGCCGCGGAGCGGGTCTTCACCGCCTACGAGGGGCGCCCGCACTGGGGGAAGGTGCACACCCGCACCGCGGAGCACCTGGCGGAGGTCTATCCGCGCTTCGGCGAGTTCACGGCGCTGCGGGACCGGCTGGATCCGGATCGCCGGTTCCAGAACGACCACTTGCGGAGGGTGCTGGGTCCGTAGGCGCCGGCGCGGGGGCCGTCGGTCCGGTGCCGCCGGGCTCGTCGCCCTCGGCGGAGGCGTCCGGGGCGGGTGCCCGCCCGGTCTCGGCGCCGCCGTCCGGGGCGGTGGTGCCGGGGTCGGCGGAGGGGGCGGGATCCGGGTCGCCCGAGGTGCCGGGGTCCTCGCGGGGGCCCGGGGTGGCGGAGTCGCCGGGCGCGGGCGACTCGTCGGAGCCGGCGGGCCCCTTCCGGTCCGGGGCGGGGCGGTTCTCGCCGGACAGGGCGCCGCCGACGGTGGTGTTCGCGCCACCGCTGAGGCTCTCGCCGGAGGCGAGTTCGTAGGCGGTGACGCCGCCCATGGTGACGCCGAAGACGACCGCGGCGGCGACCAGGGGCCGCTTCCAGCTCTTGACCCGCGCCCGGTGGAGGGTGCCCTCGGTGTACTCGCCGTAGGCGGGCGGGGTGCCGAGGGCGGCGGGGCCGGTGGCGGTGCGCGCGGTGACGTCGGTCGCGACGGGGCGTCCGGCGCGCAGCCGTTCGCCGGTGCTGCGGAAGAAGTGCTGGAAGACCGGTCCGCCGCAGGTGGCGACGACACTGATCACCCCGGCGCCGAGGATCGTGCCGTAGACGCCGAAGGAGGAGGCGAGTTTGGCGGCCAGCACCGCGGCCAGGGCGCTGCCGGCGACCTGGGGCACGCTCAGTTCGATGCGCCGGGACTCCCCCTCCGCACGTATGTCCGCTTCCTGGCCACTATCGGGCTTTTCCCGCATCCCCGGACCTTGCCTGTCTTTCCCGTACGTGATCGAGCAACTCCATGAGAAAGGGACGTGCGGGCGAAACCATAAGTTCCGGTTCTGGTGATGACGTGAAGTACGCCACGCGGCGGATCGGGGGAAACCCGCCAGGGCGGCCAACCGCCACGCCTTGCCGGAAGTTGGACGGCGCGCCAATCCACGCACGTGGCCCTAATGGAGTAGTGTGGCGAGCCCTGGGCCCGGTCCCCCGACAGGGAGTTCGGGCCTCGCTGGATCGCCGGAAGGGTGGTTGCACAGGGTGACGGAGCCGGTCACTGAGCGTTGCGAACAGGTAACCGTGCCATAACGGCGTTCCAGGGCCCGCGTCCGACACGCCGGGCAACTCGGCAAGGTTGTGGCAGGCTGCACCCGGGCAGGCCACACTCGACAGAGCGGAAGCAGCGACGCACGTGACGTCGGCAGGCACCACCCGGGAGGTCCCCATGCCCGAACTGCGTGTCGTGGCCGTCTCGAATGACGGCACACGGCTGGTGCTGAAGGCTGCGGACAGCACGGAGTACACGCTTCCGATCGACGAGCGGCTCCGCGCCGCCGTGCGCGGCGACCGTCCGCGCCTCGGCCAGATCGAGATCGAGGTGGAGAGCCATCTCCGCCCCCGCGACATCCAGGCGCGCATACGAGCCGGGGCCACCGCGGAAGAGGTCGCCCAGATGGCGGGCATCCCGGTCGACCGGGTACGCCGTTTCGAGGGACCCGTGCTGGCGGAGCGCGCCTTCATGGCGGAGCGGGCCCGCAAGACCCCCGTCCGCCGTCCCGGCGAGAACTCCGGTCCCCCGCTCGGCGAGGCCGTCCAGGAGCGGCTGCTGCTGCGCGGCGCCGAGAAGGACACCGTCCAGTGGGACTCCTGGCGCCGCGACGACGGCACCTGGGAAGTGCTCCTGGTCTACCGGGTCGCGGGCGAACCGCACTCGGCGAGCTGGACCTACGACCCGCCCCGGCGGCTGGTCCAGGCCGTCGACGACGAGGCGCGCGCGCTGATCGGCGAGTCCGACGACCTCGCCGCGCCCGAGCCCAGCTCCCCCTTCGTGCCGCGCATCGCCCGGCTGCCGCGCGACCGTCCGATGGACCGCTCCGGCGACCGGCCGGGCCTGCCCGCACTGCCGCCCGACCCCGCGGAGGAGAGCGAGCGGGACTCCCTGACCAGCCTGCTGGAGGCGGTGCCGAGCTTCCGGGGCGACCTGGTGGTGCCCGAGCGTCCCGCCGAGCCGGCGGAGGAACCGGACGAGGAGCCGGAGGCGGAGGAGCCCCCGGCGCCCGCCGCGTCGGCCGGGTCCGCCTACGCCGACGTGCTGATGCCGCGTTCGGTGGGCAGCCACCGCGACCGGCTGATCGGCTCCACGGACCGTCAGGCGGAGGCCGACGGCGTCCGCCCGGGGCGGCGGGCCGCGGTGCCGAGCTGGGACGAGATCGTCTTCGGCACCCGGCGCAAGAAGCCGGACTAAAAGGACCCGTTCACCCCGCCGGGGCCGCGCCGGCGTGGTCGCGGCCCCGCTCGCGCCGGCGCGCCGGGCCGGGTTCAGTGCGGGTCCGGACCGACCGCCACCGGGCGTGCCGGGTCCGCGGACCACTGCGACCAGGAGCCCACGTAGAGCGCCGCGGGGATCCCCGCGACGGCCAGCGCCAGCACCTCGTGGGCACCGGAGACCCCCGAACCGCAGTAGACGCCGACCTCCGTGCCCTCCGCCGCGCCCAGCCCCCGGAAACGGTCCCGGAGTTCGCCGGCGGGCCGGAACGTGCCGCCCTCCGTGACGTTCTCCGTCGTCGGCGCCGACACCGCGCCCGGGATGTGTCCGCCGACCGGGTCGATCGGCTCGACCTCGCCCCGGTACCGTTCCCCCGCCCGCGCGTCGAGGAGCACCCCGGAGCGGGCCAGCGCCGCGGCCCCGTCCGCGTCCAGCAGCCCCCGTCCGCCCGGCTCCGGCGTGAAGTCGCCCGGCTCGGGCACGGTGGCCCCCGTGGCGAGCGGCCCGTCCCACGCCGTCAACCCGCCGTCGAGGACCCTCACGTCCGGGTGACCCGTCCAGCGCAGCATCCACCAGGCGCGGGCCGCCGCCCACCCCGGCCCGCCGTCGTACGCGACGACCGGACGCCCCGCCGACACACCGGCCCGGCGCATGGCGGCACCGAACGCGTCGAGGCCGGGCAGCGGGTGCCGTCCCCCGGCGCCGGGCGGTCCGGCCAGCTCCCGGTCCAGGTCGACGTAGACGGCACCGGGGATGTGCCCGGCCTCGTACGCGGCCCGGCCGTCGAAGGGCGGGGCCCCGGCGGTGGTGAGCTGCCAGCGGACGTCGAGCAGGACGGGCGGGCGCGGGCCCGCCAGGGCGCCCGCGAGACCGGGCGCGGAGACGATGGCGTTCATGGCCCCATCCTGGCGCACCGAGTGGCCGACCGGGCGATGTCGGACTACTCTCCCGCCGAACAGGTCCGATCACGGCATGTGCGGGATCGGGCACGTACTGTGCTGCCGAACGATCCCCTTCGGCCACACCCCGGACACACGGGGATCGGGACGCACCGGCGCCGGTGTCGCCACCGGCGGGGCTCCGGCACGGCGGAAGCGGACGCACGGCCCGCGCGGGGCCGGGAAGAGAGTGACGATGACCGACGCACGGGAACCGGCCGGCGACGGGGCACCCGCCCGGCGCGCGCCCGGCGCGCCCTGCTGGGTGAGCCTGATGGTGCACCGGCCCGCCGCGGCCCGGGAGTTCTACGGGGCCCTGTTCGGCTGGGAGTTCCGGCCCGGCCCGCAGCGCCTCGGGCCGTACGCGCGGGCCGTGCTGGACGGACGGGTGGTGGCCGGGATCGGCCGGCTCCCCGCGGACCGCGTGCTGCCGGTCGCCTGGACGCCCTACCTCGCCTCCGACGACGTCAACGAGACGGCGGAGTCGGTCCGCGTGTGCGGCGGCACGGTCGGCGTGGGGCCACTGGACGCGGACGAAGCCGGTCGCCTCCTGATCGGTTCCGATCCCTCCGGTGCGGTTTTCGGCGTCTGGCAGGCGGCGGCGCACCTGGGCACCGACGTCTCCGGGGTGCCCGGGGCGCCGGTCTGGAACGAACTGCTGACCTTCGAGTCGGCGGGCGTCGCCAAGTTCTACGAGCGCGTCTTCGGCCTGGAGGCGGAGCGCTCGCTCGGCGACGACGCGGTGACGCTGCGCCTCGGCGGCCGTCCGGTGGCGGGCATCCGCGGCATCGGCTCCGGCCTGCCCCGCGACCGGGGGCCGCACTGGGTGACGTACTTCGAGGTGGCCGACGCCGCCGACGCCGTCCGCCGCCTCCTCGACCTCGGCGGCCGGGTCCTCACCCCGGTCACCGAAACCCCGCGCGGCCTCCTCGCCAGGGCGGCCGACCCGGAGGGCGCCCGCTTCGTGCTGCTCCAGAGCGCGGGCCGCTGACGCGGCGGTCAGGGCAGGGCGTACTCGGCCCAGACGACCTTCCCGGGCCCGCCGGGCCGGGGGTCGCACCCCCACCGGGTGGCGAGGTGCGCCACGATCAGCAGGCCCCGCCCGCCCTCCACGGGCTCCTCGGCGGGCCCCGGAGCGCCGGGACGGCGGGGCAGGCGTTCGGCGCGGGCGTCCGTGACCTCGATCCGTACGAGCCGGCCTCCCGGCGGGATCTCCAGCGCGAGGCGGAAGTCCCGGCCCGGGACACACCCGTGGCGCACGGCGTTCGCCGTCAGCTCCGCGACGATCAGCACCACCGCGTCGTGCGGGACGGTGCCGTACGGGACCCCCCACGCCTCCAGCCGCACCGCCGCCAGCCGCCGCCAGCCGCCGCGCGAGCCGGGCCCCGCGCGGGGTCGACGTGAAGCGCATCCCGAAGCTGCGGTCCGATGCGGGGGCGGAACCGGCGGCCGGGCCCTCGGTGTGATCGGCGGGGCCGGTGATGCCGGTGAGGTCTACGGGGTTCATGGGTTCGGTCGTCATGCCGACCACGGTCCCGCCGGTCGCGTAGCGTGACCAGTGATTACGCAGCGACATCCGCCGTCTGTAGGCGGGGTGCGCCGGGTCGTAGGAGCGGTGGGCCGTGACGCGTTCGGCACGGGGGCGTTGGGCCGAGGAGGCGGTGAGGACATGACGGGACACGGGGATACGGCAGCGGGCGCCGGGACGGCTCCGGCGGAGCGCGGTGACGGCGCGCTGGTGAGCGCCGGAGACGGCTGGGACAACGACGGCGGCGCCGCGCGGCGCCCGGAGGACGAGACAGGCCGGGGCGTCGTCGCGGCCTTCGGGCGGACCATGAAGACGCTGCGGCTCCGCCAGGGCCTGGAACGCGAGGAGTTCGGCAGACGGCTCGGCTACTCGGCGTCCACGGTGGCCGCGTTCGAGCAGGGGCGGCGCATCCCGTCGCCCCGCACGATCGAACGCGCCGACGAGGTCCTGGAGGCCGGCGGCCTGCTGTGCGTGTGGAAGGAACAGGTGGAGCGGGCCCAGTACCCGGTGTTCTTCCAGGGCATGGCGGCGCTGGAGAAGGAGGCCATCGAGCTGGTCGCCTACGACACCTTGGTGGTCAAGGGGCTGCTTCAGACGGAGGACTACATGCGGGCGCTGCTCAATATGCGACGTCCGCCTTTGCCCCAGGAGACCATTGAACAGCGAGTAGCAGCCCGAGTCGCTCGGCAGGTCATCTTCGAGCGGCAGCCGGCTCCGCTCCTGAGCTTCGTGATGGACGAGTCGGTGTTACGACGGTGGTACGGCGGACGGAACGTGTTGAAGGGTCAATTGGAGCATCTGCTCCTGAGTGGCCAGAAGCGCAACGTCGAGATCCAAGTGATGCCACTGCACAGCGAGGAAAGCGCAGGCGTCGACGGTCCGTTCACGGTTGTCACGCAGAAGGGCGGCAAGAAGTTCGTGTACGCAGAAGCCCAAGGAAACGGTGCTCTTCAGACCGACCAGGATCAGGCGGCTCTTGCCGCCGCCCGTTATGGGATCATCCGATCGCAGGCTCTCAGCCCGCGAGAGTCGCTGAAGTTCATCGAAGGGTTGCTGGGAGAGCTATGAACACCGCTGAGTCCTCGACAGTTGCCTCCGGCCCCACCTGGTGCAAGAGCAGCTACAGCGGAGCGGAAGGGGGCGATTGCGTGGAGGTCGCCGCCGGAGCGGACGTCCGTGTGCGGGACTCCAAGGACGTCGGCGGGCCTGTCGTCGCCGTCTCGCGGGACGCCTGGACGGGATTCCTCGCGCTCATACCGCCACCGCACCGCGACTGAGACACGCGGCGTCCGCCGAAACGCTCCGGAGGAAGTCATGAACACCACCGAGCCCTCAGCATGGTTCAAGAGCAGCCACAGCGGCACCGAAGGCGGCGAATGCGTAGAGGTTGCGGCTGCCACGGCGGTTGTGCATGTCCGGGACTCCAAAGCCGTCGGTGGGCCCGTTGTTGCCGTCTCGCGTAGCGCCTGGGCGGGGTTCCTCGGGCTTGTGTCGTCGCAGCCGCGCGGGTGAGGGAGAGGTATGGAGACCGCCGAAGGTACGTCCTGGTTCAAGAGCAGCCACAGCGGCACCGAAGGTGGGGATTGTGTCGAGGTCGCCGCCGGAGTGGGCGTCCGTGTGCGGGATTCCAAGAATGTCGGCGGGCCCGTCCTCGTCGTCTCGCGGAATGTGTGGCGTCGGTTTCTCCGGCTCGCGGTGGGTGGGCCCGTCAGTCCGTGACGATGGGGAGGACGTCCGGGGAGAGGGCCGCCGCCCGCGCCGTGGCCGCCGTGGTGCGGCGGCTGTGGTGGCGGCGGCACAGGACCTCGTAGCCGATCTCGTCCACCGAGTCGGTGACGTCCCCGACCACCACCTGCGCGCCCTCGACCACCATCACCCCGCCGACCGTACGGGCGTTGTGCGTCGCGCGGGCCCCGCACCAGCACAGGGCCTCCACCTGGAGCACCTCGACACGGTCGGCGAGTTCGACCAGCCGCTGGGAGCCGGGGAACAGCTTGGTGCGGAAGTCGGTGGTGATGCCGAAGGCGTAGACGTCGATGTCGAGGTCGTCGACGACGCGGGCGAGCTGGTCGATCTGGTCCGGCGCGAGGAACTGCGCCTCGTCCGCGATCACGTAGTCCGCGCGGCCACCCCGCGAGAGGTGGTCGACGACGTGGGCGTAGAGGTCCTGGCCCTCCTCGACCTCCGCCGCGTCGGTGACCAGACCGAGGCGTGAGGAGAGCTTGCCCTCGCCCGCGCGGTCGTTGCGGGTGAAGATGAGCCCGGCCAGTCCGCGCGCGGAGCGGTTGTGCTCGATCTGGAGAGCCAGTGTCGACTTCCCGCAGTCCATCGTTCCGGAGAAGAACACCAGCTCGGGCATGACAGGTCGGGCACCTTTCGGCGTGGGAGGGGACGGCCGGGGCAGGGTCAGGAGCGTACTTCGAGCAGCGGGACGAACTGCTCGGCGGGGGTCATCGAGCCGTGGTTGCCCACCATCGCCGACTCGTTCGGCTCCCGTTCTGACGCGATGATCAGGACGTCGTCGCGGGCGGCGGCGACCACGTCGCCGATCCGGTCGCGGACCCGCGCCTCGACCCGCGGGCCGAACCAGCCCGCGTCGATCGCCTCGTCGCGGGAGGCGACCCAGAAGCGTTCGCCGAGCACCTCGCGCCAGCAGGCCAGCACGTCGCCGGCGGCACCGGGTACCGCGTAGGCGTGCCGGGCACGGCCCTCGCCGCCGAGGAGGGCGACGCCGGCGCGCAGCTCCCAGTCCTCGTCGAAGTCGAGGCGGTGGTCCTCGTCGAAGGGCACGTCGACCATGCCGTGGTCGGCGGTGACGTAGAGCGCGCTGCGCGGGGGCAGTTGCTCGGCGAGGCGCCGGACCAGTCCGTCGACGTGGGAGAGCCGGCCGCGCCACTCGTCGGAGTCGACGCCGTAGCGGTGGCCCGCGCCGTCCACCTCGGCGTAGTACGTGTAGACCAACGCGCGGTCGGCGTCGGCCAGTTGCCGGGCGGCGAGATCCATCCGGTCCTCGCCCGAGAGGCGGCCGTGGAAGGTGCCGCCGCTGAGCGCGACCCGGGTGAGCGGGGTGGTCTCGAAGGCGGGCGAGGAGACCTGGGCGGCGTGCGCCCCGGCGGCGTGGGCGAGCCGGAAGACGGTGGGGTGGGGCTGCCAGAGGGCGGGCTCGGTCCACGGCTGCCAGCGGAGCTGGTTCATCAGCGCGCCGGTGTCCGGGTTGCGCACGGTGTAGCCGAGCAGGCCGTGCGCGCCGGGCACCTGGCCGGTGCCGACGGAGGCGAGGGAGGTCGCCGTGGTCGCCGGGAACCCGGCGGTGACCGGCCGGCCGGTGCCGCCCCGGGAACTCGCCAGCAGCGAGGTCATGAAGGGGGCCTCGGCGGGGTGGGCGCGGAGCTGTTCCCAGCCGAGGCCGTCGATCAGGAAGACGCAGTTGCGGTCGGCGGGGGCCAGGTCCGTGATGCCAGCGGTCATGCCGGGCACGCCCATGCCGGCGGCGAGCGTCGGCAGCAGGTCGGCGAGGGAGCCGGTGCCGTACTCGGGCACCGGGGCCGAGGCGACGGGCAGCGGTTCCGGGTGGGTGTCCCAGGCGGCGGGCTGCGCCATCAGCGGGCGGGGTCCGTGGTCGCCTCGGACAGGGCCTGGGCGAAGGTGAGCGCCTGGCGCACCGTCTCCGGCCCGTCGCCCGCCTCGCTGACGCGCAGGCTGAGGTCGTCGGCGGTGGAGCTGCCGGTGTAGCCGTGGTCGGCCTCGCAGTTGGGGTCGCCGCAGGCGGCGGGCTCCAGGTCGAGGCGGGAGACGGCGCCCCAGCCGATGGTGAGCACGATCTCCCGGGGCAGGGTGCCCGGGGTGTACTGCTCGGGGTTGGCGACGACGCGGCTGACCACGATGGACGAGATCCGGCCGAGCTTGACCGACTCGGTGGACGTGGTCGCGTAGGGCGTCGGCGAGGTGTCGTCGGCGGCCTGCTCGTCGGTGTGGCTGACGATGAAGCGGTTGCCGGTGAGCACGAGCACCGTCACGTGACGGCGCACCTCGTTCTGGTCGAACGTCGTCTCCTGGTGGACCAGGTACGACCGAACCGGCTCGCCGCCCACGGCGGCTTCCACCGCCTCGGCCACGAGGGCCGGGTAGTAACCACTGCGTTCGATCGCCGCGCGCAGCCCCTGGGTCGTCGTACTGGTCTTGGCCATGCGGTCCATCCTACGGTGGCGTGCCGACTGCGCGGGACGCTCGTGCCGTCTCCGTGCCCGTCCGTGTGCGCTCAGTACGCCGGGAGGGTCCGGGGACCGAGGTCGTCCCTGGCCGGCGGGGGTGCGAGGCGGACGGCGGCGCCGAGGACGCTCAGCCCGTGCGGGGCGACGACGACGGGCTCCAGGGTCACCGCGACGACCTCCGGATGGTCGTCCACCAGCCGCGAGACGCGCAGCAGCAGCTCTTCCAGCGCGGGGGTGTCGACGGGGGCGGAGCCGCGCCAGCCGAAGAGGAGCGGGGCGGTGCGGACGGCGCGGACCAGGGTGGCGGCCTCCCGATCGGTGACCGGTATCAGCCGGTGGGCGGTGTCGCCGAGGAGCTGGGTGGCGGCCCCGGCGAGGCCGAAGGAGAGCACCGCCCCGGCCGCGGGGTCGATGACGGCGCGGACGACGGTGTCCACGCCGCGCGGGGCCATCCGCTGGACCACCGGCCGCAGTTCCCCGGGCGGGCCGAACAGCTCGGTCAGCTCGGTGTACGCCCGGCGCAGTTGCTCCTCGTCGGCGAGGTCGAGGCGCACGCCGCCGAGGTCGGCGCGGTGGCGCAGGTGCGGGGCGGTGGCCTTGAGGGCGACCGGGTAGCCGAGGGCGCGGGCGGCGGCGACGGCCGCGTCGGGGGCGGGGGCGGGCAGGGCGCGGTGGACGTGGACGCCGTACCGGGCGAGGAGGTCGCAGGTCTGGTCGGTGGAGAGGGTGAGCCCCTGGCCGCGGGCGAGGTGGCCCTCGATCAGGGCGGCGGCGCCCTTCTCGTCGATGTCCTCGTACTCCGGCACCTTGCCGGGGTCGGCGGCCTCGCGCCGCCACCGGGCGTAGGAGACGGCCTCGGCGAGGGCGCGGACGGCGCGTTCGGCGGCGGGGTAGGCCGGGATGAGGTGGGCGCCGTCGGGGGCGGGGACGGCGGGGTGCCCGGCGGGGGCGGGGCGGGAGTCGTCGGGGGCGGCGGCCTGCGGGGCGGTGCTCGCGGCGGCGGACAGGGCCTCGGCGAGGCCGCCCAGCTCGACGTGGACGACGAGGACCGGCTTGCCGGGGAGGGTGGCCGCGGCCGACCGCAGGGCCTCGGCGAGGGCGGCGTCCCCGGCCGAGCCCTCCCCCAGCGTCGGGATGGCGGTGACCACCACGGCGTCGCTGGTGTCGTCGGCGAGGGCCCGGGAGAGCGCGGCGTGGAAGTCGGCCGGCGAGGCGGCCGTGGTCAGGTCCTGCGGGGGCTGCGGGCGCAGTCCCTCCGAGAGGCAGGCGTCGTAGGTGAGCAGGCCGAGCGACTCGGAGTTCCCGAGGATCGCCACCCGCGGGCCGGCGGGCAGCGGCTGCCGGGCGAGGAGGAGGCCGGCGTCGACCAGCTCGGTGATGGTGTCGACGCGGATCACACCGGCCTGCCGCAGCAGCGCGGAGACGGTGGCGTGCGGCAGCCGGGTCGCGCGCACGGCGTGGCCCTGGGGCGCGGCGCCGCCGTGCCGGGCGCCCTGCACCACCACCAGGGGTTTGGCGGCGGCGGTGCGCCGGGCGAGGCGGGTGAACTTGCGGGGATTGCGGATCGACTCCAGGTACATCAGGGCGACGTCCGTGTCCGGGTCGTCGTACCAGTACTGGAGGACGTCGTTCCCGGAGACGTCGGCCCGGTTGCCGCAGGAGACGAAGGTGGAGACGCCGGTGACGCCGGTCACCCCGCCGCCGCGCCGCTGGATGCGGGAGAGCAGGGCGATGCCGATGGCGCCGGACTGGGCGAACAGGCCGATGCGGCCGGCGCGGGGCATCTCGGGGGCGAGGGAGGCGTTGAGCCGGATGCCGGGGGCGGTGTTGATCACGCCGAAGGCGTTGGGCCCGATGACGCGCATGCCGTACGAGCGCGCCTGGCGCACCAGGGCGCGCTGGCGCTCGCGTCCCTCGGGTCCGCTCTCCGCGTATCCTGCGGAGATCACGACGAGGCCCTGGACGCCGTGTTCACCGCAGTCGGCGACGGCCTCGGGGACCTGGGCGGCGGGCACGGTGATCACGGCGAGGTCGACGGGGCCGTCGATCTCGCGGACGAAGCGGTGGGCGGGGACGCCGTCCAGCTCCTCCAGGTCCTCGGGGAAGGCGTGGTTCACCGCGTGCAGGCGGCCGGTGAAGCCGGCCCCGCGCAGGTTGTCCAGGAGGCCGCGGCCGACGCCGCCGGGGGCGCGGCCGGTGCCGACGACGGCGACGGAGCCGGGCTGGAGCAGGCGCTGCACGGAGCGGGCCTCGGCGCGGTGCTCGCGCGCGTACTGCACGGCGAGGGAGCGGTCGGTCGGTTCGAGGTCGAATTCGAGGTGGACGACGCCGTCCTCGAAGCTGCGCTTCTGCGTGTAGCCGGCGTCCGTGAACACCTTGATCATCTTGGTGTTGGCGGGCAGCACCTCGGCGGCGAAGCGGCGGATGCCGCGCTCGCGGGCGACGGCGGCGATGTGTTCCAGCAGGGCGGAGGCGACGCCGCGGCCCTGGTGGGCGTCCTGGACCAGGAAGGCGACCTCGGCCTCGTCGGAGACGGGGGGCGGGGGACCGCCGCCGGGGGCGGGGCGGGAGGAGGCGGGTGTTCCGCCGGCGCCGATCCGGTCGTAGCGTACGGTGGCGATGAACTCGCCGCCGATCGTGGCCGCGAGTCCCACCCGGTCCACGAAGTCGTGGTGGGTGAAGCGGTGGACGTCCTTGGCGGACAGGCGAGGGTACGGCGCGAAGAAGCGGTAGTACTTCGACTCGTCGGAGACCTGCTCATAGAAGCTGATCAGGCGCTCCGCGTCATCAACGGTGATGGGGCGGACGCGTGCGGTGCCGCCGTCGCGCAGCACCACGTCGGCCTCCCAGTGGGCGGGGTACTCGTGCCGGTCCGGCGAGGTCTGCATGGGCCCCAGCGTACGGCTCGCGTACGACAGGGGCGCCGGGCAGGCCGTGGAGGACGGAAGACCGGACCGAGGCCGCGGTCCGGGCGCCACCCCGGCGGGCGCCGCACGCCCGTCCGGAGCCGCTTCACGATATGGGAAACTGGTCTAGACAACCCCTGAACTCCGAAGGGCAGCATCACATGGCTGAGCGCCGCGTCAACGTCGGCTGGGCCGAGGGCCTCCACGCCCGCCCCGCCTCCCTCTTCGTCCGAGCCGCCACGGCCACAGGCGTCCCGGTGACGATCGCCAAGGCCGACGGCGACCCCGTCAACGCGGCCTCCATGCTGGCCGTCCTGGGCCTGGGCGCCCAGGGGGGCGAGGAGATCGTCCTCGCCTCCGACGCCGAGGGCGCGGACATCGCCCTGGACCGGCTGGCCAAGCTGGTCGCCGAGGGTCTCGAGGAGCTTCCCGAGACCGTCTGACCCGGGACGCCGCGGACCGCGCCGCCCCCACGACACGCGAGGGCCCGCCCGAGGAGACTCGGGCGGGCCCTCGCTTCGCCGGGCGCCGGCGCGGTCCGCGGCGTCAGATCGCGACGCCGTGGCCGCGCAGGTAGGCGGCGGGGTCCATGTCGGTGCCGTAGTCGGCGCCCGAACGGACCTCGAAGTGCAGGTGGGGTCCGGTGACGTTGCCGGTGGCGCCGGCCAGGCCGATCTGCTGGCCGGGGGTGACCGCCTGGCCCGCGAAGACGCCGATGGACGACAGGTGCCCGTACTGGGTGTACGTGCCGTCGTGCATCTTGATCACGACCTGGTAGCCGTACGCGCCGCCCCAGCCGGCCTCGACGACCGTGCCGGTGCCGACCGACCGCACCGGGGTGCCGGTGGCGGCGTGGAAGTCGATGCCGGTGTGGCTGCCGGAGGACCACAGGGCGCTGCCGGCCCCGTAGGCGGTGGAGACATAGGAGCCGGCGATCGGCGCCACGAAGGTGTTCAGACGCTCGCGCTCGGCCTCCCGGGCGGCGCGCTCCTGGGCCTCGCGGGCCTCCGCGGCGGCCTCGGCGGCCCGCTCGCGGGCGGCCTTCTGCGCGGCCTCCCGGGCGGCGGCGTGCTGCGCGGCCTGCTTCTGCGACTCGGCCTGGGCGTCGATCTCCCCGGCGACGGAGTCACCGATGGTGACGACCGGGGTGAGCCCGGTCTGCTCCGGGGACGGCTCGTCGGCGAGCGCCGGGGCCGCGAGGTTCCCGACCACTCCGCCGGTGGCGAGGGCGGCGACACCCGCCGCGCGGGCGGTGGTGCGGTGCATCTTGCCGGGGCGGCGATGCTTCCCGGTGGCGCGCGTGAACGCCATGTGGAGGCTGGTCCTTTCCTTCCCTCTCGCCTACCGGGTTAGCTGACGGGTTCGGAGCAGGAAGGTCTCCTACGGACCCCCTCGCCTGCGCGCGGGCGTCCGATTCACCCCAGGGACTGCACACGGGTCCCCGGCTCCCCTGGCTCGCGCCGTACGGGGACTCGGCGATGGCTGTCCGGTGCCGCGGGCGCGGCGCACTGCCTGACGAACAGCCCGGACGAAGCTAAACGGGCCCGGCGTCAATCCTCAAACGCACCAAGGTTTTTGTAGCGTACGCCACAGGGCAGACGGGCAGCCTCCCCCTCAATTCGGACACGGGGCGGCCCCGGTGACGTCCTGCCACCGGGGCCGCCGCACGCGTCCGGGACCGCTCACTCGGCCGGGACGACCGTCACCTCGCCGATGCCGAGGGCCTCCACGGGGGCCTTGATCTTGGCGGCGTCGCCGACCAGGACGGTCACCAGGCGGTCCACCGGGAAGGCGTTGACGACCGCCGCCGTGGCCTCCACGGTGCCCGTCGCGGCGAGCTGCCGGTACAGGGCGGCCTGGTAGTCGTCGGGCAGGTGCTGCTCGACCTGGTCGGCGAGGGTGCCGGCGACGGCCGCCGCCGTCTCGTACTTGAGCGGCGCCACCCCCACCAGGTTCTGCACGGCCACGTCCCGCTCGGCGTCGGTCAGCCCCTCCGCGGCGAGCGTGCGCAGCACCGTCCACAGGTCCGACAGGGCGGGGCCGGTGTTGGGCGTGTCGACGGAGCCGCTGATGGCGAGCATCGAGGCGCCGGTGCCGTCGGGCGCGGAGCGCAGCACCTGGCCGAAGGCACGGACGCCGTAGGTGTAGCCCTTCTCCTCGCGCAGGACGCGGTCCAAGCGGGAGGTGAGGGTGCCGCCGAGGCAGTACGTGCCGAGCACCTGCGCCGGCCAGACGCGGTCGTGCCGGTCGGCGCCGGTGCGGCCGATGAGGAGCTGGGTCTGGACGGCGCCGGGACGGTCCACGATGACGACCCGGCCGGTGTCGTCGGCGGTCACCGGCGGCACCGGACGCGGCTCGGTCGTGGAGCCGGTCCAGGCGCCCAGGGTGTCGGCGAGCAGCGCGTCCGGGTCGATGCCGGTGAGGTCGCCGACGACCACGGCCGTGGCGGTGGCGGGGCGGACGTGGCGCTCGTAGAAGGCGCGGACGGCGGCCGAGTCGACGGCGGCGACCGTCTCCTCGGTGCCCTGGCGCGGCCGGGACATGCGCGAGCCGGCCGGGAACAGCTCCTTGGACAGCTCCTTGGCGGCGCGGCGCGCGGGGTTGGCCAGTTCGTGCGGGATCTCGTCGAGCCGGTTGCGCACCAGCCGCTCGACCTCGCCGTCGGCGAAGGCGGGCGCCCGCAGGGCGTCGGCGACCAGGCCGAGCGCCTTGGCGAGCCGGGAGACCGGCACCTCCAGGCTCAGCCGGACGCCGGGGTGGTCGGCGTAGGCGTCGAGGGTGGCGCCGCAGCGCTCCAGCTCGGCCGCGAACTCCTCGGCGGTGTGCTTGTCGGTGCCCTCGGAGAAGGCCCGCGCCATGATGGTGGCGACGCCGTCGAGTCCGGCCGGCTCGGCCTCCAGCGGCGCGTCGAGCAGCACCTCCACGGCGACGACCCGCTGGCCGGGGCGGTGGCAGCGCAGCACCGTCAGGCCGTTGCCCAGGGAGCCCCGCTCGGGGGCCGGGAACGCCCAGGGGCGGGCGGCGCCGGACTGCGGGCGGGGGTGGAATTCCATGGTGGCCAGGTCGGTCACTGGGCCGCCTCCTCGTTCTCGTCGGTGGCGCCGGTCTCGGCGGCGTCGCTGTCGGCTGCGGTGGGCTCGTAGACGAGGACCGCGCGGTTGTCGGGGCGCAGCCGGGCCGCGGCGACCTCGCGCACCTCCTCGGCCGTCACGTCGAGCACCCGCCGGACGGCGGTGAGGGCGAGCTGCGGGTCGCCGAACAGGACGGCGTACCGGCACAGTTCGTCGGCGCGGCCGGCGACCGTGCCGAGCCGGTCCAGCCACTCGCGCTCCAACTGGGCCTGGGCGCGCTCCATCTCCTCGGCGGTGGGGCCCTCCGCGGCGAAGCGGGCCAGCTCCTCGTCGACGGCGGCCTCGATCACCGGGACCTCCACGTCACCGGACGTCTTCACGTCCAGCCAGCCCAGCGAGGGCGCCCCGGCCAGCCGCAGCAGGCCGAAGCCGGCGGCGACGGCCGTGCGGTCGCGGCGCACCAGGCGGTTGTAGAGGCGGGAGGACTCGCCGCCGCCCAGGACGGTGAGGGCGAGGTCGGCCGCGTCGCACTCCCGCGTGCCGTCGTGCGGCAGCCGGTAGGCGGCCATCAGGGCACGGGCCGGGACCTCCTCCTCGACGACCTCGCGCAGCTCCTCGCCGATCACGTCGGGCAGCGCGCCGTCCCGGGGGGCGGGCTTGCCGTCGTGGGAGGGGATGGAGCCGAAGTACTTCTCGACCCAGGCGAGGGTCTGCTCGGGGTCGATGTCGCCGACGACCGAGAGCACCGCGTTGTTCGGCGCGTAGTAGGTGCGGAAGAACTCCCGCGCGTCCTCCAGCGTCGCCGCGTCCAGGTCGGCCATCGAGCCGATCGGCGTGTGGTGGTAGGGGTGGCCCTCCGGGTAGGAGAGGGCGGTCAGCCGCTCGAACGCGGTGCCGTAGGGCACGTTGTCGTAGCGCTGGCGGCGCTCGTTCTTGACGACGTCGCGCTGGTTCTCCATCGACTCCTCGTCCAGGGCGGCGAGGAGGGAGCCCATCCGGTCCGCCTCCAGCCAGAGCGCCAGCTCCAGCTCGTGGGCCGGCATGGTCTCGAAGTAGTTGGTGCGCTCGAAGCTGGTGGTGCCGTTGAGCGAGCCGCCGGCCCCCTGCACCAGTTCGAAGTGCCCGTTGCCCTTGACCTGACCCGAGCCCTGGAACATCAGGTGCTCGAAGAGGTGAGCCAGACCGGTGCGCCCCTTGACCTCGTGGCGCGAACCGACGTCGTACCAGAGGCACACCGCCGCGACCGGGGTCAGGTGGTCCTCGGAGAGCACCACGCGCAGGCCGTTGGCCAGGCGGTGCTCGGTCGCTGTCAGGCCCCCGGAGCCTGCCTGGGCTGTGGCCGTGTGACCCATGGGCATGTACGTCCCTTCGCTCGCGAAATCTCGTGCGGAACCGCGTGGAACTGCGGCATTCCCGCCGTTCCCGCCACTGTATGCAAGCGCGCGGGCGGCCGGTGGAGTTCCCGCTCCTCGTACGCCCTCAGCGAGATGACCGTGGCGAGGGCGCCGGTGCCGAGGGCGTACGCTGCGGATCGGCGCCGGGCGGGCCGACCGTGACCCCACCCCGTCTGTCCCTGTCGGTGCCCCGGTCCACAATGGTCCGCGTCAGATCCCCGTCCACGCTTCAGCAAGGAGCCGGCAGCGATGGCCCGCCGTAGTACGAAGACCCCGCCGCCCGACGACGCGTACGAGGAGAAGATCCTCGACATCGACGTCGTCGACGAGATGCAGGGCTCCTTCCTCGAGTACGCGTACTCGGTCATCTACTCCCGCGCCCTGCCGGACGCCCGCGACGGCCTCAAGCCGGTGCACCGCCGCATCGTCTACCAGATGAACGAGATGGGCCTGCGCCCCGAGCGCGGTTACGTCAAGTGCGCCCGCGTGGTGGGCGAGGTGATGGGCAAGCTCCACCCGCACGGCGACGCCTCGATCTACGACGCGCTGGTGCGCATGGCGCAGCCCTTCTCCATGCGCGTGCCGCTGGTGGACGGCCACGGCAACTTCGGTTCGCTGGGCAACGACGACCCGCCGGCCGCGATGCGGTACACCGAGTGCCGGATGGCCGCGGCCACCAGTCTGATGACCGAGTCCATCGACGAGGACACGGTCGACTTCGCCCCCAACTACGACGGCCAGGAGCAGGAACCGGGGGCCCTGCCGGCCGCCTTCCCCAACCTGCTGGTCAACGGCGCCTCCGGCATCGCCGTGGGCATGGCGACCAACATGCCGCCGCACAACCTGCGCGAGGTCATCGCCGCCGCCCGGCACCTGATCCGCTACCCGCACGCCGACCTCGACGCGCTGATGAAGCACGTGCCGGGCCCCGACCTGCCCACCGGCGGCCGGATCGTCGGCCTCTCCGGCGTCCGGGACGCCTACGAGACCGGCCGCGGCACCTTCAAGATCCGTGCCACGGTGTCGGTGGAGACGGTGACCGCCCGCCGCAAGGGCCTGGTCGTCACGGAGCTGCCCTTCGCGGTCGGCCCGGAGAAGGTGATCGCCAAGATCAAGGACCTGGTGGGCTCCAAGAAGCTCCAGGGCATCGCCGACGTCAAGGACCTCACCGACCGCGAGCACGGCCTGCGCCTGGTCATCGAGATCAAGAACGGCTTCGTGCCGGAGGCGGTCCTGGAACAGCTCTACAAGCTGACCGCCATGGAGGAGTCCTTCGGCATCAACAACGTGGCCCTGGTGGACGGCCAGCCGCTCACCCTGGGCCTCAAGGAACTGCTGGAGGTCTACCTCGACCACCGCTTCACGGTGGTGCGGCGCCGCAGCGAGTTCCGCCGCGGCAAGCGCCGCGACCGCCTGCACCTGGTCGAGGGCCTGCTCACCGCGCTCGTCGACATCGACGAGGTCATCCGCCTGATCCGTTCCAGCGAGAACTCGGCACAGGCCAAGGAGCGCCTGATCGAGCGCTTCGGACTGAGCGACGTGCAGACCCAGTACATCCTGGACACGCCGCTGCGCCGGCTGACCAAGTTCGACCGGATCGAGCTGGAGGCGGAGAAGGAGCGGCTCACCGAGGAGATCGCGGAGCTGACCCGCATCCTCGATTCCGACACGGAGCTGCGCAAGCTGGTCTCGGGCGAACTGGCCGCGGTGGCCAAGAAGTTCGGCACCGACCGGCGTACGGTCCTGCAGGAGTCCGCCGGTGTCGCGGTGACCGCCGTGCCCCTCCAGGTGGCCGACGACCCGTGCCGGGTGCTGCTCTCCTCCACCGGTCTGCTCGCCCGCACCGCCGACGCCCGCCCGGCGGCCCCGGGCTCCGGGGGCGAGCGCGTCCCGCACGACCTGATCACCTCCGCCGTGCCCGCCACCATCCGGGGCGAGATCGGCGTGGTCACCTCCGCCGGGCGGCTGCTGCGGGTCAACGTCGTGGACCTGCCGCAGCTCCCCGAGCCGATGCCCACCCCGAACCTGGCGGGCGGGGCACCGCTCGCCGAGTTCGTGTCCCTGGAGGGCGACGAGAGCGTGGTCTGCCTGACCACGCTGGACGAGTCCTCGCACGGACTCGCCCTCGGCACGGAACAGGGCGTGGTCAAGCGGGTGGTGCCCGACTACCCGTCGAACAAGGACGAGTTGGAGGTCATCACCCTCAAGGAGGGCGACCGGATCATCGGCGCGGCCGAGCTGCGCACCGGTGAGGAGGACCTCGTCTTCATCACCGACGACGCCCACCTCCTGCGCTACCAGGCGTCCCAGGTCCGTCCCCAGGGCCGGCCCGCGGGCGGCATGGCGGGCGTCAAGCTCTCCCAGGGCGCGAAGGTCATCTCCTTCACGGTGGTCGACCCGGCGGCGGACGCGGTGGTCCTCACGGTCGCGGGTTCGCGCGGCACGCTCGACGACTCCGTCCAGACCACGGCCAAGCTGACCCCGTTCGACCAGTACCCGCGCAAGGGCCGGGCCACCGGCGGGGTGCGCTGCCAGCGCTTCCTGAAGGGCGAGGACTGCCTCGCCCTGGCCTGGGCGGGCCCGTCCCCGGTCAAGGCCGCGCAGAAGAACGGCTCCCCGGCACGGCTCCCGGACCTCGACCCGCGCCGCGACGGCTCGGGCGTGTCGCTGCCGCAGACAGTGGGAGCGGTGACGGGGGCGGTGTAGGCGGGGCCGGGCCGCCGGTGGCGTGGGGCCTCGGCGGCCCGGGGAAGTCGGGGCACCGGTGCGCTGGTGGGGGGCTCCCGCCGCCGGTGGTCCCACGCCGGTTCCGGTGAGCCGGCGGGCCCCGTCGGTCCGTGAGGCACAGCTCCGACAGCGGTCCGTGGGGGCAGCGGGCCGGGCGGCCAGGGCAACCGGGCAACCGGGCAACCGTGCTAGAAGCCGTAGTCCTCCGGGTCCTCGCGGACCTCGGGGTCCCCGGGCGGGCCGGAGGGCACGACGGTGCCGCGGGGCCGGGCGGGGCCGTCGGGGGCCCCGGTGCCGCGAGGCGCGGCGTCGCCGTAGGGGCCGGTGTCGTACGAAGCGGTCGCGTACGGAGCTGTGGTCTCGTACGACGCGGCGGTCTCGTACGGCGCGCCGGTCCCAGCGGTCCCGTAGGCCCCGTCGGACTCCGGTCCGGCCGTCGACGGGGCCGGGTCCTCGTCCTCCGGGTCGGGGACGTAGCGCAGGACGCCCCACATGGCGTGCTCGTCGGGCTCGGGGGCCTCGCTCCGGCAGGCGTCGAGTTCCCCGGCGAGGGCGGGGCCGTCGATGCCGGTGCCGATGAGCACCAGTTGGCTGCGGCGGGGCTCGCCGGGCGGCCAGGGCTCGGGGCGGAAGCGCAGGAAGCGTCCCACGGCGTGCACGGCGTAGCGGTTGCGGGGGTCGTGCGGGCCGAAGTCGACGTACCCCTTGATCCGGTACAGGCCGTCGGGCCGGCCGTCCAGGAACCGCATCAGCCGCCGCGGATCGAGGGGCGGGCCGGAGACGAACGACAGGGTGTCGTAGGCCGCGTGCAGGTGGTCGGCGTGGTCGTCGTCCGCGCCGGGTTCGTGCAGGTCGTCGAAGGAGAGCTGGCCGACGCGCTCCTCGCTCGGCTTGCAGTCGAAGAGGAAGTCCGGGTCGATCCGGCCGTAGGTGGCCGGCACCACGGCGGCGCCGTCGGCGAGGGAACGGACCAGGCCGAGGACGCGCTCGGCGTCCGGGGCCCGGTCGGTCTTGTTGACCACGACGAGGTCGGCCAGCGCCAGGTGCCGGTCGATCTCGGGGTGCCGGGCGCGGGTGGCGTCGAACTCCGCGGCGTCGACGACCTCGACGAGCCCGCCGTAGACCACCCGGGGCTGGTCGCTGGCGAGCAGCATGCGCACCAGCTCCTGCGGTTCGGCGAGGCCGCTCGCCTCGATGACGATCACGTCGATGCCGGTGTCGGGGCGGGCCAGCCGCTCCAGGTAGACGTCCAGTTCGCTCGCGTCGACGGCGCAGCACAGGCAGCCGTTGCCGAGCGAGACGGTGGAGTCGCCGAGCGCGCCCGCGACGGCCATCGCGTCGATCTCGATGGAGCCGAAGTCGTTGACGATGGCGCCGATCCGGCTGCCCCCGCTGCGGTGCAGCAGGTGGTTGAGCAGGGTGGTCTTCCCGGAGCCGAGGAATCCGGCGAGGACGACCACCGGGATCTGCTGCGGAGTCGGGCGCTGCCCCACCGTGCGACCTCTCTCTCACCCGTGCGTTCCGGTCCCGGCCCTCGCGGAACCACCTGTTCAGCATACGGGCCGGCCCGTTCCCCGGAGCCCCGGACAGGGCCTCTGACGAGGGCGTACGGGCTCGCGGGGGTACGCGTACGGCCACCCCCGCGGAGGAGTGGCCGGGCGCGGCCGGAACCCACCGCGCCGCAACTCAGGTTAGGCTCACCTGTGTGAGTACGTGCTCAACCGTCTCCCAGGACCTCGACGAGCCACTTTCGGGCACCGCGCCCAGCGCGCGGACGTGGCTCCTGGTCGAACAGCCCGGCCCGTGGGGCGCCAAGGCGCTCACTTCCAGCCACCTGGACCCGGTGGTGGGCCGCGCGCTGGAGAACGCCGCGAAGGGGACGGGCGTGCGCGTCGCGCTCATCCGGCGTCCCGGCCGTCCCGCCGACCGCGGCACCGGCGCCGAGCGCCGCGTGTACGCGGCGCACACCACGCCCGGCGGCGTCTGGGTGCGCAGCGCCACGATCACCGACCCGCGCCTGCTGCTCGGGCTGGACTTCGCCGCCCTCGGCCGCGGCGACCGCCGTACCTTCGACACCGCGCTGGGCGGCGGCCCCCACACCGGTGATCCGCTGGCCCTGGTCTGCACCAACGGCAAGCGCGACCGGTGCTGCGCGCTGCTCGGCCGTCCGCTGGCGGCGGAACTGGCGGCCTCCGGCGTCGAGGGCGTCTGGGAGGTGACCCACCTGGGCGGCCACCGCTTCTCGCCCACGATGCTCGTGCTCCCGTACGGCTACGTCTACGGCCGGATCACGGCCGCCGACGTGCGGGAGATCCTGCGCGGGGCGCGGGAGGCGCGGATCGTGGCCGACGGCTGCCGGGGGAACTCCGCGTGGGAGCGCCCCGGCCAGGCCGCCGAACTGGCCGTGCGCTCCGCGGCGGGGGTGGACGCCGCCGAGGCACTGGCCGTCGTCCGCACCGAGGTGGTCCGGGACGGGGCCCACGGCGGCGGGGACGCGCCGGGCTGGAAGGTCACCGTGGCCCACGTGGACGGCCGGCACTGGCGGGTCCGCGTCGCCCAGGGCACCGCACGGCCGCCACGCCCGGAGAGCTGCGGGGCGTCGGTCCTCGGCACCCCCGCCCGCATGGAGGTCACCGCGGTACGCGAACTCACGGTGACGGCGGCCCTGGCGGGCTGACCGGTCGCCGCCCCGTGCGAGGACCACGGCACGGAGAGGGGACCGGACCGCCACGCGCCTTGGCAAGAAGACCTGGGAAGAACCCCGGGAAGAACCCCGGGAGACGGCCCTGCACCCCTCTACGCCCCGACGCCCGCACCCACGTACGGTTCAGGGCTATGAGTGCCACACCCCCCGCCGGGCGCCTGCGCCTGTGCCTGCCCCGCCGGGCCTTCTCGCAGGTGCTGCTGATGCAGCTCGCGGTGGCCACGGGGGTCACGGTGCTCGCCACGGGCCTCTTCCTCGCGCCGCTCGGCGATCAGCTCGACGACCAGGCAATGCGCCGCGCCCTGGCCATCGCGCAGACCACCGCGCAGCAGCCGCAGATCGTGCGGGACCTGCGCACCCCGCCGACGCCCGACGGGCCGGTGCAGCGCGAGGCCGAACGGATCCGGAAGGCCACGCGGGCCGAGTACGTCGTCGTGATGGACCTGCGCGGCGTGCGCTGGTCGCACACCGACCCCGGGCGGATCGGCGAGGTGGTCTCCACCGACCCCGGCGACGCGCTGGCCGGGCACGAGGTCATGGAGATCGACAGCGGGACGCTGGGCCGCTCCGCCCGCGGCAAGGTGCCGTTGCGGGACGGCGACGGCACGATCGTGGGCGCCGTCTCGGTCGGCATCGCCTACGACAGCGTGCGGGCACGGCTCGTCCACGCCATCCCCGGGCTGCTCGCCTACGCGGGCGGCGCCCTGGCCGTCGGCGCGCTGGCCGCCTGGCTCGTCTCCCGCCGGGTCCAGCGACAGACCCGTGACCTGGCCTTCTCCGATATCGCCTCGCTGCTCGCCGAGCGGGAGGCCATGCTGCACGGCATCCGGGAGGGCGTCGTCGCTCTGGACCGCGGCGGCCGTATCCGCCTCCTCAACGACGAGGCGCAGCGCCTCCTGGACATCGGCGGCGAGGCGGTGGGCCGCGTACCCGACGAGGCGCTCGGCGCGGGCCGCACCGCCGACGTCCTGGCCGGCCGGGTGACCGGCACCGACCTGCTGACGGTGCGCGGCCGGCGCGTCCTGGTTGCCAACCGGATGCCCACCGACGACGGCGGCGCCGTCGCCACCCTGCGCGACCGCACCGAACTGGAACGGCTCGGCCGGGAACTGGACTCCACCCGCGGCCTGATCGACGCCCTGCGCGCCCAGGACCACGAGCACGCCAACCGCATGCACACCCTGCTGGGCCTGCTCGAACTGGAGATGTACGAGGAGGCCGTGGAGTTCGTCGGCGAGGCCGTCGGCGACCACCGGGCGACCGCGGAACAGATCGCCGAGCGGGTCCGGGACCCGCTGCTCGCCGCGCTGCTGGTCGGCAAGGCGACCGTCGCGGCCGAGCGCGGGGTGGCGCTGTGGGTCTCCGACCGGACCCGGCTGCCGGACCGCCTCGTCGATCCCCGCGGGCTGGCCACCATCGTCGGGAACCTCGTCGACAACGCGTGGGAAGCGGTCGCGGGCACGCCACACGCACGGGTGGAGGTCGAGGTGCGGACCGAGGGGCGGTCCGTGACGCTGCGGGTGCGCGACACCGGGCCCGGCATCCTGCCCGAGCACCGCGAACTGGTGTTCACGGAGGGCTGGTCCACGAAGGAGCCCCCCGCCCACCGCCCGCGCGGCATCGGGCTCTGTCTGGTCCGCCGGCTCGCCGAACGGCAGGGCGGCAGCGCCGTGGCGGCCGGGGCACCCGGCGGGGGCGCGGAGTTCGTCGTGGTCCTGCCCGAGGCGCTCGCCCCACCGGAGCCCGAGCCGGTCCCCGAGCCGGTCCCCGAGCCGGTCCCCGAGGCGGAGCAGGCGCCGACCGCCCCGGTCCGTGCGGCCGGCACCGGCCCCGCCACCACCGACGCCACCACCACCGCCGTGTTCCGTACCGCCGCCGAGGAGGGTTCCCGATGATCGAGGTGCTGGTCGTGGACGACGACACACGGGTCGCCCGGGTCAACACCGCCTATGTCGGCAAGGTGCCCGGTTTCCGCGTCGCCGGGGAGGCGCACAACGCCGGGGAGGCCCTGCGCGCACTGGAGACACTGCCACGGGTGGACCTGGTCCTGCTCGACCACTACCTGCCCGACCGGACCGGACTGGAGGTGGTCCGGGAGATGCGGCGGCGCGGCCTCCAGACCGACGTGATCATGGTGACGGCGGCGCGGGACGTGTCGACCGTCCGGGCCGCGATGCGGCACGGGGCGTTGCAGTACCTGGTCAAGCCGTTCACGTTCACGGGGCTGCGGTCCCGGCTGGAGGCGTACGCGGGGCTGCACCGGACGCTGGAGGGCGGCGGCGAGGCCGAGCAGGCCGAGGTGGACCGCATCTTCGGCGCGCTGTCGGCGCCCTCGCAGCCGGGGCTGCCCAAGGGGCACTCCCCCACCACCGCCGAACTGGTACGGCAGTGCCTGGTGAAGGCGGGCGGACCGCTCTCCGCGCAGGAGATCGCCGACCGGACCGGGGTCAGCCGCCAGACCGCCCAGCGCTACCTCAGGCTCCTGGAACGCACCGGCCGGGCACGGCTCACCCTCAAGTACGGCGAGGCCGGCCGCCCGGAGCACCTCTACGAGTGGGCGTCCGGCGCCTGACCCGCCCCCCGCGGCAATCCGCCGCTACACGGCCCCCGCGCCGGTCAGGGACCGCACCTCGACCTCGGCGTGCCGGGCCTCGTCCGGCGGCTCGGCCGAGGTGACCGTGCCGATCCAGCCCGCGGCGAAGCCCAGCGGGATGGAGACCAGGCCGGGGTTCCGGAGCGGGAAGAGATGGAAGTCGACGCCCGGGAAGAGGGACTCCGGGCTGCCGGAGACCACGGGCGAGAGCAGGACGAGGACGATGGCCGGGACGAGCCCGCCGTAGACCGCCCACACGGCACCCCGGGTGGTGAAACGGCACCAGAACAGCGAGTAGAGCAGCACCGGCAGGTTGGCGGAGGCGGCGACCGCGAAGGCGAGGCCCACCAGGAAGGCGACGTTCAGGTCGCGGGCGAGCAGTCCGAGGCCGATGGCGACCGCGCCGATGCCGACGGCGGCGATCCGCGCCACGGCGACCTCGCCCCAGCGGCCTCCGGAGCGGCGGCGCAGGCTCGCGTACAGGTCGTGGGCGACGGAGGCGGAGGAGGCCAGCGTGACGCCCGCGACCACCGCGAGGATGGTGGCGAAGGCGACCGCGGCGACGACCGCGAAGAGCACCGTGCCGCCGGTGGAGTCGGCTCCGCCACCCAGGTCCAGCGCGAGCAGCGGGACGGCCGTGTTCCCGGCGGCGTGGGAGGCCCGGACGGCGTCCGGTCCGACGAGGGCGGCGGCGCCGAAACCCAGCACGATGGTCATCAGGTAGAAGGTGCCGATGAGGCCGATGGACCAGACGACCGAGCGCCGGGCCGCGCGGGCGGTGGGCACGGTGTAGAAGCGGGACAGGATGTGCGGGAGCCCGGCCGTGCCCAGCACGAGGGCGAGTCCGAGGCTCACGAAGTCGATGCGTGAGGTCCAGTCCCCGCCGTACGCCAGGCCCGGCGCGAGGAACGCCTCCCCGTGCCCGCTGCGTTCGGCCGCGGCGCGCAGCAGCCGGTCCAGGTCGCCGTGGAAGCGGACCAGGACGAGCGCGGTGAGGGTGAGGGTGCCGCCGAGCAGCAGGACGGCCTTGACGATCTGGATCCAGGTGGTGGCCCGCATCCCGCCCAGCGACACGTAGACCACCATGAGCGCGCCGACGCCGATGACGGTCCAGGTGCGGGCCGCCTCGCCGGTGCCGCCGAGCAGCAGCGCGACGAGGCTGCCGGCGCCGACCATCTGGGCGACCAGGTAGAGGACCGAGACGGTGACCGAGGAGGTGCCGGTGGCCAGGCGCACCGGCCGCTCGCGCATGCGCGCGGCGACGACGTCGGCGAGGGTGAACCGGCCGCAGTTGCGGACCAGTTCGGCGACGAGCATCAGCACGACCAGCCAGGCCACCAGGAAACCCACCGAGTACAGCATGCCGTCGTAGCCGTTGAGGGCGATGAGGCCGGAGATGCCGAGGAAGGAGGCGGCCGACATGTAGTCGCCGCTGATGGCAAAACCATTCTCCATCGGAGTGAACAGACGCCCGCCGGCGTAGAACTCCTCCGTGGAGCCCCGGCGTGTGCGTCCGGCCCAGGCGGTGATCGCCAACGTGACGGCGACGAAGCTGCCGAAGAGGACCAGGGCCAGTCTCTCGTGGTCGGCGTTCACGAGGTCCCGCCCCGCAGAGCGCGGGTCAGTTCCTGGGTGTCCCAGCGCAGGTCGAGGGCGGCCTTGTCCCGGCGCAGCCGCGCGTGGCGGGCGTAGGCCCAGGTGAGCAGGAACGTGGTGAGGAACTGACCCAGCCCGGCGATCATCGCCACGTTGACCGCGCCGGCCACGGGGCGGGCCATCAGGCCGGGGGCGGTGGTGGCGGTCACCACGTAGGCGACGTACCAGAGGAAGAAGCCGGTGACGGCGGGGACGACGAATCCCCGGTACCGGCCGCGCACCTCCCGGAAGGCGGTGGAACGCTGGACCTCCAGGTACACGTCGGCCGCGCCCCGGGGGGCCGGCTCCCCGTCCGGGCGGGTCGACGGCGCCGCCGCCGCGGGGGTGCCCGGGGCCACCGCCTCGCCCCAGTTGGAGGCGAGGGCGTCGTACCAGGGGTCGTCGTACCCCGGGTCCGCGGGTGCCTCGGCGAGGGACCGGTCCCGGCCGGCCGGGTGCGCGGGTCCCCCTCCGGCGGCATGGTGGAGATCGTTGCGTGGCTGCATGTCCAAGGATGGGCAGAACCGAAAGATCCCCCGCGTCCCATCCCCCCGCACTTCACCCCATCAGGTGACGTAGGTCGTCGGTGATCCCACCGGCCCCTCCGTTCCCGTAACGGGCGGGCCGCTCCGGACTGTTGGACCCCTTCCGTCCCACGGCTCACTCACGCGGCAGGGGCCACGGGAGTCTCCCGTGGCCCCTGCCGGGTGGTCGCGGTGGCGGCTACGCGTCGATGCGCGAGCGGTCCAGCGTCGCCGCCGAGCTGGAGATGAACTCCTTGCGGGGGGCGACGTCGTTGCCCATGAGCAGGTCGAAGACGTTCTCCGCGGATTCCAGGTCGGTGAGGTTGATCCGGCGCAGCGTGCGGCGGCGCGGGTCCATGGTGGTCTCGGCGAGCTGGTCGGCGTCCATCTCGCCCAGGCCCTTGTACCGCTGGATGGAGTCCTTGTAGCGGACGTTCTTGGCCTGGAACTGCATGAGCTTGTCGCGCAGCTCGCGGTCCGAGTACGTGTAGACGTACTTGTCCTGGCCCTTCTTCGGCTGCACCAGCTCGATGCGGTGCAGCGGCGGCACCGCGGCGAAGACCCGGCCGGCCTCGACCATGGGCCGCATGTAGCGGTGGAAGAGGGTCAGCAGCAGCGTGCGGATGTGGGAGCCGTCCACATCGGCGTCGGTCATCATGATGATCTTGCCGTACCGGGCCGCGTCGATGTCGAAGGTCCGCCCGGACCCGGCTCCTATGACCTGGATGATCGCGCCGCACTCGGCGTTCTTCAGCATGTCCGTCACGGACGACTTCTGCACGTTGAGGATCTTGCCGCGGATCGGCAGCAGCGCCTGGAACTCGGAGTTCCGGGCGAGCTTGGCCGTGCCGAGCGCGGAGTCCCCCTCGACGATGAACAACTCGCTGCGGTCGACGTCGTCGCTGCGGCAGTCGGCCAGCTTCGCGGGCAGCGAGGACGACTCCAGGGCCGTCTTGCGACGCTGGGCGTCCTTGTGCTGACGGGCGGCGATACGGGTGCGGGCGGCGGCGACCGCCTTCTCCAGGACCACACGGGCCTGCTGGGCGCCGTCACGCTTGGTGGAGGTCAGGAACGCCTTGAGTTCCTTGGTGACGACGTTGTTCACGATACGGCGGGCCGCCGACGTGCCGAGCACCTCCTTGGTCTGGCCCTCGAACTGCGGCTCGGCCAGGCGGACCGTCACCACCGCCGTCAGCCCCTCCAGGGCGTCGTCCTTGACGATGTCGTCCTCGGCGACACGCAGCATCTTCTTGGCGCGCAGCACCTCGTTCACCGTCTTGGCGACGGCCTGCTCGAAGCCGGCGACGTGGGTGCCGCCCTTGGGCGTGGCGATGATGTTGACGAAGGAGCGGAGCGTGGTGTCGTACCCCGTGCCCCAGCGCATGGCGACGTCGACGCCGAGTTCGCGGGTGACCTCGGTCGGCGTCATCTGGCCGTGCTCGTCCAGGACCGGGACCGTCTCCTTGAAGGCGCCCTGCCCGCTGAAGCGGAGCACGTCGCAGACGGGCCGGTCGGTGGCGAGGAACTCACAGAACTCGCTGATGCCGCCGTCGAAGCGGAAGGACTCCTCGCCCTTGCTGCCGCCGTCCCCCAGGCCCATCTCGTCGCGGACGACGATGGTCAGGCCGGGCACCAGGAAGGCGGTCTGGCGGGCGCGCTGGTGCAGGTTCTCCAGGGAGAGCCGCGCGTCCTTGAGGAAGATCTGCCGGTCCGCCCAGTACCGCACGCGCGTGCCGGTGCGGCTCTTGGGGATCTTCTTGCCCTTGCGCAGTCCGCCCTTGGCCTCGAACTTCGCGTCCGGCCCCATGGCCGCGAAGACGCCGGGGACGCCGCGGCGGAAGCTGATGGCGTGAGTGTGGCCGGCCCGGTCGATCTCGACGTCCAGCCGGCCGGAGAGGGCGTTCACCACGGAGGCGCCGACGCCGTGCAGGCCGCCGGAGGCGGCGTAGGAGCCACCGCCGAACTTGCCGCCGGCGTGCAGCTTGGTCATGACGACCTCGACGCCGGACAGACCGGTCTTGGGCTCCACGTCGACGGGGATGCCGCGCCCGTTGTCCCGGACCTCGACCGAGGCGTCGTCGTGGAGGACGACCTCGATGTGGTCGCAGTAGCCGCCGAGGGCCTCGTCGACGGAGTTGTCGATGATCTCCCACAGGCAGTGCATCAGACCGCGGCTGTCGGTCGATCCGATGTACATGCCGGGCCGCTTGCGCACGGCCTCGAGCCCTTCCAGGACGAGCAGGTGCCGAGCGGTGTAGTTGGACCCGTCCCGGTCTGCTCCTGCCAGCAGCGCAGTGGACGGCACGGACGTCTCGGCGGTCACGCGGTTCGCTCCTCGCTGAATTTCCGATGGGGCCCCACTGGGTAAGGCCGTGGCTTCGTTCACCGGTAGGAGGGTACCGAGCCCTGGTAGAGCCGTTGTCACACCACCCTCGCCCGGAACCCACCCTAGTCCAGAGTCGCATACCTGTTCGATCCCCCGGGGGAGTGAAGTACACATCACGTTCCCTTCGAGGCATGAACCATTTAGGCTCCGGGCACGTCCTCATGAACACACCGGCAATCCAGCCGGCGGGACCCACACCGACCGACCGCGCGAAACCGTACGACACAGAGACACGCACTACGGCACATTCGCCGCCAACCGGCAGCAGCCAGCCCCACGGAAAAGATTTTTTCGAGGAAAAGCCCCGAGCGGGAACGTTTCGAGGCTGGTTGGATGTTGACCCTGGTACGACAGCTCGTCGAGCTAGAGAAGAGGCGACGTGACTACTGTTCTGACTTCCGCGAGCCCGCTGACGGCCGCTGACCGTTGCGACCGCTGCGGCGCCCAGGCGTATCTGCGCGTCGTCCTGCTGAGCGGCGGAGAACTGCTCTTCTGCGCCCACCACGGTCGCAAGTTCGAGCCGGAACTCAAGAAGATCGCCGCTGAGATACAGGACGAGACGGAGCGGCTGACGTCGACGTCGGCTCCCGCCCCCCAGGACGAGCGCTGATCTTCCGCGCCCCCACGACGAGCGAGCCGCCTCTGGCCTGACGGGCGGCCGCCTCTGGATCCCAGAGGCGGCCGCCCGTCACTCGTGTGCGTAGGCGCTCCAGGCCCGTCAGGCGCCCTGCCGCCGGGCCGGGGCAGCCTCGCTCGCGGCACCCGCTCCGGGAGCCGCGGAGGCGCCCTCGGGGCCGTTCGCGGGCGGGTTCGCGGGGACCTCGGCGGGCCGCCCGCCGGGAGCCCCCCCGTCCGGGTCCGAGGGGGCGTCCTCCCGCGGGGCGCCCGGAGCCGGCGTCGACAGGTCCGGGGGGACCGCCGCGGACGGCGGCGTGGCCGGGCCCGCGCCGGGAGCGGCGGGGCCGTTCGCCGGGGCGCCGGAGGCGCTGCCGGCGAGTGTGTCCGCCGGCCGCGTCGCGGTACCCGTCCCCTTGCCCGCCGCGTCCGGGGCGGTGTCCGAGGCTCCGTCGTCGGCCGCCTCCGAGGGCGTGTCCCAGCCCAGTGCGCGCAGGACCGCCGAGATCCGGGTGTACACGCCGGGACTGTCGGCGCGTCCGCAGCCGCTGCCCCAGGAGACCAGGCCGATGAGCCTGCCCCGGGCGACCAGCGGACCCCCGCTGTCCCCCTGGCAGGCGTCCCGCCCGCCGGCCTGGTCGCCGGCGCACAGCATCGTCCGGGCCTGGTAGCCGCCCCGGCCGTCGCCCGGGTAGGCCCGCTCGCACAGCGCGTCCGGCAGCACCCGCACCCGGGCCGCGCGCAGCCCGTTCGCGTAGTCCCCGGTGCCCGAGTCGTCGCCCCAGCCGTACACCAGCGCCGCCGTGTCCGGGGCGTAGGCGTCGTCGCCCTCGGCGGCCATCCCGATGGCCGATCCGGCGGGGAGGGCTTCGGACAGGGTCAGCAGGGCGAAGTCGCCGGAGTTGGTCGCGGGATCGTGGTCGGGGTTCACCCAGATGCGCCGTACCGGGATCTCGCGGCCCTTGCCGGAGAGCAGATCGGTGCGGCCCGCGATGACCTTCAGGTCCTTCACCCGCTCGGGCGAGGACCCGAGGACCTGGTCGCCCAGGCAGTGGGCCGCGGTGAGGACGGTGGTCCGTCCGACGGCCGCCGCCCCGCAGAACTGTCCGGCCCGCGTTCCGCCGAACCGGTCACGGCTGGAGAGGGCCACCGTCCACGGGCTGTCCGCGATGTCCACCGGGAACCCGCCGACGACGACGCCCTTGGCCGAGGCGGGTGCGGCGGAGGCCAGCGGTATCGCGGTCGCGGCGGCGGCCAGGACCAGTGGCCCGGCCAGGGGCCGGGCCAGTGCGCGAACGGGCAGACGGTACATGCGGGCTCCTCACTCCCGGGTGTCCAGCAAACACCCAGAGTGATCCACTTCGTCCCGCCTCGCACCCGCGCCGTGCCGTGTCCGGCCCCGCACGCGGCACGGCCCGGCTCCCCGCGAGGGGGAACCGGGCCGTGGCCGGAGCGTGGCCCGCGGTCCTGGGGTCTTTCGTCTGGATCAGGCCGGACCCCGCGAGCCGCGTCACCAACCTGTCCGGACAGCACACCTAGTCGAGGTAGTCGCGCAGGACCTGCGAACGCGAGGGGTGGCGCAGCTTCGACATGGTCTTCGACTCGATCTGGCGGATGCGCTCGCGCGTCACGCCGTAGACCTTGCCGATCTCGTCCAGGGTCTTCGGCTGGCCGTCGGTGAGGCCGAAGCGCATGGAGACGACGCCGGCCTCGCGCTCGGACAGGGTGTCGAGCACCGAGTGGAGCTGCTCCTGGAGGAGCGTGAAGCTGACGGCGTCGGCCGGCACGACCGCCTCGGAGTCCTCGATGAGGTCACCGAACTCGCTGTCACCGTCCTCGCCGAGCGGGGTGTGCAGGGAGATCGGCTCGCGCCCGTACTTCTGGACCTCGATGACCTTCTCGGGGGTCATGTCGAGTTCCTTGGCCAGCTCCTCCGGGGTGGGCTCGCGGCCCAGGTCCTGGAGCATCTGGCGCTGCACGCGGGCCAGCTTGTTGATGACCTCGACCATGTGCACCGGGATGCGGATGGTACGGGCCTGGTCGGCCATGGCGCGGGTGATCGCCTGCCGGATCCACCAGGTGGCGTACGTGGAGAACTTGTAACCCTTGGTGTAGTCGAACTTCTCCACCGCGCGGATCAGACCGAGGTTGCCCTCCTGGATGAGGTCCAGGAAGAGCATGCCGCGGCCGGTGTAGCGCTTGGCCAGGGAGACCACCAGGCGGAGGTTGGCCTCCAGGAGGTGGTTCTTGGCGCGGCGGCCGTCCTCGGCGATGATCTCCAGCTCGCGCTTGAGCTTGGGGGCGAGCTTGTCGGAGTTGGCCAGCTTGTCCTCGGCGAAGAGGCCCGCCTCGATGCGCTTGGCCAGCTCGACCTCCTGCTCGGCGTTGAGCAGGGGGACCTTGCCGATCTGCTTGAGGTAGTCCTTGACGGGGTCGGCGGTGGCGCCGGCCGCGGCGACCTGCTGCGCGGGGGCGTCGTCCTCGTCCTCGTCGGAGAGGACGAACCCGGCGTTCTCGGTGCCCTCGGGCTCCTCTGCGGCGGCCTTCGGCTCCTCGATCGCCTCGTCCTCGGGAAGGTCCGCCTCGTCCTTCTTGGCGGTCGCCTTCTTGGCCGCCGCCTTCTTGGCGGTGGTCTTCTTCGCCGCCGCCTTCTTGGCGGTCGTCTTCTTCGCAGCGGCCTTCTTGACCGGCGCCTCTTCCTCGGCGGCCTCGGCGGCGGGCGCTGCCGGAGCGGCGGGAGCGGCTGCCTTCCTGCTGGTCACCGCCTTGGCGACCGACTTGGTGGCGGTGCGCTTGGCGGGGCTCTTCGCTGCGACGCTCTTGCGGGTGCGCTTGGGCTCTGCGGCACTGACCATCAGCGTCACACCCTCTTCCTCGAGGATCTGGTTGAGGCTGCGCAGTACGTTCTTCCACTGAGTGGCCGGAATCTGGTCAGCTTCGAAGGCCCGACGCACGTCATCGCCGGCGATCTGCCCCTCAGCCTTTCCCCGCTCAATGAGCGCCATGACAGAGACGGACTCGGCGATCTCCGGCGGGAGCGTACGGGATGTGCTGGCCGACACGAACAACCTCTCGGAACGTTGGAAAACGGCTTCCGGCTCCGTTCGTGACGAACGGGAGCCGACCACCGGCTTGGGGATGGGCCGACGGCGCGGGCGGGGGCCGGGGAGAGGCACAGCGCCGTGAACGGCGTCCGTATTCCCTCCGCGACTGTCACCGCTTAAGTCATCGCGTGGCTCCCGCGAGCGTTACGCCCAATCCGCGTGGCCCGAGTCACACCCCGTAAGCATTCAAAACCTGTCATACGCGCACAGGCCCGGTCAGGTCAGGTCGACAGGGGGTTCCACCCTGGTCGCGCCGGGGGTACCCGGCCTCTCATCAGACCGTCGGACCCCGCGGAATCACGCCGGATTCCGCGGAGCCCGTCGGTGGCGGCGAACCAGCCGGACGCATCGCGGGAGGAGCCCGGCGGGTCCGGCCCGCACCGCGCTCGGCGGGACGGCCGGCTCAGTGCTCGCGGGGGGCGGGCACCACGCGTTCGACCTCGGGGTGGACGGTGAGAAGCTGCCGCATGGCCGCCTCGGCCGCGCCGCCGTCGCCGGCCGCGAGGGCGTCGACGATCCGGCCGTGCTGGAGCAGCGACGCCTCCGTCGGACGGTCACAGCCGGTGATCGGACTCCCGGACACCTGGAGGGCGGCGGAGACGATCCCGGACAGGTGTTCCAGCATGCGGTTGCCCGCGACCTGGATGAGCAGGGCGTGGAACTCGGAGTCGGCACGGGAAAAGGTGAGCGCGTCGCCCTGGTTCATGGCGTGACCCATGATCCCGACCATGTCGGACAGGCGCTGCTGGACGTCCTCGCGGCCGTGCCCGGCGGCGAGGCGCGCGGCCAGGGGCTCGATCGTCCAGCGCAGTTCGGTCAGCTCACGGCGCTGGTCGTCGCGCTGCGGGCCGAAGGCACGCCATTCGATGATGTCCGGGTCCAGGAGGTTCCAGTCGCTGACCGGACGCACCCGTGTGCCGACGTTCGGGCGGGCACTGACCAGGCCCTTGGCCTCCAGGACGCGCAGGGATTCGCGGACGACGGTACGGGAGACCTCGAAACGCTGGCCGATCTCCTCCGGCACCAGCGGGCGGTCGGCACCCAGGTCGCCCGAAACGATCATCTGGCCGAGCTGCTGGACGAGTTGCCCGTGCAGTCCGCGGCCGCGGTTGCCGGCGGTGCGGCGGCCGACGCGGCCCAGCTCGGGGTCCATCCCTTCCCAGGCGGGCATCCCCACGCGGTCGACGGGGGCCGTCTCGGCGTAGGGGTAGCGGTCGAGTTCGCCCGGGTTCGCGAGGCCGGAGTCGGCGGAGCGGGCGGCGGTCATCATGGTGTGCGCAAGGGTACTCACGCATCCTTTGTCGGCGTTGGCCCCAACTCCCTTGAGGGCTTTGGTGAAAAGCACACGAAAGGGTGATCGCTCACCCCGTCGCAATTGACGCCTTATCGGAAAGAAATGGGCGTTCCCCGGGGAGTTGCGCACAGGCTCGGACCGGAAGAGGGCGGACGGCTCACCGGGCCCTGCTCCGCAATGACATGACCAGATAGGCAGAGAGCAACATGGTCAGCGACAACAGCAGGGCGCTGCCCACGGGTTGGGCGATCATCCGCAGCACCTCGGCCACGTACCGGCCCCCGCCGAAGGGCCACTGGGTGAGCAGCACCTCGCGCACCCGCACCGGCAGTCCGGCGGCGCTCCGCACGGACGGCCCGTGCCAGACCCTCCGCACGAGCGGGACGACGAGGACCGGGACGGCGACCACCGCGGCGAGCCCGCCCGAGGTGGAGCGGAACAGCCCGGCGGCCAGCACCCCGGCCCACGCGCAGCCCACGACGAGGGCGAGCCAGGCCGCCCCCAGCGCGGGCCAGCCGGACGGGACGCCGCTCGGCTCCGGACCGTAGACGAGATACAGGAGTTCGGCGTCGCAGCCGACCGTGAGGACGGCGAGGACGACCGCGGCGAGGCCCGCGACGGCGAGTTTGGCGGCCAGCAGCCCCAGCCTGCGGGGCACGGTGCCCCGGTCCGCCGCCAGCGCGGGGTGACGGAACTCGTCGCCGAAGGCGAGCGCGCCGAGCAGCCCCGCGCCGAGGGCCGCGGGGGGCAGCGGAAGCTCCCGCGGCCACGCGGCGAGCAGGCGCGGCCGCGGGGTGTGGCCGACGCGGGCCAGGAGCACGGCGGTGACGGCGGAGACGAGCAGGACACCGGCCCCGACGAGGTAGCCGGTGCGGACACCGGTCACCCGGCGCAGTTCGTACCGCAGCGGCCGGAGCGGACTGGGGGCGGAACGGCGGGAGAGGGGAGGGGGGAGGGGGGAGGGGGCTCGCGAGGGACCGGACGTGGTAGGACCGGCGGGGGTGGTGGCAGTGGTGCGGGCCGGCGTGGCGGGGGCGGGGTCGGGGGCGCGGGTTTCCGGGGTGAGGGTTTCCGGGGTGGGAGTTTCCGGGGTGGGGTGCGCGGGCTTGGGGGGCTGCGCAGCCGGAGACCGGGCGCCCTGGGGGCCCGGTGAGGCGTCCGAGGCGCGCGGTGTAGACGAGGCGGATGCCGTGGTGGTCGAGGACGCCGTGGGCCCCGGGGCCAGGGGGGCGGAAGCGGTGGCCGGGACGGCGAGGCCGACGGTGGCGGGCTGCCGAGGACCGGGAGGTGCTGCGGGCCCCGTCGCGCCCCCTGCGCCGGGCCCCATGTCCCCGGTCTCGTCGGCAAGTTGGTGGACGAGGACGCCATGGCGGTAGGCGCTCTCGCCGATGTCGGCGCACGTACTGCCGTACACCGCGAGGCGGTTGCCGCTCTCCCGCACGACCTCGACCGAACGTCTCGCCGCCCGCGCCTCCTTGGTCAGGAGCGCGGCGAGCCGGGCGGCGTGCGGCGTACGCACCACCACCCGGGGACGCAGCCGGGTGCGGGAGAACTCCGCCACCTCCTGGTCGGCCGCGAGGCGGCCCCGGTCGAGGGTGACGACCCGGTCGGCCGCGCGTGCCGCCTCCTTGGGGTCGGCCGTGGCGAAGAGCACCGCGCCGCCGTCGTCGGCGTGGGCCCGCAGCGCTGCGTGCAGCCACCGGGCCTCGCGCGCGGACAGGGCGCCGGCCGGGTCGTCGAGCACCAGGGTGTGCGGATCGCCCAGCAGGGCGCAGGCCAGGCCGAGCCGGCGGTCCATGCCCCGGGAGAGGGTGCCGAGCCGCTGGTCGCGCAGGCCGTCGAGGCCGGCCGCCTCCAGCGCCTCGTCCCCGCGCCGGGCCGGCACGCCGGCGGCGGCGCACAGCATCCGGACATGGCCGCGGACGGTGCGCCCGGGATGCCCCGGCACATCGCCGAGCAGCACGCCCACCTCCCGCACCGGGTGGGCGATGCGGTGCAGTGGACGGCCCCTGAAGTGGGTGACGCCGCGCCCGGGTTGAAGTTCGAGCATGAGTCTGAGCGCCGTCGTCTTGCCGGCGCCCGATGCTCCGAGCAGCGCGGTGACGCGGCCCGCGCGCGCCTCGAAGGAGACGTCGTCGACCGCGGGCGGAAGCTCCTTGCGGGGGTTGCTGGTCAATCCGAAGACCTGGATCACCCGCAGCAAGATAGCGCGCTATATCGGATTTTTCGGTCACCGTACGCCGCTGGGAGCAGGGGCGGCGGGCCCCCGCTCCCTTCCGACCGGCCGTTCGCGTGCCGTCCGGGCACCTCGACGGTGGGCCGCTACGCGGGCCGGCCCGGACCCGGCGTCACACCTCGGGGCGCAGCATCGGCGGGTTGAGCAGGGTGGCGCCGCCGGCCCGGAAGAGCTGGGCCGGACGTCCGCCCTGCCGGGTGGTCGTCCCGCCGGTCGGGACGAGGAACCCCGGGGTGCCCGTCACCTTGCGGTGGAAGTTGCGCGGGTCGAGCGCCACGCTCCACACCGCCTCGTAGACGCGGCGCAGCTCGCCGACGGTGAACTCGGGCGGGCAGAACGCGGTCGCCAGCGACGAGTACTCGATCTTGGAGCGGGCCCGCTCGACCCCGTCCGCGAGGATGCGGCCGTGGTCGAAGGCGAGGGGCGCCGCCTGCTCCCCGTCCCGGCCGACGCCCTCCTCCAGCAGTTCCTCGACCGGCGCCCAGCGGGCGTTGCTGGCGTCGCCGCCGGCCCTCGGTGCCGGGAGGTCGGGGGCGAGGGCGAGGTGGGCGACGCTGACCACCCGCATCCGCGGATCGCGCTCCGGATCCCCGTAGGTGGCGAGCTGCTCCAGGTGGGCTCCGTGCTCCTGGGCGGGGGCGGCCGGATCGTGCACGCGCAGCCCCGTCTCCTCCGCCAGTTCCCGGGCCGCCGCCTGTGCCAGGTTCTCGTCGGCCCGGACGAATCCGCCGGGCAGGGCCCAGCGGCCCTGGAACGGAGGCTCGCCCCGGCGTACCGCCAGTGCGCACAGGGAGTGACGGCGCACGGTCAGCACGACCAGGTCCACGGTGACGGCGAAGGGCGGAAAGGCTGACGGGTCGTAGGGCATGCGGCGATCATAGTCGTCTGCCTGACGATAAACACGCCCTTCGCCGAGCCCCCCGGGCGGAGGCCGGACGCGGGCCCGGCGGGGTTCGTCCGGCCGCTCGCCCTCCTTCCGGCGCACGGCCCCGGACGAGGTCGTCTCCGCTCTCGCGCACCCCCCCCTTCCGACGGCTCGCGCAGGTCAGCCGGTCCCGGGTCACCGGCTGCCGCCGCCCTGCGCGAGGGGCGCGCGGTCGGCGCGCCGCGCCTCCGGGGACGGAGCGGGGGCCGCCGTCGGCTCGTGCCGGTCCCGCGCTCGGCCGCGCCGCCCAGACCGCTTCCACCCCCTCGCCGGGTGGGGAGGGACGGCGTGCGGCGCGCTCCCCCCGGGGCCAGGCCGCGGTGGTCGCGTGCCGGGGGCGGGGGCGGCGTCCACTCCGTCCGGCGGTCACTCAGCGCTTCCTCCCTCCCGTGCTCCCCCGGCGTGCGCCCCTCCGTGGCCGGTGGCCCACCGTCGGGTGACGTCCTGCCGCACCGCGCGTGCCCGCGCCCGGTTCATCCGGGTCTCACCGGGGCGTGTGCCGCCCACAGGGGTCCGGGGGCGGACCACCGCGGGACCCGGGGCACGGCCGTGCGCCCGCGCCGTCGCCCGCATCCTGGCCCGCGTCCGGGACCGGACACCGCCGGGGGAGGCGCCGGGGCGGACGAGGCCCCGGCGCCGGGAAGGGGTCCGTACGGCGGTCACCTCCTCGACCGGCTCACCCCGCTCCCCCTTCCGGGGGCCCGCGCCCCGCACCGCGGCGTCCGGGGCCCCGGCGTCTCCCTCCCCGTCGTCGTCACCGGAGCCGGTGCCGGGGCGCTCCGCGCCCGCCTCCGCCCGCGCCGGTCCGGCACCCCGCGCGTCCTCACCGGACTCCTCGGCATCCCCGGCCTCGCCGCTCTCCGCCTGCGCGCCTTCCAAGCCCCGGGCACTCCGCGTGCCCGGCGTGCCCTCCGCGCCTCCCGGTGTCCGGCGATCGCGTTCCGCGCGCAGGCAGCGGCGGACCGATTCCGGGTCCAGCCCCTCGTTGCACGCCCGGTGCAGGAGGCGGGCGAAGAGGTAGTCCGGGTCCGCGCCCAGGGCCATGGCGAAGGCTTCGCGGGCCTCCACCTCGTCCCCGGTGGACCAGGCGACCCAGCCGGCGAGGGCGAGGGTCGCCGCCGCGTGCTCGCCGTACGCTCCCGCGCAGCGGCGGGAGAGGGCCCGCCACAGGCGCAGGGCGGGTCCCGCGTCGGCGCCCTCCATCCACTCGGCGGCGCGGTCCCGGGTGGCCCGGTCCTGGAGGCCGAGGATGAGCACCGCCGCCTCCTCGTCGCTCAGCAGGGCGTCGTCGCGCGCGTCCTCCGCGGGTGCCCCGGGCACCGGCCCGGCGTCGGACAGCCGCCGCATGATCCGCTCCGCCAGTTCCAGGGTCTCGGCCTCCACCTCCGGGCGGCAGGCGTCGTCGAGGAGGCGGGTCACCAGGGTCAGGCCCGCCGCGTCCAGGGCGGCCTCCTGGCCTCGGGTCGCCGTCTCCTGGCGGGGCAGCAGCCTGGCGCGCAGCTCTCCCAGCGAACCGCGGACCTGGATGCCCGCGTAGGTGGCCGCTGCGGCGACCACGGACGTGCCCGGCAGCCCCAGGGGGGTCCCCTCGGGCGGGCAGCACTCCACGTCGTCGCAGCAGTAGGACCAGAAACGGCCCTCCGAGACGCACAGCGCCTCCACCACCGGCACGTCGAGGACCCCGCACGCCACCCGCAGCGCCTGGGCCAGCGGCCTCAGCCGGGTCATCACCTGCCGGCCCGACTCGCCCGGTGCCGGGTCCCGGCAGAGGAAGGCCACCATCTGCTCGGGCCGGACACCCCGCCGCTCACTGCCGGCGATCAGGCCGTGGGCCAACTGCCGCGCCGCGGCGGCCCAGTCGTCCTCGTCCGCCGGGATGCCGAGGCGGGCCCGGCCGCCGAAGCGGCCCCGGCCGTCCCGGTCGCGCAGGGCGGCCAGGACGATGCTGTCCTCGGGCCGGTATCCGAGCAGGTAGGGCAGCGCCTCGACCAGTTCGGCCGGGGTGCTCAGGGTGACCTGGGCCTCGTCGGGGAGGCCGCCGTGCGGGGCCGGCAGCGCAGCCGGCCCCGGCTTCCCGGGCGGCTCCTGCCTGGGGACGGCGGGGCCGGGCCGCGCGGTCCTGGCGGAGTCGGAGTGGTCGAAGGGACCCGTCGGTTCGCTGTGGTTCGTCATGCCCCGACGATCCCGCGAATCGGGAGATTCCGTTTCGACCTGTGGATAACTCTCATCAGGGACACATCACCCCGCCGGAAGCGGCTCCCGCTCCGTGAGTCCGCTTCTGCGCCGGGAGAGCATCCCTCCTCTACGAGACCGGCTCCCCTCAGGAGGCGGCCTCTCCCCCGTGAGCCGTCGCCCCTTCCCCTGTGAGGCCACCTCCTCCGCGTGAAGCCGTCCTTCCTCGTGACGCCGCCCCGCCCCGCGAGGCCACCCCCACCCCGGCGGCCCGCCTACCCCGCCGCGGCGAGGACCAGCGGCAGGACCTGTGCCGCGCCCGCGCGGCGGAGCAGCCGGGCGGCGACCGCCAGTGTCCAGCCGGAGTCGGTGAGGTCGTCCACGAGGAGCACCGGACCCGGGGTGCCGGCCAGGGCCTCGGCCATGTCCCCGGGGACGGCGAAGGCACCGGAGAGGGCCTTGAGGCGCTGGGCGGAGTTGCTGCGCCGCGCCGCGTGGGCGCCGTCCGGCCCCGTGTGGGCGAGGGTGCCGAGGAAGGGCAGGCGGCCCACGGAGGCGATCCCCTCGGCGAGGGAGCCGACCAGCCGCGGGCGGCTCAGCGAGGGCACCGCGACGACCCCGACGGGCCGGGTGGGGGCGTCGGGGGCGTCCGACGCCCAGCCCTGCGGCGAACGGGCCCAGTCGGCGAGCACCCCCACCGCGGCCCGCAGCACCTCGTCGGGGACGGCGGCGTCGGGCGCGTTGTCGGCCAGCAGCGGGCGCAGCCGGTTGCCCCAGCCGATGTCGGAGAGCCGGCCGAGCGCCCGCCCGGTGGAGCACTGCTCCCCCGCCGGGATGCGCCCCTTCAGTTCGACGCCGAGCGCGGGCATCCCGGTCGGCCACATCCGGCGCGGTTCGATCTCGACGCCCGGCCGGTCCAGTTCCTTCGCCGCGCCGGTCAGCGCCTCGGCGGAGACGGAGGGATCCGCCCAGGCGCCGGCGCAGTTGTCGCAGCGCCCGCAGGGGACGGCGCCCTCGTCGTCGAGCTGGCGGCGCAGGAACTCCATCCGGCACCCGGACGTGCCCACGTAGTCGCGCATCGCCTGCTGCTCGGCCGCGCGCTGCCGCGCCACCCAGGCGTAGCGCTCGGCGTCGTAGGACCAGGGGACGCCGGTGGCGGTCCAGCCGCCCTTGACACGCCGGACCGCGCCGTCGACGTCGAGGACCTTGAGCATGGTCTCCAGGCGGCTGCGGCGGAGGTCGACGGACGCCTCCAGGGCCGGCACGGAGAGCGGCCGGCCGGCGTCGGTGAGGGCCGCCAGGGTCTGCCGTACCTGCGCCTCGGGCGGGAAGGCGGTGTCGGCGAAGTAGCGCCAGATCGCCTCGTCCTCCTTGCCCGGCAGCAGCAGGACGTCGGCGTGTTCGACGCCGCGGCCCGCCCGTCCCACCTGCTGGTAGTAGGCGATCGGCGAGGACGGCGAGCCGAGGTGGACCACGAATCCGAGGTCCGGCTTGTCGAAGCCCATGCCCAGCGCCGAGGTGGCGACGAGTGCCTTGACCCGGTTCTCCAGCAGGTCGGACTCGGCCTGGAGCCGGTCGGCGTTCTCGGTGCGCCCGGTGTACGAGGACACGCGGAAGCCGCGCTGCCGCAGGTAGGCGGTGGCCTCCTCGGCCGCGGCCACGGTGAGGGCGTAGACGATCCCCGAGCCCGGCAGTTCGTCCAGGTGCTCGGCGAGCCAGCCCAGCCGGTGCGCGGCGTCCGGCAGCCGGACGACGCCGAGCCGCAGGCTCTCCCGGTCGAGCGGGCCGCGCAGCACCAGCGCCTCGCCGCCGCCGGTGCCGAGCTGTTCGGCGACGTCGGCCGTGACCCGCGCGTTGGCGGTCGCGGTGGTCGCCAGGACGGGCACCCCGGCGGGCAGTTCGGCCAGCATCGAGCGCAGCCGGCGGTAGTCGGGGCGGAAGTCGTGGCCCCAGTCGGAGATGCAGTGCGCCTCGTCCACCACGAGCAGGCCGGTGGTGGCGGCGAGGCGGGGCAGGAGCTGGTCGCGGAAGTCCACCGAGTTGAGGCGTTCGGGGCTGACCAGGAGCACGTCGGTCTCGCCGCGCTCGACCTCCTCGTGGATGGCCGCCCATTCCTCGGGGTTGGCCGAGTTGATCGTGCGGGCCCGGATGCCGGCCCGTGCCGCCGACTCGACCTGGTTGCGCATCAGGGCCAGCAGCGGCGAGACGATCACGGTGGGACCGGCTCCGCGGCGGCGCAGCAGGGCGGTGGCGACGAAGTAGACCGCCGACTTGCCCCAGCCGGTGCGCTGCACGACCAGCGCGCGGCGGCGTTCGCGCACGAGGGCGGCGACGGCGTGCCACTGGTCCTCCCGCAGCCTCGCGGTCCCGCTGGGGGCGCCTACCAGGTCGGAGAGGAGGGCATCGGCTTCGGCGCGGAGTTCCGGATCGTCCATGCCCCCATGCAACCCGACGGGGACGACGGTCGGCCACCCGGCCGTGCGTGACCCTGCCCTCACGGGTGTCGCGGTACGGGAGGCCGGCCCCGGGCGGCACGGCGCGTCCCCCCGGCGTGCGCCGCGCGCCGGACGGAGGAGGACGGCACGTGGATGCGGGGGCCGCGGGACGCGTGCACGCCGCACGGCCCGCGCTGCGGGGCTGCGGGGCTGCGGGGCTGCGGGGCTGCGGGGCTGCGGGGCTGCGGCACGCTGACCCGGGACGGCCGGCACGTCACGGGCGGGGCACGCGGCGGACGCCGTCCCCGCGCGCTCTCCGCACGCGGTCCCCGGCCACGGCGGAAGCGCCGCCCCCGCGCACCGGCGGGACGGCCACGGACGGCCCGCGCCGCGCGACGGCCCGCCGACCGGGCGGGACCCGCACACCGGGCCCACCGGAGCCCGGCGACACGACGGCCTCACCCCGTCGGGCCCACCACGCCCGTCGGTCCGGTCCTCGACGGACCTCACATCCGGTACGGCGCGCGCCCGTTGCGACGACGGCGAACCGGAGCCCTGTCCGACGTGGACCGTCCTCCCCCGCGAAGACGGACGCCCGCCGGCCGGGACGCCGTACGGTGCGCCGTGTCCACACGGGCGCGGCGCGGACACGGCGGTCCCGGATGTCCCGGGGTCCGCCGGACGCGACGCGACCGCTCAGACGCCGGCGCCCAGCGCCGATTCGATCAGCTTCGGGTCACCGCAGACGATCAGCAGGGCACCTGCCCGGGACCGGGCCACCGACAGCGCGGTGGCGGCGGCTTCGGGTCCTCCGTTGAGCACCACGACCGCCACGGGGCGCGCTCCGGCGCGCTCGGCGACGGCGGCGTCCGCGTAGAAGACGTCGTCGCCCGCGTCGTGCTGCGCCCAGTAGGACGCGTCACCGAAGGACAGTTCGTGGGCGGCCCACGGATGCGGGGTACCGGTGGTGATCACCAGCACGTCGCCGGGGGCGCGGCCGGATTCCAGCAGGAGGTCCACGGCCTCCTCGGCGGCGTCGAGCGCGCCCTCGGGCGCGGCCGGGATCACCTGGGTCTGGGGGCCCTTCGGGGCGGCGGCGCCCGGTCCGGGCTTGGCGGCCGCGTCACGCTGGGCGCGCTGCGCCGACGGGGCCGGCCGCGGGGGACCGGGGCGGCCGGGCCGCGGCGGAGCCACGGGACGGGGGCCGGGTACGGGACGGGGGGTCGGCGCGGTACGGCCGCTGGCCGGAGTGGCGCGGGGACCCTGGGCCTTCTCGTAAATCTGGGGCTCCTCGGGAATGAGAGGCATGGGCTGATTTTTATCAAACACGGGTGCGGCTCGCATCGGCGGGTGCGCGTTGACGCGAGCGGAAGCGTCAGAAGTCGAAGCCGAGTTGGCCCTCGACCTCCAGGGCGCTTCCGTCCGTCCCGCTGCGGACCTTCTTGAGGTGCCGCCACTGGGGCAGCGCATCAAGATACGCCCACGACAAACGGTGGTGTGGGGTGGGCCCCCACTCGGCCAGCGCGGCCTTGTGCACGGGCGACGGATACCCGGCGTTGTCCGCGAAACCGAAGTCTGCGTGCGCGGTGCCCAGTTCGGCCATCATGGCGTCACGCTGGACCTTGGCGATCACCGACGCCGCGGCGACCGCCACGCACGACTGGTCGCCCTTGATCACCGTACGGACCTTCCAGGGCAGGCCGAGGTAGTCGTGCTTGCCGTCGAGGATCACGGCGTCGGGACGCACCGGGAGCATCTCCAGGGCACGTACCGCGGCCAGTCGCAGCGCCGCCGTCATGCCCAGGGAGTCGATCTCCTCCGGAGAGGAGTGTCCCAGGGCGTAGGAGGTCACCCACGTCCGCAACTCCTCGGCCAGTTCGGTGCGCCGCTTGAGCGTGAGCAGCTTGGAGTCGGTGAGACCCGCCGGGGCCCGGCGCAGTCCGGTGACGGCCGCGCAGACGGTGACCGGTCCGGCCCAGGCTCCGCGCCCCACCTCGTCGACACCGGCGATGACCTTGGCTCCGGTCGTGGCGCGAAGGGAGCGCTCGACGGTGTGGGTAGGCGGTTCGTACGGCATGGCGTCCTTAGCGTACGCCGCCTCCGTACGCCCGCGACACCCCGCCTCCCCGAATCGGTTCCCGATGGTTATCACCGGCGTCGGAGCCGGTTTCAGGAGCCGGCGGGACGCAGCAGCGGGACCATCAACCGGTCGAGCATCTCCTCGACCTCGCGGTCGCTCCATTCGCTTCCACAAATCTTCGACCGGTACATCAGCATGGCCGGAATGGCGTCGTAGACATAGTCGTCGGCCGCGTCCTCGCGCACCTCTCCGCGCTCGATGCCGCGGCTGATGATCTGGTGGAGCATGGCGACGGTCGGCTGGACGACCCCCTCGACGATCACCGAACGGAAGTGCTCCGCCTCGGTGTTGTCGCATTCGTGAATGACCGCGCGCAAGGCGCACCCCGAGCGGGAGAACATCGCGTCGCGCGGCCGCCGGCCGCACCGGCAGCCACCGGTCCCGCCCGCCGTCCCGGCGCGCGGGGCCGACAGGGGAGGGCACCGCTCCCGCCACCACGAACGCCCATACGACCGGTACGGCGGCCACGACCGCGGCCACCACGACGAGCGGACCCGTGGTCACGACGCCTACCCCGCCCAGCCCACGACCGACCCCCGGGCACAGCCCACCCCCTCACGACACCCCTCCCGCGCGGGGGCTCACCGCCCCGCACGGCCGACGTCAGGAAAACGGGCGGACGTCACACAGAGTTCCCACGCCGCACGGAAAGTGACGGGCCTTGAGCCGGCGGCCGGCGTCACACGGGGAGGCCCATCCACGCCGGCAGATCCTCGGTGCGCTCCGCCCACGCGCGGGGCGGAGCGCCCGCCGGGCCGCCGGACGCGACGACTCCGCCGACGATGGCGCAGGTCGTGTCCACGTCCCCGCCCGCCTGGGCAGTGGCCCAGAACGCGCGCGTGTAGTCGTCGAGGGACCGCGCGGCGGACCACAGGGCGAAGGGCACCGTGTCGTGGGCGGTCGTCCGCCGGCCGCAGCCCAGAACGGCGGCGACCGTGGCCGTGTCCCCGTAGTCGAGCATGTCGCGCGCGCGGCGCAGCCCGGCGCCGACCGCGCTCTTCTTCGGCACCAGCGAGATCACCCCGTCGAGCAGCGCCGGCCCGGTGGGCGGGCCACCGGGGGCGGCGGCCAGCGCGGCGGCGGCGGCGACCGCCATGGCGCCGACCACCGCCTCGCGGTGCTGGTGGGTGGGGTAGGCCGAGATCTCCGCCTGGTGGGTCGCCTGCTCCGGATCGTCCGCGTACCAGGCGCCCAGGGGCGCGATGCGCATCGCGGCGCCGTTGCCCCAGGAGCCCTGGCCGTCGAAGAGCGCGGCGGCCAGTTCCTTCCAGTCGCCGCCCTCCCTGACCCGCCGCAGCAACCGGTCGACCGCGGGGCCGTACCCCCGGTCGACGTCGTGGTGCGCGGCGAAGGAGTGCGCCAGCGCGTCCTGGTCGATGCGTTCGTGGGCCGCGAGGACCGCGACCACGGAGGCGGCCATCTCCGTGTCGTCCGTCCACTGCCAGGGGCCGGAGGGCAACTCGCGGCGCTTCAGCAGGGGGTAGTTCGAGGGGACGAAGAACCGCGAGCCGAGCGCGTCGCCCACCGACAGTCCGCGCAGGCTGGCCAGGGCGCGGTCCAGGCGCCCTTCGGAAGAGGATTGACCGGTCATCGCCCTGCCACTCTATCCGGTGATCCCGTACGGTTCCGGATCTCGCCAGCGTTCGAAAGGCCGGTCGAGGGTGTACCTGCCGTCCTCCCCGAGAACGAGCATCCGCATCTCCGCGTTCCCGGGGTTCGACAGCGACTCGAACTCCGCGACCGTCCAGTGGAACCACCGCATGCAGAACAGCCGCATGGCCAGTCCGTGGGTGACCAGGAGGACGTTCGGCGGGTGGTCGGGCTCCTCGAAACTGCGGAACAGGCTCTCCAGGAAGCCGCCGACCCGGTCGTAGACGTCGGCGCCGGACTCGCCCTGGGCGAAGCGGTAGAAGAAGTGACCGTAGGCGTCGCGGTACGACTTCTGCACGAGCACCTCCTCCCGGTTCTGGAGGTTGCCCCAGTCCTGCTCGCGCAGCCGGGGCTCCTCCCGTACACGTATGAGACGGGGGTCGAGGTCGAAGGCGCGCAGCGTCTGGTGCGTGCGGCGGTACGGGGAGACGTACACGCTGACGCGTTCGCGGCCGAACACCTCGTGCAGCCTCCTGCCCGTCTCCTCCGCCTGGGCCCAGCCCCGCTCGGTGAGGGCGAGTGCGTGGTCGGGGACCCGCTCGTACACGGAGTCATCGACGTTGCCCGTCGACTCCCCGTGCCGGACGAGAACGATGCGCCGTGGTCGTGCCATGTCTGCACCCTAGAGCGAGACGCACGAAACGTCTCGGTCGTACCGTCCCGGTACGTCGTGGGTCACACCATCCCCGCACGTCGGCGGCGGTCCGGACGTCCGGGGCGCCCCCGGGCGGCGGCCCGCCGCGCGGTCACACGGTCCAGGACGGTTCCAGTTGGACGATGTCGCCGGTGAGGGCCGCGATGTCGGCCTCGGTCTGGGCGCGCAGCGCGAGCCGCTCGATCCGCTCGGTGCGGTACTTGCCGTGCTCGGCGGCCGACTGCCACATGGACAGGACGAGGTACTCGTTGCCCGGGGCCTCGCCGAACAGGCCGCGGATCATGCCGGGCGAGCCGGCCATGGCCGGGTTCCAGACCTTCTCCTGCATCAGGACGTAGTGCTCGGCCCGTTCCTCGTGGACCCGGGCGAGCGCCACCCGCAGCAGGTCGGCGTCGGTGAACCGGGGCTCGAAGCCGGTCTTCACGTCGAACCGGTGGTCGAAGAGCCGGACCTCGCCGTCCGTGAACGTGCCGGCCTGGGACGCGGCGAGACGGTCGTGGGACCGCGCCATGAAGGAGTCGTAGAAGGTGCGGCTCTCCCAGAAGGCGAAGACGTGCGCCACGTCCGGCCGTGCCCTGCTCCACCCTCCCCCCTGCCCGCGAAACCCCGGCTCCCCCGGGAGCCCCGCCCATTTCCGCTGCCCCCGCTCGAACCCCCGTCGGTCCACCACGGTGCAGCGTGTCCACTTGACCAGCACCGCGCCATGGTAAGGCCAGGGAGCGCGCCACCGGTGGCCCTCGGACCAGCCACTCTTCCCCGACCCCCCTCCCCTACGTGGCAGGATGGACAACCGGCCGTCACTGCCGGGCAGTTGGGTGGACTCGCAGGGCGGGAACCGGAAGGGGAAGTCTGTGAACGGCCTCAGCAAGGGAATCCGCAAGGTCGAGGTCGCGCTGCGGTGGGACCCGTCCCCCGCGGGCCGGCCGCCCGCCGATCTGGACCTCGTCGCCGGGACCTACCCGGCGGCCGATCCGTACGGCGCTCCCTCGTACCTGGTGCACTTCGACAGCCGTTCGCCCGACGGCACGATCCTGCTCGACCGGGACAGCCAGGACGGCAAGGGCTTCGGCGACGACGAGGTCATGACGCTGGAGCTGGAGCGGCTCGGCTCGGAGTACCGGCGGGTGGTGGTCGGCGTCGCGATCCAGCAGCGCTCGGGGCACCTGCCGTTCGGCGCCGTGGCCCGGCCGGGGCTGCGCGTCCGGGAGGGGTACACGGTACTGGCCGAGGACGACTTCGGCGGCGTGCCCGAGGCGCTGGCCGCGACGGTCGCCGAGTTCGTCCGGGACGAGTCGGGGGCGTGGCAGTTCCGCGCCGGTGTCCACGGCTTCGACGGCGATCCGGCCTCGTTCACCCGCGTCATGGGCGCGCGGCTCGGGGACTGACGGGTCCGGGCACACGGGAGAGGGGCACCGGCGCCGGCCGGTGCCCCTCCCTCTGGTTCGTCGGCTCGTCCGCTCACGCGCTCCGGCGTGCGCGGCTCCCGCCGTCAGCTACAGCCGCTGGTGGAGCCGCAGCCCTCGCAGATGTAGCAGGAGCCGGCGCGCTGCATCTTGGTGCCGCAGGAGAAGCAGAGCGGGGCGTCCGCCTGGATGCCGAGCTGCATCTCGACCAGTTCGGCGCTGGTGTGCGCCTGCTGCGGGACCGGTCCGGCCGACTCGGTCCGGGCCTTCGGGGTGGCGACGGCCTGGTGCTCCCGGGCGAGCGGCGCCGACTGGGCCAGGGACTCGACGTCGAGGTCCGCGTCGTCCAGGGACTGCTCGTACGAGCCCGTCTCCAGGTGGCGCTGACGCTCCTCGGCGGAGTGGATGCCGAGCGCGGAGCGCGTCTCGAAGGGCAGGAAGTCGAGTGCCAGGCGGCGGAAGATGTAGTCGACGATCGACTGCGCCATCCGCACGTCCGGGTCGTCCGTCATGCCGGCCGGCTCGAAGCGCATGTTGGTGAACTTCGAGACGTAGGTCTCCAGCGGCACGCCGTACTGGAGGCCGACGGAGACCGCGATGGAGAAGGCGTCCATCATGCCCGCGAGGGTCGAGCCCTGCTTGGACATCTTGAGGAAGACCTCGCCGAGACCGTCGTCCGGGTAGGAGTTGGCGGTCATGTAGCCCTCGGCGCCGCCGACGGTGAAGGACGTGGTGATGCCGGGGCGTCCCTTCGGGAGGCGCTTGCGGACCGGGCGGTACTCGACGACCTTCTCGACCGGGGCCTCGGCGGGCGTACCGGCCGCGTCCTCCTGCGCCGGCTCCTTCTTCTTGGCGGAGAGGGGCTGGCCGACCTTGCAGTTGTCGCGGTAGATCGCGAGCGCCTTGACGCCGAGCTTCCAGGCCTCGTAGTAGATCTCCTCGACCTCCTCGACGGACGCCGACTCCGGCATGTTGACCGTCTTGGAGATGGCACCGGAGATCCACGGCTGGATGGCGGCCATCATGCGGACGTGGCCCATCGGGGAGATGGCGCGCTCGCCCATGGCGCAGTCGAAGACCTCGTAGTGCTCCGGCTTGAGGCCGGGGGCGTCGATCACGTTGCCGTGGTCGGCGATGTGGGCGACGATCGCCTCGATCTGCTCCTCCTGGTAGCCCAGGCGGCGCAGGGCCTGCGGGACGGTGCCGTTGACGATCTGCATCGAGCCGCCGCCGACGAGCTTCTTGAACTTGACCAGCGCCAGGTCGGGCTCGACGCCGGTGGTGTCGCAGGACATCGCCAGGCCGATCGTGCCGGTCGGGGCGAGCACGGACGCCTGCGCGTTACGGAAACCGTTCTTCTCGCCGAGGCGCAGCACGTCCTGCCATGCCTCGGTGGCGGCGGCCCACACCGGGGTGTCCAGGTCGTCCATCCGCACGGCGGAGCCGTTGGCGTCGGAGTGCTGCTTCATGACGCGCTTGTGGGCGTCCGCGTTGCGGGCGTAGCCGTCGTACGCGCCGACGATGGCGGCCAGCTCCGCGCTGCGGCGGTAGGCGGTGCCGGTCATCAGGGAGGTGATGGCGCCGGCGAGGGCGCGTCCGCCGTCGGAGTCGTAGGCGTGGCCGGTGGCCATCAGCAGGGCGCCGAGGTTGGCGTAGCCGATGCCGAGCTGGCGGAAGGCGCGGGTGTTCTCGCCGATCTTCTGGGTCGGGAAGTCCGCGAAGCAGATGGAGATGTCCATCGCGGTGATGACCAGCTCGACGACCTTCTGGAAGCGCTCGGTCTCGAAGGTCTGGTTGCCCCGGCCGTCGTCCTTGAGGAACTTCATCAGGTTCAGCGAGGCCAGGTTGCAGGACGTGTTGTCCAGGTGCATGTACTCGCTGCACGGGTTCGACGCGGTGATCCGGCCGGACTCGGGGCAGGTGTGCCAGTTGTTGATGGTGTCGTCGTACTGGATGCCCGGGTCGGCGCAGGCCCAGGCGGCCTCGGCGATCTTGCGGAAGAGCGCCTTGGCGTCGACCTCCTCGATGACCTCGCCGGTCATCCGGGCGCGCAGGCCGAAGCGTCCGCCCTTCTCGACCGCGTTCATGAACTCGTCGTTGACGCGGACCGAGTTGTTGGCGTTCTGGTACTGGACGGAGGCGATGTCGTCGCCGCCCAGGTCCATGTCGTAGCCCGCGTCGCGCAGGACGCGGATCTTCTCCTCCTCCTTGACCTTGGTCTCGATGAAGTCCTCGATGTCCGGGTGGTCCACGTCGAGGACGACCATCTTGGCGGCCCGGCGGGTGGCGCCGCCGGACTTGATGGTGCCGGCGGAGGCGTCGGCGCCGCGCATGAAGGAGACCGGGCCGGAGGCGTTGCCACCGGAGGAGAGGAGTTCCTTCGAGGAACGGATGCGGGAGAGGTTGAGGCCGGCTCCGGAGCCGCCCTTGAAGATCATGCCCTCTTCCTTGTACCAGTCGAGGATCGACTCCATGGAGTCGTCGACGGACAGGATGAAGCAGGCGGAGACCTGCTGGGGCTGCTTGGTGCCGACGTTGAACCAGACGGGGCTGTTGAAGCTGAAGATCTGGTGCAGGAGGGCGTAGGCCAGCTCGTGCTCGAAGATCTCGGCGTCGGCGGGCGAGGCGAAGTAGCGGTGGTCCTCGCCGGCCTGCCGGTAGGTCTTCACGATGCGGTCGATGAGCTGCTTGAGGCTGGTCTCGCGCTGCGGGGTGCCCACGGCACCGCGGAAGTACTTGCTGGTGACGATGTTGACCGCGTTCACCGACCAGAAGTCGGGGAACTCGACGCCGCGCTGTTCGAAGTTGACCGAACCGTCGCGCCAGTTGGTCATGACGACGTCACGACGCTCCCAGGCCACCTCGTCGTAAGGGTGAACCCCGGGAGTGGTGTGGACGCGCTCGACCCGGAGTCCCTTGCCCGCCTTGGTGCCCTTGGCGCGGGAACTCCGTGCCGGACCGCTCGCCGTCTCTGTCATGCCGCCTCCCTGTACGGGCGAAAACGCCCTGAAGTGCCCGGAATGTTCCCGTGGGCACGGTGTTCTGTCTGGTGCTGCGGGCACCTCGCACTCCGCCCGCAACAGGTCTTTCTCACGCGCCGCCCCGCGGCGGGGCCCGGCCCCGGGGGTCCCGGTCCGGCCCGACGGTCAGTCGGCGGCGCCTGCGGGCTCGGGGACGTGGTCAGCCCCCGTGGACCCGCGGTCGCCCTCCCGGCCACCCGGACCGGCGTCCCCGGCGTCGCCGCCGGGCCGGACCGCGGCCTCCCTGAGCTCCACGATCGCCGCCTCGAAGTCCTCCAGCGAGTCGAACGCCCGGTAGACGGAGGCGAAGCGCAGGTAGGCGACGAGGTCGAGTTCCTGCAGTGGGCCGAGTATGGCCAGCCCCACGTCGTGGGTGGTCAGCTCGGCGCTCCCGGTGGCCCGCACGGCCTCCTCGACCCGCTGGCCGAGCTGGGCGAGCGCGTCCTCGGTGACGGGACGGCCCTGGCATGCCTTGCGCACGCCGTTGATGACCTTGGTGCGGCTGAACGGCTCGGTGACCCCGGACCGCTTCACCACCATGAGCGAGCACGTCTCCACGGTCGTGAAACGACGGGAGCAGTCGGGGCACTGACGGCGCCTGCGGATCGACGTGCCGTCGTCGGTCGTACGGCTGTCGACCACCCGGCTGTCGGAATGCCTGCAGAAGGGGCAGTGCATGTAGTCCCAACCCTCCTCACAGCAGACTCGATGGCCTCGGGAGACCCTTCGGCCCCCTCGAAGCAGCCCCCAGCATAGGCGATCGCGACGGGCCGGAAGACCGGGGTCACCACAACTTATGGGCTGCAACCGCAATCCAACCACTACATGTGGGGATGGGCCCAGATAAACACGCCTCGCACGCGTGTCATTCCCGTCCGTGCAGGCCCGAGGGGTCCGCCCCGGCGTGTCGCCCGCCCGGCCGCACCCCGGACACCCTGCCGGGGGTCGCCCGGATACGGAGAAACGGTGGGTTCCGCGGGGAGGCGCGGTGGGGCTACCGCGCGGAACGGGGCCCGCCCGCCGTCGAACGGGCGGCCGGATGGCAGACTGTGCGGGAGCCGCGACACGGTCACCCCGGCGGTGAAGAGTACAGCAATAGGCCCTTTTGCCCGACCGGCAATGCGAGAGCCATACACCCGCACACATGATCAAAGCGAGCGCTTCACGGTTTTTCACTCGAACGTGTGTTTGGCGCAACCTTTCGAAAGCAACTACCGTTGTGCAGCAGGGAGACCATCGAGAGGGGCCGACGTGACCACCACCGCAGACAGTGCGACCATCACTGCCCAGGACCGCCCCCAGGGCCGACCTGAGCAGATGCACGCGATGAGCGACGCCGCGAATCCCGAGGGGCACAAGCGCTCCCTGCCGGGCCGGCCCCCCGGCATCCGGGCCGACAGCTCCGGTCTCACCGACCGCCAGCGCCGGGTGATCGAGGTCATCCGCGACTCCGTGCAGCGCCGCGGGTACCCGCCGTCCATGCGCGAGATCGGCCAGGCCGTCGGCCTCTCCAGCACCTCCTCCGTGGCCCACCAGCTCATGGCGCTGGAGCGCAAGGGCTTCCTGCGCCGCGACCCGCACCGCCCGCGCGCCTACGAGGTCCGCGGCTCCGACCAGGCCGCCTCGGCGCAGCCCACGGACACCGCCGGCAAGCCCGCCGCGTCGTACGTCCCGCTCGTCGGCCGGATCGCCGCCGGTGGCCCGATCCTCGCCGAGGAGTCGGTCGAGGACGTCTTCCCCCTGCCCCGGCAGCTCGTCGGCGACGGTGAGCTGTTCGTCCTCAAGGTGGTCGGCGACTCCATGATCGAGGCCGCCATCTGCGACGGCGACTGGGTCACGGTCCGCCGCCAGCCGGTCGCGGAGAACGGCGACATCGTCGCCGCGATGCTCGACGGCGAGGCCACCGTCAAGCGCTTCAAGCGCGAGGACGGCCACGTCTGGCTCCTCCCGCACAACGCGGCCTACGAGCCCATCCCCGGTGACGACGCGACCATCCTCGGCAAGGTGGTGGCCGTACTGCGTCGCGTCTGAGCGCCACGGCGGGTCCGGCGCGTCCCCTGCAGAGGACGCGCCGGGGCCGCCGACTCGACGGGGCCCCGGGACCACTGCGCCGGTTCCGGGGCCCTGCACTGAGCCCGGCCCCGCACCGCGGGCGCCGGGCTGCTTCGCCGCTCGGGCTCAGCCGGCTTCCGTCTGCCGCGCCACCGCGTCGATCGCCGCCAGGGACTTGCGGACCTGCCCGCCGTCCGTGGTGTACCAGAAGTCGGGCAGGGACGCCTTGAGGTAGCTCCCGTACCGGGCCGTCGCCAGGCGCTGGTCGAGGACCGCGACCACCCCGCGGTCGCCCGAGGCACGCACCAGCCGGCCCGCGCCCTGGGCCATCAGCAGGGCGGCGTGGGTGGCCGCGACCGCCATGAAGCCGTTGCCGCCGGCCTCCTCGACCGCCTTCTGACGCGCGCTCATCAGCGGGTCGTCCGGACGCGGGAACGGGATCTTGTCCATCACGACGAGCTGGCAGCTCGGACCGGGCACGTCCACGCCCTGCCAGAGCGAGAGCGTGCCGAAGAGGCAGGTCCGCGGATCGGCGGCGAAGTTCTTGATCAGCTCGCCGAGGGTCTCCTCGCCCTGGAGGAGGATCGGGAACTCGGGGATGCGGGTGCGCAGTTCCTCGGCGGCGAGCTGGGCCGCGCGCATGGAGGAGAAGAGCCCCAGCGTGCGCCCGCCGGCGGCCTGGATCAGCTCGGTGAGTTCGTCGAGCATGTCGGAGCGGTCGCCGTCCCGGGCCGGGCGGGCCAGGTGCCGGGCGACGTACAGGATGCCCTGCTTCGGGTAGTCGAAGGGCGAGCCGACGTCGATGCCCTTCCACGGGGGCACGTCGTCGCCCTCGGTGCCCTCGGGGGCGAGGCCGAGGGAGGCGCCGACGCCGTTGAAGTCGCCGCCGAGCTTCAGGGTGGCGGAGGCCAGGACGACCGAGCGGTCGGTGAACAGCTTCTCGCGCAGCAGCCCGGAGACGGACATCGGGGCGACGCGCAGGGAGGCGCCGAAGCGGTCGTGCCGCTCGTACCAGACGACGTCCCATTCGGAGCCGTTGGTGATCCGCTCGGCCACGTCGTGCACGGACTCGACGGAGGCCAGGGCCTGCTTGCGGACCGCGTCCTCGTCCTGCACCGACCTGTCGCGGGTGGCGCCGATCGCCGAGATCACCGTGCGGCAGGCGTCGCGCAGGGCCATGAGGGCGTAGCCGAGGTCCTCCGGGATCTCCTCCAAGCGGCCGGGGAGGGCCAGCTCCATCAGCCGTTCGAAGCCCTCGGCGGCGGTCTGGAGCTGGTCGGCGGCCTTCTCGTTGACCAGTTTGGCGGCGCGGCGCACGGCCCGGTTGACCTGGCCGGGGGTGAGTTCACCGGTGGCGACGCCGGTGACGCGGGAGACCAGTTCGTGCGCCTCGTCGACGATCAGCACCTCGTGCTGGGGCAGGACCGGGGCGCCCTCGATGGCGTCGATCGCGAGCAGGGCGTGGTTGGTGACGACGACCTCGGAGAGCTTGGCGCGCTCCCGGGCGTTCTCGGCGAAGCACTCGGCTCCGTAGGCGCACTTGGAGGCGCCGAGGCACTCGCGGGAGGAGACCGAGACCTGGGACCAGGCCCGGTCGGAGACGCCGGGGGTGAGGTCGTCGCGGTCCCCGGTCTCCGTCTCGTCCGCCCAGTCGCGCATCCGCAGCAGGTCCTGGCCCAGCCTGCTGGTGGGGGCGGCGGCCTCGAACTGGTCGAACAGGCCCTCTTCCTCGTCCTGTGGCACGCCTTCGTGGAGGCGGTGCAGGCACAGGTAGTTCGACCGGCCCTTGAGCATGGCGAACTCGGGGCGGCGGCGCAGTTGCGGGTGGAGCGCGTCCACGGTGCGCGGCAGGTCGCGTTCCACGAGCTGGCGTTGCAGGGCGAGGGTGGCGGTGGCCACGACGACGCGCTCCCCGTGCGCCAGCGCGGGCACGAGGTAACCCAGCGACTTGCCGGTGCCGGTGCCCGCCTGGACGAGCAGGTGGGAGCCGTCGTCGATCGCTTCGGCGACGGCTTCGGCCATGGCCACCTGGCCGGGACGCTCCGTGCCGCCGACGGCGGCGACGGCGGCGTGCAGGAGTTCGGGGAGTGAGGGCTTCGTCATAGCGCGACCACCCTACGGCCCGGCACCGACATTCGTGTCCCCGAGCCGGGAAGGAGCGGCGGGAGAGTCCGCTGCGGCGACGGACGGGCGGGCAAGGCGGCTCCTGGGGCGGGGAGAGTGCGGATGTCGAGGGCAGGCGGGGGCGGGCACCGTCCGGCCGACGCCCCGGCCGGGGGTGCGCGCGGCGGGAGGCCGCAACCGCAGCCGGTGGAGCCTGCGTACCCCGGCCGGCCGGGGTACGGACGGGAGCGGCCTCCCGGTCCACCGGGTGGGAAGCGTGGTCCCGGGTTGACGATCGGGGGGCGTCCACCGGCCGGGCCGTGGGCGCCGGCGACGTCCGTACGGGGCGTACCGGCGGGCGTGGCGCCGGGATGTCAGCGCGCCGTCTCTACCGGGACCGGGTCGGTGGGGTGGGTCTTCTCCACCGCCGTGACCGCGTCGGCCAGGCGGTCCAGCGCGGCCGTGGCCTGTTCCTCGGTGACGGTCAGCGGGGGCAGCAGCCGCACGACGTCACCGCGGGGGCCGCCGATGTCCACGATCAGTCCGCGTCGCAGGCACGCGCGGCGGACCGCCGCGGCGAGATGCGGGGCGGCCGTCTGGACGCCGATCAGCAGGCCGCGCCCGCGCACGGCGCCGACCACACCGGACGGGCGGCCCTCCAGTTCCCGGAGCCGCGCCAGTATGCGGGCGCCCAGGGCGGCGGCGTGTTCGGCGAGGCGGTGCGCGCGGACGTGCGCGAGGGTCGCGGCGCCCGCGGCCAGGGCGAGCTGATTGCCCCGGAAGGCACCGCCCCGGGGCTCCCCCACCGGCAGGTCGGCGTGGTGGACGAGGGCCGTGAGCGGCAGGCTGCCGCCGGTGGCCTCAGCGAGGACCAGGACGTCGGGGGTGATCCCGCTGTGTTCGACGGCCCAGAAGGCGCCGGTCCGGCCGACGCCGGTGGCGGTCTCGTCGGCGATGAGGGGGACGGCGCGAGCGGTGGCGAGGCGGCGCAGGCCGCGTATCCACTCGTCGGGCGCGGGGGTCATCAGGCCCGCTCCGTCGACCGGTTCGACGAGGAGACCGGCGGGCGGCCCCTCCCCCGCCGGATCGTCGAACAGCGCCTCCGGTGCGCGCGCTCCGGGGCCGCTCACGCGCACGGACACGAGGTCGTACGGCGGGCGGGTCCGGGCGCGGGGCACGCCCGGCGGCGGGGCGTCGGTGCAGCGGACGACGCGGGTGCGTCCGGTGGCGGTGCGGACGAGGGCGAGGGCGGCGGCGACGGCGTCGCCCTCGGCGGGTCCGCAGAACCGCACGCGCGCGTGGTCGGCGAGTCCAGGCGGCAGGGTGCGCAGCAGTTCGGTGACGAAGGCGTCCTCGACCGGCGTGGTGACGTCCATGACCTGCAAGGGGGCGCCCGAGTCGAGCACCTTGCGGATGGCCTCCAGGACGACGGGGTGGTTGTGGCCGAGGGCGAGGGCGCCGCCGCCCGAGGCACAGTCCAGGTAGCGGCGGCCGTCGGCGCCCTCGATGAGGAGACCGCGGGCGCGGACCGGGACGATCGGCAGGGCGCGGACATAGGAACGGGCGGCGCGTTCGCGCGCCGTCCGGTGCTTCGGTGCGGCCGGCCGGGCGGCGCGCGCCCGCGCGGACGGCTCGTGGGCGGGGCGCGGCACCGTGTCCGGCCCGCTGTCGCCGCGCTCCGGCGCGCTGAGCCCGGCCCCGCTCCCCGGCCGGCCGCCGTCCTGCGGAGTGCCGCCCTTGGGGCGGATGCCGTCCCCTCGTCGACCGTCGTCCCGGGTGCCGTCCTGCTCCGTGCCGTCCCGCCCGGTACCGCCCGGCCGGACGCCGTCCCGCCCGGCACCGGCCCACCGGCCACTGCCCCGCCGGGTGTCGTCCGGGCGGGCCCGGTGTCGTCCGGTCGCGTCGGTCCCGGGTCCGCCGGACTCCCACGCGACCCCGGCCCCGTTCACGGTTTCCGTCACGGCTCTCAGCCCTCCCGCTGACCAGAGGCGAGTCGCGCACGGTGTCGCGCTCGGCACACAGGCCCGCGCCAGGACAGCGGGCCCCCCACCCCTACCAACCCCCGGCGGCGCACGGGGTTACGGGTGACCGCGAGATCCCGCACGGTGAGGAGCGCGGACGCCGCCGTCGGCGGCCCGGTCCGGCCGCCCGGTCCGCCGCGAGTCCGGGTCAGCAGGGACTCGGGAACGCGTACCGGCGGGGCGGGCCCGGACGGCACCGTACGCGCGGCGCCGGTCCTGTGGCTCCGTACGTCCCGCCCCCACGACCGCCACGCCCCGTCCGCGCTCTCTTCATGCGGCCGGCCGAGCAGCGCGGCGCGGGTACCGCGGGCGGGCCGGAGGGGGAGTCCGCCGGGGGCCGGGCCGGTGCTCACGGTCGGGTGCCTGTACGGGTTGACGGTGGTGCGGGACGTGTCGGTGGTGTAGGTCGCGCTGTCCTCGGTCCGGACCGACCTCCGGTTCACCGCGTCCGGCCTCCAGGGGGGCTCAGCGCGTACGCGCTCGCCTTCGGTGGTCTGCCGCCGCTCGGCGGGCGGCTCACCGACGTGATCGGGCAGCGCCTGGCGGCGGTCGCGGAACCGGCCCTGCGTGGCCTGACCTCGCGGCACCGGGTGCCGGCGGTGCGGGGCGCGGTGGCCGGCGCGGGCGCCGCGGCGGGCGTGCCGGTCCCGCGCCGGCCGGGGCCGCGGCCCCGGCCCGGGAGCCGGACGCGGACGCCGGGCCCGCGGCGGCCGGCCCGCGTGACCTGCGTGACACGCGCACCACGGGGCGGTGACGGAGCGTCATCTCCCGTGACCGTCCGGACGGCGGCCAGGTCAGACGGCTTGTGGCCGAACCGTTGCCGTTCCGTCGGCGGTCCCCCACAGCGACCGCATAGTGTGTGGTGCCGTTCCGGGCCCTCGTGCCGGTCCGCGCGAACCCGCCCCGGGGGCACGCGGACCGGCACGGCGGCCGCACCAGGTTCCGTCACCACAGGGGGAGTCACCACCATGCGATCCATACGGCCGTCCTTCACCACCCGCGGGCACCGGGGACGGCGGCGTGGGCCCGCCCCCGTGCCGGCCGCCGTGCTCCTCGCGTCGGCGCTCATGCTCACCGCCACCGCCTGCGACAGCGGCGACGCCGAGGCGGGCGGCGACAGCAACGCCTCCCAGGCCGCGGACGACGGTGCCGGCCGGATACACGTCCCGGAACACCTCAAGGACAAGCTGAAGGAACACGGGATCGACCTGGACGCCTGGAAGAACGGCGCCTGGAAGAACTGGGACAAGGACGACTGGCTGCGCGAGGCGCAGGACTACGTCAACCCCATCATCGAGGACCTGTGGGACCCGGACCGCATGCGCGACGCGGAGGAGCCGGACCAGGGTGTGGACGAGGGCGACCTCGCCGACGACCAGGGCGTGACCGACCCCGAGCCGCGACCGGTGCAGGCGCGCGCCGTGCCGCCCGCGTACCGCGACAGCGCCCCCACGGCGGGCAAGGTCTTCTTCGACTCCCCCGAGGGCACGATGGTCTGCTCGGCGACGGTCGTGCGGGACCCGGCGCACCCCGGCAAGTCGAACATGGTGTGGACGGCCGGCCACTGCGTGCACGCCGGCAAGGAGGGCGGCTGGTACCGCAACATCGCCTTCGTCCCCTCCTACAACGACGCGGGCCTCTCCGGCGCCGACCTGGAGAAGGCCGGCAAGAAGGACGTCGCCCCTCACGGCGTCTGGTGGGGCGACTGGGCGCAGACCTCGGCGCAGTGGATCGAGCAGGGCGGTGCGACGGGCGGTGACGGGGCCGCGTACGACTTCGCCGTCATCCACGTGACCCCGGAGAAGGGCGGCGACGGAAAGTCGCTGGAGGAGACGGTCGGCGCCGCGCTGCCGGTGGACTTCGCGGCCCCCTCCGCGGACCGGCTGAAGAGCGTCACGGCCACCGGTTACCCGGCCGCCCCGCCCTATGACGGCCAGAAGCTCCACCAGTGCGAGGACGAGCCCGGCCGGCTCTCGCTCAGCGCGTCCGACCCGACCATGTACCGCATCGGCTGCACCATGACCGGCGGCTCCTCGGGCGGCGGCTGGGTCGCGGCCGGCTCCGACGGGAAGCCCGCGCTGGTCTCCAACACCTCCATCGGCCCGGTGACGGCCGGGTGGCTGGCCGGTCCGCGCCTCGGTGACGAGGCCAAGGGCGTGTACGACGCGGTCAGCGGCAAGTTCGCCGGCCGCTGACCCGGGCCCGCCGGGCCGCGGCGGTGGGGCGCATGGCCCCGCACGGCCGGCCCGGCGTTCCTTCCGATCCACGCATCCGTCTCTCACCACGGGGGGTCATCGCACCATGCGTTCCTCATCCACCTCCGGCGGGTTCCGGCTCCGCGGGCGCCTGCCGACGGCCGCGGGCGGGCTCGTCGCCGCCCTGGTGCTCACCCTGACGGCGTGCGGCGCTCCCGGGGACGGCGGCGCGGGCGCCCGCGCGGGCGGCGACGTCTCCCGGCCGGGCGCCGGGGGCGGGCTGCCGGGCGACCTCGCGGACCGGCTGCGCGAGCACGGCACCGACCTCGACCGGTGGAAGGACGGCGGCTGGAAGGACTGGGACGAGGGGGACTGGCTGCGCGAGGCGCAGGACTACGTCAACCCCGTCATCGAGGACCTGTGGGACCCGGACCGCATGCGGTCGGCGCGGGAGGCCGACAAGACCGTCACCACGCTGGACACCGGGGCCGACCGGGGCGTCAGCGATCCGGAACCGGCGCCCGTGGAGGCCGAACCGGAGAAGACGCCGTACCACGCCCACGCCGCCCCGGTCGGCAAGGTCTTCTTCGACTCCCCCGAGGGCGCGATGGTCTGCTCCGGCACGGTGGTCAAGGACGCGGCCCGGCCGGGCAGGTCCAACCTGGTGTGGACGGCCGGCCACTGCGTGCACGCGGGCGCGGGCGGCGGCTGGTACCGCAACATCGCCTTCGTCCCCTCGTACAACGACCTCGGTGCCTCCGAGGCGGGGCTCGCGGGGGCGCCCACGACCCGGATCGCGCCGTACGGCACCTGGTGGGCGGACTGGGCGTCCACCTCGAACCAGTGGATCGAGGGCGGTGCGAGCACCGGCGGCGACGGTGCCGCCCACGACTACGCGGTGCTGCACGTGACGCCGGAACAGGGCGCGAAGTCCCTGGAGGAGACGGTCGGCGCCGCCCTGGACATCGACTTCTCCGCGCCGTCCGCGACCGAGGTCGCGGCGATGGGTGCCTGGGGGTATCCGGCGGCGCCGCCGTACAACGGGCTGCGGATGTTCAAGTGCCTGGACCGGCCCGGCCGGCTGTCGCTGGGCCCCTCGCTGCCCACGATGTACCGGATCGGCTGCACCATGACCGGCGGTTCGTCCGGCGGCGGCTGGTTCCGGGTGGTGGACGGCGAGACCCGGCTGGTGTCGAACACGTCGATCGGCCCGGTGACGGCCGGCTGGCTCGCCGGGCCCCGGCTGGGTCCGGAGGCCGAGGAGATGTACCGGACCATGAGCCGCGCGCACGGCGACGGCTGACCGGCCGGGCACGGCTGAGCCCCGCCCCCGCGGTCTGCGGGGGCGGGGCTTGGGGGCTTTCGTTGGGATCAGGCCGGGCTCGCGGGGTCCGGCTTGATCCCAACGAAAGCCCCCAGGTGGGTCAGAGCGCCGGGGCGGGGACGTACGGCGTGAGTTCCGCCGCGAGTTCCTCGTGCACGCGGGCCTTGATCAGCGTGCCGTCCGCGGTGTGCTCCTCGGAGAGCACCTCGCCCTCGTCGTGCGCGCGGGCGACGAGCTTGCCCCGTGTGTACGGGACCAGCGCCTCGACCTCGACCGAGGGCCGGGGCAGTTCGCGGTCGATCAGTTCGAGCAGTTCCCCGATGCCGTCGCCGGTGCGGGCGGAGACCGCGAGGGAGTGCTTCTCCACGCGCATCAGCCGCTGGAGCACCAGCGGGTCGGCCAGGTCCGCCTTGTTGATGACGACGATCTCGGGCACGTCGCCGGCGCCGACGTCCCTGATCACCTCGCGCACGGCGGCGAGCTGCTCCTCGGGGGCCGGGTGCGCGCCGTCCACGACGTGCAGGATCAGGTCGGACTCGGCGACCTCCTCCATCGTGGAGCGGAACGCCTCGACCAGGTGGTGCGGCAGGTGCCGGACGAATCCGACGGTGTCCGCCAGGGTGTAGAGCCGGCCGCTCGGCGTCTCGGCCCGGCGCACGGTCGGGTCGAGGGTGGCGAACAGCGCGTTCTCCACGAGCACGCCCGCACCGGTGAGCCGGTTGAGCAGCGAGGACTTGCCCGCGTTGGTGTAACCGGCGATGGCGACGGAGGGCACCCGGTGGCGCTTGCGTTCCTGGCGCTTGATGTCGCGGCCGGTCTTCATCTCGGCGATCTCACGGCGCAGCTTCGCCATCTTCTCGCGGATGCGCCGGCGGTCCGTCTCGATCTTGGTCTCACCGGGGCCGCGGGTGGCGAGGCCGCCGCCCGAGCCGCCGCCCATCTGCCGGGACAGCGACTGACCCCAGCCGCGCAGCCTCGGCAGCATGTACTGCATCTGCGCGAGCGCCACCTGCGCCTTGCCCTCCCGGGACGTGGCGTGCTGGGCGAAGATGTCGAGGATCAGGGCCGTGCGGTCGATGACCTTGGCCTTGACGACGTCTTCCAGGTGGACGAGCTGGCCGGGGCTCAGCTCACCGTCGCAGACGACGGTGTCGGCGCCGCTCTCCAGGACCACGTCCCGGAGCTGCTGGGCCTTGCCGGAGCCGATGTAGGTGGCCGCGTCGGGCTTGTCGCGGCGCTGGATCACGCCGTCGAGCACGATCGCGCCCGCGGTCTCGGCGAGGGCGGCCAGCTCGGCGAGCGAGTTCTCCGCGTCCCGCGCGGTGCCCGAGGTCCAGACGCCGACGAGGACGACCCGCTCCAGCCGGAGCTGCCGGTACTCGACCTCGGTGACGTCCTCCAGCTCGGTGGAGAGGCCCGCCACCCGGCGCAGAGCCGCCCGGTCGGAGCGGTCGAACTGATCGCCGTCCCACTCCGTGCCGAGCTCGGGGCTCCAGGCGACGTCCTCTTCCATCAGGGCATCGGCCCGAAGGCCCTCGGGGTAGGTCTGCGCGAGACGCTTGGTGTCCTGGGAGGGAGAAGAAGAGGAGGTCATTGGTTCCTTACGTAGCGGGGAAACGTGAGCCGACGGCACTTGTCACAACGCGTGGGGGCACGAGGAGATTCCCGGGCCCGGACCGCGCCGTCCCGATGATGGTCGCACGGGACGGGGCGTCTCGTCATCGGGTTATCCGGCGGTTGCCTGCCGGGCGGGCGCCTTGTCCGTCGCGGCCACCGGTGCCGGGGCGGCGGGGGCGGGCTGCCAGTCGGGGTGGCCGGGCATCGGCGGGGTCTTCGCGTCGTGGAGCCAGGCGTGGAGGAAGCCGGTCAGGTCGCGGCCGGCGGTCTCGGAGGCGAGGCGGACGAAGTCGCCGGTGGAGGCGTTGCCGTCCCGGTGGCGCGCGGTCCAGCTCCGTTCCAGGCGCTCGAAGGCGGGGCGGCCGATCTCCTGGCGCAGCGCGTAGAGGACGAGGGCGGCGCCGTCGTAGACGTTGGCGCGGAAGATGCCGATCTTGTTGCCGGTGGACGGCGGCTTGGGGGCGCCGGGCGGTCCGCCCGAGGCCCGCCACCGGTCGGAGGCGCCGTAGGCGGCCTTCATGCGGTCGGCCAGCGGCCGGCCGGCGGTCTCCTCGCTCCACAGGGCCTCGTACCAGGTGGCGTGGCCCTCGTTGAGCCACAGGTCGGACCAGGAGCGGGGGCTGACGCTGTTGCCGAACCACTGGTGCGCCAGCTCGTGCACCATCAGCGACTCGACGTACCAGGCGGGGTAGCCGGGCTCGGTGAACAGTCCCTTCTCGAAGAGGGAGAGCGTCTGCGTCTCGAGTTCGAAGCCGGTGGTGGCGTCGGCCATGAGCAGGCCGTACGTCTCGAAGGGGTAGCGGCCGGCCTTCTCCTCCATCCAGGCGATCTGGCCCGGGGTCTTCGCCAGCCAGGGTTCGAGGGCCGCCTCCTGGCCCTCGGGCACGACGTCCCGGACGGGCAGGCCGTGCGGGCCGGGGCGGCGCAGCACGCTGGAGCGGCCGATGGAGACCTGGACGAGTTCGGTGGCCATCGGGTGGGCGGAGCGGTAGGTCCAGGTGGCCGAGCCGCCGGCCCGCCGTACGGTCACCGGCAGGCCGTTGGCGACGGCGGTGAGCCCGTCGGGGACGGTCACGCGGAAGGTGAAGCGGGCCTTGTCCGCGGGGTGGTCGTTGCAGGGGAAGACCAGGTGGGCGACGTCGGCCTGGTTGGCCATGGCGAGCCCGTCGGCGGTGCGCACCCAGCCGCCCTGGCGGCCCTCGGGGGAGACGGGGTCGCTGGTGTGGCGCACGGTGATCCGCGTCCGGTCGCCCTTCTCCAGGGCCTTGCGGGGCGTGATCACGAGGTCCTCGCCGGCCGTGGCGAAGCGCGCCGGTTCGCCGTCGACCTCGACGGAGCCGACCGTGCCGTGGGCGAAGTCGAGGTTGATCCGGTCCAGACCGGCGGTGGTGCGGGCGTCGATGACGGTGACGGCGCGCAGCGGCTCGGTGTTGGTGCCGGAGTAGGTGAGGGAGAGGTCGTACGCGGTCACGTCGTAGCCGGGGTTGCCGAGGTGCGGGAAGAGGGGGTCGCCGATGCCGAGCGGGACCGGCGGGGTGTCGGCGGCGACCAGGCAGACGGTGACGGCCGGGGCGAGCAGCGCGACCGCCCGCAGCCGGCGGCGGGCGCGGCGGGAGGCGGCGGGGCGGGGGGTGTGCGGCATCCCCCACGGCTATCAGCGCGGGCGGGCGGCACGGCGACGGCGCGCGCCCGGGGCACCCGAACGGGTACCCGGGAGCCTTCCCGCCGCCGTCGGCCCTCCGGCCCGGCGAGGCCGGGCTCCTCAGACCCCCGTGGTCTGGGGCTGGGCTCGGCTCACGTCGTACACGCCGGCCACGTTGCGCATCGCGCGCATCAGGACGGGCAGGCGCGCGGCGTCCGGGAGGAGCACGGTGTACGTGTGCCGCACCCGCTGCCGGTCGGGCGGCTCGACGGTCGCGGAGACGATCTGGGCGCCCTCCTGGGCCATGGCCTCGGTGAGGTCGGCGAGCAGGTGCGGGCGGCCGAACGATTCGGCGAGCAGCGTGACCCGGCATCCGGCGGTCTCGCCCCAGCGCACGCCGACCTCGGTACGTCCGGTGTCGCGCATGCGGGCGACCGCGCCGCAGCCGACGCGGTGCACGGTGACGACTCCCCCGCGCACGGCGAAGCCGGTCACCTCGTCGGGCGGTACGGGGGTGCAGCAGCCGGCCAGCCGTACGGTCGCTCCGGGCAGGTCGGCGATCACGTCGTCGGGGCCGGGCCGCGGGGCCGCGCCCTCGGCCGGGGGGCGCGGGACGGGCGCCTCGGCGGCGGGGGCCGGGCCGGGCGGGCCGGTGCGCGGTGACTCGGCGGCGGGGGGCTGCGGGCGGGCGGCGAGGCGGCGCTGGATGGCGATGCGCGCGGTGGGGGTGTGGGCGTGCTCCAGCCACTCCTCGGAGGGCTCGGACGCCGGGTCCTGGCCCATCAGGAGCTGCACCGAGTCGCCGTCCCTGAGCACGGTGCTGAGGGTGGCGAGGCGCCCGTTGACGCGGGCGCCGATACAGGCGTGCGCGTCCTCCCCGTACTGGGCGTAGGCGGCGTCGACGCAGGTCGCGCCCTCGGGGAGGCCGAGGCTGCCGCCGTCGGGGCGGAAGACGGTGATCTCGCGGTCCTGGGCGAGGTCCTCGCGCAGGGTGGACCAGAAGGTGTCCGCGTCGGGGGCGCCCCGCTGCCAGTCGAGCAGCCGGGAGAGCCAGCCGGGGCGGGTGGGGTCGGCGCGCTCTCCGTCCTCGCTCTGTTCCTCCGAGGGAGGGGCGTAGGGGTTGCCGAGGGCGACGACCCCGGCCTCGGCGACCTTGTGCATCTGGTGGGTGCGGATGAGGACTTCGACGACCTGGCCGTCGCCCGGGCGGGTCACGGCGGTGTGCAGCGACTGGTACAGGTTGAACTTGGGGACGGCGATGAAGTCCTTGAACTCCGCGACGACGGGCGTCATGCACGTGTGCAGTTCGCCGAGGACCGCGTAGCAGTCGGCGTCCTCCTGGACGAGGACGAGGAGCCGGCCGAAGTCGGCGCCGCCGAGCGGGGCCCGGCTGCGGGAGACGCGGTGCACGGAGACGAAGTGCCGGGGCCGGATGAGGACTTCGGCGCTGATGTCGGCCTCGCGCAGCACGGTGCGTACCTCGTCGGCGGCGGTGGCGAGGGGGTTGTCGGGGCGGGCGCCGTTGTCGTCGACGAGTTGCCTGGTGCGCGCGTACTCCTCGGGGTGCAGGACCGCGAAGACCAGGTCCTCCAGCTCGGACTTGAGCGCCTGGACGCCGAGCCGTTCGGCGAGCGGGATGAGCACGTCCCGGGTCACTCTGGCGATGCGTTCCTGCTTCTCGCGGCGCATGACACCGAGGGTGCGCATGTTGTGCAGCCGGTCGGCGAGTTTGATGGACATCACGCGGACGTCGTTGCCGGTGGCGAGGAGCATCTTGCGGAAGGTCTCGGGCTCGGCGGCGGCGCCGTAGTCGACCTTCTCCAGTTTGGTGACGCCGTCGACGAGGTAGCGGACCTCGGCGCCGAACTCCTTGCCGACCTGGTCGAGCGTCACCTCGGTGTCCTCGACGGTGTCGTGCAGGAGGGAGGCGGTGAGCGTCGTGGTCTCCGCGCCGAGTTCGGCGAGGATGAGGGTGACGGCGAGGGGGTGCGTGATGTACGGCTCGCCGCTCTTGCGCATCTGGCCGCGGTGCGAGGACTCGGCCAGCAGGTAGGCGTGGCGCAGTGGCTCGACGTCGGCGTCGGGGTGGTGGGCGCGGTGCGCCTCGACGACGTGGCCGATGGCGGCGGGCAGCCGGCCGCGGGTGGCGGTGCCGAGCAGGGCGGCGCGGCCCAGGCGGCGCAGGTCGATGCGGGGGCGGGCCTTGCGGCGGGAGGCGGCCGGGGTGACGCCGCCGGCCGTCGTGGGCATCGCTGGGCCTGGGGTCGCGGGTTTCGCGGCCTCCGCGTTCATGGGCACCTCCGGCTGCACGGACCGGTGGACGGGGTATCCCAGGGCGGACACGGCTCAGGGGATGGTGTCGGTCCCCCGTCCGGACCGGTGCTTGATGCTATCGAGCCCACCACGTGCGGCCGACCGCCTCTCGCCGAGCGTGAAACGGATCACCCATTCGAGCGAAGGTGCGGTGCTTGACGTTTCCGCCCGGAGTGCCTGAGTCCGGTCAGGGCCGGGTGGGGCGGGTGGGGTTCGGGTGGCGGTGTCCGCCGGGTCCTGGTCAGTCGCCCACCCCTTCCAGCCACGCGGGGTCCAGTTCGCCCTCGGCCACGATCACGGCGGGACCGGTCATCTCGATCTCGCCGTCGGGCCGCTCGGTGATCACCAGGGTGCCGCCGGGCACGTCGACCGTGTACGTCGCCGGAACGCCGGTGAGCGCGGGGTCGGCGCCGTCCCGGCGGGCGGCGGCCACGGCGACGGCGCAGGCGCCGGTGCCGCAGGAGCGGGTCTCCCCGGAGCCGCGCTCGTGGACGCGCATGGCGACGTGCCGGGGGCCCCGGTCGGCCACGAACTCGACGTTCACCCCGTGCGGGTACGCCGTCGCGGGGCGGACGGGCGGCGGGGAGAGCAGGTCGCCGGCGTGGTCGAGGTCGGCCACGAAGGCGACGGCGTGCGGATTGCCCATGTCGACGTGGCGGGCCGGCCAGGCGCGCTCGCCGACGCTCACCTCGACGTCGCCCCCGGGCAGCAGGGCGCGGCCCATGCCGACCGTGACGTCGCCGCCCTTGGCGAGGTGCACGCGTTTGACGCCGCCCCGGGTGGCCACGGTGAGGTCGCCCTCGGCCACGAGCCCGGCGTGCCGGAGGTAGCGGGCGAAGACGCGCACGCCGTTGCCGCACATCTCGGCGATCGAGCCGTCGCTGTTGCGGTAGTCCATGAACCACTCCGCGTCGGCGGCCATGTCCCGGGCCTCGGGGTGGGCCGCGGAGCGCACCACGTGCAGCACGCCGTCGCCCCCGACGCCCGCGCGGCGGTCGCACAGGGCGGCGACCGTGGCGGCGGGCAGGTCCAGGGCGTTGTCCGGGTCCGGGACGATCACGAAGTCGTTCTCGGTGCCGTGGCCCTTGAGGAAGGCGATCCGCGTGCTCATTCCTCGATCGTACGGGGTGGGTACGACGGTCCGCGCGCGGCTCCGCACGGGCCCCGGACCCGGCCGGTTCCGGGCGGCCGGGGTCGCCCGGACCGTCCGGCGGGGGCGGGCCGGGACCGCCGCGCGGGCGGGCCGCGGCATCCGGCCTCGTCAGCCGCGCAGGCGGGCCACCCGCCACACGGCGAGGACGACGACCGCGGCCACCGTCAGCGCGTACGCGAGGATCACCCGCCAGTCGGCGCGGCGGCCCGAGCCCCGCTGGGGCAGCCCCGGCCAGGTGTGGCCGACCTTGAGGGCGGCCATCATGCCCCAGCCGGCCGCGCACGAGCAGATCAGCAGCCCGAGCATGGCGATCACGGCACCGCTGTCGCCGAAGTCGAAGGCGAGCGGGAAGGCGAACATCAGCGAGCCGAGCGCCGCCAGCCCCACGATGGGGGCGAGCTGCCAGATCCGCAGCCGCCGCTGGGGGCGCAGCTCGACCTCGACCTCGTCCCCGTACATCGCGTCGGGCCCGGGACCGTCGGCGGCGACGCCGTCCGGCGCCTCGTCGGGTCCGTCGGGGCTCAGACGCCCCCCGTGCGGCTCGGACCCGCCGCGGTCGGCGGTGCCGTGCCCGGTGCCCGGAGCGGTGTTGTGAGGGCCGGCCTCCATCGCCACGCGCCCTCCCCAACTAGGAATCACTGGTCGATCGAGCTCGATGATGGCACGGTGTCGCAGGCCGCGATGACGGCCGGAGCGTCCCGATGCCATCACGTGATCAGGCTGTGACCGGTCGTTCGACCAACGACAGCGCCAGGCCCGGAAGTTCCCCCCGGTCGGCGACCGCTCCACTCAGCCAATGCACCCGCGGGTCGCGCCGGAACCACGAATCCTGCCGGCGCGCGAAGCGTTTGGTCGCACGGACGGTCTCGGCCCGTGCCTCGTCCATCGTGCACTCCCCGGCCAGTGCCGCGAGCACCTGCTGGTAGCCCAGCGCGCGCGAGGCCGTACGCCCCTCACGCAACCCCTGCGCCTGGAGTGCGCTCACCTCCTCGACGAGGCCCGCCTCCCACATCCGGTCGACGCGGCGCGCGATGCGCTCGTCCAGCTCGGGGCGGGCCACGTCGACCCCGATCTGCACGGTGTCGTAGAAGGAGTCGTGACCGGGGAGGTTGGCGGTGAAGGGCCTGCCGGTGATCTCGATCACCTCCAGCGCCCGGACGATCCGGCGCCCGTTGCCCGGCAGGATCGCCCGCGCGGCCTCCGGGTCGGCGGCGGCGAGCCGGGCGTGCAGCGCGCCCGAGCCGCGCAGCTCCAGCTCCTCCTCCAGCCGGGCCCGCACGGCGGGGTCGGTGCCGGGGAACTCCAGGTTGTCGACGGCCCCGCGGACGTACAGGCCGGAGCCGCCGACCAGGACCGGCCAGCGGCCTCGGGCGAGCAGCGCGTCGATCCGGCGCCGCGCCATCCGCTGGTACTCGGCGACGGAGGCGGTGACGGTCACGTCCCAGATGTCGAGCAGGTGGTGAGGGACGCCGCCGCGCTCCTCAGGCGTCAGCTTGGCGGTGCCGATGTCCATCCCCCGGTAGAGCTGCATGGAGTCGGCGTTGACGACTTCACCGCCCAGCCGCTGGGCGAGGAAGACGCCCAGATCGGACTTACCGGCCGCGGTGGGCCCGACGACGGCGATGACACGGGGGGCGGAAGGTGCGCTGCTCACGGGCCCAGTCTCCCAAACCTCCGGACGGACTCTCGAACGAGTTACGTGACGGCGGGATTCCGGGTTCGTTGCCCGTTGCGAGGTTCCAGCCCCCGGAAACGCCGGACCGCCCGCCCTCGTCCACACGGACGGACGTACCGGACACCGCGGGACATCGCTCGCACGAGTAACGTATGGAGTTGACATGGGCGTTTTTGCGCGGCTTTTTCGGAGGTCGACGACCACGGAGGAGGCGTCGGCCGGCGAGACGCGGGCCGACACCCCGGCAGCGGACCCCGCGGCGGCGGATTCCGCCGCGGTGGAGTCCGTGACGGAGGGGGCCGCGGCGACGACGGACCCGGCGGGTGCCGGGGCCGCTGAGACGGCGGAGCGGGCGGCACGGTCCACCGCGGACGCCGGCTCGGAGAGCGTCGAGATCCCCAAGCAGCAGACCGCCGGGGACGCCGCCGACGAGGCGGCCGACAAGAGCGCCCGCACCTGACCGCTCCGCGAGGGAAGGCGAACCATGGGTCTCATGGACAACTTGAAGGCCAGACTCGAACCGGCCAAGGGCAAGGTCTCGGACCTCGCGCAGCAGCACGGGGACAAGATCGACCGAGGTCTCGAGAAGGTGGCGAAGACGGTCGACGAGCGGACCAAGGGCAAGTACAGCGACCGCATCCAGACCGGCCGGGGCAAGGCCAAGGACGCCATGGAGCGCCTCGCGCACAAGGAGGGCGACGGGAAGGAAGGCGACGGGCACACGCCGGGCGGCACGCCGCCGTCCGCGCCGCCGCCGGCCTCCTGACCGGGGCCGCGTCCGAGGGGGCGGCCGGCACGGTCCCGTGCCGGCCGCCCTCGGCCGTTCCCGTGGGTGGGCGGTGTCCGCCCGCGCCCGTGTGCCGGGGGCTCGCGGTGACGGGGCCCGGCACCCGCCCGGGCCGGAGTCAGGACCAGGTGGCCACCGTGTAGCCGACCCCGTAGGGCGCGTCCTCGTACAGCAGCGCCCCGGTCAGGTCACTCGTCCCGGCGGCGCCGGCGAGGACCTGCCAGGGGGCGCGGCCGGAGACCATCAGCTCGCGGGCGAGCCCGGCGTCCAGCGCCGCCAGCGCGGGCCCGTCCGTGGCACCGAGCGCCCGCGCGACCTCCGCGTCGAAGGGCACCGCCCGTTCGTCGAGGTAGCCGGGTGCCTTGACCGTGCGGCAGGCGCTGCCGTCGCCGAGCACCAGCAGGGCCACCCGGCCCGCCCGCGCGGCCAGTTCCCGGCCGATCCGCGCGCAGGTCCCGGGCGGCGTGTCCTCGCCGACGCCGATGCCCTCGACCGGGACGCCGGCCCACCCGGTGCGCTCCAGGAGCCAGGCGCCCACGGCGAGCCCGTACGGCAGCTCCCGTCCGTCCTCGGGGGTGCCGTCCGGTCCGAGACGCACGCGTGTGTCCACGCCGAAGCCCCGGAAGGAGCCCGGGGTGCCCGCGGGGTGGGGCTCGGTCCCGGCGCCGGGGGCCGGGCCGACGACGACGAGGAGGTCCGGCCGGGCGGCGGCCGGCACGCCCAGCGCGTCGACGCACGCGGTGCGCGCGGCGTCCAGCTCGGGTGCGGCGCCCGCCGCGACCTCCGGGACGAGGAGGGGCGGGCAGGGGCAGACGGCGGCGGCGACAAGCATGACCGGAGCGTAACCCCGGCGTCGCGGAAACGAACGGGGGGCCCTTCCCCGACCACGCACCGTCCGCGTCCCGGCGGACCGCCGGCGCTCGCCCGGGTCCGCCCCGGGCGGGCGCCGTCTTCGTCAGCCGAGGCCGCAGGCGCTCGCCGCGGCCGGCTGGGGCTCGGGCACACCGACGGTGGGCAGGCCCAGCATCACCCCGGCGGGCTTGGCCGGTCCCGCCGTGTTCCGCTTCTCCCAGGCGTCGCCCGCGCGGGTGCGGCGCACACCGAGCACCGGGCCCTCGGCGAGCAGGTGGTGCGGGGCGGCGTAGGTGATCCGCACGGTGACCACGTCGCCGGGGCGGACCTCCCGCTCGGGCTTGTCGAAGTGGACCAGCCGGTTGTCGGGGGCGCGGCCGGAGAGCCGGCGGGTGGCGTCGTCCTTGCGGCCCTCGCCCTCGGCCACCATCAGGTCGAGGGTGCGGCCGACCTGCTTCTTGTTCTCCTCCCAGGAGATCTCCTCCTGGAGCGCGACCAGCCGCTCGTACCGCTCCTGGACGACGGCCTTGGGGATCTGGCCGTCCATCTCGGCCGCCGGGGTGCCGGGCCGCTTGCTGTACTGGAAGGTGAACGCCTGGGCGAAGCGGGCCTCGCGGACCACGTGCAGGGTCTGCTCGAAGTCCTCCTCGGTCTCCCCGGGGAAGCCCACGATGATGTCCGTGGTGATCGCCGCGTGCGGGATCGCGGCCCGCACCCGCTCGATGATGCCGAGGTAGCGGTCCTGCCGGTACGAGCGACGCATCGCCTTCAGCACCGGGTCGGAGCCGGACTGGAGCGGCATGTGCAACTGCGGCATCACGTTCTCCGTCTCGGCCATGGCGGCGATGACGTCGTCGGTGAAGTCGCGCGGGTGCGGGGAGGTGAAGCGGACGCGCTCCAGGCCCTCGATCCGCCCGCAGGCCCGCAGCAGCTTGCCGAACGCCTCGCGGTCGCCGATGTCGGAGCCGTAGGCGTTGACGTTCTGCCCGAGCAGCGTGATCTCGGTGACGCCCTCGGCGACCAGGGCCTCGACCTCGGCGAGGATGTCGCCGGGGCGGCGGTCCTTCTCCTTGCCGCGCAGCGCCGGGACGATGCAGAAGGTGCAGGTGTTGTTGCAGCCGACGGAGATGGAGACCCAGGCCGCGTAGGCGCTCTCGCGCCGGGTGGGCAGCGTGGACGGGAACGCCTCCAGCGATTCGGCGATCTCGACCTGCGCCTCCTCCCGGACGCGGGCGCGCTCCAGCAGCACGGGCAGCTTGCCGATGTTGTGCGTGCCGAAGACCACGTCGACCCAGGGGGCCCGCTTCACGATGGTGTCGCGGTCCTTCTGCGCGAGGCAGCCGCCGACCGCGATCTGCATGCCGGGGCGGCGGGCCTTGTGCGGGGCGAGGTGGCCGAGGTTGCCGTAGAGCTTGTTGTCGGCGTTCTCCCGGACCGCGCAGGTGTTGAAGACGACGACGTCCGCGTCGCCGTCGGAGCCCGCGGGGGCGCGGACGTACCCCGCGTCCTCCAGCAGGCCGGACAATCGCTCGGAGTCGTGGACGTTCATCTGGCACCCGTAGGTGCGTACCTCGTACGTGCGTGTGCCGCCCACTGACTGGCTCCGGTCGATGCTGCTCATGACGACAAGAGTAGGCGGTCCGCGGGGGTGGGCCGGGCCCCTGTGGACAACCGCGCTCAGGGCTCGATCAGGCCGGCCCGGATCGCGTAGCGGGTGAGTTCGAGGCGGTCGCGGACGCCGAGCTTCTGGAGCAGGTTGGCGCGGTGCCGCTCGACGGTCTTGGCGCTGATGAAGAGCATCTCGCCGATCTCCTTGGAGGTGTGCCCCTCGGCGACCAGCTTGAGGATCTCCTCCTCGCGCTCCGTGATGGGCCGCTCGGGCAGGTCCCCGCCGCGCTGCATCCGGTCCAGGTAGGAGCGGACCAGGGTGCGCTCGGCGCCCGGGTAGATGAACGGCTCGTCGCGCACGGCGGCCCGGCACGCCTCCACCAGGTCCCGGTCGGCGACTGACTTGAGCACGTACCCGCAGGCCCCGGCCTTGAGCGCCTCGAAGAAGTACTGCTCGTTGTCGTACATGGTCAGGATGAGGATGCGCAGCTCGGGCAGGCGCCTGGAGAGTTCGCGGGCCGCCTGGAGGCCGGTCATGCGGGGCATGGCCACGTCCAGCACGGCGAGGTCGACCCGGTGGGCCCGTGCCGCCGCGACCGCCTCGGCCCCGTCCCCCGCCTCGGCGACGACCGTCAGATCCGGTTCCCCGTCCAGGATGAGGCGCACTCCCCGGCGTACGAGGGTGTGGTCGTCGGCGAGCAGGACGCGGATCGGGGGCCGTGCGGGCATCAGGGGCGGTCTCCGGTGGGAACGGGGATGTGCAGGCGTACGTCGGTGCCGTGTCCGGGGGCGGACGCGATGCTCAGGTCGGCTCCGACGAGCAGCGCGCGTTCGCGCATGCCGTGGATGCCGGCGCCCTCGGGGGCGGCGCCGAGGCCGGTGCCGTTGTCCCGGACGAGGAGTTCCACGCCGTCGGGCAGCGAGCGCAGGCCCAGTTCGGCGCGGTCGGCGGCGGCGTGGCGCGCGGTGTTGGTCAGTCCCTCCTGGGCGACCCGGTAGATCACGAGTTCCGATTCGGGGCTGAGCGGCGGCAGGTCGGCGGTGACGTGGTGGCGGACGGTGAGCCCGTGGTGGGTGAACTCGGCCGCGAGGGAGCGCAGGGCGCTGGTGAGGCCGAGTTCCTCCAGGACGCCGGGGCGCAGGCGGCGGGCGATGCGGCGGATCTCGTCGAGCCCGGCCCGGGTCGCCTCCTGGGCGAGGGTCACGTCGGCGCGCAGGTCCCCGGGGACCCGGTCGGCGACGCGCTTGAGCTGGAGCAGGACCGCGGTGAGGGTCTGGCCGACCTCGTCGTGCAGTTCCCGGGCGATGCGCTGCCGCTCGCCCTCCTGGGCGTTCAGGGCGCGGCCGGCGCCGGCGGCGCGTTCGGCCTGGAGCCGGTCCAGCATCTCGTTGTACGTGGCGATCAGCTCGGCCGTCTCGGGCGGCCCGGTGACCTCCGGCCGGTCCCCCGCGACCATCAGGTCGGCGGTGCCCATCGCGCGGCCCAGCCGGTGCAGCGGGCCGAGGCCGATGCGCAGCACGACAGCGTTGCCGACCAGCAGCGCGGCGAGCCCGGCGATGACGAGCAGGGCCTCGCCCAACAGGACGGGCGTGGAGACGGTGACCGGTCCGAGCAGCAGGGCGGTCGCCACGATCAGGCACGCGGCGTTGAGGGAGAAGATCCGCCAGAAGAGCGACACGGTCCGCTTCCCGCTCCTCCCGGATTCCACCCACAACAGCGCCTGGGTAAGTTTCGCCGCTCGCGACGTGTTGCGTATATCCGTCGCGACACCCATATCGTCACCGTACGCGCGGATGGCAGCATGGCGACGGTACGCGCGCGCCCGGCGGACGGGCGAACGCGGCCGGGACATGCGCCACGAACGCACGACATGCACCACGAACGAGGGGAAGAACTCGTGTCCGCTCCACGCCTGAGGGCGACGCCGCTGCCGGGCATAGGGGTCCAGTACGACCTCGTGACCCGCGAACACCGGCACCTGTCGGTGGTCGCCCACCGTGACGGCGCCCGCACGGTGAACGTCTACGGGAGCGAGGACCCGGACTCGTGCGCCCAGTCGCTGCGGCTGACCGGCCAGGAGGCCGGGGCGCTGATCGACACGCTGAAGCCGTCCCACCAGAGCGCGAACCTGCTCTACACCACGGACCTGGGGCTGGTCGCCGAACGGATCGAGGTGGCCGCCACCTCCCGCTGGAACGGGCGGCTGCTGGGCGACACGCGGATGCGCACCGAGACGGGCGCGTCGATCGTGGCCGTGCTGCGCCGGGCCGAGGCGATCCCGTCGCCCGCTCCGGACTTCCGCCTCGCGGGTGGTGACATCCTGATCGTCATCGGCACCCGTGAGGGCGTCGACAGCGCCGCGACGATACTCGGGCAGGAGTGAGCGCGTGCACTCAGCGGTTCTCCTGATCGAGTTCGGTTCCATCATCCTCGGGCTGGGGCTGCTCGGCCGGTTCGCCGGCCGGTACCGCCTCTCGCCCATCCCCCTGTACCTGCTGGCCGGGCTGGCCTTCGGCGAGGGCGGTCTGCTGCCGCTCGGCGCCAGCGAGGAGTTCGTGGCGACCGGCGCCGAGATCGGCGTCATCCTCCTGCTGCTGATGCTGGGGCTGGAGTACACGGCCGGTGACCTGGTCACCAACCTGAAGTCGCACTATCCGGCGGGGCTCGTCGACTGCGCGTTCAACGCGGTGCCGGGCGCGGTGGCCGCGCTGCTGCTGGGCTGGGGCCCGGTCGCCGCGGTGGTCCTGGCCGGCGTGACGTGGATCTCGTCGTCCGGTGTGATCGCCAAAGTGCTCGGCGACCTCGGCCGGGTCGGCAACCGCGAGACACCGGTGATCCTCAGCGTGCTGGTCCTGGAGGACCTGGCGATGGCGGTGTACCTGCCGATCGTCACCGCGCTGGTGGCCGGAGCGGGGCTGATGACCGGGAGCATCACGCTCGCGGTCGCGCTCGCCGCGGCCGGGCTGGTCCTCTTCGTGGCGGTGCGGTACGGGCGGCTGATCTCCCGGTTCGTCTCCAGCGACGACCCGGAGAAGCTGCTGCTGGTGGTGCTGGGTCTGACGATCCTGGTCGCCGGTGTCGCGCAGCAGCTCCAGGTGTCGGCCGCGGTGGGCGCCTTCCTGGTGGGCATCGCGCTGTCCGGGGAGGTCGCGGAGGGCGCGCACACGCTGCTGAGCCCGCTGCGCGACCTGTTCGCCGCGGTGTTCTTCGTGTTCTTCGGGCTGCACACCGACCCGGCGAGCATCCCGCCGGTGCTGCTGCCCGCGCTGGCGCTGGCCCTGCTCACCGCCCTCTCCAAGATCGCCACGGGGTACTGGGCGGCCCGCCGGGCGGGCATCTCCGTCAAGGGCCGCTGGCGCGCGGGCGGGGCGCTGGTGGCACGCGGCGAGTTCTCCATCGTGATCGCGGGCCTCGCGGTGTCGGCCGGGATCGAACCCTCCCTCGGCCCGCTGGCCACGGCGTACGTGCTGATCCTCGTGGTGCTCGGTCCGCTCACCGCGCGGTTCACGGAGCCGGTCGCGACCCGGCTGTTCCCGAGCCGGGGCAATCCGGACCGGGCCGGGGGCGCGCTGCCGGAGGCCAGCACGGCCCGCGCGGCGGGCGCGGAGGCGTCGGTCGGCGACTGAGCCCCGTGCGGCGCACTCGGCGGGCGGTCCGGAAGCTCGGTGGCCGCCGGTGTCCGGCCCTGCCGCGGCCCCCGGGGTCACCCCTCCGCCGGCACCCGGTCCGCCGGCGTCCACCCCTGGCGGCGCAGGACACCGCCCACGTCGGGGGCCTCGTAGTGCTCGCCCTTGAGCACCTTGCCGTCGGCCCGGCGGCTCACCCGGCCGTCCGGGCCCCGCTTGGTCATGTTGGACCGGTGGACCTCGGCGATCACCGCGTCGAGGTCGATGCCGTGCACCAGGGCCGTGCCGTACGCCACGTACACCACGTCGGCCAACTCGTGCGCGAGCCGGTCCAGCGGCCCCGCCACCGACACCTCCGCCACCTCGGCGGCCTCCTCGGCGAGCAGTTCGCCGCGGTGGGCCGCGAGGTCCGGCGCGACCTCCGTCGGCGTGTCGCGGGTGTCGATCCCGCAGGCGCGGTGGAAGGCACGGACCAGGTCGGCGGGGGAGGCACTCATGGCGACGACTGTAGCCAGAGCCGGCCGGGGCCCGGTCCGCCGTTACCGGTTCCGGGCGGGCGTCCGTGACCGGGCCCCGGCCCGGTCCGGTGGCCGTGACCGGTTCCGGTCCGGCCCCTGCGTCCGTGACCCGCGCGACACTGGTCAGCGCGGGTGCGGGCTGGCAGGATCGCCCGCATGTCCCGGAAGTCCCCTCGCCCCGGCGCGCGTGCCGCCCTCGTCGGCACCGGCGCGGGCCTCGTCGTCCTCGGCCTGCTGCTGTGGTGGCTGCAGCCGCTGGGCGAGAAGCCGCCGAGCGGGACGATCACGTTCAGCACCGGCACCCGCGCCGGCGTGTACCAGAAGTACGGCGAACTGCTCCGCGCCGAGCTGCGCAAGGACATGCCGCACCTGGACGTGCGGCTGCTGACCAGCGCGGGTTCCCAGGAGAACGTCGAACGGGTGGCGTCCGGCAAGGCCGACTTCACGGTCGCCGCGGCCGACGCGGTGGAGACGTTCCGGCTCGCCGGGCACCCGGGCGCCGGAGAACTGCGCGGGGTGGCCCGCCTCTACGACGACTACGTCCAGCTCGTGGTCCCCTCCGACTCCACCGTGCGCACCGTGGCCGACCTGCGCGGCAAGCGGGTGGCGATAGGGCTGCCGGACTCCGGGGTCCGGCTGATCGCGACCCGGCTGCTGGCGGCGGCCGGCATCGACCCGGAGCACGACATCGTGCCCCGGGCGGACGGCATCGACACCGGCCCGGGACGGCTGGGCAAGGAGATCGACGCGTTCTTCTGGTCGGGCGGGCTGCCGACGGACGGGCTCAAGAAGATCGCCGAGAACTCGGCCTTCCGGTTCGTGCCGATCGGTGAGGACCTGGTCGCCACGCTGCACGAGTCCGGCGGCGCGACCCGGTACTACCGGGCGACGAGCATCCCGGAGTCGGCCTATCCCAGCGTCCAGAACGGCTCCGTCGTCCCGACGATGGCCGTGTCCAACCTGCTGATGACCCGGGCCGACATGGACCCGCGGATCACCGAGTGGCTGACGCGGGCCGTGCTGGACAGCCGGGACGGCATCGGCGCGCACGTCCACTCCGCGCAACTCGTGGACCTGCGCACCGCGATCTACACCGACCCGCTGGAGCTGCACGCGGGCGCCCGGCGCTACTACCGCTCGGTGAAGCCGTAGGACGCCTCCGGGGTGCCGCGCGGTGCGCTCCTGGGCACCGTGACGGTGACCACCAGTCCGTGCGGGCTCCGGTGGCCGAACGCGATCGAGCCGCCGCCGGCCGCGAGCAGCGCCCGGCAGATGGAGAGGCCGAGACCGGAGCCGTCGACGTTCTGGTGGCGTCCGCTGCGCCAGAAGCGGTCGCCGACCCGGGCCAGTTCCTCGTCGGTCAGGCCGGGACCGCTGTCGGCGACGCGGACGGTCACGGTGTCCCCGGCGCCGCCGACCGTGACCCGGACCTCGCCCCGCGGGGGCGTGAACTTCAGCGCGTTGTCGATGACGGCGTCCAGGGCGCTGGACAGGCTCACGGGGTCGGCCCAGCCGGTGGTCGGCGGCGCCTGGCCGGTCAGCCGTACGCCCTTGGCGTCGGCGGTCGGCGCCCAGGCGGCGAGGCGTTCGGCGGCGAGCGCGCCGATGTCGGTGATCCGCAGGTCCGCCTCGCTGTGCTCGGCGAGCGCGAGGCCGAGCAGGTCGTCCAGGACGTGGGCCAGGCGCTTGCCCTCCGCCCGTACCGAGGCGATCTCCTCGTTGCCCTCGGGCAGTTCCAGGGCGAGCAGTTCGATGCGCAGCAAAAGGGCGGCGAGGGGGTTGCGGAGCTGGTGGGAGGCGTCGGCGACGAAGGCCCGCTGCTGTTCGAGCACGTCCTCGACGTGGTCGGCCATCTCGTTGAAGGAGCGGGCCAGCCGGCGCAGCTCGGGCGGTCCGCCGGAGGGGGCGACCCGGGACTTGAGCCGTCCGGTGGCGATGTCGTGGGTGGTGGCGTCCAGGACCCGTACGGGCCGCAGCACCCAGCCGGTGAGCCGCAGGGCGGCGCCGACCGCGAGCAGCATCGCGGCGCTCTCGCCCGCCGCGATGACCAGCCAGCCGCGCAGGGTCCGCCCGCGCATCGCGTCGGTGGGCGAGTCGGTGACGACGACGGCGACGACGTCCCCGTCCCGGATGACCGGTGAGGCGACCACCAGCCGGCCGCTCTGCCAGGGCCACACCTGCTGCGGGTCGTGGCTGCGGCGGCTGAGCAGCGCCTCGTCGAAGGCGGCGCGCACCTCGCCCTCACGGGGCAGGAACCACGTGGTGGGCGCGTTCGCCATGGGCACGTGGTTGCGGTAGTAGACGCCCGCGCGGATGCCGTAGACCTCGTGGTAGCTGGTCAGCTCCGCCTGGAGGGTGTCCAGGCGCTCGCCGGTCGCCGTGCGGCCGGTTGCGTCCGGGGCGGACTCGGTGACGAACTGGGCGAGCGCCGCGAAGCGCGCCGTGTCGTCGATGCGGTCGACGACCACCCGCTGCTGCTCGGCGCGGGCCACGCTGACCGCGAGGGGCACGCCGAGGGCGAGCAGGACGGCCGCCATCAGGACGATGAGCAGGGGGAGCAGACGCGTGCGCACCCGGGCCCGCTTACGCGGCGGGGGCGACGAGACGGTAGCCGACGCCGCGCACGGTCTCGATCAGGGCCGGCATGCGCAGCTTGGAGCGCAGGGAGGCGACGTGCACCTCCAGCGTGCGCCCGGTCCCCTCCCAGCTCGTGCGCCACACCTCGCTGATGATCTGCTCGCGGCGGAAGACCACGCCGGGGCGCTGGGCCAGCAGGGCGAGGAGGTCGAATTCCTTGCGGGTGAGCTGGACGACCGTCCCGTCGACACTGACCTGCCGGGTCGGCAGCTCGACGCGCACGGCGCCGAGGCGCAGCGACGTCTCGCCGCCGGCCGGGGCGTCCTCGTGGGCGGTGCGCCGGCTCACGGCGTGGATGCGGGCCAGCAGCTCGCCGGTGTCGTACGGCTTGACCACGTAGTCGTCCGCGCCGAGGTTGAGGCCGTGGATGCGGGAGCGTACGTCCGACCGGGCGGTCACCATGATCACCGGGGTGGCGGTGCGCTTGCGGATCTTGCCGCAGACCTCGTATCCGTCCTGGTCGGGCAGGCCCAGGTCGAGCAGGACGACGCCGTACGGCTCGCCCTCGGGGACGAGCGCCTGGAGGGCCTCCTCGCCGTTGCGCGCGTGGGTGACGTCGAAACCGTGCCGCGCCAGGACCGCCGACAGGGCGGCGGCGACGTGGTTGTCGTCCTCGACCAGCAGCAGTCTCATCCGGGCCCCCTTCGGTTCATCGGCCGTACGCGCTGGATGGGTACAAACGGGTGCGTGCGCGCGTGCGCGCCCTGTGCAGTGACGCCGATGGAGGGGGACGGCGTCAAGAGTGTTCCGGTTGTGGCCGCCCGAAGTTATCCGGACGATATGCGCCCAGCTCACAAGTGCGACGACACGTGTCCGATTGCTATCGGATCGTGATGCTCAGATTCCCCTCAGATGTAGAGACGCAGGTCGGGTGGGGTCACTACTGTCCTCCGAAACCGAGGAGGACGGAGCCCGAGTGCGATGACCGAAGTATCGGTGGCCAAGGAAGAGGTGGCCGCGACCGGCGAACTGGTCGTCCTGAAGAACGTCAACAAGCACTTCGGCGCGTTGCATGTACTCCAGGACATCGATCTGACGATCACCCGCGGCGAGGTCGTCGTGGTCATCGGACCGTCGGGGTCCGGTAAGTCCACCCTGTGCCGCACCATCAACCGCCTGGAGACCATCGACTCCGGCACCATCTCGATCGACGGCAAGCCGCTGCCCGCCGAGGGCCGGCAGCTCGCGAAGCTGCGCGCCGACGTCGGCATGGTCTTCCAGTCCTTCAACCTGTTCGCGCACAAGACCGTGCTGGAGAACGTCACCCTGGGCCAGGTCAAGGTTCGCAAGGTGGACGCCCAGCAGGCCGAGGAGAAGGCACGCGCCCTGCTCGACCGGGTCGGTGTGGGCGCCCAGGCGGACAAGTACCCCGCCCAGCTCTCCGGCGGTCAGCAGCAGCGTGTCGCCATCGCGCGGGCGCTCGCCATGGGACCGAAGGTCATGCTCTTCGACGAGCCCACCTCGGCGCTCGACCCGGAGATGATCAACGAGGTGCTGGAGGTCATGCAGCAGCTCGCCCGGGACGGCATGACCATGATCGTCGTCACCCACGAGATGGGCTTCGCCCGGTCGGCCGCCAACCGCGTGGTCTTCATGGCGGACGGCCGGATCGTCGAAGAGGCGGCTCCGGAGCAGTTCTTCAGCAACCCGCGCAGTGACCGGGCCAAGGACTTCCTGTCCAAGATCCTGCACCACTGACGCACCCGGCGGTCCCCCACGCCGACGCACTCCCCCCGGTTCCGACGACTTCCGGCTCCGCACGACCGCGTCATCCGCCGACGGCCCGCACCTGATCACCCGATCGTCCGATCGCAGCCTGATCACAGTCAAAGGATGTTCACCATGAAGCTTCGCAAGGTCACCGCCGTCTCGGCCACCGTGTTCGCCCTCGCCCTGACCGCCACCGCCTGCGGCGGCGACAAGAGCGACGACAGCGGCTCGTCCGGCGGCGGCAAGAAGATCACCATCGGGATCAAGTTCGACCAGCCCGGCCTCGGCCAGAAGACCCCGAACGGCTACAGCGGCTTCGACGTGGACATCGCCACCTACGTCGCCAAGAAGCTCGGCTACGGCGAGGACCAGATCGAGTGGAAGGAGTCGAAGAGCGCCGACCGCGAGACCATGCTCCAGCGTGGTGACGTCGAGTTCATCGCCGCCACCTACTCGATCACCCCGCAGCGCGAGGAGAAGGTCGACTTCGCCGGCCCCTACCTGCTCGCCCACCAGGACGTGCTGGTCCGCGCCGACGACGACTCCATCAAGTCGCCGGCCGACCTGAACAGCAAGAACCTCTGCTCGGTCACCGGCTCCACCTCCGCCCAGAACGTCAAGAACGACCTGGCGCCCAAGGCCAACCTTCTGAAGTACCCGACCTACTCGGCCTGTCTGAACGGCCTCCAGACCGGCGCCATCGACGCGCTGACCACGGACGACTCGATCCTCGCCGGATACGCCTCCCAGTCGCAGTTCAAGGGCAAGTTCAAGCTGGCCGGCTTCAAGATGACCAACGAGAACTACGGCATCGGCGTCAAGAAGGGCAGCGACCTCAAGAACAAGATCAACGAGGCGCTGGAGGCCATGGTCGCCGACGGTTCCTGGCAGAAGGCCGTGGACGCCAACTTCGGTCCGGCCAACTACAAGAACGAGCCGGCGCCGAAGGTCGGCGACGTCAAGAGCTGAGGCCCCGCCTGATCCGGTGCGCCGCCCTCCGGAAGGGGCGGCGCACCGGTACGGGCATCCCTACACGCGGAAGCGCGGGAGATCGTGTTCGACTTTCTTCAGGATTACGACCTGCTGGGAGCCTTCTGGACGACGGTGCAGTTGACTGTGCTCTCGGCCGTCGGCTCCCTGATCTGGGGCACCATGCTGGCGGCCATGCGCGTCGGCCCGGTGCCGCTGATGCGCGGCTTCGGGACCGCCTACGTGAACATCGTGCGGAACATCCCCCTGACCGTCATCATCCTGTTCACGTCGCTGGGGCTGAACCTGACGCTGAACATCACGATGGGCGCCCAGGACTTCGAGACGATCAACTTCCGGCTCGCCGTCCTCGGTCTGAGCCTCTACACCGCGGCCTTCGTCTGCGAGGCGCTGCGCGCCGGCATCAACACGGTGCCGGTCGGCCAGGCCGAGGCCGCCCGCGCGATCGGCCTCAGCTTCACCCAGGTGCTCCGCCTGGTCGTGCTGCCGCAGGCCTTCCGCTCCTCCGTGGTGCCCCTGGCCAACGTGCTGATCGCCCTCACCAAGAACACCACGGTGGCCGCCGCCATCGGTGTGGCCGAGGCGGCGCTGGTGATGAAGGAGATGATCGAGAACGAGGCACAGCTCCTGCTGATCGCCGGCGTCATCGCCTTCGGTTTCGTGGTTCTGACGCTGCCGACCGGCCTGATCCTCGGCTGGGTGGGCAAGAAGGTGGCGGTGAAGCGATGAGCTCCGTTCTCTACGACGCCCAGGGCCCCCGCGCCAAGCGGCGCAACATCCTGTTCAACGTCCTCTTCCTCGTCGTCCTCGCCGCCGTGCTGTGGTGGGTCTTCGGCGCCCTCGACGAGAAGGGCCAGCTCGACTGGGTGAAGTGGGAGCCGTTCTTCACCGGCACCGAGGCCTGGTCGACGTACATCTGGCCCGGACTGCAGAACACGCTGCTGGCCGCCGCCCTCTCCGTCGTGATCGCGCTGCCGCTCGGCGCGGTGCTCGGCATCGCCCGCCTCTCCGACCACGCATGGGTGCGGGTCCCGGTCGGCGTCGTGGTCGAGTTCTTCCGGTCCATCCCCGTGCTGGTCCTGATGATCTTCGGTCTGGCGCTCTTCTCCGAGTACAGCAACGTCAGCTCGGACGACCGCCCGCTGTACGCGGTCGTCACCGGGCTCGTCCTGTACAACGCCTCCGTCCTCGCGGAGATCGTCCGCGCCGGCATCCTCGCGCTGCCCAAGGGCCAGGCCGAGGGCGCCATGGCGATCGGCCTGCGCAAGGGCCAGGTGATGCGGCTGATCCTGCTGCCGCAGGCCGTCACCACCATGCTGCCGGCCATCGTCAGCCAGCTCGTCGTGATCGTGAAGGACACCGCGCTCGGTGGCGCCGTCCTCACCTTCCCCGAACTGCTCTCCGCGGCCAACACCATGAGCAGCTACTACGGCGCCAACACCATCGCCAGCTTCACCGTCGTCGCCGCCATCTTCATCGCCATCAACTTCGCCCTCACCAGTTTCGCGAGCTGGCTGGAGCGCCGCCTGCGCCGCGCCAAGAAGTCGAGCGGCGCGGTGCTGAAGGCCGACGACGCCCAGATGACGGGTACGGCGGGCACCGGCACCGGGGGCACGATCTGACGCCCGATCATGTTGTGTGACCCTTATGGCGGCAGTGGCGATCACGCCACTGCCGCCGTCGCTTGACGCAAGCGGTGGCAATGGGTTGCATACGTTCTGTGATCGTGCACCCTGCGCCAACTTCGTGTTCACCCGTGTCCCCCGGGACGCTTCCGCGGACAGGGGGCACGTCGCCGTGGACCCGGTGATCATCGCCGGAGCGGGGCCCGTCGGGCTCACGCTCGCCCTGGCGCTGGCGCGTCAGGAGGTGCCCTCGGTCGTCCTCGACGACGGACCGGGCCGGGACGACCAGCGGCCCGCCCGCACCGTCGTCCTGCGCGAGGACACCGTCGCCCTCGTGGAACGGCTGGCCGGCACCTCCCTCACCCCGGCCGGACTGCGGTGGGCCGGATGGCGCTCGATGCGGCGCAGGCAGATCACGCGCGAGGTCGTCTTCGACGCCGGCACCCCCGCGCCCCTCCACCTCGCCCAGCACGTGCTGAACGGCGCCCTGCGCGCCGCCGCCGTCCGCCACCCCCTCGTCAAGGTCGCCGTGGAGAGCCGCCTCGACGACGTCGAACAGGAGCGGACCGGCGTCACCGCCCACACCCGCGGCCCCCGCGGCACCTGGTGGCGCGGCAGCTTCCTGGTCGGCTGCGACGGCCCCCGCTCCACCGTCCGCAAACTCCAGGACATCCGCTTCCCCGGCCGCACGGCGGTGGAACGATACGCCGTCGCCGCGCTACGCGCCGAACTCCCCTGGGACGACGAGGCGGTGCTGCACCGCACCCCGCCGTGGCGGCAGTCCGGGCCGCCGGCCGGGGAGGTCGTCGGCCGGCCGCTGCCGGACGGCGTGTGGCGCCTGGACTGGCTGCTCCCGCCGGGCAAGGACCTGGTCACCCCCGAACTCCTGGTGAACCGCGTCCGCGAGACCCTGGCCGGCTGGTGCGACGGCACGACCCCGCCCTACGAACTCCTCGACACCGGCGTCCACGTGGTCCACCACCGGCTGGCCCGACGCTGGCGCGCCGGCCGCGTCTTCCTCGCCGGGGACGCGGCGCACCTGCTCGGCGCCCTCGGCACGCAGGGGCTCGACGAGGGACTGCGCGACGCCGACAACCTCGCCTGGAAACTCGCCCTCGCCTGGCACCACGGGCCGCACAAGGCGCTGCTCGACAGCTACCAGCGCGAGCGGCGCACCGCCGTCGCCGCCCGGCTGCGCGCCGCCGACCAGGTGCTTCCGCTGCTGCGCGGCGGCGGGGGCCTGCGCGCCTACGTGCCCGGCTCGGCCCGCGGCCACGACGCGATGCTCGCCGACGCCCACCTCGGGCAGGGGGTGCTGGGCGCCCCCGGGACGTACGCCGACTCGCCGCTCACGCCCGGGGACCTGGAGGGGCCGGCGTCGGTGGACACGCCGCCGGGTGCGCCCGTCGCCGACGTGCGGGTCACCGCGGAGGACGGCGCGTTCGTCCGGCTGCGGGACCGGCTCGGCCGCGGATCGCTGCTGGTGGTGCTGGTGGCGCCGGGTACGGGCGTGTGGGACCGCAAGCACTGGGTGAGTGCCGGGATCATGCCCCGGCTGGCCGCCGCGGTGACGGCGCTGCCGTGCCGGGCCGAACTGCTGGTCGCGGAGGAGTATCCGGGTGCCGGCGCCCACACCGTCCTGCTGGTACGGCCCGACGGACACCTGGTGACGGCCCTGAGCGGGGTCCGCCCGGCCGACCTCTACACGGCGGCCGAGACCGCGCTCGGCGGCCCCGCGAAGCCGGCGCCCCCCACGGAGACCGAAGCGGAAGCGGGGGCCGCGGCGGGGTCCCGGTGAGGGGCGCGACCCCGGTACGGAGTGGGGCGGGGCCGGGCCGGACTGGGCGGAGTGACGGTGGGGCAGGGAGGCCGGTGCAGGGCGGGGCGACCAACGGGTCGGCGAGCGGGGGCCGGACCGGGGCCGCTGCCGGGAGGTGTCCGACGGGGTACCTGGGGCCGGGGACCGGCCCGTGGGGGCTTCTCGTCGGGCGGCACGGGGACGTGCACCATGCTGCCTTTCGTGACTCCTCGCCGGGCCGTCGAGCGCACCGGTGGCGGGTTGACGTCCGTCGGTTGACGGCGGGTTGACCGGCCTCCACGGCCGTGGTGTACTCCCGACCGTGACCGACACCGATGTGCGCCTGTGGCGGAGGGTCCATATGGACCTCGTCCGCTACGCGGGCTGCGTGTGTCGCCCCTCCCGCTGACATCGCCTCCCTCTCCGCGCGCCGCCGCCTCGCGCCGCGGCGCGCCCCGCGCGAACTTTCAGGACGGTCACCCCGTGTCTGCCCCCTCCACCGCCCCTGCCCTCTCCTCCCCCGCCCGGTCCGGCCCGGACGCCCCCGCGCCCACCGAGGCCCGGCTCCTCGACTTCGCCCGCCGGGCCGCCGCCGACACCGCGCTCGTCGCCTCGCTCCCCCTCTCCCCCGACGACCGCACCTGGCTGCGGCTGGACGGCCCCGGCGGCAGTGAGGCCTGGCTGATCGGCTGGCCGCCCGGCACCGGCACCGGCTGGCACGATCACGCCGACTCGCTGGGCGCCTTCGTCACGGCGGCCGGCGAACTCCGCGAGAACGCGCTCGCCGCCCGCCTGCCCACCGATGGCTGGCGCGCCCTCGAACTCGCCGACGGCGTCGACCGAGAGCGCCTCCTGCCCGCCGGTACCGGCCGCGCCTTCGGCCTCCACCACGTGCACGAGGTGCTCAACACCTCCCCCGACCGGCACGCCGTCTCCGTCCACGCCTACCACCCGCCCCTGCCGCGCATCCGCCGTTACAGCCGCAGCGGGCGGACGCTCCGGCTGGAGCAGGTCGAGCGCCCGGAGGACTGGCGGTGAACCGGCCGGTCGGGATCGACGCCCTCCTGGAACGCGTACGCCGCGGCTACCGGCGTGTCGACGCGCGCACCGCGTACGAGGCCGTCGGCGCCGGCGAGGCGCTGCTCGTGGACATCCGGTACACCGCTCTGCGGGAGCGGGACGGCGTGATCCCGGGGGCGCTGGTGATCGAGCGCAACGAACTCGAGTGGCGCCTCGACCCGTGGGGCGGCCACCGCGTTCCCGAGGCCACGCGCCACGACCTGAGGGTCGTCGTGGTGTGCGACGAGGGCTACGCGTCCAGCCTCGCCGCGGACTCCCTGCACCGCCTCGGCCTGTACCGGGCGACCGACCTGATCGGCGGCTTCCAGGCGTGGCGGGCGGCGGGCCTCCCGGTCACGTCGGCGTAGGCACCGGGTCCGCCCCCGCGCCGAAGGCACGGTCCAGTGTCGCGGAACGCCGCGGACAGGTGTGGTGACCGGCGGGCGGCGACAGCCGGTAGCGGACCGTGCGGGGACCGGACCGGCGGCGGTCCCGCCTGGGGATGTCCGCGGGCAGGGGGCCGTTGTCTGCTGCGCGTTGCTCCGGCCTCGACCGCGTCGGCCGGGCCTCAGTACCCCTCGTCGAGGTGCTCGGTGTCCTCCCCCTCCTCCTCCAGTGCCTGGCGGACCACGCGAAGGGCCATGCCCTCCGGGTAGCCCTTGCGGGCCAGCATTCCCGCGAGACGGCGCAGCCGCCTGTCCCGGTCGAGGCCCCGGGTGGCGCGCAGCTTCCGGGCGACGAGGTCGCGGGCGGTCTCCTCCTCCTGTGCGGAGTCGACCCGGGAGACGGCCTCGTCGATGGCGGCGGAGTCGACGCCCTTGGTGCGCAGCTCCCGGGCGAGTGCGCGCCGGGCCAGTCCGCGCCCGTGGTGGCGGGACTCCACCCAGGCCCGTGCGAAGGCGCCGTCGTCGATCAGGCCGACCTCCTCGAAGCGGGACAGCACCTCCTCGGCGGCTTCCTCGGGGATCTCCCGTTTGCGGAGGGCGTCGGCGAGCTGGCCGCGGGTGCGCGGGGTCCCGGTGAGCAGGCGCAGGCAGATGGCCCGTGCCTGCTCGACCGGGTCCCGCGGAGGCTCCTCCTTCTCGGCCCTCGACGAGGAAGCGTCGCCTCCGTCCTCGGTGGGCGGCCCGGCGGACCCGCGCCGCCCCCGCCCCCGGGCATCGGCCCGGTTCCGCCCCCCGGTCCGTCGCGCCCCGCCGACGGCACCCGTACCGTACGGCTCGGCGTCGCCGTACTCCGGGAACGGGCCGTCCGCGCCGTCGGCGAACGCGTCCGTCCCGTACGGGCCGCCTCCTGCTCGGGCGGGGTACCCGCCGTACCCGTCGCCCTCCGGGCCGGCGGTGTTCCGGCCGCCCGGTCGGGTGCGCTCACGCTCGGACGGGGCGATGTCCTGGCGGGCGTACTCGGACCAGTCGGTTCGTCGTGTCACGGATCAGCTCTTGGCCGCCGCGGCCTTGGACTTGGCGGTCTTGGCCGCCGTGGGGGCGGGGACGGCCGGAGCCGCGGCCTCAGCGGCGGCGTCCGCGGCCGGCTCGGCCGCCGTCGTCTCCTCGGGCCGTACGCCGACGCCCAGCTTCTCCTTGATCTTCTTCTCGATCTCGTTGGCCAGGTCCGGGTTGTCCTTGAGGAAGTTGCGCGCGTTCTCCTTGCCCTGGCCGAGCTGGTCGCCCTCGTACGTGTACCAGGCGCCGGCCTTGCGGACGAAGCCGTGCTCCACGCCCATGTCGATCAGACCGCCCTCACGGCTGATGCCCTGGCCGTAGAGGATGTCGAACTCGGCCTGCTTGAAGGGGGGCGCGACCTTGTTCTTGACGACCTTGCAGCGGGTGCGGTTGCCGACCGCTTCCGTGCCGTCCTTGAGGGTCTCGATGCGGCGGATGTCGATGCGCACCGAGGCGTAGAACTTCAGCGCCCGGCCACCGGTGGTGGTCTCGGGGGAGCCGAACATCACGCCGATCTTCTCGCGGAGCTGGTTGATGAAGATCGCGGTGGTCTTGGACTGGTTGAGCGCGCTGGTGATCTTCCGCAGGGCCTGGCTCATCAGGCGGGCCTGGAGGCCGACGTGGCTGTCGCCCATCTCGCCCTCGATCTCCGCACGCGGCACGAGCGCGGCGACGGAGTCGATGACGATGAGGTCGAGGGCGCCGGAGCGGACCAGCATGTCCACGATCTCCAGGGCCTGCTCGCCGTTGTCCGGCTGGGAGAGGATCAGGTTGTCGATGTCGACGCCGAGCTTCTTGGCGTACTCGGGGTCGAGGGCGTGCTCCGCGTCCACGAAGGCGACCTGGCCGCCGGCCTTCTGCGCGTTCGCCACCGCGTGCAGGGTCAGGGTCGTCTTGCCGGAGGACTCGGGGCCGTAGATCTCCACGACCCGGCCGCGGGGGAGGCCGCCCACGCCGAGGGCGACGTCGAGCGCGGTGGAGCCGGTCGAGATGACCTCGATGGGCTCCCTCGTGCGGTCGCCCATGCGCATGACCGCGCCCTTGCCGAATTGCCGTTCAATCTGTGCGAGAGCGGCGTCCAGGGCCTTCTCGCGGTCGGTTCCTGCCATGGGTTCCACCCGGTTTGCTTGATTCGATCGCTTCACGTCTCAGACGCTAATGCCTGCCACTGACAATGCGCCCCGAGGCCGGTCCGGCCTGTGGATAACTCGGGCATCTCTCCCCTCGGCCCCGGCCTCCGCACCCGTCGCGGACCGTGCCGGAACCCCCATGAGAATAGATGTTCGATTTTCGTGTCAAGCGCGCCACGCACCCCCTTCGAGGGAACGAGACCGGGAGCCGGACCCCGGCCGGAGGGCCGGGCGATGCCCGGCCCCGGCCCGCTCAGGACGCCGGGCCGCCCCCGCCGCCGTCCGCCCCGGACGGCTCCGCGCCCGCTCGCCGGCCCCACAGCCGCCGCATCCGCGTGGCCGCCCCCGGCTCCGCGCCCCGGCCCCGGCGCCCGTGGACGCGCGGGTCGTCGGCGACGTCGTACCGCCTGACGTAGGCGCCGAGGAACGCCTGGAGCGTGGCGACGGCCGGGATCGCGATGAGCGCCCCGACCGCGCCCAGCAGGGCGGTGCCGGCGATGACCGAGCCGAAGGCGACCGCGGGGTGGATGTCCACGGTCTTCGAGGTCAGCTTGGGCTGCAGGACGTAGTTCTCGAACTGCTGGTAGATCACCACGAAGGCCAGTACCCACAGCGCGTACCAGGGGTCGACGGTGAAGGCGATCAGCATGGGCAGCGCGCCCGCGAGGTACGTGCCGATGGTGGGGATGAACTGCGACACCAGGCCCACCCACACCGCGAGGGCGGGCGCGTAGGGCACCTCCAGGACCTCGAGGACCACGTAGTGCGCGATGCCGGAGATCAACGCCATCAGCCCGCGCGAGTAGAGGTAGCCGCCGGTCTTGTCCACGGCGATCTCCCACGCGCGCAGCACCTCGGACTGGCGGGCGGGCGGCAGGACGGAGCAGAGCGCGCGCCGCAGCCGGGGCCCGTCCGCGGCGAAGTAGAACGAGAAGAGCGCTATGGTCAGCAGCCGGAAGAGGCCCCCGAGGACCTGCGCGGACACGTCCAGGACGCCGCTGGCGCCATTCTGCACGTAGGTGCGCAGCCAGTCGGAGCGGAGCAGGCCCTCCTGGATGTCCACCCGTCTCAGCTCGGTGTGGAAGTGGCTGTTGATCCAGTTGATGACGGAGTCGAGGTACTCCGGGAAGTCCTCCACCATCTTGACGATCTGACCGGCCAGCATCGAGCCGAGCAGGGTCACGAACCCGGCGGCGGCGATCAGCACGGCGAGGAACACCAGGAACGTGGCGAGCCCGCGCCGCATGCCGCGCGCGGCCATCCAGCTCACCGCGGGCTCCACGGCGAGCGCGAGGAAGAACGCGATGAGGGCGTTGACCAGCAGGCCCGTGAGCTGGTGGAACGCCCAACTGCCCAACTGGAAGGCGGCCACCAGGGCGAGCGCCAGCACCATGGCGCGCGGCAGCCAGCGGGGCATGCCGGAACTCGTGCCCGAGAGGCCGCCCGGAGGCGGGGCGGGCGGCGTCGGGCCGGGCGGGGATGCGTGCCGGGCGTCCTGCCCGCTCTGGTCATTCGGTGCCACGGGACCAAGTCTCACCCACGTGGCGGAGGGCCAGGACCCGTCCGGGCCTCCTCGGGTGCGGTCAGCGCCGTTCCGGGGGGACGTCCATCACCGTGCAGACGACCCGCCACACCTCTTTCGCGTCCCAGCCGGCGTCCAGGGCCTCGTGCACGGTACGCCCTCCCAGCTCGTTCATGACATGGTCGCGCGCGAAGGTGTCGGCGTATCCCGGACCGAAGTGATCCGTCATCCGCTGCCAGAAGACCGTCAACCGCATGCGTCCAGTATCGCGCCCCGTGCGAGTGGGCCCGCGGCCGGGACCGGGTGCCGAGACCGCTTTGCGCCCTACGGTCTGTCGCATGGCAGCTACGGATGCTTCCCCCCTCCCCCCGGCCTCCCCGGCACGCTCCCCGCTCACGCGCGCGGAGCACTTCGTCTGGCTCACCGCGCGGGTGCTGGAGCAGCGCCTGTTCGCCCACCACTTCCGCGGCCAGGGCGCCGACCCGGTGGAGACCGCCCTGGACGCCTACCGCAACGAGGACGGCGGGTACGGCCACGCGCTGGAGCCCGGTCTGCGCGGTCCGGCGAGCCGGCCTCGGCACGCCGCGCGGGCCCTCGCCGTGCTGGACGCCATCGGGCGGTGCGGCGGCCAGCGGGTCGAGCGCGTGTGCCGCTACCTCACCTCCGTCTCCACCGCCGACGGGGCGCTGCCGGCGGGCGAGCACACGGGGCGCGTCGCGCCCGGCTCGCTCGGCGACCTGCTCGCCACCGCGCCGGTCGTCGGGCTGCTGCACCGCAACGAGGTGTGGCACGCCTGGCTGTTCCGTGCCACCGACTTCTGCTGGGACGCTGTCGAGTCGACGGAGGCCACGCACCCCCGCGAGGTGGAGGCCGCGCTGGCCTTCCTGGACTCCGTGCCCGACCGCCCGCGCGCGCGTGCCGCCGCGGACCGGCTGGGCCGCCTGGTGCGGGTACGGCGGCTCGCCGTGCTGGAGCCGGACGCCCGGCACGCCCGCCGGGCCCTGCCGGGCCGGGTCCCGGGCGGGCGCCGCTTCCCGCACGACTACGCGCGCACGCCGGGTTCCCTGGCCCGCGCGTGGTTCACGGACACCGAGATGGCCCGCTCCCTGGACGTCCTCGTGGCGGCACAGCAGGAGGACGGCGGCTGGCCCGTCACCGACCCCCTGGGGAGCGCCTCGGCCGACCGGGAGGCCCGCCCGGGGGCGACGCTCGACGCGCTGCTCACCCTGCGGTCCCACGGCCGCCTCCCCGGCTGAGCGACGACCGCCTCAGCCGCCCAGGGCCCGCACCCCGGCGGTCACCACCACGGCCGCCGCGACGACGACCAGGAACGGGGCGCGCAGCACCAGGGCCACCGCGGCGGCGGCCACTCCGGCGGCCCGCGCGTCCAGGACGAGGGCGTGCCCGTCGGCGAAGGTCTGCTGGGCGGTGAGCGCGGCGAGCAGGGCGACGGGCAGCAGGGCGGCCAGTCGTTTGACCAGGGGGCGTTCCAGCGCGCCCGCCGGGACGAGCAGTCCGAGCAGCTTGACGGCGTAGCAGCCGACGGCGGTGACACCGATGGCGATCCAGATGTTCACCGCGGCTCCTCCCCCGGCGTGCCGGCGGAGCCACCGGAGCGGCGGCCCCGCGCCCACAGGACGGCCGGCGCGGCGAGCGCGGCCACCAGGACGGGCACCCCGGCGGGCAGGACGGGCAGCAGTCCGAGCCCGAGCACGACGGCCAGGGCGGCGGTCGCGCGCTCGGTCGTGGTCTTCAGCATCGGTGCGAGCAGCGCGAGGAAGACCGCGGGACCGGCCGCGTCCAGTCCCCAGGCGTCGGTGTCGCCGAGCGCCTCCGCGCCCAGCGCGCCGAGCAGCGTGGTCAGGTTCCACAGCACGTACAGCGTGACCCCGGTGACGGCGAACCCGATCCGGACGCCGCGCCGGGTGGGCTGGGCGAGGGCCACGGCGGTCGTCTCGTCGATGACCCACTGGGCGGCGAACGGCCGCACCACGCGCGGCAGGGCCAGCAACTGCGACAGCCGCAGCCCGTAGAAGGCGTTGCGTACGCCCAGGAAGAAGGCGCCCGCCGCGGCCGTGAGCGGGTTCCCGCCGGCCGCGAGCGCGCCGACGAGCGCGAACTGGGAGGCCCCGGTGAACACCAGGAGGCTGAGCGCGCAGGTCTGCAGGAGCGTCAGTCCGCTGCCCGCCGAGGTCACCCCGAAGGCGAACCCGGACAGGCCGACGGCGACCCCCACCCCGAGTGCGTCCCGTACGACGGCGGCGTCCGGCTTCGCTCCGGCGTCCGTGTCCGGGACGGCTGTCTGTTCTCTCACGCCCGAGACGGTAGGAGAAGACCCCGGCCCGTGTCTTGTACGTTCTTGCGCTCCCGCTGGTAGGCGCCCGGAGGCACGCCCACGATCCGGGTGAAGTGGCGGTTCAGGTGGGGCTGGTCGGTGAAGCCGACGGCGGCCGCCGTCTCGGAGGGCGGGGTCCCGGCGTCCAGCAGGCGCCGCGCCCGGCGCACCCGGGCGTCGGTCAGCCAGGTGTGGGGCGGCATGCCGTAGGCGTCCCGGAAGGCGCGCAGCAGGGCGAAGGGGCTGCTGCCGAGTTCTCCGGCGAGTTCCTCCAGGCTGGGCGGTCCGGCCAGCCGCTCCTCCAGCAGGGCACGCGCGCGTGCGGCCGTGCGGGCGCCCGCGCTGCGCACGTCCCGCCGGGGCAGCGGCCCGCCGTTCAGGCGCAGCAGCCGGGTCACCGCGACCCTGAGCAGGGTGTCGGCGGCCAGGGCGTTGCCCTCGTCGGTGGCGCGCAGCACCTTGTGCACGAGTTCGACGGTGTGGGGGTCGTCGAGGACGGGCCGGACGAAGCCGGGGGTGCCGCGCAGCGTGGTGGTCTCGGCGGCGATGGCGGCGACCACGTCGGGCGAGGGGTACACGGCGCCGTAACGCCATCCCTCGGGCACGCCGGCGCGGCCGGTGTGCGGGGTGTCGGGGTTGACGAGGGCGAGCGTGCCGGCGGCGGCGTACTGGTCGCCGCCGCCGTGGTGGAAGATCTCGACGCCGGCGGCGATGGCGGCGATGACGAAGTGCTCGTGGGTGTGCCGGACGAAGCTCTTGCGTACGTACCGGGCACGGAGCAGGTCGACACCGGGCAGTTCCTCGTACCGCCAGTGCCGTGCCCGCTCGTCCGTTCCCGCCATGCCGTCATTCTCCGCCACGGGGCGCGGGGGCCGCCGGGCCGTCCACGGGTGCCACGGCGGACCACAGGTCCGGGTCCACGGGGGCCGCGGCGGGGGCCTCCAGGTCGCTCCACGGAGGCCGCGGCAGGGACCACCAGGTCGGTCCACGGGGGCCGCCGGGCGCCGGCCGCGGGGCGCCGGGCCGTCCGCGAGCCGCCCCGGCGCCGGGGCCGCGCCGCCGCGTCCGGCGTCGCCGCACCCTCCTCTCGCCCCCGTCATCCGCGTTCGTCCCGCTCAGGACGACTGTCGGTGGCCGGGTGCAGGATGGAGCCATGGTCAGCTCCGCACCCCGAGCCCTGGACGGCTTCTCCCCCGCGACCCGCGGCTGGTTCACGGGGGCCTTCTCCGCGCCCACCGCCGCCCAGGCGGGCGCGTGGCGGGCCATCGGCCGGGGCTCGGACGTGCTGGTGGTCGCCCCCACCGGCTCGGGGAAGACGCTGGCCGCCTTCCTCGCCGCGCTGGACCGGCTGGCGTCGGTGCCGCCGCCCGCCGACTCCAAGAAGCGCTGCCGCGTGCTGTACATCTCCCCGCTCAAGGCCCTCGCGGTCGACGTCGAGCGCAATCTGCGCAGTCCGCTGACCGGCATCCGGCAGGAGTCGGTACGGCGCGGCCTTCCCGAGCCGGAGATCAAGGTCGGCATCCGCTCCGGCGACACCCCGGCCGCCGAGCGCCGCGCGCTGTCCACCCGCCCGCCGGACATCCTGATCACCACCCCGGAGTCCCTGTTCCTCATGCTCACCTCGGCCACGCGGGACGCGCTGACCGGTGTGGAGACCGTGATCCTCGACGAGGTGCACGCGGTGGCGGGCACCAAGCGCGGCGCCCACCTCGCGCTCTCCCTGGAGCGCCTCGACGAGCTGCTGCCGAGGCCGGCCCGGCGCATCGGCCTGTCGGCGACGGTCCGCCCGGTGGACGAGGTGGCCCGGTTCCTGTCGCCGCGGCGCAAGGTCGAGATCGTGCAGCCCGACTCGGGCAAGGAGTTCGACCTCTCCGTCGTCGTCCCGGTCGAGGACATGGGAGAGCTGGGCGGCTCCCCGGCGGCCGACGCGGACGCGAACGCCGAGCGGCCGTCGATCTGGCCCCACGTCGAGGAGCGCATCGCCGACCTCGTGCAGGCACACCGCTCCACGATCGTCTTCGCCAACTCCCGGCGCCTCGCCGAGCGCCTGTGCAACCGGCTCAACGAGATCGCGTACGAACGGGCCACCGGCGAGCCTCCGGCCGAGCACCATTCCCCGGCCGAGCTGATGGGCGGCTCGGGCGCCGCCCAGGGCGCCCCGCCCGTGCTCGCCCGCGCCCACCACGGCTCGGTCTCCAAGGAGCAGCGCTCCCTCGTCGAGGAGGACCTGAAAGCGGGCCGCCTGCCCGCGGTGGTGGCCACCTCCAGCCTGGAGCTGGGCATCGACATGGGCGCCGTCGACCTGGTCGTCCAGGTCGAGTCCCCGCCGTCCGTCGCCTCCGGTCTCCAGCGCGTCGGGCGGGCCGGGCACCAGGTCGGCGCCGTCTCCACGGGCGTGGTCTTCCCGAAGTACCGCGGCGACCTCGTGCAGGCCGCGGTGGTCACCGAGCGGATGCGCACCGGCGCCATCGAGTCCCTGCGCATCCCGGCGAACCCGCTGGACGTCCTCGCCCAGCAGCTCGTCGCGATGACCGCGCTGGACACCTGGCAGGCCGACGACCTGCTCACCGTGGTCCGCCGGGCCGCCCCCTTCGCCTCGCTCCCGGAGTCGGCGTTCACCGCCGTCCTGGACATGCTCGCGGGCCGCTACCCTTCCGACGCCTTCGCCGAGCTGCGCCCGCGCGTGGTCTGGGACCGGGTCGCCGGCACGGTCACGGGCCGGCCCGGCGCCCAGCGGCTCGCCGTCACCTCCGGCGGCACCATCCCGGACCGGGGCCTCTTCGGGGTCTTCCTCGCCGGCGCCGACCCGAAGAAGGGCGGCGGCCGGGTCGGCGAGCTGGACGAGGAGATGGTCTACGAGTCGCGGGTCGGGGACGTCTTCACGCTCGGCACCAGTTCCTGGCGCATCGAGGACATCACCCGCGACCGCGTGCTGGTCTCCCCCGCCCCGGGCGTGCCGGGCAGGCTGCCCTTCTGGAAGGGCGACCAACTGGGCCGCCCCCTGGAGCTGGGCCGCGCGCTCGGCGCCTTCCTGCGCGAGGTCGGCTCCCTCGGCCGGGAGGACGCCCGGCTGCGCCTGCTCACCGCCGGACTCGACGCGTGGGCCGCCGACAACGTGCTGGCCTACCTCGACGAACAGCGCGAGGCGTGCGGGCACGTCCCCGACGACCGCACGATCGTCGTGGAGCGCTTCCGGGACGAACTGGGCGACTGGCGGGTCGTGGTCCACTCCCCCTTCGGCGCCCAGGTGCACGCCCCCTGGGCGCTCGCGCTCGGCGCCCGCCTCTCCGAGCGGTACGGCATGGACGCGCAGGTCATGCACGCCGACGACGGCATCGTGCTGCGCCTGCCGGACGCCGACCTGATGGGCCTGGACCTGCTCGACCAGGCCCCGGCGCGGCCCGGCACGGAGTACGACGCGGAGCAGGCGCCGGTCGGCGCGGCCGACGTCGTCTTCGACAAGGGCGAGGTCGACCGGGTCGTCACCGACCAGGTGGGCGGCTCGGCCCTGTTCGCCTCCCGGTTCCGCGAGTGCGCGGCCCGCGCCCTGCTGCTGCCGCGCCGCAGCCCGGGGCGGCGCACCCCGCTGTGGCAGCAGCGCCAGCGCGCCGCCCAGTTGCTGGAGGTGGCGAGCGAGTACGGCTCGTTCCCGATCGTGCTGGAGGCGGTCCGCGAATGCCTCCAGGACGTCTTCGACGTGCCGGGGCTCGCCGAGCTGATGGGCGACCTGGAGTCCCGCCGGGTGCGCCTGGTCGAGGTCACCACCCCGGAGGCGTCGCCCTTCGCCCGCTCGCTCCTGTTCGGGTACGTCGCCCAGTTCCTCTACGAGGGGGACTCGCCGCTCGCCGAGCGCCGTGCGGCGGCGCTCTCCCTGGACTCGCGGCTGCTGGCCGAGCTGCTGGGCCAGGCGGAGCTGCGCGAGCTGCTGGACGCGGACGTGCTCACCGAGCTGGAACGCGAGTTGCAGTGGCTCACCGAGGACCGCCGGATCAAGGACCCGGAGGGCGTCGCGGACGTGCTGCGGCTGCTCGGCCCGCTCGCCGACGACGAGCTGGCCCGGCGGGGTGCCGAGCCGGGATGGGTGCGGGAGCTGGCCGCCGCCCGGCGGGTGATCCCGGTACGCGTCGCGGGCGAGGACCGCTGGGCGGCGATCGAGGACGCCGGCCGGCTGCGCGACGCGCTGGGCACGGCGTTGCCGGTGGGCGTGCCCGAGGCGTTCACCGAGCCGGTGAAGGACCCCCTGGGGGACCTCCTCGCCCGCCACGCCCGCACGCACGGCCCGTTCACCTCGGTGACGGCGGCGGAGCGTTTCGGCCTGGGCGTCGCGGTCACCGAGGGTGCCCTGCAGCGGCTGGGGGCGGCCGGCCGGGTGGTGCAGGGCGAGTTCCATCCGGCGGGCATCGGCCAGGAGTGGTGCGACGCCACGGTGCTGCGCAGGCTGCGCCGGCGGTCGCTGGCGGCGCTCCGCCAGGAGCTGGAACCAGCCCCGCCCGCCGCGCTGGGCCAGTTCCTGCCCCAGTGGCAGCACATCGGGCGGGGGCACACCCTGCGCGGCGTGGACGGGCTGGTGCGGGCCATCGAACAGTTGCAGGGCGCCTCCGTGCCCGCCTCGGCCCTGGAGAAGCTGGTGCTGCCGTCCCGGGTGGGCGGGTACACCCCGGCGATGCTGGACGAGCTGACCGCCTCCGGCGAGGTGGTGTGGGCCGGGGCGGGCTCCCTTCCCGGCAAGGACGGCTGGGTCTCGCTCTACCTGGCGGACGCGGCGCCGCTGTTGCTGCCGCCCCCGCAGCCCCTGGAGCAGACCGCCCTGCACCAATCCGTCCTGGACGCCCTCTCCGGCGGCTACGGGCTCTTCTTCCGGCAGATCGCCGACCAGGTCCGTGCCACCACCCACCCGGACTCCACCGATCCGCAGCTCGCCGACGCCCTGTGGGACCTGGCCTGGTCCGGACGGCTGACGAACGACACCCTGGCACCGCTGCGCGCCCTGCTGGGCTCGGGCCGCACCGCCGGCTCCACCGCCCACCGGGCCCGGCGCGCGGTGCCCCGCGGGCGGTACGGCACGCTGACGGCCGCCGCCCGCGGCGCCTCCCGCACCGGGCCGCCCACGGTGGCGGGCCGCTGGTCGCTGCTGCCGGAGCGGGAGGGCGACACGACCGTGCGCGCCCACGCCCTGGCCCGCACGCTGCTGGACCGGCACGGGGTGGTGACGCGCGGCGCGGTCGGCGCGGAGGGCGTCGAGGGCGGCTTCTCGGCGGTGTACCGGGTGCTGGCCGTCTTCGAGGAGAGCGGCCAGGCCCGGCGGGGCTACGTGGTGGAGGGGCTGGGAGCGGCCCAGTTCGCCATGGAGGGCGCCGTGGACCGGCTGCGCGCGGTGGCCAACGCCCGCGAGCGGGGCGACGGCCCGCCCCCCGCGCCGCCGGCCGGCCCCGACGGCACCGGCACCGGCACCGGCGACTGGTCCCTCGACGAGTTCCCGCCCGGTGACCCCGCCTCCGCCCACGGGTACGCCGAACCGGGCGCGGGCGGTCCCCGCGGCGGCTACGGCGACACCGGCGGATACGGCACCGGGTACGACCCGGGCCAGGGCGACGGCTTCCGCGGCCGGGCCCGTCCCGGCGCCGGGCCCCGTGCCGTCGTCCTGGCCGCCGCCGATCCCGCCAACGCCTACGGCGCCGCCCTGACCTGGCCCGATCCCCCGCCCGGCGCCACGCACAAGCCGGGCCGCAAGGCGGGCTCACTGGTGGTGCTCGTCGACGGCGAACTGGCCCTGTACATGGAGCGCGGCGGCAAGACCGTGCTGCTCTGGCCCACCGGCCCGGAGGCCCCGCCGACGGGTGACCCCCGGCTGCGCGCGGCCACGAAGGCCCTGTCCGAGGCCGCCCGTGCGGGCTCCCTCGGCACGGTCACCGTCGAGCGGATCAACGGTTCCGCCGCCCTGACCTCGCCCTTCGGCACCCTGCTGGAGGAGGCCGGCTTCATCGCCACCCCGCGCGGCCTGCGCATCCGGGCGTGAGCCTGCCACCCTGGGAGCATGCCCGAAGGAGACACGGTCCGGCAGGCCGCCCGCCGTCTGCACGAGGCACTGGCGGGCGGCGAGCTGATCCGCGGCGACCTGCGCGTGCCCCGGTACGCCACGGCCGACCTCACCGGGCGCCGGGTCCTGGACGTCACCGCGCGCGGCAAGCACCTGCTCACCCGGATCGAGGGCGGGCTGACCCTGCACTCGCACCTCGGGATGGACGGTGCCTGGAAGGTGTACGCCCCCGGACGACGCTGGAGCGGCGGACCGGCACACCGGATCCGCGCGATCCTCGGCACTCCCGACCGCACCGCCGTCGGCTACCGCCTGCCCGTGCTGGAACTGCTGCGCACCGCCGACGAGGACCGGGCCGTCGGCCACCTCGGCCCCGATCTGCTCGGCCCCGACTGGGACCCCGCGCAGGCCCTCGCCAACCTGCGCGCCGATCCGTCCCGCCCCCTCGGGGAGGCCCTGCTCGACCAGCGCAACCTGGCGGGCGTCGGCAATGTCTACAAGAGCGAGCTGTGCTTCCTGCTCGGCGTCACGCCCTGGCTGCCCGTCGGTGAGCTGCCCGCCGGGCTCGCCGAGAGTGTCCCGCTCCTCGCGCACCGGCTGCTGGAGGCCAACCGCGACCGCCCGGTGCGTCGCACCACTCCCCTGCGCGGCCAGGACCTCTTCGTCTACGGCCGCGCCCCGCGGCCCTGCGCGCGCTGCGGCACGTCCGTCCGGGTGGCCGACCAGGGCGACGGCTCGCGCGAGCGCCCCACGTACTGGTGCCCGGTCTGCCAGCGGGGCCCCGCCCCACGGCCCCGGACCCGCCGCCCCCGTGGCCCCGGCACCGCACGAGGCACCTGACCCCGGCGGCCTCAGCCCTGCGCCCCGCCGTCCTCGGGCACCGCACCACTCCCCGGCACCGCCCCGCCGCCACCGCCCGAGCCCGGCCGTGGTCCCGCGCCACCACCCTCGGCGCGCGAGCACAGCCCCGGCCGGGCCCCCGGTGCCGCGCCCGACCGCCAGGCCCGCCGCCACCGCCCCGTGGCCAGCGCGCCCACCGCCTGCGCCTTCGGCACGCAGTGGACAGGCAGCACGCTCAGCCCCCACCCACCGGTCGCGACCGCTCCTTCCAGCACCCCGGCGTCGGCAGCGAACGCGAGACGCAGCACCGCCCACCACCACAGGGCACCGCCGGTCAGCGCGGCGGCACGGCGCAGGCCGCGCGCGGGGGTCATCCGTTCGCGGCCTGGAACATCCAATGCTGCTTCTCGAGGTCCGCCGTGACCTGGATGAAGATGTCCTGGCTCACCGGGTCGGGCTCCCCGGTCGCCGCGATCCGCTCCCGCATCCGGTCGATGACCGCGCCCAGCGCCTCCACGATGGTCCCGACCGCGGCGGTGTCGTCGACCCAGCCCTCCGGGGTGACCCCGATGCCGCTGCCGACGGCCACGGTGGCGGCCCGGCCGTCGGGCGAGACGCCGAGGGCGGAGGCGCGCTCCGCGACGGTGTCGGAGTGGGCGCGCGCGGTGGCGACGACCTCGTCGAGTTGCAGGTGCACGGATCGGAACCGCTGCCCGACCACGTTCCAGTGGATCTGCTTCGCCACCAGGGACAGGTCCACCAGGTCGACGAGGGCCCCTTGCAGGGCCTCGGACACGGTCTTCAGGTTCGCGTCGGACAACGGGCTCTTCACGACGTACATGGGCACACCTCCGCCGGTTCGCCCCCCGCCACTGTGTCCCTCCACGATGACCGCAGCGCAGGGGACCGGCAACCGGCACCCGCGGCGCGGGGAGGGCGCGGGCACGCAAAAACCCCGACCGCACCTCTCCGGTTCTCCCGGAGAACCCCGGCCGGGGCCTCACACGTGCCGGACGGACGGCGGGCCGTCCCGCGCGCACGCGCTCGACGATCAGGCGGCGACGACGTCCACGGCCTCGGCGGGCGCCTTGATGGTCACCCGCTCCGGCGGCACACCGGTCACCGACACGGGGCCCAGCATCGGACGCACCGGGGCGGGCACGGTCTCACTGGGCGTGGCGGCGGCGGACTGGGCCAGCTCGGCGAGGGCGAGTTCGTCGCTGACCTCGCGCATCAGCTCGGACATCCGCACGTCCAGCGCGTCGCAGATGGCGGAGAGCAGTTCGGAGGAAGCCTCCTTCTGCCCCCGCTCCACCTCGGAGAGGTAGCCGAGCGAGACACGGGCGGACGAGGAGACTTCACGCAGGGTACGGCCCTGACGCTGGCGCTGCCGACGCAGCACGTCACCCAGCAGGCGACGGAGCAGAATCATCGGTGGCTCCCTCCTCGGGCCGCGTAACCGCATCCTTCTCGCCCCACCGTACCGCCTCGCGCAGCGGCCGTGCGGGGAGCGATGTCGTGTTCTCTCTGGGCTGTAAACATCAAAACCCCCCGTTCCGTTCCGTATCCTGTGCCCGCTCGTTCCCGGTCTGTTCGCCCGCCAGCTCCGTGAGGAGAAGGGCGAGCACGCTCCGTACGCTCTCCATACGAATTTCCGCGCGGTTGCCGTTCAACCGCAGCTCCTCCACTTTTCCGCCAGAGGCGGAACCCTCATTCGTCCCGAATGATCCGCCGGCCGGCCCCTCGACGGCCACGTAGACCGTGCCGACCGGCTGTCCGTCCTGGGGGTCCGGGCCGGCGACGCCCGTCGTGGCCAGGCCCCAGTCGGCACCGAGCAGCCGCCGTACGCCTGCCGCCATCTGGGCGGCGACCTGCGGGTCCACCGCTCCCCGCTGGGCGAGCAGTTCGGCGTCGACGCCGAGCAGGTCCCGCTTCAGCTCCGTCGCGTAGGGGGTGACCGCGCCCCGGAAGACCCGGGAGGCGCCCGGCACGTCCGTGATCCCCGCCGCCACCAGGCCGCCCGTGAGCGACTCCGCGACCGCGAGGGTCCGGCCCTGCGCCGTGAGCAGCCGCACCACTTCCGCGGCCGGTGAACTCACCCGTCCGTCTCCTTCAACGCCGCCGCGCGCTCGGCGATTCCCCGCCGGCGCAGCAGGACCGCCTGCCGTACGTAGTCCAGTCCGGTGGCCACCGTGAGCACCACGGCGGCGGCCATCACCCAGAACCTCAGGGTGGCCAGGGGTCCCGTGAGCGCCAGCACGTACATGCCGACGGCCACGCCCTGGGTGAGGGTCTTCAGCTTGCCGCCCCGGCTCGCCGGGATGACGCCGTACCGGATGACGAGGAAACGCAGGAGGGTGATCCCGAGTTCCCGGCCGAGGATGACCGCCGTCACCCACCACGGCAGATCGCCGAGGGCGGAGAGGCAGATCAGTGCCGCGCCCATGATCGCCTTGTCGGCGATGGGGTCGGCGATCTTCCCGAAGTCGGTGACGAGGTTGTAGGTGCGTGCCAGGTGCCCGTCGAACAGGTCGGTGATCATGGCGACGGCGAAGGCCGCCCAGGCGAACGAGCGCCAGGCCGGGTCGAAGCCGCCGTTGCCGAGCATGAGCGCGACGAAGGCCGGTACGAGGAGCAGCCGGAGCATGGTCAGGAAGTTGGCGATGTTCCAGACGCTGGCCTGGTTGACCGCGGCGGCCGTGATCTTCGCGCCGCGTCCGGCGGCACCGCCCTCGGCCGTCCCCCGCCCGGCCCCGCCGTCCTCGGACACGCCCGGCCCGGCGGCACCGTCCTCGGCCCGGCCCAGGGGGCCGCGGTCCGGTGAGCCACGGTCCGCGGTCCTCCGCCGCGGGGTCCCCCGGTCCGCGGACCCGCGCTCTGGCGACCCGCGCCCGGGGCCGCCGCCGGGGGCGTGCGCCGCGGCGGTGCCCTCGGCCGCGCGCGCCACCGCGCGCGGACCGGTCCCGCGCGCCCCGGGGGAGCCCCCCGCGGCGGACGCCGGCACTCCGGTCATCTGCCCGCCTCCTCGCTCCGCCCGGATGAACCGTGCAGCGGCTCGGCCACCAGGTCGACACCCTCCGTGCCGACCACCTTCGCGTCGACCATACGGCCGACCCGCAGGCCCTCGCCGCTCGTGAGGAGCACCTGGCCATCCGTCTCGGGGGCCTGGTGGGCGGCGCGGCCGTGCACGCCCTCCTCCTCGTCGACGGATTCCACCAGCACGCGGACGGTCTCCCCGACGCGGTCCTCGGCGCGCTGCGAGACGAGTTCCTCGGCCAGCCGGGAGACCCGGTCCAGGCGTTCGGCGACGACGTCGGCGTCGAGCTTGTCGTCGTAGGTGGCCGCCTCCGTGCCCTCCTCGTCGGAGTAGCCGAAGACGCCGATGGCGTCGAGCCGCGCGTGGTCGAGGAACCGCTCCAGTTCGGCGAGGTCGTCGTCGGACTCGCCGGGGAAGCCGACGATGAAGTTGGAGCGCACGCCGGCCTCGGGGGCCTTGCTCCGGATGGTGTCGAGCAGTTCGAGGAAGCGGTCGGTGTCGCCGAAGCGGCGCATCGCCCGCAGCACGCCGGGCGCGGAGTGCTGGAAGGACAGGTCGAAGTAGGGCGCGACCTTCGGCGTGGAGGTCAGCACCTCGATGAGGCCGGGGCGCATCTCCGCGGGCTGGAGGTAGCTGACGCGCACTCGTTCGATGCCGTCGACCTCGGCCAGTTCGGGCAGCAGGGACTCCAGCAGGCGGATGTCGCCGAGGTCCTTGCCGTAGGAGGTGTTGTTCTCGGAGACCAGCATGATCTCCCGGACGCCCTGTCCGGCCAGCCAGCGGGTCTCGTTGAGCACGTCGCTGGGGCGGCGCGAGATGAAGGAGCCGCGGAAGGAGGGGATGGCGCAGAAGGAACAGCGCCGGTCGCAGCCGGAGGCGAGCTTCACCGAGGCGACCGGGGCGCCGTCGAGCCGGCGGCGCAGGGGCGCGCGGGGGCCGGAGGCGGGGGCGAGGCCGTCGGGGAGGTCGGCGGGGGCGTGTCCGGGCAGCGCGACGGCGGCGCCGGCCTCCTGGCGTTCGGCGGGGCTGATGGGGAGCAGCTTGCGTCGGTCGCGGGGGGTGTGGGCGGCGTGGATGCCGCCTCCCAGGATGGTCCGCAGCCGGTCGGAGATGTCGGCGTAGTCGTCGAAGCCGAGCACGCCGTCGGCCTCGGGGAGGGCCTCGGCCAGTTCCTTGCCGTAGCGTTCGGCCATGCAGCCCACGGCCACCACGGCCTGGGTCCTGCCGTGGCCCTTGAGGTCGTTGGCCTCCAGGAGGGCGTCGACGGAGTCCTTCTTGGCGGCCTCGACGAAGCCGCACGTGTTCACGACGGCGACGTCCGCTTCCTCGGCGTCCTCGACGAGCTTCCAGCCGTCCGCCTCCAGACGGCCTGCCAGCTCCTCCGAGTCCACCTCGTTACGGGCGCAGCCAAGGGTGACGAGTGCGACGGTACGGCTTTCAGGCATGCGCTCAAGACTACTTCGTCCGGCCGACGCCCCACGTCGACGGGGGCGTGGCCCGCCCGTCGCCCCCGTGTGCCCCCTCCGTGGCAGCCGCCCCGCCGCGCACGCCCGGGGAGGGCGGTGCCGGGTACCGTCCCGCCTCACCGGCCGGGCGGTGAAGGCGGCTCAGCCGACCTGCGGGTCGCCCTTGGTGTAGGTCAGCCGCTCCACGGCGCCGGGCTGGAAGTCGTCGTCGATCTTCTTGCCGTTGACGTAGAGCTGGATCGCGCCGGCGTCGCCGAGGACGAGGTCGACCTTCTCGCTGTCCTGGAAGGTCTTGGAGTCGCCCTGCTGGAGCAGACCGTCGAAGAGCAGCCGGCCGTTGTGGTCCTTGGCCGAGATCCAGCTCCGGCCCTCGGCGGCGCTGACCTGGACGGTCACCTTGTCGCGGGGGGCCGCGGCGATGGCGCTGTCGCTCGGTTCCGGGCGGGGTTCGGCGGGCGTGGCCGACGGCGAGGGCGCGGTGGCCTCGGCGCTGGGCTGGGCGCCCTCGGCGACGCTGGCCTCGGAGCCGCCGCCGTCGCCGCCCTTGACGACCGTGAAGCCGACGAACCCGACCACGGCGACGATGGCGGCGACCATGGCGGCGGTCCAGTTGGGGCCGCGCCGCTCGGGACGGATGCGTTCCGCCTCGAACAGGGGTGCGGCGGAGGTCGGGGCCGGGCGTCCGCCGTGGTCGGCGTCGAACCGTGCCACCAGGCCGGCCGGGTCCAGCCCGACCGCCTTGGCCAGCGTCCTGATGTGGCCGCGGGCGTACACGTCGCCGCCGCAGGGCGTGAAGTCGTCGGCCTCGATGGCGTGCACGATCGCGATGCGGACACGGGTGGCGGTGCTGACGTCGTCGACGGTCATCCCGGCGTCGACGCGCGCCCGTCGCAGGGCACTGCCGACGGAGGGGCGGTCTGCGCCGGAAACGTCTTCGAAGGGACGCTCGTTTTCAGGGGAGTTGCCGTTGGACACGGGGGCGCCTTTCGAGCGTATAGCCGCCTGTGCTGGGGATTCAGTCTAGGGGGGGTGCAAATGGGTGGGGCAACCGGGCGGTGCGCTGCGTACGCCATCGGAATGGGCCCCGCACCCCGATGGTCGACTACCTCTTTGTGGCTTCCCTCACGTTGACGTAGATCATGGGGAAACGGTTGCTCAATGATCGCTAACGGGTGAGTCACGATCGGCCGGACGGCCGCCCGGGGCCGCCGGACGGCGGACCCCGACGTACCGTGCCTACCCTTCAGACTCCCCCCGGATCACGGCGAGCACGCCCTCCAGTTCGTCGGGCTTCACGAGAACGTCACGCGCCTTGGACCCCTCGCTCGGTCCCACGATGCTCCGCGACTCCATGAGGTCCATGAGCCGGCCCGCCTTGGCGAAGCCGACGCGCAGCTTGCGCTGGAGCATGGAGGTCGAGCCGAACTGGGTGGAGACGACCAGCTCGGCGGCCTGGCAGAGCAGGTCGAGGTCGTCGCCGATGTCCTCGTCGATCTCCTTCTTCTGCTGGGTGCCGACGACCACGTCGTCCCGGAAGACGGGCGTCATCTGGTCCTTGCAGTGCCGGACCACCGCCGCGACCTCCTCCTCGGTCACGAAGGCGCCCTGCATGCGGGTCGGCTTGTTCGCGCCCATCGGCAGGAACAGTCCGTCGCCCTTGCCGATCAGCTTCTCGGCGCCGGGCTGGTCGAGGATGACCCGCGAGTCCGCGAGGGAGGAGGTGGCGAACGCGAGCCGGGAGGGCACGTTCGCCTTGATCAGGCCGGTGACGACGTCGACGGAGGGCCGCTGGGTGGCGAGCACCAGGTGGATGCCGGCGGCGCGCGCGAGCTGCGTGATGCGGACGATGGCGTCCTCGACGTCCCGGGGGGCGACCATCATCAGGTCGGCCAGCTCGTCCACGATCACCAGCAGGTACGGGTACGGCTGGAGTTCGCGTTCGCTGCCCTCGGGCGGGGTGACCTTGCCCTCGCGCACGGCGCGGTTGAAGTCGTCGATGTGCCGGTAGCCGTAGGCGGCGAGGTCGTCGTAGCGCAGGTCCATCTCGCGCACGACCCACTGGAGGGCCTCGGCGGCCCGCTTGGGGTTGGTGATGATCGGCGTGATCAGGTGCGGGATGCCCTCGTACGCGGTCAGCTCGACGCGCTTGGGGTCGACGAGGATCATCCGTACGTCCTCGGGCGTCGCCCGCATCATCACCGACGTGATCAGGCAGTTGATGCAGGACGACTTGCCGGAGCCGGTGGCGCCGGCGACCAGCATGTGCGGCATCTTCGCCAGGGAGTGCATGACGTAGCCGCCCTCGACGTCCTTGCCGAAGGCGACCAGCATCGGATCGTCGTCCTCGGCGGACTCGGCGAGCCGCAGCACGTCCCCGAGGTTCACCATCTCCCGGTCGGTGTTGGGGATCTCGATGCCCACCGCGGACTTGCCGGGGATCGGACTGATGATCCGCACGTCGGGGCTGGCGACGGCGTACGCGATGTTCTTGGTCAGGGCGGTGATCCGCTCGACCTTCACGGCGGGGCCGAGTTCGACCTCGTAGCGCGTGACCGTCGGGCCGCGGGTGAAGCCGGTGACCCGGGCGTCGACCTTGAACTCGGTGAAGACGGTGGTCAGCGAGTCGACCACGGCGTCGTTGGCGGCGCTGCGCGCCTTGCCGGGCCCGCCGCGGGTGAGCAGGTCGAGGGAGGGCAGCGAGTAGGTGATGTCGCCGGAGAGCTGGAGCTGCTCGGCGCGCGGCGGAAGTTCCCGTTCCTGCGGACGCGGGTCCTTGGTGAGGTCGGGGACGGGGGTCCGGCCCGACTGCCCCGCGGGCGGCTCCTGGCGGAGCTTGCCCGGCTGGGGGCGGGCGGCCGGCACCGGGGTCGGCGTGGTCGGCTCGCGGTCGCCGGGGGTGACGCCCTGGGTGAGGTCGGCGACCAGCGGCGAGGGCGGCATCCCGTGCAGCACGGCGCCGTCCAGCGCGGCGGCCGCGGCGGCGGCCACGTCCACGGCGTCCAGCGACCGGCCCGGGTCGGGCTGCGGCGCGGCGGACCGGCGGGACCCGCGGCGGCGCCGTTCCAGGGCCTCCTGCTCGGCGGCGTCGGGGTCGTGCGGGTCGGCGCCCCGGCCCCGCCCGCGGGAACGCTCGGGCAGCGCCTCGCGCCACTGCTCCTCGTACCGTTCGTCGTCGTCGGTGAAGGCGCCGGCCTCCGCCTGCGGGTCGTGCAGCAGGCCGAGGCGCACACCGAGCGCCCGCAGTCGCTGCGGGACGGCGTTGACCGGGGTGGCGGTGACGACCAGCAGGCCGAAGACGGTGAGCAGCACGAGCAGCGGCACCGCGAGGACGTCGGTCATCATGAACGACAGCGGGGTCGCCGCGCCCCAGCCGATGAGGCCGCCGGCGTCCCTTATCGCCTGCATCCCGGCGCTGCGGGCCGGCGAGCCGCAGGCGATGTGCACCTGCCCGAGCACGCCGACGACCAGCGCGGACAGGCCGATCACGATCCGGCCGTTGGCCTCCGGCTGTTCCGGGTGGCGGATGAGGCGCACGGCCATGCCGCCCAGCAGCAGCGGCACCAGCAGGTCGAGCCGGCCGAAGGCGCCGGTCACCAGGATCTCGACGAGATCGCCGACCGGGCCCCTGAGGTCGGCCCAGGTGCCGGCCGCGACGATGAGGGTGAGACCGAGCAGCAGCAGCGCCACGCCGTCCTTGCGGTGGGCGGGGTCCAGGTTCCGGGCGCCCTGTCCTATGCCGCGGAAGACGGCGCCGACGGCGTGCGCGAGCCCCAGCCAGAGGGCGCGCGCGAGCCGGTAGACGCCCCCGGTCGGACTGGGCGCCGGCTTGGGCGCGGCCTTCTTCGCGGGCGCCCGCTTGGCCGGTGCCTTCTTGGCGGGCGCCTTCTTCGCGGCGGCCTTCCTCGCCGGAGCCTTCGAGGGAGCCGCCGCCTTCCTGGCGGGCTGCTTCTTGGCTGCGGAGGGACGTGAGGCCATGGGTGTGAGGTTACCGGGGGAGACGCCGGTCGACACGTGTGCCCACCGCTTCACCCGATCGTGTCGTCCCGCCAGAGCTGTGGAAGTGACAGCTCCGGTACGGGGGTTGACGGGGCCTCACGGGCCGCCACGCCGGGCGGGTCCGGCGCCTTCGCGGGGCGGGGTCAGTTCGCCCCGTTCCGGGCGCCGGAGGAGCCCGGCTCCAGGGCGTCCAGGGCCCGCCGCAAACCGGTGAGCTTGCGCTCCAGATGGGCCGCCGTCGCCACCGCCGCCGCGTCCGTCGACTCGTCACCGAGCTGCTTGGACAGCGCCTCCGCCTGCTCCTCGACGGCCGCCAGCCGCGCCGACAGCTCGGCGATCAGACCCGCCGGCTCCTTGGCCTCGCCGCCGCCCGCGGCCTTGCCGCTGCCCTCCAACTGCAGGCGCAGCAGCGCCGCCTGCTCCCGGAGCTGGCAGTTCTTCATGTACAGCTCGACGAAGACCGACACCTTCGCGCGCAGCACCCACGGGTCGAACGGCTTGGAGATGTAGTCCACCGCGCCCGCCGCGTACCCGCGGAAGGTGTGGTGGGGCCCGTGGTTGATCGCGGTGAGGAAGATGATCGGGATGTCCCGGGTCCGTTCCCGGCGCTTGATGTGGGCGGCGGTCTCGAAACCGTCCATGCCCGGCATCTGCACATCCAGCAGAATCACCGCGAAGTCGTCCGTGAGCAGTGCTTTGAGCGCTTCCTCCCCGGACGATGCCCGGACCAGCGTCTGATCGAGCGCCGAGAGGATCGCCTCCAGCGCCAGCAGATTCTCCGGCCGGTCATCGACCAGGAGGATCTTGGCCTTCTGCACCATGGCCCGCCCTCCTCGCCCCGGCGTGGGGCCTCCCCAGTCCGCAGGACTTGGGGCAGCACCGGCGGGTGCCGCCCCGGGGGACGACTCCCTTGCGCCGCCCGTCCTCGTGCCGGTCATCGTAGCCGCACCCCGCCTGTCGCCACACCCTGTCACCGCGATGTCACCGTGCACACAGCAAGAACGCGGCCGAAGCCGAGAAGGTTCCCCGGAACCCGTGTCATCACACGGCTTCGCGCACATCCGCACGCCAACCCGCACAGGTCCCGCCGGTTCCCGTCACGCTCCCGCCTCCACCGTCGCACACCCTCCCACGAGCGGACGGGCGGCACCCGCGCGCCGCCCGTCCGCCCCGGCTCAGCCCTGGCGCATCCACTGCGCCATCACCGTCAGCAGATGATCCGGGTCGACCGGTTTGGTCACGTAGTCGGAGGCGCCCGACTCCAGGGCCTTCTCCCGGTCGCCCTTCATCGCCTTGGCCGTCAGCGCCACGATCGGCAGCCCGGCGAACTGCGGCATCCGCCGGATCGCCGTGGTCGTCGCGTACCCGTCCATCTCCGGCATCATGATGTCCATCAGCACCACGGCCACGTCCTCGTACTGCTCCAGCACCTCGATGCCCTCGCGGCCGTTCTCCGCGTAGAGCACGGTCAGCCCGTGCTGCTCCAGGACGCTGGTGAGCGCGAACACGTTGCGGATGTCGTCGTCGACGATGAGCACCTTCTCGCCGCCGAACCGGATGGACCGCCGCGCACGCGTCTCCTCCCGGTCACCGGCCGGACGCGCCTCCGGCGCCGCCGGCCGCTCGCCGGCCTCCTCCGGCAGGGCCCGGCGGTGCCGGAACAGCGCCGTCCCGGACCGCGGGTCCCGGTACGGCATCGTCTCCACCGGCGTGCCCGGCTCGGCCTCCCCCTCCGGCAGCGCGGCCGCGGCGCCCGCGGACGCCACCAGCTCACCCGTCACCGTCGACGGCGGCGGCATGGGCGGCTGGTAACCGTGCGCCGGCAGCTCACCGGGGTGCAGCGGCAGGTACAGGGTGAACGTCGACCCCCGGCCCGGCTCGCTCTGCGCGTGGATCTCACCGCCCAGGAGCTGCGCGATCTCCCGCGAGATGGAGAGCCCGAGGCCCGTACCGCCGTACTTGCGGCTGGTCGTGCCGTCGGCCTGCTTGAACGCCTCGAAGATCACCCGCATCTTGCTCGCCGCGATCCCGATGCCGGTGTCGCTCACCGAGAACGCGATCAGCTCGGCGTCCGGGTCGGTCATCGAACCGGCCTCCAGCAACTGCTCCCGGATCGCCTGCGGCACATCGTCACGCGCGGGGCGGATGACCAGTTCGACCGCACCCGAATCGGTGAACTTCACCGCGTTGGACAGCAGGTTGCGCAGCACCTGGAGCAGCCGCTGCTCATCGGTGTGGAGCGTGGCCGGCAGCTCCGGCGAGACCCGCACCGACAGGTCGAGCCCCTTCTCCGCGGTCAGCGGGCGGAAGGTGGCCTCCACGTAGTCGACGAGCTGGACCAGCGCGATCCGCGTCGGCGACACGTCCATCTTGCCCGCCTCGACCTTCGACAGGTCGAGGATGTCGTTGATGAGCTGGAGCAGGTCCGAACCGGCCCCGTGGATCGTCTCCGCGAACTCGACCTGCTTCGGGGTGAGGTTCGCGTCCGCGTTGTCGGCGAGCAGCTTCGCCAGGATCAGCAGCGAGTTGAGCGGTGTCCGCAGCTCGTGCGACATGTTGGCGAGGAACTCGCTCTTGTAGCGCATGGAGACCGCGAGCTGCTCGGCCCGCTCCTCCAGCACCTGCCGCGCCTCCTCGATCTCGGTGTTCTTGACCTCGATGTCGCGGTTCTGCTGCGCCAGCAGCTCGGCCTTCTCCTCCAGTTCGGCGTTGGACGACTGGAGCGCCTTCTGCCGCTGCTCCAGCTCCTCCGACCGGTCCCGCAGTTGCTCGGTCAGCTCCTGCGACTGCTTCAGCAACACCTCCGTCTTGGTGTTGACGGAGATCGTGTTGACGCTGGTGGCGATCATCTCGGCGATCTGGTTCAGGAAGTCCTTGCGGATCTGCGTGAACTCCGTGAAGGAGGCCAGCTCGATCACGCCCAGCACCTTCCCCTCGAAGAGCACCGGGAGGACGATCACCTGGGCCGGCGGGGCCTCCCCCAGCCCCGAGGAGATCTTCAGGTAGCCGCTCGGCGCGTTCTCCACCAGGATCGTGCGCTTCTCCTGGGCGGCCGTCCCCACCAGCGCCTCCCCCGGCCGGAAGGACGTCGGCATCGACCCCATCGAGTAGCCGTACGATCCGAGCATCCGCAGCTCGTACGCGTCCTCGTCCTCACCGGCCGGCTCCTGGCCCTCCGCCAGCGGCATGGCCAGGAAGAACGCCCCGTGCTGCGCGGCCACCACCGGCGTCAGCTCGCTCATGATCAGCGAGGCGACGTCCTGGAGGTCGCGGCGGCCCTGCATCAGCGCCGAGATCCGGGCCAGATTGCCCTTCAGCCAGTCCTGCTCCTTGTTGGCGATCGTGGTGTCGCGCAGGTTGGCGATCATCTTGTTGATGTAGTCCTGCAGCTCCTGGATCTCACCGGAGGCATCCACGTCGATCTTGAGGTTCAGGTCGCCGCGGGTCACCGCGGTCGCCACCCGCGCGATGGCGCGCACCTGCCGGGTCAGGTTCCCGGCCATCTCGTTCACCGACTCGGTCAGGTCGCGCCAGGTGCCGTCCACGTCCCGTACCCGGGCCTGACCGCCGAGCTGGCCCTCCGTGCCCACCTCGCGGGCGACCCGGGTGACCTCCTCCGCGAACGAGGAGAGCTGGTCGACCATCGTGTTGATCGTGGTCTTCAGCTCCAGGATCTCGCCGCGCGCGTCGATGTCGATCTTCTTGGTCAGGTCGCCCTTGGCGATCGCCGTCGTGACCATGGCGATGTTGCGCACCTGACCCGTCAGGTTGGACGCCATCTGGTTCACCGACTCGGTGAGGTCCTTCCAGGTGCCCGACACCCCCGGCACGTGCGCCTGCCCGCCCAGGATGCCGTCGGTGCCCACCTCGCGGGCCACCTTGGTCACCTGCTCGGCGAACGAGCTGAGCGTCTTGACCATCGTGTTGAACGTCTCCGCGAGCTGCGCCACCTCGCCGCGCGCCTCGATCGTCACCGTCCGCGTCAGGTCGCCGTTGGCCACCGCCGCGGCGACCTGGGAGATGTTCCGCACCTGGACGGTGAGGTTCTTCGCCATCAGGTTGACGTTGTCGCTCAGGTCCTTCCAGATGCCGACCACACCGGGCACGTGCGCCTGACCGCCCAGGATGCCCTCCGTGCCCACCTCGCGCGCCACCCGCGTGACCTGCTCGGCGAACGAGGAGAGCTGGTCGACCATGGTGTTGACGGTGGTGACCAGTTCGAGGATCTCGCCCTTGGCGTCGACGGTGATCTTCTTCGACAGGTCGCCCTTGGCCACCGCGGTCGTGACCTCGGCGATGTTGCGGACCTGCATGGTCAGGTTGTTGGCCATGCCGTTGACGGACTGCGTGAGGTCCTTCCAGGTGCCGGAGACGCCCTGCACCTCCGCCTGGCCGCCGAGGATGCCCTCGGTTCCCACCTCACGGGCCACGCGCGTGACCTCCTGGGCGAACGACGAGAGCTGGTCGACCATCGTGTTCAGCGTGTTCTTGAGCTCCAGGATCTCCCCGCGCGCGTCCACGGTGATCTTCTGGGACAGGTCACCGCGCGCCACCGCGGTGGCGACCTGCGCGATGTTGCGCACCTGCGCCGTCAGGTTCCCGGCCATGCCGTTCACCGAGTCGGTCAGGTCCCGCCACACCCCGGCGACCCCGGGCACCTGCGCCTGCCCGCCCAGCCGGCCCTCCGTACCCACCTCGCGGGCGACCCGCGTGACCTGGTCGGCGAAGGCGGAGAGCTGGTCGACCATCGTGTTGATGGTGTTCTTCAGCTCCAGGATCTCCCCGCGCGCGTCCACGTCGATCTTCTGCGACAGGTCACCGCGCGCCACAGCCGTCGTCACCTGGGCGATCTGACGCACCTGGGAGGTGAGATTGCCGGCCATGAAGTTGACGGAGTCGGTCAGCTCCTTCCAGGTGCCCGACACGCCGTCCACGCGCGCCTGCCCGCCGAGCCGGCCCTCCGTGCCCACGTCCCGGGCCATCCGGGTCACCTGGTCGGCGAAGCTGGAGAGCTGGTCCACCATCGTGTTCACGGTGTTCTTGAGCTGGAGCATCTCGCCCGACACGTCCACGGTGACCTTCTGCGACAGGTCGCCGTTGGCCACCGCCGTCGTCACCTGCGCGATGTTGCGCACCTGACCGGTGAGGTTGCGGAACGCCGTGTTGACCGAGTCCGTCAGGTCCTTCCAGGTGCCCGCCGCGCCCGGCACCTGCGCCTGCCCGCCCAGCTCGCCCTCGACACCGACCTCCCGGGCCACCCGCGTGACCTCGGCACCGAAGGCGGAGAGCTGGTCCACCATGGTGTTGACGGTGTTCTTCAGCTCCAGCATCTCCCCGGCCACGTCGACCGTGACCTTCTGCGACAGATCGCCGTTGGCCACCGCCGTCGTCACCGCGGCGATGTCCCTGACCTGGGTCGTCAGGTTCCGGAAGACCGTGTTGACCGAGTCCGTCAGGTCCTTCCAGATGCCGGCCGCGCCCGGCACGTTCGCCTGCCCGCCGAGCTGTCCCTCGCCACCGACCTCGTTGGCCACGCGCGTGACCTCGTCCGCGAAGATCCGCAGCGTCTCCGTCATCTGGTTGACGGTCTCGGCGAGCTGGGCGACCTCGCCGCGGGCCGGGACGGTCACCTTCCGGGACAGGTCGCCGTTGGCGACCGCCGTGGTCACCTCGGAGATCCCGCGCACCTGGGCGGTGAGGTTGCCCGCCATCGTGTTGACGGAGTCGGTCAGCTCCTTCCACACGCCGGCCACCCCGGACACCTGGGCCTGTCCGCCCAGCTCGCCCTCGGTGCCGACCTCCCGGGCGACGCGCGTCACCTCGGAGGAGAAGGCGAGGAGCTGGTCGACCATCGTGTTGACGGTGTTCTTCAGCTCCAGCATCTCGCCGGCCACGTGCACCGTGACCTTCCGGGACAGATCGCCCTTGGCCACGGCCGTGGTGACCAGCGCGATGTCCCGCACCTGCGCCGTCAGCCGGTACGCCATCGTGTTGACGGAGTCCGTGAGGTCCTTCCAGGACCCGGACATGCCGCGCACCTGCGCCTGACCGCCGAGCTTGCCCTCGGTGCCGACCTCGCTGGCCACCCGCGTGACCTCGTCCGTGAACGTCGACAACTGGTCGACGAGGTTGTTCACGGTCCGCCCGACCTTCAGGAACTCCCCGCGCAGCGGGTGCCCCGTGCCCTCCGCAGGCTGCGTCCGCAGCTCCATGCGGGGCGACAGGTCACCGTCCGCCACCGCCGACAGCACCCGGCTGACCTCGGACACCGGCCGCACCAGATCGTCGACGAGCGCGTTGGAGTGGTCGATCGCCGCGGCCCAGGAACCCTCGCAGGCCCCCGTCTCCAGCCGCTCCGTGAGCTTGCCCTCCCGGCCGACGACCCGCCGTACCCGCGACAACTCGCCGGTGAGGTGCAGATTGCGGTCGGCCACCTCGTTGAAGACCGCCGCGATCTCCGCCATCACACCGTCGCCGGAGACCGTGAGGCGCTTGCGGAAGTTTCCCTCCCGCATCGACACCAGCGCCGTCAGGAGCCGGTTCAGCGCCGCGGTGTCCACCGTCGTGGTGCCGCCCCCTCGGGGCTTGCCCTGCTTGCTCGGGGACTGTCCGCCCTTCGCGCGCGTCTTCGTGGTCCGCGTCGCCGCGCCAGACTCCACTGTGTCCCTCCCGCAGGGGTTCGACCGTCACTGCTGTACCCGGTACCACCGCCTGGTGGACCGGTTTCCGCCACGTGCTGTGTACTTTCCGTGTGCTCCGGCCGTCCCCGCCGGGCGCCTCCCGGACCGCTGTCCGGGGCGCTCGGCGGCCGTACGGCCTCCCCCCACCATCACATGGAGCCTGCCCAGTGTTTCACCCCGGCCGAACCCGGCCATAACAGTTCGGCAGCTTCGCACATCGTCCGCACACCCTCGGAGCGGAAACACCGCGGACCGGCCTCCGGTCGGACGGCGAAGGTAAGTAACCTTGCATCGGGCTGTCCAGCCGTGCCGGGGTCCGTCCGGCCTGGGCGGCGACACGGACGACGAGCGGGCATCGGAGGGGCGGCCGGAGAGATGACCACCGGACTGATCCCGGGGGAACAGCCCCCGGACCCCGGGCCCACGAGCGGCCTGCCGCGGCAGCGGCGCGAGCCGGCCGTCGACGAGCCCGGCAACGGGGAGAGAGGGTCGAGGGATTCTGTGATCACCGCGCGCGCGGCCGCCGGCTTCGAGCCGGTCGGACGATCGGTGGCGAGCGCCCGTTCCTTCGTGCGGGACACCCTCCAGGGCTGGGGGCACGCCGACATCGTCGACGACGCGGTGGTGCTCACCAGCGAACTGGTCACCAACGCCGTCGTCCACGCGGGCACCGCCGCCGACGTGACGTGCCTGCGCAGCGACGAGGGCGTGCGGATCGAGGTGGCCGACCGGTATCCGGAACGGGAGGTCCCGGTCCAGGGCTCGCTCGCCACCATGGGCAGCCCGGACCGCGAGGGCGGACGCGGCCTCCAGCTCTGCGCCGCGCTCGCCACCCGCTGGGGGGTCGAGTACACGCCCACGCACAAGACCGTCTGGTTCCAGCTCGACCTCCCCGAACGCTCGGTCGGCACCCGCACCGCCGGCCCCTGCCTCCCCACCGACCTGCTGCCCCTCGCCGACGGCCGGGTCCGCGTCGCCGTGGTGCAGATCGACCGCTCCGGCGCGATCACGTCCTGGAACGAGGACGCCGAGGAGTTGTTCGGCTACCCGGCCGACCAGGTCACCGGCAAGCCGCTCACCGACCTCGCCGCCTGGCCGCACACCCCGGGCACCGCCACCGGCATCGCCGAGGCCCTGCGGCTCTCCCGCTGGGAGGGCAGCTACGGCATCCGTGCCGCCGACGGCCGTGTCACCCCGGTCTACGCCTCCCACCTGCGGGTCCGCGACACCGGCGGCGAGCCGTCCACGGTGTGCCTGCTGGTGCGCGACCACGAGCGGGCCGTCCTGCAGACCCCGCCGCGCGGCGCCGCCCCGGACGCCTCCACCGCCTCCGAGGGGCAGAGCGCGGACCCGTTCGAGGTCTTCATCGGCTCCCCCGCCCCGGACGACCTCGACGGTCTCCTGCAACGCACCGTCGAGCGGGCCCGCGACATGCTCGACGGCGACGCCGCCTTCCTGCTGCTCGCCACGGACGACGAGACCGAGCTGGAGGTGCGCGCCTCGACCGGCCTGCCCTCGGCCCGCCAGCGCTTCGCCCGCGTCCCCGTCGAGGCCGGCCCGGGGCGCTACGGCTCGGCCCGTATGCCCGCCGTCCACGACGACCTGACCTCCGCACCGGGCGCCGTCCCACTGCTCGACGCCACCGGCATGCGCTCGGTCGTCACGGTCCCGCTCAAGGTCGAGGGCCGTCTCACCGGCTCCCTCGGCGTCGCCGCGGAGGGGCCGGGCCGCTACTCCAACGAGGAGGCGCTGCGCCTGCAGTTCGCCGCGGACCGCATCGCCCTCGCCGTGGAGTCCGCCCGCCTCGGAGAGCTGGAGCGCCTGCGCCGGGGCTCGCTCAGCTTCCTCGTCGAGGCGTCCGACCTGCTCGCCGGCACCCTCGACCGCGACCAGACGCTGGCGCTGATGGCCCAGATGACGGTGCCGACACTGGCCACCTGGTGCGCCGTCTACACGATCGCCGACCAGGCTTCGGAGCCGTACCTGTCCTACGTGCTGCACGAGGACGAGGAGTTGATCGACGGCATCAAGTCGCTGCTGTCGAAGGTGGCCCCGCCCGATCCCGTGCCGACGCCCGGAGCCCGGGTGTGGACGGCGCCCGGCGAGATGGCCCACCAGGCGGCGCTGCGCACCTCCATGCGCTCGCTGGGTCTGAGCGGCGGCCCGACGCGGCGGGTGAGTTCCGGGATCGGCCCGACGCTGGCCACGGCGTCCGCGGTCGGCGGGGAGACCGTGGTGCTCCCGCTGGTGGCCCGCAACCGCGTCATCGGCATGCTGACACTGGGCAAGCCGGCCGACGAGCACTTCCGCCAGGAGATCCTGGAGCTGGCCGAGGACCTGTCCCGCCGTGCCGCCCTGGCCCTGGACAACGCCCGTCTCTACTCGGAGCGCACGGCCATCAGCCAGTCGCTCCAGCGCAGCCTGCTGCCGCCCGAGTTGCCCGTCGTCGACGGGGTAGAGGTCGAGGTGATCTACCGCGCCGCCGGTGAGGGCAACGAGGTCGGCGGTGACTTCTACGACCTCTTCCCGATCAGCGACGGCGCGTACGGCTTCGCCATCGGCGACGTGTGCGGCACCGGCCCGAACGCGGCGGCCGTGACCGGCCTGGCCCGGCACGCGCTGCGCCTGCTGGCGCGGGAGGGGCTGAGCGGCCCGGCGGTCCTGGAGCGCCTCAACTCCGCCATCCTGGACGAGGGCGCCCGCAGCCGCTTCCTGACGCTGCTCTACGGGGAGATGCGTCCGCAGGAGGACGGCGGCGCGGAGTTGAAGGTGGTCTGCGCGGGCCATCCGCTGCCCCTGCGGCTGCGCCAGGACGGCACGGTCGAGCCGGCCGCCGAACCGCAGCCGCTGCTCGGTGTCCTGGAGGATCTGGAGCTGTACGAGCAGACGGTCATGCTGGACCCGGGGGACGTGCTGCTGTGCGTCACGGACGGCGTCACCGAACGCCGTGAGGGCACACGGATGTTGGGCGACGACGGTCTGGCGGACGTCCTGACCACGTGCACGGGTCTGACGGCGGGCGCGGTGGCGGCGCGGATCATGCGCGCGGTGGAGCGCTTCGCGTCGGACGCCCCGTCGGACGACATGGCGATCCTGGCGATGCGGGTGCCGGAGCCGCACGCGGACTGACGCCTCGCGTCATGGCATGCGAAAGGCCCCACCCGATCGGGTGGGGCCTTTGTCACGGAGCCCCCAAACGGAATCGAACCGTTGACCTTCTCCTTACCATGGAGACGCTCTGCCGACTGAGCTATAGGGGCCTGTCACCTGGGGGGTTTCCCCCGTGGCAACGGAATAGATCATACCCCGAACCGGCGGGTGGTCCCAACCACGGGTGTCAGTGGGCGGGCTGGAGGAGTCCGCCGAGGGCGTTGCACGCGGAGACGATCCGCTGCATGTCCCGCTTGGTCAGCCAGGCGTCCACGGGCAGCGCCAGTGTCTCGTCCGCGGCGCGCTCGGTCTCGGGCAGGTGGACGTGGCGGCGGAAGCCGGGTGTGCGGTGCACGGGTGTGGTGACGGGGACGTGGCAGGCGACGCCCCGGTCGCGTACGGCTCGTGCGAAGGCGTCGCGGTCGGGCCGCCCGTTGCCGGGGACCCGCACCACGTACTGCTGGTAGGTGTGCCCGCCGGCGCCGTCGGGGGTGCGGACGCCCTTCAACTTGCCGTCGAGGTAGGCGGCCCGCTGCCGGCGCTGGGCGACTTCGTCATGGGGCGGCGCGGCGGGTTCGGCACGTTCCAGGATCAGAAGGCCGTGCCGTCGGCCCAGGGCGTGCAGCGGGGCCGTGTCGGCGGGCCGTCCGAAGCGGTGCACGGTGATGACCGCCGCGGTCCGCTCCGTCAGTACGGCCGCCACGGAGGGGCCGTCTATGCAGTACGTGTGGGGGTCTATGTCGGCGAACACGGGCCGTGCGCCGGTGTCGTGTACGGCGGTGGCCATCTCGATGTTGCCGAAGGCGGGGACGACGACCTCGTCGCCGGTGCCTATGCCGGCGGCCCTGAGGAGTGCAGCGGTACCCATGCTGGGAGGGTGTCCGCACGATGTGAACGTCAAGTGACGTGAAAAGAAAAAGGGTTGGACCCGGAACCGAAGTTCGGGGTCCAACCCTTTTCAATGATTGTTCGGCGGCGTCCTACTCTCCCACAGGGTCCCCCCTGCAGTACCATCGGCGCAGTAGAGCTTAGCTTCCGGGTTCGGAATGTAACCGGGCGTTTCCCCTACGCTATAACCACCGAAACACTATAAAACCCAGCCAACAAAGACTGTTCGTGGTTTCAGAACCAACACAGTGGACGCGAGCAACTGAGGACAAGCCCTCGGCCTATTAGTACCAGTCAACTCCACACTTTACAGTGCTTCCATATCTGGCCTATCAACCCAGTCGTCTACTGGGAGCCTTACCCCATCAAGTGGGTGGGAGCCCTCATCTCGAAGCAGGCTTCCCGCTTAGATGCTTTCAGCGGTTATCCCTCCCGAACGTAGCCAACCAGCCATGCCCTTGGCAGAACAACTGGCACACCAGAGGTTCGTCCGTCCCGGTCCTCTCGTACTAGGGACAGCCCTTCTCAAGACTCCTACGCGCACAGCGGATAGGGACCGAACTGTCTCACGACGTTCTAAACCCAGCTCGCGTACCGCTTTAATGGGCGAACAGCCCAACCCTTGGGACCGACTCCAGCCCCAGGATGCGACGAGCCGACATCGAGGTGCCAAACCATCCCGTCGATATGGACTCTTGGGGAAGATCAGCCTGTTATCCCCGGGGTACCTTTTATCCGTTGAGCGACGGCGCTTCCACAAGCCACCGCCGGATCACTAGTCCCGACTTTCGTCCCTGCTCGACCCGTCGGTCTCACAGTCAAGCTCCCTTGTGCACTTACACTCAACACCTGATTACCAACCAGGCTGAGGGAACCTTTGGGCGCCTCCGTTACCCTTTAGGAGGCAACCGCCCCAGTTAAACTACCCATCAGACACTGTCCCTGATCCGGATCACGGACCCAGGTTAGACATCCAGCACGACCAGACTGGTATTTCAACGACGACTCCACACACACTGGCGTGCATGCATCAAAGTCTCCCAGCTATCCTACACAAGCCGAACCGAACACCAATATCAAACTGTAGTAAAGGTCCCGGGGTCTTTCCGTCCTGCTGCGCGAAACGAGCATCTTTACTCGTAGTGCAATTTCACCGGGCCTATGGTTGAGACAGCCGAGAAGTCGTTACGCCATTCGTGCAGGTCGGAACTTACCCGACAAGGAATTTCGCTACCTTAGGATGGTTATAGTTACCACCGCCGTTTACTGGCGCTTAAGTTCTCAGCTTCGCCTGGACGAATCCAAGCTAACCGGTCCCCTTAACGTTCCAGCACCGGGCAGGCGTCAGTCCGTATACATCGCCTTACGGCTTCGCACGGACCTGTGTTTTTAGTAAACAGTCGCTTCTCGCTGGTCTCTGCGGCCACCCCCAGCTCAGACCGAAAAGATCATCACCAGGAATGGCCCCCCTTCTCCCGAAGTTACGGGGGCATTTTGCCGAGTTCCTTAACCATAGTTCACCCGAACGCCTCGGTATTCTCTACCTGACTACCTGAGTCGGTTTAGGGTACGGGCCGCCATGAAACTCGCTAGAGGCTTTTCTCGACAGCATAGGATCATCCACTTCACCACAATCGGCTCGGCATCAGGTCTCAGCCTATTGCGAGGCGGATTTACCTACCTCACGGCCTACACCCTTACCCCGGGACAACCACCGCCCGGGATGGACTACCTTCCTGCGTCACCCCATCACTCACCTACTAACCGCTTGGTTCAGCGGCTCCACCACTCCCCTTCACCCGAAGGATCCAGGACGGCTTCACGGCCTTAGCATCACGATGCTCGATGTTTGACGCTCCACAGCGGGTACCGGAATATCAACCGGTTATCCATCGACTACGCCTGTCGGCCTCGCCTTAGGTCCCGACTTACCCTGGGCAGATCAACTTGACCCAGGAACCCTTAGTCAATCGGCGCAAACGTTTCTCACGTTTGTATCGCTACTCATGCCTGCATTCTCACTCGTCAACCGTCCACAACTACCTTCCGGTGCTGCTTCACCCGGCAGACGACGCTCCCCTACCCATCACGATCCCCGTTAGAGGTACATATCGCAATGACACGACTTCGGCGGTACGCTTGAGCCCCGCTACATTGTCGGCGCAGAATCACTAGACCAGTGAGCTATTACGCACTCTTTCAAGGATGGCTGCTTCTAAGCCAACCTCCTGGTTGTCTCTGCGACTCCACATCCTTTCCCACTTAGCGTACGCTTAGGGGCCTTAGTCGATGCTCTGGGCTGTTTCCCTCTCGACCATGGAGCTTATCCCCCACAGTCTCACTGCCGCGCTCTCACTTACCGGCATTCGGAGTTTGGCTAAGGTCAGTAACCCGGTAGGGCCCATCGCCTATCCAGTGCTCTACCTCCGGTAAGAAACACACGACGCTGCACCTAAATGCATTTCGGGGAGAACCAGCTATCACGGAGTTTGATTGGCCTTTCACCCCTAACCACAGGTCATCCCCCAGGTTTTCAACCCTGGTGGGTTCGGTCCTCCACGAAGTCTTACCTCCGCTTCAACCTGCCCATGGCTAGATCACTCCGCTTCGGGTCTTGAGCGTGCTACTCCACCGCCCTATTAGGACTCGCTTTCGCTACGGCTTCCCCACTCGGGTTAACCTCGCAACACACCGCAAACTCGCAGGCTCATTCTTCAAAAGGCACGCAGTCACGAGAGCAAGGCAAGCCTTGCTCCGACGCTCCCACGGCTTGTAGGCACACGGTTTCAGGTACTATTTCACTCCGCTCCCGCGGTACTTTTCACCATTCCCTCACGGTACTATCCGCTATCGGTCACCAGGGAATATTTAGGCTTAGCGGGTGGTCCCGCCAGATTCACACGGGATTTCTCGGGCCCCGTGCTACTTGGGTGTCTCTCAAACGAGCCGCTGACGTTTCGACTACGGGGGTCTTACCCTCTACGCCGGACCTTTCGCATGTCCTTCGCCTACATCAACGGTTTCTGACTCGCCTCACAGCCGGCAGACTGTGAACAAGAGATCCCACAACCCCCACGACGCAACCCCTGCCGGGTCTCACACGTCGTAGGTTTGGCCTCATCCGGTTTCGCTCGCCACTACTCCCGGAATCACGGTTGTTTTCTCTTCCTGCGGGTACTGAGATGTTTCACTTCCCCGCGTTCCCTCCACACTGCCTATGTGTTCAGCAGCGGGTGACAGCCCATGACGACTGCCGGGTTTCCCCATTCGGACACCCCCGGATCAAAGCCTGGTTGACGACTCCCCGGGGCCTATCGTGGCCTCCCACGTCCTTCATCGGTTCCTGGTGCCAAGGCATCCACCGTGCGCCCTTAAAAACTTGGCCACAGATGCTCGCGTCCACTGTGCAGTTCTCAAACAACGACCAGCCACCCATCACCCCGAACCAAGAGTCCGAGTGCACCGGGGCCGGCAACCGAAGACACGGCCATCACGGCCGCACCCTCAGACACCCAACAGCGTGCCCGACACCCCCACCGCTTCCCTCACCGTTCCACGCCCCGCAAAGGGCAGTACTAGAAGGAGAAGACGACCAAGAATGCCGAGTAGTCAACGTTCCACCCATGAGCAACCAGCACCGGACATTCGCCGATGTACTGGCCTCTGACCCGGACAAGTCCGAGTAAGAAGTGCTCCTTAGAAAGGAGGTGATCCAGCCGCACCTTCCGGTACGGCTACCTTGTTACGACTTCGTCCCAATCGCCAGTCCCACCTTCGACAGCTCCCTCCCCGAGGGGTTGGGCCACCGGCTTCGGGTGTTACCGACTTTCGTGACGTGACGGGCGGTGTGTACAAGGCCCGGGAACGTATTCACCGCAGCAATGCTGATCTGCGATTACTAGCGACTCCGACTTCATGGGGTCGAGTTGCAGACCCCAATCCGAACTGAGACCGGCTTTTTGAGATTCGCTCCACCTCACGGTATCGCAGCTCATTGTACCGGCCATTGTAGCACGTGTGCAGCCCAAGACATAAGGGGCATGATGACTTGACGTCGTCCCCACCTTCCTCCGAGTTGACCCCGGCGGTCTCCCGTGAGTCCCCAGCACCACAAGGGCCTGCTGGCAACACGGGACAAGGGTTGCGCTCGTTGCGGGACTTAACCCAACATCTCACGACACGAGCTGACGACAGCCATGCACCACCTGTACACCGACCACAAGGGGGGCACTATCTCTAATGCTTTCCGGTGTATGTCAAGCCTTGGTAAGGTTCTTCGCGTTGCGTCGAATTAAGCCACATGCTCCGCCGCTTGTGCGGGCCCCCGTCAATTCCTTTGAGTTTTAGCCTTGCGGCCGTACTCCCCAGGCGGGGCACTTAATGCGTTAGCTGCGGCACGGACAACGTGGAATGTTGCCCACACCTAGTGCCCACCGTTTACGGCGTGGACTACCAGGGTATCTAATCCTGTTCGCTCCCCACGCTTTCGCTCCTCAGCGTCAGTATCGGCCCAGAGATCCGCCTTCGCCACCGGTGTTCCTCCTGATATCTGCGCATTTCACCGCTACACCAGGAATTCCGATCTCCCCTACCGAACTCTAGCCTGCCCGTATCGACTGCAGACCCGGGGTTAAGCCCCGGGCTTTCACAACCGACGCGACAAGCCGCCTACGAGCTCTTTACGCCCAATAATTCCGGACAACGCTTGCGCCCTACGTATTACCGCGGCTGCTGGCACGTAGTTAGCCGGCGCTTCTTCTGCAGGTACCGTCACTCTCGCTTCTTCCCTGCTGAAAGAGGTTTACAACCCGAAGGCCGTCATCCCTCACGCGGCGTCGCTGCATCAGGCTTGCGCCCATTGTGCAATATTCCCCACTGCTGCCTCCCGTAGGAGTCTGGGCCGTGTCTCAGTCCCAGTGTGGCCGGTCGCCCTCTCAGGCCGGCTACCCGTCGTCGCCTTGGTGAGCCATTACCTCACCAACAAGCTGATAGGCCGCGGGCTCATCCTGCACCGCCGGAGCTTTCGAACCCTCTGGATGCCCAGAAGGATCAGTATCCGGTATTAGACCCCGTTTCCAGGGCTTGTCCCAGAGTGCAGGGCAGATTGCCCACGTGTTACTCACCCGTTCGCCACTAATCCCCACCGAAGTGGTTCATCGTTCGACTTGCATGTGTTAAGCACGCCGCCAGCGTTCGTCCTGAGCCAGGATCAAACTCTCCGTGAATGCTTTTCACAGGAGCGGAACAGTCGGAGGAATAGTCCGACCGTTCACAGCGTCCTCGCTGTGTATTTCAAAGGAACCACAACATCAGGAACAGAGTCCCGATGTCGGGGTATCAACATATCTGGCGTTGACTTTTGGCACGCTGTTGAGTTCTCAAGGAACGGACGCTTCCTTTGTACTCACCCGAGACACTGTCTCCGGCTTTCCTCCGGGCGCTTTCCCTTCGGTCTTGCGTTTCCGACTCTATCAGACCTTTTCCGATCCGATTTCCTCGGCGCTTTCCAGGTTCCCGCTTTCGCGTTTCCCTTTCCGGCGGACCCGACTTTAGCAGAGATTCTGCGCCGGGATTTCCCGCCCCTCTGACACGGATCCGAGCCACGCGGTGGCCGGGTGTCCGTCGGAGCGGAGCTGTAAACGTACTGGAGCGGGTCGCCCCGATGCAAATCGAGGCGACCCGCTCCGGGTTCGCGTCGGGCCGGGGCCCGACGGGGCGTCAGACCTCCACGACCACGGGGAGGATCATCGGCCGGCGCCGGTAGCGGTCGGAGACCCACTTGCCCAGCGTGCGGCGCACGAGCTGCTGGAGCTGGTGCGGTTCGACGACACCGTCCTGGGCCGAGCGCTCCAGCACTTCCGTGATCTTGGGGAGCACGTCGGCGAAGGCCGAGTCGTCGATCCCGGAACCGCGGGCGTGGACGTGCGGGCCGCCCGTGATCTTCCCGGTGGAGGAGTCGATGACGACGAAGACCGAGATGATGCCCTCGTCGCCGAGGATCTTGCGGTCCTTGAGAGCCGGTTCGCCCACGTCACCGACGGAGAGCCCGTCGACGTAGACGTATCCCGCCTGGACCTTGCCCGTGATCTTGGCCTTGCCCTCGACGAGGTCGACGACGACGCCGTCCTCGGCGATGACGATGCGGTCGTGCGGGACACCGGTCATCGCGCCCAGTTCGGCGTTGGCCCGCAGGTGGCGCCATTCGCCGTGGACCGGCATCAGGTTCTTCGGCCGGCAGATGTTGTAGAAGTACAGCAGTTCGCCGGCGGAGGCGTGGCCCGAGACGTGGACCTTGGCGTTGCCCTTGTGGACGACGTTGGCGCCCCAGCGGGTCAGGCCGTTGATCACGCGGTAGACCGCGTTCTCGTTGCCCGGGATGAGGGACGAGGCCAGGATGACCGTGTCGCCGTCGACGATGCGGATCTGGTGGTCCCGGTTGGCCATGCGGGAGAGCGCGGCCATCGGTTCGCCCTGCGAGCCGGTGCAGACCAGGACGACCTCGCTGTCCGGCAGGTCGTCGAGGGTCTTGACGTCGACGACCAGGCCCGGCGGCACCTTCAGGTACCCGAGGTCCCGGGCGATGCCCATGTTGCGGACCATCGAGCGGCCGACGAAGGCGACCCGGCGGCCGTACTCGTAGGCGGCGTCCAGGATCTGCTGGATGCGGTGGACGTGGCTGGCGAAGCTGGCCACGATGATGCGCTTGCTCGCGCCGGCGAAGACCTGGCGCAGCACGTCGGAGATGTCCCGCTCGTGCGGCGTGAAGCCGGGGACCTCGGCGTTCGTGGAGTCGCTGAGCAGGAGGTCGATGCCCTCCTCGCTCAGCCGCGCGAACGCGTGCAGGTCGGTGAGGCGGTGGTCCAGCGGGAGCTGGTCCATCTTGAAGTCGCCGGTGTGCACGACCATGCCCGCCGGGGTGCGGATGGCGACGGCCAGCGCGTCCGGGATGGAGTGGTTGACCGCGATGAACTCGCAGTCGAAGGGGCCGACGCGTTCGCGGTTCCCCTCCGCCACCTCCAGGGTGTACGGGCGGATGCGGTGCTCCTGGAGCTTCGCCTCGATGAGCGCGAGGGTCAGCTTCGAGCCGATCAGCGGGATGTCCGGCTTCTCGCGCAGGAGATAGGGGACACCGCCGATGTGGTCCTCGTGACCATGGGTGAGGACGATGCCCTCGATGTCGTCGAGGCGGTCACGGATGGACGTGAAGTCCGGCAGGATCAGGTCGATTCCGGGCTGCTCCTCCTCGGGGAAGAGCACTCCGCAGTCGACGATCAGCAGACGGCCGCCGTATTCGAACACCGTCATGTTGCGGCCGATCTCGCCGAGACCGCCGAGTGGCGTGACCCGCAGGCCGCCCTCGGTGAGCGGCGGGGGCGGGCCCAGTTCGGGATGCGGATGACTCAAAAGACTCTCCTCACCACACACGCCACGTACCGGTGGGGCACGTGGCGCGCGTGACGTTCGTGCAGATGCAGGGGTCCGATGGGACGCAGGTACCGGTGACCTGCCTGTTCAGTTGTGGGGCCGGAGCGCCGGCCGGTCGTGCGGATGGAGCGAAGTCTGTGGTCAGAGCTGTACCCCGCCGGCGACAAGATCGATCTTGAGCTGCTCGGTCTCCTCCGCCGTGAGCCCGATCATCGGCGCGCGCAGCGGGCCGGCGGGCAGCCCCTGCAGGGCGAGCGCGGCCTTGGTGGTCATGACGCCCTGCGTGCGGAACATGCCGGTGAAGACCGGCAGCAGCTTCTGGTGGATCTCCAGTGCCTTCTGTACGTCACCGGCGACGTGCGCGTCCACCATGGCGCGCAGTTCCGGGGTGACGACGTGGCCGACGACGGAGACGAAACCGATGGCGCCCACGGAGAGCAGGGGGAGGTTCAGCATGTCGTCGCCGGAGTACCAGGCGAGGCCGGAGCGGGCGATGGCCCAGCTCGCGCGGCCGAGGTCGCCCTTGGCGTCCTTGTTGGCGACGATGCGCGGGTGCTCGGCCAGCCGGACCAGCGTCTCGGTGTTGATGGGGACGCCGCTGCGGCCGGGGATGTCGTAGAGCATCACGGGCAGGCCGGCGGAGTCGGCGATCGCCGTGAAGTGCAGGTACAGGCCCTCTTGCGGGGGCTTGTTGTAGTACGGGGTGACGACCAGCAGGCCGTGCGCGCCGGCCTGCTCGGCGGCGCGGGCCAGTTCGACGCTGTGCTGGGTGTTGTTCGTGCCGACTCCGGCGACGACGTGCGCCCGGTCGCCCACGGCCTCCACGACGGCCCGTACGAGGTCGGCCTTCTCCGCGTCGCTGGTGGTCGGGGACTCGCCGGTGGTGCCGTTGACGATCAGGCCGTCGTTGCCTGCGTCGACCAGGTGGGCGGCGAGCCGCTGCGCGCCGTCGAGGTCGAGTGCGCCGTCCGCCGTGAAGGGCGTGACCATGGCGGTGAGGACCCGCCCGAAGGGGGTCTGCGGAGTGGAGGTCGGAGCCATGGGTTACACGCTACTCGTTGCTCAGGGCGAGGTCTGCCCTCGGGGGATGCGGCGGGTTGGTCTCAGGGTGGAGCCCGGCACTGCCTGCTCGGGGGTTCAAGCAGTGCCGGGTCCCTTTGATCAGGCTAGATGAACTTCTCCAAATGCCGCAATACGGACACCTCGCACGGCCGATACGCACAGGTGTGCCCGGCCGGCGAGGGCGGAGGTCACGGCGCGATCCGCCCGTTGGCGTTGAACGCCGCGTGGGTGAGCGGCATCAGCCGGGCCCACTCGGCCTCCATGCGCTCGCCGACCATCTCGATCTCGCGCTGCGGGAACGAGGGGACCCTGGCCAGCTCGTGCTGGGTGCGCAGGCCGAGGAAGTGCATCAGCGAGCGGGCGTTGCAGGTGGCGTACATCGAGGAGTACAGGCCGACCGGGAGCACCGAGCGGGCGACCTCGCGGGCGACGCCGGCGGCGAGCATCGTCCGGTAGGTCCGGTACGCCTCGCGGTACGACTCCTCCATCGACCGGCTCACCAGCTCGTGCTGCTCGGCGGTGCCCTCGACGAAGACGTACTTGCCCGGACGGCCCTGCTGGACCAGCTTGCGGGAGGCGTCCGGCACGTAGAAGACCGGCTGCAGCTCGCGGTAGCGGCCGGACTCCTCGTTGTAGGACCAGCCGACGCGGTGCCGCATGAACTCGCGGAAGACGAAGATCGGGGCGCTGACGAGGAAGGTCATCGAGTTGTGCTCGAAGGGGCTGCCGTGCCGGTCCCGCATGAGGTAGTTGATCAGGCCCTTGGAGCGCTCGGGGTCCTTCTCCAGCTCGGCCAGGGACTGCTCTCCGAGGGTCGAGACACGGGCGGCGAACAGCACGTCGGAGTCGGTCGCGCTGTGCTTGACCAGCTCGACGGTGACGTCGCTGCGCAGGTCGAAGTTGAAATCGTCGGGGGGCGTGTCGGTCACGGGTGCGGGGCCTTCCCATCTCGTCGCTTGGGACTGCCACTCTACGGGCCCCCGGAAACGGGCGATCACTCGCGTGGGGCGATGAAGCCGGTGAAACCGGGCACTTTCCCCGGCGCTCGTTCGTTTGTGTGAGTGACAGTGATTCGCTCGATTCCCGGAAGGGAGACGCACCGATGATCCGCCGGCGCGAACCGGTTCCCTTCGCCTTCGTGGCCGAAGCCGACAGGTTCCGCAGCAATGTCACTCCCCCGCCGCGCGAGCGGCCGTCCGCCGGCCAGCTGGCCGGGCGCTGGCTGCTGGGCCTGACCGTCGTGGCCGGACTCGTGGGGTCCCTGGTGATCGGGATGCCCGCGCTCTCCGCCGACCAGCCCTCCCCGCAGCACCAGCAGACACAGGCGACGGACGGCCGCTGATCCGGCGGCCGGCCGGTCCTCACTCCATCCGGGTCCCCGGGTGGTGACCCGGTACGCAGGTCGATAACCTCACCGGGCACAGCCCACGCCATGGAACGAGTGAGGACCAGCCGTGCCCCTGCCCTTCCTGACGGCCGATCGCGCCTTCGACGCGGCCGACGACGTCGCGCTGCCGTACGACGACCGCGACCACTGGCGGCGGCCCTACCGGCCGGGTCCCTGGCGGGTCGGCGCGGCGGCCCTGATCCTGCTGCTCGCCTCGTTCGTGCTGTTCGCGGCCGTCATCATCGCGGCGACGGGCACCCTCTCCTCCGCCGGGGCCGTCTTCGGCCTGGCGGCCGTGATGATCGCCGCCGCGCTGCGGCTGCTGCGCATGGGCGCCTGGGTGAGCGCCAACGGGGTGCGCCAGGTCGCCTTCCTCACCACCCGCACCTTCGGCTGGCAGCAGGTCGCCAGCGTGCGCACGGTGCAGCAGCCCGTGCGCTGGCTGGGGCTGCCGCGGACGGTGCAGGGCCAGGCCCTGCTGCTGGTGAGGCAGGGCCGGTCGGCGGACCCGGAGCAGCCGCTGCTGACCACCCACAACGCCGACTTCCTCCAGCGGGAGGACGCCTTCGACCGGGCCGCCGACGCCGTGGAGGCGTGGGCGGCGGAGTACCGGAGGGGCTGAGCGGACGGAACGCCGGTGGCCCGGTCCCGCGCAGGCGGGGCCGGGCCACCGGCGTTCCGGGCTCCGGTCAGGCCGTCTCGGCCTGGCGTCCCCGGTGCAGGGCGATGGCACGCTGCATCGCCTTGCGGGCGCGCGGGGTGTCGCGGGCGTCCTGGTAGGCGACGGCGAGCCGGAACCAGCTCCGCCAGTCGTCGGGGGCGTCCTCCGTCTCGGCCTTGCGCCGGGCGAAGACCTCGTCGGCCGAGTCCCGGTCGATGCGGCCGCTCGGGGTGCGTCGCAGCTCGTCGACGGGGAGCCCGCCCTCGGCGTCGAGTTCGGCGGCGAGCTGGTTGGCCCGGCGGACGAACTGGGTGTTCTTCCACAGGAACCACAGGCCGATCCCGGGCAGGATCAGCACCGCGACGCCGAAGGCCACGGTCAGCGGTGTGCCGGTGCTGAGGAGCAGCAGGCCGCGGCTGCCGACCAGGACGAAGTAGAAGACGAGGACGGCGGCCGTGACGGCGTAGGTGATCTTCGCGCGCATGGGGTCAGCGACTCGTCTCGGTGGTCCGGGCGGGGCAGGTCATGCGTCCAGGTCCAGGAAGTGCTCCAGGCCGATGGTGAGGCCCGGGGCGGAGGGCACCCGGCGGGCGCCCAGCAGGATGCCCGGCATGAAGCTGCTGTGGTGCAGGGAGTCGTGGCGGACGGTGAGGGTCTCGCCCTCCCCGCCGAGCAGGACCTCCTGGTGGGCGAGGAGCCCGCGCAGCCGCACGGCGTGCACCGGGACGCCGTCGACGTCCGCGCCGCGGGCGCCTTCCAGGGCGGTGACCGTGGCGTCGGGGGCCGGGGCGCTGCCTGCCCGGCGGCGGGCCTCGGCGATGAGCTGCGCGGTGCGCGTGGCGGTGCCGCTGGGGGCGTCGACCTTGTGGGGGTGGTGCAGTTCGACGACCTCGACGGACTCGAACCAGGGCGCGGCGATCTGCGCGAACTTCATGGTCAGCACGGCGCCGATGGAGAAGTTCGGCGCGATGAGGACGCCGGTCTCCGGGGACTGGGCGAGCCAGCCGCGGAGCTGCGCGAGGCGTTCGTCGGTCCAGCCGGTGGTGCCGACGACGGCGTGGATGCCGTGGCGCACGCAGAAGTCGAGGTTTCCCATGACCGAGGCCGGGGTGGTGAGCTCGACGGCGACCTGGGCCCCGGTCTCGGCCAGCGCCTCCAGCCGGTCGCCGCGTCCGAGGGCAGCGACCAGTTCCATGTCCTCGGCGGCCTCCACGGCCCGTACCGCCTCGGAGCCGATACGGCCCTGGGCGCCGAGGACCGCCACGCGCAGCTTGCTCATCTTCTTGGTTCCTTACCGGAGGGTGGTCAGGCGACGGCGTCGTGCAGCCGGGACGCCTGCTTGTCCTTGAGCGGGCCGATGACCGACAGCGAGGGCCGCTGTCCCAGGACCTCCCGGGCGACGGCCCGGACGTCGTCCGGCGTGACCGAGGCTATCCGGGCCAGCATGTCGTCGACGGACATCTGCTCGCCCCAGCACAGTTCGCTCTTGCCGATGCGGTTCATCAGCGCGCCGGTGTCCTCCAGGCCGAGGACGGTGGAGCCGCGGAGCTGGCCGACGGCCCGGTCGATCTCCTCGTCGGGCAGCCCGTGCTCGGCGACCCGGTCCAGTTCGTCCCGGCAGATCTTGAGCACGTCGTGCACCTGGGAGGGCCGGCAGCCCGCGTAGACGCCGAAGAGTCCGCAGTCGGCGAAGCCCGAGGTGTAGGAGTAGACGCTGTAGGCGAGGCCGCGCTTCTCCCGGACCTCCTGGAAGAGGCGGGAGGACATGCCGCCGCCGAGGGCGGCGTTGAGGACGCCGAGCGCCCAGCGGCGCTCGTCGGTGCGGGCGAGGCCGGGCATGCCCAGGATGACGTGGGCCTGCTCGGTCTTGCGGCCGATCAGCTCGACGCGGCCCGCGGCGCGGACGCCGCGCCGGCCGGCGCGCGGGGCGATCGGCCGGGCCACCGGGTCCCTGAAGGCGCCGGCCTTCTCGAAGGCGGCGCGGACCTGGCGGACCACCTTGGCGTGGTCGACGTTCCCGGCGCAGGCGACGACCAGGTGGGTCGGGTCGTAGTGCTTGCGGTAGAAACGGCGGATGCGGTCGGCGGTGAGCGCGTTGACCGTGTCGACGGTGCCGAGGACGGGGCGGCCGAGGGCGCTGTCGCCGAACATCGTGTGCGCGAACAGGTCGTGCACGCAGTCGCCCGGGTCGTCCTCGGTCATGGCGATCTCTTCGAGGATGGCACCCCGCTCGACGTCGACGTCCTCCTCCCGGATGAGGGAGCCGGTCAGCATGTCGCAGACCACGTCGATGGCGAGCGGCAGGTCGGTGTCGAGGACGCGCGCGTAGTAGCACGTGTACTCCTTGGCCGTGAACGCGTTGATCTCCCCGCCGACGGCGTCGAGGGCGGCGGAGATGTCCAGGGCCGACCGGCGCGAGGTGCCCTTGAAGAGCAGGTGCTCCAGGTAGTGGGTGGCCCCGTTGAGGGCCGGTGTCTCGTCTCGGGAGCCGACGTGCGCCCAGATGCCGAAGGTCGCCGAGCGGACGGAGGGCAGGGTCTCGGTGACGATGCGCAGTCCGCCGGGGAGGGTGGTCTTGCGGACGGTGCCGATGCCGTTCTCTCCCTTGATCAGGGTTTGGGTACGGGCGACGGCCCGCGCCTCCGAGGAGGTGCGGGCCGTCGTCCTGGCGCTACGGGACGTCACTTGTCGGCGTCGTCCTTCTTGTCCTCGGCGGAGTCGTCCTCGCCCTCGATCACCGGGATCAGGGAGAGCTTGCCGCGGGAGTCGATCTCGGCGATCTCGACCTGGACCTTGTGGCCCACGCCGAGCACGTCCTCGACGTTCTCCACGCGCTTGCCGCCGGCCAGCTTGCGGATCTGCGAGATGTGCAGCAGACCGTCCTTGCCGGGCAGCAGGGAGACGAAGGCACCGAAGGTCGTGGTCTTGACGACCGTGCCCAGGTACCGCTCGCCGACCTCGGGCATCGTCGGGTTGGCGATGCCGTTGATCGTGGTGCGGGCGGCCTCGGCGGCGGGGCCGTCGGCGGCGCCGATGTAGATCGTGCCGTCGTCCTCGATGGTGATCTCGGCGCCGGTGTCCTCCTGGATCTGGTTGATCATCTTGCCCTTGGGGCCGATGACCTCGCCGATCTTGTCGACCGGGATCTTCACGGTGATGATCCGCGGCGCGTTGGGGGACATCTCGTCCGGCGTGTCGATCGCTTCCATCATCACGTCGAGGATGTGGAGGCGGGCGTCACGGGCCTGCTTGAGGGCGGCGGCCAGGACGGAGGCGGGGATGCCGTCCAGCTTGGTGTCGAGCTGGAGCGCGGTGACGAACTCCTTGGTGCCGGCGACCTTGAAGTCCATGTCGCCGAAGGCGTCCTCGGCACCGAGGATGTCGGTCAGCGTGACGTAGTGCGTCTCCCCGTCGATCTCCTGGGAGATCAGGCCCATGGCGATGCCGGCGACCGGGGCCTTGAGGGGCACACCGGCGTTCAGCAGCGACATGGTGGAGGCGCAGACCGAGCCCATGGAGGTCGAGCCGTTGGAGCTGAGCGCCTCGGAGACCTGGCGGATCGCGTAGGGGAACTCCTCGCGGGTCGGCAGGACCGGGATCAGGGCGCGCTCGGCGAGGGCGCCGTGGCCGATCTCGCGGCGCTTGGGGGAGCCGACGCGGCCGGTCTCGCCGGTGGAGTACGGCGGGAAGTTGTAGTTGTGCATGTAGCGCTTGCGGGTCACCGGGGAGAGGGTGTCCAGCTGCTGCTCCATGCGGAGCATGTTGAGGGTGGTGACGCCCAGGATCTGCGTCTCGCCGCGCTCGAAGAGGGCGGAACCGTGCACCCGCGGGATGGCCTCGACCTCGGCGGCCAGGGTGCGGATGTCGGTGACACCGCGGCCGTCGATGCGCTTCTTCTCCTTGATGACGCGCTCGCGGACCAGGCTCTTGGTCAGCGCGCGGTACGCGGCGGAGATCTCCTTCTCGCGGCCCTCGAACTCCGGCAGGAGCTTCTCGGCGGCCAGCGCCTTGACGCGGTCCAGCTCGCTCTCGCGCTCCTGCTTGCCGGCGATGGTGAGCGCCTGGGCCAGCTCAGGGCGGACGGCGCCGGTCAGCGCCTCCAGGACGTCGTCCTGGTAGTCGAGGAAGACCGGGAACTCGCCGGTCGGCTTGGCGGCCTTCGCGGCGAGGTCGGCCTGGGCCCGGCAGAGCACCTTGATGAAGGGCTTCGCGGCGTCCAGACCGGCGGCGACGACCTCCTCGGTGGGGGCGTCGGCGCCGCCCTCGACCAGCTTGATGGTCTTCTCGGTGGCCTCGGCCTCGACCATCATGATCGCGACGTCGCCGTCCTCCAGGGTGCGGCCCGCGACCACCATGTCGAAGGCGGCGTCCTCGAGCTCGGTGTGGGTCGGGAACGCCACCCACTGGCCGCTGATCAGCGCGACGCGGACGCCGCCGATCGGGCCGGAGAAGGGCAGGCCGGCGAGCTGCGTGGACGCGGACGCGGCGTTGATCGCCACGACGTCGTACAGGTGGTCGGGGTTGAGCGCCATGATCGTGGCGACGACCTGGATCTCGTTGCGCAGGCCCTTCTTGAAGGAGGGGCGCAGCGGGCGGTCGATCAGGCGGCAGGTGAGGATCGCGTCCTCGGAGGGGCGGCCCTCGCGGCGGAAGAAGCTGCCGGGGATCTTGCCGGCGGCGTACATCCGCTCCTCGACGTCCACCGTGAGGGGGAAGAAGTCGAGCTGGTCCTTGGGGTTCTTGGAGGCGGTGGTGGCCGACAGCACCATGGTGTCGTCGTCCAGGTAGGCCACGGCGGAGCCGGCGGCCTGCCGGGCCAGGCGGCCCGTCTCGAAGCGGATCGTGCGGGTGCCGAAGGCGCCGTTGTCGATGACGGCCTCGGTGTAGTGGGTCTCGTTCTCCACTAGTGTCTTCTCCTCGTCTTCGTCCCCGCGCCCGTGTGGCGGGGGGACGGTGGCGGAGAAGCGCTCCGTGCGGTGCGGGCCGGTCTTCGATCGAAGCACCCGGGGTGTGTCCCGGGGGCCACTACCGAGGACCGGCGGCGGCTAGGCGCGCTTCTCCTCGTCTCGTTCGGGTGCGCGGGTCTTCCGCCCGGTCCGGGCGGTACGGCCCACGCCGTGTCGTACGTCGTGTGCTACCACACTACAAAGCCGCGGTGACACCGCGCACGTACGGCAAAGGGAGCGGCCCCCGAACGAATGGGAACCGCTCCCTTCACGACGTGCTAGCGGGCGCCCGCCGCACCGCGGCGGATGCCGAGGCGGTCGACCAGCGCGCGGAAGCGCTGGATGTCCTTCTTGGCGAGGTACTGCAGCAGCCGGCGGCGCTGGCCGACCAGGATGAGCAGACCGCGGCGGGAGTGGTGGTCGTGCTTGTGGGTCTTGAGGTGCTCCGTCAGGTCGGAGATCCGACGGGACAGCAGCGCGACCTGGACCTCGGGGGAGCCGGTGTCGCCCTCCTTGGTACCGAACTCGGTGATGATCTGCTTCTTCACTGCGGCGTCGAGCGACACGTGTACTCCTCGGGTCTGGGAAAGGGCCTTCGAGTGCCCCCGGTCTGCGTCTCGGGGGATCTTCCGTGACTCGGAAGGCGGGGCTCGCCGGGCGCGGCCTCCGGTGGCTCGGGACGAGACTCCGGGGGTGCGTACACAAACGGCCGTCACACACAGTACCAGCCCGGAGGGGTCCCTCCGCCGGGAAGGTCGCGCGGATCACCGTCGCAGGTGAACGCGGGGGCGTTCCCCCTTTCTCCCGGTCCGGGGGCGGGGCGGGCCGGTACTGTGAGCGCCGACCGTTTGTACCGGGCGAAAGGACCCCGCCTCCATGGCTGATGTGCCGGACCAGGACCTGAAGGCGCGCAAGGACCGGGAGCGCGACGAGTTGTACGCCCTGGACATCTCGGGGGTCGAGTGGCACTGCGCGCCGGGCACCGAGCAGGAGGAGGAGCGCGTCGAGATCGCGTACCTGCCGGCCGGCGCGGTCGCCATGCGGTCCTCGCTCGATCCGGAGACCGTGCTGCGGTACACGGAGGCGGAGTGGCGGGCGTTCGTGCTCGGTGCCCGGGACGGCGAGTTCGACCTGGAGCCGGCGCCCGGCCCGGGGGACACCGCCGCCGGATGAGACACGGCCGCCCGGGACACCTCGTCCCGGGCGGCCCCGTGTCGCCCGCCGGCCGGGCCGGCCCCTCAGCTCGTCATGGAGCGTACGGATGTGTACACGTCGAAGACGGCGAGGGCCAGCGGGACCAGGGTGAGCAGCACGAAGCCCTCGGCGATCTCCAGGAAGCGGCCCCAGAACGGCGTCAGCCCGCTACGCGAGGCCATCAGGCCGATCGCGGTGACCAGGGCCGCCGCCGCGGCGATGGCCGCCAGCAGCCACACCGTGCGGATGTCGAGGTCGGTCCGGTCGCCCGCCAGCGCCTGCTTCAGCAGGCCGTCCGGCGTGTGGATCGCCAGGCCGAGGCCGAGCGCGACCAGGGAGCCGAGCCCCGCCGCCAGCACGGTGGCGACCTGCGCGGTGTAGCGGAAGAGCTGCGCGCGCATCAGCAGGGCGATGCCGGTGGCCAGGGCCAGCAGGCGCGTCCAGGGCCCGTCGGAGAACCCGAGCACCAGCGCGGAGCCCACCGCGAGCAGCGAGCAGCCGCCGACCAGGCCGACGAGGAGTTCGTGGCCGCGGCGGGCCTGGGCCTCCACGCGCTGGGCGTCCACCGGCTCGTGGGGCTCGGGGTCGGCGCCGTACGCGCCCCGGGTGCCGCCGGTCGGCGCCTCGAAGCCGATCGGCAGCCGTGCGAAGCGCAGGGACAGCCCCGGCAGGAAGGCGAGGGCGCCGACCGCGACGGGCGCGCACAGCGCGGCGATCTCGGCGGGGCTCCAGTCGCCCAGGAGCGCCACGAACGTGGCGACCAGGCCGACGCCCGAGGCGGCCACGAAGGCGACGAACGGGCCGTCGGCCCGCGGTGAGCACAGGGCGAGGACGACCGAGGCCACCAGCACGGCCGCGCAGGCCAGCAGGAACTGGAGCCTGCCCACCCCCTGCCCCTCGGACAGCGACAGCAGCCCCGAGCCGGCCACCCCCACGTTGGGCAGCGCGCCGAGGCCGAGCGCGACGGCCGCGGCGCGGTCGTCGTAGACGCGGGCGCGCACGCAGCCGAGGACGACCAGCAGCACACCGGCGACGCCGGCGAGGATGCCGGGCAGCCCGTGCATGTCGTGGCGCGGGTCGGCCGTCCAGGCGACGAAGGCGAGCAGCGCGGAGAGGACGCCGCCGGCGGTCAGCCCCGCGGCGCGGGTGAGGTCGCCGCGCCACAGGGAGCGGTCCCGGCTCACCGCGGACGCGACCGCGTCGGAGACGTCGTCGAAGACGGCCGGCGGCAGCGACTCGGAGAACGGGCGCAGCGTGAGGAGTTCGCCGTCGAGGATGCGCTGCGCCGCGAAGGAGCGGGCGCTGTCGAGGACGGTGCCGTCCCGGCGGACCAGGTGGTAGCCGACCGGGGCGCCCTCGGCGGCGGTCTGCCGGGCGAGCCGGAGGATCTCGGGTTGGACGTCGGCGACCGGTACGTCGTCGGGCAGTGCCACGTCGATCCGGCTGTCCGGCGCGACGATGGTGACCCGGCAGAAGCCGAGCCCCGTCATGGCGCCGGACGGGGCGGCCCGGCCGGGTCCGCCCGCGGCGGTGGCCGCCGTGGAGGCCGTCGTGCTCACCTGCTGCTCCCCCTCGGTGCTGGTGCTGTGTCCGCGGTGTGAGGGTCCTGCGCCTGTTTCCCGGTGCCCGGCGGCACGGTGCCTGCGGGCCGGCGCGGGACGGCCCGGCCGGGCACGGCGCCGTCGTGCCGCGCCGCACCTCACGCCTGTCCTCGGTCCGCGGAGTCCGCGTGTGCTCACGCGGACCTCCGGCACCCTACCGCCCGCCGGCCGCCGGTGAGGTCAGTAGGATCACGCGGCGGGCCTCGTCCGCCTGACACGGGGTGGCGGACGGATAACCCCACGGGTCCGCATGGGGATTGGTGAGCAGTGAGCCAGATCGTCGTGAAGCGTCCGCCCAGGGCGCTGCCACGGGACGTTCCCTCGGGAGAGGTCGTCGTCCAGCCGCCGCCCGAGCTGCCGAAGGGGCGTCAGGAGAGCGTGCTGATGCAGCTCCTGCCGACGCTCGGCATGGGCGGCTCGGTCGTCTTCTTCTTCACCAGCGGACAGCCGTTCATGCGGGTGATGGGCATGGTGATGATCGCGTCGACGATCGCCATGTCGATCGCCATGGTGGTCCGCTTCCGCCGCGGTTCCCAGGGCCAGATCGCCGATCTGCGCCGGGACTACCTGGGTTATCTCACGCAGACCCGCCGCACCACGCTGGAGACGGCGCGGGCGCAGCGGGACGCGCAGTACTACCTGCACCCCTCGCCCGAGCAGTTGTGGGCGCTGGTCGCCGAGGGCTCGCGGGTGTGGGAACGGCGGCCGGGCGACGAGGACTTCGCCCAGGTCCGCATCGGCCTGGGCCCCCAGGACCTGGCGACGCCGCTCATCGCCCCGGAGACGGGTCCGGTGGACCAGCTCGAGCCGCTGACGGCGGGCGCGATGCAGCGCTTCGTCGCCGTCCACGGCACGCTGGACGACCTGCCGATGGCCGTCTCGCTGCGCGCCTTCTCGCACGTCACGATCGGCGGCGACCCGGAATCCGTGCGTTCCTGCGCCCGCGCCCTGACCGGCTCGCTGGCCGCGCTGCACTCCCCCGAGGACCTGATCGTCGCGGTGGCCGTGGGCCGGGACGCGGCCCCGCACTGGGAGTGGGCCAAGTGGCTGCCGCACGTGCAGCTCCCGGGCGTCGCGGACGGTGCCGGGGCGCGCCGGCTGATCGCCGCCGACCCGCGTGAGCTGGAGGACCTGCTGTCCGCGCGGCTGACCGGGCGGCCCCGTTTCCACCCCAACGCCGCTCCCCTGCCGGACACCCCGCACCTGGTCGTCGTCCTCGACGGCGTCTCGCTCGCCCCGGACTCGCTGCTGGCGACGCCCGAGGGCCTCCAGGGCGTCACCCTGGTCGAACTGGCCGAGGGGGAGCCGGCCGGCGCCCGCGGCGACCTGTCCGTCCTCGTGCACCCCCGGTCGCTGCACCTGGAGTCGGCCGACGGCTTCGGCTACGAGGGCACGCCGGACGTGCTGTCGTACGAGTCGGCGGAGGCTTTGGCCCGGCAACTGGCGCCGCTGCGCATGGCCTCGGGCGGCGACGACGACGAACCGTTGCTGGCCAACCTGGAGTTCACCGACCTGCTCAACCTGGGCGACGCGGCCTCGGTCGACACCCGGCGCACCTGGCGGACGCGTTCGCAGGCGGAGCGGCTGCGGGTGCCGATCGGCGTCGGTGAGGACGGGCGGCCGGTGATGCTCGACATCAAGGAGGCGGCCCAGGAGGGCATGGGCCCGCACGGGCTGTGCGTGGGCGCCACCGGTTCCGGCAAGTCGGAGCTGCTGCGGACGCTGGTGCTCGGTCTGGCGGTCACCCACTCCTCCGAGACGCTGAACTTCGTCCTGGCGGACTTCAAGGGCGGCGCCACCTTCGCGGGCATGGCGCAGATGCCGCACGTGGCGGCCGTGATCACCAACCTGGCGGACGACCTGACCCTCGTCGACCGCATGGGCGACTCCATCCGGGGCGAGCTGAACCGCCGCCAGGAGATGCTCCGCGACGCGGGCAACTACGCCAACATCCACGACTACGAGAAGGCCCGCGCGGCCGGCGCCCCGCTCCAGCCGATCCCGTCGCTGCTGCTGGTCATCGACGAGTTCAGCGAACTCCTCACGGCCAAGCCGGACTTCATCGACATGTTCGTGCAGATCGGCCGCATCGGCCGCTCGCTGGGCGTGCACCTGCTGCTCGCCTCGCAGCGGCTGGAGGAGGGCCGGCTGCGCGGCCTGGAGACCTACCTCTCGTACCGCGTCGGCCTGCGCACCTTCTCGGCGGCCGAGTCGCGGGCGGCGCTGGGTGTGCCGGACGCCTACGAGCTGCCGAACGTGCCCGGGTCCGGGTTCCTGAAGTTCGGCACCGGGGAGATGGTCCGCTTCAAGGCGGCGTACGTCTCCGGTGTCTACCGCTCGGGCACGCGGCGCTCCGGCGCGGCGGACGGCCCGATGCCGCTGGACCGGCGGCCGGTGCCGTTCACGGCGGCGGAGGTGCCGGTGCGGTACGTGCCGGTGCCGCGGCGCGAGACGGATGCCGACGAGGTCGACGACGCGCTGGCCGACACCGTGCTGGACGTCGTGGTGCGCCGGCTGGAGGCCCAGGGCCCGGCGGCCCACCAGGTGTGGCTGCCGCCGCTGGACAGCCCGCCGTCGCTGGACGGCCTGCTGCCGGGGCTGACCGCCGTGGAGGGCAGGGGGCTGACGCAGCCCGGGTACGAGGGCGCGGGCCGGCTGGTGGTGCCGGTCGGCATCGTCGACAAGCCGTACGAGCAGCGCCGCGACCCGCTGTGGGTGGACTTCTCCGGCGCCGCCGGGCACATGCAGCTCCTGGGCGGCCCGCAGTCCGGCAAGTCGACGCTGCTGCGCTCGCTGATCTGTTCCTTCGCGCTCACCCACACCCCGCACGAAGTGCAGTTCTACGGCCTGGACTTCGGCGGCGGCGGCATGGCCGCGGTGGCCGGGCTGCCGCATGTCGGCGGCATCGCCTCGCGGCTGGACCCGGAGAAGGTGCGGCGCACCGTCGCCGAGGTCTACGGCGTGCTGACCCGGCGCGAGGAGTACTTCCGGTCGTCGGGCATCTCCTCCATCGCCGAGTTCCGCACCCGGCGGGCCCGGGGCGACATCTCGGTCACCGACCAGCCCTGGGGCGACGTCTTCCTCGTCATCGACGGCTGGGCCAACTTCCGTACCGAGTACGAGGGCCTGGACCAGGTGGTGCACGACATCGCCGCCCGGGGCCTCGGTTACGGCGTCCACCTGATCCTGTCGGCGTCCCGTTCCATGGAGGTGCGTTCGGCGCTGAAGGACAGCCTGCTGAACCGGCTGGAGCTGCGGCTCGGCGACACGATGGACTCCGAGCTGGACCGCAAGGTGGCCGCCAACGTCCCGCCCGGGGTGCCCGGACGCGGCCTGGCCCCGCAGAAGCTGCACTTCATGGCGGCCGTGCCGCGCATCGACGGCCTCACCTCCGACACCGACCTCGCGGACGCCACGGCCTCGCTCGCGGCCGAGGTGACCCGGCACTGGCAGGCGCCGGGTGCGCCCGCGGTGCGGCTGCTGCCGCGCGAGTTCCCGGCGGAGCAGTTGCCGCCGGGGGACCGGTTCCCGAAGCAGGGCGTCGCCTTCGCCCTCGACGAGGACAACCTGGAGCCGGTCTTCGTCGACTTCGACCAGGACCCGTTCTTCCTGGTCTTCGGCGAGAGCGAGTCCGGCAAGTCGAACCTGCTGCGGCTGCTCATCACCCAGTTGACGACGCGGTACTCGGGCGACGAGTGCAAGCTCTTCGTCGTCGACAACCGGCGTTCCCTGCTGGGCGTCACCCCCGACACCCACCTCGCCGAGTACATCCCCATGTCGAACGCCATGGAGCACCACATGGTGGCCCTGGCCGACCTGATGAAGCGCCGCACGCCGACGGCCGACGTGACGGCGCGGCAGCTCCGGGAGCGGAGCTGGTGGCGGGGTCCGACGGTGTTCGTGGTCATCGACGACTTCGACCTCGTCTCCACGTCGAGCGGCAATCCGCTCAGCGGGCTGACGGAACTGCTGCCGTTCGCCCGGGACGTGGGCGTGCGCTTCATCATCGCCCGCTCCTCCGCGGGCGCGAGCCGGGCCTCGTACGAGGCGTTCATGCAGCGCATCAAGGAACTGGGCGCCCAGGGCGTCGTCCTGGCGGGCGACCGGGGCGAGGGCGACGTGCTCGGCGGGGTGCGTCCGCGGCCGATGCCCCCGGGGCGGGGCGTGTTCGTCTCCCGCCGGCGGGGCCGTCCGCTGGTGCAGACGGCGCTCATGCCGGAGGACACGCTGTGAGGCGCGGGGCGGCGAAGCCCGCCGGGGCCGGCCGTGACGGGGGTGGCGTCGGAGCCGACGCTGACGCCGGTGACGCCGGTGACTCGTCGCAGCAGGCCGGCGAGGCCCTCGGGGCGCTCCCCCACCGGCCGGGGGGCCCGGTGAGGCGCGGGGCCGCGGCCGGGCCCGCCGGAACCACCGGAACCGCCTCCCAGGACGCCGACGGGGCCCTCGGGGCCCTCCCCCACCGACCGAAGGACGTGACCCGTACGATGCACGCCACTCCGACGCCCCGCACCCGCCCGGCGGCGCACCGCGCCCACGGGACGGGGCGCGCGCTCGCCGTCACCGTCCTGCTCGCCGCGACCGCGCTCGGCTGCTCCGGCTCCGGCGGTGACGGGTCCGAGGGCGCCGCGGCCCCCTCGGCGGCGGCACCCGGCGCGTCGGCGGACGGGCCTACGGGCGGCGACTCGTCCGCCACGGCCCGCATCGCGCAGGTGAACGCCACCATGAGCGAGACGCCCTTCAGCGCCATCGGCACGACCACGGCCTTCGACGCGGGCCTCCAGCACCTGCGGTGGAACCCCGCCCAGGGCCTGCACATCGACCTCATCGGCACCACCGGCGACATGTACTGCGAGGACGGCGTGACCTACACCGCCTCGGGCCTGCTGGCGGAGAGCCTGAAGACCAAGGGCGTGGACATCACCGTCCCCGACCGGCTGAAGGACACCTACGTCAGCACCGAGACCGGCCAGGGCTGCGAGGCGTACTTCACCGTGCCGCCCGGCTCGTACGCCCCCGAGCGCGACACCGACGTCGAGGGCGTGGCCGCCCGAGCCGTGGTGGCGTCGGCGGGAGGGATCTCGGACGTGTACTACCTCAGCGAGGAGGACCCGGCGCGGCTGCTGAGGATGGAGTCGACGCGCGACGGACGCGCGAGCAAGACGACGTACACCGACTTCGGCAAGGCGGCCGACATCACCGTGCCGCGGGGCGACCGGGTCATGACCATGGACGAGTTCCGCGCCCAGGTCGGCGCGGGCTGACCCTCACCGTCACGGAGCCACCGGGTCACCGACGCCGGCGACCCGGTGCCGGACGGTCCGGTCGTACGCGGTCGTTCGGGGCGTCGTCCGCGCATGGCCGAGTTGTTACTGTGGCGGGTGCACGCCAATCGAGGGGAACGGGGAGACGGATCATGGCGGAGCCGGTCGCGGAACAGCACGGCGAAGGGGCCGGGCAGCCGGTCGGGACGAGGCTGAATCAGTACCCCGCGGAGCCCGGCGGCCCGCCGGTTCCCCTGGGCGGCGGCACGGCGGACCTCGCCTCCAGCCCCGCGCAGAAGAAGGCCGCGGCGAAGGCCATCGAGGAGCACCTCGAACCGGACACCCGCAAGGCCGGCGAGACGGCGGACGAGTCGACCGGCGCCGCGGTCAAGGCGTTCGCCCCGAAGGACGGCGAGGGCTGGGTCACCTCCTCGGCGCTGAAGAAGGCGCACAAGACCTGGGGCGAGCAGGTGCAGAACCTGATGAACCGGCTCGGCGGCGAGAAGGAAGCCCTGCGGAGCACCAACATCCTGTTCCAGAACACCGACTTCGGCGTCGGTCAGGGTGTGCGCCAGTCCTCCAGCCTCGACGGCTACTGAGACACCCGTACCGCGCCACCCGCCGGGGCGTCCCCCCGGCACAGCACCGCTTCGTCCACGTCCACGCGCACGCACCACGGGGAACCATGCCGACGTACCACGAGATCATGACGACGGACCTGGCCACGCTCACCACGGCCGCCGAGGGCTGGGACGACATGGCCAAGGAGTTCCAGAAGCAGGAGAAGGCCTACAAGCGGGACGTGCACGGCATCACGATGGGACCGCTCTGGCTGGGGCTCAGCGCGGACGTCGCCAACCGCCGCTTCGACATCACCCTCAAGGAGTACCAGAGCGCCCAGACCGAGGCGAAGGCCATCGCCTCGCTGCTCCGCGACGCCCACACCCAGTTCGTCGACCTGCGCGGCAAGCTCACCAGCGCCCGCCAGGACGCCATCGAGGCCGGCATGAAGGTCTCCGACCAGGGGATCGTCGCGTTCGACACCGCGCGGCTCTCCGAAGGCGCCCGCACCGCCTACCACCACGACCCCGACTACCAGGACAGCGTGCGCAAGAGCGTCACCTCCTGGCAGAACCGCATAGACCAACTGGTCAAAGACGTGACGGACGCCGACAAGGGCGTCGACATCGCCTTCACCGCGGTCGTCGTCGACACCGACGCCACCGACGGCACCCTCAACGGCTTCAACGGCCACGCCTACGGCGACATCGAGAAGTACGAGGCCGAGAACGCCCGGGACATCGCCACCCGGCTCGCCGACGGCAAGAAGGTCTCGGCCGCCGAACTCGCCGAGCTGGAACGCGCCTTCAGGGACAACTCCGACGACAAGGTGTTCAGCCGGACCCTGCTGCAGGGCCTCGGCCCGGACGGCACCATCAAGCTCGGCAACGAACTCAACGAACTCGCCCTCGACGGCAAGGACAAGGACCGCTACCAGGCGTTGCAGAGCGGGCTCGCCGACACCGTCGCCAGGGCCACCCGGGTGCCCGGCTCGGTCGCCGACGCGCCCCCAGGATCACAGAAGTTCAAGGACTGGGTCGCCAGCGAGGACGGCAGGTTCTACCGCGAGTGGACCGACAGCCTCGACACCTACGGCACAAAGAACTACGGCTCCAACACCCAGCCGATGTACGGCTACCAGTCCTTCGTCGCGCTGATGCAGCACGCCGACGCCAAGTTCGACGACCAGTTCCTCTACCAGCTCGCCGACGACCTCATAGCCGCCGAGAAGAAGCAGCCCAGCATCTTCACCGAGTGGGGCGCCGGCCACGAGGGCGTCCGGGCGGACGCCCTCGACGGACTGCTCTCCGTGATGAGCAGGAACCCCGACGCGGCCACCGCCTTCTTCGACCCCGCGGGCAACGGCTCCGGCGCCGACCACGTCGACAACAACCACCTCGAGTACCTGCTCCACGAGCGGGAATGGCCCCAGCACAGCACGGTCGCCGGTCCCACCGTCATCACCATGGACGACCCCCTCGGCAAGGCCGGGCTGGGCGCCGCGCTGGAAGCGGCGACCACCGGCCGGGAACCGAACTCCGAGGGCGCCTCCTTCGGCCACCACAGCGAGGCCCAGACCCGGGTGATGCAGGAGACGATCACCCAGCTCGACAAGGACGACAAGGGCGACTCCATCCCGCAGAACATGAAGGTGCCGCTCGGCCGCGCCCTCGCCGACTACACCGCCGACACCCACGCCATCCTCAGCGGCACCGAGCCGAGCAGTCCCGAGGGGCTCTCCACCATCAACGCCGACGGCGACGAGTCCAGCATCACCAACGGCAAGCACAGCCTCCTGCGGGTCATGCGCGGCGTCTCCGACGCCGCCTACGGGACCACACCCGACGGCGAACCCGTCCTCGTCTACGACATGCTGTACGAGAACGAGAAGCTGTACTCGGCGCAGTACCTGGACAGCGCCCGGGACGCACCGGCCGAGCAGCGGGCCAACGTCGTCGGCGACTGGGACAACAAGGCCCGCCACGTCGGCCTGGTGAACGGCGCCATGACCGCCATCGGCTCCGACATGATCCTCGACGACCGGGACACCAAGATCGGCAACCTCAACGACACGATGCGCTACACCTACCACGGTGTCGGCGGCCTCTTCACCCAGATACCCGTGGTCGGCGACCCGGTCCAGCGCATGATCGACGCGGCGACCTACGAGTACTCCAAGGACGTGACGGCCGCCGCCGAGGACGTGGCCCGCTCCGAGGACAGCAAGTCGACGACGGCCGGCATCGGCGGCACCAAGTCCCTCGTCAACGCCTGGGGCACGACGCACGGCATCGACGGGACCGAGGCGCACGAGCACGCCAGGGGCGAGGCGGAGCAGAGCTTCGTCACCGGGCGCGAGGACGCGTACTCGGCCCTGCGCACGAGGAAGTGAGATGACGAACGGACCTCGCCGGGCCGGCCTCGGACGGAAGATCATCGCCCCTGCCCTGGCGGTCGCCGTGCTGGCCGTGGGCGTGCACCTGTGGGCGGACACCAACCTCTTCGGCGACGACGAGCTGTGCGGGGGGCTGGTCCCCGCCGACGCGGCCGGGGCGGCCCTGCCCGGCTCCGGACGGCTCTCCGACCGCGGGCTGGACGGCTCACCGGACGACGAGGCCGCCTTCACCTGCGTCGTGGAGTCCTCGTCCCTGCTCCCCTGGGCGAAGGACGGGCACCTGCGGATCTCGGTCGGCCGCGAGCGCGGCGACTTCCCCCTCACCTCCGGAAGCCCGTCGGGCCCGGCCTCCGTCTCCTTCTTCTCCGGCGGCGCCACCGGCGCGGTCCGGGACGGCCACGGCTGGGTGCTGCTGCCCGAGGAGTGCACCACGGCCGACGGCCCGGCCGTCGCCGAGGCCCACGCCCCGAAGGACGCGGACGCGGCGCCGTTCGCCCGGCTCCTGACCGAGGTCGCCGCCAAGGCCGCCGAACGGGCGGGCTGCGCCGGGAAGACGCCCCCGGCCGCCCCCGGCACCCTCGACGCCGCCCCGGGGCCGCGCCCGGTCCGCGAGGGCTCCGTGTGCGGCCTGGACGGCCTGCCCTTCCCCGGGACACCGGACCAGGCCCGCACCGCGGAGGAGACCGTCCAGGACACCGACGGTCCCCTGTGGGCCTGCGAGGTCACCGGCCAGGCCACCTTCGCCGTGACACAGGAACCCCGCCTCCTCGCCGGCATCCTCGCCTCACCGGGGTACCGCGAGCAGCCGGACGTGGCCGGTCTGAAGGTGTCCGGCTTCGACGCCAACCACGTCGTCGCGGAGTGCGGGGGCACGCCCACCTACTTCTCCCTGGAGACCCACCCGGGCTACACGACAGCCTTCGGGAAGCCCGGCACGCCGAAGAGCGGGGACCTGCGTACCGACTTCGTCAGGCTCGCCGGTGAACGCTTCGGCTGCACCACGTCCTGATCCCCCGAGCACCGAGGACCCGACACGTGAGACACCCACGACGCCGGCTGACGCCGGCCGCCGCCGTACTGACCGCGGCCGTGCTGCTGACCGGCTGCCAGGGCGGGGGCGGCACGGCACCGCTGAGCCTGAAGGGGCTGACCGAGACCGCCGACGGGATCCCCGACGGCGGCGCGGACTCCTGCCCGCTGCCCTACGACCTGGCCGCGGCGGCCAAGGAGGCCGGCGTCGACGCCGCGGCCGGCCCCGGGTCCGCACGGGACAAGGACGAACCGGCCGCCACCGGAGAGGGCGGCAAGCGCGCCAAGCCCGGCGAGACGCTGGCCGAGAACCCGGGCGCCCTGGTGAGCTGCGTCTTCCACCTCGGCGACGAGGACGTCCGGGTGCACACCCTCGCCACCCGCGACCCGAGCGGCGTCGCCCCGCTGGCGCCGGTGATCGTGTCCTTGACCGCGTCGTCCGTCGACGACCAGCTCGGCTACCTCGACGAGGTCGCGGCGTCCGATCCCGGCGAGGTCCTCGTCACCGACAGCGGCAACGTGGCCGCCGTCCGCCTCGAACCCGAGGGCGAGGGCCACGCAGCCCTCCTGGTCGGCGCGGGGGAGGCGGGGCGCACCTCGCTGGACCGCGACACGCTCGGCGACCTCACGGAGGCGCTGGCGCGGCAGGTGGGGTAGCGGCAACCCGGCACGGCCGCACACAGGAACAGGGTGGACACCTCCCGTGCGTGTCCACCCTGTTCCGTTCTTTTCTGTTCTGTATCTCTGCCGGTGTGCGTGTCGGCTTGTCCGCGTGTCGGCTTGTCCGCGTGTCCGCGTCGCCGCGCGTCTCCGCGTGTGCCGCCTGCCTGGGGTGGGGCGGCGTGGCGGTGCGCCGGGCTACAGGAAGTAGCTGGCGCCCTTCAGGTCGCCACCGCGGTAGTCACCGCCGGCGAGACCGACGCGCTGGCCGATGCTGACCAGGGCCTGGTGGATGCCGGTGGCGTGGCTGTCCCACTCCTTGGTCTTCTTCGTGAACTCCTCGTACGCTTCACCGCCCCAGCCCGCGGCGGCGTCGAGCACGGCCTTCTTCAGCTCCTCCAGGTCCTCTTCCAGCTTCTTGGCCTGGTCGCCGAGTTCGGTGGCGAGGGCATCCATCGTGCCGTAGGTGACGGCCAGTTCGTCGTAGTGCGGCTGAGCCATGTCGTCTTCCTCGTTTCCCTGCCGTACGGCAGACGGTCTTCGGTGGCGTGCGCGCGGAGCCCGGTCAGTAGCTGTTGAGCGCCGACGTCTTGCCGCCCAGGTCCTCGACGGTGATCTTCTTGACGTCCGCCTCGATCTGGTCTTCCAGCTTCTGCTTGTCGGCCTTGTTGAGCTGGATGCCCTCGAGGAAGTCGTCGAGCATCTTGCCGATCGACGCCATGTGACGGTTGATCTCCGTCTGCTTCTTGTCGAAGGCGATGGCGCCCTGACCGGTCCAGCTCTTCTCGATCATGTCGATGGTGGCCTGGAGACGGGCCAGCGATTCCCGGATCGAGTCGTACCGGTCGATGACGTTCGTCTGGAGCTTCTGTACTTGGGCCTCATAGAGCTTGCGCCCATCAGTCGCCATGTCGGCCATCCCTTTCGTGAGTGCGGTGCCGCCTTGTGTCACCGCGTGGTGGTGGGGATCGGTTCCCGGTTGGGGTCCGGTTCCCGTTTCGGTCCTGGTTCCGGTTCTGTTTCCGCCCCTGGTTCCGGTTTCGCCGGGGACTCGCTACGTGCTGCGCCGGGAGCGGACCACCGCGAAGGCACCGCCGCCGATCACCAGGACCCCGGCCGCGGCACCGAGGACGATCCAGAGCGTCGTGCCGTCGGAGGCTTCGGTCTCCGCCGCGACCGCCTCGCCACCCGGCGAGCCCTTGGACGACTCGACGGCAGAGGGCGCCGGGGAGGGCGTGGCGGGGGTGCCGGACTCGGCGGTCAGGACACCGGCCTTGTTCTCCCTGGCCAGCGGGTCGGTGTCCGCCGGCCCCGGGTCGTAGTCGGCCTTCTCCAGCACCTTGCGGGGCCGGATCAGCCCGTACCCGAGGTACGTGCTGGGATCGTCCCGCGCCCAGTCACGCCCGGCGGTGTCGATGAGGCTGCCGAGCACCTGGTACGCCGTCCAGTCGGGATGAGCCGACCAGACCAGGGCGGCGGAGGCGGAGGCCACCGCGGTGGCCACACTCGTACCCTCACTCGGACAGTAGTCGCGGAAGGTCTGGTCACACCAGGTCGGCACGTCGAGTCCGGGCGCCGCAAGGTCCACGTAGTTGCCGTACTCCGAGAACTTCCCGACCTTGCCGTTCTTGTCCGAGGCCGCGACACCGACGACGTACGGGTAGGCAGCCGGGAAACCGATGTAGTTGTACTCTTCCGCGTCATTTCCTGTAGCGGCGAACATCAACTTGCCCTTTTCGTGGGCATATTGAATCGCCTCACGGAAGTCGTCATAGTTGAGGCCGGTCCCGAAGGACATGTTGATGATCTTGACGTCACTATCGGCAATGGCCCTGATGACCGCCGAAAAAGCCGGCGCTCTCTTGGCCTCCGCCTTGTCGAGCCCCGTCATGGAGATCCGGTACGGAACGATCTTGGCATCGGGGGCGAGCCCCTTCACCGTGCCCCCGGCACCCGTCCCCGCGATCAGTTCCGCCATGGCGGTACCGTGTCCGAGGAAGTCCTCAGTGGCCTTGTAGTTGAGGGCCTTCGGTACCTCTTCGGTGAGCACCTGCCCCTTCAGGGACTCCGTGGTGTGATTGACGCCCGAATCGACAACGGCGACCTTTACGCCCTTGCCCGTGCTCACCTTCCACATCTCTTCGGCCTTCATCGCCGACAGGTACCACTGCTGGGACTGCGTGTCCGCGGCCACCGCGCCGGGGGCCAGACCTGCCGACAGGACGGCCACGACGCCGAGCACGGAACAGACGCGTGCAGCCCGTCTCTTCACGTGTCCCGGAGAGGGCACGGCCCACCTGACGCGTCGGCTGGAACCTGACATGCTTGCCTCTGCTCTCACTTCTGTCGGGTCAGTCGGTCGCCGACGCATCGCCGCGCTGTTCGTCTCGGCGCGAACGCCGCCTGTCGGAACCCTTCTTCTTCTTGCTCGCCGCACCGCGGGTACTTCCGGGTGTCCTCCCGTTCGGCGCCCCGATCACCCCGTCGGAGCCGGGTACGGCACGCCGAGACGACTGTTTGCCGTCCGAGGGTGCCGGTGCTCCGATCACCCCGCGCTGGGCGGGCCTCTGTCCGGTCGAGCTGGCTGCCGGGGCACTTCCGCCGCCGATGACCGTGCCCCGGGGCAGCTTGGAGCCACCACCGGCAGCCGCCGTACCGGTGACGGGACGGCCTCCGACGACGCCCTGGGGAGCTCGTCCCGAGCCGGCACCGGCACGACCGGAGGGCGATGCGCCCATGGGGCCGACCGGGCCACGCGTCGCCCCTCCGAGCGAACCTCCGGCTGGTGCCGCGGGCTTCGGTACCCCGCCGACGATGCCGCGCCCCATGGGGCCCGCACCCGTCTGGCTGGGCCTGGCCATACGCCCCACGGGGCCGACCGGTCCCGTTCCGCGGTTCCCTACAGGACTCACGGGGCCCCCGACCCGTCCTCCTGCCGTCCCAGGGGTGGCACCCCGGGGAACCTGACCCACCGGGCCGGACCCGCCGCGTCCGACCGGGCCGTTGCCGAGGGGGCCGCCGGAGCGCCCCTGAGCGGACGGGGGCACCCTCAGAGCGGACGTCCCGCCCGGCCCGCCGGCTCGCCGGCCGGCCCCGCGCAGGGCCGGCGGAACCATGCCGGGGGCCATGGGCGGCACAGGGCCCGCCGACGCGACGGGGCCGGGCGAGAGCGGCGTGCTGGTGTTCGGCCGCGCCGCTTCCTGAGGCGGAAGGGTACCGACACTGTCGATCTCCATGCCGACCGGGCGCGAGGCGGGAAGATCGACGTTCTTGTGTGCTGCCAAAGGCTGGGGCGGTGTCTCCCCCATCGTCCCGGCAGCACCCGCCGCGTGAACTCTCTGGTCAGTGGTGCTGGTCGATTCACCCATTGGCGCGGCCGATGCCCCGCCCATCGGGGGCTTGTACGGGCCGACAGAAGGCAGCGACCCCGGCGGCACCCCCACATCCGGCATCTTCGGGAAGACCGGCTCCTCCGTGCCCCGCATCGTGCCGGCCGAGACGGTGTAGAAGGACGCCAGGCGGTACATCTGGTTGATGGCCTCCTGCCGGTGGCCCTCCGCCTTCACCGCCGCCGTGTACTCGTCGTTGGTCTCGACCTGCTTGGCCTCCGGGATGTCGGAGACCTTCTTCGGGTCGGACCGGTTGTCGCGCGGGGGCATCGACTTGCGGACGGACGCCAGGCCCGAACCGGCCGCTATGACCTGGGTGCCGATGGTCTCCGCGTAGCCGGCGACCTGCTTGGCCGTCTCGACGAGGCTGTCGCCCCACGTACGGAACGCGGTGTGGGCCTCGCCCTTCCAGTCGATGTCACCGAGGTTCCGCCGCAGTTCCTCGGCGGCCTCGTCGATGGCCTCCTTGGCGTCCACCAGCGCCTTGCCGGCCGATTCCAGGAGTTCGGGGTTGGCGGACTCCACGATGTCGACCATGGCGTTGAGGTCGTACCCCTCGAAGCTCGTGGAGCCGAAGTGGATGCCGCGCAGGGGCGTGAAGGGACCGATGATCTTGGTCACCGTCATCGCGGCGTCCAGGACGCCGTTCTGCGACAGTGCCTGCTGCCGCTGCTCCTGGTACGGGTCCGGCGTGCCGTTCTCCTCGCTCATCAGTACCCCGCATCGGTCTGGTCGGCCTTGTTGCGTCGCTCCTCGACGAGACCGAGCATCACGTCACGTGCCTGGTTGACCTCGGCCCGGATCCGGTGGAAGCGGTCGCGCTGCTCCAATTCCAGGTTGTCGAAGGTCACGTCGACGCCGTGGACGGCGATCTGCATGGCCTCCAGTTGGAGGCCGAGCGACTTGGAGAGCGCCGTGATGCGCTCGTGGACGCGCTCGTACTCCAGGTGGAGCATCTTGCCCTCCGGAAAGGCGCCGCTGCCGAAGGCGGACTCCGCAAGGCGGTGGGTCCCGACCTTGGACGCGCCGCCCGCCGAGTCCTCGAACGTCGTCAGCAGGTCGTCCACGCGCTTCTTGAAGGTCGACAGTGCCATCATGCCGCGTCGTACGTCCGCGGCGCGGCCCCCCATCTCTGCAGGAAGCACTACGCTTTCCTCCCCGTTTCCCCGATGTCCCCGTTGACGGCCGGTCCCGCTCGCCGCACCGGCCGTCCTCGACGGCCCGGCGACGGAGAACCGCCGAAGTACCAGCCTAGTAAGGGACCACCGTTCGCCCCAAGCGACTTGAGCGCCCATCATGGCGCGTTGTGGTGGACGTTCCTCCCGTCTTCGCCCGGTCGGTGCGGTTTACCCCGGGGACTCCTGGTGCCCCGTCGATGACGGAGCGGTGTTTCTCACACCTTCGGGTCGGCCGGCGGCGCGTCGGCCACGCGGCGGCGTCGGCGCGCGTCGCGGACCGCGACGGCGGTGCCGCCGAGGCCGGCGACCAGGACGGCCGCGCCGACGGTCACGTAGGTGGCGAGGCGGGTGTTGCGCTCGTCGGCGGTCTCGCCGAGCGGCAGCCGGGCGGCGGTGGGTGCCTCCGCGTCGGCGAGGCCCTCCTCGGGCCGGGGCGAGTCGAGCGGCCGTTCGTCCTCGGTGAGGGCGCGGACCGGGTCGACGACGCCCCAGCCGACGAGACGGTCGTGCCCGGCGAACGTGCGCTCCGCGGTCTGCTGGATCTGGGTGACGATCTGGCGGGCGGTCCAGTCGGGGTGCTTGGCCTTGAGGAGGGCGGCGACCCCGGCGGCGTAGGGCGCGGAGAAGCTGGTGCCGTTGTCGGAGCAGTGGCCGCCCCGGGGCACGGTGGAGATCATGTCGACGCCCGGCGCGGCGACGTCGACGAAGTCGCCGGACTGGGAGAAGGAGGCGCGTTCGTTGTTGCGGTCCGAGGCGGCGACGGCGAGGACGCCGTCGAAGGAGGCGGGATAGGTCTTCTTGACGTTGCCGCCGAGGCCGTCGTTGCCCGCGGAGGCGACGACGACGACGTTCTTGGCCAGGGCGTCCCTGACGGCGGTCTCCAGGCGGGGTTCGGGCGTGGTGGCGTCCGCGGTGTCCTGGGAGATGTTGATGACCTGGGCCCCGGCCTCGACCGCGTAGTCGATGGCGGCGGCGAGGGTGCTGGTGTCCCCGTTGCCGTCCGCGTCGTTCTGCTGGATGGGGATGATGGTCGCCTCCGGGGCGAGGCCGACGAAGCCGGTCTTGGCGTCGGGCCGGGCGGCGATGATGCCGGCGACCTTGGTGCCGTGGCCGACGGTGTCGGTGGTGCCGCTCTCGTTGCCCCGTTCGACGGGGTCGCCGTCGTCGTCCTTGAGGTCCTTGGGCAGGAGGTTGCGGCCGCTCTTGACGTCGACGGCCTTCTTGAGCTGCGGGTGTTTCACGTCGACGCCGGTGTCGATGACGGCGATGCGGACCCCCTTGCCCTTGGACTGGCTCCACAGGGCGTCGAGCTGGACCCGCTGGAGGGCCCAGGGGCGGCCGGGGTAGACGGCGTTGGGGTACTCGCACTGGTCGGTGAAGTCGTCGGCGGCGGCGGCCGGGGGCGCGAGGGCGACGGTGGCCGCCGCCGTCAGCAGGGTCGCGGCGGCTGCCGCCGGGAGGGCGCGGAGGCGCGGGTGCGGCATGGCGGTGCCCTCCGTCAGGAGCCCTGCGGCTGGCGGGCCGCGGCGGTGGACAGTCGGGGGCCGGTGGGGAGGAACGCGGACCAGGCGGCGGGGACCGGCGCGGGCCGCACGTCGGCGTAGCCGAGGCGGGTCTGCGCCTGCTGGGCCTCCTGCTCCAGGTTCTTGCGCTCCTCCTCGGACATGCCGATGCCGGCGTCGTCGGTGGCGCTGTCGGCGTTGGACTGGAGGACGTAGCGCAGCCCGGTGTCGGTGACGAGGAAGACCGGGCCGGCGCTGGTCTCGGTGCCCTGGAACTGGCGGTAGAGCTGGCCGGAGCCGGGCGTGACGTAGGCGCTGGAGGAACCGGCGGGCAGGTCGGCGGGGAAGTCGGTGCCGGCCCAGGTGCTGAGGGTGGTGGCGCCCTTGCCGCCGACGCCGCGCAGGACGTTGCAGACGGTGTTGCGGCTGCCCTTGGCGGCCGACGCCTCGTTGACGGCCTCGGGGGTGCCCTCGGGCCAGTCGTGCTCGGTGCCGAAGGGCTTGCCCGGGACGATCGCGCCGGGGCTGGTCTCCAGTGCCTGGCCGGCCTGGCCGACCTGGGCCAGGTCCTTGCTGAACAGGAGGAGCTGGGCGACGAACGCGGAGACCGGCGCCACCCGGCCCCGCAGGACGACGTAGTACTGCTCCCGGTTGTTGTCGAACGCCTTGAGGACGGTGCCGATCCGGTCGGCGGACTCGTCGAGCCCGCCCGGGGCGCCGGCCGGTGCGCCGGGGGCGCCCTCGATGACGGGGAAGGTGATGGGGTCGCCCCGGTGGAGGGTGGCCAGCCACTCGCGGGAGACGCGCTGGGGCTCGCGTCCGGAGCCGACCACGGTGCGCAGCAGCAGTTCGAGGTCGTCGCCGCTGTCGGCCTTGTCGACCTGGTAGGCGGTGCCGCCCGCGTCGACGATGTGGCGCTTGCCGTCGGGGTCGGCGACGTAGAGCAGTTCGCCGCCGGTCAGCTTGTCCTTGCCCTCGGTCAGCCCGCGTTCGCGGTCGGCGAGGACCAGGGCGGCCTTCTGCACGGAACGCCCGCCCGCGCTGGGGCGTTCGCAGACCACCCAGCGTTTGGCGGAGCCTGCCTCCTGCGCGCTGGGCAGGCGGTCGGGGGCGTAGGGGATGCCGATGGTGACGCCGTGCCGGATCCTGCCGCTGTCGAGGAGCGATTCGCCGACGGTGACGACGTCGCCCTTGCCGGGGTCGAGCAGGAGCTTGGCGGAGGCCATGTTGAGCACCGGGTGCAACTGGACCTCGTCGCCGGTCTTGAGGACGACGTACCGGGTCGTCGACTTGCTGGCGATGATCACTTTCTCGTTGGGGGTGTCCCAGCCCTTGGGCGCCGTGGGTTTGAACATGCCCCAGGCGCCGAAGACGGCCATCACGATCACGCCGATGACGAGTCCGGGCACGACGCCGCGCAGGGGGCGCGGCGCTCCCTCCTCCGAGCCGTGCGGGGACGACTGGACGAATGCCGCGAGCAGTCGGCGCTTCGCGAAGGTGTAGGCGTTGAGCTGATCCCGCCGAGATGCCATTGGTGCGTGTCTCTCCCCGTGTCCCGCACGTGTCCGGCCCGTTGGGCGTCCGGGCGGCCCGGAGGACGTCCGTCCCCCGCCCGCCGACGTCGGACGCGGCCCCTACTATGCCTGGTGCGGTGAACGGGTAGGGTGCGTGGGCTCTCCGAGGGCCGGTGCGGTGCGCCGATCGCCGTGAGTCGTGAGCGAATTGGGGGGATGGAGTGATGGCTTCCGGGACGCGGACGCGGGGTCACGACCGGACGTCGGGCCGGGACCGGAACGCGGGCCGGGGCCGGGCGCGGGGTGCCGCCGCCGGGTCGCGGGCCGGCGGCGGGCAGGCGGCCCCGCGGGGCGGTCCGCACCTGACGGTGCGCTCGGGCCGGCCGGGCTCCTTCCGGCTGCAACGGATCGTCCTGGTGGAACTGGCCGCCGCCGTCCTCCTGGTCGGCTGGGCCCTGGGCCCGCTGGCGCTGGTGCCCGCGGCGGTCGTCGCCGTCGCCCTGGTCCTGGTCGCCTTCGTGCGCCGCCGGGGCCGCTCCCTGCCGGAGTGGGTGGCCACGGCGCGTTCGCTGCGCGCCCGGCGCAGGCGGGCCGCCTCGCTGGTGGTCCCGCCGGGCACCGAGCCGGGGCTCGCCCCGGCCGTGGAGTGCGACCCGAGCCTGCGCACCTACGCGTACGGCGGCCGGGAGCGGCGGCCGGTGGGCATCGTCGGCGACGGGACCTTCGTCACCGCCGTGGTGCGGGTGGAGGCCGACGCGACGGCCCTGCGCGCCGAGCGGGGACGGCGACCGCTGCCGCTGGCCCTGGTGCGGGACGCGCTCGACGTGGACGGCATCCGGCTGGAGTCGGCTCAGGTCGTGCTGCACACGCAGCCGGCGCCCGCGATGCACCTGCCGCGCCAGTCGGTCGCCGTCAGCAACTACGCGCCGCTCCAGGAGCAGACCGGCGCCCCGGCGGTGCGGATCACCTGGATCGCGCTCAAGGTCGACCCGGAGCTGTGCCCGGAGGCGGTGGCGGCCCGGGGCGGCGGCCTGACCGGCGCGCAGAGGTGCGTGGTGCGCGCCGCCGACCACCTCGCCAGCCGGCTCACCGGTGCCGGGTTCCGGGCCACGGTCCTGGACGAGGAGGAGCTGACCTCGGCCCTCGCCACCTCGGCCTGCGCGAACCCGCTGGTGACCGCCGAGGCGGGCCGGGCCGGCCGGCACGAGCGGCGCACCGAGGAGTCCGGCCGGAGCTGGCGCTGCGACAACCGCCGGCACACCACGTACTGGGTCCGCCGGTGGCCCCCGCTCGGCGGGTCCGACGGGCTGACGCTGCCTCAGTTCGTCGCCCGGGTCACGGCGGTGCCGGCGCTCGCCACCACCGTCAGCCTCACCCTCGCGCACGCCGACCGGCAGGAGATGTCGCTCCGCGGCCACCTGCGGGTCACCGGGCGCAGCGCCGACGAACTGACGGAGGCGCGGCGGGCGTTGGAGGCCGCCGCCCGGGAGGCGGGGGCGGCGCTGACCCGCCTGGACCGCGAGCAACTGCCCGGTGTCCTCACCACTCTGCCCCTCGGAGGTGTCCGGTGACCGCCGTGACCACGCACGCCGCCGACGTTCCGGACCCGTCCGGCGCCGACGGCCCCGCGCCGGGCCCCGGACGCGGCCGTCCACGGGTCGGCTTCGGCCTGCTCGGCCCGCGCCACGGCCGCCACACCCTGTCCGCGGCCGATCTGGACACGCTGTCGCTGCCCATCGGGGACGACGGCGTCGTCATCGGCGTGGACGCCGAGGGACAGTCGGCGGTGCTGGGGCTCAACCGGCCCACGCCGTACGAGATCGTGCTCATCGGCGGGCTGTGGACCGCCCAGGTGTGCGCGCTGCGCGCCGCGGCGACCGGCGCGCGGGTGGCGGTGGAGACCGGGCGGCCCCAGGCGTGGACGCAGATGGTGCACGCGATGGGCGGCGGCCAGAACGGGCTCGCGGTCTACGAGGTGGGCCGGGTACCGCCGTTGGGCGCCTCGGCCGGCACGCCGGTCCTGGTGGTGCGGGACTGCGGGATGCGCCCGCCCCGGGGGCGGGTCGTCTCCGGCCCCTGGAGGTCGGTGCTGACGCTGCTGCCGTACCTCAGTCCGGTCGCGCCCCGGCTGATCCGGCAGGCGCGGCTGGTCGGGGTGCAGCGGATCTCGCCGGACGAGGCCGGGGAACTGGGCCGGGTGATGGCACTGCCCGCCGGTGAGGTGGAGGCGCTGCCGACCCTTCCGGACGGGCTCACGCTGTGGTGCGCCGACCGCGACCGGCAGTACGTGATGACGCAGCCGACCGACGCGGAGGTCGGCCTTCTGGGTATGCCGCGGCGCATGGATTGACGCCTCCCGCCGACCGGATTACCCGAAAGGTGACCGGTATGGCGTGAAAGTCCTTCGTACTTGCGTGTTTTGTACCGTCGCGCGCGGGGGTGGGCGGGGGGACGGGGCCTGACGGGGCCGGGTCACTCGTGATTAGGCTGGTGTCGGACGCGACGCGAGAACCCGTGGACCGGGCGTCGGCGTCCCGCGGGGAGGGCCGGGCACCGGACGACCTCGTTCACCTTCGTCAATCTCGAACATCGTCGTACGGAAACGGTCGCCCCAGCACGGCTTGAGGGTGCTCGACCACACCAGGAGGAACTGTGAGCAGCGATCGGGACGGGGACCGCGGGGGCTGGGCGACGCCCGGCGATGACCAGCCCGACGCGGAGTCCATCGAGACGACGGGCGAGTTCACCATCGACTACGCGCCGCCCGCCTGGTACACGCAGAACGCGTCCGCCGACTCCGGGCAGGGCACGGGCTTCTCGGGGTCCGGGGGCGGTTCCTCCTCCGCCGCGTCCACTGCCGGGGGTCCGGTGCCGTCGCCGCCGGGGCCGACGCCGCCGCACGCGACCGGGGCGGGGGGTGCGTCCTCCGCCTCCGGGCCCGGTACGCCGTACGCCGCGCCCGCGCCGCCGGTCGGGGCGCCCTTCACGCCGCCCCCGCCGCCGGTCGGCGTGCCCCGGCTCCCGGTGGGCAGCGGCTTCGAACCCCAGCAGGCGGCACAGGCCGACCCGCGGGTGCCGGAGGGTGACGACACGGCGGCGGGCCAGACCGCGGGGGGCTTCCCTCTCCAGCCGCCGGCGCCCCTGACTCCCCTCACTCCCCCCGTGCCCGCCGCCGATTCCGCCCCGGGGGCCGGGACCGGCTCCGGTTTCGGCTCCGACTCCGGTTCTGGCTCTGGCTCCGGCTCCGATGAGGGGCCAGTGGCCGAGACGGGGAACGGCGACCTGGAGAGTGGCGCGACGATGCGGTTCTCCGCCCGCGCGCTGAAGCAGGAGTTCGCACGCCTCGACGCGGCGAAGGAAGCGGAGGCGGTCGCCACGGGTTCGGCCCCCGGGGCCGACGAGGCGGACGGGACGGAACCGGCCCACGGGTCGGAACCGCTTGACGCGGCGGACCGGACGGACCCCTGGGACGTGGCCGGCCGCGCCGACGCGGACGACGAGGCGCCGGAGGCGGCCGACGGGTCCGGCTCGGGTGACGGAGAGGCGAAGGGCCCCACCGGCGCCGAGGACGACGGGGCCGACGGAACCGATCCGGCCGACGGCGACGCCGGGGCCCCTCCCGCCGACGACGACACGCCGGACCCGGACCACGGCGCCGACACGGACGCGACCGAGAGCGCCGGCGCCGACGCCCGGTCCGATGTCCCCGCGGACCTCGCGGAGTCCACCGACCCGCCGGAGGCCACCTCCGACGGCACAAACACAAACACAGACACAGACCCAGACTCAGACACAGACACAGGTACAGGCACCCACGCCGACGCCGGTACGCCGGAGCGGGAGGCCGCCCCCGCGGGGGACGAGGGGCCCGCCGCCCCGGACGCCGTGCCGCCGCTGCCGCCGTCGTTCCCGGCCACGGCGCCCCCGGCCGCCGGACAGTGGCCCCCCACGGCTCCGCAGCCCGCGCCGCCGACGGCCCCGGAACAGCAGGCCGCGCCCGTACAGCAGCCTCCGTTCCAGCCGCAGGCCCCGCAGCCGGCCCCCGCCGCGTGGCATCCGCAGCCCGCCGCGCCCGTGCCGCCGCACCAGCCGCCGGCGCAGGCCGGGTACGGCTTCCCGCCCGCCGGTCCGACGCCTCCCGCGCCCCCGCAGCCGGGCGTGCCGGTGCCCGAGGCCGCCGGGTACGGCTTCCCGCACCCCGGGGTCCCGGCCCCGCAGCCCCAGGCCCCCGCGCAGCCGACCGGGTACGGCTTTCCCCAGCCCGGCGTTCCCGCCGCCCAGCCGCAGCCCCCCGCCCAGCCGACCGGATACGGCTTCCCGCCACAGGTCCCGCAGGCACCCCAGGTCCCCCAGCAGCACCAGCCGGAACAGCCCGGCCACCCCGCGCAGACGGGACCGCCCGCCCAGGGCGGTCAGCCGGGTCACGAGGCACAGCCGGGCCCGACCGCCCCGCAGGCGTCCCCGGCCGGCCAGACGCCCCAGAGCCACCCGCAGCCCGGCCCCCACCCCGGTCCGTTCCCCCAGCAGCACGTTCCTCAGCCTCCTCAGGCCCCCCAACACCCCCACCAGCAACCGCCCGTGGACCCGCGGCTCGGTGGGGCCTGGCCGCAGTCCGTGCAGCACGACCAGCGCCAGCCGACCAACCCCGCGGCGGCCCCGCTCGGTTACACGGCCGCCGTCGAACTGTCCTCGGACCGGCTGCTCAACACCAAGCGGCAGAAGGCGAAGAGCAGCCGCCCGGCGCCGGGCGGTTCGCGGTTCAAGCTGGGCGGCAAGAAGGAGGAGGCCGAGCGTCAGCGGAAGCTGGAGCTGATCCGCACCCCGGTCCTCTCCTGCTACCGCATCGCCGTGATCAGCCTCAAGGGCGGTGTCGGCAAGACGACCACGACCACCGCGCTCGGCTCCACGCTGGCCACCGAACGCCAGGACAAGATCCTCGCCATCGACGCCAACCCGGACGCCGGTACGCTCGGCCGCCGCGTGCGCCGCGAGACCGGGGCCACCATCCGCGACCTCGTCCAGGCGATCCCGTACCTCAACTCGTACATGGACATCCGGCGGTTCACCTCGCAGGCGCCGTCCGGGCTGGAGATCATCGCCAACGACGTGGACCCGGCGGTCTCCACGACCTTCAACGACGAGGACTACCGGCGCGCGATCGACGTGCTGGGCAAGCAGTACCCGATCATCCTGACCGACTCGGGCACGGGTCTGCTCTACAGCGCCATGCGCGGGGTGCTCGACCTCGCCGACCAGCTCATCATCATCTCGACGCCGTCGGTGGACGGGGCGAGCAGCGCCAGTACGACGCTGGACTGGCTGTCGGCGCACGGGTACTCCGACCTCGTCGCCCGGTCCCTCACGGTGATCTCCGGGGTCCGCGAGACCGGCAAGATGATCAAGGTCGACGACATCGTCGGTCACTTCCGCACCCGCTGCCGGGGCGTCGTGGTGGTGCCGTTCGACGAGCACCTGGCCGCGGGTGCCGAGGTCAACCTCGACATGATGCGGCCGAAGGTGCGGGAGGCGTACTTCCAGCTCGCGTCCCTGGTCGCCGAGGACTTCGTCCGCCACCAGCAGTCGCACGGCCTGTGGACGTCCGACGGCAACCCGCCGCCGGTCGCCGCCCCGCCCCTCCCGGGCCGGCCCGTCCCCGGGCAGCAGATTCCCGGACGGCCGGTTCCGGGACAGCCGGTTCCGGGACAGCCCGTGCCGGGCGCCCCCGGCCCGTACGGACCGGGTCAGCCGGGACCGTACGGCGGGGCGCCGGGTCCGTACGGCGGGGCGCCGGGTCCGTACGCCCCCCAGGCACCCCACAACCCACCTCAGCACCAAACGCCCCAGCCCCCCTCGCACCCCCAGGCAGCGCAGGCGCCTCAGGCACCCCAGGCTCCTTCGCCCGCGCACCAGCCGCAGACGCCCCACCAGCCGGGGCACCCCGGCGCACCGGCCGCGCCGCAGCCCGGTCAGCCCCATCCGCAGGCGTACCCGCCCGGCTACGGTTACCCCCAGGCGGGGCCGGGCGACCGGCCGGAGGGGCAGCCCCCTCCCCCGCCGCGGCAGTGACCCGGCGTTCCCCGAACGCCGAAGGGCGGCCGGTGCTCCTCGGCACCGGCCGCCCTTCGGCGTCGCAGGGGGTCCCGGACGGAACCCGGCGGGGCTACGCCGACGGCGCCCGCGCCGCGCCGATCAGCTCGCGGCAGCGCTGGACGTCCCGCGCCATCTGCTCCAGGAGCGCGTCGAGCGTGTCGAACGTCGCCTGCCCCCGGACGAAGGCGAGGAAGTCCACGGCCACGTGCAGCCCGTACAGGTCGAGGCCGACGCGGTCGATGGCGTACGCCTCGACCGTGCGCTCGGTGCCCTCGAACTGCGGGTTCGTCCCGACGGAGATCGCGGCCGGCATCACCTCGCCCTGGGCGTGCAGCCAGCCGGCGTAGACGCCGTCGGAAGGGATCGCGGTGTGCGGCAGGGTTTCGAGGTTGGCCGTGGGGAAGCCCATCTCCCGGCCGCGCTGCGCGCCGCGGACGACGACGCCCTCCACGCGGTGCGGGCGGCCCAGGATCTCCGCGGCGCCCCCGACGTCGCCCTCGGCGACCAGACGGCGGGTCAGGGTCGAGGAGAACGGTTCGCCGCCGCCCGCCTCGCCGCTGACGTACAGGTCGACGATCTCGACGTCGAAGTCGTAGACCCGGCCCTGCTCGGCGAGGAACTCCACGTTCCCGGCGGCCTTGTGCCCGAAGCGGAAGTTGGGGCCCTCGACGACCGCCTTGGCGTGCAGCCGGTCGACGAGGACCTTGACCACGAAGTCGGACGCCGACAGCTTCGAGAACTCGGTCGTGAAGGGCAGGATCAGCACCGCGTCCACGCCCAGGCCGGCCATCAGTTCGGCACGGCGGTGGTGCGGGGCGAGCAGCGGCGGGTGGCTGCCGGGGCGGACGACCTCGCTGGGGTGCGGGTCGAAGGTGACCACGACGGCGGGGACGCCCAGCTCGCGGGCGCGGTCCACGGTGTGCTGGATGATGAGCTGGTGCCCGCGGTGGACCCCGTCGTACGACCCGATGGTGACGACGCTGCGCCCCCAGTCCTCTGGGATGTCCTCCAAGCCACGCCAGCGCTGCACAGTGTCTGCTCCTTGTCGCAAACTCGTCGAGTCGAACCATGTCCGCGGTTGCCCAGGTTGCCTTTTTCGCAGGACTAAGGGTGCCATGCCCACCGGCTCCCGCCCGCATCGGCATGGATGCTGTGACGGGGTGCACGCGCGGGCCGGACGCCTCCGGCCGGTCAGACGGGGACGCGGGAGCCTTCGAGGTGCTCCAGGGTGCGGCGGGTGCTGGGCCCGACGAGGACCGCCCAGTCCTCGGGGGCCTCGCCGAGCCAGCCGGTCAGCCGGGTGCCGAAGGCGGGCCGGCGGCGGGCCAGGTCGACCAGGGCGCGGTCGAAGCGGGCGGCGCCCTCGGGGGTGCGGACCAGCAGCATGCCGGTGCGGTGGACGAGGGCGCGCAGGTCCGGTCCGTCGCCCCGGACGGCGGCGTGCAGCAGTGCCTCCAGGACGGCGGGGTCGTTCTCGTGGGCGAGGAGGTGCTCGCGCAGCTCGCGGCGGAGGAAGCCCGGCGCGGCCCCGCCGTCCGCGGCGAGGACGGCGGCGAGGGCGGACCGCACGGGCCCGGGGCCGCCGTCCAGCAGGCCGGTGACCAGCGGGAGGAGCACGGCGCGGGCGGCCGGTCCCCGGCCGAGGCCGCGGTCGACGTGTCCGGCGACGGTCAGCGCGGTCCCGGGCCACTCCGCCGCCGCCTCGGCGACGGTCCTGGCGACCCGGCGGGCCAGGGCGGGTGTGGTGGCGTCGAGCAGGTGGCACAGGGCCTCCGCGGCGCCGGGGCCGCGCAGCCGGCTGCGGAAGGCGTCGAGGACGGGCTCGGGGTGGGTCGCCAGGGCGGCGGCCACCGCACGCGGCGGCAGGTGCGGGTCGCCGGTGGCGAAGCGGCCGAGGGCCCGCGGCAGATGGCGGTCGCGGCTGCCGGGGTCCTGGATCAGCAGGGCGAGGGCGCCACCGTGCAGGGGGCCGCCGGCGGGGTGGGCGAGCAGGAGCAGGGCGGCGTGGCGCAACAGGGCGCGGTCCCCGGCGGTGCGGGCGTGCGGGGCGGCGCGCAGGCCGTGGACGAGGGCCGCCGCGTGCCGGTCGGGGCGGGTGCCGCGCGCCCAGCGGTCGACGGCCCGGCAGAGTGCGGCGGGCTCCTCCTCGGCGAGGACGGCGAGCAGTTCGTCGGCGCGCGGGTGCGGGCTGTCGGCCAGCACCTCGACGAGGCCGTCCAGGCGACGGTGACGGTGGGTGTGCAGGAGGGCCTGCGCGGCGGTGGCCACGGTGGCGTGGGGCGTGGCGGGCAGCGGCCGGGTGTCGTCGAACCAGCGCACGAGCAGGGGCTGCACGACGGCCGGGGCGTGGGCGAGCAGCCGGGCGACGGTGTCCAGGTGCCGGGGTCCGGGGGCGTGCGGGGGGCCGTCGGCGAGGACGAGGCGGCGCAGCAGGTCGAGGCGGGTGCTCTGGGGCAGGCGCAGGGCGGTCCAGAACCCCGGCCCGAAGGGTCCCGGCACCGCGCGCCCCGCGCCGCCGCGCTCCGCGATGCCGTCCGCGAGCAGCCGCAGCACCTCCGTGTACGGGGTGGCGTCGGGCAGCCGGACCAGCGTCCGGGCGAGCAGCCGGGCGGCCCACCAGGAGTGCGGTTCGGCGTCCAGCGCGTGCACCAGCTCTTCCAGTGTCAGGGCGAGCTGGGGGACGCCGTGCTGGCGCCCCCGGAGCAGCAGGGCCTCCGCGACGGGGCCGATGCGGTGGTGCGGGACGGGCAGGGTGCGGGCGTCGGGCGGGGTGCGGCGGTCGTGGACGAGGACGCGCAGGGCCTCGTCCAGGTCGAGGTGCGTGCCCTGGAGCCAGTCGGCCAGTTCCTCGTGGGCGAAGCGGTAGCCGCCGCCGGCGGGGACGAGGACGCCCTCGGCGAGGACGGCGGAGGCCCAGCCCGTGCCGCCGCCGAGCCGTGCCGGGGCCGGGCCCCAGGGGAACACCGCCTCGAACGCCTCCCGGTCCAGCTCGCCCTGCCCGGGGCCGAGGCTGCGCCGGGCGGCCTCGTGCACCTGTCCGGCGACCCTGGCGGCGAGCCGGCGTACGGCGGTGCCGCGCTGCCCGTTCTGCGCGGCGATGCGGGTGGCGACGCGCAGGCAGGCCAGGTCGAGCCAGGCGGCGAAGACGGTGTCCCGGTCGACGGGAGCGGTCGGGGCGGGGCCGGGGAGCGCCGCCAGGACCTCGGAGAGCAGGCGCAGGGTGAGCGGGTGGCGGCCGTCGGCGTCGGAGAGGGCGCCGTCCGGGACGCGGTGGCGTGCGCGCGCCTGCCGGGCCTCGTCCTCGCCGAGGTCACCGATCCGGACGCAGGGCGGCAGCGCGCCGGAGCCGGGCTCGGCACCGGACCAGGCGGGAGCGGGAGCGGAAGGCCCAGCACCGGACCAGGCGGGAGCGGGAGCGGAAGGCCCGGCACCGGACCAGGCGGGAGCGGGAGCGGAAGGCCCGGCACCGGACCAGGCGGGAGCGGGAGCGGAAGGCCCGGCACCGGACCAGGCGGGAGCGGGAGCGGAAGGCCCGGCACCGGACCAGGCGGGAGCGGAAGGCCCGGCGGACGGCCCCGGGGCAGCAGCCGTACGCCCCCGCCACGGCACATCCTCCACACCCGCCCAGCCAGACGCACCAGCCCGGCCACCGGCGCCGTCCGAAAACCCGTCCCGAGCCCCACCCCAGCCAGACGCACCAGCCCGGTCACCGGCACGGTCCGAGAGCCCCTCCCGGGTCCCGCCCCGGCCGGACGTACCGGCCCGGTCCTGGCTGCGGTCCCGCTCCGGCGTCCGGCCCCGGTCGGGTCCGGCGTCGGCCGGTGGCGGGGGGACGGCGCACGTCCCGCCGATACGGTCCCGCGGCGTGCCCGCGGTGTCGCCCCTCTCCGCACCGGCCGCACGGGAGCCGTTCTCGGCCGCGAGGGAAGCGTCGCCGTCCTCAGGGTGGGCATCGCCGTCCCCCGGGTGGGCGCGGTCCGGCTCCTCCTCTGCCCACGGGTCCCGTACCGCCGCCGCCCAGGGGCGGGCGTCGCCCGCTCCCTGCCCGGCCGCGAGGGCGCACGGTGTTCCGTGGGCGTGGCCGCCCAGGTCCTCCTCCGCCCAGGGATCGCGGCGGACCAGGCCGGGAACGAGCCCGTCGGCCGGCTCCTCCGCCGCCGTGTCCGGGGCCCCCGGCGCCTCCGGTCCGTCGGACCCGGTCGCGCCACCACACGGGCCCCCCTCCCGGGCCGGCGTCCGCTCTCCCTGCCCCTCCGTTCCCTCGCGGCCCTCGGCGCAGGCCGGCCGGTCCTCTCCGTCGACCGGCCCCGGGGCCTCCCCCGCCTGTTCCTCCGGCCAGGCGTGCCCGTCGGCCGGGTCCGCCCCGGCCTCCGGCAGCGGCGCCGGTCCGCCCGTCGCCGGCGCGTGCAGCAGCTCGCGGGGGAACTCGGCGCCCGCGTGCTCCCAGTACTCGGCGCGGCACGCCACTACCAGCCGGGCGCCCGTCGCGCGGAGCCACGCGGCCGTGCCCTCGGTCCACTCGGGCAGGCGGTGGGCCAGCAGCGACGGCATCTCCTCGGGGCTGTCGAGCAGAAGCAGCAGGGGGCGCCCGCCGTCCCGGGCCAGGCGGGCGAGCCGGTCGGGGCTCACGTCGCCGAGGCCGCCGGGGCGGGCTCGGTCCGAGGCGGCGACGATACGGGCGGCCCGTGCCAGCGCGCGGGCGGCGGCGTCGGCCACGGAGGTGTCGTCGTCGCGCAGGTCGGCGCCGCGCAGCCAGAGGGTGGGCGCCGGTTCCGCGCCTCGTGAGCGGCGGGCGGCGAGGGCGGCCAGTTCCGTGGTGCGCCCGGTGCCGGGGGCGCCGACGAGGCCGAGTACCGGCGCCGTGCCGTCGGTGAAGGCGGCGAACTCGCGGGCATGCGCGCTCCGTTCGACCGGCTCCACCGGGCCGGGGTGAGCGTGGGCGCCGGTCGCCGGGCCGTCCTGGCCGACGGAGGTGGCGGTGAGCTGGAGGACGCCGGCCAGGTTGAGGTCGGGGCCGTAGGCGGGGACGGTGGCCGCGTTGGTGGCGAGGAGGCCGGTGAGGGGGCCGCGGGCGGGGCGCAGCGGCACGGCGAAACCGGCGTCGCGGTGGCCGGAGCTGAGGGCGGTGCCGAGGACGCCGAGGACGGCACCGGTGGCGGCGTCGAGCACGGGGCCGCCCGCGGCGCCGCCGCCCAGGCGCAGGGCGTCCAGTCCGGAGGTGCCGACCGCCAGTTCGAGGGCGCCGAGCTGGTGGAAGCGGTCGGTGGCGGTGTAGGTGACGTCGGCGGTGCCGAGGAGGCGGGCCTCGCGCCAGCCGCCGGCGGCGATGCGCACGTAGGCGCCGGGTTCGGCGCGGTCCCGGACGGTGATGGGCAATGGGGTGAGGCTGAGGCCGTCGGCGCGGACCAGGGCGAGGCCGAGGGCGGGCAGCGGGGTCACCTCGGCGGCCGTCACGACCCGCCGGCGGTCGTCGGCGGTGCGCAGCACGAGCCGGGTCAGGCCGTCGACGGCCTCGTGGCTGGTGACGACGGTGCCGTGGTGGTCGGCGGCGAACCCGGTGCCGCGCGGGCGCCCGGCGAGGTCGTGGAGGCGGACCAGGCGGTCCTCGGGCGGGCGTCGCGCCTCCGGGACCGCCGCAGCGGCCTCCCGCCGCCCCGGGCGGTCGCCGGGGTCCGGCCCGCAAGCCTCCCGCGCGGCGCCCCGGTCCGGCTCCACCCCATGGTCCGGTCCGCAGGCTCGCGGCCCGGCGCGCCGGCCCGTCTCCCGGGAGCCCCGCCCCGCGTCGTCGTCCGCCTCCCGTGATCCGTTCCGCGACGCCATCGTCGGCCCTCCCCGCCATGCACCCGTGCTCCGGGTCCGACGGTAGGACGGTGATGATCAGCGGCAAAAGGTCCCGCGGCGAACGCGCCCCCTTCCGCTCCCCTGTTCACTCCGAGCGCCTGCCCGGTCGGGTGAACCGGAGGGGGCGGATGGATACACCTATGAGGTGGGGGAACCGAGGGGGACCCGTGGAGCGGCGGCGAGCGGTCCCCGTGACCGCCGCTCCACGGGGCGGCCCGTGCCACCCCGTGGGCCCGTGGTGCGGCGCCCGTTCAGCCGAAGACGGCCAGGCTCTTCGCCTTGCCCTTGTGCTCCTCGACGAGCGCGAGGAAGTGGCCGTCGGGCGCGTAGACGCCGACGGCGCCGGCCCCGGCGTACGTCTCGGGCATCTCCAGGCGGACGCCGTTGGCGAGCAGCCGGGCCCGCCTGGCGTCGATGTCCCAGCGGGGGAAGGCGGCTGCCGCGGCCTCCGCGACCGGCATGACGGTCAGCTCCTGCTGGAGCTGGTCGAGGGTCCGGGCCGCGTCCAGCTTGTACGGGCCGACCCGGGTACGGCGCAGCGCGGTGAGGTGGCCGCCGACGCCGAGGTCGGCGCCGAGGTCGCGGGCGAGGGCCCTGATGTACGTGCCGGAGGAGCAGACCACCGACACCACGAGGTCGAGCACCGGCGTGCCGTCGTCGGCGGTGGCCTCGCGGACGTCGTGCACGGCGAAGGAGGAGACCGTCACCGGACGGGCGGGGATCTCGAACTCCTCGCCCTCACGGGCCCGCTTGTAGGACCGCACACCGTTGATCTTGATGGCGCTGACCTTGGAGGGCACCTGCATGATGTCGCCGGTCAGCTTGGCGACGGCCGTGTCCAGGGCGCCCCGGTCCACCCGCGAGGCGTCCGTGGACGAGGTGATCTCGCCCTCGGCGTCGTCGGTGAGCGTGTTCTGTCCGAGCCGGACGGTGCCCACGTACTCCTTCTCGGTGAGGGCGAGGTGACCGAGGAGCTTGGTCGCCCGCTCCACGCCGAGGACCAGGACGCCCGTCGCCATCGGGTCGAGCGTGCCGGCGTGCCCGACGCGCCGCGTGCGGGCGATGCCCCGCATCTTGGCGACGACGTCGTGCGAGGTGAAGCCCGACGGCTTGTCGACGATGACGAGGCCGTCGGGCGTGGTGTGCTTCTCGCTCATTCGGCGGTGTCGTCCGTCTCGTCGTCCTCGGTGCCCGGCTTGCGGTACGGGTCCGCGCCGCCGGCGTACGTGGCGCCCGCGGACGCCTCGCGCACCTTGGCGTCGGACTCCCGCGCCCGGTCGAGGAGGTCCTCGATGGTGCGCGCGTTGTCCGGCAGGGCGTCCATCACGAAGGTGAGAGTCGGCGTGAACTTCACGCCCGCCGCCTTGCCGACCTCGGAGCGCAGGATGCCCTTGGCGCTCTCCAGCCCGGCCGCGGCGGCCGTCCGCTCCTCGTCGTCGCCGTACACCGTGTAGAAGACGGTCGCCTCCCGCAGGTCGCCCGTGACCCGGGTGTCCGTGATGGTGATGTGCGTGCCGAGCCGCGGGTCCTTGATCCCGCGCTGCAGCTTCTGGGCCACCACCTCCCGGATGAGGTCCGCCAGCCTTTTCGCCCGCGCGTTGTCGGCCACTGGTCCGTCTCCCGTTCTTTCCTGTCGGTCTTGTTCAGTCGTCGTCGCCGTGGAAACGCCGTCGTACCGACAGCAGTTCCACCTCGGGGCGGCCGGCGACCAGCCGTTCGCACCGGTCGAGCACGTCGGTCAGGTGCCGCGCGTCCGCCGAGACCACGGCCAGTCCGATGCCGGCCCGCCGGTACAGGTCCATGTTGTCGACCTCGGCCGCGCTCACGGCGTACTTCCGCTGGAGCTCGGCGACGATCGGGCGGACGACGGAGCGCTTCTCCTTCAGCGACCGCACGTCGCCGAGGAGCAGGTCGAAGGACAGCGTCCCCACGTACATGTGTGTGCCGGATGACCCGCCGGTACGGGATCGACGGCCCTGCCGTCGGTGCGGGCAGGGACATCACGAACGGTACCCCGAACGGGGCGCCCGCTCGACGGGGTTTCCGTGCCGTGCGGGCACCGGCGGACCGGTCCCGGACAGCGGCCGGCCGGCCGACGGGACGGGGCCCGTCGGCCGGCCGGAGCCGGGGTGTGTCACACCCGCGGCTTCTCGCGCATCTCGTACGTCGCGATGACGTCGTCGACCTTGATGTCGTTGAAGTTGCCGAGGTTGATACCGCCCTCGAAGCCTTCGCGGATCTCGGTGACGTCGTCCTTGAAGCGGCGCAGCCCGTCGATGGAGAGGTTCTCCGCGATGACCTTGCCGTCGCGCAGCAGGCGGGCCTTGGTGTTCCGCCGCACCTCGCCGGAGCGGATGAGGACACCCGCGATGTTGCCCAGCTTGGAGGAGCGGAAGACCTCGCGGATCTCCGCGGTGCCCAGCTCGACCTCTTCGTACTCGGGCTTGAGCATGCCCTTGAGGGCCGCCTCGATCTCCTCGATCGCCTGGTAGATGACCGAGTAGTACCGGACGTCCACACCCTCGCGCTCGGCCATCTGCTGTGCCCGCCCGGCGGCGCGCACGTTGAAGCCGATCACGATGGCGTCGGAGCCCATCGCCAGGTCGATGTCGGACTCCGTGACCGCACCGACGCCGCGGTGCAGGACGCGGATGTCGACCTCTTCGCCGACGTCGAGCTGGAGCAGCGAGGACTCCAGGGCCTCGACCGATCCGGACGCGTCGCCCTTGATGATGAGGTTGAGCTGCTGGACCTCGCCGGCCTTGAGCACCTTGTCCAGGTCCTCCAGCGACACGCGGCGCGTGCGCTTGGCGAACGCGGCGTTGCGCTCACGGGCGGCGCGCTTCTCCGCGATCTGACGGGCCGTACGGTCCTCGTCGACCACGATGAAGTTGTCACCGGCACCCGGGACGTTGGTCAGACCCAGCACCTGGACCGGCGTGGACGGACCCGCCTCGGCGACGTTGTTGCCGTTGTCGTCGAGCATGGCGCGCACGCGGCCGTAGGCGTCGCCCACCACCATCGTGTCGCCGACCCGCAGGGTGCCCCGCTGGACGAGGACCGTCGCCACGGCACCGCGGCCGCGGTCGAGACGGGACTCGATCGAGATGCCCTGCGCGTCCTGGGCCGGGTTGGCCCGCAGGTCGAGCGAGGCGTCCGCGGTGAGGACCACGGCCTCCAGCAGGGAGTCGATGTGCAGGCCCTGCTTGGCGGAGATGTCGACGAACATGGTCTCGCCGCCGTACTCCTCGGCCACCAGCCCGTACTCGGTGAGCTGGCCGCGCACCTTGGTCGGGTCGGCGCCCTCGACGTCGATCTTGTTGACCGCGACGACGATCGGGACGTCGGCCGCCTTGGCGTGGTTGAGCGCCTCGACCGTCTGCGGCATGACGCCGTCGTTGGCCGCGACGACCAGGATCGCGATGTCCGTCGACTTCGCACCGCGGGCACGCATGGCGGTGAACGCCTCGTGACCCGGGGTGTCGATGAAGGTGATCTTGCGGTCCTCGTCGTTGACCTCGGTCGTGACCTGGTAGGCACCGATGTGCTGGGTGATGCCACCGGCCTCGCCGGACGCGACGTTGGTCTTGCGGATCGCGTCGAGCAGCCGGGTCTTTCCGTGGTCGACGTGGCCCATGACGGTGACCACCGGCGGACGGACGACCAGGTCCTCCTCGGAGCCCTCGTCCTCGCCGAATTCGAGGTCGAAGGACTCCAGGAGCTCGCGGTCCTCCTCCTCCGGGCTGACGATCTGAACCGTGTAGTTCATCTCGCCGGCCAGCAGCTCCAGCGTCTCGTCGGAGACGGACTGGGTGGCCGTGACCATCTCGCCCAGGTTCATCATGACCGCGACGAGCGACGCCGGGTTGGCGTTGATCTTCTCCGCGAAGTCGGTGAGCGACGCACCGCGCGACAGGCGAATGGCTTCGCCGTTGCCGCGAGGCAGCATCACGCCGCCGACCGACGGGGCCTGCATGGCCTCGTACTCCTGGCGCCTCTGCCGCTTCGACTTGCGACCGCGACGCGCGGGACCGCCGGGACGGCCGAAGGCGCCCTGCGTGCCACCGCGGCCACCGGGACCACCGGGACGGCCGCCGAAGCCGGGACGGCCACCGCCGCCGGCGAAGCCACCGCCGCCGGGACGGCCGGCGAAACCGCCGCCGCCACCGGGACGACCGGCACCGCCACCGCCACCGGGACGGCCGGCGAAACCGCCGCCGCCACCGGGACGACCGCCGCCGGGGCGACCGGCACCGGCCGGACCGCGGCCGCCGGGGCCGGGACGCGGGCCGGCAGCGGGACGCTGCGGCATCATGCCCGGGTTCGGGCGCGGGCCGCCGGGACGGGGACCGCCCGGACCGGCCTGCGGACGCGGCATCGAGCCCGGCGTCGGACGGGAGCCGCCCGGAGCCTGGGGACGAGGACCGCCCTGACCGCCGGGGGCCTGCGGACGCGGACCGGCGCCGGGGGCACCGGGGCCGGGACGCGGACCGCCCTGCGGGCGCGGGGCCTGCGGACGGGCCATGCCGGCGTTGCCGCCGGAGGTGAAGGGGTTGTTGCCCGGACGGGGGCCGGAGGAACGGCCGCCGGGACGCGGCGCCGTGGCGCCGGGGCGCTGCCCGCCGCCGGGACGGCCCTGGCCGCCCTGCTGTCCCTGACCGGGCGCGGAGGGACGGGCACCGGGCTTGGGGGCGCCGGGACGCGCGCCGGGCTTGGGGCCGGACGCGGCCGGGGCGGACGGAGCCGCCGGCGGCGCGGTGAACTCCGGCGCGGCCGGAGCCGGACGGGGTGCCGGACGCGGACCCGGCGTCGGACGCGGGCCGGGGGCCGGCGCGGACGGGGCCGCGGGCTGCTGGGCGGCCGGCGGCTTGGGCGCGGCCGGACGCGGCGCGGCGGCCTTCGCCGGGCGCGCGGGCGCCGGGGCGGGCGCACCGGGCTTGGGGGCTGCCTTGCGCGGGGCGGGCTTGGCGGACCTGCCGTTGCCGCCGCCCTGGAAGGCGTCTGTCAGCTTGCGTACTACGGGCGCTTCGATCGTCGAAGACGCCGAACGGACGAATTCACCGAGTTCCTGGAGCTTGGCCATGACGACCTTGCTCTCCACGCCGAACTCCTTGGCGAGTTCGTAGACCCGGACCTTAGCCACTTCGCTCCTCTGAGGTCCGGGTTGCGTCCGGACCGTCGCTAGTTCATGGGCGTACTCATCGCGTACTCATCGAGTGCTCATCGCAATCTCGACCTGCTTTCGACTCGCGAGGTACCAGAGCCGTGCGGAGGCTTCCGCGCGGCACGTCTTCCTTACCATGTCGCTCTCAGCAACCTTGCGCCTGCTCGACGTAGTGACGCAACGCCTTTACGTCGAGCGGGCCCGGGGCGCGCAGCGCCCTCGGAAACGCCCTGCGGCGCAGTGCCTGGTCGAGGCAGAACGGGACGGGATGCACGTACGCACCCCGACCGGGCAGCGTACCGCGTGGATCGGGGACGCAGGCGCCCTCGACCGCCACGGTGCGCAGCAACTCGTTCTTGGCCGCTCGCTCCCGGCATCCCACACAGGTGCGCTCAGGGCAGGCTCGGGCGCGTGTCCGGCCAGACACAGTTCAGTCTACCTCCCCGAACCGACCTCACCCTTATGGGGCAAGAATCGAACAGTTGCCGCGTGCGAACCTGTCGTGATCTCAGCCACACGCGGCTTGGAACTATTCCCGTGCGCCCGGAATGTCCGGTGCGCGCTACTCGGCGGACTGCTCCGTGTCCGGCCGGATGTCGATGCGCCAGCCGGTCAGCCGGGCCGCCAGGCGGGCGTTCTGCCCCTCCTTGCCGATCGCCAGCGAGAGCTGGTAGTCGGGCACGGTGACCCGGGCGGAACGGGCCGCCAGGTCCACCACGTCGACCCGGGAGACCCGCGCCGGGGAGAGGGCGTTGGCCACCATCTCGGCCGGGTCGTCGGACCAGTCGACGATGTCGATCTTCTCGCCGTTCAGCTCGCCCATCACGTTCCGCACCCGGCCGCCCATGGGGCCGATGCAGGCGCCCTTGGCGTTCAGCCCGGAGCGGGTGGACCGTACGGCGATCTTCGTGCGGTGACCCGCCTCGCGGGCGATCGCGGCGATCTCGACGGACCCGTCGGCGATCTCCGGCACCTCCAGCGCGAAGAGCTTCTTCACGAGGTTCGGGTGGGTGCGCGAGAGGGTCACCGAGGGGCCGCGCACGCCCTTGGCGACGCGGACCACGTAGCTGCGCAGCCGCATGCCGTGAGGGTAGGTCTCGCCGGGCACCTGCTCCTGCACCGGCAGGATGGCCTCCAGCCTGCCGATGTCGACGAGCACGTTCTTCGGGTCGCGGCCCTGCTGGACCACGCCCGTGACGATGTCGCCCTCGCGGCCGGCGTACTCGCCGAGCGTCGCGTCGTCCTCGGCGTCGCGCAGCCTCTGCAGGATGACCTGCTTGGCGGTGGTGGCGGCGATCCGCCCGAAGTCGGACGGCGTGTCGTCGAACTCCCGTGCCTCCTGGCCCTCTTCGAGGTCCTCGGGGTCCTCCTTCGCCCACACGGTCACGTGTCCGCTCTCGCGGTCGAGCCGCACGCGCGCCTGCCGCCGGCTTCCCTCGGTACGGTGGTAGGCGATGAGGAGGGCCGACTCGATCGCCTCGACCAGCAGGTCGAAGGAGATCTCCTTCTCCCGCACCAGGCCCCGCAGGGCACTCATGTCGATGTCCACGGCTACGCCTCCTCTTCCGTCATGTCGTCGCCGTCGCCGGCGGTGTCGTTCTCGGTGGTCCTGCGGTTGAACTCGACCTGGACGCGTGCCGTGGCGATGTCGCCGAAGGCGAGTCTGCGCGTGGTGGCCTTGCGGCCCTTCACCCCGGGGACCTCCAGGTCGAGCCCGTCCTCGTCCACGGCGAGGACGCGGGCGACCAGTTCGCCGTCGTCCTGCGTGCGGAAGCGCACCAGCCGGCCGGTGGCCCGGACGTAGTGGCGGTGCTCGGTCAGGGCACGCTCCGCGCCGGGGGTGCCGACCTCCAGGGTGTACTCGCCCTCGCCCATCGCGTTGGTCTCGTCGAGCTTCGCCGAGAGCGCGCGGCTCACATCGGCGATCCGGTCCAGGTCCGCTCCGGTGTCGGAGTCGACGACGACACGCAGCACACGCTTGCGTCCGACGGAGTCCACCGCGATCTCTTCGAGGTCCAGTCCCTGGGAGCCGACGAGCGGCTCCAGAAGTGCTCGCAGCCTCTCGCTCTGGGTGGTGCTCATCCGGGTGACTCCTCGGCAGCGTCTGCTGTTGTGGGGCGGGTCGCGTGTCTGGTCAAAGGGTATCCGGTCCCGGAGGGTGTTGCCGTCCACCCGGGAGCGGCGGTGCCGATGAGGGGCACCGGGCACGGGCCCGGGTACCGTGATCACGAGTGGGCCGCGCGTCCCGTCACCGGTCGCTTCCCGTCGCCCGCCCGTCGCTCATCCGCCGCTTCCGTACGAGCCTGCCGAGGACGTCTGCCGTGCCGTTCCCCTCATCGCCGCGCGTGCCCTCGGGGCCGCGCAGAAGGAGCCTGCTCGCCTCGGCGGCCGGGGTCGCGCTGCTCGCCGGCTGCTCCGGCTCCCCGGACTCCGCCTCCGCGGGCCCGTCGGCCGCCGCGCGGGCGCGTGCGCGGGCGGCGGCCGACAGCGAGGCGCTGGCCGCCCGGTACGACGCGGTGATCGCCGCGCACCCGGGGCTCGCCGGGCGGCTGGGGCCGCTGCGGGAGGAGACGGTGCGGCACGCGGCGGCGTTCGCGGGCCCCGGGACGGCGTCGCCCACGGCCTCGCGGCCGGCCGCCTCCGCGCCGGCCTCCCCGTCGGTGTCGGCGCGGGCCGCCGGTCCGCCGGAGGACGCCTCCCCGGCCGTCCCCGCGGACGAGGAGGGTGCCCTCACCACGCTGGTCACCGCCGAACGGCAGCTCGCCGAGCGGCGGACCGCGGCGCTCCTGGACGTGCCGGGTGAACTGGCCCGGTTGCTGTCCTCGGTGGCCGCCGCCGGGGCGGCCCACGTGTACCTGCTGACGGAGGGTGTCCGGTGAGCGAGTCGGAGGACGGGCGCCTGGAGGCCCTCCAGGCGGCACTGGCCGCCGAGCACGCGGCCGTGTACGGCTACGGGGTCGTCGGCGGCCGGATCGGGGAGGGCCGGCGCACGGAGGCCCGTGCGGCGTACGACGCCCACCGGGCGCGCCGGGACGCGCTGGCCCGCGAGGTCCGCGACCTGGGCGGCCGGCCGGTCGCCGCGGCGGCCGGGTACGCGCTGCCCTTCCCGGTGCGGGACGCGGCGAGCGCGGTACGGCTGGCGGCCGAGCTGGAGGACCGGGTGGCCGGGGTCTACTCGGACCTGGTGCGGGCCGCGGACGGCGCGCGGCGGGCCGCGGCGGCCGGGGCGCTGCGCGAGGCGGCGGTCCGGGCGGTGCGCTGGCGCGGCGGCAGCGTAGCCTTCCCTGGCCTCGCCGAACGGGCCGGTACGCCGTCCGCCCCGGCGTCGCCGTCGGCGACTCCGACGCAGTGACACGTACGGGCGACCCGTACGGGAAGGGAACGGCTCGCGCATGGCTTTCGAACCGCCGCGGCGTCTGGTGAGGGCGCTCGGTGAGACGGCTCCGCAGGGCGACGACTGGCTGGCCGGCCTGGCCGCCGCGGCGCGGCGGGCCGTGGAGCGGCACGGGCTGGCCGTCGAACGCGTGCAGGTGCCCGGCGGGCGCGGCAGCCTCGTCGTCCTGGTGCGGACGGCGGACGGGACGCCCGCCGTGCTCAAGCTGGCCCCGCCCCGGGCGCGCCCGGAGAGCGAGCGGGCCGCGCTCGCCCACTGGAAGGGGCTCGGCGCGGTCAGGCTCCTGGAGGGCCCCGGTCCCGCCCCCGAGGAGGGCGTGCTGCTGCTGGAGCGGCTGCGTCCCGACGTGTCGGTACGGTCGCTGGCGGAGGCGAAGGCGCTGCTGGAGGCCGCGGGCACGCTGCGGCGGCTGTGGGTGGAGCCGCCGGACGGCCATCGTTTCGAGAGCGTCGCGGGGCGCACCGGCCGGCAGGCGGAGGCCATGCGCGCGGGCGCGGCGGACCTCCCGGAGGCGGCGCCCCTCGTCGAGGCGGCCCTCGCCGCCCGCGAGGACCTGCTGGCCTCGCCGCCCGAACGACGCCTGCTGCACGGTACGTTCCGGCAGAGCAAGGTCCTCGCCGGGGACCGCATGCCCTGGCTCGCCGTGGGGCCGGACCCGGTGGTGGGCGAGCACGCCTTCGACCTGGCACGGCTCGTACGGGACCGGGTCGAGGACCTCATCGCCCAGCCGTCGGGCGCCTCGACGACCCGCCGCCGGGTGAAGCGGCTCGCGGAGTCCTTGGACGTCGACCAGGACCGGCTGCGCGGCTGGACGCTCTTCCGCGCCGTCGAATCGGGCGTGCGGGCCCACCGCGTCGGGCGCGGACGGGACGCGGAACTGTTGCTGGAGTTCGCGGGGTGGCTGTAGGGGCGGGCGGCCGGAGCGCGTGCGACGCGCCCGGTCGGCGTGTCGCGCGCACGGGCGCCGACACGGGCATGTCCCCGGCACGCCCGGCCACCTGCTGAGCCGCAACCGTGCGTGCGACACGCCGAATCGGTGCGCCGCGCGCACGGGCGCCGACAGGCGCGCGCACCGACACGCCCGGGAGGGCGGAGGAGTTGCCCGCGTGCGGATGACACGCCCGGCCGGTGTGTCACACGCCGAAGGACCGGCACACCCACCTGCCGCGACACGCCCGGCGCTCCGAGGGAACCGCCCCCTCCTGCCGACGACACACCCGGTCGGCGTGTCGCACGACGAAAAGCCGACACGTCCTCGTGCCGACACGCCCCGCCGTCGCGGCGGACGGCCACCGGGTGGGCGACACGCGCGCACGGGTGTGTCGCCCACCCGACGGCCGGCGCCGCCACCCCCGGGTGTGTCCCCCGACTCGCCCGAGCGGCAGCAGACACCCCGCCCGGCCGCTCCCCGCTACGGCGGTGGGCGTGTCGGGCGGGGTGGGTGGGCCTGTGTCCCGTGGGGTCAGGCGGTGAGTCGGGCGATGGCCTCGTCGACGGTGACTTCCTCACGCTCGCCGGTGCGGCGGTCCTTGAGTTCGACGACGCCCTCGGCGGAGCGGCGGCCGGCGACGAGGATCTGGGGCACGCCGATCAGCTCGGCGTCGGTGAACTTGACGCCGGGGGAGACGCCGGCGCGGTCGTCGACGAGGACGCGGACCCCGGCGGCGGCCAGCTTGCCGGAGACGTCGAGGGCCAGCTCGGTCTGGAGGGCCTTGCCGGCGGCGACGACGTGGACGTCGGCGGGGGCGACCTCCTTGGACCAGACGAGGCCCTTGTCGTCGGCGTGCTGCTCGGCGAGGGCGGCGACGGCGCGGGAGACGCCGATGCCGTAGGAGCCCATGGTCACCCGGACCGGCTTGCCGTTCTGGCCGAGCACGTCCAGCTTGAGCGCGTCGGTGTACTTGCGGCCGAGCTGGAAGATGTGGCCGATCTCGATCGCGCGGTCCAGGACGAGGCCGGTGCCGCAGCGGGGGCACGGGTCGCCTTCCTGGACGACGACGACGTCGACGTACTCGTCGACCTCGAAGTCGCGGCCGGCCACGACGTTCCTGGCGTGCGTGTGCTCCTTGTTGGCACCCGTGATCCAGGCGGTGCCCGGGGCCACGCGGGGGTCGGCGACGTAGCGGACCTTCTCCAGGCCCTGCGGGCCGACGTAGCCGCGGACCAGGTCGGGGCGGCCGGTGAAGTCCTCGGCGGTGACCAGGTCGACGGCGGCCGGGGCGAAGTGGGCCTCGACCTTGCCGAGGTCGACCTCGCGGTCACCGGGCACGCCGACGGCGACGATCTCGCCGTCCACCTTGACCAGCAGGTTCTTCAGCGTGGCGGAGGCCGGGACGCCGAGGGAGGCGGCGAGGGTCTCGATGGTCGGGGTGTCCGGGGTGGGGATCTCCTCGGCGGCCGGCACGCCGTCGGCCGCCACGGGGCGCAGGGCGAAGCCGACGGCCTCGGTGTTGGCGGCGAAGTCGCAGTTCGGGCAGTCGGCGAAGGTGTCCTCGCCGGCCTCGGCGGGGGCGAGGAACTCCTCGGACCTGGAGCCGCCCATGGCACCGGCCGTCGCCGCGCAGATGCGGTAGTCGAGGCCGAGGCGCTCGAAGATCCGCTGGTAGGCGCGGCGGTGCAGGGCGTAGGACTCGCCGAGGCCCTCGTCGCTGACGTCGAAGGAGTAGGAGTCCTTCATGAGGAACTCGCGTCCGCGCAGGATGCCGGCGCGGGGGCGGGCCTCGTCCCGGTACTTGGACTGGATCTGGTAGAGGATGACCGGCAGGTCCTTGTAGGAGGACGCCTGGTCCTTCACGAGGAGGGTGAAGATCTCCTCGTGGGTGGGGCCGAGCAGGTAGTCGCCGCCCTTGCGGTCCTGGAGGCGGAACAGTTCGGGGCCGTACTCGACCCAGCGGCCGGTGGCGTCGTAGGGCTCGCGCGGCAGCAGGGCGGGGAGGAGCACTTCCTGGGCGCCGATGGCGTCCATCTCCTCGCGAACGATCCGCTCGACGTTGGCGAGGACCTTCTTGCCGAGGGGCAGCCAGCTCCAGATGCCCGCGGCGGTGCGGCGCACGTATCCGGCGCGGACCAGCAGCTTGTGGCTGAGGACCTCGGCGTCCGCCGGGTCGTCGCGCAACGTCTTCGCCATCAACTGGGACATGCGCTGGACCGGTGCGTTGGCCATGGTTCTCGTATCTCCTGCTGATGAGGGCCCCCGCTCGGGGACGCCGAGGGTGGGGGAGGTGGTGGCTAGGAGGTTAGCCGGGCGGCCCATCCCGGCGGAAATCGGTTAATGCCCGCGCAGGGGCAGCGGGGCGCCCATCACGGCGTAGGGCATGGGGGCGCTGGGGAAGTGGACCCGGCGGGCGAGGTCGCGGTAGCCGAGGGAGCGGTAGAGGCCGCGGGCGGGGCTGTCGGTGTCGATGGCGGAGAGGATCGAGCGGGGCTCGGTGGCGCCGGCGGTGAGGGTGGTGATGAGGGCGCGGCCGGTGCCCCGGTTCTGGTGGTCGGGGTGGACGTGCAGTTCGGTGATGACGAAGGAGTCGTCGAGCCAGCCGTCGTTGCCCTCGGCGCGGAGGTAGGGCTCGACGACGGTGGACCACCAGTGGGCGCGGTCGTTGGGCATGCCGTAGACGAAGCCGACGAGGGTGCCGCCGAGGGTGGCCCCGAGCGCCCTGGCCCCGGGGTGGGTCATGTGCCGCAGGACGATCTGGCGGCGGACGGCGATCTCGTCGGGGCCGAGCCCGAAGGCCGCCGCCTGCACGGCCAGGGCCTCGTCGACGTGGGCGGGGAGGTCCAGCGGGCCGATGACGACGTCCATGGCGGGGAGCCTACCCGCGCGTCCGCCCCGCAGGCGTCCGCCACCGCAGGGCACCCGCCCCGCGGGGTCCGCCGCGGGCCTGCCCGCCCCGCGGGAGTCCCGCCGCCGTCGGAGGGCGTCTCAGAACAGCACGCTCATGAACTCGCCGACCTCGCGGAAGCCCACCCGGAGGTAGGTCCGCCGGGCCGCGGTGTTGAAGTCGTTGACGTAGAGGCTGGCGACGGGGGCGACGTCGGCGAGGGCGTACCGCAGGACGGCGGCCATGCCGGGGGCGGCGAGGCCCTGCCCGCGGTACTCGGGGGCGACCCAGACGCCCTGGATCTGGCAGGCGCGGTCGGTGGCGGCGCCGATCTCGGCCTTGAAGACGACCTTGCCGTCGGCGTCGAAGCGGGCGAAGGCACGGCCGGAGCCGACGAGCTCGGCGACGCGGGCCTGGTAGAGGAGGCCGCCGTCGCCGGCCAGCGGGGAGATCCCGACCTCTTCGGTGAACATCGCCACGCAGGCGGGCATGATCCGCTCCATCTCGTCCTTGCGGACGCGGCGGACGTACGGGTCGGGGGTGACGTCGAGGGAGAGGTGGTCGGTGACCATGAGGGGCTGGTGGGCGCGGACGTCGCGGGCGGGGCCCCAGCCCGGTTCGAGGAGCCGCCAGAGCAGGGCGGTCGGTTCGGCGGGGCCGACGATCGAGGAGCAGCGCCGGCCGGCCCGCCGGGCGCGGTCGGCGAAGGCGCGGACGGCGCGGGGGCCGGCGCAGATGGGGACGAGGTTGGCGCCCGCGTAGCAGAGCGAGGTCAGCATGCCGTCCTCGTACCAGCCCCACATCTCGCCGCCGAGGCGCCAGGGGTCGAGGCCGGCGATCCGCACGCGGGCCGTGACGAAGGCGTTGGCGACCGGTTCGCGGTCGAGGACGGCCAGCGCGGCGTCCAGATCGCCCGGTTCGAGCACGCGGGAGGTGGTCTGCGTCAACACGTGCGGGGCCTCACCTGAGATCTGCTGGTTCCCGCACTGTACCTGCCGAATTTGTGCCGCGCCGCCCCCGGGGACGACGCGGCATTCACGGCTGTGCCGGCCGGTGCCGGACAGGTGCCCGGCCGGCGGCGGACGGTGCCCGGCGCGGCGGCGTACGCGGACGCCGGCCGACGGCGGGCACCGGTGCGGACGCGGGCGTCAGCCTGCCACGGAGACGGAGGGCTCGCCGGAGGCGACGCCGTCCTGCTCCATCTTCTCGGCGATCTTCAGGGCCTCTTCGATCAGGGTCTCCACGATCTTCGATTCGGGGACGGTCTTGATGACCTCGCCCTTCACGAAGATCTGCCCCTTGCCGTTGCCCGAGGCCACCCCCAGGTCGGCCTCGCGGGCCTCGCCCGGACCGTTGACGACACAGCCCATCACCGCGACCCGCAGCGGCACGTCCATCCCCGTCAGACCGGCGGTGACCTCCTCCGCCAGCTTGTACACGTCCACCTGCGCCCGCCCGCACGACGGACACGACACGATCTCCAGCCCCCGCTGCCGCAGGTTCAGCGACTCCAGGATCTGGATACCGACCTTGATCTCCTCCACCGGCGGCGCCGACAGCGACACCCGGATCGTGTCCCCGATGCCGCGCGAGAGCAGCGCGCCGAAGGCCACCGCGGACTTGATCGTGCCCTGGAACGCCGGACCCGCCTCCGTGACCCCCAGGTGCAGCGGGTAGTCGCACTGCCCGGCGAGCTGCCGGTACGCCTCGACCATCACGACCGGGTCGTTGTGCTTCACCGAGATCTTGATGTCGCGGAAGTCGTGCTCCTCGAACAGCGACGCCTCCCACAGCGCCGACTCCACCAGCGCCTCCGGCGTCGCCTTCCCGTACTTCCGCATCAGCCGCCGGTCCAGCGAGCCCGCGTTCACGCCGATCCGGATCGGCGTGCCGTGGTCCCGCGCCGCCTTGGAGATCTCCCGCACCTGGTCGTCGAACTTCTTGATGTTCCCCGGGTTCACCCGCACCGCCGCGCAGCCCGCCTCGATCGCGGCGAACACGTACTTCGGCTGGAAGTGGATGTCCGCGATCACCGGGATCTGCGACTTCCGCGCGATCACCGACAACGCGTCCGCGTCGTCCTGCGTCGGGCACGCCACCCGCACGATCTGGCACCCCGACGCCGTCAACTCCGCGATCTGCTGCAACGTCGCACCGATGTCCGACGTCCGCGTCGTCGTCATCGACTGCACCGACACCGGGGCGTCACCGCCCACTGCCACGGAGCCGACCTGGATCTGGCGGCTCTTGCGGCGCTCGGCGAGCTTGGTCGGAACGGACGGCATGCCGAGAGAAATCGCAGTCATCTGCTGTGCAACCCCAAGTCGTGGATCAAGGTGCGGTCCCGTTCAGCGGCGGGCTCCGGCTTTGAGATTACGGCACGGACGTGAACGCCGGGCACATGGTGCGCGGCCGGTCCACCCGATGGCGTCGACCTGCCGGGCGCCGGGCGTGAACACCCCTTCCGGGGGAGATGCTCCCCGGATCGGGTGACACGCCCTGGCGTCCGGCACCGGTCAGGTGATGCGTACCGGGTTGACGACGTCCGCCACCAGGACGAGCAGGGTGAAGCAGATGAAGACGCCAGCGACCACGTAGGCGACGGGCATGAGCTTGGCCACGTCGAAGGGGCCCGGGTCGGGGCGGCGCAGCAGGCGGGCGGTGTTGCGGCGCAGCGACTCCCAGAGGGCGCCCGCGATGTGACCGCCGTCGAGCGGCAGCAGCGGGAGCATGTTGAACAGGAACAGGGAGAGGTTGAAGCCGGCGACCAGCATGACGAACATGGCGAGCTGCTGGGTGGGCGGTATGTCGAGGGTGGCGATCTCGCCGCCGACCCGGGCGGCGCCGACCACGCCCATCGGGGAGTCGGCCTCGCGGGGCCCGTCGCCGAAGGCCGCGTCCCACAGGGCGGGGACCTTGCCGGGCAGGGCGGCGAGGGAGTCGACGGCGTCGCCGATGCGGTCGCCCATCCAGGTCACGGACTCGCCGAAGTCCTGCTTGACCACACCGGTGGCGGCGCTGAAGCCGAGGAAGCCGGCGCTGACGTACTGGCCCTCGACGATCCGGCCGTGCGCGTCCTTCTTGGCGACCTGGTTGACGGCGATGTCGGCGTGCAGGGTGAGGGTGCGGCCGTCGCGCTCGACGACGAGCGGCACGCTCTCGCCGGGGTGGGAGCGGATCAGGTCGGAGAGCCGGTCCCAGTCGGTGGTGCGGACGCCGTCGAAGGAGACGATCTTGTCCCCGGCCTTCAGTCCGGCCGCCGCGGCCGGGGAGGGGGCGTCGGCGGCGGTGCAGTCGTCGCGCTTCTCGCTCTGCGCGATGACGCACTGGGAGACGGTGCTGACGGTGGTCGTCTGCTGGGAGATGCCGAAGCCCATCAGGACGGTGAGGAAGAGCGCCACCGCGAGGATGAGGTTCATGAACGGGCCGGCGAACATGACGATGACCCGTTTCCACGGCTTGCGCGTGTAGAACAGGCGCTTTTCGTCACCCGGCTGCAGTTCCTCGAAGGCGGCCGAGCGGGCGTCCTCGATCATGCCGCGCCAGGGCGAGGTGGAGCGGGCCTCCAGCCGGCCGTCGGCGCCGGGCGGGAACATGCCGATCATGCGGATGTAGCCGCCGAACGGGATGGCCTTGACGCCGTACTCGGTCTCGCCCCGGCGCCGCGAGAAGAGGGTCGGCCCGAAGCCGACCATGTACTGCGGCACGCGGATGCCGAAGAGCTTCGCCGTCGACAGGTGTCCCAGTTCGTGCCAGGCGATGGAGAAGAGCAGCCCGAACGCGAAGAGGACTATGCCGAGGATGAACATCAGGGTCGTCATGCACGGGCCTCCGCCGTCTGTGCCGCCAGCTCCCGGGCCCGGTCGCGCGCCCAGGTCTCCGCTTCGAGGACGTCCGCGACGGTGAGCGGGGTTCCCGTGTCCGGGGTGCCGTGCTCCTCGACCACCCGGGTCACGGTCTCCATGATCCCGAGGAAGGGCAGCGCGCCGGCGCGGAACGCCTCCACGCACTCCTCGTTGGCGGCGTTGAAGACCGCCGGGGCCGTGCCGCCGAGCTGCCCGACGTGCCGGGCCAGGCCCACCGACGGGAACGCCTCGTCGTCCAGCGGGAAGAATTCCCACGTGGACGCCGTGCCCCAGTCGAAGGCCGGGGCCGCGTCGGGGACGCGCTCGGGCCAGCCGAGACCGATGGCGATCGGCCCCCGCATGTCGGGGGGCGTCGCCTGGGCCAGCGTCGATCCGTCCGTGAACTCCACCATCGAGTGGACATACGACTGCGGATGCACGACCACCTCGATGCGGTCGAAGGGAATGTCGTAGAGCAGGTGCGCCTCGATCACTTCCAGGCCCTTGTTGACGAGGGTGGCGGAGTTGATCGTGATGACCGGTCCCATGGCCCAGGTGGGGTGGGCGAGGGCGTCCTCGACGGTGACCCCGGCCAGTTGCTCCCGGGTCCGCCCGCGGAAGGGACCGCCGGAGGCGGTGACGACGAGCCTGCGCACATCGGCGCGGGTACCGGCGGCCAGCGCCTGGAAGAGGGCGGCGTGCTCGGAGTCGACCGGGATGATCTGGCCGGGCTTGGCGAGGCCCTTGACGAGGGGGCCGCCGACGATGAGCGACTCCTTGTTGGCGAGCGCGAGGGTGCGGCCCGCCTCCAGGGCGGCCAGGGTCGGCGCGAGGCCGATGGAACCGGTGATGCCGTTGAGCACGGTGTGGCAGTCGGAGGCGGCGACCTGGGTGGCGGCGTCCGGCCCGGCCAGGATCTCCGGGATCGGCTCCCCCGCCCCGTACTGCGCGGTGAGCGCCTCGCGCAGGGCGGGGGCGACGTCCTCGCGGGCCACGGCGACGGTGCGGGCCTTCAGCCGGTACGCCTGCTCGGCGAGGAGGGCGACCCGGCCGCCGTTGGCGGACAGGGCGGTGACCCGGAAGCGGTCGGGGTGGCGCAGCACGAGGTCGATGGCCTGGGTGCCGATCGAGCCGGTGGAGCCGAGGATCACCACGTCCTTCGGGCCGTCTCCGGCGACGGGGTCGTGGACGAGGTGCGGGTCGGCGAGGGGGGCTGGACTGTCGCTCATTCCCCCATTGTTGCCGCATCCGCCGTCCGGCAGGACAGGGCGTCGGTTACCCGGGTGTCACATCCCGCCTCCCGTGGGGCCGCCGGGGGCCGCCGGGGTGCCGGGACACGCGGATTCCGCGTCGTGAGCGCGGTGGCTGGGCGGGGTGAGCCGCCCCACATCCGCCGGGGCCACCGCGGGCTTCCGGCGGAGCCGGGCGCCGGGCGGACGCCGGTGACGCCGTTGCGGAACGCCGGTACGGGGACGCCGGTACGGGGACGCCGGTACGGGGACGCCGGTACGGCGTGTCGGCCGGCCGGGGTGCGGGGGCGCGGCCGGCCGGGCGTGGCGCGTCCCCCGCACTCGCCGCGCCCGACGCGCCACGTACGGCGTGTCCTCCGCCGTCGGGCACGGGATGGCGGGGCCGGGTGTGGCGGGGTGTCCCGGGGCGCGGTGGCGTGCGTCACGCGCCCCGGGGCCGCGGGGCGGGCGGCTGCGGTCACCACCACTCCCCCGGCCCGCCGCCGAGCCGTCCGCCCCGCGGTCAGCCGACGGTGCGGTGGGTGTCCGGACGGGTGGAGGGACCCGGCGTGGTGTCGGCGATCCACGGACCGGGGCGGGACGGGTCGACGACACCGGCCTCGAGCCAGGTGTACGCGCCGCCGAGGACGCCCTTGACGACCTTGCGGTCGAGGTCGTCGGTGTTGTGCCACAGGCGGGCGAAGAGTTCGTCGGCGCGCAGCCGGGCCTGGCGGCAGAAGGCGTCGGCGAGCTGGTACGCCTCGCGGCCGTTCTCGCCCCGGGCACGCAGGTGCTCGGCGCGGACGCAGGCGGCGCTGACCGCGAACAGCTCGGCGCCGATGTCGACGATGCGCCCGAGGAAGCCCTGCTTGGTCTCCATCCGGCCCTGCCAGCGGGACATGGCGTAGAAGGTGGAGCGGGCCAGTTTGCGGGCGGCGCGTTCGGCGTAGCGCAGGTGCGTCGACAGGTCGGGGTACCCGGCCGGATGGAACTCGGCGTAGGAACCAGGGAGTTGGCCGGGTCCCGCGACGAGCTTGGGGAGCCACCTGGCGTAGAAGGCACCGGCCTGCGCGCCCGCCCTCGCCTTGTCGCCGAGGGAGGCGTCGGGGTCGATGAGGTCGCCCGCGACGGCGAGATGGGCGTCGACGGCCTCACGCGCGATCAGCAGGTGCATGATCTCGGTGGAGCCCTCGAAGATCCGGTTGATGCGCAGGTCACGCAGCACCTGTTCGGCGGGCACGGCGCGTTCGCCCCGGGCGGCGAGGGAGTCGGCCGTCTCGAAGCCCCGGCCGCCGCGGATCTGCACCAGGTGGTCGGCCATCAGGCAGGCCATCTCGGAGCCGTAGAGCTTGGCGAGGGCGGCCTCGATACGGATGTCGTTGCGTTCCTCGTCTGCCATCTGGGACGACAGGTCGAGGACGGCCTCCAGGGCGAAGGTCGTCGCCGCGATGAACGCGATCTTGGAGCCGACGGCCTCGTGCAGCGCGACCGGCTTGCCCCACTGCTCCCGGGCCGCCGACCACTCGCGGGCGATCTTCAGGCACCACTTGCCGGCGCCCACGCACATCGCGGGCAGCGAGAGGCGGCCGGTGTTGAGGGTGGTGAGGGCGATCTTGAGACCGGCGCCCTCGGGGCCGATGCGGTGCGTGGCCGGGACGCGGACCCGGTGGAAGCGGGTGACGCCGTTCTCCAGCCCGCGCAGCCCCATGAAGGCGTTGCGGTGCTCGACCGTGATGCCCGCCGAGGACGCCTCGACGACGAAGGCCGTGATGCCGCCCGCGTGCCCCTCGGAGGCGGGCACGCGGGCCATGACGACGAGCAGGTCGGCGATGACGCCGTTGGTCGTCCAGAGCTTCACTCCGTCGAGGACGTAGTCGTCCCCGTCCGGGACGGCGGTGGTGGCCAGGCGGGCGGGGTCGGAGCCGACGTCCGGCTCGGTCAGCAGGAACGCCGAGATGTCGGTGCGGGCGCAGCGCGGCAGGAAGGCGTCCTTCTGCGCCTCGGTGCCGAACAGCTTCAGCGGCTGCGGCACGCCGATGGACTGATGGGCGGAGAGCAGCGCGCCGACGGCGGGGCTGGCGGAGCCGACCAGGGCGAGGGCCTTGTTGTAGTAGACCTGCGTCAGCCCGAGGCCGCCGTACTCGCGGTCGATCTTCATGCCGAAGGCGCCGATCTCCTGCAGACCGGTGATCACCTCGTCGGGGATGCGCGCGTCACGTTCGACGGCGGCGCCGTCGACGCGGCGTTCGCAGAATTCGCGGAGGCGGGCGAGGAACTCCTCCCCGCGCCGGACGTCCTCCGGGTCGGGGAGGGGGTGCGGGTGGAGGAGGTCGAGGCGGAGGCGGCCGAGGAACAGTTCCTTGGCGAAGCTGGGCTTGCGCCAGTCCTGTTCGCGGGCGGCCTCGGCCACCCGCCGGGCCTCGCGTTCGGTGACGGCGGGTCGGGAGGAGGGTGCGGCTGGCGCGGACATACGGCTCACCTCGCCGGGCGGCGTCGGGGGGACGTACGGCCGCGGAGACCGGCGCGGGCGGCGCCGCGGACGTACGGTACGGGTCGGTCCACGCGTCCGTGTGTACCGGACGGGCCGGGGGCCCACCACCCCTGGTGCGGCCGTTCGGCGGAGGCCCGGCGGATGCCCCGGCGGTCCCGCAGCCGCACCCGCGGGACCGCCGGCCCGCCCGGCACGCCCTCCCCCCACGGCCGTAGGCCAACACCCCCACCGGGGCGCCGCCGGGGCGGGTCGAAGCGCTTCGACGCCCTGCCTGGACACCCCCTGCGCGCCCGGCTACTGTCGCCTCACCCCGCCGGGGCCGGCCGGTCCGTCGGCCGGGCCCCGCAGTCGAAGCGCCTCGTCCCTCCGGAGGGCCGCATGGTCACCCTCGCCGAGGTCGCCCGGCACGCCGGAGTCTCGGCGAGCACGGTGAGTTACGTCCTCAGCGGCAAGCGGTCCCTCTCCGACGCCACCCGGCGGCGCGTCGAGGAGAGCGTCCGTGTCCTCGGTTACCACCCGAACGCGGGAGCCCGCGCCCTCGCCGGCGGCCGGTCGGACATCATCGCCCTGATGGTCCCGCTGCGGACGGACCTGTACCTGCCGGTGATGATGGAGATCGCCGTCGCGGTCGCCGGCACCGCGCGCGCCCACGGCTACGACGTCCTGCTGCTCACCGGCGAGGAGGGCCCCGACGCGGTCCGCCGGGTCACCGGCAGCGGGCTCGCCGACGCCCTGATCCTCATGGACGTGGAACTCGACGACGAACGGCTGCCCCCGCTGCGCGCGAGCGGCCGGCCGTCGGTGCTGATCGGGCTGCCCGCCGACCCCGCCGGCCTGACCTGCGTGGACCTCGACTTCACGGCGACCGGGGCGCTGTGCGTCGATCACCTGGCCGAACTGGGCCACCGGGAGATCGCCCTCATCGGCGAGGCCCCCGGGGTCTACGAGCGGGGCACCGGCTTCGCCGCACGCACCCTCGCCGGGCTGCGCTCCCGGGCCGCCGAACGGGACGTGCGGCTGCTGCACCGGCCCTGTGAGGGCGGCCACGACGCGCTCGCCGCCACCCTGGCCCGCGTCCTGGACGAGCGCCCGGACACCACGGGGTTCGTCGTCCAGAACGAGGCCGCGGTCGAACCGCTGCTCGCCCTGCTGCGCCGAGGGGGCCGGGCCGTGCCGGAGGACGTCTCGGTGGTCGCCGTCTGCCCGGAACAGGTCGCCGTCCAGGCGTCCGTACGGCTCACCTCGGTCGCGGTCCCGGCGCGGGAGCTGGGCCGCCGGGCGGTGGAGCACGTGGTCGCCCTGATCGACGGCACCGGCGCGGACGAGGTCGTCCTGCTCCCGCCCGAACTGACGGTACGGGCCAGCACGGGGCCCGCGCCGGCCCGCGTACGGCAGGCACGCTCCGAGGAGGCGTAGCGGCGAACTCCCGTGCCCCGCCCGGTCGGCAGGGCACGGTCGTCCCCACGCGGCTCAGCCCACCCGGCCGTTGCCCGCGTGCGCCACGAATATCGCCCAGGCGTCCCGGCCGAGCGCCAGCCCGGGACGAGCCACATCCTTCGAATCCCTGACACGGACGATGGCAGCGGAACGGGCCACCTCCACGCACTGGCCACCCTCACCACTGCTGTACGTGCTCTTGACCCACGTCACACGCGTTGCACTCGTCATAGCTCTCCCAGCAAATCCTTGGCGGTGGGCGGCCCAGTGAACTCCCGTGCTCCACACACATGACGGGGCACGGTCGTCCGAACATGGCTCAATCCACCCGGCCGTTGCCCGCGTGCGCCACGAATATCGCCCAGGCGTCCCGGCCGAGCGCCAGCCCGGGACGAGCCACATCCTTCGAATCCCTGACACGGACGATGGCAGCGGAACGGGCCACCTCCACGCAATCCCCGCCTTCACCACTGCTGTACGTGCTCTTGACCCACGTCACACGCGTTGCACTCGTCATAGCTCTCCCAGCAATTCCTCGATGGAAGCCACCGACTCCCGTGGCGTGAGAGCCTGGGCCCGGATGATCCCATACTGCGCCTCGAGCTCCCGGACTGGTGGCCGCTCGGTAGAGAGAGAGCTGCTCTTCTGGACCTCCGCGTAGGCGATCCGCCGCCCTGATGTGGTCTCGATCAGGGTGAACGAGCCCGCGAGTCCCGCGTGTTCCCCCCGCTGGAGCGGCATGATCTGGATCTCGACGTTGCGGTGCTGGCCGGTGAGCAGGAGCTGTTCCAGTTGCCCGCGCTGGACGGCGGCGCCGCCGATGGGGCGGCGCAGCACGGCCTCCTCGATGACGAAGCTCATGAGCGGAGCGGGCCACCGGGTGAAGATCTCCTGCCGGAGCATCCGGCCCGCCACCCGTTGTTCGATGGTCGCCTCGTCCAGGAGGGGCCGTCTCATCGCGAAGACGGCTCGCGCGTAGTCCTCCGTCTGCAACAACCCTTTGACCACATGGGTGTCGTAGGCGTGCAGTTCGATGGCCTCGGCCTCCAGCCGCGCGGCGTCGCGGAAGAACGGCGGGTACTGGGCCCGCGCGACCTCCTCCTTCATCTCCCGCAGGACGCCGCCCGCGTCCAGCAGGTCGTCCGCCACCTCGATGAAGCGGGGTGGCGGTACGCGCCTGCCCTGCTCGTACGCGGCGATGGTCGACACGGCGTAGCCGGTGCGGGCGGCGAACTCGGGCCGTTCCAGGCCCGCGCGCAGCCGGAATCGCTTCACCTGTCGTCCGAAGACGCGCAGGATGCCCGCCGTCGGCTCGGAGCCCGCGGCCGGTTCCGGTGCCTCGTCCGGCTGCCGTTCCGTCTCGTTCATCGTGTCCGCCCCACCTCGAACCGTCCGGTGACCACCTGTGAGACCAACGTCTCTCGGGGCGCCGGCGACACGGAAGGGGCGCGTACAACCGGGTTCTGTCGGCGGGGACGGGGAGGCCGGAGCCCCCGCGTGGGGGCTCCGGCCGGTGGTGGGGAGGGGTCAGAGGGCCAGGTCGGTGAGGACCAGGACGCGCTCGTAGGTGTAGTCGTCCATGGCGAACCGGACGCCCTCGCGGCCCACGCCGGACTGCTTGGCGCCGCCGTACGGCATCTGGTCGGCGCGGTAGGAGGGGACGTCGCCGATGACCACGCCGCCGACCTCCAGGGCGCGGTGGGCGCGGAAGGCGGCCTGCACGTCGTGGGTGAACACGCCTGCCTGGAGGCCGTACTTGGAGTCGTTGACGGCGGCGAACGCCTCGGCCTCGCCGTGCACCTTCCGTACGCTGAGGACGGGCCCGAAGACCTCCTCGCGGGCGAGGGTGGTGTCGGCGGGGAGGCCGGTGAGGACGGTCGGCGCGTAGGTGGCGCCGTCCCGCTCGCCGCCGGTGTGCAGCGTGGCCCCGGCCCGTACGGCCTCGTCGACCCAGGACTCGACGCGGCGGGCGGCGGCCTCGTCGACGAGGGGGCCGACGTCCGTCTTGTCGTCGTTCGGGTCGCCGGTGACCTGGGCCTCGACGGCGGCGACGATACGCGGCAGCAGCCGGTCGTACACGGCGGCGTCGACGATGACGCGCTGCACGGAGATGCAGGACTGGCCGCCCTGGTAGTTGGAGAAGGTGGCGATGCGGCTCGCCGCCCGGTCCAGGTCCTCGTCGCTCGCCCAGTCGGCGAGGACCACGGCCGCGCCGTTGCCGCCCAGTTCGAGGGTGCAGTGCTTGCGCGGCACGGAGTCCATGATCGCGTAGCCGACCTTCTCGGAGCCGGTGAAGGAGACGACCGGCAGCCGCTCGTCGCGCACCAGCGCGGGCATGCGGTCGTTGGGCACCGGCAGGACGCTCCAGGAGCCGGCCGGCAGCTCGGTCTCGGCCAGCAGCTCGCCGAGGAGCAGGGCGGACAGCGGGGTCGCGGGGGCCGGCTTCAGCAGGATCGGCACGCCGGCGGCGATGGCCGGGGCGACCTTGTGGGCGCACAGGTTGAGCGGGAAGTTGAACGGCGCGATACCGAGGACGGCGCCCTTGGGGAAGCGGCGGGTGAGGGCGAGCCGGCCCTGGCCGCCGGCGTCGGTGTCCAGTCGCTGGGCCTCGCCGCCGTTGAAGCGGCGGGCCTCCTCGGCGGCGAACCGGAAGACGGAGACCGCGCGGCCGACCTCGCCCCGGGCCCACTTGACCGGCTTGCCGTTCTCGGCGGAGATCAGCCGGGCGATCTCCTCGGTGCGCTCGGCGAGCCGCCGGGCCACGTGGTCCAGCGCGGCGGCCCGCACGTGGGCGGGGGTGGCGGCGAACGCGTCCCGCACGGCGTGCGCGGCGGCCACGGCTTCCTCGACCTGGGCCTCGGTGGGCACGCTCACGGTGCCGACGAGGGCGCCGTCCCACGGGGACGTGACGTCGAAGGTGGTCTCGCCGGTGGCCTGGCGGCCGGCGAGCCAGAAGGCGTGGGTGGAAGTCATCGTGGAGTCCCGGGCCCTTCCGCGTAGGGGGTGTGCATGGCTTGCGCGATCCACGGTAGGGGCGCCGCGGCGGCCGGTCGCTTGTCCGCCGCGTAGCAGTCGGCACGGGCAGTACGACGGATTGGCCTACGGGGGGCCTCGCGCCGGACGGCCGGGGCGGTCAGCCCTCGGGGGAGGTGGCCTTGAGGGCGATCCACAGCTCCATGCGGACGTCCGGGTCGTCCAGGGAGCGGCCGAGGATCTCCTCCACGCGCCGCATCCGGTAGCGCAGGGTGTGCCGGTGCACGCCGAGGTCGGCCGCCGCGGCGTCCCACTGGCCGTGCCGGGAGAGCCAGGCGCGCAGGGAGGCGACGAGGTCGCCGCGTCCGGTGGCGTCGTGGTCGCGCAGCGCCCGCAGCAGCCCGTCGGCGAAGGCGCGCACGGCGTCGTCGGCGAGCAGCGGCAGGACGGAGCCGGCCGCGAGCTGTTCGTGCTCGACGCAGACCCGGCCCCGGCGGCGGGCCACGGACAGCGCCTGCTCGGCCTGCTTGTAGGCGGCGGAGGCGGCGATGGGCCCGGCCGGCGCGGACAGGCCGGCGACCAGACCCTCGGCGTCGGCGGCGCTCCCGGGCTCCCGGGCGGGGCGGGCGGCCTCCAGCGCCGCCGCGTGGGCGGCGCAGGCGGCGACCGCGGCGCCCCCGTCGGCGGCGAGCACCACCAGCCGCTCCCCCTCGGGCACGACGAGCACCGCCTCCCCGGCCCGCGCCGCCGCGGCCTCCACGACCTCGGCGAGGGCGTCGCGCGGGTCGCCCTCGGAGCCGGCGGCCTGCCCGGTGGCGGCCGGGGTCCGTGCCCCGGTGTGCGCGCGGGCGGCCGGTGCCGGGGCGGGCTCGGCGACGATCACCCGGAACGGCGCGTCGAGGAGGTCCCCGTAGAGGTCCCCTGCGACGGCGCGGGCGTGGTCCGGTTCCCCGGCCAGCAGCATGCGCAGGACGGCCGCGCCGAGCCGCTGTTCGGCGGCGTGCAGCGAGCGGGAGCGCTCCGTGGTGAGCGTGAGCAGGGCGATGGCGGAGTGCAGGGCGTAGCGCTCGGCGGTGCCGAGGGGGGCGGCCGTGCCGACGGCGAGTGCGCCGCGGGCCCGGCGGGAGGTGCCCAGGGAGTGCAGTTCGACGCGGTCGCCGGTGCCGGCGTGCTCGGGACCGTCGGCCTTCCTGCCGTCCGGCGGGCCCTCGGGGTGCTCGGGGTGCGGGGGGCCGGCGACGACGGCGGAGGCGGGGGCGGGGCGTTCGCGCAGCCGTTCCACGTCGGGGGTGAGCCGGGCGGCGCGGCGGCCGGCCCACTCCGGCGCGGCGGCGACGACGGCCCCGGAGGCGTCGTAGAGCGCGGCCCAGCCGTCGACCTGGGAGGCCAGCGCGGCCAGCAGCCCTTCCGGTCCGTCGGCCAGCGCCCGCCGGGTCAGTTCGCGCTGGGCGGCGAAGCCGGCGGTGACGGCCCGGTACTGGTCGGCGGCGATGGCGGCGGAGACGGCCTTGGTGATGGCGAGGAAGGGGGTGCGGCGGGGCACCTCCAGCAGGGGCAGGTCCTCCTGCCGGGCCGCGTCGAGGAGGGCCTCGGGGATCTCCTCGTAGTGGACGCCGACGGCGAAGCCGAGCCCGACCACCCCGGCCCCGGCCAGCCGCCGGACGTAGCGGCGCATCGCCTCCGGGTCCTCCGCGTCCAGGGTGAGCGCGGTGATCAGGAGCAGTTCCCCGCCCTCCATGTAGGGCACGGGGTCGGCCAGCTCGCTGGCGTGCGCCCAGCGCACGGGCGCGTGGAGGCGGTCCGCACCCGCGCGCACGGTGAGTTTGAGCGCCGAGTGGTGGACGAGCGAGGCGAGCGTCGGGGGCATGGGGCCTTCAGGTCTGTGTCAGTTCGGTGAGACATCTCTGATCATTTGGCCGCGCTGTATGAACGACCTGTGTCGATTCTGCCTCACTGTACGGTCCGCGCGCCCGCGCACCCAGGTCCGGCCGGTCCGGAGAGCGGCCCGCCCGGCGCCGCGTCTCCCACCGCCGGACGTCCCACCGCCCCGGGCCGGGGGCGCTCACCCCCGCAGGTCCACCAGGAGCGGCGGCGCGTGCTCGCCCGCGACGGTGGTCAGGGAGAGCACGGCGTGGCCCGGCGGCACCGCGTGGGCCAGCTCGGAGGCCGACCAGCGCTCCCGCTCGACCTGCCGCACGGTGACCGCCCGCGCCGTGGGCGCCTTCCCGGTGATCACCCGGCGCAGCATGTGCACCGCCTTGCCCGCCGGGGTCTCGGCGATGATCTGCCGGTCGGTGACGTCACGGGCCTCGGTCCACTCCTTGCCCCACACCTCGGCGAAGTCCTGCCCGTCCCAGGGGGTGACCCCCGAGAGCGCCATCCGGCAGCCGATCGCGCCGAGGAGCGGCCCGCGCAGCGGCCGGGGCACGTCGTCCAGGGTGCGCAGGGTGAGCACCACCCCGGCGCCCGCGGAGCGCAGCCGCTGCACGCCCCGCACGGCCTCCGGCGTCACCACGCCGCTCGCCTCGTCCAGTACGAGGCAGGCGAAGAGGGAGCGGTCCTCGCGGGCGCCGACGCTCGCCGTGAACTGGGCGAGGACCAGCCGGGCCAGGATGCGGGAGGCGTCCGCGTGGCCGCGGGCGGGCAGGTCGATACGGACCCGCACCGGATGGTCGAGCGCCTTGAGCGAGAACGGGCGCGACTGTCCCCGGGTGTCGAAGAAGGAGGCGAAGGCGGGCCGGTCGAGCAGCGCGACCCGGTCGGCGAGCGTGCCGCCGAGGTCCCCGGGCTGGGTCATCTGCCGTTCCCGGGCGTCCAGTTCGCGCAGCAGCGACTCCTGGCCGGTCTCCTGCAGGCCCCGGCGCAGCGCGGCCAGCGGCTCGGCGGCGCCGTCGAGGAGCCGGCGCAGCTCCGGCACGCCGGGGAAGCGGCCGTGCACGGCCTGGAAGGGGCCGAGGAGCTGGGCGAGGACGGTGGTGGAGCGCCGGCTGTCGCCGCCCGGGTGCGGGTCGGCGAGGTCCCCGACCAGGGCCTCGGCGAGGACGGCGGCGGCCTCGTCGGGGTCGGTGGTGCCGCCGTAGAGGTCGAGGTCGTACACGGAGTCGGGGTTGCCGACGCGGACGACGACGTCGAAGGCGTCGGCCGGGCCCGCCCCGGAGCCCGCCGCGCCGACCACGACGACGGCGGCCCGCCCGGCGAGCGCGTGCAGGCACAGCGATTCGGTCAGCGGCCGCACGACGCGGCCCGTCTTGCCGGAACCGGCCGGTCCGACGACGACCAGGGAGGTGCCGAGCGACTCGGGGCCGAGGGCGAGACCGGTGCCCCGGTAGGCGTAGGGGTTGCGCTCGTCCTCGGCGGTGGCGCCGAGCCGCACCTGCCCGGTGACCAGGTCGTGGCGGGCGGCGCGGGCGGCCAGGTCGCGGACGCCGGAGGGGTGCGGGCAGGCGCCGGCACCGTGCCGGAGGACGGCGCCGGTGAAGGCGGCGAGGCTGTGCCGGCCGCCGGCGACGCCCTGCCAGGCGCGGGCGATGCGGGCGTGGTCGACGTCTCGCATGAGGCCCGCGTGGGCGTCCGCGGCGAGCCGGTCGGCGGCGTCGGCGGCCCCGGCGGCGCGCAGCGCGGGCCAGGCGGCGGGGTCCTCCTCCGGTACGGGCGGGCGCGTGGGGCGCGGGGCGGCGGACCGCACCCAGGCGGGCGGGCCCCAGCGGTGCCACAGCTCGCCCCAGCGGCCGAGCTTGGCGACCCCGGCCAGCAGGGCCCCGCCGATCAGCAGGTAGTAGGCGTAGCTGGCCACGACCGCGCCGAGGCTGTAGGACTCGGCCCAGGAATCGGGGACCATCGCGTAGAGCGGCAGCAGCCACCAGCCGCCCAGGTACCCGTTCCACAGCAGGGACCAGACGAGCCAGCCCACCAGGAAGGCGATGAGCGCTCCGCTCAGCAACTGCCTGCCGGGCGTCCGCTCAGGCTCCTCCTGCGGGCGGGGCCGGTGCCCGAACCGCCACACGCCGGGCGGCGCGGGGGGCCGGGGGGTGCGCAGCCAGGCCAGGAACGCCGATCCGTCCGGCAGCGGCGGCGCCCCGGGCGGCAGCGCCTCGGCGGGGGCGGGTACGGGGGCGTCGCCGGGCGCGGGGGCCCGCGCGGGGCGGGGCGGCACGGAGGGCGGCTCCGGCGGTCCCGCCGGGCGCGGCACCGGACCGGCGTGCGTGCCCCGTGCGTCCCGGTTCCCGTCGCTGTCCATCGCCGCGCCCCCTGACCAGCCGGTCCGATCACCGTCAACGAGCCAATCTAACGCCCTCGGGCGGGGAGTTCACCGCTTACCGGGCCGGGCCCGCGCCGTCGTGTCCGCCCGGCGCCATGGCCACGGCGGACAACCGGCGACGCGGACAACGCCCACATGGAGCATGCCGAGGCCGCGCCGCCGGTCCTAGCCTGCGAGAAAAGAAGCCACGCGTCCGAAAAGACCCAGGAGCCCCCACATGACCGCACTGCCGCAGGAGCGCCGCGTCGTCACCGCCGTCCCCGGCCCCAAGTCGCAGGAGTTGCAGGCCCGCCGGACCGCCGTGGTCGCCCAGGGCGTGGGCTCGACGCTGCCCGTCTTCGCCACCCGCGCGGGTGGCGGCATCATCGAGGACGTCGACGGGAACCGCTTCATCGACTTCGGCTCCGGCATCGCCGTGACCTCGGTGGGCGCCTCCGCCGAGGCCGTGGTGCGCCGGGCCTCGGCCCAGCTCGCCGACTTCACCCACACCTGCTTCATGGTCACCCCCTACGAGGGGTACGTCGCCGTCGCCGAGGCGCTGGCCGAGCTGACCCCGGGCGACCACGCCAAGAAGTCCGCCCTGTTCAACAGCGGCGCCGAGGCGGTGGAGAACGCCGTCAAGATCGCCCGCGCGTACACCAAGCGGCAGGCGGTCGTCGTCTTCGACCACGGCTACCACGGCCGGACCAACCTGACGATGGCGCTGACCTCGAAGAACATGCCGTACAAGCAGGGCTTCGGCCCCTTCGCGCCGGAGGTGTACCGGGTACCGGTCGCCTACGGCTACCGCTGGCCGACCGGCCCCGAGAACGCCGGGCCGGAGGCCGCCGCCCAGGCCGTCGACCAGATCACCAAGCAGGTCGGCGCGGAGAACGTGGCCGCGATCATCATCGAGCCGGTGCTCGGCGAGGGCGGTTTCATCGAGCCGGCCAAGGGCTTCCTGCCCGCGATCCGCCGGTTCGCCGCCGACCACGGCATCGTCTTCGTCGCCGACGAGATCCAGTCCGGCTTCTGCCGCACCGGTCAGTGGTTCGCCTGCGAGGACGAGGGCATCGTCCCGGACCTGATCACCACCGCCAAGGGCATCGCGGGCGGTCTGCCGCTCGCCGCCGTCACCGGCCGCGCCGAGATCATGGACGCCGCGCACGCGGGCGGCCTCGGCGGCACCTACGGCGGCAACCCGGTGGCCTGCGCCGGCGCTCTGGGCGCGATCGAGACGATGCGCGAGCAGGACCTCAACGCCAGGGCGCTGCGGATCGGCGAGATCATGACGGCCCGGCTGACCGCGATGGCGGAGAAGTTCGACGTGATCGGCGACGTCCGGGGGCGCGGCGCCATGATCGCCGTCGAGCTGGTCAAGGACCGCGCCACCAAGGAGCCCGCCCCCGAGGCGACCGCCGCGCTGGCCAAGGCGTGCCACGCCGAGGGCCTGCTGGTCCTGACCTGTGGCACCTACGGCAACGTGCTCCGCTTCCTGCCCCCGCTGGTGATCGGGGAGGACCTGCTGAACGAGGGCCTCGACATCATCGAGCAGGGCCTCGCCCGGATCTGAGCCGCCGGTCACGGGCACCGGAGCGGATGCGTCCGGTGCCCGGAACCGCAGGGGGTGTGAAGAAGGTGTGCGAGGTGGATGGCAGGTCGCGGAGGGCCCTGTCCAGCGCTCTTTCCCTGTCGTAGGTTCTTGGGCAGATGAGAGGAACACCCCGCTCGCAGGGGACTGCGGGCGGAACCCCAGGCCGGGGCCTCCCCAGCTTCGACCTGGTCGTGCCTCGCGCACACACCGGGGCCCTCGGGCTCCGGGTCTCCTCACCGATCGGACGGTCGCCCGCCCCAAACCCCCCGGGGCGCGCGGCTCCGGTCAGGACGGCCGGTTCCGGGCATCCGGGACGGCGGTTCACCGAAGGGCCGACGCACTCCCCCCCCCTTGCGCCGGCCCTTCGGTGTGCTTTGCCAAGCTGGGCGCCATGCCCGCGCCCGCCGCCCCCGCCCGCCGCGTCCTCGTTCCCGTGCTGTCGGCCGCCGTCTTCGCGCTGCTCACCTGGCAGGTCGTCGCCGACGGCCCGCTGGTGCGGGCGGACGAGTGGCTGAGCCGGGTGCTCGTCCACCCGGACCGGATCTCGGAACTCCTCTCCGACCTCGGCAACGTGCAGGTCGCCGTCCCCGTCCTGCTGAGCGTCGCCGCGTACGCCGCGCTGCGCGGACGCGCCAGTGGTCTGGACCGGTGGTGGCTGCCGCCCGCCGTCGGGCCGGCGGCCCTGGCGCTGGTGGCGGTGCTGGTCGTGCCGCTCAAGGCGTGGACGAGCCGCCCCGGCACCCCGGCCGTGCCGCCGGCGGTGGGCTACTACCCCTCCGGCCACACGGCCACGGCCCTGGTCGCGTACGGGACGGCGACGCTGCTGCTGCTTCCGCTGCTGCGCGCGCCGGCCGCCCGCCGCGTCCTCGTGCTGCTCTGTGCCGCCCTGGTCCTCGGCGTCTCCTTCGGTCTGGTGCGCCGGGGCTACCACTGGCCGCTGGACGTGGCGGCCTCCTGGTGTCTGGGGGCGGTGCTCCTCGGGGGTGTCTCTGCGGTGCTCAGCGGAAGTAGGAGTCGAAGTTCCGCTGGAACTCCCAGTTCGCGTACCGGTCCCAGTTGATCGACCAGGTCATCAGCCCGCGCAGCCCCGGCCAGGTGCCGTGCGTGGTGTACGAGCCGCAGCCGGCCTTCTTGGTCAGGCAGTCGAGCGCCTTGGTGACCTCGGCCGGGGAGACGTGGCCGTTGCCCGCGTTGGTGGACGCCGGCATGCCGATGGCGACCTGCTCGGGGCGCAGCGGCGGGAAGACGTTGCCCTTGTCGCCCGCGACGGGGAAGCCGGTGAGGAGCATGTCGGTCATGGCGATGTGGAAGTCGGCGCCGCCCATGGAGTGGTACTGGTCGTCCAGGCCCAGGATGGGGCCCGAGTTGTAGTCCTGGACGTGCAGCAGCGTCAGGTCGTCGCGCAGGGCGTGGATCACCGGCAGGTAGGCGCCCGCCCTCGGGTCCTGCCCGCCCCAGGGGCCGGTGCCGTAGAACTGGTAGCCGAGCTGGACGAAGAAGGTCTCCGGCGCCATGGTCAGCACGAAGTCGTCGCCGTAGCGGGCCTTGAGGGTCTTCAGGGCCGAGATCAGGTTGACGACGACCGGGGTCTTCGGGTTCTTGAAGTCGGTGTCGTCGGCGTCCAGCGAGAGGGAGTGGCCCTCGAAGTCGATGTCCAGGCCGTCGAGTCCGTACTCGTCGATGATCTTCGAGACGGAGGTGACGAAGGCGTCGCGGGCGGCGGTCGTGGTGAGCCGCACCTGCCCGTTCTGCCCGCCGATGGAGATCAGGATCTTCTTGCCGGCCGCCTGCTTGGCCTTGATCGCCGCCTTGAACTCGGCGTCGCTCTCGACGTTCGGGCACTCGGTGACCGGGCAGCGTTCGAAGCGGATGTCGCCGGAGGTGACCGAGGTGGGTTCGCCGAAGGCCAGGTCGATCACGTCCCAGCTCTCGGGGACGTCGGCGAGCCGGGTGTAGCCGGAGCCGTTGGCGAAGGAGGCGTGCAGGTAGCCGACGAGGGCGTGCTCGGGCAGGGCGCCGGAGCCGCCCTCGTTCCCGCCGCCGTCGCCGGGCGCGGCGGCGGTGGTGGCGGTGACGGCGGCGGACCGCGCGGACTCGCCGCCGGCGCCGACGGCGCTCACCTGGAAGGCGTACGCCGTCTGCGGGTCGAGGCCGGTCACGGTGGTGGAGGTGCCGGTGGCGGTGGCGACGCGGGTGCCGTCGCGGTAGACGCCGTAGCCGGTCGCGCCGTCCACGGCGGACCAGGACAGGGCGACGCTGGAGGAGGTGACGGTGCCGGCCTTCAGCCCCGAGGGGGCGGCCGGGACACCGCCCTGCTCGCCGGCCGGGCCGGTCAGGGAGATGTCGTCGGCGTGGTAGGGGCCGGTGCCGTACCAGCCGTGGGTGTAGAGGGTGACCTGGGTGGTGGAGGGGCCGGTGCGGAAGGTGGTCGTCAGCCGCTGCCAGTCGGGGGCGGACTGGGTCCACGTGGAGACGTCGGTGGTGCCGGTGCCGCTCGCGCCGAGGTGGACGTACTCGCCGCGGACGTGACCCGACAGGGTGTAGCTGGAGTCGGGCCGCACGGTCACCGTCTGGCGGCAGCGCGCGTTGTCCGCGCCGGACGGGGTGGCCGTCAGCGCCGAGGTACCGCTGCGCACCGGCGAGGACGTGGTGGTGCCCGCCGTACAGGTCCAGCCGTCGAGGCCGGATTCGAAGCCGCCGTTGACCACGAGGTCCGCGTCGGCCGCACGGGCGGCCGACGAGAGCGCGGCCTGACCGGGCACGGCGAGTGCCGCGGCGGTCAGCAGGGCGATCAGGGGCCGACGGACGAATGGTCTGGTGCGTTCCACAAGTGCCTCCGGACATGGGGGAGATGGGGAGGGTGGAGCGCGCTCAATTTGGTCCAGACCAATTCGCTTGTCAACCCCTCGGACGGCTCACCGCCCCTCCTCCCCCGTCGCGAGGGACGCCGCCGCCTCGTGCATCGCCAGTTCGAGCAGGGCCGGATCGGTGAGGGTTCCGGTGCCGTCCGGCGGGATCAGCCAGCGGATTCCGCCGGAGAGCGGCCGCCCGGGGTACGGCACCACGATCCAGGTGCCGAGCCCGGCCGTGCGGATGCCGGTGCCCAGCCAGCGGGCGGCGGTGCCGGCCGGGACGAAGAAACCCGTGCGGGCGTCGCCGAAGTCGGCCAGGACCGGGCCGGGCTGGTCCAGCACCCGGCTGAGGACGTCGAGGGTCGGATAGCCGAGCCGGCTCGGCAGGATGAGCACGTCCCAGGCCCTGCCGGCGGGCAGCAGCGCGACCCCCCGCGGGTTGCGCTCCCACTCCTCACGGCAGGACTCGGGGTCCGGTGCGACGGATGCCAGCCATGCGACCGCCGTCTTGACACCAGGCATGAGGTGACCTCCCTTTCACTCGTGACGCGCGGTGCGTCACGGGGGAGAGGGAGGTCACCCAGCGGGCATTACGCGGGTTGGGCCCACTCGTTGGGGTGAACCGGCTCACACGCCGGCCCCCGCCGCGCGGCTCAGCTGTCGAATCCGAGTCCGCACCGGTCCAGCGTCCGCAGCCACAGGTTGCGCCGCCCGCCGTGGGTGTCGGCGCGCGCCAGCGACCACTGGGTGAGCGCGATGCCGGCCCAGGCGAACGGCTCGGGTGGGAAGGGCAGCGGCTTGGTGCGCACCATCTCCAGTTCCGTGCGCTCGGTCCGCTCCCCCGCCAGCAGGTCGAGCATCACCTGCGCGCCGAACCGGGTCGCCCCCACCCCGAGCCCGGTGTAGCCGGCCGCGTAGGCGACCCGGCCGCGGTGGGCGGTGCCGAAGAAGGGCGAGAAACGGGTGCAGGTGTCGATGGCGCCGCCCCAGGCGTGGGTGAAGCGCACGCCCTCCAGTTGCGGGAAGCAGCTGAAGAAGTGCCGGGCCAGCCGCGCGTAGGTCTCCGGCCGGTGGTCGTACTCGGCGCGCACCCGGCCGCCGAAGGGGTAGACCGCGTCGAAACCTCCCCACAGGACACGCCGGTCCCGGGTCAGCCGGAAGTAGTGGAAGCGGTTGGCGCTGTCCGCGAGCCCCTGGCGCCCCCGCCAGCCGAGGGCGGCCATCCGGTCCTCGTCGAGCGGCTCGGTCATCAGCGCGTAGTCGTAGACGGGCACCGTGTACGGCCGCACCCGGCGCACCAGGCTCGGGAAGACGTTGGTGCCGAGCGCGACGGAACGCGCCCGGACGACGCCGTACGGGGTGCGCACGGCCATGCCCGCGCCGTGCGGGCGCAGGGCGAGCGCCGGGGTGTGCTCGTGGACGCGGACGCCGAGGCCGAGGCAGGCCCGCTTGAGTCCCCAGGCCAGCCGGGCCGGGTTCAGCATCGCCACCCCGCGCCGGTCGTACAGTCCGCCGAGGAAGGTGGGCGAGTCGACCTCCGCGCGGACCGCGTCGGCGTCCAGCCACTCCATCCCCCCGGCCAGCCCCCGGCGCCGGATCTCCCCGTACCAGTCAGCCATTTCCCGCGCCTGGTGGGGCGTGGTGGCGACGTCGATCTCGCCGGTGCGCTCGAAGTCGCAGTCGATGCCGTGGCGCCCGAGGGACTCCTCGATCTCGTCGAGATTGCGCAGGCCCAGTTCCTCCAGCCGGGCGATCTCCCCGGGCCAGCGGGTGAGGCCGTTGGGCAGTCCGTGGGTGAGGGAGGCCGCGCAGAAGCCGCCGTTGCGGCCGGAGGCCGCCCAGCCCGTCTCGCGTCCCTCCAGCAGCACCACGTCCCGGCCGGGGTCGCGCTCCTTGGCGAGCAGCGCGGTCCACAGCCCGCTGTAGCCGCCGCCGACGACCAGCAGATCGCAGCTCTCGGTGCCGGTCAGGGCGGGCTCGGGCCGGGGCCGGGCGGGGTCGTCCAGCCAGTACGGGACGGGCAGGGCCTCGCGCAGGGCCCTCGCCCCGTCGTCGCCGCGGTGCGCGGAAGTGCGGGCCATGGTCTCAACTCCCTCTGTGTACGGCACGCGTACGGATGCCTGCGGGACGCGTGCCGGTCAGGCGGTACGGCGCTTGCGACGGTTGCCGACGGCCATGGAGACCAGCACGAACAGGACGGCGACGACGAACATCGCCGTGCCGATGACGTTGATCTGGACGGGCGTTCCGCGCTGGGCCGAGCCCCACACGAACATGGGGAAGGTGACGGTCGAGCCCGCGTTGAAGTTGGTGATGATGAAGTCGTCGAAGGAGAGCGCGAAGGCGAGCAGCGCGCCGGCCGCGATCCCGGGGGCGGCGATGGGCAGGGTGACCCGCACGAAGGTCTGGAAGGGCCCCGCGTACAGGTCCTGCGCGGCCTGTTCCAGCCGCGGGTCCATGGACATCACCCGCGCCTTGACCGCGATCACCACGAAGCTGAGGCAGAACATGATGTGGGCGATGAGGATCGTCCAGAAGCCCAGCCGGGCGCCCATGTTGAGGAACAGGGTGAGCAGCGAGGCGGCCATCACGACCTCGGGCATCGCCATCGGCAGGAAGATCAGCGAGTTGACCGCGCCGCGCGCCCGGAAGCGGTAGCGGACCAGCGCGAAGGCGATCATCGTGCCGAGGGCGGTGGCGCCCAGCGTCGCCCACAGGGCGATCTGGAGGCTGAGCCCGAGCGAGTCGCACATCCCGGCGACCCCGCACGGGTCCTTCCAGGCGTCGGTGGAGAACCGCTGCCAGGCGTAGTTGAAGCGGCCGTTGGGCTTGTTGAAGGAGAAGACCGTGACGACGACGTTCGGCAGCAGCAGGTACCCGAGCGTCAGCAGCCCGGCGATGACGACCAGATTGCGCTTGAGCCAGTTGACGAAGGCCATTTACACCAGATCCTCCGTGCCGGACTTGCGGATGTAGAAGGTGACCATGACGAGGATCGCGGCCATCAGGATGAAGGAGAGCGCCGCGGCGGTCGGATAGTCGAGGACCCGCAGGAACTGCGTCTGGATGACGTTGCCGACCATGCGGGTGTCGGCCGAGCCGAGCAGGTCGGCGTTGACGTAGTCGCCGGTGGCCGGGATGAAGGTCAGCAGCGTGCCCGAGACCACCCCGGGCATCGACAACGGGAAGGTCACCTTGCGGAAGGTGGTGGCCGGCCGGGCGTACAGGTCCCCGGCGGCCTCGTGCAGCCGCCCGTCGATCCGCTCCAGGGAGGTGTAGAGCGGCAGGATCATGAACGGCAGGAAGTTGTACGTCAGACCGCAGACCACCGCGAGCGGGGTGGCCAGCACACGGTCGCCGGCGGTCCAGCCCAGCCAGCCGGTGACGTCCAGGACGTGCAGCGCGTGGAGCGCGCCTACCACCGGTCCGCCGTCGGCGAGGATCGTCTTCCAGGCCAGGGTGCGGATGAGGAAGCTGGTGAAGAACGGCGCGATCACCAGGATCATGATCAGGTTGCGCCAGCGGCCCGCGCGGAAGGCGATCAGGTAGGCCAGCGGATAGCCCAGCAGCAGGCAGAGCGCGGTCGCGGCGGCGGCGTAGGCGACCGAGCGCAGGAACTGCGGCCAGTAGCCGGAGAGCGCGTCCCAGTAGGCGCCAACGTGCCAGGTGACCTCGTAGCCCTCCTCCAGCGAGCCGGTCTGCACGGACGTCGACGCCTGGTAGACCATCGGCAGCGCGAAGAAGACGACCAGCCACAGGATGCCGGGCAGCAGCAGCCAGTACGGGGTGAGCCGCCCGCGCCGGCGCGGGCGCGCGGCGGGGGGCGGGGCCGCCGGGGCGGGCGGCGCCGGCGCCTCGGTGAGCGTCATCGGGCCGCCTCCTCCTCGGCGAGTCCGGCGTCGATGTCCTGGGCGGCGTCGAGGCCGAAGGTGTGGGCCGGGTTCCAGTGCAGGACGACGTCGGCGCCCGGCACCAGCCGCGGGTCGCGGTCGATGTTCTGCACGTACACCTCGACGCCGGGACAGGCCGCGCAGTCCACCACGTACTGCGTGGAGACGCCGATGAAGCTGGTGGCGGCGATGGTCCCGGTGAGCCGGTTGCGGCCCTCGGGGACGGCGCCGGCCTCGTCGGCGTGGGCGATGCCGATCTTCTCCGGGCGGACGCCGACCAGGACCTTGCCCCCGGTGCGGGCCGGGGCCGAGCAGCGTCCGGCGGGCAGCAGCAGTTTGTCGCCGGCCGCCTTCACCAGGAGGTCGTCGCCGTCGCGGGCGCCGACCTCGGCCTCGATGAGGTTGGAGGTGCCGAGGAAGTTGGCGACGAAGGTGGTCCGCGGGTTCTCGTACAGGTCGGCGGGGGCGCCCAGTTGCTCGACCCGGCCCCCGTTCATCACGGCGACCGTGTCGGCCATGGTCATGGCCTCCTCCTGGTCGTGGGTGACGTGCACGAAGGTGATGCCGACCTCGGTCTGGATGCGTTTGAGCTCCAGTTGCATCTGGCGGCGGAGCTTGAGGTCGAGGGCGCCGAGGGGTTCGTCCAGGAGCAGCACCCTGGGGTGGTTGATCAGGGCGCGGGCGACGGCGACGCGCTGCTGCTGGCCGCCGGAGAGCTGGTGCGGCTTCTTGCGGGCCTGTTCGCCGAGCTGGACGAGGTCGAGCATCTCCTCGACCTGTCTCCGCACGCCCTTGATGCCGCGCCGGCGCAGTCCGAAGGCGACGTTCTCGAAGATGTCCAGGTGCGGGAAGAGGGCGTAGGACTGGAAGACCGTGTTGACCGGCCGTTTGTACGGGGGCAGCGCGGTGACGTCCTGGTCGCCGAGGTGGACGGTGCCGGCGCTCGGCTCCTCCAGCCCGGCGATCATGCGCAGGGTGGTGGTCTTGCCGCAGCCGGAGGCGCCGAGCAGGGCGAAGAAGGAGCCCTGGGGCACGGTGAGGTCGAGCGGGTGCACGGCGGTGAAGGAGCCGTAGGTCTTGCTGATCCCGGCGAGGCGGACGTCCCCGCCGGAGCCGGTCGCGTTCGTGGTCGTCTTCATCGTCACGCCCCAGTGAGCTTTGCGAACTTCTCTTCGTAGACCGTCTCTTCCGTCGCGCTCAGCGAGCGGAAGGCGTGGGACTTGGCGCGCATCTCCCCGTCCGGGATGATCAGCGGGTTCTCCGCCGCGGACCGGTCGATCTTCGCCAGTTCCCGCTTCACGCCCTCGACGGGGCAGACGAAGTTGATGTAGGCGGCGAGCCGGGCGGCGGCCACGGGCTCGTAGTAGTAGTCGATGAGCCGTTCGGCGTTGGTCTTGTGCCGGGCCCGGTTGGGGATCAGCAGGTTGTCGCTGGAGGTGATGTAGCCGCTCTCCGGGATGACGAAGCCGACGTCCGGGCTGTCCGCCTTGAGCTGCACGATGTCCCCGGCCCACGCGAGGCAGGCGGCGAGGTCGCCCTTGGTGAGGTCGGAGGTGTAGTCGTTGCCGTGGAAGCGGCGTATCTGCCCGGTGTCGACGCCCCTCTGGAGCCGGGCCACGGCCGCGTCGTAGTCGTCGTCGGTGAAACGGGCGGGGTCCTTGCCCATGTCGAGCAGCATCATGCCCATGGTGTCGCGCATCTCGGTGAGGAAGCCGACGCGGCCCTTGAGCCTCTTGTTGTCGAGCAGGTCGGAGACGGAACGGACCTCGATGCCGTCGAGCGCCTTCTTGTTGTAGGCGACGACGGTGGAGATGCCCTGCCAGGGGTAGGAGTAGGCGCGGCCCGGGTCCCAGTCGGGGTCGCGGAACTGCGGCGACAGGTTGGTGAAGGCGTGCGGCAGGTTGGCCGGGTCGAGCTTCTGCACCCAGCCGAGCCGGATCAGCCGGGCGGCGAGCCAGTCGGTGAGGACCATCACGTCCCGGCCGGTCTCCTGGCCGGCGGCGAGCTGGGCCTGGATCTTGCCGAAGAACTCGCTGTTGTCGTTGATGTCCTCGGTGTAGGTGACCCGGATGCCGGTGCGCCGGGTGAACTCCTCCAGCGTCGGATGGCGCCGGCCGCCGCCGTCGTCGACGTCCATGTACTCGGTCCAGTTGGAGAAGCTGACCGTGCGGTCCTCTTCCGAGCGGTCCTCGGCCGGCACGCCGCCCTGCTCGATGCCGGCCGGCGGGATGCCGCAGGCGGCCAGCGCCCCGAGTCCGCCGACCGCGAGCAGGCCGCCCGCGCCGGAGCGCAGCAGGGAGCGGCGGGTCAGGGCGGCCCGGCCGCCGCGGATACTGCGCCGCATGGCGGCCACTTGGGCCGGGGAGAGGCGGTCTGGCTGGAACTGCTCCATGCGCGTGTTGCCCTTCCGGGAGGCGGCGGCCGGGATCGGCGGCCTGTCGTGACGGCTATCGGTCCCCGAAGACCGTGCGGTGCCAGTCCTTGCGGACCACCGCCGTGTTGTCGAACATGACGTGCTTGACCTGCGTGTACTCCTCGAAGGAGTAGGCGGACATGTCCTTGCCGAAGCCGGACGCCCCGTAACCGCCGTGCGGCATCTCGCTGATGATCGGGATGTGGTCGTTGACCCACACGCAGCCCGCCCGGATCTCGCGGGTGGCGCGGTTCGCCCGGTACACGTCGCGGGTCCAGGCGGAGGCGGCGAGCCCGTACGGGGTGTCGTCGGCCAGCCGGATGCCCTCGTCGTCGCCGTCGAAGGGCAGGACGACGAGGACCGGCCCGAAGATCTCCTCGCGGACCGCCTCGCTGTCCCGGGCGGCGTCCGCGATGAGCGTCGGCAGGTAGTAGGCGCCCGCGCTCAGCTCGCCCCCGGGCGCCTTCCCGCCGGTGACGACGCGGGCGGCGGAGCGGGCCCGGTCGACGAAACCGGCGACGCGGTCGCGGTGGGCGTGGGTGACCAGCGGGCCGAGGTCGGTGCCGGGGGCGAAGGGGTCGCCGACCCGGACGGTCTCCATCAGCGCGGCGGTCCGCTCGACGAACGCCTCGTACAGCGGGCGCTGCACGTAGGCGCGGGTGGCGGCGGTGCAGTCCTGCCCGGTGTTGATCAGCGCCCCGGCCACCGCGCCGTGGACGGCGGCGTCCAGGTCGGCGTCGTCGAAGACGAGGAAGGGCGCCTTGCCGCCCAGTTCCAGATGGAGCCGCTTGACGGTGGCGGTGGCGATGCCTGCGACGCGGCGGCCGACGGCGGTGGAGCCGGTGAAGGAGGTCATGGCCACGTCCGGATGGCCGACGAGGTGTTCGCCGGCCTCGGGCCCGGTGCCGGCGACCACGTTGACCACGCCGTCCGGGATGCCGGCGGCGGTGGCCGCGCGGGCGAAGAGCAGCGAGGTGAGCGGGGTCGTCTCGGCGGGCTTGAGGACGATGGTGTTGCCCGCGGCGATCGCCGGGAGGACCTTCCAGGCGGCCATCTGGAGCGGGTAGTTCCAGGGCGCGATGGAGCCGACGACGCCGATGGGCTCGCGGCGCACGTACGAGGTGTGGTCGCCGGAGTACTCCCCCGCCGACTGGCCCTGGAGGTGCCGGGCGGCCCCGGCGAAGAAGGCGGCGTTGTCGACCGTGCCGGGGACGTCGAACTCGCGGGTCAGCTTCAGCGGCTTCCCGCACTGCAGCGACTCGGCCCGCGCGAACTCCTCGGCGCGTTCGGCGAGGACGCCGGCGAAACGGTACAGCGCGTCGGCGCGCTCGCCGGGGGTGGCGCCGGCCCAGGCCGGGAAGGCCGCCCGCGCGGCGGCGACGGCCGCGTCCACGTCGTCGGTGCCGGCCAGGGCGTAGGTCAGGACCTCGCTGCCGGTCGCGGGGTCGACGACGGTGTGGGTCCGGCCCGAGGTGCCCCGCGTGAGACGGCCCTCGATGTACTGCGCCCCGTCCGCGAAGCGCTCGGCGGCCGGGAATCGGCCGGGGGTGGCGTTGCCCGGGTGGTGCATCTCGGCTCTCCTCGTTGTCCCCGTGGGGCCCGTGGCGAAAAGTGTCCGCGACGACCGCCCCCTCGACAGGGGTCGGCGTGGCTCAGGCTCGATGTGAGTGCCGATCCTGACAGAGGGGAGCTTGTCCAACAAGTGATTCCGTTGTTTCCTTTTGGTTACGCGACGGAATCTGTCGACGGCCGGATGCGGGGCCCTTGCGGGACGGGCCGGGGTGTCGGTGGCGCGTGCCACACTCGCGGGCATGGAGGAGACGACGGCCGGTGTGCCGGAGGCGGTCGCGGCCCTCAACCGGGAGGCGCTGCTCACGCGCGTCCGGGCGGGCGCCCGCGTGAAGTACCTGTGCTTCTGGGGTCACCGGCCCCGGCCGGACGGTCGGCTCGGGCCGGGTTGCCTGAGCCAGTGGTGGCCGGCGCCGTTCACCGTGGACGGGATCGGGTACGCGACGGCGGAGCACTGGATGATGGCCGCCAAGGCCCGGCTCTTCGCGGACGCGGAGGCCGAGCGGCGCGTGCTGGCGGCGGGGCATCCGGGCGAGGCGAAGAAGGCGGGGCGGCTGGTACGCGGCTTCGACCAGGGGGTGTGGGAGCGCGAACGGTTCGGCATCGTGGTCGAGGGGAGCGTCCACAAGTTCGGCGCCGACCCCGGGCTGCGGGGGTTCCTCCTGGACACCGGCGACAGGGTCCTGGTGGAGGCCAGTCCGGTGGACCGGATCTGGGGCATCGGTCTGGCCCCGGACGACGAGGCCGCCCTCGACCCGGCCCGCTGGCGGGGCGCCAATGTGCTGGGCTTCGCCCTGATGGCGGCGCGGTCCCGGCTGCGCGGCACGGAGGAGGCGGCCGTGCGGTGAGGCGTCCCCGGGGCGACCGGGCGGGGACGACGGGCGGCACTGCGACGACGAGGGCGCCGGGGGCAGCGGACGACGGGCGGCAGGCAGCCGCGGGGCGCCGGGCGGCGGCCGGGCGAGGGCGGGGCGGGCCCGGACACGGTGGACGGTCCGCAACCGCAGTCGCGCCGGCCCCCCGCCGCCGGCCGGGCGAGGCACACGCGCACCCGCACGGACAGCCACCCGGCCCCGCGGCCGGGCGGGGCGCACGCGCACGGTCAGCCACTCGGCCCCGCGGCCGGCGCGGGCCCACGGCCGGCGCCACGTCGTCGCGCCGGCCGTCCGGAGACAGCCACCCGGAGCACCCCGCACGCCGACAACGGCACGGCCCCGCGACCTGAGTCGGCAGCGCGGGCCCGGACGGCCGGCGGGAGCGGAATCGCGGCGGCGCCGGGAGACACCCGGGCGAGGCGTCCGGACGGCCGGGCCCGCAGGGGCTCGCACTCCGGCGCGGGCGGGTGGGGCCGGGACCGGGGCGCCGCCGGGCGGGGGCGGGCCGGTCCCCCCGTCCCGCCCCCGCCCGGAGCACCAGGACGGGCGCCCGACGGTGCTAGAGGATCGAGACCACCGCGCCGAAGCAGCTCAGGACGACGCCGACGATGCCGCAGATCAGGCCGGCCAGCGCCTGCCCCCCGTTGTCGGCCTCTCCCCGCGCGGCCTTGGCCCGGCCTATCGAGCCGAAGATGATCCCGAGCACGCCGAGGATGATCGTCACCGGCCAGAGGCAGAAGATGACCGCCGAGATGATGCCGAGGACCAGGCCCGCGGTGCCCATCCCGTTGCTCGGCTCGGGCGGCATGCCGGTCCAGCCGTAGTAGCCCTGCGCGGGCACGGAACCGTAGCCGCCCTGCGCCGGGTAGGCGGGGCCGCCCGGGTAGGCGGGCCCGGGCGGGTAGCCGTAGGGCACGTGCCCGGCGCCGGCCGCGGGGCCCGGCGGGGGCGACGGCCGGTCCTCGGGCGCCGCGAACGGGTTGGGCGCGGGGGCGGACGGCGTGGCCGGCCCGCCGGGCGCGGCGAAGGGGCCGCCGGTGTCCGGCGCCGGGTTCGCGGCGGGGGCGGCCCACGGCGAGGGGGCGGGGCCGTCGCCCGGGGAGGGCAGGGAGGTGACCGTCTGCTGGTCGTGCACGGAGGGACCCGGCCACGGGGGCATCGGGCCGGAGACGACGGTCTCGCCGGGGCCCTGGCCCGGCCCGGCGTCGTTCGGGGGCGGCGCCCACGGACCGGGCTCGGCGGGGGCGCCGCCCGTAGCGCCCTTGTCCAGGTCGACCCGTGGGGTCGGCGCCGGTCCGAAGCCGTCGCCGGGGCCTTCCGGAGGCTGCGCACCGGCTCTCGGCGGCAGCGCGTCGTCGGACATGCGCGGGTTCCCCTCTGTCGAACGTCCCGTCATGCTACGGCCAGAGCCTGCCCGGCGGGGGCCGGGCCTACGATGATCCCCGCACCGCCGATCAGCCGATCACCGCGTCCCGCCGCCGGACGGCCCGGGACGCCGTTCCGGGGAGGAACCCTTGACCCAGCGCCTCGTCGACCCCGAGGTCCCGCGCGACCTGCACGCGTTCATCGCCGGGCTGCCCAAGGCCGAGTTGCACGTCCACCACGTGGGCTCCGCCTCCCCCCGCATCGTGGCCGAACTCGCCGCCCGCCACCCGGACTCCAAGGTGCCCACCGATCCCGAAGCGCTCGCGGACTACTTCACCTTCACGGACTTCGCCCACTTCATCGACGTGTACCTGTCGGTGGTGGACCTGATCCGCACCCCGGAGGACGTCCGGCTGCTCACCTACGAGGTGGCGCGGGACATGGCCCGCCAGCAGGTGCGCTACGCGGAACTGACCATCACCCCGTACTCCTCCACCCGGCGGGGCATCGACGAGGGCGCGTTCATGGACGCCATCGAGGACGCCCGCCGCTCGGCCGAGGCCGACTTCGGGACCGTGCTGCGCTGGTGCTTCGACATCCCCGGGGAGGCGGGCCTCGACTCCGCCGAGGAGACGGCGCGGCTGGCCACCGACGACCGGGTGCGCCCGGAGGGGCTGGTGTCCTTCGGGCTCGGCGGGCCCGAGATCGGGGTGGGCCGGTCGCAGTTCAAGCCGTACTTCGACCGCGCGATCGCCGCCGGGCTGCACTCGGTCCCGCACGCGGGCGAGACGACCGGCCCGCAGACGGTGTGGGACGCGCTGCGCGACCTGCGCGCCGAGCGCATCGGCCACGGCACGAGCGCCGCCCGCGACCCCGAGTTGCTGGCGTACCTGGCCGAACGGCGCATCCCGCTGGAGGTGTGCCCGACCTCGAACATCGCCACGCGCGCCGTGGCGTCGCTGGACGAGCACCCGCTCAAGGAGTTCGCGCGCGCCGGGGTCCTGGTGACGGTCAACTCCGACGACCCGCCGATGTTCGGCACCGACCTGAACAACGAGTACGCGGTCGCGGCCCGGCTGCTCGGCCTCGACGAGCGGGGTGTCGCCGCCCTGGCCCGCAACGCGGTGCGCGCCTCCTTCCTCGACGAGGCGGGCAAGGCGCGGATCCTCGCGGAGATCGACGCGTACACCGACCGCCGGACCGCGGCCTGAGCCGCCCGGCCGGCCCGAGGGAGAATGCCGCCATGCAGACCGTGACCGCCGTGGCCCACCGCGGCGACCCGTACCACGTCCGCGAGAACACCCTCGGCTCGCTGCGCTCCGCGCTCGGCCGGCGCGCGGACGCGGTGGAGATCGACGTCCGTCTGACCCGGGACGGCGTCCCGGTGCTGCTGCACGACGAGACGCTGAAACGGCTGTGGGGGCACGACCGTCCGCTGGGCTCGCTCTCCGCCGACGAGGTGCGCGCGGTGACCTCGGGCGGGGTGCCCACGCTCGCCGAGGCCCTCGCCGCGACGGAGGGCAGCCGGGTGATGCTGGACCTGCCCGGGTCCCCCGGCCCGCGGTCGGTGCGGCGCATCGTCGAGGTGGTCGACGCCTGCGGGGCGCGGGAGCGGGTGTACTACTGCGCGGGCGCCCGGACCATGCTCGCCGTGCGGGCCGCCGATCCCTCCGCCGAGATCGCCCTGACCTGGACCTCGCTCGCCCCGCCGCGGGCCGGCGTGCTGGCGGCGGTGCGCCCGCGCTGGCTCAACTACCGCTTCGGGCTGGTGGACGCGGACCTCGTCGGCCGGGTCCACCGCGACGGACTCCTGCTGTCGGTGTGGACCCCCGACACCCGCCGCTCGCTGCGCCGCATGCTCCGCCTGGGCGTCGACTCCATCACCACGAACCGCGTCCCCCTCCTCACCGCCCTCCGCCCCCGCTGAGCGCGCCGCCGGCAGCCGTCCGCCGCCGGGGCCGGTCCCCGGCGGCGAGCAGCCCCTGCGCCACGGCGTGCGCGGCGACCGCGACGGCGCCCGCGCCGCCGGGGGCGATCACGAGGTCGCGCGGGCGCGTGGGCCGCAACACCCCGGCGCGGCGCAGCCGTCCGCGCGCCCACAGGGTGAACGGGACGACCACGAGCGGTGAGGTGACCGAGCCCGGGGTGTAGCGGCGCAGGGCCGCCGCCTGCCCGATGTGGACCAGTGCGTGCAGTCCGAAGCCGTACAGCACGCACTGGTAGAAGGCCGAACGCCCGCCGCTCGCCCGGCCCGCGGCTGCCGCGGCGGCGACGTACAGGCCCACCAGGGCGACGGCCACGGTGAATTCGCGCCGGTCGACGGACGCGGCCCGGCGCCACACCGCCTCGGGCACCGCCGGGTACCGCTCGCGCAGGACGGGCGCGTTGCGCCGCACCCAGGCGGCCGCGGTGGCCAGTTCCTCGGCGTCGTGCAGGGCCCAGGCCGCCGCCGGCCCCCCACGTGGCGGCGCCGACGGCCTCCGGGGGCCGCGAAGTGTTCGTCACGGGCATGACACGGGGAAGGACTCCGCGCGGGCGCGGAAGGTTCCGCACCGGAGGCGGCACCCCGCCCCCGGGCGGCTGCCGGCTTCCGGGGGCGGGGTGGTGGCCGGGGAGGGCTCAGGCGTCGAGGGACGTCATCACGTGCTTGACGCGGGTGTAGTCGTCGAAGCCGTAGGCCGAGAGGTCCTTGCCGTAGCCGGACTTCTTGAAGCCGCCGTGGGGCATCTCGGCGACCAGCGGGATGTGGGTGTTGATCCAGACGCAGCCGAAGTCGAGCTTCTTGGACATCCGCATGGCGCGGCCGTGGTCCTTGGTCCAGACGGAGGAGGCGAGGGCGTACTCGACGCCGTTGGCCCACTCCACGGCCTGGTCCTCGTCGGTGAAGGACTGGACGGTGATGACCGGGCCGAAGACCTCCTTCTGGATGATCTCGTCGTCCTGCCGGAGGCCCGAGACGACGGTGGGCGCGTAGAAGTAGCCCCGGTCGCCGACCCGGTGGCCGCCGGCCTCGACCTTGGCGTGGGCGGGCAGCCGCTCGACGAAGCCGGAGACCTGGGCGAGCTGGGCCGGGTTGTTGAGGGGGCCGTAGAGCACGTCCTCGTCGTCCGGCTGTCCGGTCCTGGTCTCGGCGGCGGCCTTGGCGAGCGCGGCCACGAACTCGTCGTGGATCGACTCGTGCACGAGCACGCGGGTCGCCGCCGTGCAGTCCTGGCCGGCGTTGAAGAAGCCGGCGACGGAGATGTCCTCGACGGCCTTGGGGATGTCGGTGTCCTCGAAGACGACGACGGGCGCCTTGCCGCCCAGTTCCAGGTGGACCCGCTTGAGGTCCTTGGCGGCCGACTCGGCGACGGACATGCCGGCCCGCACCGAGCCGGTGATGGAGGCCATCGCCGGGGTCGGGTGCTCGACCATCATGCGGCCGGTGTCGCGGTCGCCGCAGATCACGTTGAAGACGCCCTTGGGCAGCACCGAGCCGATGATGTCGGCGATGAGGACCGTGGAGGCCGGGGTGGTGTCGGACGGCTTGAGGACGACCGTGTTGCCCGCGGCGAGCGCCGGGGCGAACTTCCACACGGCCATCATCATCGGGTAGTTCCACGGCGCGACCTGCGCGCAGACGCCGATCGGCTCGCGGCGGACGAGGGAGGTCAGGCCCTCCATGTACTCGCCGGCGCTGCGGCCCTCCAGCATCCGGGCCGCGCCCGCGAAGAAGCGGATCTGGTCGACCATCGGCGGGATCTCCTCGGTGCGGGTCAGCCCGACGGGCTTGCCCGTGTTCTCCACCTCGGCCGCGACGAGTTCCTCGGCCCGTTCCTCGAACGCGTCGGCGATCTTCAGGAGGGCCCGCTGCCGCTCGGCGGGCGTGGTGTCGCGCCAGGCCGGGAAGGCCGCGGCGGCGGCCGCCATGGCGGCGTCGACGTCCGCCTGCCCGGACAGCGGCGCGGTCGCGTACGCCTCGCCGGTGGCGGGGTTGACCACCTCGGTGGTCCGCCCGTCGGCGGCGTCCCGGAACTCGCCGTCGATGTGGTTGCGCAGTCGACGCAGCTCGGTGCTCACTGCCGGCCCTCCAAGTTCGGGGTGTCCATTCTCTGAGACACCCACCCTAATCCGTGACTCCACGTTTTCAACACCCCCACTCCCCCTGACGTTGCGAAATCCGCAGGCTGAGGCGTCACAGACAACGAATTTCATCGCATTTGGCTTGCGAAACTGCCGATCCGTGGTGCACAGTGAGGCCGTGGCCAGTCGAAGCGCAGAGAAGAAGGACCCCCGCGAGTCCCGGAACGGCGGCCCCCCGCTGGACGCCGTCTCCCTCGCCATCATCGAGCAGCTCCAGGAGGACGGCCGCCGGCCGTACGCCGCCATCGGCAAGGCCGTGGGCCTGTCGGAGGCGGCCGTGCGCCAGCGCGTCCAGAAGCTGCTCGACCAGGGCGTGATGCAGATCGTCGCGGTCACGGACCCGCTCACCGTGGGCTTCCTGCGCCAGGCCATGGTCGGCGTCAACGTGGAGGGCGACGTGGACGCGGTCGCCGACGCGCTGGCCGCCATGTCGGAGTGCGAGTACGTGGTGATGACGGCGGGCTCGTTCGACCTGATGGTGGAGGTCGTCTGCGAGGACGACGACCACCTGCTGGACGTCATCAACAAACGCATCCGGGCCGTCCCCGGAGTGCGCTCCACCGAGAGCTTCGTCTACCTCAGGCTCAAGAAGCAGACCTACATGTGGGGAACCCGATAATCGTGAGCACCGACAAGGATCTCAGCCGGACCGCGTACGACCACCTGTGGATGCACTTCACCCGCATGTCGTCGTACGAGAAGGCGCCCGTCCCCACCATCGTGCGGGGCGAGGGCGTGCACATCTACGACGACCGGGGCAAGCGCTACCTCGACGGCCTCGCCGGCCTGTTCGTGGTCCAGGCCGGGCACGGCCGCACGGAGCTGGCCGAGACCGCCATGAAGCAGGCCCAGGAGCTGGCCTTCTTCCCGGTGTGGTCCTACGCCCACCCCAAGGCCGTCGAACTCGCGGAGCGCCTGGCCCACGAGGCGCCCGGCGACCTCAACAAGGTCTTCTTCACCACCGGCGGCGGCGAGGCCGTCGAGACCGCCTGGAAGCTCGCCAAGCAGTACTTCAAGCTCGTCGGCAAGCCGACCAAGTACAAGGTCGTCTCCCGCGCGGTCGCCTACCACGGCACCCCGCAGGGCGCCCTGTCCATCACCGGACTGCCCGGCCTCAAGGCCCCGTTCGAGCCGCTCGTCCCCGGCGCCCACAAGGTGCCGAACACCAACATCTACCGCGCCCCGATCCACGGCGACGACCCCGAGGCGTTCGGCCGCTGGGCCGCCGACCAGATCGAGCAGCAGATCCTCTTCGAGGGCCCGGAGACCGTCGCCGCCGTCTTCCTGGAGCCGGTGCAGAACGCGGGCGGCTGCTTCCCGCCCCCGCCCGGCTACTTCCGCCGGGTGCGCGAGATCTGCGACCAGTACGACGTGCTGCTCGTCTCGGACGAGGTCATCTGCGCCTTCGGCCGCCTCGGCACCACCTTCGCCTGCGACAAGTTCGACTACGTCCCGGACATGATCACCTGCGCCAAGGGCATGACCTCCGGGTACTCCCCCATCGGCGCGTGCATCGTCTCCGACCGGCTCGCCGAGCCCTTCTACCAGGGCGACAACACCTTCCTGCACGGCTACACCTTCGGCGGCCACCCCGTCTCCGCCGCCGTCGCCCTCGCCAACCTCGACCTCTTCGAGCGCGAGGGCCTGAACCGGCACGTCCTCGACAACGAGGGCGCCTTCCGCGCCACCCTGGAGAAGCTGCACGACCTGCCGATCGTCGGCGACGTCCGCGGCAACGGCTTCTTCTACGGCATCGAACTCGTCAAGGACAAGACCACCAAGGAGTCCTTCGACGAGGAGGAGACCGAGCGCGTCCTGTACGGCTTCCTCTCCCGCGAGCTCTACGAGAACGGCCTGTACTGCCGGGCCGACGACCGCGGCGACCCGGTCATCCAGCTCGCCCCGCCGCTCATCTCCGACCAGGGGACCTTCGACGAGATCGAGCAGATCCTGCGCGCGACGCTGACGGAGGCATGGGCCCAGCTCTGACCCCCACCCGTCCACCCCCACCCCCGCGTTTCACGCGAACGAGGGTCCTCCACAGCCCCGGCGTCGTCCTTTCGAGTGAGAATTGACGGCCCGGGGCCGCGTGCTGTCCGGCCTCCCCGTGGTGACTGCCTAGCGTGCCGAGTGACCGATCGGCCCCGCCGTCGTTCACCCGAAAGGGGGGACGGACCCGGGAAACACGGATCAGAACCGAGGTGTACGCCCATGGAGGCCCCGCCGGACAACGACGTGCTCTGGGCCCGCGCCCTGCACTTCCAGCACCACGACGGCACTCCCGCGCTCAGCGGCGTCTCGCTCGGCGTCCGGGAGGGCGAGATCCTCGCCGTCAGCGGACCGCGCGGCAGCGGCAAGACGACCCTGCTGCGCTGCCTGTCGGGGATGATCCGCCCCCAGGAGGGCGAGGTCTGGTTCAACAGCGTGCCCGTCCACACCATGGGCCCGCTCAGCCGCGAACGGCTGCGCCGCGACCGCTTCGGCTGGATCGACCCGGCCCCCGCGCTCGTCCCCGAGCTGAACGCCTGGGAGAACACGGCCCTGCCGCTGATGCTGCGCGGCACCGGCCGCCGCCGGGCCAAGACCGCCGCCCTGGAGTGGCTGGAGCGCCTCGACGTCGGCGACCGGGCCCGGCGCCGCCCGCACGAGCTGCGCCAGTCCGAACGCCAGCGCGTCTGCATCGCCCGCGCCCTCGCCGTCGGGCCCTCGGTCCTGTTCGCCGACGAGCCGACGGCGCCCCTGCACCGCGCCGACCGCGCCCAGGTGCTGCGCACCCTCACCACGGCGGCCCGCTCGCACGGCATCACCGTCGTCCTCGCCACCCACGACGCGCGCACCGCCGCCCTCGCCGACCGCACCGTGGCGCTGCTCGACGGCCGGCGCGTGAAGACCGTGCACCTGCCGCCGGCCGCCGAGACCACCACGGCCGCCGGGACCGCGGGCCCCGCCGGGACGGAAGGCCGGGCGGCGTGCTCGCTCTCCGTCTGAGCCGCGGCGCGCACCTCGCCGTCCAGGGGCGCCGTCTGCTCGTCGCCGCGGCCTCGGGGGGCACGGGCTTCCTGCTGCTGTGCGCCCTCGGCCACGCGCTGGGCCACCCCGAGACGGCCGGCGCCTCCGCGCTCCGGCTGGCCTGGTGCGCGGCTCCCCTCGCCGCCACCGTCTACCTCGCCGTCGCCGTCGCCCGGACCGACCCCGGCACCCGGCCCCGCACCGGGCTGTCCGCCATCGGGCTGGGGCCCGGCCGGATGATGGCCGTCTCCGCGACGACCACCGCCCTCGCCTGCGTCCTCGGCTCGCTGCTGGCCCTGCTCTTCTTCCTGCACCTGCGCGGCGACCTGTCCGGCATGCCCTTCGACGGCGCCGCCGCCGGCAGCCTGGCCGCCGGGCACCCGCTGCCCTACCCGGCCGCGCTGACCCTGCTGGCGCTGGTGCCGGCGACCGCGTCCTGCGCGGTGGCCCTCGCCCTGCGGCCCCGTGAGGCGCCCCGGCCCGCCGAGGCCCCGGGCACCCGCCACCACGGCCGCTTCGGGGCGTACGGCTGGGGAGCGGCCCGCGAGACCTTCGGCGCCTACGGACGCTTCGGCGCCCGCCGCTCCGCCACCGGCGCGTCCGGCGGGGCGACGGCGAGCGGGGCGGTGGCCGCGCGGGGGTCGACGCCCACGGTGGTCACGGCGGGCCCGGAGGTGGCGCACAGCACGGTCACGCCGGGCCCGGGGCAGGCGAGCGCGGTGCCGGCGGGCGCGGTGTCCGCGGTGACCGCCGGGGCTCCCGGGACGGAGGATCCCGCCGGCCCGGCGGGCGCGGTGGGCACGGCGGACGCGCCCGGCGCTCCGGGCGCGCGGGCCGCCGATCCGGCCGCCGCGGGCGCCCCCGCCCTCGCGCCGGCGGCGCCCCGCCCGGGGGCCGGCACGCTCCCCTGGGGCATCGCCGTCCTCGCCGCGGGCCTCGCCGTCGAGACGTACGCGGGCCGCACCACCGGCGTCGCGCCCGGCGCCGTCCCGGCCGCCGGTGTCCTCGCCGGCTGGACGCTGACCGCGCTCGGCCTGGCGATGGCCGGGCCCGGCCTGACCCACCTGTGCGGCCGGCTCCTGCAGGCGGTGCGCCCCGGCGCGCTGCGGCTGCTGGCCGGCCGCGTCCTGATGGAGGAGGCGCACCGCGTCGGCCGCCCGCTCGGCGTCGTCTGCGCGGTGGCGTCGGCGGCCTACGCGGCGGCGGTGCTCCACGCCGGGGACGGGCCGTCGTTCGGTCCGCTGGGCACCCTCGGCGCGGTCCTGGTGGCCGGCTGCGCGGTGGCCACCCTGCTCATCGCCGCGGTGGAGGCCAAGCACGACCGGGCCGAGACCACCGAGGCGCTGCTGCGGCTGGGGGCGCCCCCGGCGACGCTGCGGGCCGCGGCGGCGGTGCGGGCGGGGGCGCTGCTGGCCCTCTTCGGCCCGCTGACACTGATCGTGGCGGCGCTGGCCGCGCTGCCGCTGGGCCGCTGACCGACGGGCCCCTCGCCGCCCCGGGACCTCCCTTCCCGGGGCGGCGATGACTTTCGGCCTCCCGCCCGGTCTACCCCCTGTACGGCACGACAACGGCACACCCCGACGGGAGACCCCATGTACCAGCAGATGATCTTCGTGAACCTGGCCGTGCGCGACCTCGACGCCTCGAAGGCGTTCTTCGCCGAGCTGGGCTTTCGCAACGACCCCCGGTTCAGCGACGAGACGGCCGCCTCGATCGTGATCAGCGACACCATCGTGGCGATGCTGCTCACCCACGAGAAGTACGGGCAGTTCACGAAGAAGGAGATCGTGGACGCCACCCGGAGCAGCGAGGTGCTCCTGGCGCTCAGCGCGGAGAGCCGCGCCAAGGTCGACGAGATGGTCGACCGGGCCGTCGCCGCGGGCGGATCGGTCACCGGCCAGACGCAGGACCTCGGCTTCATGTACGGCCGGGCCTTCGACGACCTGGACGGCCACACCTGGGAGGTCGTCTGGATGGACCCGGCGGCCATCGAGGGCTGACCAACTCGGCCTCACCGTGGGGGAGATCACGATCGTCGGCCAGAACTCGTACAACCTTCCGAAGTGTTGAAACGTCTCCGTGGTTAATAAGTGAGCAAAGCCCCTGCCCCCTGCGGGCATATGCGTTGACACTGCTTACGCTCCGCTTATAGACCAGTGAGGCTCCCGGGGCGCTGACGTCACGTCAGCGCCCCTTCCACCCCCCGCATCAGCGCTTCGTAAAGGACAAACGTGGCAGTCCTGTCCATACCCAGCCGCACGGCCACCCGCCGTGGCCTCCGTGTCCTCGGCGTCGTCTCGGCCTCCGCGGCCCTGGCGTTCGGCGCCGCCGGCAACGCCCTCGCCTGCGACATCAGCGAGTTCTCCGCCCAGGCCGTCTGCGACGGCGACAAGGGCGTCATCACCGTGACCGACGTCGACCCGGCCGGCATCCCGGCCACGGTCACCGTCTACCTCCAGAACAACGGCGCCGACGCCCGGAAGATCGGCGAGCAGGTGGTCAAGGGCTCCCGGAAGGGCGAGACCATCACCTTCGCAGCGGACTGGCAGCCCAACGCCGAGTACCGCGTCCACGTCAAGGCCGACCGGTACGTCGACGAGGACATCAAGCCGAACCTCACGACCCCGGGCACCGCCTGCGCGACGGAGGAGCCGCCGGCCCCGTCGCCGTCCGAGACCTCCCCCGCCCCCGAGGAGTCCGACTCCCCGGCCCCGGCCCCGTCCGAGTCGTCCCCGGCCGCCTCGGAGAGCGAGAGCACCGTCCCGGCGGGCGGCTTTGGCAACGCCCCGTCCCCGGCGGTCGGCGAGTCCAACCTCGCCGAGACCGGTGCCGACTCCAACACCGGCCTGATCGCCGGTATCGCGGCCGCCCTGGTCGCCATCGGTGGCGGCGCCATCTTCTTCGGCCTGCGCCGCCGCGGCGCCGGCAACGCCGGCTGACCCCGCACCACCCGCACCACCGTGGCCCGTCCCCACCCGGGAGACGGGCCACGGCCCTGCCCGGCGGCACCTCGCCGGACGCTCAGTCCAGCACCACCGTCTCGGCCGGGTCGAACTCCACGCCGACCTCCTCACCGGGGGCCGGGGCCGAGCGCAGCGGGCAGGCGGCCTCCAGGCTGGGGGCGTCGCCCGGCCGCAGGAGGACGGTGACGTGGGTGCCGCGGAAGGTGCGCGCGGTGACGGTGCAGCGCAGGCCCGCCCCGGCCTCGACCAGACGGACGCCGGCCGGGCGGACCAGCAGCGTACGGGCGCCCTGCGGGGCGTTCCGCGGGACCGGCACCTTGCCCCACGGGGTGTCCGCGGCCTCGCCCGTGACGGTCGCCCCGACCACGTTGTCGAAGCCGAGGAAGCGCGCCACGAAGGCGTCGGCGGGCCGCTGCCACACCTCCAGCGGCGTGCCCGACTGGGCGATCTGCCCGTCCCGCATCACCACCACCCGGTCGGCCAGCGCGAACGCCTCGCCCTGGTCGTGCGTCACGGCGAGCACGGTGGTCCCCAGCCGGCCGAACAGCTCCCGCAGTTCCACCACGAGCCGTTCGCGCAGGGAGCGGTCGAGCTGGCCCAGCGGTTCGTCCAGCATCAGCAACCGGGGCCGCGGCGCGAGGGCGCGGGCCAGCGCCACCCGCTGCTGCTCGCCGCCGGACAGGGCGGCCACCGCTCTGCGGGCCGCGCCGGGCAGACCGACCAGCTCCAGCAACTCCGCGGTCCGGGCCTGCTGTTCGGCCCGGGACGCGCCCCGCATCCGGGGCCCGAAGGCGACGTTTCCGGCCACGTCCCGCTGCGGGAAGAGCTGGTGGTCCTGGAACATCAGCCCGACCTCCCGCCGGTGCGCCGGCACCCCGTCCTGGTCCCGTCCGTCGAGCAGCACCCGCCCGGCGTCCAGCGGCTGGAGCCCGGCGACGGCGCGCAGCAGCGTGGATTTGCCGCTGCCGCTCGGCCCGAGCACGCACACCACCTGGTGTTCGGCGACGTCGAGGTCGACGGCGTCGAGCACGGCCCGCCCGCCGAAGCGGACGGTCGCCTCCCGCAGACTCAGCAACATCCCTAGAACTCCCCGCCCCGATCGGTGCGCAGCCGCTCCAGCACCAGCAGGGCCACCGCGCACACCACCATCAGAATCGTCGAAAGGGCCATCGCCTGGCCGTAGTTCATCTGTCCCGGCCGGCCCAGCAGCCGGGCCACCGCGACCGGCAGCGTCGGGTTGTCCGGCCGCGCGATGAACACCGTCGCGCCGAACTCGCCGAGCGACACGGCGAACGCGAAACCGGCCGCGATCAGCAACGCCCGCCGCACCAGCGGCAGATCGACCTCGCGCCACACCCGCCAGGGGGACGCGCCGAGCACCGCCGCGGCCTCCCGCAGCCGTCCGTCCACCGCGCGCAGCACCGGCAGCATCGTCCGCACCACGAACGGCACGCCGACCAGGGCCTGGGCCAGCGGCACCAGGAGCCAGGAGGAGCGCAGGTCCAGCGGGGGTTCGTCCAGGGCGATGAGGAAACCGAAGCCGACGGTGACCGCGGAGACGCCGAGCGGCAGCATCAGCAGGGCGTCGAAGCCGCGTACCAGGCGGCCCGCGTCGCGCCGGGCGAGCGCGGCGGCGGCCAGGGCGCCGATCACCACGGCGATGGCGGTGGCGGCGAGCGCGTAGCGCAGGGAGTTGCCGACGGCGTCGATGGGCGGCACGAGGAAGGCGCCGCCGTCCTCGCGGGTCAGCGCCCGGTAGTAGCCGAAGCCGGGGGCGGCGAGTGACCGTTCGACCAGGACGGCGAGCGGCAGCACCAGCAGTACGGCGATGGTGGCCAGCACCCCGCCGAGCAGCGCCCACTGGCCGGCGCCGCGCGGCCGGCGCGCGGTGCCCGCGGGATCGACCAGCCGGAGGGCGCTCTCGCGGCGCCGCACCGTCCAGGCGTGCACGGCGAGGACGGCGCCGACCGCGGCGAACTGGACCAGGGTCAGCACGGCGGCCGTGGACAGGTCGAAGACCTGCGAGGTCTGCCGGTAGATCTCCACCTCCAGGGTGGAGAAGGCGGGCCCGCCGAGGATCTGGACGACGGCGAAGGAGGTGAAGGTGAACAGGAACACCATCAGCGCGGCGGCGGCCACGGCGGGGCCGAGCGCCGGGAGCGTCACCCGGCGCCAGGCGGCGAGCCGGGAGGCGCCGAGCATCCGCGCGGCCTCTTCCTGGCGGGGGTCGAGCTGGGACCAGAGTCCGCCGACGGTGCGGACGACGACCGCGTAGTTGAAGAAGACGTGGGCGAGCAGGATCGCCCACACGGTGGTGTCCAGGCGCACCCCCCACAGTTCGTCGAGGAGCCCGCCGCGCCCGACCAGGGCGAGGAAGGCGGTGCCCACGACGACGGTCGGCAGCACGAACGGCACGGTCACCACGGCCCGCAGGACCTGTTTGCCGGGGAAGTCGAGGCGGGCGAAGGCGTAGGCGCCGGGCAGCGCGATCAGCAGGGTGAGCGCGGTGGAGACGAGCGCCTGCCAGGTGGTGAACCACAGCACCTGCCGGATGCCGGGCTCGGCCAGCACCTCGGCGAACCGCCCGAACCGCCAGGTGCCGTCGGCCGTGAGGCCCCGGGCGACGATGGCCGCGACGGGGTAGGCGAAGAACACCGCGAAGAACGCGGCGGGCCCGGCCATCAGGGCGAGCCGCGCCGCGTTCCCGCTCCGCCGGCGGGCGGGGCGGGCGCTCACTTCAGGACGAGCGAGGACCACGAGGTGACCCACTGGTCACGGTGTTCGGCGATCTTCGCGGGGGCCATCGTCCGCGGGTCCTCGACCTTGGGGGCGAACTCGGTGAACTCCGCGGGCAGCCCGGCGTCCGGGTTCACCGGGTGGACGAACATGTTGAGCGGCATGTCCTCCTGGAACTCCCGGCCGATCAGGAAGTCGATGAACGCCTTGCCGCCCTCCGGGTTCTTCGCGTGGGCCAGCAGGCCGGCGAACTCGATCTGCCGGAAGCAGGTGCCGGTCGCCACGCCGGTGGGCGCGGTGTCCGGGCGGGGCTCGGCGTAGATCACCTCGACGGGCGGCGAGGACGCGTAGGAGACGACCAGCGGACGGTCGCCCTTGGCCTCCTTGCCGCCGGCCGATCCGGAGAACTCCTCGTTGTACGCCTGCTCCCAGCCGTCGACGACCTTGACGCCGTTGGCCTTGAGCTTCTTCCAGTAGTCCGTCCAGCCCTGGTCGCCGTAGCGGGCGGCGGTGCCGAGCAGGAAGCCGAGGCCGGGCGAGGAGGTGGCGGCGTTCTCGGTGACGAGGAGGTCCTTGTACTCGGGCTTGACCAGGTCGTCGAAGGTCTCCGGCGGCGCCAGCTCGTGCCGCTCGAAGTACGCCTTGTCGTAGTTGACGCAGATGTCGCCGTAGTCGACGGGCGTGACCCGGTGTTCGTCGCCGTCGACCCGGTAGCGCTCGTCGATCGCGTCGAGCCCCTTGGCCGCGTACGGCTGGAACAGGCCGTTGTCGAGCGCCCGGGAGAGCAGCGTGTTGTCGACGCCGAAGAAGACGTCGCCCTGCGGGTTGTCCTTGGTGAGGATGGCCTTGTTGACGGCCTGTCCGGCCTCGCCGTCCTCCAGGACCCGGACCTTGTAGCCGGAACTCTTCTCGAAGGCGGCGATGACGTCCTTCGAGGCGGCCCACGAGTCGTGGCTGACCAGGGTCACCGTCTTGGCGCCGCCGGCACCGGAACCGGTGTCCGAGCCGCCGGACGATCCGCACGCGGACAGCGTGACCAGGCCCAGCCCGGCGGCCAGGACGGTGACCTTGCGGGTGATGCTCACTGATTCCTCCTGGGGTTCCAGAAGGAGACGCGGCCCTGCCCGGGTCCCTCGCGGGGCCCGGGCAGGACGCAGCAGCTTGAGTGGTGACCGATCTCCCTACCCAGAATGACCTGGGCGAGGTTCGGAGGGTCTGCGGCCGGTGCCGCACTCTCAGCGCTGTGGCGCTCCCCTGTCGGAATATGAAGATGTCGGGATGTGGAGTTGTCGGCGCGGGACACCGCCCCGGCACACGCACACGGCACTGTATGCCGTACACCGTATTCCGTGAACCGTATGTCGTGAACCGTATGAAGATGTCCCCGCGTCGGCCAGACTACCTCTCGCTCGCGGCGAGCTGGCCACAGGCCCCGTCGATCTCCTGGCCCCGGGTGTCCCGGATGGTCACCGGCACGCCGTGCGCCGCGATCGCCTCCACGAACGCCTTCTCGTCCTCGGGCCGCGACGCGGTCCACTTCGAGCCGGGTGTCGGGTTGAGCGGGATCAGGTTGACGTGCACGGGCTTGCCCTTGAGCAGCCGGCCGAGCCGGTCACCGCGCCACGCCTGGTCGTTGATTTCCCGGATCAGCGCGTACTCGATGGAGAGCCGCCGCCCGGACTTCGCCGCGTACGCGAAGCCCGCCTCCAGCACCTCCCGCACCTTCCACCGGGTGTTGACCGGGACGAGGGTGTCACGCAGCTCGTCGTCGGGGGCGTGCAGCGAGATCGCCAGACGGCACTTGAAGCCCTCGTCCAAGAAGCGGTGGATGGCGGGGACCAGACCGACGGTGGAGACGGTGATGCCCCGCTGCGACAGGCCGAGGCCGTCCGGCTCGGGGTCGGTGAGCCGGCGGATGGCGCCGACGACCCGCCGGTAGTTGGCGAGCGGCTCGCCCATACCCATGAACACGATGTTGCTGAGCCGGGCCGGTCCGCCGGGGACCTCGCCGTCGCGCAGGGCACGCATGCCGTCCACGATCTGGTGCACGATCTCGGCCGTCGACAGGTTCCGGTCCAGGCCCGCCTGCCCGGTCGCGCAGAACGGGCAGTTCATGCCGCAGCCCGCCTGGGAGCTGATGCACATGGTCACCCGGTCCGGGTAGCGCATCAGGACGGACTCGACGAGGGTGCCGTCGAAGAGGCGCCACAGCGTCTTGCGGGTGGTTCCCTCGTCCGTCGACAGATGCCGCACGACCGTCATCAGCTCGGGCAGCAGCGCCTCCCGGAGTCCCTCGCGGGCGCGCGCCGGGATGTCGGTCCACTGCTCCGGGTCGTGCGCGTAGCGCGCGAAGTAGTGCTGGGAGAGCTGCCGGGCACGGAACGGCTTCTCACCGATCGCGGCGACGGCCTCCTTGCGCTCGGCCGGCGTGAGATCGGCGAGGTGACGCGGCGGACGCTGCGCCCCGCGGGGCGCGACGAAGGTGAGCTCACCGGGGACGGGTCGGGCCACGGTCGGGCAACTCCTCTGGACGACGGGCCTACGGCACCCCCGCGCACGGCGGGAAGACGGCAAGGCCATGCCGGAGCCAGGAGACCTCACGGGACCGTCCCCGCCGACGGTCACCGGCCGCGGAAGCGGGCCGGCGGAAGCGGCGGGAACACGGGAAAGGGCCCGCGGACAGCGCCACGGGCCCTTCCAGCGTACCCGATGCCTGTCAACCCGATCCGACGAAGAGCACCAGCAGCAGCCACACCACCGGCGCCGTCGGCAGCAGGGAGTCCAGCCGGTCCATGATGCCGCCGTGCCCCGGCAGCAGCGTGCCCATGTCCTTGATGCCCAGATCGCGCTTGATCATGGACTCGCCCAGGTCGCCCAGCGTGGCGCTGGCCGCGACCGCGAGCCCCAGCAGCAGCCCCTGCCACCAGGAACCGCCGTCGATCAGGAACTGCGTGCACAGCGCGCCCGCCGCCATGGCGAAGGCCACCGCGCCGATCAGGCCCTCCCGGGTCTTGCCGGGGCTGATGCGCGGGGCCAGCTTGGTCCGGCCGAACCGCCAGCCGACCGCGTACGCCCCGGTGTCGCTGACCACCGTCAGCACCAGGAAGGTCAGCACGCGCCAGGCGCCGTCGTCGGCGGCGAGCATCATGGTGACGAACGTGGCGAGGAACGGCACGTAGAACGCGGCGAACACGCCCGCCGTGACATCCCGCAGGTAGTCCTGCGGCGGTCGCGCCATCCGCCACACCAGCACCGCCAGCGCGGTCAGCGCCATGGCGATCCACGCGCCCTCGGCGCCCCGCGCGTACCCGGCGACGACCATGGCCGCGCCGCCCACCGCCAGCGGCACCAGGGGCGCCTTGACGCCCTTGCGCTCCTCCAGCCGCGAGGTCAGCTCCCACAGCCCCACGACCACGGCGACCGCGACCACGGCGACGAAGACGGCCTTGACGACGAAGAGCGACGCGACGATCACCGCGCCGAGCCCCACGCCGACCCCTATCGCGGCCCCCAGGTCCCGCCCCGCGCTCTTCTTCTGCGGCGGCCCGGCGGCCGGCTGCGGGGTGTCGGGCATGGGCTCCGGATTCTGCGGCGCCGCCGGGTACGGCCGCGCGGGCGGGGTGTCGTCGCGGAAGAGGGGACCACCGTGCCCGGCGGCCCCCCGGTCGTCCTGGTCACCGCCGTGTCCGTGTCCGGGGACGCCGGGGACGACGGGCATGGGGCGGGTCTGCTGCGCCTGGTGCGCATCGTGGGCGGGCCCCGCCGGGGCGGTGGCCCCCTGGGCAGGCCCCTGGTCGGGCGGCCCCCCGTACCCGGCGTGTGGCGGCGCTCCCCAGGAAGAGTGGTTCATCAGACCTCGAGCAGTTCGGCTTCCTTGTGCTTCAGGAGCTCGTCCACCTGCGCCACGTACTTCGCGGTGGTGTCGTCGAGCTCCTTCTCCGCACGGCGGCCCTCGTCCTCGCCGACCTCGCCGTCCTTGACGAGCTTGTCGATGGCGTCCTTGGCCTTGCGGCGCACGGCGCGGATGGACACCTTGGCGTCCTCGCCCTTGGCCCGCGCGACCTTGATGAACTCGCGGCGGCGCTCCTCGGTCAGCTCGGGGAAGACCACCCGGATGATACTGCCGTCGTTGCTGGGGTTGACGCCCAGGTCGGAGTCGCGGATCGCCTGCTCGATGTTGCGCAGCGCGGTCTTGTCGAACGGCGTCACCACGGCCATGCGCGGCTCGGGCACGGAGAACGAGGCCAGCTGGTTGATCGGCGTCGGCGCCCCGTAGTACTCGGCCACGATCTTGTTGAACATCGCCGGGTGCGCACGGCCGGTGCGGATCGCGGCGAAGTCCTCCTTGGCGACCACGACGGCCTTCTCCATCTTCTCCTCGGCTTCGAGGAGGCTCTCTTCGATCACCACTTGCTCCTGCGTGTCTTGAGTAAGGCCCGGCCGCGCTCCCGTGGGGGCGGCGGCCGGCTGCGTCGCGTCTTCTTCCTGCACGGTTCCCGACCGGCGGGACATTGTCCATCCCCCGGCCCGGCACCGTCCCCGCCGTCGCCCGGACAGGTGGCGTCCGGCCACGGAGGGGGGTGGTTCTCCGGTCAGTCCCGGCTGCCGTGGTCACCCACGAGCGTGCCGATCTTCTCACCCTTGACGGCGCGGGCGATATTGCCTTCCTTCAGAAGTTCGAAGACGACGATGGGAAGGCGGTTGTCGCGGCAGAGCGTGACGGCCGTGGCGTCGGCGACCTTCAGGTCGCGGGTGATGACCTCGCCGTAGCCGAGCGCGTCGAACTTCACGGCGTCCGGGTTGGCCTTGGGGTCGGAGTCGTAGACCCCGTCCACCCCGTTCTTGCCCATGAGCAGCGCCTCGGCGTCGATCTCCAGGGCCCGCTGGGCTGCGGTGGTGTCGGTGGAGAAGTACGGCATCCCCATGCCCGCGCCGAAGATGACGACGCGGCCCTTCTCCAGGTGGCGCACGGCGCGCAGCGGGATGTAGGGCTCGGCGACCTGGCCCATGGTGATGGCGGTCTGCACGCGGCAGTCGACGCCTTCCTTCTCCAGGAAGTCCTGGAGGGCCAGGCAGTTCATCACGGTGCCCAGCATGCCCATGTAGTCGGAGCGGGCGCGGTCCATGCCGCGCAGCTGGAGTTCGGCGCCGCGGAAGAAGTTGCCGCCGCCGATGACGATGGCGATCTGCGCGCCGTCGCGCACCACGGCGGCGATCTCGCGGGCGATGGCGTGCACCACGTCGGGGTCGACGCCGAGTCCCCCACCGCCGGAGAAGGCCTCTCCGGACAACTTCAGCAGAAACCGGCCGCGTACTTTGCCGTCGTCGCTCTTCTCGGCCTTGGTGGTCATGGAGATCTCGCCTCTTTTACGTGGGTCACACACACGAAGAAGGCCATTGCCGGTGGGGGCGTGGTTCGCATCCCATGCTCGGCAATGGCCTCCTCGTCAGATCTGCTGTCGCCCCGCGCCGCGCGCGTGCGCGGCACGGCGTACGCGCGCGGTGCGGACGACTGCCGCCGACCCTACCGGGGTCGTGCGTCCGTCGCGGTACGGAGTCAGATGCCGACCTTGATACGCGAGAAGCGCTTCAGGGTGACACCGGCCTCGTCCAGCACCTGCTGGACCGACTTCTTGTTGTCCAGCGCGTAGGGCTGGCCGAGGAGCGTGGCCTCCTTGAAGAACCCGTTGAGGCGACCCTCGACGATCTTCGGGAGGGCGGCCTCGGGCTTGCCCTCGGCGCGGGTGGTCTCCTCGGCGACGCGGCGCTCGCTCTCGACGACCTCGGCCGGCACGTCCTCCTTGGCGAGGTACTTCGGCGCGAAGGCGGCGATGTGCTGGGCGACGCCCTTGGCGACCTCGGCGTTCGGCTTGTCCAGCTCGACGAGGACACCGATCTGCGGGGGCAGGTCGGGCATCGTGCGGTGCATGTAGGCGGCCACGAAGCCGCCGGAGAACTGCGCGAAGCGGTCCAGGACGATCTTCTCGCCCAGGTTGGCGTTGGCCTCGTCCACGAACGCCTGGACGGTCTTGCCGGCCTCGATCTCGGAGGCGAGCAGCGCCTCGATGTCGGCCGGGGCGACCTTGGCGACGTGCTCGGCGATGGCCTGCGCCACGCTCTGGAACTTCTCGCCCTTGGCGACGAAGTCCGTCTCGCACTTCAGCTCGACGAGGACGCCGGAGGTGTTGTCGTCGGCGAGGAGCGAGACGACCGCGCCGTTCTCGGCGGAGCGGCCCTCGCGCTTGGCGACGCCCTTCTGGCCCTTGATGCGGAGCGCCTCGACGGCCTTGTCGACGTTGCCCTCGGCCTCGTCCAGCGCCTTCTTGCAGTCCATCATGCCGGCGCCCGTGAGCTCGCGGAGCTTCTTGACGTCGGCGGCGGTGTAGTTCGCCATGAGTCTGTGAGTCTTTCTCGAAGTCTGGAGGTTCGGAGATCTGCGGGGCCCGCGGTCTCCACGGCCCAGGGAGCCGTGACCGCGTGACCGGCCGCCGACCTACGGGTGAACGGCGGGAGCGCCCGGCACACCTTCCCCGGCCCGGAGGCCGGGGGCCGGCGCGGTCCGCGCTCCCGCCGTCGACACCGACGGGACGGTCAGCCCTGCTCGCCCTCGGCGGCGGCGGGGGCCTCGGCCGGCTTCTCGGCCGCGGCGGGCTCCTCCGTGGCGGCGGGGGCCTCGGCGGCGGGGGCTTCGGCGGCGGGGGCCTCGGCGGCGGCGGGGGCCTCGGCCTTCTCGGCCTTCTCGCCCTGGAGCAGGTCGCGCTCCCACTCGGCGAGCGGCTCGCCGGCGGCCTTCTCACCCTTGTCACCGGTGGCGGCGCCGGAACGGGCGATGAGGCCCTCGGCGACGGCGTCGGCGATCACACGGGTGAGCAGGGTGACGGAGCGGATCGCGTCGTCGTTGCCCGGGATCTTGTAGTCGACCTCGTCGGGGTCGCAGTTGGTGTCGAGGATCGCGACGACCGGGATGTTGAGCTTGCGGGCCTCGCCGACCGCGATGTGCTCCTTCTTGGTGTCCACGATCCAGACGGCGCTGGGCACCTTGGACATCTCGCGGATACCGCCGAGGGTCTTCTCCAGCTTGGCCTTCTCGCGGGAGAGGACCAGCAGCTCCTTCTTGGTGAGGCCGGAGGCGGCCACGTCCTCGAAGTCGATCTGCTCGAGCTCCTTGAGGCGCTGCAGACGCTTGTAGACGGTCGAGAAGTTGGTGAGCATGCCGCCCAGCCAGCGCTGGTTCACGAAGGGCATGCCGACGCGGGTCGCCTGCTCGGCGATGGCCTCCTGCGCCTGCTTCTTCGTACCGACGAACATGACCGTGCCGCCGTGGGCGACGGTCTCCTTGACGAACTCGTAGGCGCGGTCGATGTACGACAGCGACTGGAGCAGGTCGATGATGTAGATGCCGTTGCGCTCGGTGAAGATGAAGCGCTTCATCTTCGGGTTCCAGCGACGGGTCTGGTGACCGAAGTGGACGCCGCTCTCCAGCAGCTCCCGCATCGTGACGACGGCCATGGCCGTATCTCCTTGATTTTCTCGGTTGTGCCGCGGGAACCGGACGGCTCCCGCGCCTGACGCCCACGATGCGCCGTGCCACGAGGGACCGAGGGGCGCTGCTACCCGGGCTGCGGCTGCTGCCGGCCCTGGTACCGGGGCGTGCGAAGTCGACCCGATGACCCGGGTCGCCATCAGAAGTGTACGGGACCGGAGGACCACCGGGTGACGCGGTTGTCCACAACCGGACACCCGTCCACAGGTCCGCACACGCCGGATGCCGCCTACGGGACAGTTCCGGCATGAGAACGCGAGCACGGATGCGGGCGCCGGAGCGGGGACGTCGGCGGGGTCGGGAAGAGGAGCAAGGGCGAGGGCGAGGGCGGAGGCGAAGGCAACGGCAGGGGCGGGAGTGCGGGCGGGGACCGGGCCCGAAGGCAGGGCGGGAGTGGTGGGGTCGAGGACGAGGGGGGAAGCGCGGAGGGCTCGGACGCGGGGGCCGAGTTGGTCGGGTGGCCGGGCCGGTGAGAGGACGGGTGGTGGGGTCAGGCGGTCGGGTGGCGGGGCCGATGAGAGGACGGATGCCGGGATCAGGCGGTCGGGTGGCGGGGCCGCGCGGTCAGGTGAGCGAGCCGGTGCGGGAGCCGACGTCGAGATCGGTGAAGGGGCCGGTGCGGGAGCCGACGTCGAGATCGGTGAAGGGGCCGATGCGGGACCCGACGTCGAGATCGGTCAAGGGGCCGATGCGGGACCCGACGTCGAGATCGGTCAAGGGGCCGATGGCGGGGCGTGGGCCCGGTCGGGTGCGGGTGCCGGGTCGGGTGCGGGTGCCCGGGTGGGGGCGGGTGCCCGGGTGGGGGCGGGTGCTGGAGTGGGTTGAGGGTTGCGCGCGAGGACGGGGCAGGGTGCCGGTGCCGACGGGCGCGCGAGTGGGTGCGGGCGCGCGGGGTGGTGTGCGCGCCGGGCCGGCGGCGCGGGTGCGGGTGCGGGCCGGGGTGTGGATGGGGGCGTGGGGGCTGATGGTGCCGGGGGTGCTGGCACCGGGGGTGGGGGCGGAGGGGAGGGGGGAGGGGGTGGGGGCGGCCCCCCTGGTGACCGCTACGCCGCTCGGCCTCCTCGCCACTCCCTCCGACGTCACCGCTCCCGGCCCCGTCCCCGACGTCGCCGCTCTGGACCTCCGCGTCCTGGACGCCCCCACCCCCGACGTCCCCGCCCTCGCCCGGAACTGGCCGGTGGGCCGGCGGCCGGCGGTCGTCCGGGGCTGGGAGCCGCCGTCGACGCCCTACGGGCCGGGGCACCGCGGTGTCGATCTCGCCGCCGCGGCGTCCGGGCCCGTGCGGTCGGTGGCGGCCGGGCGGGTGTCCTTCGCCGGCCGGGTGGGCGGCTGGGGCGTCGTCTCCGTGGAGTTGGCCGGCACGGGTGATCCGCCGCTGCGGACGACGTACCTCCCGGTCGCCGCGTCCGTGGGGCGCGGCGACGAGGTGGCCGCCGGTGACGTGCTGGGCACGCTGGAGCCGGCGGGGCCGCACTGTGCGGGCTGCCTGCACTGGGGTCTGCTGCGCGGAGAGGTCTACCTCAATCCGCTGGCGCTCCTGCCGCCGTGGCTGCTCGACGGGGGCCCGCCCCGGCTGCTGCCGGTGCTCGGTGTTCCGCTTCCGCGGCCGGAGGGCGGCCGGATCACGGGCACACCCTGACGCCGGGGCCCACCGGGCGCCTTGCCGGCCGGGTCAGCCCCGTACGCCGCGCAGGGCCATGGACACCGCGGCCTCGGTGATCGTCTCGGGGTCCTCGGCGGCGCCCAGTTCGATCCGGCGCACGGCCGAGTCCACGACGCCCTGCAGCAGCATGGCCGCCAGCCGGGGCTGGGCGTGCCCCATCTCGGCCAGCGCCTCGACGATCATGGCGATGAGCCCGCCGTGGGCCGCCCGGATCTTCTCGCGCGCCCCGGCGTCCAGTTCGCTGGCCGAGATCGCGACGACGGCGCGGTGCCGGCGGTCGCCGACGAGGGCGAGCTGCTTGCGCACGTACGCCTCGACCTTGCCCTCGGGTGTGGCCTCCTGGGCCAGGGCCGCCTCGACCTCCGCCGCCCAGACGGGGAAGTCGACCGCGCAGAGTTCCTCGACGACGGCGGCGCGCGAGCGGAAGTACTCGTAGACGGAGGACCGGGCCAGACCCGTCCGCTCGGCGAGAGCGGGGAAGGTCAGGGCATCGGTACCGCCGTGGGACAGCAGGGAGCGTGCCGCGTCCAGCAGGGCGGCACGCTGCATCGACCGGTGCTCGGCCACGGAGGCCGCTCGAATCCTTGGCACGCCTTCCACTGTACGGAGGTGACTGCCGGTATGGGAGTCGGCCACCGGGCGCGCGCCCGCCGACCGGGTGGCGGAGCGGTCCGGCTCTCGGCCGTCCGGGGCGGGTCAGCGCGCGAATCCGGCCAGTTTGCCGCGGAGCTGGAGGACGGATTTGGTGTGGATCTGGCTGACCCGGCTCTCCGTGACTCCGAGTACGTTGCCGATCTCGGCGAGGGTGAGGCCCTCGTAGTAGTAGAGCGTGACGACGGTCTTCTCCCGGTCGGGCAGGGTGTTGATGGCGCGGGCGAGGAAGCGGCGCAGTTCGCGGTCCTCGGCCACTTCCACCGGGTTGTCGGCGGCGGTGTCCTCCAGGGTGTCCATGAGGCTGAGCCGGTCGCCGCCCTCCTGCCCGGCGTGCAGCAGTTCCTCCAGTGCCACGACGTTGGCCAGGGACAACTGGCTGAAAACCGCGTGCAGGTCCTCCACCGCGATGCCCATCTCGCCGGCCACCTCGCCTTCGGAGGGGGTGCGGCGCAGCCTCGCCTCCAGGGTGGCGTAGGCGCGCTCGACATGGCGTGCCTTCTGGCGTACCGAGCGGGGGATCCAGTCCAGTGCGCGCAGTTCGTCGATCATCGCGCCGCGGATGCGGGTGATCGCGTACGTCTCGAACTTGATCTCCCGGTCGACGTCGAACTTCTCGATGGCGTCGATCAGTCCGAAGACTCCGGAGGAGACGAAGTCGGCCTGTTCGACGTTGGAGGGCAGTCCGACGCTGACCCGGCCCGCCACGTATTTGACGAGGGGCGAGTAGTGGAGGATGAGCTGTTCCCGCAGCCGCTCGTCTCCCGTCTCCTTGTACGACCGCCACAACTCGTCGAGCGTCGAGGGAGCGGGCGGGCGCACGCCGCCACCGTCTCGGGCGGCCGGGGGGATCGCCGCCCTGTCGGACCCGGAGGTGTGCTGGGGCATTCGTCGCCTTGTGCCGTTCTGCCGTGATCGTGTGTGGGGAGCCGATGGTGGCTGCCGGTCCACTGTCCGGTTGGTGCCCGTCTGTGCGGGGGCCCTCGTGAGCGTAGCGTGACTGAGCTGTCGCGGTGCGCGAGGGGCGGGGCGGAGCGGTATGCAGATACGTTCCGCTGAATGCTCCGAAGAGGTGGCGATGATCACTCTGCGCGATCACTCGACTACCTCAACTTCGGGAATTCCCAAGGGGGTAGGGGTTACCCCGGACGGCCGAACACGCTCGGTCAGCGCGGACTTCGGCCGCCGCGCGCGGAGATCATGGTTTGGCGTGTCAACTTCCAACCGTCGCTGTGTCGTTCGACGTACCCAAGTGCTCGAAGTTCGTACAGCCGGGCGACGGCGTCGTCCTGGGTGGTCTGTGCCTGGCGGGCGATCTCGTCCGCCGTCGCGGCGCCCCGGGCGGGGAGTCCGGCCAGGACCTGGCGGGTTCCGGGGTCGAGGAGGTCGGTGGGCAGGACGGGTCCGCGCCGGTCGGGGGCGAGTTCGCCCATGGCGCCGACCTGTTCGACGATCTCGGCGGCGTCGGTGACGAGGACGGCGCCGCCGCGCAGCATCTCGTGCACTCCGGCGGAGAGGGTGCTGGTGGCGGGGCCGGGGACGCCCATGGTGTGGCGGCCCAGGCGCTGGGCGGCGCGCGCGGTGACGAGGGAGCCGCTGCGGAGGGCGGCTTCGACGACCACGGTGCCCCGGGTGAGCGCGGCGATCACCCGGTTGCGGAGGACGAAGCGGCTGGGCGTGGGATGGTCGCCGGGTGGGAGTTCGCCGATGACCAGGCCCTGTTCCGCGATCCTGGTGATCAGACGGGCGTGGCCGGCCGGGTACGGGCGGTCGACTCCGCAGGCGAGCACGGCCGCGGTGGCGCCGCCCGCGCCGAGGGCGCCGCGGTGGGCGGCGCCGTCGACGCCGTAGGCCCCGCCGGAGACGACGACCCAGCCGCGTTCGGTGAGGCCGGCGGCGAGTTCGGCGGCCATGTGGGCGCCGTAGGCGGTGCAGGCGCGGGCGCCGACGACGGCCACGGAGCGCAGCGCCCACATCCGCAGGCTGGGCAGGCCGCGGACCCACAGGCCGAGGGGGCGGGCGTCGCCCAGGTCGTCGAGTTGCCGGGGCCACTCCGCCGTGCCGGGCGGCACGAACCGGACGCCCGCTGTCCGGGCGGCGGCGAGGTCCTGGCGGGGGTCGGCGCGGACGGCGCGGGCGCGCAGCCCGGCCCAGCGTTTCTCGCCGGCCCCCGGCAGGGCGGTGCCGCCTTCGCGCAGGCGCCGGACGACTTCGGTGACGCCGAGTTCCCGCACCCAGCGCCCGCCTGTCGCGTCGCCGGGTTCGAGGACGCGGGTGAGGAAGATCCGGCCGAGTGTCTCCGGGTCCTCCGGGTCCTCCCCCGTCCCCGGCGCGTACTCCCGGTCCGCGCCGGGCGGCGCTTGCCCCGGGCCTCCCGCGCCACCCAGCTGTGGTCCCGCGCCACCCGACGCCACCGTGCCCCCGGGTGGCGCGCCGGACTGCGGAAGTCCGCCGGAGGAAGGCGGCCCGCCGGGCCCATCCGGTGTGCGAGGGCCGCTCGGCACGCCCGCGCCCGGTGGCGCTCCCCCGTTCACGCCCGTACGCCCGTGCTCCGCGCCCGGCACCCCCGTAGGCTCCTCACCAACGGCGCTTGCGGCACCGACGGCACCCGCCGTGCGGGCCGCGCGAGCCGTGCCGGCGCCACCGGCCCGGCCGGTGGCGCCGCCGTCGCCCTGCCGGGGGCCGGGGTCCCGTTCGCCGCGCCCCTCGTTCCGCCCCGCTGCCGCGCCCGTCATGTCCCCGCCCCCAGCAGCATCGGCACGCCTCGTGGCACGCCCGTCCTGAGTTGCAGGGCGAGGGCGACGTCGGTGGCGTCCGGGCGGTCGTGTCCGACGAGGTCGGCCACGCTCCAGGCGACGCGCAGGACCCGGTCGAGCCCGCGGGCGGTGAGCAGGCCCCGTTCGAGGCCGCGCTCCGCCTGGTCGAGCGCACCCGGTGCGGCGCGCCAGCGGGTGCGCAGTTCGCGGCCGGGGACCTCGCTGTTGGCGTGCCACGGGGTGCCGGTGAGACGGGCGGCGGAGCGTTCACGGGCGGCGCGGACCCGGTCGGCGACGGTGGCGGTGGAGTCGCCGCGGGTGCCGGTGGCGGTGAGTTCGGCGCGGGTGACACGGTCCACCTCGACCCGCAGGTCGACCCGGTCCAGGAGGGGGCCGGAGAGCCGGGCCTGGTAGCGGCGGACGAGTGACGTCGGGCATTCGCAATGCTCGTCGTTCTGGCTGAAGCGTCCGCAGGGGCACGGGTTGGCGGCGAGGTTATGAGGGCCTTTCATTTCTGTCCGTTGTCCGCGCTGGCTGCTCTCCGCATGAGGCCACCAACTTGGATCTGACGGTGCAAGCTGGTGCTCGTAATCGAGAGAAGGATGGGGCGGATGACGGCTGACGAAGCAGAACCCTTGCAGCTGTTGGCTGACAAGCCGCGCGAGATGAGCGCCTTCGCGGCCTTGCTCGAAGCCATGAGGAACGAAGGGCATCACGCTGAACTCTTGGGCAGCCCCGAGCGCCAAAGGGACCTGTATCCCTTCACCCCGCCTATCCCCGTAGACGCCGAAGTGGCCGTGAACGGTGTGGCTGGCTTCGTTGATCACACCGTGCTCCCCGCTCCGCAGGAAGATCAACGTCGGGTGGCAACCCAGGATGCCGTGGCTGAGCGTCTCATAGGTCTGCTGACCGACCTCGCAGCGGAAGCACCCGGTGGCGGCTTGATCGTCAACCTGGCGGCCAGTCCGTGGATGGGAGTGTCGAAGAAGGCGGGAGACCGGCTGTATGCCCAAGTCGTCGCCATGGCTAGGAAAGCGGTCGAGCGGGGCAAGCCATTCGTTGATATGCGACGGTTGCCCCAACGCCCCTTCCCCGTGCCCACGATCGGATTCTGGCCGTGCCCGGACGAGCTGCGGGTGATCATCTCCTTCACTGATCTGACTTCTGGCTGGTCAGGGCGCCTTGACCCTGACGGGCACTGGCGGTTCAACGTCAACGAGATCCGTCCCACCATCGGGCGGGCTATCGAAGGCAAGCTGCGCAAGCAGTTGGCGGGAGTCAGAGCTGTGGCGGCGACCCGCCCCATCGGGCTGCTCATAGACAGCCGGCCCATGCTTAGCCCGGGGAAGGGGAAACCGGAACCGGTCTTCGACCTTCCGCCCTTCGTGGTCAGTCACCTGATCCACGAGATCGCGCAAGACTGGCCTGGCGTGCTGAGCAAGGCGTGGCTGGTCTCTCCGCTGTCTGGGGTGACGGCAGTGTATGGAGAGGGAAACGACCTCAGCTGGTGAACGGCCCGGTGTCGAGATCGGTTGTTTGCCGACGCCGGCGATCGTCGAGACTGGCGATCCCAGCAAGGCTCTGGACCGTGTCCTCCAGCGCAGCCTTGTCCAGGGTGAGCTGGCGGATGGCCTCGGCATAGATTCTCACCTGTTTGCGGAGGTCGGTGTTCTCGCGCCGGAGCCGGTCCAGGTCGTCTTCTCGCTTGCTCGTGCCCTTCTCGGTCACTACCTCCTGACGCCGGGCCACGAGCTGGACCTTGAACCACTCGATCAGGTCGGGGTAGTTCCGGTAGAACGTCGCGTGCGTGACGCCGAGCTGCTTCTCGACGTTGCTGGCGGTGGCCCGCCGACCGCTGGCCTCGCTCTCGTCGAGTTCGGCCGTCATCGCGCTGCGGACCTGCTCGTCGGTGGGCAGCGGGCGGTTCATGATGCCTCCGTGGTGACGGCCTGAGCTGGGCCGATGGTCGCGGCGAGGAAGTCGGCGATCTCTTGGCGACGGGCTTGCAGGCGGTGGCGGACGAGTGGGGCGAGCAACTCGCCCCGGGCAAGTTCGCGGTCGTAGGCGGTCAGAGCGTCCCGCATATGGGCGAGGTTTTCGCTGGTCAGCGCAACGTTGCGGCAGCGCAGGGGCTGGCAGTCGGGCAACGATGGGCCTTCCTTCCCGTCCGACCGGTGGCAGAGTGCCCGGTCACGGTTGTGGACGCAGGTGACGTACTCCCCTGGATAGATGTGCGGGTCGTGGCGGTTCATGTGCCGCTGGAGCCGCTTGCGGTCGTTGATGACCTTGCCGTCGAACTGGACGTGCCGCTCGAAGGTTGCCAGCCGACTTTCCGCCTCGGCCGCGGCCGGTCCGGTCAGACGGTGGAACTCGTGGCTGGTGATCAGGTCGCCGAGCTTCTCACCGCGGGCGATGGCGTCCTCGGCCTCGACCTCGTCGCGGAACCCCGACTCCGAGGTGCCTGCATAGCCCTCGAACATCTGGACCCGCAGATGCCGGTATTGCAGGGCGCCAGCGATGACGCCGCCGGGACGACGGGCGATGAACCAGGCCAGGGTGCGGCGGAACTGGCTGGTGGTGATCTTCCACTCCTGCTTATCGACCAGGGGGACGCCGTCGTCCCGTCCGGTGCGGCGACAGTAGTCGTTGATCCACTGCCCGAAGGCGATGAGGTCCTTGTTCGTCGCTGCTGTTGTCTTCGCCTCGTTCTGGCCGCCTTGGGCGATGTAGCCGCGGGAAGGCGGCAGCAGTGCGAACAAGAACTTCTGCCTGGCCGGCTGAAGCCGCTCCAGGACCTCGACGGCTCGCTGGGCGGGCCCGCTGATCACCCAGGTGGCCTCGACCCCGGTCTGGTCCTCCTCGCCCTTGAAAGCCAGGCTCTTCAGTCGGCGGCGGACCACGCGGCCGTCCTCATCGCGCCAGGCTTTCACGCATCCGCGTTTGATGTGCTTGACCTCGCTGTCGCGCATGCCGGAGAGGAACGCGATGACGACGTAGCAGGCGGTCTGCAACATGCGTGTCAGCAGTTCGACGTCGTCGTATTCGATAGGTCCGCGCCAGGGCTGTCCGTCCAGCTGTCCGGTAACCGGCGTCCGCAGGTAGGTGGCGTCCGCGACACCCAGCTCGGCGGCGGCCTCCCGGATCAACTTCCCTCCTGCGTACTTGTCCGACAGGCTCGTGCGCTCGACCTGGGCCTCGCGGGCAATGTGGCAGCGGTTGGGTTCGTCCTTCCAGCCCGGCAGCGGGCGCCGCTCGGCCCGGTAGCGGGCCAGGACCCGGGTCGTGGCCTTGACGACCTGATGTCGTCCGGCGGGTTTCTGGCCGCGGCGCCGCCGGGCCGGCATGGACCATCGGTTCAGCTGCCGCCATTCCTCGTGGGCGGCCACGATGTCGGCGGCGAAGTCGTCGACGAAACGCAGGGCCCAGACCAGGTAGGGGGCGTGAACCTGCTCCGGGATGCGGTCGGTGACGTTCTCCCGGCGCCGGGAGGTCGCCGAGCGGGACTGGGGCAACCGCATCCCGGCGACCACGGCAGCGGGGTCGAAGGCCATGGGGTCGTTGGTCTTCGACCGGCACAACCACAGCAGTCTCATGCCCCGGTGGCGGTGGTCTTTGGTGTTCTGGCTGAGCCGCTGCCCGGCGATGTAGCGGGCGAACGCCTCGACGTCCGTCGGGGTGATCGCGGCGACCTCGGTGATGCCTCGGCTCTCTGCCCACTCGAAGACCATCTTCAGCTCGGTCAGATAGCCCAGGATCGAGTCGATGCTGCGGATCGCCTCGCAGCCAGGTGGCAGGTCGCCGCGCAGGAGCGTGAAGCAGATCTCCTTCGCCACTGTGCGAAAGGCGGCGGGGATGCGACGGAAGTTCAGCACCAGCTCGCTCTGGTGGTTCTGCGTCTGAGTGTGCTTGAGGAGCCAGGTGTCGTCACTGAACCTGGAGGTATCGTTCAGCCTCACTCCGGGCCGCAGAGGGCGCCCGGCCAGGACGAGGGCGTCGGCAGGGATGCGTACTCGTCTGCGGTTGCGCACGTTCGGCTGTACTTCGCCGACGGTCAGGTCGGTCACGAGGGCTCCTTGAGTCCGTCGAGGAGTTCGGTGGGCAGCTTCTCGGAGGCGTTCGCGCGGGCCTGCTCCTGCTGGGCCTCGGTGAACTTGGGCAGGATCAGGCGCGTGATGATCAGCCAGGTGATGCCGTGGCGGGCGATCCAGTCGTCGACGCCTCGGGCGTCGAGTTCGCTCTGGAGCCATCGCAGCAGCGCGAACAGCTTCGGCAGGTGCCGTTCCGCGACCAGCGCGTTCGGGCAGCGTAGGCAGGTCAGGAACGACACGTTGCAGAGCCCGCCGTCGTTCTGGGGGCTGTGCTCGAAGTCGAGGCAGGAGGCCACCAGCGTGTCCAGCTCGCCGCTCATGGCGGCGGTGAGCTTGTCCGTTGTAGTGCCCAGCTTCTCGGCCGCGGCCGCGGGGTCGTGCCCGGCCTCCTTGGCCATCTGTTCGTCCAAGATCCGTCCCCGGAAGGCGCGGGCGGACGCCTCGGTGTCCTCCAGGGCCTCGGTGAGGATCTGCTCGGCCCAGTCCCGGATGGTCGGGTCGTTGCGCAGGTAGTGCAGGAACGACACGTCTGGCGTGTTGGTTCGCGACGCGGACGGCAGGTGCCCGCCGACCGCCCGTGTGGTGCGGACTTCGGCCGTTTTCTTCAACCGGTTCATCGTCAGCACCAGCGGCTCGGGCTCCGCCTCATCGTCAGCAGTATCAGCCGTCAACTCGTGCCGGGCGACCCACTTGTTCCACTCGAACTGCCGCGCGAGCTTCAGGCCGAACGGGTCGATGTGGCCCTTGGCCGCGCTGCGGGCGGCCTTGAAGTCCTCCGGCCCGCCGGCGGTGTCGCCGGTCCAGATCGACCACACCCGCTCCGACCTGCTGAACACGCGGCTGGACTCGGCCAGCTCGTTGAGGAGCAGGAACCAGCCGCCGGGAGTGTGCAGGCGGGAGCTCTCGCTCCCGACCTCCCAGTGGACCGTCTGGCGGGTGCGGGCCTTGTTACGGCGCCGTTTGAGCAGATTGACCGCGACCGCCCGCCCGTCGAGGGCACGGAAGTCGGCGGCCAGTTCCTTGATCGTCTCGCCGTTTCGGCCAGAGAGGCCCACCCCCATCACCATGAGCGAGGGCAGGTCCTGGGTGGTGAGGAACACCTGTCCCGCGCGGTCCCTCTGCGCGGCCAGATCGGGAAGGTGCCCACCGTTGCCCTTAGCCTTCATCGGCGGGGGAACCTCACCGGTCCTCAGCATCCTCGCCAGTTCCTCGGCCCGTGCCCGCTCGTCCCCACTGAGGGTGTGCGGGGCCGTCTCGAACCGCTCGATCAGCGTGCGGGAGGCCCGCAACCGCTGGCGAATCGCGACCACGTCCTTGCGGGCGGCGGCCATGATCGCCGCGAACTCGCGGTCCGAGTAGCCGGGCGGCGGCTCCTTGGCCCGCACTTCCCGCCAGCGGCCGTAGAGCTGTCCGGGCCGGTCCAGATACTCCCGTACTTCCTCTCGCAGCAGACCGGCTGGCTCGACCTCCCTCAGGAGGGCTCTGATCTGGGCCATTTCCAGCACGGCGCTGGTGGCCTGGATCGTCATGCGCCGGTGCTGGTCGAAACGCCGCAGGTGAGACAGGGACAGTCCGCGCAACGCCCGTGGCGGGCGGGCGAGTTCGCCCAGCCATCTCATCAGCCGTGCGATCACGCCCCAGGCGTATTCGGCGGCAGCGCGGGTTCGCAGCCCGTCGCCCGTGGGGCTGGTCCTGCGGGCCCAGGCCGCGGCGAGATCGGCATGGAGCCCGGGACACGGTAGTTCCGCGAACGAGTAGGTGGCTCGTCGGCCGTCCTCGCCGAAGAACTCGACGACCGGGCCGGCCTCCTCGCGCACGATTTCCGGCTCGTAGAAGCCGTCCGGCTGGGGCGAGACCCGGCCTCGCCCGGTCCGGCGCCGCTGGCTCGGGATCTCAGGCGGCATCGTCCACCGCCTTCTCCTCCAGGTCCTCCGGGTGGACCCCGGTCGGCTCCCAGCCGTCGGGGACCAGCGCCATCCGGGTCTCCATCGCCAGTTCTTCCAGGGTGTGCAAGTAAAGCTGTGTGACCTCGATCGATGAGTGGCCCAGTCGCATCCGGACCCAGTTCAGCGGGTCACCGAAGATCCTTTGGAAGGTGAAGCGCTGGCCCGGCGTCATCTCCGCCATCTCCTGGATGTGCCCGCGCATCAGCTGTTCGAGAGTGATCACCGCGAAGCTGTGCCGCAAAACGTGGGGGTGGCATCTGACCTTCAGCCCCAGCCGTTCGCACCGACCGTTGGCGGTCTTGAAGACCTCCTGCCAGGCCGACGGCTTGCTCGGCATGCCGTACTGGTTCAACCACAAGGCCGCCGGCTCCAGCCCCTGCGGTGTGTCGATCAGCACCCGGCGGCGCTCGTGGTGCTTGAGCTTGGCGATGTTCACGCGCTCGCCGTCGAGCATCACGACCGGCTTGCGCGGGTTGGTGATGATCAGCGGATTGCGGATGCGCTCGTAGGCGCCGTTATCCCGGGCCGCCTCGACGGCCTCGGCCCGGTCGGTCTCGACGTAGTCCCACACGTCCTTGAGCGGGGACGCCGCGAAGTAGATCCGGCGGGCCGAGCCGCCCTTGGCGATGGCCTTCGGCAGCCACGACCTCATGTTCAGCACGCCCGGCACCACCTCGGGCAGCTCGAACAGGCTCAGACTGGTCTGCTCGGACAGCCGCAATCCGGTGCGGATCATCGAGTCGCTGTAGGCCGCGTTCCGCGAGGCGAACCGGCCCCGGAACGAGCGATCCGGGAGCCCCTCCGGGGTGAATCCCCGCAGTCCCGCATCCCTCCACTGGCGGTAGAGGACCGGTGGCAGCCACTCGATGTCGTTGGGGCGGCCCTCGTGCGAAGCCTCCGCCGGGGTCTCCTCTGCGGTCCGCCTGCGCGGATCACGGCTCCGGGACTTCCGCTGGCGGAACGGGTTGCGGGCTGCGTGGCTCTCCCTCACCGCCCAGATGTAGAACTGGTGGACTGTGGCGACCTCGCGGTCCCAGGTTGTCAGCTCTACCCGCGGACCGGCGATGTCGCTGATCCGCCAGTGCTTGAACGCCGCCCGGTCCTCCGCCGTGGCGACCTTCCAACTCCTGCGGCCGCGGTTGTCCCACAAGAACTTCAGGAACCGCTTCAGGTCGTAGGCCACAGCCTCCTGCGTAGTGGTCGGCTCGTTCGCCAGCTCGGTCAGGAAGTAGTCGTTCAGATCGACGTCGTACCGGCCCAACGGGTCGATCAGGTACGGCGATCCGTCCTCGACTCCCCGCGAGTCCAGCCAGTCGTCAAGGTCATCAAGTTCGGCCAGCACATCGGTCCCAGCCCGCGGCTGGGGCAGCTCGCGACGCGTGAAAAACACCCGCCACCCCAACACGCCCGTGTCTCTCGTTCGCACGGCTGGACGCTAACAAGGACATGTCCGAACCCGCATAAGACAAGACCATCAGGAAGCGGGCCGGGAAGCGGACCACTCCGGCGCTGCGGGCGATGACGACGTGTCCGGCCTCCAGCGGCTGGCGCAGGGCGTCGAGCGCGTGGCCGCTGAACTCGGGCGCCTCGTCGAGGAAGAGCACGCCGCGATGGGCGAGGGAGACGGCGCCGGGGCGGGCGATGCCCGGGCCGCCGCCGACCAGGGACTGCATGGTGGCCGAGTGGTGGGGCGCGCAGTAGGGGGCGGTGTCGATGAGGGGTTTGCCCGGGGGCAGCAGGCCGGCCAGGGAGTGGACGGCGGTGACCTCCAGGGACTCCGGGCGGGTGAGCCGGGGAAGCACCGCGGGGAGCCGTTCGGCGAGCATCGTCTTGCCCGCGCCCGGAGGGCCTTCGAGGAAGAGGTGGTGGCCGCCTGCGGCGGCGACCTCGACGGCGGTGCGGGCCGCTGCCTGGCCCACGACGTCGGCGAGGTCGTGGCCCCGGTCTGCGGGGCTGTGGGTGCCGGTGGCGGCGCCGGTGCCGGGCATGCGCAGTCCGGCGAGCAGCGGGTCGGGGCGGCCTTGGCGGTCCGCTTCCTCCTCGGGGACGGGTTCGTCGGCGAGGACGGCGATGAGCTGGCGCAGGCTGCGCACGCCGAGGACACAGACGCCGGGCACGAGGCTCGCTTCGGCGGCGGCGCTCTCGGGGACGACCACCTGTTCGTACCCGGCGTCGGCCGCGGCGAGGACCGCCGGGAGGATGCCGCGGACGGGGCGGGCGCGTCCGTCGAGGCCCAGCTCTCCGATCATGACGATGTCGGCGAGCGGCCGGGGGTCGACGCGTTCGGTGGCGCCGAGGACGGCGGCGGCCACGGCGAGGTCGAAGCCGCTGCCGCTCTTGGGGACGGGGGCGGGGCTGAGGCCGACGGTGAGTTTCTTCTGCGGCCATTCGGCTCCGGAGTTGACCACCGCCGCCCGGACCCGGTCGCGGCTCTCGGTGAGGCTCTTGTCGGGCAGGCCGACCAGGGCGAAGGAGGCCACGCCCGGTTCCAGGTCGGCCTGGACCTCGACGACGACGCCTTCCACGCCCATGAGGGCCACGGAGCAGGTGCGGGCGAATCCCATCACGCCACCCCCCGGGCGTGCTCGACGACGGGTGCGCCCCGGGGCGGCAGGACCACCCCCACCAGGTCGATGCGGACGCCGCCGGGCGGGGCTCCGCCGTGGGTGTGGACCCAGTGTGCGGCGAGGGTGCGCAGCCGTCGTGCCTTGGCGGGTGTGACGGCGGCCATCGGGTGTTCCCAGGAGCCTGCCCTGCGGGTCTTGACCTCGCAAACGACCAGGACGTCTCCGTCCCGGGCGACGATGTCGATCTCTCCGGTCCTGCCGCAGCGCCAGTTGCGCCGCAGGAGGGTCATCCCGGCCTCGGTCAGCCGGCGGGCGGCGAGGGATTCGCCGTACCTGCCCATCGCGTCTCGTGCGTTCATTGTCGGCACCACCTCCGGTGCCAACGATGGGGGCGGCCCGCAGCGCTGTGGGATCTTGGTGGACGGTCAGCGGGTTGTGGAAAACTCCGTCACCCGCCTGTGTGACCGTCGTCGGGGTTTCAACCGCCGGGCAGTTCGAGGTCGCTCTTGTTCAGCTCCTCGATATTCACGTCCTTGAACGTGAGGACGCGTACCTGCTTCACGAAACGGGCCGGCCTGTACATGTCCCAGACCCAGGCATCGGCCATGGAGACCTCGAAGAACACTTCGCCCTGGACCGAGTGCACCTGCATCTCGTAGTCGTTGGTGAGGTAGAAACGCCGCTCCGTCTCGATCACGTATTTGAACAGACCGACGACATCGCGGTACTCCCGGTAGAGCTTCAGCTCCATCTCGGTCTCGTACTTCTCGAGGTCCTCGGCGCTCATGGCATGTTCCCCTTCAGCCGTGCGATCCCACCATTGTGCGTCAGGTCCGCGCGCCCTAGACGATTTCGGTGTCCAGGGTCACCGGCCCGGCCGGGGGACCTTCGTCGAGCAGTGTGCGCAGCAGCTCGGCGAGTCTGGTCGGATACACCGTCTCATGGGCGCGAGCCAGTTCCCGACACGTCCACCAGCGGGCTCCGTCGACGCTGCGCCGTTCCAGTTCGGTCAGCCCGGCGGCGACGGTCGCGGTCTGGTGCGTACGGGCCAGGTAGTACCACTCGTCCTGGTGCCACCGGCGGCCGGCGAACGGGAAGGAGCAGGTGCGCCGCCACAGCACCGGTCCGATCTCGACGTCGGTGATCCCGGTCTCCTCACGCAGTTCGCGGCGGGCGGCCTGCTCGCGGGTCTCCTCGCCCTCGACGCCGCCGCCGGGGGTGAACCACCAGTCGTCGGCCGGATCGTCCGGTTCGTGTCCGTGGAGCAGCAGGATGCGGTCCCGCGGATCGAGCAGGACGACCCGCGCCACCCTGCGCAGCCCTGCGGCCTCCGTGCCGGGCACGCGCTCAGCGGACATCGGCGGGCTCCGTTCCGGACCGGGCGCGGGAGGCGCCGAGCCGCTGGGCGACGGGCCCGTACGCCGCGCCGGCGAAGATCAGCACCGCCCCGGCCACGACGACGGTGAGGACCGTGCGCAGGGGGCCCGGCGTCGACAGGGGGCCGAGCGCCTCGAAGCCGGAGGGCCGTTCCAGCATGCCGTCCAGGGGCCAGACGACGGCGTCGACCCGGGCGTCGACGGCGGAGCGGGCGACGGTGCCGCCGGCCGCGTCGGTGAGGTGGGCGGTGGAGTCGAGGGAGCCCCCGCGTTCGTCGCCGAGCAGGAAGAGGCGTCCTTCGGGCACGGTGACGGTGGGGAAGCCGGTGATCTCGGCCGGGGTCCCGGCCGCCAGGTAGGTCTCGTCGATCACCTTGCCGTTGACCTTCAGCCGGCCCTCCTGGCAGCAGGTGACGGTGTCCCCGCCGACCGCGACCACCCGCTTGACCATCGGGGCGTCGGCCCACGTGGCGTCCTTGAAGACGACCACGTCGCCCCGGCGGACGTCGGCACTGTCGACGCGCTGCGCCAGCACCCGGTCGCCGACGGCGATCGTCGGCGCCATCGAACCGGTCGGCACCGTGTACGGCCGGTACACCACCGCTCCCCAGGCGAAACCGCCGAGGAACAGCACCGTGCCCAGCGCCACGACCAGCCCGGACAGCCGCTGCCCGGTCCGGCCGCCGGCCGGGGTGCCGGGGCCGGGACCCCGCCGGTCCGTGTGTGTCGTGCTCTCGCCACCCATGGACCCGCACCTTACCCGCCGGTACCGGGGCGGGTCAGCCCCTCCTCCGGCCTCCGGGGCCGCCCCGGCCCCGGCCCGCAGCGCCCGCAGCGCCCGCAGGCCATGGGCCAGGGACGGACGACGGCCCCGGTCGCCCCGCCGTCCGGAGAACCGGAGGCCGGGCGACCGGGGCCGCCGTGAGCCAAGCCCGCCGCACCGTGCGGGACCGGCGCGCACGGGCACCGCCGCGCGCACCGGACTCGCGGAGGGCCGCGCACCACCGAGGACCGCGCCCCGCCAGGGCGCCGCGCTCCGGGCCGGCGCTCCCGTCAGCGGGTGCGTGCCGGGGCGATGCGCCGGCGCCGCCACAGCACGAAGGGGACCGCGCCGGCGAGGGCCACACCCTGGGGGGCGGTCGTCAGCGCGACGCCCGGCGTGAGCGCCGGCGCCGACCGGTTCTGCAGCCCGCTCTGGTCGTAGGTGTCGGGGACCGGGAGGGTGCCCCAGTGGTTGATCGGCCAGGCCTTGACGATGGCGCGGCCGACGACCTCCTTGACCGGGACCATGCCGCCGTTGCGGTCGGCGCGGTTGTAGCGCGAGTCGCGGGAGTTCTGCCGGTGGTCGCCCATGACCCAGAGGAAGCCCTCGGGGACCTTGACCTTGAACTGGCCGCCCTGGTCGTCGACGCTGCACGGGGTGTTGCCGGGGTAGACGTACGGCTCGTTCAGTGCCAGGCCGTTGACCCGCACCGGGCCGGTGCCCTTGCACTCGACGGTGTCGCCGCCGACGCCGACGACCCGCTTGATCAGGTCCTTCTCGTCCACGGACGGCATCAGGCCGATCCAGCTCAGCACCGTCTGGAAGGCGTTCGGTTCGGGGGTCGGCTCGCCGGCCAGCCAGTCCGCCGGGTCGTGGAAGACGACGACCTCGCCGCGCTCCGGCTCGGAGCCGAACCAGGGGGTGAGCTTGTCCACCAGGACCCGGTCCCCCTCGGTGAGGGTGTTCTGCATCGAGGCCGACGGGATCGAGAACGCCTGCACCAGGAACGTCTTGATCAGCAGTGCGAGGACCAGGGCGATGCCGACGAGGATCGGCAGTTCCTTCCAGAAGGACCGCTGCTTCCTGGCCGCCGGAGGGGGCGTGTGGGCGGCTCCGCCCTCGCCCCGCTCAGCGGTGCCGCCGTGTCCGTCCACTCGCGTGCCGTCCTCCGTCGTCCCGGCGTCGTGCCCGGAGGCCGGGGAGCGGTGCGCGGTCGGGCCGGCCGTCTCCCCGGGGCGTCCGCGGTCCTCCTCGCCGTCGTGTCCGGACCGCGCGCCAACCGCCACATCGCCCACGCCAACTCCTCACTCTCTGCCACCGCCTGCCCCGTGCCCGGCGCAGGCCCACCACTCCCATAACGAGCGGGAGTTCCGCAGGGATCGGGAGTTGAACCATCGCGTTCGGGCCGTAGGAGGCAACCCTATGCGACAGCGGCGCGGCGGCGGCCGGTCCGGAGACCGCGTCGGACACGGTCGTGAACGTTTTCGGCTCGTCCAGGGTGGTCCAGTGGCCGAAGGGCCACGCGATCACCATGGCCCGGCCCACCACGCCGGCCTCGGAGACCGTGCCGAAGTCGGTGTCCTGGTGGGCGCGGGAGTCGGCCGAGTTGGACCGGTGGTCGCCCATCACCCACAGCCGGCCCTCGGGGACGGTGACGTCGAACGGGGTCGTGGAGGGGCGGTCGCCCGGGTACAGGTAGTCGTTCTCGGTGAGCGGGACACCGTTGACGGTGATCCGGCCCTGGGTGTCGCAGCAGGTGACGCGGTCGCCGCCGACGCCGACGACCCGTTTGATGAGGTCCTTCTCGTCGTCGGAGGGGAGCAGGCCGATGAAGGCGAGCCCCTCCTTGACCTGCTTGACGACGACGGGGTCCTTGGTCTTGGTGGTCTGCTCGCCCTGGAGCCAGCCCCCGGGGTCGCGGAAGACGACGACGTCCCCGCGTTCGGGCCGGGAGCCGAACCACGGGGTGAGTTTGTCGACCAGGACGCGGTCGCCGATCTGGATCGTCTGCTCCATGGAGCCGGATGGGATCACGAAGGCCTGGACGAGGAACGTCTTGAGGACCAGGGCGATGAGGACGGCGACCCCGACGAGCAGCGGGATCTCCTTGACGGCGCTGCGCCTGCGGCGCCGTCTGACCTTGCGCTGGAGCTTGCGGCGCTCGGCGCGGGAGCGTCCGCCGCCGGAGGGGGCCCGTCGGAAACCGGTGGGCAGCAGGTCCTCGGCGGGGCTGCTGGGCGCGTTGCGCGGCTTGCCCCGGCTACCCATCGCTGCCCTCGGCGGCCGGTACGCGCGCGTAGGCGTCGGGGCGGTCGAGGCGGGTGGCGTGGGCGAAGGGCCACACGATCCAGTCGGCGCGGCCGATCACGTCGTCGGTACGGACCATGCCGCCGCCCGGGGAGCCGAGGTGGTCGCGGGAGTCGCTGGACGCGCCGCGGTGGTCGCCGAGGACGAAGAGGGCGCCGGCCGGGACGACGACGTCGAAGGGGACGGTGGAGGGGCTGTCGCCCGGGTACAGGAAGGCCGACTCGTCGACGGGCTCACCGTTCACCTGGACCCTCCCCTCCCTGTCACAGCACACCACGCGGTCACCGCCCACACCGACGACGCGTTTGATGTAGTCGCCGTGCCCGAAGGTCCCGGTGCCGTCGAAGACGACGATGTCGCCCCGCTGCGGCCGGCCTGCGAAACGGTACGCCACCTTGTTTACGAGCACACGGTCCCCGATCCTCAATCCCCGCTCCATGGAGCCGCTGGGGATCTGGAACGGCTTGAGCACGAAGGTGCTGACGAGCAGCAGCACGGCCAGGAACGCGAGCAGGGCGAGGGTGAGGCGTCCGCCCGGCACCCACTCCGTGAGGCTCGTGGCGAACGCGGAACGCGACCGTTCCTCCGGGCCCTCCGGGTCCGAGGGGTGCTCGGTGCCGGTGGGGCGGGAGGAGCGGTCGCGCTCCGTGCGTTCAGCGTCGGTGTCCATCGGGGCCAGATGCTATCCGGCCCGGACGCGGACCCCTCGGCGCGCTCAGCTCTCGCGCTTCTCGCGGATCTTCGCGGCCTTGCCGCGCAGCTCACGCAGGTAGTACAGCTTGGCGCGGCGGACGTCGCCCTTGGTGACCAGCTCGATCTTCTCGACGATCGGGGTGTGCACGGGGAAGGTGCGCTCGACGCCGACGGAGAAGGAGACCTTGCGGACCGTGAAGGTCTCGCGGACGCCGGCGCCCTGGCGGCGGATGACGACACCCTTGAACTGCTGCACGCGGGAGCGGCTGCCCTCGATGACGCGCACGTGGACGTTGACGGTGTCGCCGGGGCGGAAGGCCGGGACGTCGCTGCGCAGCGACGCGGCGTCGACGGAGTCGAGCAGGTGAGACATTTCGTCTGCTTTCTTCGCTGATGCCACAGGTCATCAGCGGCACTAGGGGTACGGATCGAGGTGGTGCGGGTCGGGGCGGGCGTCGGCTCCCCCTGTGGCAGGGGCGCGCGCCGGACCTGCGCACAACAGCGGCCTATTCTTCCACGTCTTCGGTCCTGCGCCAAAATCGGCCGGTGCGCTCCCCTTCGGGGTCGGGCTGCCAGCCCAGGATGGAGAGCATCTCGCGGTCCTTCTTGTCGAAGGCGTCGGGCGTGCACCGCTCGATCAGGTCGGGCCGGTGGGCGGTGGTGCGTCGCAGGGTCTCGTCGCGGCGCCAGCGGGCGATCCTGCCGTGGTGTCCGCTGAGCAGCACGTCGGGGATGTCCCGGCCGCGCCAGAGCGGCGGCTTGGTGTAGACGGGCCCTTCCAGGAGGCCGGCCATGGCGGGGGCGAAGGAGTCGTCGCGGTGGGACTCGGCGTTGCCGAGGACGCCGGGCAGCAGCCGGGCGACGGCCTCGGTGACGACGAGGACGGCCGCCTCACCGCCGGCCAGTACGTAGTCGCCGATGGACACCTCGTGGACGGGCATGCGGGTGGCGTACTCGTCGACGACCCGGCGGTCGATGCCCTCGTAGCGGGCGGGGGTGAAGATCAGCCAGGGCTGTGCGGAGAGGCGGACGGCGAGGTCCTGGGTGAAGGGCCGGCCGCTGGGGGTGGGGACGATGAGGGCGGGCCGTCCGTGGCCGGCCTCGTAGCCGTCGGCCAGGACGGTGTCCAGCGCCTCGCCCCACGGCTCGGTCTTCATGACCATGCCGGGGCCGCCGCCGTAGGGGGTGTCGTCGACGGTGTGGTGGCGGTCGTGGGTCCAGGAGCGCAGGTCGTGCACGTGCACGTCGAGCTGTCCGCGGGCGCGGGCCTTGCCGACCAGGGAGACGTTGAGCGGTTCCAGGTACTCGGGGAAGATCGTGACGACGTCGAGCCGCATTACGCCCGCTCCTCCCCGGCGTCCCGGGCGGAGGCGATCTCGGCGCGGTCGTCGATGAGGCCGGGCGGCGGGTCGATGACGGCGCGCTGGCGCTCCAGGTCGATCTCGGTGACGATCTCGGCGACGAAGGGCACGAGGGCCTCGGAGCCGTCGGGGCGTTCCACGATGAAGAGGTCCTGTGTGGGCAGGTGGGAGATCTCGGTGATGCGGCCGACCTCCTCGCCGTCGACGGTCACCACGTCGAGGTCGATGAGCTGGTGGTCGTAGTACTCGTCCTCGTCCTCGGGGCGTTCGTCCGGGTCGACCTCGGCGATGAGGAGGGTGTTGCGCAGGGCCTCGGCGCCGTCGCGGTCGTGGACGCCCTCGAAGCGCAGCAGGAGGCGCCCGCTGTGCACGCGGCCGGTCTCGATGGTGAGCGGTCCGGCGGTGGCGGGGTCGGTGGTCAGCACGGCACCGGGGCCGAGCCGCAGTTCGGGTTCGTCGGTGCGGACCTCGACCGTGACCTCGCCCCGGATGCCGTGGGCGCGGCCGATGCGGGCGACTACGAGCTGCACTGTGCTGATCTCCTGTCGGAACTGCGGGAGCCGGTCACGGCTCGGACGGCGACGAGGCGGGAAACGAAAGCGTGGCGGGCGCCGCCCGGGGACGGACCCCCGGAGGCACCGCCCGGGACGCCGGAGGCCCCGGGCCGGGGGGCGGCCCGGACGGCATCGGCCGGGGCGGGCCGGACGACGACGGGCCGGGGACGGCCGATGGCCCTCCCCGGCCCGAGCCGGTGCGGTGAAACGTCAGCGGACGTGATCGACGTCGACGAGGTCGACGCGGACACCACGGCCGCCGATGGCGCCCACGACGGTGCGCAGCGCGCGAGCGGTGCGGCCGTTGCGGCCGATCACCTTGCCGAGGTCGTCCGGATGGACCCGGACTTCGAGGACGCGCCCGCGGCGCAGGTTGCGCGAGGCCACCTGCACATCGTCGGGGTTGTCGACGATGCCCTTCACGAGGTGCTCGAGAGCCTCCTCGAGCATGCTCAGGCCCCGGTCGACTCAGACGAGGACTCGGCCTCGTCCTTCTTGTCGGCCTTCTTCTTCTGGGTGATGGCCTCGCCCTTGCCGGCGTCGTCGCCGCCGAGGGACTCGAAGGACGGACGGGCCGCCTTCTCGGCCGCCTGGAGCAGCGGCGCCGGGGCGGGCTCGCCCTTGAACTTCTGCCAGTCGCCGGTCTTCTTGAGGATGGCGAGCACGGGCTCGGTCGGCTGGGCGCCGACGCCGAGCCAGTACGCCACGCGCTCGGCGTCGACCTCCATCACCGACGGGTTGTACGTCGGGTGGTACTTGCCGATCTCCTCGATGGCCCGGCCGTCACGGCGGGTGCGCGAGTCGGCGACGATGATGCGGTAGTGAGGCGAACGGATCTTGCCCAGACGCTTCAGCTTGATCTTGACTGCCACGGGAGTGGGTTCTCCTGGAATTGACGTGGTGGGGCACGGCGGGACTGCCGCGTGGGGTTGCGGTACCCGAGTGCCCGATGGACGCGTCAGCCGGAGGAGAGAGGGGTCCTGTGCGGCTGTCGAGTACAGCTGGCCATTCTGCCACACCCGCTCGGGGGGTGTGGACGAGGGCGTCCGGGCAGCACGGAGGGCGTCCGGGCGCGGCCGTGACCGGCCCGGACGCCTCCGTCACCGCCGGCCGGCGGTCCGGCTGCCACGAGCAGCCGGACCGTCAGCCCGCCGCGGCGCCGACCGGCTCGGGGATGCGGAAGGGCTTGCCGCAGCCGCCGCACATGATGGGCGCCTGGGCGAGGACCGACGGGACGACCCGGACGTTGCGTCCGCAGTCGCACACCGCCTTGACGCGTACCCCTCCGCCGGAGGAGCCGTGGCGGGCGGCCGGCCCGCGGAAGCTGCGGGCGGAGTCGGCCGACGTCGCGGCGGAGTGGGCCTTCAGCGCGCGCTGGAGGCGTTCCATCGTCGGGCGGTAGCGGCGCTTCGCCTCGGGGGTGAGCGCGACCAGCGAGAAACCGCTGCTGGGATGCGGCTCCTCGGGGTGGTCGAGGCCCATCTCCTCGGCGATGGCCAGGAATCGTCGGTTGTGGTAGCGGCCGGCTCGGGAGGTGTCACGCACTCCCCGGGCTGCGGCGATGCCGTGGACTGCCTCATGGAGCAGTCGCTCGAAGGAGAGTTCGTGTCCGCAGGCGGACGACGACTCCCCGATCAGGGACTCCGGCGCGGCAAGATCCGGCAGCTCGGGGTGGTACCGCTGAATGTCGGCCCACGCCTGCGCCAGCTCTGCGGCGAGAACAGGTGGTGTCGTGCTCACGTAATGACAACGAGCCGGAGTGCCGCTGTGTTCCTATTCCGGGCCATCCCAAATAATTTGCACGTACCCGTCAGTTGCCGCTGATGCGTCCCGACGAGGGCGGGTGCGCTGATCTGCGGAGAAGCCTCGCACCTGGTGGCAAGTCGGTGCGTAGTCAGGCGTACGCGCGGGCGCGTACCCCCTGTCCGCGCGCCGGGGTACGGACGGTCCGCCCCCACGCAAGGGGGGTTTCGGCCGGTGTCGTGGCGGGCGGGCGGCACCTCCGGCAGCACGCCCCGTGCACTCCCCGGGCACGCCCCCCAGCGCGCCGATGGGCGCGAGGCTACCGGGTGTGCCGTCGGCATGCGCTCCCCGACCGCCCTTCTCGGCCACCGGTTTCCGGAGTTTGGTGCTCCGCGTCCGGAGCCCGCGCAACGGCGGTGCGGGCCCTGGCCGAAAGCGCCGTACGGGCGGCGCCGCGACCCGCTGTCACGGGCGGGCGCCGTGTTCCGGCCATCCGGTGCGGGGCCCGGGATCGTGCCACCCGGTGTGGCGTACGGGCCGGGCGGATGGCACGCCGATGACTTCTCGCCACGGGACGGACGGCGGGCCGACGCGGGCGCGCGTCGCCGCACGGGCCGGTGGGACCGGGTTCCCTTGCCGCGGACGGTGGAGTCCGCCGCGGCGTACGAGGGCCGGAGCGTCGGCCGCTGCGGCGGCACACGGCGAAACCTGTCCGGTGCGGGACGGGTGGGCTCTGGGCGGCCGGCTCGGCCGGGCGACTCTCGCTGGGCGGCTCGGCCGGGTGACTCCGCACCGTGGGCTCGACCGGACGGCTCCCCCCCGTCGACTCGGCCGGCTCGGCCCACCCCCTCCGGCCACACCGACGCGGGCGCCGCCCTACACGGGCACGCCGTACATGGGCGCCGCCTACACGGGCACCGCGCCGTACGCGGGACACGATCGGCCGTCGCCGGACCGTGGGGGCGACGGCGCACCCGGCGGCGGCCTGGTGCTGTCGCGGCTACGGCGGCACCCCGCCCCGGGGCCACCCGGCGCCGGACCCCGGCCGGCGCGCACGACCGCCCGCCCGCCGGTGCCCCTGCCGACCGCCCGTGGGCGGGGTCGCCCGAAGACGACCGGGGCGGGTCAGCCCATGAACTTCTTGAACTCGTCCGGCAGCTCGAAGTCCTGGCCGCCCTGCTGCGGCAGCCCGAGGGCGCCCCCGCTCTGCGCCGCGGCGGCCCGGCGGGCGGCCTCCTCCTGCTCCTGCTGCTTGCGCTTCATCGGGTTGCCGGAGCGCTGCTTGCCCTTGGCCTTCTTCTGCTGCTTCTTCTGCCGGCCCGGACCGCCGCCCATGCCGGGCATGCCCGGCATCCCCGGCATGCCGCCGCCCTGGGCCATGCGGGACATCATCTTGCGGGCCTCGAAGAACCGCTCGACGAGGTTCTTCACCGCGCTGACCTCGACACCGGAGCCCTTGGCGATACGGGCACGGCGCGAGCCGTTGATGATCATCGGGTCCTGGCGCTCGCCCGGGGTCATCGACTTGATGATCGCGGCGGTGCGGTCGACGTCCCGCTCGTCCAGGTTGCTGATCTGGTCCTTGATCTGGCCCATGCCCGGCAGCATGCCGAGCAGCTTGGAGATCGAGCCCATCTTGCGGACCTGCTCCATCTGGGCCAGGAAGTCGTCCAGGGTGAAGTCCTGGCCCTTCTTGGACGCCAGCTTGGAGGCCATCTTCTCGGCCTCTTCCTGGCTGAACGTCTTCTCCGCCTGCTCGATCAGGGTGAGGAGGTCACCCATGTCGAGGATGCGGGAAGCCATCCGGTCCGGGTGGAAGGCGTCGAAGTCCTCCAGCTTCTCGCCGTTGGAGGCGAACATGATCGGCTTGCCGGTCACGGAGGCGATCGAGAGGGCCGCGCCACCGCGTGCGTCGCCGTCCAGCTTGGACAGGACCACGCCGTCGAAGCCGACGCCGTCGCGGAACGACTCGGCGGTGTTGACCGCGTCCTGGCCGATCATCGCGTCGACGACGAAGAGGATCTCGTCGGGCGAGACCGCGTCGCGGATGTCCGCGGCCTGCCGCATCATCTCCTGGTCGATGCCCAGGCGGCCGGCGGTGTCCACGATGACGAGGTCGTGGACCTTGGCCTTGGCGAACTCGATGGAGTCATTGGCGACCTTGACCGGGTCGCCGACGCCGTTGCCCGGCTCGGGCGCGTAGACCGCGACGCCGGCCCGCTCGGCGACGACGCTGAGCTGGTTGACGGCGTTGGGGCGCTGGAGGTCACAGGCGACCAGCAGCGGGGAGTGGCCCTGCTCCTTGAGCCACCGGCCGAGCTTGCCCGCGAGGGTGGTCTTGCCCGCGCCCTGGAGGCCGGCGAGCATGATCACGGTTGGGGGCTGCTTGGCGAAGCGCAGCCGGCGGGTCTCGCCGCCGAGGATGGTGACCAGCTCGTCGTTGACGATCTTGATGAACTGCTGTGCCGGGTTGAGGGCCTTGGAGATCTCGCTCCCGAGGGCGCGTTCCTTGACGCTCTTGATGAACGCCCGGACGACCGGGAGCGCCACGTCCGCTTCGAGGAGGGCGATGCGGATCTCACGGGCCGTGGCGTCGATATCCGCCTCGGAGAGCCGGCCCTTGCCCCGGAGGGACTTGAACGTGGCTGAGAGGCGATCGGAGAGAGTATCGAACACGGCGGCGTCGGTCCTCGGAGTCGGCGGCAGTCTGAGCGTCTTCCAGGGTATCGGGCCGCGCAAGCGATTCGGCCCTCGCGGGCGAGGTCGGTCCGGGCCCGCCGCGCCCCCGGGTTCGCAGCGCCTCCCCACCGCGCCCCGGGGCTCAGAGCACGTCCGCCCCGCGCGCTCCCGTCCGGACCCGTACGGCCGTGTCGACCGGGACGGACCAGACCTTGCCGTCGCCGAGCGTGCCGGTGCGGGCGGCGGTGACGACGGCGTCGATCAGCCGCCCGGCGTCCTCGTCGGCGGTGAGGACCTCGGGCGCGGACCTCGGGCGTCGGGCCGACCGTGTACCCGGCACCCCGTTGGATCTCGGTGTGGCCGGGCCGGCGGCCGTGGCCGTGGGCCTCCGTGACGGTGAGGCCGTGCGCCCCGAGGGCTTGGAGGGCGTTCCTGACCTCGTCGAGCCGGTGCGGGCGGACGACGGCGGTGATGAGCTTCACGCGGTCACCTTCCTGGTGTCGGCCCGCCCGGCCCGCGGGGCGCCCGGGGCCGTGGGAACGTGGTCGGCGCCCCCGCCGGCGCCGCTGAAGTCGTAGGCGGTCTCGGCGTGTTCGGCGCCGTCGATGCCGCTCTCCTCCGTCTCCCGCGAGACGCGCATGCCGAGGGTCCGGTCGAGGAGGAGGGCGAGGAGGGCGGAGGCCGCGAGGGAGTAGGCGAGGACGGCGAGGACGCCGGCGCACTGCTTCCAGAACTGGCCGAGCCCGCCGCCGTAGAAGAGGCCGGCGACGTCGGACTGGCCGGTTCCGGTGGCGAGGAGGCCGACGAGGAGGGAGCCGAGGACGCCGCCGACGAGGTGGACGCCGACGACGTCGAGGGAGTCGTCGTAGCCGAGCCGGTGCTTCAGGCCGACGGCGAGGGCGCAGAGCACGCCGGCGCAGGCGCCGACGGCGAGCGCGCCGAGCGGGGAGACGGCGCCGCCCGAGGGGGTGATGGCGACGAGGCCCGCGACGGCGCCGGAGGCGGCCCCGAGGGTGGTGCAGGCGCCGTGCCGCAGTTTCTCGTAGGCGAGCCAGCCCAGGACGGCGGCGCCGGTGGCGATCTGGGTGTTGACGAACATCAGGGCGCCGACGCCGTCGGTGTTGCCGAGCCAGGAGCCGGCGTTGAAGCCGAACCAGCCGAACCACAGCAGTCCGGCGCCGAGCATGACGAGCGGCAGGTTGTGCGGGCGCATCGCGTCGGTGCGGAAGCCGGCGCGGCTGCCGGTCACCAGGATCACGCCGAGGGCGGCGGCGCCGGCGTTGACGTGGACGGCGGTGCCGCCGGCGAAGTCGATGACGCCGAGGCGGTGGGCCCAGCCGCCGGCGCCCCAGACCCAGTGGGCGACCGGGAAGTAGACGACGGTGGCCCACAGGGTGACGAAGAGCGCCCAGGCACCGAACCTGACGCGGTCCGCGAGGGCGCCGCTGATCAGGGCCGGGGTGAGCACCGCGAACATCATCTGGAACACCAGGAACACCAGCACCGGGATGGTGGTGCCGTCCCAGAGGTCGGTGCGGCCGATGCCGCTGAGGCCGAGCCAGTGGGGGTTCCAGCCGATGAGGCCGGCGGTGTCGGTGCCGAAGGCGAGGGAGAAGCCGTAGAGCACCCACAGGACGGTGACGACGCCGAGGCTGACGAAGCTCATCATCAGCATGTTGAGGGTGCTCTTGACCCGGACCAGGCCGCCGTAGAACAAGGCCAGGCCGGGCGTCATGAGCATCACCAGGGCGGTGCAGACGAGCATGAAGCCGGTGTCGGCGGGCGAGAGCGCGGGGGTGTCCGCGGCGAAGGGGGTGGCGGGGGCCATCGGCGCCTCCTCGTCGTTGGTGCGGCCCGTGCGGGCGCGAGGCGCGGCGGCTGCGGGCCGTCGCGTGTCACGAGCGTGACGTGGCGCCGTTTCGGCGGGCGCGCCGCGCGGTTTCGCGCGGGTGACGAAGGTGCCGCGGGTGTTACGGCCCGGTGAACAGGCGGGTGGCGGCCGGGGGGGGGGGACGCGAGCCGGCCGCGTCCGGCCTTCCGAATGACTGGCATGGGGGAGCCGAGTCGGGCAGTTCGGGAGGGCCGGCCGCGGCCGGGGTCTGGGGGTGGGTCAGACCGCCTCGGCGGTCTCCGGCAGTTCGACGGCGAGCCGTTCGGTGAGGTCGATGACCTCGCCGAGTTCGCCGAAGTCGCGTACGGCGGTGTCGACGGTCTTGCGGATGCGGGTGTTGACGCGTTCGGAGCGGACCTTCTTGGCGATGGCCATGGCCTCGGCGGCGAGCACGGTGCTCTGCTCGGGCTCCCGGCGCAGCAGGTGGACGGTGGCCATGCCGATCAGGTTGAGCGCGTAGGAACGCTGGTGTTCCTCGTCCTGGGCGAACAGTTCGACGGCGCGGCTCATCAGCGGTTCGGCGAGGGAGGCGTAGGTGGGGCTGCGGCCGGCGACGTAGGCGAGGTCGCGGAAGGAGTGGGAGTTCTCGCCGTGCAGTTCGGCCTCGGAGAAGAAGCGGATCCAGTCCGGGTCGGGCTCGTCCCATTCGGCGACGTCGGTGAAGGTGTCCTCGGCCATGCGGACCGCGCGCTTGCACCGGCCGGGCTGGCCCATGTTGGCGTAGGCGCGGGCCTCCATCGCGTAGAGCATCGACTGGATGCGGGGGCTCGCGCAGTCCCGGCTGCCGTACTGGGCGAGGTGGATCAGCTCCAGCGCGTCCTCGGGCCGGCCGAGGTGGATCATCTGCCGGCTCATGCTGGAGAGGATGTACGAGCCGAGCGGCCGGTCCCCGGCCTCCTTGGCGGCGTGCAGGGCGAGGACGAAGTACTTCTGCGCGGTGGGCTGGAGGCCCACGTCGTACGACATCCAGCCGGCCAGTTCGGCGAGTTCGGCGGCGACCTTGAAGAGCTTGGCGCGGATGGCGTCCGGCTGGGACTCCTGGAGCAGGTCGGTGACCTCGTGGAGCTGGCCGACGACCGCCTTGCGGCGCAGGCCGCCGCCGCACTGGGCGTCCCAGCGCCGGAACATCACGGCGGTGGACTCCAGCAGGTCCAGCTCCGGCGCGGAGAGCCGGCCGCGCGGGACCTCGGCGGAGAGGGGCTCGGGCTCGGCGGGGGCCGGGGGCGAGGGGACCAGCCAGCGCTGCATGGGCTCGATCAGGGACGGCCCCGCGGACAGGGCCAGGGAGGTCCCGAGGAAGCCGCGCCGGGCCAGCATGAGGTCGCTGCGGGAGAACTCGCTGAGCAGGGCCACGGTCTGGGGGCCGGTCCAGGGCAGGTCGACGCCGGTCGTGGAGGGGGTGGGGCGGGTGGTGCGCAGGCCCAGGTCCTCGACGGCGACGACGACGCCGAACCGTTCGGAGAACAGCTCGGAGAGGATGCGCGGGATGGGTTCGCGCGGGTTCTCGCCGTCGAGCCAGCGGCGCACCCGTGAGGTGTCGGTGGAGATGTGGTTGGCGCCGAGCCGGCGCGCACGCCGGTTCACCTGCCGGGCCAGCTCGCCCTTGGACCAGCCGCTGCGCACGAACCACGAGGTGAGCAGCTCGTTGGGGCGCTTCTCGGCGGGCGCGGGACTCCCCGGACTCCCCGCGCTCGTCCCGCTTCCGCCGTTGCCGCTCACTGGAACGCCCCCATCCCTGAGACCACCTGTCGCCGAGTGCGCCAAGCCTTATCAGAATGCCGGTGTCGGCGACCCTCTGTCCGGTGTTCGTCACCCTTCGAACAGGGAGTCGACTTGCCTCCGGCATACCCTTCCGTGCATGTGCCCCAAGGCGTCGTGCACTCAAAGTAATCCTACGATCACCCGTCCAGCCATGGGGATTCCATAAACGCCACCATTCGCCACCCCTTCGAATGAACACCGGTCAGGCTGCCCACGATTGACTTGACACAGGCCAACCGGGAGTCGGTGCAAGGGTGCACGCCGGGGCGCGCACCGGCAAGCGCACTCCCGGACACACGCCAAGGCGCTGCATGAACCGCGCCACACCGGGGAGTTGGAGACAGAGAGTCACGTTTCGCGTCCGCTGCGTAACCGACGCCGCGTCGGACCGTTGGAGGGGGCATGGGCTTCACGATCGGCAGCAGTCGGGCGATGCGCGACATCCGGTCCGGCGCGCGGCGCCGCGGACGCACCTCGGAGGGCACGGCCGTGGCCGAGTTCACCGGGCTGTGGGGCTGGGACGTCGTGCCAGGGGCACGGGCCGCCGCGGGCGCCTGCTCCTGCGGCCGGCCGGACTGTCCGGCTCCGGGCGCGCATCCGCTGGACTTCGCCCCGGAGGTGCCGGCGGGCGCGACGCTGGGCGAGGCGGGCGAGGCGTGGGCACGGTTCCCGGGGGCGGCGGTGATGCTCCCGGTGGGACGGACCTTCGACGTGATCGAGGTGGCCGAGGCCGCCGGGCGCCGGGCGCTGGCGCGGCTGGAGCGCATGGGGCTGCCGCTCGGCCCGGTCGCCGTGACCCCGCAGGGCCGCGCCCAGTTCTTCGTCGCCCCCGGCGCCGCGGCCGAGCTGCCCCGGCTCCTGTACCGGATGGGCTGGGACGACCCGTCCGCCCTCGACCTGCGCGGCCTCGGCCCGGGGACGTACCTGACGGCGCCGCCCTCCGACCGGGGCGGCAAGGGCCCGGCCCGCTGGCTGCGCGCCCCGGCGCTCGACGCGACGAGCCGCCCCCCGGCGGCCCGGCTGCTGCTGGGCACCCTGGCCTACGTGGCCCACCGCTGCTGGGCGTAGGCGGCCCCCGCCCTGCCGGGCACCCCGCACCCCGCGGGCGGCCCGCCTCCGCTCCCCCGGTGCCCGGGTCCCCTGCCGGCCGCCCCATGACGAAGCGCCCGTCCCCGACTGCACCTCGGGGGCGGGCGCTTCCCTCGTCCGCGGATCTCGTCCGCTGCTTCTCAGTCGCCGATCAGGGCGTCCACGAACGCCCCCGGCTCGAACGGCGCCAGGTCGTCCGCGCCCTCGCCGAGCCCGATCAGCTTGACCGGCACGCCCAGTTCGCGCTGGACCGCGATCACGATGCCGCCCTTGGCGGTGCCGTCCAGCTTGGTCAGCACGATGCCGGTGATGTCCACCACCTCGGAGAAGACCCGGGCCTGGATGAGGCCGTTCTGGCCGGTGGTGGCGTCGAGGACCAGCAGCACCTCGTCGAGCGGGGCCTGCTTCTCCACGACCCGCTTGACCTTGCCCAGCTCGTCCATGAGACCGGTCTTGGTGTGCAGCCGGCCGGCGGTGTCGATCAGCACGACGTCCGCGCCGATCTCCTTGCCCTCCTTCACGGCGTCGAAGGCGACGGAGGCGGGGTCGCCCGCCTCCGGGCCGCGCACGGTGTGGGCGCCGACCCGCTCGCCCCAGGTCTGCAACTGGTCGGCGGCGGCGGCGCGGAAGGTGTCGGCGGCGCCGAGGACGACGCTGCACCCGTCGGCCACCAGGACCCGGGCCAGCTTGCCGGTGGTGGTGGTCTTGCCGGTGCCGTTGACGCCGACGACCATCACGACGCCCGGCTTGCCGGTCTCGGGCTCGGTCGTGACCCGGCGGTCCATCTCGGGGCCGACCAGGGTGACCAGTTCCTCGCGGAGCAGGGCGCGCAGCTCCTCGGGGGTGCGGGTGCCGAGCACCTTCACCCGCTCGCGCAGCCGCTCGACCAGTTCCTGGGTGGGCTGCACGCCGACGTCGGCGGTGAGCAGCGTGTCCTCGATCTCCTCCCAGGTGTCCTCGTCCAGGTGCTCGCGCGAGAGCAGGGTGAGCAGACCCTTGCCGAGCGCGTTCTGCGAACGGGAGAGACGGGCGCGGAGCCGGACCAGCCGGCCGGCGGTGGGCTCGGGGACCTCGATCGGAGGGACTTCGAGCTCTTCGACGACGGGCGGTTCCTCGACGGTGGCGGGGGCTCCGCCGCCGTCCGGAAGGTCGACCTCCTCTATCGTCCGGCGCGTTTCGTCGCGCGGTGTCTCGGCCTCGTCGCCGACGTGCGGCTCGGCCGGAGGGGCGGTGATGTCGGGCGTGGCGGGCGGCGGCGGAGGCAGCTTCTTCTTGCGCCGGCTGCCGACGACGAGCCCGCCGAGCGCGCCGATCACGACCACGGCGATGACTACAGCAAGGATGACGATGTCCATAACCCGTCCAGTATCAGTCATGGCTCCCGAGACGCTCCGCTTGTGGCTTCCTCCGAGAGACAAAGGCCACTGGAAGGAAGGAGTCGGACCAAAGTACGATGGAAGAGGCTCCGTCGACGCGCGTAGAGTCCCCGACCGCTCCCTCTCCCCCACGATCGAGGCACGGACCCCCGTATGAGCAAGACCGCCCGGACCGACGGCGCCCTGGAGACCCGCGGCATCGAGCAGGTGCCCGACCACGAGCGCACCGCCCGCATCCGCGACCTCTTCCCCACCTGGGTCGGCGCCAACATCAGCGTGTTGCTGCTCACCATGGGCGCGAGCCTCGTCGTCGCCTACCGCCTCGGTTTCTGGCAGGCCGTCGTCGTCGCGCTGGCGGCGCCGGTGGTGTCGTACGGGCTGGTGGGGCTGATCGGGATCGCCGGCAAGCGGGGCGGGGCGCCGGGCATGGCGCTGTCCCGGGCGGTGTTCGGGCAGCGGGGCAATCTGCTGCCCGGCGCGCTGATCTGGGTGGCCCGCTGGGGCTGGGAGACGATCAACGCGGTGACCGGCGCGTACGCGGTGCTGACCGTCCTGGACGTCCTCTTCGGGGTCCGCCGCAACGCCGTGCTCGATCTGGTGACGCTGCTCGCCTTCGTGCTCGGCACCTTCGCCATCTCGGGGCTCGGCATCCGCGCGGTCCGCAGGTGCAACACGTACGCCACCTATCTCTTCGGCGTCTTCTCGGTGCTGGTGCTGGGGTATCTCGTCGTGCACACCGACTGGCCGGCGGTCTTCGGCCGGCCGGCGGGGCCGGTGGCCTCGGTGATCACGGGGATCGGACTGATCGCGGCGGGCGGGGTGAGCTGGATCCCGTCCTCCCCCGACTTCACCCGCTACCTGCCGCGCACGGCCTCCGCCAAGGGCATCGTGGGCGTCACGATCGGCGGCGCGGGCATCGTCGTCCTGCCGATGGTGCTGATGGGCGCCGTGATGGCGGTCTCCACGCCGGGTCTGGCCTCGGCCGCCGACCCGGTCTCCTTCCTCGGCGAGATCCTGCCGGTCTGGCTCGCGGTGCCGTACCTGCTGACCGCGCTGATCGGGATGCTGCTGATCAACTCGATGTCGATGTACTCGGCGGGATTCACCGCGCAGACCCTGGGCTTCACGGTCGAGCGGCACTGGGCGGTCTCGGTCAACGCCCTGATCTCGCTGGTCCTCGGCGGGGTGCTGATGCTGGCGGCGACCAGCTTCATGGGCTCCTTCATCGCCTTCCTGTCGCTGCTGGCGGTCGCCTTCTCGGCCTGGGTCGGCGTCTTCGGCGCGGACATGCTGCGGCGCCGCGAGTACGACGGCGCCGCCCTCGCCGACACCGGGCGCACCAGCGCCTACTGGTACCGGGGCGGGTTCTCGCCCGCCGCGGTCGCGGCGTGGGCGCTGGGGCTGGCGGTGGGGCTGATGTTCACCTCGTCGGACTGGTTCACGGGCCCGCTCGCCGCGAACAACGTCGTCGGCCAGTACGGCCTCGGCTGGGTCGCCACGGTGGTGGTCTCCGGTGTGCTGTACGTCGTGCTGCCGAAGCCCCCGGTGCGCCTGCCCGCGCCTGCCGCGGCCGGCGCGGAGCAGCGGGAGCCGGTGACCGTCCGGGGCGCCTGACCCCGGGGGCCGGCGTCCGGCCCCCGGAACCCGAACCGCCGCCCGGTCCGGTCGGCGACCGGGCGGGGCGGCGGTTCGTACGGGGAGACGGGCGGCGGGGACTGAGCCCGCCTCCCCGGGCCGGTGCGGGGTGCTACCCCATCTCCTCCAACGCCTTGCCCTTCGTCTCCTTGACGAACTTGAGGACGAACGGGATGGAGAGCGTGGCGAACATCGCGTAGATCACGTACGTGCCGGAGAGGTTCCAGTCGGCCAGGGACGGGAAGCTCGCGGTGATGGCCCAGTTGGCGATCCACTGTGCGGAGGCGGCGACGCCGAGCGCGGCGGCGCGGATGCGGTTCGGGAACATCTCGCCGAGGAAGACCCAGACCACGACGCCCCAGGACAGGGCGAAGAAGAGCACGAACATGTGGGCCGCGATCAGGGCCACCCAGCCCTGTGTCGCCGGGAGCTTGCCGTCGACGAGGTCGTGGGAGAAGGCCCACGCCTCCAGCGAGAGGCCGATGACCATGCCGACCGAACCGATCAGGGCGAGCGGCTTGCGGCCGACGCGGTCCACGAAGATCATCGCGATCACGGTGCCGACGATGTTGATGATCGACGTCGTGAACGAGTAGAAGAACGAGTCGGTCGGGTCGACGCCGACCGACTGCCACAGCGTCGAGGAGTAGTAGAACGCGACGTTGATGCCGACGAACTGCTGGAAGACCGACAGGCCGATGCCGATCCAGACGATCGGCTTGAAGAAGAAGGTGCCGCCCAGGAGGTCCTTGAAGGACGATTTCTCCTCGCGGCGCATCGCGGTCTCGATCTCGGCGACCCGCGCGTCGAGGTCGGCCCCCTCGCCCTCGACCTCGGCGAGGACGCGCCGGGCGCGTTCGTGCCTGCCGACCGAGACGAGGAAGCGGGGCGACTCGGGGATGGCGAAGGAGAGCATCCCGTACAGCACGGCCGGGACGACCATGACACCGAGCATGACCTGCCACGCCTCCAGGCCCATCAGCCGGCCGCGCTGGTCCCCTCCGGCGGCGTTGAGCAGGCCCCAGTTCACGAGCTGCGAGACGGCGATGCCGACGACGATCGCGGCCTGCTGGAAGGAGCCGAGCCGGCCGCGGTAGGCGGGCGGGGAGACCTCGGCGATGTAGGCCGGGCCGATCACCGACGCCATGCCGATGGCGAAGCCGCCGACCACCCGCCACATGGCGAGGTCCCACAGGGCGAAGGGCAGGGCGGAGCCGATGGAGCTGACCACGAAGAGCGCCGCGGAGATCTGCATGCAGCGGATGCGGCCGATGCGGTCGGCGATGCGCCCGGCGGTCGCGGCGCCGAAGGCGCAGCCGATCAGGGCGACGGCGATGACCTGGGCCAGGACCGCCGACCCGACGTCGTACCGGTCGCGGATGGCCTCGACGGCGCCGTTGATCACGGAACTGTCGTAGCCGAACAGGAAGCCGCCCATCGCGGCGGCCGCCGCGATGAAGACGACATGGCCGAGATGTTCGGGGTGAGCCGCCCTCGCGGCTGGTTCGGACGCGGGCGATGTGCTGGTCACGTGTACTCCTCGGGCCACCGGCAGCGCTGCCGGGGTGGGGTCCGCCCTTCGTGGTGCCACGTGAGGCACCTGAAGGTGAAGGCAACGTTGCAGAGACTAAGCCTTCAAGTTTCGAAGTCAACAGGGTGGGTTGGGGAAGGAAAGGCCGACGATGGGAGATCAAGCGTTCAAGACATGAAGCCAAGGTGCCGGTTCGGCGGTGCTCCGGTGTCCGCGGTCCGGCCGTTCAGCGCAGCCGCTGGCCGATGACCTTCGACACGCCGTCGCCCTGCATGGACACGCCGTACAGCGCGTCGGCGACCTCCATCGTCCGCTTCTGGTGCGTGATGACGATGAGCTGCGAGGTCTCCTGGAGTTCCCGCATGATGCCGATCAGCCGCCGCAGGTTGGTGTCGTCGAGGGCGGCCTCGACCTCGTCCATGACGTAGAACGGGCTCGGCCGCGCCTTGAAGATCGCCACGAGCAGGGCCACCGCGGTCAGCGAACGCTCCCCGCCGGAGAGCAGGGAGAGCCGCTTGACCTTCTTGCCCGGTGGCCGGGCCTCGACGTCGACGCCGGTGGTGAGCATGTTGCCGGGGTCGGTCAGGACGAGCCGCCCCTCGCCGCCCGGGAAGAGCCGGCCGAACACACCCTCGAACTGCCGGGCCGTGTCCCGGTATGCCTCGGTGAAGACCTGTTCGACGCGCGTGTCGACGTCCCTGACGACCTGGAGCAGGTCGGCCCGGGTCTGCCGGAGGTCCTGGAGCTGCTCTCCGAGGAAACGGTGGCGCTCCTCCAGGGCCGCGAACTCCTCCAGGGCCAGCGGGTTGACCTTGCCGAGCTGCTGGTAGGCGCGCTCGGCCGCCTTCAGCCGCTTCTCCTGCTCGGCGCGGACGAAGGGCCGGGGCCGGTTGCGGGGGTGCTCCGGGTCCTCCGGCGGTTCCTCGCCGTCGGCGGGGGGCGAGGGTGGCACGGGCCGGTGCGGACCGTACTCCGCCTCCAGCCCCGCCGGTTCGACACCCAGTTCCTCCAGCGCCTTCGTCTCCAGCTGCTCGATGCGCAGCCGCTTCTCGGCGCCGAGTACCTCGCCGCGGTGAACCGAATCCGTCAACTTGTCCAGCTCCGCCTTGAGGTCGCGTCCGGCGGCCCGGGCGGCGGTCAGTTCCTCCTCGCGGCGGGTCTTGGCGGCCTCCGCCGCGGCGCGCTCCTCGTCGGCTCGGGTGAGGGAGACCTCGACGTGGGCGAGGAGCTGCCGGGCGCCGCGGGAGACGGCCTCGGCGACGGCCTCCTCGTGGCGGAGGCGGGCCCGGAGGCGTTCGGCACGCGCGCGTGCCTCACGTTCCGCGCGGGCGGCCCGGTCGAGGGAGTCGGCCCGTCCGGCGAGCCCCTTGACCCGCTCCTCGTGCGTACGGAGCTGGAGGCGGGCCTCCATCTCGGTCTGGCGGGCGTTGGCCCCGTCGGCGGCCAGCCGGTCGCGTACGGAGGTGTCGGGCTCCTCCTCGCCGGGCGCCTCCTCGGCGGCGGTGAGCCGCTCGGCCAGTTCCCCGGCCTCGGCGAGGGCCTTCTCCAGGGCCTCCTGGGCCCGGTCGGCGGCGGCCTCGGCCCGCTCCGCCTCCCCGGCGGCGCCCCGGGCCTGTCCGGCGAGCCGGCCCAGGCGCTGGGCGACGGAGGACTTCTCCCGGTCGGCCTCGCGGCGCCGCTCGCCCAGTTCCTCGACGAGGGCGGCGCGGCGGGAGTGCTCCTCCGCCGCCGTGGCGCGGGCGACGGTCAGTCGCCCGCAGCGGGCGTCCAGGTCGCGGAGCGCGGCGGCGGCCTCGTCGACGGAGGCCCGGACCTCCAGCAGGCTGGGGGCACCCGCGGAGCCGCCCTGCGCGTAGTGGGCGCCCAGCAGGTCGCCCTCGGCGGTGACCGCGGTGAGCCCCGGCCGGGCCCGGACCAGTTCCTCGGCGTCCTCCAGGGTCCCCACGACGACGATCCCGCGCAGCAGGCGCCGGACGGCGGGCAGCAGTTCGGCGGGGCCGCGGACGAGGTCGGCGGCGAGGGGGAAAGCCCCGGACGGGGGCGGCGGCGCTTCGCCGGGCCGGTGCGCGTGGTGCGGCGTGTCGGACGGGTGCGCAGGCCCCGGCGTGTCAGCGGGCTGCCGCTCGCCCGGAGTGTCGCCGAACCGCCCGTCTCGCGGCACGTCGTCCGCTCCCGCCCGCGCCGGTGTGTCGCCGGTCCGGCGCGCCCCCGGCGGGTCGTCGGGGGCGCCGGCGAGGAGCAGGGCGGCTCGGCCCGCGTCCTGCTTGCGGAGCAGGCGCAGGGCTTCCGCGGCGGCCGAGGGGGAGGCGACCGCGACGGCGTCGGCGGCGGCGCCGAAGGCCGCGGCGAGGGCCGTCTCGTGGCCGGGGGCGACGGTGAGCAGTTCGGCGGCCGGTCCGAGCAGGCCGCCGAGGCGGTCCCCCGCGGCGAGGAGGGCGCCGGTGCCGTCCTTGCGGCGCAGCCCCAGGGCGAGGGCGTCGTGGCGGGCCTGGGTGGCGGCCCGTTCCCGTTCGGTGGCGGCGAGCGCGTCGCGGGCGGCGTCCAGGGCGTTCTGCGACTCGGCGAGCCGGACCCGGGCGGCTTCGTACCGCTCGGCGAGATCACGGTCGTCCGCGTCCAGCCCGTCGACCTCGGCCCGGAGGGACGCGTACTCCTCCTGCGCGGCGGCGGCCCGCAGGCGTGCCTCGTCCCGGGCGGCGGCCAGCCGCTCGATCTCGGCCTGGGCCGCGGCGGCGCGCGAACGGGCCGCGCCCGCCTGGGCGCCGAGACGGGCCAGTCCCTCGCGGCGGTCCGCGAGGGCGCGGGCGACGTCCCGCAGGCGGCGTTCCTCGCGGGCGAGTTCGGCCTCCAGCTCGCCGCGGTGGGCGACCGTGTCCTCCAGGGCGCGTTCGGCCGCCTCGCGGGCGGCGTCGAGTTCGGCCTCCTGCTCGCGGACGCGGGCGGCCTCGCGTTCCAGTTCCTCCGGGTCCCGGCCGCGCCGTTCCTCGACGGGGGCGGAGCGGGCGCTCTGCACGCGCGCGTCGGCCAGCGAGACCGTGCCGCGTACCCGCTCGGCGAGCTGGGACAGTTCGTACCAGGTCTGCCGGGCGCTCTGGAGGCGGGGCGCGAGCCGGCGCACCTCGTCCTCCAGCAGGGATTCGCCGTGCAGCGCGCGGGCGAGTTCGCGTTCGGCGGCCTCCTTGCGCTCCTTGAGCGCGGCCTCGTCGGCGACCTCGGCCCGCAGCGCCTCCCGCAGCCGTACGAGGTCGTCGGCGAGCAGCCGCAGCCGGGCGTCGCGCAGGTCGGCCTGGATGACGGCGGCCCGCCGGGCGACGGCGGCCTGGCGGCCCAACGGCTTGAGCTGGCGCCGGAGTTCCTCCGTCAGGTCCTGCACGCGGGCGAGGTTGGCCTGCATGGAGTCGAGCTTGCGGAGGGCCTTCTCCTTGCGCTTGCGGTGCTTGAGGACCCCGGCGGCCTCCTCGATGAAGGCCCGGCGTCCGGCGGGGTCGGCGTGCAGGACGGAGTCGAGCTGGCCCTGCCCGACGATGACGTGCATCTCCCGGCCGATGCCGGAGTCGGAGAGCAGTTCCTGGATGTCGAGGAGCCGGCAGGTGTCGCCGTTGATCTGGTACTCGCTGCCGCCGTTGCGGAACATGGTCCGCGTGATGGTGACCTCGGCGTACTCGATGGGCAGGGCGCCGTCGGAGTTGTCGATGGTCAGCGACACCTCGGCCCGGCCGAGCGGCGGGCGGCCGGTGGTGCCGGCGAAGATGACGTCCTCCATCTTGCCGCCGCGCAGCGACTTGGCCCCCTGTTCGCCCATGACCCAGCTCAGCGCGTCCACGACATTGGACTTGCCCGAGCCGTTGGGGCCGACGACACAGGTGATGCCCGGTTCGAACCGGAGGGTGGTCGCGGAGGCGAACGACTTGAATCCGCGGAGGGTCAGGGCCTTCAGGTGCACGCGGCCCGACTCTACCTTTCTCGGACATCTCGCTCCACGAACCGGTGAACCGGCGCGGTTTCACGGGTGAACGGGCAGGGCAGACCAGACGTTGAAGGCTTCAAGGAACGCACGGGGAACGAACGGGGGCGGGGCGGGGACGCGGAGCGACCGAAGGGGGCGGGCAAGAAAGAAGGGACGCCGAAGCGTCCCTTGCAACTCGGACAACGAAGCGGTTGACGGGCGGCGCAACCACTGCTGTGCCGTCATGGAACCCTGGAGCGATTACGGTGATCAGGTGAGCGCAGGCTCCGCCTGGTGTGCGTCAACGCTCTCCATGCTCTCCATGATCCTTTCGTGAGAGGCGGCAGCCGCCAGGGCGTCGTTCTCCGCCTGGATCCGTACGAGCTCGGATTCCAGGTCCTGGACGCGCTGCTGGAGCCGTCGCATCTCGGCGAGGAGTCGAGGGTCGGAGCCGCCGACGTAACCGAGAAGCGCCTTTGCCATGATGGATGGTCCTCCACAATGAGTGACCGACCGATGCGGTGTGGGTCGTGAGGGATTCGCACCCGCGATGCCTGGCATTCGTGAGCCGCACTGCCGTTCAACCATGCCAAACAGCTCAGGTGCGCGGGGCTTTCAGCGTCTCACCAAAAAGTTTGACGGTCAACACGATCACGCCCCGTATCGGCGGGCGCCGGGGGCGCGCGGCCGTCGGACGGCGGCGCCGCGACTCCTGCGGGGCCCTCGGGGCGTGGCGATCACTCTGCCGTCCGGAGCCTGTCACGAGCCGGCCGCCTTGGCAACCACCTGCTCGTTTTCCCTCCCGGCGGGGCGCGGCACGCAGCTCGTGCCGGGCGCCGGGAGGGCCGGTGTCAGCGGATCGCGAAGCCGTCGTAGCCGCCGCGCGGTGTGTCCCAGATCTCCGTGACGCCCTCCACGCGGCCGGGCGTGTCGTCACCGCGCAGCCAGTCGAGCAGGGCTTCGCAGCGGTCCCTCGGGCCCTCGGCGACGACCTGGACCCGGCCGTCGGCCACATTGAGAGCGAAACCACTCAGTCCGCCGAGTTCCAGCGCCCGGGCGCGGGTGAACCAGCGGAAACCCACCCCTTGTACCCGTCCCCGCACCCATGCCACCAGTCGCGCGTCCTCGCTCATGAGGGCAACCTAACCGGTCAAACTCCCTCCGGGCACCCGCGGCCCCTGGCCCATGCGGTACCGTCCCCACCCAATGAATCTCATATGAAACTCACTCGATCGTGTGAGTTCAGTGGTGATCATGAAGGTCGTCGACCGCCAGGACGAGGAAGGCCAGGACATGGGACGCCACCGACGCTCCGACGCCGGCCGCGCCGCCACGGGCCGCGCCGCGGGGGGACAGCAGCCGGACGGCCCGGCGGGCAGGGACCCCCGCCCACTCGGCCGGGACGCCGACGGCCGCCCCACCATGGGCATCGCTCCCTACCTGAACCCCGACGCGTACTCCGAGGCGCGGGCGCGCAGCGAGGCCTACCTCTTCGCGCCGGACGAGCCGCAGGCCGCGGTGCCCCCGCAGGCCCGCCGCATGGTCGACCTCCCCGGCGAGGACCACGCGCACGAGGTGCACGCGCCGGAGGTCTACACGCCCGCCGACGGCCCGCAGCGCTCCGGCGCGCACCGCCGCCGCAAGAAGAAGGCCGCCACCCCGGTCCGCACGGGCCTGCTCGGCGTCTCCGCCGCCGTGGCCCTCGGCACGGTCGCCGTCGCCACGGGCGCGGTGCCGGGCCTGGAGAACTACCGGATCGGCGGTGACGCCGGCGGCTCCGACCGGGTCCAGGCCGACGGCGGGCCCACCAACAGCCCGGCGGGGCTGGGCGGCACCTCCGGCAGCGCGGAGGCCGGCCACGGCGCCGAGGCGTCCACGAGCCGCGGCACGGGCCGTACGGCCTCGCCCTCCACCCCCGGCTCCTCCACCGCCCCCGCCGCCCCGTCCGCCACGCCCTCCGCCCCGGCCCCGACGGCCGACGAGGCGCCCTCCGAGACGTCGGAGCGGGAGGCGGCGCCCGGCACCAAGTCGCCCGCCACGCCCCCGCGTACGGAGACGAAGGCGCCCCAGCGGGTCGAGGCACCGGTCACCGTCTCCGAGCGGGCCGCGGCGGAGGCCGCGGTGCTCACACTGGTCAACGAGGAGCGGGCCAGGGCCGGGTGCAGCCCAGTCGCCGCCAACAGCGCGCTGCGCGACCTCGCCGAGAACTTCAGCAGGGCCATGGCCACCCAGGGCTTCTTCGACCACACCGACCCGAGCGGCGCCACGCCCTGGGACCGGGCGGAGAAGGCCGGCATCGCCAACCTCGGCGGCGAGAACATCGCCCGGGGCCAGGCCGACGCGCAGGCGGTGATGGACGCCTGGATGAACAGCCCCGGCCACCGCGCCAACATCCTGAACTGCGACTTCCGCACCCTCGGCGTGGGCGTCCACTTCGCCCCCGGCGGCCCCTGGTGGACCCAGAACTTCGGCTACTGAGATAACCGCAGGTCAGCGGGCTAGTCGCCCTCGTGGGCCCTCTCCGGGCCGTCAGCGGCAGGCCCCTCGTCAGAGAAGACGCGATCCACGGCGGCCTGGGTCCGGGACCCGCTCGACGGCATCAGGTGCGTGTACGTCCGCAGCGTGAAGCCGGGGTCGTGGTGCCCCAGGTACTCGCTGAGAGCCTTGATGCTCTCCCCCGCGTCCAGCAGCACCGAGGCATAGAAGTGCCGCAAGGCATGCATGCCGTTGTCCCGACCGGCCTCGACACTCGCGGCCCGAAGCGCCGGCCGCCACACGCGATCGTTGAAGCGGTTCCGGTCGAGCGGCAGCCCGGCAGGGCCAGTGAAGATGAGCGATGCCGTGACCGGCGGACCGTCGAGGTTTTTCCACGGAAGCGTGATCCGCGTCGCGGGGTGGCTCTTGAGGTGAGCGGCCAGAGCGAAGGCGACGGACTGCGGCAGAGGCACGTCACGTTCCTTGCCGCCCTTCGGGGGAGCGAACACCGGCCGGTGCAAACGCAGTAGCTTGACCTGCCGGACGACGTGGACCACTCCCCCGAGGAAGTCGACGTCTTCCACGGCGAGGCCGAAGACCTCCCCTTGACGCAGGCCGCATCCGGCAGCGACGTTGACGAGCGCCTGATAGCGGTCCGGCAGGGCCGAGCGCACATCCATGATCCGCTCAGCAGGCCACGGCTTGACCTTGCGTGGCTCCAGACGCGGCGCACGCACGGACCGAGCGCTGCACGGGTTGGCGCGAATGATTCGGTCTTCCACGGCGGAGGTGAACACCGTCGACACGTGAGCGAAGATGCCGCGTCGATACCCGGCGGAGAGGCCCCGATCCTCCAGCGTCCGCAGCCAGACCCGCAGATGCGACGGTGTGAAGGAGGCCAGCGGCCGAGAGCCCAGGTACGGAATCGCGTGCAGGCGGAGACGACTCTCCACCGACTCACGGGTCAGCGGGTCAGTGATCTGCGAGGCCATCCACTCAGTGGCGTACTGCTCGAACGTGACCTTGCCAGCCACGGGATCCACGTAGTCGCCGCGCGACATGTCGGCCTCGATATTGGCCAACCACTGCTCCGCCTTGCGCTTCTGCTTGTCAGGGAAGCTCTTGGACTTCTCGGAGCCGTCAGGGCCGACGTAGCGGGCGCGGTAGCGCAGGCCGACGCCGAAGCGGTCGGTCTTGACCTTGACGGTCTTGCCGTCGGTGCCGGTCTCGACCTTGTACCAGCGGTCTTGTACGTGTCCGGCCATCAGGCGGCCCTCTCCATCTGGGACTGGACCCAGACGCGAACGTCTTCGGGGTCGAAGCGAAGGTGCCGGCCGACGCGGAAGCCGCGCGGTCCGGTCTGCTTGCGGCGCCACTGATAGACGGTCTCGACCGGGACGCCGAGGAGGTCAGCCAGGTCGACCGGGGTCAGGTAGCGGTCGGGCAACGAGCGCTTCACGCCCACACCTCCATGTCGTCCATGTCGTGCAGGTCGGCGAGTGCTTCGCGTGCTGTCTCGCGGTTCAGGTGCAGCTCACGGGCGATCGATGCAGCCAGCCAGGATTCACCGGGGGTGTGGCCCTGTCCGGCGTAGGTCCAGTGGGCGAGCACGAGCGTGGAGCCCTCCGTGTCGTCGAGGTCTTCGGAGAGCCCGCGTTCGCGGCGTTCCTGGCGTGCGCGGTAGTCGGCGCGGACCTGGCGGAGGGCGCCGAGCGTGGTGGAGTACTGGCGGCTCTTGGTCGAGAAGTGCCCGCGGAAGCCGAGCATGTGAGCCCAGCGCGCCAGCAGGCGATCCGGGTAGGAGTCGTCCAGGTCCCAGCCCGCTTCGATGAGCCGTCGCGTGTGCGCGGGCAGGGGCAGCTTGTCCAGCTCGGACAGCTCCCCGATCCGGCGGTCAACGGTGCCGGTCGTCTCGGCCGCTTTGGTGGCGTACTTGGCGACGTAGGAGGCCACGGCCTGTTCGGTCAGTTCCTCATGTCCGAGGGCGCCGATGGGTTGCACGTCGACCTGGTCACCCCACCGCAGGGTGCGGGCGGGGAAGTCGCCGGATGCGGGGACCGGTACGGAGACGCGGGCGGCGGCAGCGCGGATCGCGGCGTCCAGGAGAGCGACCGTGGCCCACGCCGGCGGGGCGGTGTCGGGTCCGTCGGGGCCGTCGAGGCGGACCACGGCGTGGAAGTGGACGGAGCCGCGTTTCTGGAACTCGGCGACCTTGCCGAAGGAGACCCGGCATACCTCCTTCATTGCCGCCTGGGTTAGTCCTGCGTGGGCGGCGATCTCGCGGCGCAGGTAGATGGTGAAGCGGCGCCACAGGTCGGAGGCGAAGTTGTTCCACAGCACCGCGCCCGCGTAGTCGTACCGTTCGGGGGCGAGGGCCGTGCCCAGCTCCGGGGCGTCCTCGGTATGCGTGTGCCCGCAGCGGCAGCGCCCGGAGTCGGGCCGGTTGTGCACGGGTCCGAAGGACGGGGCGGTGAGGGTGGCGAAGACACGGGGGTGATCCCGCACGGTGGCGGGTACGTCCTTGCGTGCGTCCCCGGTGATCCCGGCACGGATCAGGTGGTAGGTGTCCCCGGCGTAGGTCCAGGCGCAGGCCGGGCAGCGGGAGGCACGGCGGTTGCCGCAGGCCACCCGGAGAGCGCCGTCCGGCTCGTGCTCGGTGCTGTAGGAGTAGAGCACATCCCCGGTCACGCGGTCGCGGGTCACGGTCTGGCCCATCAGGCGGATGGGGTTCGAGCAGCCGCCCGTACGGCGAACCTGTTCCTGCCAGCGGTCGAAGCCCGGAGCGTTGGCCACCCGCAGCAGGTCGGCCAGCGTTGTGGGGTCACAGCCCAGGGAGGCCGCAGCACCGGCCACGGCCTCCGAGGGGACGGGGAACACCGTCACGCGGCACCCACCAGCAGCTTGGCGACCGCCTTCGTGCGGGCGGGCGAGTGCGCCGAGCACGGGCGGAAGAACGGCTTGTCGTCGGCGAAGGGGGCGTCAACGACCCAGCCGGTGAAGCCACCGTCCAGGAGGTAGCCCTCGATGTGGCAGACACACGACAGGCTCCGCCCCTGGCTGGAGGTCGTGCAGCAGCACGGGACCAGCGCGCCGACGAACCCCGTCAGCGAACCGTCTCCGTCCAGGTCCACGAGCGTGCCGCCGCAGGACGGGCACCCGTTCACCGTCTTGACCGGAGCCGCAGACAGAGCGTGCGACGCAACCAAGGTTCCAGGCATGATGGGACTTCCCTTCGAGGGAGCCAGGGGCGGCGGTTCTTCTTGGCGGTTGAGCGCCGCCCCTGGGCAGACGTAGTAGGTGCTGGGCCTCGCTCATTCGCACAGGAGGCACATCCCTAAGGTTCCCTAGGGCACCTTAGGGTGTCAAGGGGTACGCTAGGGATGTAGCCAACTGAGACGAGGGAGATGGCCCCCATGGCTGACCAGGCCGACAATCGAGCGCCCTATGCGCAGATTGCCGCCCACTACACGGAACTGATCACATCCGGCGAACTCCAGCCGGGCACGCTTCTGCCGAGCATCAAGAACCTGTCGCAGGAGTGGAGCGTTAGCACTGCGACTGCCGAGAAGGCTCTGCGGAAGCTGCGCAACGAGGGCCTTGTCAGGGGCATCCACGGCATCGGCACCGAGGTTCTGGACCGCCCTGCTCCTATGTCCTCCGGGGCTCAGCGCCAGGATCGAGGCCGCCGCACCGGATCTAGTTGGGGAACCGGCGAACGGTCCGACTCACATCGAGCTTCGGTGGTGCCGGCGCCCGCAGAAGTGGCCCAAGCGCTGGACCTCAAGCCCAACTCGAAGGTGATCCGGCGCAGCCGCGTCTACCGCGACCGACACGGCATCGTCGCGCACTCAACGTCATGGATTCCCGCCCGGTACGGAGAGCTGATTCCACAGCTCACGAGCAGCGAGCGACTGACGGGAGGAACCTCCCTGCAACTCATCGCGCAGGCAACCGGTCGCCCCATCACACACCGGTTCGACACCGCGTCGGCTCGGCTGCTGACTCCTGACGACGCGAAGCTGTTGGAGCTAGACCCCGAGAAGGCCCCGCGAGACCCTGTGGTCGTCATGACTGCGAGGTTCGTTGACAGTGAAGGTGCCGTCGTTGAGTACGGTGTCGACCTCGGCGGCCCCGGCCGTACGTGGCAGACGGAATCGGAAGTCGCCCAGTGAATGTCGCTCGCCGACCGTTCTGCGTCCTGATGGTGGGCCTACCTGGTTCAGGGAAGACGACTCTGGCCCGTGCGCTGACAGCGCAAGGGTTCGTCAGACTCTGCCCGGACGAGGAAATGTTCCGCCGACATGGGGTGTACGGGGTCGACTTTCCCCGAGGGACGTTCCCGACCCTTGAGCGGCCGATTCTTGAAGAGACGGCAGTGGAACTCCGTGAGCAGCTCCAGGCCGGGCACGATGTGGTGGTGGACCATGGCTTTTGGACGCCGGAGGACCGTGCTCACTGGCGATCGGTTGCTACCGAAGGTGGAGCGATCTCCGTGGTCGTCTATCTGGAGGCCAGCCACGAAGAGCTGTGGTCCCGCGTGAGCAAGCGCAACGCCCGGCACGAGGACGATCCGAACTCGATCTACTTCGCCGAAAGCGATCTGATCCGCTACCGCTCTCGATTCATTGCCCCGGAGCCCGCTGAGCCGCACATCGTCTACAACGGCGATCCTGAGTCTGTTCTGAAGGCGCTGCAATCGGAGCAGGCCCGCCCTTAGCTCTGAGCCGCAGGCCATCGTGCCAAGCCAGGCACCAGTTACAGGTTTCTCTACCTCATCAAGCCCCGGCTGCGCTCCGCTCCGCCGGGCGCGCTCCCGGCTCCGCTCCGGGCGCCGCTCCTGCCTTCGGCCCGCTCCGCCCGCGCTGCGCCGACGCGCGCCCACGTGTGGATAGGGCCGGAAGCTATGAGTCGAGCACCGTACGACTGCGCCGGCGGGGGCCGGTCGGCTCCGAGACTTTAGGCAGCCACCATGGGGCGAGCCTCGAAGATCATGGCCCAACGTCGTGCTTTAACGGGCAGGTCCACAGACTGCCCGACTCGCCATCAGCTTAATGGGCCATGATCACTCGCCCCATGGCAGCTCCAGCCCAAAGTCTCGGAGCCGACCTCTCACCGTTGCCAACTCACGGTCAAGGGTGGTGGGGGTGGTGGGGGTGGTGGGGATGAGGGGGGGAGATAAAGGAGAGGCGGGCATCCCCACTCGGGCCGTCTCTGGGCCGTGCGGGGGCGCTCAAAGACGACCAACGCTGACAACCACCGACAGCTAAGTCGCAGGTCGCAGCGTTGATCGATTACGTGGGCGCAGGTCAGAGAACCGCCCCCGCACTTCTTCGGCTACTGAGACAACCGCCCGCCACGGGCCCCGGAGGGGCGCACGCGTGGACGCTGCGGGACGGTGTCGCGCGGAGGTGAGGTGAGCGGACGGCCCCCGGCCTCGCGGGGAGCCGTCCAGGAGGCCGGGGCGCGCTACGACGCCCGGGGCGGGCGCTGGCAGGCGGGGCAGAAGTAGCTGGAGCGGTTCATCCAGGGGCGGCGCCGGACCGGGGTGCCGCAGCGGCGGCAGGGCAGGCCCTCGCGGCCGTAGGCGTCCAGGGAGCGGTCGAAGTAGCCGGACTCCCCGTTGACGTTGACGTAGAGGCTGTCGAAGCTGGTGCCGCCGACGGCCAGGGCCTCGTTCATCACGTCCCGGACGTGGCCGAGGAGTGCGGCGGTGCGGGGGCGGGTGAGCGTCGCGGTGGGCCGTTCGTAGTGCAGGCGGGAGCGCCACAGCGCCTCGTCGGCGTAGATGTTGCCGACGCCGCTGATCAGGGACTGGTCGAGCAGCGCGCGTTTGACGGTGGTGCGCTTGCGGCGCAGGGCGAGGTGGAACGCCTCGTCGTCGAAGAGCGGGTCGAGCGGGTCGCGGGCGATGTGCGCGATGACGTCGGGCAGCCCGTCGGGACCGGTGTCGTGCAGGGACAGGCCGCCGAAGGTGCGCTGGTCGACGAAGCGCAGCTCGGTGTCGACGCCGTCCGCGAAGGTCACCCGGACGCGGAGGTGCTTCTCCGGCGGTGCCTCGTGCGGCTGGACCAGGAGCTGGCCGCTCATGCCGAGGTGGGCGAGGACCGCCTGTCCGGTGTCCGCCAGCGGCAGCCACAGGTACTTGCCACGGCGGCTGGGCGTGCCGATGCGGTGGCCCTTGAGCCGGTGGGCGAAGTCGTCGGGGCCGGCGAGGTGCCGGCGGACCGCGCGCGGGTGCAGGACGGCGGCGTCCGCGACGGTCCGGTGGGCGATCCAGCGCTCCAGTCCGCGCCGGACGACCTCGACCTCGGGCAACTCGGGCATGGCATCCCCTCGGGTGGGCCGGTGGACGAGCGAACGCCCGCCCCGGGTCCGGGACGGGCGCGCGGTCGTACGCGGGTGGGTCAGGCGGAGGCCGCGGGCGCGTCGGCGCCCGCCTCGGCGACCCCGGCGGGCTCGGCCGCCCCGGCCTCCTCGGCGGTGGCCTCGGCCGCGGCGCGTTCGTCCGCCGCCGCCCGGATGGAGCGCCAGGCGGATTCCGCGGCCTGCTGCTCCGCCTCCTTCTTGCTGCGGCCGGTGCCGGTGCCGTACGAGACGCCTCCGACGCGGGCGGCAGCAGTGAAGGTCTTCTCGTGGTCGGGTCCGGTCTCCGTGACCAGGTACTCGGGGACGCCGAGCCCCTCGGTCGCGGTGAGTTCCTGGAGGGACGTCTTCCAGTCCAGTCCGGCACCGAGGTTCGAGGACTTCTCGATCAGGGGGTCGAACAGGCGGTGCACCAGCTCCGCCGCCGCGTCCAGTCCCTGGTCGAGGTAGACCGCGCCGATCACCGCTTCGAGGGTGTCGGCGAGGATGGACGCCTTGTCCCGGCCGCCCGTGCCCTCTTCACCGCGGCCGAGCCGGATGAAGGAGCCGAGGTCGAGCCCGCGGCCCACCTCCGCCAGTGCGCGCGAGTTGACCACCGCGGCCCGCAGCTTGGCCAGTTGGCCTTCGGGCAGATCGGGGTGGGTGCGGTACAGCGTGTCGGTGACGACGAGGCCGAGCACGGAGTCACCGAGGAACTCCAGTCGCTCGTTCGTCGGCAGACCGCCGTTCTCGTACGCGTAGGAACGGTGGGTGAGCGCACGCACCAGAAGGGCGGACTCGACCTGATAGCCGAGCCGCCCTTCCAGAAGCGTGTGGGACGAGGCCGTGTGGTCCGCCGGTCCGTTCCCGACGGTGCGGGACGACTGCTTTTTGGGCGTGGACACAGTGCCTCTCACCAGCCGCTCAGACCTCGAGGACCTGGCGCTTGTTGTAAGTGCCGCAAGACGGGCACGCGATGTGCTGCTGCTTGGGCTCGTGGCAGCGCTCGCACGCAACCAGGGTGGGGACCGCAGCCTTCCACTGCGACCGGCGGTGGCGCGTGTTGCTGCGCGACATCTTCCGCTTGGGAACGGCCACGGCTACTACTCCTGCTTCTCGGCGGCGTCTGCTGAACGAGGCGCGTCGCCGCTCATATCGTCCTTCTCGCCGTCTCCGAGTGATCCGGCGAGTCCCTGCAATGCCGCCCAACGAATGTCGACGGCGTCGTGGTGGTGGTCCGGATCGTCCGCCAGGCGCGCCCCGCACTCGGAGCACAGACCCGGGCAGTCTTCCCGGCACACCGGCTGCATCGGCAGTGCGAGCACCACCGCGTCGCGCAGCACGGGTTCGAGGCCGATCAGACCGTCCTCGACGAAGAGCCTGTCCTCGTCGTCCTCGGCGTCGTCGCCCGGTTCCGCGCTGGCGCGGCCCCGGTCGTCGGCGTCAGGGTACGAGAACAACTCCTGGAAGTCCGCTTCGAGCTCCTGCTCCAGCGGCTCCAGACACCTTACGCACTCCCCCTCGGCCCGCGCACGGGCGGTACCCGTGACGAGGACTCCGTCCATGACGGATTCCAGCCGGAGTCCGAGCTCCACCGGGGCGCCCTCCGGCACTCCGATGACCCCCTTGATCCCCAGGTCCCTGGGGGCGTCGACGGTGCGGTTCAGGCGCTGGAGCGCACCCGGCCGTCGTCCCAGCTCGTGCGTGTCGAACACGAGGGGATCACGGTGGTCCAAGCGCGCGTTCAGAACCATTCCTGCTTTCGGTCTCCGTGACTGAGGGGGACGCCGCCCTGCGGTGTTCCCGGGCAGCGGCGATCGCGGACGTACACGCGACCGATGAGCCAGGATACTGGACGTTCGGCGCTCGGCCCAATTCGGTACCGGGCCGCGGGCACCGCCCCGGACCCTCTCCTAGAGCCCGCGGCCCTGCTCGTAGGCGCGGAGCTGTTCGGCGCTGATCATGCTGGTGTCGAAGAGGCTGGTCTCGTCGAGGACCTGCGGCTGGGCCTGCGGCGTCGCCGGCGGGAGCGCCGGGTAGCCGCCCTGCTGTCCGGTGTCGTACGCGGGCTGCTGCCCGGTGTCGTAACCGGCCTGGTACGGGTCGGCGCCGGGCTGCGCGTAGCCGCCGGTGGCGTACGGGTCGGGCTGCTGCGGGTAGCCGTAGGCGTCCTGTCCGCCGTCGTAGCCCTGCTGCGCGTAGCCGGCGTAGGGGTCGGGCTGCTGGGCGTAGCCGTAGGCGGGCTGGGCGGTCTCGGGCGCCGCCTGGGCCGCGGCCGGCTGCCGCTCGCCGTACCCGGCGGCGGCGGGCTGCCGCCCGTCGTACTCCGGGGCGCGGAGCGGGGCCGCGGGGGCGTCGGAGAGGGCCGCGAGGTCGGCGAGGTAGTCGGCGTCGCTGGAGTGCCGGACCGTGGTGGTGTCGTCGGCGAGGGCGCCGAGGTCGTCGGTGGCGATCCGGCCGTGCAGCTTCTGCCGGCCGCGGCCGACCGCCTCCAGCGTCTTGGCCAGCACCGCCTCGAAGGCGCCGAGCTTGGAGTCGACGTAGGAGTCGGCGTCGCGGCGCAGCGTCTCCGGGTCGTGGCTGCGCTCGGGGGCGTCCTCGTCCTCGTAGCCGTTCTCGTCCAGGCCCGGCCCGGTGCCGAGGAGCTTCTCGCGCCCTCGGCCGACGGAACCGAGGGTCTTGGTGAGGACGACCTCGAAGTTGGCGAGCTTGGAGTCGACGTAGTCGTCGGCCTCGGCGCGGACCTCCTCGGCCTCCTGGCGGGCCTCGGCGAGGATGCGGTCGGCCTCGGCCTGGGAGCGGCGGGCGACCTCGGTGCCGGCGACGAGGGAGCCGCGCTCGGCGTGGGCGCCCTCGATGATCCGCTCGGCCTCCTGGCGGGCCTGCGCGACCATCTGTTCCCGGTCGCCGATCAGCTCCTGGGCCTGCGCCAGCGAGCCGGGCAGCTCGGTGCGGAGTTCCTCCAGCAGGGAGAGCAGCTCGGCGCGGTTGACCACGCACGAGGCCGACATGGGCATGGCGCGGGCGCCGGAGACCATCGTGACGATCTCGTCGAGCTTCTTCTGCACGTCCACCGTGTGCTCGCCACTCTCTACAGCTGTGTTGGAGACGGACGGGACGACTGTACGACCCACGGCCCGCCCGGGGACACCGGGTGACGGTTTGTCAGCCCACCGCGCCGCGCGGGGCGCGGGTCAGTCCCTCCCCAGCCGTTCGGCCAGGGCGCCGTGGACCAGCTCCGGGACCAGGTGGGAGACGTCTCCGCCCCAGGTGGCGACCTCTTTGACCAGGGAGGACGAGAGGAAGCTGTAGGTGGGGTTGGTCGGGATGAACAGGGTCTCGACCCCGGACAGCCCGTTGTTCATCTGGGCCATCTGGAGTTCGTAGTCGAAGTCGCTGACCGCGCGCAGGCCCTTGACGATGGCGGGGATCTCGCGCTGCTTGCAGAAGTCGACGAGCAGTCCGTGGAAGGACTCCACGCGCACGTTGCCGTACTCGGCGGTGACCCGGCGGATGAGGTCGATCCGCTCGTCGACGTCGAAGAGGCCCTTCTTGGCCTGGTTGATCATCACCGCGACGTACACCTCGTCGTAGAGGCTGGAGGCACGGGCGATGATGTCGAGGTGTCCGTTGGTGATCGGGTCGAACGACCCGGGACAGACTGCTCGGCGCACTGGTGGTCCCTCGCTCTCCGGTCCGGTCATCGTGCGTCTTCGCACGTAGAGGCGGCGCGACCGTACCAAAACGTTCCCTCGCCGTAGCGACGGGCACGGAGTGCGTCGAAGCCGTCCGGCCAGCCGAACTCACCGCCTCTGGTGCTGCGCTCCACGGTGACGAGCGAGTCCGGCGCGAGCCACCCCCCGGTACGGAGTGTGAGGAGGATCTCCCGGAGATCGTCGTCGGAGACCGCGTAGGGCGGGTCGAGGAAGACCACGTCGTACGGGTCGGCCGGGGGCGCGGCGCGGACGGTCTGCTCGGCCTTCCCGGTGCGCGTCTCGGCGCCGGGCAGGCCGAGGGAGCGCGCGTTCTCCCGGAGGGTGCGGGCGGCCCGGGGGTCGGCCTCCACCAGCAGCACGTGGGCCGCGCCGCGGGAGAGGGCCTCCAGTCCGACGGCGCCGGAGCCCGCGTACAGGTCGAGGACGCGGAGGCCGTCGAGGGGGCCGCCGAGCAGGGACTGCCAGGTGGAGAAGAGGCCCTCGCGCGCGCGGTCGGAGGTGGGGCGGGTGCCGTTGCCCGGCGGAACGGCCAGGCGGCGTCCGCCGGCCCGTCCGGCGATCACGCGGGTCATCTCGGGTCCTTCACGGTGGTGTGGGTGCGGTGGCCGGGCCGCCGTGCGGCGGCACGGGGCAGGGGCGCTGCCCCGTCCAGTCTGTCAGCCCTTCTCCAGGTACTGCTCCCGTTCCGCGTCCAGGAGCGCGTCCAGCGCGGTGCGCAGTCCGGGCAGCCGGGTGAGGTCCGGGTCGGCGGCGACCAGGGCCGCGGCCTCCTCGCGGGCCTCGGCGATGATCTCCTCGTCCTCGATGACGGCGAGGACGCGCAGCGAACTGCGGGCGCCGGACTGGGCCTGGCCGAGGACGTCGCCCTCGCGGCGCTGTTCCAGGTCGACGCGGGAGAGCGCGAAGCCGTCGAGGGTGGCGGCGACGGCGTCCAGGCGCTGCCGGGCCCCGCTCGCCGGGGGCGCCTCGGTGACCAGCAGGCACAGGCCGGGGGCGGAGCCGCGTCCGACCCGGCCGCGCAACTGGTGGAGCTGGGAGACGCCGAAGCGGTCGGCGTCCATGATGACCATCGCCGTGGCGTTCGGGACGTTGACGCCGACCTCGATGACGGTGGTAGCCACCAGGACGTCGGTCTCGCCGGCGGCGAAGCGGCGCATGACGGCGTCCTTGTCGTCGGGGGGCATCCGGCCGTGCAGGATCTCGACGCGCAGGCCCGCGAGGGGGCCCTCGGCGAGGTGTCCGGCGACCTCCAGGACGGCGAGCGGGGGCCGTTTCGCGTCGTCGCCCTGGGCGTCGGCGGGCGGTTTGCGCTTTCCGGGGTCCTCGTCCTCGTCGCCGATGCGGGGGCAGACGACGTACGCCTGGTGGCCCTGGGAGACCTCCTCGCGGACCCGTTCCCAGGCACGGGCGAGGAAGTGCGGTTTGTCGGCGGCGGGGACGACGTGACTGGAGATCGGGGAGCGGCCGGCCGGGAGCTGGTCCAGGACGGAGGTCTCCAGGTCGCCGAAGACGGTCATGGCGACGGTGCGCGGGATGGGCGTGGCGGTCATGACGAGCAGGTGGGGGGGCTGGGTGCCCTTGCCGCGCAGGGCGTCGCGCTGCTCGACGCCGAAGCGGTGCTGTTCGTCGACGACGACGAGGCCCAGGTCGTGGAAGCGGACCTTGTCCTCGATCAGGGCGTGGGTGCCGATGACGATGCCGGCCTCGCCGGTGGTCAGGTCGAGCAGGGCGCGGCGGCGGGCGGCGGCGCCCATGGAGCCGGTGAGCAGGACGACCTTGGTGGCGTTCTCGGCGCCGCCGAGCATGCCGCCCTCGGCCAGCTCCCCCATCATCTCGACGATCGAGCGGTGGTGCTGCTGGGCGAGGACCTCGGTGGGCGCCAGCATCGCGGCCTGCCCCCCGGCGTCGACGACGGCGAGCATGGCGCGCAGGGCGACCATGGTCTTGCCGGAGCCGACCTCGCCCTGGAGCAGGCGGTGCATGGGGTGGTCGGTGGCGAGGTCGTCGAAGATCTCGCGGGAGACGGTGCGCTGGCCCTCGGTGAGGGTGAAGGGCAGCCGGGCGTCGAAGGCGGTGAGCAGGCCGTCGGGCCGGGGGCGGCGGGGGACGGCGGGGAGCTGGGTCTCGGCGTGGCGGCGGCGGGCCAGGGCGACCTGGAGGACGAACGCCTCGTCCCACTTCAGGCGGGCGCGGGCCTCCTCCACGTCGGCCTTGGTGTGCGGGCGGTGGATCTTGTGCAGTGCCTCGGGGAGCGGGAGCATTCCGCGGCCCTCGCGCAGGGCCTCGGGGAGCGGGTCGAGGGCCTCGCCGGCGCTGGGCAGGACGGTCTGGACCGCCTTGGCGATCTTCCAGGACTCCAGTTTGGCGGTGGCCGGGTAGAGCGGGATGAGGGAGCCCGCCCAGGACTCGGCGGCTTCCTCGCCGTCCTCGCCGTCGCCGCGCAGCGGCGCGTAGGCGGGGTGGGCGAGCTGGAGGCGGCGGTTGAAGACGGAGACCTTGCCGGCGAACATCGCGCGGGTGCCGGGCAGCAGTTCCTTGTGGGGCTTGTGCACGCCGTTGCCGAAGAAGACGAGCTGGAGCCGGCCGCTGCCGTCCGTGATGGTCACCTCCAGGCGCTGTCCCTTGCCGCGCGGGGCCCGGGAGGAGGCGAAGGTGTGCAGCCGGGCGTCGGCGACCTGGGCGACGACCGTGACGTGCTCGTCCATGGGGAGGTCGGCGAGGTGGGTGAGCTGTCCGCGCTCCTCGTACCGGCGGGGGTAGTGGTGGAGGAGGTCGCCGACGGTGTGCAGGCCGAGGTGCTCGGCCATCACCTTCGCGGTGGCGGGGCCGAGCACCGACTTCAGGGGCTGGTCGAGGGTCTGTCGCTGTGCGGGCACGAGATCCATTGCACACCACGGCACCGACATCGCCGTACCCTCGCCGGAAAAGCCCTGGTCGTACGGCCCGTACGGGGCGCCCGGCCGGACGCTGCGGGCGGCGGATGCGCCGGTGCGGGCGGCGGGCCGGTGCTCGGGGCGGGGTGCCCGTGCCGTGCGAGCGGGCCGCGGTGGGCCCTTCGACGCCGGTCCGGCTATTCGACGCCGATGAGGAGCAGGGCGCCCTGCCGGCCGCCGTGGTAGACGACGGTGTCGACGGCGAGGTACGCCTCCCTCACCCGGGCCTCCAGCCGGCCGGCGACGGTCTCGGGGGCCTCGTCGCCGACGACCAGGGTGACGAGTTCGCCGCCGGCCGCGAGCATGCGGTCGAGCACGGTCTCGGCGACGGCGGTGACGTCGGTGCCGATGACGGCCACGTCCCCGTCGAGGAGGCCGAGCACGTCCCCGGCCTGGCAGATGCCGGCCGAGGTCCACGACCGGTGCTCGGCGACGGTGACCTCGGCGTGGCGGGTCGCGCCGGCCGCCGAGGTCATGGCCACGACGTCCTCGTCGAAACGGCGCGCGGGCTCGTGCACGGCGAGCGCGGCGAGGCCCTGGACGGCGGAGCGGGTGGGGATCAGGGCGACGCGGACGCCCTCGGCACGGGCCTGGTCGGCCGCGGCGGCGGCGGTGTGGCGCAGTTCGGTGTCGTTGGGCAGCAGGACGACCTCGCGGGCGTGCGCGCGCCGGACGGCCTGGACGAGTTCGCCGCTGGCGGGCGGTTCCCCGGGGCGGGCGAGCACGGTGGTCGCGCCGGCCTCCGCGCAGAGTCCGGCCAGTCCCTCGCCGGGGACGACCGCGACGACGGCGCGCTGGGCCCGCTCCCGGACCGGGCGCTCGGGGGCGTGTGCCTCGTCGTGGCCGAAGTGGGTGATCCTGATCCGGTACGGCCGCCCGGCCTCGACACCCGCCTCGACGGCGGCGCCGGCGTCGTCGACGTGCACGTGGACGTTCCACAGTCCGTCGCCGCCGACCACGACGAGCGATTCCCCGAGGGCGTCGAGCCGCCGCCGCAGCCGCGCCACGGCGTCGTCGGTGGCCTCCAGGAGGTAGATCACCTCGAAGGCGGGGCCGCCCTCGGCGCACTCCGCCCCGGCGCACTCCCCCGGCGTGTCCCGCTCGGTGTGCGCGCCGGAGGGCGGGCGGCCCGCGGGCTCGCCGCGCTCCACGCGCGCGTGCGGCACGACGGGCGGCTCGGGGGCGTGCCCGGTGAGCGCCTCGACCAGCGCGGCGAGGAGGGTGACCAGGCCCTGGCCGCCGGCGTCCACCACGTGGGCGCGTTCCAGCGCGGGGAGCAGACCGGGGGTCGCGGCCAGCGCCCGACGGGCACCGTCGTACGCGGCACGGGACACGGCGGCGCAGTCGCCCCCGGCGTCCCCGGCACCCTCGGCGGCGGCCGAGGCGGCGTCGGCGGCGGCCGAGGCGGCGTCGGCGGCGGCCGAGGCGGCGTCGGCGGCGGCCGAGGCGACGGTCAGGACGGTGCCCTCGACCGGGTGGGCGACGGCCTGCCGGGCGGAGTCGGCCGCGCGGCGCAGGGCCCACGCGAGCACGGCCCCGTCGGCGGCGAACCCGGCAGGACCGCCGGGACCAGCGGGACCAGCGGACCCTCCGGACCCGGCGGACCCGGACTCCGCCGCCCCCGCGAGCACCTGGGCCATCCCCCGCAGGAGCTGCGCCAGGATCGTCCCGGAGTTGCCCCGGGCGCCGATCAGCGCCCCGTGCGCCATGGCGCGCACCACGTCGGCCAGTTCCGGCCCGGCGTCCGCGGACGCGTGCGTTCCCCCGGCCCCCGTGCCCCCCGCGCCCGCCGCGGGGCCCCCGGCGGCCGTCTCCCCCGCCGCCGCGGTCACCGCGGCCGGCACCTCGTGCGCGGCGAAGACCGCCTCGACGGCGGCGGCGGCCGACTCCACGGTCAGGTACAGGTTGGTGCCGGTGTCCCCGTCCGCGACCGGGTAGACGTTGATCGCGTCGATCCCCTCGCGGGCCCGCCCCAGCGCGTCCAGCGACAGTCCGCACCAGGTGCGGACCGCCGAAGCGTCGAAGAACCTCCGCGGCACCTGCGCCTCCCTGAGCTGCTGGACGTGGCAGGCAGCGTAGACCGTGCGGGGCCCTCGGCCCGCGGAGGGCCGGGACCGGCCGGTGGGCCGCCATGGTAGTTTCGTTGTACCGATGCAGTCGTTGTATGCTGCTCCGGTTGCCCGATCCGATCGGGCTTTCCCCTGGCACCGCCACTCAGATTCCGGAACGCTCACGAGCCGAAATCTTGATCCCGGCATGCCGGGATCAACCGTAAGTGCATCTGAAGTCTTTGGAGTGACCCGTGGCTGCCAACTGCGACGTCTGCGGCAAGGGGCCGGGCTTCGGCAACAACATCTCGCACTCGCACCGCCGTACGTCCCGTCGCTGGAACCCCAACATCCAGCGTGTGCGTACCGTGGTCGGCGGGACGCCGAAGCGCGTGAACGCCTGCACCTCGTGCATCAAGGCCGGCAAGGTCTCGCGCTGACGCGTGCACTGCCCGGTCCGCGGTACGAAGCCGGTCCACCTGAGGTGGACCGGCTTTTTGCCGTACCCGCACGCCGGTAGCTAGGGCGTCGCGCGGCGCAGGGCCCAGCCGTGGCCGACCGGTCCGATGCCGCCGCCGAGGGCGAAGCCGGCCCGGATGGCGCCCGTGACGTACTCCTTGGCCGCCCGGACCGCGTCGGGGACGCTCAGTCCCCGGGCCAGCCCGCAGGCGACGGCCGAGGCGAGGGTGCAGCCCGTGCCGTGCGTGTGCCGGTTGTCCAGGCGCGGGGCGCGCAGCCAGTGCTCCTCGGAGCCGTCGGTGAGCAGGTCCACGGCGTCCCCCTCCAGGTGCCCGCCCTTGATCAGCACCCAGCGCGGCCCGAACTCCAGGACCGCCGCGGCGGCCCTCGGCAGATCCGCCTCCGAGCCGGCCTCCACCCCGGTCAGTTGCGCCACCTCGTCGAGGTTGGGCGTGGCCACCGTCGCCGCCGGCAGGAGCCGGGTGCGGACGGCGTCCAGGGCGGAGGCGGCGAGCAGCGCGTCGCCGTGCTTGGAGACGCCGACCGGGTCGACCACGGCCGGCGCGTCGGTACCGGCGATCAGTGCGGCGACCGTCTCGACCACTTCGGCGGAGGAGAGCATGCCGGTCTTGACCGCCTGCACCCCGATGTCGTCGACGACGCTGCGGTACTGGGCGCGGACCGCCTCCACCGGCAGCTCCCAGGCGCCCTGGACCCCGAGCGAGTTCTGCGCGGTGACCGCGGTGAGCACGCTCATGCCGTGGGTACCGAGGGCGAGCATCGTCTTCAGGTCGGCCTGGATCCCCGCTCCGCCGCCGGAGTCGGAACCGGCCACGGTCAGGACGCGCGGCGGGGTCACGCCTCCCCACCCCCTCCGAAGTGGTCCCAGCCGCCGGTGCTGGTCCACGGCGCGCCGTCGACCGTGACCTGGGGCAGCGCCGAGGGGTTGAGCACCTCGCCGATGACCTTCCAGCGGGCGGGCAGCTTCACGTCCGGCGGGAAGGTCGCGACCATGGCGTGGTCCTCTCCCCCGGTGAGCACCCACTGCATCGGATCGACGCCGACGGCCTGGCCGATGTCGTTCATCTGGGAGGGGATGTCGATCTGTCCGGAGCGGACGTCGATACGCACCTTGCTGGCCTCGGCGATGTGCCCGAGGTCGGCGACGAGCCCGTCGCTCACGTCGCACATGGCGGTGGCGCCGAGGGCGGCGGCGGCCGGGCCGGCGTGGTAGGGCGGCTCGGGGCGCCGGTGCGCCTCCACGAAGGCGCGCGGGGAGCGGAAACCCCGGGACAGGACGGCGAATCCGGCGGCGGACCAGCCGAGCCAGCCGGTCACCGCGACCAGGTCGCCGGGCTGGGCGCCGCCCCGGGTGACGGGCTCCTGGTTGCGCAGGTCGCCGAGGGCGGTGATGGAGACGGTGATCGTGTCACCGCCCACCACGTCGCCGCCCACCACGGCGGCGCCCGCGACCTGGCACTCGTCGCGCAGCCCGTCCATCAGCTCGGTCGGCCAGGTCACCGGGAGTTCGGAGGGGACGACGAGGCCGAGGAGCAGTGCGGTGGGCACGGCGCCCATCGCGGCGATGTCCGCCAGGTTCTGGGCCGCCGCCTTGCGGCCCACGTCGTAGGCGGTGGACCAGTCGCGCCGGAAGTGCCGTCCCTCCACGAGGATGTCGGTGCTGGCCACCACCCGGCGGTCGGGTGCGGCGACCACCGCGGCGTCGTCGCCGGGGCCGACGCGGACCGCCGGGGTCGTGGTGAGCCGGGAGGTGAGCTCCCTGATGAGCCCGAACTCCCCCAGCTCACCGACAGTGCCCTTCATTGCCTTACTCCCCTTCTGTCCCTGTCCGGGTCCGGTCGCGTGCCGTTCCCGGGCTGGTTACGGTCGAGAGGACCGTCGTCCCGGCCGCGTGGGTGCCGATCGCGCGTCGTCGCCGGATGCCCGGCGTGTCCCCGCCCCGCGGGTCTCCCCGCCGGAAGGGACGACGCGATACCGTGGCGTTCCTTTTTCCCGCACATGATCCCCGTGGCCGCCCTGGAGGTTCCGTGGTACAGGCGTACATCCTGATCCAGACGGAGGTCGGCAAGGCGTCGGCCGTCGCCCGGACGATCGGGGAGATCCCCGGCGTGATCCAGGCCGAGGACGTGACGGGACCCTATGACGTCATTGTCCGGGCGCAGTCCGACACCGTCGATGCCCTGGGCCGCATGGTGGTCGCCAAAGTCCAGCAGGTGGACGGGATCACCCGTACTCTGACCTGCCCGGTCGTCCATCTCTAGCCCCCGTCTACGCTGTGCCGGTGACATCCTTCCGCCACCGGCCCCGCCGCCTGCCCGCCCTCGTCCTGCTGATCGCCGCCGCCGGCTGCACCACCGCGGACGACGGTGCCCCGGTGCCGGTCCCGAGCCCGGACGCGAAGGCCGCCGGACTGTGCCGGAACCTGGACTCGGCGCTGCCGCCGACCGTGGACGGCCTGGAGCGTGAGGACCCCTCGCCCGCCTCGAAGCTGACGGCGGGCTGGGGAAACCCGGTGATCATACTGCGCTGCGGTGTGGAACGGCCCGCCGAGATGGACGATCCCGCGGCGGACGGGGTCGAGGTCGACGGAGTGGGCTGGCAGTTGCTCAGGCGGGACGACGGAGGGTTCCGGTTCACCACGACGCTGCGGGAGGCGTACGTCGAGGTGACCATCCCCGCCGAGCGGGCGGACGGCGGAATGGCGCCGCTGGTCGATCTGGCCCCGGCCGTGAAGAAGGCGATCCCCGAGGGAATCGCCTCCTAGGTGTATTGACCCGCAGCGTTGTTGACACGGCTGATGGGCGGGTGTCCGTCCAGTGCGGTGTGGCAGCGGTGGTGGTTGTAGGTGTGGAGGAAGTCTGCCAGGGCTTCGGTCCGTTCGGTGTTTGAGGTGTAGGGCCGCAGGTAGGCCCATTCGTCGAGCAGGGTGCGGTTGAAGCGTTCGACCTTGCCGTTGGTCTGCGGCCGGTAGGCCCGGGTCAGCTTGCCGGTCGCGCCGAGCTCGGCCAGGACTGCCTTCCAGGCCAGGCCCTTGCGGTAGGCCCAGGCGTTGTCGGTCAGCACCCGCTCGATCCGGGTGATGCCCTGGCTGTGGAAGAACGTGGCCGCGCGGGTGAGGAAGCCCGCGCAGGTCGCGGTCTTCTCGTCGCCGTGGATCTCGCTGTAGGCGAGGCGGGTGTGGTCGTCGACGGCGGAGTGGACGTAGTCGAAGCCCATGTTGTTGCGGGTGGCCCGGCCGGCCTGGCGGCCCAGCGCTTTGTGACCGCCGCCGTCGGGGATCCGGCCGAGTTTCTTCACGTCGACGTGGATGAGTTCCCCGGGACGCTCGCGTTCGTAGCGGCGGATCAGCGTGCCGGTGGGGCGGTCGAGCCAGGCCAGGCGGTTGAGCCGGTGGCGGGTCAGGATCCGGTGGACGGTCGAGGCGGGCAGGCCCAGGATCGGGCCGATCCTGGCCGGCCCGAGCTTGCGGCTCTGTCGCAGGTCGCAGACGCGGGTTTCGACCGAGGCCGCGGTCCGGTGCGGCGTCGTGTGAGGCCGGCTCGACCGGTCGTGCAGGCCCGCCTCGCCTTCAGCCCGCCACCTGCGGATCCATTTGTGAGCCGTGGCCCGGGAGATACCCATCTCGGCGGCCACGTGAGCGACCGGACGGCCTGAGCAGACACGTTCGACCAGCAGTCTTCTACCGAAGACGGTCAGCCGGGCATTACGGTGGGGCACGAAGACCTCCGTGCGGTGAGTTCCTAGACAGCTCCCACCACACCGGAGGTCTTCGCCATGTTCAAGATCCAGCAGTGTCAACAACGCTCGTGATCAATACACCTAGGGCCTTTCGTTGGGATCACGCCGGGCTCGCGGGGCCCGGCACCCTGATCCGGCCTGATCCCAACGAAAGACCCCAGACGCCGGCGAGCCGCCGACCGCGACCGGCCCCGGTGGCTCAGCGCAGGCCCGTGGAGCGGCGCAGCGCCGCCGAGATGAGCCGGTCCACCAGCTCCGGGTAGCCGACGCCGCTCGCCTGCCACATCTGCGGGTACATCGAGATCGGCGTGAAACCGGGCATCGTGTTGATCTCGTTGATCACGAACTCGCCGTCCTCGGTGAGGAAGAAGTCCGCGCGCACCAGCCCCTCGCAGGAGGCCGCCTCGAACGCCTCGACGGCCAGCCGCCGCACCTCGGCGGTCTCCTCCGGCGTGAGCGGGGCGGGGACGATGCCCGGCGTGGAGTCGATGTACTTGGCCTCGAAGTCGTAGTACGCCTGCGAGGAGGGCGGCGGGATCTCGGCGGGGACGGAGGCCCGGGGGCCGTCCTCGAACTCCAGCACCCCGCACTCGATCTCCCGGCCCCGCAGGGCCGCCTCGACGAGGATCTTCGGGTCGTGGGCGCGGGCCTCCTCGATGGCCTCGTCGAGCCCGGCGAGGTCCTCGACCTTGGTGATGCCGATCGAGGAGCCGGCGCGGGCGGGCTTCACGAAGAGCGGCCAGCCGTGCTCCGCGGCGAAGTCCACGATCCGCTTGCGGGCGGCGGGCCGGTCCCGCTCCCAGTCGCGGGGCCGGATCACCTCGTAGGGGCCGACCTTCAGCCCGAAGGAGGCGAAGACCCGCTTCATGTACTCCTTGTCCTGGCCGACGGCCGAGGCGAGCACGCCCGAGCCGACGTAGGGGACCCCGGACAGTTCCAGCAGGCCCTGGAGGGTGCCGTCCTCCCCGTAGGGGCCGTGCAGCACCGGGAAGACGACGTCCACCTCGCCGAGCGCCTTGGGCACCGAACCGGGCTCGCTGTAGACGACTTCGCGGTTGCCCGGGTCGACGGGCAGCACCACGGCGCCGTCGGCGGACTCGGCGAGCTGGTCCACGCTGGGCGTGCGCCGCTCGGTGATGGCCATGCGTTCCGGTTCGTCGGCCGTGAGCACCCACCGGCCTTCGCGGGTGATGCCGATCGGCAGGACGTCGTACGCCGACCGGTCGATGGCCGCGAGGACGGCGCCCGCGGTGACCATGGAGATCCCGTGTTCGGAGCTGCGTCCGCCGAACACGACGGCCACCCGCGGCTTGCGCGGCGGCTCAGGGCTCTGGGGGAGGTTCTCGGTGCTCATATCGCGTCGAGAGTACCCGGTGGTATTCCGCGCGTCTGCGCCCGCCGGGCCGCCTCTCCGCAACGTCCCACGGACGGTCGCGCGCTGTCGCCGGGACGGTCGCTCAGCGTCGTGGCCGGCGGGGCCCGGCCGGGGCCCCGCGGCCGGTTCAGCGCCGCTCGGGCTTGGCGCTGCGCCCCATCAGTTCGGCCACGGCGGTCACCGGGGACTTGCCCTCGTGCACGATGGCGACGACCGTCTCGGTGATCGGCATGTCGACGCCGTGCCGGCGGGCCAGATCCAGCACGGACTCGCAGGACTTGACGCCCTCGGCGGTCTGCCGGGTGACCGCGATGGTCTCCTGGAGGGTCATGCCCTTGCCGAGGTTGGTGCCGAAGGTGTGGTTGCGGGAGAGCGGCGAGGAGCAGGTGGCCACCAGGTCGCCGAGTCCGGCCAGTCCGGAGAAGGTCAGCGGGTCCGCGCCGAGCGCCACGCCGAGCCGGGTGGTCTCGGCGAGCCCGCGGGTGATGAGGGAGCCCTTGGCGTTGTCGCCGAGGCCCATGCCGTCCGCGATGCCGACGGCGAGGCCGATGACGTTCTTGACGGCGCCGCCCAGTTCGCAGCCGACCACGTCGGTGTTGGTGTAGGGGCGGAAGTAGGGGGTGTGGCAGGCGGTCTGGAGGCGGCGGGCCACCTCCTCGTCGCGGCAGGCGACCACGGCGGCGGCCGGCATGCGCGCGGCGATCTCGCGGGCCAGGTTGGGGCCGGTGACGACGGCGACCCGGTCGGCGGCGGCGCCGGCGACGTCCTCGATGACCTCGCTCATCCGCATCGCGGAGCCGAGTTCGACGCCCTTCATCAGCGAGACGAGGACGGTGCCGGGCGCCAGCAGCGACGTCCAGGCGGCCAGGTTCTCGCGCAGCGTCTGGGAGGGGACGGCGAGGACGGTGAAGTCCGCGCCCGCGGCGGCCTCGGCGGCGTCGGTGGTGGCCCGCAGGTTCGCCGGGAGTTCCACCCCGGGCAGGTAGTCCGGGTTGGTGCGGGTGGAGTTGACCGCGTCGGCGAGTGCGGCGCGGCGCCCCCACAGGGTCACCTCGCATCCCGCGTCGGCGAGGACCGCGCCGAAGGCGGTGCCCCAGGAACCGGTGCCGAAGACGGCCGCCCTGACCGCTGTGCTCACGTGCTCTGCCCTTCCGCGTGCTGCTCCTGTGCCCGCTCCTGCGCCGGCGTCTGCGTCTGCGCCTCGGTGCGGCGCCGCTGCTCGATCCGCTCGCGACGCGGGTCGTAGGGGGTCTCGGGCGCCTTCTCGCCCCGGATCTCCTCCAGCAGCCGGGTCACGTCGGCCATGATGGCCTCGGTGACCTCCTTGAGCAGTTCCGCGGTCATCTCCTGGCCGTAGAAGCGGGAGAGGTCGACCGGCGGCCCGGCCAGCACGCGGTGGGTCTTGCGCGGCAGCAGGTGGGGCTTCTTGGCGTAGGGCGGCAGGAGTTCGTTGCAGCCCCACTGGGCGACCGGGATCACCGGGCAGCGGGTCTGGAGCGCGACGCGCGCCGCGCCGGTCTTGCCGGTCATGGGCCAGCCGTCGGGGTCGCGGGTCAGGGTGCCCTCCGGGTAGAAGGCGACGCACTCGCCGCGCTCCACCGCGTCGATCGCGGCGCGGAAGGCGCTGAGCGCGTCGGTGCTCTCGCGGTAGACGGGGATCTGCCCGGTGCCGCGCATCGCGGCGCCGACGAGACCTTTCCGGAAAAGACCGCTCTTCGCCAGGAACCGCGGCACCCGTCCGGTGTTGTACTGATAGTGCGCGTACGCGAAGGGATCGACGTGCGAATTGTGGTTCACGGCGGTGATGAATCCGCCGTCGGCCGGAATGTTCTCCATTCCCCGCCAGTCCCGCTTGAGCAGAACCACCAGCGGCGGTTTGCAGATCACCGCGGCGAAGCGGTACCAGAAGCCGATTCGGCGGCGGGGCACGCGGACACCTTTCCTCCAGGGCCTGGGGACGGACAAGTGTCGCCCCGGGCCGCGCGTCTGTCGAGAACACCGTACGCCCCGACGGGGGAACCGCCAGATACCCCGGGTGACAATGACGGCGACGAGAGAAGGACGGAACGCCCGTGCAGTGGACCCTGGTGGTACCCGTGAAGCCCTTGGCCCGGGCCAAGAGCAGGCTGGCGGACACGGCCCACGACGGGGTGCGGCCGGGGCTCGCGCTGGCGTTCGCCCAGGACACCGTGGCGGCCGCGCTGGCCTGCCCGGCGGTCGCGGGTGTGGCCGTCGTCACGGACGATCCGCGGGCGGCCGGCGCCCTGGCGGCCCTCGGCGCCGGCGTCGTCCCGGACGAACCGGACGCCGGTCTGAACGCCGCCCTGGCCCACGGCGCGGCGCGGGTGCGGGCGCTCCTCCCCGAAAGCGCGGTGGCCGCGCTGAACGCGGATCTCCCCGCGCTGCGGCCGGTGGAATTGGCCCGCGCGCTGTCGGCGGCGGCGTGTTTCCCCCGCGCTTTTCTCCCGGACGCGGCGGGAATCGGCACGACCTTGCTGACGGCCGCCCCGGGCCGGGAATTGTCACCGGCTTTCGGCGTGCGTTCCCGCTTCCGCCACCGCGCGTCGGGCGCGGCGGAGCTGCTCCCCGCCGGGGTGGATTCCGTACGGCAGGACGTCGACACCGGCGAGGACCTGCGGACGGCGCTGGCGCTGGGGGTGGGTCCTCATACGGCCGCGGTGGCCGCGCGGTTGCCCGCGGTGGGGACGTAGGCTGCCGGTATGCAGGCGACCGCGTACACGTACGACCCCGACAGCCGCAGCGGGCAGGTGCTGCTCGACGACGGCACCCCGGTGCCCTTCGACACGGCGGCGTTCGACGCGGGGGGCCTGCGGCTCCTGCGGCCCGGACAGCGCGTGCGCGTGGAGACCGAGGGGGCGGGCGCGGACCGCCGGATCACGCTGGTGACGCTCCAGACCTTCTGACGCGGGCCGCGCGGGCGCCCCCGGACACGCCGCGGGCCGGGCTCCGATGGGGAGTCCGGCCCGGCGCGTGAGTGCCCTGCTGCCCGGTGGCCCGCCGCTACTTCTTGCGGGCGGTGGTCTTCTTGGCGGTGGTCTTGCGGGCGGTCGACTTCTTGGCGGGGGCCTTCTTGGCGGTCGCCTTCTTCGCGGGAGCCTTCTTGGCGGCGGTCTTCTTCGCCGTGGCGGTGGTGGTCTTCGCCGTGGCCTTCTTCGCCGTGCTCTTCTTCGCCGCCGCCGTGGTCTTGGCCGCGCCCGTCTTCTTGGCGGGGGTGGCCTTCTTCGCCGCGGTGGTCTTCTTCGCCGTGGGGGTGGCCTTCTTCGCCGCCGTGGTCGCCTTCTTGGCGGCGGCCTTCTTTCCCGCGGCCTTGGCGATGGTCGGCGTGGGGCCCGACAGGCTGCCCTTGGGGGCCTTCTTGACCGCGATGTCGTTCTTCGGGAGCTTCTTCGAGCCGCTCACCAGGTCCTTGAAACCCTGGCCCGCGCGGAAGCGGGGCACGGAGGTCTTCTTGACCCGAACCCGCTCGCCCGTCTGGGGGTTGCGGGCGTAGCGGGCGGGACGCTCCACCTTCTCGAAGGAACCGAAACCGGTGACCGACACCCGGTCCCCCGCGACCACCGCGCGGACGAGGGCGTCCAGGACCGCGTCGACGGCGTCGGCGGCCTGCTGCCGTCCGCCCAGCTTGTCGGCAATCGCTTCTACGAGCTGCGCCTTGTTCACGTCTTCCCCTTCGGAGACATTGCCGGAACGAATGCGTTCAGGCTTTTTCGCACGTTAGGCAGATATATACCGCAAATCAAACGCGAAACGGGCTAATCACCCTTGTGCCGCAACGGACTCGGCTGTCTCGGCCTGTTCAGGCTTCCTCTTCGGGGAGCCGACCCTCGTCGAGGTCCGCCGTGAACCGCTCCAGACGCCGCGCCGCACCGGGCAGATCGTGTTTGGCCGCGGCCGTAATGACCAGCAGCTTCCGGGTCAGCGCCATCCGTACGCCCTCCGGGACTTGCAGTGCGCGCACCTTCGCGTGCGCTTCTTTGAGCCGGACCGCGACCGCCGCATAGAGCTCGAGTTGGCCGTCGTGTTCCATGCACAGATTGTGCCATCTGGGGCGAGTTGTCGCCTGCGCAGGGGGCAACTCGCGTCTCGGCACGTCGTTCCGGGACGCGCGAGAGCCGTGGCTCCAGGGGGCGTGTACCCCTGCAACCACGGCTCTAACGTGGGAAGTTGCCGATCCGAGGGCGCCTCGGCGCGACGGACGACGCCCCGACACGGCCGTACCCCCGATCGGACCGATCGGGGGTACGGAGGCGGTGCTGGGGTGGCCGAAAGTCGACTGTGCCGGCGGTGGGCCGGCCGCCCGGGTCAGACCGGGAGCGTCCGCGGCTTGAAGGACGGGCGCGTCGCCTCGTAGGCGGCGATGTCGCTCTCGTCGCGGAGCGTGAGCGAGATGTCGTCGAGGCCGTTCAGCAGCCGCCAGCGGGAGTTCTCGTCCAGCTCGAAGGCGGCGGTGACGCCCTCGGCGCGGACCTCGCGAGCCTCCAGGTCGACGGTGATCTCGGCCTGCGGGTCGGCGTCGGTCAGCGCCCAGAGGGCGTCCACGACCTTCTGGTCGAGGACCACGGTCAGCAGGCCGTTCTTCAGCGAGTTGCCGCGGAAGATGTCGGCGAACCGGGAGGAGATCACGGCCTTGAAGCCGTAGTTCTGCAGGGCCCAGACGGCGTGCTCGCGGGAGGAGCCGGTGCCGAAGTCGGGGCCGGCCACCAGGACCGAGGCGCCCTCGCGCTCGGGCTGGTTCAGCACGAAGGACGGGTCCTTGCGCCAGGCCTCGAAGAGCCCGTCCTCGAAACCGTCCCGGGTGACCTTCTTGAGCCAGTGGGCGGGGATGATCTGGTCGGTGTCGACGTTGCTGCGGCGCAGCGGGACGGCCCGGCCGGTGTGGGTGGTGAAGGCTTCCATGACTCTCAGACTCCAGCGGGCGTGGGGACGTCGGCGGCGGCCAGGTCGGCCGGGGCGGCCAGGTGGCCGGTGACGGCGGTGGCGGCGGCGACCTGCGGGGAGACCAGGTGGGTGCGGCCGCCCTTGCCCTGCCTGCCCTCGAAGTTGCGGTTGGAGGTGGACGCGGAACGCTCACCGGGGGCGAGCTGGTCCGGGTTCATGCCCAGGCACATCGAGCAGCCCGCGTGCCGCCACTCGGCCCCGGCCTCCTTGAAGACCTGGTCCAGGCCCTCGGAGACGGCCTGGAGGCCGACCCGGGCGGAGCCGGGGACGACCAGCATGCGCACGCCGTCGGCGACCTTGCGGCTCCGCAGGATGTCGGCGGCGGCACGCAGGTCCTCGATGCGCCCGTTGGTGCAGGACCCCACGAAGACGGTGTCCACCTTGATGGAGCGCAGCGGCTGCCCGGCCTCCAATCCCATGTACTCCAGGGCCTTTTCGGCGGCGAGGCGCTCCGACGCGTCCTCGTAGGAGGCGGGGTCGGGCACGGCGGCGGACAGCGGCGCCCCCTGGCCGGGGTTGGTGCCCCAGGTGACGAACGGGGACAGCTCGGCGGCGTCGATGACGACCTCGGCGTCGAACTCGGCGTCCTCGTCGGTCCTCAGCGTCTTCCAGTACGCGACGGCCGCGTCCCAGTCCTCGCCCTCGGGGGCGTGCGGGCGGCCCTTGAGGTAGGCGAAGGTGGTCTCGTCGGGGGCGATCATGCCCGCGCGGGCACCGGCCTCGATCGACATGTTGCAGATGGTCATCCGGGCCTCCATCGAGAGCTTCTCGATGGCCTCGCCGCGGTACTCCAGGATGTAGCCCTGGCCGCCGCCCGTGCCGATCTTCGCGATGATCGCCAGGATCAGGTCCTTGGCCGTGACGCCGTCGGGCAGTTCGCCGTCGACGGTGATCGCCATGGTCTTGGGACGGGCCAGGGGCAGCGTCTGGGTGGCCAGCACGTGCTCGACCTGCGAGGTGCCGATGCCGAAGGCCAGCGCGCCGAAGGCGCCGTGGGTGGAGGTGTGCGAGTCGCCGCAGACCACGGTGGTGCCGGGCTGGGTCAGGCCGAGCTGCGGGCCGACCACGTGCACGACGCCCTGCTCGACGTCGCCCAGCGGGTGCAGCCGCACGCCGAAGTCGGCGCAGTTCTTGCGCAGCGTCTCGAGCTGGGCCCGGGAGACCGGGTCCGCGATGGGCTTGTCGATGTCGACGGTCGGGGTGTTGTGGTCCTCGGTGGCGATGGTGAGGTCGAGCCGGCGCACCTCGCGCCCGTTCTTGCGCAGGCCGTCGAAGGCCTGCGGGCTGGTCACCTCGTGCAGGAGGTGCAGATCGATGAAGAGCAGGTCGGGCTCGCCCTCCGCGCGCCGGACGACATGGTCGTCCCAGACCTTCTCCGCGAGTGTCCTGGCCATCGCTTTCCCTCCGGCCGGCGACCGAGCGCCGAACCAACTAGATCGTGTGGAAGCGGCGCCCGCGCCCCCCTGGTCCGGGCGTCCGCCGCCAGGCCCGTTCCGTCCATGGGCCGCTGTGACGTCGTGGGACCCAGGGTGGCGTGTTCCACGGAAAATTGAACTTGCGTTTCACAGAGTGAGACGCAAGTATCGTTGCATGGACAACAGTAGCGGCGTCGGCGTTCTGGACAAGGCGGCCCTCGTCCTGAGCGCTCTGGAGTCCGGCCCGGCCACCCTCGCGGGGTTGGTCGGTGCGACCGGACTGGCACGACCCACGGCCCACCGCCTGGCCGTGGCGCTGGAACACCACCGCATGGTGGCGCGGGACATGCAGGGCAGGTTCATCCTCGGCCCGCGGCTGGCGGAGCTGGCCGCCGCGGCCGGCGAGGACCGGCTGCTCGCCACGGCGGGCCCCGTCCTCACGCACCTGCGGGACGTGACGGGCGAGAGCGCGCAGCTCTACCGGCGCCAGGGCGACATGCGGATCTGCGTGGCCGCGGCCGAGCGCCTGTCGGGCCTCAGGGACACGGTCCCGGTCGGGTCCACGCTCACCATGAAGGCCGGCTCCTCCGCGCAGATCCTCATGGCCTGGGAGGAGCCGGAGCGGCTGCACCGGGGCCTGCAGGGCGCCCGCTTCACGGCGACGGCGCTCTCCGGGGTACGGCGGCGCGGCTGGGCCCAGTCGATCGGCGAGCGGGAGCCGGGCGTGGCGTCGGTCTCGGCGCCGGTGCGCGGCCCGTCCAACCGCGTGGTGGCCGCGGTGTCCGTCTCCGGGCCCATCGAGCGCCTGACACGGCACCCGGGCCGGATGCACGCCCAGGCGATCATCGACGCCGCCGGCCGCCTCTCGGAGGCCCTGCGCCGCAACGGCTGACCGCCGTCCACCGTCCCCTCGGGAGTGTCCGCCTCAACGCCGCGGCGGGCGCTCCCCTCGACCACGGTCCCACGACCCCGCTCCCCGACGCCGGGCCCTCCCGCTCTCCGGTCCGGGGTGAACCCGTACCGCCGCGGGGCGAGTTGTGCGCGGTACCGGCCGCCCGGCCCCGGACACGCCGATGGCCCCCCGCCTGAGCGAGGGGCCATCGATGACGTACCCCCGACCGGATTCGAACCGGCGCTACCGCCTTGAGAGGGCGGCGTGCTAGGCCGCTACACAACGGGGGCCTGGACACTGCGTTTCCGCAGGTCCGAGCTGGTCTACCTGGACTCGAACCAAGACTAACTGAACCAGAATCAGTCGTGCTGCCAATTACACCATAGACCAATGTGGTTTAGACCAGTCAGTACCCCCGACCGGATTCGAACCGGCGCTACCGCCTTGAGAGGGCGGCGTGCTAGGCCGCTACACAACGGGGGCCTGGCGATCCCACCCGGCCGGAGCCGGGCGTTGTCACCGTGGAAACAAGGGGTGCGACCCCGATTGTTCCCGCGGGATGGATCAGTACCCCCGACCGGATTCGAACCGGCGCTACCGCCTTGAGAGGGCGGCGTGCTAGGCCGCTACACAACGGGGGCTTTGTGGAGCAGTCCTCCACGGACGCAGATGAGCTCTGCGAGCTGGCCTACCTGGACTCGAACCAAGACTAACTGAACCAGAATCAGTCGTGCTGCCAATTACACCATAGGCCACTGGAACGCAAGCCCCGGAGGGATCTTGTTCTCGTGTACGTCCCGGTTCCCCGGCCTTTCGGCCCGCTCCCCGGCGGCGCAGGAAGAACATTACCCGAAGGTGGACGGGGCTCCAAAACGAGTATCGGCGCCGAGGAGCGCGGGGAGTTCGGACAGGGAGGCGATACGGCGCGGCCCGGACGGCGGTTCGAGGGCGGCGTACGGACCGCCCCGGTCGATCCACACCGACAGCAGCCCGGCGTCGGCGGCGCCGCGCCCGTCGATCTCCGGGTGGTCGCCGACGTAGGCGACCTCGTGCGGGGCGAGGCCGAGGGCGTCGCAGGCGGCCAGGAAGGCCGCGGCGTCCGGCTTGGAGACGCCCAGTTCGGCGGCGCACAGGATGGTCTCGAAGCGGTCGTGCACGCCCAGGACGCGCAGCTTGCGGTCCTGGACGGTGAGGCTGGAATTGGAGAGGACGGCGTGGCGGTGGCTGCCGGCCAGGGCGTCCAGGACGGGCAGCACGTCCGGGAAGAGGGCCCAGGCGGCCTCGTAGTGGACGAGGTAGCGGCGGAACCAGTCGTCGGCCTCGGCGTCGGTCAGGTCCCGCTCCAGGAAGACGCGGGTGCGGTCGCGGCGCTGGGTCTCGAAGTCGGTCTCGCCGGCGGCGAAGCGGGCCCACTGGCGGTCGGTGATCTCCCGCCAGCGGGCGAGGGCCTCGTGGGCGGACCCGTACCGGCCGAGGACGCCCTCGGCCGCCAGGTGGGCGCTGAGACCCTCGCGGTCGGCGGTGGTGTAGTCGAAGAGCGTGTCGTCGACGTCCCAGACGACGGCTGTGATCCCCATGCCCCGACCGTAACCCGCCGGGGTGCGGACGCACGAGGGGGCGGCCCCGTCGCCGGGTGCCGCCCCCGTCCCGCGCCGGTGCGCGCCGGTGCGTGTCCGCGCCGTCACGCGGGGTGGGTCAGGCAGCGAGGCGGGCCAGCGCCGCGTCCACGCGGGCCAGCGCCTTCTCCTTGCCGAGGACCTCCAGGGACTCGAAGAGCGGCAGGCCGACCGTGCGGCCGGTGACCGCGACGCGGACCGGGGCCTGGGCCTTGCCGAGCTTGAGGCCGTGCGCCTCGCCGGCCGCGAGGACGGCCTCCTTCAGGGACTCGGGGGAGGTCCAGTCGGCGGCCTCCAGCTTCTCCCGCGCGGTGCGCAGCAGGGCGTCCGAACCCTCCTTCATCGCCTTGTTCCAGGAGGTCTCGTCGAAGACCGGCTCGGCGAGGAAGAGGAAGTCGACGTTGTCGGTGATCTCGGAGAGCACCTTGAGGCGGGTCTGCGCGTGCGGCGCGATCGCCTGCCACTTCGTCTCGTCGAAGTCCTCGGGCGCCCAGGGGGCGACGGGGGCCTCCAGCCACGGGCGGCAGCGCTCGGCGAAGTCTTGGGCGCCGAGCATCCGGATGTGGTCGGCGTTGATCGCCTCGCACTTCTTGAGGTCGAAGCGGGCCGGGTTGGGGTTGACGTCGGAGATGTCGAAGGCGGCGACCATCTCGTCCATGGTGAAGACGTCCCGGTCGGCCGAGAGCGACCAGCCGAGCAACGACAGGTAGTTGAGCAGGCCCTCGGGGAGGAAGCCGCGCTCCCGGTAGAGGTTCAGGCTCGACTGCGGGTCGCGCTTGGAGAGCTTCTTGTTGCCGTCGCCCATGACGTAGGGCAGGTGGCCGAAGGCGGGGATCTCCTTGGCGACGCCCAGCTCGATCAGCGCCCGGTAGAGGGCGACCTGCCGCGGGGTGGAGGAGAGCAGGTCCTCGCCGCGCAGGACGTGGGTGATCTCCATCAGGGCGTCGTCGACCGGGTTGACCAGGGTGTAGAGCGGGGCCCCGTTGGCGCGGACGATGCCGTAGTCCGGGACGTTCTCCGGGGTGAAGGTCAGCTCGCCGCGGACCAGGTCGGTGAAGGTGATCGTCTCGTCCGGCATGCGGAAGCGGACGATGGGCTCGCGGCCCTGCGCCACGTACTCCTCCACCCGCGCCGCGCTCAGGTCGCGGCAGTGGCCGTCGTACCCGGAGGGCCTGCCGGCGGCGCGGGCGGCCTCGCGGCGCTCGTCCAGCTCCTCCTGGGAGCAGTAGCAGCGGTAGGCGTGGCCGGAGTCCAGGAGCCGCTGCGCGACGTCGGCGTAGACGTCCATGCGCTGCGACTGGCGGTAGGGCGGGTGGGGGCCGCCGACCTCGGGGCCCTCGTCCCAGTCGAAGCCGAGCCAGCGCATCGCGTCGAGGAGCTGGCCGTAGGACTCCTCGGAGTCGCGGGCCGCGTCGGTGTCCTCGATGCGGAAGACCAGGGTGCCCTGGTGGTGCTTGGCGAACGCCCAGTTGAACAGGGCGGTGCGGACCAGGCCCACGTGGGGGTTACCGGTGGGCGAGGGACAGAAACGGACGCGGACGGAGGAGCCGGATGCGCTAGCCACGCTTGACAACCTTGTTGGTGAGAGTGCCGATGCCTTCGATGGTGACGGCGACTTCGTCGCCGACGTGGAGGGGGCCGACGCCGGCCGGGGTGCCCGTGAGGATCACGTCACCGGGCAGCAGCGTCATCGCCTCGGAGATGTTGACGACCAGGTCCTCGACGGAGTGGATCATCTCGCCGGTGCGGCCGAGCTGGCGCTGCTCGCCGTTGACGGTGAGCTGGATCGTCAGGTCGCCGGGGTCGAGGTCGGTCTCCACCCAGGGGCCGAGCGGGCAGGCGGTGTCGAAGCCCTTCGCGCGGGCCCACTGCTTCTCGCGCCGCTGGACGTCCCGGGCGGTGATGTCGTTGGCGCAGGTGTAGCCGAGGATCACGTCCTTGACGCGGTCGCGCGGGACCTCGCGGCACATGCGGCCGATCACGACGGCCAGCTCGGCCTCGTGGTGGAGTTCCTCGGAGAAGGAGGGGTGGCGGATCTCGTCGCCGGGGCCGACGACCGAGGTGGAGGGCTTGAAGAAGGCGAACGGGGCGTCGGGCACCTCGTTGCCGAGTTCGCGGGCGTGCTCGGCGTAGTTGCGGCCGAAGGCCACGACCTTGCTGGGCAGCACCGGGGGCAGCAGGCGCACCTTGCCCAGCGGCACCTTGGTGCCGGAGAGCTCGAAGTCCGCGAAGGGGATGCCCTTGATGATGTCGAGCACGAGCTCGTCCGGCTGGTCGCCCTCGACCGCGCCGAAGGCGACGTTCCCGTCGATGGAGAACCTGGCGATGCGCACGGGTGGTGTGACCCCTTGGCTGAGCTGGGCTGAAGTCTGACGCTCCAGGCTAACGCGGACGGTCCGTCCGGCGGCTCAGGCGGGGACGGCCGCCTGAACGGCGGGCGGCCGGGGGCCGTACTACTCGGCGAAGGCGGAGACGGGGACCTCCATCAGGACCGTGCGCCGCGGGTTGGCGGTCTGGGCGGGCAGCTCGGCGGTGTGCTCCGGGAGCTCCGGGACCTGCAGTTCGCCGGCGTCGGTCAGGTGCGCCAGCGTGGTGCGCCGCGGGTTGGCGGTCTTGGGGAACATCATCGTCGTCTTCACGGTTTACGTGACCCTGTCGTGTACGGCGCCCGGGAGGGTGCAAGCACCCTTGGGGGGACGCGGGTTGTCGGTTTTGCCTTCTCTGTAAATCGTCAGGCTAAACATGCAATTCCCGCCGAACCCAGGGAGAGGCTGTGATCACCGTGTGAGTTTCCTCACTTATCACTGGTCAAAACGGTCAATCCCGACCGGTCACCCATGCCGACGAAACGGACATGATGCACCTGAACCCACCATTCCGCTCCTGATCATGGCGACTGGGACACGACCCACGCCTCGCGGACTTGCGCACATACATCCGTTTTGCCGCCGAAGCCTTTCTACCCGCGGTGATCCGGCCCTCACATGGTGTCACGTATTCCACACCCTGGACCGCGGGCCTTGTTGGAGATCCTGCACTGTGCTGGAATTCGTCGAACCGCCGCAGGTATCGAGCCGGCGCGCAGGGGGCGCACCACAGCGCCGCGCGGCGGCCCGAGGGGGAACCAAAGCGCCGGTCACCGACGACCACCACGGGGGCGTATTCAGGGCGCTCCCAAGACGCCGACACCGTGCCCGTGCCGTTCACGCGGAGGGGCGCCTGGTCCAGAGGTTGCGACGCTAGTGCAGGGACGTTTCAAGAGGGATGGCAGCGCTTCGGCGGAGCCGGAGCCGCACGGCGGGACCGGCCCCAAGGCCGTCGGCTCCTCGCCCCAGCACGCCCAGAACCAGGGCCAGGGACAGTCCGGCGACGGCGGGGAGCGGCCGGGACGGCCCGGCAAGGCGGGTCCGTCCTCCCCCGGCGGCTCGGCACCGGGCGGCGAGACGCCCAAGGCCCCGCCCGGCCCCGGACCGCGGATAGCCCTGCGCAACTGGCGCATCTCGACCCGCCTGGTCTCGCTCCTCGCGCTGCCCGTGGTCGCCGCCACCACGCTGGGCGGACTGCGCATCAGCCAGTCCATGGACGACATCCAGCAGCTCGACAACATGAAGCTGCTGACCGAGATGACCAAGCAGGCCACCGAACTGGCCGCCGCGCTCCAGGAGGAGCGCGACCAGTCCGCCGGCCCGCTCGCGCACGGCTCGACCGCCAGCGCGATCTCGGTGAAGGGCGACCGGGAGAAGACCGACCGGGCCCTGAAGAACTTCCTGGACAGCTCCGAGGACATCGACGCCGCCTCCAAGGACGGCAACCTGGTCGGTGTCCGCGACAGCCTCGTCGGCCTCGCCAGCGACCTGAACGACCTCAACAAGATCCGCAGCACCGCCTACCAGGCCAAGGACAACTCGACCCAGACCGTCGAGGCCTACCACCGCCTGATCACCCACCTGCTCGACCTCTCGCAGGACATGGCGGAGGCCACCAGCAACCCCGAGATGATCCAGCGCACCCGCGCCCTGTCGGCCTTCTCCTCGGCCAAGGAGTACGCCTCGGTGCAGCGGGCGGTCATCGCGGCGGCGCTGCCGGCCAGCAACACCACCCGCGGCAAGCTGGTCGAGAACGACCGCCTGTACGCCGAGTCGGCGCTGCAGAGCCAGAAGTCCGAGATCCGCACCTTCACCAGCATCTACGGCGACGGTGCCGAGGAACTCCTCAAGCCCATCTCGCAGGGCAACCCGACCATCGAGGCCAGCGACACCTACGCGGGCCGCGCGCTCGGCAGCGCCGACGGCCTGGCCGGTCTGGACAAGCGCTCGTACCAGGACTGGCTGGACGACAGCTCCACCAAGATCCAGCAGATGAAGAACATCGAGCACACGCTGCTCGAGGACATGGAGCAGAAGGCCCGCGAGCTGCGCAGCGCCTCCGAGCGCGAGGCCATCATCTCCGGTGCGGTGATCCTCATCGTGCTCGGCGTCTCGCTGGTCGGCGCCTTCGTCGTGGCCCGCTCCATGATCCGCTCGCTGCGCCGCCTGGAGGAGACGGCGACCAAGGTCGCCCAGGACCGTCTGCCCGAGCTGGTCAAGCAGCTCTCGGAGACGGACCCGCAGGACGTGGACACCTCCGTGGAGTCCGTCGGCGTGCACTCCCGGGACGAGATCGGCCGGGTGGCCGCGGCCTTCGACGACGTGCACCGCGAGGCGGTCCGCCTCGCCGCCGAGCAGGCGCTGCTGCGGGGCAACGTCAACGCGATGTTCACCAACCTCTCGCGCCGCTCCCAGGGCCTCATCCAGCGCCAGCTCTCGCTCATCTCCGAACTGGAGTCGCGCGAGGCCGACCCGGACCAGCTCTCCTCGCTCTTCAAGCTCGACCACCTCGCCACCCGCATGCGCCGCAACGGCGAGAACCTCCTCGTCCTCGCCGGCGAGGAGCCCGGCCGCCGCTGGACCCGCCCGGTCCCGCTGGTCGACGTGCTGCGCGCCGCCGCCTCCGAGGTGGAGCAGTACGAGCGCATCGAACTGACCTCCGTGCCCACCACAGAGGTGGCGGGCCGGGTCGTCAACGACCTCGTGCACCTGCTCGCCGAGCTGCTGGAGAACGCGACGTCGTTCTCCTCCCCGCAGACCAAGGTCAAGGTCACCGGTCACGCCCTGCCCGACGGCCGGGTGCTGATCGAGATCCACGACACCGGCATCGGCCTCTCCCCCGAGGACCTGGCCGCGATCAACGAGCGCCTGGCGGCGCCGCCCACGGTGGACGTCTCCGTCTCCCGCCGCATGGGCCTCTTCGTGGTCGGCCGCCTCTCGCAGCGCCACGGCATCCGCATCCAGCTGCGCCCCTCCGACTCCGGCGGCACGACCGCGCTGGTCATGCTCCCCGTCGACGTGGCCCAGGGCGGTCGCAAGCCGCAGCCCAAGCAGGGCCAGCCCGCCATGGGCGGCGGCGGTCCGGCCGCCGCGCAGGCGGCGGCGGGCGCCGCGGCGGCCCGCCGGGGCGGCGGCCAGGGCGGCGGCGGCCAGGGCGGCGGCGCCCTCGGCGGTGGCGGCGGCTTCGGCGGCGGTCCCCTCGGCACCGGCCAGAACCCGCGCGCCGCGCTGCCCGGACGGGACGCGGGCGAACGGTCCGGCGCCCCGGGCGGGATGCGCGGACCCCAGTCCCCGACGCCTCCGCAGCAGGGCCGTCCGGCCCCCGCGGGCGGCGCGCAGGGCGGCCAGGACATGTTCGGCGGCAGCCACGGCGCGGTGCCCCCGCAGCGCGGCACCGGCCGCGACGCCGGCCCCGCCGACACCGGCCAGGGCCGCCGTCCCCAGCTCCCGCCGCGCGGGGGTCCCCGGGCCGAGCTGCCCGGCGGCACGCCGCAGCCCCGCGTGCCGAGCTGGAGCGACGAGAACGCGCAGCCGCCGGCGGGCCGCGCCTCGCTGGACGCCCCGCGCGGCCACGAGGAGCCGGGCGCCCGCGCCCCGCACCACGACGCCCGGCAGGCTCCGGACTCGACCGCGCGGATGCCGGCCGTGACCGGCTTCGGCGACGGCCAGGGACCGGGCGCCACGGCCGAGTTCGCCCGTCCCGACTTCGACGCCCCGGCGCCGGGGACCCCGCAGCACACGGGCCAGTTCACCCAGCCGGGCGCCGACCCGTACGGCAGGCCGGGCGGCGGCGGGCCGCGCGACGACCAGTTCTCGCGGGGCGAGGCCGCGCCGCAGCAGCACACCGGCTCGTTCGTCCGCCCGGACGTCTTCGGCGGCCCCACCGGCCCGGCGGCCTCCCCGGACCCGGCCGCGCCGGGCCCGTTCGGCGGCCCCTCGTCCTTCGGCAACGGCTCGGGCGCGCGCCACGGGCTGCCCGCCCGCCAGGAGCCCCCGGCCGGTGGCGGGTTCCCCCGTCCGCAGGGCGGCGGCGCCCCGGGTGCCGTGCCACAGCGCCCCGCGTCCCAGGAGCCGGCCGCCCCGCAGCGGCCGGCGGACGGCTGGGCCCTGCCGCCCGCCCCCGGGCCCGGCGACGGACGCACCCCGCTCTACGACACGCTGGAGACCAACTGGTTCCACGGGGAACGACGGGCACGGGCACAGGACGCCCCGTCCGCCGAACCGGCGGCCCAGCCCCAGACCCCGGCGGCGCCCGAGCAGCCCGCCCCCTCCACGTGGCGCAGCTCGCCGAACGACGACCTCGTACGGCAGGCGGAGCGCGTCCGGCAGCCGGCAGCCGGCGGTGTCACCACCTCCGGTCTGCCCCGCCGGGTCCCCCGGGCCAACCTCGTCCCGGGCACGGCTCAGCAGCAGTCCCACCAGAGTGGTCCTCAGGTCTCGCGCTCGCCCGACGAGGTGCGCGGCCGGCTGACCAATCTCCGTCGGGGAATCGCACAGGGCCGCCAGGCCGGCACCAACCAGACCGGCAGCCACCCGCGGCCCACTCACCAGCAGGAGCGTTAGTTGAGCCAGATGAGCCAGGCGGCACAGAACCTCAACTGGTTGATCACGAATTTCGTGGACAACACCCCGGGGGTGTCCCACACCGTCGTCGTGTCGGCCGACGGACTCCTTCTGGCGATGTCGGAAGGCTTTCCACGCGACCGCGCCGATCAGCTCGCGGCGGTCGCCTCGGGACTCACCTCGCTGACCGCGGGGGCCTCCCGGATCTTCGAAGGCGGCGACGTCTCCCAGACGGTCGTGGAGATGGAGCGGGGGTTCCTCTTCCTCATGTCCGTCTCGGACGGCTCGTCCCTGGCCGTGCTCGCCCACCCCGAGTGCGACATCGGTCTGGTCGGCTACGAGATGGCGCTTCTGGTCGACCGTGCCGGCGCGGTCCTCACACCCGACCTGCGCGCCGAACTACAGGGCAGTCTGCTCCACTGATCGGCCCCGGCACCACCCGTCTCACCAAATCACCGTCCGGCCGCCACAATCCCCCCACCGGCCTCGTCAGACGGCTTGACCGACCGACTTGCTGTCCCGCCCGGAGGATTCATGACCCCGCCCACCGCCTCTCATGATCCGTACGCGGAGCCGTACGAGGATGAGGGCGACCAACCACTGGTCCGTCCGTACGCGATGACCGGTGGCCGGACGCGGCCGCGCTATCAGCTCGCCATCGAGGCGCTGATCAGCACGACGGCCGATCCGGCAGCGCTCATGGGGCTGCTCCCCGAGCACCAGCGCATCTGCCACCTGTGCCGCGAGGTGAAGTCGGTGGCCGAGGTGTCGGCACTCCTGTCGATGCCTCTCGGTGTGGCCCGGATTCTCGTCGCGGACCTCGCGGAGGCCGGGCTCGTCGCCATCCACCAGCCGGGCGGCGACGAGAACAACGGCGGTGCGCCGGACGTGACACTGCTCGAAAGGGTGCTCAGTGGACTTCGCAAGCTCTGACGGAGGTCGGGCGACGACCTCCGCGAAGATCGTGGTGGCCGGTGGTTTCGGCGTGGGCAAAACCACGTTCGTCGGCGCCGTCTCCGAGATCAACCCCCTGCGCACGGAGGCCGTGATGACCTCCGCCAGCGCCGGGATCGACGACCTCACCCACGCCGGCGACAAGACGACCACGACGGTCGCCATGGACTTCGGCCGCATCACGCTCGACCAGGACCTGATCCTCTACCTCTTCGGCACCCCGGGCCAGGACCGCTTCTGGTTCATGTGGGACGACCTGGTCCGCGGCGCCATCGGCGCCGTGGTCCTCGTCGACACGAGGAGGCTCGCCGACTGCTTCCCCGCGGTCGACTACTTCGAGAACTCCGGCCTGCCCTTCGTGGTCGCGCTCAACGGCTTCGACGGCCAGCAGCCGTACAACCCCGACGAGGTCCGCGAGGCCCTGCAGATCGGCCCCGACACCCCGATCATCACGACCGACGCCCGCCACCGTGCCGACGCCAAGAGCGCGTTGATCACCCTGGTGGAGCACGCGCTCATGGCCCGGCTGCGGTAGGCGCACCGCCCATCGCCGGTGATCAAATCGGCATGGTCATACGGCAGTTGTCGTAGCGGTACCGGAGCCGGCTGTGTCCTTTGACACGGTCGGCTTCGCTGTTCATAACGTTTCGGCAGAGGAATCGGGTGGTACCGACACGCGTCGCGGTCGATCGGTGCCGCTGCGCTCACGCCGGCCCCGCCTTTTGCTGGCCCTCGCTCTTTATGACCGATTTATCTGCGGTTTACCTCACGTGAAATCCCCTCGTTCCGCTGTTTGGAAGAGCGCTGGTCGTCGTGCTGGAATGCCAGAACTGCCCGATGGTCAAAGACGTACTCACCAGTAGCACGTACTGATGACGGACTGGGCTCTGAGACACTGCGGCACGACACAGGTGCCGACCGCCGAGAGGTTGTTGGTCGAGTGAGGCGAAGCAAGAGCAGTCCCGAGCCATCGGCCCGGGGCAACTTCACCCCGCCGCGCACAGCGGCGTCCGCCCCCGCGTCCGAACCCGTGGCGCCGCCCGCACCCGTCGGAGGCCGTCTCACCCCGCGCAACTGGCACGTGGCGACCCGCCTCAACGCGATCCTGCTCATACCCGTGCTGGTCGGCCTCGTCATGGGCGGCTTCCAGGTCAAGGGCTCGATCGACACCTGGCAGGACGCCGAGGACGCCAAGAACACCGCCCGCCTCGTGCAGGCCTCCCTCAGCTACGCCGACGCCCTCTACTACGAGCGCGACGTCAGCGCCGCCCCGCTGCTCCAGGGCAAGGGCCAGAGCGACAGTTCCGTGACCAAGGCCCGCGAGGCCACCGACAAGGCGGCCGGCACCTTCGACGAGGCCGCCCGGAACATGCCCGACAAGCCCGGCCTGCAGCGCCGGCTCAAGCTCTTCCGCGAGCAGGAGCCCAAGCTCTCCGCCCTGCGCGCCGCCTCCTACACCCCCAAGCTGAAGGGCGTGGAGACGGAGGAGGGCTACGTCGGCATCGCCCACCCGCTGATGGAGTTCGCCAACGAACTCGGCCTGGGCACCGGCAACATCACCTCCTACGGCCGCGCGGTCTACGCGATCTCCCTGACCAAGGCCGCCCTCTCGCTGGAACGCTCGATCGGCATGCACATGCTGGTCAAACCGGGTCCGGACCCGGGCCACCTGGCCAGCCAGCGCGTCGCCCTCTCCTCCTACGCCTACCTGGAGGGCATCGCCGTCGAGGAGTACATCGGCGGCGGTACCGAGGAGGACGCGAAGAGGCTCAAGGAGGCGGAGAAGAAGGTCAAGGAGGACGGCGCCGCCCTGGCCAGGGAGGCCAAGGCCAACGACCCCGACTACGTGCCGCCGCCCGCCAACCCGACCACGATGGTCTCGGAACTGGCCCGGCTGGACACCACCGACCCCGCCGCCCGCGCCGCCCTCGCCCAGCGGGGCATCACTCCGGACAACTGGTGGGCGGTCCACACCCTCAAGTACGACGCCTACCACACGCTGGAGTCGGACATGGCCGACCGGGCGGTGGCCGAGGCCTCCGCCATCGCCGACGACGCCCGGCGCGACGCCTTCATCACCGGTGCCGCGGTCGTCATCGCACTGCTCGCCGCCTTCATCCTGGCCGGCATGGTGGCCCGCCAGATGAGCCGCGCCATGCGCCGTCTGCGCAACGCCGCCTTCGGCATCGCCGAGCAGCGCCTGCCGATGCTGGTCGACCAGCTCTCCCGTACCGACCCCGGCCGCGTCGACACCCGGGTCACGCCGATCCCGATCACCTCGACCGACGAGATCGGCGAGGTCGCCCGCGCCTTCGACCAGGTGCACCGCGAGGCCGTCCGGCTCGCCTCCGAGCAGGCCCTGCTCCGCGGCAACATCAACGCGATCTTCACCAACCTGTCGCGGCGCAACCAGTCGCTCATCGAGGGCCAGCTCACCCTCATCACCGACCTGGAGAACAACGAGGCCGACCCGGACCAGCTGGAGAACCTCTTCCGCCTGGACCACCTGGCCACCCGCATGCGCCGCAACGGCGAGAACCTCCTCGTCCTCGCCGGCGAGGAGCCCGGCCGCCGCTGGGACCAGCCGGTCCCGCTGGTCGACGTGCTCCGCGCCGCCGCCTCCGAGGTGGAGCAGTACGAGCGCATCGAGCTGTCCGGCGTGCCGGAGGCCGAGATCCACGGCCGCGCCGTGACCGACCTCGTGCACCTGCTCGCCGAGCTGCTGGAGAACGCCACCACGTTCTCCTCCCCGCAGACCAAGGTGCGCGTCACCGCGACCCGGCTGCCCGACGGCCGCGTGATGATCGAGATCCACGACAAGGGCATCGGCCTGACCGCCGAGGACTTCGCGGACATCAACCACAAGCTGGCCAACCCGCCGACCGTGGACGCCGCGATCTCGCAGCGCATGGGCCTGTTCGTGGTCGGCCGGCTCGCCGACCGGCACGGCGTCCGGGTCCAGCTCCGCCCCTCGGGCGAACAGGCGGGCACCACCTCGCTGGTCATGCTGCCGGACGCCATCACCCACGGCGGTGGCGGCGAACACCACGTCCAGCGCGACGAGTTCACCATCTCCCAGACCATGCCCGCGCAGCACGTCCCGGGTGAGAACTTCGCCCAGCCGATGCGCACCGCGGCCGAACTCGGCTTCGACGACAGCCGCTACACCGAGGTCCCCGACGACCTGCGCGACCTCGATCCCGTCGGCCGCTCGCTGATGCGCGGGGAGCGCCGCGCGGCCCTGGAGGCCCAGGCCCACCCCGACGACCCGCGGCCCGGCGCCGAGGGCGGCGAGGCGGCCGGCTACCAGGACCCGTTCACCGGCCAGACCGCCTTCGACCAGGGCGGCTACCCCGAGCAGCAGGGCGGCTACGACCAGCGGGCGTACACCGAACACCCGCAGCAGGCGTACGCGGAGCCCCAGCAGCCGGCGTACGACGAGCAGTACTACGCGCCCGACGGCGGCCTGCCGCGGAACGACACCTTCTCGTCCCCGGCCGGCTACCCCGAGAGCCCGTATGCGGAGTCCGGCCAGGACGCGCACCAGTCCCCCGCCGCCGGCGGCCAGGACGCCTACTCGCCCTTCGGACAACGGCGTCACCAGGACGACTGGCCCCCACAGGACGGCTACCAGAACGGCTATCCGAGCCAGTACCCTGCGGGGGCACCGGAAGCGGAATCCACCGAGGTCGCTGACGCGCACGAGGCGGACCGCGTAGGCTTCGACCGTCCGGGACCGGCCGCCTCCGCCGCCCACGAGCTGACCGACGCGGGACTTCCGCGCCGCGGTTCCGCCGCGAGCGGCACCGGCGAGGCGCGGCACGCGGGCCCGGCGGAACCGGCCGCGGCTCCCGGGGCGGACGACGACTGGCGGTCGGCCAACGACGAGCGCTGGCAGCAGGCTTCACAGCTGCGCAAGCCGAAGGCGGGCGGGGTCACCTCCTCCGGTCTGCCGCGGCGGGTCCCCAAGGCCAACCTGGTCGAGGGAGCCGCCCAAACCACCCCCCAGGGGGGCCCACAGGTCTCCCGCGCCCCGGAGGACGTCCGGGGCAGGCTGAGCAACCTGCGGCGCGGTGTCCAACGGGGCCGCAACGCAGGCAGTGAAACGAACGGCCAGGACACAAGGAATGAACACCGTGGTCCTGACAGCACCTACGACCAGGAGCGTTAGTGTGAGCCCGATGAGCCAGGCGGCACAGAACCTGAACTGGTTGATCACCAACTTCGTGGACAACACCCCGGGGGTGTCCCACACGGTGGTGGTCTCCGCCGACGGACTCCTTCTGGCGATGTCCGAAGGTTTCCCGCGCGACCGGGCCGACCAGCTCGCGGCTGTCGCCTCCGGTCTGACCTCGCTGACCGCCGGCGCCTCGCGCATCTTCGAGGGCGGCAGCGTGAACCAGACGGTTGTGGAGATGGAGCGGGGATTCCTCTTCATCATGTCCATTTCCGACGGTTCGTCGCTCGCGGTTCTCGCACACCCGGAGGCGGACATCGGCCTCATCGGGTACGAGATGGCCCTTCTGGTCGACCGCGCGGGTACGGTCCTCACACCGGACCTGCGCGCGGAGCTCCAGGGGAGCCTTCTCAACTAAAGGACGGACGGTGCGTATTGGCGTCCCGGGGCCGTAAGGTTTCGGGACGCGGCTCCACAGCGATGGGTGCCAGGCACAGTCGGAGGAGGAGACAGTGGCAACACCCCCAGGCGGTCCTTCGTCGGGCAACTGGTCCTACGGCCCTGCCCAGGGCCAGGGAGACGGTCCGGCGAGCCCGTACGACTTCCCCTCCCCGCCGGACCACCGGCAGCCGTACGCGCCACAGGGCCCCGGCCCCTCGCCGTATGACCAGCCGCACGCCCCGCGCATCCAGCCGGTGCAACCGCAGCGCCGCGCTCCCGAGCCGGCGCCCGCGGGGGCGGCACACAACCCCCTGGTGCGCCCGTACGCCATGACGGGCGGACGCACCAGGCCCCGGTACCAGCTCGCCATCGAGGCGCTGGTGCACACCACCGCGCAGCCGCACCAGATGCAGGGCCAGCTGCCCGAGCATCAGCGCATCTGCAACCTCTGCCGGGAGATCAAGTCGGTGGCCGAGATCTCGGCCCTGCTCACGATCCCCCTCGGCGTGGCCAGGATCCTCGTCGCCGACTTGGCGGAGGCGGGACTGGTCGCCATTCATCAGCCCGGCGGCGACGAGAACGCCGGCGGCCAGCCAGACGTGACACTGCTCGAAAGGGTGCTCAGTGGACTTCGCAAGCTCTAGCGGCGGTCCTTCCCGCTCCACCACCTCCGCGAAGATCGTGGTGGCGGGCGGCTTCGGCGTGGGCAAGACCACGTTCGTCGGCGCCGTCTCGGAGATCAACCCGCTGCGCACAGAGGCCGTGATGACTTCCGCTTCGGCGGGCATCGACGACCTCACCCACACGGGGGACAAGACGACCACGACGGTCGCCATGGACTTCGGCCGCATCACGCTCGACCAGGACCTGATCCTCTACCTCTTCGGCACCCCGGGCCAGGACCGCTTCTGGTTCATGTGGGACGACCTGGTCCGCGGCGCCATCGGCGCCGTGGTCCTCGTCGACACGAGGAGGCTCGCCGACTGCTTCCCCGCGGTCGACTACTTCGAGAACTCCGGCCTGCCCTTCGTCATCGCGCTCAACGGCTTCGACGGCCAGCAGCCGTACAACCCCGACGAGGTGCGCGAGGCCCTGCAGATCGGTCCGGACACCCCGATCATCACGACGGACGCCCGGCATCGCGCCGACGCCAAGTCGACGCTGATCACCCTGGTGGAGCACGCGCTCATGGCGCGGCTGCGGTAACGGGGACCGCGCGGAACGACTTGGGGGGTGCCTCTCTCTGCGGAGAGGCACCCCCCAAGTCGTTTCCCCCCCTCCCCGCGCGCCTCGGGAACGCCGAAGGGGCCCCACACCCGTGACGGGTGTGGGGCCCCTTCGGCCGTGCGTGGCGTACGCGGGCGCTCAGCGCCAGCTGTGCGGGGCGCGGAAGCCGGGCTCGCGCTCCAGGCGGCGCCAGCCGGCGCGGACGCGCCCGTGGGCGGGGGCGATCTCGGCGGGGCGGGCGGCGGCGCGGGCCAGCAGGAGGGCCGTGATGGCGGCGACCTCCTCGGGCTCGGCGTGGCCCTTCTCGACGCGGATGTCGGCAGTGCTCATGGTGTGAGTCTTTCTGGGTGAGGGGTCCGCGGGGTGTCCGCCCGGTTACTGGGGCGGGTTGCCGTGCTTGCGGGACGGCAGGTCGGCGTGCTTGGTCTGGAGCATCGCCAGGGACCTGACCAGGACCTCGCGGGTCTCGGCGGGGTCGATGACGTCGTCGACGAGGCCGCGCTCGGCCGCGTAGTACGGGTGCATCAGCTCCGCCTTGTACTCCTTGACCATGCGGGCCCGCATGGCCTCGGGGTCCTCGGCGCCCGCGATCTGGCGGCGGAAGATGACGTTGGCGGCGCCCTCGGCGCCCATCACGGCGATCTCGTTGGTGGGCCAGGCGTAGGTGAGGTCGGCGCCGATGGACTGGCTGTCCATGACGATGTAGGCGCCGCCGTACGCCTTGCGCAGGATGAGGGAGATCCGCGGGACGGTCGCGTTGCAGTAGGCGTAGAGCAGCTTGGCGCCGTGGCGGATGATGCCGCCGTGCTCCTGGTCGACGCCGGGCAGGAAGCCGGGCACGTCCAGCAGCGTGACGATCGGGATGTTGAACGCGTCGCACATCTGGACGAAGCGCGCCGCCTTCTCGCTCGCCTCGATGTCCAGCACCCCGGCCAGCGCCTGCGGCTGGTTGGCGACGATGCCGACGACCTGTCCGTCCAGGCGGGCCAGGGCGCAGATGATGTTGCGCGCCCAGCGCTCGTGGACCTCCAGGTACTCGCCGTCGTCGACGATCTCCTCGATGACCTTGGTCATGTCGTACGGGCGGTTGCCGTCGACCGGGACCAGGTCCAGGAGGGCGTCGCCGCGGCGGTCCGCCGGGTCGGCGCACTCGGTGCGCGGCGGGTTCTCCCGGTTGTTCTGCGGCAGCATCGACAGCAGGTAGCGCACCTCGGCGAGGCACGTCTCCTCGTCGTCGTAGGCGAAGTGGCACACGCCGCTGGTCTCGGCGTGCACGTCGGCGCCGCCCAGGCCGTTCTGGGTGATCTCCTCGCCGGTGACGGCCTTGACGACGTCCGGGCCGGTGATGAACATCTGCGAGGTCTCGCGGACCATGAACACGAAGTCCGTCAGCGCCGGACTGTAGGCCGCCCCGCCCGCGCACGGGCCGAGCATCACGCTGATCTGCGGGATGACACCCGACGCCCTGGTGTTGCGCTGGAAGATGCCGCCGTACCCGGCGAGCGCGGAGACACCCTCCTGGATACGCGCACCGGCCCCGTCGTTCAGGGAGACCAGGGGAGCACCGGCCGCGATGGCCATGTCCATGATCTTGTGGATCTTGGTCGCGTGGGCCTCGCCCAGCGCACCGCCGAAGATCCGGAAGTCGTGCGCGTACACGAAGACCGTCCGGCCCTCGACCGTGCCCCACCCGGTGACCACACCGTCCGTGTACGGCCGCTTCGCCTCCAGACCGAAGCCGCTCGCCCGGTGCCGGCGGAGCTGTTCGACCTCCTGGAAGGAGCCGGGGTCGAGCAGCAGCTCGATCCGCTCGCGTGCCGTCAGCTTGCCCTTGGCGTGCTGCGCCGCCGTCGCCTTCTCGCTCGGCCCGGCCACGGCCCGCGCACGGATGTCGTGCAGCTCGGCCACTCGCCCGCGCGCGTCCGTCGGCTCGCCCGGCGCCTCATCCAAAACGGTCATGTAGCGACCTTACGGAGCAGACCAAGGAAACCGGCCCGTCCACTCCGTACAGTCTCCGTGGCGTTTTCCTGGTGCCCTTGAACAGAACCCCGGCCCACGGCAGCCCTTTCGACTGCGCGGAGGGTCCCGGGCTTGTAGGGGTTGCACAAATCACTCCGGCGCAGGGCCACCTCACATCGCCCGCCGCGCGTACCACCTCCGGAGTGACGCCCGCCGCCCGGGGCGCCGGACGGGCGGTGTTCGGCCATCCTGCCGCGTGGCGCGTGGACAGGCGCGCGTGACGGCCATAACGTTGAATATTGAACGGAATGCGTCTACAGTCGAGAGCGTTGCACTGGTTGAACATTCAACATCACCGGTCGTACGCCGCCCGGCGTCACGTCCCCGTCCCCTTCAGGAGCACACCATGGGCCTCTTCAACCGCACCAACTCCGCCGCCTCCGCCGCTGCCGCCCCGGTCAACCCCGACCTGGCCGCGCTGACCGGCGAGTACACCCTCGACCCGGCCCACTCCACGCTCGGCTTCGTCGCCCGGCACGCGATGGTCACCAACGTCAAGGGCAAGTTCAACGACTTCGGCGGCACCCTGCACCTGGACGGCAGCGACCCGTCCCGCTCCACCGCCGCCCTGGACATCACGATGGACAGCATCGACACCGGCTCGGCGGACCGCGACGGCCACCTCAAGAGCGCGGACTTCTTCAAGACGGAGGAGTTCCCCAAGATGACCTTCCGCTCCACCAAGGCGGAGGCCCTGGGCGGCGACGACTACCGCATCACCGGTGACCTCACCATCCTCGGCACCACCAAGCCGATCACCATCGACCTGGAGTTCAACGGCGCCGCCACCGACCCCTTCGGCAACGAGCGCGTCGGTTTCGAGGGCAAGGCCGAGCTCCTGCGCTCCGAGTGGGGCCTGACCTGGAACGCGGCCCTGGAGACGGGTGGCGTGCTGGTCTCCGACAAGATCAAGCTGAACTTCGACATCTCCGCGATCAAGCAGGCCTGAGGCCCGCCGCCGCACGGAGGCGGGGCCGGCGCACACCGCGCCGGCCCCGCCTTCGCCTGTCCCGGCCCCCGACGGGACCACCGGGCTCCGCGTCCCGGGGCGCCGCGGCCTCCCGGGCCCGGTCCGCCCGGCTCAGAAACCGCCGCCGAAGTCCCCTCCGCCACCGCCGAAGTCGCCGCCGCCGCCGAAGTCCCCGCCGCCGAAACCGCCCCCGAAGTCGCCGGGATCGAAGTCCGCGCCGGAGACGTCACCGCCCTGGTGGCCGCCGAAGTCGCCGTACCCGCCGCCGTAGCCGGCCGCGTAGGACGGGGAGGACATCATGCCGCCGAGCACGGTGCCGACCAGCAGTCCCGGCAGGATGCCCCCGCCGAAGTAACCGCCCGCCCAGGGGCCGTACGCCGGCCCCGCGTCCCAGTAGGGCCGGCGGCCCTGATCGGTGTCGACCTCGCGGACCAGCGGGTCCAGGCCGTCCGAGAGCCGGGCCCGGTCCGCGGCGCAGACCGGCACCTCGCGGGTCGCGCCGCCGGGCGGCGTCCAGGCCGCGTCGGCGACCGAGGGCCCGTGGCGCGGGTCGAAGAAGCAGGGCGGGCGCCGCTCGGGCAGCGGCCGGCCCTCCCGGCGGGCGGCGAGCTGCGCCAGCGCGAAGCGGCCGTCCTCCAGTGCCTCGGTCACCGCGCGCACGTCCTCGGGCCGCCGGGCATCCGCCATGGCCGTCTTCGCCTGCTCGTAGGCGTCCAGCCCGCGTTCGTAGTCGGCGCGCATCGCGTCGTCGGCGCCGGGCTCGAAGGGGCGGAAGTCGAGGCGGTCCAGTTCCTCGCCGAACTCCGTGATGTCCTCGTCGACCACCACCCGCAGCCGCTCCAGCGCCGCCCGCTGCTCCTCCTCGCGGCGGCGCCGGGCGCGGCGCACCAGGGCGTAGCCGCCCGCGCCGGCCACCACCACGACCGCTCCCGCGGTGAGCAGCGTGGTCGTCGACACCGAGCCGCCGGTGGCCCAGGTCGAGGGCGCCGAACCGTGCACGCTGCGCAGCGCGGCGTCGACGAAGTCGTTGAGCTGGGCCTTGGGGTCGGACGTGCCCTGCACCGAGCCGACCAGGTTGGAGACGCCCTGGCGGCTGAGCACGCCGCTGTCGGCGCGCGCGTCGAAGCGGTCGCCGAGCCGGACCCCGTACAGGCCGGTGAGCCCGGCCTGCGTGCGCAGGTGCTGGAAGAGGTCCTGGGTGGGGTAGTCGGCCGGGAGCACCACGACGAGCACCGGCTTGTCCGCGTCCCGGATCTTGTCGGAGAGCGCGTCGGCGTCCGCCTTCGACAACAGGTGCGAGGCGTCGGGATCGACGTAGACGGGGCGTTCGCGCAGGGCCTCGGCGATGGTCGGGACGTCGGTGACCGCCTGCGCTCCGGGCGTGCCGGTCGTCAGCACCGCGAGCGCGGCGACGACGGGCACGATCAGCAGGCGTACGAGGAATTGCGTGCGGGCGCCCTTCATACGTGCGAACGTACCCGAATTTCCCCTGCGCCGAGACTCCGGGGCCGTCCTTCCGGATCGTGCCGCGGGCCGCGGCGCAGGGGGCGTGCGGGGTTCAGCGGGCCGGTGCGACCCCCGCGCGGAGCAGGCCGTAGGTGTAGGCGTCCTCCAGGGCCTGCCAGGAGGCGGCGATGACGTTGTCGGCGACGCCGACCGTGGACCACTCCCCCCTGCCGTCGGCCGTGGAGATGAGCACCCGGGTCGTGGAGTGGGTGCCGTGCCTGCCCTCCAGGATGCGGACCTTGTAGTCCACCAGGCCCAGCTTGGCCAGCTCGGGGTAGATCTTCTCCAGCGCCACCCGCAGCGCCCGGTCCAGGGCGTTGACCGGGCCGTTGCCCTCGGCGGTGGCGACGATGCGCTCGCCCTTGGCCCAGAGCTTGACCGTGGCCTCGTTGGCGTGGGTGCCGTCGGGGCGGTCCTCGGCGATCGCGCGCCAGGACTCGACGTCGAAGTACTTCAGCGGGCCGCCCTCGACCTCGGCGCGCAGCAGCAGTTCGAAGGAGGCGTCGGCGGCCTCGTAGGTGTAGCCCTGCAGTTCGCGTTCCTTGACGCGCTCGACGACCCGGCCGACCAGTTCGCGGTCGCCGCCGAGGTCGATGCCGAGTTCCTTGCCCTTCAGCTCGATCGAGGCGCGGCCGGCCATGTCGGAGACCAGCATCCGCATGGTGTTGCCGACCTCTTCGGGGTCGATGTGCTGGTACAGGTCGGGGTCGACCTTGATGGCGGAGGCGTGGAGTCCGGCCTTGTGCGCGAAGGCGGAGAGGCCGACGTAGGGCTGGTGGGTGGAGGGGGCCAGGTTGACCACCTCGGCGATGGCGTGCGAGATGCGGGTCATCTCGCGCAGTCGGCCCTCGGGGAGGACCTTCTTGCCGTACTTCAGCTCCAGGGCGGCGACCACCGGGAACAGGTTGGCGTTGCCGACGCGCTCGCCGTAGCCGTTGGCGGTGCACTGGACGTGGGTGGCGCCCGCGTCGACCGCGGCCAGGGTGTTGGCCACGGCGCAGCCGGTGTCGTCCTGGGCGTGGACGCCGAGCCGGGCGCCGGTGTCGGCGAGGACGGTGGCGACGACGGCCTGGATCTGGGCGGGGAGCATGCCGCCGTTGGTGTCACAGAGGATGACCACGTCGGCGCCCGCCTCCGCGGCGGTGCGCACGACGGCCTTGGCGTACTCGGGGTTGGCGCGGTAGCCGTCGAAGAAGTGCTCGCAGTCGACGAAGACCCGGCGGCCCTGCGCGGTCAGGTGGGCGACGGTGTCGCGGACCATCTCCAGGTTCTCGTCGAGGGTGGTGCGCAGGGCCAGTTCGACGTGCCGGTCGTGGGACTTGGCGACCAGGGTGATGACCTGGGCCCCGGAGGCGAGGAGCGCGTTGACCTGCGGGTCCTCGGCGGCGGTCGCGCCGGGCCGGCGGGTGGCGCCGAAGGCGACGAGCCGGGCGTGCCGGAAGTCGATCTCCTCCTGGGCGCGGGCGAAGAACTCGGTGTCGCGGGGGTTGGCGCCCGGCCAGCCGCCCTCGATGAAGCCGACGCCGAAATCGTCCAGGTGCCGTGCGATGGCCAGCTTGTCCGCGACGGTGAGGTTGATGCCCTCCCGCTGCGCGCCGTCGCGCAGGGTGGTGTCGAAGACGTGGAACGAGTCGTCGAGCTCGTTGGATGCGGTCATGTCTCAGGCTCCTGTGTTGGATCTCGGTCTACCGGAATGACCGGTTCCACCGTCCCCTATGATCCCTCGCGCTCCCCTCCCGGCTGGAGGTGGGCCGGGAAAACGAAAAACCTCTCGCGGGTGCGAGAGGTCTGCGCGCGGGTCGAGGACGACGGTGTCCGCCCGTACCTGGTCGTACGAGGCGGTCACTGCGGACCGGCGCGCCTGCTGCCAATAATCATGGCGAACGAGAGCACGGGGGCAGTCTGGCACAATCCGCCCGCCACCTCATGACCGTCTCAGGATGCGGGCACGGACGCGGGCGGATCCGGACGGGCCGGACGGCCGCGGCGTGTCGTGGGAGCGGACGGGCCGGAGGGCCGGGCCGCGCGCCGGGGCCGTCGCCCGGACCGCCCTCCGCCCGCCGGGGCGGCTCCGGCGGGCGGACGGGACGGGGCGGGGGTCAGGCGAGCGTGTGCATCCAGCCGTGGGTGTCCGGGGCGGTGCCGCGCTGGATGTCGAGCAGGGTCCGGCGCAGCCGCTGGGTGACCTCGCCAGGCTCGCCGCCGCTCTGCTGCCACTCGGCGCCGGCCCGCTTGACGGTGCCGACCGGGGTGATCACGGCCGCGGTGCCGCAGGCGAAGACCTCGGTCAGGGTGCCGTTCTCGGCGTCACGCTGCCACTGCTCGACCGAGACGCGGCCCTCCTCCGCCTGGTAGCCGAGGTCACGGGCGACGGTCAGCAGCGAGTCGCGGGTGACGCCCTCCAGGATGGAGCCGGTGAGGGAGGGGGTGACGATGCGGTCGCCGTAGACGAAGTACAGGTTCATGCCGCCCAGCTCCTCGACCCAGCGGTGCTCGACCGCGTCGAGGTAGCAGACCTGGTCGCAGCCCTTGGCGGCGGCCTCGGCCTGCGCGAGCAGGGAGGCGGCGTAGTTGCCGCCGGTCTTGGCGTCGCCCATGCCGCCGGGGACGGCGCGGACGCGGTCCTCGGAGACCCAGATGGAGACGGGCTTCACGCCGCCGGGGAAGTAGGCGCCGGCCGGGGAGGCGATGACCAGGAAGAGGTACTCGTTGGCCGGCTTGACGCCGAGCCCGACCTCGGTGGCGATCATGAACGGACGCAGGTAGAGGGATTCCTCGCCGCCGTGCGCCGGGACCCAGCCCTGGTCCTGGCGGACCAGCGCGTCGCACGCCTCGACGAAGGTCTCCACCGGGAGTTCGGGCATGCCGAGCCGGCGGGCGGACGCCTGGAAGCGCCGGGCGTTCTTCTCGGGGCGGAAGGTGGCGACCGAGCCGTCGGGGCGGCGGTACGCCTTCAGTCCCTCGAAGATCTCCTGCGCGTAGTGCAGGACCATGGTGGCCGGGTCGAGGGAGAGCGGCGCGTAGGGGACGAGCCGGCCGTCGTGCCAGCCCCGGCCCTCGGTCCACTTGACCGTCACCATGTGATCGGTGAAGTGGCGGCCGAACCCGGGGTCGGCCAGGATCGCCTCCCGCTCGGCGGCGGAGAGCGGGCTGGCGGAGGGCTTGAGCTCGATCGTGGGCGTCGTCATGGGTTGTTGTCCTTCACCGGTTGTCGTGACGGGCCGCGGTCCACGCCCGTACCGGCGGCGGCCGGTGGTAGGACGTCCGAGCATTCCCTCGTGCGGCGACTCCGCGTTCGATTATCGCGCGGGGTGCCGTCGGATGAAACGGGGTGAATGCGGCCCGGGGGTCATGGTCGCACCCGGCGGGGACAGGCGAAAGCCGCCGGGTGCCTGTGGCGGACCCGGCGGCTTCGAGAGGGGTGTCGAGCGGCGCGGGTCAGCCGGCTACCCGTACGGCGAGCGCGTCGCCGATCTCGGACGTGCTGCGGGCGGGGCGGCCGACGCGCTCGCCGAGGTCGGCGGCGACGGCCTCCTCGATGCGGGTCGCCTCGGCGTCGTGGCCGAGGTGGCGCAGCAGGAGGGCGACGGACAGGACCGTGGCCGTGGGGTCGGCCTTGCCCTGGCCGGCGATGTCCGGCGCCGAGCCGTGGACCGGCTCGAACATGGACGGGAAGGTGCGGGCGGGGTTGATGTTCCCGCTCGCGGCGACGCCGATGCCGCCGGAGACGGCCGCGGCGAGGTCGGTGATGATGTCGCCGAAGAGGTTGTCGGTGACGATGACGTCGAAGCGCTCGGGCTGGGTGACCAGGAAGATGGTCGCGGCGTCGACGTGCAGGTAGTCGGTGGTGACCTCCGGGTACTCGGCGGCCACCTTCTCGAAGGTGTTCGTCCACAGGTGGCCGGCGAAGGTCAGCACGTTGTTCTTGTGGACCAGCGTCAGCTTCTTGCGGGGACGTGCCTGGGCGCGGGCGAAGGCGTCGCGGACCACGCGCTCGACGCCGAAGGCCGTGTTCACGGAGACCTCGGTGGCGACCTCGTGCTCGGTGCCCTGGCGGATGGTGCCGCCGTTGCCCGTGTACGGGCCCTCGGTGCCCTCGCGGACGACGACGAAGTCGATCTCGGGCTGGCCGGCGAGCGGGGTGGCCACGCCGGGCAGGAGCTTGCTCGGGCGCAGGTTGACGTGGTGGTCGAAGGCGAAGCGCAGCTTGAGCAGGAAGCCGCGCTCCAGCACGCCGGAGGGGACCGAGGGGTCGCCGATGGCGCCGAGCAGGATGGCGTCGTGGGCCTTGAGGGCGTCGAGGTCGGCGTCGGTAAGGGTCTCACCGGTGGCGTGGTAGCGCCGGGCGCCGAAGTCGTACTCCGTGGTCTCCAGCTTCACGTCCCGCGGGAGGGCGGCGGAGAGGACCTTGAGCCCCTCGGTCACGACCTCCTGGCCGATGCCGTCACCGGGGATCACTGCGAGATTGAGGATGCGAGAGCTTGCCGACATGGCGGGTACCCTACCGCTCGTCCCACGAGATGACATGCGGCGTCCGCGATGCGGACACCGCCTCAGGGGGACGGCGGCGCGGGGCCTCAGTGGCCGGTCGCGCCGCCGTTGTCACGGCGGTCGAGGGCGCGCTGGAGGGCGGCGGCGGCGTTCTTACGGTCCGAGTCGGCGGTACGGGAGGCGTGGCGGACGCGGCGGCGGACGGTGGTCTCGGCCATGGGAATCGACTCCTTCGGCGCACGGGGGCGCCAGAGCGCGGGAAGCGGTTGACGAGACACCGGAAAGGGGCGGGGAGCGCGAGGCCGCAGGGATTGCCTGCACGGGGCCGGGCTCACGACCGCCCTCGCCCGGTCGGGCGAGACGTTCGGCTCATTCCAAGCTAAGGGAGCGCGGGGCGTCTGTCTGCACCATTACTCGGACTTCCTACTATCTGAGACGGTGACCCCTCTCACACCGCTCTGACCTGCGGCGATACCTCAGAGCACATCGCCGTCCCGCCAGTCGAAGAGCAGTTCCCCGCTCGCGCGCCCGTCCGGTACGGGCCAGACGTGGAGCGACCCCTCCTCCTCGGCGAGCCGGACCGGGCCGCCCGGCCCGAGGGCGCGGAGCGGCCCCTCCCACACCCGCCAGCCGCGGGCCGCGTAGAGCCGGGCCCCGTCCGCGCTCGCCGACAGCGCGCCGAAGGCGTAGGCGCGGGCGACCACCCCTTCGAGCGCGCCCATCACCCGCCCGCCCAGGCCGGCGCGCCGCGCGTCGGGGCGGACTCCCACGCCCTCCACGTAGCCGACGCGCAGCCACCGCCCGTCGTGGCGCACCCGGCGCATCACCACGGCACCGTGCGCGGCGAGCCCGCCCGCGTCGTGGACCAGGGCGTGCACGCCGCCCAGGGTGTGGTCCCAGTCCGCGTCGTCGAAGTCGCCGTCGAAGGCCGTGTCCAGCAACGCGCGCACGGCGCGCAGGTCGGCGGGGCCGAGGTCGGCGGTGTGCGCGGTGCGCACGGGGCGCGGCGCGGGCGGCAGGCCGGTCATCGGGCAAGTATGCCGCCGCCCGGACGCCGACGGGCCGGGCCCTCGAAGAGAGGACCCGGCCCGTCGGCAGCGACCGTGCTCAGCCCATGTGCGGGTAGGTGTAGTCGGTCGGCGCGACCAGCGTCTCCTTGATGGCGCGGGTCAGCGTCCAGCGCATCAGGTTCTGCGGGGCGCCGGCCTTGTCGTTGGTGCCGGAGGCACGGCCGCCGCCGAAGGGCTGCTGGCCGACCACGGCACCGGTCGACTTGTCGTTGATGTAGAAGTTGCCGGCCGCGAAGCGCAGCTTCTCCATCGTGTACGCGGTCGCCGCGCGGTCCGCGGAGACGACCGAGCCGGTGAGCGCGTAGTCGGAGGCCGACTCCATCTGGGTCAGCATCTCGTCGTAGCGCTCGTCCTCGTAGACGTGCACGGCGAGGATCGGGCCGAAGTACTCGGTGGTGAAGACCTCGTTCTCCGGGTCGGTGCACTCGACGACGGTCGGGCGGACGAAGTAGCCGACCGTGTCGTCGTAGCTGCCGCCGGCGACGATCGTGCAGGTCGGGTCCTGCTTGGCGCGGTCGATGGCGGCCTTGTTCTTGGCGAAGGCGCGCTCGTCGATGACGGCGCCCATGAAGTTGGCCAGGTCGGTGACGTCGCCCATGGTGAGGTAGTCGACCTCGGCGGCGAACTCCTCCTTGAAGCCGTCGTTCCAGATCGACGCCGGGATGTAGGCGCGCGAGGTGGCGCTGCACTTCTGGCCCTGGTACTCGAAGGCACCGCGGGTCAGGGCGGTCTTCAGCACGGCGCGGTCGGCGCTCGGGTGGGCGACCAGGAAGTCCTTGCCACCGGTCTCGCCGACCAGGCGCGGGTAGGCACGGTACTTCTCGATGTTGTTGCCGACCGTCTTCCACAGGTACTGGAAGGTCTTGGTCGAGCCGGTGAAGTGGATGCCGGCCAGGTCGCGGTGGTGGAGGGCGACCTCGGAGACCTCGATGCCGTCGCCGGTGACCAGGTTGATGACGCCCTTGGGCAGCCCGGCCTCCTCCAGCAGCTCCATCAGCAGCACGGCGGCGTGGGTCTGCGTCGGGGAGGGCTTCCAGACCACCACGTTGCCCATCAGGGCGGGGGCGGTGGGCAGGTTGGCGGCGATCGCCGTGAAGTTGAAGGGCGTGATCGCGTAGACGAAGCCCTCCAGCGGACGGTGGTCCAGGCGGTTCCACACGCCCGGCGAGTTGGCCGGGGGCTGCTCGGCCAGGATGCCGCGGGCGTAGTGGACGTTGAAGCGCCAGAAGTCGACCAGCTCGCAGGGGCTGTCGATCTCGGCCTGCTGGGCGGTCTTGGACTGGCCGAGCATGGTGGAGGCGGCGATGGTCTCGCGCCAGGGGCCGGCCAGCAGCTCGGCGGCGCGCAGGATGATCGCCGCGCGGTCGTCGAAGGACATCGCGCGCCAGGCGGGGGCGGCGGCCAGGGCGGCGTCGACCGCGTCCTGGGCGTCCTGCCGGGTGGCGTTGGCGTAGGTGCCCAGGCGTGCCTTGTGGTTGTGCGGCTGCACCACGTCGAAGCGGTCGCCGCCGCCCATCCGCTTCTCGCCGCCGATGGTGCAGGGCAGCTCGACGGGGTTGTCGGCCAGCTCCTTGAGCTTGGCCTCCAGCCGGGCGCGCTCGGGCGAGCCGGGGGCGTAGCCGTGCACCGGCTCGTTGACGGGGGTGGGGACCTGGGTCACAGCGTCCATAAGTTCCGGGACTCCTTGACTTGAGCGGGTGTCGAGCGGTGGTGCGGGCTCAGCCCTTGGTGACCATCGACCGGACGAAGAAGCGCAGGTTCGCGGGCTTCTCGGCCAGCCGGCGCATGAAGTAGCCGTACCAGTCGGTGCCGTAGGCGGTGTAGACGCGCACGCGGTGGCCCTCGTCGGCCAGCCGCCGCTGCTCGTCGCCACGGATGCCGTACAGCATCTGGAACTCGTACTCGTCGAGCTTGCGCCCGGCGAGCCGGGCCATCTCCTGGCCGATGGAGATCAGGCGGGGATCGTGGGACCCGATCATCGGGTATCCCTCGCCCTCCATCAGGGTGCGCAGGATGCGTACGTACGCCTTGTCGATCTCGTGCTTCTGCTGATAGGCGACCTCGGCGGGCTCCTTGTAGGCCCCCTTCACCAACCGTACGCGACTGCCGCTCGCGGCGAGCCGGCGCGCGTCGGCCTCGGTGCGGAAGAGGTACGCCTGGATGACGCAGCCCGTCTGCGGGACGTCCCTGCGCAGCTCCTCGTGGATGGCGAACATCGAGTCGAGGGTGGTGTGGTCCTCGGCGTCCAGGGTGACCGTGGTGCCGATCTCGGCGGCGGCCTCGACGACCGGGCGCACGTTCGCCAGGGCCAGCTCGTGCCCCCCGTCGAGCGCCTGGCCGAACATCGACAGCTTCACGGACATCTCGGCGCGGGCGCCGAGGCCGAGCGGCTTCAGCCAGTCGATCAGCTCCAGGTAGGCGTCGCGGGCCGCCTCGGCCTGCGCCGGGGTGGTGATGTCCTCGCCGACGACGTCCATCGTCAGCTCCAGGCCGCGGCCGGCCAGCTCCTCGACGATCGGGAGCACCTGGCCGACGGTCTCGCCGGGGATGAACCGGTCGACGACCGGCTTGGTCACGGGCGCGGCCGAGACCAGGCGGCGCATGCGGTCGCTGCGCGACGCGGCGAGAATCACGGGACCCAGCACGGGGCACCTCCAACTGACTTACTGCACATGGCCGCGGCCCGATGCTGCGGGGAACGGCACGGAGAACCACCGTGAAATCTAGGGACCGTCTCGATCGTCGGCCATCGACACCTGTCACGCATCCGTGCCGCGGATCTCAGACAGATGTATGAAGGACGGGGGTGAATAGGGGAGAATGCCCGGGTGACGTCGGATTCCAAGGGTGACTACCAGGAACTGGTCGACGAGATCTCGGAGCTGCTGGGGGCACCGGCGACGCTGGAGAGCCGCGACTTCGAGCTGATCGCCTTCGGCGCCTACGACAGCGAGGGCGACCTCGACCCGTCGGCGCTGGACCCGGTGCGCACCCGCTCGATCCTGACCCGGCGCTCGACCGACGCGGTCCGCGCCTGGTTCGAGGGGTTCGGCATCACCCGCGCCACCGGTCCGGTCCGCATCCCGCCGACCCCGGAGGCGGGCGTCTACCGGGGCCGGACCTGTCTGCCGGTGCGCCACCACGGGGTGGTCCTCGGCTACGTCTGGCTGCTGGACACCGACCCGGGACCGACCGAGGCGCAGCTCACCGCGGCCATGCAGGTCACCGGCCGGATCGGCGCGCTGCTCGCGGACGAGGCCCAACTCGGCGCCGACCTCAGCCGGGAGCTGCGGGCGGTGCTGAGCGCCGAGCGGGACTGGCAGCGGGACATGGCCGTGGCCGAACTGCGCAGCGCCCTCGGCGCCCGCGCGGACGGCCCGCACGCGGTGGTGTGCGTGGCGCCGTGGCCCTCGGCCGGCCCGGACGACGCGCCGTCGGTGCGGACGGTGCCGGGCGCTGCCGCGCTGTGCACGCTGCCGTGGCCCGCGGGGCGGCGGTCGCTGGCCCTGCTGGTGCGGCTGCGGTCGGCTCGGCTGCCGGCCCCGGCGGTGTCCGCGGCGGGGCGGCTGCTGGAGCGGGCGCGGAACACGGCGGGCGCGGGGGGCGCGGGCGAGGCGGTGGCGGGGGTGGCGGCGCCGCGGACCGGGCTGGCGGAGCTGGCGGCGGCCTGGGGCGAGGCGTCGGCGGCGGCCCGCGCGGCGGGGGCGGAACCGCGGCTCGGCCCGGTCGCCGAATGGGCCTCGATCGGCCCGTTCCGGCTGCTGACGGCGCTGTCGCCCGGCGCGGCGCGGGACCCGGCGGTGCGGGCGCTGCTCCAGCCCGTCCACCGGGAACTGGCCCGGACCGCCGAGGTCTACCTGGACCGGGCCGGGCAGGCGGGCCGCACGGCGGCGGAGCTGGGCATCCACCGGCAGACGCTGTACTACCGCCTCTCCCGCGTCGAGCAGCTCACCGGCCTGGACCTGGACGACGGCGAGGACCGTCTGCTGCTGCACATGGCGCTCAAGGCGCGGCGGCTGTAGGGACGGCTCTCCGGACGAGGGGCGCCCCTCCCCCTTGGCCCCGCGGCCCTTCCCCACCGGTCTCCCGCCCCTCCCCCACCGGTCTCGCGGCCGTCGGCCGGCGGGCGCGGGGCGTGCCGGGGGTGGCGGGGCCGTGCCGGGCATGGCGGCGGGGGCGCGGGCGAGGCAGTGCCGGGGGCGGCGGCGGGGCGGGCGCTGGGTGGCGCACGCGAAGCGCCGGACGGGCCGACGAGGTCGGCGCGTCCGGCGCGCGAGAAGACGTGGGAATCGGTGGGAAGACGCGAGAAGACGTGGGGTGACGTGCCCGGAGGGGCGCCTTCCGGGGCCGCGCGCGGCGGCCCCGGAACGGTGCGGGTCAGGCCAGGTTGACCGAGCGGGCCGAGGTGGCGCCGATCTCCGAGGCGACCTCCGCGAGCACGCCGGAGGGCACGGTGTCGTCGACCGTCAGCACGGCGAGGGCCTCGCCGCCGACCGTCGCGCGGGCCACCTGCATCCCGGCGATGTTGAGGCCGGCCTCGCCGATGACGCGGCCGACGGTGCCGACGACGCCGGGGCGGTCCTCGTAGCGCAGCACGATCATGTGGTCGGCGAGCGCCAGGTCGACGTCGTACTCGCCGACGGCGACGATCTTCTGGAGGTGCTTGGGACCGGCCAGGGTGCCCGAGACCGACACCTCCTCGCCGTCGCCGAGGGTGCCGCGCACGGTGACGACGTTGCGGTGCTCGGGCGACTCCGAGCTGGTCGTCAGCCGCACCTCGACCCCGCGCTCCTGCGCGAAGAGCGGCGCGTTGACGTAGGAGACCGTCTCGTCGACGACGTCCTCGAAGACGCCCTTGAGCGCGGAGAGCTCCAGCACCTTCACGTCGTGCTGGGTGATCTCGCCGTAGACCTCGACGTCGAGGCGGACGGCTACCTCGCCGGCCAGGGCGGTGAAGATGCGGCCCAGGCGCTCGGCGAGCGGCAGGCCGGGCTTGACGTCCTCGGCGATGACGCCGCCCTGGACGTTGACCGCGTCCGGGACCAGTTCGCCGGCGAGGGCGAGGCGGACCGAGCGGGCGACGGCGATGCCGGCCTTCTCCTGCGCCTCGTCGGTGGAGGCGCCCAGGTGCGGGGTGCACACGACCTGGTCGAACTCGAAGAGCGGCGAGTCGGTGCACGGCTCCTTGGCGTACACGTCGAGGCCGGCGCCGGCGACGCGGCCCTCCTTGAGCGCCGAGTACAGCGCCTCCTCGTCGACGATGCCGCCGCGCGCGGCGTTGACGATGCGCACGCTGGGCTTGACCTTGCGCAGCGCCTCCTCGCCGATCAGGCCGACGGTCTCGGGCGTCTTCGGCAGGTGGACGGTGATGAAGTCGGAGACCTCCAGCAGCTCGTCCAGCGACAGCACCTTGACGCCCATCTGCGCGGCCCGCGCGGGCTGCACGTAGGGGTCGTAGGCGACGATCTTCATGCCGAAGGCGGACATGCGCTGGGCGACCAGGGCGCCGATGCGGCCGAGGCCGACGACGCCGAGGGTCTTCTCGGCCAGCTCGACACCGGTGTACTTGCTCCGCTTCCACTCGCCGTTCTTCAGCGCGGCGTTGGCCTGCGGGATGTTGCGGGCGGTGGCGACGACCAGACCGCAGGCCAGCTCGGCGGCGGTCACGATGTTCGATGTGGGGGCGTTGACGACCATCACGCCGGCCTTGGTGGCGGCGGCGACGTCGACGTTGTCGAGGCCGACCCCGGCGCGGGCGACGACCCGCAGCCGGCCCGCCGCGGCGATGGCCTCGGCGTCGACCTTGGTGGCGGAGCGCACCAGGATCGCGTCCACGTCGGCGATCGCGGGCAGCAGTTCGGCGCGGTCCGCGCCGTTGCAGTGGCGGATCTCGAAGTCGGGGCCGAGCGCGTCCACGGTCGCGGGCGACAGTTCTTCGGCGATGAGTACGACGGGTTTCGAGCTCACGTGAGTCCTCACATGTCCAGTGCGGACGGCCGTCCCGACGGCCGCTGGCGGTGGAGGGGAGCGGCGCCGGGGAACCGCGGGGGCGCTCCCGCACGGGGCGGCGGGGGGTGCCGGCCATTCCTCGGAGTCGCTTAGCCGCGTGGAAGACGCACGACGCTGTGGGCCTGACGCGTATGTAGTGCAGCAGTGTAGTAGCGCCGAGGGCGTCGTCTTACGCCGCTTCGGAAGGATCACCCGTCCGGGGCCGGACGGGATGGACAACGCCGTGCCTCCGACGCTACCCCTGGGGAGCCGAAGGGGCCGGAGCACGGGTGCTCCGGCCCCTTCGGCCGTGTGGACTTACGCGTCCTCGTCGACCCAGCTCATGAGCTTGCGCAGCTCCTTGCCGGTGGTCTCCAGCAGGTGCTCGGAGTCCTGCTTCTTGTACTCGTTGTACTTCTTCAGGCCGCCGTGGTACTCGTCCATCCAGTTCTTGGCGAAGGTGCCGTCCTGGATCTCGGCGAGGACCTTCTTCATCTCGGCCTTGGTGGCGTCGGTGATGATCCGCGGGCCGGTGACGTAGTCGCCCCACTCGGCGGTCTCGGAGATGGACCAGCGCATCTTCTCCAGGCCGCCCTCGTACATGAGGTCCACGATCAGCTTCAGCTCGTGCAGGCACTCGAAGTAGGCGATCTCGGGCTGGTAGCCCGCCTCGACCAGGGTCTCGAAGCCCGCCTTGACCAGGGCGGCGGTACCGCCGCACAGCACGGCCTGCTCGCCGAAGAGGTCGGTCTCGGTCTCCTCGGTGAAGGTCGTCTTGATGACGCCGGCGCGGGTGCCGCCGATGCCCTTGGCGTACGACAGGGCCAGCGCGAAGGCGTTGCCCGTGGCGTCCTGCTCGACGGCGGCGATGCAGGGCACGCCGCGGCCTTCCTCGTACTGGCGGCGGACCAGGTGGCCCGGCCCCTTGGGGGCGACCATGCACACGTCGACGCCGGCCGGCGGCTTGATGAAGCCGTAGCGGATGTTCAGGCCGTGGCCGAAGAAGAGGGCGTCGCCGTCCTTCAGGTTGCCGGCGATGTGCTCCTCGTAGACCTGGGCCTGGATGGGGTCCGGGACGAGGATCATGATGACGTCGGCCTCGGCCGCGGCCTCGGCGGGGCTGACCACGCGCAGGCCCTGCTCCTCGGCCTTGGCCTTGGACTGGGAGCCCTCGTGCAGACCGACGCGCACGTCGACGCCGGAGTCGCGCAGGGACAGGGCGTGGGCGTGGCCCTGGCTGCCGTACCCGATGACCGCGACCTTGCGGCCCTGGATGATGGACAGGTCGGCGTCGGCGTCGTAGAACAGCTCGGCCACTGGGTTATCTCCTTGTGTGCGGTGTTGCGTCCCACCGTATGCCGGTGGGGGGAGGGGAAGCTTCACAGTCTCGGAATACGGGCGGCCGGTGTCGGACCGGCCGCCCGTTTCCGTGTCATGCCGACCGGTCGAGTGCGCGCAGTGAGCGGTCGGTGATCGAACGGGCGCCGCGGCCGATCGCGATGGTGCCGGACTGGACCAGTTCCTTGATGCCGTACGGTTCCAGCATCTTGAGCATGGCGGACAGCTTGTCGCTGCTGCCGGTGGCCTCGATGGTCACGGCCTCCGGGGAGACGTCGACCGTCTTCGCGCGGAAGAGCTGGACGATCTCGACGATCTGGGAGCGCGTCTCGTTGTCGGAGCGCACCTTCACCAGGACGAGTTCGCGCTGCACCGCGTGGGACGGCTCCAGCTCGACGATCTTGAGCACGTTGACCAGCTTGTTGAGCTGCTTGGTCACCTGCTCCAGCGGGAACTCCTCGACGCTCACCACGATGGTGATGCGGGAGATGTCGGGGTGCTCGGTGACGCCGACGGCGAGGGAGTCGATGTTGAAACCGCGGCGGGAGAACAGGGCGGCGATCCGGGCGAGGATGCCGGGCGTGTTCTCCACCAGGACCGAGAGCGTGTGCTTGGACATGATCTCTTGGCTCTCTCTCGCTCAGTCGTCTTCGTTGTCGCCGAAGTCGGGGCGCACGTCCCGGGCGGCCATGATCTCGTCGTTGGAGGTGCCGGCGGCGACCATCGGCCAGACCATGGCGTCCTCGTGGACGACGAAGTCGACGACGACCGGGCGGTCGTTGATCGCGTTCGCCTCCTCGATGACCTTGTCGAGGTCGGCCGGGTCCTCGCAGCGGATCGCGTGGCAGCCCATGGCCTCCGACAGCTTGACGAAGTCGGGGACGCGCGTGCCGCGGGCCTGCGGGTTGACGTCGTCGGGGCCGGAGTGCAGCACGGTGTTGGAGTACCGCTGGTTGTAGAAGAGGGTCTGCCACTGGCGGACCATCCCGAGGGCGCCGTTGTTGATGATGGCGACCTTGATCGGGATGTTGTTCAGGGCGCAGGTGGTGAGTTCCTGGTTGGTCATCTGGAAGCAGCCGTCGCCGTCGATCGCCCAGACGGTGCTGCCGGGTGCCCCGGCCTTGGCGCCCATCGCGGCCGGCACGGCGTAGCCCATGGTCCCGGCGCCGCCGGAGTTGAGCCAGGTGGCGGGCCGCTCGTACTCGATGAAGTGGGCGGCCCACATCTGGTGCTGGCCGACGCCCGCCGCGAAGATCGTGCCCTCGGGGGCGAGCCGGCCGATGCGCTCGATGACCTGCTGCGGGGAGAGCGAGCCGTCCTCGGGCTGGTCGTAGCCGAGCGGGTAGGTGTCGCGCCAGCGGCTCAGGTCCCGCCACCAGGCGGTGTAGTCGCCGCGCCGGCCGTCGGCGTGCTCCTTCTGCACCGCCTGGACCAGGTCGGCGATGACCTCGCGGGCGTCGCCGACGATCGGCACGTCGGCGGCCCGGTTCTTGCCGATCTCGGCCGGGTCGATGTCGGCGTGGACGATCTTGGCGTACGGGGCGAAGCTGTCCAGCCTGCCGGTGACGCGGTCGTCGAAACGGGCTCCGAGGGCGACGATCAGGTCGGCCTTCTGCAGCGCGGTGACGGCGGTGACCGCACCGTGCATGCCCGGCATTCCCACGTGCAGCGGGTGGCTGTCGGGGAACGCGCCGAGCGCCATCAGGGTGGTGGTGACGGGCGCTCCGGTGAGTTCGGCGAGGACCTTCAGCTCGGCGGTGGCCCCGGCCTTGAGGACGCCGCCGCCGACGTAGAGCACGGGGCGCTTCGCGGCGGTGATGAGCTTGGCCGCCTCGCGGATCTGCTTGGCGTGCGGCTTGGTGACCGGGCGGTAGCCGGGCAGGTCCATCACCGGGGGCCAGGAGAAGGTGGTCTTCTTCTGGAGGGCGTCCTTGGCGATGTCGACGAGGACGGGCCCGGGGCGGCCGGTGGAGGCGATGTGGAACGCCTGCGCGATCACCCGCGGGATGTCCTCGGGCTGGGTGACGAGGAAGTTGTGCTTGGTGACCGGCATGGTGATGCCGACGATGTCGGCCTCCTGGAAGGCGTCCGTGCCGATCGAGGAGGACGCGACCTGGCCGGTGATCGCCACCATCGGCACCGAGTCCATGTGGGCGTCGGCGATCGGGGTGACCAGGTTGGTGGCGCCGGGGCCGGAGGTGGCCAGGCAGACGCCCACCTTGCCGGTGGCCTGCGCGTAGCCGGTGGCCGCGTGGCCGGCGCCCTGCTCGTGACGGACCAGGACGTGGCGCACCCTGGTGGAGTCCATCAGCGGGTCGTAGGCGGGAAGGATCGCACCGCCGGGAATGCCGAATACCGTGTCGGCGCCGACCTCCTCGAGAGAGCGGATGAGGGACTGCGCACCCGTGACGTGCTCGGGGGCGGAGTGCTGTCCTCCGGATCGGGGCCGCGGCTGCGGGTGTTGGGCCCCGGTGGCCTGCTCGGTCATCGGCATTCTCTTCTCGATGCTGAGGGTTTGTGCGAGTTCGGGCGATCTGTGGCTGTTGCCCGGCAGGCGCCGGTGCAACAAAAAACCCCTCGTGCCAAAAGGCAAGCGAGGGGAGCGCGCCGGGTGGGGGTCGCTGGGGGCCGGGTGTTGTGTCCGGACATCACCAGCGTCAGCCGACGCGCTGTCCAAGTACGAGAATTCGGGTGCGCATGGCACTGACCCTCCCCCCGGCACACACTCACTGTCAAGTGGGTGGGACGGGAGTCTCACCATGTGAACGCAGGGCGGTGCCGCCGCCCAGGAGCGCGGAGGTGACGCCGCTGGTCGCGGCGTTGCCGACGCCCTGGCCGAGACTCTTGGTGTACACGCCCGCGCCGCCCGCGAAGACCGGTTCGGCCGGTCCGTGCGGCACCGGATAGTGGCCGGTGGTCAGCGCCCGGCGCAGCCGGTACTCGTCGAGCGGACCGGAGAAGGCCATGCCCTGGCCGTGGGTGCAGCCCATGGCGCGCAGGGCGACGATCTGCTCGGGCAGGTCGACCCCCTCGGCCACGGACTTCATCCCGAGGTCGGTGGCGATCCGCAGCAGCCCGCTGGTGATCTTGTGGAGGCGGGCGGACTCGACGACGCCCTCGACCAGACTCCGGTCGAGCCGGAGCACGTCGACGGGGAGCCGCCTGAGGGCCGTGATGGCCGCGTGGCCGTTGCCGAAGGCGTCCAGGGCGACGCGGACGCCGACGCGGCGCAGCGCGTTGAGCCGGCGCTCCAGCTCGTCCAGGCCGGTCCGGGGGTCGGTGTCGGCCAGTTCGACGATGAGGGCACCGGGCGGCAGCCCGTGCCGGGTCAGGAGCGCCTCCACGGAGGCGAGTGGCAGGGAGCGGTCCAGGAGCCGGCGGGCGCCCATGCGGACGGACACCGTCGAGGACAGTCCGGCCGCCGCGCGGTCGGCGGCCTGCTCGACGGCCTCGCAGAGCACCCAGCGGTCCAGTTCGGCGGTCTTGTCGCCGTCCTCGGCCACCCGCAGGAACTCGGCGGGGGTGAAGAGCACCCCTTGCGAGGAACGCCAGCGCGCCTGGGCGCAGACGGAGGTGATCCGGCCGTCGGCGAGGGAGACCACCGGCTGGTGGAGCAGCGCGAACTGTCCGTCGTGCAGCGCGGCGCGCAGCCGGGTGGCGAGTTCGGCCTTGCGGACCACGTCCTGCTGCATCTGTGGCCGGTACAGCTCGACGCGGCCTTTGCCGCACGCCTTGGCCCGGTACATCGCCAGGTCGGCGTTGCGCAGCAACTCCCCCGCGCCGAGGCCCGGTTCGGCGAAGGCGACGCCGATGGAGGCGTTGACGCGGACCTCATTGCCGTCGATGGGGTAGGGCTGCGAGAGGGTCGCCCTGAGGCGGTCGGCCAGCTCCAGGAGGTGTCTCTCGCGGGCGGCCCGGTCCCGGGTGCCGTCCCCGATGATCAGGGCCGCGAACTCGTCGCCGCCCAGCCGGGAGGCGGTGTCCCCCTTGCGGACGGCCTCGTGGAGTCTGCGGGCGGCCTGGACGAGCAGTTCGTCCCCGGCCTGGTGGCCGATGGTGTCGTTGACCGCCTTGAAGCCGTCCAGGTCGATGAAGAGCACGGCGGTGCCGCGCAGGGCGGCGCCCCGGTCGGAGGCGCGGCGGCCGGAGAGTGCCTGCTGGACGCGCCGGGTGAACAGGGCGCGGTTGGGCAGGTCGGTGAGCGGGTCGTGTTCGGCGTTGTGCTGGAGCTGGGCCTGCAGGCGCACCCGCTCGGTGACGTCCCGGCTGTTGAAGATGAGGCCGCCGTGGTGGCGGTTGACGGTGGACTCGACGTTGAGCCAGCCGCCGTCGCCGGAGCGGAAGCGGCATTCGATGCGGGTGGTGGGTTCCTCGGCCGGGTGGGCGGCGAGGAAGCGGCGCACCTCGTGGACGACGCAGCCGAGGTCCTCGGGGTGGATGAGGCCCGCCAGTTCGCTGCCGACCAGTTCCTCGGCGGGGCGTCCGTAGACCCCGGCGGCGGCCGGGGAGACGTAGCGCAGGATGCCGCTGGGGGCGGCGATCATGATGACGTCGCTGGAGCCCTGGACCAGGGAGCGGAAGTGGTTCTCCTTCTGGGCCAGTTCGTGGGTGAGGGTGATGTTGTCGAGCAGCATGATGCCCTGGCGGACGACGAGCGCGAGCACCACCGTGCCGCCGGTCAGCAGCACCACGCGGTCGACGCTGCGGCCGTTGAGGACGTTGTAGAGGATGCCCAGGGTGCAGACGGCCGCGGCGAGGTACGGCGTGAGCGCGGCCAGCGACCCGGCGAGGGGCCGGGCGGCCGGGTAGCGCAGGCGTTCGCCGGGGGCGCCGGCCGGGAGCCCCGCGGGGCGCGGGGCGGGCGGCGCGGGCTCCTCGGGCGGGCCGCCGTGCCGGGAGGCCGCCCAGGGCGCGTAGGCGAGGAGCAGCGAGCCGGCGAACCAGCCGGCGTCGAGCAACTGCCCCGAGCGGTAGCCGTTGTGGAGCAGCGGTGAGGTGAACAGGGCGTCGCACATGACGGTCAGGGCGAGCGCGCCGATCGCGGTGTTGACCGCGGAGCGGCACACCGTCGAGCGCCGGAAGTGCAGCGCGAGGACCATGCTGACCAGTGCGATGTCGAGCAGCGGGTACGCCACCGAGAGCGCGGTGTGGGCGACGCTGGAGCCGTCGGCCTTGGCGGCCTGGGCGAGGGCCAGGCTCCAGGCCAGGGTGAGCAGCGAGCCGCCGATGAGCCAGGCGTCCAGGCCGAGGCAGATCCAGCCGGCCTTGGTCACCGGCCGTTTGGCGAGGACCAGCAGGCCGACGATGGCGGGCGGCGCGAAGCACAGGAAGAACAGGTCGGCGAAGCTGGGGGTGGGCACCGGCCGTTGCAGCACGACCTCGTACCAGCCCCAGACCAGGTTGCCCAGGGACGCCATCGCCGAGGAGAGGGCGAAGAGCAGCCAGGCGGGCCGGAAGCGGACCCCGGGGCTGCGGGCGTAGAGGAGGCAGGAGACGGCGGCGGTGCCCGCCGCGGCGCTCAGCCCGAAGTCGCCCATGATCTTGGCGAGATGGCCGGAGCCCCAGCCGAACCCGGCGCCCACGGCGTAGCCCGCGCAGACCAGGGCCAGGAGGAACTGACGCAGCAGGGCCGGTCCGCCACGGGCGGCCGGCGGCCGGGCGCGCGGGGGCCCGTGCGGAGCCTGGGTCGCGTGGGCCGCGTCCAGCATCGGTACCGGAGACGGGGGGCTCACCGCGACCTCCCGGTCCGCGCTCCCGCGGCCCTGAGTCCCCGGTGCGCGGGGTGGACCTGCCTGCGGTGGCCGCTGTCCAGCCGCCGGTCCGGGCCGGGCCGGTGGTGGCGGTGAGGTCCGTGGCAGCCCCGTCTGCGCGCGGCCGTGCGCCAGGGTCGCCCGCGGCCGGTCCGCCGCGTCGGGTCGTTCGTCCATAGGCCGTGCATCGCCCGTCGCCCCCCTCACAGTCTGCAATGTCCATCCCCGGCGCCGGCGGTGCGCGGCGCGTCCCCTGTCGGACGATACACCAGTCTCGTCACTCAGCGATATACGTTCTCTACGCTCCGTGACTGCCGGTGGGAACGCGGGTACCCACCGCGCCCGGGGGAACGCGGAGGGTACCCGAAACGGATCAGGAGCCCGTCGTCAGGATCACGTTGCGCAGCGGCTCCCGGTTCACGAAACGGCTCAACTGGTCCGTCAGCAGCCGCTTCGCGCGCGGCAGGAAAGCGGATGTCGGTCCTCCGGCGTGGGGGCTGACGAGTACCCCCGGAGCGCGCCAGAGGGGGTGGTCCGCGGGCAGCGGCTCGGGGTCCGTGACGTCGAGCGCGGCGGTGAGGCGCCCGGTGGACACCTCCGTGAGCAGGGCTTCCGTGTCGACGACCGCGCCGCGGGCGACGTTGACGAGCAGGGCGCCGTCCTTCATCCGGGCCAGGAAGCCGGCGTCGGCCAGTCGGCGGGTGCCCTCGTCGAGCGGGGTGGAGAGGACGACGACGTCCGCCTCGGGCAGCAGGGAGGGCAGTTCGGTGAAGGGGCGCACGGGACCGCGCTCGGTAGTGCGCGGGGAGCGCGCGACGCGCACCACCCGCGCGACCTCGAACGGCGTGAGCCGGTCCTCGATGGCCGAGCCGATCGATCCGTAGCCGACGATCAGCACGGTGCGGTCGGCGAGGGCCGGGCGGAAACCGCCGAGCCACTCGCCCTTCTCCTGCGCCCGCACGAAGTCGGGGATGCCGCGCAGCGAGGCGAGGATCAGGCCGAGGGCGAGTTCGGCGGTGCTGGCCTCGTGCACCCCGCGCGCGTTGCACAGCCGGACGCCCGCGGGGAGGCGGGCGAGGCCGGGCCGGACGTGGTCGACGCCGGCGGACAGGGTCTGGACGACCTGGACGGAGGTCATCCGGGGCAGCGGGCGCAGCCCGACGCCGGGGGGCTTCATGTAGGGGACGACGTAGTAGACGCAGTCGGCGGGGTCCGCGGGGAACTCCTCGGCTCCGTCCCAGAAGCGGTAGACGGGACCCTCGGGGAGTCCTTCGATCTCGTCCGGGTCAAGGGGCAGCCACACGTCAGCAGTCATGGCCAGGAGGCTATGTCAGGTCCGCGTGGCGGCAGAGGTTAGGTTGGGTGGCCGGACGAGGGAGGTCACGAGCAGGTGGAGCGCAGGGCGATCGGCTCGTCGGCACTCTCGGTGGGTGCCGTCGGGCTGGGGTGCATGCCGATGAACTGGGCCTACAGCGCGTCGCGGCAACGCGGCGACCAATCGCTCCGGACCGTGCACCGGGCCCTGGACCTGGGCTCCTCCCTGCTGGACACGGCGGACATGTACGGCCCGTTCACCAACGAACTGCTGCTCGGGCGGGTGTTGAGGGAGCGGCGCGCGGACGCCTTCGTGTCGACCAAGGTCGGGCTTCTCGTCGGCGACCAGCACGTCGTGGCCAACGGCCGCCCCGCCTACGTCCGGCGGGCCTGCGACGCCTCGCTGCGCCGGCTCCAGACGGACGTCATCGACCTGTACCAGCTCCACCGCCCGGACCCGGAGGTCCCGGTCGAGGAGACCTGGGGCGCCATGGCGGATCTGGTCCGGGCCGGGAAGGTGCGCGCTCTCGGGTTCTGCGCGCTCGGCGCGCGGGCGGCCCGGCGGGCGCGGGCCGGCCCGTACGACGCGACGATCGGGCAACTCGGGCGGCTCCAGCAGGTGTTCCCGGTGAGCGCGGTGGAGGCCGAGCTGTCGGTGTGGTCGCCGCAGGCGCTGGACGCCCTGCTGCCGTGGTGCGAGGCGCGCGGGATCGGCTTCCTCGCCGCGATGCCGCTGGGCAGCGGTTTCCTGACCGGCACGCTGACGCCCGGACAGGGCTTCGAACCCCGGGACCTGCGGGCCCGGCACCCCCGCTTCACCGCCGAGATGATGGCCGCCAACCAGCCGATCGTGGCCGGGCTGCGCCGGATCGCGGCCCGGCACGGCGCGGGGGTCACCCCGGCGCAGGTGGCGCTCGCCTGGGTGCTGGCCCAGGGCCGGTGGGTGGTGCCGGTGCCCGGCGCGAAGCGGGAGCGGTGGGTGGCGCAGAACGCGGGCGCGGCGGGGCTGCGGCTGACCGCCCGGGACCTGGCGGAGGTGCGGGCGCTGCCCCCGGCGCAGGGGTCGTGGGAGTGACCCGGCGCGGCTCCCCGGATGCCCGGAACGCCGCGAGGCGCGGGCGCGGCGGGGCCGGGCGGTGTATGACAGGAGGACCCGCCCCGTGGAAGGGACCATGATCGTGGAACGTCGAGCCGCGACGGCCGTGTTGGCCGCCGCCCTCCTGCTGACGGCCGGCTGCTCCTCGGACGGCGCGTGGCCCCCGGAGAGCGAGGCGAGCGCCTCCACGAGCGCTCCGTCGGCCTCGGCCCCCGCCCCGGAGCGGACCGCCGAGGCGACCCCGCCGGCGAAGGGCTCCGTGAAGGTGCTCCGCACCGTCGCCACCGGCCTGGACAGCCCGTGGGGCCTCGCCCCGCTGCCGGGCGGCGAGGGCCTGCTGGTCTCCTCCCGCGACGAGGCGACCGTCACCCGGATCGACGAACGGACCGGTGCCAAGACCGAGCTGGGCAAGGTCCCCGGCGTCTCGCCGGCCGGCGAGGGCGGCCTCCTCGGCATCGCGCTCTCCCCCGACTACGCCTCGGACCGGATGGTCTACGCGTACTTCACCTCCGCCTCCGACAACCGGATCGTGCGCATGCTGTACGACCCGAAGAAGCCCGCCGGCCGCCAACTGGGCTCCCCCGACACGGTCTTCAAGGGCATCCCCAAGGGCGTCGTCCACAACGGCGGCCGGATCGCCTTCGGCCCGGACAAGATGCTGTACGCGGGCACCGGCGAGGGCGGCGACAAGGGCCTGTCCCAGGACAAGGAGTCCCTCGGCGGCAAGATCCTGCGCCTGACACCGGAGGGCGAGCCGGCGCCGGGCAACCCGTTCCCCGACTCCCCCGTCTACTCGCTGGGCCACCGCAACGTCCAGGGCCTGGCCTGGGACGACAAGCAGCGGCTGTTCGCGTCCGAGTTCGGCCAGGACGCCTGGGACGAGCTGAACGCGATCCGGCCGGGCGCCGACTACGGCTGGCCGACGGTGGAGGGCCGGGCAGGCAAGCCCGGTTTCCGGGACCCGCTCGCCCAGTGGCCCACCGACCAGGCGTCGCCGAGCGGCATCGCGTACGCCGAGGGCTCCGTCTGGATGGCGGGGCTGCGCGGGCAGCGGCTGTGGCGCATCCCGCTGAAGGGCACCGAGGAGTCGGCGCCGCCGCAGGCGTTCCTGGAGGGCGAGTACGGGCGGCTGCGCACCGTCGTTTCGGCCGGCGGCGACAAGCTGTGGCTGGTCACCAGCAACACGGACGGGCGGGGCAAGCCGAAGAAGGGCGACGACCGGGTCCTGGAGCTGCGGGTCGGCTAGTGCTCTGACCGGGAAGGTTTGCCGGGTCGGCGGCTCCAGCGGTTGGATGCCCGGGGACATCGGATCCGACTGTTGGGGGTGTGGTGGCAGAGCCTGTCCGTGTGCGCAGGTTGACCGACCAGGAGGGGCAGAAGCTGCAGCAGATCGTGCGCCGCGGCAGCACCAGCTCGGTGCGCTACCGGCGCGCGATGATGCTGCTGGCCTCGGCCGGCGGAAACCGGGTCCCGGTGATCGCGAGGCTGGTCCAAGCCGACGAGGACACCGTCCGCGACATGATCCACCGGTTCAACGAGATCGGCCTGGCCTGCCTGGACCCTCAGTGGGCGGGAGGCCGTCCCCGCCTGCTCAGCGATGACGACGAGGACTTCGTCATCCAGACGGCCACCACCCGCCCGACCAAGCTCGGCCAGCCCTTCACCCGCTGGTCCATCCGCAAACTCGCCGCCTACCTGCGCCGCGTCCACGGCCGCGTGATCCGCATCGGCCGCGAGGCCTTACGGTGCCTGCTCGCCCGCCGCGGCATCACCTTCCAGCGCACCAAGACCTGGAAGGAGTCCCCCGACCCGGACCGCGACGCCAAGCTGGACCGCATCGAGCACGTCCTGGACCGCTTCCCGGACCGCGTCTTCGCGTTCGACGAGTTCGGCCCGCTCGGCATCCGACCCACCGCAGGCTCGGGCTGGGCCGAGCAAGGCCGGCCCGAGCGGCATCCCGCCACCTACCACCGCACCCACGGAGTGCGCTACTTCCACGGCTGCTACTCGGTCGGCGACGACACCCTGTGGGGCGTCAACCGGCGCAGGAAGGGTGCTGGCAACACCCTGGCCGCGCTGAGGTCGATCCGCGCGGCCCGCCCGGACGGCGCCCCGATCTACGTCATCCTGGACAACCTGTCCGCCCACAAGGGCGAAAAGATCCGGCGCTGGGCGACGAAGAACCGCGTCGAGCTGTGCTTCACTCCCACCTACGCGTCCTGGGCCAACCCGATCGAGGCCCACTTCGGCCCGCTGCGCCAGTTCACCATCGCCAACTCCCACCACCCCAACCACACCGCACAGACCCGGGCTCTCCACGCCTACCTGCGCTGGCGCAACAAGAATGCCCGCCATCCCGACGTACTGGCCGCCCAGCGGAAGGAGCGTGCGCGCGTCCGCAGCGAGAAGGGCATCCGCTGGGGCGGACGGCCGATTACCGAAGCTGCTTAAACAGAACCGGGCCGCTGCGGGATCTCCTTGTGAACGGCTTCGATGTTGTTGCCGTCCGGATCGCTGACGAACGAACAATAGGCGCGGTACTCGCTCCATAAGCGAGGAGCGTGCCGGGATGTGCCCCCGGCCGCTACTGCGGCCGCATGAAAGGCATCCACCGCGTCCCGGCTGCCCGCCGTGAAGGCGATGTGCATCCCCCTGGTGGCGGCAGTCACCTTCTCTGCACGTTCCAGGGACAGCGAGGGCGTGTCCCGCTTCGGATGCCAGTACTCGGCCACGCCGTCGGTCCGATAGCCGGCACTGATTCCAAGCGGCTCCAGCGCAGCGGTGTAAAACCGCTCACTCGCCTCGAAGTCTGAAGCAAACACGCCCAGGTGATGGACGAAGGACAATGATGCTTCCATGGCGGCCGAGTCTACGGAACAGATCGAGCAGCACGTGGCACTCGCACCAACCCGGTGATCGTTTCCGGTCACAGCACTAGAGGTGCTGTCCGGACAGGGTGGTGACGCGGCCGGCGGGTGTCCGGCCGTCGATTGCCGGTGTGGGGTCGGGGGTAGTCGTACCAGTCCGGCCGGTCGGGAAACGCTGCCTGACGTTCGGCGCATCCGAGGTGTGGGGCCGGTGGTAGGCCCACTCGTCGAGCAGGGTGCGGTGGAAGCGTTCGACCTTGCCGTTGGTCTGCGGCCGGCAGGGCCTCGGCCGGCCGGTACCGGACCCGGGCGAGGTCGTAGGGCCGCTCCGGGCGTTCGGAGGCGGTGACCGTCTCCTCCCGGACATCCGGGGTGTGCCGGGTCCCGGAGCGGCGCGGTTCGGCGCGGACCCAGGGGGTCGTGGGCGAGCCGCACGGGGGCTCCCGCGGCGCGGGAACGGCCCCGGTGGTGCAACCGAGGGCAGGGGAACGGCCCCCGTGCGGACGAGGGCCCGGGAGCGCCGTCGGAGGCGGTCCCGGGCCCGGGGCGTGGGGGGGGGGTCAGGCGCCCGAGGGGAGGGCGAGGAGGAGGTCGGTGTACTTCAGGACGGCGAGGAGCAGGCCGAGGACGCCGAGGGCGACGCCCGCCCAGGCGACCGACTTGATCCAGGGGGCCTGCGGCGCGCCCGGGGTGCCGAAGGCGGGCCGGGCGAGGACGACCACGCCGACGACCAGCGCGAGCAGGGCGAACAGCCCGCCCCACAGCGCCGTGGCCTGCCAGGCGTCGCCGTACCCCTTCTCGATCATCGTGGCGACCGAGGAGGACGAGGACGTCTCCAGTTGGCCGATCAGCGACTGGCGGGCGGAGGCCACCGTGCCGGCCCAGCTCCCGGTGAGGGAGACGAGTCCGAGCGCGGCGGACACGACGGCCCCCGCGCCCTGGCCGACGCCCGAGGGGGCCTCCCTCGGCCCGGGGGCGTCCTCGTCCGGGGACGCGTCTCGCGGCGTGTCGTCGGTGTGCGCGTTCTCCTCCGCTCCGGGCGTGTCGTCCGCGCCCGGCGCTGGTGCCGCCTCTCCCCCGCCGGTCGTGGCGCCGGTGCCCGGCGTCTCCTCGGCGCGGGGCGTGTCGGTCGTCGTGTCCGTCCCGGCGGTGCCGGGCGTGTCGTCGGCGGTCCTCGTGGCGTTCTCGTCCGCTGTCTTCGTACCCATGCCCCGCACGGTACGGACGCCGTCTGAGAGGTCCCTTAACGCCCCCTGTGGGCGCGGGCGGCCCGCCACTCGGGGGCCAGCACGGCCCACACCTCCATGTCGTGGCGCACCCCGCGGTAGGGGAAGCTCTCGCGCAGCACGCCCTCCCTGGTCAGGCCGAGCCGGCGGGCGGCCTCGACGCTCGCCGTGTTGGCGCAGGACGCGTGCCACTCCACGCGGTGCATGCCGCGCTCGTCGAAGGCCCAGTCGATCAGGGCGCGGGCGCCGCGCGCGACGAGGCCGCGTCCGGTGCCGGCCGGCTCCAGCCAGCAGCCGATCTCGCAGACGCCGGTGGCGGCGTCGAAGGTCCGGTAGAGCAGGCCGCCGACGAGGGTGCCGTCGAGCCACAGTCCGTGCAGGAAACCGGTGTCGGCGGCGTGCCGGTCGGCGTAGGACCGGATCAGCGCCTTCGCGGAGGCCACGTCGGTGACCTGGCTGCCGAAGGGGATGTACCGGGTGATGAAGTCCCGGCCCCGTTCCAGGTGGGCGAGGAACTCCTCGGCGTGCCAGGTCTCCAGGGGGCGCAGTTCGGCGCCGTCGTCACCCAGTCGTATCGCGTACATCCCGCTGTCCGTCCTTCTCCGCCAGGACGTCCGCCACCACGGCGTCCGTCGCGGCGGCCAGCCTCTCATGGGCGGCGCGGGCCTCGGGCGGCTCGATGCTGATCCGGGGCAGCCAGGCGTCCAGCCGCCGGGGCAGCCACCAGTTGGCACCGCCGAGCATGTGCATCAGGGCCGGCACGAGGAGCGTGCGGAGCACGAAGGCGTCCAGGGCGACGGCGGCGGCCAGGGCGATGCCGAACATGGCGATCACCCGGTCGCCGCTGAGCACGAAGGCGAGGAACACCGAGATCATGATGACCGCGGCCGAGTTGATGACGCGGCTCGTCTCGGCGAGGCCGACGCGGACGGCGCGGCGGTTGTCCCCGGTCTCCAGCCACTCCTCGTACATGCGGCTGACCAGGAACACCTGGTAGTCCATGGAGAGCCCGAAGAGGACCGACACCATGATCACGGGCAGGAAGGGCTCTATGGGGCCCGCGCTGCCGAGTCCGAGCAGTTCGCTCCCCCAGCCCCACTGGAAGATCGCCACGACGACCCCGAAGGCGGCGGCGACGGCGGCCACGTTCATCGCGGCGGCCTTGAGGGGGATGCCGATCGACCGGAAGGCGAGCAGGAGCAGTACGCAGCCCAGGCCGACGACGACACCGACGAACAGGGGCAGCTTGCCGACGATGACGTCGGCGAAGTCGTCGTAGCCGGCGGTGACGCCGCCGACGTGGACGTCCAGGGAGGTGCCGGTCTCGGCGCGCGGCAGCACGTCGCCGCGGAGCCGGTCGACGAGGTGGCTGGTGGCCTCGGACTGCGGCGCGGAGGTGGGCACGACGGCGAGGTGGGCGGTGTCGCCGGAGGCGTTGTAGGTGACCGGCGTCACGGCGGCGACGCCGTCGGTGGCGCGCAGGGAGGCGCCGAGGTTGTCCAGGGCGAGGCGGTCCTCGGCGCCGTGGACCTCGGTGACCAGGGTGAGGGGGCCGTTGACGCCGGGCCCGAAGCCGTCGGCGAGCAGGTCGTATGCCTGCCGGGTGGTGGTGCGCTGGGGGTCGTTGCCCTGGTCGGAGGTGCCGAGGCGCAGGCCCAGGGTGGGCAGGGCGAGGACGGTGACGACGACCAGGGCGAGGGCGCCGAGCAGCCGGGGGCGGCGCTCGACGAAGGCCGACCAGCGGGCGGCGAAGCCGGTGGGCAGCTCCGGCTGGGGCCCGTTCTCGGCGAGGCGGCGCCGCTCGCGCCGGTTCAGGGCGCGGGGGCCGATGAAGGAGAGCAGGGCCGGCAGCAGCGTGACCGAGGCGGCGACGGTGAGGACGACGGTCAGCGCGGCGGCGACGGCGACCCCGTTGAGGAAGTTGAGGCGGAGGATGAGCATGCCGAGCAGGGCGATGCACACGGTGGCCCCGGCGAAGACGACCGCGCGTCCCGTGGTGGCGACAGCCTGCGCCGCGGCCTCGGTGACGTCCAGGCCGCGTTTGAGTCCGCGCCGGTGTCTGGTGACGATGAACAGCGCGTAGTCGATGCCGACGCCGAGCCCGATGAGGGTGCCCAGCATGGGCGCGAAGTCGGCGACGGTCATGACGTGGCCGAGCAGGGTGATGCCCGCGTAGGCGGTGCCGACGGAGACCAGCGCGGTGGCGATGGGCAGCACGGAGGCGGCGAGCGAGCCGAAGGCGAGGAAGAGCACGACGGCGGCGACGGCCACGCCGACGGCCTCGGCGAGGTGCCCTCCGCCGCTCTGGGTGAGCGCGACGGCGCTGCCGCCCAGTTCGACCTCCAGTCCGTCGCCCTCGGCGGCCTTGGCGGTGTCGACGACGGCCCGCGCGGTCGCCGGGTCCATGTCGGCGGAGGACTGGCCGAAGGTGACCGAGGCGTACGCGGTGTGGGCGTCCTCGCTGATCGTCCCGGCGTCGGGGTCGTCGTACGGGTTGGTCACCGAGGTCACGCCGGGAAGTTCCGCGACGCGGTCCAGGGTGCGGGTCATGGTCTGCTCGACGTCGGCGGCCCGGACGGTGCCGGAGTCCGTGTGCCAGACCAGGGTGTCGCTGTCGCCGTTGAGGCCGGGGAACCCGCGTTCCATCAGCCGGTAGGCGCGGTCGGCGTCGGTGCCGGGGATGCCGTAGTCGTTGGAGTACGCGGAGCCCGTGAGACCGGCGCCGGCGGCGACCCCGCCGAAGGCGAGGAGCCACAGCAGGACGGTGACGAGGCGGCGTCGGACACACCAGCGCGCAAGGGCTGCCACGGACGTGCTCCCAGGGGTGTCTGTGTGGATCTTTGATCGGGAACTGTCGTCCGGGTGAACGGCCCGCAAAGAACGCACGAGCGATGCCCTGCCACTCTCGCAGCCGAAAAAGATCGATTGCGCACTTCGTGGGCTTATTCACAGCGACGCGCGGCCAACGCGACGTGGACATGCCTGAGGGGGACGTGCCGTGGACGGCGCGTCCCCCTCGGGGTGTGCGGGTGCCGGGTGGCGGCGGGGTCAGCCCTCGACGCCGAGCCTCTCCAGGACGAGTTCCTTGACGCGGGCCGCGTCGGCCTGGCCGCGGGTGGCCTTCATGACGGCGCCGACCAGCGCGCCGGCCGCCGCCACCTTGCCGCCGCGGATCTTGTCCGCGATGGCCGGGTTGCCGGCGATCGCCTCGTCGACGGCGGCGGTCAGCGCGCCCTCGTCGGAGACGACCTTGAGGCCGCGCTTGTCCACGACCTCGTCCGGGGTGCCCTCGCCGGCGAGGACGCCCTCGATGACCTGGCGGGCCAGCTTGTCGTTGAGGTCGCCCTTCGTGACCAGCTCGGCGACCCGGGCCACCTGCTCCGGCGTGATCGCCAGCCCGTCCAGCGCGGTGCCGGACTCGTTGGCGCTGCGGGCCAGCTCGCCCATCCACCACTTGCGGGCGGAGGCCGCGTCGGCGCCGGCGTCGATCGTGGCGACGATCGGGTCCAGCGCGCCGGCGTTGAGGATCGCCTGCATCTCGGTGCCGGAGACTCCCCACTCCTCGCGGAGCCGGCTGCGGCGGACCAGCGGGAGTTCGGGCAGCGCGGCGCGCAGCTCCTCGACCCACTCGCGGGACGGCGCCACGGGGACGAGGTCGGGCTCCGGGAAGTAGCGGTAGTCCTCGGCCTCCTCCTTCACGCGGCCCGAGGTGGTGGACCCGGTGTCCTCGTGGAAGTGGCGGGTCTCCTGGACGATGGTGCCGCCGCCGTTCAGCACGGCCGCGTGCCGCTGGATCTCGAAGCGGGCCGCGCGCTCCACGGACCGCAGCGAGTTGACGTTCTTCGTCTCCGAGCGGGTGCCGAAGGTCTCGGTGCCCTTCGGCATCAGCGACAGGTTGACGTCGCAGCGCATCTGGCCCATCTCCATCCGGGCCTCGGACACGCCGAGCGCCCGGATGAGTTCGCGCAGCTCGCGGACGTAGGCGCGCGCCACCTCGGGGGCGCGCTCCCCGGCACCGGTGATCGGCTTGGTGACGATCTCGATGAGCGGGATGCCGGCCCGGTTGTAGTCGAGCAGGGAGTGCGAGGCGCCGTGGATGCGGCCGGTGGCACCGCCGACGTGCGTCGACTTGCCGGTGTCCTCCTCCATGTGGGCGCGCTCGATCTGCACCCGGAAGGTCTCGCCGTCCTCCAGCTGCACGTCGAGGTAGCCGTCGAAGGCGATCGGCTCGTCGTACTGGGAGGTCTGGAAGTTCTTCGGCATGTCCGGATAGAAGTAGTTCTTCCGGGCGAAGCGGCACCATGCGGCGATCTCGCAGTTGAGCGCGAGACCGATCGTGATCGCCGACTCGACGCCGGTCGCGTTGACGACCGGGAGCGCGCCGGGCATGCCGAGGCAGACGGGGCAGGTCTGGGTGTTCGGACCGGCGCCCAGCGCGGTCGAGCAGCCGCAGAACATCTTGGTGCGGGTGCCGAGTTCGACATGGACCTCGAGGCCCATGACGGGGTCGTACGACGCCAGCGCGTCCTCGTACGACACCAGGTCGGTCGTGGTGGTCACGGTGAAAACTTCCCTCTCAGCCCAGCAGGACGTCGTCGTCGCCCAGCCGCTTCAGCTCGCGGTAGAGGAGGGCGAGGCCGGTGACGATCGCGACGGCGGACACGCTCGCGTCGATCAGGCGGAGCGTGTCGCTCTCGGCGCGGGCCTTCCTGATCTGCTTCACGACGCCGACGGCGCCGAACGCGGTGGTGGCCATGGACAGGTACGTCCCGGACTTGGACTTCTGGAAACCCTTGGCCTTGGACAGTGCACTCACAGCGACGGAGCCTCCTCGAGCAGCGGGTGCCCCCACTTTTCCACGAAGGCGGCCTCGACGGCGGCACCGACCTGGTAGAGCCGGTCGTCCTTCAGGGCGGGGGCGATGATCTGCAGTCCCACCGGCAGGCCGTCCTCCGGCGCGAGGCCGCAGGGCAGCGACATGGCCGCGTTGCCCGCCAGGTTGGTGGGGATGGTGCACAGGTCGGCCAGGTACATCGCCATCGGGTCGTCGGCGCGCTCGCCGATGCCGAAGGCGGTGGTCGGGGTCGTCGGGGAGACGATCACGTCGACCTGCTCGAAGGCCCGCTCGAAGTCCCGCGTGATGAGGGTGCGGACCTTCTGGGCGCTGCCGTAGTACGCGTCGTAGTAGCCGCTGGACAGCGCGTAGGTGCCGAGCATGATCCGGCGCTTGACCTCGGGGCCGAAGCCGGCCGCGCGGGTCAGGGAGGTGACCTCCTCGGCGGAGTGCGTGCCGTCGTCGCCGCTGCGCAGGCCGTACCGCAGGCCGTCGAAGCGGGCGAGGTTGGAGGAGCACTCGGACGGGGCGATCAGGTAGTACGCCGACAGCGCCAGGTCGAACGAGGGGCAGTCCAGTTCGACGATCTCGGCGCCCAGTTCCTTCAGCAGGGCGACGGACTCGTCGAAGCGCTGGATGACGCCGGTCTGGTAGCCCTCGCCGCGGAACTGCCGGACGACGCCGACCCGCATGCCCGTGACGCTGCCGTTGCGGGCGGCCGCGACGACGTCGGGGACCGGGGCGTCGATGGAGGTGGAGTCCATCGGGTCGTGCCCGGCGATCACCTCGTGCAGCAGGGCCGCGTCCAGCACGGTGCGGGCGCAGGGGCCGCCCTGGTCCAGGGAGGACGAGAAGGCCACCATGCCGTAGCGGGAGACCGCGCCGTAGGTGGGCTTGACGCCGACGGTGCCGGTGACGGCGGCGGGCTGGCGGATGGAGCCGCCGGTGTCGGTGCCGATGGCCAGCGGCGCCTGGAAGGCGGCGAGAGCGGCCGAGGAGCCGCCGCCGGAGCCGCCGGGGATCTTCGTGAGGTCCCAGGGGTTGCCGGTGGGGCCGTAGGCGCTGTTCTCGGTGGAGGAGCCCATGGCGAACTCGTCCATGTTGGTCTTGCCGAGGATAACGACGCCGGCGTCCTTGAGGCGCTTGGTGACCGTCGCGTCGTACGGCGGGATCCAGCCCTCCAGCATCTTCGAGCCGACGGTCGTGGGCACGCCCTCGGTGGTGAAGATGTCCTTGAGCGCGAGCGGGACGCCGGCCAGCGGGCCGAGTCTCTCGCCGCGGGCGCGCTTCTCGTCGACGGCGCGGGCCTGCGCGAGGGCGCCCTCGCGGTCGACGTGCAGGAAGGCGTGGACCTTCTCGTCGACGGCCTCGATACGGGCCAGGTGGGCCTCGGTGACCTCGACGGCCGTCAGCTCGCCGGAGGCGATCTTCTCGGCGGTCTCGGCCGCGGTGAGCTTGATGATGGGTTCGCTCATGGCGACTACTCCTCCCCCAGGATCTGCGGCACCTTGAAACGCTGCTGCTCCTGGGCCGGGGCGCCGGAGAGCGCCTGCTCGGGCGTGAGCGACGGACGGACCTCGTCCGCCCGCATGACGTTGGTCAGCGGGAGCGGGTGCGAGGTCGGCGGTACGTCTTGGTCGGCGACCTCGCCGACGCGGGCGACCGCGCCGATGATGTCGTCGAGCTGTCCCGCGAAGTGATCGAGCTCTTCGGGCTTCAGCTCCAGACGCGCCAGCCGGGCGAGGTGGGCGACCTCCTCGCGCGTGATGCCAGGCATGCAGCGTTCCTCTGGGGTGAGTGTGTGTGGTTTGGGGCCAATCCTATGGGGCCGGAGGGCATGCCCGTGAAACGGTTTCCCCGAGCCGCCCGGCGGGGCGCGGCGCGGCCCGCCCGGGGGGACACGGGAAGGGGTGCGGAAGGCGGCGCGGGGGCGGCGCGGAACGCCCTCGCGCGCCCGGTCCGGGAGGCGTCGGCCGCGGCGCGGCGCGGGTCCGTGCGCGGGCCGGGCACGGGGCCAGGACGGGAGCCTGCCGGATGGGCACGGGGCCGGGGCGGGAGCCGGCGCGGGTGGGCACGGGGCCGGGACGGGTGGGTGCGACGGGCCGGCGCACGGGGGTGCGGGCGCGGGACCGTACGAGGGCGCGGCGCGCTGCCCCACCGGGACGGCCCCTCCCGTACGGGGTCGCCCGGCACCTTCCCTGCCGGGGGGTCAGCCCACGCGGCCCTGGTCGTCGGCGGCGGCCGGGAGCGCGGCGGCGGGGCGCTGCCAGCCGCGCGAACCGCGGGCCCGCAGCCAGGCGGTGGTCTCCTCCGGCGGCATCGCGGCGGCCACCAGCCAGCCCTGGACGGCGTCGCAGCCCAGGTCGCGCAGGCGTTCCCAGGTCTCGTCGTCCTCGACCCCCTCGGCGACGACCAGCAGGCCCAGGGAGTGGGCGAGGTCGACCGTGCAGCGCACGATCTCGGCGTCCTCCGCGTCCACGGCGAGCCGGGCCACGAAGGAGCGGTCGATCTTCAGTTCGCTGACGGGCAGCCGGCGCAGGTGGACCAGCGAGGAGTAGCCGGTGCCGAAGTCGTCCAGGGACATCTTCACGCCGTGCCCGGTCAGCGCGTTGAGGCTGTCGGCGGCGCGCTGCGGGTCCTCCAGGAGGACGTGCTCGGTGATCTCCAGTTGGAGGGCGCCCGCCGGGACGCCGTGCCGGGCGAGCCGCGCGGCGACCGAGCCGGCGAAGCCGGGGGTGTGCACGTCGCGCGGGGAGACGTTGACGGCGACCGGCACGAAGAGTCCCTGGGAACGCCAGCGGGCGACCTGGGCGAGCGCGGTCTCCAGCACGTACTCCGTCAGGTGCGGCATCAGCCCGGAGGACTCGGCGATCGCTATGAACTCGTCCGGCGGCACCTTGCCGCGCTCCGGGTGGACCCAGCGGACCAGTGCCTCCAGCCCTGCGACCTGACCGTCGAAGCGGACCTTGGGCTGGTAGTGGAGCTGGACCTCGCGGGCGTCCAGGGCGCGGCGCAGATCGGCCAGGAGGCCGAGGCGGTCGGGGGTGTTGGAGTCCCGCTTGGACTCGTAGACCTCGACGCCGGTGCGGTCGCGCTTGGCCTGGTACATCGCCACGTCCGCGCGGCGCAGCAGCCCTTCGGCGTCGAGCGCGTGGTCGGGGAAGACGGCGACGCCGGCGCTGGCCTCCAGGACGAGGGTGAGCCCGTCCAGGTCGAGCGGCGAGCCGAGCGCGCCGACCAGGCCGCGGGCGATCCGGGCGGCCGACGTGGTGGAGTCGGCGACGGGCAGGAGCACGGCGAACTCGTCGCCGCCGAGCCGCGCGGCCTCCGCCCCGCGCGGCAGCGCCTGCCGCAGCCGGTCGGCCGTCTGCAACAGCAGCCGGTCACCGGCCCGGTGGCCGAGGGTGTCGTTGACCGACCGGAAGCGGTCGAGGTCGATCAGCATCAGGACGGCGCGGGCTTCGGCGCGTTCGGCGTCGTCCAGCGCGGTCCAGGTCCGCTCCAGCAGCCACTGCCGGTTGGGCAGCCCGGTGAGCGGGTCGCGCAGTTGCTCCTCGGCGCGGGCGCGGGCGATCCACAGGGCGGCGTCGAGGGCGATCAGCGGGACGGCGAACAGCGGCAGCAGCAGCGGCTTGGCGACGGCCACCACGCAGACCAGCGGCGCGATGCCGAGCAGGGCGACGGCCACCAGCCCGTGCCGGACCAGGGCGGTGCGGGCGACGGAGGGCAGTCCGGCGCGCGGGGCGTGCAGGAACCACAGCAGCGCGCGGGTGACGCCGAGGTAGGCGAGGGCGGTCAGCACCACTTTGGGCGCCGCGTACAGCGTCCAGGTGTCCGGGTCCCAGGGGTGTTCGACGGAGGGCACGGAGCCGCAGGCGCCGAGCAGCAGGGCGCCGGCGGCGATGCCGAGGATGTCCACCGCGCCGTGCAGGAGGCCCTGGCGCCAGTGGCCCCGGCGGGCGACGCCGACCAGGACGACGACGGTGAGGCTGACCATGCCGGCCGGGGCCCAGCCGTAGAGGAGCAGGACGGAGAGGGTGAGGGTGACGCCGGAGCCGGTGCCGCCCCACCAGCGGGAGCGGCCGAGCATGACGAGGTGGCCGACGACGATGCCGGTGAGCACGGCGAGGGCCCAGCCGGTGGTGCCGGACGGGAAGAGGGCGTGGCCGCCGGCGAAGGCCCGGTGGAAACCGGCGCCGAGCACGCACCCGGCCGCCACGAGGACGGCGACGGGCAACACGGCCCGGGGTACGGGCCGTTCGGTGCCGGGCAGGTGGGACGGGTGAGGTGGATGGCCGGATACCGGCGGGGCGCCGCCGCGGACGCCGGCCGCGGGGCGCCGTCCGGCTCCCCCGGCCGAGGCTGCCCCGCCTCGGGCGGGCCCCGGGGCCCGCCGGCTCGGGTGCCACGCGCGCATCAGGCGACTCAGGCGCAGCCGTGAGCCCGCGGTGGCGCTCTCGGTCGGTTCCATTCCCGTCCCTCTCACAGCCGGCGGTGCCCACGCCACGCGGTCCGACGCCCGACAACCCTCAAACGGCTCCGCGTTGGAGAACCCTTCCCCCGGCTCCTCGGGAGCAGGGGGATGCCCCGACCGCAGCGGGGCACGGCAGGCGCACACCTCAACAGTAGGCCGCCGAGGGCGTCCAGGGGCAGCAGTCGTCGACGGTTGCCCGAATGCGCCCCGGCCACCCTTATGCATCTGATATGCGCCGTTCGGCGGGTGTTCAACCGCTATTCCTCGGCCGAAAGCGCGGCGTCGGCGGCGGCTTCCGGACCCTGTTCGAGCAGGACGGTGAAACCGTCCTCGTCCAGGACCGGCACCTTCAGTTGCATCGCCTTGTCGTACTTCGACCCCGGGTTGTCGCCGACGACCACGAACGACGTCTTCTTGGACACCGAGCCGGTCACCTTCGCTCCGCGGGTCTGGAGGGCCTCCTTGGCGCCGTCCCGGGTGTGGTTCTCCAGGGTGCCGGTGACGACCACGGTGAGCCCGGCGAGCGGACGCGGCCCCTCGTCCTCGCCGGCCGACTCCTCCTCCAGCGGGACGCCGGCCGCCTTCCACTTGCGGACGATCTCGCGGTGCCACTCCTCGGCGAACCACTCCTTGAGGGAGGCGGCGATGATGGGGCCGACGCCCTCGGTCGCCGACAGCTCCTCCTCGCCGGCCTGTTCGATGCGGTCGACGGAGCGGAACTCGCGGGCGAGGGCCTGCGCGGCGACCGGGCCGACGTGCCGGATGGAGAGCCCGTTGAGGAAGCGGGCGAGGGGGCGGGTCTTGGCCTCCTCGATGTTCCGCAGCAGGGCGAGGGTGTTCTTCTTCGGCTCGCCCTCCTTGTTGGCGAAGACCGTGACGACCTTCTCCTCGCCGGTCTTCGGGTCCCGCTTGGGCAGTCCGCTGTTGGGGTCGAGGACGTACGCCCGGATCGGCAGCAGCTTCTCCACGGTGAGGTCGAAGAGGTCGCCCTCGTCGGTCAGCGGCGGGTCGGCGGGCTCCAGCGGCCGGGTGAGGGCGGCGGCGACGACCTCGCCGAAGTGCTCGATGTCCAGGCACTCGCGGCCGGCCAGGTAGGAGACGCGCTCGCGCAACTGTGCGGGGCAGGCGCGGGCGTTGGGGCAGCGCAGATCGACGTCGCCCTCCTTCATGGGCCGCAGCGGCGTCCCGCACTCGGGGCACCGCGCGGGCATCACGAACTCGCGCTCGCTGCCGTCGCGGAGATCGGCGACCGGACCGAGGATCTCCGGGATCACGTCACCGGCCTTGCGCAGCACCACCGTGTCCCCGATGAGGACGCCCTTGGCCTTGACGACCTCCTGGTTGTGCAGGGTGGCGAACTCGACCTCGCTGCCGGCCACGGTGACCGGCTCGACCTGTGCGTAGGGGGTGACGCGGCCGGTGCGGCCGACACCGACCTTGATGTCGAGGAGCTTGCTGTTGACCTCCTCCGGCGCGTACTTGTACGCGATGGCCCAGCGGGGTGCGCGGGCGGTGGAGCCGAGTCGGCCCTGCAGGCGGATCTCGTCGAGCTTGACGACGACGCCGTCGATCTCGTGCTCCACGGAGTGACGGTTCTCGCCGTAGTGGGCGATGAACTCCCGGGCCTGGGCCAGGCCGTCGACGACCCGGTTGTGCGGGGAGGTGGGCAGGCCCCAGGTCTGCAGCAGGTCGTACGCCTCGGAGAGCCGGGACATGCCGGTGGGGCCCTCCAGGGCGCCGATGCCGTGGACCACCATGTGCAGCGGCCGGGAGGCGGTGACCCGCGGGTCCTTCTGGCGCAGCGAACCGGCCGCCGCGTTGCGCGGGTTGGCGAACGGCTTGTCCCCGGCGGCGACCAGACGGGCGTTCAGCTCCTGGAAGCGCTCCATGGGGAAGAACACCTCGCCGCGGATCTCGACCAGGTCGGGGATCTCGTCGCCGCGCAGGCGGTCGGGGACGTCGGCGATGGTGCGGACGTTGGGGGTGATGTCCTCGCCGGTGCGGCCGTCGCCGCGGGTGGCGGCGCGGGTGAGGCGGCCGTGCTCGTAGGTGAGGTTGACGGCGAGTCCGTCGACCTTCAGCTCGCACAGGAAGTGGTACTCCTGGTCGCCCAGTTCCCGGTGGACGCGGTCGAACCAGGCGGCCAGCTCGTCGTCGTTGAACGTGTTGTCCAGGGAGAGCATGCGCGAGCGGTGCTCGACGGCGGTGAACTCCGTCTCGTAGGAGCCGGCCACCTTCTGGGTCGGGGAGTCCGGGGTGCGCAGCTCCGGGTACTCCTCCTCCAGCTCCTCCAGGGAGCGCAGCAACCGGTCGAAGTCCGCGTCGCTGACGACGGGGGCGTCCTTCACGTAGTACCGGAAGCGGTGTTCCTCGATCTGCTCGGAGAGGTGTCCGTGCTTCTCCCGTGCCTGAGCGGGCACGCTCGTCGTCTCCGCCTGCTTGTCGCCGGCCACCGTGTCGTCCTCCCGTTACTCTGGGTCGTCCGCGAGTGATCTCGCCGCCCGGACGCAGTGGGCGAGAGCCCGGCGCGCGTACTCGGGGGAGGCGCCCGCGAGTCCGCACGCCGGGGTGACGGTGACCGCCTCCGCGAGAAGCCCCGGAGACAGCCCCAGCCTGCGCCACAGCGTCCTGACCCCCATGACGCTACCGGCAGGGTCGGACAACGGGCCGTCGGTGGCGGGCACGACACCGGCGAAGAGCCGGGTGCCGCCCTCCACGGCTTCCCCGATCCGCTCGTCGTCACGCTCGGTGAGCAGCGAGAGGTCGAAGGAGACGCCCGCCACTCCGGCCCGGCGCAGCAGGGCGAAGGGCACGTCCGGTGCGCAGGAGTGGACCACGACGGGCCCGCCGGCGTGGGCGGCGAGCACGTCCCGCAGGCCGTCCTCGGCGATCTGGCGGTCGACGGCCCGGTGGGTGCGGTAGCCGCTGGCGGTACGGACCTGTCCGCGCAGCACGGCGGTGAGGGAGGGTTCGTCGAGCTGGAGGACGAGCCGGGCGCCGGGGACGCGCCGGGCGACCTCGGCGAGGTGCAGGCGCAGCCCCTCGGCGAGGGAGGCGACGAGGTCGCGGCAGGCGCCCGCGTCGGAGAGGACGGCCTCGCCGCTGCGCAGTTCCAGGGCGGCGGCGAGCGTCCAGGGGCCGACGGCCTGGACCTTGAGCGGGCCCTCGTGGCCCTGGGTGAACTCCTCCAGCGCGTCGAGGTCCTCGCCGAGCCAGGCCCGCGCGCGGCGGGTGTCGCGGCCGGGCCGGTCGCCCAGCCGCCAGCCGCTGGGCTCCACGCGCGCGTACAGCTCGACGAGCATCCCGGCGGTGCGGCCGATCATGTCGGCGCCGGGCCCCCGGGCGGGCAGTTCGGGCAGGAAGGGGAAGTCCTCGAAGATGCCGGCGGAGGTCTTGGCGGCCTCGCGCGCGTCGTCCCCGGGCAGGGAGCCGACGCCGGTGGCGGGGCCGAGGCGAAGGGTGTCGTTCACGGGGAAAGCGTACGGGGGTGCTGCCGCACCGGGGCACGAAGCACGGGGCCCACTCGTCCCCGGCCCGCGTCCCGGCCCCCGCCGGCCGGAGGAGGCCGCCGCCACCGCACCGGCCTCCGCCGGGGCCCGGACCGCGCCGCCACCTCCCGCGGCGCTCGCCGCCGATGCCCGGACAGGGCCCGCCCACGGCCCCGGCCGCCACCGCGACCGGACCGGGCGCCGCCGCTCGCTCCGCCCTCCGCCGGGCTCGGCCCCGGGCCGCCGTCCCCGGTCCCGGCGCCCGCGGGAGCCCGGACGAGGCCGCCGTCACCGTCCCGGCCGCCACCGGGGGCCGGCCTCCCGCCCCGGCCGCCCCCGGGGCCCGCACCGAGCCCCGGTCCCCCATCCCCGCCCCCGCCGGGTCCGGGCGGGTCCGCCGTCACCGCACCCGCCCCCGCCGGGGCCCGGGCAGGGCCGACTCCGCACGGCCCCGCCGACGCCCCGGCTGGGCCACCGTCACCGTCCCGGGCGTACCGTCAGGTCGTTGACCTCCGCGTCCCTCGGCAGGTCGAGCGCCATGAGGATGGTCGTGGCGACCGACTCGGGGTCGATCCAGCGCGCCGGGTCGTACTCCTCGCCCTGCTGGCGGTGCACCTTGGCCTGCATGGGGCTGGCGGTGCGGCCGGGGTAGACGGAGGTGACGCGGACCCCGTGGGCGTGCTCCTCGTGGCGCAGCGCGTCCGCGAGGGCCTTCAGCCCGTGCTTGGAGGCGGCGTACGCGGCCCAGCCGGCGTGGGCGCGCAGTCCCGAGCCGGAGTTGACGAAGACCACGTGTCCCTGGGCGGCGCGCACCTGGGGCAACAGGAGCCGGGTCAGCTCGGCGGGGGCGACCAGGTTGACGTCGAGCTGGTGGTGCCAGGTCTTCGGGGTCAGTTCCCCGACCGGGCCGAGGTCGACGACCCCGGCGATGTGCAGCAGCGAGTCGACCCGGTCGGGCGGCGACTGGTGGGACAGGGCCCAGGAGAGCCGGTCCGGCTCGGCGAGGTCCCCGACCAGGGTCCGCGCGCCCGGGTAGGCGGCCGCCAGTTCCCTCGCGCGGCCCGCGTCCCGCGCGTGCAGCACGATCTCGTCGCCGCGCTCGTGCAGGCGGCGGGCGACGGCCGCGCCGATGCCCGAGCCCGCTCCGGTGATCACATGTGTAGCCATGCCCGCCATGCTCGCACCCCGGCCGGCTCAGACCACGCCGCGGCTCTCCTCCAGGTAGGCGAGCGCGCCGGCCGGCTCCTCGGCGAAGAACACCAGATCGGTCAGGGGGCGCGGCAGGAAGCCCTCGTCCTCCATGCGGCGGAACTGGGTGCGCAGCCCGTCGTAGAAGCCCTCCGTGTTGAGCAGGACGACCGGCTTGTCGGTGTGGCCGTGCTTCTTCAGCTCCAGGATCTCGGTCGCCTCGTCCAGGGTGCCGGTACCGCCCACCATGATGACGACGGCGTCGGCCTTCTCCAGGAGCAGCCGCTTGCGCTCGGCGAGGTCGGCGGCGATCACCATCTCGTCGGCGCCCGCACGGGCCTTCGCGGCGAGGAAGCCCACCGAGACCCCGATGATCCGGCCGCCGGCCTCCTGGACCCCGTCGGCCACGACCTTCATCAGGCCGGTGTCCGAACCGCCCCACACGAGCGCGTGCCCGCCCTTGCCGATCAGGGTGGCGAACTCCTTCGCCGGACGGGTGTAGCGCGCGTCGAGGTCGGCGGCGGAGAGGAAGACGCAGATGTTCATGGCCCAACGGTACGGGGCCACCCCTGGCGGAAGAAGACCGCCCGCGGGCACCCTGGAGTGACCGGCACCCGAGTGACCGGCACCACGGCCCGAGGAGGACGATCATGACCGAGGGACACCGCATCACGGTCGGTCCCAGCGGCCGGCACGTGCGCGTGCGCCACGGCGAACTGCTGCTGGCCGAGAGCGACGACGCGCTGGTGCTGCGGGAGACGGGGTGCCCGGACCGGTACTACCTGCCGCCCGGGGACGTCCGGCTCGACCTGCTGGCGCCGTCCGGCACGCACACGTACTGCCCGTTCAAGGGCACCGCCTCCTACTGGTCGCTGCCCGGCGCCCCGGATCTGGTCTGGGCCTACCCGGACCCGAAGCCCGGCGTGGCGGAGATCCGCGACCACCTCTGCTTCTACGAGCCGGAGGTGTCGTGAGGGGATGAACCGGGCACGGTAGGGCAGTCTGCACAGCCATGGACACCATGACGCTTTCACGCGACGGCACCCCCCTCGCCCTGGAGCGCACCGGCCGGGGCCCCGCCGTCGTCCTGGTCAGCGGCGCGATGTCGACCGGGGCCACGGTGGCCTCCCTGGCCGCGGCGCTGGCGGAGCGCTTCGCGGTCACGGTGTACGACCGCCGGGGCCGCGGCGCGAGCGGCGACACCCCGCCCTACGCGGTGGAGCGCGAGATCGAGGACCTGGCGGCGGTCGTCGCCGAGGCGGGCGAGGGGGCGTGCCTGTACGGCGTCTCCTCGGGCGGCGCGCTGGTGCTGCGCGCGCTCGCGGCCGGGCTGCCGGTGCGCCGGGCCGCCGTCTACGAGGTGCCGTACGCGCTCGCCGACGAGGCGCTGCGGGGCCGCGCGGAATACACGGCGCGGCTGACCGGGGCGCTGGCGGAGGGCCGGCGCGGGGACGCGGTGGAGCTGTTCCTGCGGCTGACCGGCCTCGGCGAGGCGGTGATCGAGGGCGCCCGGCAGTCGCCGCTGTGGTCCGGGATGGAGTCCCTCGCCGCGAGCCTCGCCTACGACGACGCGGTGATGGGCGACGGGAGCGTCCCGCGCGCGCTGCTGGCCTCGGTGCGGGTGCCGGTGCTGTCGGTCGCGGGCGACGCGAGCCCGGCGTGGCTGCGCGAGGCCGCGGGGGCGGTCGCGGAGGCCGTGCCGGACGGCGCGTACCGCGTGCTGGCGGGCCAGACCCACCTGGTGGAGCCGGAGGTGCTGGCGCCGGTGCTGGCGGAGTTCTTCACGGCGGGGTGAGGCGGGCGCGGGGCGGGGCGGGCCCCGGGTGAGGCGCCCGCCGCGTCCCCGCGCTCAGGACACCCCGGCCGTCGCGCGCCTGGTGGAGGCGATCGTCGCCGAACCGACCACGCGGGTGCCGTCGTACAGCACGATCGCCTGGCCCGGGGCGACGCCGCGGACGGGCTCGGCGAAGGTCACCTCCAGGGCGCCGTCGACCGGTTCGGCGCGGACCTCGCACTCGCCGCCGTGGGCGCGGAGCTGGGCGGTGTAGGTGCCGGGGCCCGAGGGGGCGGTGCCGCACCAGCGGGGCTTGACGGCGCGAAGTCCGCCGACGTCGAGGGAGGCGGCCGGTCCGACCGTCACGGTGTTGGTGACCGGGGAGATGTCCAGCACGTAGCGCGGCTTGCCGTCGGGGGCGGGGGTGCCGAGGCGCAGGCCCTTGCGCTGGCCGATGGTGAAGCCGTACGCGCCCTCGTGGGTGCCGACCCGCGCGCCGGACTCGTCGACGATGGCGCCCTCGGCCTTGCCCAGGCGGTCGGCGAGGAAGCCCTGCGTGTCGCCGTCGGCGATGAAGCAGATGTCGTGCGAGTCGGGCTTCCTGGCGACGGCGAGGCCCCGCCGCTCGGCCTCGGCGCGGATCTCGTCCTTGGTGGTGAGCGTGTCGCCGAGCGGGAACAGGGCGTGGGCGAGCTGCCGGTCGTCGAGCACCCCGAGGACGTAGGACTGGTCCTTGGCGAGGTCGGCGGCGCGGTGCAGTTCCCGGGTGCCGTCGGGGCGGACCAGGACCTTCGCGTAGTGGCCGGTGCAGACGGCGTCGAAGCCGAGCGCGAGGGCCTTGTCCAGCAGCGCGGCGAACTTGATCTTCTCGTTGCAGCGCAGGCACGGGTTGGGGGTGCGGCCGGCCTCGTACTCGGCGACGAAGTCCTCGACGACGTCCTCGCGGAAGCGGTCGGCGAGGTCCCACACGTAGAAGGGGATGCCGATGACGTCCGCGGCGCGGCGGGCGTCCCGCGAGTCCTCGATGGTGCAGCAGCCGCGCGCTCCGGTGCGGAAGGACTGCGGGTTGGCGGAGAGCGCGAGGTGGACACCGGTCACGTCGTGTCCGGCCTCGGCGGCGCGGGCGGCGGCGACGGCGGAGTCGACGCCGCCCGACATGGCGGCGAGGACGCGCAGGGGACGGGTGCGCTGCGGGATGTCAGTCATAGCCCCTCAAGGGTACGGGGGCGCGGGAACCGGGGCGCGCGCGTATCCGTTCACGACGCATGGGGGCCGAGAAGAGCACGTCCGGGGACACGGACCGGCGGATGGGGCGGCGCGCGCTGCTCGTGGGCGGGACGGCGGCGGTGGTGGGCACGGCGGTGCTCGCACGCGAGCGGCTCGCCCGGCTGGGGTGGCGCGTGCCGGGCGTCGCCAAGCCCCGGGAGGAGGGCGCCGTGGACGACCGGGGCGCCCGGTGGGTGGCCGCCTCGGAGGCCAACTGGCGGCGCGCGGACCGGCCCGACGACTACCGCATCGACATGGTGATCGTGCACGTCACCCAGGGCAGTCTCGCGGGCGCGGTGCGGGCCTTCCAGGACCCCGCGCACCAGGCGGCCACGCACTACATCGTGGGCCAGGACGGCCGGGTCACGCAGATGATCCGCGAGCTGGACGTGGCCTTCCACGCGGGCAACCGCGCCTACAACGAGCGCAGTGTCGGCATCGAGCACGAGGGGTTCGTGGACCGGCCGCGGGACTTCACCGACGCGATGTACGCGTCCTCGGCGCGGCTGACCGCGGGGATCTGCGCGCGGTACGCGATACCCGTGGACCGCGAGCACGTGATCGGCCACGTGGAGGTGCCGGGCACCGACCACACCGATCCCGGCCCGCACTGGGACTGGGACCGGTACCTGGGGCTGGTCCGGCGGGCGGCCACGAGCGCCCCCTCGGACGCGCCGGCCACCACCCCCGGCCCGACGCCGGGCGGCACGGGCGTCTAGGTGTGCTGTTCCGGGACCGCCCGGTGGGGTGGTCCCCGCTACGTCAGTCCCGCCGCGCGGGCCCGTTCCACGGCCGGGCCGATGGCCTTGCCGACCGCCTCGACGTCGGCCGCGGTGGAGGTGTGGCCGAGGGAGAAGCGCAGGGTGCCGCGGGCCAGCGCCGGATCGGTGCCGGTGGCCAGCAGGACGTGGCTGGGCTGGGCGACACCGGCGGTGCAGGCGGAGCCGGTGGAACACTCGATGCCCTGGGCGTCGAGCAGGAGCAGCAGGGAGTCGCCCTCGCAGCCGGGGAAGGTGAAGTGGGCGTTGGCGGGCAGCCGGCCGTCCGGCGCCGGATCGCCGCCGAGGATCGCGTCGGGCACCGCGGTGCGCACCGCCTCGACCAGGTCGTCGCGCAGGGCGCCGATCTCGCGGGCGAACCACGCGCGCCGCTCGGTGGCGAGGCGGGCGGCGACCGCGAAGGAGGCGACGGCGGGGACGTCGAGGGTGCCGGAGCGGACGTGGCGCTCCTGGCCGCCGCCGTGCAGCACGGGGACGGGGGCGTGGGCGCGGCCCAGCAGCAGGGCGCCGATGCCGTAGGGACCGCCGATCTTGTGGCTGGAGACGGTCATCGCGGCGAGCCCGGAATCGGCGAAGCCGACCGGGACCTGGCCCACCGCCTGGACCGCGTCGGCGTGCAGCGGCACCCCGAACTCGGCGGCCACCTCGGCGAGTTCGCGCACCGGCATGAGGGTGCCGATCTCGTTGTTGGCCCACATGACGGTGGCCAGGGCGACGTCGCCGGGGTCACGGGCGATGGCCTCGCGCAGCGCCTCGGGGTGGACCCGGCCGTGGGAGTCGACGGGCAGGTACTCGACGGTGGCGCCCTCGTGCTCGCCGAGCCAGTCCACCGCGTCCAGCACGGCGTGGTGCTCGACGGGGCTGGCCAGCACGCGGGTGCGTGCCGGGTCGGCGTCGCGGCGGGACCAGTACAGGCCCTTGACGGCGAGGTTGTCGGCCTCGGTGCCGCCGGAGGTGAGGACGACCTCGCTGGGGCGGGCGCCGAGGGCGTCGGCGAGGGTCTCGCGGGCCTCCTCGACGGTGCGCCGGGCACGGCGGCCGGACGCGTGGAGGGAGGAGGCGTTGCCGGTGACGCCCACCTGCGCGGTGAGTGCCTCGACGGCCTCGGGAAGCATCGGCGTGGTCGCGGCGTGGTCGAGGTAAGCCATGGTGACCCCGATTCTACGGGGCACGCCGTCATGGCCCGGGGCCGAGGGCGCACTCTCGGCCGCCGGCTCACAGACTCCACGAGAGGGTGTGGTCCGCGGCCGTGACGGCGGCGAGCACCAGCAGGTCGGCGATGCCCAGGCCGAGGCCGAGCAGCGCCCGGCCGCGCCGGGCGGTGCCCCGCGCCAGGGCGACGCCGGCCAGCGCGATGGCGAGCGGGCCGAGGACGACGTTGAGCACGAGCAGGCCGAGGAGGCCGAGGACGAAGGAGGCGACGGCCATGCCGTCGGCGTCCCGGACGCCGGTGGGCGATCCGGCCGGTGCGGTGAGCCGCATGGGGTTCTCCCTGGCGGTGGGCGGGGCCCGGTGCCGGGCCCCGCGGGCGGTCGGTGGGCGGTCAGTGGGCGGAGCGGTCGCGGCCGTGCCGCTCGCGGACCGCGAAGGCGACCAGCCAGACGGCGACGGCCAGAGCGCCGGCGGCGGAGAGGGCGAGCGGCGCGTGGGCGACGGTGCCCAGCACGACGCCGAGGAGCAGGAGCGCGACGACGAGGAACAGCACGGCGCGGGTCCCCTTTCCGGTGAACGGTTCGCGTAACAGTTGTTCACTGACTACCCAGTCTAACGCCGGGGACGACTTTCCCCTTCCGGAGAACGGTTGTTGACTGCATGGCATGAGCCACACGCCCGTCACCCGGCAGGCCCAAAAGCAGCGGACCCGCGAGGCGCTCCTGGCGGCGGCGCTCGGCCTGCTGGAGGAACAGAGCCTGAGCGGTCTGGGCCTGCGGGAGGTCACCCGGGCGGCGGGCGTCGCGCCGACCGCCTTCTACCGGCACTTCGCCTCCACGGCCGATCTCGGCGTGGCCCTGGTGGAGGAGGCGCTGGGCGGTCTGGGTCCGCTGATCCGCTCGACGCTGTCGCCGGCGGCGGACGGGGAGGAACGGATCACGCGGGCGGTCGCGCTGGTGGCCGGCCATGTGGCGGCGCACCCGGCGCACGTGCGGTTCGTGGCGCGGGAGCGGCACGGTGGGGTGCGGCCGGTGCGGGAGGCGATCCGGGAGCGACTGGCCCGCTTCGCCGGGGAGGTGGCGGCCGAGCTGGCCCGGGACGCGGAGTCGGCGGGGTGGAGCGGGGAGGACCTGGCGATGCTGGCCGGTCTCTACGTCGACCAGATGCTGGCCATCGCCTCGCTCTTCCTGGAGGCCCGGGAGGCGGAGGACGGCGCGGAGGACGGCGCGGAGGCCCCGGCGACTTCGAACGCCCCGGACGCCCCGGAACGGTACCGGCGGGCCGCCGAGACGGCGGCCCGCCGGATGCGGCTGATCGGCATCGGCCGCCGCCACTGGCTGGACTGAGCGGGCGCCGGCCGGTCCCCGCGGCCGGCGCCCCCGGCTCAGCCGAGCCGGACCCGGGCGAGCTGGCGGGACTGGGCCACCAGCCGGTCGGCGCTGTCCCAGACCTCCGCGTCCTCCTCCAGGAAGCCGCCGGCGAGGTTGCGGGTGGTGATGGAGACGCGCAGCGGACCCGGCGCCGGACGGGCGCGGACGTGCGCGGTCAGCTCGACCGTGGGCACCCAGCCGGTGAGCCCCAGCTCGAAGGCGGTCGGCGGCAGCGCGTCCACCGCGAGGAGCAGCGAGAGCGGGTCGGCGTCCCGCCCGTCGGCCAGCCCGAACCAGGCCCGCATCTCGCCCTTGCCGGAGGGCTGCCCGAGCGCCCAGCCCAGCGTGGCCGGGTCCAGCTTGAGCATCAGCCGGTCGGCGATGGCCGAACCGCCCTCGACCGGGGCGGGGCCGTCGTCGGGGCCCAGACAGCGCGCGAGCGGCGGCAGCTCCGGCGGCTCGGCGGAGGTGCGGACGTCGTCGGGGAGGTCGCCCAGATCGCCGTAGGAGGCGAGGACGCGGATGCGCTCGACCTCCTCGCCGTGGTCGTCGTACTGGACGAGGGACGCCTGTCCGGTGGAGAGGGTGCGGCCGGTGCGCACGGTCTCGGTGCGCACCACGGCGGGTCCGGGCCGGGACGCGGTGAGGTAGTGCGCGGAGACGGTGAAGGGGTCGGGGTGCGGCAGGGCGTCGGCGAGGGCGCGGCCCAGGACGGCCAGCAGGTAGCCGCCGTTGACGGCGTTGACGATGGTCCAGCCGGCGGAGAGGTCGGTGTCGTAGACGCCGGGGGCCCGTCGGGTGACGGCGGTGTCGCGGTCGAACTCGCTGGCGCCGATGGTGGCCCGCACATCCGGTGCGGAGGCTGCTTCTGGCATGGCTGCACCGTACAACAGGAAAATACTAAGCGGTAGCTTTGGTATCGAGAGCGCCCGCGGGCCGCTTCGGGGCCACCGGGGGTGCCGCTTCGGGGCCCCGGGACCGGTCCGGCGGAGCCGGCCCCGGGCGGTTCAGTCGCCGTCGCCCTCCACCGCCGTCGACCTGCGGTTCCAGGCGCGGGGCGCCCGCCAGTGGTAGCGCAGCGCGAGCAGCCGCAGGGCGAAGGCGGTGATGACGGCGAGGGCGCTGGTGAGCGGGTTCAGCGCCTCGAAGCGGATGCACAGGGCGACCATGGCGGCGCCGACGATGGCCGGGACCGCGTACAGGTCGCGGTCCCAGCGCAGCAGCGAGGGCACCTCGTTGGCGAGCACGTCGCGCAGCACGCCGCCGCCGACCGCGGTGGCGAGGCCCAGGCAGGCGGACGCGGTCAGGCCCAGCCCGTAGTCGTACGCCTTGGCGGTGCCGGCGACGCAGAACAGTCCGAGGCCGGCCGCGTCGAAGACGTTCACGCCGGTCTGGATGCGCTCCACGTGCGGGTGCAGGAAGAAGACCAGCAGGGTGGCGAGGAGCGGGGTGAGGAAGTACCCGAGGTCGGTGAAGGCCGCGGGCGGCACGGCCCCGATCACCAGGTCCCGGAAGAGCCCGCCGCCCAGCGCGGTGACCTCGGCGAGGACGGCGATGCCGAAGACGTCGAAGTTCTTGCGGACGGCCAGCAGCGCGCCGGAGATGGCGAAGACGAAGATGCCGATCAGGTCGAGCGTGTGCTGGACGGTGGGGCTGAAGAGTTGCTCGTACACCGGGACATTCTCCCGCGACGCCGAACCCCCGGCCGTATGTGCTAAGGCCGGGGGTTCGACGGTGAGAGGTCGCTCACTTCTCCCCGGGGGCGCCGTCCTTCGCCCCGTCGGCGGCGCCGTCCTTCGCCCCGTCGGCGGGGGCGGACCCGTCGGAGGCGTCGTCGGCCGCGGTGGCCTCGACCTCCGCGGCGACCGCCGCCGAGGTGGCCGCCGACTCGGCCAGCACCTCGTCGGCCACGCCCTCGGCCGCCTCCTTGGCGGCGGAGAGCAGCACCACGTCCTGCGGCGCCTGGTCGGCGAAGTTCTCCGGGTGGTGGCAGGCCACCCGCTGGCCGGGCCGCAGCTCCTTCAGCGGCGGCTCGGTGGTGGTGCAGATCTGCGTCGCCTTCCAGCACCGGGTGTGGAAGCGGCAGCCGCTCGGCGGCGAGATCGGCGAGGGCACGTCGCCCTGGAGCAGGATGCGTTCGCTCCGGGCCGACTTGCGCGAGGGGTCCGGCACGGGCACCGCGGACAGCAGCGCCTTGGTGTACGGGTGCATCGGCGACTTGTAGAGCTGGTCGCGGTCGGCCAGCTCCATGATCTTGCCGAGGTACATCACCGCGATCCGGTCCGAGACGTGCCGCACCACGGACAGGTCGTGCGCGATGATCACGTACGTCAGGCCCAGTTCCGTCTGGAGGTCGTCCAGCAGGTTGACCACCTGGGCCTGGATGGACACGTCGAGCGCGGAGACCGGCTCGTCGGCCACGACCAGCTTCGGGTTGAGCGCGAGCGCGCGGGCGATGCCGATGCGCTGGCGCTGGCCGCCGGAGAACTCGTGCGGGTAGCGGTTGTAGTGCTCGGGGTTGAGCCCGACCACCGACAGCAGCCGCTGCACCTCCTTCTTGACGCCGCCCTCGGGCTCGACGCCCTGGAGCTTGAAGGGGGCGCTGACGATGGTGCCGATGGTGTGGCGCGGGTTCAGCGAGGAGTACGGGTCCTGGAAGATCATCTGCACGTCGCGGCGCAGCGGGCGCATCCCGCCGACCCCGAGGTGGGTGATGTCCTTGCCCTCGAACTCGATCGAGCCCGCGGTCGGCTCCAGCAGCCGGGTGATCAGCCGGCCCATGGTCGACTTGCCGCAGCCCGACTCGCCCACGACGCCCAGGGTCTCGCCGGCCCTGACCTCGAAGTCGATGCCGTCGACCGCGCGCACCGCGCCGACCTGCCGTTGCAGCAGCCCCTTCTTGATGGGGAAGTGCTTCTGCAGCCCGGTCACCTTCAGCAGGATCTCGCCGGGTGCGGCGCCCTTCGTGAGGGTGGCGCCGCTCGTGGCGGGGGTGGTCACCGCTTGGTCCTCTGCCTTGTCACTCACAGCTTCGGCGCAATCTCTTCGGTCCAGATACGCTCCCGCTGCTCCTGCGACATGTGGCAGGCGGCCCAGTGGTTGCTGCCGACCTCGGACAGCTCCGGGCGGACCGTGCGGGTGATGTCGTCCTTCGGCACGTCGGCGTACGGGCAGCGCGGGTTGAAGGCGCAGCCGGACGGGAGGTTGATCAGGGAGGGCGGGGAGCCCTTGACCGGGATCAGGCGTTCCTGCTGGTCGCGGTCGAGGCGCGGCATCGAGCCCAGCAGTCCCCAGGTGTAGGGGTGGCGGGGCTGGTAGAACACCTTCTCGGACGGTCCCCGCTCGACGCAGCGCCCGCCGTACATCACCAGGAGGTCGTCGGCCAGTTCGGCGACGACGCCCAGGTCGTGGGTGATGACGATGACCGCGGAGCCGAACTCCTTCTGCAGATCGCGGATGAGGTCGAGGATCTGCGCCTGGACGGTCACGTCCAGGGCGGTCGTCGGCTCGTCCGCGATGAGCAGTTCGGGGTTGTTGACCAGCGACATGGCGATCATCGCGCGCTGGCGCATACCGCCGGAGAACTCGTGCGGGTAGTTGTCCACCCGCTTGTCCGGCTGCGGGATGCCGACGCGGTCGAGCATCTCCACGGCCCGGCGCCGGGCCGTCTTCTTGTCCACGTCGTGGTGGATGCGGTACGCCTCCACGATCTGCTGGCCGATCGTGTAGTACGGGTGCAGCGCGGACAGCGGGTCCTGGAAGATCATCGCCATCTGCCGGCCACGCAGCTTGCGCACGTGGTCGGGGTCGGCGGAGAGCAGTTCGGTGCCGTCCAGCCAGATCTCGCCGGATATCCGGGCCTTGCGCTTGCCGTACTGGCCGGCGGTGTGCAGGCCCATGATGCCGAGCGAGGTCACCGACTTGCCGGAGCCGGACTCGCCGACGATGCCGAGGGTCTTGCCCTTCTCCAGCGTGAAGGTGAGTCCGTCGACGGACTTGACCAGGCCGTCGTCGGTCGGGAAGTGCACCTTCAGGTCGCGGACTTCCAGGAAGGCACTCGGCGCGGGCGAGGTGCCGGCGGGTTCCGCCACGGCGGCCTGGCTCTTGCTGAGTTCGGTCATGCGAGCCTCACTCGGGGGTCGATCACGGCGTACAGGACGTCCACCACGAGGTTGGCGATGAGCACCGCGAGGGAAGTGATCAGGACGACGCCCAGGATGAAGGGCAGGTCCTGGTTCTTGATCGCGTCCAGCACCTTCTGGCCGAGGCCGGGGAGGCTGAACGTGGTCTCGGTCAGGATCGCGCCGCCCATGAGGGCGCCGAGGTCCATGCCGAGCATGGTCAGCAGCGGCGTCAGCGTGGAACGCATGGCGTGCTTGCGGATGACGACCTGCTCGCGGAGGCCCTTGGCACGGGCGGTGCGGATGTAGTCCTCGCCGAGGATCTCCATCATCGTGGCCCGGGTGATCCGGGCGTACATCGCGGCGTACAGGAAGGCCAGGGTGATCCAGGGCAGGATCATGCCGCCGAGCCAGCCGGTGAGACTGGTCTCCAGCGGGACGAACTCGCCGTTGAGCCAGCCCAGTCCGTAGGAGAAGATCGCCAGGCTCAGCAGACCGGTGAAGTAGATGGGGAGGGAGACACCCGCCAGGGCGACGACCATGGCGCCCCGGTCCCACAGGCTGCCCCGCTTGAGCGCGGAGAGCACGCCCGCGGCGAGGCCGAAGATCAGCCACAGCACGGCGGCGCCGAGCGCGAGACCCAGGGTCACCGGGAAACGCTCGGTCAGCACCGGCCAGACGGCCTGCTCGGTACGGAAGGAGTAGCCGAAGCAGGGCGCGGCACACTCGGTGACGTCGCCTCCGGCGGCGTAGGTACGGCCGAGGAAGATCCCCTTGAAGAACTCCCACGCCTGTACGAAGACCGGGTCGCTCAGACCCAGCTTCTGCCGCACGCCCTCGACGGCCGCGGGGTCGGCCTGCTTGCCCACGAAGCTCGTGGCGATGTCGACGCCCGCCCACTTGGGGACGAGGAAGAAGATGCCGAAGACCACCAGGATGATGACCACGAGCATCACTGCGGCGGCGAACAGCCGCCTGATGAGGTAAGCGAGCACAGCTTACGGCCCGCCGCGGACCGCGGGCCGCCGGAGGGGAGTTCCCCCCACGCCTTGTGAGCGGTGGGGGGACTGGTCTTCCGGCGGCCCGCCATCACGCCGCGCCGGCCTTCACCTGCCTTTCGTGCCGTACGGCGGGTGGACCGGTTACTTCGTGGACTTCAGGCCGAGGTTGACGAAGTCGTACATACCGCTGTAAGCGTCGGTCGTGTACACGTTCGCCAGTCGGCTGCCGCGCCAGTTGAGGAACTTCTCGAAGACGAAGGGCAGGTAGTAACCGCCCTCCATGACCTTGTGGTTGATCTCCGTGGCGATCTTGGCCTTGCCCTCGTCGTCCAGGGTGGTGACGTAGTCGGCGAAGAGACCGTCGATCTTCTTGTCCTTGATCAGCGCGAAGTTGTTGTTGGCGCTGTCGAGGATGTAGTCGCTGTGCCACAGCGGCAGACCGTAGCCCTGGACGGACGGGAAGTCCGGGCCCCAGCCCATGATGATGATGCCGTAGCCCTTCTTCTCCACGTTGGCGGGGCTGCCGATGACGCTGGCGTACTGCGAGCCGTCGTACTGCGAGATCTCGACGTCGATGCCGACCTTCTTGAGCGACGCCTGCATCGACTCGGCGGTGGCGACCTCGACCGGCTTGTTGTTGCGGACCGCGATGGTGGTCTTGAAGCCGTTCGGCTTGCCGCAGGCCTTCAGCTCTTCCTTGGCCTTCTCGACGTTGCCGTTCTTGTTGGCACCGGCGATGTCGTACGGGTCGTACTTCTGGCCCTCGGAGCCCGGGACGGCCGGCGGCAGCATGTTGGTGCCGATGTCGCCACCGGCGACCGGGCCGCCGCGCGCGGTCTGCAGCGAGACGTGGTCGGCGCCGTAGATCACGGCCTTGCGGCAGTGGATGTTGTCGAACGGCTTGACGTTCTGCGGGAAGGACGCGTAGCGGATGTAACCCGAGATCGGGTTGTCCAGGTTGCCCTTGTGCTCCTGCAGGGCGGTGGTGCGGCCCTGCGGGGACAGGCCGGTCTGGGCCAGGTCCAGGTCGTAGTCGCCGGCGATCAGGCGGGCGTCCAGGTCGTTGGCGTTGGAGAAGAACTTGATCGTGATCTTGTCCGGGTACGCCTTGCGGACCGGGTCGGAGTCCTGCTTCCACTCCGTGTTGCGGACCAGGACGAGGTCCTTGCCCGGGCTGTAGGACTCGAACTTGTACGGGCCCGAGGAGAACGGACGCAGGCCGTACTTGGACTTGGTGTCCTTGTCCTGGCGGACCGGGGAGGCCGAGGTCAGCGCCAGCATCGACTCGAAGTCCGAGTTGGCCTGCGGCAGCTTGAAGACGATGGTCTTGTCGTCCGGGGTCTCGATGGCCTTGAGACCGAGCTTTTCCTTGTCCTTGTCCTTGTACGGACCCTGGTACTCGCCCTTGGGGTCGAGCACCTCCTTCAGGTACGTCGGACCGCCCGACAGCACGTCCTGGGCCCAGACCCGCTCGATGCCGTACTTGACGTCCTTGGAGGTGATCGGCTCGCCGTCCTCCCAGGTGATGCCGTCACGCAGGGTGTACGTGTAGGTCTTGCCGTCGTCGGAGACCTCGGCGAGACCCGTGGCGAGGTCGGGGGTGACCTGGGCGCCCGTCGCACCCGGCTCGACCTTGTTCGTGACGAGCTGGCGGCTGTAGTAGCGCGAGAAGTTCCACATGAAGCCGTAGTAACCGCGCGTGGTGTCCCACGAGTCGGCGTCCTGCGAGCTGGCGAACTTCAGCGTGCCGCCCTTCTTGGCCTCGGAGGCCTGGGCGACCTTGTTGTTGGCCGCGTCGAAGCCCGCCGCCGCGCTGCTCTTCGAGCCACCGCCGCTGCTGTCGTCTCCGCCGCCGCCGCACGCCGCCGTGGTCAGCAGCGCGGCGACCACTGCGGCAGCGGCCGCTGCCTGCTTGCGCCGCCCTGAGGTGCGTTGGGTAGTCACGATCTCGGTTCCTCCGGATTAGATGAGAGACCCCGTGCAGGTGCCACGGGTCGCATGCCGGTACGGCAGGTCAGCGGGAGCCCTTCGGGTCCAGCGCGTCGCGTACGCCGTCACCGAAGAGATTGAAGGCAAGAACGGTGATGAAGATCGCCACACCCGGGATCACCATGTACATGGGGTCCGACTTGTAGTAGTCGATCGCGCTCGACAGCATCTGCCCCCAGGACGACGTGGGCGGCTTGACGCCCACACCGAGGAAGCTGAGTGCGGCCTCGGTGAGGATGTTGGTGGGGATCATCATCGTCGTGTAGACGATGATCGGTGCCACCAGGTTGGGCAGGAGTTCCTTGAAGAGGATGTAGAACCGCCCGGCGCCCAGCGACCGGGCCGCCTCGACGTACTCCCGCTCGCGCATGGAGAGCGTCTGGCCGCGCACCACGCGGCCGATGTAGGGCCAGCCGAAGAAGCCGATGACCAGGATCATCATCAGCAGGCGGACGCCCGTGCCGCTCAGGCCCAGCATGTTGTCCGGCATGACGGAGACCAGGGCGATGATGAAGAGGAGCTGCGGGAAGGCCAGCAGGCCGTCCATGACGCGGCTGACGACGGCGTCGACCCAGCCGCCGAAGAAGCCCGCCAGCACGCCCAGCACGGTGCCGAGCACGACCGCCACCAGCGCGGACAGGAAGCCCACGAGCAGCGAGATCCGGGCGCCGTGCACGACGCGGGCGAAGATGTCGCGGCCGTTGACCGGCTCGACACCGAACCAGTGGTCGCCGCTGATGCCGCCCAGCGACCCCTTGGGGGTGCCGAAGAGCGGGTCGATCATGCTCTCGTTGTAGACGTCGGGGTCCTGCCCGTACCAGGACGTGATCAGGGGCGCAAGCACCGCGACCACGATCAGGAAGAGCACCACGATGCCGCCGGTGAGGGCCAGCTTGTCCCGTTTCAGGCGCTCCCAGGCGATCCGGCCCAGGGAGCGACCCTGCACCGCCTTGGTCTCGGCGCCGGCCACCGCCGCTTCCTCGGCAGCACTCGGTGCCGCTTCCGCGGTCGGCTCGTGCAATGGTGCCGTCATCTGGCAGGGACCCCTCTCAACCGGCGGTAGCCGGCCCGCACTTGCCGCTGTGGCGGCGTGATCAGTCCGTCGTACACAGGGGCGAACACCCCCTGCTGCGGGAGTCTTCAACGCTTCGCCGATCTGTTGCCAGCCTTGACGGTGAATGGATGCGCAAACGTGATGCTGTTCGAGGTGTTCCGTTATCCGGACAGTGGGTAACGGGGGCCGGACGCATCCAAACCGAACATCGGGGGCATATCTACGCGTTGCACCCCCTCTACGCGCGAAGATTCCCCTCCTCACGGCTTCGGGGACTCCGTGGCCGACCCGAGGGACTCTACGAGATCAGAACCGGCCCCCGGCCGGGGGGTAGCCGTAACCGCCGGCGGGCGACTGCGCGGGGGCGGCGGCGTGGGCCTCGCGGTCGTAGAACGGGCGGGCGTTGGCCCGCAGCCACATGGCGACCGGGTCGTGGGCGTCCGTCATGGCGACGGTCGAGACCGGCAGCCCCTCGGGCACCGCGCCGACCGACTGCTGCATCATGCCGCGCACGGCGTCGACGGCCGGCGGGGAGGTGTCGTAGACGTCGAGGCCGATGGCGAGGTAGGGCGCGCCGAGGGCCGGCTGCACCCAGGCGCGGCGCAGGGCGCGGACCGCGGGGGTGCGGTGGGCGTTCTGCGCGAGCAGGGCGTAGAACTGGGGGACCTCGATGGCCGGCTCGGACAGCCGCAGCGGGCCGGCGGGCTGGCGGTCCAGGCCGGAGGCGATGCGGCGCAGGTCGAGCCAGGGGATGCCGACCCCGCCGCCGGGGGCGTGCGGGTTGAGCCAGAGGCCGTAGTGGTCGGGGTAGAGGGCGCGGGCGGCCTCCAGGGCGTCGACCACCTCGTACGAGCGGTTCCAGCCGCTGGCGGAGAGCTCCTGGGCGGAGGTGACGCAGGGGGCGTACCCGAAGCCGTCGACCTCCATGTTCCCGTACTGGGCGTCGGGCGAGCCGGCCTGTCCGTGCCACAGCAGCATCCAGACCTGGCCGGTGGTGGGGGTGGCGAGGGCGCGCAGGAGTGCCTCGTAGGCGTCGTAGCGCCCCGGGGTCACCTGGCGCAGCATGTGCTCGACCTGCCCGGTCGCGGTGCCGCTGGCGCTCACCTGTATCGCCCCTTCGAGAAGTCGCCCCGGATATGGAACCAGCTTATGTGGCCGCCCGGACAGCGGCGGCCCTGGTGCGCGGGGCCCGTCGCCGAAGGGCGGCCGGGCTCCGCGCGGCGGCCTCAGGCGTCCCGGGTGTAGAAGGGGCGGACGTTCTCGCGCAGCCAGTCGCAGACCGGGTCCTGGGCCGCCTCCAGCAGCACCAGGTTGACCGGCCAGGGGGCCGGGGCGGCGGCCAGGGCGCGGCCGAGGGCGTCCAGGGGCCGGACCCGGGCGTCGCCCTCCCAGTGGGCCAGTTCGACGCCGACGAACATGACGGGGTCGGCGGTCTCGATGGCGGCCAGGCAGCGGCGGGCGGTGCGGACGGTGCCGTCGGCGGCGAACTCGGCGCAGGCGGCGGCGAGGAAGTCCACCGGGTCGTCCTGCCAGTCGGGTTCGAAGAGGCGGACCCGGCCGCCGCCCGCCTCGCCGGCCCCCGGGGAGCCGGCGGCGCGGCACAGCTCGGCCACGGCGGCGGGCGGGAGCGGGGCGCCGACGACGCCGTCCGGGTTGAGGGCGATGCCGATCTGCGGGGGCAGTCCGCGGGCGAACTCCACGGCGGGCGCGACGGTGTACGCCATGTGGGCGCCGACGACGCGGCGGAACTGCTCCTCGGAGCTGAACACCGGTACGTACGCCTGGCCGTCGAGGTCCACGGCGGGCAGGTCCAGGGGGCCGGTGCCGGGGCCGCCCCCGTTGGGCAGCGGGACCCAGACGAAGCTGCGGCCGAGGACCTCGACGATGCGTCCGCCGGCGCCGGGCACGCCGAGGGAGGCGGACAGCACCTCCTCCAGTTCGTTGCCGGGCCAACCGCCGTGGGAGTGGGGGTGCGCCTGCGCCGGGAAGTCCGCGGAGTGGTCCGCCGGGATGTCCATCTGTGCCTACCGCCTGCCTGGTACCGCTGCTTGGCTGGAAAGGCTAACCCGTTCGAGGGCGGAGGCACACGGTCCGTCAGCGAACGAACGCGATCCGCCGTAACGCGCGGGCGGCGGCGCGGTCGAGGAGGACGGCGGAGCCGCAGCCGGCCGGCGGCCTCCCGGCGGCCACGGCGGCCAGCAGCCGGGCGGTGGCGGCGCGGTGGCGCGCGAAGGCGTACCGGCTGACGCCCCGTCCGCGTTCGCGCTGGCCGGCCAGGGCCTCGTCGGCGCCGACGTCGAGGAGGACCAGGTGCAGGGCGGCGCCGCGGCGCCGGGCCTCGCGGGCGAGCCAGCGGCGCACCCAGGTCTGGGTGCCGCAGTCGTGCACGACCAGTCCCCCGCCGCCGGCGAGCGCGCGGCGCAGTCCGGCGTAGTGGGAGAGGCGGACGAGGGGGCGGTAGAGGGCGTACGGCAGGCGGCGGGGCATCCGGCGCTCCCAGCGGTCGCGGGTGTCCTGGGAGTCGACGCGGGCGCCGGGCACGGCGCGGCGCATGAGGGTGGACTTGCCGCCGCCGGGCAGTCCGGTGACGACCACCAGGTCGTGGCGGGCGAAGAGCAGGTCGCGCGGGCCCCGGCCGGCCCGGCCGCGCAGGTCGCGGACGACGGGCGCCGGCGCGGGCGGGGTCGCGCGCCGGGCGCGGGAACGGGCGGCCGGGGCCGCGGGCCGCGGGGACGGTGCGAGGCCGCGGGCCGCCGCGTACGCCGTGGTCCTGTCCACCGTGTTCGTCCTCCCCTGGGGGCGTCGGCGAGGTCCTCCCCGCCGAGTGTAAAGAGAAGGTAATGCCGCGGTCTCGCGATTTCGTGCGCCCAGTGCCACAAGGCGGTTACAGATCACGGTCTGCCGCGAGCGGGCCGGGCATGCGATGATGGCGGCGCCAACTGCATACCGGCCGTTTGAATCCGCGCGGGAGAGTCCCCGGCCGCGCCGGGGCGCCGAAGGAGCAAGTCCCTCCCTTGAATCTCTCAGGCACCGTTACCGCGCGGGCGAGGCACATCTGAAAAGCGGGCCGCCCGGCGTCCGGGGGCCCCACCCAAGGTGCAAGCTCCGCACCGCCGACGCGCGGTGCTCAGGGCGAACCTCTCAGGTTCCGATGACAGATGGGGAGGATGTGCCCCGTCCTGCCCCCGTGTCCGGCCCCGTGCCGTGCCCGGGACCCTCGCCCTGGGAGACGACCGACCGATGAGCAGTACCGAACCACGCCGCACCGCGCTCGATGCCGAGCACCGCGCGCTGGGTGCGACGATGACCGACTTCGCCGGCTGGGACATGCCGCTGCGCTACGGCTCCGAGCGGGACGAGCACGTGGCCGTGCGCACCCGCGCGGGCCTCTTCGACCTCTCCCACATGGGCGAGATCACGGTCACCGGCCCCGACGCCGCGCGCCTCCTCGACCACGCCGTGGTGGGCAACATCTCCACGGTCAAGGAGGGCCGCGCCCGCTACACCATGATCTGCCGGCCCGACGGCGGCATCCTGGACGACCTGATCGTCTACCGGCTCGGCGAGCGGGAGTACCTGGTCGTCGCCAACGCCTCCAACGCCCAGGCCGTCCTGGACGCGCTGGTGGAGCGCGCGGCCGGCTTCGACGCCGAGGTCCGCGACGACCGGGACGCCTACGCGCTGCTCGCCGTGCAGGGCCCCGAGGCGGTGGCCGTCCTCGCCCCGCTCACCGACGCCGACCTGGACGGGCTGCGCTACTACGCCGGTCTGACCGGCACGGTGGCCGGGGCGCCGGCGCTGATCGCGCGCACCGGGTACACCGGCGAGGACGGCTTCGAGCTGTTCGTGCGGCCGGAGCACGCGGTGGGGCTGTGGCGGGCGCTGCTCGCGGCGGGCGAGGGCGCCGGGCTGGTCCCGTGCGGCCTGTCCTGCCGGGACACGCTCCGCCTGGAGGCGGGCATGCCGCTCTACGGCCACGAGCTGTCGGCCGCCCTGACGCCCTTCGACGCCGGCTTCGGCCGGGTGGTGAAGTTCGAGAAGGAGGGCGACTTCGTCGGCCGCGAGGCGCTGGCCGAGGCCGCCTCCCGCACCGAGAGCACCCCGCCGCGGGTCCTGGTCGGCCTGGTCGCCGAGGGCCGCCGCGTCCCGCGCGCCGGGTACGCCGTGGTCCGCGACGGCGAGGTGGTCGGCGAGGTCACCTCCGGGGCCCCCTCCCCGACCCTGGGCAAGCCGATCGCCATGGCCTACGTGGACCCCGCGGTCGCGGCACCGGGCACGCCCGGGGTCGGCGTCGACATCCGGGGCTCCCACGAGCCGTACGAGGTCGTGGCGCTGCCGTTCTACACGCGCGCCAAGTAGCGGCCGCCCCGGCCGCCCGCGCGAGCAGCGGCGCGGTCCCCGCGTCCCGCCCCGCCGCCGGCCGGCGGTGCGGCGGCGCTCCCCTTCGTCAGCACTCCCCCGCATACAGGAGAATTCAGGCCATGAGCAACCCCCAGAACCTGCGTTACAGCAAGGAGCACGAGTGGCTGTCGGCCGCCGAGGACGGCGTGTCGGTGATCGGCATCACCGAGCACGCGGCCAACGCGCTCGGCGACGTCGTCTTCGTGCAGCTCCCGGAGACCGGTTCCACCGTCACGGCGGGCGAGACCTGCGGTGAGCTGGAGTCGACCAAGTCCGTCTCCGACCTCTACTGCCCCGTCACCGGCGAGGTCACCGAGGTCAACGAGGACGTCGTCAGCGACCCCTCGCTGGTGAACTCGGCCCCCTTCGAGGGCGGCTGGCTCTTCAAGGTGCGCGTCACCGGCGAGCCGGACGACCTGCTCTCCGCCGACGAGTACGCCCAGTTCATCGCCGGCTGAGGAGGGACCGACCGCATGTCGCTTCTGAACACGCCCCTGCACGCGCTCGACCCGGACGTGGCCGCCGCGCTCGACGCCGAGCTGGACCGCCAGCAGTCCACCCTCGAGATGATCGCCTCGGAGAACTTCGCCCCGGTCGCGGTCATGGAGGCCCAGGGCTCGGTCCTGACCAACAAGTACGCCGAGGGCTACCCCGGCCGCCGCTACTACGGCGGCTGCGAGCACGTCGACGTGGTCGAGCAGATCGCCATCGACCGGGTCAAGGCGCTCTTCGGCGCCGAGCACGCCAACGTGCAGCCGCACTCGGGCGCCCAGGCCAACGCCGCCGCGATGTTCGCGCTGCTCAAGCCCGGCGACACCATCATGGGTCTCAACCTCGCCCACGGCGGGCACCTGACCCACGGCATGAAGATCAACTTCTCCGGCAAGCTCTACGACGTGGTCGCCTACCACGTGGGCGACGACGGCCGGGTCGACATGGCCGAGGTGGAGCGGCTGGCCCGGGAGAGCCGGCCCAAGCTGATCGTGGCGGGCTGGTCGGCCTACCCGCGGCAGCTCGACTTCGCCGCGTTCCGCAGGATCGCCGACGAGGTCGGCGCCTACCTCATGGTCGACATGGCGCACTTCGCCGGGCTCGTCGCCGCGGGACTGCACCCCAACCCGGTGCCGCACGCGCACGTGGTGACGACCACCACGCACAAGACGCTCGGCGGCCCGCGCGGCGGTGTGATCCTCTCCACGGCCGACCTCGCCAAGAAGATCAACTCGGCGGTCTTCCCCGGTCAGCAGGGCGGTCCGCTGGAGCACGTGGTGGCCGCCAAGGCCGTCGCCTTCAAGGTCGCCGCCTCCGAGGACTTCAAGGAGCGCCAGCGCCGTACGCTGGAGGGCGCCCGCGCCCTGGCCGAGCGGCTGGTGCGGGACGACGCCAAGGCGGCGGGCGTGTCCGTGCTGTCCGGCGGCACGGACGTGCACCTCGTCCTGGTCGACCTGCGCGAGTCCGAGCTGGACGGGCAGCAGGCCGAGGACCGCCTGCACGAGATCGGCATCACGGTGAACCGCAACGCCGTGCCGGACGACCCGCGCCCGCCGATGGTGACCTCCGGTCTGCGCATCGGCACCCCGGCGCTGGCCACCCGCGGCTTCACGGCGGAGGACTTCGCCGAGGTCGCCGACGTGATCGCCGAGGCGCTGAAGCCGTCGTACGACGCAGAGGCGCTCAAGGCCCGGGTGAAGGCCCTGGCCGACAAGCACCCCCTGTACCCGGGTCTGACCAAGTAACCCGCGGTACCCCCACGGCACCGTGCCCGCCACGAACGGGCACGGTGCCCGTCCCTCCGCACCACCCCCCGTTCTGAGGAGTCTCCGTGGCCATCTCGGTCTTCGACCTGTTCTCGATCGGCATCGGCCCGTCGAGCTCCCACACGGTCGGCCCGATGCGGGCGGCCCGCATGTTCGCCCGGCGCCTCGGCCACGAGGGGCTGTTGACGCGCGCCGCCTCGGTCCGCGCCGAGTTGTACGGCTCGCTCGGTGCGACCGGCCACGGTCACGGCACGCCGAAGGCGGTGCTGCTCGGCCTGGAGGGCGACTCGCCGCGCACGGTGGACGTGGAGAAGGCGGACGAGCGGGTCGGGGAGATCCGCTCCTCGGGGCGGCTCCGGCTGCTCGGCGAGCACGAGATCGCCTTCTCCTTCGACGACGACATGGTCCTGCACCGCCGCGAGGCGCTCCCCTACCACGCCAACGGCATGACCCTGGTGGCCCGGGACGCGGCGGGCGCGGAACTGCTGGCGAAGACGTACTACTCGGTGGGCGGCGGTTTCGTCGTCGACGAGGAGGCGGTGGGCGCGGACCGCATCAAGCTGGACGACACGGTGCTGAAGCACCCCTTCCGCACCGGGGACGAGCTGCTGCGGCTGACCGAGGAGACCGGCCTGTCGATCTCCGCGCTGATGATGGAGAACGAGCGGGCCTGGCGCGACGAGGACGAGGTCCGCGCGGGCCTGCTGGAGATCTGGGGCGTGATGCGGGCCTGCGTCGACCGCGGCATGTCCCGCGAGGGCATCCTGCCGGGCGGGCTGAAGGTCCGCCGCCGGGCCGCCACCACCGCGCGCAAGCTGCGCTCGGAGGGCGACGCCCAGGCCCTCGCGATGGAGTGGATCACCCTCTACGCGATGGCCGTCAACGAGGAGAACGCGGCCGGCGGCCGGGTCGTGACGGCCCCGACCAACGGCGCGGCCGGCATCATCCCGGCGGTCCTGCACTACTACGTGAACTTCGTGCCCGGCGCCGACGAGGACGGCGTGGTCCGCTTCCTGCTCGCCGCGGGCGCGATCGGCATGCTCTTCAAGGAGAACGCCTCGATCTCCGGCGCCGAGGTCGGCTGCCAGGGCGAGGTCGGCTCCGCCTGCTCGATGGCGGCGGGCGCGCTGGCCGAGGTGATGGGCGGATCGCCGGAGCAGGTGGAGAACGCGGCCGAGATCGGCATGGAGCACAACCTCGGCCTGACCTGCGACCCGGTCGGCGGCCTGGTCCAGATCCCGTGCATCGAGCGCAACGGCATGGCGGCGGTCAAGGCCGTCACCGCCGCGCGGATGGCGCTGCGCGGCGACGGCTCGCACAAGGTCTCCCTGGACAAGGTCATCAAGACGATGAAGGAGACCGGCGCGGACATGTCCGTGAAGTACAAGGAGACGGCCCGCGGCGGCCTCGCGGTGAACATCATCGAGTGCTGAGCGGCGCCTCCCGGCGGGCGGGGCACGGTACGGCCAGGGCGTCGAGGTAGGAGCGGACGTTGCGGCGGGTCTCGGTGACGCTGTCGCCCCCGAACTTCTCCGCGACCGCGTCCGCGAGCACCAGCGCGACCATGGCCTCCGCCACGATCCCGGCCGCCGGCACCGCGCACACGTCCGAACGCTGGTGGTGTGCCTGCGCCGCCTCTCCGGTCACCACGTCGACCGTGCGCAGCGCCCGCGGCACCGTCGCGATCGGCTTCATCGCCGCGCGTACCCGCAGCGCCTCGCCCGTCGACAGGCCGCCCTCCGTGCCGCCCGCGCGCCCGGTGGCGCGCCGGATGCCGTCGTCGTCCGCCACGATCTCGTCGTGCGCCCGCGATCCGGGCACTCGGGCCAGCCCGAAGCCGTCCCCGATCTCGACGCCCTTGATCGCCTGGATGCCCATCAGCGCCGCCGCCAGCCGCGCGTCCAGCCGCCGGTCCCAGTGCACGTGCGAGCCCAGTCCCACGGGCACCCCGTAGGCCAGCACCTCGACCACGCCGCCCAGGGTGTCCCCGTCCTTGTGGGCCTGGTCGATCTCCGCGACCATCGCCTTCGAGGCGTCCGCGTCCAGACAGCGCACCGGGTCCGCGTCGAGCCGCTCCACGTCCCCCGGCACCGGGTACACGCCGTACGGGGCCTTCGCCGCGGCCAGTTCCACCACGTGGCTGACGATCTCGATGCCAGCCGTCTCCTTCAGGTACGAGCGGGCGACGGCGCCCAGCGCGACCCGCGCCGCGGTCTCCCGCGCCGAGGCACGTTCCAGCACCGGCCGCGCCTCGTCGAACCCGTACTTCTGCATCCCGGCCAGGTCCGCGTGTCCCGGCCGCGGACGCGTCAGCGGAGCGTTCCGCGCCAGACCGGCCAGCACCCGCGGATCGACCGGGTCGGCGGCCATCACCTGCTCCCACTTCGGCCACTCGGTGTTGCCGACCATCACCGCGACCGGGGAACCCAGGGTCAGACCGTGCCGGACACCGCCGAGGAAGGTCACCTCGTCCCGCTCGAACCTCATCCGGGCACCGCGCCCGTACCCCAGCCGCCGCCGCGCCAGATGATCCGCCACCATCTCCGTCGTGACCGGCACGCCGGCGGGCAGACCCTCCAGCGTCGCGACGAGTGCGGGACCGTGGGACTCCCCCGCGGTCAGCCAGCGCAACCCGCTCAACGCGGTTCCCCCGTCCCGCCGACGCGCGCCCCGTGCAGCCAGGCGACCTTGTCGTGGAGGTCGTCGACGGTGAGGGAGGACAGCATGGCGTTGCGGGCGACGGCCTCCTCCCCCGCCGGGTGGTAGAGCCGCTCGCCCAGGGCGCGGGCGACCCGCTGCGCCCCGGCGGCGCGTTCCCGGCGCTCGGCCTGGTACTTCTCCAGGCGCTGGGGCACGTCGTCGCCGGCCCCGGCGAGCAGATCGCCGAGGAGCACGGCGTCCTCCAGTGCCATGCAGGCGCCCTGGGCCGCGTACTGGAGCATGGGATGCGCGGCGTCGCCGAGGAGGGCGACCCGGCCGTCCGTCCAGCGGTCGACGGGGTCCCGGTCGCACAGGACCCACTCCTTCCAGTCGGTCCCCAGTTCCAGCAGCCGCCGGGCGGTGCCGCTCAGCCCCGGGAAGCGGGCGAGGACGTGTCCGCGCCCGGCGGGCCGGCCGGTCACCACCTCGGGCGCGCCGTCGTCCAGGGTGATGGCGAGGTTGAACAGTTCGCCCCTGCCGATGGGGTAGTGCACGAAGTGCCACCGTGGCCCGGCCCACAGGGTGACGCTGTTCCAGCGCAGCTCGGCCGGGACGCGTTCCATGGGGATGACGGACCGGTAGATGGTGTGGCCGCAGACGCGCGGCGGGCCGTCGCCGAGCAGCCGTTCCCGGACGGCGGAGCGGATGCCGTCCGCGCCGACGAGCACCGCCCCGGTGACGCGCTCCCCGCCGTCGAGGAGGGCGGTGACGCCCGCCGGGGTCTGCTCGTACCCGGTCACGGAGCGGTTCGCGCTCAGTGTGACGCCCGGGTGGGCGGCGCAGCCGTCGAGGAGCGCCTGGTAGAGGTCGCCGCGGTGCACGACGGCGTACGGGTTGCCGAAGCGGGCGCGGTAGGCGCCGGTCAGCGGCATGCTCACGACCTGTTCCCCGGTCGTGCCGTCCATGAAGCGCAGCGCGTCGACGTGGACGGCGCACGCGCGGGCGGCCGGGCCGATGCCGAGGCGGTCCAGGGCGTGGAAGGCGTTGGGGCCGAGCTGGATGCCCGCGCCCAGTTCGGTGAAGGCCGCCGCGCGTTCGAGTACGACGGCGCGGTGGCCGTTGCGGGCGATGCTCAGGGCCGCCGCGAGGCCCCCGATGCCGCCCCCGGCTATGAGTACCTTCATGGTGCTCCTTGTCGCTGGTCGGTTGGGTGCCGGGTGCCGGGCCGGGGACCGTCGGGTCCGGCCGGTCCCCGGGCCGTCGCGGAGGGCGGCTCAGCCGGTGAAGGCGCGGCCGAGGCGGGCCAGTCCGGCGGTGTCGTAGGCGCCCTCGGTGGTCGCCTCGACGTCGAAGGCGTACCGCTCGGTGGGCGCGTAGCCGATGAGCGCGGCGGCGCCGGGCGGCAGCGGCGCCTCCGCCGCCCGCGCCGACTCCCACAGGAACACCGCGCCCCAGCGGTCGGTGGTCTCGTCGGCGATCCACACCTTCAGGCGCAGCCCCGGCATCCGGGCGTAGCGGTCCACGGCCTCGTCCCGCAGGAAGGCGCGCAGGGAGGCGATGGTCTGCTCGGACCGTCCGAGGTCCCACCACACGATCACCACCCTCATCGGCGCAGCACCCCCGCGAGCGCGTCGCCGGTGATGCGGACGCCGTCCCGGGTGAGCACGGACTCGGGGTGGAACTGCAGGGAGGCGAAGCCCGGCCCGCGCAGCGCGTGCACCTCGCCGCTCTCCTCGTCGCGGCTCGCCTCGACGGTGCCCACGCCGGGCACGTCGACGGCGGGACCGGCGCAGCGGGCGGCGAACGTGTTGTAGAAGCCGACCCGTTCGCGCCTGCCGAACAGCTCGATCTCCCGCTGGAATCCCTGGTGGGGCACCGGTCGGCGCACCAGTTCGAGGCCGAGCAGGGAGCCCAGCACCTGGTGGCTGAGGCAGACCGCGAGGAAGGGGCGGCGCTCCGTCAGGAGGGTGCCGAGCGCGGCCCGCAGGTGGGCGATCTTCGGGTCTCCGGCGGCGCGCGGGTCGCCGGGGCCGGGGCCCATCACGACGAGGTCGTGGCCGTCGAAGGAGTGGGGCTCGTCGTAGCGCCGGACGGTGGGGACCAGGCCGAGGGCGCGGAGCTGGTGGCCGAGCATGGCGGTGAAGGTGTCCTCGGCGTCGACCACCAGGACGCTGCGGCCGGTCAGTTCGGGCCGTACGACGCCGTCCGCGGTGCGCTCGCCGATCCAGAAGCCGGCGATCTGGCCGTTGCGGCGTTCCAGGGCCCGGCGCACGCTCGGGTGCCCGGCGAGGCGCGGTGCGCCGCCCGCGCCGAGGGCGGCGAGCAGTCCGGACGCCTTGGCACGGGTCTCCTCGACCTCCGAGGCCGGGTCGGAGTGGCGCACCAGGGTGGCGCCGACACCGATGCTCAGGCGTCCGCCCGCGCCGATGTCGGCGGTGCGGATGAGGATGGCGGAGTCGAGGGTGCGCCCGCCCTCGGCGTCCCGCCCGATCAGGGCGGCGACCCCGCTGTAGTAGCCGCGCCCGCGGGGTTCGTAGCGGCTGATGACCCGGCAGGCGCTCTCCAGCGGGCTGCCCGTCACCGTCGGCGCGAACAGGGTCTCCCGCAGGATGGCGCGGGGGTCGCGGTCGCTGGTGCCCTCGATGAGGTACTCGGTGTGCGCGAGCCGGGCCATCTCCTTGAGCCCGGGGCCGACGACCCTGGGGGCGGGGTCGCAGATCCGGGCCATCATCTTGAGTTCCTCGTCGACGACCATGTACAGCTCGTCGGTCTCCTTGCGGTCGGCGAGGAAGTCGAGCACGCCGGGGAGGGTCGGGCCGGTGGGCGGGTAGCGGTAGGTGCCGCTGATCGGGTTCATCACGGCCCGCCCGCCGCGCAGGCTGACGTGCCGCTCGGGGGTGGCGCCGACGAGGGTGCGCTCCCCCGTGTGCACGAGGAAGGTCCAGTACGCGCCCTGCTCCCGTTCCAGGAGCCGCCGGAAGAAGGCGAGGGCGCTGTGCACGGTGTAGTCGGTGATGTCGGCGACGAAGGACCGTTTGACGACGAAGTTGGCGCCCTCGCCGGTGCCGATCTCGTCGGCGATCACCTTGGCGACGATGCCGGCGTACTCGTCGTCGTCCAGGTCGAAGGCGCCGCCGTCGAGGACGACCGGCCCGTCCGGCAGCCGGCGCAGGGCCTCGCCGAGGGGGACGGCCGTCTGCTCCCGCACGGTGATCGCGATCAGCGGTTCGCCGTCGTCGGCGCAGGCGTAGCCGCGCTCGGCGATCTGGCGGTAGGGGACGAGCGCCAGGACCTGCTCGCGGGCCCCGGCGGCGGGGCCGGGGGCCTCGTCCAGGGGGATGTCGGCCAGGGTGTCCACGGCGGCGGCGGTGCCGGTCAGGACCTCCAGGGTGTCGGGCCCGGTGGTCTCGGGGCGGTGCAGCAGCGCGAAGACGGGCGGCTCCTGGGCGAGGACCCGGTCCAGGAGGGTGCCGGCCGGGCGGGGCGCGGTCATCGGCCCAGCTCCTCGACGACGGTCTTCGCGGTGGTGACCACGGCGCAGCGTTCGGCGGCGTAGTCGAGGGCGAGCCGGTGGTACGCCTCGGTGAAGTCGGCGACGGCGTCGGCCACCAGGAAGGTCTCCAGGTCGTGGGTGAAGGCGTCCACGGCGCTGGCCAGTACGCCGATGTGGGCGTAGACGCCGCACAGGATCACCTGGTCGCGGCCCGCGGCGCGCATGCGCTCCAGCAGGTCGGTGCGGAAGAAGGCGCTGTAGCGCCACTTGGTGAGCCGCCAGTCGTCGGGGCCCGGCGCGAGCGGTTCGACGATCTCGCGGTCGGCGGGGTCGAGGCGCATGCCCGGCCCCCAGAAGTCCTTGAGCAGTCCGCGTTCCTCGTCGCTCATGCCGCCGGGCTGGGCCGTGTAGGCGACGGGGACGCCGCGGGCGGCGGCCTGTTCGCGGAGCTGACGCGCGTTGCGGACGAGGTCGGCGCCCGGCGACCGGTCGGCGGGGAGGTGCCGGAGGAAGTAGCGCTGCATGTCGTGCACGAGCAGGACCGCCCGGTCCGGGTCGGCCTGCCAGGCGGCGGTGTTGGCGGGCAGGTCGCCTTCCTGGGGCATGGGGTACGCCTGGATGGGGGGTATCCCGGGCATGGTCGTCCTCCAGTGACTAGGGGTGGTGTCAGACGCCGAGGGTCGCGCCGCCGTCGACGGTGAGGTCGTGCATCGTGATGTGCGAGGCCCGGTCCGAGAGGAGGAAGGCCACGGCGTCGGCGACGTCCGAGGGGCGGGCCAGCTTGCCGAGCGGGATGCCGACGCGGTAGGCGCCGGGTGAGCCCTCCAGGGTGGCGGCGGGGCCGTTCTCGTCCCGCCACATGGACGTGAGCATCGGGGTCTCGGTGGAGCCGGGGGCGACCACGTTGCAGCGGATGCCGTACCGGGCGACCTCCAGCCCGAGGCACTTGGTGAACATGGACGCCGCGGCCTTGGACGCCGCGTAGGCGGCCATCTCGGTGCGGGCGGTGCCGGCCGCGTTGGAGGCGATGGTGACGACGGCCCCGCGGCGGCGCGGGATCATGCGGCCGACCACGGCGCGGGACATGAGGAACACGCCGGTGGCGTTGACCGCGAGGGTCTGCGCCCAGTCCTCCTCGGTGAGGTCGGTGGCCCGGCCGAGGCGGAGCACGCCCGCGCCGTTGACCAGGTGGCCCACGGGTCCCAGGGCCTCCTCGACCTCGGCGGTGAGGCGTTCGGCGGCGGCGCCCGTGGTGACGTCGGCGGGGAACGCCCGGACGCGCAGCCCGTCGGCGGCGAGCCGGCCGGCCACCTCGTCCAGCCTGCGGCGGTCCTTGTCGACGGCGGCGACGGCCGCTCCGCGTTCGCCGAGGGCGCGGACGACCGCCTCTCCTATGCCGCCGGCGGCTCCGGTGACCAGTGCGGTGCTTCCTTTCACGACGGTCGTCCTCCCTGGGGGCGGGCCGGGGTGCCGGCGGGTGGGGGTGTCGGACGGGCGGGTGCGCGGGCCGGTGCGCCCACGGTCAGCGGCGCCAGGCCGAGGCGACCTCGACGGCCTGCCCGGGGTTGAGGCGCGGATCGCAGAAACTCGTGTACTTGACTCCGACGGAATGCATGAGATCCGTGTCGGCGACGCATTCCGTCACATCGTCCGGGGTCGTTTCCAGATGGAGGCCGCCGGGAATTCCCTGGTGCGCCACGACGGCTTCATGGAATTCCTCGACCTCGCGCACGACGTCCTTCACGAGACGGGTTTTCAGTCCGTCGGGACCGGAGACGGTGTTGCCGTGCATCGGGTCGCAGAGCCAGATCGCCGGATGCCCGGCGTCGCGGACGGCGGCGACCAGGGCGGGAAGCCTCGCGGGCCCCGCTCCGGCCCCCATCCGCGCGATGAGCGTGAGGCGCCCGGGCACGCGGCCGGGGTCCAGGCGCTCGGCCAGCCGGAGCAGTTCCCCGGGGGTCATCGCCGGGCCCACCTTGCAGGCCACCGGGTTGGAGACGGCCGCGAGGAGCGCCACGTGGGCACCGTCCACCTGGCGGGTGCGCTCGCCGATCCAGGGCCAGTGCGTGGAGGCGAGCAGCAGCCCCCCGTCGGCCTGGCGGCGCACCAGGGGCAGTTCGTAGTCGAGGAGGAGCGCCTCGTGGCTGGTCCACACCGGGGCCTGGGCGAGCGGGGCGGTGCTGGTCCAGCCGAGGTGTCCCATGACCTCGCGGGCGGCCCGGTAGCCGGTCAGCAGGCGCCGGGGGTCGGGCCGCCGCAGCGCGGGGTCGGGGTTCGGGTCGTTGACCATGTGCCCGCGGTAGACGGGCAGTTCGACGCCGAGGACGGTCTCCGTGGGGCGGGAGCGTGGTTTGGCGTACTGGCCGGCGAGCCGCCCCACGCGGATCACGGGCCGGCCCGCGTTCACGCGCATGACCCCGGCCAGCAGGTCCAGCACGGCCGCCTTGCGGGCGACGTCGACGGGGCCGCACTCCGCCCAGTCCTCCGCGCAGTCGCCGGCCTGGACGACCTGGGCGCGGCCCCCGGCGACCGCCGCCAGGTGCTCGTGCAACTGGGCCACGTGCTCCGCCGAGACCAGCGCGGGCAGCGCGGCCAGTTCGCGCCTCACCCGCGCGGTCTCCGGATGCTCCTCCCACGCGGGCTGCTGAAGGGTGGGGAGCGATGCGATGTGAGCCGGCTCGCTGTTCAACACGGTTCCTCTCATGGGGATGAAGAAGGACTTGCTCGGCTGAACTCGTGAGGTGCTTGCATCGATTCTGCGTACGGAGGGAATTCCCGGGAAGTGGGGAATCGTTACTTCGTCAGGTCGGCGAGACCGGTTGCGCATTCATGCGGCGGCCCGCTCGCATTCACCCGGAAACAGACGGGAACCCGGCGGGAAACCGGCGGGAATCCGACGGGAAAAGGGCAGGGGAATAGGCCGCGGCAAGCACGGGAGAACCACGGCGGGGAAACGGGAACGCGGGATGGGGCAGGCGTGCGCCCCGGTCTCCCGGCAAGGGGCGGGGCGAGGAGACCGGGACGCCGGTGCCGGGCGGGGCGGCCCGGCACCGGGTCAGCTCGTGACGCCGCCGTCGACGACGAGGTCCTGGCCGACGACGAAGCTCGACTCCTCGGAGGCGAGCCACAGGACCGCGGCCGCGATCTCGTCGGTGGTCGCGACGCGGGCGATCGGCACGGTGGTGGCCAGCCGGGCCGCGCGGTCGGCGTCGGTCTCCCCGGGGCGCAGCGACATGGTGGTGTCGGTGGCGCCGGGGCTCACCGCGTTGATGCGCACGCCGTCCTTGATGTGGTCCAGCGCCGCGACCCGGGTCAGGGTGCTGACGGCGGCCTTGGAAGCGGCGTAGGCGGCCATGCCGGGACGGCGCCCGTGGTAACCGATGTTGGAGGAGGTGTTGACGATGACGCCGCCCCCGTTCTCCCGCATGTGCGCGATCTCCTGGCGCAGGCAGTGCAGGACGCCGTTGAGGTTGATGTCGAGCACCGAGTGCCAGACGGACGGGTCCAGGTCGGCGACGGGTCCGGGCTTCCCGAAGACGCCCGCGTTGTTGTGCGCGACGTGCAGGCCCCCGTGGCGCTCCACCGTCGAGCGCACCAGGCGTTCGACGTCCTCGGGGCGGGTGACGTCGGCGACGCAGGAGGTGGCGGCGGCGGAACCGTCCTCCTCGATCAGCCGGACGGTCTGCTCGACGGACTCGGGGCGGACGCCCGCGGCGACCACCGTGGCTCCCTCCCGGGCGAAGGCCCTGGCGGTGGCCCGGCCGATGCCGGCGCCGGCGCCGGTGACGATGACGACCTTGTCCTTGAATCGGGCGGTCATGGGGGCTCCTTGGTACGTGTCGGTGCGGATGGAGACGGGATGCCCCGGGGGGCGGACGGAGGGTCAGGCGGCGTCGCGGCCGGGACGGGGACGCAGCAGGACGAGCGTGCCCAGGGCGGCGACGCCGAAGGCCACGGCCCCGACGGTGAACGCGAAGCCGTAACCGGAGGACTGGGCGGAGGCCGCGGCGGTGCCGGCGCGTTCCAGGGCGTCGGTGCGGGCGGTGGCCAGCGTGACCAGCACGGCGAGGCCGATGGCCGGGCCCGCCTCCAGGGCGGTGTTGACCACGGCCCCGGCGAGGCCGGCCTGCTCCGGCGGCACGTCGGTGGTCGCGGTGACGGTGGCCCCGGCGAAGACCAGGGCCGCCCCGGCGGGGAAGAGCACCAGCCCGGCGAGGAGGGCGCCCGCGTACGGGCTGTCGGTGCCGGCCCTGCCCAGCGCGGCCATGCCGAGCCCGGCGAGCGTCAGTCCGGTGACGAGCACCACGCGCGGGCCGAAGCGCTGCACCATCCGGCCCACGCCCAGGCCGCCGAGGACCAGGGTCAGGCCGAACGGCAGGAAGGCCGCCGAGGTCTGCAGCGGGGTGTAGCCCCGTACCTGCTGGAGGTACAGGGCGAGCAGGAAGAAGATCGTGGTGATGCCCGCGGCGCCCAGGAAGACCGCCAGCAGCGCCGTCGCCCGGCGGGGCGAGGCGGGGAAGGACAGCGGCAGCAGCGGCTGCTCCACCCGGGCCTCGGTGACCACGAAGCCCAGCAGCAGGACGGCGCCGGCCACCAGCGGGCCGAGCGCGACCGGCGAGGTCCAGCCGTACTCGGGCGCCTCCACCAGCCCGTATCCGAGCAGGCCGATGCCGGCGGTGACCAGGGCCGCGCCGAGCACGTCGAGCCGGCCGCCCCGCGAGGCCGCGCCCTGCGGCAGCAGCCGCGGGGCGACGGCGAGGACCACCGCCGCCACCGCGACCGGGGCGGCGAACGCCCAGCGCCAGGAGTCCGCCGAGGCCACCACGCCCGACAGCAGCATCCCCGCGGTCCCGCCGGAGGCCGCGAGCCCGCCCCACACCGCCATGGCGCGGGCGTGCCGCGCGGGTTCCGGGTGGACGGCGCTGACCAGCGCCATCGCGGCGGGTACCGCGAGGGCGGCGCCGGCCCCCTGCGCGAAGCGGGCCGCGAGCAGCGTCCACAGACCGGGCGAGAACGCCGCCAGCGCCGAGCTGAGACCGAAGACCAGCGTGCCGAGCAGGAACACCCGCCGGCTGCCGTACAGGTCGGACAGGCGTCCGCCGAGCAGCAGCAGACCGCTGAAGGACATGCCGTACGAGGCGCCGAGCAGGACGAGTTCGCCGCGGCTGGTGCCGAACTCCTCCTGGATCTGCGGCAGCACCACGTTGAGCATGCTCATCGCGAGGATGAGCACGAACTGCACCGAGGCGAGCAGCGCGAACGCCGCGCCCCGGTGTCTGCCGGCCGCGGCGCCCGCGGTCGTTCCGGACGGTGTCGTCCGCTGGTTCGCGACGGTGTCCTGCTGCCGCACGGCTCGCCTCACGTGGTGTCGGGGAGGGTGATGGACTGCGAGTGCCGGAACGTGTTCCGGGGGTCGTACGCGGCCTTGGCACGCTGGAGCCGCGGGTAGTTGTCCTTGTAGTACAGGGTGTGCCACGGCACGCCGGTGGTGTTGACCTGCGGGTCGGTGATGTCGGCGTCCGGGTAGTTGATGTAGCAGCCGTCCGTGGCCGCGCCGGGGACGGGGTAGCCGCCGGTGGCGGAGAACACCTCGCCGTACACGTCGCGGGTCCACCCGATGTTGGCGTCGTCGCCGTCGGCGTCCGGCCAGAAGCTCTGGAACAGGCCCTTGAAGATCGAGTCGCGCTGCGCCGACGCGGTGTCGCCCGCGCCCACCGTGTTGATCTTCCCGCCGTAGGAGAGCAGGACGACCATGGAGGCCGGGTTCTCGTGGTCGGTGCGGGTCAGGTGCCGGTACATGGACGCCGCCTGCGCCGTCGTCACGTTCCGGCGCAGGTAGGCGGACTTGTGGTGGCCGCGCAGCGTCGGGTCGGTCAGCGTCGGGTTGCTGGTGCCCAGCAGCCGTACGGAATGCAGCCAGGGCAGTCGCTGCGGGGTGAACAGCTCGGGCAGCGGCCCCAGTTCGCCGACGTTGCCGGCGAGCGGGCGCAGGGCCGTGGCGGACAGGGGGGCGGTCACCTCGGCGAGGAAGTCGCGCAGCGCGTCCTCGGCTCCGGGCAGGGTCGCGTCGACCTGGGTGAGGAGTCCGATGCTGCCGTTCGCCCGGTGGTTCATCATCAGGAAGCTGCACAGGGACGCCTCGGCCGCCGAGGGGGTGGCGTTGCGCTCGTGCCAGGCGCCGAAGGCGCGCACCACGGCGGTGAAGGCGTCCTTGCCGAGCGCGCTCCACGGCAGGCCCAGCGCGCTGACCAGGACCTCGCGGGGGGGCCGGGGCAGCAGCGCGGAGGGGTCGGTGCCGGTGGCGCCGGGGCTGCGGAACCAGTACCGCGTGATCACGCCGAAGTTGCCGCCGCCCCCGCCGGTGTGGGCCCACCACAGGTCCCGGTGGGGGTCGTCGGCCTCGCGGGTGGCCACGACGCTGCGGGCCTTGCCGTTCGCGCCGACGACGACCACCTCGACGGCGTACAGGTGGTCGACGGTCAGTCCGTGGCGCCGCGACAGCATGCCGTAGCCGCCGCCGCTGATGTGGCCGCCGGCGCCCACCGAGTAGCACATGCCGCCGGGGATGGTGACTCCCCAGCCCTTGAACAGCGACTCGTACACGTGGAGCAGCGTGGCGCCCGCGCCGACGGCGAAGGCCCGGCGGCGACGGTCGTAGGTCACGGTGTCGAGCAGGGAGGTGTCGATGACCACCCGTGCCTCGGGGTGGTGGACGAAGTCCGCGTAGCAGTGGCCGCCGCCGCGCACGGATATGCGCTTGCCGGCGTCGACGGCCTCCTGGACGGCGCGCACCGTCTGCTCGGTGGTCCGCACCAGCCGGACGGCGTCGGGACGGGAGACCCAGCGGGCGTTGTTGCCGACGACGAGGTCGGCGTAGCGGGGGTCGCCCGGGAGGACCGTGACCGCGTCGCCGCCGGCGGCGGAGCCGGCGGGTGCGGCGGGCGAGGCGGCGGCGGGACCCGCCTCCAGGGTCGTGGCGGCTATCGCGACGGCCGTACCGGTCAGGACGCTTCGTCTTCTCATGGAACTCGCGTTCTCTCTGTGTAGGTGTCGATGAGCGGTGGCGACATGACATGCACCAGGAGCCGGAATGCGCCGAGCGGTCAGTCGCCCCAGACGACCCCCAGTCCGAGTTTCTCCGCGAATTCCCTGGTGCGGTCGACGGACCACGCCGCACCGACCGGAGCCGACTTTCCGTGGTGGGTCGGATATCCGGTCTCCGAGAAGAACCGTTCGAATCCACCGGGTGTGGTGATGACGTAGAAACGGGCGGTATCGCTCTCCACGAGGTAGGAATGCGGTATCCCGCGCGGCAGGAACAGCACGCCCGCGCCGTTGACGACCTCGGTGCGCTCGCCCGCGGTGAGGACGACCTCGCCGCCCTCGACGATGAAGATCTCGTCCTCGAGGGTGTGCGTGTGCCGCGGAGCGCGTTCCCCCTTCACCGCGCTGAAGTGCGTGATTCCCAGCATGCCGCCGGTCTCCTCGGCGGAGAGCTTGGTGGTGACCACCGACCCCTTCCCCCAGAGCCGGGACACCCCCTCGCCGTCGCGGCGGATCAGCGGCGACCGTCCGCCCAGTTCTGCGGTCAAGACCCCTCCCGAGCGCGCTCTGCCATGTTCCACTCACCAGTTCGACGGGAGCCTCACATGCCGCCGGGACCGCTCGCAACGCGCGCCGGAATAGTTTGTCAGGTGCGGTTCCCCTGCCTTCCGGAGAGCAGCTCCGGGTCCGGAACGCAACGCGGCGCGGAATACTTTGTCACGTGTCCGGAATTCGATCGGGGGGTAACGCCGACGTTATCCCCACGGGGACGCGAGTGTAATGTCTGGCCCGGGACTCGACGGTCCACGACGTCTTGCGCCGATTCCGGAGCGGAGGCAATCGATGACCATGGGGACGTGCCCGGCCGGTGGCGGTGCCCTGGCCCAGCTCACGGCGGAGGGGGTCGCGCTCTGGCTGGACGACTGGCACCGCGGCCGGGCGGCCGGGGGCGGTCTGGGGAGACTGGTCGAGGCCGGGCTGGTGCGCGGCGCCGTGTCCCGGCCGGCGGCCGTGGTGCGGGCGCTCGCCGACGGCACCGCCTACCGCGGCCAGTTGGAGGATCTCCAGCGGTCCGGGGTGCCGGCCGAGGAGCGGGCCTACGCGCTGATCGCCGAGGACGCCCGTGCGGCCTGTGCCGCGCTGGAGCCGGTGTTCCGGTCGACGCGGGGCATGCACGGCTGGGTCTCCGTGGGGCTCGCGCCCCGCCTCGCCTCGGACGCCGGGGCCACCGTCGGCCACGCCCTGCGTCTCGCGCGGACGGTGGGGCGGCCGAACCTGCTGGTCCGGGTGCCCGCCGCGGGCCGGGGCATGGCCGCCGCCGGCGACCTGCTCGCCCGCGGCGTCGGCGTGCACCTCACGTCCGTGTTCTCCGTGCGGCGCTACGCGGAGGCCGTGGACGTCTACTTCCGGGGCCTGGAACGCGCCGCGGCCACCGGCGCCCCGCACTCCGCCGTCACCTCCCTGGTCTCCGTGGACGTCGGCCACCTCGACGCCGGGGTCGACGCCCTGCTGGACGCCTCGGGGGACCCCTTTGCCGCCGGACTGCGCGGCACCGCCGGCACGGCGACGGCCCAACTGCTGTACCGGCGCTACGAGGAGAGCCTCGGCTGCCCCCAGTGGCGTACCCTCGCGGCCGGTGGCGCCCTCCCCCAGCGCCTGCTGTGGACCTCGGAGCACACACCGGAGGAACCGCGGGCGGCGCTGGACCGGGTGGAACGGCTGATCGCCTGGATGACCCTGCACGCCCTGCCCGAGGGCGCCCTGGGCGCGCTGGAGCGCCGCTCCGGGTTCCACGGGGACACCGTGAGCGGGCGGCACGGCCCCGCCTGCCGCGTCCTGGACGGGCTGGAGCGCACGGGCGTCCTCCTCGACTCGGTCGCCCGCCATCTGGAACAGGCGGCGCTGGACCGTGAACTGGCCGCCTGGGAAGCCCTGTTGTCGGCGGTGGGGACGCGGTAGCGCGCCCCCGCCGCCGACCGCTTCCGCGGCCCGGCCGGGCCCCCCGACCCGGCCGGGTCACGTCCCGGACGGCGCCCCGGCCTGCTCCGGCACACCGCCGGCGTCCACGTCCCACGGCCACGTCCCCGCGACCGCGCCGGGGCTGATCTCCAGCAGGTAGTGCTCGACCGGGTCCCCCCGGTCGACGACCGCGTGCCGTTCCCGCACGCTCAGCCGCCGCCCCGCCTCCGCGGCGATCCGGGCCAGCGCGTCGAGGTCCCCCCGGCTGCTGAAGTGCAGCAGGGCCCGCCCGCCGCGGGTCAGCCGGCGCGGCGCCTCCTCCACGTAGCGGCGGTGGGCCGCGTACCCGGGATCGACGTAGGCCCGTTCCAGCGGTGAGCCGAACCGGTGGTCCTCGGGCGCCCGCACGTAGGGGGAGCTCCACACGATGGTGTCGTACGACTCGTCGGGCAGCCCGGCGAAGAGGTCGCTGTGCACGCAGTGGACGCGGTGGCCGACGCCGTGACGGCGCGCGTTGCGCGCGGTGTTGGCCACGGCCTCCGGGTTGATGTCGCAGGCGACGACCCGTTCGCAGCCGGCGAGGGCGGCGGTGACCGCGACGACGCCGGTGCCGGAGCCGATCTCGCAGAAGGCGCCGCGCCAGGGCGGGGCGGCCGGGGTGCCGAGGCCCAGCAGGTCGAGCACGATCTCCGTGGTGCCCGCGTGCGGGGGTGAGAACACCGTGTCGAGCAGGTCCCACTGGCGCCCGCGCAGGCTGAAGACCCCGGGCCGGTGTTCCGGCCGCATGGAGTCACGACTGCGCTCGATCGACCGCAGGTAACTGGTGATCTCGGACATGCCGCCCGACGTCCCCCTCCTGTGTCCCGGGCCCCGTCACGTGGGCACCGGACACCGTTTCCGTCCCGTTTTCACCGTCGTGGCCTGATCCTTTCGCGGTCCGGGGCGGGGCGACAGGTGGCCCCGGCACCGGATCGCACGGGTGGGGTGGTGGTTCGGCCACCATGGGGCGCGGCGCGGGAGGCTCGGTTGCCGTGGCGGGGGCCCCGTCCTAGGCTCCCTGGGGCCGACCTGCGCGATCACGGGGGGATGATGACAGGGGGACCGGAGACTGCCGTGTCCGACGCCATGTCCGTGCTGGAACTGCTCGCCGAGGGAGCGGCGCCGGAGCGCTTCGAGGAACTGCTCGGCTGCGCACGGCAGGCGAACCCCGGCGCGGACCTCGCGGAACTCGACCGGGCGGTCCGCCTCGCCGCCCGCGTCCAGGCCCTCATCGGCCATGCCCAGCGGCGCGAGGCCGGGCTCTCGGTGCTCGTCGACACCGCGCACGACCTCACCCTCGTGCACGGGGTGGACGCCCTGCTGCACGAGATCACCCGGCGGGCCCGGCGATTACTCAACCTGGACATGGCCTACATCGGGCTGCTGGACTCGCGGGGCGGCGACACCGCCGCCATCCGGGTCGCCGAGGGGGAGACCACCTCGCGCAGCGTGGGCCTCAAGACCACCGCGGACGCCGGTCTCGGCAGCCTCGTCCAGCGCACCGGCGCCCCCGCTTGGACCCCCGACTACCGGGCCGACCGGGACATCCCGCACTCCGCCGAGATCGACGGGGTGGTCCGGGCCGAGGGGCTGCGCGCCATGCTGGCGGTGCCGCTCGGGCACGGCACCCGCGTCTTCGGGACCCTCTACGGCGCCGACCGCAAGGTCCGCCACTTCACGCCCGACGAGATCAGCCTCATGCGCTCCCTCGGCAAGCTCGCCGGGGTCGCCTTCGAACGGGCCCGGCTGCTGGAGGACGCTCGCGCCGAGGTGACCGAGCTGGAACGGGACACCTCCCGGGCGCGCAGCAGCCTCAGCGAGCAGCGCCGGGTGGAGGCCGCCTACATCCGGCTGATCGATCTGGTGCTCAGCGGCTGCGACCCCCAGCCCCTCGCCGAGGCCGCGGCCCGCGAGTTGTCGGGTGTGCTGGTGGTGCGCGACTGCGTCGGGCGGACCGTGGTGGTCACGGGCACCGCGCCGGAACTGCCCGAGGAGGAGTTCCTGCGCTGGACGTACGACGCCCACGCGGCGGGCCGCCCGGTGCCGGTGCCCGGGGGCTGGGTCGCACCCGTCACCGCGGGCGGCGAGAACCTCGGCTCGGTCGTGCTGGTCACCCCGGAGGCGCTGACGGACGGTTTCGGGGTGCGGCTGCTCCAGCTCACCGCGCGGGCCGTCGCCCTGATCCTGCTGCTCCAGCGCACCTCGGCCGTCGCGCACGACCAGATCCGCGACGAGTTGTTCGAGGAGTTGCTGAGCGACGTCATCCCGCAGCCGCGCCGGCTGACGCACCGGGCCCGGCGCCTGGGCATCGCCCTGGACACGCCGCACGTGGTGGTGGTCGCCCGGCCCGAGGGCGGGCCGGGGGGCCGGGCCGCCGCGTGGGCCTCCTCGTACGCGCACCGGGTCCGCGGGCTGGCCCGGTTCCGCGAGGGGCGGGCGACGCTCCTGGTGCCCGGGGACGACCCCCTCGCCGCGGCCCACGCGGTGTCCCGGGAGCTGACACCGCTCGCCGGGCATCCCGTCACCGTCGGGGCGGCGGGCCCGGTGGCGAACCCGGACGGGGTGGCCAGGGCCCACCGGGAGGCGGCGAGCTGCCTGGACGCGCTGACCGAACTGGGCAACCTCGGCTGCGCGGCCACCCCTCAGCAGATGGGGTTCCTCGGGGTGCTGCTCTCCGAGACCCACGGCGTCGACGACTACATCGCCTCGGTGATCGGCCCGGTCCTGGACTACGACGCGGCGCGGTTCACCGAGCTGACGCACACGCTGGACGCGTACTTCGCCTCCTCCGCGAGTCCGACCCGGGCCGCCTCGGACCTGCACGTGCACCCGAACACGGTCTCCCGGCGGCTGGAGCGGATCACCGAACTCCTCGGCCCGGACTGGCAGTCGCCGGAACGGTCCCTGGAGATCCAGCTCGCCCTGCGGCTGCACCGCACCCGGCGCACCCTCCAGCACCGGCGTCCCACGGCCGGCCCGCCGCGGGACGCCGGCCGCCCCCCGGTCTGAGCGGGGTCAGGCGGAGAGCAGTCCGCCGCCGGTGGGCGGGCCGTCGGCGCCGTCCAGGGCCGTCACGGCGTGCGCGACGGAGGCGAGGGTCATGTGGCGGTGCCAGCCGCGGAAGGACCGCCCCTCGAAGTCGCGGACGCCGACCCGTTCACCGGTCTGCCGCTCGTCCAGCTCCGCCCGCCCGGCGCACCGGGCCGACCGCAGGACGTCGCGGGCGGAGGCGGTCGCCGGGGCCGCCAGCCACAGCGCCGCCGGAGCCCTGCCGCCGGGCCGCCACTCGCCGACCAGGAGCAGTTCGGGCCCGGCGCCCGGTCCCGGGAGCCGTACCCGCAGCGCCGCCGCCGCGAGCCGCCCCGGGCCCGCGCCGGACTCCACGGGCCGGCGCAGGTGCCGCACGGACTCCATGAGACGGCGGGCGGGGACCGTCCCCGACCGGTGACCGGGCAGGGCCCGGTCGTCCACGGCCACCCGGTCGTGGGCCCCGATGCGCACGACCAGCGGAACCCGTGCCGCGGTGAACCGCCGGACGCTCGCGGCGAGATCGGTCACGGGCACGTCCAGCACGACGGGGCGCGGCGGCCCTTCCACGCGGCCGACGACGGAGAGCGCCGCGACGGCGGCGCATTCGTCGGGGGTCTCGGCGGCGGCGCTGTCGGGGATCTCCGCCCGGTGCCGCCGGCCGGCGTCGGCGAGCCAGGGGTCCGGCAGGTGCAGCCGCCACTGGACGGGCACGCTGGTCTCCTCCGAGGAGGCCCAGGTCCCGTAGGCCAGTTGGCCGTTGAGGGCCGGTCCGCCGTCGGGGGCCGGCTGCCGCCCCACCCCCACCGAGTGTTCGCCGGCCTTGGGGATGAAGAGCGGCCGGACCACCCAGGCGCGGGGCCGCAGGACGCGGGCGACGTGGTCGGCGAGGGCCGCGCGGATGGGGGCCCAGTCCCAGGTGGAGTCGCTGATGAAGTGGTGCAGGCTCTGCTCCCCCGGGGCCCCGTCGGTCAGGGCGGCGATGTTCCGGATCGTCTTGCGGCCCTGCGCCTCCAGCAGGCCGCTCAGGTAGTGCCGGGCCCGCTGTCGCTGGTCGCTGCGGCGTAACGAGGCGAAGAGCACGGCGCAGATCTCGTCGCCGTCGGCGAGGGCGGGGCCGCCGCGGGGACCGCGTCCCCGGAGCGTACGGCGCGAAGGACGGTGGCCCGCGTGGTCACCGGACACGACCGTCATGGTCCTGACCGTGGGCGCGGTCCGGACGGTGGCCGTGGCCGGCTCCGGCTTCGTGGTGATCGAGGTCGCGGTCGTCGTGGTCATGGCCCCGGTGATCTCCCCCAACTCGTCGGCCTCGCAGCGGTGTTCTCACTGTGGCCGGACGCCTCCGGTGGTGGGGAGGTGCACCGGGCACACACCGGCGCGGGACGGCGGTTGCGGGAGCACACCGGGGGAAGGCGTGCTCCCGGTTCCCCCTTCCGTGGCGGATCGCCCGTACCCCGGCGGGGAATGACCACTGTCTCCATCCCCCCACGGCACGTCAGGAGGCCCCATGCTGCGCGGCATCGACGTCAGCGCCTACCAGCCCGCCGACTACGCCACCGACGGCCACTCCTTCGTCTTCGTGAAGGCGACCGAGGGCCGTTCGTACGTCAACCCCCGCCTCGCCGGCCAGACGAAGCGGGGCCGGGACGCCGGACTCGTCGTCGGCTTCTACCACTTCCTGTGGCCCGGTGACCTCACGGCCCAGGCCGAGCACTTCGTCTCCCGGGCCCCCGAGCGCTCCGGCGACCTGCTCGCCGTCGACTGGGAGACCACCGGCGAGGGCACCCGGGCGAGCACCGCCGAGAAGGACCGGTTCCTCCGCGAGGTGAAGGAGCTGCGCCCGCACCACCGGGTGCTGCTCTACTGCAACCGTTCCTTCTGGCTCGACGTCGACACCAGTTCGTACGCCGGCGACGGGCTGTGGATCGCGGACTACGTGACGGCGGGCAAACCCCGCGTCAAGGCGAAGTGGCGCTTCCACCAGTACACCGACGAGCCGTTGGACACCAACGTGGCGGACTTCCCCTCGGGGGACGCCCTGCGGAGGTGGGCCGGCGGCGGCTGAGCCAAAGGCCCGCCGGCCCGGGTCCGCCCCGGGGCGCCCGCCCGCCGAGGGCGCGGGCGCGGGCCGGCGGATCAGTGCCAGGGACGGTAGTGCGGGTTGTCCTCGCACTCGCTCATGATCTCGGTCTTGGTCTGCTTGTCGACCGGGCAGACGCCGATGATGTACTGGCGCTGGATACCGCCGGGGAAGGCCACCTCGACCTGGTCGGCCCACTTGTGGGTGTCACCGATCGTCTTGTTGACGTCGATGCCGCCGGGCGCGTCGATGTAGTAGTTGAAGCCGGACTTGTACCAGGTCTTGTAGAGGTCGTGGTCGTAGGTCGTCGAGACGTACGGCGAGGGCTGGTTGACGAGGACGTACTGCTCGACGTCGTACTGGCCGGTCAGCACGTCCTTGGCGTGGAAGCCCTCCTCGAAGACGATCGCGGGGCCCCGGCTGTCGCTGCGGTAGAGGGTGCCGCAGGCGGTGCGCCAGACCGGGTCGGGCGTGATGCGGGCGAGCGCGACCCCGCGGTCGGCGGCGGCCTTGAGCTTGTCCTCGAACAGGGGACAGCTCGGTGCGGCGGCCCGCGCGGGCGCCGCCGCGGTGGTGCCCGCGGGCGCGGACGCGGCGGCGCTCTGGGGCGAGGTGGCGGCCGTGGTGGCGAGGACGGCGGACAACGACAGGACGGCGGCGGCGACCCGGCGCCGCAGACGAGTGAGGATCATGCGCGTACGATCCCGGCTGCCCGGCGTCCCGGCGCGCAACGTCACCCGTAGGCGGCGTGTTGGGTGAACGCCCTTGCCACCGGCGGGTGATGCTCCCCGCGGCGAGCCCGGTCAGCGGTCGGTGACGCGGATCTCGAACCAGGTGGTCTTCCCGCGCGGCAACAGGTCGGCCCCCCAGCGGTCGGAGAGCTTGTCGACGAGGAAGAGACCGCGCCCGCTGACGTCCGTCTCCTGGACGGGCAGCAGGCAGGGCAGTCCTCGGGAGGGGTCGCGGACCTCGACGCGGATGCGGCCGGGGCGGCGGCGCATGTGGAGGCCGAAGGCGCGGGCGCCGGTGTGCCGGACGGCGTTGCCGACGAGCTCGGAGGCGAGGAGGACGGCGTCCTCGGTCACCTTGGGGCCGACCTTCCACTGGCGCAGGGCCACCACCTGGACCATGCGCCGCGCGGTGGCGGCGGCCCCGGGCAGGGAGGGCAGGCGCACCTCGCGGTCGGCCGGGTTGCCGAAGGTCTCCAGCGCCCTGACCCCGTGCTCGTCCTCGACCGCGGGCGTCCAGCGCGCCGTGATCGCACGGCCGGCCCCCCGCGGCTGCCCCGTACCCTCCAGCCCCGCCATTGCCCCATCATGGCCGCCCCGGCGGGGCTCCGGGGCCGTTCCCGGGGAATGCGCCCCCGCGAAGTCCGGAGCCCGCACGGGACGTCTGGCATGTGCCATGGGCACTTCAGGACCGCGAACAGCCCCGTTGACCTGCGCGGACGGCTGGGCCGGAGACAATCGACGGACTCCCTCGACAGGACGCGCTCAGTGGTCCGTCAAGGCTGCCACAAACGCCCCTGCCGAGGGGCCCGGATGAGACATCACGTCAATTGCAAGCGGATCAGAGGAACTTGGCCTTCCCGGGCCCCTCCTCGACGAAGCTGCGCATGCCCCGCTCGCGGTCCTCGGTGGCGAACAGGCCCGCGAACCAGTTCCGCTCCAGGGCGAGCCCGGTGTCGAGGTCGGTCTCCAGTCCGGCGTCGACGGCCTCCTTCGCCGCGCGCAGCGCGATCGCGGGCCCCTTCGCGAGCCGGGCCGCCCAGGCGTGGGCCTGTTCGTGAACCTCGCCGGCCGGGACGACCCGGTCGACCAGGCCGAGGGCCAGGGCCTCGTCGGCCTTGACCTGGCGGCCGGTGAAGATGAGGTCCTTGGCCCGGGAGGGGCCGATCAGCCGGGACAGGCGCTGGGTGCCGCCGGCGCCGGGGATCAGGCCGAGCAGGATCTCGGGCTGGCCCAGCTTGGCGTTCTCCCCGGCGATGCGGTAGTCGGCGCAGAGGGCGAGTTCGCAGCCGCCGCCGAGCGCGTAGCCGGTGACGGCGGCGACGACCGGCTTGGGGATGCGGGCCACCGCCGTGAAGGAGTCCTGCAGGGAACGGGCCCGCAGCACCATCGCCGCGTGGTCCATCACCTGCATCTCCTTGATGTCGGCGCCCGCGGCGAACACCTTCTCGCCGCCGTGGATCACGACGGCGCGCACGTCCTCGCGGCGCGTGACCTCCTCGGCGAGTTCCTTGAGCCGGTCCTGCATGGCGGCGTCCAGGGCGTTCATGGGCGGACGGTCCAGGCGCAGCGTGCCGACGCCCTCCGCGACTTCGAGATGTACGGTCATGCCAGCAGGTTAACGGTGATTAACGCGGGCGGCCCCGGCGCGGTGGCGGTCCGGGGGGACCGCCCCGGTGACGGCGCGCCCGCCCGGGGTGCTCCCCGGGCGGGCGCGAGGTCGCGCGGGCCGGCGCCGGGGGCTTCCCGGGGCCCGGCCGTGCGGTCAGGACTTCCACTCCTGCCAGGACATGTTCCAGCCGTTGAGGCCGTTGTCCGGGGCGATGGTGGCGTCCTTGGAGTTCTTGACGACGACCACGTCGCCCACCATCGAGTTCTCGTAGAACCAGGCGGCCGGCGTCTTCTTGTCCCAGCCGCCGCGCACGTCGCGCAGGCCGACGCAGCCGTGACTGGAGTTGCGGTTGCCGAAGGCGTCGCCGCCCCAGTAGTTGCCGTGGATGAAGGTGCCGGAGGTGGACAGGCGCATGGCGTGCGGCACGTCGTGGATGTCGTACTCGCCGCCGAAGCCGACCGTCTCGCCGTTCATCCGGGTCACCTTGAACTTCTCGGTGACGACCATCTGGCCGTTCCAGGTGGCGGTGCCGGGGGCGCCCGCGGTGATCGGGATGGTGCGGACGACCTTGCCCTCCCGGGTGACCTCCATGGTGTGCTCGCGCGCGTCGACGACGGAGACCTGGTCGCGGCCGATGGTGAAGGAGACGGTCTTGGACTGCTTGCCGTAGACGCCCTCGCGGCCCTCGACGCCGTCGAGGTCGAGGCCGACGGTGACCTTGGTGCCGGCCTTCCAGTACTTCTCGGGGCGGAAGTCGAGGCGGTCGTTGCCGAACCAGTGGCCGGCGACCTCGACGGCCGGTTCGGTGGTGACGGTGATGGCCTTCTCGACGGCGGCGGGGTCGGTGATGCCCCGGTCGAAGCGGACCGAGAACGGCATCCCGACGCCGACGGTGCTGCCGTCCTCGGGGGTGAAGGTGCCGAGGAAGGTCGCCTTGGGCGTCAGGGTGGTGAAGCGGGAGGTCTCGGTGGCGGCGCGGCCGGCCGCGTCCTTCGCGACGGCGCGGACGGTGTAGCCGGTCTTGGCCGCCAGGTGGGTGGACGGCGTCCAGGTGGCGCCGTCCCCGGATATCGCGCCCTCGACGCGCTTGCCGTCGCCGTCCTCGACGACGACCTCGGTCAGCTTGCCCTTGGCGGCCCCGACCCGCAGCACCCCGCTGGTGTCGACGGCCTTGGCGCCGTCCTGGGGCGCGATGGTCACGACCGCCTCGGACTGGGTGCTCTGGGCGGCGGTGGCGTCCGCCCGTTCCTTGCCCGCGCCCCCGGCGCCGCCCCCTCCGCACGCGGTCACGGTCAGCAGCAGCGCCCCCAGCGCCAGTGCCTGCAGTCGCCTCCCGCGCCCGCCCCGTATACCGGACGTCGACTGCCCGGATATCGGACGCACGTTCACGATGTCTCCCCTCGCCGGGCCCGACGGGGCCCGCTCCCCACGGCGCCACGAGGCGCTCGGGCGCATCGTAACCGCAGGCCAGGGGCGTCGGGGACGGGGGGATTGTCACCGTTGCGTACCGAGTTGACGGAAGGGTGTGTTCCGGTCGCGGGGAGCGGCGGGATGGTCACGGAGCGCTTGCCGGGGGCCGGCGCCCCGTCAGCGCGGGCCGGGGGCGCGGGCGCTGTCCCCGGCTCACCGCAGCGCGCTGCCCGCCCGCCACCGCTCCCAGCTCATGTTCCAGCCGCCGAGGCCGTTGTCCGGGGCCACCACGGCGTCGTCGCTGCCGACCACCTCGACCACGTCCCCGATCAGACTGCGGTCGAAGAACCAGCCCGCCGGGGTCTCGGACCCGCCGCCCTTGACGTCGCGCAGTCCCACGCAGCCGTGGCTGACGTTCTCGCGGCCGAAGGTGTCGGCGGGCGACCAGTAGTTGCCGTGCAGGAAGGTGCCGGAGTCGGTCAGCCGGACGGCGTGCGGCACGTCGGGGATGTCGTACTCGCCGCCGAAGCCCACCGTGCGGCTGTTCATGCGGGTGACGTCGAGCAGTTCGGTGATGACCATCTTGCCGTTGTAGGTGGGCGTCTTGCGGGCCCCGGCGGTGATCGGCACGGTCGCGAGGGGAGTGCCGTCGCGGCTCACCCGCAGCGTGCGGGCGGCGGCGTCGACGACGGAGACCTGGCTGCGGCCGACGGTGAAGGAGAACGTCTTGTCCTGGAGCCCGTAGACGCCGGGCGCCCCCTCCACGTCCTGGAGGCCGAGCGCGACGGTGACCTCGGTGCCGGGCTTCCAGTAGCGCTCGGGGCGGAAGTCGAGGCGGTCGGCGCCGAACCAGTGCGGGCGGATCTCGGTGGCGGGCCGGGCGGTGACGGAGACGGCGCGTTCGACGGCGGCGCGGTCGGTGATCTCCCGGTTGAACTCCAGGGAGACGATCATGCCGGTGCCGACCACCGAACGGTTCTCGGGGGCAACGTAGGCGATGAAGCGCTCCTCCGGGACGTACGTGGTGAAGGTGGTGCGGCGGGCGACGCGGCGGCCGTCCCCGTCGAACGCCACCGCGTCCACGGTGTACTTGGCGGCGAGCGCGAGCCGGTCCCCGGCGGGCTTCCAGCTCCGCCCGTCGGCGGAGATCCGGCCGGGCACCGGGGTCTCCCGCGCGTCCTGGGAGCGGACCACCCGCACCGACTCCAGGCGCCCGTCCGGCACCCGCACCGACAGTTCCCGGTCGGGGCGCACGTTCTCGCGGGCGTCGTCCGGGGTGATCCGGATGACGTCGTCGGGGTCGGCCGGTCCGCCGGACATCCCGCCGAATCCGGAGCCGCCCGCGGCGCAGCCAGGCCAGGAGCACCGCCCATGTCGTCACCGCGGCCAGCGCGGCCCCCGCGCGCCGAGCGCGCCCGTGTACGTGCCTCATAGTCACCCGTAACGACCGGTCCGCCCCAGGGAAACGTCCGTGCGGGCCGTGCGGAGGCCCCGAGCGGACGAGGGGGCGGGGCCGGGAGTCGGCGACCGGGCCCTCCCGCTCCCCCCTGCCCCGGCCGCGCGCCCGGGGCGGGGGCGTGCGGGGCGCGGCGCCGGGCGGCGCACCGGCGGTGCGGGGGGTGCCCCCGTACGACCCCCGGCCGGGCGGAAACTCGCTGGGCAGGGCGGGTGCGGGACCGTAGGCTCCTGACGATGCCCACGACACCGACGCCGCCCGCCCAGGACCGTTCCGCCGTGCGTTCCCTGCTCCGGCTCTGGCCGTACATCCGCCCGGTGCGGGCCCGGCTGGCGACCGCGGCGGGTGTGGCCGTCACCGCCTCCCTGGTGGGTCTGGTGATCCCGCTGGTGCTGAAGTGGATGGTCGACGGTCCGGTCGCGGGCCGGGACCCGGCGGGGGTGTGGCTCGGGGCGCTCTTCCTGCTGCTGCTCGGCGTGGGGGAGGCGCTGCTCTTCGGGCTGCGGCGGTGGCTGGTGGCGCGGCCCCTCTCGCACGTCGAGGCGCGGATGCGCGCGGACCTGTACGGGCACCTCCAGCGGCTGCCGGTCGCCTTCCACGACCGGTGGGCCTCGGGGCAGTTGCTCTCGCGCGGGACGACCGACCTGATGCTGCTGCGCCTCTTCTTCGCCTTCCCGATGACCTTCCTGCTGGTCAACGGGGTCACGATCCTCGTCGGCGTGGTGATCATGCTGGTGCAGGACTGGGTCCTGGGCCTGGTGGTCCTCGGGGCCGCCCTCCCGGTGATGGTCACCTGCATGGTCTTCGAGCGGAAGTACGCCGAGGTCGCGCGGCTCGCCCAGGACCAGGTCGGGGACCTGACGACGGTGGTGGAGGAGAGCGTCCTCGGCATCCGCATCGTCAAGGGCTTCGGGCGGCACCGCAGCCAGGCGCGGGCGTTCCGGAGGCTCGCGGGGAAGCTGCGCGGCACGGAGCTGCGCAAGGCACGGCTGCTGGCGGCGATCTGGGCGGTGATCGTGACGCTGCCGGAACTGGCCGTGGGCGCGGCGCTGGTGGCCGGCGCGGTGCGGGTCGCCGACGGGACGCTGTCGGCGGGGACGCTGGTGGCCTTCCTGTCGACGGCGCTGGCGCTGCGGTGGCCGGTGGAGTCGATCGGCTTCCTGCTGGCGATGAGCCAGGAGGCGGCCACCGCGACGGACCGGTACTTCGAGGTGATGGACGCACCGCCGGAGACGGATACGGGGACGGAGACGGATACGGGGACGGGGACGGGGACGGATACGGAGACGGCGGGCGCGGCGCGGGCGTCCGGCCGGGCGGCGGACGCCGTGACGGCAGCCGTTGCGATGCGGCCCCCCGCCGCGACGGAGGGCCGCCGCCCCGGGCGGAGCGCCGGTGCCCTCACGCGAGGCGGTGGGCTGCGCTTCGAGGGCGTCCGGTTCCGCTTCCCCGACGCACCGCCCGGCTCCCCGCCCCTCCTCGACCACGTCGACCTGCACGTCCGTCCCGGCGAGTCCCTCGCCCTGGTCGGCGCCACCGGCAGCGGCAAGACCACGCTGACCGCGCTCGTCCCCCGGCTGCACGAGGTGACCGCCGGGCGCATCACCCTGGACGGCCGGGACATCACCGCCCTGCCCCGTGCCGAGCTGCGCTCCCTGGTCGCCGTCGCCTTCGAGGAACCCACCCTCTTCTCCGCCAGCGTCGGCGAGAACGTCCTGATGGGCGCCGGCGACGGAGCGGACCCGGACGCGCTGGACCGCGCCCTGGCAGTGGCCCACGCCGGCTTCGCGCACGAACTGCCCGAGGGCACCGCCACCCAGGTCGGCGAGCAGGGGCTCAGCCTCTCCGGCGGCCAGCGGCAGCGGCTCGCGCTGGCCCGCGCCGTGGTCGGCCGGCCCCGCTTCCTCGTCCTGGACGACCCGCTGTCCGCGCTGGACGTGCACACCGAGGCCGCCGTCGAGGCCGCGCTGCGCGAGGTCCTCGCGGACACCACCGCCCTGATCGTGGCCCACCGCCCGTCCACGGTGCTGCTCGCCGACCGGGTGGCCCTGCTCTCCGGCGGGCGGATCGCCGCCGTCGGCACCCACCACGAACTGCTGCGCACCCACGCCGAGTACGCCCACCTGATGTCCGGGCGCGAAGAGCCCGGGGACCGCGAGGAGGGGACCCGCCGATGACGGCGCCCGCGACCACCGCACCGGACCGGGAGCCGGACGGCGAGGCCCGCCCGGACGCGCCCGTGGACGACGGGTTCGACCGGGACGTGCTGCCCAGCCCGCCCGGGGCCACCGCCGCGCTGCTGCGCTCCCTGCTCGCCCCCCTGCGGGCCCGGGTCGGGTGCGCGGTCCTGGTCCTGCTGCTCCAGCAGGCGGCCGTGCAGGCCGGCCCGCTGCTGGTGGCGTACGCCATCGACCGGGGGGTGCCCGCGCTGCGCGCCCACGACACCGGCCCGCTGCTCGCGGTGGCCACCGGCTACCTGTTCTGCGCGCTGGCCGCGGGCGGCCTCCAGTACGCCTTCATCGCGGTGTCCGCCCGGATCAACCAGGACGTGCTGCTGGACCTGCGGGGCCGGATCTTCCGGCACGCCCAGGCGTTGAGCGTCGACTTCCACGAGCGCTACACCTCGGGCCGGCTCATCTCCCGCTCCACCACGGACGTGGAGTCGCTGCGCGAACTGCTCAGCGAGGGGCTGCAGGAGCTGATCACGGTCCTGCTCTCCTTCGTGTGGATCGCGGCGATGCTGCTCTGGCTGGACCTGGGCCTCGGGGCCGTCGCGGTGGCCTCCTTCGTCCCGCTGTACGCGCTGATCCGGGACTACCGGCGGCGCGCGGGGCGGGTCTACGCGAAGCGGTCGACGACGATCGCGGCGGTCATCGTGAAGTTCGTGGAGACGCTGAACGGCATCCGGCCGGTGCGCGCCTTCCGCCGGGAGGCCGCCAACGACGCCGAGTTCGCCGTCCTCAACGAGCGGCACGAGCGCACCAACGGCGACGCCCTGCTGGAGATGGCCCGCTACGTGGTCGGCTCCCGGCTGGTCGCCAACACCGCGGTCGCCGGGATCGTGCTGTGGGGCGGCTACCGGGTCGCCGACGGCACGCTGGCGCTCGGCGTGCTGGCGGCGGCCGTCCTCTACCTGCGCCGCCTGTACGACCCGATCGACCGGCTCGGCATGTTCCTCAACTCCTACGAGTCGGCGGCCGCCTCCCTCCAGAAGATCGCCGGCCTGCTCGCCCAGACGCCGTCGGTGCCCGAACCGGCCCGGCCGCGGGCACTGCCCGCCCGCGAGGGCACGCAGCCGGGCCGGCGGGTCGTCTTCGAGGACGTGCGCTTCGGCTACCGCACCGGCGGCGAGGTGCTGCCCCGCTTCGGCCTGACGATCCCGGCCGGGCAGACCGTCGCGGTGGTCGGCTCGACCGGCGCGGGCAAGTCGACGCTGGCCAAACTGCTCGCCCGCTTCTACGACCCCTCCGGCGGCCGGGTGCTGCTGGACGGCACCGACCTGCGCGACCTCGCGGTGCCCGAACTGCGGCGCGGGGTGGTGATGGTGACGCAGGAGGCGTTCCTGTTCTCCGGGACGGTCGCCGAGAACATCGCCATCGGCCGCCCCGACGCCTCCCGGGAGGAGATCGCGCGGGCCGCGAAGGCGATCGGCGCCCACGACTTCATCGCCGCGCTGCCCGACGGCTACGACACCGACGTCCGCCGCCGCGGCGGCCGCATCTCGGCCGGTCAACGGCAACTCGTCGCGTTCGCACGGGCGTTGCTGGCCGATCCGGCGGTGCTGATCCTGGACGAGGCGACGAGTTCGCTGGACATCCCCGGCGAGCGGGACGTGCAGCGGGCCATGACGACGGTGCTGAAGGGACGTACGGCGGTGGTGATCGCGCACCGGCTGTCCACGGTGGAGATCGCCGACCGGGTGCTGGTGATGGAGCGGGGGCGGATCGTGGAGGACGGCACCCCGGCGGAACTCGTCGCGGGACGGGGCCGGTTCGCCGAGCTGCACCGCACCTGGCGGGACGGCCTGGCGTGAGGGCGCCGCGGCATGAGCGGGCCCGCGCCGGCGTGGTGGTCGACGCCCACGAGGACCCGGGCACGCCGGACGCGCGCTCTCCCGTGCGCTACCTGGGGTGGCTGGCCCTGCGGCAGTGGCATCGCTGCGCCTGGGGGGCGGTGCTCTCCAGCGCCTGGATGGTACTGCTGGCGGCGACCCCGTACCTGACGGCGCGGGCGGTCGACGAGGGGCTGGAGCGGGGCGACCTCGGGGCGCTGGCCCTCTGGACGGGCGCCCTGGTGGCGGCGGGCGCGCTCAACGCCTGGCTCGGCATGCTGCGCCACCGCACCATGACGCTGGTGCGGATGGACGCCAACTTCCGCACGGTCAAGGTCGTCGTCGGGCAGGCGGTGCGGCTGGGGGCCGCGCTGCGGCGGCAGACCGGCACCGGCGAGATCGTCACCATCGGGGTCGGCGACGTGCAGACCCTCGGCACCTCGCTGACGGTGCTGGGGCCCGGGGTGGGCGCCCTGGTGGCGTGCGCCGTGGTCGCCGGACTGCTGCTGTCGGTCTCCGTCCACCTGGCGCTGGTGGTGCTGCTCGGGGTGCCGGTGCTCGGGCTGCTGGTCGGCCCGCTGATGGGGCGGCTGAGGGGACGGGAGACGGAGTACCGCGAGGGCCAGTCGCTGCTGACGGCGCGGATCGGGGACCTGGCGGCCGGGCTGCGGGTGCTGGGCGGCCTCGGCGGCAAGGGCCTGGTGGCGGACGCCTTCCGCCGGGACTCGGCGCGGCTGCGCGGGCAGGGCTACCGGGTCGGCGCGGTGACGAGCTGGATCCAGGCGCTCGGCGTGGGGCTGCCGACCCTGTTCCTCGCCCTGGTGACCTGGCTGGCGGCCCGGCAGGCCGTGCGGGGCCACATCAGCGTGGGCGAACTGGTGGCGGTGTACGGCTACGTGGTGGCGCTGACCTGGCCGGTGGCCTTCCTCATCGAGGGCGGTCACCAGATCAGCCGGGCGGTGGTGGCGGCCCGGCGGGTGGTGGACTTCCTGGCTCTGGAGCCGGAGCCCGACGACGGCGTCCGCGAGGCCCCGGCGGAGCCGTCGGTACTGTACGACCCGGCCTCCGGGGTGCGGGTGGCGCCCGGCCGGCTCACGGTGCTGGCGGGAGCGCGGCCCGCCGACGCGGCGGCCGTGGCCGACCGGCTGGGCCGGTACGCGCCCACGGAGGCGACGTGGGGCGGGGTGCCGCTGGAGGACGTGCCGCTCGCCCGGGTGCGCGAGCGCGTCCTCGTCGCCGAGGCGGAGGCCGATCTGTTCGCCGGCCCGCTGCGCGCGCTGCTCGCCGGCCGGGGCGAGGCCGCGGAGGCGGAGCTGATGCGCGCGGTGCGCGCCGCCGCGGCCGAGGACGTCGTCCGGGGGCTGCCCGAGGGACTGGACACGGCCGTCACGGCACAGGGCCGCGGTCTCTCCGGCGGGCAGCGCCAACGGGTGCGGCTGGCACGGGCGTTGCTGGCCGATCCGGAGGTGCTGATCGCGGTGGAGCCGACCTCGGCGCTGGACGCGCACACCGAGGCGCTGGTCGCGGACCGGCTGAGGGCGGCGCGGTCGGGCCGGACGACGGTGGTGTGCAGTACGTCCCCGCTGGTCCTGGACCGGGCGGACCGGGTCTGCCACCTGGTGGACGGCAAGGTGGTGGCGGAGGGCCGGCACCGGGAACTGCTGGCGCGGGAGCCCGGGTACCGGGCCCTGGTCGCGCGGGACGCGGGGGAAGTCGCGCGGGACGCGGGGGAAACGGAGGGCGTGCGATGACGGCCGCGGAGGCGGGCGCGCTGCCCGTGGCGGACCGGGCCGAGGTGCGGCGGGCGGCGGCCGGACTGGTCCGCGCCGACGGGCGGGCCTTCACCGGGGTGCTGCTGCTCAACGCGCTGGCGGCGCTGGCGGGGCTGGCCGGGCCGTGGCTGCTGGGCCGGATCGTGGACGAGGTGCGCGCCGGGGGCGGGGTCGGCGCGGTGGACCGGATGGCGCTGGGCATCCTGCTCTGTTCGGCGGCGCAGTTGCTGCTGTCCCGCTGGGCGCGGTACGCGGGGCACCGCCTCGGCGAACGCGCCCTGGCCCGGGTGCGGGAGCGGTTCGTGGACCGGGCGCTGGCGCTGCCGGCGGCGGTGGTGGAGCGGGCCGGCACCGGGGACCTGACGACACGGGGCACGGCGGACGTGACCGCGGTGGGCGCCACCGTGCGCGACGTCGGGCCGGATTTGCTGGTCAGCGGGGTGCAGGCGCTGTTCCTGGCGGGCGCGGTGTTCGTGCTCGACCCGCTCTTCGGGGCGGTCGCGGTGCTGGGGCTGCTGCCGGTCTGGTGGGCGCTGCGCTGGTACCTGCGCAGCGCGCGGGAGGCGTACCTCGCGGAGGGGGCGGCCACGTCGGAGGTGGCGGAGGTGCTGGCGGCGACGGCGGACGGGGCGCGGACCGTCGAGGCGTTCCGGCTGGGCGGGCGGCGGATCGCGGCGAGCCGTGCGGCGCTGGAGGTCTCGCGGCGCACCCGGATGCGCACGCTCTTCCTGCGCTGCGTCTTCTTCCCGGTGGTGGAGCTGTCGTACGTCCTGCCGGTGGCGGGCGTGCTGTTGGTGGGCGGGGTGCTGCACTCCCGCGGCGCGGTGAGCGTGGGCGCGGTGGTGGCGGGGGCCGTGTACCTCCAGCAGTTGGTGGGTCCGCTGGACACGGTGCTGATGCACGTGGAGCGGTTGCAGAGCGGCGGCGCCTCCTTCGCCCGGGTGGAGGGGCTGGCCGGGGTGCCGGCGGCGGGCGGGCCCGGTGCCGGGGTGCCGGCGGACGACCGGATCGACGTGGCGGGGGCACGGTACGCCTACGACCGGGGCGGCGAGGTGCTGCGCGGGGTGGACCTGACGGTCCGTCCGGGCGAGCGGCTGGCCGTGGTGGGCCCGTCGGGGGCCGGCAAGACGACGCTGAGCCGGCTGCTGGCGGGGGTGGACGCGCCGACCGGGGGGTCGGTGACGGTGGGCGGGGTGCCGGTGGCGGACCTCGGCCCGGAGCGGCTGCGGCGCCAGGTGGTGCTGGTCACCCAGGAGCACCACGTCTTCCTCGGCACGGTCCGCGACAACCTCCTCATCGCCGAACCGGATGCCTCGGACGGGGAGTTGTGGCAGGCGCTGGAGGCCGTGGGCGCGGCGGGGTGGGTGCGGGAGCTGCCGGACGGGCTCGGCACGGCGCTGGGCGGGGACGGCGTCCGGCCGGACGGCTCCGAGGCGCAGCGGCTCGCGCTGGCCCGGGTGGTGCTGGCGGACCCGCACACGCTGGTCCTGGACGAGGCCACCGCCCTGCTGGACCCGGCGACGGCCCGGCACACCGAACGGGCGCTGGCGGCGGTGCTGTCCGGGCGGACGGTGATCGCCATCGCGCACCGGCTGCACACCGCGCACGACGCCGACCGGGTGGCGGTGATGGAGGAGGGCCGGCTGACCGAACTCGGCACGCACGAGGAGCTGGTGACGGCGGGCGGGGCGTACGCGGCGCTGTGGTCCTCCTGGCACGGCGGGTCCGGCTCCGCCCCGCCGGACGGCTGAGCGCACGGCCCGGCGGCCGGCCGGGGCCGGGGCCGCCGGGCGGGGCGGAACGTCCGGGCAGGGCCGGGCAGCCGGCCGGGACCGGGGCTGTCGGCCGGGCGCGCCCTCCGAGGCGCGCGTCCGGATAGCGGACTCACCCCGCCGAAGACCGAACGAATTTCGGCCAAATTGCCGACCCCCGCCTGGCGCGAACCGCTCCCCGGCCCGCCGGAGCCCCCCACCACCCCGGTGGGGGGCTCACGGAGCCCCCCACCCGCCCGGCACCCTCCGCGACACCGCCCGACACGCCCGCACCCCCGGCGACCCCGGCTCCGGGCGAGACCACCGGCCCTCCGCTCTTTGCCGAGCGATGGCACCCGCCTTGCTGTGACATTGCCGAGGTCAGAGGCGTCCGGCGGCACGCGCCTGTCATCCGGACGACGGTTTTCGGTCAACCCCGCCACGCCCTCCTGACATGTACGCGGCAGCGGTGCCACCCTTCCCTCACCCGCCGCACAACTTCGCAGTCCTCCGGCCGGAGCGCCCCACGCCGACCGGACTCCCCCACCGAAGGAGTTCGTGTGACCCCCCTCTTCTCGCGCCACAAGCGCACCACGCTGGCCCTCGCCACCGCGGTCGCCGCCGGCGCCCTGCTCACCACCGGCCTGACCGCCGGCAGCGCCAGCGCCGGCCCGAGCGCACAGCCCGTCCTCGGCGCGGCACCGGTCCCGCTGTCCGTCACCGCGCGCGCCGCGCTCATCGCGGAGCAGCAGGGCGGGGCGGCCCGCACCGCCGGCGAGATCGGCCTCGGCGCCAAGGAGAAGCTGGTCGTCAAGGACGTCGTCAAGGACGCCGACGGCACCGTGCACACCCGCTACGAGCGCACCTACGACGGGCTGCCCGTCCTCGGCGGCGACCTCGTCGTCCACCGCGGTGCGACCGGCGCCACCCAGGGCGTGACGAGAGCGACCGACGCCACGATCAAGGTCGCCACCGTGACGCCGAAGGTCGCCGCGGCCACCGCCGAGCGGCAGGCGCTGTCCGCCGCCGAGGCGGCCGGCTCCAGCGCGGCCGAGGCCGACGCCGCCCCGCGCAAGGTGATCTGGGCGGCGAACGGCACCCCCGTCCTGGCCTACGAGACGGTCGTCGGCGGCTTCCAGGAGGACGGCACCCCCAACGAGCTGCACGTCGTCACCGACGCGGCCACCGGCGCCAAGCTCTACGAGTACCAGGCCATCGAGACCGGCACCGGCAAGAGCCTGTACTCCGGCACCGTCACCCTCGGCACCACCCTGTCGGGATCGACCTACCAGCTCACCGACGCCTCTCGCGGCGGCCACAAGACGTACAACCTGGCCCGCGGCACCTCCGGCACCGGCACCCTGTTCACCGACGCGGACGACGTCTGGGGCACCGGCACCGCCTCCAGCTCGGCCACCGACCAGACGGCCGCCGTCGACGCCGCCTACGGCGCCCAGGTCACCTGGGACTTCTACAAGAACACCTTCGGCCGCAATGGCATCCGCAACGACGGCAAGGCGGCCTACTCCCGCGTCCACTACGGGAACCAGTACATCAACGCCTTCTGGTCCGACGGCTGCTTCTGCATGACCTACGGCGACGGCGCCGGCAACGTCCGCCCGCTGACCTCGCTGGACGTCGCCGGCCACGAGATGAGCCACGGCGTCACCTCGAACACGGCGGGCCTCGTCTACAGCGGCGAGTCCGGCGGCCTCAACGAGGCGACCAGCGACATCTTCGGCACCGGCGCCGAGTTCTACGCCAACAACGCCTCCGACCCGGGCGACTACCTCATCGGCGAGAAGATCAACATCAACGGCAACGGCACGCCGCTGCGCTACATGGACAAGCCGAGCAAGGACGGCGCGTCCAAGGACTACTGGTCCTCCGGCCTCGGCGGCGTCGACGTGCACTACTCGTCCGGCCCGGCCAACCACTTCTTCTACCTGCTCGCCGAGGGCAGCGGCGCGAAGACCGTCAACGGGGTCAGCTACAACTCCCCGACCTACGACGGCTCCACGGTCACCGGCATCGGCCGCGCCAAGGCGCTCCAGATCTGGTACAAGGCACTGACCACGTACATGACCTCCACCACCAACTACAAGGGCGCCCGCACCGCGACCCTGAACGCGGCGTCCGCCCTCTACGGCGCCTCCAGCACCGAGTACCAGAGGGTGGCCGCGGCCTGGACCGCGATCAACGTCACCTGACCGAAGAGGCCGGGGGACGGTGTGCGGATCAGGCCGGGACGGACCTGTCAAGATCCACACACCGGCCCCTAGGCTGAGCCCATGTCCTTCACGTACGACGACGTCGGGGCCACCCGTGACGAGGGAAACTGCCCGCCCGGCTTCCGCCCGCTGCACGTCCGCGCCCGCCTCGGGGAGGGAGAGGCCGTGTTCCGCCGGGCGGTCGAGGCCGTCTTCGGCTGGGAGATGCACCGGGCCCTCGGCATCGGCTTCGCGGCGAGCACCGCTCGGGCGGAGCCCGGCACCGACGTCACCGTCACCCTGGCCGGGGTGATCAAGGCGCCGTGCCGGGTCGTGTGGACGCTGGAGGAGCACCGCCGGGCCGGCTGGGCCTACGGGACGCTGCCCGGCCACCCCGAGTCGGGCGAGGAGGCGTTCGTCGTGGACCGCACCGGTGACGGCACGGTGTGGCTGACGGTCCGTTCCTTCAGCCGCCCGGCCACCTGGTTCGCCCGCGCCGGCGGCCCCGCGGCCCGGGGCTTCCAGCACGCCTACGCCCGCCGCTGCGGAACCGTCCTGCGGCGCATCTGCGACGAGGTCGCCGAGGACTGAGCCCCTGCCCCGCCCGTGGGCACCCCGCGGGCCGAGGCCCCCGCCGGCCCCGCCCGCAAGCACCCCGCGGCGGGGCCGGTGCCGTTCACCGCATCAGCATCCCGGCCGCCTCGCCCTGCTCGCCGGCCGGCAGCGCGACGAGCCCCGGTTCGGCGCCGGAGGCCAGCAGCCGGTGGGCGGGCAGGACGCGCACCGTGTAGCCGAAGGGCCCGGTCCGGTCCAGGGCGAGGGGGCCCTCGTAGACCCACCGGCCGTCCAGGTCGGGACCGCCCGCCGGTTTCAGCGGCACGCAGGCCGCGTCGGTGATGCCGTCCTCGGAGTCGACCCGGCCGGAGACCGCCTGCACCTCGACGTCGTCGGGGACGAGGTCGCCGAGCCCGACGCGCACCCGCAGCCCGAGCGTCGTGCCCAGCTCCGCCGTGGCCGTCGCCGCGGACGTCTCCACGTGCTCGACGCGCACCGCGGGCCAGGCCGCCCGCACCCGCGCCTTCCACTCGGCGAGTTCGCGGGCGGCGTCGGCGTCCATCGCCCGGTGCGCCTCGGCGGCCGGGGTGTAGAGCCGTTCCACGTACTCGCGGACCATCCGCCCGGCCAGCACCTTGGGCCCGAGCAGGCTCAGGGTGCGGCGGACCATCTCGATCCAGCGGTCGGGCAGACCGCTCTCGCCGCGCTCGTAGAAGCGCGGGGCCACCCGCTGCTCCAGCAGGTCGTAGAGGGCGGCGGCCTCCATCGCGTCCCGGCGGTCGGGATCGGTGCCGGGGCCGTCGGCGGTCGGGATCGCCCAGCCGAAGTCGGGCCGGAACCACTCGTCCCACCAGCCGTCCAGCACCGACAGGTTGAGGCAGCCGTTGAGCGCGGCCTTCATCCCGCTGGTGCCGCACGCCTCCAGCGGCCGCAGCGGGTTGTTGAGCCAGATGTCGCACCCCGGGTACAGCTTCCGGGCCATCCCCATGCCGTAGTCCGGCAGGAAGACGATCCGGTGCCGCACCCGCGCGTCGTCGGCGAAGCGCACCAGGTCCTGGATGAGCCGCTTGCCGCCGTCGTCGGCCGGGTGCGCCTTGCCGGCGACCACGATCTGCACCGGCCGCTCCGGGTGCAGCAGCAGGTTCGTCAGCCGTTCCCGGTCGTGCAGCATCAGCGTGAGCCGCTTGTACGAGGGGACCCGGCGGGCGAAGCCGATGGTGAGGACGTCCGGGTCGAGGGCCTCGTCGATCCAGCCCAGTTCGGCGGTGCCGGCGCCGCGCTGCCGCCAGGAGGCCCGCAGCCGTTCCCGCACCTCGGTCACCAACTGCGCCCGCAGCGTGCGCCGCAGCTCCCACACGTCCCCGGCGGGCAGGTCGGCGAGCGCGTCCCAGCGCTCGGAGCCGCCGACGGTGAGCGCTTCCCCGGCCCGCCGCGGGCCGGCCTGCCGGACGCCGAGCCGCAGCACCTCGGGGGCGACCCAGGTCGGCGCGTGCACCCCGTTGGTGACGGAGGTGATGGGGACCTCGGCGGCGTCGAAGCCCGGCCACAGCCCCCGGAACATCTCGCGGCTGACCTGGCCGTGCAGCAGGGAGACGCCGTTGGCGCGCTGGGCCAGGCGCAGTCCCATCACGGCCATGTTGAAGAGCTGCGGTTCGCCGCCCGGGTAGGTCTCGGTGCCGAGCCGCAGGACGCGGTCGACGTCGATACGGGGCAGTTCGGCGCCGGGCCCGAAGTGGCGGGCGACCAGGGCGCGGTCGAAGCGGTCGATGCCGGCCGGCACGGGGGTGTGCGTGGTGAAGACGGTGCCGGCCCGGACCGCCTCCAGCGCGGGGTCGAAATCCAGCCCCTCGTCGCAGAGTTCGGCGATGCGCTCCAGGCCGAGGAAGCCGGCGTGGCCCTCGTTGGTGTGGAACACCTCGGGCGCGGGGTGCCCGGTGAGCCGGCAGTACGCGCGCACCGCCCGGACGCCGCCCATGCCGAGCAGCATCTCCTGGTGGAGCCGGTGCTCGCTGCCGCCGCCGTAGAGCCGGTCGGTGACGCCGCGTTCGCCGGGGCCGTTCTCCTCCACGTCGGAGTCGAGGAGCAGCAGTGGGACGCGGCCGACCTGGGCGAGCCAGATCCGGGCGCGCAGTTCCCGTCCGCCGGGCAGGGCGAGGGCGACCCGGGCGGGGGTGCCGTCGGCCTCCTCCAGGAGGGTGAGCGGCAGCTCGTGGGGGTCGAGGACGGGGTAGGTCTCCTGCTGCCAGCCGTCGCGGGACAGGCTCTGCCGGAAGTAGCCGTGCCGGTAGAGCAGGCCGACGCCGACGAGCGGCACCCCGAGGTCGCTGGCGGACTTGAGGTGGTCGCCGGCGAGGATGCCGAGGCCGCCGGAGTACTGGGGCAGCGCGGCGGTGATGCCGAACTCCGGGGAGAAGTAGGCGACGGCGGCGGGCAGCCGGCCGGGCTGCTCCTGGTACCAGCGGTCGCCCCCCGTGTAGCGGGCGAGGTCGTCGGCCGCCGCCGTCAGCCGCTCCAGGAAGCCGGGGTCGGCGGCCAGTTCGGCGAGCCGGGCGGGCGGGACGGTGCCGAGCAGCCGTACGGGGTCGGCGCCGCACGCGGACCAGCACCCGGGGTCGACGGACCGGAACAGTTCGCGGGTCTCCGTGTGCCAGGACCAGCGCAGGTTGCGTGCCAGATCACTGAGCGGCCGGAGGGGGTCGGGGAGAACGGGACGGACGGTCAGTCGACGGATCGCCTTCACACTCCACCTCAGCGCGTTCGCTCGATTGGACGGGGTGGGCGTCACCTCGCCGGGTGCGACGGTACCGGCGGAAGCGGGACGTATGGGGCAGATCGTCCGCATCCGTCCGTGTCGGCCTGAACGGACCCGCCGCCGGACACCGGACGGGCTAATCCCGCCGCACGGCCGACGTGGCGCCGGACCTCTTGGCCCGGACGCGGGGCCACGGGCCACCCGGGGCCCGGCGCCTTCGGCGCGGACGGCCCTCCGCCGCAGCCCCCGTCGCAGACCCCCGTCGCGCGGCGCCGGGACCGCGGGGAAGACGTCCACGGTGCCGCGGCACCCGCCGGCCGCGGTCACCGTGCCGGACACGCTCGGCGCGGGCCCGGAGGCAGACGCCGCCCGGGGCGCGCGCGGCTCGCGCGGGGAAGGCCGCCACCCGGACCCGGCCGTCCGGCGGAGTGACGCACCGGACCGGCGGCGGACCCCGCCTCCTCCACGCGGCGCGGCCTCCGCGCCGCCGCCGGGGTCCGCCGCGACCGGGCACGGGCCGGGCGGCCCTCCTCCCACCCCGCCGTCCTCGGCTTCCTCCGCGCGCAAGAGGACCATCTCGTGCTCCGCGTCCACACCTTCGCGCGGTTCACCCAGCCCACGGAAGTGGATCTGCGCGGCTTCGAAGGCCGGTACCCTGTGGAGCCGTCCGGCGGGGTCCGCTTCCCGGCCATCGGCGAGCTGCCGTACCCGCCGCCCCTCGGGGCCACGGCTTCTCCTGGTCCGGCTGCGCGCGGACGCCGCGCAGGCCCCCGGTCCGGCCGGATCACGCCAGGGCTCGGGGCGGGGCGGTTTTCCCCGTCCCGCCCCGGGCACGCAACCATCACACCCCGCGACGCCCCGGGGAAAGGACGCGACGCCATGCCGGAAGCCGTCATCAGCACCGTCCCGAGCCCGACCGCGCTGCTGGCCTCCCTCGACCCGCTGCTGCGCGCGTGGCTGCCGGGGCGGCGCTGGTTCGCGGGCAAGGGCCGTCCCGTCACCGGCCTGTCCCCCGTCGCCGTCACCGGCCTGCCGCCCTCCCCCGAAGGCGCCCCCGGCGCACCCGCCGCGCTGTACCACCTGCTGGTCCGCGTCCACCAGCCGCCCGCGCCCGGGGCGCCCGAACAGCGCGGCGACTGCTACCAGTTGGTCGTGGGCGTCCGCGAGGTGCTGCCGCCCCGGCTGGCCCCCTCGCTGATCGGGCACGTCACCGGGGGGCCGCTCGCCGGGTACGTCGTCTACGACGCCCTGGACGACCCCGGGCCCGCCGGCACCCTGCTGGAGGCGCTGCGCTCCGGGGCCCGCCTCGGCCCGCTCCGCTTCGAGCGGGACCCGGACCACGAGATCCGCGCGGCTCTGGTGCCCCGGGTGATGACGGCCGAGCAGTCCAACTCGTCCGTGGTCTACGGCGACTCCCTCGTGCTCAAGGTGCTGCGCCGGATCGGCCCCGGCACCCACCCCGACCTGGAACTCCCGCTCACCCTGACCCGCGCCGGCTGCGCCCGGGTACCCGCCCCCGCCGGCTGGATCACGGCCGGACTTCCCGGCGGGCCCTGGCTGTTGGGGGTTCTCCAGCCGTACCTTCAGGGTGCGGACGACGGCTGGGAACTGGCCCTGCGCGAACTGGCCAAGGGGGAGGACTTCGCCGCCGAGGCGCGGGCGCTGGGCCGGGCCACCGCCGAGGTGCACACCGCGCTGGCCCGCGCCCTGCCCACGGTCACCCTCGGGCACCACGCCATGGCCCGCATCGTCGACGGCATGACCGGGCGGCTGGCGGCGGCCGTCCGGACGGTGCCCGCGCTGCTGCCGTACGCGCCCGGACTGCGCACGGCGTTCACCGCCCTCGGCGATCTGGCCGGGCAGGGCCGCACCTGGACCGCGCAGCGCGTCCACGGCGACCTCCACCTCGGCCAGTGCCTGCGGTCGCCGGACGGACGGTGGTCGGTGATCGACTTCGAGGGCGAGCCGGACCGGCCGCCCGAGGAGCGCCGGATGCCGCAGCCGGTGGCGCGCGACGTCGCGGGGATGCTGCGCTCCTTCGACTACGCGGAGCGGTCGGCGGACGCCCCGGCGCCCGGCTGGGCCGAGACCTGCCGGGCCGCGTACTGCTCCGGGTACGCCCGGGTCGCCGGCCACGACCCGCGCACCGACCCGGTGCTGCTGCGCGCCTACGAGACGGACAAGGCGGTCTACGAGGTGGTGTACGAGGCCCGCCACCGCCCGGACTGGCTGCCGGTGCCGCTGGCCGCCGTGCGCCGCCTGGCCGCCCCGGAGCCGGTCCGGAACCGGCCGGCCTGACCTCCTGAACCATCCCCCGGCGAGCGCCGCCTGCCCCGCCTCCCCGCCACGCTCCGGGCTCCGGGCCACGGGACCGCATACGGCTCCCCGGGGAGCCGGCACCGCCGCCCGGCCCCCGCTCGGGACGGGCCCGCCACGGGGCGCCGGGGACGCCCGCCGCCCCCGGCCTGCCACCGTCCGCCATCCCGCCGGCCTCCGCCGGGGCGGCGGCGAGCCCGTCGGGCCGCGGGGCCGCACCTGCGCGTCCCCGCCCGGTCGCCCCGGCCGGGAGGCGGCACGCGCTACCGCCGGCCGCGCCCGGGACCCGGTCCGGCGCGGGGCCGCCACGGCGCCGCCCGTCCGCCCGTCACCCGGGACCGCCGTCAGGCGACGAGCCCCTCGGGCAGGGGGCCGGTGTGCAGCACGCCGAGCCGCTGGGTGGCCCGGGTGAGCGCCACGTACAGGTCGCTCGTGCCGTACCGGCCGGGCTCGACCACCAGCACCGAGTCGAACTCCAGCCCCTTGGCCTGACGCGGGTCGAGCAGGACGACGTCCCGCGTGAGGTCGGGCTCGGCGCCCGCCGTGACGCCGTCCAGCCGGGCGGCGAGGGCGCGGTGCAGTTCACGCGGGGCGATCACCGCGAGCCGGCCCTCCTCGGGCGTCAGCTCCCGCACCGCCCCGGCCACGGCGGACGGCAGGTCGGCGGTGGCCCGCACCCAGGGCGCGGTCCCCGTCGACCGGACCGAACTCGGCGGGTCGAAGGAGGGGTCCGCGGCCCGGACCACGCCCGCCGCCAGCTCCATGATCTCGGCCGGGGTGCGGTAGTTGACGCCGAGCCGGGCGTGGACCCAGCGGTCCTCCACGTACGGGGCGAGGATCTTCGACCAGGAGCCGACGCCCGCCGCCTCGGCGGTCTGCGCGGGGTCGCCGACCAGGGTCATCGACCGGGTCGGGCAGCGCCGCATCAGCAGCCGCCAGGCCATCGGCGACAACTCCTGCGCCTCGTCGACGATGATGTGCCCGAAGGCCCAGGTGCGGTCGGCCGCCGCGCGCTCGGCGGCGCTGCGGTGGTCGTCCTCCTCCTGCCGTTCGGCGAACCGCTCGGCGTCGATGATGTCGTGCGCGGAGAGCACCTCCGCGTCCTCGTCGTCCAGTCCCTCGAACTCGTAGGTGCGCGAGGCGTAGGAGACGTCCAGCACGCCCTGCGCGTAGGCGATCTGCTCGGCCCGCTCCCGTTCGGCGCGCGTACGGGCCACCCGGTCGTCCTCGCCGAGGAGTTCGGCGGCCTCGTCCAGCAGCGGCACGTCCCCCACGGTCCAGTGCCGGGTCACCGGGCGCCGGATCGCGGCGGCGTCCTCCGGGGGCAGGAACTCCTCCGGCGCGGCGAGGAGGTCGGCGACCAGGCGCCGGGCCGTCAGGCGCGGCCAGAGCCGGTCGATGGCCGCCCAGACCTCCGGGTTCTCGGCGAGTTCGTCCCGGATCTGCGTGATGTCGCTCGGGTCGAGCAGGTTCGAGCCGTCGTAGGGGTCGGTGCCGATGCGCTCGGCGACCATGTCGGTGAGGGTGTTGAGCAGATGGCCCTCGAAGTGCTCGCGGGCCGCGTTGTGCGGCAGCCCCACGGCGCGGGTGCGGTCCCGGGCGACCCGCGCGAGGTCGTCGTCGAGGAGCAGGACCTCCCGGTCGTGCTCGATCGCGATCACCGGGTCGGGCAGTGCCTGCCGGGCCCGGACGGCCCGGGCGAGGACGTCGGCCATCTCCGCCCGGCCCTTGACCGCCGCCGCCTCGGGGGTGTCCGCCGCCGTGGCCCGTACGCCGGGGAACAGTTCGCCGACGGTGGACAGGAGCACGCCGGTCTCGCCGAGGGAGGGCAGCACCTCGCCGATGTAGCCGAGGAACGCCGGGTTGGGGCCGACGATGAGGACGGCGCGCTTGGCGAGCAGGTCGCGGTGTTCGTAGAGCAGGTAGGCGGCGCGGTGCAGGGCGACGGCGGTCTTGCCGGTGCCCGGCCCGCCCTCGACGACCAGCACGCCTCGGTGCGGGGCGCGGATGACGCGGTCCTGGTCGGCCTGGATGGTCTGCACGATGTCGCCCATGCGGCCGGTGCGCGCCGCGTTCACCGCGGCGAGCAGCACGGCGTCGCCGGAGGGGTCCTCGTGGCCGGTGCGGGTCTCGTCGCCGAGGTCGAGGATCTCGTCGTGCAGGGCGGTGACGCGGCGGCCCTCACTGGCGATGTGCCGGCGGCGGCGCAGGCCCATCGGGGTGTGGCCGGTGGCCAGGTAGAAGGGGCGGGCGACGTCGGCCCGCCAGTCGATGAGGACCGGGGTGCGCTCGGCGTCCTCGGCGCGCAGCCCGATGCGGCCGATGTGGTGGCTGTCCCCGTCGGCGAGGTCGATCCGGCCGAAGCAGAGGGAGCCGTCGACGGAGTCGAGCGCGGCGAGCAGCCCGGAGCGCTCGGCGACCAGGATGTCCCGTTCCAGCCGGGCCTGCATGGGGGTGTTGCCCTGGGCGAGCGCGTCGGTGACCGAGTCCTCGGTGTCCGCGCGCAGCGCGTCCACCCGGGCGTACAGGCCGTCGACGAATTCCTGCTCGTACCGCAATTCCTCGTCGGGCAATTCGGTGTGAGGCACGTTTGACAATTCTGCTCCCGCCCGGATATACTGAGATCAGTGGACTTCCTCACGACCCTTTTTCCGGAAGTCGTGAACCATTCAATATACGCAGGGAAATCCCCCGGCCGCAATTGCGGCCGGGGGATTTCTTTCTCTGTGCCGACCGGCCGGCCGAGCGGCGGGACCGGCGGTCGCACCGGGCGGCCGAGGGACGGGGGAGCACCTCGGCCGCCCGGGGTCGGGCGGAGCGGCCGGATCAGGCCCGGGCCGGCTCCTTCTCACCGCCGCCGGGCGCGGCGGCCCGGTCCCCGGCGCCGTCCGCGCCGCCGGGGCCGTCGTGGGCGCCGGGGCCGTCGTCCAGCAGCGTCGTCTCGTCGAACGGCGCCCGGCCGGCGAGCACCTCCTCCACGCGGGCCTTGTCGATCTCCTTGGTCCAGGTGCCGACCAGGACCGTGGCGACGGCGTTGCCCGCGAAGTTCGTCAGGGCACGGGCCTCGCTCATGAAGCGGTCGATGCCGACGATCAGGCCGATGCCGTCCACCAGGGCCGGCTTGTGCGACTGGAGTCCGCCCGCCAGCGTCGCCAGACCGGCGCCGGTGACCCCCGCCGCGCCCTTGGAGGCGACCAGCAGGAAGAGCAGCAGCGGCACCTGCTCGCCGATCGACATCGGGGTGCCCATCGCGTCGGCGATGAACAGCGAGGCCATGGTCATGTAGATCATGGTGCCGTCGAGGTTGAAGGAGTAGCCGGTCGGGACGGTGATGCCGACCACCGGCTTGCTGACCCCCAGGTGCTCCATCTTGGCGATCAGGCGCGGCAGCGCCGACTCGGAGGACGAGGTGGACAGGATCAGCAGGAACTCACGGCCCAGGTACTTGAAGAGCGAGAGGACGTTCACCCCGGAGATCAGGCGCAGCAGCGCGCCCAGCACCAGGAAGACGAAGAGGAAACAGGTGAGGTAGAAGCCGAGCATCAGCACGGCGAGGCTCTTGAGCGCCTCCAGTCCGGCCGAGCCGGTGACGGCGGCCATCGCGCCGAAGGCACCGATGGGGGCGGCCCACATGATCATCGCCAGGACGCGGAAGACGAGCCGCTGGATGTGCTCGATGCCGCGCAGCACCGGCTGCCCGGCGGCCCCCATGGCCTGGAGCGCGAAGCCGCACAGCAGCGCGATCAGCAGGGTCTGGAGGACCTCGCCCTGGGTGAAGGCGGAGACGATCGTGGTGGGGATGATGCCCAGCAGGAAGGCGGTGGTGTCCTTCGCCTCGGCGTCGACCTGCGCCTGGCCGGTCTCCTTCACGGCGTCCGTGACCGCGAGGCCCGTGCCGGGGTCGAGGATGTTGCCGACCAGCAGGCCGATGGAGAGCGCCACCAGCGACATGACGAGGAAGTAGGCCAGCGCGATACCGCCGACGGCGCCGACCTTCGCGGCCTTGCGCACCGAGCCGATGCCGAGCACGATCGTGCAGAAGATGATCGGCGAGATCATCATCTTGATCAGGTTGACGAAGCCGGTCCCGATCGGCTTCAGCTCCATCGCGAAGTCGGGCGCGGCCAGACCGACGGCGATACCGAGGGCCACCGCGATGATCACCGCTATGTACAGGTAGTGCGTGCGGTCCCGCTTGGCTCTGGGTGCGGCAGGTGCCGTATCGGCAGGGGTGGTCACGGCGGCCCTCCTTGACGTCGTCGTCGGTTGTCACCGGCGTGCGGCTCACGTCCGGATTCAGGGGAACGGGGCGACTATCTCCAAAGCTGTGAGCGCGGTCACCCTTGCGTTCATTTAGTTCACAATCAGCCACGAGGGAGACTGGCAGGCATGCCCTTCCGCGTCCCGAGACCCCGCAGCCTGGCGGGCCAGCTCTTCGCCATGCAGGCCGTGCTGATCGCGGTCGTCGTCGCCGGATGCGCGCTGTTCACCTACGTCGGCGACCGGCAGCAGGCGGAGGCCGCGGCGGGCCGTCAGGCCAGGTCGGTGGCGCTGACCATCGCCGATTCGCCGTCCGTGACCGAGGCCATCGGCACCGCCGACCCGACCGCCCGGCTCCAGCCGTACGCGGTGCGGGTCATGCGGGACGCCCGGGTCGACTTCGTGACGATCATGGATCCGGACGGCATCCGCTGGACCCACCCCGACCCCCGGCAGATCGGCCACCCCTTCCGGGGGCACATCGAGCGCGCCCAGCGCGGCGCGACGTTCACCGAGACCTACACCGGCACCCTCGGCCCCTCGGTGCGCGCGGTCACCCCGGTCCTCGACGGCGACCGGGTGGTCGGCCTGGTCAGCGCCGGCATCCGGGTGGAGGAGATCAGCAAGCAGGTCCAGGAGCAGGTGGCCGCGCTCCTCCTGGTCGCCGGCGGCGCGCTGCTGCTCGGCGCGGTCGGCACCTACGTGATCAACGCCCGGCTACGCCGTCACACCCACGGCATGAACGCCGACGAGCTGAGCCGGATGCACGACTACCACCAGGCCACGCTGCACGCGGTGCGGGAAGGGCTGCTGATGCTGGACGGGCGGCACCGGGTCGCGCTGATCAACGACGGCGGGCGGGAGCTGCTGGGCCTCGACGGCGACGTGGTGGGCGCGCCGGTGGTGAGCCTCGGGCTGCCCGCGCCGCTGACCGGGGCGCTGCTCGCCTGCGAGCAGCGCAGGGACGAGGTGCACCTGGCGGCGGACCGGGTGCTGGTGGTGAACACCTCGCCGGTCTCCGGCGGGGAGCGGCGCGGCACGGTGGTGACCCTGCGCGACGTCACGGAACTGCGCTCCCTCATGGGCGAGCTGGACTCCGAGCGCGGTTTCACCCAGGCGCTGCGCTCGCAGGCGCACGAGGCCGCCAACCGGCTGCACACGGTGGTCTCGCTGATCGAACTGGGCCGCGCCGAGGAGGCCGTGGAGTTCGCCACGGCCGAACTGGAGCTGGCCCAGGCCCTCACCGACCAGGTGGTGGCGGCGGTGGGCGAACCGGTGCTGGCGGCCCTGCTGCTGGGCAAGACGACCCAGGCCAACGAACGGGGGGTGGAGCTGGTGGTGTCCCGGGAGAACCGGCTGGACGACGGTCTGCTGCCGCCCTCCCTGCCCGCCCGGGACCTGGTCACGATCCTGGGCAACCTGATCGACAACGCCGTGGACGCGGCACAGCGCGGCACGCCCTCGCGGGTCACCGTGGCCGCCTACACGGACACCGGCGGCCCCGTCCCGGAGCTGGTGCTGCGGGTCTCCGACACCGGCGAGGGCGTCGACCCGGCCCACGCCGACCGGCTCTTCGAGCGGGGCTTCTCGACCAAACCGGCCGGCCCCGGCGGGCGCGGCTTCGGGCTGGCGCTGGCCCGCCAGGCGGTGCGGCGCCACGGGGGCGCGCTGACGGTGACGCGGGCCGAGGACGGCGGGGCCCGCTTCGAGGCGCGGCTGCCGCTGGCGCCGACGGGCGGCGCGGCACCCGCCGTGGCCGGGCCGGCCGCGACCGGGGGTGGGCAGTGAGCGCCGGGCAGCCGATCCGGGTCCTGGTCGTCGAGGACGATCCGGTCGCCGCGGACGCGCACGCGATGTACGTGGGCCGGGTGCCCGGGTTCGTCTGCGTGGGCACGGCCCACTCGGGGGCGGAGGCGCGGCGGACGCTGGAGCGCACGCCGGTCGACCTGCTCCTGCTCGACCTGCACCTGCCGGACGTGCACGGGCTGCGGCTGGCGCGTTCGCTGCGGGCGGCCGGGCACCGGGCCGACGTGATCGCGGTGACCTCGGCGCGGGACCTGGCCGTGGTGCGCGAGGGCGTGTCCCTGGGCGTGGTCCAGTACGTGCTGAAGCCGTTCACCTTCGGCACGCTGCGGGACCGGCTGGTGCGGTACGCGCAGTTCCGGGGCACCGCCGGGGAGGCGAGCGGGCAGGCCGAGGTGGACCGGGCGCTCGCCACGCTGCGGGCGCCGGCCCCGGCGGACCTGCCGAAAGGGCTGAGCGGGCCGACCCTGGAGCGGGTGACGGGCGCGCTGCGCGAGGAGGCGGAGGGGCTGACGGCCGCGCGGGTGGGCGAGACCGTGGGCATCTCGCGGATCACCGCCCGGCGCTATCTGGAGCACCTGGTGGAGAGCGGGCGGGCGGTGCGCAGTCCGCTCTACGGGCAGGTGGGGCGGCCGGAACTGGTCTACCGCTGGATCCCCACCCGCTGACCGGGCCCGCGGGAGGTCCCGCGGGCCCGGCCGGCGGCGCGGGGTGCCCGGAAAGAACCCCGGCCGGCGACGCCCAGACGGCCGGAGAGGCCCCGGCCGACGACGCCAGGCCGCCGGAAAGAGGCGGGGGGGGCGGCTAGAAGACGGACTCCGCCTCGTCCATCCGGTCCTTCGGCACGGTCTTCAGCTCGGTGACGGCCTCGGCCAGCGGCACCATGACCACGTCGGTGCCGCGCAGCGCCGTCATCCGGCCGAACTCGCCCCGGTGCGCGGCCTCCACCGCGTGCCAGCCGAAGCGGGTGGCGAGGACCCGGTCGTACGCCGTCGGCGTGCCGCCGCGCTGGACGTGGCCGAGGATGACCGGCTTGGCCTCCTTGCCGAGGCGGCGCTCCAGTTCGTGGGCGAGGGCGGTGCCGATGCCCTGGAAGCGCTCGTGGCCGTACTGGTCGATCTCGCCCTTGCCGTAGTCCATGGTGCCCTCGGCGGGGTGGGCGCCCTCGGCGACGCAGACCACGGCGAACTTCTTGCCGCGGGCGAAGCGCGCCTCGACCATCTTGACCAGATCGCCCGGGTCGAAGGGCCGCTCGGGCAGGCAGATGCCGTGGGCGCCGGCCGCCATGCCGGACTCCAGGGCGATCCACCCGGCGTGCCGTCCCATGACCTCGACGACCATGACCCGCTGGTGGGACTCGGCGGTGGTCTTGAGGCGGTCCATCGCCTCCGTGGCCACGCCGACCGCGGTGTCGAAGCCGAAGGTGCGGTCGGTGGACGAGATGTCGTTGTCGATCGTCTTGGGCACGCCGACCACCGGCAGGCCGGCGTCGGAGAGCATCCGGGCCGCGGTGAGCGTGCCCTCGCCGCCGATCGGGATCAGCGCGTCGATGCCGAAGTCGCGGGCGATGTCCGCCGCGTTCTCGCACGCCTCGCGCAGCCGGTCGCGCTCCAGCCGGGAGGAGCCGAGGATGGTGCCGCCGCGGGCCAGGATGCCGCTGACCGCGTTCAGGTCGAGGCCGCGGTAGCGGCCCTCCAGCAGACCGGCGTACCCGTCCTCGAAGCCGATGACCTCGTCGCCGTAGTTGTCGACCGCTCGGTGCACGACCGACCGGATCACTGCGTTCAGGCCGGGGCAGTCGCCGCCTGCGGTGAGAACTCCGATACGCATCGTGCTGTGTCTCCTGCTCGCTGTTGACGCCGGTGAGCCAGATTCGATTCTTTCACGTCCCCCGGGGAGCCGCCCGACCCCTTCCGGCCCCCGGGAACCGGCCCGGCCGGCCCCCCGCACAGAAGGGCGTCCTATCCGCAGGAGAAGGTACTGTCAAGTGGGTTCCGCTCACCTTCGCGGGTGAATTCTGGGCGCGGGACCCGCCGCCTCAGACGAAACGGAGAGTCCGCGTGACGCGCAGCGTGTACGTGACCGGCATCGACCGCGGCGACGGCCGGCAGATCGTCGAGCTGGGGGTCATGGAACTCCTGACCCGGCAGGTCGACCGCGTCGGCGTCTTCCGCCCCCTGGTGCACGACGGGCCCGACCGGCTCTTCGAGCTGCTGCGGGCCCGCTACCGCCTCGCCCAGGACCCGGCCACCGTCTACGGACTGGGCTACGAGGAGGCGTCCGCGCTCCAGGCCGAGCGGGGCACCGACGAGCTGGTCTCCGCCCTGGTCGACCGCTTCCACCGGGTCGCCCGCGACTACGACGTGGTGCTGGTGCTCGGCACCGACTACGCGGAGACCCAGTTCCCGGACGAGCTGGCGCTCAACGCCCGCCTCGCCAACGAGTTCGGCGCCTCCGTCCTCCCCGTGGTCGGCGGCCGCGGGCAGTCCGCCGAATCGGTGCTCGCCGAGACCCGCAACGCCTTCCGCGCCTACGACGGCCTCGGCTGCGACGTGCTCGCCATGGTCACCAACCGGGTGGCCCGCGAGGACCGGGACGAGATCGCCGCCCGGCTCGCCGACCGGCTGCCGGTGCCGTGCTGGGTGGTGCCCGACGAGCCGGCCCTGTCCGCGCCGCCCGTCTCCCAGATCGTGCACGCGCTCGGCGCGAAGGTGGTCCTCGGCGACGACTCCGGCCTGGCCCGCGACACCATGGACTTCGTCTTCGGCGGGGCCATGCTGCCCAACCTGCTGGCCGCGCTGACCCCGGGCTGCCTGGTGGTCACCCCCGGCGACCGCGCCGACCTGGTGATCGGCGCCCTCGCCGCGCACAGCGCCGGCACCCCGCCGATCGCCGGGGTGCTGCTCACCCTGGACGAGGTGCCCGGCGAGGCCATCCTCACCCTGGCCGCCCGCCTCGCCCCCGGCACCCCGGTGCTCTCCGTGCCGGCCAACAGCTTCCCCACCGCCGAGCGGCTCTTCTCCTTGGAGGGCAAGCTCAACGCGGCCACGCCCCGCAAGGCGGAGACCGCCCTCGGCCTCTTCGAGCGGTACGTCGACACCACCGCCCTCAGCAGCCGCGTCTCCGCGCCCAGCGGCGACCGGGTCACGCCGATGATGTTCGAGCACCAGCTCCTGGAACAGGCGCGAAGCAGACTGCGCCGGGTCGTCCTGCCCGAGGGCACCGAGGAGCGCGTGCTGCACGCCGCCGAGGTGCTGCTGCGCCGGGGCGTGTGCGAGCTGATCCTCCTCGGTCCGGTCGAGCAGATCCGCAAGAAGGCCGCCGACCTCGGCATCGACCTGGGCGACACCACCCTGATCGACCCGGCCACCAGCGAACTGCGCGACGCCTTCGCCGAGCGGTACGCCGCGCTGCGCGCCCACCGGGGCGTCACCGTGGAGCTGGCGTACGACGTGGTCTCCGACGTGACCTACTTCGGCACGCTGATGGTCGAGGAGGGGCTGGCCGACGGCATGGTGTCCGGTTCGGCGCACTCGACGGCGGCGACGATCCGCCCGGCCTTCGAGATCATCAAGACCACCCCGGAGGCGTCGATCGTCTCCTCGGTCTTCTTCATGTGCCTGGCCGACAAGGTCCTCGTCTACGGCGACTGCGCGGTCAACCCGGCCCCGGACGCCGAGCAGCTCGCCGACATCGCCGTGCAGTCGGCCGAGACGGCCGCGCGCTTCGGGGTGGAGCCGAGGATCGCGATGCTGTCGTACTCGACCGGCACCTCGGGCTCCGGCGCCGACGTGGACAAGGTCCGCCGGGCGACCGAGCTGGTGCGCGAGCGCCGCCCGGACCTGCGGATCGAGGGCCCGATCCAGTACGACGCCGCGGTCGAGCCGTCGGTCGCCGCGACCAAGCTGCCCGGCTCCGAGGTCGCCGGCCAGGCGACCGTGCTGATCTTCCCCGACCTCAACACCGGCAACAACACCTACAAGGCCGTGCAGCGTTCGGCCGGGGCCATCGCGGTGGGCCCGGTCCTCCAGGGGCTGCGCAAGCCGGTCAACGACCTGTCCCGGGGCGCCCTCGTCCAGGACATCGTCAACACCGTCGCCATCACGGCGATCCAGGCCCAGCAGTCCCCCGCCGAGGAGGCGTCCGCCCCGTGAGCCCCACCCGTGTCCTGGTCCTCAACTCCGGCTCCTCGTCGGTGAAGTACCAGTTGCTGGACATGCGCGACCACAGCCGGCTGGCGGTGGGCCTGGTCGAGCGGATCGGCGAGGAGACCTCGCGGCTGCGGCACCGGCCGCTGTGGGCGGGCGGCGGGGACCGGGAGCGCGAGGGCGCCATCGCCGACCACGACGCGGCCCTGGAGGCCGTGGCGCAGGAACTGGCCAAGGACGGGCTCGGCCTCGACTCCCCGGAACTGGCCGCGATCGGGCACCGGGTGGTGCACGGCGGCCGGCGCTTCACCGAGCCGACCGTGGTGGACGACGCCGTGCTCGCCGAGATCGAACGCCTGATCCCGGTCGCCCCGCTGCACAACCCGGCCAACCTGACCGGCATCCGCGTCGCCCGCGGGCTCCGCCCGGACCTGCCGCAGGTCGCCGTCTTCGACACCGCGTTCCACACGACGATGCCCGAGTCGGCCGCCCGCTACGCGATCGACACCGAGACCGCCGACCGGCACCGCGTCCGCCGCTACGGCTTCCACGGCACCTCGCACGCCTACGTCTCCCGGGCCACCGCGCGCCTGCTGGGCAAGGAACCCGCGGACGTCAACGTGATCGTGCTCCACCTGGGCAACGGCGCCTCGGCCTCCGCGGTGCGCGGCGGCCGGTGCGTGGACACCTCCATGGGGCTGACGCCTTTGGAGGGGCTGGTGATGGGTACGCGCTCGGGAGACATGGACCCTGCCGTCATCTTCCATTTGATGCGGGTCGGCGGAATGTCCGCCGACGAGATCGACGAACTCCTCAACAAGAGGAGCGGTCTGACCGGACTCTGCGGTGACAACGACATGCGCGAGATCCTCCGCCGGAAGCGGGCCGGTGACGAACGGGCGCGGCTCGCGTTCGACATCTACGTCCACCGGCTGAAGAAGTACGTCGGGGCCTATTACGCCGTCCTCGGACGGGTGGACGCGGTCGCCTTCACGGCGGGGGTGGGCGAGAACTCCGCCCCGGTGCGCGAGGCTGCCCTCGCCGGCCTGGAGACCCTGGGCCTGGAGGTGGACGGCGGGCTGAACACCGCGCCCGGCGACGGGGCGCGGCTCATCTCGCCCGCGCACGCCCGCGTGGCGGTCGCCGTGGTTCCCACGGACGAGGAATTGGAGATCGCCACACAGACCTACGAGCTGGTCGGAAAGGACGGCTGAGGAAGCGCCGGGGCCCGGAGCGGGAATTCACGAGTGAGCACCCCGGCGCCCATCTGTACCTTCCGCCAGACGGAATATTCCGCAGCGAAACAAACAGATAGGATCGCCCCATGCGCCGTTCGAAAATCGTCTGTACTCTCGGCCCCGCGGTCGACTCCCACGAGCAGCTCGTCGCGCTGACCGAGGCGGGCATGAACGTGGCCCGCTTCAATTTCAGCCACGGCACCCACGCCGAGCACCAGGGGCGGTACGACCGCGTCCGGGCCGCGGCCAAGGAGACGGGCCGGGCGATCGGCGTCCTGGCCGACCTCCAGGGGCCCAAGATCCGTCTGGAGACCTTCGCCGAGGGCCCCGTCGAGTTGGTGCGCGGCGACGAGTTCACCATCACCACCGAGGACGTGCCGGGCGACCGGACGATCTGCGGTACCACCTACAAGGGCCTGCCCGCCGACGTCGCCAAGGGCGACCAGGTGCTCATCAACGACGGCAACGTCGAGCTGAGGGTCACCGAGGTCGACGGTCCGCGGGTGCGGACCATGGTCATCGAGGGCGGGGTCATCTCCGACCACAAGGGCATCAACCTGCCCGGCGCCGCGGTGAACGTCCCCGCGCTGTCCGAGAAGGACGTCGAGGACCTGCGGTTCGCCCTGCGCATGGGCTGCGACCTGGTCGCCCTCTCCTTCGTCCGGAACGCGGCGGACATCGCCGACGTGCACCGGGTGATGGACGAGGAGGGCCGCCGGGTGCCCGTCATCGCCAAGGTGGAGAAGCCGCAGGCGGTGGAGAACATGGCGGACGTCGTCATGGCCTTCGACGGCGTCATGGTCGCCCGCGGCGACCTGGCCGTCGAGTACCCGCTCGAAAAGGTCCCGATGGTGCAGAAGCGGCTGATCGAGCTGTGCCGTCGCAACGCCAAGCCGGTGATCGTGGCGACCCAGATGATGGAGTCGATGATCACCAACTCGCGCCCGACCCGCGCCGAGGCGTCCGACGTCGCCAACGCCATCCTGGACGGCGCCGACGCGGTGATGCTCTCCGCCGAGTCGAGCGTGGGCGCCTACCCGGTCGAGACGGTCAAGACCATGTCGAAGATCGTCCGGGCCGCCGAGCAGGAGCTGCTCTCCAAGGGCCTGCAGCCGCTGGTGCCGGGCAAGAAGCCGCGTACGCAGGGCGGTTCGGTGGCCCGTGCCGCCGCCGAGATCGCCGACTTCCTGGGCGCCAAGGGCCTGGTGGCCTTCACCCAGTCCGGCGACACCGCGCGCCGCCTCTCGCGCTACCGCGCCACGCAGCCGATCCTCGCCTTCACCACCGACGAGTCCACCCGCAACCAGCTCGCGCTGAGCTGGGGCGTGGAGCCGCACGTGGTGCCGTTCGTCAACAGCACGGACGAGATGGTGGACCTGGTCGACCAGGAGATGGTCCGGCTGAGCCGCTTCAACGACGGGGACATCGTCGTGATCACGGCCGGTTCGCCCCCCGGCGTCCCCGGCACCACCAACATGGTCCGGGTGCACCACCTGGGCGAGGCCCGCCGCGCCTGAGGCGCGGCCGGGACGACCGCAGCGGCGCCGGAGGGCGCTCCCCGCACGGGCGGGGGGCGCCCTCCGGCCGTACGCGGGGTGCCCGCTCAGCTCGTGTACTGGTGCAGCCCGGGGATGTGCAGCGTGCCGCCGAACTGGCCGGCCTGGACGACCGTCACCTTGGTGAAGTAGATCAGCGGGATGTCCAGCGGGGGCGGGTGCTCCGGGTCGAAGGTGACCGGGATCAGCCCGAGCAGGTTGCCCGAGATGCGCTCCGTGTACATCACCGTGCGGCCGTCGCGGATCGTGGACGTCGAGCCCTTGGCCGCCTGCACGTGGTAGGTGCGGCCGGACTGGTCGTCCTTGACGGTCTGGTGCAGGTCGCCGATGTCGGTGCCCTGGGAGATCACGTACTTGAGCACCTTCTTGGTGGTGCCGTTGGCGGTGCGCACCTCGACGATGCCCTCGTAGGAGGCTCCCTTCAGCAGCAGGGAGCTGGCGTTGAGGTACCACGGGTCGTCCGGCAGCGGGACGGTGTTGTCGACGCCGCCCCGCGCGTCGGTGGCGACCGGGCAGTCGTCGAGGTCCTTGCCCGGGGTCTCGGTGGCGCTGGGGGTCGGGGTCGGCGAGGGGGTGGCCTCCTCGGCCGGCTCCTCGGCGGCGGGGTCCTGCGCGGGGGCGGTGGGCCCGCCGCCGGTCTTCCCGGCCGGGTCCTTGCCGCTCTCCGCGCCGCCGTCCGCGCCGGCGTCCTCGCCCGTGGCCTTCCCCGTGTCCTTCGCCGTGTCCTTCGCCGGGGCGGAGGCGTCCTGGGCGGGGCCGCCGGAGGCCGAGGCGCCGGGGGCCGGGGTCTCGCCGGCCTTGGCACCGCCGGTGAAGAAGTCCTCCAGCGCGTCGCCGATGTCCGTCAGCAGCCCGCCGCCGCTCTCCGAGGCGGAGGGCGCCGGGGCAGCCGGGGACGTCTCGGCGCCGCCCGCCTTCTCCTGCCCCCCGGCCTGCGGGGCGCCGGGCGCGGAGCCCGCCTCGTCGCCGGAACCTGAATCCGGCGAAGAGGGCGAACTCCCGCCCGTGCCCGTGTCCTTGCCGGCGCCGTCGGCGCCCGTGCCGCCCTGCGCTCCCTGGTCTGCGGCCCCGTCCCGCGGTCCGCCGTCACCGCCGTCCCCGGCCTCGTCCTCCCGGTCCGCCGCGCCGGTCGCGGAGGGCGTCGGGGACGGGGTGCCGTCCTGCTCCGCCCCCTCCAGGGCGGCCACGCACTCCTTGTACTCGTCGGCGGTCAGGCTCTTGGCCGCCGGGTTCGCGTCGTTGCCGTCGGCGAGCGCCAGCGTGGGCGTGAACCCCATGCCCATGAGGACCGCGGTGGGCATCGCCGCCAGGGCTATCGCCTTCCCGGCCGGCATGTGGAACCTGGTGAACAGCGGCTTTCTGGGTGCCGCGTGGCGCGGCCCGTTTCTCGCACGGGACGTGCCCGCGTCAGTCCCGCGGGTCTCCTCGTCAGCCGGCACTGTGCCTCCCGTTCGCCCCGTTGGCCGGGCTCGTTCCTGACAGATCGTTGTCCTGCGGCGCCTCGGCGGCCGGCGAGGGAGCCCCGTCTCCCGTCCCGTCCTCCGGCAGCGGCTCCGGGGCCTTCGCGGCGGCGGGCGCCGCCGGCGCCTCCTCCCGCGGGGCGCGCCCGGCCGCCACGCCCTCCCGGCCCGGGTCCCCGGACGGCGTGCCCGGCGCCCACGAGACGGCCATCGCCCCGCCGATGAGCGCCAGCAGGAAGCCGATGAGGAAGCCGCCGAGGTTGGAGACGGGGAGGGAGACGAGTGCCAGCAGGATCGCCGCCACGCCCGCGAAGACCTGGACGTGCTTCTGGAACCAGAGGCTGATGCCCAGGACGATCAGCAGCACGCCGATGATCAGGGACCCCGCGCCCGCCGTGGTGGCCATCGCCAGTGTCAGATGGCCGATCTGGAGGTGGGCGTAGGGGAAGTAGGCGATGGGGAGTCCGGCGAGCGCGACGAACAGTCCGGCCCAGAACGGCCGCGTGCCTCGCCAGACGCGGAACTGCTGCCTTCGGCGGACGAACTGGCCTGAGGCGGCAGGGGTCTCGGCGCTCATGGAAAACAGCTCCCTGGTACGGCGTTGCTCTGGTGGAGAGACGGCCGCGCGCCAGGGCGCGGCCGGAGAGGTGACGGGCGGGGGCGCCTCGGCTCCCCCGCCCGTCAGCGAGTGCCTAGTAGCACTCCTTGACACCCGTGGACAGGGACATCTTCAGTCCGCTGAGCTTGAAGGTTCCGGCGGTGGTCGCCCACGCCGTCTGCTTCACGTCGGTCAGCGTGGCCGAGTCGGCCTGCTGCGCGAATCCGTACGGGTTCGCGGTGTCGCCCTTCTTGATGCCGGGACCCTTGTTCGCGTCCTTCGCGGCGACACCGATGTCGATGCCGTGGAAGGTGGCGTCGGCCTGCAGGTCCTCGACGTCGATGTACAGGTTCTTGGCCTCGACCGGGTTCTTGCCCCCGCCGGCCGTCAGCATGAGGCTGACCGAGCCGAGCAGCGGGATGTCCGGGGTGACCACGGACTGGCACATGCCCTTGATCGTCGCCGACTGGAACGCCGAGACGGCGACGGGGTGAGCCGTCTGCTTGCCGTCCAGCGTGTAACCCGAGTCGATGGCGCCGTACTGGGAGAAGCCCGTGCCCTCGAGCCGGTCCGCCGTCACCTTGAACGACTGGCCGGAGACGCTGAACGAGGCGGCGAGCGCGCCCTGTGCCAGCGCGACGCCTATCGCGGCCGTGGCGGCCACGCTGGGCACCATGACCACGGCGAACCGCTTCCATCTGGTCCCGCCACGCACCTGGGACTCCATATTTCCTCCTTCTCGGACGTACATCCCCTGGCCTCGGCTCGCCCCGGTTCGGCGGCTCGGCCGGGCAGGGATGGGAGAAGTGCTACGTCCTCGGGAAGGAGAGCGCCCGCGCTCGGCGGCACGCGACAACGCGCCCGAATCACCGGCGTTCACCCCCGAGCGACAACCACTGGTCGCGCCTGACGCACATCACGCACAACCCTGCTGGGCAGGCTTCACCGGGTGGGCGAAGACCCCCCTGCCCAGGAACCGGCGCACCTGCCGCCGGAACCGCTCGGTGGGGACCCAGGGAGCCCCGCGACCCGACTGGCTCTCGGGCTGCGGGGAATGGACCGAGCGTCGCCGATCGTGGTGCATTCTCGCCGCCCGCACAAGGGGGTTCGTTACTCGCTGGTAACGGCCATCTGTCCGCAACACGACACGCCGCCGCCGGACGGCGACGCTGGGTGCCTCACGGGGCCGGAACAAAGAGGCGCCTAACCGGACGGACCCCGACAGACCGACGAGCCCGACTTACCGACAGTAACAGCGGCCGCGATTGCCAAGATTTGGCAAACCGCGGCCGCATCGCCGTCTCTTCGACGGCTGTTTCCCACGGGCCCCTCCGGTCGGCGACCGGCCGGGGCCCGTCCGGTCCTCAGTACAGCGCGCGGGCGAGCGCCCTGCGCGCCGCGGCCACCCGGGGGTCGTCGGCGCCGACGACCTCGAACAGCTCCAGCAGCCGCAGCCGCACCGCGTCCCGGTCCTCCCCGGCGGTCACCCGCACGGTGTCGACGAGGCGCGAGAAGGCGTCCTCGACGTGACCGCCGACCAGGTCCAGGTCGGCCGCGGCGATCTGCGCCTGGGCGTCGCCCGGACGCTCGGCGGCCTCCTGGCGCACCCGCTGCGGATCGGCGTCCTGCACCCTCTGGAGCAGTTCCGCCTGGGCGAGGCCGAGCTTGGCCTCGGTGTTGGCCGGCTCCTCGGCCAGTACGTTCTTGTACGCCTGGACGGCGCCGGCCAGATCGCCCGCGTCCAGCGCGCGGACGGCGGCCTCCAGCGCGGCGTCGTGCGGTCCGGCGGGGCGCTCGGGGGCGGCGGGGCGCGCGGCGCCCGGCTCCGCCTCGGGGTCGACGACCAGACCGGTCAGGCCGAAGCGCTCCTCGGCGACCTGCACCAACTGGTCCAGGGTCTGGCGGATCTGGGCCTCGCCGGCGGCGCCCTGGAAGAGCGGCAGCGCCTGTCCGGCGACCACCGCGAACACCGCCGGGATGCCCTGGACGCCGAACTGCTGCATCAGCATCTGGTTGGCGTCGACGTCGATCTTGGCGAGGAGGAAGCGGCCGGCGTACTCGACGGCGAGGCGTTCCAGGACCGGGCTGAGCTGCTTGCAGGGCTCGCACCACTCGGCCCAGAAGTCGATGACGACCGGGACCTCGGTGGACCGCTGCAGGACGTCGGCCTCGAAGCCCGCCTCGTCGACGTCGATGACGAGGTCGGCCGGGGAGACGGCCCCCGGGCCGCCGTGCCGGGCCGCCTCCGCGCGCGCCTGCTCCGCCTTCGCCTTGGCCTCCTGGGCCGCCTTCACCGCGGCGAGGTCGACGACCCCGCTCATGGACATGTTCCGTGGCTGCATGGGTCCATCCTCCCCCGTCCCCCGCGCAGGTGTGAAAAGCGGCGTGAAAGGCCGCCCGGATGTGTGCCGTTCGGCGGTGCGCCGTGTGGCGCCGGGTCCCCACCCGCGCCGGTGGTCGTCGCTCGGGCACGGGCACGCCCGCGCTTTCGCTACGACCCGTAGCGTAATGGCACAGCGGGCCGCCGTGGCGGCCGGCCCCGGTGATCTCCCTCACGGGCGGCCCGGGAACGGCCGGATATGGTCCGTGGATGCAGAGCAGCACGCGCGGGAGGAGCGCCGGGCGTCCGCGCAGTGCCGCGGCCGACGCCGCGATCCTGGCCGCGACCCGGGCGGCCCTGGTGGATCTGGGCTGGTCGAAGCTGACCCTGGGGGACGTGGCGGCGCGCGCCGGGGTCGCCAAGACGACGCTCTACCGCCGCTGGTCGGGCAAGAACGAGCTGGTCGTGGACGCGGTCGCCGAACTCTTCGACGAACTGCGGCTGCCCGACCGGGGCAGCCTCGCCGCCGACGTCGAGGGCGTCGTCTGGCAGTTCGCGGAGATCCTGGCCCGGCCGGAGGCGCGGAGCGGGCTGATGGCGGTGGTGGCCGAGTCGACCCGGGACGAGGCGCTGCGCGAACGCATCCGGGCCTCCATCGTGGAGCGGCAGAAACGGCTGGTGGTGGAGGGCAAGGCCCGCGCGCGGGCGCGCGGCGAACTGCCGCCGCAGACCGATCCGGCCGAGGCGGGCCGCACCGCCGACCTGGTCTTCGACGTGGTGGCGGGCGCCGTGGTGCACCGCACCCTGGTCAGCGGGGAGCCGGCCGACGAGACGTGGATACGCGGCTTCACCCGCCTGCTGATCCGGGGGCTGCGGGAGGCGTGAGGCGGGGGGCCGGCGACGGGCGGCCCGCGCGCCTCGCCGGCGGCCCGTCAGAAGACCGGGGGCTCGGTGTACTCGCCCCACTCCGCGCGCAGCACCCCGCAGATCTCCCCGAGGGTCGCCTCCGCGCGGGCCGCGTCGAGCATCGGCCCGATCGTGTGCGCGCCGGAGCGGACGGCGCCGGTCAGGGCGTTTAGGGCGCCCCGTACGGACCGGTCGTCGCGGGCGGCGCGGCGGGCGCCGAGCGCGCGCACCTGCTCGCGCTCGACCTCGTGGCCGACCCGGAGGATCTCCAGGTCGCCGGTGACGGACCCGGTGTGGACGTTGACGCCGACGACCTTCCGCTCGCCCTTCTCCAGGGCCCGCTGGTGGCGGAAGGCGGACTCGGCGATCTCGCCGGTGAACCAGCCCTCCTCGATGCCGCGCAGGATGCCGGAGGTGACGGGGCCGACGGGGTGCCGTCCGTCGGGGCGGGCCCGCCTGCCGAGTTCCAGGATCCGTTCGAAGATCCGCTCGGCGTCGGCCTCGATCCGGTCCGTGAGCCGCTCGACGTACCAGGAGCCGCCGAGCGGGTCGGCGACGTTGGCGACGCCGGTCTCCTCCATCAGCACCTGCTGGGTGCGCAGGGCGATCTCGGCGGCCTGCTCGCCGGGGAGCGCCAGCGTCTCGTCCAGGGCGTTGGTGTGCAGGGAGTTGGTGCCGCCGAGGACCGCGGCCAGCGCCTCCACGGCGGTGCGCACCACGTTGTTGTACGGCTGCTGGGCGGTGAGCGAGACGCCGGCGGTCTGGGTGTGGAAGCGCAGCCGCTGAGCCCGCTCCCCGCGCGCGCCGTAGGTGTCGCGCATCCAGCGGGCCCAGACGCGGCGGGCGGCGCGGAACTTGGCGATCTCCTCGAAGAAGTCGACGTGCGCGTCGAAGAAGAAGGACAGGCCCGGTGCGAAGACGTCCACGTCCAGTCCGCGGCTGAGTCCCAGCTCCACGTACCCGAAGCCGTCCGCGAGGGTGTACGCCAGCTCCTGCGCGGCCGTCGCCCCGGCCTCGCGGATGTGGTAGCCGGAGACGGAGAGCGGCTTGTAGGCGGGGATGCCCTCCGTGCAGTACTCCATGAGGTCGCCGATGAGCCGCAGGTGGGGCTCGGGCGGGAAGAGCCACTCCTTCTGGGCGATGTACTCCTTGAAGATGTCCGTCTGGAGGGTGCCGTCGAGCACGGCGGGGTCGACGCCCTGGCGTTCGGCGGCGACGAGGTACATGCAGAAGACGGGGACGGCGGGCCCGCTGATCGTCATGGACGTGGTGACGTCGCCGAGCGGGATGCCGTCGAACAGCACCTCCATGTCGGCGGCGGAGTCGACCGCGACCCCGCAGTGGCCGACCTCGCCGAGCGAGCGCGGGTCGTCGGAGTCGCGGCCCATCAGCGTCGGCATGTCGAAGGCGACGGAGAGCCCGCCGCCGCCGTTGCGCAGGATGGTCCGGTACCGCTCGTTGGTCTGCGCCGCGTTCCCGAAGCCGGCGAACTGCCGGATGGTCCAGGTGCGCCCCCGGTACCCGGTCGCGTACAGGCCCCGGGTGAAGGGGTACTCCCCCGGCCAGCCGATCCGCTCGAACCCCTGGTACCGGTCCCCCGGCCGCGGTCCGTAGACCGGCTCCACCGGGTCGCCGGAGAGCGTGCCGAAGTCCGCCTCCCGCTTGCGCGCGGCGTCGTACCGGGCCTGCCAGCGGCGGCGGCCCTCCTCCACGGCATCAGCGTCCATACACCCGAATTTACCGGGGTGTCCCGGCAGGGGGCGATCGCTCACCGCCGCGCGCTGCTCCGTGCGGCGGTGCCGGAGCGGGCGGGGCTACGCCTCGGCGGCCACGGGCGTCCCGGCGGCGGCAGCCGCGTCCAGCTCGCGGGTGATCCGGCGCTCCACGAAGAAGGCGGCCGTGGGCACGGTGCCGGCCAGCAGCACCCAGATCTGCTTCTTGACCGGCCACTTCAGCTTGGAGCCGAGGTCGAACGCGAAGATCAGGTACACGACGTACAGCCAGCCGTGGGCGATGCTGACGACCTGCGTGAAGTCGGCCGCGCCGTCCATCTTGAGCGCGTACTTGCCGATCATGCCGATGGTCAGCGCGACGAGCAGGACACCGGTCACATAGGCCATGATCCGGTAGCGGGTCAACACGCTTCGCTTCATGGACACGAGCGTAACCTCCCGGAAAACCCCCGCGACGGCGGGGAGCGCCAGGGTCTTTCGTTTGGATCAGGCCGGGCTCGCGGCCCTGGTCAGCGGGTGGCCTCCTCCGGCCACAGGACCCGTACGGGCACACCACTGCGCTCCGCGTACGCGACCACGTCGGCGGTGCCGCCGAAGCCCCGGGCGGGCTCGCCGTCCCACACCGCGAGGAGCGCGTCGGACAGGCCCACGAGGATCTCCGAGCCCGCCATGTGCGCCTCGGACGTCGACTCCTCCATGCCGGTCCCGTGCACCTCGCACGCCCGCTCCAGCAGGGCGTCGTAGGTGGCGTGGTGCCACTCCGGAAGAGCCGCGCGGTACCCGGCCGCCGGGATGACCACCTCCAGACGGCCCCCGTGCGCCAGTACGGCTTCGGCGAACCAGGCGTCGGGCCCGTCCGCGACGCACGAGACCCCGACCAGCCCGGCGGCGTCACACGCCCGCACGGCCACCCCGAGCCTCTCCCGCACCCACCGCTCCACATCCCCACCGAGCCCCCGATGCCCGGTGATCCCCATGCGCATGGCGTCCCCCTGTGAACGGACCGGCCGACGCCGCCGCGGTGCCGCCGGCGGCGGCCTGCGACGGGCGCGCCGGCCGGTGGTCAGTCGTCTTCGAAGTCGCCCGCCGCCACCCGCAGGGGGCGGAGCATGGTGAAGATGTCGGTGCACTCCTGGGCGTCGTAGGCGCTCAGGCCGAAGTCCATGGCCATCAGGTCGCGGGTGGCGGACTCGACGACCTCGCGGCCCCTGTCGGTGATGGTGGCGAGGGTGCCGCGGCCGTCGTTGGGGTTGGGGCGCTTGGCCACCAGGCCGGAGCGGACCAGGCGGTCCACGGTGTTCGTCACGGACGTGGGGTGCACCATGAGCCGTTCGCCGATCTTGGACATCGGCAGCTCGCCCGATTTGGAGAAGGTGAGCAGCACCAGGGCCTCGTAGCGCGCGAAGGTCAGCCCGTACGGCTTGACCACGGCGTCGACCTCGGCCAGCAGGATCTGGTGCGCCCGCATGATCGAGGTGATCGCGGCCATGGACGGGACACCGCCCCAGCGCTGCTTCCACAGTTCGTCGGCGCGGGCGATCGGATCGAAGGAGAGACTGAGCGGCTTCGGCACGGCACCAGACCTTACCGGCCGGTCATATGCCGGGCCCTGTCGTCTCGCCTTTCGGTACCGGCGCCCGCGCCGGTCATCCGGCGAGGTGGCGTTCGACCGTCTCGACCTTCGAGGTGAGGCCGTCCGTCACCCCGGGGCGCAGGTCCGCCTTGAGGACGAGGGAGACGCGCGGCGCCCGGCGTTCGACCGCGGCGACGGCCCGCCGGACGACGTCCATGACCTCGTCCCACTCGCCCTCGACGGAGGTGAACATCGCGTCGGTGCGGTGCGGCAGCCCCGACTCGCGCACCACCCGGACCGCGTCGGCCACGTACTCGCCGACGTCCTCGCCGACGCCCAGCGGCGTCACGGAGAAGGCGACGATCATGCGCCGACGACCCCTTCCTGGCGGGCGCGGGAGGCGATGACCGCGCTCTCGGCCTCGCGCTTGAGGCGGCGCTCGGCGTAGAAGCCGCCGCCCGGCAGCACGGAGAGGGCGAAGTACAGGCCGGCGGTGCCCAGGGACCACTTGGCGCGGTTCCAGGCGTCGGCCCAGAAGACGACGTAGAGCACGAAGAGGACGCCGTGGATCATTCCCATGGCCGGCACCGCGTTGAAGTCCGTGGTCCGCTTCAGCACGGAGCAGACGAGCAGCAGCAGGAAGGAGATCGCCTCGGGGCCCGAGACCAGGCGGAGTCGGCGGAGGGCGGTGGCGGTCTTGAGGTCCACGGGTCACCTTCGGTGGAGAGACGGGACGGATCGGGGGGTGCGCCGGTGCGGCGACGCTTTGTGAACGCGCGCACAAGCTCCCCCATTGTGGCAAACCCCCGCCGCGTCCGGCGCCGGGGGTCGCCCGGCGGCATTCCCCGCGTGTCCGTCCGGCGGATACCGTCGCCCCCGTGGCGATGTTCCGACTGCAGGGCAGCAAGGTGCTCGCCGTCGACCTGACCGGGGACGCCGTGAAGGCGAAGAACGGGTCGATGGTGGCGTACGACGGGGAGATGACCTTCAAGAGGCTGACGGGCGGGGGCGAGGGGCTGCGGGGGGTGGTGGGCCGGCGCCTGACCGGCGAGCGGATGACCGTGATGGAGGTGCGCGGGCGGGGCACGTGCTGGTTCGCCGACCGCGCGGCCGAGATCAACCTCGTGCGGCTCCACGGCGACCGGCTCCGCGTGGAGTCGGAGAACTTCCTCGCCGCCGAGGCGGGGCTGCGCACCGGCACCGACTTCACCGGGGTGCGCGGGGCCGCGCAGGGCAACGGACTGTTCACCACGACCCTGGAGGGGCACGGGCAGGCGGCGATCCTGTCGGCCGGCCCTGCGGTGGTGCTGCGGGTCAGCCACCGGTACCCGCTCACCGTCGACCCGGGCGCCTACGTCGCCCACCAGGGGGACCTGCGGCAGACCTTCCAGTCGGGCGTGACGTACCGCACCTTCCTCGGCGAGGGCGGCGGGGAGGCGTTCCAGATCCGCTTCGAGGGCGACGGTCTGGTGTACGTCCAGCCCAGCGAGCGGCGGACGATCGCGGGGGACCTCTGAGATGGCCTTCGAGGAGATCAACCCGCGGATGATCCGGGCCGCCGTCTCCCCCGGCCGGCGGCTGCTCGCCCGGCGCGGCGCGATGCTCGCCTACCGGGGCGAGGTGTCCTTCACCCCGCTGGTGCGCGACGGCGGGAACCGGGTGATGCCGGTGGTGGGGCGCCGGCTGGCCGACGAGGACGTGCCGCTGATGGCGGTCGAGGGCAGCGGCACGGTGTTCTTCGGGCACGGCGGCCACCACGTGCAGGTGATCCACCTCTGCGGCGACACCCTCTGCGTGGAGGCGGACCGGCTCCTCGTCTTCGAGGCGACGCTGGAGCGGGGCACGGTCTTCCTCGGCTCGAGGGACGGGCTGCGGGGCGTGGTCCGCGGCCAGGTCGGCGGGCAGGGGCTGTTCACCACGACGCTCACGGGGCACGGCTCGCTCGCGGTGCTGGCCCACGGGGGCGTCCTGGAGGTCCCGGTGGTGCCGGGGCGGCCGGTGCACGTGGACCCGCGGGCCTACGTCGCCCACCACGGGGACGTCCGGGACCGGCTGACCGCCGCGCTGGGCTGGCGGGACATGGTGGGGCGCGGCTCCGGGGAGGCGTTCCGGCTCGCCTTCGAGGGCAGCGGCACGGTCTACGTCCAGGCGTCGGAGGAGAAGCTGTGAGCGTCCCCGGAACCCCGGGCACCGGTCCGGTCGTCCACGACCCGGTCACCCTGCCGGGCGACGACAACGTCGACGAGTACACCTTCTGTGTGGAACTCGAGGGGAACCCGTGGTTCCTCCAGAAGGGCAAGATGATCGCCTACTACGGGACGGTGGCGTTCAACGGCATCGGGCACGGCCCGCTGGAGCCCCTGGTGCGGGGTTCGTTCCATTCGCCTCTGCACGCGAGCGACTGGGTGGTGGCCGAGGGCTCGGGCAAGATGCTCCTCGCCGACCGGGCCTTCGACGTGAACTCGTACGACCTGGATGAGGGCAACCTGACCATTCGCTCCGGCAACCTGCTCGCTTTTCAGCCAAGTCTCACGCTCAAACAGTCGATCGTGCCGGGATTCCTGACCCTGCTGGGAACGGGGCGGTTCGTGGCCGCCTCGAACGGCCCCGTGGTGTTCATGGAACCCCCGCTGCGGGTGGACCCGCGGGCACTGGTCGGCTGGGCCGACTGCCCCTCTCCGTGCCACCACTACGACCACGGGTACCTCAGCGGCGTACTGGGCGGTCTACGTGCGCTGACGGGCCTCGGCGGGGCCTCCGGCGAGGAGCACCAACTGGAGTTCACGGGGGCCGGGACGATCCTGCTGCAGTCGAGCGAGGAACTGGTGCCGGAACGTCCCGTGGGGGGCGCCCCGGAGTAGCGGGGGCATACTCGAAGGGGGTACCCCCGGCACGTCCGCCTGGGCGGGACGGGGTACCGGGCCTTCCCGGACAGCCGGGAGAGCACCGCCGCCACTGCGGGCCGTGAGCGGTAATCTGCGGAGTGTGACCTCGAACGCGTGCGCACCGTCCGCGTCACGGACCGACCTCACTAGTTCGTCATTCAACCTTTTAGGTAGACTTCATTCATGGAGACCGAGACGGCCACCCGCTGGCTGACCGACACCGAGCAGTGTGCGTGGCGCACCCACCTGGAGGTCAACAGGCTGTTGACGTACCAGCTCGAAAAGGATCTGCAGCCGTTCGGCCTGACGATGAACGACTACGAGATCCTGGTGAACCTCTCCGAGTCGGAGGACGACCGGATGCGGATGAGCGACCTCGCCTCCGCCACCCTCCAGTCCAAGAGCCGCCTCTCGCACCAGATCACCCGCATGGAGAACGCGAACCTGGTCCGCCGCGAGAACTGCGAGTCCGACCGCCGGGGGCTGTACGCCGTCCTCACCGAGCACGGCCGGGAGACCATGCGGAAGGTGGCCCCACATCACGTCGCCTCGGTCCGCAGGCACTTCATCGACCTGCTGGACCCCGAGGCGCTGACCGAGCTGGACAAGGCGCTGAAGCCCATCGCGGAGCACCTGCGCGGGCAGCGCGGACGCCCCTGACTCAAGCCGGCTGACCGAGCGGCAGGCGGAGCTCGAACAGGGCTCCGCCCGACGGCGCGTCCCCCACGGTGAGCGTGCCCCCGTGCCGGAGAGCCACGTCGCGGGCGATGGCCAGCCCCAGCCCGGCCCCGCCCTCGTCCCGGCCGCGGGCCTCGTCGAGCCGGACGAAGCGCGCGAAGATCCGCTCCCGGTCGGCCTCGGGCACCCCCGCCCCGTCGTCGGCGACGCCGACCACCGCCGCGCCGCCCTCCCGCCGTACCGACACCTCCACCGCCGTGCGGGCGTGCCGGGCGGCGTTGTCGAGCAGGTTGGCGAGCACCCGCCCGAGCTGCCCGCGCGAGCCGGACACCGCCACCGCCTCCTCGCCGCGCACCGTGACCCCGGTCCGGCCCCGGGCCTCCTCGCGGGCCAGGGCGGCGAGGTCGACGGGGACTGCGGCGGGCCGCTCCCCCGCGTCGAGCCGGGCGAGCAGCAGCAGGTCGGCGGCGAGCCGCTGGAGCCGTACGGTGTCCTCCACCGCCGCGTCCAGGTCGAGCAGCGCCGGGTGCGCGGCGGCGACCTCCAACTGGGTGCGGAGCGAGGCGATGGGGCTGCGCAGTTCGTGGGAGGCGTCGGCGACGAAACGCCGCTGGCGCTCCACCGAGGTCTCCAGCGCGGCCAGGGTCTCGTTGGTCGTCAGGGCGAGCCGGGCCACCTCGTCGCGGGTGACGGGCACGGGGACCCGGCGGGTCAGGTCCGCCGAGGCGGTGATCGCCGCCATCTCCCGGCGGATGCCCTCCACCGGGCGCAGCGCGCGCCGGGTGACCAGCCAGGTCACGCCCGCGACGACGGCGAGCAGCAGCGGGAAGCCGATCAGCATGACGGTCAGCGCGGTGCGCACCGCGCCCCGTGCCGCGGCGAGCGGGGCACCGGCGTGCACGGTGAGGCGGCCCCGGTCCCCGGTCTCGACGGGCACGGCGACGAACCGGTAGTCCTCCGTGTCCCCGTCGACGGTCGCCCGGCCGTCCCGGACGCCGGTGCGCGTGCCGATCTCCCCGGGGGCGAGCGGCTGCCGGGCGGCGGCGCGGTCGTCGTCATCGTCATCGTCGTCATCGTCGTCGTCATCGTCGTCGCCGTCGCGGTCGTCGTCGCGGTCGCCGAACGCGCCGTCGCGGGCGCCGGCGCCCGCGGACCGGTGCGGGCGGACCTCGGCGACCCCGGTGCCCTCGACCGCCTCCAGGTCCTCGCTGGCGGCGACCAGCCGGCCGTCCTCGTCGACGACCTGCACCGGCCGGTCGTCCGCGTCCAGCGACAGCCGGTCGTACGCCGTCCCGACCGCCAGTTCGGCGGCGACCTCCCGCGCCGTGCGCTCCGCCCGGACGCCCGCCTCCCCGAGCAGGCTGGTGCGCAGGGAGAGCAGCACGGCGGCCCCGGCGGCGCACAGGGCGACCGCGACCACGAGGGTGGCGCCGAGCGTGGCCCGCGCCCGCACCGAGCCGAGGAGCCGGCTCATCCCCCGGCCTCCAGCCGGTACCCGGCGCCGCGCACCGTGCGGATCAGCCCGGGGCGCAGCTTGCGGCGCAGGGCGCTGACGTACACCTCGACGATGTTGGGGTCGCCCTCGTAGGCGAAGTCCCAGACCTGTTCCAGGATCTCCGCCTTGGACACCACCTGCCCGGCGCGCAGCACCAGTTCCTCCAGGACGGCGAACTCCTTGGCGGTGAGGGCGGCCTCGGTGCCGTCCAGGAGGACGCGGCGGGCCGCGGTGTCGACCCGCAGACCGCCCACGACGTGGACCGCGCGGACGCCGGACGCCTCCCCGCGCCGCAGCAGCGCCTTCACCCGGGCGACCAGGACGACGTACGAGAAGGGCTTCGTCAGGTAGTCGTCGGCGCCGGTGTCGAGCCCCTCGGCCTCGTCGTACTCGCCGTCCTTGGCGGTGAGCATGAGGATCGGCACACCGTGTCCGGCGGCGCGCAGGGCGGCGCAGACCCGGTAGCCGTCGAGGCCGGGCAGCATGATGTCGAGCAGCACCAGGTCGTACGCGCCCTCCGCGGCCCGGCGCAGCCCCTCGCGCCCGTCGTGGACGACGTCCACCGCGTACCCCTCGGCGGTCAGGCCCCGGGCGAGGGAGACGGCGAGGCGCCGCTCGTCCTCGACGATCAGGAGGCGCGGCGGGCGGCGCGGGACGCCGGGGGCGGGATGGCGGGGGCTCACGGGTGGGCGCATGGGTAGAGGGTGGCAAAGCCGGCCTGAAGAACTCTTCAGGAGGCTTCAGGTTCCCCTCAGCGTCGGCCGGGGACAGTAGAGCGCGGGAATCCGACCGACTCGGGGAGAAACAGGATGAAGCGCAACATCGTGATCGCCGCCGTGGCCGCCGCCGTCGTGATCGGAGGCGGTGCCGCGACGGCCCTGGCGACCGGCGACGACGGGTCCGCCGCGCGGCGGGCCGAGGTGCGGGCCGCGGACGCCCGGGGGAGCGCCGACCGCGCGCCGGAGGACCGCGGGGGCGGCTCCGGGCGGGTGGACGCGGCCGGGGCCGTCGCCGCGGCGCTGCGCCACACGCCGGGCACGGCCGTCGCGGCCGAGCTGGACGACGAGGACGACGCGGGCGGGCGGCCGGTCTGGGAGGTCGACGTGCTGACCGGCGGCGGGGACTGGCGCCGCGTCCTGGTCGACCCGGCGGACGGCCGGGTGCTCGGCTCGCACCGGGAGCACGAGGACGACACGGCCGAGGTGCGGGCCGCCCTGAAGGGCGCCCTGGTGGACGCGGCGGACGCGGCGCGGGCGGCGGCCGGCGAGGGCACGGTGACCTCGGTCGAACTGGACGAGGACGGCCGCGTGCCCGCCTGGGAGGTCGAGACCCGCGCCCCGGGCCACGACGACCGCGACTGGCGCGTCGACCTCCGCACGGGCGAGGTGACCCGCGACCACACGGACGACGACCGCGACGACGACTGACGCGGCGGGCGCCGGGACCGCCGCGACGCCGCGGGCCGCGCGTCCGGCGGTGCCCCGGCGTGCGGTGCCCCGGCGTGCGGTGCCCCGGCGGGCGGGCGGCCTCCGGCCGGGGCCCGGCGCCCTCGGCCCTCAGCTCTTCGTGAGGCCCGCCACCAGTTCGTCGGCGGCGCGGTACGGGTCCAGTTCCCCGGCGACGATGCGCTCCGCGAGGGCGTCCAGGCGGCTGTCGCCGCGCAGGTCGCCGATGCGTTCGCGCAGGGCGGTGACCGCGATGGCCTCCACCTCGCGGGCCGCCCGCACCCGGCGCCGCTCGGCGAGCACGCCGCGCTCCTCCATCCAGGCGCGGTGCTTCTCCAGCGCCTCGACGACCTCGTCGACGCCCTCGGCGCGCGAGGCGACCGTCTTCACGATGGGCGGGCGCCAGTCGCCGGGCGCGCGGGCCTCGCCGAGGCCCAGCATGTGGTTCAGCTCCCGGGCCGTCGCGTCCGCGCCGTCCCGGTCGGCCTTGTTGACCACGTACACGTCGCCGATCTCCAGGATGCCCGCCTTGGCGGCCTGGATGCCGTCGCCCATGCCCGGGGCGAGCAGGACGACGGAGGTGTCCGCCTGGGAGGCGATGTCCACCTCCGACTGCCCCACGCCGACCGTCTCCACGAGGATCACCTCGCAGCCCGCCGCGTCCAGCACCCGGATGGCCTGCGGCGCCGCCCAGGCGAGCCCGCCGAGGTGGCCGCGGGTCGCCATGGAGCGGATGTAGACGCCCGGGTCGGAGGCGTGCTCGGACATCCGCACGCGGTCGCCGAGCAGGGCCCCGCCCGAGAACGGCGAGGAGGGGTCGACCGCGAGCACGCCGACCCGCCGGCCCTGCTTGCGGTAGGCGGTGACCAGCGCCGACGTGGACGTCGACTTGCCCACGCCCGGCGACCCGGTCAGCCCGACCACGTAGGCCCCGCCGGTCAGCGGGGCGAGGGCCGCCATCACCTCCCGGAGCTGGGCGGACGCCCCCTCCACCAGGGAGATCAGCCGGGCCACGGCCCGGGGCCGGCCTTCCCTGGCCTGGGCGACCAGTGAGGAGACGTCCTGCATCACAGCTCCGTTCCGTGGAGAGCGGGGTGGGTCACGTCCGTGGGGGACGGGTCGAGGGGGACGGCGCGGGTCAGGACTTCGGCACGCGCACGATCAGCGCGTCGCCCTGTCCGCCGCCGCCGCACAGCGCCGCCGCGCCGACCCCGCCGCCGCGCCGCTTCAGCTCCAGCGCCAGGTGCAGCACCAGCCGGGCGCCGGACATGCCGATGGGGTGGCCGAGGGCGATGGCGCCCCCGTTGACGTTCACCTTTTCGGTGGACACGCCGAGATCCTTCATGGACTGCACGGCGACCGCGGCGAACGCCTCGTTGATCTCGATGAGGTCCAGGTCCGCGACGTCGAGGCCCTCCTTGTCGAGGGCGTGGCGGATCGCGTTGGAGGGCTGCGACTGCAAAGAGTTGTCCGGACCCGCGACGTTGCCGTGGGCGCCGATCTCCGCGATCCAGGCCAGGCCCAGTTCCTCGGCCTTGGCCTTGCTCATGACGACCACGGCCGCCGCGCCGTCGGAGATCTGCGAGGAGGTACCCGCGGTGATCGTGCCGTCCTTGGCGAAGGCCGGGCGCAGCCGGCCCAGCGATTCGGCGGTGGTGTCGCCGCGGATGCCCTCGTCCTTGCTGAACAGCACCGGGTCGCCCTTGCGCTGCGGCACCTCGACGGGGGTGATCTCCGCCTCGAAGAGACCGTTCTTCTGGGCGGCGGCGGCCCGCTGGTGGGAGAGCGCGGCGATCTCGTCCTGCTCGGGGCGGGCGATGCCGAGCCGCGTGTTGTGCTTCTCGGTCGACTCGCCCATGGCGATGCTCTCGAAGGGGTCGGTCAGGCCGTCGTGGGCCATCGCGTCCAGCATCCCGACGGCGCCGTACTTGAAGCCCTCGCGGGACTTGGGCAGCAGGTGGGGCGCGTTGGTCATGGACTCCTGGCCGCCGGCGACGACGATGTCGAATTCACCGGCGCGAATGAGCTGGTCGGCCAGGGCGATGGCGTCGAGCCCGGACAGGCACACCTTGTTGACGGTGAGCGCCGGGACGTTCATGGGGATGCCGGCCTTCACGGCGGCCTGCCGGGCGGGGATCTGGCCCGCGCCCGCCTGGAGCACCTGCCCCATGATCACGTACTGGACCTGGTCGCCGCCGATCCCCGCGCGGTCCAGGGCTGCCTTGATGGCGAAGCCGCCGAGGTCGGCCCCGGAGAAGGACTTCAGCGAGCCGAGCAGCCGCCCCATCGGGGTGCGGGCACCCGCGACGATGACGGAGGTCGTGCCGTTCGTTGCAGAAGACATGAGGTGCGATCCCCTTTTCCGGCCCGCACAGGCCGAGGAGTGAACGAGGGTTTACTCGAATGTACTGAGCGGTACCCCGCCCGTCATCGTGCCGTCGGTGTGATCGCGCGCACGTTGCGTAACCACCTCCGGAGCGCTGCACTGAAACCATGCTGACGCGAATCGACCACATCGGAATCGCCTGCCACGACCTGGACGCGACCGTCGCCTTCTACCGTGCCACCTACGGCTTCGAGGTGTTCCACACGGAGGTCAACGAGGAGCAGGGCGTGCGCGAGGCCATGCTCAAGATCAACGATACGTCGGACGGCGGTTCGACCTACCTCCAGCTCCTCGAACCGGTCCGCGAGGACTCCACCGTCGCGAAGTGGCTCGCGAAGAACGGCGAGGGCGTCCACCACATCGCCTTCGGCACGGCGGACGTGGACGCCGACGCGGCGGAGATCCGGGAGCGCGGGGTACGCGTTCTGTACGACGAGCCCCGGCGGGGTTCCATGGGGTCGAGGATCACCTTCCTGCACCCGAAGGACTGCCACGGCGTCCTGACAGAACTGGTCACTTCGGCGGCCGTTGAGTCACCTGAGCACTGACCTCCGTACATAAGGGCCGGTAGGGTTGGGTGCGGTCGCCGCTCAGTCCGGGGTGACCCGGTCCTGTCGTCGTCGGCGCCGGGACCGCCGGGGTCGTGTTTCGGGGGGCGGGCGACGGGGCAGCAGCCCATGCTCCGCCGTTGATCTGACACCATTCCCCGGGGGCACCGTCGGGCGGGCGGACGGCGCTCTTTCGGAGTTGTTTGCGACCAGGGGACGGATGGGACCGCGCAGTGCGGGGCTACGAGAGCCAGGAGCGAGAGCCGGCGGCTGACGTCGACCACCTCTCTCGGTTCGAGGCCGAGATGAAGCGGCTGAAGACCGACCGGGAAAAGGCGATCCAGCACGCCGAGGACCTCGGCTACCAGGTCGAGGTGCTGCGCGCCAAGCTGCACGAGGCGCGGCGCACCATCATGTCCCGGCCCGCCTTCGACGGTGGCGATCTCGGCTACCAGGCCGAGCAGTTGATGCGCAACGCGCAGATGCAGGCCGACCAGTTGCGCGCCGACGCCGAGCGGGAGCTGAGCCAGGCCCGGGCGCAGACGCAGCGCATCCTCCAGGAGCACGCCGAGCAGGCCGCCCGGCTCCAGGCCGAACTGCACCAGGAGGCGGTGACCCGGCGCCAGCAGCTCGACCAGGAGCTGGCCGAGCGCCGGCAGACCGTCGAGTCGCACGTCAACGAGAACGTGGCCTGGGCCGAGCAGTTGCGCGCCCGCACCGAGCAGCAGGCCCGGCGGCTGCTGGACGAGTCCCGCGCCGAGGCCGAGCAGGCCATGGCCGCCGCCCGCGCCGAGGCCGAGCGGCTGACCGCCGAGGCCCGCCAGCGCCTCCAGAACGACGCGGAGAGCGCCCGCGCCGAGGCCGAACAGCTCCTGCGCCGGGCCCGCGCGGACGCCGAACGCCTGCTGAACGCCGCCTCCAGCCAGGCCCAGGAGGCCACCGACCACGCCGAGCGGCTGCGCACCTCCACGGCGACCGAGTCGGAGTCCGCCCGCCGTCAGGCCCAGGAGCTGAGCCGGGCCGCCGAACAGCGCATGACCGAGGCCGACGAGGCGCTGCGCAAGGCGCGTGCCGAGGCCGAGAAGCTGGTCGCCGAGGCCGAGGAGTCCGCCGCCAAGGCCCTCGCCGGCGCCGAGTCGGCCAACGAGCAGCGCACCCGCACCGCCAAGGAACAGGTCGCCCGGCTGGTCAGCGAGGCCACGAAGGACGCCGAGAGCACCAAGGCCGAGGCCGAGCAGCTCGTCGCGGACGCCCGCGCCGAGGCCGAGAAGATCGTCGCCGAGGCCGCCGAGAAGGCCCGTGCGCTCACCGCGGAGGAGTCCGCGACCCAGCTCTCCAAGGCCGCCAAGACGGCCGAGGAGGTGCTGGACAAGGCGTCGGAGGAGGCGAAGCGGACCACCCGGGCCGCCGCCGAGGAGGCCGAGCGCATCCGCGCCGAGGCCGAGGCGGAGGCCGACCGGCTGCGGGCCGAGGCGCACGACATCGCCGCGCAGCTCAAGGGCGCGGCGAAGGACGACACCAAGGAGTACCGCGCCAAGACGGTCGAGCTGCAGGAGGAGGCCCGCCGGCTGCGCGGCGAGGCCGAGCAGTTGCGGGCCGACGCGGTCGCCGAGGGCGAGAAGATCCGCGCCGAGGCCCGCAAGGAGGCCGTGGCGCAGATCGAGGAGGCCGCCCGGACCGCGGAGGAACTGCTCGCCAAGGCCAAGGCCGACGCCGACGAGCTGCGCCAGTCCGCGACCGCCGACAGCGAGAAGGTCCGCACCGAGGCCATCGAGCGGGCCACCGCCCTGCGCCGGCAGGCCGAGGAGACGCTGGAGCGCACCCGCGCCGAGACCGAGCGCCAGCGCACGGAGGCCGCCGAGCGGGCCGAGGCGCTCCAGGAGGAGGCCGAGAAGGCCGCCCGCGAACTGCGCGAGGAAGCCGAGCGGGCCATGCGGGCCCGCCAGGAGGAGGCCGCCGAGGAGCTGACGCGGCTCCAGTCCGAGGCCGAGGAGCGGCTCGCCACCGCCGAGCAGGCGCTGGCCGAGGCCCGCGAGGAGGCCGAGCGCATCCGCCGGGAGGCCGGCGAGGAGGGCGAGCGGCTGCGCGCCGATGCCGCGGAGCGCGTCCGTACGCTCCAGCAGCAGGCCGAGACCGAGGCCGAGCGGCTGCGCACCGAGGCCGCCGCCGACGCGTCCGCCTCCCGCGCCGAGGGCGAGGCCGTCGCCGTACGCCTGCGTTCGGAGGCCGCGAGCGAGGCGGAGCGGCTGAAGACGGAGGCGCAGGAGAGCGCGGACCGGGTCCGGGCCGAGGCGCAGACCGCCGCCGAGCGCCTCGCCGCCGAGGCGTCCGAGACGCTGGCCGCCGCGCAGGAGGAGGCGGCCCGGCGCCGCCGCGAGGCCGAGGAGGTGCTCGGCTCCGCCCGTGAGGAGGCCGGCCGCGAGCGCGAGCGGGCCCGCGAGCAGAGCGAGGAACTGCTCGCCTCCGCGCGGACCCGGGTCGAGGAGGCGCAGGCCGAGGCGGTACGGCTGGTCGAGGAGGCCGACCGGCGCGCGACCGAGATGGTCTCCGCCGCCGAGCAGCACGCCCAGCAGGTACGGGAGTCCGTCGCCGGGCTGCACGAGCAGGCCCAGGAGGAGATCGCCGGGCTGCGCAGCGCCGCCGAGCACGCCGCGGAGCGCGCCCGCCGCGAGGCCGGCGAGGAGGCGGACCGGGTCCGCGCCGACGCCTACGCGGAGCGGGAGCGCGCCGGCGAGGACGCCGCACGGCTGCGCCGCGAGGCCCGCGAGGAGAGCGAGGCGGCGGCGGCGCTGGCCGAGCGGACGGTCACCGAGGCGATCGCCGAGGCCGACCGGGTCCGCGCCGACGTCGCCGAGCACGCCCAGCGGGTGCGCACCGAGGCGTCCGACGCCATCGCCGAGGCCGAGCAGAACGCCTCCCGCACCCGGGCGGACGCTCGCGAGGACGCCAACCGCATCCGGTCCGACGCGGCGGCGCAGGCCGACACCCTGATCACCGAGGCGCGGTCGGAGGCCGAGCGGCTGACGGCCGAGACGGCCGCCGAGACGGAGCGGCTGCGCACCGAGACGGCGGCCGAGGCCGAGCGGCTGCGCGCGGAGACGGCGGCCGAGGCCGAGCGGCTGGTGTCGGAGGCGGCCGGCGAGGCGGAGCGGCTGCGGGCCGAGGCCGCCGAGACGGTCGGTTCCGCGCGCCAGCACGCCGAGCGGGTGCGCACCGAGTCCGAGCGGCTGCGGGCCGAGGCGGAGCGGGAGGCCGAGCGGGTCACCGCCGCCGCCCGCGAGGAGGCCGGGCAGACCCTCGACGAGGCGCGCAAGGACGCCAACAAGCGGCGTTCGGAGGCGGCCGAGCAGGTCGACACCCTCATCAACGAGACCGCCTCGGAGGCGGACAAGCTCCTGACGGAGGCACAGCAGCAGGCGCTGAAGACGACCGTGGACGCAGAGGCGCAGGCGGACTCGATGGTGGGCGCGGCCCGCACCGAGGCCGACCGGATCGTGTCCGAGGCGACCCTGGAGGGCAACGCCCGGGTGGAGAAGGCCCGGACCGACGCGGACGAGCTGCTGGTCGGCGCGCGCCGGGACGCCACCGCCATAAGGGAGCGGGCGGAGGAGCTGCGCGACCGGCTCACCTCGGAGATCGAGGAGCTGCACGAGCGGGCCCGCCGCGAGGCGGCCGAGACCATGAAGTCGGCGGGCGACCGCTGCGACGCGCTGGTGAAGGCGGCCGAGGAGCAGCTCGCCAAGGCGCAGACGAAGTCGAAGGAGATCGTCTCGGAGGCCAACTCCGAGGCGGGCAAGGTGCGCATCGCCGCGGTCAAGAAGGCCGAGGGCCTGCTGAAGGAGGCCGAGCAGAAGAAGGCCAAGCTCATCAAGGAGGCCGAGGAGCTGAAGGCCGAGGCGATCCGCGAGGCCCGGCGCTCGGTCGAGGAGGGCAGGCGGGAGCTGGAGATCCTGGTGCGGCGCCGCGAGGACATCAACGCCGAGATCTCCCGGGTCCAGGACGTGCTGGAGGCGCTGGAGTCCTTCGAGGCCCCGACGGGCGGCAAGGACAACGGGGTCAAGGCGGGCGCGACAGTGGGGGCCCCACGTTCGGGTGGCAAGTCGTCAGACGGGTAGCCTTGGGGGCCAGTTACGTGTCTTCTTGTGACCTTTGGCCCGTACCTTGGCAAGCCGTGCGCGGGTCCGCCACCCAAAAGGGGTGTCATTCTCCAGATCAAACGTGCATCCGCTCGATGACACACCGCATTGGCGCCTAGGATTCCCCCTATCACCTCACTACCTCACCGGTCTCTTTCGGACAGGAACCCCATGAGCGACACTTCCCCCTACGGCTTCGAGCTTGTGCGGCGTGGGTACGACCGCGCTCAGGTGGACGAACGTATCTCCAAGCTCGTCTCCGACCGTGACAGCGCTCTCTCCCGCATCACCGCCCTGGAGAAGCGCATCGAGGAGCTCCACCTCGAGACTCAGAACGCCCAGGCCCAGGTCAACGACGCCGAGCCGTCGTACGCCGGTCTCGGCGCGCGGGTCGAGAAGATCCTGCGCCTCGCCGAGGAGGAGGCCAAGGACCTGCGCGAGGAGGCCCGCCGCGCCGCCGAGCAGCACCGCGAGCTGGCCGAGTCCGCGGCCCAGCAGGTGCGCAACGACGCCGAGTCCTACGCCACGGACCGCAAGGCCAAGGCCGAGGACGAGGGCGTCCGGATCGTGGAGAAGGCCAAGAGCGACGCGTCGCAGCTGCGCGCCGAGGCCCAGAAGGACGCGCAGTCCAAGCGGGAGGAGGCGGACGCGCTCTTCGAGGAGACCCGCGCCAAGGCCGCCCAGGCCGCCGCCGACTTCGAGACCAACCTCGCCAAGCGCCGCGAGCAGTCCGAGCGCGACCTCGCCTCGCGTCAGGCGAAGGCCGAGAAGCGGCTCGCGGAGATCGAGCACCGCGCCGAGCAGCTCCGCCTGGAGGCGGAGAAGCTGCGCACCGACGCCGACCGCCGCGCCCGCCAGACCGTGGAGACGGCGCAGCGCCAGGCCGAGGACATCGTCGCCGACGCCAACGCCAAGGCGGACCGGGTCCGTTCCGAGTCGGAGCGCGAGCTGGCGGCGCTCACCAACCGCCGCGACTCCATCAACGCGCAGCTCACCAACGTGCGCGAGATGCTGGCGACCCTCACGGGCGCCGCGGTGGCCGCGGCCGGCGCTCCGGCCGACGACGAGTCGGCCGGCCTCGGGGTCCCGGCCCAGCAGTCGCGCTGACGCGCGGCGTCCAGCGGCCGGACGACGTCGGAACAGGCGGCGAGGTCCTCTGTCACTGGGGTGGCAGAGGACCTCGCCGCGTTCTAGCGTGGACGCATGATCGAGATCGAGGGGCTGACGAAGCGGTACGGCGAGAAGATGGCGGTGAACAACCTGACGTTCACCGTACGCCCGGGGATCATCACCGGCTTCCTCGGGCCCAACGGCGCGGGCAAGTCGACCACCATGCGGATGGTGCTCGGACTGGACCGGCCCACCGCCGGCCGGGTCCGGATCGACGGCAGGCGCTATGACCAGTTGAAGGACCCGCTCACCGTCGTCGGCGCGCTGCTGGACGCCAAGGCGGTGCACGGCGGGCGCAGCGCGTACAACCATCTGCTGTGCCTGGCGCAGGCCAACGGCATCCCGTCCCGCCGGGTCGGCGAGGTGCTGGACACGGTGGGTCTGACGCCGGTGGCGAAGAAGAAGGCCAAGGGGTTCTCCCTGGGCATGGGGCAGCGGCTGGGCATCGCCGGCGCGCTGCTCGGAGATCCGCGCATCCTGATGTTCGACGAGCCGGTCAACGGACTGGACCCGGAGGGCATCCACTGGATCCGCAACCTGATGAAGACGCTGGCCGGCCAGGGCCGGACGGTCTTCGTCTCCTCCCACCTGATGAGCGAGATGGCGCTCACCGCGGACCACCTGGTGGTCATCGGCCAGGGCCGGCTGCTGGCGGACACGTCGATGGCCGACTTCATCGAGCGCAACTCGCGCAGCTACGTGCGGGTCCGCGCCCCGGAGCGGGAGCGGCTGCTGGACGCGCTGCACGAGGCGGGGCTCACCGCCACCGAGGCGGGCGAGGTGCTGGAGGTCGAGGGGGACGCGGCGCGGGCGGTCGGTGAACTGGCCGCGCGCAAGGGCCTGGTGCTCCACGAGCTGAGCCCGCAGCGGGCCTCGCTGGAGGAGGCGTTCATGGGGCTGACGGCGGGGTCGGTCGAGTACCACGCCCACGGCGGGCAGCCGCCGGCGGGAGCGGGGCCGGAGCAGGCCGCGGTGGTCCCGGGGCCACCGGGACCCGGAGCGGGACAGCAGCAGTGGGGCAGCGAGTGGAGGCAGCGATGAGCACGGCGCCGGCGCAGGTCGTCCGGTCCGAGTGGACCAAGATCCGTTCGGTGGCGTCCACGGTGTGGACGCTCTCCCTCGCCGTGGTCGTCACGGTCGCCCTCGGCATGCTGATCTCGGCGTTGTCGAAGAGCGAGTTCGGCAACCTCGGCGCACGGGACCGGCTCTCCTTCGACCCGACGTACATCAGCTTCGCCGGGATGAGCCTCGGCCAGCTCGCCATGATCGTGTTCGGCGTGCTGGTGGTCGCCAACGAGTACGGCTCGGGCATGATCCGCACCTCACTGGCGGCCGTGCCGCAGCGGGCGACCTTCCTGTTCAGCAAGGTCGCGGTGGCCACGGCGCTCGCGCTGGTGGTGGGGATGGCGACGAGTTTCGTCACCTTCTTCCTGGGCCAGGCGATGCTGGGCGACCTGCGGGCGTCGATCGGGGACCCGGGTGTGCTGCGCGCGGTCCTGGGCGGGGGCCTGTACATGACCCTCATCGCCATGTTCTCGATGGGCGTGGCGGCGATGCTGCGCTCGCCGATGCTCTCCCTGGGCATCCTGATGCCGTTCTTCTTCCTGATCTCCGGCATCCTGGGCGCCGTCTCGGCGACGAAGAAGGTCGGCCGGTTCCTGCCGGACCAGGCGGGCAGCAAGATCATGCAGGTGGTCACGCCGGTCGGTGACGACACGCCGTACGGACCCTGGGGCGGCCTCGGGATCATGGCGCTGTGGGTGCTCGCGGCGCTGATCGGCGGCTACCTGGTCCTGCGGCAGCGGGACGCGTAGGGTCTTTGGTTTGGATCCGGCCGGATCCAAACCAAAGACCCTGGCCGCGCCCGGCCGAGGACGGTCCCCGGGCGGGTCGGGAGGCGCCCGGGGACCACGCCGGGGGCGCGCGGGGAGCGCGCCGCGACGGCTCGGCACCCCGGCGTCCCTAACCCGTCCGGAATCGATCGACGCGGACCGAGTCCGGTTCGGACAGCACGCAGGAACGACCCGAGCTGGTCAGAGTCCGATCGGGGAAGGATCGACGCCCGACTGATCCTGTTTCCGGGGCCTCCCCGATGCTGCGCCGGCGCCGCTTCCGGATCACTTCGGACACGACGGGATTTTGCTCGGACTTGAACGGAACCGTCAGCCGCTCGATATCCTCCTAACCCTTACGGGGGGCGTATGCCCCGCTGTCCTGAACCTTCCGATGGGTGCGGAGCATGATCGAAGCAGTCGGCCTGACCAAGCGCTACGGCGACAAGACCGCTGTGGACGACCTGTCCTTCCAGGTGCGGCCCGGCACCGTCACCGGCTTCCTGGGCCCGAACGGCTCGGGCAAGTCCACGACGATGCGGATGATCCTCGGCCTGGACAACCCCACCGCGGGACACGTGACGATCGGCGGCTACCCGTACCGCACGCTGCCCAACGCGCCCCGCCAGGTCGGCGCGCTGCTCGACGCCAAGGCCGTGCACGGCGGACGCACCGCCCGCAACCACCTGCTGAGCCTCGCCCAGCTCTCCGGCATCCCCGACCGCCGGGTCGACGAGGTGCTCGGCGTGGTCGGCCTCCAGCACGTGGCCCGGCGCCGTTCCAAGGGCTTCTCCCTCGGCATGGGCCAGCGGCTCGGCATCGCCGCCGCCCTGCTCGGCGACCCCCAGGTGCTCCTCTTCGACGAGCCGGTCAACGGCCTCGACCCCGAGGGCATCCTCTGGGTGCGCAACCTGATGAAGGCGCTCGCGGCCGAGGGACGCACCGTCTTCGTCTCCTCCCACCTGATGAGCGAGATGGCGCTCACCGCCGACCACCTGATCGTCATCGGCCGCGGCCGGCTGCTCGCCGACATGAGCGTGACCCGGTTCATCTCGGCGAACTCCGCCGACTTCGCCCGGGTCCGCACCCCCGACGGCGAGCCGCCGCTGCGCGAGAAGCTGACCGCCGCGCTGACCGAGGCCGGCGGCCACGTCCTGCCCGAGCAGGACGGCGCGCTGCGCGTGACCGGGCTGCCGCTCCCGCGTATCAGCGACGTGGCGCACGAGAGCGGTGTCCGGCTGTGGGAGCTGTCCCCGCACCAGGCGTCGCTGGAGGAGGCGTACATGCGGATGACGCAGGGCGCCGTCGACTACCGCTCGACCATCGACGAGAAGGCCGGCCTCCGGGAGCCGCTGCCGCCCGGCGCACAGCCGCCGATGCCGGTGCCCGGCCAGGGCCAGCCCGGCTGGTACGCACCGCCCCCGCCGCAGCCGAACGGCATGGCCCCGGCGCCCGCCCCGGTCCCGCAGAACCCGTACGCCGCCCCGGGCGCCCCGCCCGCCGCACCGGCCCCGCCGTCCTCCGGCCCCGCCCCCGCCGCCCCCGCGCCCGCGCCCGCGCCCGCCACCGACCCGACCACGCCCGAGGACGTCCGATGAGCACGCCCCAGCCCCCGGCGGCACCGGCCGCGCCCGGTCAGCCCCACCCCGCCTACACCTCGCCGATCCCGGTGGTGCGCACCCACCTCGGGCACGCCGTCGCCTCCGAGTGGACCAAGATCCGCTCGGTGCGCTCGACCGTGTGGACGCTCGGCATCTTCGTCCTGCTGGTCGTCGGCATCGGACTGCTGACCGGCCTCGTGGTCTCCGCGTCCTCGTCGAGCCTGGACGGCGAGAACGCGCTCGGCCTCGGCTTCTTCGGCCTGCTGCTGGGCGGCATGTGCCTGATCACGCTCGGCGTCATGACGACCGCCTCCGAGTACGGCACCGGCATGGTGCGCACCACGATGACCGCCTGCCCGAGCCGCGGCCGGGTGCTCGCGGCGAAGGGGATCGTCTTCTTCCTGGTGGCGTTCGTGGTGACGCTGGTCTCCACCACCCTCGTCGCGCTCACGCACGTGGCGATGACGCGGGACAACGGCGCGGTGGAGCCGACCGGCGCGGAGTGGCTGAAGGCCACCGTCGGCGTCTCGCTCTACATGGCGTTGCTCGGGCTGCTCTCGCTCGCCGTCGGCTCGGTGGTGCGGCACTCGGCGGGCGCCATCACCATCATGATCGGCGCCGTGCTGGCCCCGCTGGTGATCGCGCTCTTCATGTTCGCGGAGTCCCTGGAGAACGTGCGGATGGCCCTGTTCGAGTACTCGATCCCGAACCAGATGAGCATCTTCTACGCGAACTCCCTCTCCACCACCGGCCCGTCCGGCTGGGACCCGCTGTGGATCATGCTCGGGGTGACGGTCGCCGTCTACGCGGGCGCCTTCGCCCTGCTGGAGAAACGGGACGTCTGACCGGTCGCTCAGAACCGGGGCGCGTTACGGGACCGCTGCACCCGCGTGGTGCGGCGGTCCCGCGCGTTCCAGCAGGAGGTGTGCCAGTGCCTGCGGTCGTCCACGCCGGAGTGCTGTGGCCAGGCCACGACGTGCGGGACACCGTCCGGGATCGACTGGTCGCAGCCGGGGCAGCGGTAGGACTTGCCGCGGGCGCTGGCGCCGGCCACGTGCCGTACGCTCCACTCCTCGCCGCGCCAGCCGGTCGAGGTCTGCCACCCCCCGTACCGGCTCGCGTCCTCGTCCCCGTCGCCGCGGGCGGCCTGGCGGGGTCCCTTGGGTCGGTTGCGGCGCGGGGACACGGGACACCTCACGGAAGCTCTGCGGGACGGAACGGGCCGCGTCCAGCGTACGCGGCGCGCACCCGGGTCCGGGGACGACGCGGACCCCGCCCGCCGCCGCGACGCGCCCCGCCGCGGTCTCCTTCGGGTGCCGTCGGGGCCCATGAGGGGGCACCGGACCGGGCGTTCAACAGACAATCGGTAAATCCCTTCGCCGCACCGTGTCCTCGGCACGTGTCAGACGGTTATGCCCTGCGGGGGAGCTCCGTGTCGGAGCCGAGGAAGCAGGAAGAGCAATGCGCGTTGGAAGTTTCGTGTTGGGCGCCCAGTTCCCGGGCCAGGGCCAGGGAGAGGCGCTGCACCGCGCGGTCCGCTCGGCGGAGGTCGCCGAGGAGTCGGGGCTCGACTCGGTCTGGCTGGCCGAGCACCACTTCGTGCCGTACGGCACCTGTCCGTCGGCCGTCACCCTGGCCGCGCTGCTGCTGGGCCGCACCCGCCGTATCCGGGTCGGCACGGCGGTGAGCGTGCTGCCCACCGTCCATCCCGTCGCCCTCGGCGAGCAGGCGGCGCTGCTGCACGTCACCAGCGGCGGCCGGTTCTCGCTGGGCGTGGGCCGGGGCGGCCCCTGGATCGACCTGGAGGTGTTCGGCACCGGGCTCGCGGCGTACGAGGAGGGCTTCCCCGACTCCCTCGACCTGCTGCTGCGCTGGCTGCGCGAGCCGGCCGTCGGCTCCGCGGGGGACCGCTTCCGGTTCCGCGAGGTGCCGGTCGTGCCACGGCCCTCGGAGTCGCTGACGCAGAGCGCGGGACCCGAGGTCGTCGTCGCCTGCACCTCCCCGGCGAGCGTGCGCCTGGCCGCCGAACGGGGCCTGCCGATGCTGCTCGGCATGCACGTCGGGGACGAGGAGAAGGCCGAGATGGTCGCCCGGTGGCGGCGCGACGCGCGGGCGGCCGGACGCCCCGCCGAGGAGATCGACGGCGCGGCCCACGTCTCGGCCGGCGTCTGCCAGATCGCCGACCGGCGCACGGACGCCGCCGAGACGCTGCTCAAGGCGATGCCGGGCTGGCTGCGCCAGGGCCTGGGCGCCCATGTCACGGTGGACGGCCGCGCCCGGCGGATGCGCGACCCGTACGCGTACACCGAACTGCTCTGCGGACTGCACCCGGTGGGCACCCCCCGGCTCTGCGCCGACCGGCTCGCCGCGACCAGCGAACGCACCGGCATCTCCCGCTTCGCCCTCCTCGTCGAAGGCTCAGGGGACCTCGCGGCCACCGAGGAGAACGTCCGGCGTCTCGGCACCGAGGTCCTCCCCCACCTGCGCTGAGCGGACCCCGGCCGTCCCGCCCGGTCGGGCGGGACGGCCGGGGCGAAGGGCCTGCCGCCCCGGTGCGCGTCGTTGTGCGGCGCACGGAGCGGCAGGCGGGCGATCATGGGCGTCAGCAGTCCCGCAGCTCCGGCGACTGGTTCAGCAACTGGTTGCGCGCCGAGGTGAAGCGGGCCAGCGTCTCGTCGACGGAGGAGTCCAACGGGAACACCGCCACCCGGTGGCAGTTCTGGAAGGCCAGCCGCACACCGAAGTGCCGTTGCAGTGCGCCGCGGATGGCGTCACTCGCCAGGGCGCGCAGCAGTTGGCCACGCGCGTGCTCGTCCGGCGGGGGCGTCTGGTTGTCGGCGAACTGTCCGCCGTCCACCTTCAGCTGCGCCACCAGGGAACTGATCATCTCCCATGCGAAAGGCAGGGAGGTCCGGACGCAGTCGACGAAGTCTGCTTCGTCGACCTCGCCTCGCTCGGCCTGTTCGAGTAGGGCCGGTGAGACGTCGAGCGACATGAGTTCTCCTCTCGCACCCCCGACCAGCAGGGGTTGCCGGACAGTAAAGGGAGCGCGCGATGTCGAACACGCTGCGTACACGAACCGCGACCTCCCGTTCACTACCGTAAGCAACCGAACGTGACCGCACCAGGAGATTGCCGAGATGGGCACCATCCGGTAGGCACACAATCGGCCAGTGCGCATCATGGGGCCAATGGGAGAAGTGGGACGCCCCCGGGAGCGGTCCCGGCGGAGGCGGATCGCGCCGGGACGGGGACGTCCAGTAGCGTTGCCGACCATGCGTCTCGTCATTGCCCGCTGCTCCGTCGACTACGCTGGGCGGCTCACCGCCCATCTGCCCTCGGCACCCCGGCTGATCCTGGTCAAGGCGGACGGCAGCGTCTCGATCCATGCCGACGACCGGGCCTACAAGCCCCTCAACTGGATGTCGCCGCCGTGCACGTTGAAGGAGGGCGCGGGGGACGAAGCGGGCGTCTGGACCGTCGTGAACAAGGCGGGCGAGAAGCTCATCATCACCATGGAGGAGGTCCTGCACGACTCCTCGCACGAACTCGGCGTCGATCCCGGCCTGATCAAGGACGGCGTGGAAGCACACCTCCAGGAACTGCTCGCCGACCGCATCGAGACCCTCGGCGAGGGCTACACGCTGATCCGCCGCGAGTACCCCACCGCCATCGGGCCGGTCGACATCCTGTGCCGGGACGCCGAGGGGCGCACCGTCGCCGTGGAGATCAAGCGGCGCGGTGAGATCGACGGCGTGGAGCAGCTCACGCGCTACCTCGACCTGCTCAACCGCGACCCCCATCTCGCCCCGGTACGCGGGGTCTTCGCGGCCCAGGAGATCAAACCGCAGGCCCGTGTGCTCGCCACCGACCGCGGCATCGGCTGCCAGGTGCTGGACTACGACGCCCTGCGGGGCATCGAGGACGACAAGCTGCGGCTGTTCTGACGTTCCGGGGCGGGCCGGCGACTCCGGGGGCCGGGTCCGTGCGACGGACCCGGCCCTCGTGCCGTCCGGGGGTTCCGCGGAGCCCGTGCGGGCCGGCCGGCCGCTGCCTCAGATGACCTGATCCGGGGCCGGTTCCGGCGGGCCCTCGCTCGCGGTGGCGCTCTGCGAGGCGCCCGCGCTCTCCGGGACTCCGCTCGGCGCGGGACCGCTCGCGCTGGTCGACGTCTCCGGCGGCGGCTCGGACGCGCTCTCGCTGGGCGCGCCGGAGCCGGTCGGGTCGGGGTCGGGGGACGTGCCCGGGTCGGTGGAGTCGCTCGGGGCGGGCTTCGGCGAGGACGGCGGGGGCGAGGATGGCGTGTGGGGCGGCCGGGACGTCGTGCCGCCCGGGGACCCCTCCCCGTCCTCCCCGCCGCCGTCGGGGGTGCTCTCCTCGGGGGAGGGCTCGGTGGACCCGCTCGGCGACGGATCGCCGGAGGTGGTGGTGGCGTCGTCGCCGGGCTCCGCGGGGCCGCCGGTCGCGGGGCCGGCGCCGCCGTCGCCGTCCTCGGCCGGCCGGTCGGCGCCGAGCGGGTCGTCGTCGATGCCCTGGCTGGCCGACGGGTTGACGCCGACCCGCTCGGAGGGGTCGGCGTCGTTGTCGGAGGTGGCGCCCAGCGTCACCACGGTGCCGAGGACCGCGACGAGCAGGGCGCCCGCGCCGGCGGCGACCAGGTTGCGGCGGGCGAAGCCCTTGATGCCGCCGCCCGCCGTCCTGTGGGCGGGTCCCTCGGCCTCCTGGCGGGTGACGAGCGCCGGGGAGTGCGGTGCGGGGCGCAGCGGCGGGAACGGCGCGGCCGTGCCCGGCGCCGGCAGCACCGGCTCCTGCGGCAGCGTCACCGCCTCGTCCGCGGCCGGGGCCGGGAAGGCGGCGGCTCCGATGGCGGCGGCTCCGAGGACGGCGGTGCCGGTGCCGGGGCCCGGGGTGTCCCCGGAGCGGTCGGCGACCAGGGCGAGGGCCCGGCGGCCCGCGACGGCCCCGCGCTTGTCGGCGAGGGCGCCGCGCAGGCCGATGGACGCCTCCAGTTCGGCGCGGGCCCGGTCGAGGTGTCCCCCGCACAGCGCGAGGACGCCCAGTTCGTGGTGGAAGTAGGCCTGTTCGGCGACGTCCCCGGCGAGGCGGGCGGCCTCGGCGCCGGAGCGCAGCGCCCGCTCCCAGGCGCCCCAGTGCTGCCCGGCGGCGAAGGCGGGCGCGGCGGCGCGGGCGAGCCTGACGGCGGGGCTCTCCTCGTCCTCCGCGGGCGGCACCGTCTCCGGCACCAGCGGGGCGAGGGCGGCGAGCACGGCGTCGGCCTCGGCCGCGACGCGCGCCGGGGTGACCGAGGGGTGGCCGGCCCACCAGGCGTAGTGCCGGGCGGCGGTCAGGGCGCGGGCCGGGGCCTCGTCGGCGTACCCGGCGTTCTCCAGTTGGGCGAGGACCCCGGCGGCCAGGCGGTAGCGGGAGCCGACCGGCGAGACGAGTCCGCAGTCGGCCAGTTCGCCGAGGGCCGCGTCGGCGTGGGTGTCGCCGACCAGTGCGGGCAGGTGCGCCTGGTGGGGCACCTCGCCGCCGAGGGCGACGGCGAACTCCAGCGTGGCGCGGGCCGGGGAGCTGAGCCGGGAGGCGAGCAGCGGGGCGGGGGCGGCGGCCTCGCCGAGCGAGGGCAGGGGCGCCTCGTCGGCCTCGGCGGGCTCACCGGCCGGGTCCTCGCCGGGCCGGGCGTCGCCGCGCGCCTCGGGCCGGGCGTCGGCGAAGACGCCGTACTCGTCGACGGCCTCCGCGTCGGCCCGCAGCCGGTCGCGCCGGCGCAGCAGGGCGCCGGCCTGCACGAAGCGCAGCGGCAGCCCCTCGGACTCGAACCAGAGGTCACCGGCCCAGTTGGACTCGGCCTCGGTCAGGGCGCGTCCGGCGGCGCGCTCCAGCAGTTCCACGCTGTCCGCGCGGTCCAGTCCGGTGAGGAAGACCTCCTCGACGGCGGAGTCGGCGGAGGGGCCGGGCACGTCGGGGGTGGCGGCGACGAGGAAGGCGCACTCGGGGGTGGCGTCCAGCAGTTCGTCGAGGGCGGCGCCGCCGATCTCGGCGTCGTCCAGGACCACGACCGCGCCGGTCTCCCGCAGCCGGCCGAGGAGTTCGTCCCGGTCGGGGCGGTGGTCCGGGGCGCGGTGGACGGCGTGGAAGAGGTCGTGCAGCAGTTCGTCGGCGGTGCGGTGGAAACCGCTGAGGCGGACCACGCCGTCGGGGGCGAGGTCGGCGCAGTCCTCGGCGACGAGGTCGAGGAGGCTGGTGCGGCCGGAGCCGGCCGGGCCGGTGAGCCGGACGGAGCGTCCGCGGGCGAGCAGCCGTACCAGGCGCTCGCGTTCGTCCTGGCGGGCCAGGAGGGAGAGCGCGGGCCGGGAGGGGCCCGGCGGGGCGGGCGGCCGGGCGGCCTGTTCGACGGCGGCGCGGTCGGCCGCGGTGCGCTTCTCGGGGCCCACCGGCAGCTCGGCCGGCGGGCAGACCTCGATCTCGCTGCCGTCGACGGGGTTCACGGTGAGCAGGAGGTCGCCGCAGACCAGCCGCGCGGTGCGGGCGGGCACCGGCGGCTGTCCGAAATCGGAGGTGAGGGGGTCCCTGGGCGGGCGGGGGCGTGGCGTGTGGCCGTCGCCGCCCTGGCCGTACTCCTCGGGTCCCCGGTCGATCGGGTCCATAGGTCCAAGCCCCCAAAAGCGTCGTGTGCCGGTTCCCCCGGTCGGGACCACCCTCCCGGCCGTGCCGCACTCCGCGCTGTCGCCTCTGGTCCGGGCCCGCCCAGTGGGTTTCGCAAGGCGGCGGGCAGCCAGACCCTAGACCGTCGCTCGGTGTCTTCGACAGTCCGGGGTACCGGCCGGACCGCAACGTCATGGTCTCGTGGGGATTGCGCGCGTCGGGCCCTTTCGCCGAAGGGTGTCCGTATCCTTCCGGCGCGCGGCGCCCCTCCGGCCCGCGGCGCCCCGGCCGGCGGCGCGCGGGCGCCGCCCCGGAGCGGGGGTCACACCCTGGGCAGGCTCTCCACGCCGAGGCCGCCCTCGATGGCCAGGATGCGGTGCAGCCGGGTGGCCACCAGCAGGCGCTGCATCTGCGGCGGGACGCCGCGCAGCACCAGGCGCCGGCCGCAGCGGCCGGCCCGCCGGTGGGCCCCCATGATCACACCGAGTCCGGTGGCGTCCCAGGAGTCCAGTTCTGACAGGTCGAGGACCAGATCGCCGACTCCGTCGTCGACGGCCGAGTGCAGGACCGTACGGGCGTCCGCCGCGCTGCGGACGTCGAGGCGGCCCCCGACGACCAGCTCGACGTGGTCGCCCCTGATGTGCATATGCGCTCCCCGGCGTGCGTTTCGTGCTCCGTGATGTGGTCAGTGAGAGAGGTGGTCTCTCGGCGATACCAGGTGACGCACCCTCTGACTGGCCGAAACGACCGAGGGTTGCCACCTGTAAGCGAACCGATACCGAATTCACCCCGCCGTGTGATGTCCCCCGGGGCGAAGGGCGCCTCAGTGGGTGTAGAAGCCCTGCCCGCTCTTGCGGCCGATGTCACCGGCGTCCACCATCCGGCGCATCAGCTCCGGCGGGGCGAACTTCTCGTCCTGGGACTCGGTGTAGATGTTGCTCGTGGCGTGCAGCAGGATGTCCACGCCGGTGAGGTCGGCGGTGGCCAGCGGCCCCATGGCGTGGCCGAAGCCCAGCTTGCAGGCGAGGTCGATGTCCTCGGCGGTGGCGACGCCCGACTCGTAGAGCTTGGCGGCCTCGACCACGAGGGCCGAGATCAGACGGGTGGTCACGAAACCGGCGACGTCGCGGTTGACGACGATGCAGGTCTTGCCGGTGGACTCGGCGAACTCCCGTGCGGTGGCGAGGGTTTCGTCGCCGGTCTTGTAGCCGCGTACCAGCTCGCACAGGCCCATCATGGGCACCGGCGAGAAGAAGTGGGTGCCGACGACCGCCTCCGGGCGTTCCGTCACGGCCGCGATCTTGGTGATGGGGATGGCGGAGGTGTTGGACGCGAGGATCGCCCCGTCCTTCACCAGCTTGTCGAGGGCGCGGAAGATCTCGTGCTTGACCTCCAGCTTTTCGAAGACCGCCTCGACGACGACGTCCGCGTCGGCGACGGCCTCCAGCTCGGTGGTCGCGGTGATGCGGGCGAGGGCGGCCTCGGCGTCGGCGGCCGACAGCTTCCCCTTGGCCACGAACTTGTCGTACGAGGCCCGGATGCCGTCGGTGCCGCGCCTGAGCGCCTCGTCGGTGACGTCCCGCAGGACGACCTCCCAGCCCGCCTGCGCGGAGACCTGGGCGATGCCGGACCCCATGAGACCGGCCCCGATGACGGCGAGCTTCCGTGCCACTGTGCGACTCCCCTGATACGCGCTCCCGAGACCCCGCCGCCGCCCGTGCTCCGCACGCCGGCACCGCGGCTCCCGGCGACGCCCGGCGGCGCCCGGCCCGTACGGTGGCGGGGCCCGGGGTGCCTTCACGGCACGGTCGCGCACGCGGGGCGGCGCGGTGGGTGCGGACGAGAGGCGGCGGAGGGATCTCCTCTCTCGGCCGGACATTAGCGGGCGAGAGGCCCTGTGTGACCGGTTAGTAACGCGCGTCACGTCTCACATGACGGACATCACACCGGCGAGTGTCATTCCGCGCCACGTACGGCGTAGTTGAGCACCCTCTCCCCCAGCAGTTCCTCCATCGCGTCCAGGAGCCCCAGCATCTCCCGGGACACGTCGGCGGGCCGGCCGCCGTCGAGCATGCGGCGCCCGACGGCCGCCATCAGCGTCGCGTGCAGCCAGTCGATCTGACCGGCGATCAGATCGGGCATCGGGTCGTCCTCGGACGCGGCGGTCTCCTCGCGCAGGGTCGCCACGAGGTCGGCGACCACCTCCTGGCCGATGGCCCACATCCGGGACCGGAGCGCGGGCGAGTCCTGGATGACCCGCATGAAGGCGGCGTAGCCCTCCATCAGGCCGACCCGGGGCGAGACGGACTCGACCTCCTCGCGCAGTTCGCGCAGGACGGCGCCGGCGGCCGACTCCCCGCGCCGCCGCCCGCGCACCCAGCGCGAGAGCCGGTCGACGACGCCCCGGGAGCGGTCGAGGAAGAGGTCCTCCTTGGCCGGGAAGTAGTTGTACACGGTGTTCACGGAGACGTCGGCGGCCTCCGCGACCTCCGCGACGGTCACCGCGTCGAAGCCGCGTTCGAGGAACAGACCCGTGGCCACATCCGAGAGGTGCTGCCGGGTCTGCCGCTTCTTCCGTTCCCTGAGTCCCTCGGCCATGCCCCCATCGTAACTTCGCTGGGGCGATCCAAAACTTGGGGACATTGCAAACTTTCAGTGACTCTGTTTTTCTGTAGGGCATGACGACCCTCATCAGCACGGCCGGGCTGGCCCGTACCTTCACGACCCCGCACGGCCCCGTGGAGGCGGTGCGCGGTATCGACCTCACCGTCCGCGAAGGCGAGATCCTCGGCTTCCTGGGCCCCAACGGCGCCGGCAAGACGACCACCCTGCGCATGCTCACGACGCTGCTCGCGCCGACCCGCGGGGCGGCCACCGTCGCCGGCCACGACCTCGTCGCCGACCCCGCCGCGGTGCGCCGCGCCTGCGGGTACGTGGCCCAGTCCGGCGGCCTGGACCCGCGGGTCCCGGTCCGGGAGGAACTGGTCACCCAGGGCCGCCTGCACCGGCTGTCCCGGCGCCGGGCCGCCGAGCGCGCCGTCCAGCTCGCCCGCGACCTGGACCTGACCGGCCTGCTGGACCGCGACTGCGGGGAGCTGTCCGGCGGCCGGCGGCGCCGGCTGGAGATCGCCATGGCGCTCACCCACCGCCCGAAGGTGCTCTTCCTGGACGAGCCGACCACGGGACTCGACCCCGCGAGCCGCGTCGCCCTGTGGGATCTGGTCCGCCGGCTGCGCGACCGCCACGGCACCACCGTGTTCCTGACCACCCACTACCTGGACGAGGCCGACGCCCTCTCCGACCGCCTGGTCGTCGTGGACGGGGGCGAGGTGGCCGCCGAGGGCACCCCGCGGGAACTGAAGCTGCGCCACACGGGCTCGGCCACCTCGTCCCTGCAGGACGCCTTCCTCGCCGTCACCGGCCGGGTCCCGGCCCCCGCCGACACCACGCCCACCGCCGTCTAGCCACCGCGGCCCGCTGCCACGACCGGGCCCGCACGCCCATCCCCGAGAGGACCGAACCGTGCTGCTCCACGACACCGCCCTGCTCTACGGCCGCTACCTGCGCCAGATCCTCCGCTCCCGCTTCGCCCTGTTCTTCGGCGTCCTCACACCCCTGCTGTACCTGGTCCTCTTCGGCCCGCTGCTGACCGGGCTGCCGCTCGGCGGGCGGGGCAGCTCCTGGCAGGTGCTCGTCCCCGGCCTCCTGCTCCAACTCGGCTTGTTCGGAGCCTCGTTCGCCGGGTTCTCGGTCATCCTCGAAAACGGCCAGGGCGTCGTCGAGCGCATGCGGGCCACCCCCGTCAGCCGCCTGGCGCTGCTGCTGGGCCGAGTCCTGCGGGACGCCACCCTCTTCCTCTTCCAGGCGGTGCTGCTGGTGCTCGCCGCCCTGGTGATGGGCCTGCGGGCGCCGCTGACCGGCGTGCTCGTCGGCTTCGGCTTCGTCGTGCTGCTCACGGTCGCGCTGGCCTCGCTGTCGTACGCCGTGGCGCTCCGGGTCGGCACCCCGCAGGGCTTCGGGCCCCTCGTCAACGCGCTGACCATCCCGTCGATGCTGCTGTCCGGGCTGATGCTGCCGATGACGCTCGGCCCCTCCTGGCTGGACGCGCTGTCCCACCTGACGCCGTTCCGGTACCTGGTGGACGCGATGCGGGACGCCTACGCCGGCTCGTACGCGACCGCCGCCATGGCGTACGGCGTCCTCGTCGCCGTCGCGCTGGCCGCGGTCGCCGTGGCCGTCGGCGAGCGGGCCTTCGCCGCCGCGAGGGGGTGAGGGCGGGCCCACTACGCTGGGGCCATGGTCAAGCTGACGCGCATCTACACCCGGACCGGCGACCAGGGCACCACCGCCCTCGGGGACATGAGCCGGGTACCCAAGACCGACCTCAGGATCTCCGCGTACGCCGACGCCAACGAGGCCAACGCGGTGATCGGCACGGCCGTCGCCCTCGGCGCGCTGCCCGAGGAGGTCGTCGAGGTCCTCGTCCGCGTCCAGAACGACCTGTTCGACGTCGGCGCGGACCTCTCCACGCCGGTGGCGGAGGACCCGCCGTACCCGCCGCTGCGGGTGGAGCAGTTCTACGTCGACAGGCTGGAGGCCGACTGCGACCGCTTCCTGGCCGGACTGGAGAAGCTGCGCTCCTTCATCCTGCCCGGCGGCACCCCGGGCGCGGCGCTGCTGCACCAGGCGTGCACGGTGGTGCGGCGCGCGGAGCGCTCCACCTGGGCGGCGCTGGAGGCGCACGGCGAGACGATGAACCCGCTGACGGCGACGTACCTCAACCGCCTGTCGGACCTGCTCTTCATCCTCGCCCGCACCGCCAACAAGGAGGCCGGCGACGTGCTGTGGGTGCCCGGCGGGGAGCGCTGAGGCAGGCGCCCGCCCGGGGCGTCAGCGGCGGGCGTCCTCCCCGTCCCGCTCCCGGGCGGCCGGGGACGCCCCCGCGGGGGCCTTCTTCGGCCAGATCAGGTAGGTCAGCGCGATCAGGCCGTGGAGGAGGGTCACCCGCCAGGCCATCGCCTGCCAGCTCTCCAGCGGGCCGGTGCGGGCGGGGTCGTCCACGTACCACATCGCGGCCTGGAGCAGCACGGTCGCCGTGACGGCGCCGAGCAGGGTGCCCAGCCAGACCGCGCCCTCGTGGCGGGCCCGGGGCATGCCGTACCGGGGCGGGCCGGCGGGCCTCGGCCGCCCGCCCAGCCGGTGGGCGGCGTGGCCGTCCAGCCAGCGCACGGTGCGGTGGCCGTGGCCGACGGTGTAGCCGATGTACAGCGCGGCGAGGCCGTGCGCCCAGTCCGGTGCGGCGCCCGCCCGCAGGTCCAGCGCGGTGGCCACCAGCAGCACGACCTCCAGCAGCGGCTCGCACAGCAGCAGCGCCAGGCCCGTGCGGGGCATCCGCAGCAGGTAGCGGCAGGCCAGGCCCGCCGCCAGCAGCACCCAGAAGCCGATCTCACAGGCGATGATCAGCGCGACGATCACGGTCCGCTCCTCTCGGTCACCGTTCCAGCCTCCCCTGCCGTCCGGGTCCGGACGTCGTCGGCGGTGACGAACTCGCGGTACATCGAAAGTCGCAGCCGGCGACCCTCCCTGGGCAGCAGGCGCACCGCCCGGGGGCCGTGTTGGATGGGAGACATGCCCGTACGACTCCCCCGCCCGCACCGCTTCGACGTGTGTGCCGCGGTCGCCGGGCTGCTCGGCGGCCTGCTGCTGGCCGGCCTCGGGCTGGGGGTGCGGCGCTCGACCGAACCGCTGGTGTACTTCCCCGGCGCCTGGCCGCTGCTGCTCCCGCTCGCCGTGACGGCCGGCTGCGAACTGCTGCGCCGCACCGCGCCGCGCACCGGGCTGCTGGTCGGAACGGCCGCGCTGGCCGCGGACACCACGACCCAGGGCAGCCTGGCGACGGTGGTGATGTACACCGACCTGATGTACTCCGCGGTGCTCTACGGCCCGCCCGGCCCGGCCCGCCGCCTCCCGTGGATCACCGGACTGCTGACGGTGGCCGCGACGGTCGTGCCGTACGCCGTGTGGCGGATGCCCGAGGCGCTGCTGGTGGGCGTGCTCGTCGGCGTCCTCACCTTCGCGCCGGCCTCCACCGGTCTGATCGTGCGCAACCACCGGGAGGCCGCCGAGGCGGCCGCGCTGCGCGCCGAACAGACCGCGCTGCTGGCGGAGATGGACCGCGTCCAGGCGGTGACCGCGGAACGCTCCCGGATGGCCCGCGAGTTGCACGACCTGGTCGCCAACCACCTCTCGGCGATCGCCATCCACTCCACCGCCGCGCTCTCCCTGGAGGATCCGGCGACCTCCCGCCGGGCGCTCGGCGTCATCCGGGAGAACAGCGTGGCGGGCCTGGCCGAGATGCGCCGCCTCATCGGCATCCTGCGCGAACCCGGCGGCGGCGCCACGCCGGTCCCCGAGGCCGACGCGGTCGCCCCCACCCTGGACGGGCTCGGCGCGCTGGCCGCCGCCGCCCGCGCCAACGGACTGGACGTCGCCCTGACCGCGGACCACGGCGAGGGGCTGCCGGCGCCGGTCGGACTGGCCGCGTACCGGATCGTGCAGGAGTCGCTCACCAACGCGCTCAAGCATGCCGCGCCGGGCCGGGTCGAGGTGGTGCTGCGCCGCCGGGACGGCGCGCTGCGCGTCGAGGTGACCAGCCCCTACGCGGGCGACGGCGCCCCGCGCGCCCCCGGCTCCGGGGCCGGACTGGTCGGCATGCGGGAGCGGGCCGCCCTGTTGCACGGCGCCTTCGCGGCCGGACCGGTCCCGGCGCCGGGCGGCACGGTCTGGTCCGTGCGCGCCGTGCTCCCCCTCACCGAAGGAGACCTCCCGTGATCCGCGTCCTGGTCGCCGAGGACCAGTCGGCCGTCCGTGCCGGGCTGATCCTCATCCTGGGCAGCGCGCCCGACATCGAGGTCGTCGCGGAGGCGGCGGACGGCGAGCGGGCGGTGGCGCTCGCCCGGGAACTGAGGCCGGACGTGGTGCTGATGGACGTGCAGATGCCCCGGCTGGACGGGGTGTCGGCGACGCGGCTGGTCGTCGGCGAGGGGCTGGCGGACGTCCTGGTGCTGACCACCTTCGACCTGGACGAGTACGTCTTCGGGGCGCTGCGGGCCGGGGCCGCCGGGTTCCTGCTGAAGAACACCGAGGCCGCCGCCCTGATCGGCGCCGTGCGCACGGTGGCGGCCGGCGAGGGGATCGTCGCCCCCGCCGTCACCCGGCGCCTGATCGCCGAGTTCGCCGCGCGCCCCGCGCCGGGTCCGGCCGTCGATCCCGCGGTGCTCCGGGAGTTGACGCGGCGTGAGCGCGAGGTGCTGTCCTGTCTCGGCGAAGGGCTGTCCAACGCGGCGATCGGCGGGCGCCTGGACATGGCCGAGGCCACGGTGAAGACGCACGTCAGCCGCCTGCTGGCCAAGCTGGGACTGCGCAGCCGGGTCCAAGCGGCGGTGCTGGCCCGGGAATTGGGCGTCTAGTCACGCTCCGTCCCTCACTGGTCCAGACCTATTGACCTCTGGTCCAGACCTTTCTATTCTCGCGGCACTGCGGGCATGCGGCTCAGTCATGTCCACAGCAACATCCCCACAGCCGGAGGGACGCGACGGTGGTGAGACCGCGAACGCGCAGGGCCCGGAGGGCTGAGCGGGGACGCGTCTCCCCCGCCGGCCGGCAGCTCCCTGCGGCGCAGACGAAGAGGAGGCGCAGGATGCGCTTCAGACACAGAGCCGCGGCACTGGCCGCGACCCTGGCCCTTCCCCTGGCCGGTCTGGTCGGGCTCGCCAGCCCCGCCCAGGCCGCCACGAGCGCGACGGCGACCTTCACCAAGAGCTCCGACTGGGGCACCGGCTTCGGCGGAAGCTGGACGGTGAAGAACACCGGCACCACCACGATCAACTCCTGGACCGTCGAGTGGGACTTCCCCTCGGGCACCAAGGTCACCTCCGCCTGGGACGCCACGGTCACCAACTCGGGCGACCACTGGACCGCCAAGAACGTCGGCTGGAACGGCACCCTGGCCCCCGGGGCCACGGTCTCCTTCGGCTTCAACGGCAGCGGCCCCGGCTCCCCCTCGGGCTGCAAGATCAACGGCGGTAGCTGCGACGGCGGTTCCGTCCCCGGCGACGAGGCCCCCTCCGCCCCCGGCACCCCGGTCGCCTCGGACATCACGGACACCTCGGTGAAGCTCACCTGGTCGGCCGCCACCGACGACAAGGGCATCAAGAACTACGACGTGCTGCGCGACGGCGCCAAGGTCGCCACCGTGACCGGCACCACGTACACCGACACCGGCCTCACCAAGGGCACCGACTACTCCTACGCCGTCCAGGCCCGCGACACCGCCGACCAGACCGGTCCGGTCAGCGGCGCCGTCTCCGTGCGCACCACCGGTGGCGACGACGGGGGCAACCCGGGCGGCGGCGACAAGGTCAAGCTGGGCTACTTCACCAACTGGGGCGTCTACGGGCGCGACTACCACGTGAAGAACCTGGTCACCTCCGGCTCCGCCGAGAAGATCACGCACATCAACTACGCCTTCGGCAACGTCCAGGGCGGCAAGTGCACCATCGGCGACTCCTACGCCGACTACGAGAAGGCGTACACCGCCGAACAGTCCGTCGACGGCGTCGCCGACACCTGGGACCAGCCGCTGCGCGGCAACTTCAACCAGCTCCGCAAGCTCAAGGCCAAGTACCCGCACATCAAGGTGCTGTACTCCTTCGGCGGCTGGACCTGGTCCGGTGGCTTCCCCGACGCGGTGAAGAACCCGGCCGCCTTCGCGAAGTCCTGCCACGACCTGGTCGAGGACCCGCGCTGGGCCGACGTCTTCGACGGCATCGACCTGGACTGGGAGTACCCCAACGCCTGCGGCCTGACCTGTGACACCAGCGGCCCGAACACCATCACCGCGATGATGAAGGCCATGCGCGCCGAGTTCGGCAACGACCTGGTCACCGCCGCCGTCACGGCGGACGGCTCCAGCGGCGGCAAGATCGACGCGGCCGACTACGGCGGCGCCGCCCAGTACCTCGACTGGTACAACGTGATGACGTACGACTTCTTCGGCGCCTGGGAGAAGAACGGCCCGACCGCTCCCCACTCGCCGCTGACCTCGTACTCCGGCATCCCGCAGTCCGGCTTCACCTCGGCCGACGCGATCGCCAAGTTCAAGTCCAAGGGCGTGCCCGCCGAGAAGCTCCTGCTCGGCATCGGCTTCTACGGCCGCGGCTGGACCGGCGTGACCCAGGCCGCCCCGGGCGGCACCGCCACCGGCCCGGCGGCCGGCGCCTACGAGGCCGGCATCGAGGACTACAAGATCCTCAAGAACACCTGCCCGTCCACCGGCACCATCGCCGGCACGGCCTACGCCCACTGCGGCACCAACTGGTGGTCCTACGACACCCCCGCCACCGTGAAGTCCAAGATGGCCTGGTCCAAGCAGCAGGGCCTGGGCGGCGCGTTCTTCTGGGAGTTCAGCGGTGACACCACCGACGGCGAGCTGGTCGGCGCCATCGACAGCGGCCTGAAGTAGACGAACCGCGGTACCCGGATCCCCCCGGACCCCCGGTCCGGGGGGATTCCCCTGCCCGTAAGCGGCGCACACCTCCGGCGCCGCCCTGGACATCGCTACGCGACGTTCACCCTCTGCCCGGGCGGGGCCGCTTCCAGCCAGGCGAGGAAACCGGTCAGCGCGTCCTCGCTCATCGCCAGTTCGAGCCGGACACCCCGGTGCAGACAGGCGAGGATCACCGCGTCGGACAGGAGCGCCAGCTCCTCCTCCCCGTCGGGGACCCGGCGGCCCGCCACCTCGATCGCGGAGCGCTCCAGCACCCGGCGCGGCCGGAACGAGTACGAGAAGACGCGGTACCACTCGACGCGGTCGCCGTTGTAGCGGGCCACACCGTAGGCCCAGCCCTTGCCGCCGGCGTCCCCCTCCTCGGGGGCCTCCCAGCGCAGGGAGCAGTCGAAGGTGCCCCCCGAGCGCTGGATCAGCCGGCGGCGCAGACCGAAGACGAACAGTCCCGTCACCACCAGGGCGACGACGATTCCGCACACGGTCAGAGCGAGGACCATCGGCACCGCCCTCCTCGTCTCCTAGGTAACGGAACGGAAAAAACACCCGCATTCACCTCAGCCGCGGCCGGTACCGGATTGCTCCGGTACCGGCCGCGGCTGAGTGACGTCATCGCACGGCCGGCTGGTTCAGCTCGCCGTCACAGCGCGCAGTCGCACCTCCGCGCGGCGGGCGGCGGGCACGTCGCCCTCCGCCTTCGCGCGCTGCAGTTCCTGCTCGATCCGCTTGGCGTCGATCTCGTCGGCGAGTTCGGCGGTCTCCGCCAGCAGCGACAGCTTGTTGTCCGCGAACGAGATGAAACCGCCGTGCACCGCGGCGACGACCGTCTCACCTTCACTCGTACGGATGGTCACGGGGCCCGATTCCAGCACACCGAGCAGCGGCTGGTGACCGGGCATGACGCCGATGTCGCCGGACGTGGTGCGCGCGACGACCAGGGTGGCCTCGCCGGACCAGACCTGGCGGTCGGCGGCGACGAGCTCGACGTGCAGCTCAGCAGCCAAGGGTGGCTCCTCGGGTCACCACCCGGCGGGACTGCCGGGTGTTGGGGTCGATTCTAAGGGGCGTGACCGAGGGGGCGGGACCGCACCCGCCCCCTCGGGTGAGCGCGTGGCTCAGGAGACGCCCAGCTCCTTCGCGTTCTTCTTCAGGTCCTCGATACCACCGCACATGAAGAACGCCTGCTCCGGGAAGTGGTCGTACTCGCCGTCGCAGATCGCGTTGAAGGCGGCGATCGACTCGTCCAGCGGCACGTCCGAACCGTCCACGCCGGTGAACTGCTTGGCGACGTGGGTGTTCTGGGACAGGAAGCGCTCCACGCGACGGGCACGGTGGACGACGAGCTTGTCCTCCTCGCCCAGCTCGTCGATACCGAGGATCGCGATGATGTCCTGGAGGTCCTTGTACTTCTGCAGGATGTTCTTCACGCGCATGGCCGCGCTGTAGTGGTCCTGCGCGATGTACCGCGGGTCCAGGATGCGGGACGTGGAGTCCAGCGGGTCCACGGCCGGGTAGATGCCCTTCTCCGAGATCGGACGGGAGAGCACCGTCGTCGCGTCGAGGTGGGCGAAGGTGGTGGCCGGGGCCGGGTCCGTCAGGTCGTCCGCGGGGACGTAGATCGCCTGCATCGAGGTGATCGAGTGACCGCGGGTCGAGGTGATGCGCTCCTGGAGGAGACCCATCTCGTCGGCCAGGTTCGGCTGGTAGCCCACCGCGGAGGGCATGCGGCCGAGCAGGGTCGACACCTCGGAACCGGCCTGCGTGAAGCGGAAGATGTTGTCGATGAAGAACAGCACGTCCTGCTTCTGGACGTCGCGGAAGTACTCGGCCATGGTCAGGCCGGCCAGCGCGACGCGCAGACGGGTGCCCGGGGGCTCGTCCATCTGGCCGAAGACCAGCGCCGTCTTGTCGATGACGCCGGACTCGCTCATCTCGTCGATGAGGTCGTTGCCCTCACGGGTGCGCTCGCCGACACCGGCGAACACGGAGACACCGTCGTGGTTGTTGGCGACGCGGTAGATCATCTCCTGGATGAGCACCGTCTTGCCGACACCGGCACCGCCGAACAGACCGATCTTGCCGCCCTTGACGTACGGGGTCAGCAGGTCGATGACCTTGACGCCGGTCTCGAACATCTCGGTCTTCGACTCGAGCTCGTCGAAGTTGGGCGCCTTGCGGTGGATCGGCCAGCGCTCGCCGTCGTACTCGGCGTCGACGTTCAGCACCTCACCGAGGGTGTTGAACACCTTGCCCTTGGTGAAGTCGCCGACCGGCACCGAGATGGCGGCGCCCGTGTCGAGCACCGCGGCCTGGCGGACCAGACCGTCGGTGGGCTGCATGGAGATGGTGCGGACCAGGCCGTCGCCGAGGTGCTGGGCGACCTCCAGCGTCAGCGTCTTGAGCTCGCCCGCGTTCGCCGGGTCGGCGACCTCGACGTGCAGGGCGTTGTAGATCTCCGGCATGGCGTCGACGGGGAACTCCACGTCGACGACCGGGCCGATGACCCGGGCGACGCGGCCCGTGGCCGTCGCGGTCTCAACAGTGGTGGTCATCAGTTGTCACTCCCCGCGTTCGCGTCGGCCAGAGCGCTGGCGCCACCGACGATCTCGCTGATTTCCTGGGTGATTTCGGCCTGGCGGGCCGCGTTGGCAAGCCGGGAGAGCGTGTTGATCAGCTCACCCGCGTTGTCGGTGGCCGACTTCATCGCGCGCCGCGTGGCGGCGTGCTTGGAAGCGGCCGACTGGAGCAGCGCGTTGTAGATGCGGCTCTCCACGTAGCGCGGCAGGAGGGCGTCGAGGACGTCCTCCGCCGACGGCTCGAAGTCGTACAGCGGAAGGACCTCGTCCTTCGGCTGCTCCTCCTTCGCCACCTCGTCGAGGCGCAGCGGCAGCAGCCGGGAACCGACCGCCGTCTGCGTCATCATCGAGACGAACTCCGTGTAGACGATGTGGAGTTCGTCCACGCCGCCGTCCGCGGTGTCCCTCTCCAGCGCCTCGATCAGCGGACCGGCGACCGTCTTGGCGTCGGCGTACGACGGCTCGTCGGTGAAACCGGTCCACGACTCCGCGACGGTGCGCTCGCGGAAGTTGTAGTGGGCGAGCCCGCGCCGGCCGACGACGTACACGTCGACCTCGCGGCCGTCCGCCTCGAGGCGCGCGGTGAGCTGCTCCGCCTCCTTGATCGCGTTGGAGTTGAAGGCGCCTGCCAGGCCGCGGTCGCTGGTGAGCAGCAGGACCGCGGCGCGGGTCGGGTTCTCCGCCTCCGTCGTCAACGGGTGCTTGATGTCGGACCCGGAACCGACCGCCGTGACCGCGCGGGTCAGCTCCTGCGCGTACGGCGTGGAGGCCGACACCTTGCGCATCGCCTTGACGACACGCGAGGCGGCGATCATCTCCATCGCCTTGGTGATCTTCTTGGTCGCGGTGACGGATCGGATGCGACGCTTGTAGACCCGGAGCTGAGCTCCCATGAGTCAGGTCCCTTCCTTACGTCACTTGGCGGCGGCCGGAGCGTCCTCGCCGAGCAGCTTTCCGTCGCCCGTCTCGAACTGCTTCTTGAACTCGGCGATCGCCTCGCCGACGGCCTGGAGGGTGTCGTCGGACATCTTGCCGCCCTCCTTGATGGAGGTCATGAGGCCCTGCTCCTTGCGGTGCAGGTACTCCAGCAGTTCCTTCTCGAAGCGGCGGATGTCCGCGACCGGGACGTCGTCCATGCGGCCGGTGGTGCCGGCCCAGACGGAGACGACCTGGTCCTCGGTGGCCATCGGCTGGTACTGGTCCTGCTTCAGCAGCTCGACCATGCGCTGGCCCCGCTCGAGCTGGGACTTCGAGGCGGCGTCCAGGTCGGAACCGAAGGCGGCGAACGCCTCCAGCTCGCGGAACTGGGCCAGGTCCACGCGGAGCCGGCCGGAGACCTGCCGCATGGCCTTGTGCTGGGCGGAGCCACCGACGCGGGAGACCGAGATACCGACGTTCAGGGCCGGGCGCTGGCCGGCGTTGAACAGGTCGGACTCCAGGAAGCACTGGCCGTCGGTGATGGAGATGACGTTGGTCGGGATGAACGCCGAGACGTCGTTGGCCTTGGTCTCGACGATCGGCAGACCGGTCATCGAACCGGCGCCCTCGGCGTCGGAGAGCTTGGCGCAGCGCTCCAGCAGGCGGGAGTGCAGGTAGAAGACGTCACCCGGGTAGGCCTCGCGGCCCGGCGGGCGACGCAGCAGCAGCGACACGGCGCGGTAGGCGTCGGCCTGCTTCGACAGGTCGTCGAAGATGATCAGGACGTGCTTGCCGTTGTACATCCACTGCTGGCCGATGGCCGAGCCGGTGTACGGCGCCAGGTACTTGAAGCCGGCCGGGTCGGACGCCGGGGCGGCCACGATGGTCGTGTACTCCAGCGCGCCGTTCTCCTCCAGCGCGCGGCGGACCGACGCGATGGTGGAGCCCTTCTGGCCGATGGCGACGTAGATGCAGCGGACCTGCTTGCTGGGGTCGCCGGTGCGCCAGTTGTCACGCTGGTTGATGATCGTGTCGACGGCCAGGGCGGTCTTGCCCGTCTGACGGTCGCCGATGATGAGCTGGCGCTGGCCGCGGCCGATCGGGGTCATGGCGTCGACGGCCTTGTAGCCCGTCTCCATCGACTCGTGCACCGACTTGCGCTGCATGACCGTGGGGGCCTGCAGTTCGAGGGCGCGGCGGCCCTCGGTCTCGATCTCGCCGAGGCCGTCGATCGGGTTGCCGAGCGGGTCGACGACGCGGCCGAGGTAGCCCTCGCCCACGGCGACCGACAGGACCTCTCCGGTGCGCTGCACCGGCTGGCCCTCCTCGATGCCGCTGAACTCACCGAGGACGATGGCACCGATCTCGCGCTCCTCGAGGTTGAGGGCGAGGCCGAGGGTGCCGTCCTCGAACTTCAGCAGCTCGTTGGCCATGGCCGAGGGCAGGCCCTCGACCTTGGCGATGCCGTCGCCGGCAAGGGTGACCGTACCGACCTCCTCGCGCGAGGCCGCGTCCGGCTTGTACGACTGGACGAAGTTCTCCAGCGCATCCCGGATCTCCTCCGGCCGGATCGTGAGCTCCGCCATCTGAGTTCCCTGCTCTCCTTGTTGGGCCCGAAGTTTCACTTGGGGGGTATTCCACGAGTCGGGACTCCCCCCAATGAGAGGTGAATCCTCTTGCACGGCCCAACCAGGGCCGTCGTATACGTCTTCTGTTGCGTTGCTGCTAGCTCGCCATGCGGCGCGCGGCGTCGTCGAGCCGGTCGGCCAGCGAGCCGTTGATGACCTCGTCCCCGACCTGCACCCGGATGCCTCCGACGACGCCGGGGTCCACGTCCAGGTTGAGGTGCATCGGCCGGCCGTAGAGCTTGGCGAGAGCGGCGCCGAGGCGCTGCTTCTGGCCGTCGCTCAGCGGCACCGCCGAGGTGACGACGGCGACCAGGCGGTTGCGCCGGTCCGCGGCGAGCTTGCCGAGGGACTCCAGTCCCGCTTCAAGACTACGTCCCCGCGGAGCGGTCACCAGGCGCGTCACCAGGCGCACCGTGACCGCGTGGGCCCGGCCGCCGAGCAGGCTGCGCAGCAGCTCCGTCTTGGCGGCGGTCGTCGCGCTCTGGTCGGTGAGGGCCGCGCGCAGTCCGGTGTCCGAGGCGACGATCCGCCCGAAGCGGAACAGCTCGTCCTCGACGCCGTCCAGCGCGCCGGCCCGCTGCGCCGCGGTGAGGTCGGCGGTGTTCGCCAGCTCCTCCAGCGCGTCCACCAGGTCGCGGGGCTGCGACCAGCGGGAACGCACCATGCCGGACACCAGGTCGGCCGTGGTGCCGCCGACCTGGCCGCCGAGCAGGCGCTGCACCAGGGTGGCCTTGGCCTCGCCGGCCTGCGCCGGGTCGGTGAGGACCCGGCGCAGACCGACCTCGCGCTGGAGCAGCGCCGTGACGGCCGCCAGCTCCTCGGCGAGTGCGGCGGCGTCCACGGAGGTGGAGTCCGTCAGCGCGTCCAGGCGCTCACGTGCAGCGGTCAGAGCCTCGCGGCTCGCTCCGTGCATGGTCATCGAGCCGCCTCGGCCTTCTCCTCGAGCTCGTCGAGGAAGCGGTCGATCACACGGCTCTGCCGGGCGTGGTCCTCCAGGGACTCGCCGACGAGCTTGCCCGCCAGGTCGGTGGCGAGCCGGCCGATGTCCTGGCGCAGCGCCGCCGAGGCGGCCTTGCGGTCGGCCTCGACCTGGGTGTGACCGGCGGCGATGATCTCCTCACGCTGCCGCTGGCCTTCCGCGCGCATCTCGGCGATGAGCGCGGCGCCCTGCTCCTGTGCCTCCTGGCGCAGGCGCGCGGCCTCGTGACGGGCCTCGGCGAGCTGAGCCTTGTACTGCTCGAGCACGCTCTGGGCCTCGGTCTGCGCGGCTTCGGCCTTCTCGATCCCGCCCTCGATCGCCTCCCGGCGCTCCTCCAGAACCTTGTTGATGTTCGGGAGGAGCTTCTTGGCGAGGAAGCCGAAGACGATGACGAAGGCGAGCAGGCCGACGACGATCTCGGGAACCGGCGGGAGGAGGGGGTTCTGCGCCTCCTCGGCCGCGAGATTGAGCAGTTGGCTCATGTCAGGGTGCCTTTCGTCCAGTGAGCCGGTCGCGGATCAGTTGATCACTTGCCGTAGACGAACGGCATGACCAGACCGATCAGGGCGAGCGCCTCACAGAAGGCGAAGCCGAGGATCTGGTTGGCGCGGATCAGGCCGGCCGCCTCGGGCTGGCGGGCGATGGCTTCGGTGCCCTTACCGAAGATGATGCCGACGCCGATGCCGGGGCCGAAGGCGGCGATGCCGTAGCCGATGGAAGCGATCGAGCCGGTGACGGCGGCGAGGGTCTGGGACATGCCAGTTCTTCCTTTTCTTCACGAGCCGGTGGGGGTGGGCCACCGGACGACTGGGGCGGGTGCGGGCTGCTCAGTGCTGCTCGGCGAGCGCGCCCTGGATGTAGGTGCAGGTCAGCAGGACGAAGACGTACGCCTGCAGGGCCTGGATGAACAGCTCGAAGGCGGTCATCACGATGGCCATGATGAACGAGACGCCGGCATAGGCGATTCCGATGCCGTTCAGCAGGTACCAGCTGGCGATCATGAAGAGCACCAGCAGGATGTGGCCCGCGAACATGTTCGCGAAGAGCCGGACGGCGTGGGTGAACGGCCGGACCAGCAGGTTCGAGAAGGCCTCGATCAGCATGACGACCGGCAGGGCCCCGCCGAGCGACTTGTCGTAGCCGGTGAAGTTCTTGAGGGCGCCGACGAAACCGTGCCGCTTGAAGGTCAGCGAGACCCACACGATGTAGACGATCAGCGCGAGCACCATCGGGTACGCGATGACCGACGTCACGGGGAACTGGGCGAACGGCACGATCGCCCAGAGGTTCAACATCCAGACGAAGAAGAACAGGGCGACGACCAGGGGGACGTACTTCTCCCCCTCGCGCTTGCCCATCGTCTCGTAGACGATGCCGCGGCGGATGAAGTCGTAGCCGGCCTCGGCGACCATCTGGAGCTTGCCGGGGACGACCTTGGGCCGGCCGAAGGCCGCCCAGAAGAAGCCGACCACGACGATCGAGCCGAGAAGGGCCAGCAGCATCGGCTTGTTGAAGTAGATGTTGCTGTCGCCATCGCCCCAAAGGGGCTCGAACAGGAACGAGTGCAGCCCGGGAGACGGGAAGCCACAGTCCGCGAAGATGTGGCAGTCGGTCTCGAAGGCAAGCACCCGCGTCGGGTCAGCACTCACCGCGGGCTCCTTCGGCGTGACGCATGGATACGGCAACCTCGTGGTGTCGGCGCGGCACGGAGCCACGGATCGGCACGGGACTGGTGTTACGGATGTGGGGGCGACGGTGGGGCATGCCTCGTGAGGTGGCGGACCTCGAATCGGATGCCCGCGCCCGCGATGCCGCAGTTGGCACCGGACGATAGCAGGATCTCTCGCACGCCCTTATCCCGGCCCTACGCCTCACGACGTGAGCCCCTGCGTCTCCTTCTTCTCGCCCGTCGTCGAATCGGGCTCCACGTACGGGATCTTGGCCTTCACGGTGGCGCGCGCCTGCGCGCCGACCCAGGTCAGGGTGCAGGCGAGGAGCGCGAGGGCGAAGACCTGGGGGTGGAACAGCGTCGTGTTCTTGAACAGCGCGAGGAAGGTGAACATCAGCAGGATCTGGGCCAGGTACATCATCAGCCCCATGGCCTGGAACAGGTGGGGCAGGGCCTTGGCGCTCTGCTGGAGGGCGTACAGCCCGACCCCCATGAGCAGGAGCACGAGCAGCGCTCCAATGCCCGCCCCGATCGCCCCCTGGCCGCCTTCGACGGCGCCGCCGATTCCGACGGCGACCGCGCCTACGGCAGCGGTGGGCGCGGCAGCCTGGACGAGGATCCGGGCGTCACTGGAGGGCATGGCGGCAACTCCGCAAATAACTGGGGGCAGGGTGTCGTCAGTGGACGAGCGTAGACCCGGCGTCGAGAGAGGAACCTCGGCCCCAAAGGGCCGTGGTCTTCAGGCCCTTCGACTCTGTCCGGGGATACTCGTGAACGGTATCACAAACTATTTGATGAGGTCTTTACCCGTCAGGTGTGCGCACGCTCACACCTGACGGGCTTTCACTATTCCGTGGGTAATTCCGGGAATTATGTCCGTTATTGGCGGTATTCACGGTGCGGTGATCGAACAACGCATCGGCGCGATTCGCCCGTTGGCGGTCTCCGCGTCAACGCGACGAGCCCGCCCGGCGGTCGTCCAGAAGGCGCGTACGGGCCCCCAGGGCGGTCGCTCCGTTGGCCTGGGCGGCGCCCGACCGGACCGGGGCGCCGGACGGCTCCTGCGGGGCTCCTGGGGCGCCCAGGGGCTCCGCTCCGGCCGGCGCCGGGGCGCCGGCGAGGGCGGCCTGCCCGGCGACCGCCGCGGGGGTCCCGCGGCGCCGGTAGCGCGGCGGCACGAAGCGCTCGGCCCAGCGCGGGGCGCGGGGCGTGAAGCGCGGCAGCAGGAGCAGCACCAGGCCGACCGCGCTGAGGAAGACCACGCCCAGCACGATCCACATGGACGCCGAGTTGACCGAGTAGGCCAGGGCGCCGAAAGCGATCAACGCCGCCCAGAAATACATGATCAGCACCGCGCGGCTGTGCGAGTGCCCGACCTCCAGCAGCCGGTGGTGCAGGTGCCCCCGGTCGGCGGCGAACGGCGACTGGCCGCGCCAGGTGCGCCGCACGATGGCGAGGATCAGGTCGGCCGCCGGGATGGCGATGATCGTCAGCGGCATCAGCAGCGGGATGTAGACCGGCACCATCTGGTGCACCGTGTTCCGCTCGGAACCGGAGAACAGGTTCATCACGTCCGGGTCGACCTGGCCGGTGACCGAGATCGCGCCCGCCGCCAGCACCAGCCCGATCAGCATCGAGCCGGAGTCCCCCATGAAGATCCGCGCCGGGTGCATGTTGTGCGGCAGGAACCCGAGGCACATGCCCATCAGGATCGCCGCGAACAGCGAGGCCGGGGCGGCGGCCTCGATGCCGTACGAGTACCAGACCCGGTAGGCGTACATGAAGAACGCCGCCGCCGCGATGCAGACCATGCCGGAGGCCAGCCCGTCGAGGCCGTCCACGAAGTTCACCGCGTTGATGGTGATCACCACCAGCGCCACCGTGAGCAGGGTGCTCTGCCACTGGGTGAGCGCCACCGTGCCGACGCCCGGCACCGGGATCCACAGGATGGTCAGGCCCTGGACCACCATCACGCCGGCCGCGATCATCTGCCCGCCGAGCTTGATCAGGGCGTCGATCTCGAACTTGTCGTCCAGCACGCCGATCAGCCAGATCAGGGCGGCGCCGGAGAGCAGCGCCCGCGGCTCGTTGGACTTCTCGAAGACCTCGTTGAGGTTGGGCAGGTGGTCGGCGACCAGCAGCCCCGCGCACAGCCCGATGAACATCGCGATCCCGCCGAGCCGCGGAGTGGGTTCCCGGTGCACGTCACGTGCCCGGATCTCCGGCATCGCCCCCGCCACGATCGCGAACTTCCGTACCGGCCCTGTCAGCAGATACGTCACCGCGGCCGTGATGCAGAGCGTCAGCAGGTATTCACGCACGGGCTTCCCCACAGGTCTCGCTGGCCATTCCCAGCCCCACACCCTAGCGAGGCACGCATATGTGTGAGGACTTCCGGGTAGCGACGATGGTTGCACGAACGGCGGCGCACCCGGACCGCCTACCCCGTGTCAGCCCGGATACGGGGGGAACGCCTCCGCCAGCTCCCGTACCGCCTCGCGCGCCCCGGCCGGGTCCGCCGTGCCCCGCAGCACCCCGGCGAGCAGCGCGCCCACCGTGTGCATCTCCCCCTCCCCCATGCCCTGCGTGGTCACCGCCGCGGTGCCCAGCCGCAGCCCGCGGGCGTCGCCGTGCGGCAGCGGACAGCAGTCCAGCACCATCCCGGCCGCCGCCAGCAGCCGGCGGCCCGTCCGGCCGTCCACGCCGAGCGGCCCCGGGTCGGCGGTGATCAGGTGGGTGTCGGTGCCCCCGGTGGTGACGGCCAGGCCCTCGTCCGCCAGGTGGCCGGCGAGGGCGCGGGCGTTGGCGACCACCCGGTGGGCGTAGACGGCGAAGGCGGGCGTCCGGGCCTCGCCGAAGGCGACCGCCTTGGCGGCGACGGTGTGCATCTGCGCGCCGCCCTGGGTGAACGGGAAGACCGCCCGGTCCACCCGCTCGGCCAGCTCCCGCCCGCACAGGATCATGCCGCCGCGCGGCCCGCGCAGCACCTTGTGCGTGGTGGCGCAGACCACGTCGGCGTACGGCACCGGACTGGGCGCCGCCCCGCCCGCGACCAGGCCGATGGGGTGGGCGGCGTCCGCGATCAGGTAGGCGCCCGTCTCGTCGGCGACCTCCCGGAAGAAGGCGTGGTCGAGGTGGCGCGGGTAGGCGATGGAGCCGCACACGATCGCCTTGGGCCGGTGGGCGCGGGCCAGGGCGCGCACCTGGGCGTGGTCGACGAGGCCGGTCTCCGCGTCGACGCCGTAGCCGACGAAGTCGAACCAGCGGCCGGAGAAGTTGGCCGGGGAGCCGTGGGTGAGGTGGCCGCCGTGGGCGAGGGAGAGGGCGAGGACCGTGTCCCCGGGGCGCAGCAGGGCGGCGTAGGCGGCCAGCACGGCCGAGGAGCCGGAGTGCGGCTGCACGTTGACGTGCTCGGCGCCGAACAGTTCCCGGGCCCGGTCCGCTGCCAGCCGCTCGGCGGCGTCCACGATCTCGCAGCCGCCGTGGTGGCGGGCGCCGGGGTAGCCCTCGGCGTACTTGTTGGCGAGCGGGGAGCCGAGCGCGGCCAGCACCGCCGGGGAGGCGAAGTTCTCCGCGGCGGTGAGCTGGAGCGTCGTCGACTGCCGGTGTTCCTCGGCGAGCAGGATGTCGGCGAGTTCGGGGTCCTGCCGGCGCAGGACGCCGGCATCGGCGGCGAGGGTGTGGGTGACCGGCATGGTGCGCTCCGGGCTGCGTCGGCGGTGACGTACGACCAAGCGTAGGCCCGGCGGGCCCGGGGCGCCCGGGAACCGGCCGCGGCCCGCGCCGCACGGCGCGGGGGCGCGCTCGGCGGTGCGCCCCCGGGGGAGGCGCCCGAAGGCCGCTCAGGAGTGCGCGGGGACGCCGGTCAGCGCGGTGACCACGGGGTCCAGGGCCTGGTGTATCTCGTCCCCGATGGACCGGAAGAAGGTCAGCGGGGCGCCGTAGGGGTCGTGGACCTCGTCGGCCTCGGCCGTGGGCGCCAGCAGCCAGCCGCGCAGGGCGGCGGCGGCGCGCACCAGGGCGCGGGAGCGGGCGACCAGACCGTCGTCCAGGGGCGGCAGGGTGGCCGGGTCGATGGCGTTCACCAGGCGGGTGAACTCTTTGAGGGTGAAGGTGCGCAGCCCCGCCGAGTGCCCCATGGAGATCACCTGGGCGCGGTGGTCGCGGGTCGCGGTCAGCACCAGGTCGGCCCGGATCACGTGCTCGTCGAGCAGTTCGCGCCCCGTGAAGCCGTCGGCGTCCGCGCCGAAGTCGGCGAGCACGGTCTCGGCGTGGGCCTCCATGCGGGCGCCCTCGTGGCCCCAGGTGCCGGCGCTCTCCACGATGAGCCCGCCGCCCAGGATGCCCAGCCGCTCCGTCACGAAGTGCCGGGTCAGCCGCTCGGTGATGGGCGAGCGGCAGACGTTGCCGGTGCTGACGTGGAGGATGCGGAAACTGTCGCGCGGGAAGCCGAACGTCGTCGTCTCCTCCGCGACACGAACCCCGTTGCCTATGCCACGCCCCGTCTCAGGGGCCGTCAATTCGCCACCTCGAGGTCGGGTACGACCTTGCGCAGCTCCTCCGCCGACAGGGCGCCCGCGCGCAGCAGCACCGGCACCTCGCGCGAGACGTCGACGATGGAGGAGGGCACGTTGCCGGGGGTGGGGCCGCCGTCGAGGTAGACGGAGACGGCGTCGCCGAGCATGCGCTGGGCGGAGTCGCAGTCCTCCGGCGCCGGGTGCCCGGTCAGGTTGGCGGAGGAGACGGCCATCGGGCCGACCTCGGTGAGCAGTTCGATGGCGACCGGGTGCAGCGGCATCCGCACGGCGACCGTGCCCCGGGTGTCGCCGAGGTCCCACTGCAGGGAGGGCTGGTGGCGGGCGACGAGGGTGAGCGCGCCCGGCCAGAAGGCGTCGACCAGTTCCCACGCCTTCTCGGAGAAGTCCGTGACCAGCCCGTGCAGGGTGTTCGGGGAGCCGATGAGGACGGGGGTGGGCATGTTGCGGCCCCGGCCCTTGGCCTCCAGCAGGTCGGCGACGGCCTCCCCGGTGAAGGCGTCGGCGCCGACGCCGTACACGGTGTCGGTGGGCAGGACCACCAGCTCGCCACGGCGGACGGCGGACGCGGCCTCGCGCAGACCGGTCTGGCGGTCGGTCGCGTCGTTGGTGTCGTATCGCCGTGCCATCGGGCGGGCCTCCTCGTACAGGTGCTGCGGGATCGTTGTCTGGGGCGGGCTCACGGCAGCGCCTTGCGGGCGGTGGCGAACCGCGGGCGGTTGTTGAGGTCGGGGTGGTCGGCCGCGTCGGCCCAGCCCCGCTCCTCGGCGAAGATCCACGGCACCTGGCCGCCCTGGGTGTCGGCGTGCTCGACGACGACGACGCCGCCGGGACGCAGCAGGCGGTGGGCGGTGCGTTCCAGGCCCCGGATGAGGTCGAGGCCGTCCTCGCCGGAGAACAGCGCGAGCTGCGGATCGTGGTCCCGGGCCTCCGGGGCGACGTACTCCCACTCGGTGAGCGGGATGTACGGCGGGTTGGAGATCACCAGGTCGACCTGGCCGTCGAGGTCCGGGAAGGCGGCCAGGGCGTCGCCCTGGCGCAGGTCGACGCGGGAGCCCTCCATGTTCCTGCGGGTCCACACGAGGGCGTCCTCGGACAGCTCCACGGCGTGCACGCGCGAGCGCGGGACCTCCTGGGCGAGCGCGAGCGCGATGGCGCCCGAACCCGTGCACAGGTCGACGATGCAGGGCTCCACGACGTCCATGGCGCGGACCGCGTCTATGGCCCAGCCGACCACCGACTCGGTCTCGGGCCGGGGGACGAAGACGCCGGGTCCGACCTGGAGCTCCAGGTAGCGGAAGTAGGCGCGGCCGGTGATGTGCTGGAGCGGCTCGCGCGCCTCGCGGCGGGCGACGACCTCCCAGTACCGGGCGTCGAAGTCGGCGTCCGGCACGGTGTGCAGCTCACCCCGCTTGACGCCGTGCAGGTACGCGGCGAGTTCCTCCGCGTCGGTGCGCGGCGAGGGCACGCCTGCGTCGGCCAGCCGCTGGGTGGCCTGGGCCACCTCCGCGAGCAGCAGGTTCACGCTGGTCCTCCGGGATGAGCGGTGTTCCGGGTGCTGGGCAGGTTATGCGGCTGCCAGCTTGGCCGCCGAGTCGGCGTCGACGCACGCCTGGATCACGGCGTCGAGGTCGCCGTCCAGGACCTGGTCCAGGTTGTACGCCTTGAAGCCGACGCGGTGGTCGGAGATCCGGTTCTCCGGGTAGTTGTACGTGCGGATCTTCTCGGACCGGTCGACGGTGCGGACCTGGCTGCGGCGGGCGTCGGCGGCCTTGCTCTCCGCCTCCTCCTGCGCCGCGGCGAGCAGCCGGGAGCGCAGGATGCGCAGCGCCTGCTCCTTGTTCTGGAGCTGGCTCTTCTCGTTCTGGCAGGAGGCGACGACGCCGGTGGGCAGGTGCGTGATGCGCACGGCGGAGTCGGTGGTGTTGACGGACTGGCCGCCCGGCCCGGAGGAGCGGTAGACGTCGACGCGCAGATCGTTGGGGTTGATCTCGACGTCGATCTCCTCGGCCTCGGGCGTGACCAGCACGCCGGCGGCGGAGGTGTGGATGCGGCCCTGGGACTCGGTCGCGGGCACGCGCTGCACGCGGTGCACGCCGCCCTCGTACTTCAGCCGCGCCCACACGCCCTGGCCGGGCTCGGTGGCGCCCTGGCCGCCCTTGGTCTTCACGGCGACCTGGACGTCCTTGTAGCCGCCCAGCTCGGACTCGGTGGCGTCGATGATCTCGGTCTTCCAGCCGACGCGCTCGGCGTAGCGCAGGTACATGCGCAGCAGGTCGCCGGCGAAGAGGGCGGATTCGTCGCCGCCCGCCCCGGCCTTGATCTCCAGGATGACGTCCTTGTCGTCGCTGGGGTCGCGGGGGACGAGCAGCAGGCGGAGCTTCTCGGTCAGCTCCTCCCCGCTCTGTTCCAGCTCCTTGACCTCGGCGGCGAAGTCCGGGTCGTCGGCGGCCAGTTCTCGTGCGGTCTCCAGGTCCTCGCCCGACTGCCTCCAGGAGCGGTACGTGGCGACGATCGGGGTCAGCTCGGCGTAGCGCTTGTTCAGCTTGCGCGCGTTGGCCTGGTCGGCGTGGACCGACGGATCGGCGAGCCGTTTCTCCAGGTCGGCGTGTTCGGCGACGAGTTCCTCGACGGCCTCGAACATCTTGGGGCTCCTGCGGTGCGGACGAAGGTGAAGGACGGGCGACCAAAAACGCCGGTCCCGGCGGCCCCCCGGCTGGGGGACGCGGCCGTGGACCGGCGGTTGGAGGCTCGCTACTTCTTGGAGCCGGCGGACGCCTTGCCGAAGCGGGCCTCGAAGCGGGCGACGCGGCCACCGGTGTCGAGGATCTTCTGCTTGCCCGTGTAGAACGGGTGGCACTCGGAGCAGACCTCGGCGCGGACGGTGCCGGACTGGATGGTGCTCCGGGTCGTGAACGACGCGCCACAGGTGCAGCTCACCTGCGTCTCGACGTACTCGGGGTGGATGTCACGCTTCACGGTGTCTCCTTGGTTCAAGAGGGCGCCGGGTCGCCGCCGCGGGATGCGGGGACGTGAACCGGAGCCGACGGACCAGTCTGCCAGGACTGGGGCCCTCTCCCAAAACCGGGGGGTGGGGCCCCGCATTCCCGACGGCCCCGCCGGGACCCCGGCGGGCGCGTACGGCGCCCTCACGCGGCCCGCGGCGCCCCGGCACGGCGGTCGGTGCCCGCCGGGCGCCCGCCGGCCACGCGCGGGCGTGAGGCGGGCACCAGGGGCCGCGGGGGCGTGCGGGGGCCCCGGGGACGCGGGGCGTGCGGGCGGATGCCCGGGGGCCGCGCCCGGGGCGGCGTACGCGCCCGGGACGGGGGCGGGACGGGCTTCGGGGCGGGGAGCGCCAGGGCCGAGGGCCCGAGGCGCCAGGTGCCGGGGCGCGAGGGCCCGGAGCGTCAGGGCGCCGCGGGGGCCTGCGGGCCGCCGACCACGCCGTCGGCCTCGCCGGTCGCGGTGCCCTCGACCGCGTCGGGCGGGATGGCCCGGTCGCCCTTCAGGGCGTCCCACACCTGCCGCGCCTTGGCCTTCTCGACCAGCACCCGGTTGCCGTCGGCCGGGTCGTAGACGACCGGCATGGTGACCATGCGCAGCCTGTCCGCGTCGATGTCCCGGAGGTCGGAGGCGAAGGACATCAGGGAGTTGACCGAGCCCAGGCCCGAGTCGGTGGTCACGCTCCTGGTGGCGGTGTCGGCGAGGTCGTAGAGCTTCTTGGGGTTGCCGAGCAGGCCGACGTCCTGGATCTGGGTCGCCAGGGCCTTGACGAAGGACTGCTGGAGCTGGATGCGGCCGAGGTCGCTGCCGTCGCCGACGCCGTGCCGGGTGCGGACCAGGCCGAGCGCCTGGCGGCCGTCGAGGGTGTGGGTGCCGGCCGTGAGGTCGAGGTGGCTCTCGGGGTCCCGGATGTCCCGGGCGGTGGTGACCCGGACGCCGCCGAGGGCGTCGACGAGCCGCTGGAAACCGCTGAAGTCGATCTCCAGGTAGTGGTCCATGCGCAGCCCGGACAGGGACTCGACGGTCTTGACGGCGCAGACGGCGCCGCCGGTGGCGTACGCGGTGTTGAACATCACGTCGCGGGCTGCGGGGTGCTCGCGGCCGTCGGGGCCGGTGCACTCGGGGCGGTCGACCAGGGTGTCGCGCGGGATGGAGACCACGGCGGCCCGGCGGTGGTCCCGGTAGACGTGCACCACCATCGCGGTGTCGGAGCGGGAGCTGCCGTCGTCCCGGCCGCCGCCCAGTTCGCGGTTGCCGCCGGAGCGGCTGTCGGAGCCGAGGATCAGCAGGTTGCGGGAGCCCTCGGCGCCCTTCTCGGGCCGGTCGCGGCCGAGGAGGGCGTCGATGTCGACGCTGCGCAGGTTGCCGTTGAGCTTGAGGTACAGGACGGTGGCGCCGGTGCCGCCGAGCAGCAGGACGCCGGCGGCGACCCAGGCCGTGACGAACAGCGCCCGGCGTCGCGGACCGCGGCGTCGGCGCCGCCCGCCGGGGCGGGGGTCGCGGGGTATGCCGGGTTCTGGTGGCGTGCTCTCGGCGGACATGCGCTCCTCGGTTCGGGTCCGGTCGGCTGCCTCCTGCGCTCGGAGCCGGCTGCGGTCCGGCCGGATTCGACCGGTTTCGCCCTATCGTCCCCCGGTCGGCCGGACGGAGAAAGCGGAAGCCGTCCGTCACCGACCGACGGTCACCCTCGCCCGCAGGCTCCGCCACGGAGCGTGACGACGCGAGGCCCGCGCGCCCGGCTCCGGAGCCACCCTCCCGTTTCACCCGAAGGTGTCAGCCGGGTCGCGCTCCGTGACGGCGGCCCGTACGGGGGAACGCGAAAGGGCCGCCCCCGTGCGGGGGCGGCCCTTTCGCGGCGGAAGACCGGACTCAGTCGCCGTTGCCCGGCGTCGGGGTCGTCTTCTGGATCTGCATCAGGAACTCGACGTTCGACTTGGTCTGCTTCATCTTGTCGAGGAGCAGTTCGATCGCCTGCTGCTGGTCCAGGGCGTGCAGCACCCGGCGCAGCTTCCAGACGACGGCCAGTTCCTCGTTGCCGAGCAGGATCTCCTCCTTGCGGGTGCCGGACGCGTCCACGTCCACCGCCGGGAAGATGCGCTTGTCGGCGAGCTTCCGGTCGAGCTTGAGCTCCATGTTGCCGGTGCCCTTGAACTCCTCGAAGATCACCTCGTCCATGCGGGACCCGGTGTCCACCAGGGCGGTGGCGAGGATGGTCAGCGAACCGCCGTCCTCGATGTTGCGGGCCGCGCCGAAGAAGCGCTTCGGCGGGTACAGGGCCGTCGAGTCGACACCACCGGACAGGATGCGGCCGGAGGCCGGGGCGGCGAGGTTGTACGCGCGGCCCAGCCGGGTGATCGAGTCGAGCAGCACGACGACGTCGTGACCCAGTTCCACCAGCCGCTTGGCGCGCTCGATGGCGAGCTCCGCGACCGTGGTGTGGTCCTCGGCGGGACGGTCGAAGGTCGAGGAGATGACCTCGCCCTTCACCGACCGCTGCATGTCGGTGACCTCCTCCGGACGCTCGTCGACGAGGACGACCATCAGGTGGCACTCGGGGTTGTTGTGGGTGATCGCGTTGGCGACCGCCTGCATGATCATGGTCTTGCCGGTCTTCGGCGGGGCCACGATCAGACCGCGCTGGCCCTTGCCGATGGGCGAGACCAGGTCGATGATCCGGGTCGTCAGCACGCCCGGGTCCGTCTCCAGCCGGAGGCGGTCCTGCGGGTACAGCGGCGTCAGCTTGTTGAACTCCGGGCGTCCGCGGCCGTGTTCGGGCGCCATGCCGTTGACGGAGTCCAGGCGCACCAGCGCGTTGAACTTCTCGCGGCGCTCGCCCTCCTTCGGCTGGCGCACGGCACCGGTGAGGTGGTCGCCCTTGCGCAGGCCGTTCTTGCGGACCTGGGCGAGGGAGACGTACACGTCGTTCGGGCCGGGCAGGTAGCCCGAGGTGCGGATGAAGGCGTAGTTGTCGAGGATGTCGAGGATGCCCGCGACCGGGATCAGGACGTCGTCCTCGGTGATCTGCGGCTCCTGGACGTCGTCGCGCCCGCGGCGGCCCCGGCGGTCGCGGTAGCGCCCGCGGCGTCCGCGACGGCCGCTGCCGTCGTCGTCGTAGCCGTCGTCCTGCTGCTGGCGGTCCTGGCGGCCCCCGCCCTGCTGCTGGCGCTGCTGGCCGCCGTTCTGGCCGCCGCCCTGCTGCTGGTCGTCGCCCTTGCCGCGGCGGTCGCGGTCGCGCCCGCGGTCCCGGCCGCGATCGCGGTCGCGGTCGCGGCGGCGGCCCTCGCCGTCCGCGTCGCCGTGGTGGCCCTGGGACTGCGAGGACTGCTGCTGACCGGAGTTCCCGGACGTCTCCGTCTTCTGCTCGGTCCGGGTCTCGACCGCCGTGTCGGTGGCGGCGGAGGGGCTGCCCGCGTCGGCGGTGGCGCGACGCCGGCGGCGCTCGGCCGGGCCGTCGTCGCCGGCCGGCTGCTCGCCGGCCGCGGCCTTCGGCGAGGGCTGACCGGGGATGTCGATCTGCTGCTGCGCGGCGGACTGGCCGGCGTCCTCGGCCTTCTTCTCGGCCTTCGCGGCCTTCTCCGCACCGTCGGCCTTGACCGGCTTCCCGGCCGTGTCGGCCTTCTCGGCCTTGTCGGTCCTGTCGGCCTTGTCGGCCTTCTCGGCGGCGGGCGTCTCGTCGCCCGTGCGGGTGCGGGAGGTGGTGCGACGCTTCGGCTTGGTCTCGCCGGCCTCGTCGGCGGCGGGCGCGGCCTTGGCGGGGGCACCCCCCGCGGCCTGCGCCTCCTTGATGACCTCGATCAGCTGGCTCTTGCGCATGCGCGCCGTGCCCCTGATGCCGAGGCCGGATGCGACCTGTTGCAGCTCGGCCAGCACCATGCCCTCGAGGCCGGTACCGCGGCGCCGCCGGGAGCCGGCACCGGTGGCAGGCGCGGAAGCGTCCGTGGCGGGCGCGGCAGCGGTCTCCTCGACACGTGCGCCCATCAGATCGGTGGTGTCGCTCACGAAGGGTCCTTCCCTGGAGCGGACGTCGGCCTGTCTGGCTCGGCGACCGGTTGTGCTGTCCGGCTTCGGTCCTTGCTGTGTGGACCGTGCCGGGGCGGTGGTCCGCCTGAACGGCGGAAGAGATATCTGGTGATGGCGCTTCCTCGTGCCGTGGCACCCGGGATCGGTGTCACGCGGCGTGGTCGCACCGGTTCCGAAGCATGCCCGTGGAACCGCTCAGTGTCCGTGGCGGCCGTACTGGTGACGTACGGCGTTCACCGCACGTGGCGGCCGGGGGCTTCCGGAAGAATGTCTGTCCCGGACGGGGACACGAGGCACCTCGCCATGGTGGGGTCGGGTGCAGACTTGAGGTTAACACTACCGGATACAGCAAACATTCCCCCTCTCCTCATCCGGCAACCGTGTGTCAGGTCCCGAGCGGGAGCACGCTGGCTCCCCGCTGGTCCAGGCTCAGCCGGTTCGCGGCCCAGTCCTCGCCGGCCAGCGCCTCGACCTTGTCGGCCGTGTCGGCGTCGGCCAGTGCCATCACCGTCGGCCCGGCGCCCGAGATGACCGCGGGCACGCCGTCCGCGCGCAGCCGCTCCACCAGCGCCGCGCTCTCCGGCATCGCCGGTGCCCGGTACTCCTGGTGCAGACGGTCCTCGGTGGCGGGCAGCAGCAGTTCGGGCCGCCGGGTCAGCGCCTCGACGAGCAGCGCGGCCCGGCCCGCGTTGGCCGCGGCGTCGACGTGCGGCACGGTGCGCGGCAGCAGTCCGCGGGCCGTCTCCGTCAGAACCGGCTTGCCCGGTACGAAAACCACCGGAACGATGGAATCGGCGGGGTCCATCCTGATCGCCCGCGCCGCCCCGGAGTCCATCCAGGAGACGGTGAACCCGCCCAGCAGACAGGCGGCGACGTTGTCCGGGTGACCTTCGATCTCGGTGGCGAGGTCCAGCATCGCGGCGTCGTCGAGCCGGGCCTCGGCACCTATGGTCACCGCCCGCGCGGCGACGATGCCGGCGCAGATGGCGGCGGAGGAGGAGCCCAGTCCGCGGCCGTGCGGGATGCGGTTGGCGCAGACGATCTCCAGTCCGCGCGGCTGTCCGCCCAGGAGGTCGAAGGCGGTGCGCAGGGTGCGCACGAGCAGGTGTTTCTCGTCGCGCGGCAGCGTCTCGCCGCCCTCACCCGCGATGTCGACGTGCAGCCCGGAGTCGGCCACCCGGACGACCACGTCGTCGTACAAGCCCAGCGCCAGGCCGAGGGCGTCGAAGCCCGGACCGAGGTTGGCGCTGGTGGCGGGGACGCGCACCCGGACGGCGGCGGCGCGGAACGCTGGACCGGCCATCTCTCGATGACTCTCCTTGAGCTGCGTGGTTGTCGAATGACAGGGGATGACGTACGGAACCGGGGGCGCCGCCGCTGCCTGCCGAACGGGCGGCCTCCCGGGCCACCCGCACGTGCTGTGCGACCGCGGAGACGACGCGGTACCGCGGCATATGCGGCGGGCGGGTTCGGTACAGCCTATCGAAGGAAGGTTCTGTGGCGACATAGGGCGCACAGGAGGCGCACGATGCGTGTCGCAAGCCCCCTATGCACCCCCTGTGCAGCTCATTCCCAGGTGAGCGGCGCTTACGCCCCCACACGCCGGTGAGACGGCGCCGCCTTCGCTCCGGGAGCGGGCGCGCGCCGCCCCACGGTCGGGCGGCCGTCGCTCAGGCGAGACCGAGGCGCTCGGCGGCGGCGGCCGCGTCGACCGGCACGGTCACCGGCTGCGGGGCACCGGCCACGGCCCAGTCGGGGTCCTTGAGCCCGTTGCCGGTGACGGTGCACACGACGCGCTGCCCCGGGTCGACCTTGCCCTGTTCGGCGGCCTTCAGCAGACCGGCCACCGACGCGGCGGAGGCGGGCTCCACGAAGACGCCCTCCTGCGAGGCCAACAGCCGGTAGGCGCGCAGGATCTCACGGTCCGTCACCTCGTCGATGGCGCCGCCGGACTCGTCCCGGGCGGCCAGCGCGTGCTGCCAGGAGGCCGGGTTGCCGATGCGGATGGCGGTGGCGATGGTCGACGGGTCCTTCACCACCTCGCCGCGCACGATCGGGGCGCTGCCGGAGGCCTGGAAACCCCACATGCGGGGCGTCTTGGAGGAGACCCCGTCGGCGGCGTACTCCTTGTACCCCTTCCAGTACGCGGTGATGTTGCCCGCGTTGCCGACCGGCAGGACGTGGATGTCGGGGGCGTCGCCGAGCATGTCCACGATCTCGAAGGCGGCCGTCTTCTGGCCCTCGATCCGTACCGGGTTGACCGAATTGACCAGCGCCACCGGGTAGTTGTCACTGAGCGCGCGGGCCAGCGTGAGGCAGTCGTCGAAGTTGCCGTCGACCTGGAGGATCTTGGCGCCGTGCACGAGGGCCTGGCCCATCTTGCCGAGCGCGATCTTGCCCTGGGGCACCAGGACGGCGGAGACCATCCCGGCCCGCACGCCGTACGCGGCGGCCGAGGCCGAGGTGTTCCCGGTGGAGGCGCAGATGACGGCCTGCGCCCCCTCCTCCTTGGCCTTGCTGATGGCCATGGTCATCCCGCGGTCCTTGAAGGAGCCGGTCGGGTTCGCGCCCTCCACCTTGAGGTGGACCTCGCAGCCCGTGCGCTCGGAGAGCACCTGCGCGGGCACGAGCGGCGTGCCGCCCTCGCGGAGCGTCACGACCGGCGTGCTGTCGGAGACCGGCAGCCTGTCCCGGTACTCCTCGATGATTCCGCGCCACTGGTGGGTCATTGCTGGTTACTCTCCTTCAACCCGCATGATGCTGGCGACACCCCGCACGGTGTCGAGCTTGCGCAGCGCCTCGACGGTACCGCCGAGGGCGGCGTCGGACGCGCGGTGCGTGACGACGACGAGGGATGCCTCGCCGTCCTTGCCCTGCTGGCGGACGGTGTCGATGGAGACCCCGTGCTCCGCGAACACGGTCGCCACCTGGGCGAGCACGCCCGGCTTGTCGGCGACGTCGAGGCTGATGTGGTAGCGCGTGACGACCTCGCCCATCGGCGAGACCGGCAGGGCCGCGTAGGCGGACTCGCCCGGACCCCGCGCGCCGGCGAGCCGGTTGCGGCAGACGGCGACGATGTCGCCGAGGACCGCGGAGGCGGTCGGGGCGCCGCCCGCGCCGGGGCCGTAGAACATGAGCTGCCCGGCCGCGTCGGACTCGACGAACACCGCGTTGTAGGCGCCGCGGACGCCGGCCAGCGGGTGGTCGAGCGGGATCATCGCCGGGTGCACGCGTGCCGTGACGGAGGCGCCGTCCGCGGCCCGCTCGCAGATGGCGAGCAGTTTGATGGTGCAGCCCATCTCCTTGGCGGAGGCGAAGTCCGCCGCGGTGACCTCGGTCATGCCCTCGCGGTGCACGTCGTCGAGGCGGACCCGGGTGTGGAAGGCGATCCCGGCGAGGATCGCGGCCTTGGCGGCGGCGTCGAAGCCCTCCACGTCGGCGGTCGGGTCGGCCTCCGCGTATCCGAGCGCGGTGGCCTCGTCCAGCGCCTCCTGGTATCCGGCGCCGGTGGAGTCCATCTTGTCGAGGATGAAGTTGGTGGTGCCGTTGACGATGCCGAGCACCCGGTTGACCTTGTCGCCGGCGAGCGACTCGCGCAGCGGGCGGATCAGCGGGATGGCGCCGGCCACGGCGGCCTCGTAGTAGAGGTCCCGGCCGTGCTCCTCGGCGGCGGCGTGCAGGGCTGCGCCGTCCTGGGCGATGAGCGCCTTGTTGGCCGAGACGACGGAGGCGCCGTGCTCGAAGGCGGTGGTGATGAGGGCGCGGGCGGGCTCGATGCCGCCGATGACCTCGACGACGACGTCGAGGTCGCCGCGCTTGACCAGGGCGGTGGCGTCGGTGGTGACGAGGTCCGCTTCGATGCCCTCGCGGACCTTGTCCGGCCTGCGCACGGCGACGCCGACCAGCTCGACGGGGGCCCCGATCCGGGCGGCGAGGTCGTCGGCGTGCGTCGTCATGATGCGCGCCACCTCTGAGCCGACCACTCCACAGCCCAGCAGCGCCACCTTCAGCGGACGCGTACGCATCATCCGACCTCGTTTCCTCATACCGTCAGCGGTTGCACCAGTCTCACTCAACGGACGGGATTTTCGGCCTTTCGTCCGGATCGTGAGACATTTATTTCATTTTCCGGGGGTGGGGGCGGAGATCCTGCGCGCGGGGGCCCGGCGCACGCGCACCGGGCCGCCCGCCACGCGGCTCATCCGACGTCGAGACGCAGCAGGTCCTCCTCCGTCTCGCGGCGGACGATCACCCGCGCCTCGCCGTCGCGCACCGCGACGACCGGCGGGCGCGGCACGTGGTTGTAGTTGCTCGCCATGGAGCGGCAGTACGCCCCCGTGGCGGGCACGGCGACGAGGTCGCCCGGCGCCAGGTCGGCCGGCAGGAACGCGTCCTTGACCACGATGTCACCGCTCTCACAGTGCTTGCCGACCACGCGCACGAGCATCGGCTCGGCCTCGGAGACCCGGGAGGCCAGCGCCACGCTGTACTCGGCGTCGTAGAGCGCGGTACGGATGTTGTCGGACATGCCGCCGTCTACGGAGACGTAGGTGCGCAGCCCGTCCAGGGGCTTGACCGTGCCGACCTCGTAGAGCGTGAAGGCGGTGGGGCCGGCGATGGCGCGACCGGGCTCGACGGAGATCCGCGGGGTGCGCAGCCGGGCCGACTCGCACTCGCGGGTGACGATCTCGGTGAGCGCCTTGGCGATCTCGTGCGGTTCGCGCGGGTCGTCGTCACTGGTGTAGGCGATGCCGAGGCCGCCGCCGAGGTCGATCTCGGGCAGTTCGACGCCGTGCTCGTCGCGGACCTCCTTGAGCAGGCCGACGACCCGGTGGGCGGCGACCTCGAAGCCGGACATGTCGAAGATCTGCGAGCCGATGTGCGAGTGGATGCCGATCAGCTCGATGCCGTCGAGCTGGAGGGCGCGGCGCACCGCCTCGGCGGCCTGCCCGCCGGCCAGCGGGATGCCGAACTTCTGGTCCTCGTGGGCGGTGGCGATGAACTCGTGGGTGTGCGCCTCGACGCCGACGGTGACACGGATCTGGACCCGCTGGCGGACGCCCAGCTCGCGGGCGATGTGGGCGACGCGGACGATCTCCTGGAAGGAGTCGAGCACGATCCGCCCGACCCCGGCCCCGACGGCCCGGCGGATCTCCTCGGGGGACTTGTTGTTGCCGTGCAGGGCGATGCGCTCGGCGGGCATCCCGGCGGACAGGGCGGTGGCGAGTTCGCCGCCGGAGCACACGTCGAGGTTGAGCCCCTCCTCGTCCAGCCAGCGCACCACGGCCCGGGACAGGAACGCCTTCCCGGCGTAGAACACGTCGGCGTCGGGTCCGAAGGCGGTCCGCCAGGCGCGGGCGCGGGCGCGGAAGTCGGCCTCGTCCAGGACGTAGGCGGGGGTGCCGTGCTCCTCGGCGAGCCGGGTGACGGGGATGCCGCCGACGGTGACGGCGCCGTCCTCGTCCCGGCCGACGGTCCGCGCCCAGACCTTGGGGTCGAGGGCGTTCAGGTCGGCGGGCGGGTAGGCGGAACGGCCCTCCGGGAGGACGTCGGCGTGGCGGGGCCCGGCGGGGTGTGCGGAACGGCTCATTGCTGCGGTGGCTCTCTTCAGAGGTGGTCGGGTGCGTCGATGCCGAGCAGGGACAGGCCGCCGGCCAGCACCGTCCCGGCGGCTTCGGCGAGGGCGAGCCGGGCCCGGTGGGCGGCCGAGGGTTTCTCCGCGCCGCGCGGGAGCACGGTCGGCAGGAACGGCAGCGTGACGTCGGCGACGGTGACGAGGTGCCGGGCGAGCCGGTCGGGCGCCCGCTGCGCGGCGGCGGCCGCGAGCACACGGGGGTGATCGGCGAGGGAGGCGAGGAGGGCGGGGGGGTTCGTGGCGGCGGGGATGGTGTGGCTTGCGTGGCCGGTGGGGCTTGTGTGGCCGGTGAGGCTGGCGGGGCCGGGGGCCGGGGCGGTGAGGGCGGCCGGGTCGGCGGTGAAGCCCAGGTCGGCGGCGTTGCGGACGAGGGCGCGGGTGCGGGCGTGGGCGTAACGGACCCGGAAGAGGGGATTGCGCTCGTGCTGGACGAGGTGTGCGCGGCGCTGCTCGTCGTCGAGGTGGGGCCGGTCGTGGGCGGCGGGGAGGAGCAGGGCCCAGCGTCCCGCGCTCCGCCCGAGGCTCGTGAGGTCGCCGAGGCGGACGGGGTCGTCGCAGGCGGCGGGCACGGGCCGGACGAGGGTGACGTCGGGGCCTTCCGGAGGCGGACCCACCGCGTCCACGTGGACGCCGAGCACGCGGCTCCAGCCGGCCCCGGGCGGGGCGTCGCAGCTCGTGCGGACGACGGCGCCCTGGGAACGCAGCAGGCGGGCGGCGGCGTCCAGGACGACGAGGGCGCGGGGCTCGGGGGCGCAGTGCAGGCGCGCGGTGGGGGCGTGACCGGCGGCGGGGTCGGGGGCGCGGTGGCCGTAGCGCGGGCCGAGGACCAGGATCCGCCGGACGAGGTCGGCGGGGGCGGTGCGATGGAGGCTGATGTTGAGGAACCCGGGCCCGGTGAGGACGACGTCGGCGACGTGATCGGCGTCGAGGAGATAGGGCCGGAGCACTTCGGCGACGTACCGGGGCGTGCGCCCGGCCGGTCGCGCGAGCTGGAGCGCGATGGTGGTGGCGTAGTCGCCGCACCCCCCGGGGCCCGGCGGGGCGACGACGGCCCGCTCGGGAACGCTCACCGTGAGCTGCCCGGCGTCGACGGCACGCCGCACCGCGTGCAGGACGGTACGGGAGAGCTCGACGGGGGTCACGGCTCAAGCGTAGGCGAGGAGGGGGGTGGGCAGGCGAACGGGTTTGCCGACGTCCCGAGATGTGGACGCGCGCACAGCCACTCCCCGATCTACATCCCCCCGCGGCCACCGGTGGGTGACCGCACAGCCACCGACGGCTATCCGGCAGGCTCCGCGTGGGCGGTGGAACCGCTCTCCCCCAACCCGCCGAACCCGTGGTGCCGATACCGGACGGCTCCCCCACCCCCTTCGGTCGGCCTCCGCCCGCCGCGGGACTTCCACGCGACCAACTGCCGTACGAGGACAACCAGTTCCGCGGGCTCGAACGGCTTGGGCAGGAAGGCGTCGGCGCCGGCGGCGAAACCGGCGTCCACCTCACCCTGGGTACAGGCACTGACGATGGCGAGCGGAAGATCACGGGTGCGCGGATCGGCCCGGAGCCGGGCGGCGGTACCGATCCCGTCGAGCCGGGGCATGACGACATCCAGCGTCACGGCGTCGGGGCACACCTGATGGACGACTTCCAGACACTCGGCACCATCGGCCGCGGTCACGACCTCGAAGCCCTCAAGCTCGAGGTTGACCCTGATCAACTGCCGGATGACCTTGTTGTCGTCCACAACGAGAATCCGGCCAGACGCCCTTGGCACAACTCGAGAGTAGGTCGGCAACGGCCACCGCGTCCGGGTTTTCCCCACTTCCACCCCGTGCGGGGGACATCGGACCAGGACGCTGACGCCGCCGGCGACGCACGGAAACCCGTTCAGGACCACCCCGGCGAAGCTGGTAGTGTTCTACCCGTCGCCGCGAGCAACACCACCGCGACCGACACGCCCCCGTAGCTCAGGGGATAGAGCAACGGCCTCCGGAGCCGTGTGCGCAGGTTCGAATCCTGCCGGGGGCACTTCGCAGGAAGTGCCCAAAGACCCCGTGACCAGCGGAAACGCTGAGTGCGGGGTCTTTGTGTTGGCGCAGGCGGATGCCGCCCGGAGCCGCCGTACGTCGAGGTCTGTGGACGAGGCGTGGACGGGATCTTCGAGCATCGTCGCAGGTAATGGGCCTGATCCGAGCCGAGCAGGCCTGCTCCTCGCTATCGTCATGAGGTCCGCCGCGGCGAGGACATCAGGCTGGCGGCGCGAGCTGTCGCAGCCGCCCTGAGTCGCCGGCTCCGGACAGACGAACAGACGAGTTGGGGGACTCATGGATCTATCCGCTGTGGCCGTTGGGCTGATCACCGCTGCAGGAACTCTGGGTGGGGCGATGTTCAACGAGTTCGCCAGCCAGAAGCGCGAAAAGCGTGCTGATCAACAACGAATACGGGAACGCGATGACAGAGCCCAGCAAGCAAGACGTGACCTCTATGCCCGTCTGAACGCCACCGCTCGCGCATATCGGGTCGCTGCCCGAGATGCAGTCCGCGCAACCGAGCGGGGTGAAGACGTCGAGTCAGCAGTCCTCGAAGCTGCTAAAGAGGCCTGGGCAGAGGAATATTCTCAGGCGCAGATGGCACTGTCGAAGGACGTCCTGGAAGTGACCTCGGCCCTGAACAGGGCTCTGGGTGTCGGATACGCCGTTGTAAAGCAGTTGCCGAGCAGTCTCAGCCCAGATGCCGCTTACAGCCGGGCGAATGCTTGGTTCAGCGGCCCACTGTCCGACGGCGTGTACCTACTACGCGTCACTTTGCGACATGACCTCGGCGTCGAAGTGCAGCCTGACTTCGAGCGCTCGCGCATGCGAGCTCTCGCGGCCCTCGACATTGAACGAAGAGCTCTTGAACGCCAACTCGATGCAGAACAGGCCCAGACCAGCCGGTCCCCATAACGCACGAACCAGACGCCGAGGCCCCGGGCATGACCCTCAGGGGCCTGGCAAATGATCAGGTCTTGTCACTCGTATTCGCGCAGCAGGTCTTCAACGCCACGTCGACAGCGCCGAGTGACGGAGGTCGTACGGCCTACTGGCGAGCGGCGAGGCCGCGATGGCCGACGGAAGCGCCAGGAGCCGAGCTTCCTGCCACACGCGGAGTAGGTCGAGGAGGGGACGACCGAACCCTTCTCACTGCAGAAGAGCCGCCCGTCTTCCGCCGTGCCGAACGTGGCCAGGTGCTCTCGCAGCCCGGCGACGAGCTGAGTCGGAACAGGAACGCGCCGAACCTCCTCAGTCGACCGATTCCTGCGCCCGCGGTCGTCGTGGGTCTCCCCCGACTCCGTCCACCCTTTGCCGACGGACGGACGAGTCTGGTGGATCAGCGCCGACCCCCAGTGAGGTTTCTCGACGTTGATCACTTCCCGATTCCGTTGAGGACGAGGGCGGCTCGGGTGGTGTCGCCGATCCGGCTGGGGCTGAGCGTGATGTGTTGCAGCGTGCGCCAGCGCTGCTTGAGTTCGGCGGCGGTGCGTTCTCCGAGGGCTCGCACGTGTCGCAGCAGGGTGTTGAACATGCGGGTGTGGAGGTGAAGTGCCTGTTCGGCCTTGACTCTTGGGCGACGGACGGGGATGCGGATGCCGATGCCCGCGCCGATGTAGCCCTTGTCGGCCAGGGCCGGCAGGCCGTCGGCCGCCGCTTTGTACAGCGCGGGCAGCACGCGGGTGTGGGCGGCGGTGATGTCTGGGAAGTGGAGCCGGGATCGACGTCGGAGACCCACAGCGGGGTGCCGTCCGGTGCGGACAGGAACTGGATAGTGCCGCCGAATGCCTTGTGTTTCCTCTCCCGTGCCGCCTTCTGCGCCCGCCGCACCGGCGCCGCGGGCCCCGCGAGCCCGGCGTGATCCCAACGAAAGACCCTAGTCCCGAGGCACTACGGGGCGCCGGGCTGCACGGACACGAGTACGCCATCGATGCCACGGTCGCCGAGGTCGCCCTGCGTCAGCCGAAACCCGTCGCCCTCATGGCCTCAGACAGCGGCGACATGGCCAAACTCTGCGGAAACCAGGCCCACATCGTCCCTCTCTGACGCGCCGGCCCACCCCGAGCACGCGCCCTGGTCGGGGAGGCCGAGCATGTCGGCGTGTTCTCGGAAGACCGTGCGACCGTCCGTCAGCCGGTGTCCGGCCACTCTGCGGGAGGCGGAGGCGGCTCGGGGGCGTTGTGTCGTTCCGCCTGTCGCGCGTTCTCCTCCCGGAGGGTGGTCAGCCATGGCCACAGATCCGGCAGGGGTTGTGCGGGGCAGGCGAGGCGGTGCTCGACGCGGCACCGCTGGAACTGCTCCGGCGGGCACACTCCGTAGACCGTCACCCGCCCATCGGACAGTTCGATCCACCGGTGGTCCGCCGGCACCGTATGGGCCAGTGGCTTCATGTCCGGCTCCAGCAGTACCCAGTCATGGTCGAGCGTCGCGACCCGGTCCTGCGGCAGCCCGCAGTCAGGGCAACGGGATCGCCCACCACTCAGCCGCCGCGGTTCCTTCTCCACAGGCCCCATACCGTGAGGGTCGCCAGTCCGGCAGCCCGGGCGTAGAGCGCGAACCGGACGAAACGTCTGCGGTAGACGGGGAGCACGGGGACGGAGGACGACGCGGCGGGTGCGGCCGGCAACCAACGGCCGACGGCACGCGGCCGAAATGCGGCGAAGCCCTGACCGCAGGTGGACCGGAGGGCGTCGCCGACGCCGCCAAGGCTTGCGGTGGATTGGCCCCTCCGGGCTGTCCGCGTAAGGACCGGCGCCGTCGCGGCCCTCGTCTGCGGTGGTGAGGGGCCGGCCGCGTGGTGGGCTGGTGCCTCAGCCCTCGCGGGGCTGGTTGAAGCGGATCATGTTGCCGGCGGGGTCGCGGAAGGCGCAGTCGCGGACGCCGTAGTGCTGGTCCATGGGTTCCTGAAGGACCTCGCCGCCGGCGGCGCGGATGTGCTCGAAGGTGGCGTCGCAGTCGTCGGTGGTGAAGATGACGCCGCGCAGCAGGCCCTTGGCGAGGAGTTCCGCCATGGCCCGCTGGTCGGCGGGCGAGGCGTTCGGGTCGGCCAGCGGGGGCTCCAGGACGATGTTCACGTCCGGCTGCGAGGGCGGGCCGACCGTCACCCAGCGCATGTTCTCGAAGCCGACGTCGTTGCGTACCTCCAGGCCGAGGATGTCCCGGTAGAAGGCGAGGGCCTTGTCGTGGTCGTCGACGGCGATGAAGCACTGCGAGAATCTGATGTCCATGGCGTTCACGCTACGGACGCCGGCGGGCTTTCGCTTCTCCGTTCCTGACCGGTCGGGTCCTGACCGGTCGGGAGTAGATCCTGGCGTAGCAGGGCGGGACGACGGCCGCCGCCTCGTGGGCGCGGGCCCGGTACGCGCTGGGGGTCTCCCCGACCAGTTCGGTGAAGCGTGAGCTGAACGAGCCGAGCGAGGTGCAGCCGACCGCGTGACAGACCTCCGTCACGGTGAGGTCGCCCCGTCTGAGCAGGGCCTTCGCCCGTTCGATGCGCCGGGTCATGAGGTAGCCGTACGGCGTCTCCCCGAAGGCGGCGCGGAAGCAGCGGGAGAAGTGGCCCGGGGACATCAGGGCGATCCGGGCCAGCGCCGGCACGTCGAGGGGCTCGGCGTAGTCGCGGTCCATCGCGTCGCGGGCCCGGCGCAGCCGGACGAGGTCCTCCAGGGTCACCCCTCCACCTTCGCACGCCGGCGGGGACGGCGGGCATACGGCCGCTCCCGCCGCCCTCGCCCAGCGGGTGCGCGGCGGGCGTACGGCCGCCCCACCGCCTCGTCGGCGGGGACGGCGGATACGGCCGCTTTCGCCGCCCCGCCGCCCCGGCCCGGACGGCGCCCGCCCCGCCCCGGACGGGGTCCGGCTCCTCACTCGCGGGACAGCACCTCCCCCAGCACGTCGCGCAGCACGGGCTCCGGGTCCGTCGCGGGGCCCGGGGAGCGCCAGGCGACGAAGCCGTCGGGGCGGACCAGCACCGCGCCGCCGCGCGAGACGCCGTGGGCCCGTGCCCAGTCCGGGGCGGTGCCCGTGTCGTCGTCCTCGACGGTGAGGTCGGCCTCCGGGGCGCCGTTGGCGCCGACGCGGTACGGCGTCAGCGGCACTCCGGTCTCCGCCGCGAGGCGCAGCGCCGCCTCGTGCCAGCCGGCGGGCTCCGCGGCGTCGCTGAGCAGGACGAGGGAGCGTTCGTACAGGTCGAGGGTGGACAGGCGGGTGCCGGCGCGGCGCATCCACAGGTGGGGGGCCCGGCTGCCGGGGGCGCCGCCGAGCCGGAGGTCCTCGGGGACGACGGGCGTGGCCGGGTCGGCGCCGACCACGGCGCCCCGGGGGTAGCGGTAGCCGAGGGCGACGTTGAGGATGCCGCGTTGCGGGCCGGTGCCGCCCGGGGTGGGGGGCGGGGCGAAGCCGGGGTGGCTGTGTTCGGCCGAGCGGGCGGCGGCGCGGGCGCTGGTCGCCTCGGCGACCGGGCGGCGTTCGGCGTCGTAGGTGTCGAGGAGGCCGTCGCCGGCCCAGCCGTCGAGGACCGCGGCGAGTTTCCAGGCGAGGTTGTGGGCGTCCTGGATGCCGGTGTTGGAGCCGAACGCGCCGGTGGGCGACATCTCGTGGGCGGAGTCGCCGGCGAGGAAGACGCGGCCGGAGCGGTAGGCGCGGGCGACGCGCTGGGCGGCGTGCCAGGGGGCGCGGCCGGTGATCTCGATGTCGAGGGCGTCGTCGCCGACGGCGCGGCGGATGTGCTCGGCGCACCGTTCGTCGGTGAAGTCCTCCAGGGTTTCCCCCTGTTCGGGGTGCCAGGGGGCGTGGAAGACCCAGTTCTCCCGGTTGTCGACGGGCAGCAGGGCGCCGTCGGCGTCGGGGGTGGTCAGGTAGCAGACGATGAAGCGGCGGTCGCCGACGACGTCGGCGAGGCGGCGGGAGCGGAAGGTGACGCTGATGTTGTGGAAGAGGTCGCCGGGACCGCTCTGGCCGATGCCGAGTTGTTCGCGGACGGGGCTGCGGGGGCCGTCGGCGGCGACCAGGTAGTCGGCGCGGATGGTGGTGTGTTCGCCGGTGTCGCGGCTCTTGACGAGGGCGGTGACGCCGTCGGGGTCGGCGTCGAAGGAGAGGAGTTCGGTGGCGAAGCGCAGGTCGCCGCCGAGTTCGCCCGCGTGCCGCAGGAGTTGGGGCTCCAGGTCGTTCTGGCTGCACAGGCACCAGTTGCTGGGGCTGATGCGGTCCAGGTCGCCGCCCGCGTCGATCCGGCGGAAGAGCCATTCGCCCGCGTCGCCGGCCAGGGTGGGCGTCTGGAGGATGCCGTGGTTGCCGGCGAGGGTGGCGGCGGCCCGGCGGATCCCGGGTTCGGTGCCGGAGACGCGGAACAGCTCCATCGTACGGACGTTGTTGCCGCGTCCGCGGGGGTGGAGGGAGGTGCCGGTGTGCCGTTCCACCAGGGTGTGGCGGATGCCCAGCCGGCCCAGGAACACCGAGGTCGACAGGCCGACCAGGGATCCTCCGACGATGAGCACGGGGACGTGGTGGGCCCCGGTTTCCGTTCGGGCGGTGCTGTCGTTCATTGTGCGTCCCTCGTCTCGTACGTCTCGTGCGTGTCGTACATCTCGTGCCTCCGTGGCGCGGGCTCGTGGGGGCCTTCGCGGGGCTCACGGGCCTTCGTGGGTGGGGGGAGGGGGTCGGGGGCCGTTCGGACCGGCCCGGGTGCGGCGCCCCGGGGCCCGGGGGCGGACCGTCGTGGCCGGTGCCGGTGCGGCGTCGGTACGGGTCCGGTTCCGCGGGAGGGGGTTCGCCGGTCGCGTGACGGGTTGCGGTCGAGGACTCATTCATGCCCCGTGAGGCCCACCGTGGCTCAGGCTTCACCCACTTAACACGCCTGGTTCGCGGTGCCCGCGGGCACGCCGCACGATCGTCCTTGTGCGGCCGAGGCGCCCCCGCTCCGCGTGGAGAGCGCCCCGACGGCCGTTCTCTCCCCCAGTCCACGAGGATTTCCCCCGAGAAGAGGTGGGCCGGATGACGGTCTCTCCCGTCACATCGACGGACACCGCGCCGACGGGTTCCGGGCCGGCGGGCGCTCGCCCGGTCCGGGACGCCGCGGCGGAACCGGGCTCCCGGGAAGCGGGCCCGGCCGATACCGGGCCGGCGGCCCGCCCGCCGGCGTCCGCCGGGCAGGCCGCGGCGCCCGGCGTGACGACGTCCGCCTTCGACGGCTCCCGCGTGCGGGTCGTGCTGATGCTGGACGTCCACGACGGTATGCAGCAGGAGTTCCTGAACGCCTACGAGCGCATCCGCGGCCGGGTCGCCGCCGTCGAGGGCCATGTCAGCGACCAGTTGTGCCAGTCCCTGGAGAACCCGACGCAGTGGCTGCTCACCAGCGAGTGGGAGAGCGCGGCGCCCTTCCTCGCCTGGGTGAACAGCGCCGAGCACCTGGAGACGGTCGAGCCGTTGCAGGACTGCGTCCGCGACACGCGCTCGCTGCGCTACAGCGTGCTGCGCGAGACCTCGGGCGACGGCCCGGCCGGTGAGCCGGCGACCGTGGAGGTGCCCCACGGGGCCCCCCGGATCGGCGGCAACCTCGTCCGGCACGCCCTGACCTTCACGGTCCGGCCGGGCAGCGAGGCGAAGGTGGCCGAACTGCTGTCGGACTACGTCTCCCCCGAGGCGCACGTCGACGACACCACCCGGCTGCTGCGCACCTCCCTGTTCCTGCACGGCAACCGGGTGGTGCGGGCGGTGGAGGTGCGCGGCGAGTTGCAGACGGCGCTGCGCCACGTCGCCCGGCAGCCCGGGGTGCGGGCGGTCGAGCGGGCGCTCGACCCGTACCTGGAGCAGAGCCGCGACCTGGACGACCCGCACTCCGCGCGGCGGTTCTTCACGCTGGCGGCGATGCCTGCCGTGCACCACGTGGCGTCGGGCGCCCCGGTGGACGACCGGACCGCGCGGTGCGCGCTGATCTACCCGGTCCGGCCCGGTGCCGGTCCGGAGCTGGCCCGGCTGCTGGCCCGCCAGGACGCCGCCGCCGTGCGGGACGCGCGCGGACCGGTGCTGGCGGCCACCGTCTTCCACCGTGACGACCTGGTCGTCCGCCTCGTCGACGTGGACGGCGACCCGGACGCGGCGCCCGCGGCGGTGCTGGGCCTGCACGACCTGGCCGGCGCCCCCGAGGCCGCGCGGCTGCTGGAGACGGCCGCCGCCGGTGTGGACGGGCCGCTGACCGACGCGGACGCGCCGGCCCGGCTGCTCGCGCACGCCCGGATGACGCCCCTGACCGACCGGCGATCGGCCGGTTCCTGACCCCTGTGGCGCGGTCCGGTCCGCCCCCGTGCGCGCCGGTCCGCCGCAGACGTACCTCCTCCCCGTCCCCCCGCCTCCCCCGGAGTGACCGACATGACAGACCAGCAGGTTCGCATCGTCTCCCTCGGCGACATCGCGCCCAACCGCCGCCGCGGCGGCGACCTCCGTGCCCTCCTGACGCCCACCACCGCGGGCTCGACCAGCGGTTTCATGGGCGTGGCCCTGATGCAGCCCGGCGAGCGCATCGCCGAGCACTACCACCCGTACTCCGAGGAGTTCGTGTACGTCACGGACGGAGCGCTGGAGGTGGACCTGGACGGCGTGACCCACTCCCTGGCCACCGGGCAGGGCCTGCTGATCCCGCAGGACATGCGCCACCGCTTCCGCAACGTCGGTGACGCCGAGGCCCGGATGGTCTTCCACCTGGGCCCGCTGGCCCCCCGGCCCGAACTGGGCCACGTCGACACGGAGGACGCGCAGGGCAACCCGCTCGTCCACGACCACGACGGATGCGCCCACCCCGGTGACGGCCGGCCCGCCGCCGCGGCCGAGGCGGTGTCATGAACCGGCGCCGGGTCGCCGTCACGGGCATAGGCGTCGTCGCCCCGGGCGGGATCGGCGTGCCCCGGTTCTGGGGCCTGCTGTCCGAGGGCCGCACGGCGACGCGCCGGATCTCCCTCTTCGACCCGGCCGGGCTGCGTTCGCAGATCGCCGCCGAGTGCGATTTCGAACCGTCCGACCACGGGCTGGACCTCGCCACGGTCCAGCGCAGCGACCGGTACGTGCAGTTCGCGCTGGTCGCCGCCGCGCAGGCGGTGCGGGACGCGGAGCTGGACCTCGGCCGGCTCGACCCGTGGCGGGCCGGGGCCACGCTGGGCACGGCGGTCGGCGGCACCACCCGGCTGGAGCACGACTACGTGCTGGTCAGCGAGCGCGGCGCGCGCTGGGACGTCGACGACCGGCGGGCCGAACCGCATCTGCAGCGGGCCTTCACCCCGGCCACGCTGGCCTCGGCGGTGGCCGAGGAGTTCGGGGTGCACGGGCCGGTGCAGACCGTGTCGACGGGGTGCACCTCGGGACTGGACGCGGTGGGGTACGCCTTCCACGCGATAGCCGAGGGCCGCGTCGACGTGTGCCTCGCGGGCGCCTCCGACTCGCCGATCTCGCCGATCACCATGGCGTGCTTCGACGCGATCAAGGCGACCTCGCCGAACAACGACGACCCCGCGCACGCCTCCCGCCCCTTCGACGCCGACCGCAACGGCTTCGTCATGGGCGAGGGCGCGGCGGTGCTGGTCCTGGAGGACCTGGAGCACGCGCGGGCCCGGGGTGCCGACGTGTACTGCGAGATCAGCGGCTACGCGACCTTCGGCAACGCCTACCACATGACCGGGCTCACCAAGGAGGGCCTGGAGATGGCGCGGGCGATCGACACCGCGCTCGGCATGGCCCGCCTGGACGGCACGGCGGTCGACTACGTCAACGCGCACGGCTCGGGCACGGTGCAGAACGACCGGCACGAGACGGCGGCCGTCAAACGGTCGCTGGGCGAGCACGCGTACGCGACGCCGATGAGCTCGATCAAGTCGATGGTGGGCCACTCGCTGGGGGCCATCGGCTCCATCGAACTGGCCGCGTGCGTCCTGGCGCTGGACCGCCAGGTGGTGCCGCCGACGGCCAACTACGAGACGCCCGACCCGGAGTGCGACCTCGACTACGTGCCGCGCCAGGCACGCGAGCGCGCGCTGCGGCACGTGCTGTCGGTGGGCAGCGGCTTCGGCGGCTTCCAGTCGGCGGTCGTGCTGAGCGGCTGTGAAGGAGGACGGCGATGAGCGCAGGACGTCGGCCCCGGGCGGTGGTCACCGGCCTCGGCGTGGTGTCCCCGCACGGCGTCGGTGCCGAGACCTTCTGGAAGGCGGTCGCGGACGGCACCAGCAGTCTCGGTCCGGTCACCCGGGAGGGCTGCGGTCATCTGCCGCTGCGGGTCGCGGGCGAGGTCCGCGGCTTCGACGCGGTGGAGACCGTGGAGGAGCGGTACCTCGTCCAGACGGACCGGTTCACGCACTTCGCGCTGGCCGCCGCCCAACTGGCCATGGAGGACGCGCGGTTCGGTCGCGCCGACATCGCATCGCCGTACTCCGTGGGGGTGGTGACCGCGGCCGGGTCCGGCGGCGGCGAGTTCGGCCAGCGGGAGCTGCAGAACCTGTGGGGCAAGGGCTCGCGGTACGTGGGCCCCTACCAGTCGATCGCCTGGTTCTACGCGGCCAGCACCGGCCAGATCTCCATCCGCAACGACTTCAAGGGGCCCTGCGGGGTCGTGGCCGCCGACGAGGCGGGCGGGCTGGACGCGCTGGCGCACGCGGCGCTGACCGTGCGCGGCGGTACCGAACGGGTCGTCTGCGGGGCGACGGAGGCGCCGCTCGCCCCGTACTCGGTGGTCTGCCAGCTCGGTTACCCGGAGCTGAGCCGGGCGGACGAACCGGACCGCGCCTACCGTCCGTTCACCGGCGCCGCCTGCGGGTTCGCGCCCGCCGAGGGCGGGGCGATGCTCGTGGTGGAGGAGGAGACGGCGGCCCGGGAACGCGGGGCCGAACCGCGGGCGACGGTGGCCGGACACGCGGCGACCTTCACCGGCGCCTCGCGCTGGGCGGAGTCCCGGGCCGGGCTGGCGCGGGCGATCGAGGGCGCTCTCGCGGAGGCCGGCTGCCGGCCCGAGGAGGTCGACGTGGTCTTCGCGGACGCCCTCGGGGTGCCGGAGGCGGACCGGGCCGAGGCGCTCGCGCTCGCCGACGCGCTGGGCGCGCACGCCCGGCGGGTGCCGGTCACCGCGCCGAAGACCGGGACCGGGCGGGCCTACTGCGCGGCGCCGGTACTGGACGTGGCGACGGCGGTGCTCGCCATGGAGCACGGGCTGATCCCGCCGACCCCGCACGTGTTCGACGTCTGCCACGACCTGGACGTGGTGGCCGGCCGGGCGCGCGCCGCCGAACCGCGCACCGTCCTGGTCCTCTCCCGGGGCCTGATGGGCGGCAACTCGGCGCTCGTGCTGCGCAAGGGCGCCTGACCCCTCCCCTCCCTCCCCCCACCACCACCGTGCGGGGCGGCCACGCCGGCCGCCCCGCGCCCTCCCCGAGCAGGCGCCGCCGCCGGGCGCGCGCCGACCGAACGAAGGAGCAGCCTCGCATGAGCGAACAGACGGACTACCAGGTGAGCGTCGAGGAACTGGCCGCGCTGATGAAGCGCACCGCCGGGGTGCAGGTCGACCCGGCCGCGCTGAGGCAGCAGTCCGACGCCGGCTTCGAGAGCTTCGGCCTGGACTCGCTCGGCCTGCTGGGCATCGTGGCCGAGTTGGAGAAGCAGTACGGGCTGGGCCTGCCCGAGCAGGCCGAGCGCTGCAAGACGCCCGCCGCTTTCCTCGCGCTGGTCAACGGCGCCCTGAAGACGGGAGTGTGACATGGCAGGGCACACCGACAACGAGATCACCATCGCCGCGCCGATGGACCTGGTCTGGGACATGACCAACGACGTCGACAACTGGCCCCGGCTGTTCAGCGAGTACGCCTCGGTGGACGTGCTGGAGCGCGACGGGAACCGCGTCACCTTCCGGCTCACCATGCACCCGGACGACCAGGGCCGGGTGTGGAGCTGGGTCTCCGAGCGCACCGCCGACCCGGCGGCCCGCACGGTGCGCGCCCACCGGGTCGAGACCGGCCCCTTCCAGTACATGAACATCGTCTGGGAGTACGCCGAGACCGCGGAGGGCACCCGGATGCGCTGGGTGCAGGACTTCGCGATGAAGCCGGACGCGCCGGTGGACGACGCCGGGATGACGGACAACATCAACCGCAACTCCCGTACGCAGATGGCGCTGATCCGGGACCGGATCGAGCAGGCGGCGGGCGAGCGGCGGACCGCCCCGGCGCTCGCCGACTGACGGCGGGCCGACCGACACCCGACGAAGGGCCTCCCCATGCACCACACCCTGATCGTCGCCCGGATGACCCCCGGCGCGGCGCCGGACATCGCCAAGGTGTTCGCCGAGTCCGACCGCGGTGAACTGCCCCACCTGGTGGGGGTGACCGGGCGCAGCCTCTTCTCCTTCGGCGATGTGTACCTGCATCTGATCGAGAGCGAGGACGACCCGGCGCCGCGTATCGCCCGGCTGACCGGCCATCCGGAGTTCCGTGAGGTCAGCGAGCGGCTGGAGCCGTACGTCGCGGCGTACGACCCGGCGACCTGGCGCAGTCCGCAGGACGCGATGGCCCGCCGCTTCTACCGCTGGGAGCGGTCCGGCGCCGGCTGACGGCGTCCTCGCTCCCGCACCGTCGGGGCCGCGCGGCTGCTGCCGTGCGGCCCCGGCACGCGTCCGCCGGATACGCCGACTCGCTTGTGTCGAGCGGCACTTGGCGCGCCGCCTCGGTTTCCCGCGGGGGTCGGGTTCGCTCTCGGCTGGACCGGCGCGGGGAGGGGGCCGTGCCCGCGGGCCGGCTCCCCGTCCTCCCACGCGCCCGCCGACCACCGGAGAGGACGCGTCTCGTGGGCCGACCCCCAGCCCGCCCGTCCCGTCGGAACGCCGTGCCGCGGCGGACGCCGTGCCCGGGCCGGGCCTGCCCGCCCCGGCGATGATGCAGCAGGTCGAGGGGCTCCGGGGCTGCGTCGCCAACGCCTGGCCCCACGACCGTGACGGCCGCTGCCTGGGCGGCCCGCCGGTCCCCTGAACCGGTGCCCGCGCCGGCCCGGACGGCATCGGCCGGGCCGCCGGGACGGGTGAGGACACGCCCCGCGCGGCCCGTCCCCGGGACATCCGGCGGGCGCGGCGCGATGATCCCGGCATGACGACATCCCGCTTCGACCCCCGCGCCCTGCTGGCCGGCGCCCGCCTCGGCGTCCTGGCGACCATCAAGTCCGACGGGCGCCCGCAGCTCTCCCCCGTCGTGCCCGCCTACGACGCCGGCGCCGGCGTGCTGCGCGTCTCCACCCGCGAGGGGCTGGCCAAGACCGCCAACCTGCGCCGGGACCCGCGCGCCTCGCTGCAGGTGACCGCGCCGGACGGCCGTTCCTGGGCCACCGCCGAGGGCACCGTCACCCTCACCGGGCCGGGCGCCGACCCGCACGGGCCGGAGGTGGAGGCGCTGGTGGCGTACTACCGCGCCGCCGCCGGGGAGCACCCCGACTGGGACGCGTACCGGGCGGCGATGGTCGCCGAGCGCCGGGTGCTGCTCACCCTGGAGATCGAACACGTGTACGGCGCGGCGATCGGCTGAGGGGCCGCCTCCCGGGCGTCGCGGGATTCCCCCGGAAACGGTGATCGATCCGGCCCCCGTTTCCGTACTCCTCCGCGTACGCGTACGTCACTCCCCCGAGCGCGGGGACGTACGAGCCCTCTCGCGTCGCCCCTGGAGGCATCATGCGGCTGTCCCGCAGCAGGATCGGAGTCCTCGTCCTGTTCGGGGTGATGACCCTGACCCTGGCCGCGCTGGCCTTCCCGGCCCTCATCGGTGTCGAGCGACCCGACGGCGACCAGGACCGGGTCATCGCCGCCACCGAGTACGGGCCGCTCACCGAGGCGGACCGGGACTTCGTGGTCAAGGTGCGGGCCGCCGGGCTCTGGGAGTACCCGCTCGGGGAACTGGCGATCGAGCGGGGCACGACGAAGGAGATGAAGACGGCCGGCCGGCACCTGGTCGTCGGGCACGCCGGGCTCGACGCGATGTGCCGGGAGATCGCGCCCGAGCTGGGCATCACCCTGCCCAACAGGGCGTCCCCGCAGCAGGAGGGGTTCGTGAGGACGATCAGCTCCCGGCGCGGCGCCGAGTTCGACGAGACCGCGGTCAACATCATGCGTGTCACCCACGGGCAGATCTTCTCGGTGATCGCCAAGATCCGCGCCAGCACCAAGAACACGCTGGTGCGGCAGCTCGCCGACCTCGCCAACGACACCGTCCTGGATCACATCACCGTCCTGGAGCAGACCGGCCTGGTCCGCTACGACGAGGTGACCTTCCGGCAGACGGGTCCGGCCAAGCTCCCCCGGGACCGGGTGACCCCGCCCCCGCCGCAGCCGGGCGAGCAGCCCCTCGTGCTGAGGCAGCGGCCCGACCTGAACGTCGACACCGCGGCGCCCACGCCCACGCCGGCACCCCCGGCCCCGCAGGCCCCGGACGGCGCCGGGGCGGCCGGGCCGGCCGGGGCCGCCGGGGCGGTGGGGGCGCCCGCCGGTCCCGGCGACGCGGCCGACCCCGCCGCCGAGCCGGTCGCCGCGCCCTGACGGCGCGCCGGCCGCGGGCGGGCGTCAGGCGCTGCGGCGCCGGGAGGCCGCCTTCTTCGCGGGGGCCTTGGTGCCGGACTCCCCGGCCGCGGCCTTGCGTCCGGTGCCGCTCTTTCCGGCGGCGGACTTGACGGGGGCGGACTTGGCGGCGCTCTTCTTCGCGGTCCGCTTCCTCGGCTCCGTCTTCCCCGGCTCCGCCTTCTTCGCCGGCTTCTTCGCCGCCGCCTTCCCGCCGCCGGACGCCTTCTTCGCGCCGGCCCCCCGGCGGGAGGGCTCCTCGCGTTCGGGCAGGGGGTGCACCTCGGCGTCCCCCGGGCCCTCCTCGCCCCGGGACTCGCGGGCCGCGCGGACGCTGTTCTCCAGCGCCGCCATCAGGTCCAGCACCTTGCCGGAGCGGGGGGGCTCCGGCGCCTCGGGGGGCGTCTCGCCGGCCGCCTTCGCGGCGATGACCTCCTCCAGCGCCTCCCGGTACTCGTCGTGCAGGTCGTCGAGGTCGATCTCGCCGAGGGTGTCCATCAGGGCGTCCGCGAGGTCCAGCTCCTGGTCGCGCACGGTGACGTCGGTCTCCGGGGCCACGCCCTCGGGCGCGCGGACCTCGTCGGGCCAGAGCAGTCCGTGCATGGCGATGGCGTCGCCGACCACCCGCAGCATGCCGAGGCGCTCCCGGCCGCGCAGGGCGAACTTGGCGATGGCGACGCGGTTGCTCCGTTTGAGCGCCTCGCGCAGCAGCGTGTACGGCTTGGCGGCCGGGGCGCCGCTCGCGGCGAGGTAGTACGCGGAGCCCATCTGGAGCGGGTCGATGCGGTCGCCCGGCACGAAGGCGACGATCTCGATCGTGCGGGCCGTGGGGATGGGCAGGTGGGAGAGGTCCTCGTCGGTGATGGGGACCATCGTGCCGTCGGCGTCCTCGTACGCCTTGCCGATCTCGCTCTGGGCGACCTCGCGGTCCTCCAGCTCGCAGACCTTGCGGTACCGGATGCGCCCGCCGTCCTCCGTGTGGATCTGGCGGAAGGAGATCGTGTGGCTCTCCGTCGCGTTGACCAGCTTGATCGGGATGCTGACCAGGCCGAACGAGATGGCGCCGTTCCAGATCGATCGCACGTGGAGCACCTGTCCCTTCCCGCACCTCGGGGTGTTTTGTCCGGGTTCCGTGAGATTCTTATGGTATGGCGCCTATCACGGAGGTGGAGGGGCGACGGGTGGCCCTCAGCAATCTGGACAAGGTGGTGTACCCGGCGACCGGCCTCACCAAGGGCGAACTGCTGCACTACTACGCGACGGCCGCCGGGGCCCTCCTGCCGCACCTGCGCGACCGGCCGCTGTCCTTCCTGCGCTACCCGGACGGTCCCGACGGCGAGCTGTTCTTCACCAAGAACGTGCCGCCCGGTACGCCCGACTGGGTCACCACGACGCGGGTCGCCCGTTCGGACGGCCCGGCGCGGATGGTGCTGGTGCAGGACCTGGCGAGCCTGATGTGGGCGGCGAACCTGGTGACCGAGTTCCACACCCACCAGTGGGTCGCGGACGAACCCGGCGAGGCGGACCGGCTCGTCCTCGACCTCGACCCCGGCCCGCCGGCCACCGTCGTGGACTGCTGTGAGGTAGCGCTCTGGCTGCGGGAGCGGCTGGCGGCGGACGGCGTCGAGACGTACGCCAAGACCTCCGGCGCGAAGGGGCTGCACCTGCTGGCGGGGGTGCGCGGGTCCTCGCCGCGGCGGGTCAGCGAGTACGCGAAGGAGCTGGCCGTGGCGGCGGAGCGGGCCCTTCCGGAGCTGGTGGTGCACCGGATGACCCGGCGCCTGCGGCCGGGGAAGGTCTTCGTCGACTGGAGCCAGAACGCGGCCCGCAAGACGACGGCCGCCCCCTACACCGCGCGGGCCCGCGCCGAGCCGGCCGTCTCCACCCCGGTGACCTGGGCGGAGGTGGCCGCGTGCCGCAGCCCCGGGGAGCTGGTCTTCCGGACGCGGGACGTCCCGGACCGGCTGCGGGACCACGGGGACCTGCTGGCCCCGCTGCTGGACCGCGAGCGGGCCGCCACCCTGCCCTGAGCGGGGCCCGGCGGGGCGCGGAGCCCTCCCCGGGCCCGTCGCGCGGGGTGCTGCGGAAGCGGGAACCGGGCTACCGTGGTGAGGAGTTGGGCGTCGGTGCGCGAGGTGGGCCGCCGGGCGGGTCCCGGGCGGACGCGGATGCGGAGGTGCCGGTGCGTACCCCTGGCAAGGGTCCTGAGGTGCCGGCCCCGGCCGGCCCCTGGAACGAGATCGTGCCGGGCCTGTGGATGGGCGGGCACGAGTTCCGGCGGCGAGCGGGGCGGCTGGAGTTCGCCGTGGTGCGGGACGAGTTCGACCTGGTGCAGAGCCTGCTGCGGCTGCCCGGACACGGCCCCTCCCCGGGCGTGGGGCACCAGGTGTGGCCGATCCCGGACGGGCCGCTGGACGGCACCCAGCTCGCGGGCGTGATCCGGCTGGCACAGGCCGCCGACGAGGCCCTGGAGGAGGGCCGCCGGGTACTGGTCCGCTGCTACCACGGCTACAACCGCTCCGGCCTGGTCGTCGCCCAGGTGCTCATCCGGCGGGGCGGCAGCGCCGAGGACGCGATCCGGCTGATCCGGTCCCGCCGCTCGCCCTGGGCACTGCACAACGAGTTGTTCACCGCCTACCTGCGGGCCGGGCTGGCCACGGCGCGGCTGCTGGAGGAACTGGCCGAGTAGCCCGCCGCCGGAGGGCACGGGCAGAATGGACGTCCGTGACGAACGGGGCCCCCGGCCGCGTCCGTGAAGTGGCCGCCGTCCCCGCCCCCGTGCGGGGCGCGCGGGTGAGGGCACGGCGGAGGGCCGCCCGGTACCGGTGTACGGGGCCGTCCCGAGGCCGCGGTGGGCGTGCGGGCCGGTCCGACTTCACGGGCCCGGCCCGGGGGCTCCGAGGACGACCGAGACCCGTGGAGTGCCGTGCCCCCCAGCCCGTGCCGGCGCACCGTCCGGCTCACCGCCCCGTGCGCGCTGCTCCTGGCCGCCGCGGCGACCGCCGTGACGGCGGCCGGCTGCGGTGACACCGGCGAGCCGCGCGGCGCGGGCCCCGCCTCCGCCGCGGTGAGCCCGTCCCGGCTCTGGCCGGAGCTGACCCCGGCGTCCCGGCCGGCCTACGACATCGGCGAGGTGGACCACGAGGTGGTCGAGGGCGTCTCCCTGCCCGGCGGCGACGTCCGCGCGGCCGACCCGGTCGCCGTCGTCCGGGCGGAGATCGCGGCGAGCCCCGGCGACTACACCCGGGACGGCGCCCCGTACCGCGAGACCGCCCGGCGGATCGGGGACTGCCGGGTGGCCGGCGAGGGCGGCCGGTGCCCCGTGCTGCGGCCCTACCACCGGGACCTGACCGGGGACGGGCGGGCCGAGATGGTCCTCGGCTTCCGGCTGCTGCCCCAGGGCATGACCGCCGTGCGGGTCTACACCGTCGAGCGGGACCGGCTGGTGCGGATCATGTCCTACGAGGACGCGGTGAGCGGCGTCGAGGTGGCCGGCCGCTCGCTCGTGGTGCGCTCGCCGTCGGAGGTGGCGGGGTACGAGTACCGCCTGCGCTGGAGCTGGGACCCGCGGCAGCGGGCGATGCTGCTGACCCACGACGAGATGCTGCGCACCGCCGACGGCGGGGCCGCGGGGCGGACACCGTCGCCGGCGGGGAACGGCCGGTGAGGTGGGCGCCGCCCCGGTGGACGGGGACGCTCGCGGTCCGGGCCGCGGCCTTCATCACCGTGATGTGCTGCGCCCTCGCCGCGCTGCTCGGCGTCCTGGTGCACGTCTCGGTGACCGACCAGACCGTGGGACAGGCCCGGGAGGCGGCGCTGGCCCGGCTGGTGCGGGCGACCGAGGCGTACGAGGCCGGCGACGCGCTCGGGCCGGGCGCGGCGGTGGACCCGCCGGGGCTGCCCGGGGAGCTGCGGGAGCTGGCCGCCTCGGGCCGGCGCGGCACGATGGTCGCCGAGTACCGGGGGCGCCCGACGGTGTGGGCGGCGGCCCCGGCGGACGGGGGCCGGGTGCTCGCGGTCGCCGTCGACCATTCCCAGGGGGAGCGGACCATCGACGGGCTGGACCGGGCGATCGTGTGGTCCTCGGCGCTGGCCATCGGGGCGACGCTGCTGGTGGGCGCGTTCGCGGTGACCCGGGTGACGCGCCGGCTGCACGCGACGGCACGGGTGGCGCGGCGGATCAGCGCCGGGGACCTGGACGCGCGGGTCGACGATCCCCGGGCGAAGGACCCGACGCGCCCGCAGGACGAGGTGGCGTCGGTGGCCGTCGCGCTGGACTCGATGGCGGCGTCCCTGCAGGGCAGGCTGCTGGCCGAGCGGCGCTTCACGGCGGATGTGGCGCACGAGTTGCGGACGCCGCTGACCGGTCTGCACGCGGCGGCCGAACTGCTGCCGCCGGGCCGTCCCACGGAGCTGGTGCGGGACCGGGTGGCGGCGCTGCGCACGCTCACCGAGGACCTGCTGGAGATCTCCCGGCTGGACTCGGGCCGGGAGCGGCTGGAGACGGCCCCGGAGGAACTGGGCGCGCTGGCCCGGCGGGTGGTGCGCGGTTCGGGCACGGACACCCGGGTGGAGGTGGTCCGGGACGCGCGGGTGGAGACCGACCGGCGGCGGCTGGAGCGGGTCCTCGGCAATCTGGTCGCCAACGCGCACCGGCACGGTCGGCCGCCGGTGGTGGTGACGGTGGAGGGCCCGGTGATCACCGTACGGGACCACGGGGGCGGGTATCCGGCGTACCTGCCGGCGCACGGGCCGCAGCGGTTCCGCACCGAGGGCGGGGCGACGGGTCACGGGCTGGGCCTCACGATCGCCCGGGGCCAGGCCGAGGTGCTGGGCGCCCGGCTCGCCTTCGCCAACCCGCCGGACGGGGGTGCCGAGGCCACGCTGACCCTGCCGGACCGGCCCTGACCCGGCCCTCCCGTCCCGGGCCCCGGGCGACACCGGGACGCGGGGGCGGGGGGGACCGAACCCCGCGCGCCGGGGCGGCCGGCGCCCGTATGCCGGGGCGGCCGGACCCCTGTGCCGGGGCGGCGCCGGGCCCCGGGTCGTCGGGGCGGCGCCGCGCGCCGTGTGCCGGGGACGCCACAACCAGCGCGCCGGGACGGGGAAACCGCGTGCGCCGGGGCCGGCGGGAGCCGCGTCCGGGGGCGGGCGGGGGCGGTCCGCGCGCATCCGGGGCACCGGCTTCTCCCGGTCGTCACCGACTGGCACACCGTCCCGGCCGACGCCGTCCCCTTCGCCTGGGGCCCGCCCCCCGGACGGAGCAGCGGGGCGGGCGCGACGCGGCGGGCGCTCCTAGGGTGGCGCTCAGTCGTGTCCGGCAGGCCGCCTGCCCGGCGTCCGGCCCCCGGGAGGTCCCCATGCCGCTGCTGCTCTCGCGTCCCGCCGCCCCGCCGGGGCCGCCCGGCCGCCGTCCCGGCACGGCCGCCGGCGCCCGGTACGGCGGGCCGGGGCCGCGAGGGCGCCGGTGGTGAGGGACGGGGGACCTTGTTCCCCGGCCCCGGCGCGGGCATGAACGAGACCGGTCCCGGCCCCGGGATCATCGTGGCGGCGGCCGACGCGGCCCCGCCCGCCGCCCGGCTCCCCCGGCGTCGCGGCGTCGAACTCGCCCTGATCGTCCTCGCCGTGCTGCTCTCGGTCTGCGGCTACTGCAACGTCGGCCTCGCCGTCGACGGTGCCGTGCCGCGGGGCGCCGCCGGGTACGGCGCCGGGCTCGGTGTGCTGGCGCTGCTCGCGCACGCGGCGGTGCGGCTGCGCGCCCCGTACGCCGATCCGCTGCTGCTGCCGATCGGGGTGCTGCTCAACGGCCTCGGCCTGGTGCTCATCTACCGGCTCGACCTGGAGACCCCGGGCGACGCCGCGGCACCCACCCAACTGGTGTGGTCGACGCTGGGCGTGGGGCTGTTCACGGTCGTCGTGCTGCTGCTGCGCGACCACCGGGTGCTCCAGCGTTACGCCTACGTCTCGGTGGCCGCCGCCCTCGTGCTGCTCACGCTGCCGATCCTGTTCCCGGCGGTCAACGGCGCCCGGATCTGGCTGCGGATCGCGGGCTTCTCCATCCAGCCCGGCGAGTTCGCCAAGGTGCTGCTCGCCGTGTTCTTCGCCGCGTACCTGGCGGCGAACCGGGGCGCGCTGGCGTACGCGGGGCGCCGGGTGTGGCGGCTCCAGGTGCCGACCGGGCGGGTGCTCGGCCCGATCGTCGCCGTCTGGCTGGTCAGCGTGGGTGTGCTGGTGCTGGAGCGCGACCTCGGCACCTCGCTGCTCTTCTTCGGCCTCTTCGTCGTCCTGCTGTACGTCGCCACCGGCCGCACCGGCTGGATCGCGGTGGGCCTGGTGCTCGCCGCGCTGGGCGCGGTCGCGGTGGGCTGGCTGGAACCGCACGTGCACAGCCGGGTCGAGGACTGGCTCCACCCCTTCGCCTCCATCGAGGCCGGCCGGGGGCCGAACCAGCTCGCGCAGTCGCTGTTCGCGTTCGCGGCGGGCGGGGTGACCGGGACGGGGCTCGGCCTCGGCCACTCGGTGCTGATCGGCTTCGCCGGCAAGTCGGACTTCATCCTCGCCACGGCCGGCGAGGAGCTGGGCTTCCTCGGTCTGACCGCGCTCTTCCTGCTCTACGGGCTGCTGGTGGAGCGGGGGCTGCGGGCCGGTCTCGCCGTGCGCGACCCCTTCGGCCGGCTGCTGGCGGTCGGCCTGTCCTCGCTGGTGGCGCTCCAGGTGTTCGTCATCGCGGGCGGGGTGACCGGGCTGATCCCGCTGACCGGCATGGCGATGCCGTTCCTGGCCCAGGGCGGCTCCTCGGTCGTCACCAACTGGGCGATCGTGGCCCTGCTGATCCGGATCAGCCACGCGGCCCGCGTCCAGGGCGCCCCGGTCCCGGAGCCGCGGCCGTGACCCGGAACATCCGGCACGCGGCGGTCTTCTGCGCCCTGCTGCTGGTCGCGCTGGTGGTGAACGCCGCCCGGGTGCAGCTCGTCCGGGGACCCGAGTTCGACGGGAACCCGGCCAACCGGCGGCCCGACATCGCCCGCTACGGGCAGCCGCGCGGGGACATCCGGGTCGGCGGCGAACCGGTCACCGGCTCCCGGGACACCGGGGAGCACCTGCGGTACGAACGGACGTACGCCGAGGGGCCGTTGTACGCGCCGGTCACCGGCTTCGCCTCGCAGGCGTACGGGACGACGCTGCTGGAGCACGCGGAGGACGGGCTGCTGTCCGGCGCCGACCCGATGCTGGCGCCGCTGCCCCTGTGGAACGACGTGACGGGCTTCCGCAACGCCGGTGGCAGCGTGGAGACGACGATCCACCCCGGCGCGCAGCGGGCCGCTTTCGAGGGGCTCGGCGACCACAAGGGGGCGGTGGCGGCGATCGAGCCGGCGACCGGCCGGATCCTCGCCCTGGTGTCCACCCCGTCCTACGACCCGCAGCTCCTGTCGGGCAACGGGTCCTCCGTGCGGCGGACCTGGGAGCGGCTCACGGCCGACCCGGACAAGCCGATGCTCAACCGGGCGGTGCGCCAGACCTATCCGCCGGGGTCGACGTTCAAGGTGGTCACCGCGGCGGCGGCGCTGGAGGCGGGGGTGGTCTCCGATCTGGACGCGCCGACCGTCTCCCCGGACCCGTACACGCTGCCGGGGACGCGGACGAGGCTGACGAACGAGTCCGAGGGGTGCCGGGACGCCTCGCTGCGGGAGGCGTTCGAGTGGTCCTGCAACACGGTGTTCGCCAAGCTGGGCGTGGACGTGGGGGTGGCGGGCATGGCGGCCACGGCGGAGGCGTTCGGCTTCGACGACGACGGGCTGCGGGTGCCGTTCTCGGTGGCGCGGAGCACCTTCGACACCTCGGTGGACCGGGCGCAGCTCGGGCTGTCGTCGATCGGGCAGTACAACACCCGGGCGACGCCGCTCCAGATGGCGCGGGTGGCGGCGGCGGTGGCGAACGGGGGGCAGGCGCGGTCGCCGTACCTGGTGGAGCGGACGGTGCGGGCGGGCGGCGCGGTGGTGGCGACGGCCGGTTCGAGCCCGGCGCGGGAGGTGATGAGCCCGGCGACCGCGGCGCGGCTGGCGGAGCTGATGCGGGGCGTGGTGGAGAACGGCACGGGCGCCAACGCGGCGATCCCGGGCGCGGTGGTCGGCGGCAAGACGGGGACCGCGCAGCACGGGGTGGGCAACTCCGGCACGCCGTACGCCTGGTTCGTCTCGTGGGCGCGGGGCGGGCGGGACGCGGAGCCGCGGGTCGCGGTCGCGGTGGTGGTGGAGGGCCGGGCGGCGGACCGGGAGGAGATCAGCGGCGGCGGGCTGGCGGCGCCGGTCGCGCGGGCGGTGATGGAGGCGGTGCTCGGCTCCTGAGCGGGGGAGCCACGCGTCGGGGCGGACGAAGGGGGGACGGGGGCGGGATGGGGTGCGGGTGGGCGGATTGTCGCCCGTTGTCGCGGTTCGGGGGCGGCGCGGGGCGGCAGGCCCCTTACTCGCGGTCAACAAGTCGTGCGCGGGGGATTGACGGCCTTGCTGACAGGCAGTCTCATAAGACCAGTGAGTGACCGCGGGTAACCCGACGCGCTCCGGACACCCTCCGGACGCCGCCGTACACGAGGTGGGACAGCCATGACGACCCTGACGGAAGCCGACGCGCTCAGCGGCCTGCGCGACGCGCTCGGCCTGCTCAAGGACCGGGAGCAGGTGGCCGAACGGCTGCTCGACTCTTCCGCCAAGCACTCGTTCGACCCCGACAAGGAACTGGACTGGGACGCGCCCTTCGAGGACGGCAAGTGGTTCTGGCCGCCGGAGCTGGTGTCGCTCTACGACACCCCCCTGTGGAAGCGGATGGGCGAGGAACAGCGCATCCTGCTCTCCCGGCACGAGGCCGCCGCGCTCGCCTCGCTCGGCATCTGGTTCGAGCTGATCCTCATGCAGCTCCTGCTCCGGCACGTCTACGACAAGTCGGCGACGAGCGCCCACGTGCGCTACGCGCTGACCGAGATCGAGGACGAGTGCCGTCACTCGAAGATGTTCGCCCGGCTCATCACCCGCGGCGACACCCCCTGGTACCCGGTCAGCCCGCTCCACCAGCAGCTCGGGCGCCTGTTCAAGACCATCTCCACCACCCCCGGCTCCTTCACCGCCACGCTCCTGGGCGAGGAGGTGCTGGACTGGATGCAGCGCCTGACCTTCCCCGACGAGCGGGTCCAGCCGCTGATCCGGGGCGTCACGCGCATCCACGTGGTGGAGGAGGCCCGCCACGTCCGCTACGCCCGCGAGGAGCTGCGCCGCCAGATGCTGACGGCCCCGAAGTGGTCCCAGGAGTTCACCCGGGTCACCTCCGGCGAGTTCGCCCGGGTCTTCTCGGTCGCCTTCGTCAACCCCGAGGTCTACACCAACGTCGGCCTGGACAGGCGGGAGGCGGTGGCGCAGGCCAGGGCGAGCGGTCACCGCCGCGAGGTGATGCAGACCGGGGCGAAGCGGCTCACCGACTTCCTGGACGACATCGGCGTGCTGCGGGGCGTCGGGCGCCGGCTGTGGAAGTCGTCGGGGCTGCTGGCCTAGACCGGACCCCGCGGAGGTCACCGGATACCCTGCGGGGCATGACCCCGCAGGCCGCCACCCCCGCCTACCGACGGCTCAGCGTCGAGGAGCGCCGCAACCAGCTCCTCGACGCCGCCCTCGCCCTCTTCGCCCACCGGGCGCCCGAGGAGGTCACCCTCGACGACGTGGCCGAGCAGGCCGGGGTCTCCCGCCCGCTGGTCTACCGCTACTTCCCCGGCGGCAAGCAGCAGCTCTACGAGGCCGCGCTGCGCTCGGCCGCCGACGAGCTGCGCCTGTGCTTCGACGAACCGCGCGAGGGCCCGCTGCTCACCCGGCTCTCCCGGGCGCTCGACCGCTACCTGGCCTTCGTCGACGGGCACGACACCGGCTTCAGCGCCCTGCTGCGCGGCGGCAGCGTCGCCGCCACCTCCCGGACCACCGCGATCGTGGACGGGGTGCGGCGGGCCGCCGCCGAGCACATCATGCGCCACCTGGACGTCGCGGACCCCGGGCCCCGGCTGCGGATGACCGTCCGGATGTGGATCACCGCGGTGGAGGCGGCCTCCCTGATCTGGCTCGACGAGGGCAAGCAGCCGCCGGTGGACGAGTTGCGGGACTGGCTCGTCGAACAGTTCCTCGCCGTGCTCTCCGTCACCGCCCGCCGCGACCCGCAGACCGCCGCGCTGGCCGGGACGCTCGCGGAGGATGCCTGACACTGGTCGGGTGAAGAGCCAGGACACCCCCTTCGAGGGCGGCCCCATGGACGGCCGGGTGCTGCCCGTGCTGGTCGGCATGACCGGGCACCCGCCGAAGACCTACCGCATCCCCGTGCCCGCCCCGGACGGCGGTCCCCCGACCGTGCTGGTCTACCGGCGCGAGCCCCGCACCGGCCCCCGGCTCGGCTTCGCCCGCTGGAAGTACGTGCACGACCCCGGGGGCGGCCCGCGCTCCCGCCCGAGGTGGCCCTGGTCGAAACCGCCCGGCGGGCGGGACGCCGCGCCGGGCGACGATCCGGACGCCACCCACGGGTGACCGGGTTGCGCCGAACCGCGCACACCCGGCGCGCGGACCGCGCGGACACGCCCCATGCTCGCCCTGCGGAGCGGACCGGCCGCCCCGCACGGGAGGTGATGACGTGTCAGGACGGCTCCTGCGCCTGGTGTGCGCCGCGGCGGTGGCCGCCGGCACCGCCCTCGCGCCCCTGCCCGCCGCGGCCGGCCCCGCGCCCGCGCCGTCCGTGGCGGAGCTGCTGACGGATCTTCAGCGGCGCTACCGGGACGCCGAGAAGGCCACCGAGGAGTACAACGGCACCCGCGAGCTGCTGCGCCGCCGGCAGGCCGAGGTGCGGCGCCTGGACGCCGAACTCGCCCGCAGCCGCCGCAGCCTGAGCGACAGCCGCGGCGCGGCCGGCCGCCTCGCCCGCGAGCAGTACCGCGACAGCGGCACCGGCCTCTCCCCCTACCTCGGCCTGCTGCTCGCCCCCGACGCCCGCCGCGCCCTCGACCAGGGGCACGTCATCGGCCGGCTGGCGGCGCAGCGGGCCACGGCGGTGGGCCGGGTCGCCGGGGCCGAACGCAAGGCCGACGAGCTCGCCCGCCGGGCGCACCGGGCGCTGGCCGCCGAGGCCGCCCTCGCCGAACGGCAGAAGGAGCAGCGCGACGACGTACGGCGGCGGCTCGGCGCCGTCGAGGAACTCCTCGCCTCCCTCAGCGCCGGCCAGATCGCCGCGCTGGCCGCCCTGGAGGGCGCGGGCGAGCAGGCGTCCCAGGAACGCTTCCTCGCCTCCGGAGCGCTCGGCACCGGCGGCGCGCCCTCGGCCGACGGCGCGCGGGCGGTGCGCTTCGCCGTGGACCAGCTCGGCAAGCCCTACGAGTGGGGCGCCGAGGGCCCGGCCGCCTACGACTGCTCGGGGCTGACCGCGCGGGCCTGGCAGCGGGCGGGCACCCCGATCCCGCGGACCAGCCAGGAGCAGTGGGCCCGCCTGGCGCGCGTCCCGCTCGACGAGCTGCGCCCCGGGGACCTGGTCGTCTACTTCCCCGAGGCGACCCACGTGGCGCTCTACCTCGGCGACGGCCTGGTGGTGCAGGCACCCCGGCCGGGCGCGCGGGTGAAGGTGTCGCCGATCGCGGCCAACCCGGTGCTGGGCGCCGTACGGCCCGATCCGGGGGCCCGGCCGCTGGCGGCGTACGCGCCGCCGGAGCTGCCCGCCGGCGCGGCGGACGGCTCCGACGAGGGGTACGGCTCCGCTCAGGCGCCGGCGGCCTCGGCGACCTCCTTGAGGTAGGCCGCGTTGCGGTCCGGGTCGAAGAAGAAGTTCTCCAGGTCGGACGGGTCGTCGAAGCAGTTGGCGAAGCGGTCCGCGATCACCTGGTGCTGCCCGGCGGCGCCGAGCAGTTCGAGGATGTGCGGGGGCGGCGGGGCCAGCATGGTGTTCGTCCACTTGGTGACGTGCCGGGCCGTCTCCCAGTAGCGGTCGAAGGCCTGCTGCATCCAGGTCTCGTCGAACGGCCGGTCGCCGTGCTCCAGGATCGAGGCGAGGTAGGAGGCGGCGCACTTGGAGGCGGAGTTGGAGCCCTGGCCGGTGATCGGGTCGTTGGCGACGACCACGTCGGCGACGCCGAGGACCGCTCCCCCGCCGGGCAGCCGTCCGATGGGCTGGCGCACGGTGGGGGCGTAGCGGCCGGCGAGCGTGCCGCCGGCGTCGGTCAGCTCGACCTTGGTGGCCCGCGCGTACTCCCAGGGGAGGAACCGCTCCATGAGTTCCAGGGTCAGGGAGAGGTGTTCCGCCGGGTCCTTGACGTCCTTGAAGGCGTCGAGCGGGCCGCCGGGTATCCCCTCCCAGAACAGGATGTCGGCGCGGCCGGAGGTGGTGACGGTCGGCATGATGAACATCTCGCCGACGCCGGGCACCAGGTTGCAGCGGACGGCCTCGGTGTCCGGGTGCTCCGGGCGCGGCTCCATCCCGTGCACGTAGGCGACGGAGAGCGCGCGCTGGGGCGCGGAGTACGGGGAGCGGGAGGCGTCCCGGCCGAACATCTGGACCAGCTCGCCCTTGCCTGCGGCGATCAGGACGAGGTCGTAGGCGCGGGAGAAGTAGTCGAGGTCGCCGACGGCCACGCCGTGGATGACCAGTTGGCCGCCGCGCTGGGCGAAGGTCTCCATCCAGCCGGCCATCTTGACCCGCTGGTCGACCGACTGGGCGAAGCCGTCGAGCAGTCCCAGCCAGTCGATGGCGCGCTGCGAGGGGCCCGGGTCGTGCGAGCCGGGCACCGCCACCGAGATGCCGAGTCCGCGGATCTTCGGGGCCTGGGACTCCCAGAAGTTCAGCTGGAGATCGCGCTCGTGCTGGAGGGCGGTGTGGAACATGCACTGCGTCGACATGACCCGGCCCGTGCGGATCTCGTCCGCCGTCCGGTTCGACATCAGGGTGACCTCGTACCCGTGCGACTGGAGGCCGAGGGCGAGTTGGAGGCCGGACTGTCCGGCCCCGACGACGAGTATCTTCCGCATGCGGGGTTACGTCTCCTACTCGGGTGTTTCGTCGAGCGCGTGGCCCACGAGGGACAGGAGGGTCTCGATGGCCGAGATCCGGCGGCGCGCATCCATGATCATGACAGGTATGTGGGCCGGGATCGTCAGGGCCTCACGGACGTCCTCCACCTCGTACACCTCGCTCCCGTCGAAGTGGTTGACCGCGACGACGTACGGCAGCCCGCAGCTCTCGAAGTAGTCGAGCGCGGGGAAGCAGTCCTTCAGGCGGCGGGTGTCGGCCATGACCACGGCGCCGATCGCGCCGCGCACCAGGTCGTCCCACATGAACCAGAAGCGCTGCTGCCCCGGGGTGCCGAACAGGTAGAGCACCAGGTCGTCGTCGAGCGTGATGCGGCCGAAGTCCATGGCCACGGTGGTGGTGAGCTTGCCCGGCGTGGCGGTGAGGTCGTCGGTCTCCTCGCTCGCCTGGGTCATCAGCGCCTCGGTCTGCAAAGGCGTGATCTCCGAGACGGCGGTGACCAGCGTGGTCTTGCCGACGCCGAACCCGCCCGCGATCACGATCTTGGTGGCGATCGGGGCGCGGGTGCGGTCGGTCTGCCAGGGTTGCACGGTCTCGTCGGGCTCGTCGGGCTCGACAAGCGAGGAGCCGCCGGAGCCGGCGACGTCAGAGACGACGGAGTCCACTGAGCACCCTTTCGAGCAGTGCGCGGTCCGGACGGCCGGTGCCGTGTCCGGTTCCCGTGCCGTACACACGGATCTTTCCCTGGTCCGCCAGGTCGCTGATGAGCACGCGGACCACGCCGAGCGGCATCTTCAGCAGCGCGGCGATCTCGGCCACCGTTCGCATCCGGCGGCACAGTTCGACGATGGCCCGCATCTCGGGCATGACCCGGGAGCTGAGCCCGCCGGCGCCGAGCGCGGCGGGGTCGCCCCCGGTCAGTTCCCTGCGCTCCTCGGCGGCTTCGAGCGCGGCGGTGCCCGCGGTGGCGCCGACGAACGTCTCGACGAGCAGGACGTGGCCGAAGCGGGTGCGGCCGCCGGTGAGCGAGTAGGGGCGGACGCGGGCGGGCTTGCGGTCCGCGCCCCGGGTGGGGAGCTGTTTCCGGTCCTTCGGCGCGCTGCTCATCGGCCACTCCCGGTGGGCTCGGACTCCAGGGACTGGCGCAGCTCGCTGCGGAGTTCGGGCGTCAGGACGTGTCCGGCGCGGCCGACGAACAGGGCCATGTGGTACGCGATGACGCTCATGTCGCAGTCCGCGGCGCCGTGCACGCCGAGCAGCGAGCCGTCGCTGATGGACATGACGAACAGGCTGCCCTCCTCCATGGCGACCATGGTGTGTTTGACGTTGCCGTAGTCCATCAGCCGAGCGGCGCCGACGGTCAGGCTGCCCACGCCGGAGATGACGGTGGCCAGGTCGGCGGCGGAGCCCCGCGGGCCGCTGGGCTTTCCGGTCTCTTTGGTCCGGGCCGCCTCGTTGCGGTCCGGGTCGGAGGAGAGCAGCAGCAGGCCGTCGGAGGAGACGACCGCCACCGAGACGATGCCGGGCACCTCCTCCACGAGGTTGGTCAGCAGCCAGTGGAGATTGCGTGCCTCACTGCTCAGTCCGAAGGTACTGGGAGCGGTCAACTGCTTGCCTCCTCGACAGGGCCCCCCATGGCTTCTTCGGTCGTCCCGTCCCGGGCGTCCGGCGCCCGGTTCTGGGCCGTCTCGTCCGCGATCTCGGCCTCGACGTCCCGCCGCCCGGCCTCCGCCCCCCGGCGGAAACCTCCCAGGCGGCGGCGGAGCGACTCGGCGTCCACGGACCCCGTGCGCGGCTTGGGGGCCGCCGCGGGTGCGCTGATCTTCGGGGTCCGCTTGGGGAGTCCCTTGTCGGTGACGGGATCGTCGTCCGGTTCCGTGCCCTCGTCCGGGGTGCGTTCGTGGGCGTCGGGGCCGATGGCGTAGGGGCCGTCGGGCCGGGAGCCGCGGGACTCGGGGGCGGAGGCCGCCGCGGTGCTCTCCCGGGTGGTGGTCTCGGTCTCGGGCGCCGGGGCCTGCGCCTGGACGGGCACGCGGGCGGGGACCGGTGCCTCCGTACGGGTGCGGGCGCCGTCCTCGGCGGACGCGGTCCCGTCGGGCGCGGTGGCGGTGGCGGCCGGGGGCCGCTCCGGGTCGTGCCCGCGGGCGGGTCCGCCGTCCGCGTCCGCGACGCCGGCCTCGCGGGCGGCGCGCTCGGGGACCGCGAGGCCGACGGCGTCGCCCCCGTGGGCGTCGTCCTCGGGGGCGTCCTCCTCCCGGGGGGCCCGCGCGGCCGGGGCGGGCTCGTCGTCGGGCGCCGGGGAGGGCGCGGGGAGCAGGAGCGCCATCGTCGTGTCGTCGGGGAGGTCCCGGGCGGCGGGGGCCTCGGGGGCGTCCGCCGGGGCGGGGTCCCCCGCAGCCGGGGCCTCGGGCTCCGGGCCCCCGGCGAGGTCCGCGGCGGCGGCCTCGGCCGGGGCGTCCGCGGCGGCGGTGTCCGCCCCGGTGCCGGCTGCCTCCGCCTCCGCGCGGCGCACCGCGCGCTCCGCCGAGGCGACCAGCGGGTCGGCGTCCGACTCGGCGCGGCCGTGCAGGACGTTGGAGTTGGCCTCGGCGTCGGCGCCCGGCAGGGAGACGGTGGAGCCGTCGGCCGGGGGCGCGGCGGACGGGGCGACGGCGGCGGGGGGCGACGGCGCGAGCAGCGCCTCCGGCAGGACCACGACGGAGGCGACGCCGCCCTGCTTCTGCTCCCGCAGCCGCACCCGCGCGCCGTGCCGGTGGGCGAGCCGGGCCACCACGTACAGGCCGAGGCCGAGACCGTCCTCGCCCTCCTGGTCGTACGGCGCCTCCGGGTCGAAGTCGGTCAGCCGGCCGTTGAGGCGCTGGAGCCGCTCGGCGGTCATGCCGATGCCCTCGTCCTGGACGGAGAGCATCACCTCGCCGTTCTCCAGCAGCCAGCCGGAGACCTCCACCGGCAGGTCCGGCGGGGAGAAGGAGGTGGCGTTCTCCATCAGTTCGGCGAGCAGGTGCGAGAGGTCGTCGGCGGCGAAGCCGGCCACGTGCGCGTGCGGCGGCAGCGCGGCGATGCGGACCCGCTCGTACCGCTCGATCTCGCTGACCGCGGCGCGGACGACGTCGACCAGCGGCACCGGTCCGGCGCTGTGCTGGACGTGCTCGGTGCCGGCCAGCACGAGCAGGTTCTCGCTGTGCCGGCGCATGACCGTGGCGAAGTGGTCGAGCTTGAAGAGGGTGGCGAGCCGTTCCGGGTCCTGCTCGCGCTCCTCCAGGGACTCGATGACGGCGAGCTGACGCTCCACCAGGCCGAGGGTGCGCAGGGCGAGGTTGACGAAGGTGCCGCCGATGCTCTTGCGCACGACGTCCAGCCGGGCGGCGGCCTCGTCGAGTTCGGCGCGCAGTTCCTCGCGGGCGTCGGCCATCTTCTGCCGCTGGCCGACCAGGTGCTTGCGGTCGGCCTCCAGGGTGGTGACCCGCTCGGCGAGCGCGGCGGCCTGCGCGTGCAGGGCGTTGACGGAGCGCACGGCCTGGGCGAACTCGTCGTTGCGGCCGGTGAAGGCGATGGGCTCCTGGGCGGCCGGGTCCTCGGCCTCGGCGAGCCGGGCCGAGCCGCGGCGCAGCACCGACAGCGGCCGGGTCAGGGAGCGGGCCAGCGCGGTGGTGATGCCGACGGCGAGCAGGACGACGGCGCCGAGGGCGGCGATGCGGATCTCCAGCGCGGTGACGTCGTCGTCGCGGAGGTTCTCCAGGGCGGTGGTGCGCCGCTCGTAGAGGGCGGACTCGGCGCCGCGCATGGCGTCGATGCGGGCGGAGAGCGCGGCGTCCAGCTTCTTGACGTCGGTGGCGAGGTCCTCGTCGGACAGGGACGGCTCGTCGGTGAGCGCGGCGAGGTACTTCTCGGCGGCGTTGACCTCGGGGCCGGAGACCGTGGTGTCGTAGCCGTCCCGGGCCTGTTTGGCGGCCCGCTCGCGGAACCCGGCGAGAGCGGCGTCGGAGGCGACCCGGGTCCGCTGGGCGGCGGCGGTGAGCGCGTCGCGCCGCTCGGTGTCGGCGTCGGTGGAGCCGACGGACTGCACGGGCAGCCCGGTGACCGGGTCGATGACGGTGCGGGTGGTGCTCGGCACGCCGAAGGCGGCGAGGAGCAGCCCGCGGGTGGCGGCGGCCTGCTGGACGGCGGTGTCCAGCTCGGCGAGCGCGTAGGCGCCGGAGCCCGCGCGGGGCGGCGACTGCTCGGCCAGTTCCTCGGCGAGGGCGTGGAGTTCGCCGATCGCCTCGGTGTACGCCTCGTGCGCCTCCAGCGCGGTGCTCTTGCCGGTGAGGGCGGAGCGGCGCAGGGCGGCGACGGCGTCCAGGTCCTCGCGCAGGGCGGCGGGGGTGCCGCCGTCGGCGCGCAGCTCCTCGACCTGCCGGTCGACGCGGGCGCCGCGCTGTTCGGAGGGGGCCTTGGACTTGGGGCGGCCGGCCGCGATGTAGGGGGTGACCTCGTCGCGTTCGTCGGCCAGGGCGTGGGCGAGGGCCAGGGCGCTCTGGGTCCGCTCGGCGAGCGTCACCAGTTCCTGGGCCTCGTGCAGTTGCGCCGAGGCGGCGATCACCGAGGGCGCCCCCGCGCCGGCCACGGCCGCGGCGACGACCGCCACGGCGACGATGAGGCGGTTGCGCACGCGGGTGGGCCGGCCCTTGCCGACGGGGGCCGCCGGGGGGGTGGTGCCGGGGGCCGGTTCCGCGTTCTCCGCGGGAGCCGTCTGCTTGCCTGTACGACGAGGCCGCGTCTTCTGCACCGGTGCTCGCATTCCTGACTCGTGTACCCGTGGGCCCGGGTGGCGCTCCGTCAACTGGCCGGCCGGCGCGTGCACCCTCTCCCCAGCTCTGGGCCGCTCCCCCGCCGCCGACCGGGCGTCGGGCGGGGGGACCGGGTGAGCAGGGCAGGCCCCCCACCGGTTCCCGACCCTCCCAGCGCGGGTGGGCGGTGGGCGCGCATCACCTGACCCGCCACCCGAAGGAGTGAACCCCGGAGGGGAGTTGGGGGGCAAGTTCCCGTGGCTCGTGCGACCGTACCGCTCCGTGAGCCGGTTGGACGTCTGCGGCGGGCGGTGGCACTATGTGCCGCCACCGGTCCGCGGGGGCGCGGCAATCCGCCCCAAAACCGGCGGTACGCCCGCGTGTCCGGGTCGGTCGCGGGCCGGATGCCGGCCTTTCGCCGACTCTGTGAAGGGGTCGTGCAGACTGGCCGGATGCGCACGGAAATCGTCTCCGAACCCGGCCTCCCCGACCGCCCCAACGAGGACTTCGCCAGTGTCGGGCTACCGGCCTCGGGACAGGGTGGCGCGCTCGTCGTGCTGGACGGCGTGACACCGCCGCGGACCGGGACGGGGTGTCTGCACAGCGTGCCCTGGTTCACCGCGCGCCTCGGCGGCGCGCTGACCGAACTGACCGTTTCACTCCCGGATGTTCCCCTCGCCGGCGTCCTGACCCGCGCCCTCGCTCGTACCTCGGCCGCGCACGCGGAAACCTGTGACCTTTCTCACCCCCGCACGCCACAGGCCACCGTGGTCCTGGCCCGCTGGTCGGCGGCGGCGGTGGAATACCTGGTGCTCTCGGACTCCGCGCTGCTGGTCGAGGCACCGGACGGCACCGTCACGGCGCTGCTCGACGACCGGCTGGAGCGGCTGCCGCCGGGCGCGCTGGCCTCGGAGGCGGTGGCGGACGGCACCTACCGCAACAAGGAGGGCGGCTTCTTCACGGCCGCGGCCGATCCGTCGGTGGCCCGGCGGGCGGTGGCGGGGGTGCTGCGCCGCTCCGACGTACGGGCGCTGGTGGCGCTGACGGACGGGGCGACGCGGTGGGTGGAGACCTTCCGCGAGGGCGACTGGCCGGACTGCCTCGCGGTGGTGCGCGAGGAGGGCGCGCGGGCCCTGGTCGACCGGGTCCGCTGGCTCGAACGCGCCGACACCGGCCGCAGGTTCCTCGGCCGCGCCAAGCGGCACGACGACGCGACGGTCGTCTACGCGGAGCTGTGAGCGCGCGTCCGGCGGGTCAGCGGCCCACGCTGCGGTTGAGTTCGTGGAGCAGGCGGGCCAGCTCCGTGACCTCGCCCGGGTCCCAGTCGGCGAGCCGGCGGGCGTAGCGGGCGCGGCGGGCCTCGCGCACCCGGCCGACCCGGTCCCGGCCCTCGGGGGTGAGCGTGACGAGCCAGGCGCGGCCGTCGGCGGGGTCGGGTTCGCGGGCGACGAGCCCCAGCTCCTCCAACGCCCGGAGCTGGCGCGACATGGTCGCTTTGCCGACGCCGATGTACCCGGCCAGTTCGGTGGCGCGCTGGCCCCCGCACTCGCCGAGCCGGACCAGCAGTCCGTACGCCGAGGGCTCCAGGTCGGGGTGGACCTCCCGGGCCATCTCCCCCTGGCTGGCCCGCGCCCGGCGCAGCAGCAGCGTCAACTCCCGTTCCAGCGAGAGGAATCCGGGCTGGTCCACACCACTCGCGGGCCCCTCGGCCCCGGCACCGCGGTCCTCGCCGTTTCCCACTTCGCGCACGTCAGTCCCCTGCCTCGTTTTCCCGGTGCGGAAACTTTCCGCCATCGCCGGCCATCGCCGCAGCTCGGCAAGTATTTCGCAGGCTTAGACCATCGGCAGCCGCGAGCACCCCTTCCCCCCGCCGTTCTACGTGCGTAGCGTTCCTCGTGAACCCCCGCATGGCATGCCCACGCCATACCGGGGGCTCGTCCCGCACGCCGACCCCCCACCGAGCCCCACCGAGCTTTCGGAGGCACGTCATGACCGTGCACAGACCCGGCACCACCCGCGCCCGGCGCCTCGCCCTCAGCGGAGCGCTGCTCACCGCGTCCTTGCTGCTCACCGCCGTCCCCGCCCACTCCGCCGGCGCCGCGGACCCCACCCCGCCGCGCGGCTCCGCCCACCTCGGCATGGGCGTCCTCGCCCACGACGGGAGCGAGGGCACCCCCCGCTCCGCCGCAGCCGTCCAGACCGAGGGCGTCGACGTCTCCGGCCACCAGGGCAACGTCGACTGGCCCAGGCTGTGGAACAGCGGCGTCAAGTGGGCGTACGTCAAGGCCACCGAGGGGACCTACTTCACCAACCCCTCCTTCGCCCAGCAGTACAACGGCTCGTACAACGTCGGCATGATCCGCGGCTCGTACCACTTCGCCACCCCGAACACCGCCTCCGGCGCCGCCCAGGCCAACTACTTCGTCGACCACGGCGGCGGCTGGTCCAAGGACGGCAAGACCCTGCCGGGCGCGCTGGACATGGAGTGGAACCCGTACGGGGCTTCCTGCTACGGCAAGACGCAGAGCCAGATGGTCGCCTGGATCAGGGACTTCCTCGCCACCTACCGGGCCCGCACCGGGCGCGACGCCGTCATCTACACGGCGACGAGCTGGTGGACCGAGTGCACCGGCAACTACGCCGGATTCGCCTCGACCAACCCGCTGTGGATCGCCCGCTACGCCTCGACGGTGGGCACCCTGCCGGCCGGCTGGTCCTTCTACACCATGTGGCAGTACACCTCGACCGGACCCACGGTCGGGGACCACGACCGCTTCAACGGCGCGCTCGACCGCGTCCGGGCCCTCGCCAACGGCTGACGGCCCCGGTACGTCGACCCCGTACGACGAGGGCCCGCGCCCCCTCCCGGGGGGCGGGCCCTCGCCTCCTTCCGGCCGCGTCCGTCACGCTGCGACCGGAACCTCCGGCACCGCGCCGTCCGCGGCCGGCGCCAGCGCCAGCTCGAGGACCTGGCGGACGTCCGTCACGGCGTGCACGTCGAGGGTGTCCAGCACCTCGGCGGGGACGTCGTCCAGGTCGGGCTCGTTGCGCTTGGGGATGATCACCGTGGTGACGCCCGCCCGGTGCGCCGCGAGCAGCTTCTGCTTCACCCCGCCGATCGGCAGCACCCGCCCGGTCAGCGAGACCTCGCCGGTCATCGCCACGTCCGTGCGGACCAGGCGGCCCGACAGCAGCGAGGCCAGGGCGGTGGTCATGGTGATGCCGGCGCTCGGACCGTCCTTGGGCACCGCGCCCGCCGGGAAGTGGACGTGCACGCCCCGGTCCTTCAGGTCGGCCACCGGCAGCTCCAGTTCGGCGCCGTGGCTGCGCAGGAAGCTGAGCGCGATCCGCGCCGACTCCTTCATCACGTCGCCGAGCTGGCCGGTGAGCGTCAGCCCCGCCGCGCCGGTCTCCGGGTCGGCGAGGGACGCCTCCACGAAGAGCACGTCGCCACCGGCGCCGGTGACCGCGAGGCCGGTGGCCACGCCCGGCACGGAGGTGCGCCGCTCGGCCGGGTCCTGGGCGGACTCGGGCACGTGGTGCGGCCGGCCGATCAGCCCGCGCAGCTCGCCCTCGGCGACGGTGAACGGCAGTTCCCGCTCTCCCAGTTCGTGCTGTGCCGCCACCTTGCGCAACAGCCGCGCGAGGGACCGTTCCAGGTTGCGCACGCCGGCCTCGCGCGTGTACTCGCCGGCCAGCCTGCGCAGTGCCGCCTCCTCGACGCGCACCTCGTCGGCCGCGAGTCCGGCCCGTTCGAGCTGACGCGGGAGCAGGTGGTCGCGGGCGATGACGACCTTCTCGTCCTCGGTGTAACCGTCCAGGCGGACCAGCTCCATCCGGTCGAGCAGCGCCTCCGGGATCGCCTCGAGGACGTTGGCGGTGGCCAGGAAGACCACGTCGGAGAGGTCCAGCTCGACCTCCAGGTAGTGGTCCCGGAAGGTGTGGTTCTGCGCCGGGTCGAGGACTTCGAGCAGGGCGGCGGCCGGGTCGCCGCGGAAGTCGGAGCCGACCTTGTCGATCTCGTCGAGCAGGACGACCGGGTTCATCGAGCCGGCCTCCTTGATCGCCCGGACGATGCGGCCGGGCAGGGCCCCGACGTAGGTGCGCCGGTGGCCGCGGATCTCCGCCTCGTCGCGGACGCCGCCGAGGGCGACCCGCACGAAGGAGCGGCCCATGGCGTGGGCCACCGACTCCCCGAGGCTGGTCTTGCCGACGCCGGGCGGGCCGACCAGGGCGAGGACCGCGCCCCCGCGCCGCCCGCCGACGACGCCCAGCCCCCGGTCCACGCGGCGCTTGCGCACGGCCAGGTACTCGGTGATCCGCTCCTTGACGTCGTCCAGCCCGGAGTGCTCGGCGTCGAGGACCGCGCGGGCGCCGCGGATGTCGTAGGCGTCCTCGGTCCGCTCGTTCCAGGGCATCTCCAGCACCGTGTCGAGCCAGGTCCTGATCCAGGAGCCCTCGGGCGACTGGTCGGAGGAGCGCTCCAGCTTGTCGACCTCCTTGAGCGCGGCCTCGCGGACCGCCTCGGGCAGGTCGGCGGCCTCGACACGGGTGCGGTAGTCGTCGGACTCCTCGCCACCCGGGTCGCCGTTCAGTTCGCGCAGTTCCTTGCGGACCGCCTCGAGCTGGCGGCGGAGCAGGAACTCGCGCTGCTGCTTGTCGACGCCCTCCTGGACGTCCTTGGCGATGGTCTCGGCGACGTCCTGCTCGGCGAGGTGGTCGCGCAGGTGCCGGGTGGCCAGCCGCAGCCGGGCCACCGGGTCGGCGGTCTCCAGCAGCTCGGTCTTCTGCTCGGTGGTGAGGAAGGGCGAGTAGCCGGAGTTGTCGGCGAGCGCGGAGACGTCGTCGATGGCCTGGACGCGGTCCACCACCTGCCAGGCGCCGCGCTTGCGCAGCCAGGCGGTGGCGAGGGCCTTGTACTCGGTGACCAGTTCGGCGGCGTGTCCGGGCAGGGGGTCGGGCAGTTCCTCCGCCACGCGGGTGCCCTCGACCCACAGGGCGGCGCCGGGGCCGGTGGTGCCGGCGCCGATGCGCACCCGGTGCCGGCCGCGGACCAGCGCGCCCGGGTCGCCGTCGGCGAGGCGGCCGACCTGCTCGACCGTGCCGAGGACGCCGGTGTGGGCGTAGGCCCCGTCGACCCGCGGCACCAGCAGGACCCGGGGCTTGCCGGGCTCGGAGCGGGCGGCGGCCTGGGCGGCCTCCACCGCTGCCCGCACCTCGGCGTCGCTCAGGTCCAGGGGGACGACCATCCCGGGCAGCACGACGTCGTCGTCGACCGGCAGCACGGGCAGGGTGAGCGGTGTGAAGGCAGTGGACTCAGCAGCCATGATCTCCCCTTCGGCAGTCAAGTTGAGTTATGCCGACTCAATGCAGGAGAGGCGGTGATTGTTCCCGGCCCTGAGGGGTGTTCGCTCCCAGCGATCACGGACCACCCGGACGGCGCCGGAACCGCCGACGGTCCCCTTGGTCCGGTTTCCTCCCGATCCCCTCAAGCGGAGGCGCCTCTATCAGTCGCTCCACCCGACCGGCAACTCCGTATGACCATTCCGTATGACTATGAGGAGCGCCGGTGGAGGGGCGTCCATTCCCTGCCAGGATGGAGCGATGCCCTTCACCTCCGACTCCTACGAGCCTCCCGAAGTGCTGGACCGCCGCGAGGGCCCGCACGGCGAGGTGGTCCTGCGCCGCCACGGGGCACTGCTCCAGATCATCGCCAACGGCTGCTTCCTGATGGACACCTCCGACGGGCGCTCGGAGCGGCGGCTCGTGGACGCGGCGGCCGAGGCGCTCGACGCCCGGGAGGCACCGCACCTGCTGATCGGCGGGCTCGGGGTCGGGTTCTCGCTCGCACATGCCGCCGCCGACCCCCGCTGGGGCCGCATCGCGGTGGTCGAGCGCGAGCGGGCCATCGTCGACTGGCACCGCGACGGCCCCCTGGCCGCGGTCTCCGAGGCCGCCCTCGCCGACCCGCGCGCGGAGATCGTCGAGGCCGACCTGGTGGCGCACCTGCGTGAGACGTCCGCCACGTACGACGCACTCTGCCTCGACATCGACAACGGCCCCGACTGGACCGTCACGGAGGGCAACGACGGGCTGTACACGCCGGCCGGACTGGCCGACTGCGCCCGGGTGTTGAGGCCCGGCGGGGTGCTCGCCGTATGGTCGGCGCAGCCCTCACCGGATTTCGAAGAAACCTTGCGTAATGCCGGATTCCGGCAGGTGCGTACCGAAGAGATCCCCGTTGCCCGAGGCGTTCCGGACGTCGTCCACCTCGCCGTCGGGCCTGCGTAGAAAAGCCGCGGTGATCCCCCGTACGCTGCTTCCCTGGCGCGGCTTCGACCGCGTCGGACGCAGTCATGGGATCACCCCACGGATTCCGGAAAGCACACCTCAGGGGCGGGCGATGGAGCAGACACACACCTCCCACAACGGCACGGCGACGGCGCAGGGCGCGCAGCGCCGGGTGCTCGTGGTCGAGGACGACCAGACGATCGTGGACGCCATCGCGACCCGTCTGCGCGCCGAGGGTTTCCTGGTGCAAACCGCGGGTGACGGCCCGTCCGCCGTCGACACGGCCGAGGCGTGGCAGCCCGACCTGCTGATCCTCGACATCATGCTGCCGGGCTTCGACGGCCTGGAGGTGTGCCGGCGGGTGCAGGCCCAGCGCCCGGTGCCGGTGCTGATGCTCACGGCCCGTGACGACGAGACGGACATGCTGGTCGGGCTCGGCGTCGGTGCCGACGACTACATGACGAAGCCGTTCTCCATGCGGGAACTGGCGGCCCGGGTCCACGTCCTGCTGCGCCGCGTGGAGCGGGCCGCGCTCGCCGCGACCACGCCGCGCAGCGGCATCCTGCGCCTGGGCGAGCTGGAGATCGACCACGCCCAGCGCCGGGTGCGGGTGCGCGGCGAGGACGTCCACCTGACGCCCACCGAGTTCGACCTGCTGGTGTGCCTGGCCAACACCCCGCGCGCCGTGCTCTCCCGGGAGCAGCTCCTGGCCGAGGTGTGGGACTGGGCGGACGCCTCCGGCACCCGCACCGTGGACAGCCACATCAAGGCGCTGCGCCGCAAGATCGGCGCCGAGCGCATCCGCACCGTGCACGGCGTGGGCTACGCCCTGGAGACGCCCGCGCCATGAGCCGGGGGCGGGAGGCCGCACGGAGGAGCCCCGGGGAACCCTGGGGCGGCGTACGCCCGTTCTCCATCAAGACCAAGCTGGGCGCTCTCGTCGTCACGTCGGTGCTGATCACCACCGGTCTCTCGGTGATCGCCGTGCACACCAAGACGGAGCTGCGCTTCATCACGGTCTTCTCGATGATCGCCACGCTGCTGATCACGCAGTTCGTGGCGCACTCGCTGACCGCGCCGCTGGACGAGATGAACGCGGTGGCCCGGTCCATCTCGCACGGCGACTACACGCGCCGGGTGCACGAGAACCGCCGCGACGAACTGGGCGACCTCGCCGTCACCATCAACCGCATGGCCGACGACCTGGAGGCCCAGGACCTCCAGCGCAAGGAGCTGGTGGCGAACGTCTCGCACGAGCTGCGCACGCCCATCGCGGGCCTGCGCGCGGTGCTGGAGAACATCGTCGACGGGCTCACGGAGGCCGACCCGGAGACCATGCGGACGGCGCTGCGCCAGACGGAGCGGCTCGGCCGGCTGGTGGAGACGCTGCTGGACCTCTCCCGGCTGGACAACGGCGTCGTCCCGCTGCGCAAGCGGCGCTTCGAGGTGTGGCCCTATCTGTCGGGTGTGCTGAAGGAGGCCAACATGGTGGCCTCGGCGCGCGCGGCCATCGCCTCCGGTTCCGGCAGCCACACCCGCACCGACGTGCACCTGGCCCTGGACGTCTTCCCCTCCGACCTGACCGCGCACGCGGACCCCGAGCGCATCCACCAGGTGGTGGCCAACCTCATCGACAACGCCGTGAAGCACAGCCCGCCGCACGGCCGGGTGACCGTCCGGGCCCGGCGCGGGGCGCAGCCCGAGTCGCTCGAACTGGAGGTCATGGACGAGGGTCCGGGCATCCCGCGCTCGGAGTGGCGGCGGGTCTTCGAGCGGTTCAACCGGGGGTCGGTCTCCCGGCCGCACGGTCCGGGCAGCGACGGCGGCACCGGGCTCGGCCTGGCGATCGCGCGCTGGGCGGTGGATCTGCACGGCGGACGGATCGGCGTGGCCGAATCTGAACGGGGCTGCCGCATTCTCATCACTCTTCCGGGAGTCTCGCCATCAACAGGTTGACGTAGGGTTCGAAACGGAACATCAAGATCCACGAGCGTTCGCGCAGGCGGACACGTGTGATCAGCTCCAGGCCCGCGTCCCCGGGGCGCCGGGCCGCGCTTTCGCCTTCCCCGACACAAGAGAACCACGCTTGTTTCCCGCCATTTCACGCACCGAAACGCGGTCCGAGGTGTGACTTACGCGACGATGAACGGCCTGGCCTGACCTTCCGGGCCGCGGGGGCGTAGCCTTGATTTCCGCTGTCCACCATCTTGTGAAGCGGAAGAGGGCGGTTCTCGCCGTGTCGCCACAGTCCCCCAGTAACTCGAGCATCTCCACCGACACCGACCAAGCGGGCAAGAACCCCGCGGCGGCGTTCGGTGCCAACGAGTGGCTCGTCGACGAGATCTATCAGCAGTACCTCCAGGACCCGAACTCCGTGGATCGTGCCTGGTGGGACTTCTTCGCCGACTACAAGCCGGGGGCGGCCGCCGCCCAGGCCGCGTCGGGTGCCGCGACCGCCGGCGCCGACGGCGCACGGCAGGCTCCCCCGGCCACCCCGGCGCAGGCTCCCGCCCCGGCCCCCGCGGCACCGCCGCCGCCCGCCCCCGCGAAGCCGGCGGCGCAGCCCGCCGCCGCGGCCCCGGCCGCACCGGCGGCGCCCCCCGCCGCGCCCGCCGCGAAGCCGGCTGCCAAGCCCGCCGCCAAGGCGCCGGCGAAGGCCGCGCCGGCCGCGGCGCCCGAGGGCCCCGAACTGGTGACGCTGCGCGGCCCGTCCGCCGCCGTCGTGAAGAACATGAACGCCTCCCTGGAGCTGCCCACGGCCACGTCCGTGCGCGCGGTCCCGGTGAAGCTGCTCTTCGACAACCGCATCGTCATCAACAACCACCTCAAGCGCGCCCGGGGCGGGAAGATCTCCTTCACGCACCTGATCGGCTACGCGATGGTGCAGGCCATCAAGGCGATGCCGGCGATGAACCACTCCTTCGGCGAGAAGGACGGCAAGCCGACACTGGTCAAGCCGGCGCACATCAACCTCGGCCTCGCCATCGACCTCGTCAAGCCCAACGGCGACCGCCAGCTCGTCGTCGCGGCCATCAAGAAGGCCGAGACGCTGAACTTCTTCGAGTTCTGGCAGGCCTACGAGGACATCGTCCGCCGCGCCCGCGACGGCAAGCTGACGATGGACGACTTCACCGGCGTCACGGTCTCCCTGACCAACCCGGGCGGCCTCGGCACCGTCCACTCCGTGCCGCGCCTGATGCCCGGCCAGTCGGTCATCCTGGGCGTCGGCTCCATGGACTACCCGGCGGAGTTCCAGGGCACCAGCCAGGACACCCTGAACAAGCTCGGCATCTCGAAGGTCATGACCCTGACGTCGACCTACGACCACCGGGTCATCCAGGGCGCCGCCTCCGGCGAGTTCCTGCGCCAGGTCGCGAACCTCCTGCTCGGCGAGAACGGCTTCTACGACGAGATCTTCGAGGCGCTGCGCATCCCCTACGAGCCGGTCCGCTGGCTCAAGGACATCGACGCCAGCCACGACGACGACGTCACCAAGGCCGCCCGCGTCTTCGAGCTGATCCACTCCTACCGGGTCCGCGGCCACGTCATGGCCGACACCGACCCCCTGGAGTACCAGCAGCGCAAGCACCCCGACCTGGACATCACCGAGCACGGCCTCACCCTGTGGGACCTGGAGCGCGACTTCGCCGTCGGCGGTTTCGGCGGCAAGGTGATGATGAAGCTGCGCGACATCCTCGGGGTGCTGCGCGACTCGTACTGCCGCACCACCGGCATCGAGTTCATGCACATCCAGGACCCGAAGCAGCGCAAGTGGATCCAGGACCGCGTGGAGCGCTCGCACTCCAGCCTGGAGCGCGAGGAGCAGCTGCGCATCCTGCGCCGCCTCAACGCCGCCGAGGCGTTCGAAACCTTCCTGCAGACCAAGTACGTCGGCCAGAAGCGGTTCTCCCTGGAGGGCGGCGAGTCCGTCATCCCGCTGCTGGACGCCGTGCTGGACTCGGCCGCCGAGTCGCGGCTGGACGAGGTCGTCATCGGCATGGCCCACCGCGGCCGGCTGAACGTCCTGGCCAACGTGGTCGGCAAGTCCTACGCGCAGATCTTCCGCGAGTTCGAGGGCAACCTCGACCCGAAGTCGATGCACGGCTCCGGCGACGTGAAGTACCACCTGGGCGCCGAGGGCACGTTCACCGGCCTGGACGGCGACCAGATCCGCGTCTCGCTGGTGGCCAACCCCTCCCACCTGGAGGCGGTGGACCCGGTCCTGGAGGGCGTCGCGCGCGCCAAGCAGGACATCATCAACAAGGGCGGCACGGACTTCACCGTCCTGCCGGTGGCGATCCACGGCGACGCGGCCTTCGCGGGCCAGGGCGTGGTGGCCGAGACGCTGAACATGTCGCAGCTGCGCGGCTACCGCACCGGCGGCACCGTCCACATCGTCATCAACAACCAGGTCGGTTTCACCGCCGCGCCCGAGTCCTCGCGCTCCTCCATGTACGCGACGGACGTGGCCCGGATGATCGAGGCCCCGATCTTCCACGTGAACGGCGACGACCCGGAGGCCGTCGTGCGCGTGGCGCGGCTCGCCTTCGAGTTCCGCCAGGCGTTCAACAAGGACGTGGTGATCGACCTCATCTGCTACCGCCGCCGCGGTCACAACGAGTCGGACAACCCGGCCTTCACCCAGCCGCTGATGTACGACCTGATCGACAAGAAGCGCTCGGTGCGCAAGCTGTACACCGAGTCCCTCATCGGTCGCGGCGACATCACCCTGGAGGAGGCCGAGCAGGCGCTCCAGGACTACCAGGGCCAGTTGGAGAAGGTCTTCACCGAGGTCCGCGAGGCCACCTCGCAGCCCTCCTCCGTGGAGTCCAGCGACCCGCAGGCCGAGTTCCCGGTCGCCGTGAGCACCGCGGTGAGCAGCGAGGTCGTCAAGCGGATCGCCGAGTCGCAGGTCAACATCCCCGACCACATCACCGTCCACCCGCGGCTGCTCCCGCAGCTCCAGCGCCGGGCGGCGATGGTCGAGGACGGCACCATCGACTGGGGCATGGGCGAGACCCTCGCCGTCGGCTCCCTGCTGCTGGAGGGCGTGCCGGTCCGCCTGGCCGGCCAGGACTCCCAGCGCGGCACCTTCGGCCAGCGGCACGCGGTCATCATCGACCGCAACACCGGCCAGGACTACACGCCGCTGCTGTACCTGTCCGAGGACCAGGCCCGCCTGAACGTCTACAACTCCCTGCTCTCCGAGTACGCGGCGATGGGCTTCGAGTACGGCTACTCGCTGGCCCGCCCGGACGCGCTCGTCATGTGGGAGGCGCAGTTCGGCGACTTCGTCAACGGCTCGCAGACGGTCGTGGACGAGTTCGTCTCCTCGGCCGAGCAGAAGTGGAACCAGACCAGCGGCGTCGTCCTGCTGCTGCCGCACGGCTACGAGGGCCAGGGCCCGGACCACTCGTCCGCCCGCCCGGAGCGCTTCCTCCAGCTCTGCGCGCAGAACAACATGACGGTCGCCATGCCGACCCTGCCGTCGAACTACTTCCACCTCCTGCGCTGGCAGGTGCACAACCCGCACCACAAGCCGCTGGTGGTCTTCACCCCGAAGTCGATGCTGCGCCTGAAGGCGGCGGCCTCGAAGGCGGAGGAGTTCACGACGGGTCAGTTCCGCCCGGTCATCGGCGACGAGTCGGTGGACCCGGCCGCGGTCCGCAAGGTCGTCTTCTGCGCGGGCAAGGTCTACTACGACCTCGACGCCGAGCGGCAGAAGCGCGGTGTGACGGACACGGCGATCATCCGCATCGAGCGCCTGTACCCGCTGCCGGGTGCCGAGCTCCAGGCGGAGATCGCCAAGTACCCGAACGCCGAGAAGTACCTGTGGGCCCAGGAGGAGCCGGCGAACCAGGGTGCCTGGCCGTTCATCGCGCTCAACCTGATCGACCACCTGGACCTGGCGGTCGGCGCCGACGTCCCGCACGGCGAGCGCCTGCGCCGCATCTCGCGTCCGCACAGCTCGTCCCCGGCCGTCGGTTCCGCCAAGCGGCACCAGGCCGAGCAGGAGCAGCTCGTGCGCGAGGTGTTCGAGGCGTGAGCCGCTGAACCCCGCACCCGGGGCCCCGTCCCGAGCCACCGGCTCGGGACGGGGCCCCGGCCGTTTCCCGGACCGGGCCGTCTCCGGGCCGGCCGTCTCCCGCCCGGCCGTCTCCCGGTCCGTACGTGGGGGCGGCCCGCGCGGGGCCGGGCGCCGGATAGCCTGGAGCCGTTCGTGAACACCCCGTCTACCCCCCTTGCGGAGCACCCCGTGTACTTCACCGACCGCGGCATCGAGGAGCTGGAAAAGCGGCGCGGCGAGGAGGAGGTCACCTTCGAGTGGCTCGCCGAGCAACTGCGCACCTTCGTCGACCTGAACCCGGACTTCGAGGTCCCGGTGGAGCGCCTGGCGACCTGGCTCGCCCGGCTGGACGACGAGGACGACGAATAACGGTGAGTAACGGCGAGTAACGGCGCGCGGGGGCGCGGCACTCGTGCCGGGACGGGGCGCTCCGCGCCGGGCGGGGGCTTTCGGTCCGGTGGCGGCGGGGCGCGGTCAGGCCCGGCGGGGCGCGAGGCCGTAGGCCAGTCCGAGCACACCGTGGGCGGTGAGCAGGGAACCGGCGGCGATCCAGCCGCCGCTGCGCCGCCGTAGTCCCCAGAGCGTCAGCGGCAGCCCCGCCGCCACCTGGGTGAGCGCCAGCGCGCGCGCCCCCGGGCCGCCCACCCAGGGCATCCAGGGGGCGAGCGGCCCGACGTCGGCGACCGCGTGGGGGTGGGCCGTCCCGGTCCGCCAGACTCCGGTGAGGGCCCGGGCCGCCGCGCCGAGCCGGTCCGCGGGCTCCCCGGGGGACAGTACGGCGGGCAGCGCGACCCCGGCGCGGCCGAGCACCGCCAGCAGCCCGCGCAGCCGGGCCGGGGCGTCGGCCTCGGCGTCCGGCGCGGTCAGCCGGTCCAGCGCCTGGACGTCCAGGACCGGATCGAGTCCCAGGCGGGCGGCGAAGGTGCGCATCGCCTCGTCCTCCCCCGCCGGGATGCCGTCGGCGAGCCACACGTAGCCGACCGGCCGGCGGAATCCGGAGGCGAGCACGTAACCGGCGCGGTCGGCGTCCCACCACAGGGCGAGCACCGGCCAGGGGGCGCCGACGCCGAGGGCGACGGCCCAGCCGGTGACGACGCGGTCGACCGGCTCGCCGCCGTCCCGCCAGGGGCCGCCCTCCGGTACGAGGACACTCCAGCCGGGGCCGGCCGCGGCCAGCGGCATCGGCTCACCGAGCAGCGCGGCGACGGCGGCGACCTCCTCCGGTGCCGCCCGGCACAGGAGCAGCGCGCCCGCGGCACGGTCCGCCGGCGCCGCCGCGGCGAGGCCGGCCGGGGAGGCGGCCGGCTCGCCGGAGGCACGACCGGAAGAACCGGCGGGGGCGGAGGGGGCGGCGGAGCCGGGGCCGGCGGGACGGCCGGTGGGGTGGCCCCCCGTGGAGTGCCCTGCGTGACCTGCGTGCCCTGCCTGGCCTGCCTGGCCTGCCTGGCCTGTGTGTTCCCTGTGGTCCGTGTGGCCTGTATCGCCTGTGTGGCCCGTGGGGCGGCCGGGGCGGGGCTCTTCCGTCGACATGCTCACAAGCTAGGGCAATCCCGTACACCCGGCCGCACGTTGATCACCAGAACGGGTGCCTTGACTTCCCGCGACCGCGATATATCGTGAGAAGGGATGGACGCGATATGCCGCGTTCGATGAGGAGGTCTGCGCCATGTCCGAGTGGTCCGTCACGGAGCCCGGAAAGCTCGCCTTCGACGCCCCCGTGAGCACGCTCCGGGTCCGCGTCGTCGGCGGGACGGTGAACGTCGTGGGCACGGACGAGGGTCCCGCACGCCTGGAAGTCACCGAGCTGGAGGGCCCGCCCCTCGTCGTGACCCACCGGGACGGCACCCTCACCGTGGCGTACGAGGACCTGCCCTGGAAAGACCTCCTGAGCTGGCTCGACCCGAGAGGACGACGGCGCAGCGCCGTGGTCTCGCTCGCCGTGCCCTCCGGCACCCGCGTGGAGGTGGGGGCGGTCGGCGCGGCGGCGACGGTCTCCGGCATCGGGGGCCCGGCCGAGGTCCGGGGAGTCAGCGGGGACACGACCCTGGTCGGCCTCTCCGGCCCGGTCCGCGCCGACACCGTCTCGGGAAACGTGGAGGCCCAGGCGCTCACCGGTGACCTGCGCTTCCACTCCGTCTCCGGCGACCTGACCGTGGTCGAGGCCGGCTCCTCCGTCCGCGCGGAGTCGGTCAGCGGCTCCATGGTCGTCGACCTCGATCCGGGCTGCGGCGCCACCGACGTCGGGCTGACCAGCGTCTCCGGTGAGATCGCCATCCGGCTGCCCCAGCCCGCCGACGCGCACGTCGAGGCGAACACGGCGAGCGGAGCGGTCTCCAACGCCTTCGAGGATCTCCGCGTGGCCGGCCAGTGGGGCGCCAAGCGGATCACCGGACGGCTCGGCGCGGGCAGCGGCCGGCTGAGGGCCACGACGGTCTCCGGTTCGATCGCCCTGCTGCGCCGGCCGTCCGCCGACGACGCCCCGGACGGCACCCCGGCCGACGGCACCCCCGACGGCCCGACCGACAAGAAGGTGCTCTGACATGCCGCCCGTCTTCGCCCACGGCCGCCTCCGCCTCTACCTGCTCAAGCTGCTGGACGAGGCCCCCCGCCACGGGTACGAGGTGATCCGGCTCCTGGAGGAGCGCTTCCAGGGCCTGTACGCGCCCTCGGCCGGCACGGTCTACCCGCGCCTGGCCAAGCTGGAGGCGGAGGGCCTGGTCACCCACACCACCGAGGGCGGCCGCAAGGTGTACTCGATCACCGACGCCGGACGCGCCGAACTGGCCGACCGCAGCGGTGAACTGGCCGACCTGGAGCTGGAGATCCGGGAGTCGGTCGCCGAGCTGGCCGCCGAGATCCGGGCCGACGTCCGCGGCGCGGCGGGCGATCTACGCCGGGAGATGCGCGCCGCGGCCGGCGAGGCCCGCCGGGGCACCGGCGCGAGGAGCCCTGGAGGCGCCGCCGACGCCGGTGCGGACACCGACGAGAAGGAGGCGTGGCGGGCCGCGAAGGAGGAGATGCGGCGCGTCAAGCAGGAGTGGAAGGAGCAGGCCCGCCGCGCCAAGGACGAGAGCCGCCGGGCCCGCGAGGAGGCCCAGCGCGCGCGGCGCCAGGCCAAGGAGGCCCAGGAGCGGGCCACCGCGCAGGCGCAGGAGGAGGTGCAGCGCATCGCCCAGCGCGTGCAGGAACAGGTGCAGGACCACTTCGCGCGAGGCGACTGGCCGACCGGACTGCGCGAGGGACTGAGCGAACTGGCCCGGGAGGTCGGCGAGTTCGGCAAGGACTTCGGGAAGGAGGTCGGCAGGGAGTGGGGCTTCGGCCGCCCGGCCGCCGACCCGGCCGCCCCCCGGCCCGAGTACACCCACTCCCCCGCGGACTTCCCGGCGGAGTACGCCCCGGCCTGGTCCCACCAGGACGCGGCCGAGTCCACCGGCGATCCGGCGCGCGACCTGGACCGGCTGCTGGACCGCTTCCGCGACGACGTCCGCGACGCGGCCCGCGACCACGGCGTCACCCCCGAGCAGCTCCGCGAGGCCCGGCGCCATCTGTCGACGGCGGCGGCCCACCTCGGCGCACTGCTGAGGACCCCGAAGGGCTGACCGGCGGGAGGCGGCACCCGGCGCCCCCGAAGCCACGCCGGGTGCCCTTCGTCAGGCGCGGGCCCGTCCGCCGCCCTCGTCGAGGGCGGCGGATCAGCGAGGCGTGGGGCACCGCGTGATCGGCCGGAACCTCGGCCGACACCCCGGGCGGGCGGTCAGGGCGAGGAGGAGGTGCTCGTCACCGAGGTGCCGTCCGCGCCGGGCGGGGGCCACGCGCGGCGTCTCCTCCAGTACCTCCTTCGCGTCCCGGCCGGAACCGGGCGGCCCGCCCCGCCGCCCGTTCACCCGCTCACCGGAACGCGCCGGGCCCGTGGCACCGGACCCGCCGTACGCGAGGAGAAGACAGACGGAAGGGGGACGGCAGGAGGGACGGAAAAGCGCTCAGGGCGCGGCGCGGAGGACGATCTTCCCGAACAGTTCCCCGGACGCCATCCGCGCGAAGCCCTCACGGGCCCGGTCCATCGGCAGCACCTCGTCGACGACGGGGCGGACCCCGGTGGCCGCACAGAAGGAGAGCAGGTCCTCCAGTTCGTCCTTGGTGCCCATGGTGGAGCCGACGACCCGCAGTTCGAGGAAGAAGATCCGGGTCAGTTCGGCGTGCGAGGGCCGGTCCCCGCTGGTGGCGCCTGAGATGACCAGCGTGCCGCCGGGGCGCAGCGACTTCACCGAGTGGGACCAGGTCGCGGCGCCCACCGTCTCGATGACCGCGTCGACCCGCTGCGGCAGCCGCGCGCCCGGCTCGACGGCCTCCACCGCGCCCAGCTCCAGGGCCCGCCGCCGCTTCGCCTCGTCCCGGCTGGTGGCGAAGACCCGCAGCCCAGCGGCCCGGCCCAGCACGATGGCGGCCGTGGCGACCCCGCCCCCGGCGCCCTGCACGAGCACGGAGTCGCCGGGCCGCACCCCGGCGTTGGTGAAGAGCATCCGGTACGCCGTCAGCCAGGCCGTGGGCAGGCAGGCGGCCTCCTCGAAGGAGAGTTCCTTCGGCTTGGGCAGGATGTTCCAGGTCGGCACGGCCACCCGCTCGGCGAACGTCCCCTGGTACCGCTCCGTCAGGATGGACCGGGGCTCCCGGGGGCCGACCCCGTGACCGGTCTGGCCGATCACGGAGTGCAGGACGACCTCGTTGCCGTCCGCGTCGACGCCGGCGGCGTCGCAGCCGAGGATCATCGGCAGCCGTTCCTCGGGGAGGCCGACGCCGCGCAGGGACCACAGGTCGTGGTGGTTGAGGGAGGCGGCCCGGACGTCGACGATGCTCCAGCCGGGCGGCGCCTCGGGGGCGGGTCGCTCCCCGGTCTCCAGTCCGTCGAGCGGCCGGTCACGGTCGGTTCTGGCGGCGTAGACAGCGAACATGACCCTGACGATAGGGTCCCCGGCCCGCGGTCCGGAACCACGCGGCCCTGTGACACACACCCTCTTGCCAGGACACCACCGGAACCGACCGCCCGTCCCGCCCCCGCCCGCACCCGCACCCGCACCCGCACCCGCACCCGCACCCGCACCACGGTCCCCGTCTTGCCCCGAGCCCCACCGCCCGCTGCGGAACCCCCGAAACCCTCCGCACACGACGACGGCCCCGTCCGCGAGGGAACGGGGCCGTCGGCCGGCTCGGAGCGACGACGTCAGCGGCGGGCGACGCCCTCCGCACGGGCCGCCGCGGCCACCGCGGCCGTGACGGCCGGGGCGACGCGCTCGTCGAACGGGGACGGGATGACGTAGTCCGCGGCGAGGTCGTCGCCGACCACACCGGCCAGCGCCTCCGCGGCGGCGAGCTTCATGCCCTCGGTGATCCGGGAGGCCCGCACCTGGAGCGCGCCCGCGAAGATCCCCGGGAACGCCAGCACGTTGTTGATCTGGTTGGGGAAGTCGGAGCGGCCGGTGGCGACGACGGCCGCGTACTTCCGGGCGATCTCGGGGTGCACCTCGGGGTTCGGGTTGGCCATGGCGAACACGAACGCGCCCTCGGCCATCGAGGCCACCGCGGGCTCGGGCACCGTACCGCCGGAGACGCCGATGAAGACGTCGGCGCCGTCGAGGGCCGCCTCCAGGGAGCCGGACAGCCCCGCCTTGTTGGTGAACGAGGCGACTTCCCGCTTGATGTCGGTGAGGTCGTCCCGGTCCGCCGAGACGACGCCCTTGCGGTCGGTGACCGCGACGTCGCCGATGCCGGCCTCCACCAGCATCCGGGCGATGGCCACGCCGGCCGCGCCCGCGCCGGAGATCACCGCGCGCAGTTCGCCCAGCGAGCGTCCGCTCAGCCGCGCCGCGTTGCGCAGCGCCGCGAGGGTCACGATCGCCGTGCCGTGCTGGTCGTCGTGGAAGACCGGGATGTCCAGCCGCTCCTGGAGCTTGCGCTCGACCTCGAAGCAGCGCGGCGCGGAGATGTCCTCCAGGTTGACGCCGCCGAACGAGGGGGCGAGCCGGACCACGGTGTCGACGATCTCGTCGGCGTCCGTGCAGGCGAGCGCGATCGGCACCGCGTCGACCCCGCCGAACTGCTTGAAGAGGATGGCCTTGCCCTCCATCACCGGGAGGGATGCCTCGGGGCCGATGTCGCCGAGGCCGAGCACGGCCGTGCCGTCGGTGACGACGGCGACGACGGACGACTTCCACGTGTAGTCGTGGACGAGGTCCGGCTGCTCGGCGATCGCGCTGCACACCTTCGCGACGCCGGGCGTGTACGCCAGCGACAGGTCGTCCCGGTCGCGGACCGGCACGGTGGCCTGGACGGCCATCTTGCCGCCGCGATGCAGGGCGAACGCGGGCTCGAAGGCGTCAAGGGGCTCCGCCCCCGCCTTCTGCTCCGTGGGCACGTCGCTGTCGCTGGGAGGATTGACGATCTCCGCTGCCACTTGTTGTTACCCCTTAAATGTTCATGGTTTGAGGGTTGTCCGCTCCGGGTGAGGAGCGAGCGGGCACCGCGCGGGACCTTGGCCGTTGATGCACACGGTTCCCTGCGCGACGGGTGCGCCGCACACGCACCCTGAGCCCCTGATGAGGGGTGTAATGAACCTTCTTACCCGACGGACGGCCCCCGAGACGAGTCCGTTCAGCGCAAGCTCACATGCCGGACCCCGGTTCCCGCATGCCGGTGACATGGCTCATAACGCCGCTTCCGGTCAACCTCGCGGATCCCCTTGACAGATCGCGAAAACGAACGTTCAGACGACGTTCGTACGCGTGAAGCGTGTTCGTATACCGGGGTCCGCCGAAGATCTTCCGGCCGGAACGCGGCATTCCCGGAAAGGTTGGGTCGTGATGTACCGACCTGGTCCGGTTCGGGGGGTGACCCGTTATCCGATTTTGACATGGCGGGCCCCCTGAACGGCCGAGTCCGAATGGCAAGATGCCGTCATCACACGAGGTGACGGCACTCGAAGACGTGTGCTCTCACCTCGGCCCCACGGCGTCGGCCGGTCACCCGGCCGGCGCCGCGTCCCATCGGCTACTCCCTCATCCGCCGGAGGAACCACCATGACCGCACGCTTCACCCGTCGTCCCACCACGGCGCAGTCCCGGCTAGCCGCGGTCGGTGCGATCGCGGTCGCCGGCGCCCTGCTGCTCACCGGCTGCGGAGACCAGACCGAGAAGGGCGGCTCCGACGGCGCCGACCGCTCGGACGCGGCGGCCCCGCTGGCCGACAAGCTGCCCCAGGCCATCCGCGACAAGGGTGTCATCAAGGTCGGCTCCGACATCGCGTACGCCCCCGTCGAATTCAAGGACGACTCCGGCAAGACGGTCGGTATCGACCCCGATCTCGCCGAGGCCCTGGGCAAGCAGCTCGGCGTGAAGTTCGAATTCCAGAACGGCACGTTCGACGGTCTCATCGGCGGCCTGGCGTCCAAGCGGTATGACATCGCCATGTCGGCGATGACCGACACCAAGGACCGCCAGGAGGGCATCGACGCCGACACCGGCAAGAAGGTCGGCGCGGGCGTCGACTTCGTCGACTACTTCACCGCGGGTGTCTCGCTCTACACCAACAAGGGCGACGACCAGGCCATCAAGACCTGGGACGACCTGTGCGGCAAGACCATGGCGGTCCAGCGCAACACCTTCTCCCACGACCTCGCCCGGGAACAGGCGAAGAAGTGCGAGAAGGACGGCAAGAAGACCCTCAAGGTCGAGGACTTCGGCACCAACCCCGAGGCCGAGACCCGGATGCGGTCCAAGGGCGCGAACATCGTCTCCGCCGACTTCCCGATCGCGGCCTACTCGGTGAAGAACTCCGGCGGCGGCGCGTACTTCGAGATCGTCGGCGAGCAGGTCGAGGCGGGCCCGTACGGCATCGCGGTCGCCAAGGACAACACGCAGCTCCGCGACGCGCTGCTGGCGGCGGTCCAGGCGGTCATCGACAGCGGCGAGTACCAGAAGATCGTCGAGAAGTGGGGCGTCGAGGACGGCGCCATCACCGAGGCGAAGATCAACGGCGGCTCCTGACCCGGCACCGTTCGACTCCGTCCGAAAGGCTCCTCCGTGACTGTCGACGTCAACAAGACGACGGGCCCCGACGTGACGCCACCCGCCGGACCGGAGGCCATCAAGGCCGTTCCGGTCCGGCACCCGTGGCGCTACGTCTCCGCCACCGTCGCGCTCGTCCTGCTGGGCTCGGTCGTCTACGCCTTCGCGCAAGGCGACATCAACTGGGCGGCGATCCCCGAGTACTTCTTCGACCAGCGCATCCTCACGGGCGTCTGGAAGACCTTGCTGCTCACCGTGCTGTCGATGCTGATCGGCATCACCGGCGGCGTCCTGCTCGCCGTGATGCGCCTGTCGAAGAACCCGGTGACCTCGTCGATCGCCTGGTTCTACATCTGGTTCTTCCGCGGCACCCCGGTCCTGGTCCAGCTCTTCGTCTGGTTCAACCTCGGCCTGGTCTTCGAGTACATCAACCTCGGCCCGGTCTACAAGGACTACTGGTCCTCCTTCATGACGCCGCTGCTGACGGCGCTGCTCGGCCTGGGCCTCAACGAGGCCGCCTACATGGCCGAGATCTGCCGGGCCGGCCTGCTCTCGGTGGACGAGGGCCAGACCGAGGCGTCGCACGCGCTCGGCATGAGCCAGGCCAAGACGCTGCGCCGGATCGTCATCCCGCAGGCGATGCGCGTGATCGTGCCGCCCACCGGCAACGAGGTCATCAACATGCTGAAGACGACGTCGCTCGTCTCGGCGGTGCAGTTCTACGACCTCTTCAAGTACTCGCAGGACATCGGCCAGAACGCCGGCTCCACGGTCGAGATGTACTTCCTGGCCGCCACCTGGTACCTGATCATGACCTCGCTGCTGAGCGTCGGCCAGTACTACATCGAGCGGTACTACGCGCGTGGCTCCAGCCGCGCCCTGCCGCCGACGCCGTGGCAGCGGTTCTCGGCCGCGGTCCTGCCCACCCGCCGTCCGAAGGGAGTGGCGGCATGACCGAGTCCTCCCCCGCCATGGTCAAGGCCGAGGGCGTCCACAAGTCCTTCGGCGCGGTCCAGGTCCTCAAGGGCATCGACCTGGAGGTCAGGTCCGGCGAGGTCTTCTGTCTCATCGGCCCCTCCGGCTCCGGCAAGTCGACGTTCCTGCGCTGCATCAACCACCTGGAGAAGATCAACGCCGGGCGGCTGTACGTCGACGGGGAACTGGTCGGCTACCGGCAGAAGGGCGACCGGCTCCACGAGCTGAAGGACAGCGAGGTCGCGCTCAAGCGGCGGGACATCGGCATGGTCTTCCAGCGCTTCAACCTGTTCCCCCACAAGACCGCGGCGGAGAACGTGATGGAGGCGCCCGTCCAGGTCAGGGGCGTGCCGCGGCAGGCGGCCTGGCAGCGCGCGATGCAGCTCCTGGAGCGGGTGGGGCTGGCCGACAAGGCGGCGAACTACCCCTCGCAGCTCTCCGGCGGCCAGCAGCAGCGGGTGGCCATCGCCCGCGCGCTGGCGATGGACCCGAAGTTGATGCTGTTCGACGAGCCCACCTCGGCGCTCGACCCGGAACTGGTCGGCGACGTCCTCGACGTCATGCGCGACCTGGCCCAGACCGGCATGACCATGGTCGTCGTCACCCACGAGATGGGCTTCGCCCGCGAGGTCGGCGACAGCCTGGTCTTCATGGACGGCGGCGTGGTCGTCGAGTCGGGCGACCCGCGCGAGGTGCTGACCGACCCCAAGGAGGAGCGGACCAAGGCGTTCCTGTCCAAGGTGCTCTGACACCGGCCCGCACGGGCGGGGACCCGGGAGGGGCGGTACGGAACGGTCCGGTCCGTACCGCCCCTCCTCGCGCGTGGCGGGCTACTTCACCGCCAGCAGCAGCGTGTCGGAGGGCGAGCACCAGACGGGGCGCGCCTCCCCGAAGCCCTTCTCGCGCAGCACGCGCGCGTGCCACTCGGCGGAGGGCATCTCGCCGTCGGCGTGTTCTCCGTAGATCTCGAAGCGCCGGGCGGTGGGTCCGGCGAGCACCGGGTCCTCGGCGGCCAGCCGCCACCAGTCGGCCCAGTCGAGGGCACCGGCCTCGCGGGCCTCGTCCATCCGGGCGTGGCGCCGGGCGCGCTCGGCGGCGTTGATCCGGGGCGTCGACTGGTCGATCATGCGGTCGGCGTTCATGAAGACGCCGCCGTCGCGGACCAGCCCGGCGAGGCGGCCGTAGAGCGCCGCGAGGGGTTCGGCGTGGAACCAGTGCAGGGCGGTCGCGGTGAGCACGGCGTCGTACGTGTCGTGCGGCAGCCGCTCGCTCCAGCCGGGGTCCTTGAGGTCGGCGGTGACCAGGGTGACCCGCTCGTCGCCGGCGAAGGTGCCGGCGGCGATGGCGAGGAGCGCGGGGTCGAGGTCCACGCCGGTGCTGGTGGCGCCGGGGAGGCGGGCGAGCAGGCGGGCGGTGATGGTGCCGGTGCCGCAGGCGAGGTCGAGCACGCGCGGGGCGGGGCCGACCAGGGCCTCGACCATGTCGAGCATGACCCGGAAGCGTTCCTCGCGGTCCGGCATGTACCACTCCTGCTGGCGGTCCCAGCTCTCCTGCCAGGCGTTCCAGTCGGTACCGCCGGCGGCCGTGTCCGCGTCCGTCATCGGGGGCTCCCTCGCATCGCATACGTAATACCCTGTGAGCACGACCAGCCATTACCTGACCGCAGGCACGACCCTAGAGCCCCCTCGTAAGGACTACAAGTGGAACTGGCCTATTACTCGGATTACGCCGTACGTCTCGTCAACACCGAGGAGCCGGGCCGGGGACGGGACTCGCTGACGTCGGTGGACGCCGTCCGCGAACTCTTCGGCGTCAACCGGTCCGCCGGCCGCCGGGCCACCGAGGCGGACGTGACCCGCTTCCGGTCGGTGCGGGGACGGCTGCGCGCGGTCTTCGAGGCGGCGGACGGCGGCGACGAGACCCTCGCCGTGGACCTGTTGAACTCGCTGCTGCTGGAGTTCCCGGTGAGCCCGCAGATCTCCGGCCACGACCACCGGGACGACGACGGCCGCCCCCTGTGGCACATGCACCTCGCCGACCACCCCTCCAACGCGACCGCCGGCTTCGCCGCCATCGCCGCGATGGGCCTCGCCTTCCACCTCACCGAGTACGGCGTCGACCGCCTCGGCCTGTGCGAGGCGCCCCCCTGCCGCAACGCCTACCTGGACACCTCCACCAACCGCTCCCGGCGCTACTGCTCCGACCGCTGCGCCACCCGCGCCAACGTGGCCGCCTACCGGGCCCGCAAACGCCTGGAGGCGGACCGGTCGGCCGTCACCGGCCGCAGCGCCGAGAACGCCCAGCCGACGGTGGCGAGCACCGAGCGCTGATCGGCCCGCCGGCGCCGGTAGCGCAGCCGCACCCGGCCGAGGACCAGCTCCCCGGGGACGACCCCGTAGTCGGTGCTGTCGCCACCGGCGAAGGGGTTGTCCCCCAGCACCCACCAGCCGGTCCCGCGCCGTTCGACGGCCCGTTTGACGACCAGCAGGTCCTGCTGGAAGGGGTGGCGCAGCACCACGACGTCACCCGGGCGGACCCTCGCCCCCCAGTGCACCACGAGCAGATCGCCGTGGTGCAGCGTGGGCACCATCGAGGGCCCGCTCACCTCGGCGGGCCCGAACGGCAGCGTTCCCGACACCCGCTCGGCCTCCTGCGACGGCTCCGGCATCACCCGGCACCTCCCCTGTCTGTCCTCCACCAGTGTCAGTTTCACCCCGGACTTTTGTCCTAAGCCCACGGGGGCACCCGCGTCATCGGGCCTCGCAGGGAGTAATGTCCACCCTGAGAAGACGATCACGAGGAAGGAACGCTTCATGCTTTCCCGCCTGTTTGCCCCCAAGGTCACGGTCAGCGCCCACTGCGACCTGCCCTGCGGCGTGTACGACCCGGCCCAGGCCCGCATCGAGGCGGAGTCGGTCAAGGCCGTCCAGGAGAAGATGGCCGGAAACGACGACCCGCACTTCCAGATGCGCGCCACGGACATCAAGGAGCAGCGCGCCGAGCTGGCCAAGCACCACGTCTCGGTGCTGTGGAGCGACTACTTCAAGCCCCCGCACTTCGAGAAGTACCCGGAGCTGCACCAGCTGGTCAACGACACCCTGAAGGCCCTCTCGGCCGCCAAGGGCTCGACCGACCCGGCCACCGGCCAGAAGGCGCTGGACTACATCGCCCAGATCGACAAGATCTTCTGGGAGACGAAGAAGGCCTGATCTTGCCCCAGGCCCTTTGACCGGCGGTCCACCCGACCTCCCCGGTCTCCCACCCGCACCCGGCCCCACCCGCCCCACACGGCGGCCAGGGGCCGGGTGCGGTCCTGTTCTCCCGACCACACGTGCGCACGGCTCCGCGGCGCGACGCCGCCGAACACGCGCCCGAGAACCAACCGCACCCGCTCCTGACACCCGCGCCGCCCTCGACGCACGCAGGGGCGTAGAAGCGCCGCAGGCCATGGGTCACGACGTACGGCAACCCGACGGCCTTCGACCTTCCCCCTCGACGGCCCCCTTCCCGGCCGCCTGAACCACCTCGCGAGCCCCGCCCCACTCGGTCCACCACCGCCGGTACCCGAGCGGCAACCCCGCCTCCCTCGTGAACCCCCACTGCTTGGACGGGCATACGGCAAGACGCGCGAGAAGCACACCACCGACAACCTCACCGACCCGAACCACACGCGGGGACGTCGCAGCCCTCGGCAGGCCGTCCTGGCCACCTCCCTCGCCCACTCAGAGACCGCCGGCCGCAACCCGCGACGCCTCGATCGCCGGCGACGTGGTACGCCGGGCTGCCGGCCGTGTTGTGCGGTGGTCGAGCCAGTCCTCTGTGACGTCCCAGGCAGCCAGACGTTCCCGGGCGATCCACCGGTAGTACGAGTCCGCGCTCACGGCAGGGACCTCGCGAACGGCGGGCGCGTACCGGGGTACGGACCGAGGCGAGGGCGGGGTCGGTCAGGAGCAGGGCGGTGGCCGCGCGCCCGGCCTCCTTGTATCTGAGCGCTCCACCTCGTGGCCTAGGTCAGGCGCTCGGGCTGTAGACCGAGATGCGGGTCGGGCCGAATGGCAGCGGGCGGGAATCCCTGAAGGACTCCATCGCCGGGGAGAGACGACGGCTGCTCTCCGGGCACTGGACTGCCCCAGAGATGTTCTCACCGGCGGCAGATGAGGAGGCCGCCAAGGCAGGTGATCTCGTACGCCCCGTGCCGGTCGATGTGGTCCGCCACCAGCGTGCGGGCGCGGTCGATCGTCGCGTCGAAGGGCACCTCGTGCTGGTCCGCCCAGGCACGGTACGAAGCCATGTGGGCAATGACAGGCTCGGGGTCGTGGACAGTGATGGTTCCCGGCAGTTCGACAACTTCCACGCGCCCGAACTCCGCGCCCAGGAACGCCGGTGCCTTCTCCAGGGAGAAGCGAGCACTGAGCGTGAGGCGAGCAGGGCCCCGGTCCATACCGAGGATGTCGCGGGCGGCCCGCTGCCAGAGGTCGTCGAGTTCGGCCTTGTCCCGGCCACTGTTGGTGGAGGCGACCACCAGTCCGTCACGGGCGACGACACGGGCCAGCTCCCTGACCGCCTGGGGAATGTCAGGCACGTGGTACAGCATGTGCAGCGCGAGAGCGGCGTCGACGCTGCCCGTCGCCAGCGGAAGCCTCATGGCGTCCGCCACGGCGACCGGGCCGGGGACGCCGGCGAGGATGCCGGGCGCGAGGTCGAGGCCGAGCAGGGACAGGTCCGGGCGGTCCTGTCGGAGCCGCTGGAGGAACGTGCCGTTGCCGCAGCCGATGTCGACGACCCGCCCACGTACGCCGCCCAACCGCTCGGCCACGAGGCCAGGGAGGTCGTACCGGGGCGTCTGCCACTGGTAGAGCGACTGCCGGGCGGCCAGGTCCCGGTCTCCGTTGTAGGCACTGCCCACCAGACGGGCCCGGTCGGTGGCGGCGGCGTCGTGGGCGGCGGACAGGTCGGTCACGTCGGCAACTCCGGAGGGTGGGCGGGCAGGGACGCACGGACGACCGTGTACTGGAGTCGGTCACGCAGGTGCACCGCCTGCGCGGCTCCACGGTAATGCGTCCCTCCCGACTCACCGCCCCAGAACGGTGAGTCGGCGCACGATACCGGCCCGTATGCGCTCCGGAGAGGACCGGGGAACGAAGCCGAGCGTCTGCTCCGCGCGGTCCGGGTCCCCCCAGGAGAAGGTGCCCGCCGGCGAGATCGAGGGGTGCGGCGAACAGGTCCCCGACCGACTGGTCGTCGCCGTCCGCGCTGCGATAGAGGCGGATCGCCGCCTCCGCGCTGACGATGGCCCCGTGGTCATGCCCCTGCCCGCGGACCGCCAAGCGGGTGGTTCCGGCGTACGCGAACTGCTTGGCCGCGGGGAAGTCGACGGCTCCCGGTGCCTCCTCCCCACCCGAGATCGCTTCGCGCGATCGTTCGGCATCCGACAAGGCAGCGGGCGCACCTGTTGTCTCGCCGGCTGTCGGCGGCGCCCGTCGCCTCCGGGCTCGCCCACCGCGCGCCGATGCTGCCACGCGCCCGGTGCCGCCGGTCGGCTCGCGTCGGCCGGGCCGCCTGCTCGTACCGTCCCGCCACCAGGCGGGCCCGGTCGGTGGCGGCGGCGTCGGGCGCGCCGGACAGGCCGGTCACGGCGTCGGCCCGTCCGGCGGGGGCGCGGTGGCCGACGGTTCGCGCCACATCGGCCACATGCGGGGCCCGTCGGGCAGGTCGAGCGGTCTGCCGGTGAGGGTGAAGCCGAGGCGTTCGTACAGGCCGCGGCTTCGGGGGTTGCTCGCCTCCAGGTAGGCCGGGAGTGCCTCGCGGTCGCAGTCGTCGAGGGCGGCGGCCATCAACGCCGTGCCCAGGCCCTCGCCCTGGCGGCCGGGGGCCACGCCGATCATCCACAGGTAGGCGTGGGCACGGCCGGCGGGGTGGATGCCCTCGGTGAGCCGGACGATCCGCTCGACGCGCGCGTTGTCCGGGTCTACGTACTCGCGGACCCGGCGAGCGTCGTCGGGTGCGTCGGCCGGGCCCGCGCATGGGCCTGGGGTCGGCGCGTAGTCCGGGCCCGCGCCGGTGCACCGGCCGGGATCGGCGCCTCCGTCGGCCTGCCGGCCGGGGTCGGCGGCTGGGCCAGTGCGTCGTCCGGGGCCGGTTGGACCGGGGCCGAGAGCCAGAGCGCGCAGGCCGCGCCGTCCTCGGTGAGGTCGATCCGGCCCTCGGCGAGCACGGCGTCGGTGAAGGCGGCCATGAGGCGGTGGTGGGTACGGCGGCGGTACCCGGCGTCCGGGAAGACCCACCTGCTCACCGGATCGTCCTGGAACGCCTCGTCCAGCAGCCGGACGATCCGCTCCCGGTCGCCCTCCCCCGCCCTGCGGATCGCCACACCCGTCTCCTGCCCGCCCTTCCGCGTCCTGGTTCCCGCGTGTCCGCCTCGGCGGCCCGCCGTGCCGGTTCGCCGCTGTGTGCTTCCTCACCCAACTGCTCGTTTACACAAGGAAGTTGCAGCCTTGCGGGTCAGGAAGGAGGACGGGCCCCGCACACCGTGGGGAAGTGCGGGGCCCGCCGGGCCGGAGCCCGCGACACGGTCCGTACGTCGGTCAGGTCCGTACGGCCCGGCGCGGGCTCCGGGGTCCTGCGGGGCGGGGCGGTCTCAGGTGCTGCGCCGGGTCACGTACTCGGCGAGGGCCAGCAGCCCCTCCGCCGCGTCCGGGGCGGGCACGGCGCGGGCCAGTTCCTGCACGGCCCGCGCCATCCGGTCGGCCGCCTGGGCCTGCGCCCAGTCCCGGCCGCCTGCCCGCTCCACGGTCAGGGCGGTGTGCTCCAGGTCCTCCCCGCCCTCCTCGTAGGGCACCGCGTACAGCGTGCCGAGGGCGGCGCCCTCCGGGGTGCCGGAGGCCAGCGCGGCGACCACCGGCAACGACTTCTTGCGGGCGGCCAGGTCGGCGCCGGCCGGCTTCCCGGTGTGGCCCGGGTCCCCCCATATGCCGATCACGTCGTCGATGAGCTGGAAGGCCAGCCCGGCCTGGCGGCCGAAGGCGTCCAGGGCCTCGACGTCCTCCTCGGACGCGCCGGCGTAGAGCGCGCCCAGGGCACAGGCGCAGCCGAGGAGCGCGCCGGTCTTCGCCTCGGCCATGGCCAGCGTCTCGTCGAGGGTGACCTCGTGCGGCGCGCGGCGCTCCATGGCGGTGTCCGCGTGCTGCCCTTCGCACAGTTCCACGACGCAGTCCGCGAGCCGGGCGGCCGCCGCCCCGGACGCCGGGTGCGGGTCGGCGGCGATCAGCCGCAGGGCCAGCGCCTGGAGGGCGTCCCCGGCGAGGATCGCGTCGGCGTCGCCGAACACCGTCCAGGCGGTGGGCCGGTGGCGGCGGGTGGTGTCGCGGTCCATCACGTCGTCGTGGAGCAGCGTGAAGTTGTGGACCAGTTCCACCGCGGCCGCCGCCCGGACGGCGGCGGCACGGGCCCCGGGTCCGCCGAGGGCGGCGGCCGAGGCGAGGACCAGCGCGGGCCGGATCGCCTTGCCGGCATTGCCCGCGGCCGGGGTGCCGTCCGCGTGCCGCCAGCCGAAGTGGTACAGGGCGACCCGGCGCATCGCCGGGGGCAGCGACCCGAGCGCGGACCGCAGTTCGGGATCGACCGACTCCCGCGAGCGCCGCAGGAGGGCCGGTGCCTCCTGTCCCTCGGCCGGCCCCGGCTCGGGGGCGGCGGGCGCCGCCGGTGACGCCGGGCCGGGCGGCGCCCCGGGCCCCGTGTCGCGCTGGGCGCCGATGAGGGGCGGTGTGTCGAGGGTCCCCGTGGGGTCCCCGGTCCCGACGGCTCCGTGCCGGGTCTCCGTCATCGGCTCGCATCCCCCCTGTGATCGTGGGCGTACCCCCGGGGTGTACCCGCCCTGACGGGCGGGAACACGGCGTGCGCGGCGGTCGTCACCGCCAGCGGCCGATCTCGACGTTCTCCAGGACGCCGAGGGCGTCGGGAACGAGGACGGCGGCCGAGTAGTAGGCGGTGACCAGATACTTGATGATCGCCTGCTCGTTGATGCCCATGAAGCGCACCGACAGGCTGGGCTCGATCTCGTCCGGGATGCCGGTGGCGCGCAGGCCGATGACGCCCTGGTCCTGCTCGCCGGTGCGCAGCGCGATGATCGACGAGGTGCGCGCCTCGGTGACCGGGATCTTGTTGCACGGGTAGATCGGGACGCCGCGCCAGGTGGGGATGCGGTTGCCGCCGATGTCGATCGTCTCGGGGACGAGCCCGCGCTTGTTGAGTTCGCGGCCGAAAGCGGCGATCGCGCGTGGGTGGGCGAGGAACATCTTGGTGCCGCGCCGCCGGCTGAGCAGTTCGTCCATGTCGTCCGGGCCGGGCACGCCGTCGTGCGGCTGGATGCGCTGGTCGTACTCGCAGTTGTGCAGGAGGCCGAAGTCGCGGTGGTTGATCAGCTCGTGCTCCTGGCGCTCCTTGAGCGCCTCGACCGTCAGCCGGAGCTGCTGCTCGGTCTGGTTCATCGGCTGGTTGTAGAGGTCGGCCACGCGCGAGTGGATGCGCAGCACCGTCTGGGCGACGCTCAGTTCGTACTCGCGGGGGCGGGCCTCGTAGTCGACGAAGGTGTGCGGGATGTCGGGCTCGCCGCTGTGGCCCGCGGCGAGGTCGATCTCCTTCTCCCCGTGCCTGTTGGTGCGCTGAGCGGGGACCGAGCGGCGCCCGTGCAGGTGCTCGCGCAGGGTGTCGGAGCGTTCCGCGACCCGCTCCACCTCCTGGCGGGTCAGGACCAGCACGGTGCACGCGGTGGCCGAGCGGGCGGTGTACTCCCAGATGGCGTCGCCGGAGAGCAGGGCCTGGTCGCCGAAGTAGGCGCCGTCGGCGAGGACCCCGAGGACGGCGTCGCCGCCGTACGGGCCGGTGCCGACCTTCTCGACGCGGCCGTGCGCGAGGAGGTAGACCTCGTCGGCCGGGGAGCCGAACGACGCGATCACCTCACCGGGGGCGAACTCCCGCTGCTCGCAGCGCTGCGCGAGCTCCGAGAGGACTTCCTCGTCCTCGTACGACCGCAGGGCGGGCAGCTCGCCCAGCTCCGCGGGGATGACCTCGACGCGGTCACCGGTCTTGACGAACGTCACCCGGCCGTCGCCCACGGCGAAGGACAGGCGCCGGTTGACGCGGTACGTGCCGCCCTGGACGTCCACCCAGGGAAGCGTGCGCAGCAGCCAGCGGGAGCTGATCTCCTGCATCTGAGGTACGGACTTGGTCGTGGTGGCCAGGTTCCGCGCGGCCGCCGTGCCGAGACTCTGCTGCGGCCGGGACTGCTCGGTGCGGACCTCTTCGCCTACCGACATATGGAATTGCCCTCCCGTCATGCCGGGCGCCTGCGCCCGGCATCAATGTGCGAGACCCAGCCTTCCTCACGTAACGTGTCGGCGCCATTACCCGAATGAGCGGGAATGGATCGCCCAAGAGCGGGGCAGGGATGGGGATTTGATCCGCCCCGGGCCGCCGGACGGGCCTCCGGTGGCCCGGTGGCACGGGCGGGACGGACAATGGCGCGGTGACCACCGCCGCCCCCGGCGCCTCCCGCGGCCCCGCCGACCCCGGCAGCCCCCGCGCCGCCGCCGGTCCCACCGCCACCGGCAGCACCCGCGCCACCCGCCCGAGCGGCGGGCCCGCCGCCCCCGGCCCCCTCGCCGCGCTGCGCCCCCGCCTGCCCTCCCCGTTGGAGGAGGTCGTGGACGAGCGCTTCGAGCGGTACGGCGTGCGGCTGCTGCTGAAGCGGGACGACCTGATCCACCCGGAGCTGGTGGGCAACAAGTGGCGCAAACTCGCCCCGAACCTCGCCGCCGCCGACGGCCGCCCGGTCGTCACGTTCGGCGGGGCCTACTCCAACCACCTGCGCGCCACGGCCGCCGCCGGGCGCCTGCTCGGCCTGGCCACCGTCGGCGTGGTGCGCGGGCACGAGCTGGCCGGCCGCCCGCTCAACCCCTCGCTGGCCCGCTGCGCGGCCGACGGCATGCGGCTGCACTTCGCCGACCGCGCCGCCTACCGTCACAAGGCCGAGCCCGGGACGCTGGCGGCGCTGTTGCGCGCGGCCGGCGCCGAGGACGCCGTGGTCGTCCCCGAGGGCGGCAGCAACGCCGCCGCCGTCCGCGGCTGCCGGGCCCTCGGCGAGGAACTGTCGGGCCACGCCGACGTGGCCGCCCTGGCCTGCGGCACCGGGGGCACCCTCGCGGGGCTCGCGGCGGGCTTCACCCCGGGGCGCGTGATCGGCGTGCCCGTGCTCAGGGGCGGTTTCCTGGGGGAGGAGGTCCGGCGGCTCCAGGAGGACGCCTTCGGCGGGCCGCGCGGCGACTGGAGCCTGGACGAGCGTTTCCACTGCGGCGGCTACGCGCGGACCACCCTGGCGCTCGACGCCTTCGCCGACGACTTCGAACGGCGCCACGGAGTGCCCCTGGAGCGCGTCTACGTCGCCAAGATGCTCCTCGGACTGCTCACAATGGCCCGCGAGGGCGCCTTCCCGCGCGGGACGTCGCTGGCGGCGGTCGTCACGGGCGGACCCTTCCCCCGACGAGGCCCGCTCTCCCCGAAGAGCCCCCGTTGACAGCCCCGCCACCAGGCCACTGCCGGGACCGGACCGGACCGAGCCGCTGCCGGGGCCGGGGCCGGGGCCGGGCCGAGCGTCTGCCGGGACAAGGCCGGGCCACTGCCAGGACGAGACCGAGCCACAGCCGGGACGAGCCCGCGCCGATGAGCCCCCGTCTCGTCCCGTGGGCCCTCATCCCGCCTCCCGGTACGCCGCCGCCTCCTCCAGGTCGAGGCGGCGCAGCAGCGTCCTGAGCATCTCGTCGTCGATGTAGCGGGCGTCCCGCAGCCGGACGAAGACGTCCCGCTCGGCACCGATCATCTCGCCGGCGAGCCGCCGGTAGGTGTCGTCGGCGGACTCACCGGTGACCGGATTGGTCTGCCCGAGCCGTTCCCAGACGGCGTTGCGGCGCTGTTCCATGACCGAGCGCAGCCGGTCGGCGAGCGGCCCCGGGAGTGCGTTGCGCTCGTCGGCGAGGAGGTCGTCCAGGCGCTGTTCCGCGGCCCGGGAAGCCTGTGCCTGGGCGTTCGCCTCCGCAAGCGTGTCCGCCTGGACGTCCCGGCCGGGGAAGTTCAGCAGGCGGATCAGCGGCGGCAGGGACACGCCCTGGACCACCAGGGTGCCGATGACCGTGGTGAAGGTCAGGAAGAGGATGAGGTTGCGTTCGGGAAAGGGGCCGCCGCCCTGCACGGTGAGCGGGATGGAGAAGGCGATGGCCAGCGAGACCACGCCCCGCATGCCGGCCCAGCCGATGACGAAGGGCACCTTCCAGCCGGGGTCCTCCTCCCGTTCGCGGATCCGGGCGGAGAGCAGCCTCGGGACCAGGGTGGCCGGAAACACCCACACGAACCGGGCCACGGCGACGATCAGGAAGAGGACGACCGCGTACCAGACGGCGTCGGTCCCGTGGTAGGCGCCGAGCCCCCTGAGGACCACCGGGAGCTGGAGCCCGATGAGGGCGAAGACGGCCGACTCCAGCAGGAAGGCGACCATCTTCCACACGGCCTCCTCCTGGAGGCGGGTGGCGAAGTCGACCTCCCACGCGCGGTGGCCCAGGTACAGGGCGACGACGACCACGGCGAGCACCCCGGAGGCGTGCACCTGCTCGGCGACGGCGTAGGCGACGAACGGGATGAGCAGGGAGAGGGTGTTCTGCGGCAGGGCGTCCGTGACGTGGGTGCGCAGCCAGTGGATCGGCACCATCAGCACCAGTCCGACGCCGACCCCGCCGATCGCCGCGAGCAGGAACTCCACGATCCCGCCGGCCCAGGTGGCGCCCTCCCCCACGGCGGCGGCGAGGGCCACCCGGAAGGCGGTGATGGCGGTCGCGTCGTTCACCAGGGACTCGCCCTGGAGGATCGTGGTGATCCGGGAGGGCAGGCCCACCCGGCGGGCGACCGCCGTGGCGGCGACGGCGTCCGGCGGCGCCACCACGGCCCCGAAGACCAGGGCCGCGGTCAGCGGGAGGCCGGGCACGATCAGGTAGGCGGCCCAGCCGACCACGAAGGTGGCGAAGAGGACGTAGCCCACGGAGAGCAGCGCGACCGGCCGGAACTGGGCTCTGAGGTCCAGGTAGGAGCTGTCGGTGGCGGCCGTGTACAGCAGCGGGGGCAGCAGCAGCGGGAGCACCACGTGCGGGTCGAGGGTGTACCGGGGGACGCCCGGCAGGTAGCTGACCGCGAGCCCGGCCGCCACCAGGAGCAGCGGCACCGGCACCGGGAGGCGCCGGCCGGCCGCGGCGACCGCCGCGCTGCCCGCCACCAGCAACAGCAGCGGCATCACGTCCATCGTCCTCGCCCGCCCTCGCCCGTCGTGCCGTCCCTGCCGGCCCCGCCATCCCTGCCGGTCCCGTCGGCCCGTCCCGCGCCACCGGCCCCGCCCGCACCGCCGGCGGGGCCCGCACCGTCCGGGCCGCCCCGCCGATCCTGCCCTCCGCGCCGCTCCCGTCCGGTGCGCCCGCCCGGCCGGTCCCGTCCCCGGTCCGCGGATCTCGCCCGTCCGGCGGGGTCCCGGCGGGCCGGCCCGCCCGCCGGCCGGCCCCGGCGGGTCCCCCGGCCGCCCCACGCGGCGCCCGCTTCCGCGCGGTCACCGGGGGACCCGTCGTAACCTGGCCAGCATGAGACAGTGCACGCACGCGGACACGCTGCCGCACCCGGAACCCGCGCCGCGGACCGAGACGTGCCCGGAGTGCCTGGCCGAGGGAACGGACCCGGTGCAGTTGCGGCTGTGCCTGGTCTGCGGTCACGTCGGCTGCTGCGACTCCTCGCCGCAGCGGCACGCGACCGCGCACTTCACGGAGACCGGGCACCCGGTCATGCGCACCCACGAACCCGGGGAGAGCTGGCGCTGGTGCTTCGTCGACCACGTGCTCGTGTGACCTCCGGCCGGGACGGTTCGACCGTCTGAGGGCTGGGTACGTCAATGCGGCGCGCGCTCTTCCGATTTGGGCCCGCCACACCTCTAGCCACTGTGCGTACGCATGTGTTTACCATGAGTGACGGCACGGGGTTGGGGTCTCGCGGACAGGACCGTTCGGAGCGCGATAACGTCACCGCTGAACCACGTATCGCGTTACCCCGGGGGGCGGCCCTCGGCTCCGTAGCGCTTGTTCCACCTTGGAGGTGAGGGTGTCCCAGATCGCAGGCGAGCCCGCGACCCAGGACTTCGTCGAAGTCCGGCTGCCGGCCGCGGGTGCCTACCTGTCGGTGCTGCGTACGGCGACGGCCGGTCTCGCGGCGCGTTTGGACTTCACCCTCGACGAGATCGAGGATTTGCGCATCGCGGTCGACGAGGCCTGCGCGATCCTGCTCCAGCAGGCCGTGCCCGGCTCGGTGCTCAGTTGCGTCTTCCGCCTCGTCGACGACTCGCTGGAGGTCACCGTATCGGCGCCGACCACGGACGGTCACGCCCCTTCCCGGGACACGTTCGCCTGGACCGTCCTGTCCGCCCTCGCCGGCAAGGTCTCCTCCGCCGTGGACGAGGACAAGACCGTGTCGATCAGCCTCTACAAACAGCGCGGCGCGGGACCCGGGCCGACGTGAGGAACGGGGACGGGCCGGTGCGGGACGAAGAGCGCGGCACACGGGGGGTTCCGGCCGGGGGCGCACGCCCTCCGGACGAGGCCCGGCGCATGGGGGAGGGCATCGACGGCATCCCCGAGCAGGCCCGGCCGCATCCCGAGGACGACACCTCCACGGGGGCCGTCGGAGCGGGCGGAGGACGGGCGGCGGAGGACGCCGCCGCACCGAGCACGCCCGCGGGCGGGCACGACGGGGGCGGCCCCGTCCGGCCGGTCCGCGCGGAGGCGGAGGCTCGGGAAAGGGTGACGGGCGGGACGATGAGCGAGCACGAGAGGCACTCCGGGGACGCGGCGCCGGCGGCACGCGCCGGCGGCACGCGGCACGATCCGCAGGACCGCAGCGGGGCGCGGGCGCTCTTCGCCGAGCTGCGCACGCTGGAGAAGGACAGCCCCGCCTACGCGGAGCTGCGCAACCGGCTCGTCCGCATGCACCTGCCGCTCGTCGAGCACCTCGCGCGCCGCTTCCGCAACCGCGGCGAGCCGCTGGACGACCTCACGCAGGTCGCCACCATCGGGCTGATCAAGTCGGTCGACCGCTTCGATCCGGAGCGCGGGGTGGAGTTCTCCACCTACGCGACCCCGACGGTCGTCGGCGAGATCAAGCGGCACTTCCGGGACAAGGGCTGGGCGGTGCGCGTCCCGCGCCGGCTCCAGGAACTGCGGCTGTCGCTGACGACGGCGACCGCGGAGCTGTCCCAGTTGCACGGCCGCTCCCCCACCGTGCACGAACTGGCCGAGCGGCTGGCGATCTCGGAGGAGGAGGTCCTGGAGGGCCTGGAGTCCGCCAACGCGTACTCCACGCTGTCCCTGGACGTGCCCGACACCGACGACGAGTCGCCGGCGGTCGCGGACACCCTCGGCGCCGAGGACGAGGCGCTGGAGGGCGTCGAGTACCGGGAGTCGCTCAAGCCGCTCCTGGAGGACCTGCCGCCGCGCGAGAAGCGCATCCTGCTGCTGCGCTTCTTCGGCAACATGACCCAGTCGCAGATCGCGCAGGAGGTCGGCATCTCCCAGATGCACGTGTCGCGGCTGCTCGCCCGCACGCTGGCGCAGCTACGGGAGAAGCTGCTGGTCGAGGAGTAGCGGCGGGCGGTTTCCCCGGGCTCCGGGCCGGTACGCGGCCCGGTGCGGGCGGGCCCCGGCGCCCACCCCGCGTCGCCCGGGAGCCGCGGCGCTCACCTGTCCGCGTTGCCGGGGCCCCGGATGCCGAGCGCCTTCGTCGTCGCCGGGTTCAGCAGCAGGACCAGCGCGGTGACGGACACCACGGCGAGGGCGATGCCCGCCGGGATGGCCACGCTGTCCGCCTGGAGCAGGCTGTAGGCGACCGGCAGCGCCATGATCTGCGTGATGACGGCGGGGCCGCGGCTCCAGCCGCGCCGGGCGAGCAGCCCCCGGGCGGCGAGCAGCGGCAGCAGGGCGAGCACGATCAGGGTGACACCGCCGGTGAGAGCCGAGGTGCGGTCGTCGGGGTGGCCGACGAGGCCGCCCACGAGCATCCAGGCGCCGCCGACGACCAGGGCGAGCCCCTCCAGCGCGGCGAGCGCCGCCGCGGCGGTCAGCCGGCCGGGCCGGGCGTCGGCGCCCGCGGCCCCCTCGGCGGCGTCCGGGGCGGCTTCGGGGCTGGGGGTCTGCTCACTGCTCACCCCTGAAGGGTAGCCCCCGCCCCACGGCGGGCCACGGCCCCCGCGCCCGGCCCGCCCGCGCTCCGGCGCGGGCCCCGGTCCGCCCTCGGGCTGGGCCGGGGTACCACCCAGTAGGTACCCTGCACCCCATGCGTGCACTTCTCGTGGTCAACCCGGCGGCAACCACCACGAGCGCGCGTACGCGCGATGTGCTGATCCACGCGCTCGCCAGCGAGATGAAGCTGGAGGCCGTCACCACCGAGTACCGCGGCCACGCGCGCGACCTCGCCCGGCAGGCGGCGCGCGGCGACGACATCGACCTCGTGGTCGCCCTCGGCGGCGACGGCACCGTCAACGAGGTCGTCAACGGCCTGCTGCACGCCGGGCCCGATCCGGACCGGCTGCCCGGCCTCGCCGTGGTCCCCGGCGGATCGACCAACGTCTTCGCCCGCGCCCTCGGCCTGCCCAACCACGCCGTGGAGGCCACCGGCGCCCTGCTGGACGCGCTGCGCGAGAGCCGGGAACGCACCGTCGGACTGGGTCTGGCCTCCGGCACCCCGGGCACCGACGACGAGGGCGTGCCGGCCCGCTGGTTCACCTTCAACGCCGGGCTCGGTTTCGACGCCGGGGTGGTCGGCCGGGTCGAGCAGCACCGGGAGCAGGGCCGCAAGTCCACCCACGCCCTGTACGTGCGCCAGGTGGTGCGTCAGCTCATCGGGGAGCCGCATCGCCGCCAGGGGATGATCACGCTGGAGCGGGCCGGTGCCGAGCCGGTCACCGATCTGGTGCTCTCCATAGTCTCGAACACGTGCCCCTGGACGTTTCTGGGCAATCGCCCGATCTACGCGTCGCCTAAAGCCTCGTTCGATACCGGGCTTGACCTCTTCGGCCTCAGCCGCCTGTCGACGGCCGCGGTTGCCCGGTATGGCACCCAGTTGCTCACTTCGTCCCCCGAGCGCGGACCCCGGGGCCGGCATGCGGTGTCCCTGCACGATCTGACCGAGTTCACCTTGCATTCGAAGGCGCCACTGCCCCTCCAGATGGACGGTGACCACCTGGGGCTGCGTACCAGCGTGACGTTCACAGGCGTACGCCGGGCACTGCGTGTGATTGTGTGAGCAGAAGCGGCGAAAGTCCTTTCACTCGAACGTTTAGGCCAGGGTCCACCCCATGGAAGTACGGCTGTGACCTAGTCGACACCGAAGAATCAAAAAAAACTTTCCGGAAGGGGTTGTATCCGCCGCTGAGGTTTGCGAGTCTCTACGTGGCGATCGGGACGGCCCGCAACACCGGCCCCCACAGATCACCAGAACCCCTCTTCAAACCACAGGACTACGCCAGGGAACCTGGCGGTAGCCCCTTCACTTGTTGAGGGATTCGTGAAAGCGTTCACATTCACAAGCACCCAGCACGTAATACCAAGGAGAGGTAGCAGCCATGGACTGGCGTCACCGCGCCGTTTGCCGCGAGGAAGACCCCGAGCTCTTCTTCCCCATCGGCAACACCGGTCCCGCGCTGCTGCAGATCGAGGAAGCCAAGGCCGTCTGCCGTCGCTGCCCGGTGATCGAGCAGTGTCTGCAGTGGGCGCTCGAGTCCGGTCAGGACTCCGGCGTCTGGGGTGGTCTCAGCGAGGACGAGCGCCGCGCGATGAAGCGCCGTGCCGCCCGCAACCGGGCTCGTCAGGCTTCCGCCTGACCAACCACCCCTGCTGACAGCCTGAGCTGGGCGGCGCGTACAGCGAGTACGCAACTCCCGCCCCCGAGCCGCAGCGCGCAGTATCCCCGATGCTCCCGAGTTCTCGTCTCGTCCGAGCAGGGGACCCACGCACGGGCAACTGGCCCCGGACCGTCAACGGTCCGGGGCCTTTCGCTCGTCCGGGGACACGTGCCCGTCGGGGGCTTCCTCCCGTCAGGAGCCCTCTTCCGCCGGGAATCCCTCCGGGAGCCCGGTCACGGCCCCTCCGGGAACCCCTCGAGTGCCGACGTGCGGGGCCTCCGCCCCTCCCCCGCTATTTCCGCGGCGGCACCGGGATGTCGAGGATCACCTGGGTGCCGCGCTCCGGCGCCGGGACCATGTCGAAGGAGCCGCCCAGCTCGCCCTCGACCAGGGTGCGGACGATCTGGAGCCCCAGGTTGCCCGAGCGGTGCGGGTCGAAGTCCGCGGGCAGGCCCACCCCGTCGTCCTGGACGGTGACGAGGAGCCGCGCCTCCCGGCTCGTGCCGCCCCGGACCGCGGTGACCTCGACGGTGCCGGTGTCGCCCTCGCGGAAGCCGTGCTCCAGCGCGTTCTGCAGCACCTCGGTCAGCACCATCGACAGCGGCGTGGCGACCTCGGCGTCCAGGATGCCGAAGCGCCCGGAGCGCCGGCCCGTGACCTTGCCCGGCGAGATCTCGGCCACCATCGCGACCACCCGGTCGGCGATCTCGTCGAACTCCACCCTCTCGTCCAGGTTCTGAGACAGCGTCTCGTGCACGATGGCGATCGAGCCGACCCGGCGCACCGCCTCCTCCAGCGCCGCGCGGCCCCGCTCGGACTCGATGCGGCGGGCCTGCAGCCGCAGCAGCGCGGCGACGGTCTGGAGGTTGTTCTTCACCCGGTGGTGGATCTCCCGGATGGTGGCGTCCTTGGTGATCAGCTCGCGTTCCCTGCGGCGCAGCTCCGTGACGTCGCGCAGCAGGACCAGGGAGCCGATGCGCGTCCCCTTGGGCTTGAGCGGGATGGCGCGGAACTGGATCACCCCGCCGCGCGCCTCGACCTCGAAGTCGCGCGGCGCCCAGCCGCTGGCCAGCTTGGCGAGCGCCTCGTCCACCGGGACCCGGGACGGGGCGAGTTCCGCCGTGGTCTCGCCGAGGTGGTGCCCGACCAGGTCGGCGGCGAGCCCGAGGCGGTGGTAGGCGGAGAGGGCGTTGGGCGAGGCGTACTGGACGACGCCGTCCGCGTCGAGCCGGATGAGGCCGTCGCCGACGCGCGGCGAGGCGTCCATGTCGACCTGCTGGTTCTCGAACGGGAAGGCGCCGGCCGCGATCATCTGGGCGAGGTCGGAGGCGCTCTGGAGGTATGTCAGCTCCAGCCGGCTCGGGGTGCGCACGGTGAGCAGGTTGGTGTTGCGCGCGATGACGCCGAGGACGCGTCCCTGGCGGCGCACGGGGATGGACTCGACCCGGACCGGGACCTCCTCGCGCCACTCCGGGTCGCCCTCGCGCACGATCCGGCCCTCGTCCAGGGCGACGTCCAGCAGGGGCCGCCGGCCGCGCGGCACGAGGTGGCCGATCATGTCGTCCTGGTACGAGGTGGGGCCGGTGTTGGGCCGCATCTGGGCGACGGAGACGTACCGGGTGCCGTCACGGGTGGGGACCCACAGCACGAGGTCGGCGAAGGAGAGGTCGGAGAGGAGCTGCCACTCCGAGACCAGCAGGTGCAGCCACTCCAGGTCGGATTCGTCGAGGAGCGTGTGCTGGCGTACGAGTTCGTTCATGGAGGGCACGGGCCGAGCGTACCCGCCGGCGGGAACGGCGACGGGAACCGGCCGGTCGGCGGCTGTTTCCGGCCAGGCGGCGCGGCGGGGCCGGCGCCGAGCCGGGTCCGGGGGCGCGGAGACCGGGCGCCCGTGCGGAGCCGGCCCGGCAGTGGGGCGGTGACCTGGGCGTGGCGGCGGTCCGGCAAGGGGAGACGGCCGGAAGCGGAGCCGGCCCGGCGGCAGGAGAGGCCCGAGGATGCAGGCGGCCCGGCAAGGGAAGGCGGCCCGGACGCGGCCCGGGGACGCGGGAACAGCCGCGGGCCGCGGCGCCTGGGAGGGACCCTCGACCCTCCCGGCACCGCAGCCCGGAGCACCATCGGCCGGGGGTGTGCGGTCCCGTTCGGCCGAGGGGTGAGGAGCCGGGCAGTCAGGGCAGAGAGCCGCGGTTCCTCGGTCCGCCCTCCTGTGCGGGGAAGGCGGACGTCCGATGTTCGGTGTGTGCGGTCGGCGTGCGTGCCGTCGTGGCCATTGTGGACTAGACCACTGCGGGTGTCCATGCGGCGGACCCTCTTTGTCCGCGCCGCCTTCGGACCCGGCTCTCCGACGGCCGGACGTCCGGCAGAAGCCTAACCCGCCGGCCCGGAAAAGGGGGCCTGCGAGAGGTCCGGCGAGACGGCGCCGGCCCGGAGCGCGTGCGGGCGCCACCGCGCCACCGCGCCGCCCCACGCCGCCCCACGCCACCGCGCGCGCCGGCGCGAGAAGGCGCGCGAGGACGGCGCGAGGGAGGGAGCGGGAAGGCGGGGCGGCAGGGCCGGGCCCAGTCGACGCGAGGGCAGGGTGGGGGCGGGGCGCGGAACACCGGCGGCGCCGGTGCGCGGGGGTGTCGGAGCCCGGTGTTCCCGTGGCCCCCTCTGTTAGATTGGTCTAAACCACATCGTCCTCGGGTCCCCGCCTCCGGGCCCGGCGCCCCGAGCCCTTTACCCTCGGGACGCACGGCATCGGAATCCGTGGTCCGCACCCGCACCGCCGGGGCCGGGCACCGGGTGGGTCCCTCTCTTGAAACGGCAGGCCAGCGTGGAAGTTGTCATCGTTCCGGACGCCAAGGCAGGCGGCGAACTCGTGGCCGAGGCCATGGCGCGGTTGCTCAGGCGCAAGCCCGACGCCCTGCTGGGGGTGGCCACCGGCTCGACCCCGCTGCCGGTGTACGAGGCGCTGGCGGCGCGGGTGCGCTCGGGCGCGGTGGACGTCTCCGAGGCGCGGATCGCGCAGCTCGACGAGTACGTCGGGCTGCCCGTGGACCACCCCGAGTCGTACCGCTCGGTGCTCCGGCGCGAGGTGCTGGAGCCGCTCGGGCTCGGGGCCGACGCGTTCCTCGGCCCCGACGGCTCGGACGAGGACGTGGTGGGCGCCTGCGCGTCGTACGAGAAGGCCCTGGCGGCCGCCGGCGGCGTGGACTTCCAGCTCCTGGGCATCGGCACCGACGGGCACATCGGCTTCAACGAGCCCTGCTCCTCGCTGTCCTCGCGCACCCGCATCAAGACGCTGACCGAGCAGACCCGCGCCGACAACGCGCGCTTCTTCGACGGCGACGTCGAGCAGGTCCCGCACCACGTCATCACGCAGGGCGTGGGCACCATCCTGGAGGCCCGGCACGTGGTGCTGCTGGCCACCGGCGCGTCCAAGGCCGACGCGGTCGCCGCGAGCGTGGAGGGCCCGCTGGCGGCCGTCTGCCCGGCCTCCGCGCTGCAACTGCACCCGCACGCCACGGTCGTCGTCGACGAGGCCGCGGCGAGCAAGCTGACGTACGCCGGCTACTTCCGGTACTCCTTCGCGCACAAGCCCGACTGGCAGGGCATCTGACCGGCGCCCCGCGCCCGGTACGGCCGAAGGCGCCGGCCCCCTCCGCAAGGGGGCCGGCGCCTTCGCGCGTGCCGCGGGCGTACGGGGGTCACACCCCCGCGATGACCTCCGCCGCCGCCCTGCCGCACACCCGGGCCGCACCGTGGGTGGCCACGTACAGCGCGCCACGGGGCTCCGCCCGGGGCACGCCCATCTCGACCACGACGGTGTCGGGGCGGGCCGCCAGGAGGGCCTCCAGGGCCTGGGTCATCCACGGGTGCCGGTGCTCGTCGCGGACGACGGCGACCACCCGGCGCGATCCGGCCGCCGCGAGCGCCTCGCGTCCGGCGTCCGGCCCGGTGAAGCCGCCGGTCTCCGTGCCCGGGACCAGCCGGCCCAGCTCGGCCGCGACGCCCCAGGGCGTCTCGTGGCCGACCGCGATGTTGGCGACCGGCGTGAAGGCCGCCACGTACGGTGCCGCGGTCAGCGGCGTGTAGCCCTCGGCGCCGGTGACGCGCAGGGCGCGGCGGGCCGCGCGCAGGCCCACCTCCGGGTCGCCGGCGTCCGTGTCCGTCCGGCCGGCCGCGGCCCGCGCGGTCCAGTCGGCGAGGTCGCGCACGCGCCGGGCCGCGTCGGCCAGCCGCTCCTCGGGCAGTTCGCCGGAGCGCACGGCGGCGACCAGGGCGTCGCACAGCCGCCGGACGGTGTCCTCGTCGGCGAGCCCGCCGCCCACGCAGATGGCGTCGGCGCCGGCCGCGATGGCCAGGACGCTGCCGCGCTCGATGCCGTAGGCGTCGGCGATGGCCCGCATCTCCATGCCGTCGGTGACGATCAGGCCGTCGAAGCCGAGGTCGCCGCGGAGCAGGTCGAGCAGGATGCGGCGGGACAACGTTGCCGGACGCTCCGCGTCGAGCGCGGGCACCAGGATGTGCGCGCTCATCACGGCCCTGCTGCCGGCGGCGATGGCCGCGCGGAAGGGCTTGAGGTCCCGCTCGGCGAGGACCTCGGCGTCCACGTCGATGCGGGGCAGCGCGTGGTGGGAGTCGACGGCGGTGTCGCCGTGGCCGGGGAAGTGCTTGGTGCAGGCGGCCACCCCCGCCGACTGCAGCCCGGTGACGTAGGCGGCGGTGTGGCGGGCCGCCAGGTCGGTGTCGGCGCCGAAGGAGCGCACGCCGATCACCGGGTTGTCGGGGTTGGAGTTGACGTCGGCGGACGGCGCCCAGTCGAGGTTGACCCCGCAGGCCACGAGCCGGCGGCCCAGTTCGGCGGCCACCTCCCGGGTGAGGACCACGTCGTCCACCGCGCCCAGGGCGTGGTTGCCGGGGAAGGAGGAGCCGTCGCGGACCTCCAGGCGCGTGACGTCACCCCCCTCCTCGTCGATGGCGACCAGCACGTCCTCGCGTTCGGCGCGCAGTTGCGCGGTGAGCGCGGCCAGTTGTCCGGGCGAGGTGATGTTCCGCCCGAACAGGCCGACGGAGGCCAGTCCCTCGCCCAGCCGGCGCAGCAGCCAGTCGGGGGCGGTGGTGCCCTCGAAGCCGGGCTGGAGGACGGTCAGCGCGTCGCGGGTGAGCGTGTCGGTACCGCTGGCGAGCGTCGTCATCGGTGGCGTTATCCCTTCACTGCGCCGGAGGTGAGACCAGCGGCCATCTTCTTCTGGACGATCATGAAGAACGCGACGACCGGGATCGCGATCAGCGTCGAGGCGGCCATGAGCGCCCCGTAGTCGGTGCCGCGCGAGGTGGTGAAGTTCATGAGCCAGACGTTGAGCGTGTACTTGTCGTTGTCCTGCAACACGATGTAGGCGAGCAGGTACTCGTTCCACGCGTTGATCAGGGAGAAGATCGAGGCGGCGGCGAGGCCGGGGGCGAGCAGCGGGAAGATCACGCGCCAGAAGGCGCCCATCCGGGTGCAGCCGTCGACCATGGCGGCCTCTTCGAGCTCCAGGGGGATGTTCACCACGAAGCCGCGGATCATCCAGGTGGCGAACGGCAGCGTCGAGACGAGGTAGATGACGATGACGCCCCAGTACTCGTTGACGGCGCCGAGGTCGTTGAGCTGGATGTAGAGGGGGATGAGCATGGCCGTCGGCGGCAGGAGCTGCACCACCAGCAGCACGATCATGAAGATCTTGCGGCCGCGGAAGCGGAAGCGTCCGATGGCGAAGGCGGCGATCGTGGAGAGCACCATCGCGCCGAGCACGGCGGTCACGCAGATGATGAGGCTGGACTGGATGGCGCTGCCGAAGTTCGGCGCGTTGATGGCCCGGCTGAAGTTGTCGAAGGTCAGGGAGGTCGGCCAGAGCTTCTGGTCGTAGGAGCGGATCTCCGCGTTGGGGCGCAGGGAGCTGACGACGAGCCAGTAGACCGGGAAGGCCATCACGAGGAAGGCGACGACTCCGACGGCGTTGTACAGGTGCCGACTGCGCTTCTTGCGGTCGGGGCGGTAGCCGGGCGCCGTGGCGCGGGGGGCGGTCGTGAGGCTCACTCGACCTCTCCGATCTTGAGCAGCTGGCGCAGGTAGTAGACGGCCACGCCGGACAGGAGCAGCACCGTGATCAGGGCGATGGCGGCGCCCTGACTGAAGGAGTTGGACTCGAACGCCTTCTCGTAGGAGTAGAGGCCGAGCAGGTTGTACTCCTTCTCGGGCTTGTTGCCGCGCATCAGGAAGACCTGGCCGAAGACGTTGAAGTCCCAGATGACGGAGAGCGTGGCGACCATCTGGAAGACGGGCTTGATGACCGGCCAGGTCACGTAGCGGAAGACGCCGAGCCGTCCGGCGCCGTCGAGCTTGGCGGCCTCCTCCAGTTCGGAGGGGACCTGGGTGAGCGCGGCGTAGAGGGTGACGGCGACGAACGGGATCGCGCCCCACACCACCACGGCGCCGATCATGAGGAAGCCCTGCTTGGGGTCGAGCCACCAGTTGTGGCCCTGGAAGTCGAAGCCCAGGTACTTGGTCAGCACCATGTTGGCCACGCCGTAGTCGGAGTCGGCGAACCAGCGGAAGATCGAGGTGGCGACGAGCAGCGGCAGGGACCAGGCGGCGATGAGGGCGCCGGTCAGCAGCAGGCGTACGCCCTTGCTCATGCGCTGCATGGCGTGGGCGAGGAAGAGCCCGATGGCCAGGGTGGTGACGACGCAGACGACCATGAACAGGACGGTGCGCCAGACGACGTCGTAGAACTCGCCGTCGCCGAGGATGTTGGTGAACTGCTCGAAGCCCACCCAGTCGGCGGCGTCGCCACTCCACAGTTCGCGCCGGCCCACGTCCTGGAAGGACATGATCACGGTCTTGATCAGGGGCCAGACGAACACCGCGGCGATGGCCACGACCGCCGGGGCGATCAGCAGGTAGGGCAGGAGTGGACCGTTGGCCCACCCGCTCTTCCGGGGTGCGGACGGCGCCGGCCCGTCGCCGTCGGGCGCCCGCGGTACGGACACCTCCGGGCCGGCTGTCTTGATGTCGGCGGCACTCACTGTGCGGGCCTTCCGTTCGAAGGGTTCTGCGTCGGGCGGGCGGCCGGCGGCCCGAGGGCCGCCGGCCGCCTCACCGGCCCGGTCCGGCCGGGGGCCGGACCGGGCACCGGAGGTCGGCGAGGGTGGTGCGCCTCGGTCAGGAGACCTCGTTGATCAGCGAGTTGATCTCCGCGTCGGCAGCCTTGGTGGCGTCGGCGACCGACTTGCCCTTCAGGATGTCGAGCAGCATGATCTCGAGCGTTTCCTTCTTCTCGATCGCGGCCCAGCCGGGGGCGATCGGGGTGAACCAGGCGTCGGGCACCGCGTTGGCGCTCGCGGCGGTCTCCGGCTTGTTCTTCAGCGGTTCGAGCTGCTTGGTGTTGTTGGGGAGGATGTCCTTCTCGGCGAGGGCGGCCTGGGCCTTCTCGTTGGTGAAGAGGGAGATCCACTCCTGCGCCAGGTCCTGGTTCTTGGACTTGGCGATGGTGGCGAGGTCGGAGCCGCCGATGAAGGAGGGCAGGGTCTTGCCGTTCGGGCCGGGCATGCCCGCGGTGGCGATCTTGTCCTTCAGCTTCGGGTTGCCGCTGTTCTCGGAGTCGACGACGCTGCCGGCCTCCCAGCCGTTGCCGTAGAGCAGGGCCGCCTTCTCGTTGGCCATGACGTTGGCGTGGTCCTGCTCGTCCTTCGTCTGGTCACCGTGGTTGTACTTCTTGACCAGGTCGACGAAGTGCTGGATGCCCTTCTGCGCCTCCGGCGTGGAGAGGGCGCCCTTCCACTCCTTGCTGCCCTCGTCGTAGGTGGCGATCTCGCCGCCGTACCCGGCGACGTACGACATGGCGGCGTACCAGTAGCGGCCCGGCAGGTACAGCGACGAGAAGGCGTTGTCCTTCTTGTACTTGTCCTGGACCTTGTCGAGCGCCTTGAACAGTTCGTCCTCGGTGGCCGGCAACTGGTCGGAACCGGTGCCTTCCTTGAACATGTCCTTGTTGTAGATGGCGACGCGGGCGCCGGCGTAGTACGGGACGCAGTAGAGCTTGCCCTCGTAGGAGCAGGTGTCCTTGAGGCCCTCGATCCACGTGTCCGAGTTGTCGTACTTCTTGGCGTCGATCTCGCCGAGGGCACCGTTGAGGATGTAGGTCATCGTCTCGGTGTTGCCCAGCTCGACCACGTCGGGGAACTTGTCGCCGGACAGCGCGGCGTCGAGCTTCTTGGTCTTGTCGCCCCACTGCTGGTACTGGACGTTGACCTTGACCCCGGGGTACTTCGCGTTGAAGTCGGCGTTGGTCTGCTTGACCAGCTCCGGCCAGCTGCTCTGGGCGTCCACCATCAGCCAGACGGTGAGGTCGCCCTTGCGGTCCTTGGGGTCCTGCTTGGACGCGTTGTCGTCGGAGCCCCCGCACGCCGCGATGGATGCCATCATGCCCGCGATACCGATCGCGGCTATCAGCTTGCGCTTCACGCCACCCTCCTCAGGGATGCCACAAACCCCCCTGCCTCCCTGCGGTCGAGCGTGAACGCGTACCGCTCCTGGGGCCGGGACTGGACCAATGGTGTAGACCAGCACGGGGAGCTTGGCCCAGACCAATAGGGCTGTCAAGGGTGATCAGGCGCGCTCCGGGCGTCCGTGATGCGACCGAGATATGCAGGGACCTTTCATTCCCCAAGGGACAGTTCGGACAGACCGGGGTCACGTGTCGGCCCCGCGGCGGACGGGTGGACCACCGCCCTCCCCACCACCGGGAACGACAGCCGGAAGCCCGTGATATGGACTAGACCAACGGGGGGCGCGCGGGTATACAGAGGGGATCACGGAGCGTGCCGGACCGTGCCGGTGCGCGGCCGTGCCACGATGTGCACCGTGGCCGATGAGGGACGTCGGTCGTTTCGGGACCCGGAGCCGGGAAGGCAGACCATGAGCACCGACGTCAGCAGTGCGGAGAACGAGGGCGGGGCGAGCGTCCGTACCGCGCGCGTGCCCAAGTACTACCGACTGAAGAAACACCTGCTCGACATGGTCCGGACCCAGGCACCGGGCACCCCGGTCCCGCCCGAGCGCACGCTCGCCGCGGAGTTCGACACCTCGCGCACCACCGTGCGCCAGGCGCTCCAGGAACTGGTCGTGGAGGGCCGCCTGGAGCGCATCCAGGGCAAGGGCACCTTCGTCGCCAAGCCCAAGGTCTCCCAGGCGCTCCAGCTCACCTCGTACACCGAGGACATGCGGGCGCAGGGCCTCGAACCCACCTCGCAGTTGCTGGACATCGGCTACATCACCGCCGACGACCGGCTCGCCGGGCTGCTGGACATCACCGCCGGCGGCCGGGTGCTGCGCATCGAGCGGCTGCGCATGGCCAACGGGGAGCCGATGGCCATCGAGACGACCCACCTGTCGGCGAAGCACTTCCCCGCGCTGCGCCGCTCCCTGGCGAAGTACACCTCCCTCTACACGGCGCTCGCCGAGGTGTACGACGTCCATCTCGCCGAGGCCGAGGAGACCATCGAGACCTCGCTGGCCACCCCGCGCGAGGCCGGGCTGCTCGGCACCGACGTCGGGCTGCCGATGCTGATGCTCTCCCGGCACTCGCTGGACCGCTCCGGCCGCCCCGTGGAGTGGGTGCGGTCGGTGTACCGGGGCGACCGCTACAAGTTCGTCGCCCGGCTCAAGCGCCCGCAGGACTGAGGGAGTTCGACCGGCCGGCGCCTGTCGCCGGCAGGCCGGCGACCCGTCCGGGGCCCGTCCGCACCCCCACCCGGACGTGGTCTTCCGCCGGCCCGGGGCCGTCCCCTACATTTTCGTGCGCACCGCACCAGGTGATCACGAGGGGACGGAGCCCACCGTATGCCAGATTCCCCGCACACCGACCGCGCGCCGACGGTCACACCGTCGCGCGTCGTCATCGGACTGTGCCTGCTCGCACCGTTCGTCGCCATGCTGTGGGTCGGCTCCTACGCGAGAGTGGACCCGGCCCTCTTCGGCATCCCGTTCTTCTACTGGTACCAGATGGCGTGGGTGCTCCTGTCCACGGCGCTGACGGCGACCGCGTACACGCTCTGGCGGCGCGACCAGCGCGCGCGGGGCGCCCGCACGGGCGGTGGTCCGCGGTGAACGGCGGCGTGAACGTCGTCGCGCTCGTCGTCTTCGTCTTCTTCTTCGCGCTCGTCACCGTCCTCGGCTTCGTCGCCGCGCGCTGGCGGCGGGCCGCGAACGAGCACAGCCTCGACGAGTGGGGACTGGGCGGCCGGTCGTTCGGCACCTGGGTCACCTGGTTCCTGCTCGGCGGCGACCTGTACACGGCCTACACCTTCGTGGCCGTCCCCGCCGCGATCTACGCGGCGGGCGCGGCGGGCTTCTTCGCGGTGCCGTACACGATCCTGGTCTACCCCCTGATCTTCACCTTCCTGCCCCGGCTGTGGTCGGTCTCCCACCGGCACGGCTACGTGACGACCTCGGACTTCGTGCGCGGCCGGTTCGGCTCCAAGGGCCTCTCGCTGGCGGTGGCCGTCACCGGCATCCTGGCGACGATGCCGTACATCGCGCTCCAGCTCGTCGGCATCCAGGCGGTGCTGGACGTGATGGGCGTCGGGGGCGGCGAGGACACCCACTGGTTCGTGAAGGACCTGCCGCTGCTGATCGCCTTCGGCGTGCTGGCCGCGTACACCTACTCGTCGGGGCTGCGGGCGCCCGCGCTGATCGCCTTCGTCAAGGACACGCTGATCTACCTGGTGATCGTGGTGGCGATCATCTACATCCCCGTCAAGCTGGGCGGCTTCGACGCCGTCTTCGCCAAGGCGGGCGCGGCGTTCGAGCAGACCGACCCGGCCACCGGGCAGCCTCGGGGCGCGCTGGCACCCGGCGAGGCGGGCCGGTGGACGTACGCCACGCTGGCGCTCGGCTCGGCGCTCGCGCTCTTCATGTACCCGCACTCGATCACCGCGACGCTCTCCTCGCGCAGCCGCGAGGTGATCCGCCGCAACACCACGATCCTGCCGCTGTACTCGCTGATGCTCGGCATGCTCGCCCTGCTCGGCTTCATGGCGATCGCCGCCGGGGTCCGGGTGAGCAACGGGCAACTGGCGATCCCGCAGCTCTTCGAGGACATGTTCCCGGACTGGTTCGCGGGCGTGGCGTTCGCGGCGATCGGCATCGGCGCGCTGGTCCCGGCGGCCATCATGTCCATCGCCGCGGCCAACCTGTTCACCCGCAACATCTACCGGGACTTCATCCGGCCGGACGCCACGCCGCACCAGGAGACGCGGGTGTCCAAGGTGGTGTCGCTGCTGGTGAAGGTGGGCGCGCTGGTCTTCGTGCTGGGCATGGACAAGACGGTCGCCATCAACTTCCAGCTCCTCGGCGGCATCTGGATCCTGCAGACCTTCCCGGCGCTGGTCGGCGGCCTGTTCACCCGCTGGTTCCACCGCTGGGCGCTGCTCGCCGGATGGGCGGTGGGCATGGTCTACGGCACGGTCGCCGCGTACGGGGTGGCCTCGCCGACGCAGAAGCACTTCGGGGGCTCGGCGAAGGAGATCCCGGGCATCGGGGAGATCGGCTACATCGGGCTCACCGCGTTCGTGCTCAACGTCCTCGTGACCGTGGTGGCGACGGTCCTGTTCAAGGCCGCGGGTGCCCCCGAGGGCGTCGACGAGACCCGCCCCGGCGACTACACGGCGGACGTGGGCGATCCCGGCGTCGAGGCGGAGCTGCCCCCGGCCACGGCGGAACCGACACGCTGACGGCAAGACGAAGGGCGGGGCCGAGGGCCGCCGGGCGTGTCGGGGGGCCTTCGGAACGCCCCGGGGCGGGCCGGCTCGGCGTGCCGGGCCCCTCGGGTTGTCCGCGGCGAACCGGCCCGGCGCCTCCGGGGCCGGTTCGGCGTGCCGGCCCGACGCGGTCGGCGTGCCGGGGCGCCGTGCTGCGGGGACGGGCGCCTGCCGGGCGTGTCCCCGGGGCGCCGACGGCCGTACGGGCGCGTCCGCCGGACGCCCGCGGAAGGCCCCGTGCCCGGGCCCGGGCAAGCCCGTCGGCCCGGTCCGAAGCCCGCCCGGCGGCGGGCCCGGGGGTGTCCCGGACGCACGGTCCGGGGGTCACTCTACTCACCCCGCGTCGCCCCTCCGATACCAGCCTGACACAACATCTGGGGGTGCTCCCGGGGCCTGGCACAAGATGTATGCTCATGCTCGCTGTCGCCGCAGGGGAATCCGGTGTGAATCCGGAACTGTCCCGCAACGGTGTACTTGTGCGTGTTCGCGTGGCCCGCACAGGCTTCAGTCCGAGGACCTGCCGACAGTGCGCCCCGGCCGTCCGGCCAGGGTGCCATGACGTCCGGGCCTCGTGGAATGGGCCGGTGGACGCGACGCCCCCGTGCGCTCGTGAGCTGCCTCCGCCCTCCGCCAGGCCCCGTGCCGAGCGAGGGAGTGCCCCACGTGACCATCGCGCCAGCCGATCCGGCCTCAGCGACCCCCGTGTCCGCGGAACCCGACGGACCCGGTGCCGCGCTGCTGCGGACCCTGACCGCGCTGACCGCCGACCTCCCCGACGCCGACCCCGGCCGGGTCGCCGCCGCCGCGCTGCGCGGCCGGTCCGCGCGGGCCGACGAGGCGGAGCTGCGGGACCTCGCCACGGAGGCGGCGGCCGGACTGATCTCGGAGGACCCGGTCTACTCCCGGCTGGCGGCCCGGCTGCTCACCCTCGGCATCCGCGCCGAGGCGGCCTCCCAGGGCGTCACGTCCTTCACCGAGTCGGTCGCCACCGGTCACCGCGAGGGGCTGATCGCGGACCGCACCGCCGCGTTCGTCCGGCTGCACGCCGAGCGCCTGGACGCGCTCGTCGACCCGGACGCCGACGACCGCTTCGGCTACTTCGGCCTGCGCACCCTGCACAGCCGCTACCTGCTGCGGCACCCGATCACCCGCAAGGTCGTCGAGACGCCCCAGTACTTCATGCTGCGCGTCGCCGCCGGTCTCGCCGCGGACGACTCGGACCGCTCGGTGGCCGAGGTCGCCGCGCTCTACGGGCTGATGAGCCGGCTCGACTACCTGCCCTCCTCCCCCACCCTCTTCAACTCCGGCACCCGGCACGCCCAGATGTCGTCCTGCTACCTCCTGGACGCCCCCAGGGACGAGCTGGACTCCATCTACGAGCGCTACCTCCAGGTCGCCCGGCTCTCCAAGCACGCCGGCGGCATCGGCCTCGCCTACTCCCGCGTCCGCTCCCGGGGTTCGCTGATCCGCGGCACCAACGGGCACTCCAACGGCATCGTCCCCTTCCTGAAGACGCTCGACGCCTCCGTCGCCGCGGTCAACCAGGGCGGGCGGCGCAAGGGCGCGGCGGCGGTCTACCTGGAGACCTGGCACTCCGACATCGAGGAGTTCCTGGAGCTGCGGGACAACACCGGCGAGGACGCCCGCCGCACCCACAACCTGAACCTCGCGCACTGGATCCCGGACGAGTTCATGCGGCGCGTCGACGCCGACGGCACCTGGTCGCTGTTCTCGCCCTCGGACGTGCCGGAGCTGCCGGACCTGTACGGCGAGGAGTTCGACGCGGCCTACCGCGCGGCGGAGGCGGCCGGCCTGGCCCGCAAGACGCTGCCGGCCCGCGAGCTGTACGGCCGCATGATGCGCACCCTGGCGCAGACCGGCAACGGCTGGATGACCTTCAAGGACACCTCCAACCGCACCTCCAACCAGACCGCCGAACCGGGCCACGTCATCCACTCCTCCAACCTCTGCACGGAGATCCTGGAGGTCACCAGCGACGGGGAGAGCGCGGTCTGCAACCTGGGCTCGGTGAACCTGGGCGCCTTCGTGAGCGGCGACGACATCGACTGGGAGCGGCTGGACACCACCGTCCGCACCGCGGTCACCTTCCTCGACCGGGTCGTCGACATCAACTTCTACCCGACCGAGCAGGCGGCCCGCTCCAACACCCGCTGGCGCCCGGTGGGCCTGGGTGCGATGGGCCTCCAGGACGTCTTCTTCCGGCTCCGCATGCCCTTCGACTCCCCCGAGGCGAAGGCCCTCTCCACCCGGATCGCCGAGCGGATCATGCTCACGGCGTACGAGACCTCCGCGGACCTCGCCGAGCGCGACGGCCCGCTGCCGGCCTGGGAGAAGACCCGTACCGCCCGGGGCGTGCTGCACCCCGACCACTACGGCGTGGAGCACGCCTGGCCCGAGCGGTGGGAGGCGCTGCGCGAGCGCGTCGCCCGCACCGGCCTGCGCAACTCGCTGCTGCTGGCGATCGCGCCGACCGCCACGATCGCCTCCATCGCGGGCGTGTACGAGTGCATCGAGCCGCAGGTGTCCAACCTGTTCAAGCGCGAGACGCTCTCCGGCGAGTTCCTCCAGGTCAACTCGTACCTGGTGGACGACCTCAAGCGGCTCGGCGTCTGGGACGCGCGCACCCGTGAGGCGCTGCGGGAGGCCAACGGCTCGGTGCAGGGCTTCGCGTGGGTCCCGGACGAGGTGCGCGCGCTGTACCGCACCGCCTGGGAGATCCCGCAGCGCGGCCTCATCGACATGGCCGCCGCCCGCACCCCGTACCTCGACCAGTCGCAGTCGCTGAACCTGTTCCTGGAGACGCCGACCATCGGAAAGCTCTCCTCGATGTACGCGTACGCCTGGAAGCAGGGCCTGAAGACCACGTACTACCTGCGCTCCCGTCCCGCGACCCGGATCGCGCGGGCCGCCCGCGCCGCCGTCCCCGCCCAGGCGACGCCCGACCCCGAGGCGGTCGCCTGCTCCCTGGAAAACCCCGAGTCCTGCGAGGCCTGCCAGTGATGACCAGCCAGACCAAGAACCTGCTCGACCCCGGCTTCGAGCTGACGCTGCGCCCGATGCGCTACCCGGACTTCTACGAGCGCTACCGGGACGCCATCAAGAACACCTGGACCGTGGAGGAGGTCGACCTCCACTCGGACGTCGCCGACCTGGCCAGGCTGAGCCCCGCCGAGCAGCACCTGATCGGGCGGCTGGTGGCCTTCTTCGCCACCGGTGACTCGATCGTGGCGAACAACCTGGTGCTGACGCTGTACAAGCACATCAACTCCCCCGAGGCGCGGCTGTACCTGTCCCGCCAGCTCTTCGAGGAGGCCGTGCACGTCCAGTTCTACCTGACGCTGCTCGACACCTACCTGCCCGATCCCGAGGACCGGGCCGCCGCGTTCGCCGCGGTGGAGAACATCCCCTCGATCCGGGAGAAGGCCGAGTTCTGCTTCAGGTGGATGGACTCGGTCGAGAAGCTGGACCGGCTGGAGACCCGGTCCGACCGCCGCCGCTTCCTGCTCAACCTCATCTGCTTCGCCGCCTGCATCGAGGGCCTGTTCTTCTACGGCGCCTTCGCCTACGTGTACTGGTTCCGCAGCCGCGGCCTGCTGCACGGGCTCGCCACCGGCACCAACTGGGTGTTCCGGGACGAGACGATGCACATGTCCTTCGCCTTCGACGTGGTGGACACCGTGCGCAAGGAGGAGCCGGGCCTCTTCGACGAGGAGCTGGGCCGCCAGGTCACCGACATGCTGAAGGAGGCCGTCGAGGCGGAGCTGCAGTTCGCCCGCGACCTGTGCGGTGACGGCCTGCCCGGCATGAACACCGAGTCCATGCGGCAGTACCTGGAGTGCGTCGCCGACCAGCGCCTGACCCGCCTGGGCTTCGCCCCGGTCTTCGGCTCGGAGAACCCGTTCTCCTTCATGGAGCTGCAGGGTGTGCAGGAACTGACCAACTTCTTCGAGCGCCGTCCGTCCGCGTACCAGGTGGCGGTGGAGGGCACCGTCGACCTGGACGAGGACTTCTGAGGCTCCCGTCCGACACCGGACCCCACCACGGCCGGTGGCCCCCCGGACCCGCGAGGGTGCCGGGGGGCCACCGGCCGGCGCCGTCACCTGGGTATGGGCCGCACCCGCAGGTCGTCGGGGCGCAGGGTGATGCCCACGCGGACGGCGTCCTTCGAACCGGCCACCTGCTCGAAACGGAACGCGGTGGCGAGCGCCGCGGTGATCAGCGTGAGCTGCGCCATCGAGAAGTGGTCGCTCGGGCACTTGCGATTGCCGACGCTGAACGGCCGCATGGCGTATTTCGGCAGCTCGGTCACGCGTTCCGGAAGCCACCGGTCGGGGTCGAACTCCAGGTGCCGCGCGTACGACTTCGGATCGCGCTGGATCGCGTACGGACTGTAGATGATGTCCGAACCGGCTGGAATGCGATAGCCACCGAGTTCGGTGTCGACCACGGCCCGCCGGGTCAATACCCATACGGCCGGACGCAAACGCATCGCCTCGACGATGACATTGTTGGTGTGGGTGAGCTTGCGGACATCCTCGAATGCGACGGGACGTCCGCCGGTCACCGCCCGGACTTCGTCGCGGATACGGTCGCCTTGTTCGGGGTGCGCGGCGAGCGCCTGCAACAGCCACATGATCGTGGAGGCGATGGTCTCGCTTCCCGGGGTGAGGATGGCCACGACCTGGTCGTGTATCTCCTGTTCCCCGATGGGATCGCCATTGTCGTCCTTCGCCTCCAGCAATGCCGTCAGCAAATCGTCCGGCCGCCGGCCGGAGGCGCGGCGCTCGGCGACGATCTCGTCGACCAGCAGGTGCAGGTCGGCCAGGGCGCTGTTGAACTCGCGGTTGGCGGGCAGCGGCAGCCGGTACAGCGGTCCCAGCGGGACCACCATCCGGCGGTACATGCCGCGGAAGACGGTGGCGAGGGAGACGCACAGCCGCTCGGCCCGCTCGTCCATGTACTGACCGCGCAGCAGGCAGCGGGCGGCGACGCGCACGGCGACGCGGAAGGACTCGGAGGTGCAGTCGACGGTCCGTCCCGAGGCCCAGCGCTCGGTGAGCGCGTGCGCCTCCTCCTCCATGATCGGGCCGTAGGCGGGGATGGCGTCCAGTTTGAAGGCGGGCTGGATGGTGCGCCGCTGGCGCCGGTGGAGCGGGCCGTTGGCGGTCGCCACGCCCTCCTTGCCGAGCAGTCCTTCCAGCGACTCCCACAGCGGGCCGGCGATGTGGTAGTCGGGGCTGAGGGCGAGGGCGCCGGTGAGCGCGGGGGTGGTGACCGCGTACACCGTCTTCGGGCCGATCCTGATGCGGACGACGTCGCCGTGGTCGCGCAGTTGCGCCATGAAGGCGAGCGGGTCGCGGGCCATCCGCCAGCCGTGGCCGAGCAGCGGCACGCCGCCGCCCGCGACGGGCGGTTCGCGCAGTCCGGCCGCGGGGCTCCCGGTCGTGCGGGGGGTGCCGGGGTCGACGGACTCGACGGTCATGCGTCACCTGCCGTTTCGTTGTTGACGTACGGGGGCGTGGACCGGTCGGCCCAGCTCTCGACCCGGTAGCGGCCGGATTCGTGGTGGAACCAGTAGACAGAGCTGAACCAGTTCCGCATATTGGCCACATGAGTCCGCACGGCGCCGCTCAGTTCCTCTCCCCGGACGGTTCCGTCGGCGAGTGTGCCGGCGAGTCGGATGACGTCCTGTTCCACGGCGAGGAATTCGGATATGCATTCCTCGACCCGCCGCCGGACTTCGTCGATCGCTTCGTCGAGGGTCAGCCCCTCGTGCGTCACGAGACTGATCCCGAGATTGTGGACCTCGTTTCCGGCGAGTTCCTTGGGCAGCGAACAGAGGTCGTTGTACCAGGCGGCGAATTCCTGGCTGAGCAGTGCGGCCCGCCGGTATGCGGGATGTTTCCTCACGGTGTCCGGGAGTTCACATCCCGCGCTGGGTTCCAGAAGATCGGTCCATATCCAGTGGGCGAAGGTGAGACGGCGCAGGGCGAGGTATTCCTCGACGCCGGGCACGATTCCCCGGGTGCGGTTGTGGAATTCGCGGTCGTACGCCTCGATCACTTCGTGGAAGTGCCGGGCGAAGCGGTCGTTCCAGGTCTGCGGGAGGAAGGCGTACAGCCGCAGCACGCTGTCGGAGAACCCGGCGACCAGCGTGTCCCGGTGGTGCAGGTGGTCGGCCGGGGAGTCGAGTGCCGCGTGGAGGTGCCGGCGCAGCCGGCGCCAGGCGGCGGGGCGGTCGTGCACGATGTCGCGGTCGTGGCGGTCGTCCCAGACGAAGAACCAGGCACTGTAGTCCGCTATCGCCTGGAGGACCGCGTCGGGGGCGCCCAGGTAGTAGCCCGCCATGAGATCGGTGTAGCGCAGCCCGTCGGCATACTCCTCGACCTTGTCCGCGGGCATGAGCCGCTTTTCCAGCAGCCAGGTGCGGGTCTTCTCCTGGAGTCTGGGCCAATACGGGTGGAGCCGGCGGGGGAATTCCGCCTCGATCACCGGGAGCGCGAGCCGTGGTGGTACTACCGCGGTCGCGGTAGGTGTCGCTGTGGTGCCGTGTGAGAAAGCATGCACGAACTGAACCCCTCTCAGCCGCCGGTGGCGCACCCTCCCACTGAGCGGGGCGTGCGCCGTTGCGTATCCCCGCACTTCCCATTCAGCACCACAACTGACCGTCCTGGGAACGGATTTGCTTCAACCATCACCGGTCGGTGCCGGACTTCTCCTGGTGTGTGGCAGCTTCGGAATCGGGGCCGGGGGGACGGTTCGAACAGGTGACGGAGAAAAGACGGCGCCCGTTCGGCCGATACCGAACGGGCGCCGTGCGCGGGGCCGGGCCCCGGGGTACCTCAGTCGTTGGCGACGACGGGGTAGCGCGGCTCGTTCTCGGCCATCTGCCGCAGCGCGTCCTTGCGTTCGCGCTTGGAGAGCCGGTCGATGTAGAGGTAGCCGTAGAGGTGGTCGGTCTCGTGCTGGAGGCAGCGGGCGAAGTAGCCGGTGCCGCGCACCTTGACCGGGTTGCCCTTCTCGTCCTGCCCGGTCACCTCGGCGTAGTCGGGGCGGGCGAGCGGCGCGTAGGCGGTCGGCACGGACAGGCAGCCCTCGCTGTTGTCGTCCAGGCGGCGCCGGTCTGCGGGGAGTTCGACGAGCTTCGGGTTGCAGACCACGCCGACGTGGCGGACGCCCTGGTCGTCGGGGCAGTCGTAGACGAAGACCTTGCGGTCGACGCCGATCTGGTTGGCGGCCAGGCCCACGCCCTCGGCGGTGCGCTGGCTGGCGAACATGTCGGCGACGAGCTGCTGCAGTTCCTCGCCGAAGTCGGTGACGTCCTGGCACTCCTTGTGCAGGGCCGGGTGGCCGACCACGGTGATCGGGCGCGAGGTGCCGCGCTCACGCCAGGCGGTCTCGCGCTCCTCGCAGTCGTCGGTGTCGACGACATAGCCGTCGTCGTCCACGGGGAGCACGCCCGCGTGCTGCTGATCGGTGTCCTGCTGCGCCATGACCGACGAACGCCTTCCTGAACTGTGACCCTTTTCGATGCTGCATACAGGGTACGGGGGCCGGGCCCCGGCGGGACACGGTCCGGGCGCACGGCCCCCGCGGGGTTCGGTCCGGGCCTCGGCGGCCCCGGCGGGCGTACGGTCCGGCCCCGGCGGGAGACGGTCCGGCCCCGGCGGCCACGGTGGGGCGAGGATCGGCTCGGCGGGTCCTCGTGGGCGGGTGCCGTGGGGTCAGCAGACCTCTTCGAGGTCCCGCCAGTCCCGGGAGTCGGGGCTGTCGGCGACCCAGCCGTCCAGCAGCCCCCGCACCAGCGCGGCCGGGGCGGCCACCCCGCACTCGCGCTCGGGCACCCAGAGCTGGCCGTCGGTGCGGTGGCCGAGCGGGCCCGGGTGTCCCGGTTCGCTGTGGTCGTGCGGGTCGAGGTGCTCGCCGTCGCCCTCGTCGGAGGGCATCCGGGACTCGGAACACATCCGGCACAGCAGCCGGACCGAGGAGGACCAGTCCTCGGCGGCGAAACCGGCGTCGGCGGCGAGCTGTTCCAGGGCGTCCCGGTCGGCCTCGGTGGCGGCTTCCAGAAGCACCACCCAGGTGGGCACGGGCGAGGGCGCCCACAGCTCGATCTCGTCGAAGACGGGGTAGGCGTGCCCGGCGGCGGTGGTGCGTTCGCCGTGCGGCACCCCGTCGTGCAGGACGACCTCGCCCCAGCGCCGCCCGGAGGAGGGCAGCGGGATGGAGAGGACCTCGATCCGGGCCGGGTCCAGCCGCCGGCCCCACACCACCTCGGCCTCGCCCTCCGGGGAGAGGCGTACGGCGGCGCTGCCGAGGTCCATGCCGAGCGGTTCGCCGGCGTCGGTCGCCTCGCCGGGGGTGCGCAGCCCGTACGCCTGCCAGGCGCGGCGGGCCAGCGGCCAGTCCTGGAGCGCGGTGGCGGCGATGCCGACGTTCCACCAGTCGGGAGCGCCGAGGTCCCGGTCGAGCAGGGCGACGGCCCGCAGCCCGGCGGCACGGGCCTGTTCCCAGTCGTGCCGGAACTTGTGCAGCAGGGCCAGGTTGAACCACGACTCCGACAGCCAGGGTTCCAGGTCGGCGGCCCGCGTGAGCAGTGCCCCCGCGTCCTCGTAGCGACCGTCGCCGATCAGCGTGAACGCCCGGTCGGTGGCCTGCCGCCAGGAGGCGGAGGGCCGGTGCCGTCCCTTGCCGAAGATCCTCACGATTCCCGCCTGCCAGTTCCGTACGGTGGGCTGGCCGTGCCTTTCCGTGCCCCCGGACACCCTCTCCTGCGCATCAAACCATGTACGGCCGCGGGGGCGCTCATTACCCATGGGTTATCCCTCGGCGGGCACGGTCAGGCTGCCGCGGGAGAGCACTCGGGCCAGCGCTTCCACGACTTCCGGAGCGTAGTCGCCCGCGGCGGCCAGGCGCAGCTCTTCGAGCGCGGTGAGGCTGCCGCCGGGTCCGGCGTCCCGGGCCTTCTCCTCGTAGGCGTTGACCGCCCGTATGATCCGCGCGGCCAGGGGCTGGTCGCGGCAGGGGTCGGCCTGCCGTTCGACGACGACGGCGACGGCGGCGTCGACGCCGGTCTGGCGGACGACGGCGCCGCCGAGGAGCGCGATCCGCCGCTGTTCCGCGAGCGGCAGGGCGGCGGTGGCGCCGGCCGGGACCGGGTCGACGAGGCTGAGCTGTCCGATGTCGTGCATGAGGGCGGCGTACTCCAGGACGGTCAGTGCGCCCCCGGACAGGCCCAGCTCGCGGCCGACGGCCCCGCTGAGCTCGGCGACGCGCCGGGCGTGCCCGGCCGGGGTGTACCCGGCGATCTCGGTGGCGCGGGCGAGCGAGGCGATGGTCTGCCGGTAGGTGGCGCGGACGGCGGCGTAGCGCCGGTAGGAGAGCTGGGTGAGCAGCAGCGGCACGGAGAGGACGGGCAGCGCCCACAGGCCCGCGACGGCGACCGCGAGTGCCATCACGGCGCCGGTCGCGCAGACGGCGGAGGTGATGCCGGCCATGCCGCGCAGTTCCTCGCGGAGCAGCGGGCCGAGGGGCCAGCCGCTGCGGGCGCGGGCGGGCGCCGCGGCGAGGACGGCGTCGCAGAGCGCGGTGAGGGCGAGCAGGGCGATGAGCAGCAGGGCGTGGCCCAGGCCGCCCCAGTCGCGGAAGGCGCCCTGGTGGGAGAGGGGCTGGAAGCAGACGGCGGCGAAGGCCACGGTGAGGACGCGGCGGGTGAGCTGGTCGAGCAGGGGGCCGCGGCCACGGGCGATGTAGGGCACGCTGCCGAGCAGGGAGGCGGCGAGCACGACGGTGACGGTCTGGGCGACGCCGTGCCGGGCGGGCTCCGCGCCGATCTCCCCGAGCAGTGCGTAGGCGAGGCCCCCGGCGGCGGCGAGGGGCGCGGTCTCGCGGGTCTCGGCGCCGGTGCGGCGGGTGAGTTCGCCGAGGGCGACGAGGAGCCCGAACGCGAGGGCGACGGGCCGGTCGGCCACTCCGGTCCACAGCACGCGCGCGAGGCAGCCGGCGGCGGTGAGTACGGCACAGGCACGGGTGAGGACGAGGACGGCCGGCGTCCGCGCCGCCGTCACCGGGCGTCCTGCCGGCCGGCGGGCCCGGGAGGCGTGGCAGCGCCGGGGCGTACGGCTCGGTGGGCGCGCGCCCGCGTGCGTGCCGGTGCTCCGGCGCTGCCGGGGCCTGCCCTGCGGGCCGGCGCTCCGGCGCCGGCCGTGCGAGCGGTGCGGGCCGCCCGCGGCGGAAGCGGGCGCGCGGCGGGCCGCGTCACCGGGTGCCCCGTCCGACGCGGTCGCGGGCGGCGGCGTCCTCCGGCCCGGCGGTCCGCGGCGAGGGGGCGGCGGGCGGGGCCGCGTCGGAGGTGACCGCGGGCTGCCAGCCGTGGCTGCCCAGCGCCCGGACCAGGGCGCCGACCATCCGCGGGTCGAACTGCGAGCCCGCGCACCGCTGGAGTTCCTCCAGGGCGGCGGGGACCGGGCGGGCCCGGCGGTAGGAGCGGGTGGAGGTCATCGCGTCGAAGGCGTCGGCGACCGCGACCACCCGGGCCGACTCGGGGATCTGGCCGCCGGCCAGTCCGTAGGGGTAGCCGCTGCCGTCGAGGCGTTCGTGGTGGTGGAGCACGGCGGCGCGCGCCTCGCCCAGGAAGCGGATGCCGCGCACCATCTCGTGCCCGTACTCGGGGTGCAGTTCGATCACGCGCCGCTCCTCGGGCGTGAGCGGTCCCTCCTTGCGCAGCAGCCGGGTCGGCACGCCGAGCTTGCCCACGTCGTGCAGGATGCCGGCGAAGCGGAGCGTCTCGACCCGCTCGTCGTCCATGCCCAGCTCACGGGCGATCATCATCGAGGCGCGGCCGACCCGCTCGCTGTGGCCGCGGGTGTAGCCGTCCTTGATGTCGACGGCCTGCACCAGGGCGCGGATGGTGGCCTGGTGGGCGGCGCGCTCGCGGTCGTACTGGGCGAAGGCCCACCACGACACCCACATCGGCGGCAGTACCAGCAGTGCGGCGACGGGCCCGTACGGGCTGTGCCACAGGACGGCCATCATCAGCGCGGCGAGCCCGTGCACGGTGATCGGGGCGAGCGAGCGCAGGAAGTGCCCCCGCCAGGCGCGCCGGGCCGGGACCCGCTCGGCCAGGGCGAGGATGCCGCCGTCGAGGAGCGTCAGCACCAGGCAGAAGGCGAGGACGGCGGCGCCGGCCGGCAGCAGCGCGTAGGGGAAGCGGGGGCCGAGGACGGCGTCCTGCCCGCCGAACGCGTCGTGGGTGCGGGCGGCGGCGCAGACGGCGAGGACGAGTTGCGCGGCCCGCCAGATCCGGCGCAGCCGGGAGTCCCGCTCGGCGGGGGGCCCGGCCGGGGCGAGCAGCGCGCCGGGCAGCGCCACGAAGGCCGCGGCGGGCGGCGGCAGCAGGAAGGCGCCGGTGAGCAGGATGGGGTAGCAGGTGCCGACGGAGCGGGAGCGGGCGATCCGCTCGCCGCCCGCGTAGAGCCCGGCGAGCAGCAGGACGGCCCACCCGTGCGGGTGGGCCGGGGGGAGCGGGGCGAGCGGGCAGAGGCAGAGGAGGGCGGCGAGGGCGGCACCGGCGACGTAGACACGTGCCCGTGCCGGTACCACGTCCATGTGCCCCTCCCCCGGCCATGCCTGTCAGGCTCGGAGCCTAGGACGGCAGGGGGGCGGTGTGGGCCGATAAGCCTCGGATTAGCACGGACGAGTGATGGGCTCGTCGGAGGCGACGCGCGGGCCCCCGGGGTCCGGGGGCGCGGGGCGCGGCGTCCGGTTCAGGACTCCTGGGGAGCCGGCGGCGCGGCGGTGACGTCGTGTTCGGGCACGGACTGGCCCGAGCGGATCAGGTCGATGCGGCCCATGACCTTGGCGCGCAGGTCACCCGGCACGTCGTCCTGGCCGCAGCACCGCTTGACCAGCTTCTTGACGGCCTGCTCCAGCCCGTACTTCTCCAGGCAGGGCGAGCACTCCTCGAAGTGGTGCTCGAACTTCACGCAGTCGGAATCCGGCATCTCCCGGTCGAGGAACTCGTAGAGATGATCGAGGATTTCGCTGCAATCCGTCTCGTGCGGCTCTCCGCAGCTCATGACCCCGAGCCTTTCGCTTCGTTCGACTCTCCGGCGCCGGCCGGGACCAGTCCGCGGTCGCGGGCGTAGTCCTCCAGCATCCCGCGGAGCTGACGGCGGCCCCGGTGCAGACGGGACATCACCGTACCGATGGGTGTCCCCATGATGTCCGCGATCTCCTTGTACGCAAAGCCCTCCACGTCCGCCAGGTACACGGCGATCCGGAACTCCTCCGGGATCGCCTGGAGGGCCTCCTTCACGTCCGAGTCGGGCAGGTGGTCGAGTGCCTGCGACTCGGCGGAGCGCAGCCCCGTCGACATGTGCGACTCGGCGCGCGCGAGCTGCCAGTCCTCGATGTCCTCGGCCGCGCTGCGCTGGGGCTCGCGCTGCTTCTTGCGGTACGAGTTGATGAAGGTGTTGGTGAGGATCCGGTACAGCCACGCCTTGAGGTTGGTGCCCTCGCGGAACTGGTGGAAGGACGCGTACGCCTTGGCGTAGGTCTCCTGGACCAGGTCCTCCGCGTCGGCAGGGTTACGCGTCATGCGCAGCGCGGCCGAGTACATCTGGTCGAGGAATTCGAGCGCGTCCCGCTCGAAGCGCGCGCTGCGCTCGGCGGCCGACTCCGTGCCCGTGCCCCGGCCCTCGGGCTGCTCCGCCTGGCCGTGTTCGGTCCCTGCGTCGGTCCCAGTGACCGGACCCACCTCCTCCAGTGTCGTCGTGGAGCCGGAAACGGTCCCACTCGAATCGGAGGATAGACGACGATCCGTCCCGCCCGCCGCTCGAACGGGGGTGGTCCGGGCCGCGTGGAGCACCGTCCAGTCGAGGCCGGAGCGGCCGTCCTTGCCCGTCTCCGCTCCCGCCGGGCGCGATCCGCCCACCGGGGACTGCGGGACGGGTGGGCAGAAGGTCGAACCCATGCGGCGGACTTCCTCTCCTACGGCGTCGGCGCTGATGTCAGCTCGGTACATACGGCACAACAGTGCCGGGGCCCCGGACATTCCCGGGGCGTCAGGCGAGCGACCGGGTCCAGTCGGCGACGGCGTCGGTGACGAGGGAGAGGGCCTCGTCCTGGCCGATTCCGGCCCGTCGGGGAACGGCGAAGCCGTGGTCGGCGGAGGGCACGGCGACGAGGCGGTGCGGTCCGTCGGGGAACTCCTCCGGGCGGCCGAAGGGGTCCCTGGCGCCCTGGACGACGAGGGTGGGCACGCCGACGGCGAGCAGTTCCCCGGCGCGGGACCGTTCGGGCCTGCCGGGCGGGTGCAGCGGGAAGGCGAGCGCGAGGACGGCGCGGGCGCCCAGTTCGGCGGCGGTGCGGCAGGCGACCCGGGCCCCGGCGCTGCGCCCGCCGGAGATCACCGGCAGCCCGGTCGCGGCCAGGGCGGGCCGGATGCCGCGCCAGCCGGTGTCCAGGGTCTTCGGGGCGGGCGCCAGTCTCCTTCCGGCCACTCGCCAGGGCTGTTCGACGAGGACGACGGTGACGCCGTGGGCGGGCAGCGCCCCGGCCAGCGCCCGCAGGTCGCGCGCCTCGATGCCGCCGCCCGCGCCGTGGCCGAGGGCCAGCAGGAGGCGGGGCCGCGGGGCCCGGTGCCAGGTGAGGCGGGCGGTGCCCGCGTCGGTCTCCAGGGTCTGCGTGGTCCCGCCGGTCGCACTCGTCACGTCAGAAGAGTGTGCCCTCTTCCGGCGCCTCCAGCTCCGTCAGCAGCTCCGGCCCGTTGTTGCGGACGTCGCTGACGGCCGTGGGGACCGGGTGGGCGCGCAGCAGCCCGGGGGGCGGCGGGAGCAGCAGCGCGGCCAGGTCGCCGGGGTCGGTGCGCGCCGGGTCGAGCCAGTCGTCCCACCGGTCCGGCGTCAGCATCAGCGGCATCCGGGGGTGGATCTCGGCGAGGGAGGCCGGGCCGTCGGCCGGGGCGGCGGCGAGGGGGGTGGCCTCCGCCTCGGTGGTGATCACCGCGCACGTCACCCACCAGGCCCCGGGGTGGCCGCCCCGCAGCGTGGGGTCCCGCCAGAACTCGTACAGCCCCGCCATGGCGAAGACCGAGCCGTCGGCCGGGGTGACGAAGTAGGGCTGCTTGCGGGGGCGTTTGCGGCGCCCCTCGACCTCCAGTTCCCGTTCCTGGCGGCCGGTGACCCACTCGTAGTAGCCGTCGGCGGGGAGCAGGCAGCGGCGGGTGGCGAAGGCCTGGCGGAAGGAGGGCTTCTCGTGGACCGTCTCCGCGCGGGCGTTGATCATGCGGGCGGCGCCCTCGGGCGTCCTGGACCAGGAGGGCACCAGCCCCCAGCGCAGCCGGCGCAGCTGCCGGGAGGGCCGGGGGTCGGGGCTGCCCTTCAGGGGGCGGTCCAGGACCGCGTAGACCTCCTTGGTCGGGGCCACGTTGTAGTCGGGCTCCAGGGTCTCCTCGGGCTCCCAGGTCTCTATCCCGAAGACACCCGCGAGCTCCTCGGGCCCCCGACTGGCCGCGTACCGTCCGCACATGCTGGAAAACCACCCCTCGTGAACCCGTGAACCCGTGAACCCGTGAACCGTGCACCCGCGCGGACACCGGGCCGGGCGGTCCCCGGCCCGGCCGGCGGGGCGCCGGCCCGCGCCGCGTCCGTCGCCCCGGCCGCCGGGCCCGCTGTGTCCGGGGTGAGGTGCCGGCCCGGGTCCGCCCGGCTCCCGGTCCCGCGCTCCCGTCACCGGGAGACGACCAAGGGTGCCAGACGGTGTCCGGGCACGGCCGCGGCGTACCCGGTGCCGGCGGCCGTGGGCCGGCCGGCCGTGACCTCCCGGCGCCGGGCGGGTGTGCGCCGGGGGCGGGGCCCCGGCCCCGCGGCCGGGCCCGCCGGGGCCGGGGCGGTCCCTCCCGCCGGCCCCACCGCCCGGCCGGCCCCGTCCCGCGCACCACGCGCCCGCGGGCCCGGCCGCGAGGGCACCGCCGCCGTGGCCAGGCGCCGGGCGGCAGCCCGCGAGCGCGCGCCGCGTGCCGCGGACCGCACGGCCGGCGGGAACGATCGCCGCCGCCCCGGCGTCTCACCCACCGTCCGCACAGACGTGCCACACTGCCAGGCCCGCCCCTGTCCGGGCCGCCGGCTCCCGGCAGGGCCCGGCACCCCCACCTGATCGTCCGCGCACCCGAGGAGTCCCCGCCCCCCATGGACCACCGCGCATCCGCCTCGCTCGCCACCCTCTGGGACGAGGTCTCCGGCACCCAGCCCGGCCCCGACCTGTGGGTGGTGATCGTGACGCTGGCCGCCGCGTTCGCGGTGGTCGCCCTGCGCGGGTCCTGGCGGGTGGCCCGCAACGCGATCACCATCGCGCACGAGGGCGGCCACGGGCTCGTGGCGCTGCTCACCGGCCGCACCCTGACCGGGATCACGCTGCACTCCGACACCAGCGGCCTCACGGTCAGCCGGGGCAAGCCGCACGGGATCGGCATGATCCTCACCGCCGTGGCGGGGTACACCGCTCCCCCGCTGCTGGGGCTGGGCGGGGCCGCGCTGCTGGCCTCGGGCCGGATCACGCTGCTGTTGTGGCTGGCGACGGCGCTGCTGCTGGCGCTGCTGGTGATGATCCGCAATCCGTACGGGGTGCTGACGGTGCTGCTGAGCGGCGGCGCCTTCGTCCTGGTGTCGTGGCTGACCGGTCCGCAGGTGCAGGCGGCGTTCGCGTACGCGGTGGTGTGGTTCCTGCTGCTCGGCGGGGTGCGGCCGGCGTTCGAGCTCCAGGTGATGCGGTCCCGGGGCGGCGCGGGCGACTCGGACGCGGACCAGCTCGCCCGGCTGACGCACGCCCCGGCGGCGGTGTGGTTCCTGCTCTTCCACGCGGTGTCGCTGTGCTCGCTGCTCGGCGGCGGACGGTGGCTGCTGGGTCTGTGAGCCGTCTCACGGAGGTACCCGCGCGCCCGGGGCGGCGGACCCGTCCGGTGGACGGCGACGGTCCCGTGGCGAGCACACTCGAAAGAGGGGAACGCTCACGTGTATCCGCGCGGTACCTCCCAGGTGTTCGCGGTTCGGTCGGGTTCCGCCAACTTCGATCAAGATCTCCGTTCCCGGGGAGCCACTAAAGTGGGGCCCATGACCGTGAATTCCGCGCAGTCCGCCCTCTGGCCCGCTCCCCACGCGAGCGGCGCCGTCGACGCCACCGTTCATGTGCCGGGATCGAAATCGGTCACCAACCGCGCACTGGTGCTGGCCGCCCTCGCCGCCGAGCCCGGCTGGCTGCGCCGCCCGCTGCGCTCGCGCGACACCCTGCTGATGGCCGAGGCCCTGCGCACGCTGGGCGTCGAGATCGAGGAGGGCGTCGGTCCGGACGGCACCGGCGAGTTCTGGCGGGTCATCCCGGCCGGGCTGCGCGGACCGGCCACCGTCGACGTCGGCAACGCCGGCACGGTCATGCGCTTCCTGCCGCCGGTGACCACGCTCGCCGACGGCCCCGTCCGCTTCGACGGCGACCCCCGTTCCTACGAGCGCCCCCTGCACGGCGTGATCGACGCGCTGCGTGCCCTCGGCGCCCGTATCGACGACGACGGGCGCGGCGCCCTGCCGATGACCGTGCACGGCGGCGGTGCCCTGGAGGGCGGCCCGGTCGAGGTCGACGCGTCCTCCTCCTCACAGTTCGTGAGCGCCCTGCTGCTCTCCGGCCCGCGCTTCAACCAGGGCGTCGAGGTCCGCCACACCGGTTCGGCGCTGCCGTCGATGCCGCACATCCGGATGACCGTCGACATGCTGCGCGCGGCCGGCGCCCAGGTGGACACCCCGGAGTCCGGCGGCGAGCCCGACGTCTGGCGGGTCACGCCGGGCGCGCTGCTCGGCCGCGACCTGACGATCGAGCCCGACCTCTCCAACGCGCAGCCCTTCCTCGCGGCGGCCCTGATCACCGGCGGCAAGGTCGTCGTCCCGGACTGGCCGGCGCGCACCACCCAGCCCGGCGACCGGCTCCGCGAGATCTTCACGGAGATGGGCGGCTCCTGCGAACTGACCGACCGGGGCCTGGTCTTCACCGGCACGGGCCGGGTGCACGGCATCGACGTCGACCTGAGCGAGGTCGGCGAGCTGACCCCCGGCATCGCGGCCGTCGCGGCCCTCGCGGACTCCCCCTCCACCCTGCGCGGGGTCGCCCACCTGCGCCTGCACGAGACGGACCGCCTGGCCGCGCTCACCAAGGAGATCAACGCGCTGGGCGGCGACGTCACCGAGACCGCCGACGGCCTGCACATCCGCCCGCGCCCCCTGCACGGCGGCGTCTTCCACACCTACGAGGACCACCGCATGGCCACCGCCGGCACGGTCATCGGCCTCGCCGTCGGGGGCGTGGAGATCGAGAACGTGGCGACCACCGCGAAGACACTGCCCGACTTCCCCGACCTGTGGACCGGGATGCTCGGGGCGTAGGGACGGTTCGTCATGCGCCGCTACGGCAAGCACACCGACGAGGACGACATCCGCACCCGGCCCAGCCGCAGGGGCAACCGGCCGCGCACGCACCTGCGGCCCAAGCACGAGGACGCCTCCGAGGGCCTCGTGCTGACCGTGGACCGGGGCCGGCTGACCTGTCTCGTAGGGGACCGGGTCGTGGTGGCGATGAAGGCCCGCGAACTGGGCCGCAAGGCCGCGGTCGTGGGCGACCGGGTGGCGCTGGTCGGCGACCTGTCCGGGAGGAAGGACACCCTCGCGCGGATCGTCCGCATCGAGGAGCGCACGTCGGTGCTGCGCCGCACCGCGGACGACGACGACCCGTACGAACGCGTCGTCGTCGCCAACGCCGACCAGCTCGCCGTCGTCACCGCCCTCGCCGACCCCGAGCCGCGCCCCCGGCTCATCGACCGCTGCCTGGTCGCCGCGTTCGACGGCGGGCTGACGCCGCTGCTGGTGATGACCAAGTCGGACCTCGCCCCTCCGGAACAACTCCTGGAGCTGTACGGCGCCCTGGACATCCCGCACGTCGTCACCAGCCGCGAGGGGCTGGCGAACGGCGAGGCCGCCGACCTGGTGCGCGAGCACCTGGACGGCAAGGTCACCGCCTTCGTCGGGCACTCCGGCGTCGGCAAGACCACCCTCGTCAACGCCCTGGTGGCCGAGGACCGGCGGCGCAGCACGGGCCGGGTCAACGCCGTCACCGGACGCGGCCGGCACACCACGACCTCCGCGCTGGCGCTGCCGCTGCCGGACGGGGGCGGCTGGGTCGTCGACACCCCGGGCGTACGGTCGTTCGGCCTGGCCCACGTCGACCCGTCCCGGGTCATCCACGCCTTCCCCGACCTGGAGCCGGGCACGGCGGGCTGCCCGCGCGCGTGCGGCCACGACGAACCGGACTGCGCGCTGGACGCGTGGGTCGCCGAGGGACACGCCGACCCGGCGCGGCTGTACTCGCTGCGGCGGCTGCTGGCGACGCGGGAGCGGAAGGAAGGCGACTGACCTCGCGTGGTTTGCCATGCCCCGCCACCGGTAAGTGCATAATCGCACCAAGCCGGATGCAAGCACGAGTAAAACCTGACGAAGCGGTCACGGTACGGGGTTACGGGAGGACGACACATGGCGTGGCTGCTGCTCATCGTGGCCGGGGTGCTCGAAACCGGCTTCGCCGTGTGCCTCAAGCTCTCGCACGGCTTCACCCGGCTCTGGCCGACCGTCGCCTTCTGCGCCTTCGCGCTGGGCAGTTTCGGCCTGTTGACGCTCGCGCTGAAGAAGCTGGACGTGGGTCCGGCGTACGCGGTGTGGACCGGTATCGGCGCGGCGGGCACCGCCATCTACGGGATGGTGTTCCTCGGCGACCTGGTCTCCACGCTGAAGATCGTGTCGATCACCCTGGTCATTGTCGGCGTGGTCGGCCTGCAACTCTCGGGCTCGGCGCACTGAGTTCGGGCGTCCCTCACCACGCCAGTCCCCGCGGCAGGGCGGTCCGCAGCAGTTCCGTCACCCCGCCCTCGGGCGGCGCCGCGACGCAGGACAGGGCGAGCCGCGCCGTCAGTTCCGCGGCACGGGCGAGGTCGGCGGCCTCCGCGCGGGAGGTGCCGGGCCCGGACAGCACGGCGACGGCGCGGTCGCGGACCACGGCCACCAGGTCGGCGGGCGAGGGCAGCGGACCGTCGGCGCGGCGCTGCGCCGGCACCAGGGCGGAGGACGGGACGGCGCGCAGCGTCACCCGGGGCAGCCGGGCGTCCCAGCAGCCGGTGAGCAGCGCCCGCGCCAACGCGCTGCCCCGGGCCGCCGCCACGGTCCACTGGGCGGTCGCGGCGAGGCTCTCACGGGCGTCGCCGGCCCCGGACAGGGCGCGGTCGACGCCCTGGAGGTAGGCGTCCGCCTCCCGGCGCACGAGGGCGCGGGCGACGCCCTCCTTGCTGCCGAACTCGTTGTACAGCGTCTGCCGGGACACGCCGGCCGACGCGGCCACCTCCACCATCCGCACGGCGGACCAGGGGCGTCGGGTCAACGCCCCGGACGCGGCGTCGAGCAGGGACTCCCGGGCTCCGGGCATCAGCGCCTCCGACGGGCCGAGCGGCTGTGCGCCCAGATTTGACGCGCCCGGGACCCCTGTCAAGGCTCCTCGCGCCGCCGTGCCACGCCGTGCGGGGCGACCCTGGTGGCCGCGCCCCTCGTCCGGCCGATACCGTGACGGCATGCCGGACTACCTCGACGATCTCCGCCTCGCCCATGTCCTCGCGGACGCCGCCGACGCCACGACGATGGAGCGCTTCAAGGCCCTCGATCTGAAGGTCGAGACCAAGCCGGACATGACGCCGGTGACGGAGGCCGACAAGGCCGCGGAGGAGCTGATCCGCGGTCACCTCCAGCGCGCCCGGCCCCGCGACGCCGTCCTCGGCGAGGAGTACGGCGTGGAGGGCACCGGCCCGCGCCGCTGGGTGATCGACCCGATCGACGGCACCAAGAACTACGTGCGCGGGGTGCCCGTCTGGGCCACCCTCATCTCCCTGATGGAGGCCGCCGAGGGCGGTTACCGGCCGGTCGTGGGCGTGGTCTCCGCCCCGGCGCTGGGCCGCCGCTGGTGGGCCGCGCTGGGCCACGGCGCCTTCTCCGGACGCAGTCTGACCTCGGCGTCCCGGCTGCACGTCTCCAGCGTGTCGCGGCTGTCCGACGCCTCCTTCGCGTACTCCTCGCTGAGCGGCTGGGAGGAGCGCGGGCTGCTGGACGGTTTCCTCGACCTGTCCCGCTCGGTGTGGCGCACGCGCGCGTACGGCGACTTCTGGCCGTACATGATGGTCGCCGAGGGCTCGGTCGACCTGTGCGCCGAGCCCGAGCTGTCGCTGTGGGACATGGCCGCCAACGCGATCATCGTCACCGAGGCGGGGGGCTCCTTCACGGGCCTCGACGGCCGTCCCGGTCCGCACGGCGGCAACGCGGCGGCGTCGAACGGGCTGCTCCACGACGAACTGCTGGGGTACCTCGGCCGACGCTCCTGAGCGCCCCTTTTCTCCCCCTACGCGCCCCCTTGTTGGGTCCCTCTTTACCTGCCACTCTGGGGAACCCCATTTGTGAACTCGTGAATCCCGGGTCTCCCCGGATTCCGGCTCTCCGGCAGGAGGTGGCTCACCCCATGCTCGTCCGTGACGCCATGAGCAAGGTCGTCCTCACCATCGGTCCCGCCCACACCCTGCGCCAGGCCGCCACGCTGATGTCCGCGCGCCGGGTCGGCGCGGCCGTGGTCCACGACCCGGACGCCGGGGGCATCGGCATCCTCACCGAACGGGACATCCTCGACTCCGTCGGCCGGGGCCAGGACCCGGACGGTGAGCACGCGCACGCGCACACCACCACCGACGTCGTGTTCGCCGCGCCCACCTGGACGGTGGAGGAGGCGGCGCGGGCCATGGCGCACGGCGGGTTCCGCCACCTGATCGTCCTGGACCGCGACGAGCCGGTCGGCGTGGTCTCGGTGCGCGACATCATCCGCTGCTGGGCTCCGGCCCGCGCGCGCCGCGCCAGCCCGGCCGTCACGGCCTGACCGGCGATGCGGCGGCGCCGTGCGGCGCACCGCGCACGGCGGACGGCACACGGCGGACGGCGGACGGCACACGAACGGCGGGCCGGACCCCCGTTCCCGGGGATCCGGCCCGCCGCCGGGTGAGCGGTCCGGTGCCGGTCGTCAGCCGCGCAGGGCCTGGACCGCGGCCTCCAGCCGCTTGCCGAAGTCGGCGTCCGCCTGGCGGAAGTTGCCGATGGCGCGCTCGATGATGTCGTCCCGCGAGACGCCGGAGATGGCGCCCGCCAGGTTGGAGACGAGGCGCTCCTTCTCGTCCTCCGACATCAGCCGGTACAGGTTGCCCGCCTGGACGAAGTCGTTGTCCTCGGCGTGCGAGGGGGCCACGTGGTCGCCGGTGACACCGGAGACCGCGACCGGCTCCCACAGCGGGCGGTCGGTCTGGAAGGGACCGCCGAAGCTGTTCGGCTCGTAGTTCTTCGCGCCCTTGTGACGGCCGTCGTACAGGTAGCCGTCACGGGAGTGGGTGCGCGCCTCGGTGGCGTGCGGGCGGTTCACCGGCAGGTGGTCGGCGTTGATGCCGACGCGGTAGCGGTGGGCGTCGCCGTAGGCGAAGAGGCGGCCCTGGAGCATCTTGTCCGGGGAGGGGCCGATACCGGGCACGAAGTGCGCCGGGGAGAAGATCGACTGCTCGACCTCGGCGAAGATGTTCTCCGGGTTGCGGTTGAGTTCGAGCTTGCCGAACTCGATGACCGGGTAGTCCGCGTGCGGCCACACCTTGGTGAGGTCGAAGGGGTTGAAGCGGTAGGTCGCCGCGTCCGCGACGGGCATGATCTGCACGCCGACGGTCCAGCTCGGGAAGTCGCCGCGCTCGATGGCCTCGCGCAGGTCGCGCTGGTGGGAGTCGGGGTCCTCACCGGCGAGCTTGGCGGCCTCCTCGGCGGTCAGGCACTTGATGCCCTGGTCCGTCTTGAAGTGGTACTTGACCCAGAAGGCCTCGCCCGCCTCGTTGCTCCACTGGTAGGTGTGCGAGCCGAAGCCGTCCATGTGACGGTAGGACGCCGGGATGCCGCGGTCGCCGAAGAGCCAGGTCACCTGGTGGGTGGACTCGGGCGACAGGCCCCAGAAGTCCCAGACGTTGTCCGCCTCCTGCGAGCCCGTGTACGGGTCGCGCTTCTGGGTGTGGATGAAGTCGGGGAACTTGATGGCGTCCTTGACGAAGAACACCGGGGTGTTGTTGCCGACGAGGTCGTAGTTGCCCTCCTCGGTGTAGAACTTCAGGGCGAAACCGCGCGGGTCGCGCACGGCGTCCGGCGCGCCCAGGTTGCCGGCCACGGTGGAGAAGCGGAGGAAGGTCTCCGTCTCCTTGCCGACCTCGGAGAGGAACTTGGCCCGCGTGTACCGGGTGACGTCGGCGGTCACCGTGAAGGTGCCGTAGGCGCCGGCACCGCGGGCGTGTACCACGCGCTCCGGGATGCGCTCACGGTTGAAGTGCGCCAGCTTCTCCAGCAGGTGCTGGTCCTGGACGAGCACCGGGCCGCCGACACCGGCGGTCTCGCTCTGCTGGTTGTCGGCTACCGGAGCTCCGGCCTCGGTCGTCAGCGGTCCCACAGTCACGTACGCCTCCTGCGCCAATCCACGAACCTGTCTCTTGCCAATGCCGATCGCAATCCTACAATGGACAATGTCTAAGTCAAGCAACACTCCAAAGTCACACTCGTTCGGGACTTGGTCCCCCTGCTGTTAGGCTGGTCTTCATGAGCGACCTACTGGAACGGCTGCGCGGACGCGGATGGCGCATGACCGCGCAGCGGCGCGTCGTGGCCGAGGTCCTCGACGGCGAACACGTCCATCTGACGGCCGACGAGGTGCACGCGCGGGCCGTCGCCAAGCTGCCCGAGATCTCCCGCGCGACCGTGTACAACACGCTCGGTGAGCTGGTCTCGCTCGGCGAGGTGCTGGAAGTGGCGACCGACAAGCGCGCCAAGCGGTACGACCCGAACGCCCACAAGCCCCACCACCACCTGGTCTGCGCGCGCTGCGGCGCGATCCGGGACGTGCACCCCATCGGTAACCCGCTGGCCGACCTCCCCGACTCGGAGCGCTTCGGCTTCACCGTGTCGGACGTCGAGGTGACCTACCGGGGCACCTGCCCGACCTGCGCCACGGCCTGATCCGCTCGGCATGGAGCCCGGCACCTGAGAGTGCCGGGCTCCATGCCGTGCCACCCCGTGCCGCCGCACCCCGCCGGGTCCCCGCGCCGTGCCGGGCCGCGCCGTGCCGTACGGGGCCCGCGGGTCGCCTTCGGGCGCCGGAAACATGCCGAGGGCCGGAACCCTGTCGGATTCCGGCCCTCGGCCATCAGTAGCGGGGACAGGATTTGAACCTGCGACCTCTGGGTTATGAGCCCAGCGAGCTACCGAGCTGCTCCACCCCGCGGCGATGAACGCAACGTTACGGCACGCCGTCACCGGGAGGCAAATCGCCTCTCCCCGCACGGCCGCCGCGAGCCCCGGGCCGGACCCCGCGGGGCCATACGGGCCACCGCTCGTGATCAATACATCTAGGCGGACAGTTCCTGGCGCAGCGCGTCCCGCAGCCGGGCCGCGCGCTCGCCGACCTCCCGCGGGCCCAGCGACACCGCCAGGTCGGCCCACTGCTGGCCCTCGTCCAGCTCGCCGCGCCGGGCGGAGACCAGCGCGAGCCGCAGCGCGGCCCGCCCGTGCCCGGCCTCGGCCGCCCTGCGCCACCACACCACGGCCTCGGGCTCGCTGCCCTCCCGGGCCAGCAGCAGCCCCAGGTTGAAGGCGCCGTTGCGGGAGCCCGCCTCGGCCGCCTCCCGGTACCAGCGGGCCGCCTCCCCCGCGTCCCCGCGCGCCGCGGCCAGCATCCCGACCCGCACCTGGGCCCGGCGGTGACCCTGGGAGGCCGCCCGCTCGTACCACTCCTCGCACTCGGTCTTCCGGTGGGCCGGCTCGCCCAGCTCGTGCGCGGGAGCCGGCGGCCGGCGCGCGTCGAGCAGGGTCGCCAGCCGGTACGCCGCCTCCGCGCTGCCGCCCCCCGCGGCGCAGCGCAGGAAGCGCTCGGCCCCCCGCTCGTCGCCCCGGCGCAGCCGGGCCATGCCCACCTGGAGCGCGGCCTCGGTGTGTCCGGCCGCCGCGGCCCGCTCGTACCAGCGCAGTGCCGCGGTGTCCTCGCGACGGCCCGCGTGCAGGATGCCGAGGTTGAAGGCGGCGTCGACGCTGCCCGCCTCCGCGGCCTTGGAGAACCAGGGCTCGGCGCCGGTCTCGTCGCCGCCGCGCAGCAGCAGGATGGCGAGCGCGTTGGCGGCCTCGCGGTGTCCGGCGTAGGCGGCCCGCCGGTACCACTGCTCGGCCTGGGCGGTGCGGCCCTGTTCGGCGCAGAGCAGCCCGAGGTTGTACGCGCCGTTGTCGTCCCCGGCGTCCATCGCGGCCCGGTACCAGCGCTCGGCGGTCTGCGGTTCGCCGCGCTCGGCGTGCAGGGCGCCCAGCGCGTTGGCCGCGTTGCCGTCGCCCTCCTGGGCGGCGCGCAGCCACCACATGGCGGCGCTCTCGGTGTCGCCCGCGTCCCGCAGCAGGAAGCCCAGGGCGCAGGCGGCGCGCGGCTCGCCGTCCTTGGCGGAGGTCAGGTACCAGCGGCCGGCCTCCTTCAGCTCGCCCCGCCGCTCCAGGATGGCGCCGAGGTGGAGCGCGGCCCGCCGGTGTCCGCGCGCGGCGGCCTGCCGGTACCACTGCTCCGAGCCGCCGTCGTCCTCGGCGTCCGGGGCGCGGCCGGCCCCGCCGATCAGGCAGGGGCCGGCGCCCCGGTCACCGTCGCGGCCGGCCCGCCGGTCCAGCATCCGGGCGAGCCGGTACGCGGCCTCGCGGTGCCCGCGCTCGGCCGCGGCCCGCATCCAGCGTGCGGCGCCGTCCTTGTCACCGCGGTGTTCCAGCAGGTCGGCGAGGGCGTAGGCGCCGAGCACGTGTCCCTGTTCGGCGGACTGGCGCAGCCAGTACTCGGCGGCGGGCTCGTCGCCGCGCTCGCGGAAGTGCCGGCCGAGGGCGTGGGCGGCGGCGGCGGAACCGGCGACGGCGGCGATGCGCCACCAGCCGGCGGCCTCGTCGGCGTACCCGCGCTGGTGCAGCAGGACGCCGAGGTTGTTGGCGGCGGCGCGGTCTCCGGCGGCGGTGGCGGCGCGGAGGTGGGACTCGGCTCCGTCGAGATCGCCCCGGCGCAGCAGCAGGGCACCGAGGACGCTCATCGCCTCGACGTCGCCGGCCTCGGCGGCGATGCGCCGGCGCACCTCTTCGGCGGCTTCCTGTGCCTCGTCGCCGGTCTCCTCCCGACCGGACGGCTGCGCAAAACGGCCTGTCTCGAACAGAGTTGCCATGTCCCCCATAACGTCCATCGTCGCACCACCCGCAACCCGGGTACACCTGGTATACCGCAGCCAGTGAGGTCACTTCAGCGTTTTGTCGACATGCCCACAGGGAGACAAGTCAAACACAGATCGCCCAACTCCCGTCGGCGGCGCGGCCGTCGCTCGCCCGGATGTATCCCTCCGCACACGAGAAAGGGCCCGGATTCCGTAAGGAATCCGGGCCCTTTCTCCTCGTGAGCCGAGCCCACGAGACGAGTAGCGGGGACAGGATTTGAACCTGCGACCTCTGGGTTATGAGCCCAGCGAGCTACCGAGCTGCTCCACCCCGCGCCGTTGTGTTCACCACGGTATCACGGCGCGAGGTGGGGCTTTGACCTGCCGGGCGGCGCGGTGTCAGCCGCCGCCCTTGTCCTTGTCTCCTCCGGACGCGCCGTCACCGGAGGTGTCGGAGGCCGGTTTTCCGGAGGCGGACCCATCGGAGGCGTTCTTGCCGTCGCCGGCCTTCTCGCCGCTCTTGCCGTCGCTCTGGCCCTCACCGCCGCGGGCGGCCTGGGCCTGGGCCTCCTCGGCCTGCTTGAGCGCGTCCTCCAGGTCCTTCTGCGCCTCGCCGTAGGCGGCCCAGTCGCCCTTCTCCAGGGCCTTCTGCCCCGCCTCGAACGCCTTCTGGGCGTCACCCAGGGCCTTCCGGACGGTCGGGTTCGACGGCGGCTTGGTGGTGTCCCCGTCGTCGCCCGGCGGCTTGGAGACCGAACCCTCCGCCCCGAAGATCTTGTTCAGGGCCTCGTCGAGGGTGTTCTCGAAGGCCGTGTTGCCCCCGTAGCTCACCAGGACCTTGCGCAGCAGCGGGTACTTGAGGCCGCCGCCTCGCACGTAGACCGGTTCGACGTACATGAGCCCGCCGTCGAGCGGGACGGTCAGCAGGTTTCCGTACTCGACCTCCGAGTCGCCGCCCCTGAGGAGGCGGATGGACTCGGCGATGTCCTGTTCGGAGTTGAACTGGCTCTGCACCTGCTTGGGTCCGGGCACCGTGGTGCTCGTCGGCAGTTTCAGGATTCTGATCTTGCCGTAGTCGTCGGTGCCGGCCTCGGCGTCGACCGCCATGAACGCGCTGAGGTTGTCGCGCCCGTTGGGCGTGAACGTGGTCGTCAGCGAGAACGCCTGTTCCTTCTGGTCGGGCATCTTCATGCTGAGGTAGTACGGCGGGACGGCGTTGCCCGACTTGTTGGTCGGGTCGTCCGGCACCTGCCACACCTCACTGCCGCTGAGGAAGGTGGTGGCGTCCTTGACGTGGTAGCGGGTCAGCAGCTCGCGCTGGACCTTGAAGAGGTCCTGCGGGTAGCGCAGGTGCGCCATCAGGTCTTCGGAGATCTCGCTCTTGGCCTGCACCGAACCGGGGAACGCCTTCATCCACGTCTTGAGGACGGGGTCCCTGGTGTCCCACTCGTACAGCTTGACCTCACCGGTGTAGGCGTCGATGGTCGCCTTCACCGAGTTGCGGATGTAGTTGACCTGGTTCTGCTGGGCGACCACCGCGCGCGAGTTGTTGTTCGCGGTCAGCGAGTCGGCCGTCGTGTCGCCGAGCGTCGTCCGGGACGCGTAGGGGTAGCCGTTGGTCGTCGTGTAGGCGTCGACGATCCACTGGATGCGGTTGTTCACCACGGCCGGGTAGGCGTCGCCGTCGATGGTCAGCCACGGGGCGACCGCCTCGACGCGCTCCTTCGGCGTGCGGTTGTAGAGGATCTTCGACCCCTCGCCGATGGCGCCGGAGTAGAGGATCTGCGGCTCGCTGAACGCCAGCGCGTAGGCGGCCCGGTTGAGGGGGCTGGACAGGTCCACGCCGCCGTCGCCCTTGTAGCTGGTGGTCTTCTCACCCGCGTCGTCGGAGTAGTCGACCTCCTTCTGGGGGCCGCCGACGATCGAGTACGTGGTGGTCTTCTCGCCGTAGTAGATCCGCTGCTCGTACTTGCCGAGGTCGCCCACGGACGGCAGGTCGGACTCGGTGAAGACCGGACGGCCCTCGGAGTCGACCTCCGTGCCCTTGGCCGCGACCACGCCGAACCCGTGGGTGTAGCGGAAGTGGTTGTTGATCCAGTTCTTCTTCGGGATACCGGCCAGGTTCAGTTCGCGCAGGCCGATGACCGTGTCCTGGTCCTTGCCGTCCTTGTTGTAGCGGTCCACGTCCAGATTGGTCGGGAACGCGTAGTAGTTCCGCATCTGCTGGAGCTGCTGGAAGGTCGGCGAGACGATGTTCGGGTCCATGATGCGGATGGACGCCGTGGTGTCGGCGTCGTCGCGCAGCTTGGTCTTGTCCTCGGTGTTGCTCCGGCCCGAGTACTCGGTGACCTGGGTGCCCGCGATGCCGTAGGCGTCACGCGTCGCCTTGAGGTTCTTCTCGACGTACGGGGCTTCCTTGGCCTGCTCGTTCGGCTGGACCTGGAACTTCTGCACGAGGGCCGGGTAGAGGCCGCCGATGAGGATCGCCGACAGCACCATCAGGCCGAAGCCGATGACCGGGAGCTGCCACGTCCGCCGCCACAGGGTGGCGAAGAAGAGCAGCGCGCAGATGACGGCGATGCAGAACAGGATGGTCTTCGCGGGCAGGTAGGCGTTGGCGTCCACGTACCGCAGGCCGGTCCAGTTGTCGGTGGCCTTGAAGTCGCTGGACTTCACCGCCAGTCCGTACCGGTCGAGCCAGTAGGCGACGGCCTTGAGGGTGACGAAGACGCCGAGCAGCACCGACAGGTGGCCGGTGGCCGCGGCGGTGGCCCGCGCGCCGGGGCTCGTGACCCGCAGCCCGCCGTACAGGTAGTGGGTGAGGGCGGCGGCGATCAGCGAGAGGATCACCGTGGCGAAGCCGAAGCCCAGCAGGAACCGGTACCACGGCAGGTCGAAGGCGTAGAAGGCGACGTCCAGCTTGAACTGGGGGTCCTTCTGGCCGAACGGCACCCCGTTGACCCACATCAGCCAGGTCCGCCACTGGCCGGCCGCGGACGCGCCGGCGATGAGGCCCACCAGGGCGGTGATGCCGAGCAGGAGCCACTTCTTGAACGGGGCGATGCCCATCCGGTAGCGGTCCAGGTTCTGCTGCTCCATCGACATGGCGCTCAGCGGCGGCCGGAGCCGGTGGGCCAGCCAGATGTTGAGGCCCACGGCGAGCGCCATGAGCAGCCCGAAGACGAAGAAGAGCCCGATCTTCGTCCACAGGGTCGTCGTGAAGACCGACGAGTAGTGGACGGAGCGGTACCAGAGCCAGTCCGTCCAGAACCCGGCGAACATGGTGAACGCCATGCCCAGCACGGCGAGGACACCAAGTGTCATCAGCAGGGTCCGGACACGCCGGGACGGGCGGCCCACTCTCATCCGCGGCCCTGTCGGGCCTCCGCCGCGGTCCGGCATCTGGAAAGCCAAGGTGCGCACCTCGAAGTTCGCTGTTGTCTCGTCAGGCCCCCGGGGTTCGCGGGCCCCCGTGCGCCCTCGCGAACGTGGGCCCACACCTATGTCAACTTACTCATCGTTTACTCGGTTCCCGATTCGGGCCGGGAACGAGGCAGGATTGTGACCATGTCCAACACCCCCATGGCAGCCAGTCCCCTCACCCGGGCCGTGCTGGAGATCGACGAGTACGTCTCCGGCTTCGGCTGGGACCAGCCCGCACGCCTCTTCGCCCTCGTCGACACCGCCCGGCTGCGGGCCGACCAGCCCTCGCTCGCCGACCGTCTCGGCCTGCCGGACGCGCCGGACGCCGACGGCCTCACCCCCATCGAACAGGAGGAGATCCCGGCGCAGCGGCCGCTGGACGACTTCCTCGGCACCATCGCCTGGCCCGACGCCGTGGTCGGCTGCGCCCTCACCGTGGAGCGGCTGATGCTGCCTCCGTCCGCCGAGGCGCAGGTCCCGCAGGACCTGGACGAGGACGGGCTCGCCCGCTGGGTCGCGGAGCACCCGGACCGCCAGGAGGTCCGCATGACGGTGGCGGTGCTGCGCGACGGCGTGCGCGAGTCGGCGCTGCGGCTGCGGGAGAAGGACTCCGCCACGGACGTCCTCACCGGCTCCGAGCTGGTGCCGGGGCTGGCCCAGGCGCTGACGGCGACCTTCGAGGAGTAGCAGCCGGCCGCGCCGGGCCGGTGCGCGGCGTGTCAGCCGGCCGCGCAGGTGGGCACGTCGGCGGTCTTCCCGGCGCGGATGTCGTCGAGGGCGCGGAGCGCGTCGTCGAGGGTCCTCACCTTCACGAGGGTCAGCCCCTCGGGGATGTCCGCGGCGGCCGCGGCGCAGTTGTCGGCGGGTGTGAGGAAGAACTCGGCGCCCTTGTCGCGGGCGGCGATGGTCTTCATGCCGATGCCGCCGATCGGGCCGACGTCGCCCTCGTCGTCGATGGTGCCGGTGCCGGCGACGAACTTGCCCCCGGTGAGGCTGTCCGGGGTGAGCTTGTCGTAGATGCCGAGCGCGAACATGAGCCCGGCGCTGGGTCCGCCGACGTCCGCGAGCTTGATGTCGATGGAGAACGGGAAGGTGTGGTCGGTCCCGGCGGAGATCCCGACGATCGCGCGCTTCTCCCCGCCGTCGTCGGCGGCCTTTGTGGTGATCGTCACTTTTTCGGTGACCTTCGGGCTGCGCCGCTCCTTCTCCGCCGCGGCCTGTTCCTTGGCGGGCACGACGGTGAACACCACGTCCTCGCCGGGCCGGTGCCTGGTCACCAGATCGGCGACGTCGGCGGGCTCCTGGATGCTCTTCCCGTCGACCTCCTTGATGACGTCGCCCGCGTGCAGCCTGCCCTCCGCCGGGGAGCCCTTGAGGACCGTGGAGACGACGACCCAGGACCGGACCGGGATGTCCAGCGCCTTCAGGGCGGCGACCTTGGCGCTCTCCTGGGACTGGCTGAACTCCTCGGCGTTCTCCTGGGTGGCCTCTTCCTCGGTCTTGCCGTCCGGGTAGAGCGTGTCGTGCGGCACCACACGGCTGTCGTGCGCGAACCAGCCGTAGACGGCCTCCACCAGGTTCATCCGGTAGCCCGCGCTGGTGACCCGCACGGTGGTCATGTTGAGGTGCCCGCTCGTCTCGTACGTGTCCCGCCCGGAGATCTGCAGTACCGGCTCACCGTCGTGATCGCCGAGGGTGTTCACCGTCGGTCCCGGGGACATCTCCGCGTACGGCACGGGAAAGAACACACCCGCGCACAGGAGTGCGATCAGCATGAGGGTGGAGGCGAGCATCGTCGCCGTGCGGCGTGGCATGGAACGACAGTACGGGACGGGACTGTCGGAGGACCGTCAGGGCGGGGCCCGTTCAGACGCCGGTGCGGGACCGTTCCATGGCCTCGCGGAAACGGGCGTATCCGTCGAGTTCGGGCCCGTCACCCCGCGCCTTGCGGGTGCGGTTGGCCCAGCTCCCCCACAGACCCGCGACGACAGCCGCCACGAACGGAATCAGCAACCAGGCAAGCGCTGCCATGCCGACCTCCCAACCCCACGAGCGTCCGCGACTGACTGATCAGCAGATTAACCATCTGCAGTGACAACGCTCACGCCAGGGGGCCGGTTACGCAACCGGACGGAGCAGTATGGCTCCGCCGGCCGGGCGGCGCTCAGCAGGCGCCGACCCACTCCTCGGTGCCGTCCCGGAAGGTCTGGTGCTTCCAGATCGGCACCTCGTGCTTGAGGTCGTCGATCAGCTTCCGGCACGCGGCGAACGCCTCGGCCCGGTGCGGGCAGGACACGGCCACGACCACGGCGAGGTCCCCGATCTCCAGGTCCCCCACCCGGTGCACGGCGGCGAGTGCCCGGACGGAGTGGTCGGCGGCGACCTTCTCGGCGACCCGCCGCAGCTCGTCCTCGGCACTGGGGTGTGCCGAGTAGGCGAGCCGGGTGACGGCGGCGCCCCCGTCGTGGTCGCGCACGGTGCCCACGAAGAGGGCCGTGCCTCCGGCGGCGTCGTCCCCGACGGCCCGGAAGACCTCGTCCACGGAGAGCGGCGTGTCCCGGATGCCGAGCAGCTTGACGGGGTGATCGCTGGTGGATGCCATGCGCCCATCGTGCCCCACGGCCGTCGGCGGGGGAACAGGGCTGCGGACGGGCGGCCCGGTCGCCGGGAGCGGCGGCGCGGCTCGCGACCCGCCCGGGTGCCACGGGGACGGCGGGACGGATGGGGGGCGGCGTGTCGTACGGAGGCCGCGGTGGGCCGGGGACGGCGTGTCGCACGGAGGACACGGGAGGTCCGAGGCGGCGTGCCGGAGGGGACCGGGGCCGCGGGGACGCGGCGTGTCGTCAAGCACGGAGGCAACACGGGAGCCGGCGTGGCGTACGGGACCGGGGCGACGCGGGAGGCGGCGTGTCATGCGGGCCGCCCGGCGGGACGGGGACGGCACAGCGGCGACACGCCGTACGTAGCCGCCGACGGCACGGGGGCGACGGCCCGGCGTGGCGTACGGGACCGGGGCGACGCGGGAGGCGACGTGTCATGCGGGCCGCCGAGCGGGACGGGGACGGGGACACGCCGTACGTGACCGCCGGCGGCACAGTGGCGGCGGCCCGGCGTGGCGTGCCCGCGGACGAGGGGCCCGCCCGGCTCAGATCCGGCGCCGCGCCTTCCGTGCCCGGCGCACCACCGCCGCCGCGCCGAGCAGCGCGACCGTCGCGCCCGCGGCGCCCGCCGCCGTGGCGTCCTTGCGGCCGAGGCGCCGCCCGGCGACCGTGTGCCGTCCGGCGACCTCGTCCAGCAGTTCGGCGAGGACCTCCTCGTTGGTGTACCGCGGCCGCCATCCCGCGTCGTGCAGCCGGCTGCCGCTCACCACCCACGGGTACATCGTGTAGGCGAGGTCGCCGGCCGGGGAGGGGGTGAGCCCGATGCGGTGCAGGCGCGCGGCGGCGCCCAGCGCGACCGCCGACGGCAGCTCCATCCGCCGGATGCCGCTCAGCTCCTCCACCTCCTCCTGCTCCAGCCACCCGTCGCACCCGACGGCCAGTTCCCCGTCGGCCTTCTCCAGGACCGCGTACTCCAGGGCGCTGCACAGGTCGTCCACGTGGCAGAACTGCCAGGCGGGCCGCGAGCCGGCCACCACGAGCAGCCGTGGCGACTCGAAGTACCTGGTCAGCGCCGTGTCCACGCCGCCGACCAGGACGGCGGGGCGGACGACGGTCACATTGAGCCCGGGGTGCGCCCGCGGGGCCCGCCGCGCCAGCCGCTCGACCTCCAGCAGGTCCCCGACGGCCGTGGCCTCGGCGGTGGCCCGCAGCTCGGCATCCTCCGACAGCGGCAGCTCGTTGTCCGGCAGGGCGCCGTAGACCATGGCGGACGTGCAGAGCACGACCCGGCGCACCCCGGCGGCGGCGGCCGCGGTCAGCACGGTCTGGGTCCCGCGGACGTTGTACGCGGTGCGGGCCGCGGCGTCGGTCTCCAGGTCCAGGTCGAGCGCCAGGTGCACGACCACGTCCGCGCCGCGCAGCCGTTCCGCGATGGCCGGGTCCCGGACGTCCAGGATCTGCCAGCGTGCCTCGGCGCACTCGCCGCGCCGCTCGTCGATGGCCACGACCTGCCGGATCTCCTCGGAGGCGGCCAGGCGGGCGGTGAGCAGCGCGCCGATGCCGGAGGCGGCTCCGGTGACCGCGACGACGGGTCCGCGCGCGCCGGGGCGCTCGGAACTGGTTGACTGGTTTCGCGCTGCGCGAACCTGCGGATCTGGGGAACTCACCGGGCGTCTCCAGCGGTTGTCTTCAGTACGGGCGCGAGCGACGCGTACGTACCAGGTGGCATCCATCCTGCCGCAGGCAGTCAGTCGGCGAAGCACCGAGGCCCGAACCGCCCCGGGTGTCTACGCTGGGTGGTGAAGTCGGGCAGCCGTGCCGCCGGAGAGAACCGGCGGCCCTACCAGCCGAGGAACCCCGTGAGTGACACCCCATTCGGATTCGGCCTTCCGCCGGAGGAGCCGGACGACGGCGACGAGGGCAAGAAGAAGGACCAGCAGGGCGGTGGTGGTCGGGGACCGGCCAACCCGTTCGGATTCGGCGCGGCCGGTGCCGGCGGCCCCGGCGCGGACAATCCGTTCGCCGCCATGTTCGGTTCCCTGAACCCCACCGACCTGGGCGCCGCGTTCCAGCAGCTCGGCCAGATGCTCTCGTACGAGGGCGGCCCGGTGAACTGGGACATGGCCAAGCAGATCGCCCGCCAGACGGTCGCGCAGGGCACCCCGGACGGCACCAAGGACGCCAGCGTCGGTCCGAGCGAGCGCAAGGCCGTCCAGGAGGCAGTCCGCCTGGCCGACCTGTGGCTCGACGACGCGACCGCCCTGCCCTCCGGGGCGGGCTCGGCCGTCGCCTGGAGCCGCGCGGAGTGGGTCGAGGCGACCCTGCCCGCGTGGCAGGAACTGGTCGACCCGGTGGCCGAGCGGGTCGGCAACGCCATGGGCGACGTCCTGCCGGAGGAGATGCAGGCCATGGCCGGCCCGCTGATCGGCATGATGCGCTCCATGGGCGGCGCCATGTTCGGCACCCAGATCGGACAGGCCGTCGGCGTGCTCGCCGGCGAGGTCGTCGGCTCGACCGACGTCGGCCTGCCGCTCGGCCCGGCCGGCAAGGCGGCGCTGCTCCCGGTGAACGTGGAGGCGTTCGGCAAGGACCTGGGCGTCGCCCAGGACGAGGTGCGGTTGTACCTCGCCCTGCGGGAGGCGGCCCACCAGCGGCTCTTCGCCCACGTGCCGTGGCTGCGCTCGCACCTGTTCGGAGCGGTCGAGGGGTACGCGCGCGGGATCAAGGTCGACACGGCGAAGCTGGAGGACGTCGTCGGCCAGTTCGACCCGCAGAACCCGGAGCAGTTGCAGGAGGCCCTTCAGCAGGGCATGTTCCAGCCGGAGGACACGCCGGAGCAGAAGACGGCACTGGCCCGGCTGGAGACGGCGCTCGCGCTGGTCGAGGGCTGGGTGGACGCGGTGGTCCACGCGGCGGCCAAGCCGCGTCTGACCTCGGCCGACGCGCTGCGCGAGACGCTGCGGCGCCGTCGCGCCTCGGGCGGGCCGGCGGAGCAGACCTTCGCCACGCTGATCGGCCTGGAGCTGCGTCCGCGCCGGCTGCGCGACGCCTCCCGGCTGTGGGCGTCGCTCACCGACGCGCGCGGCGTCGACGGCCGGGACGGGCTGTGGGCCCACCCGGACATGCTGCCGACGGCGACCGACCTGGACGACCCGGACGGCTTCGTCCACCGCGAGCAGCTCGACTTCTCCGAGCTGGACCGCATGCTCGGCGAGGCGGCCGGCAAGCCCGACCTCCACAAGAAGGAGCAGGACGACGGGGAGGCGCCCGCGGACGGTCCGGACACCCCCCGGGGTGACAGGGGCGAGGACCCGGGCAAGGGCGACGGCGCCGAGTGAGCCTCCACGAGGACGCGGCCCTGGTGGTCAAGGGACACCAGGGCCAGGACGCACTGCGCCGGATCTACCTGGACCACCTCGCGGCGCACCCGGACGGCATGTGGAAGTCCTGCGGGGAGGGTCACCTCACGGCGAGCGCCCTGGTGATCGACCCCTCGCGCGGCCGGGTGCTGCTCACCCTGCACCGGAAGCTGCGCATGTGGCTCCAGATGGGCGGCCACTGCGAGCCGGGCGACCGGTCGCTGGCGGAGGCGGCGCTGCGCGAGGCGCGGGAGGAGTCCGGCATCGAGGGGCTGGCCCTCGTGCCCGGGGGCCCGGTCCGGCTGGACCGCCACCTCACGCCGTGCGCCTGGCACCTGGACGTCCAGTACGCGGCGGTGGCGCCCGCCGGCGCCGTGGAGTCGATCAGCGAGGAGTCCCTGGACCTGCGCTGGTACCCGTACGGAGACGTCGCGGACGTGGCCGACGAGTCGGTCGTCCGCCTGGCGGCGGCGGCGCGCGAGCGGGTCTGACCCCGGTCGGCGGGCCGGGGAGGGCGGAGCGGCCCCTGGCGTCCGTGGCCGGCGGGCGGACCCACTCGGCGGGTGAGGGGCGATCGCCTGGGCGGTCGCCCCTCACCGTGGCCCGGATTCAGCTCCAGACGTTGCCCTGGTTGTGGCCGCGGGCGCCCTGCCCGCCGAAGCCGTACTGCGCGGCCAGGCCCTGCCCGATCTGGGCGTCCTGCGGCGGCAGCAGCTCGCTGGGCTGGATCAGGGCGACGCCCTCGCCCATGAAGCTCAGCTCCCAGCCCTCGCCCGTGCTGCCACGCCGCCGCCACACCCCGGAGGAGTGCGTCTGCGCCTGCATCTGCACGCGCAGCGAGGTCGACCAGGCGACGATCGCGTCCGCGTCGCAGTTGACGTACCGGTCGGGCGTGACCCGCATCAGCAGCGGCGCGCCCGAGGTCATCAGGGCGACCCGGCCGTGGCCGGTGATGTTGAGCTGGTACTTGCCGGAGCCGGAGATGCCGTACTGGCTGTCCACGGCGATCACCTCGTGGTGCAGCGAGGAGTCCATCGCCAGCACGTAGGCGCTGTCGACGGTCAGCCCCTCCCGCTCGACCTCCATCACGTGCACGTACTGGGCGAGGTTGGCGAAGTAGACCGTGCCCTGCCCGTGGCAGCGCATCAGGTCGAGGCCCTCGCCGGTGTACGCGCGCGTGCGCGTCTGCCCGCCGCTCTGGTACTCGGCGTCGAACTCGACGAGGCCCTGGTAGGCGACCATCGTGCCCTTGCGGGCGAGGATGTCGTCGTGGCCCTCCAGGACCACGCGGAGCATGTGCTTGTTCTGCAGGCTCCAGCGTTCCTGGGTCTGCTGGTCGTTGTAGGCGAAAATCGGGCTCTGCATGGTGTTCTGGCTCCCCCTCAGCCCCTGATCCGGAGGCGGTCGGTGCTGTCCTCGCTGGGCTGGACGACGACGATGCCCTGACCGGAGAAGGCCATCTGGTACGCCTCGCCGCTGCCGCGGCCGATCAGCGACTGCGCCTTGAAACTGCGCTTGCCCTTCACCCGGAGGTTCGGGGACCAGGCGACGAGCGCGTCCGGGTCGACGTAGGTCTCGTCCTCGCCTCCGCCGCAGTCGACGACGATCGGCGTGCCCCGGGAGGTGAGCGCGACCCACCCCTGCCCGGAGATCCTGGTGTTCCACAGGCCCTGCCCGGCGAACTTGGCGAGTCCCTTGACCCGCTCCACGCCCCAGCTCAGGTGGGCGTCGAAGGCGAGCAGGTTGGTGGCGTTGACGGAGATCCCGTCGCCGTCGAGGTTGATCACGACGACGTTCGCCCCGTAGTCGGCGAGGTAGAGCAGTCCGTCGCCGGTGCACTTCATGAGGGGAGCGCCCTCGCCGGTGACCCAGTCCTTGGCGATCTGGCGCACGGCCGAGGGGCTGGGCTCGTACTGGACGAAGCCCTCGTAGGCGACCATCGAGCCCACGCGCGCGTAGAGGTCGTTCCCGGTCTGCATGGCGACCTTCAGCATGTGGTCGCCGTGGTTCTCCATGCGGGCGGTGACGGGTGCGGGAGCGTAGCCCGCGAGCGGCTGGTTCATGTCGGGCGCTCCCTCAGATCTCGTACGGCTGGACGACGACGAAGCTGCCGGGCGCCGCCCGGAACTGGAGGTTCACGCTCTCGCCGGTGTCGCCCGGGTAGGCGTTGCGCCGCATCCGGACCTGGCTGGAGACGATCACCTGGGCGGCGGCGGACCAGGCGACGACGGCGTTGCAGTCGGCGAAGGTGGTCGGCGTGACCGGCAGCACGACCGGGACGCCGCGCGTCTTGACGACGAGCGTGCCGGTGCCCTGGAACTGCATGGTGAACAGCGCGCCGCCCGGGATGCCGTGTCCCTCGATGCGGCGGACCTCGTACTGGAGGCTCTCGTCGAAGGCCAGCACGTTCTCGGCGGAGACGCACACCGCGTCGCCCTGCAACTCGATGGGGTGCAGCATGGCGGCCTCCTCGGCGAGGAAGACCTGTCCCTTGCCGGTGCAGCGCATGAGCTGCATCTCCTGGCCGGTGGCGTTGCCGACGATCCGTCCGGCGAAGCCCGCGCCCTTGTAGGCGAAGTCGACCTTGCCCTGGTAGAGGACCATGCTGCCCTGCCGGGCCAGGACCGGCTGGTCGGCGGTGCCGAGGTCGACACGGACCAGCTTGCTGTTCTGGAGCGTCCAGCGGTGGCCCGTCTCGGTCTCCCGGAACCGCTGGAGCGCGCCGGCCACGCCGGTGCCCTGCGGGGCGGTGCCGGGGGGCGGGCTCGGCGGGACGCCGTAGGGGGCGGGCTGCCCGTGGCCCGGGGGCTGCCCGTAGCCGGGCGGCGGGGCGGGCGCGTGCGGGGGCTGACCGTAGCCGGGGGGCGGGGCGGGCGCGTGGGGCGGCATGCCGTAGCCGGGCGGCGGGGTCGGCGCGTGCGGCGGCTGGCCGTAACCGGGGGGCGGGGGCGCCTGGCCGGGAACGTGGCCGTGGGGCGGCGGCTGCCCCGGCACGCCGGGCGGCGGGGGCGGGGGCGGCACCGGGGAACCGCCGGGCGGGGTGTGCAGCGGGGCGATGATCGTCTGCGCGGCGTGGACGTCGGGTGCGCCCGACGGCGTGGACGGGGGCGGCGGTGTGAAGCCCATCGGGGCGGGCGGGGCCTGCTGCGGTACGGGCGCCGGGGCGGGCGGCGCGGCGGCCTGGGCCGGGGCGGCGAAGGCCGGGGGCGCAGCGGCCTGGGCGGGCGGGGCGAAGGCCGGGGGCGCGGCGGTCTGCGGCTGCGGCGGCTCGGGCTGCGTCGGCTCCTCCTCTTCGGCGACCTCGCCGCCGAAGTTCTTCAGCAGCGCCTCCAGCCCGCCGTCGAAGCCCTGGCCGACGGCGGCGAACCGCCATCCGTCCTTCCGGTAGAAGTCGCCCAGCATCACGGCCCGCTCGGTGGAGAACTCCGAGCCGTCGAAGGGGTAGCGCGCGACCTCCTCGCCGCCGGCGACGATCCGCAGGTAACCGGGGCCGGCCTGCGACATCTGCCCGTCGCCGTCGATCGTGGCCGTGAAGGACAACTTCTGGATCTGCTGCGGGACCCGGTCGAGCGTGACCCGGAAGGACTCGGTGTCGCCGGCCTGCGCGCCCAGGAGCCGGAGGGACGCCTCGGGGGACTGCGGCTGGTTGTAGAAGACGAAGTACCGGTCGTCCGAGAGCCGTTCGTCGGCGTCGAGCCCGAAGCAGCTGATGTCGAAGCTCAGTCCGGGACCGGAGATCTGCACGCCCACGTACAGATCCGTGCCCGCGGTGAGGTCACTGACCCTGGCCTTGTGGCCGCGTTGGAATTCCCTGGCCATGCGTAACGACCGTCCCCCATCCGAATACGAGTGCGTCGCGCCAGGCTAACGGCAAACTCCGACACCGGACGAAGTCGGTACAGACCCGGTACACAGCCCTGACCGGACGTTCCCCACCGGCCGCCGACGGGGCGGGGAGCGCTCTCCGCGCGCGGGCGCGGGTTACGCGGTGGCCCGCTTTCGGCGCGAGCGCGTGGCCCCTCCCCGCGCGCGGGTTACGCCTCCCGCGCTCCGGAGAGGTGTGGCAGGCGGTCGGCGGCGACCACTCCCTCCAGGTAGCCGCGGGCCCGCTCGGTGCGCGGGTACGCCTCCAGCAGCCGCCAGAAGTCGGGCCCGTGGCCGGGGACGAGCAGGTGCGCCAGTTCGTGCAGCAGGACGTAGTCGACGACGTACTCGGGCATCCCCTGGAGGCGGTGCGAGAGGCGGATGCTCCCCTCGGAGGGGGTGCACGAGCCCCAGCGCGTGTTCTGGTTGGTGACCCAGCGCACGGAGGCGGGCCGTGCCCGGCCGTCCAGGTACTGGCCCGACAGGCGCTCGGCGCGCTCGGCCAGCTCCGCGTCGCCGAGGACGCGCCGGCTCTCCTGGGCGGCCAGCTTGTCGAGCATGACCCGTACCCAGCGGCGTTCCTCGGCCTCGGACATCCGGGCGGGGATCAGCACGACGGTGCGGTCGCGCTCGCGGTAGGCGGAGACCGTACGGCGGCGGCGCGTGCTTCTGCGGATCTCCACGGCGTCCGGTTCCGGGCCGGTCGGCGGGGGATTCGTCGGCGCACGCCGGGCGGCCCCGGCGCGGTGCAGTGGGTCGGCGGACACGCCCCGACGTTACCCGCTGTCCCCGGGGAAGTCCCGGCTCCGCACACGGTTCGCCCCCGATCCGGCGCGGCGGCAGGGGCCGGCGCGCGGTGGGGATGGCGGAGCATCTCGCGGTGTGCTCGTACGACCATCACCCACCACCTGTGGACAACTTTCCGCACCGCCGGCCGCGTCCGGGCATGCTGGCTTGCGCCGGCACGGTCCCGGCCGGACCGCTGCCCGGAGACACGGACACGGAAGCGCACGGACACCGAAGCGCACGGACACGCAGGTGCGCGGACACGCAGGTGCGCGGACACGGAAACCTCCGTGGACGGAGCGGTCCGTGGCTGGAGCGGTCCGTGGAGGACACCGCCGCACCCGCCGGTGCGGGGACGGACGACGATCACGGGGGTACGGCATGCATCCGACGGTGAAGCCCGCGCTCAGGCGCGGCTGGCGTGACCTCAGCACGGCACAGTTCGGCATGACACCGGCCCACGCGCTGGCCCTCGGCCCGCTGGACGGGGCGACCGGCAGCTTCCTCGACCTGCTCAACGGCACCCGGGGGACGGACCTGCTCCGCGAGGAGGGCCGCCGGATGGATCTGCCGGACGGCCACGTCGACCGGCTGCTGGAGCGGCTGACCCGGGCCGGCCTCCTCGACGACGCCCGGGGCGGCGGGCCGGCCGCCGACGCCCTGCGGGAGCGCGGCGAGGTCCTCGACCGTCTCCGCCCCGACCTCGCCTCCCTCTCCCTGACCACGACCCGGCCGGGCGACGCGATCGACCGCCTGGCCGCCCGCGCGTCGCTGCGCGTGCGGGTACGGGGTGCGGGCCGGGTCGGGACGCTGCTGGCCTCGGTACTGGCGGGCGCGGGCGTCGGCGAGGTCGACGTGCGCGACGGCGGCCGCGTGGAGCCGTGGGACGTCACGCCGGGCGGGCTGCCCGCCGAAACGGTCGGCGACCGGCGGGACGAGGCGGCCCGGCGGGCGGTGCGGCGGGCGGCTCCCTCACGGCCACCCCGCCGGAGCACCGCGACACCGCCCGAGGACGACGGGCCCGGCTTCGCCCTGGTGATCCTCGCCCCGCGTGACGACGTCGCGGTGCACGCCCCCGACCCCCTCGGCGCCCACTTCCTCATGGCCTCGGGGACCCCGCATCTGTACGCGGGCGTCGTGGAGGGCACGGGGGTGGTCGGCCCGCTGGTGCTGCCCGGGGAGACGGGCTGCGCCGGGTGCCTTCAGGCCGACCGCGCCGAGCGGGACCCGGTCTGGCCCCGGCTCGTCGCCCAGTGGCGTTCGGGCGGGCAGCGGCAGGTGCGGGCCTGCGACCTCACGCTGGCCACCACGGTCGCCGGGCTGGCGGCGGCACACGCCCTGGCCTTCCTCGACGGCCGGACGCCGTCCTCGGCCGGTGCCCGGTGGGAGGCCGCGCTGCCCGCATTGGAGTGGCGGACGCGCCCGGTCCCCGGCCATCCGGGGTGTCCGTGCGGAGCCGCCGGCACGAGCGCCACGACAGGGGAACACGGCACAGCCGACGGGGAACGCCGCCCCGCCGAGGGGGCCGGAGGCGGGGCCGGGGAGCACACCGGCCGGGCCGTCGGGAAAGGTAAGGGGAAACACACCTCCGAAGAGGGGGGTGAGCGCGAGACAATGGCGGAGCACTGGCCGTCGGCGAGAGTACGCCGTGTGGCACGGACGGCGCGGCCGGCTGGGACTTGGAGGGCGCATGTCTGATCTTCCCCGGAAGGCGGTCACCCGGACCGCCAAGCTCGCCGCGCTCCCGCTCGGCTTCGCCGGGCGGGCGACCTGGGGACTCGGCAAGCGGATCGTGGGCGAATCCGCGGAGATCGTCGGTCAGCAGTTGCAGCAGCGCACGGCGGAGCAGCTCTTCAAGGTGCTCGGGGAGCTGAAGGGCGGCGCGATGAAGTTCGGCCAGGCCCTGTCCGTCTTCGAGTCCGCGCTGCCCGAGGAGGTCGCGGGCCCCTACCGGGCGGCCTTGACCAAACTGCAGGAGGCGGCGCCTCCGATGCCGACCCGCACGGTGCACAAGGTGCTCGGGGAGCGGCTCGGCGAGGACTGGCGTGAGATGTTCACGGAGTTCGAGGACAAGCCCGCCGCCGCGGCCTCGATCGGCCAGGTGCACCGGGCGATCTGGCACGACGGCCGCGAGGTGGCGGTCAAGGTGCAGTACCCGGGCGCCGGAGAGGCCCTGCTGTCGGACCTGAACCAGCTCAGCCGCTTCGCCCGGCTCCTGGGCCCCCTCGTGCCCGGCATGGACGTCAAGCCGCTGATCACGGAACTGAAGGACCGCGTCGCCGAGGAACTCGACTACGACCTGGAGGCCGCGGCCCAGCGCTCCCACGCCGGGGAGTTCGCCGACGACCCGGACATCGTCGTCCCGGACGTGGTGCACCAGACCGAGCAGGTCCTGATCACCGAGTGGATCGACGGCGTCCCCCTGTCGGAGATCATCACGGACGGCACCCGGGAGCAGCGGGACCGGGCCGGGCAGCTCCTGGCCCACTTCCTCTTCTCCGGCCCCGCCCGCACCGGCCTGCTCCACGCCGACCCGCACCCGGGCAACTTCCGGCTGCTGCCCGGCGGTCCGCTCGGGGAGGACGACTGGCGGCTCGGCGTCCTCGACTTCGGCACCGTCGACAGGCTCCCGGGCGGGCTGCCCGCCCCCATCGGGGAGTCCCTGCGGATGTCCCTGGACGGCGAGGCCGAAGCGGTCTACGAGCGGCTCTGCGCGGAGGGCTTCGTCAAGGAGTCCATCGAGCTGGACCCGGACGCCGTCCTGGATTACCTGTCGCCGATCATCGAGCCGGCCCGCGTCGACGCCTTCACCTTCACCCGCGGCTGGATGCGCGGGCAGGCGGCCCGCATCGCCGACCCCCGCTCCCCCGCCTACCAGCTCGCCAAGCAGCTCAACCTGCCCCCCTCCTACCTGCTGATCCACCGGGTGACCCTGAGCACCATCGGCGTGCTGTGCCAGTTGGGCGCGACGGTGCGGCTGCGCGACGAACTGGAGGAGTGGCTGACCGGGTTCGCGCCGGAGGAGACGGACGACGAGGTGGCGCGGCCCGCGGCGGAGGGCTGACGCCCTTTCGGACATGCCGCGGGGGCCGGTCCGTGCGGACGGACCGGCCCCCGGGAGGTGAGCCTCGCCTCCCGCGCGGGGAGGCCACCGGCTTCGGGTGGGACGGGTTACTGCATGACCGCCATGGCGAGCGCGCGCCGGGCACGCAGGGAGGCGCGCTCGGCCCGGCGCTGCATCCGGCGGGCGGTCGCCAGTCGCAGTGCCCGGCGCTCCCGCTCGGCGGCCCGCAGGCGCGTGTCCATATGCGCGCGTGCCAGGGCTTCTGGGATGAGTTGCATCTCGCGGGTCCTGTTCTGGCGCGAGTCCTTCGCACCGCTGGTCGTGATGTCTTCGGTCGCGGGGCCTGCGGGATCGGGAGTGGTCGGCTTCATCGGGGCCTGCTTCTTGGGGTCGTGCGTGAGGGGGCGGTCGATCGTTCCGGTGATGTTCATGCCGAGACCGGGTTCTTGCGCGGACGGCCACGAGGCCGCTTCCGGGCGACGACGACGCCCTGGACGAACAGCTCGCCGCCCCAGACGCCCCACGGCTCGCGCCGCTCCTTGGCGCCGGCGAGGCACGCCTCGACCAGCGGGCAGGTGCGGCAGAGGGACTTGGCGTACTCCACGTCCGCCGGCGACTCCGCGAAGAAGACCTCGGGGTCGTAGGAGCGGCACGGCACGGGCACGCCGAGGTTCTCGATGGCGTCGTCGAGCGCGGTCAGCGCGGTGAGCGGGGTCAAGATGGGGTCCTTAGAGAGGCCGGGCTTGGGGATCGCTTCGGAAGGCGGTACGGACGGGGCGTGCGCTTCGAGTTGCACGGTTGGTCTTCCTCGTCTGGTCGTTCCGGCCGGTCGGCCGGGTGGCGGGGTACCGGGTTCTTTTCTTGTCCCGAGGCTCCTTCGTGCCGTTCTCCTTGTTCGGGGAAAACAGAAGGGCCGCGGTTCCCGGATGGGGTTCCGCGGCCCTGAAGGCGCCGGCCTGATCGAGTCAGGCTGGATCACTCCAGGGGTCTGGCCCACGGAAGGCCCACATCTGGTGGTTCGTCGTCTGCTTGCGGAATCCGGCACCGGTCGCCGCGAAGGCATAGGCCTGGGCCTGTGCCACCTCAGCCGCTTCCAGCGCCGTGGTCGGTCGCTCGTCACGCTCGCGGACAGGGAGGCCCGAAAGCACGACGGAGGAGACCGGGCGCACGGCGATGCCGGACAGACCGGTGCCCCGGTGGGAGACGTCGCTCATGCACAGGGAGACGGCCTGGCAATCGGCCATTTTGACGATGGTGCCGGTCTCGATGCTGATCACTGGGCTCGCCTCCTCTCGGCGTCTCGGGGGACTGGGGTGTAGCAGTCCGCGGATACACAAGTACAACACGGACACAGGGCCTTCGGGAAGGCCACCGTTCTCCGTGACCAAGAACCTATGGGGATTCCCGGGGCATGCGCAAACTATTTTCGCGACGAGTTGGACTCAGTCCTCTTCGTCCGCTCCGGCGACCTCGTGCCCCGCGCAGATCGACAGCACGTCGGCGCCGTAACGGTGCAGCTTGCGGGCTCCGACCCCGGGAATCCGGGCCAGGTCGCGTTCGTCGTCCGGGACGGACTCGGCGATCGCCATCAGGGTCTTGTCGGTGAAGACGCAGAACGCGGGCTGGCCGCTGCGCTCGGCCTGGATCCGGCGCCAGTCGCGCAGCCGCTCGTAGACGCCCTCGTCCATGTCGGAGGGGCAGTCCTCGCAACGCATCAGCTTCATCTCGCCGGCGTCGGTGAGCGAGCGCCCGCAGACCCGGCAGCGGGCCGGTGTCCGCTGTCTGCGTCGCGGTGCCTCGGCCGGGCTGCCCGTCCGGTGGCCGCGCTCCACTCCGCCCGTGCCGCCGCCCGGGGCGTGCTCGCCCGCCGTGACCGTGCCGGGGCGCAGTCCCTTGAGGAACCGGCTGGGGCGGCGGCCGGCCCGTCCGCCGGGCGAGCGGGCGAGCGCCCAGGAGAGGTGCAGGATCCGCCGGGCCCGGGTGACCCCGACGTAGAGGAGGCGGCGTTCCTCCTCGATCTGCTCGTCCGTCTTCGCGTAGGTGATCGGCATCATGCCCTCGGCGACGCCCACCAGGAAGACGACGTCCCACTCCAGTCCCTTGGCGGAGTGCAGGGAGGCGAGGGTGACGCCCTGGACGGTGGGGGCGTGCTGGGCACCGGCCCGCTCGTCCAGTTCGGCGACCAGGTCGCCCAGGGTGGCGCCGGGCCGCGCGGCGGCGAAGTCCCGGGCGAGGTGGACCAGGGCGGCCAGCGACTCCCAGCGCTCCCGGACCGCGCCGGAGCCGGCGGGGGGCTCGGGCGTCCACCCCTCCCCCGACAGCACGGCGCGCACCTGGGAGGGCAGGTCGACGGCGTCGTCGAGGAGGGGGTCGTTGCCGCCGAAGCGGGCCGCGCCGCGCAGGGCGACGCCGGCCTTGCGCACCTCGGGCCGGTCGAAGAACCGCTCGGCGCCCCGGAACTGGTAGGGGACGCCGGCGTCGGCGAGGGCCTGTTCGTAGGTCTCGGACTGGGAGTTGGTGCGGAAGAGGACGGCGATCTCGGCGGGCGGGACCCCGGCGTCGACGAGTTCGCGGATGCGGCGGGCGGTGCCCTCGGCCTCGGCGGGCTCGTCGCCGTACTCGGTGAAGGCGGGCTCGGGGCCCGCGGGGCGCTGGGAGACCAGTTCCAGGCGGTGGTCGGCGGCCCGGCCGCGGGCCTGGGCGAGCAGTCCGTTGGCGAGGTGGACGACCTGGGGGGTGGAGCGGTAGTCGCGGACCAGCTTGACGACGGTGGCGCCGGGGTGGCGGGTGCGGAAGTCGAGCAGGTGGTCCGGGGTGGCTCCGGTGAAGGAGTAGATCGTCTGGCTGGCGTCGCCGACCACGCAGAGGTCGTCGCGGTCGCCGAGCCACAGTTCCAGCAGGCGCTGCTGGAGGGGGCTGACGTCCTGGTACTCGTCGACGACGAAGTGCTGGTACTGGGCGCGGACCTGTTCGGCGACGTCGTGCCGGTCCTGGAGGACGGCCACGGTCAGCAGCAGCACGTCCTCGAAGTCGATGACGCCCCGGCCGCGCTTGAGCTCCTCGTAGGCCGCGTAGAGCTGGGCGATCTCCGCCGGGTCGCGCGGGGTCTCGCGGCCGGCCTTGGCGGCCGCGAGGACGTAGTCGGCGGGGACGGTCTGGGTGACCTTGGACCATTCGATCTCGGCGGTGGCGTCGCGCAGCTCGCCGCGGTCGAGGCGGATGCGGCAGGCCGCCGCGGCGTCCGCGACGAGCTGGATCTTGCGGTCGAGGAGCCGGGGCAGGGAGCCGCCGATCGCCTTCGGCCAGAAGTACTGGAGCTGGCGCAGGGCCGCCGAGTGGAAGGTGCGCGCCTGCACGCCGGCGGCGCCGAGCTGGCGCAGCCGGCCCCGCATCTCCCCGGCGGCCCGGTTGGTGAAGGTGACGGCGAGCACGCTGGAGGGCTGGAGGATGCCGGCGCGCACCCCGTAGGCGATGCGGTGGGTGATCGCCCGGGTCTTGCCCGTGCCGGCGCCCGCCAGCACGCACACCGGACCGCGCAGGGACGTGGCGACGGCGCGCTGCTCGGGGTCGAGCCCTTCGAGCACCGCGTCGGCCGAGTCCGGTGCCTGCGGGAAGAGGGTGGAGTGCGTTGCTGCTGTCACACGGCCATGCTGCCAGGTCGGGTGGGACGGGTGCGGCGACTGTCCACAGGCCCGGTCCGATGGTCGTACCGACACCGCCGCGACCTGCCGTTCTTCCCGCGGACCGGCCCGCGGGTCCCCCGCCGCCTCTCCGCCGGGGTCCGTGACTGCGGCGGGAATGGCGGCGGCGTGCCGTACGTTCACTCTCTGCGAGCACGCAACCGCCGACCGACGAAGGAGCACGAGAGACATGCCGGGCACTGTGACGATGTACAGCACCACGTGGTGCGGCTACTGCCGTCGGCTCAAGAGCCAGATGGACCGGGAGGGCATCGCCTACACCGAGATCAACATCGAGCACGACCCGGAGTCCGCCGCGTTCGTCGAGAAGGCGAACGGGGGCAACCAGACGGTGCCGACCCTCCGGGTGGTCCCCTCCACGGGTGGCGACGAGGTCGTCATGACCAACCCGAGCCTGGCCCAGGTGAAGCAGGCCCTGGCCATCTGACGTTCCCCCGCGTGGCGCCCCCTCCGGTGACGTACGGAGGGGGCCGCGCCGTGTCCGGGGCCGTCGGCCCGGCCGGACGGCCCCCGGCCGCTACACGAAGCCGCGCGTCGGCAGGGGTTTGCCGTACCAGAGTTCGATCAGGCGGGCGGCGATCGAGATGCCGTAGGGCGGCAGCACCTCGCCGGAGGCGAAGGCGGCGCCCAGTTCGTCGCGGGAGAACCAGCGGGCCTCGTGGATCTCGTCCCCGTCGACCTCGATCTCGGCGGAGACGGCACGCGCCATGAAGCCCAGCATGAGGCTGGACGGGAAGGGCCAGGGCTGGCTGGCGACGTACTCGACCGGGCCGACGGTGATGCCGACCTCCTCGTGCACCTCGCGGCGCACCGACTGCTCGACCGACTCGCCGGGCTCGACGAAGCCGGCCAGCGTCGAGAAGCGCCCCTCGGGCCAGTGCACCTGGCGGCCGAGCAGGATGCGGTCGTCCTCGTCGGTGACCGCCATGATCACGGCGGGGTCGGTGCGCGGGTAGTGTTCGGCGCCGCAGGCGGGGCAGCGGCGGATGTGCCCGGCCGCGGCGATGACGGTGCGCTCGCCGCAGCGGGAGCAGAAACGGTGCAGCCGCTGCCAGTTCTCCAGCGCGACCGCGTGGACCATCAGGCCCGCGTCGTGCGGGGAGAGCAGCAGCCCGGCCTCGCGCAGCCCCGCCGGACGCGCGGACTGGTCCATGCGTCCCGGCAGGGAGTCCTTCTGCAGGGCGAAGTAGCTGACACCGTCCTCGTCCGTGCCCAGGAAGTAGCGGTGGGCCTCGGTGAGCGGCGCCTCGAAGGAGGGGGTCACGACGAGTTCGGTGCGGCCGTCGGGCGTCTCGTCGATGAGGACCTGACCACCGGAGACCACGAAGCAGCGGGTGGTGGGGTGGCTCCACGCCGCGGCGAGCCATGCCTCGTCGAGCCGGTGGTGCACGGCGCGGTCGATGCCGCTCGGGGCGGTGAGCGAGATGGGTCGGTCGGCGGTGTGGTCGGTCCAGGTGGTCACGGGTGCTTCCAACTCCCCCGGGGCAACGGTTGGGTTCGGCAGGCGGTTCGGCGGTCGTATGGCGGTGGTGGACCGGGTCCGGACGGGCTCGGCGGCGGGGCCGCCCTCCAGTGTGCCGGGCGGGCGGGCCGCCGGGGACCCCGGCCCCCGCGGGCGCCCGGAGCCGTTCAGGACGCGGGCCGCCAGTGCTCGGCCAGGTCGCTCCACAGATGGGCGGACGTCTCGACGCCCTTGAGGAGAAGGTCGAGTTCGACCTTCTCGTCCGGGGCGTGCCAGCCGTCGGACGGGACGGAGATGCCGAGGAAGAGCACCGGGGTGCCGAGCACGTCCTGGAGGTCGGCGGCGGGTCCGGAGCCGCCCTCGCGGGTGAAGCGGACCGGTGTGCGGAAGGCGCGCTCCATGGCGCGGACGACGGAGCGCAGCGCCGGGTGGTCCAGCGGGGTCAGGCAGGGGCGGGTGGCCGCGCCGAAGTCGATCTCCCAGCGGATGCCGGCGGGCACCTGCGTGGCGGCCCAGTCGCGGACGGCCTTCTCGACGTGGTCGGGGTCCTGGCCGGCGACCAGCCGGAAGGAGAGCTTCACCAGGGCGGAGGACGGGATGATCGTCTTGTTGCCCGGCCCCTGGTAGCCGCCGCCGATGCCGTTGACCTCGGCGGTGGGGCGGGCCCAGACGCGTTCCAGGGTGGTGTGGCCGGCCTCGCCGTGGGTGGCCCGCGACGCGGCGGTGGACAGCCACTGCTCCTCGTCGAAGGGCAGTTCGGCGAAGAGTGCGCGTTCGCGGTCGGTGAGCTCGATCACGCCGTCGTAGAAGCCGGGCACCGCCACGCGCCCGTGCTCGTCGTGCAGGGCGGCGACGAGGCGGCCGGCCGCCGTGGCGGGGTTGGGGACCGCGCCGCCGAAGGAGCCGGAGTGGATGTCGCGGTCGGGGCCGTGCAGCCGGATCTCGCACTCGGCGAGGCCCCGCATGCCGGTGCAGACCGTGGGGGTGTCCTCGGACCACATGCCCGTGTCGGAGACGATCACGGCGTCGGCGGCGAGCCGCCCGGCCCGCTGCTCGACGAGCGCCCGGAAGTGCGGCGAGCCGGACTCCTCCTCGCCCTCCACGAGCAGCTTGAGGTTGACGGCCGGAGCCGTGCGGCCGGTCGCGGCCAGGTGGGCGCGGACGCCGAGGGTGTGGAAGAACACCTGTCCCTTGTCGTCGGCCGCCCCGCGCGCGTAGAGACGGTTCCCGCGGACGACCGGCTCGAAGGGCTCGCTGTGCCAGCCGTCCTCGCGGGCGGCGGGCTGCACGTCGTGGTGACCGTAGACGAGGACGGTGGGCGCCCCGGGGTCGCCGGAGGGCCACTCCGCGTAGACCGCGGGGGCGCCCGGGGTGGGCCAGACCTCGACGGTGGGGAATCCGGTCGTCCGCAGCTCGGCGGCGAGCCAGTCGGCGCTGCGGCGTACATCGCCCGCGTGGTGCGGCTGAGCCGACACGGAGGGGATGCGCAGCCACTCGGTGAGGCGGTCGAGGAAGGCCGAACGGTGCTCTTCGATGTACGCGCGGACGGCGCTGTCCGGGGTCTGGCTCATGCTCACGAGCCTATCGGCCTCCGTGGGCGGGCCCGGCGTGCGGTTCGTCACCGGGCGGCTCGGGCGCCAGCAGTTCCTCCAGGGCACGCCGGCCGGGGAGCGCGGCGGGGCGTACGACCTCGCCGGTGCGGACGTGGAGGAAGGCCGCCGTGACCGATTCCAGGGGGACGCGCTGCTGCTCGGACCAGGCGAGGCGGTAGACGGCGAGCTGGAGCGGGTCCGCGCTCCCCTCGCGGCCGGTCTTCCAGTCGACGATCTCGTACGTCGCGCCGGGGCCCTCGCCCTCCTTGTACACGGCGTCGATCCGGCCGCGCACGACCCGTCCGGCGAGCGCGAGCTGGAAGGGGGCCTCGACGCGGTAGGGGGTGCGGCGCGCGTACGCGGTGCGTTCGAAGGCGTCCTTGAGGAAGGCCAGGTCCTGTTCGTCGGCGATCTCGGCGTCGCCGCCGGGCAGGTCGTCCGGTTCGAGCAGGGGCAGGGTCAGTGCCTCGAAGCGGGCCTCGATCCAGGCGTGGAAGCGGGTGCCGCGGCGGGCGGCGGGCTGGGGCGGGCGGGGCATGGGGCGGGCCAGCTCCTGGGCGAAGCCGTCCGGGTCGGCGGCCAGCCGCAGCAGCTCGGACGCGGTGAGCGAGGCGGGCAGCGGGACGGCGGTGACCGTCCGGCGGGCGCGCAGCAGCTCGCCGGTGAGGGCGTCGAGGTCGCGGTCCCAGGAGGCGACGGTGCGGGCTTCTTCAGGTGTGAGCCGGGAGACGTCCACACCGTCGGGGCGGGCGGGCGCGAGGGGCTCGTCGGACGGCGGGGCTGCCGCCTGGTGCGGGACCGTGGGGCGGCGGTCACCGGACGGCGGGGCGGGACGGGCGCTGCTCCAGGAGTCCCAGTCGGCGGGGTCGTCCCCGGCGGGGGGCGCGTCGTGGTCCCCGTACCCCTCATGGTCCGTGTACCCGTCGTGGTCCCGTGGGGCCGGTTCCGCGGTCTCGTCCTCGTCCTCGGGGGGCGGGGGCCAGTCCGGGGTGTCGTGGGCCTCGACGTCGTGCGCGGCGGCGGGGCGGCCGTCCCCGGCGGTGGCGAGGGCGTCGAGGTGGGCGAGGACCGTGCCGGCGGCGGCGCGGCGCCGGGCGAGGGCCGCGTCGTCCAGCGGCAGCGGCCAGACCTGGTCGGCGTCGGTGCGGCCCAGGGCCGGGTTCTCCTCGCCCTCGGCGGGTTCGTCGGCCCACACCTCGATCTCGCCGTGTCCGGCGGCGCAGTGGTCGTGCAGGGCCCGGAGGAAGCCGGAGGGCCCGCGGGGCTTCTTCTGGCTCGGCCCCCACCAGTGGCCGGAGCCGAGCAGCAGGGAGCGGGGCCGGGTGAAGGTGACGTAGCCGAGGCGGAGCTCCTCGGTGTGCTGGTGCTCCTTCATCGCCGCGTGGAAGCCCTTCAGCCCCTTGGCGTCGAAGGACTCCACGTCGGGCAGGGTGTCGGCGTCGCCGCGCAGCCCGTGCGGCAGCACCTTGGCCTGGGCGGTCCACTTCTCCCGGCCCTGCCCGCTGGGGAAGGTTCCGGTGACCAGCCCGGGGACGGCGACGATGTCCCATTCCAGGCCCTTCGACTTGTGGGCGGTGAGCACCTTGACGGTGTTCTCGCCGCCCGGCAGCGCGTTGTCCAGGCCCTTCTCGTACTGGGCGGCGGTGCGCAGGAAGCCGAGGAAGGCGAGCAGGGTGGCCTGCCCGTCGCCCGCGGCGAAGGAGGCGGCGACGTCCAGGAAGTTCGACAGGGTCTCGCGTCGGCGGGCGGCCAGCGCGTGCGGGGACGCGGACAGCTCGACCTCCAGTCCGGTCACGGCGAGGACCCGGTGCAGCACGTCCATCAGAGGGTCGGCCAGGGAGCGGCGCAGGTCGCGCAGTTCGGCGGCGAGCCGGGCGAACCGGACGCGGGCCTCCGGCGAGAAGGGCAGCCCGTCGTCGCCGCCACCGTCGTCAAGCGGCGTGTCCAGGAAGGTGTCGAGGGCGTCCGCGAGGGATATCACCTCGGACGGGTCGACGCCCTCGACGGCCGCGGCGAGCCGCCGGTCGGGATCGTCGTCGCCGTCCACGCGCGCGTGGGCCACGAGGAACCGGGCCCTGCGCCCCAGCAGGGCGAGGTCGCGCGGGCCGATGCGCCAGCGCGGGCCGGTGAGCAGCCGGACCAGGGAGGCGTTGGCGCCGGGGTCCTGGAGGACCTCGCAGACGGCGACGAGGTCGGCCACCTCGGGCAGGTGCAGCAGTCCGGAGAGGCCGACGACCTCCACGGGCACGTCGCGCGCGACGAGGGCGCCCTGGATCTCGGCGAAGTCGGTCGCGGTGCGGCACAGGACGGCGATCTCCCCGGGCGGGGTGCCGGTGCGGACGTGGTGGGCGACGGAGTCGGCGATCCAGTCGATCTCCTCGGCGTGCGTGCGCAGGAGGGCGCAGCGGACCACGCCGTCCCGTTCGGCGCCGGGGGCGGGCCGGAGGGCCTCCACGCCCGCGTGCAGGGCGCGCAGGGGTGCGGCCAGCCCGTTGGCGAGGTCGAGGAGGCGCCCGCCGCTGCGGCGGTTCTCGCTGAGCGCCTGGCGGCCGGCCGGGCTGCCGTCGGCGTGGGCGAAGTGCTCGGGGAAGTCGTCGAGGTTGGCGACGGAGGCGCCGCGCCAGCCGTAGATCGCCTGGCAGGGGTCGCCGACGGCGGTCACGGGATGGCCGGTGCCGCCGCCGAACAGGCCCGCCAGCAGGACGCGCTGGGCGACCGAGGTGTCCTGGTACTCGTCGAGCAGCACCACCCTGAACTCCTCGCGCAGCACGCGGCCGACCTCGGCGAGTCCGGCGAGCCGCGCGGACAGGGCGATCTGGTCGCCGAAGTCGAGGAGGTCGCGTTCGCGTTTGGCGTCCCGGTAGCGGATGACGAGGTCGGCGAGTTCGCGGCGGGCGGCGGCGGCTTCCGGGACCTTGCGCAGGTCGGCGTTGGTGAGCTTGGTGTCCCGGAGGGTGTCCAGGAGGCCGGCGTCCCAGGCGCGCAGGTCCTCGGGGCGGACCAGGTGCTCGGAGAGTTCCGCGTCGAGCGCGAGGAGGTCGGCGACGAGGTCGGCGAAGGAGCGGGTGAGGGCCGGGTAGGGGCCGGGGGCCTCGCGCAGGACCCGGGCGGCGAGCTGGTAGCGGGTCGCGTCGGCGAGCAGGCGGGAGCTGGGTTCGAGCCCGAGGCGCAGACCGTGGTCGGTGAGCAGGCGGCCGGCGAAGGCGTGGTACGTGGAGATGACCGGCTCGCCCGGCGGCTGGTCCGGGTCGATGACGTCGGGGTCGGTGACGCCGGCCCGCACGAGCGCCTTGCGGACGCGTTCGGCGAGTTCGCCGGCGGCCTTGTTGGTGAAGGTGAGTCCGAGCACCTGTTCCGGGGCGACCTGGCCGGTGCCGACCAGCCAGACGACGCGGGCGGCCATCACCGTCGTCTTGCCCGAACCGGCCCCGGCCACGATCACCTGCGGGGCGGGCGGCGCGACGATGCAGGCCGTCTGCTCCGGGGTGAAGGGGATGCCGAGCAGCTCTTTGAGCTGCTCGGGGTCGGTGAGAGGGGCGGGCATGGGACAGAGGCTATCCGCGGGCACTGACAACGCCGGGCCGGGCGGGCGCCGGGAGGGGACGGGCGTCGGCGGCTGACGGCCCGCGGCGGACCGGACCGGTCGAAGCGCCCGGCGTGCGGCGGCCCGCCCCGGGTCCGCGGTCCGGGCCGGGGAGGCGGAGTCCGGGCCGGGGGCGGGGGTACGGGCAGGACGGCCGGGTCGGGGCGGAGGGGCGGGGTCCGGGCAGGGCGTGCGGCGGCCCACCCGGGGCACGGGCATACGGCGCGGCCCGCGTCGCGGCGGTAGCCGGTCCGACGTGGGCGGGCTGTGGCCCGGCAGGTCGGCCGGGTCAGGCACCTGGCAGGTGGCGCCCGGCAGGGGGTGCCCCCGTACCGGGGCGGACCCTCGGCACACGGCGGCCCCGGGTGAGGGCCGGCCTATTCCACGACGTGGCGTCCCTCCGGGCGGGCGCTGCACGAGGCGCGGAAGGAGCAGTGCGTGCAGTGCTGTCCCTCGGTGGGGGTGAACCGCTCGTCCAGGACCTTGCCCGCCGCCGTGGCCAGCAGGTCGCCGACCCAGTCGTCGCCGGTCGTGCCGAGGGGTTCCTGCCCCTGCACCTTGGGCAGGGTCTCGCCGCCGTCCTTGCGGGCCGCGCCCTGGCGGAGATGGACGAGTTCCGCGCCGCCCGGCTCGGGGCGCGCCCCGTCGAAGACTTCGTCGACGGCGCCCTCGCGGACGGCGAGCTGGTAGACGGCGAGCTGCGGGTGGCGGGCCACCTCACCGGCGGTGGGTGCCTGTTTGCCGGTCTTGAAGTCGACGACGTAGGCGCGGCCGTCGCCGTCCGCCTCGACCCGGTCCATCTGGCCGCGGATGCGCACCTCGTACTCGCCGGCGCCGAGCGTCACGTCGAAGTCGTGCTCGCTCGCCACGGGGGTGCGTCCGGTGCGGTCCAGCACGTGCCACCGCAGGAAGCGTTCGAGTGCCACGCGCGCGTTGGCCTTCTCCTGCGCCGACTTCCACGGCGCGTCGAAGGCGAGCGCGTTCCACACCGAGTCCAGCCGTTCCATGAGGACGTCGAGGTCGGCGGCGGTGTGCCCGGAGGCGACCTCGTCGGCGAGGACGTGCACCACGTTGCCGAAGCCCTGGGCGGCGGTGGCGGGCGCGTCGGCCTTCACCTCGCGGCCGAGGAACCACTGGAGGGCGCAGGTGTTGGCCAGTTGGTCGAGGGCACTGCCGGAGAGGGCGACGGGGCGGTCGCGGTCGCGCAGCGGCGCCCTGCTCTCGGTGGGGTCCCACATGCCCCACCAGCGGTGGGGGTGGGCCGCGGGCACCAGGGGCCGGCCGTCCTCGTCGGCGACGGCGGCGAGGCGGGCCAGACGGTGGGCGGCGGCCTGCCGCAGCGGTTCGGAGACGCGCGGGTCGACGGTGGTGGCGCGCAGTTCGGCGACGAGGGCGGCGACGGCGAGGGGCCGCCGGGGACGACCGGTCACGTCGTGCGGGGTGACGCCGAGTTCGGTCAGGAAGCGGGAGGGCTGGTCGCCGTCGTCGGCCGGTGCCTTCACGGCGGTCACGACGAGGCGTTCCCTCGCGCGCGTGGCGGCCACGTAGAACAGGCGGCGCTCCTCGGCGAGCAGCGCCCCCGGGGTGAGGGGTTCGGCGAGGCCGTCGCGGCCGATCCGGTCGGCCTCCAGCAGGGAGCCCCGGCGGCGCAGGTCCGGCCACAGCCCCTCCTGGACGCCGGCCACGACGACGAGGTGCCACTCCAGGCCCTTCGCACGGTGCGCGGTCATCAGGCGAACGGCTTCCGGGCGTACGGCGCGCCGGGTGAGGGTGTCGGCGGCGATGTCCTCGGCGTCGATCTCCTCCAGGAAGTTCAGCGCGCCCCGGCCGCCGATGCGCTCCTCCGCGCGGGCGGCGGTCGCGAAGAGGGCGCAGACGGCGTCGAGGTCGCGGTCGGCGTTGCGGCCCGCCGCGCCGCCCCGGCGGGAGGCCCGCTCCAGGCGGCCGGGCCAGGGGGTGCCGGCCCACAGGTCCCACAGGGCTTCCTCGGCGCTGCCGCCGCCCGCCAGCCGCTCCCGGGCCTTGCCAAGGAGCGCGCCGAGGCGCTGGGCGCCGCGCGCGTACGCCGGGTCGTGCACGGCGAGCCGCTCGGGCTCGGCCAGGGCGCGGGTGAGCAGGACGTCGGAGGGCGGTGGGAAGGCGTTTCCGGCGGCCCGCTCCTCCTCGCGCAGGGCACGGCCCAGCCGGCGCAGGTCGGCGGCGTCCATGCCGGCGAGCGGCGAGGTGAGCAGGGTGAGCGCGGTCTCGGTGTCGAGCCAGCAGCCGCCCGGCCCGGCGGGCGCGGCCCGCTCACCGCCGTCGTCCGACACCGCGTGGCCGAGCAGCGCACCGTCGTCGTCAGACTCCCCGTGGTCGGACGCCGAATCGCCGTCGCCCGGCCCGACGTGGTCAGGCAGCGCACCACCGTCCTCCGGCCCCCCATGATCGGACCGCACACCACCGTCGTCCGGCCCCCCATGGCCGGGCCGCACACCACCGTCCTCCGCCCCCCCGTAGTCGGACGGCGAACCACTGTCGTCCGGCCCGATGTGGTCAGGCAGCGCACCGCCGTCCTCCGGCCCCCCATGGCCGCGCCGCACGTCACCGTCGTTCCCGCCGTCGACACGCCCGTCGGCCGGCGGCTCGGCCTCCCCGGCGGCCGCGTCTGGGCCCCCGCCCTCCGGCGTGTCGTCCTTCCTGCCGCCGCTATCCCCACCGCGCGTGTCGTCGTCCCCCGCTCCACCGGCACCGGGCCCCGTCGCCGTCGCCTTCCCCGGCCGCGCCGCCTCCGCCGCGGCGACCGCCCGCAGGGCCGTCAGCAGCGGTGCCACGGCCGGTTCGTGGCGCAGGGGCAGGTCGTCGCCGTCGATGTCGAGGGGCACCCCGGCCGTGGTGAGGGCACGGCGGACGGCCGGGATGGAGCGGCCACCGGCGCGCACCAGCACCGCCATGCCGCTCCATGGCACCCCGTCCTCCAGGTGCGCGCGGCGCAGGATGTCGGCGATGTTGTCCAGTTCCGCGCCGGGCGTCGGGTACGTGTACACCTCGACGCGACCGCCGTCCCGTACCGGCGTCAGCTCGCGGTGGGCGCGCGCCTTGTCGGCGGGGAGCCGGTTGAGCGGCATCCGCTGGGTGAGCAGCCGGGTGGCGGTGAGCAGCCCGGCCCCGGAGCGGCGGGCGGTGCGCAGCACCTCGACGGGCGCCGGGCGGCCGTCCGCGCGCGGGAAGACGTGCGGGAACTCCAGGATGCCGTTCACGTCCGCGCCCCGGAACGCGTAGATCGACTGGTCGGGGTCGCCGAAGGCGACCAGGGTGCGTCCGCCGCCGGCCAGGGCGCGCAGCAGCCGCACCTGGGCCGGGTCGGTGTCCTGGTACTCGTCGACGTAGACCGCGTCGTAGCAGGCGGCCAGGCGGGCGCCGACCTCGGGACGGCGGGCGAGGAGGACCGCGCGGTGGACCAGTTCCGCGTAGTCGAGGACGCCCTGGAGGTCGAGCACGTCCAGGTACTCGGCGAGGAAGGCGGCGGCTGCGTGCCAGTCGGGGCGTCCGATGCGCCGGGCGAAGGCCGCCAGCGCGTCCGGGGCGAGGCCCAGCTCACGGCTGCGGGCGAGGACCGCGCGCACCTCGTCGGCGAACCCTCGTGTGGTCAGGCAGGCGCGCAGGTCGTCGGGCCAGCGCACGTGCGCGAGACCGAGCCGTTCCAGGTCGCGCTGGCCGGCCAGCAGTTCGCGCACGGTCACGTCCTGTTCGGGTCCGGAGAGCAGCCGCAGCGGCTCGGCGAACAGGTCGCTGTCCTGGTGGGAGCGGACGAGGGCGTAGCCGAAGGAGTGGAAGGTGGTCGCCCGGGGGGCGCGCGCGGCACCGATGCGCAACGCCATCCGGTCGCGCAGTTCGACCGCCGCCTTGCGGCTGAAGGTCAGCACCAGGATGCGTTCGGGGTCGCCGCCCCGGGCGATCCGGTCCGCGACCGACTCGACGAGGGTGGTCGTCTTGCCGGTGCCGGGACCGGCGAGGACGAGCAGCGGCCCGGCCCGGTGGTCAACCACGGCGCGCTGGGCGGCGTCCAGACGAGGGGGGTCCCTGCGCTCCGGAGGGGTACGGACCAGTCGGTAGGTGCCACGGCTCCCCCGTCGCGCCTGGGGGTGCGACGGCTGTCGGGTGGAGGAAGAGGAGCTCACGTGGTTCGCCGGTCCTGGTGGGTGTGCTGGTGGGCCGTCCGTCCCGAGGGGGCGGCGGTGGCCCGGGGATGAGGGGGACGCGCGCGGCCGGCGCCACTCCGACGGACAGGGGGGAAGCGGGGCTTCCCCTTCATCCCCCGGGTCGCTCCGGGCGCACGTGTCCCTCGCCCCACGAACGTACGTCATGCCACGGACGTGCCCGATGTGCCCCTTTTCCCTCTTACGGATCACCGGCCCCACCACGGCCCGCCGGATGGCGGAAGCTGTCAGGTGTGACCCTGCTCGTGCCCGGCCCCGTCCCACCGCGCCCGTCTCAGGTCGAGGCGCGGCATCCGGGCCTGTGCCGCCGGGCCGGCCTCCCTGAGGGGGGTGCCCTCCGTCCGGTAGTGGCCGAGGGCGTCGCGCTCGTGACCGGCGAGCAGGACACCGTCGGCGCGGACCACGCGCCACCACGGGACGCCGCCCCCGTAGAGGGACATCACGCGCCCGACCTGCCGGGGGCCGCCCTCCTGCAGCCACTCGGCGACGTCCCCGTACGTCATGACACGGCCCGGCGGGATCAGCTCGGCGACGTCGAGCACCCGCTCGGCGTACGCGGGCAGCGCGGGGGTGTCGTCCGGAAGGCTCTGCTCGCTCACCCGGTCCATCCTGCCCCACCCCACCGACAACCCGGGATGCTCCCGGCGGCCCGTCTCCCTCGCCCGGACGCGGTGCTTCGGGCAGACTGTGCCGCCCGCGCGGGCACCCTGATGCGCCCGGACGCCGAGGCGGCATGCCACCATCGTGCGGGCGGTGACCAGTGATACGAGAGCAAGAAGAGGCGATGAAGCAGCAGGGTGCGCACTCCGAGGGAGCCGAGGGCACCGCTGACGCCTCGCCACGCCCGGACGCCGCCGGCGCTGACGCCACACGGGGCGGGAACGGCGGGAACGGCGAGAAGGACGCGCACGGAGCGAACGCCCCCGGCGGCGGGGCGGAGAAGGCCGGAAGACCCGGCGAGCCTTCGGCCGGGCACCATTCGGCGACGGCCGCCGACCCGGCCGACGTGACCCACATCGACGAGGTCGAGGGCGACGAACCGCTGCTCCCCGCGCGCGTGCACCGTCCCTCGGACCTCATGCGGCTCCTGGTGGGCGTGCTCGCCATCGGCGTGCTCCTCGCCGTCGCCGCGTTCGCGCACGGCACCACCTCCGGGCTCGAACAGGACATCAACAAGGGCACCGGACAGGCACCCGACCTGCTGATCAAGATCGCGGGTCTCGCGTCCAGCATCGCGATCCTCCTGGTGCCCGTCGCCTTCGCCATCGAGCGGCTGATCAAACGCGACGGTCTGCGCATCGCCGACGGCGTCCTCGCGGCGGTCCTCGCGCACGGGGTGACGCTCGCCACCGACCTGTGGGTCGCCAAGGGCGCCCCGGAGTCCATCCAGGAGGCGCTGACGCAGCCCTCCCCGGGCGACGTGCACGCGCTCACCGATCCCGTCCACGGCTATCTGGCGCCGGTGATCGCCTACATGACGGCCGTCGGCATGTCCCGCAGACCCCGCTGGCGCGCGGTGCTGTGGATCGTGCTGCTGCTGGACGCCTTCTCGATGCTGGTCACCGGCTACACCACCCCGTTCTCGATCATCCTGACCGTCCTCATCGGCTGGACCGTGGCCTACGGAACGCTCTACGCCGTCGGCTCCCCCAACATCCGCCCCACCGGACGCACCCTGATGGCGGGCCTGCGCACCGTCGGCTTCCACCCGGTGACCGCCGCCCGCGAGGAGATGCCCGCGGACGGTACCGAGACCGGCGACCGCGGCCGGCGCTATTTCGTCACCCTGGAGGACGGCCGCCCCCTGGACGTCACGGTGGTGGACCGGGAGCAACAGGCGCAGGGCTTCTTCTACCGGGCGTGGCGCAACCTGACCTTGCGCGGTTTCGCGACGCGCAGCAGTCTGCCCTCCCTGCGGCAGGCGCTGGAGCAGGAGGCCCTGCTCGCCTACGCGGCCATCGCGGCGGGCGCCAACGCGCCCAAACTGATCGCCACGTCCGAACTGGGCCCCGACGCGGTGATGCTCGTCTACGAGCACACCGGCGGGCGTACCCTCGACTCGCTGCCGGACGAGGAGATCACCGACGCTCTGCTGCGCGGCACCTGGGAACAAGTCCGCGCCCTGCAGTCCCGGCGCATCGCCCACCGCAGGCTGGTGGGCGACGCGATCCTGGTGGATCGTTCCGGCACGGTGATCATCACGGATCTGCGCATCGGCGAGATCGCGGCCGGCGACCTGCTGCTGCGGATGGACGTCTCACAGCTCCTCGTGACGCTCGGGCTGCGGGTCGGCGCCGAGCGCGCGGTCGCCTCCGCGGTGGGCGTGCTCGGCCCGGACGCGGTGGCGGACTGTCTGCCGATGCTCCAGCCGATCGCGCTCAGCCGCTCCACCCGGGCGACCCTGCGCAAACTGGCCAGGGAGCGTTCCGAGCGGGAGCGGGAAGCCGTGCTGGAGGCGTCCCGGCAGGCCAAGCTGGCCCGCACGGAGGCGGCCGGCGAGGAGACCGCCGCGACCGGGAAGCCGGACAAGAAGGCCGTCCGCGCGGAGCAGCGGGCCGAGAAGCGGGCGCTGGACGAGGCCATGGAGGGGGCGCGCGAGGAGGACCTGCTGACGCAGATCCGGCACGCGGTGCTCCGTATCCGGCCACAGGCGCCGGTCGAGCCGGCCCGGCTGGAACGGGTGCGCCCGCGCACCCTGATCAGCTTCATCGCCGGCGCGATCGGCGCGTACTTCCTGCTGACGCAGCTCACCCACATCGAGTTCGGCGCGCTGATCGAGAACGCCCAGTGGGGCTGGGTCGTGGCGGCCGTGCTCTTCTCGGCGGCGACCTATTTCGCCGCCGCGATGGCCCTCCTGGGGTTCGTGCCCGAGCGGGTGCCGTTCGTGCGGACGGTGGCGGCGCAGGTGGCCGGCTCGTTCGTGAAGATCGTCGCCCCGGCGGCGGTCGGCGGGGTCGCGCTGAACACGCGCTTCCTGCAACGCGCCGGGGTGCGTCCCGGGCTCGCGGTGGCCAGTGTCGGCGCGTCGCAGCTCTTCGGACTGGGCTGCCACATCCTGATGCTGCTCTCGTTCGGCTACCTGACCGGCACCGAGAAGACGCCGTCGCTGTCACCCTCCCGGACGGTCATCGCCGGGCTGCTGACGGTGGCGGTGCTCGTCCTCGTCGTGACGTCGGTGCCCTTCCTGCGGAAATTCGTCGTCACGCGCGTGCGGTCGCTGTTCGCCGGGGTCGTGCCCCGCATGCTGGACGTGCTCCAGCGCCCGCAGAAGCTGGTCACCGGCATCGGCGGCATGCTGCTGCTCACCGCGTGCTTCGTGATGTGCCTGGACGCCTCGATCCGGGCCTTCGGCGACGAGTCGTCCTCGATCAGCCTGGCGAGCGTCGCCGTGGTCTTCCTCGCGGGCAACGCGCTCGGTTCCGCCGCGCCGACGCCGGGCGGTGTGGGCGCCGTGGAGGCGACGCTGACGGTCGGCCTCATCGCGGTCGGGCTGCCCAAGGAGGTCGCGGCACCGGCGGTACTGCTGTTCCGGCTGCTCACCCTGTGGCTGCCGGTGCTGCCGGGCTGGCTGGCCTTCAACCACCTCTCCCGCAAGCAGGCCCTCTAGTGACCTGAATCGTAGATTCAGGTCACCAGCCCGGTACCGGGCTGGACCGGTGCCCCCGCGCGTGCCGCCCGCCCCGCCTCGCGCGCGGCGACCCGCCTATCTCCGCGCGCGGCACCCGCACCTGCGCGCGCGTACCGCTGCCGCACCGCCTCCCCCGTACGGCCTCCCGCCCCGGGCGGGCCGGTCAGGGCGACCGCACGATGGGCACATGCCGACCCCTCCCCGGCTGCGCGCCGCCGCCCTCGCCGCCGGTGCCGTCCTGCTAGCCTCCTCGCTCGCGGGCTGCGCCGACGACCCACCCGCCCGCGGCGACCTGACGGCACAGGAACTCGACTGGAAGGCGTGCCCGGCCCCCACCCCGGCCGAGGGCGGCGGCCCCGCGCCCTCTCCGCTGCCGGACGGCGGCACCTGGCAGTGCGCCACCATGAAGGCGCCGCTCGACTGGGACCACCCCCGGGGCGACACCATCGGCCTCGCGCTGATCCGGGCCCGGTCCAGCGGCCCCGCCGACCGGCGCATCGGCTCCCTCGTCTTCGACTTCGGCGGCCCAGGCGGCTCGGGCGTGACCACCCTGCCCGCCTTCGGCGCGGACTACGAGCACCTGCGCACCCGCTACGACCTGGTCGGCTTCGACCCGCGCGGGGTCGGCCGCAGCGCGCCCGTGCGCTGCGAGGACGACCGGCAGCTCGACGCCTACTTCCAGCAGGACGCCACCCCGGACGACGCCGCCGAGCGCGCCGCGCTGCTGGCCGGCACCAAGAGGTTCAACGCGGCCTGCGAGAGGAACTCCGGACGCATGCTGCCGCACGTGGCCACCACCGACGCGGCCCGCGACATGGACCTGATGCGCCGGGTCCTCGGCGACGACCGGCTCCACTACTTCGGCATCTCCTACGGCACCGAACTCGGCGGCGTCTACGCCCACCTGTTCCCCACGAAGGTCGGCCGCGCCGTCTTCGACGCGGTCGTCGACCCGGACCAGACCGAGGAGGAGGGCTCGCTCGGTCAGGCCCGCGGCTTCCAGCTCGCGCTCGGCCAGTTCGCGCGGAACTGCGTCGCCACCGCCGAGGACTGCCCCATCGGCGACAGTGCCCAGGACGTCGAGGACCGCATCGTCCGGCTGCTGAGGGACCTGGACGACCGGCCCATCCCGGGCATCCCGCCCCGCAAGCTCACCCAGAGCGCCGCCACCGGCGGCATCGCCCAGTCGCTCTACTCGAAGGATTTCTGGCAGTACCTCACCGAGGGCCTGGAGCAGGCGTACGACGGCGACGGCCGCATCCTCATGGCCCTGTCGGACGCCATGAACGGACGCGGCGAGAACGGCGAGTACAGCAACGCCACCGCGGCCAACATCGCCATCAACTGCGCCGACGACAAACCCCGGTACGACACGGCGGACGTGGAACGGCTGCTGCCCCGGTTCCGTGAGGCGTCCCCGGTGTTCGGCGACTACCTGGCCTGGGGCCTGCTCGGCTGCACCGGCTGGCCGGTGGCGGGGGCCGCCGACCACCCCGACGTCAGCGCGCCCGGCGCGCCGCCGATCCTGGTCATCGGCAACACGGGCGACCCGGCCACCCCGTACGAGGGCGCGGCGAGGATGGCGAGGGCGCTCGGCCGGGGCGTCGGCGTCGAACTCACCTACAAGGGCCAGGGGCACGGTGCCTACGACAGCGGGAACCGGTGCGTGCGCGACGCCGTGCACGCCTATCTGCTCGACGGCGACACCCCTGCCGCGGGCACCGTCTGCACCTGATCGAACCCAGCGATCTCGCAGGTCAGAGCGTTATCCACAGGACGCGGTGAGCGGCCGGCGAGCCGCCTACCATGGCATGAACGCCATCCGCCGCACGGCGCGGACGGCTCGCGAGGGGGGAAAGACATGGCACGACTCGTACGGTGGACGGCCCTGACGGCCGCCGCCGCACTGCTGACGGCGGGCTGCACCGGCGGCTCGTCCGGCGACGAGGCGGCCGACGGGGGGACCGGCGGCGGCCGGCCGTCGGCGGCGCCCTCCGGGGTGCCCGAGGCACTGGCCGCGCAGAAGCTCGACTGGGGACGGTGCGAGGCCACCGACGACACCCCGGCACCCGGCGGCGACTGGCGGTGCACCACGCTCAAGGTGCCGCTCGACTGGTCGAAGCCGGACGGGGAGACGATCGGTCTCGCCCTGATCCGCTCCAAGGCCCGCGGCAAGGAACGCATCGGGTCCCTGCTCTTCAACTTCGGCGGCCCCGGCGGCTCGGGCGTGTCCATGATGCCGTCCTACGCGGACACCACCTCCGCCCTGCACCAGCGGTACGACCTGGTGAGCTGGGACCCGCGCGGTGTCGCCGCCAGCCACGGCATCCGCTGCCGGGAGGACGAGGCGATCGAGGCCGCCGAGTCCGTGGACGGCACCCCGGACACCCCGGCCGAGGAGCAGGCGTTCCTCGAGGACGCCGCAGACTTCGGCAAGGGCTGCGAGAAGTCCGCCGGCCCCCTGATGGCCCACGTCTCGACGACGGACACCGCCCGCGACATGGACCTGATGCGGCACGTGCTGGGCGACGAGTCGATGCACTACTTCGGCATCTCCTACGGCACCGAACTCGGCGGCGTCTACGCCCACCTGTTCCCCCAGCGGGTCGGCCGCGTGATCCTCGACGCGGTGGTGGACCCGACCGCCGACATGATCGGCCACGCGGAGAACCAGACGCGGGGCTTCCAGCGCGCGCTGGACGGCTATCTCAAGTCGACGGGACAGGACCCAGCGGCCGGCAGCCGGAAGATCGCCGCTCTGCTGGACCGGCTCGACGCCGAGCCGCTGCCCACGTCCTCCCCCGGGCGGAAGCTGACGCAGACGCTCGCGCTGACCGGGATCGTGCTGCCGCTGTACAGCCAGGCCGGCTGGCCCGTGCTCACCAGCGCCCTGGAGGCGGCCGAGAAGGGCGACGGTTCAAAACTGCTCGCGCTCGCCGACGGGTACAACGAGCGGGACGACTCCGGCGGGTACGGCACGACGACCCACTCCCAGCGCGTCATATCGTGCCTGGACGCCAAGCAGCGGCCGACGCTGGAGGAGACCCGGAAGCTGCTGCCGAGGTTCGAGGAGATCTCGCCGGTGTTCGGCGCGTTCCTCGGCTGGGACACCGCCGGCTGGTGCCACGACTGGCCGGTGCCGGGACAGCACGAGACACCGGAGGTCAGCGCGCCCGGCGCGGCCCCGATCCTGGTGGTCGGCAACACCGGCGACCCGGCCACGCCCTACGAGGGAGCCCGCAGGATGGCGGACGAACTGGGCCAGGACGTCGGGGTGCTGCTCACCTGGAAGGGCGAGGGGCACGGGGCGTACGGGAGCGGCAGCGACTGCGTCGACTCCGCGATCGACGGCTACCTGCTGAAGGGCACGGTTCCCGAGGACGGCACCGTCTGCTCATGACGGAGGCGGGGACTTCGGGCACCCGTGGTGCGCGAAGCCCCCGCCGTCCGGAGCACGGGGCCCGGTGCCGGGCCGGAAGGGGCTCAGTAGACGGGCTTCTCCGGTTCGATCTGGTTGACCCAGCCGATCACGCCGCCGCCCACGTGGACGGCGTCCGAGAAGCCGGCGGACTTCAGGACCGCCAGGACTTCCGCACTGCGGACACCCGTCTTGCAGTTCAAGACGATCTTCTTGTTCTGCGGCAGGCTCTCCAGGGCGGTGCCCATCAGGAACTCGTTCTTGGGGATCAGGCGGGCGCCCGGGATGGAGACGATCTCGAACTCGTTGGGCTCGCGGACGTCGATCAGTTCGAGGTCCTCGCCGTCGTCGATCCACTCCTTGAGCTGCTTGGGAGTGATCGTGGAGCCGGCGGCGGCCTCCTGGGCCTCCTCCGAGACGACGCCGCAGAACGCCTCGTAGTCGATCAGCTCGGTGACGGTCGGGTTCTCGCCGCAGACCGCGCAGTCGGGGTCCTTGCGCACCTTGACCTGGCGGTACTGCATCTCCAGGGCGTCGTACACCATCAGGCGGCCGACCAACGGCTCGCCGATGCCGGCGAGGAGCTTGATCGCCTCGTTGGCCTGGATGGAGCCGATGGACGCGCAGAGCACGCCGAGCACGCCGCCCTCGGCGCAGGAGGGGACCATGCCGGGGGGCGGGGGCTCCGGGTAGAGGCACCGGTAGCAGGGGCCGTGCTCGGACCAGAAGACGGAGGCCTGGCCGTCGAAGCGGTAGATCGAGCCCCACACGTAGGGCTTGTTCAGCAGCACACAGGCGTCGTTGACCAGGTAGCGGGTGGCGAAGTTGTCCGTGCCGTCGACGATCAGGTCGTACTGGGCGAAGATGTCCTTCACGTTGTCGGCCTCGAGCCGCTCCTGGTGCAGGACCACCTTCACGTAGGGGTTGATGCCCTGGATCGTGTCCCGCGCGGACTCGGCCTTCGGCCGGCCGATGTCGGCCTGGCTGTGGATGACCTGACGCTGCAGGTTCGACTCGTCGACCTCGTCGAACTCCACGATGCCGAGGGTGCCCACACCCGCCGCGGCCATGTACATCAGCCCCGGCGAACCCAGGCCACCGGCGCCCACAAAGAGCACCTTGGCGTTCTTCAGCCGCTTCTGCCCGTCCATCCCGACGTCGGGGATGATCAGGTGGCGGGAGTACCTGCGGACCTCGTCTACGGTGAGCTCGGGGGCCGGCTCGACCAGGGGTGGCAGCGACACGGGGACTCCGTTGGTCGGTCAATCATGACGGTTGTTCTCCGCGTAACACTGCCACGGCCTTTTTCATTCCGAGACACCCATCCCGAGGCGCGAGACGATATCGTCCCAGTACCCGGGCATGGTCTCCCAGGGGTCGGCCCATCCGCCCTGGTCGGTGCGGTCGGTGAAGTAGATCGTCGCCGCGCCCTGCCAGCGGGCGATGCGCAGCGCCTCCTCCAGGTGTCCGTGCGGGACGCCGTGCACGAGGTGGCAGAAGCGCTCGGGCGGATAGTCCGCGCTCCACTCGGCCGCCTGCGACCAGCGGTAGTCGCTCCAGGCCCCGGAGAAGGTGACCATCTGGTCGGCGCTCTCCGCATAGCCCGGGTGCGGGTGGGTGCCGTGGCCGAGGACGATGTGGGCGTCGTCACGCAGGGCGCGGAGGGTGGCGACCGTGCGTCGCACCTCGGGCAGGTGGGACCGGTCGGCGGGGCAGCGGTCGAGGAGGAAGCCGTCGACCAGATACCAGTCGGCGTAGCGGCGGGCGTCCAGGACCAGGCCGCCGGAGGGCCGCCGCCCGTACGCGCCGTCGAGGCGGCCGAGGACGCGGACGCCCGCGTTGCGCAGGCGTCCGGCGGCTTCGAGGCAGTGCGGGTCGGGCTGGCTGCCGGGGCCGTCGGCGATGTCGAGCACGACCCAGTGCAGTGGGGTCCCCGGGCTGGTGAGGCCGGCCCATTCGGCGGGGGCGAGGAGGGGGTGGGCCAGCCCGGGGACGGCGAGGCCGGTGCGGAGTTCGGTGCTCGCGGTGCCCTGGGCGGTGCTGGTCAGATACGGCATGCCGCCTCCATCCAGATGTCGGCGAGGGACTCTTCGAGGTGGATGCGGGGGCGCCAGCCGAGCCGGTCGCGGGCGGTGCGCACGTCGGCCTGCTGCCAGCCGCCGCAGCCGTCGGGGTAGGGGTAGGCGACGGGGGCTGCGTGGTCCGGGTCGCCCCGGTGGTCGCGGTGGACGAGGGGGTCCGGGCGGTGGTGGCCGAGCGGGTCGGGCCGGTGGTGGCCGAGGCCGTCGCGGTGCCCGAGGGATTCGGAGCGGGGGTGCCCGATGAGGGGGCGCATGGCGCCGGGGGGCGCGTCGAGTTCGTGCAGGGCACCGCCGTAGCCGGCCACGCGGGCGAGGGTGGCGGCGGCGTCGCGCAGGCGGACGGCGCGGCCGGAGCCGATGTTGATGACGCCCTGGGCGGCGGAGAGGGAGGCGGCGTGGACGGCGCGGGCCACGTCGCGGACGTCGACGAAGTCGCGCTGGGCGGCGAGGCCGCCGAGCCGCAGTTCGCCGTCGCCGGATTGCATGGCGCGGCGCATGGCCTCGGCGAGCCGGCCGAGCGGGGAACCGGCGGGGGTGCCGGGGCCGGCGGGTGAGAAGACGCGCAGGACGACGGCGTCCAGGTCGGAGCCGAGGACCAGTTCGGTGGCGGCGAGCTTGCTGACGCCGTAGGGCCCGCCGGGCCGGGGCACGGCGTCCTCGGCGGTGGAGGAACCGGGCTGGCTGGGCCCGTACTCCGAACCGCAGCCGACCTGCACCAGGCGGGCTCCGCAGCGGCTGCGGCGCAGGGCCTCGCAGATGGTGGCGACGGCGACGGTGTTGTGCCGGGTGAGGTCGCGCGCGCCGCCACGGGTGGCGCCCGCGCAGTTGACGACGACCCCGGGGTGCACGGCGTCGAAGAAGCGGGTCAGCGCGCCGGGGCTGCCGGTGGCGAGGTCGAAGCGGACGTCGGCGTCGTCGCCGCGGCCGAGGGCGGTGAGCTGCACGGCGGGGTCGGCGAGGAGGCGTTCGGCGACGAAGCGGCCGATGTACCCGGTGGAACCGATCAGCAGGACTCTCATCGGGCTGCCCCCGGGGCCGGGTTGTCGGGTCGGGAGAGGGTCATCTGGGGGTCTCCTTCGAGGCGGGGGTGAGGGGGGTGGGCGGTCACGGGGCACGGGGTCGTCGTCATCGCGGCCGGTCCGCGGGGGCGTGGGCCGAGGCCCGGGTCAGCCGGCGGGTCGCGTGGACCAGGAGGACCAGCGCGCCGAGACCACAGGCGCTCGTCGGTACGGCGGCCGGGCCCCACAGGCCGACGAGGCTTTCCACGGGCAGGGCCGCGACGTCCCAGCCGGGCAGCCGGCCGGCGAAGACGCTGGCCAGGGCGGTCGCCTCGGCGGCGGCCACGGCGGTGAGCACGAGCGAGGGGGCGTGGGCGAAGCCGTGGACGGTCAGCAGCCGGGCGAGCAGCAGCAGCGCGCCCAGGGTGAGGCCCTGCGGAAGGCCGTGGGGCTCGTCGAGGACGGTGCCGGTCAGGGTGAGCAGCGCCGCGAGGACGACGAGGAAGAGGGCGACCAGGCCGAGCAGCAGGGGGCGCAGTGCGGTGGTGAAGTCGGCGAGGCCACGGCTCGTGGCCAGCTTGCGCCGGGCGCGCGTGGCGAGGACGTGGGCGGTCCCGACGGCGGGCGCGCAGGACAGCGCCAGCGCGAGGAGCGGGGCGGTGGTGATCCCCCACGGTCCTGTGGCGGTGCCGTCGGGCGGACCGTCGGGACCGCCGCCGAGGGCGGCGTGGAGCAGTCCGTCCCCGAAGACGGCGTACGCGAGGAGCCAGCAGGTCCGCCCGACGGGGGCGTGCGCCTCGGCGCGCAGCGGCCCCCGGCGCAGCACCGCGCCCAGCGCCACGGCCACGGCGAGGGCACCGACGGCGGCGGCGACGACCTGGACGCGTCCCTCGGTGAGGCGCAGGGCGGCCACGGTGGCGGCGCACAGCACGCCGGGCAGCAGCCCGAGGGCGATCCAGCGCGTGGCCGACGGCGTGTCGGGGGCCTCGGTGACGGGTTCGGGCGTGTCGGTGTCGCGGGGGACGCGGGCGTACATCTCCTCGGCGAGGGAGAAGACGTCACGGTGGCGGAAGCGCGCGGCGGTGCGGTCGGTGACGCCGTGTGCCTCCAGCCCGGCGGCGATCTCCAGGGGGTCCACGGCGCGTTCGCACAGGGCGCGGTGGCGGTGCATCAGGGACTTGACGGGGTCCGCGGCGGTACGGGCGGCGGCTCGCGCGGGCCAGGGCCCACGGGCGGCGGGCCGGGTGTCCGCGGCGGCGACCGCCCGACCAGGTCCGGCGAGCCGGACGTCTCCCCCGGAGACCGCCGCACCGCGACCGGCGCGTCCCGCGTCCCCGGCGGACGCCGCCCCACCCTGACCGGCCGGGCGGAAGCCCTCGGCGGACGTTCCCGCGCCCCGGCCGGCGGACCCGCCGTGCGCGGCGCAGGCCGCCTCGCCACGGCCGGCCGCTGCCGGCGGGGAGCCGTCGGCGGAAACCGTCTCACTGGCAGCAGCCGGCCACGCGACTCCCGCGGAGGCCGTCCCCCCACGACCGGCCGGCCAGGAGCCCTCGACGGGGGTCCCCCCCTCAGGAGCTGCGGGCCCGGTATTCGTCGCGGACGTTCCCTCGCCACGCCGGGCCGCCTCCCCGCGACCGGCCCCCGGCCGGGAACCCCCGCCGGAAGCCGCTCCGCCGGGGCCGGCGTCTCCCGCGTCCCCGGCGGACGCCGCGTCACCGGGACCGGCCGGCCGGATGCCCCCGGCCGGGGCCGTCGCGGTCGCGCCGGGTCCGTCGCCGGGCCGCCGGCCTTCTTCCTCCCCGGTCGTCGCCGTCTCCCGGCCGAGGGCGGAGGCCGCCGCTCCCCCGGCCGCGTCTCCGTAGCCGGGGCCGCCGGTGTGCGGGGCTATCCCGGACAGGCCGCCGGCGCCGCGCCGGCCCGCGCCCGACACCTCGTCGGCGGCGATCGGCCCCCGGCCGGGCGTGTGGGAAGCACCGAGCGGGCCGGGCGCGCTGACGTCGGCGACGGTGGCGCGGTGCGCGCCCCAGGGGGGCGTCGCGGGCGTGTCGATCCCGTGGTCGGCGTGGTCCGGCCGCGTCTCCCAGGGGCCCTGCGGGAGCGGACGTCGAGGACGGTCCAGGCCGCTCACCGCACTCCCTCCCCGACGGAGGCGGGCGCGGTGGCCCGGACGGGGGCGCCCTTCGCCCAGCCGGGGCCGCCCCGGGGCGCGGCGGGGGCGGAGGTGTCGGTCCACCGGCCGGGGACGTGGGCCTCGGCCGGGACGGCGAAGGGCAGCGGTGCCCCGGGGTCGTCCGGGACGAGGTGGCGGACCGGGGTCCTCGAAAGGATCTCCAGGTAGATGCCGTGGAACGCGGTGACGTTCTGCTCGACGGTGAAGAGTTCCAGTGCGCGGGCGCGCGCGGCGGCGCCCAGGCGTTCCCTGCGCTCCGGGTCGCGCAGCAACGCGACGCACGCTTCGGCGAGCGCCCGGGGGTTGCGCGGCGGTACGACCAGTCCGGTGCCGCCGATGGCCTCCACCACGGCGCCGACGTCGGTGGAGACGGTGGCGCGGGCGCAGAACATGGCCTCCACCAGCCCCGCCGGAAACCCTTCGACGACGCTGGAGAGGACGACGACGGCCCCGGCGGCGTAGGCGTCGGCGCGGGTGGGCAGTTCCGGTCCGCCGGTCTGCTCGAAGGAGACGGGGTTGTCGCCGACCGCGTGGGGGCCGTCGGCCTCGTCGGGGAAGAGCTGGGCGGCGAGCCCCTGGCAGTGGGCGAGGTAGGCGGCGCCCTCGGGGCCCGCCGGGGTGCCGACGACGCGGAGACGGGCGCCGGGTTCCTCGCGTCGGATCTCGGCGAAGGCGTGCAGCAGCGAGACCAGGTCCTTGGCGGGCTCGACGGTGCCGACCCAGACGAGGGTCCGCGGGTCGGCGCGCTCCGGCGCCTCGGCCGCCTCGGCGAAGGGCGTCGCGTCCATCCCGGGGTGGACCGTGCGGACCTTGTGGCGTTCGGCGCCGCAGCGTTCCTGCCAGCGGCGGGCGTGGGTGTTGCCCGGGGTGATCAGGGCGGCCCGGCGGTAGGTCTCGGTGGCCAGCCGGCCCTGGAAGGCGGCCAGCAGGGCGCGGGTGGCGGGCGGGGAGTCCGGTTCGCGCAGGTAGTGCGTCCGCAGCCGGACGCCGTACTCGGTGACCAGCAGCGGCACGCCGTGGAAGTGCGCGGCGAGCAGTCCGGGCAGCGCCGCGGCGCCGCCGGAGGCCGCGTGGCAGAGGTCGACGTCGCCGAGGCCGTCGGCTTCGTACCAGTCGAGGGAGAGGGGGCGCAGGGCGTGTTCGAGGCGTGCGGCGACGGTGAGCAGGTCGGGGACGCGGGCCTCGCGGGCGGAGCGCCGGGCGCCGGGCGCGCGACAGGCGCGTTCCAGGGCGCGTACGGCGGTCTCGGAGCGGAGCGCGGCGGGGAGCCCGCCCTCGTCCCGGGCGAGTTCGGCGAGACCGTAGAGCGCGTTGGCGAAACGGTCCGCCTCAGTGCTGGTCGCCTCTCCGGGACGGCCCGAGGGGTCCTGGGGGCCGGTGGCGCACAGGGCGGTGGCGAGTTCGGCGTAGGACTCGGCGAAGCGCCGGCGCGCGCGCCGTCCGTACCCGGCCCCGTCGTCCTCGGTTTCCCAGAGCGGAGCGGTGCGCACCCGGCTCACCTGGGGCGGCAGCGAGACCCAGCCCTCGTCCTCCTGCCGGGCGTCGCGGCTGAGCGCGTAGACGTCGAACTCGTGCTGTTCGAGCCCGCGTACGAGCCGGTCGCACCAGAGTCCGGCCTCACCGCTCGCATACGGGTAGCCGCCCTCCGTAAGCAGTCCGATGCGCACGCGCGCACCCCCGATCTCCCGTTTCGGGAGCCGCCGTTGACCCGGCGGCTCGCAGCGGGACGAACGTAAGCGGACAAGGCGGGGGCGCGCCGGACGGTTGTCCGTCGCACCACCAAAAGGGGTGAACGGTCGTAACTTTCGTCGGCGGAGTGCGTTTGATCGCGCTAAGGGATCATGCCGCTACACGGCGTGACGCTTCGGCCATGCCTGGTCAAGCGCCCGGGTACGCCCAGGGGTTGGGCCGGCAGCGGATGCCGTCGTGGTCGAGGAACTTGGTCTGCTGCTGCATGACGGGCGCGAGGTCGCCGTCCTTGTCGCAGGTGACGTGGTTGTAGCCGATGCGGTGGCCGACCTCGTGGTTGATCAGCATCTGCCGGTAGGCGTGGATGTGCCTGTCGCCGTAGGTCTCCGAGCCCTGTGCCCACCGGTAGGCGTTGATCATCACGCGGGGGGTGGCGGCGGAGTCGCAGGAGACGTTGTCCTCGGTGGTGTCCAGTCCGGACTTGGCGCACCAGAAGGCGGTGGTACCGGGGCTGGCGAGGGTGATGACGAAGTCGGGGTCCCCGGAGTGGATGCGTTCGAAGGTGCGCGCCCCGTTGTGCGCCCAACTGCGGTCGTCGTTGAGCGTCTTCTGCACGGCCTCGGCGAACAGGTCGCCGTCGAGGCCGAGTCCGCGCTCGATGTCGACGCGGTAGGTGTACTTCCGCCCCGTCCCGGGGGCCTTGGCGACGCCGGTGACGGCGTCGAAGGTGCCGGGTCCCTCCAGATCGGCGCCGAGCGGGTAGAGGGTGCTCATCCGCTGCGCGTAGGTCGGGGGCGCCGCCTCGGGGGCGGGGGGCACCGCCCGCCCGTCGGTGCGCGCCGAGGCGCCCCGGGCGTCGCGCGCCCCGTCGGCGGCGGCCCGCGAGCGGACGCCCTCGCCGTCCTGGCCGTCGGCGACCTGTCCGGCGACGACGATCGCCAGCACCGTGGTCACCGCCGCCGCGGCGATGCCGGTGAAGGTGCGCCCCTTGGCGCCCTTGGCGGGCGCGGGGTCCTCGGCGGGTCGCTCCGGGCCGACGGCGCCGTGTCCGCCGTCACCGCGGGTGCCCTCCGGGTGCGTGTCGGCGGGGGCGTCGCTCCAGTCGCCGATGAAGGGGCCCTCGCCGTGCCCGGAGACGGCGGGGCCGCGCGGGGGCCGGGCGGCGAAGACGTCGTCGTCGTCGAAGGCGTCGAGGTACTCCTGGCGCGGGCCCTCCGCACGCGCCCGGCGCGGCGTCCCGCCCGGACGCTCCCGCCGCGCCTCGTCCGGGGCCCGCCGGGGCGGGCCGCCGGGCGGCGACTGCCGCTGGCGCGGAAGCGGCACACCAGGGCCCTCCGGGGTGCCGGTCCATGGTGCCGCCGGCGTGTCGCGCCCGGCGCCGGGCGCCTCGCCCAGCCGTCCCCAGCCGCCACCGGCCTCCCGGTGTTCGGGGTGTCCTCCGCGCACGCGCGGCCCGGCGTGCGCGGGAGTGTCACCGGGGAACCGGGGACCGCCCGCCGCGGGGCCCGTACGCGGAGAGCCGCCGTCGGTCGCGCGGGGAGCGCCTCCGGGCCCGCCCCGGGGGCCGCGCCCCGCGGGGTCGCCCGCGATCCCCGGGAAGCCGTACGGCGGTGTGCCGTCCGCCGGCGGCGGACCCACCCGCCCGGCTCCGGCCTGGAGCCCGCCCGTCCGGCCGTCCTGGAGCCCGCCCGTCGTACCCGACGGCGTGTCATACGGCGTGCCCGGCACCGTTCCCGGCCGGCCGGCGTACGCCTCGCGCGGGGCGGCGTCGGGCACGGGACCGGCCGGGGCCGCCCGCTCCTCCGCGGGCGTGCCGCTCATCCGCCGGCGGCCGGGCCGCCGGATCAGGCCCTCCCGTGCGGCGGCGTCCGCGTCGTCGCCCCGGGGAGCGGGGCCGCGACGGCTGTGGCGTCCCACGTCGCGCCTCAGCCTCCTGTGCTCTGGTCGGCGGGCTCGTCCGCGACGGCCGCCTCGGTCCTCTCGCCGGCCGCCGGCTCCCGGGTGTCCGCGAGGAGTTCGCGGAACGCCGTGGCCACCGTCTCCGGGTACTCCATCATCGCCACGTGTCCCGCGTCGGGCAGCGTCAGCAGCCGCGAGTCGCGGAAGGCGCGTGCGGCCCGCTGGGCCCTGCGGTGGCCGACGAGTTGGTCGCGTCCACCGTAGACCAGCAACGTGGGCGCGAGGACCCGTTCCGCCTGTCGCCACAGCCCGTGCTGCCCGCCGACGGTGTACGCGTTGACGATACCGCGCGCGGAGCGGGTCATCGCGTCCCAGAAATAGGGGAGTTGGAGTCGCCGCTCCATCTCGTCGACGGCGTTGCGGAAGCCCTCGGGGGTCACTCTGGCGGGATCGCCGTAACAGAGCGCGGTGACGCCTCGGACCCGTTCCTCCGCCGTCCACTCCCGGGTGAGACGGGAGAACAGGGGGACGACCCCGGGGACGGCCATCAGCCCGGTCGGCACGGCGCTGCGCTGGACGCGGATCTCGGGCAGGGCCGGCGACACGAGGGTCAGCGTCCGCACGAGGTCGGGCCGGACGGCGGCCACGCGCGTGGCGACGGCTCCGCCGAGGGAGTTGCCGAAGAGGTGGACGGGGCCGCGCGCGCTCGCGTCGAGGTGGCGGATGACGGCGCGGGCGTGGCCCGTCACCGAGTAGTCGCCGTCGTCCGGCGGCGGGGACTCGCCGAAGCCGGGCAGGTCGACGGCCTCGCCGTCCACGAGGTCGTCGAGCAGGGGCATCAGCGCCGACCAGTTCTGAGAGGAGCCGCCGAGGCCGTGCACGTAGAGCGCGGGCGGCAGCCCCTCGCGCGCGGGAGGACGGGAGCGGAGCGTCAGGGTGATGCCGGGCAGGTGCGCCTGCCGGAGCCGTTCGCCTTCCGTGCCCCTGACGGCCGCCACCTTGGGCAGGACGGTGGCGGGCGGCACGGACGGCGGCTCGGTCGAAGACATGCGGCAATGTTACGAGACGATCACGCCCCGCTTGACGTGTTCGCCATCACAGGCCGCCCCCAGGGGGAAGCCGTCGCCGCGAGCGGCCCGGAGCACCCCGGACCCCTCCGAAACACCTCCCCGAGCCCGATGGACGGCCGCCCGGAGCCTCCCTGGAGGCCTTCCCGGCACCCGGGGACGACCGCCCCGGGGCTCCCCGGGACTCTCCCCGGAACCCAGGGGACGCCGCCCGGAGCCCCGCCGGGCTTCACCCCGTGACGCATGGCGTGCGCACCGGGTGTCTCCTACGCTCGGGGCGGGGCACCCGGTGTTCGCCCCTGTGCGCCAGGGACGTCTTCGAGGAAGGGAGCCCAGCATGACCGTCGATCCCACCGACCCCGAGACCTTCGACGACGAGAACGAGGAGCCCGGCGAGATCGGTGTCGAGGAGCCCGACGCCGACGCGGCCGAGCAGTACGCCGACGTCGCCCCGGAGCGCGACGACTCGCTGACCGGCGTGGAACCGGACCGGGCCAGCGAGGGCGACCTCGCGGAACAGGCCCGGGTCGTCCACCACGACGAGGACGACTACCGCTGAGACGGGCCGTCCGTGCGGGGACCGGAAGGCGCCTCCTGA